>NZ_FUZZ01000001.1:2104622-3474743 GCF_900168065.1 Chitinophaga ginsengisegetis | reverse complement strand
CGAAATCATATTTGGCAGGATCATCAGGATCCAGTTTCTTCAACTGGTGTGTAAGGGCGGTGGCTGTTTTCCAGTCGGCCTTTGGCTCGGCAATGATTCCCAGCCTGGTGGCCACTCTGCTCACGTGTACATCCATCGGGCATACCAGTTGCGAAGGTGATATGTGCTGCCAGAGCCCAAAATCCACGCCATTTTCGTCATTTCTCACCATCCAGCGTAAATACATATTCAATCGCTTGCAGGCAGAGTTCTTTGCCGGTGTGGCGATGTGCTTAACTGTTCTTTCCGGGTGTTCCAGTGCAAAAAACACTTTCCGGAATCCGATCAGTGCTTTTTCCACATTTTCATCCTGCGGGGTGATGTGGGCACTGAAGGCAAATTCCAGCGATGTTACATTGGTGTAATAATGCTGGAGGAACTCTACAAAATACAGCAGATCCAGGCCGTTGAAAGTACGGTGGCAGAAGGAAAGTAATTTCATACGATCCCGCGGCTGGTGATGACGGATAAAATCGTACGGCGAATCATCCATCATTTTCATTAGTTCCGTGCATTTGTTGATAATACTGGTACGGTTTCCCCATGCCAGTATAGCTGCAAAAAGGCCGGCGATTTCGATATCCTGCAATACAGTGAACCGGTGTGGTATGCTAATAGGATCATTAGCTATAAAGTCCGGGTGATTATAGTATGCTGCCTTGGCATCTAAAAACTCCCTTAGTTTCTGGATCTTCATAAGTTTAATCACGTGTATTACCACAAGCCTTTTTACACCGGAATCTTCAATTCAGATATAAAGAGGCTCTGGACATGGTTAGGATAAATATTTACGCTCCCGGTAAAGATAATTTTTACCGCATAAGAATTAAAATCTATTACTCACCCGATGGCTTTTGCGAGGTCTTCAGTGAGGTCATCTGCGTCTTCAATACCCACGCTTAGCCGGATCAGGGAGTCTGCGAGTCCGTTCTTTATTCTGTCTGCGCGTGGAATGGAGGCGTGTGTCATGCTGGCGGGATGGCCTATCAGCGACTCTACCCCTCCCAACGATTCTGCCAGGGCAAATAAATGTGTGTTGCTCAGGATCCGGTTTGCCGACTCTATGCTATCATCTTTTAATGTAAAGGACATCATGCCTCCGAAGCCTCTCATCTGTTGTTTGGCAATATCATGATTTGGATGGTCTGTAAATCCGGGCCAGTATACTTTATCCACCCTGGGGTGGTTGCGGAGGAAATTGGCTACTACTACGCCATTTTCACAATGGCGCTGCATGCGTACGTGTAAGGTTTTGATACCGCGGAGCACCAGGAAGCAATCCTGCGGACCGGGAACGGCGCCGCAGCTGTTCTGGAGAAAATACAGCTGTTTGGCGAGGTCTTCATTTTTTACAATCACTACGCCGTGAACCACATCGCTGTGGCCTCCGAGGTATTTGGTGGCCGAATGCAGCACGATATCAGCGCCCAGGTCCAGCGGATTCTGGAGGTAAGGCGATGCAAAGGTATTATCTACACAAAGTATCACTTCACTTTTACGCGCTATCGTTGCACAGGCCGCAATATCTATGATTTTTAAAAGCGGGTTGGTAGGTGTTTCCAGCCATATCATCCGGGTTTTTGGGGTAATATGGGCTTCTATGTTCCGGGCATCAGACATGTCGATGAAATTGAACCGGATACCGTAACGTTCAAACACTTTGGTAAAGATCCGGTAGGTGCCGCCGTAAAGGTCGTTGGTGGCAATTACCTCGTCGCCGGGGCTCAGGAGTTTCATAACTGCGTCTGTAGCTGCCAGTCCGCTGCCGAAAGAAATGCCATGCGTACCGTTTTCAATGGCTGCCAATGCGTTCTGAAGGGCGTCGCGGGTAGGATTCTGCGTCCGGGCGTATTCATAGCCCTTATGCACCCCTGGCGCACTTTGTACATAGGTAGACGTTTGAAAGATCGGCGTCATAATAGCGCCGGTAGACGGATCGGGAGCTACACCTGCGTGTATGAGTTTAGTACCCAGCTTCATGTCTTAAATAGTTTAGAATGATCAATTTCTGATGGTTTCCAAATATACTCCAGTTTTTGCGATTGGAGATTGGCCAATTGATGAAGGGCAAACTTGTCCATTTTAGCATATATTAAAATATGATCGCATAAAATTCGACGCTTACGAACATTTTTATATCGTTCACCAATTAGGTACTAACGGATATGAATAAACCGGCTAAATTCGTTTCAGGTTTTTCATAGGATATGGTTAAAATTCTTAAGGCGGTATTCTTACCGCTTTTTCTTTTTACAGCAACCACTGTGTAAACAGTTTTCGTATAAACGTTACCGGGGCGGAGCAAAAGCAGGAGAACACTGCTTTTACCCCGCCCCGGCGGCATTTTATAATGTAAGGTTTATTTCTTTTTTGGAACAGCGGAACCCTCGTGCCATTTAATAGGGAGGCTTACGCTTACTTTATCCCAGGCGATAATGAGATTGGCGCCCGGATCTCCTTTTTCAAACACCATTGTAAATGCTTCTACAGGCGTATCCAGCGACAATACCGGGAGGGCAGTTCTTACCACATCCTTTTTCTGATCATATTTGAAAGCTCCCCATACGTCGGTGTCTTTGTTCAGAATGATGGTCCAGGTTTTTTCTGTTGGAATGGCGTAGAGGGTATAACGTCCTTTCGGGATGTTTTTACCGGCGATGATCACGGGCCGGAAGAACTCTATTTCTGTGGCCTCGTTGGCGCCCAGTCGCCATATTTTGCCGTATTCTTCCAGGTTCCCGAAGATATCCCTTCCTTTGGTTTGCGGGCGGCTGTAAATTACTCTGGCTACCAGTGTTCCGGGTTCGCCTTTTACTTTTACAACATAGGGATACATTACAGGGTAATACGCCATATCCATCGGGCTGGCATCAAGTGGAGGTAGTTTTTTATCCTGTGCAGCAGCGCTTAAGCTGATTAAACCTGCTACAAAGGCAAAAAGGAGAACTTTTTTCATCATCCTGGAAAGCTTTATTTCTTTTATAGATTATTGGCGGCAAACCTACTTTTTTTTAAGGAATCTGAAAAGCGTAGTTCTCTCATTTAACAAGCCGTTAGCGGTTTTCGGTTTGTAACAGTTCTTCCACATAAGTTTGCAGCTCGGGGAAGAAATCCTGGTAACATTCTTTCAGGGCGGCATAGTGTTCCATAAACACAGCAAATACAATATTGCCATCGGTTTCCAAATACCTGGCCCGGCGGGCTACTCCCCTGATGGATTTGGAAATTCCTTCTGTAGTATGGTAGTTATAGAGCCAGTTGTACGCCTGCATGTGTTCAAACATCTGCAAAAAAGCCGGCGGCAGCTGGTCTGCGCGCTGGTTAATCTCGCTATAAACGTAACGGGCAAACGAATACAGGGAATCGTTTGTAAAGCGCTCGGGGTCAATGGCCAGGAAATGATCATATACCAGGTCCGTGAACACGCCGCTGTATAATCCGCAGGACGGCCTGAAAAATTGTTTAGCCCTGCCCGTTACCGGATGTTGGTCAGTAAAGTTGTCGATAGCCCGGTGTATCCGGATGCCCTGCTGGATGCCTTCTGTATAGGCAGCCATGTTTTTCCGGCCCTTTACAAAATCTGCAATGAGGTTACCGGTGATCAGTTCCGGTTGGCGGAAAGACAAGTAAGCATGGGCCAGGTGATTCATCATCTCAAGATACACATTTATGCGGCAATTGGCAGTGGCCGGTCAACCGCTGAAAAACCTTATCCATTTTAACAATTTCTTAACTCTCGCCCAAGCAACATTGGCAGGTTGGCACCAACAAACAGGCTATGGCTGGTCTGTATGGCCGTATGTCCGCCACCGGTCAGGCGGACGTTCATTAACGGATAGCCCAACTAATCATGTGCCCCCATCAGTAAAGTATGCCTTGACCACTGGGCACTTCCGGGTGTAGCTTTGACTTATCAAAACAAAAAAAATTACAATCACCATAAATTTTTTCCGCCATGAAAAAACTTATTTTATTAGTCAGCGCAGCGCTCGTGTTAAGTGCCAATGTGCTTTTCGCAAGCCCTTATGAAACTACTGTTAACAACAAGATCAACAGTACTTTCCATGATTCTTTCAACGGTGCTACCGATGTAAAGTGGTACACGGACGATAACAAAACCTTTACCGCCAAGTTTACCATGAGTAACACCAAGGTGACTGCCTTCTTCAAGGAAGACGGTACCCTGCTGGCTACTTCCCGGTACCTGCAGGCAGAACAGCTGCCACTGAAAGTACTCAGCAAACTGAATAAAAAGTATCCTAACACAAGCATTTACTGCGTAGTGGAATATGCGTCTTCAGATAATGTAGTATATTTTGTAACGCTGGAAAGTACTGATACCTGGACTGTCATCAAAACCGATACAGACGCCAATATGAAAGTATACAGCCGTTTGAAAAAAGCTTAGTTTTAGTAGTGTTAAAAATACAAGGCCCGGGGCATTTACCCTGGGCCTTTTTGTTTTATCCCCACGCCCTTGCCCCTGCAAAAATTATCTTAACTTTGCCACCTGTTAAGGCTTTATTAGCCAGACTGTTAATGTATAAATGATTAAATGACATGAATAAGGGACCTGTTTCTCAATTTATCCAGCACCATTACCGCCACTTTAATGCAGCCGCATTGGTGGATGCTGCCAAAGGATATGAAACACATTTACTGGAAGGTGGTAAAATGATGGTGACTTTGGCCGGTGCGATGAGTACGGCTGAACTGGGCATTTCTTTCGCGGAAATGATCCGTCAGGGTAAAGTGGATATCATTTCCTGTACAGGCGCCAACCTGGAAGAGGATATCATGAACCTGGTAGCGCATACACATTATAAGAGAGTACCTAACTACCGTGATCTGAGCCCGCAGGAAGAATGGGATCTGCTGGAGCAGGGCTTTAACCGCGTTACAGATACCTGTATCCCGGAAGAAGAAGCTTTCCGCCGTATTCAGAAACATATCTATAAAATATGGAAAGATGCTGAAGAAGCCGGTGAGCGCTATTTCCCGCATGAATTCATGTACAAGCTCCTGCTGAGCGGTGTGATGAAAGAACACTACGAAATTGATCCAAAGAACAGCTGGATGATTGCAGCTGCCGAAAGAAATATTCCTATCATCGTTCCGGGATGGGAAGACAGTACCATGGGTAACATCTTTGCTTCCTACTGCATTAAGGGCGACCTGAAAACGTCTACCATGAAAAGCGGTATTGAATACATGATCTACCTGTCTGAATGGTACCGCAACAATTCCGCTGGTAAGGGTGTTGGCTTCTTCCAGATTGGTGGTGGTATTGCGGGCGACTTCCCGATTTGTGTGGTACCAATGATGTACCAGGATCTGGAATGGACAGATGTGCCTTTCTGGGGTTATTTCTGCCAGATATCCGACTCCACTACTTCTTATGGTTCGTACTCCGGTGCTGTGCCTAATGAGAAAATTACCTGGGGTAAGCTGGATATTAATACGCCTAAGTTTATCGTAGAATCAGATGCTACTATTGTGGCGCCGCTGATGTTTGCGTATATCCTGGGATGGTAATTAACATTAACTGTGTTTATATAGAAGAGCAGCGGGGATATTACCTCCGCTGCTTTTTTTATTTTTTATAAGATGAATAACTCGCCGGCTATTCCGTCTGCGAACAGGCGACCGGCTTTTGTTAACCGTAATGCTTCCCCTACCCGCTCTATGCGGCCCATTTTAATATACGGTTCACTGTGCGCCAGTAAATGAATGGTATGATCGGTTCCGAACTTCTCTGCCACCCATTCCAGGTTGCATCCCGCGGAGGTCCGGAGGGACGTCATGATGTATTCGTTGAACTGCATCGCTGTAGTGAGCGACTCTATCTCAAAAGGAACCGTACCTGCCGCAATGCTTTTTATGTATTGGGCGTTGTTGGCGATGTTCCATTGCCGTGATGTGCCGTTAAACGAGTGGGCCGACGGGCCCAGCCCGAGATAGGGTTTGCCCTGCCAATAGCTGCTGTTATGCCGGGAATGCCACCCCGGTAAAGCGAAATTGGAGATTTCGTAATGTTCGTAACCGGCTGCTCCCAGCCATTCCATCAGCATTTCAAAATGCTGTGCTGCTTTGTCCAGGTCGGTGGCGGCCATTTTCTTTTTCTTTATAAAGTGATCCAGCGCCGTTCCCGGTTCTACGGTGAGCGCATAGCACGATAAATGCGGAACGCCCAGTGCAATAGCCTGCTTCACATTTTGTTCCCAGCCTTCATTGGTGAGCGTGGGTCCTCCGTAAATAAGGTCGATGGTGATATTCTGAAACCCGAGGTCCTGCGCCTGTTTGATACAATCCAGTGCCTGCCGGCTGTTGTGTGCGCGGTTCATCCAGGTGAGGTCTTCTTCATGAAACGACTGTACGCCTATGCTCAGGCGGTTGATGCCGGCGGCTTTCAGCTGCACCAGTTTTTCGGCCGTAAGGTCGTCGGGGTTGGCCTCCAGGGTAATTTCCGCATCCGCTGCTACCGCAAATGTGGCGCGCAGGTGCAACAGGAGAGCAGTGAGTTCCTGCTCCTTCAGCAGGCTGGGAGTACCGCCGCCAAAGTAAATGGTATGTACCGGCTCCTGTGCGAGGTAATCTTTTTGCAGGGCGATTTCCTGCACAATGCTATTCACCATTGCCTCCTGCTGCAACAGCGAGGTGGAAAAGTGAAAATTGCAGTAGTAGCAGGCCTGCTTGCAAAAAGGGATATGTAAATAAATTCCGGCCATAACGTTTTATGATTGTTTACCCGTATTGGCCGCAAAGATACCTTCTTCCCTTTACTACACTCCGGTCAACTATGGACTATTTTAATATCTTTGCGATATCATAATTACGTTTCCTTTTTGTTATGTGGGCAGGACGTTGTTAATTGCCGTTGATTCCTTTGTGTGGGAAACGGGTTATTGAAAAACCGATTTAAAGTCATTGCAAAATATTTTCCTGGTGCGAAACTGGTTACTGCTGTTATTCATTTTAGGTTATTTGCCCGTTTTGGCACAAACAACAGATTCCGCTGCGGTACGGCCGGCAGTAAAGAAAAAGCCGGTGATTACCCGTACAGCTGCAGATTCATCGCGCCCGAAGGCGCGTACTGCTCCTGTTAAGAAAGACAGCACCAGGGCTGCTTTGCCGGCTGTTGCGCGGGTGAAAAAGGATACCACAAAGCTGCTGAAGGACACGGCAAATCTGAAAACAGATAGCCTGGCATTGGCGGCTGCGCCTAAAAAAAAGCCGGTATCGGCATATGATCTTTACCTGAAGAAGATATCGCAGGAAAACGTCTTCCTGAAACCCGGCAAACCGCGGTTTGCAGATACCAACCCGATAAGGCCCTACCGTAATATGGACTGGCTTATTTACCTGATGGCGGGGGTGTTGCTGGTACTGAGCGTGATCCGGCTGGCTTACCGGAAATATTTCTCGGATCTGTTCCGTGCATTTCTGAATCCTACGTTGAGTCAGCGGCAGTTAAAGGACCAGTTGTCGCAATCGCCTTTCCCTAACATGTTGCTGAATATTTTCTTTGCTATTGCGCTGGGGCTGTATTTTTACCTGGTATTATATCGTCAGCAGGTATTTCCACAGGCGGAGCCCTGGTTGCTGATACCTGGTTTAATAGTGATGGTGGCCGTGGTGTATGGTTTTAAGTATATTATGCTGCGTTTTTGCGGCTGGTTATTCGGGAATTCTGAGCTGGCGGATGCTTATATTTTCATTCTTTACCTGATCAACAAGATTTTGGGAGTGTTACTGGTGCCGTTCCTGGTGATAATTGCCTTCTGTAAGCCCGAAATAGCCCGTACTTTCCTATATATATCCTTGTTTTTTATTGTATTACTCATTATCTACCGGTATATTAGATCTTATTCACTGGTTAGGCAGTACCTATCTTTCAGTAAATTGCATTTTTTTCTTTACCTTTGCGCATTCGAAGTAGCGCCTGTTTTAATATTAACCAAGGTGCTGCAGAATATCTGGTTAACTGGTAATCCCTGATTATCGCCTATTGTTAACACAAGAGCAAAAAACGTATGATAAAAGGCGGGCCAAAAAAAGATTTGCAAGGAAAACAAATTCAGTCAATCCTAATTTCTCAACCTAAGCCTGAAACAGAAAAGTCACCCTACTTTGATCTGGCCAGGAAATTCAATATAAAATTGGATTTTTATCCGTTCATAAGGGTGGAAGGTTTGCCAGCGAAGGAGTTCAGAAAACAGAAAATCGACATTCTCAGCTTTACGGCGGTGATTTTCACCAGTCGTAACTCGGTAGACCACTTTTTCCGGATTTGTGAGGAAATGAAGATTAAGGTGTCACAGGACTGCAAATACTTTTGTATTACGGAAGCAGTTGCGTTGTATCTGCAGAAATTCATTCTCTATCGAAAGCGGAAGGTATTTTACGGAGCAGACGGTTCTACCAAAGGAGTGCTGGAGGTAATGAACAAACACCGGGACAATGAGAAATTCCTTTTCCCGAGTTCCGATAGCCAGAAGAAAGATATTGAAGAATGGCTGAAAGCAAACAAGTGCGACTATGCTACCGCTACCCTTTACAAAACCGTTTCTACAGATGTAAAGGAAGTATTGGCTGCTACTGCTTATGACATGATCGTGTTTTTCAGTCCCTCCGGTGTGAAATCGCTGTTTGAGAATATGCCTGAATTTGTGCAGAACGGGACGCATATCGGCGCCTTCGGTCCTACCACTTCTGCTGCTGTGGAAGAAGCAGGGTTAAGACTCGATGTAAAAGCACCACTTCCACAGGCGCCTTCTATGGCAGCTGCGCTGGAGCAGTACCTGACTACATTAATAAAGAAATAAGCAATTTTTCTGCGATAAAACTGGGCAGGGATGGCATTACGCCATCCCTGTTTTTTTGCTGCTATGGCGGTGCAGGGGCCGTTTTCAAAATATTTCTTTGTAATCCTGAAAAAATAAATTTCTTTGTAGAAGAAATAGAAGATCAATCATTATTTATCGCGTAGGGGGGAATCCATGAATAAGCTTATCAGTGAAACCAGTCCATATCTGCTGCAGCATGCGCATAATCCTGTAAACTGGTATCCGTGGGGAGAAGAGGCGCTGCAACGTGCATTGCAGGAGGATAAACCTATATTGGTAAGTATCGGATATGCCGCCTGTCACTGGTGCCATGTAATGGAGCGGGAAAGTTTTGAGCAGGAAGCTACGGCGGCCATCATGAATGAACACTTCATAAATATTAAGATAGACCGGGAGGAAAGGCCAGATCTGGATCATATTTACATGGATGCTGTACAGGCTATGACCGGCGCTGGTGGCTGGCCGCTGAACGTTTTTCTCACGCCGGATAAAAAACCTTTTTACGGGGGTACTTATTTTCCACCGGTGAAGGCATACAGCCGCCCTTCCTGGACGGATGTACTGTTGTCACTCGCCGATGCGTTCAAGCATAAGCGGGAAGAGATTGAATCACAGGCAGATAACCTGGTGCAGCATATACAGCAGTCGGCCCAGATTGGGCAGCAGCCTGGTTTGCACCTCAATATTCCCTTTGAAGAATTATTTACCAAAGCGCAGTGTGATACCATCTGCGAAAATATACTGAAGCAGGCCGACACCCGCTGGGGTGGTTTTGGGCGGGCGCCGAAGTTCCCGCAAACCTTTACCATTGCCTACCTGCTGAGGTATCATCATGCGTATCAGCATCCCGGAGCGCTGCAACAGGCGTTATTGTCGCTCGATAAAATGTTGCAGGGCGGCCTTTATGATCAGCTGGGCGGCGGTTTTGCCCGTTATTCCACTGACGAAAAATGGCTGGCGCCTCATTTTGAGAAGATGCTGTATGATAATGCCCTCCTCCTTGATGTGTTGTGCGATGCTTACCAGCTGACACACAACGGGGTATACGCCCAAACGATCAGGGATACAATGGACTTTATTACCCGTGAAATGACTGCTCCCGAAGGAGGCTTTTATGCGGCCCTGGACGCGGATTCCGAAGGCGTGGAAGGGAAGTTTTATACCTGGAGCAAAGCGGAGATCCATCATATCCTGGGGGAACAGGCGAAGCCTTTCTGCGAGTATTATGATGTAACGGATCATGGTAACTGGGAAGAACAGAATATTTTATGGGTACAGCAGCCACTGCTGGCCTTTGCGGCGGAGAAGGGATACGATGCGGATATTTTCGGGGCTATGTTAAAGGGGTGCCGGGAAAAACTGCTGGCAGTAAGGGCCAACCGTATCCGGCCGGGGCTGGACGATAAGATCCTGCTGGGATGGAATGCCATGATGATACATGCCTGCTGTAAAGCTTATGCGGCATTGGGTGTACCGGCTTACCGGGAGATGGCAGTCCGCAATATGGATTTCTGTATGGCCAATTTCCGCCAGGAAGCCGCTGGTAGCGCATTTTATCATACATGGAAACAGGACCAGGCAAAGTATCCGGCGTTCCTGGATGATTATGCGTGTTTGATCCGCGCGCTGATAGCATTGCAGGAAGTTACCGGTGACACGCAGTATTTATACGAGGCGCGTGATATTACGGCGTTTGTGATAGCTCATTTCGGTGATGAAGCGGGACAGTTTTTTTATTATACTATTGAAGGTCAGAACGATGTGATTGTGCGGAAGAAGGAGATCTACGACGGGGCGGTGCCCAGTGGAAATGCGGTAATGATGCAGAACCTTTGGTACCTTTCTGTTGTTTTTGATCAGAAGGAATGGACAAACCGTTGTGTGGAAGCCGTTTCCAGCCTGTCGCAAACGATAGTCAGATACCCTACTTCCTTTGGCGTGTGGGCGAGCCAGTTATTACAACTGGTAAAGGGTACCCCCGAACTGGCCATTGTTGGAAAAGATTTCAGGGAAAGAATGAATGAAGCGGGAAAATGGTTTATCCCGTACAGGGTTCTTGTCGGCGCAGAAAAAAATATTCCGGCAATTCCGCTGCTGACCGAACGGGAGCGGGAAAATGACACTTTGGTGTATTTATGTAAAGATTATCATTGCATTAAGCCCGTACATTATATAGAAGAAATTATTAATTTAATATAATAATTATGTAACTTGCCGTTTGTAAGGGAGGCTATTGATTCAATAAATGTTATTACGTTTATATAATAAAATGTTAAAAGGCGCGTTTAAACTAGTTACAGAACGGATATAAGGCGAATTGAAAAAGTTGGATAAAAAGTCACTACGGATTAAAATTAATTATTACATTTGCTATCTTTCATATAAACAAAGCGGGTGAAAAAATGAGAAATGTGTTCCCTTGTATACAGGCAAATCACACCAGGCTGGTTAATAGAAAAAACATATTCTGATGAAAGCTACCCTTATGAAGCTTAACTATGTAAAAGGTCTGTTGGCAGTTTTGCTGGTTTCCCTGCTGGCCAGCTGTGGCGGTAGTAAAACCCCTAAAAATGCGCAAGGGCAATTGATCGGCGTAAGTCCGAGACCGAAGTACTCTCCCCCTGTACCGTATGGGATGGTATACGTACCAGCCGGAACTTTTCACATGGGTCCCAGTGATGAGGACGTAAACTATGCATACACTGCGCGTAACAAGTCGATTTCTATTTCCGGCTTCTATATGGATGCTACGGAAATTACGAATAACGAGTACCGTCAGTTTGTGAATTGGGTACAGGACTCTATTGCACACATTTTGCTGGGTCATGTAAAATCTGATGACGGTCATGATGTGATTGACTGGAAGCAGAAGATTGTCTGGAAAGACAAAGCGACCATTGAGAAGCTGGATGCGATGGTATATACCGAAGCAGACCGGTTATATGGCCGTAAGGATATTGACGTGGGTAAACTGATTTACCACCAGGAAACCTTTAACTGGGATAAAGCAAAGCTGAGAGAGAATTTCGGCAAGCCGCGTTCTACGTTCATTGTAAAGAAAGACGTGCCCATTTATCCGGATACACTGTGCTGGATCAGGGATTTCTCATACGCCTATAACGAGCCGATGACACGTATGTACTTCTGGCATCCGGCGTTTGATAACTATCCGGTGGTAGGTGTAAACTGGCACCAGGCAACCGCTTTCTGTGAGTGGAGAAGTAAATTCTGGGAAGACTACCGCGCCAGCAAGAAGCTGTTTACGGAAGATAAATTCCAGTTACCTTCTGAAGCACAGTGGGAATATGCTGCACGTGGCGGAAGAGAACAAACGCCTTATCCGTGGGGTGGTTACTACATCCGTAACAAAAAGGGATGTTTGCTGGCCAACTTCAAACCAGGCCGTGGTAATTATCCGGAAGATGGCGGTTTTTACACAGTTCGCGCAGATGCTTACTGGCCCAATGATTATGGTTTATATAACATGTCCGGCAACGTTGCAGAATGGACAGCAGATATCTTTTACGAAAATGCCTATTCTTTCACATCAGATATGAACCCATATCTGAGAATGGATGTACCGGATGATGCACCATTAAAGATGAAGCGTAAAGCAATCAGGGGCGGTTCATGGAAAGACGTAGGATATTTCCTTCAAACAGGTACCAGAACATATGAGTATCAGGACAGTTCGAAATCCTATGTTGGTTTCAGATGTACCATTGCCCTGAGCAGACGAGTAAAGCACAGATAGGATAATTAAAATCAGTAATAGCCTGTATTTATTAACACCAAAGAAACCTTTGTAGTATGTACACTATTATGAGTAAATCAGTGAGAATTAACTATTCCATACAGACTTTAACTAACATTTTAACCAGTAAATTTTAACCTATGGCTATGAATCCTAACAAAGCTAAATGGCTGAACTTTTTCGTATGTATTGCGGCTTCCGTGGTAATCGTAGGAGCATTGTTCAAATTACAGCACTGGCGCGGAGCTGACATCGCTCTGATCCTGGGTCTGAGTGTTGAAGCGCTCATCTTTTTCGTTTACGCTTTTGTACCTGATACCGGCGCACACACTGAAGGCCAGGTGGTAGCGGTAGCAGGAAGTCCAGCTGTAGCCGGCCTGGACAAAATGCTCCAGGAAGCAGACATCACACCTGCTAACCTGCAGCGCTTAAGCGAAAACTTCCAGAAACTGGGTACTACCGTTGACAAGATGAGAGACATCAGCGATGTAGTAGCTGCTACCGGAGATTACACACAGAAAACAAGAGAAGCTGCCAGCGCTATTGGTAATGTAGCAAATGCTTACACTACTGCCGCTGCTGCCGTATCTTCTTTCAACAGTGCATCAGAGTCTACTAAAGATTTCCATGTACAGATGCAGGGTATGACTAAAAATCTGGCTTCCCTCAATGCTATCTACGAACTGGAACTCCAGGACACCAACAACCACCTGAAAGCAATGAATTCATTCTACAGCAACCTGCAGAATGCTTCCAGTGCTATGAGTGGCAGCATTGAAGATGCCAAGAAAACACAGGAACAAATTTCCCTGCTCGCTAAAAACCTCAGCAACCTGAACTCAATTTATGGTAATATGCTGAGCGCTATGCACGGAGGAAGATAAGGTAACGCTAATAGTTTCTGAATTAACACATATCAATTAAATCTGAAAACAAACTATGGCACTACCTAAAGATCCTAGGCAGAAGATGATCAACATCATGTACCTGGTCTTGACGGCCATGCTGGCGTTGAACGTCTCTGCTGAAATATTGAACGCTTTTAGTATCGTAAATAATTCAATCAATACTTCAAATAAATCCTTAGCTGACAAGAATGACTTCATCTACAAACAATTTGATGCACAGATGAAGGATAATGCGGAAAAAACAGCACCTCTCAGAGCAAAAGCCCAACAGGTGAAGCAAATATCCGCCAGCATGTACGACTATGTTGAATCTTTAAAGAAAACCATCATTACAGAAAGTGGCGGTTTTGATGAACATGGCGAAATCAAGGATAAAGCCGGCCTGGATGCTCCTACAAGGGTAATGGAGAATATGAAGAAAGGTCCTGAACTGGAAGCTAAACTGAAAGATTTACGTAACCAATTGCTCACTTTCGTTGATCCTAAAAAGAAAGATCAATTCGCAAAAACTTTACCACTGAAAATTGAAGTAGGTAAATCAAATGATGAACATGGCGGCGGTCCTAAATCGTGGACTACCTACCATTTCAACATGGTGCCTACTATCGCTGCAGTAACCATCCTGGGTAAATTCCAGAATGATATCAAAAACTCTGAGTCTGCCATTATCGATGACCTGTTCCGTCAGATTGATGCGAATACTTTCAAATTCGATAAAGTAAGACCTTTTATCTCCCTGAATTCCAAAAACCTGATGGAAGGACAATCCTTAACTGCCAACATCGCAGTGGGTGCTTACAGCACTACGGTTAATCCGACTATTGTTGTAAATGGTACTACCATTGAAGCACATGAAGGTTTAGGAGTATATACTGTTCCTGTTTCCGGCATTGGTGAAAAAACACTTACCGGGTCTATTACCTTACCTAGCCCAACTGGTGGCGCTCCTGAATCCTATTCCTTTACCGAAACTTATAATGTAGGTGCTTCTGCTACCTCCATCTCCGCAGATAAAATGAACGTGCTGTATATCGGCCTGCAGAATCCTATCTCGATTTCTGCTGCGGGTGTACCTGCCGAACAGGTGTCTGCTTCTATATCAGGTGGTAATATGACCAAACGCGGTTCCGGCGAATACCTCGTAACTGTTAGCCAGCCAGGCAAAGCAGTGATTAACGTAGTCGCTAACATCGATGGTAAAACCAAATCACTCGGCCAGAAAGAATTCCGTGTAAAACGTGTTCCGGATCCGGTGTTGAAAGTGGGAGTTAATAAAGGCGGCAGCATGAAAGCAGCTGACTTTAAAGTACAGGGTGGCTTGCGTGCCGACCTTGAAGATTTTGAATTTGAAGGCGTGAAATATGAAGTAATCGGTTACCGCGTAGGTATCTCTGCAAAAGGCAAAGAATACCAGGAAGGCGATGCTACTTCTGCTTATTTCCCAGGAAACGTAGCTGCGTCCATCCGTTCACTGCGCCCAGGCGATGAGGTTTTCTTTGAAAACGTAAAAGTGAAAGGCCCGGATAATGTGGTTCGTTCCATGCCGAGTACTATATTTAAATTAAACTAACGGTCCATTAATTACTGAATTATGCGAGCAGTAATATTTAACAGAATTGGTTGGTGCACTCTTTTGCTGGTAATGCTGGCAACAGCTGCTGATGCGCAACGCCGCGGTGGTACAACACGCCGCAGAACTGCTACTACAGCAACACCACAGGATAGCGTAGTAAACCCGGCTACCGGGAATGCTGTAACGCCTCCTCCTCCTTCTTCTGCTCCTCCTGCTTCTCTGCGTACGGATGGGATATCAGCCCCGCTGGTAGACACTCCACGCAAATCACTGCGAGTGGATGGTGTGGTGGAAAGAAACCTTGCCAGAGAACGTACACCAATTGCCTACGATTACATCCGCGAGGATGACCGGTTCTGGGAAAAACGTGTATGGCAGGTAATCGATATCAGGGAAAAGATCAACCTCCCCTTCCAATACAATGTGGAAGATGAGTCTGGTACCAATCAGCTGTTCATCAATATTTTGCTCGACGCTATCAAGAATAAAGAGATCGAAGCTTTCAACGCTATCGATGACCGCTTTACCACTGTAATGCCCTACTCCGAAATACAAACTAAACTTGCAGGGGAAGAAAGAACCGTACGCAGTATAGATCCGGTAACCGGCGAAGAGAAAATGGTGACTACCCGCGACGACTTTGATGCACGTACCATTAAACAGTACAAAATAAAAGAAGTCTGGGTATTCGACAAAGAAGCTTCCGCCCTCAAAGTTCGCATACTGGGTATAGCTCCTATGGTATCCCGTATAAATGAAGATGGCAGCATTCGCGCATCCATTCCTTTATTCTGGGTGTATTATCCGGACTGCCGCGCTATCCTGGCCAAACACGACGTGTACAACCAGAATAACGATGCATCCACTATCAGCTGGGAAGACCTTTTTGAAATGCGCTTCTTTGGCAGCTACATAGTAAAGGAAAATAATACCTACAACCGCGAGATCAAAGACTACATTAAAGACGGTACCATGCGCCTCCTGGAAGGACAGGCCATTCACGACCGTATCTTTAATAAAGAGCAGGACCTCTGGCAGTACTAATCAAATAATGATCACCGATCAATACCGGGAAGGCAATCAGTTATGCTGATTGCCTTTCTTTTTTTATCTTTCAGTATGTCCCTTCAGCTGCTGCATAAAACCGTTTTCCAGATCATGCCCCTCCCGGATCCAGTATGGGAGGCACTGGCGGCCTGCTGGCATCCTGTACAATTTAAACGCAGGGAAGTGATGACCGCCGCCGGCGAGATAGAAAAGTATCTCTACTTCGTAACTGCCGGCGTACAGCGTGTGTTTTCCCTGGAAGGCGACAAGGAATCCACGCTGGTATTTACCTACACCGGATCTTTCTCCGGTGTACTGGATTCTTTCCAGCTCCAGCAACCGTCGCCCTGGTACCTGGAAACCCTCACATACAGCGAATTCCTGCGGATGTCATACGCCGACTTTAACCGGCTTACCCTCGAATATCCCATTATAGAAAGATGGGTCCGCCTCGGAACTGTTGCCGCAATGGCCGGCGTATTGGAAAGGAATAATGAATTACTGTCTTTCACTGCAGAACAGAAATTCAGGAAACTGCTTACCCGCAGCCCGCATGTGTTGCAGCTGATCCCACATAAATATCTCGCCTCCTACCTCGGGATCGACCCCGCTACTTTCAGCAAATTATTAAGTACCGTGAAACTATAAAATGTTGATCTGCACAAAGATTTTTTACCTCCAACCCGCCTAGTTTTGTATTAAATCATACACAACATGAATCGTGGAAATAGTGATGAACTGCTGCAGGAATTGCGGAGAAAAAATGTGGCCCTGCAATACAAGGCAGAAAGCCGTTTCGGCGGACAACCAGATGCTGTTTTACAACATACACCCGGCCCTGGCCGGTGGAGTGCCGTACAATGCCTGGAGCATCTGAATACTTATGGCCGTTTTTATTTGCCGGCCCTGGACCAGGCTATTACCCGTGGAGAACAGCGTAACAGCCGGCCTGCTCCCCTTTTCCGCAGCAGTTGGATCGGTGCATGGTTTACCCGTCTCATGGAACCTGGAACAGATGGGAGTTTGCGTTCCCGCATGAAATCCCCCAAAGGACACCTGCCATCTGTTCAGCCGGACGTGGCAGCTGTATTGCAGGAGTTCATTCAGCAACAGGAACGGATGGAAGATTTATTACTGCGCGCGGAGAAAGTAAACATCCAACAGCTGAAAGTACCTACTTCCCTGTCGCGTTTTATAAAATTATCTGCCGGCGATACATTTTGTTTTTTAACCGCACATATTCGTCGTCATATATTGCAGGCGGAACGGGCTATTGGCAGTATGCAGCAGGCAGAAAAGGTCGTATAGCCATTAATGTTATGCTTCTTCTTTATGGAAGTGATCCCAGATCAGTTTTGCTTTGGCGGCGCCTACTTCTTTTACCAGGTCTTCCTGTGTGAGCAGTTTGATTTTGGCTACAGAGCGGAATGTTTTCAATAGCTGTGTAGCCGTATTTTCACCGATGCCTTTAATGCTTTCCAGTTCATTTTTAAAGGTGCCTTTACTTCTTTTCTGACGATGGAAGGTAATACCAAAACGGTGTACCTCATCACGCACCCGGCGGATGAGTTTAAGGCTTTCGCTGTTATAGGGCAGTTTGATACTTTCTGAATCTCCCGGGAAAAATATTTCTTCCTCATTTTTAGCAAGTCCCACCACGGTCATGCTGCCTATGAGGTTCAGTTCCCGGATGCTTTCCATAGCGGAGCCCAGCTGGCCTTTACCACCGTCGATGATCACCAGCTGAGGAAGGGGTTGTTGCTCTGCAAGCAGGCGGTTATACCGTCTGAAAACGACTTCCTTCATGGAAGCAAAGTCGTTGATCCCTTCCACCGTTTTAATATTGAAGTGCCGGTAATCTTTATTGGAGGCAACACCGTTTTTAAATACTACGCAGGCGGCTACCGGGTAACTACCCTGGAAGTTGGAGTTATCAAAGCATTCGATGTGTTCCGGTAGTACCGGCAGTTCCAGGTCGGCCTGCAATTGGTATAGTACCTGTTTCCGCTCCATATCCGACTTACCTTCCAGGTGCAGGATTTTCTTACGGTATAATTCTTCTTTAAAATAATTCACATTCTTTTCCGACAATTCCAGCAGCTTCTTTTTATCGCCCCCTTTAGGAACAGTAACGGTAACATTGCTTTCCGGGTATACTAACGGGAACGGTACTACGATTTCCAGGTTGATACTTTTGAATACTTCCCGGAGGTAGGCAATAGCATAAGCCAGAACTTCCTCGTCGCTTTCTTCCAGTTGTTTTTCCAGCGTTACGGTTTTAGTATCCGCAATGGTGCCGTTCAGGATGCGCAGATAATTTACATAGGCATGATTGCCTTCGCTGATAATAGAAAACACATCCACATTACCCATGCGGGTGTTTACGATGGTGGATTTGGCGGAATAATCTTCCAGGCTTTCTATTTTTTTTCGCATGATTTCCGCTTTCTCAAATTCCATCTTCGACACATGCTCCAGCATTTGTTCTTTGAACAGATTTACTACCGGGGTAAGATTACCTTTTAACACGTTCTTTACCTGCTGCAGTCCTTCGCGGTAGTCTTCCTGTGTTTGCAGTCCTTCACAGGGACCTTTGCAGTTACCCAGGTGATATTCCAGGCATACTTTGAATTTCCCCTTCCGGATGTTTTCTTCTGACAGGTTCAGGTTACAGGTACGGAGAGGGATATTGTATTTGATCACATCCAGTATTTCCCTTACCCGGCCTACGGACGTGAATGGTCCCAGATAGTCGGACCCGTCTTTTATAATGTTGCGGGTGAAAAATACCCGTGGAAAAGACTCATGTTTGATAACAATGTAAGGATAGGTTTTATCATCTTTCAGATTGATATTATACCTGGGCTTGAATTGTTTGATGAGGGAATTTTCCAGCAGGAAAGCATCCTGCTCAGAGTCAACGATGGTGAACTCAATATGATGGATATGTTCAACCAGTTTGCGGGTTTTATAGTTGTCATGATTTTTTACAAAATAAGAACTTACCCTTTTGCGCAAACTTTTGGCTTTCCCTACATACAGGAGGGTGCCTGCTTCATCGTAGTATTTGTAGATACCGGCATCTCCCGGTATGGTATGTGATATTTGCTGAAACTCCGCTGCTGTCATGTTTACATCCCTGTTTTTGGTGCGATCGTTACATTTACTTCAAGTTCTTTTGGCGACAGGAAAGCAATTTTCTGATAGGTAGTCATCCGAACCTGCCTGTTTTGCTGGTAGTGCAGATCCTGCCGGAATTCATACACCATGTTACTGGTATAAGAGTGGATGTTTACCTGTTGTATGTTGCCATGTTTATCCAGTTCGAGGGTTATTTCCGAAGGATTGGTTTGTTTTCCTTTGGATTTATAGATCAGTGATCTTCTTCCGGAAAACGGATCATACAAACCAGAGGTATCATATTCGTCCCGGAGGGAGGGCTTATTCAGGTCTGCATCAGTGAAGGGCTTTAACAGGTCGTGTACTGTGGCGCTGTCGCTGCCGGGAATGCTGATGGTGTCTGTTTTGCCGTTGAGTGTCACGGATTTATGTAGTATAAAGCCTCCTGTGCGTATATGGGCATCCTCCTGGCCGAAGTACTCCGGCAGTTTTATGAACTTATCTGGCGTGTTGCTTTTTGATGGTTTATTTGCCAGGTTACAGGCCATTAAGCCAATCATGGTAAACAAAGCGGTTGCTTGCCTGTATTTTTTCATGCTGCAAAATTAATACTTAAATACGGGTCATAAAAAATGCGCCGTAAAAACGGCGCATCGATGCATGAGCAAATCTGTCGAGAGCACTAAAAATATGTAAATCAGCGTGTTGAGCTGATATTTTTCGTGGGTAACGCTTGTTAAACGGAGGTGATAAACCAAATGTTACAGGGGTGAATAAATAAACCGGGGAAAATGGGGAGAGGATCGCCGGGGATCAGACTGATCATATGCGACATCGAAAAGAAGAAGGGAGATAAAAGCGAATATCCGCTTATATCTCCCTTCTTCATATATAAAATCCAAAAGTAATCCTGAAAAAGACAATCGCCGAAGGCGACTTCTTCCTGGGACTACACCAGCAGGTTACCGGTCATTTCTTTCGGAATCTCCAATCCCATGAAATGCAGGATAGTAGGTGCAATGTCACCCAGTTTACCATCTTTTACCGGGCCTCTGAAATCTTTATTGATAATAAAGAAAGGCACCAGGTTCAGTGAGTGGGCAGTGTTGGGAGAACCGTCGGCATTGATCATGAAGTCAGCGTTACCATGATCGGCTGTCAGGAAAACGGTATAATCGCTTGCAAGGGCAGCGGTTACCACGCGTTCCACACAATGATCTACAGTTTCAACGGCTTTGATTACTGCTTCAAACACACCGGTATGTCCTACCATGTCGGCATTGGCGAAGTTGAGCACTACGAAATCAGCGGATTTCGCCTGTAGTTCCGGAACGATGAGGTCTGCCAGTTCATTGGCGCTCATTTCGGGTTTCAGGTCGTAGGTGGCAACTTTTGGAGATGCCGCCATCAGCCTGCGTTCTCCTTCAAATTCTTTTTCCCGTCCGCCGGAGAAGAAGAAGGATACGTGTGGATATTTTTCTGTTTCAGCTATACGGATCTGTGTGCAATGGTCTTTCGCCAGTACTTCACCCAGGGTCATGTTCAGGTTATCGTTTTCGAAGATGACATGTACATTTTTATAGGTACGGTCGTAATCTGTCATGGTGGTGTAGTAGATATCCAGCGGTTTCATACCGAAATCCGGGATGGCTTCCTGGGTAAGCACCTGTGAAATTTCGCGGCAGCGGTCTGTCCGGAAATTGAAGCAAAGCACGGCATCACCGTCCTGGATGGTAGCAATGGCTTTATGCTGATCATCAGTTACGATGATAGGTTTAATGAATTCGTCTGTAACGCCTTCAGCATAGGATGCTTTCACGGCGGTGAAGAGGTCCTGTGTAGGTGTGCCGATACCGTTTACCATGGCGTCGTAGGCCAGCTTTACCCTTTCCCAGCGCTTATCGCGGTCCATTGCATAATAGCGGCCGGTAACCGAAGCGATTTTGCCGGTGGTTTTTTCCAGGTGGGCGGAAAGATCTTCCAGGAAGCCCAATCCGCTTTTCGGGTCGGTATCGCGGCCATCGGTAAAGGCATGGATATATACTTTTTCAAGTCCGTGTGCCTGGGCGATGGTGGCGAGTGCTTTTACGTGTTCAATATGAGAGTGAACGCCGCCGTCGCTTACGAGGCCAATCAGGTGAAGGGCTTTATCATTGTTTTTAGCATGTGCCAGGGTGTCGAGCAGGATCTGGTTCTGGGCCATTTCGCCATCGCGGATGGCTACATTGATCCTTTGCAGTTCCTGGTATACGATTCTGCCGGCGCCGATGTTCAGGTGGCCTACTTCAGAGTTGCCCATTTGCCCGTCAGGAAGACCAACCGCTTCCCCGCAGGTTATAAGGTGGCTATGCGGATATTGCTTGTATAAACTGCTTACAAAAGGGGTTTTTGCATGTGCAATGGCATCGGCTGTAGGAACTTTACCTTCGCCCCATCCGTCCATAATTACGAGAATGGCTCTTTTCTTTTCCATATCCTATCTGGTTATAGTTTAATATAAATTCACTCGAGAGGGTGAAAGTACTTATAAAGGGTTTAAATATTTTACAAAAATAAAACTTCCGCGAAAAATAAGTGCTACAGGCATCTCTATATAGATTTCGTATTCTAATTATTCAAAATGAAACACATATTATCTTACCGTTATTGCTTACGGCTTAATAGCTACCACGATAATGTGATTTTGTTGATTTGCAGGCTGTTTGGCATAGTTTTCGCTTTTAATTTGAGTTGGAGAAAATCACATTTTTAATAAAAAAACTGACAATGAAGAAGCTATTGATGGTGCTGGGGATTATGTTGTTGGGAGGTGCTTTTACAACACAAAAACTATCAGCCAGGTCAATTGAAATCACTGTTGCCGGCCCGTTCGATGATGTGGTGGCAGCACTCAAGAAAGGCGATGTAAGCGGTTTAGCCAGTTACCTCGATAATAACGTAGAGATCAATATAGCCGGAAAATCAAATTCTTACAGTAAGGCACAGGCCGAAATAATTCTGAAAGATTTCTTTTCAAAGAACCAGGTTAAATCATTTGAGCTGGTGCATCAGGGCGGTGATAACTCCCGTTTTGGTATTGGCAATATGACTACCGGCAGCGGTAATTACAGGGTTTCTTTTTTCCTGCAAAAGAAAGGAGGAACGATGGTATTGAACGAACTTAGATTTGAGAATAAATAAAGATGCTAACATAAATTAGTTGAAAAACCATAGTGCCCCGCAATTTATTGCGGGGCACTTTTTATTTTTGAGCTATCTTTCGCGCTCAGAAGCAAAGCACCGATCTTTGCGTGAACACCAGATAATACAATCAATTATGTTAGATGAAGCAGCGCTGAATGCGTTTATCAGAAGCGCACTGGCAGAAGATATCAGAAGCGGAGACCACTCCACAATGGCTTGTATCCCTCCCACCGCCAAAGGGAAAGCGGTGCTGAAAATTAAAGAAGATGGTATCCTGGCCGGAATGGAAGTGGCGGAAGCCATTTTTAAATGGTTGGATATGTTTACTGTTTTTACACCCCATAAAAAAGATGGCGACCCCATGAAGGCCGGTGAAACAGCTTTTGAAGTGGAAGCCGCCGTACACACCCTGTTGATGGGTGAAAGGCTGGTGCTGAACTGCATGCAGCGAATGAGCGGCATCGCCACCTTAACGCACCGGTACGTGGAAAAACTAAAAGGATATCATACCCGCATACTCGATACCCGTAAAACTACTCCCAACTTCAGAATGCTGGAAAAAGAGGCAGTTCGCATAGGTGGCGGCGTTAACCACCGGATGGGATTGTATGATATGGTGATGCTGAAAGATAATCACATTGATTTTTCAGGTGGCATCACTGCTGCCGTTACCAATACCGTTGCATATCTGAAAGAGCGTAACCTGCCCCTCGAAATTGAGGTGGAAACACGTAACCTCAACGACGTGAAAGAAGTGCTGGCCGTAGGCCAGGTGAACAGGATCATGCTGGATAACTTTGCCCCTGCAGATATTGTTAAAGCACTGGCATTGATTAACGGACGTTTTGAAACGGAAGCCTCCGGAGGCATCACAATAGATACCCTTGAGGAATATGCAAAAACAGGAGTAGACTATATTTCCGTGGGCGCTATTATACACCATGCAGTGAGCCTGGATCTGAGCCTGAAGGCGATTATATTATAAAACAGTTTTTTTGAAGAAGATTCTATTTATCATCAACCGCAAAGCGGGCACTGACCGTGAAAAACGATTGGAAAGCGCTATCAGCCGGCATTTGCCTGCCGATCAGTATGAGGTAAGCACTGCCTACCTGGCGTATCTTGGCCATGGTGCAGACCTGGCCAGGGAAGCTGTTAGTAACGGCGTAGATACCGTGGTGGCGGTAGGCGGCGATGGTTCTATCAATGAAATAGCACAGGGACTTGTAGGAAGCAACACCGCAATGGCCATCCTGCCGTTAGGCAGTGGCAACGGCCTTGCGCGCGCGCTGAAAATTCCGCTGGATGTGAATAAAGCGTTAAGTCTTGTTGTTGCCAATAAACAACGCGCCATCGATGTAGGCTACGCCAATGAGCACCTGTTTCTCAGCAATGCCGGCGTAGGATTTGATGCGCTTATTGCAGAACAGTTCCGGCATAATACCAAACGTGGTTTATCCGGTTATGCGAAACTGGTGCTGAAAAGTTTTAACAGCTATGAACCGGCAGAATACAGGATCGATATAGATGGGGAAGTGTTGCAAACAAAAGCATTTCTTTTAACGGTTGCCAATGGCAACCAGTTTGGCTATGAATTTAAACTGGCTCCCAAAGCCAGTGTTTTCGATGGACAACTCGATCTTTGCGTAATGCCACCGGTAGGCATTCTGAGCCTGTTACCGGTAAGTATTTTTTCCCTGATGGGTAACATTGATCAAACAAGATACCTGAAACATTATACCGGCAAGGATATCACCATCAGCAGCAGCGCATTGCAATATTTGCAGGTAGACGGCGACGCAGTACCGCTCACCGAAAACGGCGTGGTACGCATCCGTATTCAAACAGAGGCAATCAATATAGTGGTAAACGAATAACCTTTAAATATTTTAGAGAGATGTCGAAAAAGAAAAATACACCAGGCAATGGAATCGTGTATTCCACCGATCCAAACTTCTCACTGGAGCCAGAGCAGGAAGAAGTAACAGAAACACTTGCGCCCGCAGAACAGATACTGAGAGTCACATTAGATAAAAAACAACGCGCCGGTAAAGTAGTTACCCTCATCACCGGTTTTGTTGGTAAAGAAGAAGATATTGAGAAGCTTGGTAAAGAACTCAAAACGAAATGTGGCACAGGCGGCAGTGTGAAAGATGGTGAAATCCTGATCCAGGGAGATTATAAGGAGAAAGTAGTGAAGTGGCTGCTGGATTGGGGTTATAAGCGTACTAAGTAATGCAGACCGCCTTCGGTGATTTACAATCGCCGAAGGCGATCCCTCCTATCTGTTTACCAGTTTCATTCCTCCTTCTGTATACCGTGTTCCGGCGATGGCGTTATTGCGTAAAATACCATCGATGGCCGTCAGGTCATCTGCTGACAAATTCACTTCTGCAGCAGCGGCATTTTCCTGTAAATATTTTCTGCGTTTTGTTCCCGGAATAGGCACTATATCTTCCCCCTGTGCCAGTAACCATGCAAGTGATAACTGTGCGGCGGTAATTCCTTTTTCTTTGGCAAAAGTTTCCAGCGCATTGACCGTTTGTAAATTCTGCTCAAAATTTTCTCCCTGGAAACGGGGCAGGTTTTTGCGAAAGTCGCCATCTTTCAAAGCACCTGTGCTATTGATGGCGCCGGTGGAAAGGCCCCTTCCCAGCGGGCTGTAAGCCACCAGGGTGATGCCCAGTTCACGGGTAGCAGCCAGAATGCCATCTTCCACATCACGGGTGAACAGGGAGTATTCTGTTTGCAGCGCGGCGATAGGATGAACAGCATGGGCTCTTTTAATAGAGTCCACACTGGCTTCGGATAGTCCGAGATAGCGCACCTTACCTTCTTTTACCAGCTGGGCCATAGCGCCTACTGTTTCTTCTACGGGAATATTTTCATCTATCCGGTGGGTGTAATAAAGGTCAATCACATCTACCTTCAGTCTTTTCAAACTGGCTTCCACCGCTTGTTTCATATATTCAGGAGAACCATCAAAATAGTTGGTGCCATCTTCTTTAAATCTGAATCCGAATTTGGTGGCGAGGAAAACTTTATCTCTTTTAGTTGCAAGTATTTTTGACAAGAGGATTTCGTTGGCACCCTGGCCATACATATCTGCGGTATCCCAGAAGTTAATGCCCAGCTCGAGTGCCAGCTCCAGTGTAGCCAGTGATTCTGTTTCATTAAAATCCTGTGCGGTGCCGTATGCATACGACATGCCCATGCAACCCAGTCCTATTGCGGAAATTGATTCGCCTGTTTTACCTAATTTTCTGTACTGCATATTGTTAAAATTTAGTGATACAAATGTACGTGCAGGTACAGGCCCGGAATTGCAAGAAGCAAACAATTAATTGTAAATATCAAAGTATTACTGCGCCCGGTAAAGATGTGGAGAAACGCCGCTGTGATTTTTAAAGAAGTGCGTAAAGTTACCGGGATCTTCAAATCCCAGGCACCAGGCTATTTCAGCAATCTGCCAATCGGTGTGCATGAGCAGCAGGCGTGCTTCCAGCAGCATTCTTTGCCGGATATGTTCGCTCACAGTGCGGCCGGTGGCCTGTTTCACACACGCATTCAGATGATTGGGATGTGTATTTAATACCTGTGCAAATTCTTTGGCCGTTTTCAGCGCCAATTGATTGTGGGTAAATTCAATCGGAAACTGTTTTTCGAGTTTGTCGGTAAAGCGGTGTGCGAGCGCCTGCGCAGCTGTTAACTGGCGTTTGGGTTCGTTTACCTGGGCCGACAGGCGTTTGCCCTCCAGCATCAGCAATTTCAGGTAAATAAGGATCGCTTCCTGTTTAAAGGCGGCATTCTCGCGGTATTCTTTTACCAGCTGTCTGAAAATGGATTGCAGATAATCGACCTGTTCATTTGTTAAGGTGAACACAGCCTTCGCTCCCAGCTGCAGCAGCGGGTGTTGCAACAGGTTTTCCTGGTGATTAGGCTGTGATTCAAACAGCAGGTCGGTGAACAGGCAGTTGTAGCCTTCCTGCTCATCCGAGGTGGCGTGCCATGTTTTTAATTCGTAAGGATTAATAAAAAGTAAGGTAGGGCTATCGATCTCGTAACGGTTATCGCCGAGCGTAAAGATACCGGAACCTTTGGTGAAGAAACTGATCTTATAATAGTCCCGTCTGCTGGCTCTCACTTCATCCATGCAGGGGCAATCAGATCTTTCATGTACCGTAAAACTGCCATTTAACGGTGCTTTGGGAGTTACCTCCTTGTGCGTGTATAATAGCAGGTCGTCGTTAAATTCATTGAAAGTTCTGAACGTAATGGAGCTGTTTTTACTTGAAGGCATACACCAAATTTAAACAATTCTATGTTAAAATCTTTTGGTAATTCACCTGTGTATGTTAACTTTTATCCGCATGCGATGTGTGTAAACCCGTACTGGTAGCTGCTTGTTTTTATAAATGAAACATAGTTGCAATTTCATTTTTGATTAATCAGAAAAAATTTCACAATTTGTTAACGCCTTTATCAACCAAAATCTTGTTATCATCAAGCCCTGATGATCGCTATGTAGAGCAGCCTGCCACATATGCCACTGAACAAGAAATTTTAAAATCTATAACGGAAATACATTGCAACATCAGCAGGTATTTCCGTTTTTTTTAATGATTAAAATTTTTTGTTAGTGCATATAATACATCCCGCTGCCGGACAACCAGGCTATCGACGCACTTCTTTATGGTTGTTATTATCATTTATTATTATAAAGATGGTTTTCCAGTACGCCGTATTAAGCCCGTATTACGAGCTTCACCGGGATGAGTACCTGCACCTGGATATGGCCAATCACCTCGCAGCAGGATATTTATCGGTGCCTCCGCTTACTGCCTTCAATTCTTTAGTAATACAATGGTTGGGCAATAGCTTCTTTTGGATAAAATTTTTTCCCGCGTTATATGGTGCACTCACAATGGTGCTGGTATGGAAGATGGTGGAAAAGCTGGGTGGCGGCTGGTTTGCGCAGGTACTGGCGGCACTGGCATTTTTATGTTCAGGTTTGTCGCGCATGAACATCCTGTATCAGCCTAATTCTTTTGATATCCTGGCATGGACGGCGTTGTTCTGGTGCCTGATGCAGTTGCTGCAAACACAGAACAATAAATGGTTATTGTGGATGGGTGTTGTTACCGGCGTGGGAGTGCTTAACAAGTACAATATTATTTTCCTGGTACTCGGAATGGCGGGCGCCTTGTTGTTGTCGTCACACCGGAAAGTATTTTTAAGTAAATACCTGTACATAGGAATGGCAGTAGCCGTGGTAATCATTTCCCCGAATATCATCTGGCAGTTGCAGCATGGCATGCCGGTGTTGCATCATATGAAGGAACTGAGTGAAAGCCAGCTGGTACACGTAAGCCGTATTTCTTTTCTGGGAGATCAGTTGAAGTTCTTTGTGGGAGGCGCTTTTATTGTAGTAGCAGCTGTTATCGGGTTAATTATTTCGCCGTCGTTCCGGACTTACAGGGTTATCATCGGTATTTACGCGTTAACGATGCTGTTGTTTACTTACCTGCGTGCAAAAAGTTATTATTCCGTTGGTTTGTACCCGGTGTTACTGGCATTCGGAAGTGTATACTGGGAGCGGATTTTCACCCACGACTGGACGCGTTACCTGCGGTTACTTTGGGTGGCCCTGACAGTAGTGCCTTTTGGGTTGCTGGTGAATGTTATTTTCCCGGTGATGAAACCGGTGCAGATCAGTGAAAAGGCCGGTAAATTCCGGTCGCTGGGTTTGCTGCGCTGGGAAGACGGGCAGGATCATATCCTTCCCCAGGATTTTGCGGATATGCTTGGCTGGCGCGACCTCGCAGATATGTCGTGGCAAACCTGGCAGCAGGTACCGGAAGCGGAGAAGCCATATACTTTGTTGATCTGCGACAACTACGGGGAGGCCGGTGCTTTGAATTATTATAACAGGGGAAGAAATATTCCGCTGGCCAATGCAATGGATGCGGATTATGTTTTCTGGTTCCGGGAGATGGATACCATCCATTACATTGTTAAAATCGGTAAGAAGCCGGAAGGCGCCTATATGAAAATGATAGGCCGGTTGCAGCAAACCGGTGTTATGAAGGATACTTTGTCCAGGGAATACCAGTGGGGCGCCGGCGCCTGGTTACTGTCGGACCTGTCACCGGAGCTGCCGGCAGCGCTGAAGCGGGCTTTGCGTGAAGAGCAAAATGTTTACTCCGGTAAATAGCTATTACCGCGTAATAATAAACTCCACTTCCCCGAAGCCCAGTTGTAATATTTCTCCGTTTTTTTCCAGGCAGAGATGCCCATCCGGCAGTACATCGCGGATGATGCCTTCAAAAATTTCCCCGTCTTTGCGGTATAGCCCGGGTTGTTGCCAGCGGAAGAGCCTTGAAGTATATTCAGCGAGCAAGGTTTCGTAATTGGCGGGTTGCAGCTGCCGGATCCTTTTATCAAGGAAAGTGCATAGTTCTTTGGCCAGGTCTGCCGCCTGGTGGGTTTTGCCGGTAATTTGCCGGAGGGAAACCGCGTTGGGCAACTCAGGGGGGAAGGCGGCCTGGTTGATGTTAAGCCCGATGCCGATAATGGCATATTGCCATATATTTCCACGCAATACATTCTCAATCAGGATGCCACCTGCCTTTCTGTCACGCCAATAAATATCGTTTGGCCATTTGATGATGGTTTCGTCGCCGGCATGGGAAGTGAAGAAATCGGTGGTTCCGAGGGCTACTGCCACGCTGAGCATAAACTGCCTTGAAAGCGGTAACATAGCCGGTTGAAGGGCAATTGTGAGGGCGCTGATGTCTCCGGGTTGAGCGAGCCATTGTTTCCCGCGGGTACCTTTTCCGGCTGTTTGGTTGCTGGTGAACCAGGCTGTGCCTGATGTCACCTGGCCGGAATTTACCTGCTGCATGGCATAGTTATTGGTGCTGTCTATCTCGTCTAATATATAAAACGGGTGTCCTATCACATGAATCTTTTTTAGTCTGTATCCGGCCCGAAAAGTAATTCATTTTATTATTTAATTAACATTTTCAGGCCTCCCGCGGCGGATATTAAACATCTTATATTACTGCT
Source organism: Chitinophaga ginsengisegetis (assembly GCF_900168065.1). Classification (GTDB taxonomy): domain Bacteria; phylum Bacteroidota; class Bacteroidia; order Chitinophagales; family Chitinophagaceae; genus Chitinophaga; species Chitinophaga ginsengisegetis. The sequence goes on along the minus strand of NZ_FUZZ01000001.1, from coordinate 3,445,205 downwards.
TGTTTAGTAACTTTGACAATTAAAGATTATTTTTAACAAAAACGAGATTTATTGGCACCCTTAACCGTTCTGAGCACGAGAAAGAAGGCGCAGCAACGCCTGACCAGAGAAAGTGAAATTTTTACCACCATCATAAAGGCCATACAGGATAAGAAGGGGGAAAATATCGTGTCCCTGGATCTACGCCAGATTCCTGAAGCCGTGGCCGATTTCTTTATAATATGTGAAGCCAATTCCGGCACCCAGGTGAAAGCCATTGCTGATTATGTGTCAGAGGAGGTGGAGAAGCATACTTCAGAGGAACCGTACAAACACGAAGGATTTAGTTCTCAAAACTGGGTTCTGGTTGATTATGTGAATGTAGTAGTACACATTTTCCAACCCGAAAACCGGAAGTTCTATAATCTGGAAGAAATGTGGAGCGACGCGGACAGGATGGACCACACAGAAGACTGAACAAAACAGTTGTTTTAGAATTTAATTATTCATATTATTCTGATTGCAATAAACATCCGTAAAGGAGCGTAAGATTATGGAAAAAGGAGGCAATAACTTCAACAAGGGTTCAGAGAAATCACCTAAGAAAGGACCGAAGTTCAATATATACTGGGTGTATGCCTTTATTGGCGTAGCCCTGCTCGCAATGAACTTTTTTGATTTGAGATCCCCAACCAAAGAAATCAGTTTCCAGGAATTTCAGATTGATTATCTGAAACCGGGAGATGTTGATAAGCTGGTTGTTGTAAATAAAAAATATGTAGAAGTCTACATAAAACATGACCATCTTAAAGAGGCCAAGTTTAAAGACGTTAACAAAAGTAAATTTGGCGGAGAGAACCCCGGTCCTCACTTCCGTTTTTCTATTGGTAGCGAAGAAAGTTTTAAAAAGGATATAGATAAAGCACAGGAAGGTGTTCCGGTGGAAAACCAGGTGAAGATCTCTTATGATGAGCGTCAGAGCTGGTTTGAACCTATCTTCCAGTTGCTGTTGCCAATTATCCTGATCATTGGTTTGTGGATCTTGCTGATGCGTAAGATGGGCGGCCCTGCCGGTGGCAGCGGAGGTCCTGGTGGCATCTTCAATATTGGTAAATCCAAAGCTACGCTGTTCGATAAAGGTACCCGTGTGAATATTACATTCAACGATGTGGCCGGTTTGGACGAAGCGAAAGTAGAGGTAATGGAAATTGTGGATTTCCTGAAGAATCCTAAAAAATATACTGCCCTGGGAGGTAAAATTCCTAAAGGCGCCCTGCTGGTAGGCCCTCCGGGTACCGGTAAAACCCTCCTGGCAAAAGCCATGGCAGGTGAAGCACAGGTGCCTTTCTTCTCTATGTCCGGTTCCGACTTTGTGGAACTGTTTGTAGGGGTGGGTGCCAGCCGTGTACGTGACCTGTTTAAACAGGCCCGCGAAAAAGCGCCATGTATCATCTTTATCGATGAAATTGATGCGATCGGCCGTGCAAGAGGCAAGAATGTAATGATGAGTAACGACGAACGTGAAAACACCCTGAACCAGTTACTGGTAGAAATGGATGGTTTCGGAACAGACAGCGGTATCATTATCCTGGCTGCTACCAACCGCCCCGATGTACTGGACAGCGCTTTGTTGCGCCCGGGTCGTTTCGATCGTCAGATCTCTATCGATAAACCCGATCTGGCCGGAAGGGAAACTATTTTTGAAGTGCACTTAAAGCCTATCAAAACTTCTCCTAACCTGGATGTGAAAAAACTGGCTTCCATGACGCCAGGCTTCGCCGGCGCTGATATTGCCAACGTATGTAACGAGGCGGCACTGATTGCTGCACGTAAAGGCAAAACGCAGGTGGAAATGGACGACTTTAATGACGCGATTGATCGTGTAATTGGTGGTCTGGAAAAGAAAAACAAAATCATCTCTCCGGAAGAAAAAGAAGTAATTGCTTACCATGAAGCTGGTCACGCTATTTGCGGCTGGCACCTGGAACATGCTAACCCGCTGGTGAAAGTAACCATCGTTCCCCGTGGTGTAGCGGCGCTCGGTTATGCTCAGTATCTTCCGAAGGAACAATATCTGTACAACACCGAACAGTTGCTCGATGATATCTGCATGACCCTCGGTGGCCGCGCAGTAGAGGAACTGGTTTTTGGTAAAATTTCTACCGGCGCACAAAACGACCTGCAGGTAATTACCCGTATGGCGTATGCAATGGTAACCGTGTACGGTATGAACGATAAAGTTGGTAACGTATCTTTCTACGATCCGAACAGCGATCAGTCATTTACCAAACCTTACTCAGAAGAAACATCCAAGATGATTGACGATGAAGTAAGAAAACTGATTGCCACCGCTTATATCAGAACTAAAAACCTGCTCACATCCAAAATGGATCAGGTGAAGGCACTGGCGGAAGAACTGCTGAAAAAAGAAGTTTTATACCAGGCCGACCTGGAAAGATTGATCGGTAAACGTCCTTACGATACCCACAAAGAACACCAGCTGGGTAAAGAAGGCGCTCCTACTGAAGGAGTACATCCGTCAGATATCATCAATCCTTCTCCATCACCAGCTAATGCGTAAATAGTGATATGAAGATTTCTCCTGCTAAGGAAAATATTCTGAAGAGAGTACGGAATGCGTTAAGTCAGTCAGTACAGTTGCCCTTCCCGAATTCGGAGGGCAACTCGTCTGTTTTCAGAACCGAGAACGAGAGCCTGGAATTAAAGTTTGCAGAAGAATTTACCCGGTTGCAGGGAAAGTTTGTTTACTGTACAGGGAAAGGTGAGTTGATGGATAGCCTTCGTGCGCTTTGTGAACACAAAGAATGGCACAATGTGTTTTGTCAGACTCCTGCCCTGCTGAAAATAATTCATCAGCAGGAATTACCAGTATTGAACCAGGGCACTATGCACGAAGCAGATGCTGCCATCACGGATTGTGAATACCTGGTAGCCCGCACCGGAACATTGGTGCTGAGTTCCGCGCAACCCAGTGGCAGGGCCTTACCGGTATATGCACCAGTGCATATCGTGGTAGCCTATACGCACCAGTTGGTATTTGACCTGAAGGATGCGCTTAATAAGCTGAAAGATAAATACGGTAACGATATCCCATCGGCAATATCCTTTGCAACAGGTCCCAGTCGTACCGCAGATATCGAGAAAACACTGGTGGTGGGGATTCATGGTCCCAAAGAAGTATACGTATTTTTAGTAGACGAATAAATAAATGGCTTTTAGTCTTTAGCTGTTAACTTTCAGTGCCTGGGCGATGTATCGTTTCTTTCACTGAAGGTTAACTGTTAAAAGCTAAAAGCTTCATAATTTTAAGAATGGATATTGCATTACCGGCCAATAAGAAAATATATTTTGCCTCCGATTTTCATCTTGGCGCTCCCAATCCTGCCGCCAGCAGGGAGCGTGAAAAACTGCTCCTGCAATGGCTGGAGCAGGTGGAACCCGACGCGCAGCATATTTTCCTGGTAGGTGATATCTTTGATTTCTGGTTTGAATATAAACATGTTATTCCCAAAGGATATACCCGCATTTTAGGAAAGCTGGCAGCGCTAAGCGACAAAGGGATCGGTATCTCTATTTTCATTGGTAACCATGATATGTGGATGGATGGATATTTTGAAGAAGAGCTGAATATCCCGGTGTACTATGAGCCGCAAACCTATACCATTGGCACTAAACGGTTTTATATAGGCCATGGTGATGGTTTGGGCCCCGGCGATCACGGTTATAAGATGCTGAAAAAAGTTTTCAGAAACCCGTTTTGCCGCTGGATGTTTTCTGCTATCCACCCGGCATGGGGCATTGCACTTGCCAATTATTTCAGCCGTAAAAGCCGCTCTGCCACCGGGCAGGAGCTGGAACACTTTCTGGGAGCGGAAAATGAGTGGCTGGCTATCTACAGCAAAGAAGTGCTGCAAAAAGAACATTTCGATTATTTTATCTACGGACACCGGCATCTGCCCCTCGATATTCCCTTATCCAATGGCAGCAGGTATATCAACCTGGGCGATTGGCTGAATTACTTTTCCTACGCTGTTTTTGATGGGAATACGGTAGACCTGAAGTTTTTTACAGAAGATGGCGCAAAGGCGGCCAGGCTGGGGCAGCAGATCAGGCATCCAGAATCTCATGTAAAATAGGCGGGGAATGCATCTCCGTAAAATCGGGTAAGTGCAGCCGGAAAAATTCCAGGTACGCATACAGTAATTTTCTTCTTCTTTCTTTATTCATCGTAATTGCCGCCAGGTGCTCTACTGCTGTGCATTGAAACAGCTGGTCTGTTAATTCGCTGCTGTGCGTGTCGAGGTGATGGGCGTGGTGTGGCGGCAGGTCAGAGAAGGTGCCTTCCTGCAAATCGAGATAAGGAGTATATTCAGAAAATCTTCCATTGAGCCGGAAACCCAGGTGCTCCCCCATTTTCAGCGTAAAATATAACGGCAGGTTTGCCACCACCGGCAGGCCGGAGATGTCCAGCAGCTGCAGGATATTTTCTGTAAAGAAATAGAGATCGGTTTGTTGCTCCGGTTGTTTCAGGCATTTCTGCAGGAGTTCTATCATGTAAAGGGCCACCGTATTTTTCACCACATTCAGGTGTACAGCGTTATACAGATATCCCAGTTTGTATTCGGATATGCGCTGGAGGTTTTTAATTTCGTTGTGATATACCACCAGTTCCAGGATATTACCGGGTTGCAGCAGGTTGCCTTTGGCAGCTTTGGGTTTGGAAGAACGGGCGCCGTTCACAATATACGATTGCACCCCGAAGAGTTCAGTAAATATACTCACGATCAGGCTGGTGTCGCCATACTTTACCGTGCGTAATACGATGCCGCGTGTTTTGTGAAGCAATTTTTCCTGGCTTTTGCTGTTAGCAGTTAGTGAAAGAAACCGGAATGCAAGTTACACAAACGAAGGGATTGAACGGCTAAAAGCTAAAACCTGACAGCTGGCAGCTAAAAGGAGTCGGCTCATCGCGGTCTGTTAACAGCTAATAGCTATTTTAATTACCTTTACGCCCATTACTAAAAAGGAAATCCTTATGTGGCAACGTTTAGCAGGCTTTGTGCTAAAATATCGATTATTGCTTCTTCTTTTACTGCTTGCCGGTACCGGCGTGATGGGTTATTTTGCCAGTAAGGTACAAATGTCATACGAGTATGTGTCCAGTATACCTCATGATAACCAGAAGTTTCTTGAATTCCAGGAGTTCAAGAAGAAGTTTGGTGGAGATGGGAATGTGCTTATGCTCGCTGTACAAACGGATAAATTTTTCCAGGCAGATTTTTTCAAGGACTATGTTCAGCTGAACAAGGACATGAAGAATGTGTTTGCGGTGGAGAATATTATGAGTGTGCCGATGGCTATCAACCTGGTGAAGAACGACAGCACGCAGAAGCTGGAGGCTAATTTACTTTTCCAGGGCGATTTGACAAACCAGGTGGTGATTGATAGTTTATCCCGTGTTTTTAACACGCTCCTTTTTTACAAGGGATTGCTGTACAACCCGGATACCCATGCTTACCTCATGGCTATTTATGTAAACAAGGATGTGTTTAATTCCCCGAAACGTACGGCAGTAGTGAACGAGATCACGAAGCTGGCCAATGCTTTCCAGGAGAAACAGCATACAGAAGTACATTTGAGTGGTTTGCCCCTTATTCGTACAGCCATGGCCGTTAAGGTGGCAGATGAGCTGAAGCTGTTCCTGAAAATATCTTTCCTGTTAACCGGTTTGATCCTGTTCCTGTTCTTCCGTTCATTTGGCGCCGTATTGATGTCGATGATTGTAGTGGCTATCGGCGTAATCTGGTCGGTGGGCACTATTGTACTGATGGGATATAAAATTACCTTGCTTACCGGAATTATCCCTTCGCTGATAGTGGTGATAGGGATTCCCAACTGTGTATACTTCCTGAGTAAATACCATACGGAATATGCCAAAGACGCCAATAAAACGAGGGCATTAGTGCATATGATACAGCGGATGGGGATTGTAACCCTGTTTACCAATCTTACCGCTGCCATTGGTTTTGGAGTGTTCTGTTTTACCAACAGTGCTCTTCTGAAAGAGTTTGGTGTAGTAGCAGGGTTGAATATCATGTTCATCTTCCTGATCTCTTTTATTTTCCTGCCATCTGTTTTAAGTTATTTACCTGCGCCAAAGAGCAAGCATACTACTTACCTGGATAACCGTTTCTTTGGGGCGATACTTGATTTTCTGACTACGCTGGTGTTTAAATACCGGCCGTGGGTATATGGGGTAACTGTTGCGCTGGTGATAGTGGCCATTGTGGGAATGGGGCGTTTGCAATCTGTAGGATATATGCTGGATGATATTCCGCATACCGATAAATTGTATACGGATCTGAAGTTCCTGGAAACGAATTTCAAAGGGGTGATGCCGCTGGAAATTGCAGTGGATACGAAAAAGAAGAATGGTGTGATCAACCTGCAAACGCTGAATAAGCTGGATGAGCTGACACAGCTGATTGCCGCACAGCCTGATTTCGGTCGTCCGTTGTCGGTAGTGGAAGGGATTAAGTTTGCCAAGCAGGCGTATTATAATGGAGACAGCTCCAACTTTGCGGTGCCTAATCAGTTTGATCTGGGATTCCTGGCGCCTTACCTGCGCATGAAGGGCGGCAATACTGCCGGGCCGGCTTCTACCTTTTCAAAACTGGTTTCTTCCTTTATGGACAGTACCAGGCAGGTGGCCAGGCTGAGTGTGAATATGAAAGATGTGGGATCGCAGAAACTGCCGGTATTGCTGGATTCCTTACAGCCTAAGGTAACCGCCATTTTTGATACGGCGCATTACAAGGTTACGTTTACCGGTACCAGCGTGATTTTCCAGGAGGGTACCCGCTTCATTATTAACGGGCTGATGGAGAGCGTTATCCTTGCTTTCGTGTTAATTATGATTTGTATGCTGTACCTGTTCCGTTCGTGGCGGATGCTCATCATATCATTGATTCCAAACGTGATTCCGCTGGTGGTTACTGCCGGTGTGATGGGATGGATAGGTGTTCCGTTGAAACCATCTACAGTGTTGGTATTTAGCGTGGCGCTTGGTATAGCCATTGACGTTACGATCCGTTTCCTGGTTAATTTTAAACAGGAATTGCCACGTCATGATTTGGATATCAGTGCTACAGTGAAGCAAACGATCCATGAAACAGGGTTGAGTATTATTTATACATCTGCCATCCTGTTTGCCGGCTTCATGATTTTCAGTTTTTCAGAATTTGGCGGTACGAAAGCATTGGGCTGGCTCACTTCCCTGACACTGGTGATAGCGATGATTACGAATCTGACCATTTTGCCGGCTTTGCTGTTGTGGATGGAAAAGGCATTGTTGAAGAAAGCGAAGAAGAAAGAGTTGTGGAAGCCGCTGGATGAGGAAGAAGATATTGACATAAAAGAGTTGGGGATCAGCGATCAGGAGTAGTTTATAAAGATAATAATATCAGGGCCACCGGGGCTGACAGGGCGTGTTTTTCATGCTTTCTGTTTGCCCCGGTGGCTTTTTAGTGTCAGGAAACCGCAGTGGATGCTAAATATTTAGCTAAAATGGACAAAAAATAAAGCTGAAATGATCTAGTGGGCAGCATTCACATACCCTTATAGCCGCTTGTAAAAAAAGGGGGGGTATTATAATGAAAAAGTATGAGGTTTAATACGCCATTCTAACCACATAGTTCATGAAAAATAAGTACTTAAAGGGCGCTCATTTATCCGAGCGCAAATTTAAGGAGATCCTGCGGCTGTTTGCCGATGATCTTACTGCGACCCAGATAGCGAATATCAGCGGTGTAAGCAGGGTAACTATTAACAGCTACCTGAAGAAGCTACGACACCAGATTGCGCGATACTGTGAAACGCAGCATCCTGTGCCCGTTCCAGTGTTAACGTACGAACCCCGGCAAAGTGACCTTACCTCCGACCACGACAGCGACACGCTGGTGGCGGTAAAGCCGGAAGTAGACCGGATTGTTAAGCCGGTAATCTTCGGCATCTGCAGATCCTCAGACAGGTTACACACCGAAATTCTCCCGGACGTAAGCCGGTCAATGATTCATGCGGCTACCCGCGGGCGTTCCGTATTGGAAACGCAGGTAGCTACAGAACGTTTGCGCCGGTTCAATGGATTGGTAGATCTCGGTCAGTACCGTTTATACCGGCTGGGGCAAACTTCCGACACGCATCAGATGGATGACGTGGATGCTTTCTGGGGCTTAACCAAGCATCGCCTGGCTAAGTTCAAGGGGCTGAACCGGAACACTGCTTATTTACACCTGAAAGAGTGTGAATACCGGTTTAATCATCGCAATGATGATCTCTTTATGGTATTGCTGGAGTTGTTAAAAACATATCCGCTTACCCTTTCCTGATAAAAACATTCGCCCCGCAGTTATGCGGGGCAACTTTAATCTCGATTTAGATTTTGGTTGATGAGCACAGGCGGTATTCTTGCCGCTTGTTTCATTTTTATGCCCTTACGTATTAGTTATGAGAATTATATGTTAATGAGGTGTTAAAAAGATGTTACCTAAACGTTATCGGGAACTTTCCAAGCTTAACTTTTTGTTAAGAATTATTATATTTGGGGCTGGTTGAAAATTTGCTAAGGAAACTGCTTATGAGGAAGAAGTTGATTACTTCTGCTTGCGATTTATTGAATAAATTGCAAGAGAAGAGGTCAATTGTTTAATTTATGGTCAATATCACTGTACCGTTTTACCTACTCCAGCTTTAAGTATCCAATCACAATTTCACCAACTGCTTATTTAACGGGAACCAATTGAATTAAGGCTTACGGGTCTTGATAATGAGGATTATTTTTTAAGGTTAAGGAAACAAAATCATGCTTATGAGGAAAGTACTATTTCTCCTCTTGTCCGTGCTATTTCTGGGCGGGCAGGTCTATGCGCAAAGCCGCACAGTAACAGGGAGAGTCACTGATGCCGCAGATGGCTCAGCTATTCCTGGTGCCAACATCCAGATTAAAGGCACCACAAAAGGAACCGTAACGAATCCCGAAGGGGCCTACACTATCCAGGTGGATGCCAATGCCACACTGATCGTATCATTTATTGGGTTTGAAGCAAAAGAGGTGCCGGTAGGTACTGCTGCCACTTTGAATGTAAAACTGAAAACAGATTCCAAAAGTCTGGATGAAGTAGTGGTAACAGGTTACACCGTGGAAAAGAAGATCAACTCTACCATTGCCGCATCCAGCATCAATGGCGCAAAGATCAACAACGTTGCACTGCCTGATGTAAACCAGATGCTGCAGGGTAACGCGCCCGGTGTTGCGGTATCAACTAACTCCGGTCAGCCTGGCGCAAAAACGGAGGTACGTATCCGTGGGATCGGTTCTATTTCTGCGAGCAACAGCCCGCTGTATGTAGTAGACGGCGTAATAATTTCTTCCGGAGATTTTACCCAGAACACGCCTTCCCAGGATGTAATTGCTAACCTGAACCCTGCCGACATTGAAAATGTGACCATCCTTAAAGATGCGTCTGCCACAGCATTGTACGGTTCCCGTGGTTCCAACGGTGTGGTGGTTATTACTACCAAAACCGGTAAGAAAGGCGTGAGTAGAATTAATTTCAATGCCAAATATGGTTTCCAGGACCTGTCGCATGGAATTGATATGATGAACGCTACTGAACTGCTGGCATATCAGCGGGAGGCTATGAAAAATGCGACCAAAAAAGACGGTACACCACTTTTCACTGCAGAACAGATCCTGGCGAATCGTCCGAACAGTCTCACAAATATCAACACCGATTGGATGGACGAAGCTTTCCGCACGGGTAAAACTCAGTCCTACGGTATCAACGCCAGCGGCGGAAATGATAAAACGCAGTTCTATGCTTCCGGCGATTATTTCAAACAGCAGGGTATCCTGATTGGCTCTGATTTCAGCCGGTACAGTGGCCGTTTGAATGTGGATCATAAGTTCAACGAAAAATTTGACCTGAGCGTAAAGGTAAACGGCAGCTATACTGATCAGAGAAGTGCAAGTGCAGGTAACAGCTACTCTTCACCGCTGATGGGCGCACTGGCCAATTCTCCGTTTATCCCTTCCCGTGATGAGAACGGAAATCCTTATAACGGATATACTGCAGGTCAGCCAGGCACCACGTCCTGGGCTGGTTTTGCGGATATTCCCTCCTCTTACCGCCCGGTATTACGCGGGGGTAACTTCGTGAGCACTGTAAACAGTAACTATAACAGAAGCAATAATACCCAAACAGTTTTTAATGCTGCATTGGGTTATAACATTATTGACGGGTTACGTTTCGTGGTAAAGGGTAATGCAGAGTTGACCAACATCCGCGAAAAGCAATGGACATCTCCGGACTCTTACGATGGACGCAACTATGGCGGTTATCTGTACAATGTGAATACCAACATGGCGTTGTACACTACCCAGCAATTACTGACTTACAACTTCAACCTGGGTAAAGATCACAGTTTCCGTTTACTGGCAGGTAATGAATATTCCTTCCAGAACCGTGTGTGGAACTATGGTGCAAAGAATGGTTTCCCCAATGGTCAGGCACAGGTGCCGGATGCGGGTTCCCAGTACTTTGACATGGCCGGTGATGAAACATCTTATGCTTTCCAGGGCATACTGGCGAAAGCAGACTATGACTATAAATCAAAGTATTTCTTAAGTGGTAGTTTCAGAAGAGACGGTTCTTCCCGTTTCCCTAAAGACAACCGCTATGGTAATTTCTACTCTGTTGGTGCTGCATGGCGTATTACAGAAGAAGAATTTACAAAAAACCTCTCCTGGCTGAACGATCTGAAACTGCGTTCCAGCTATGGTATTATGGGTAATGCAGAAGGTTTGGGAGATTATCCTTATCAACCCCTGTATAGCCTTGTAGGTGCTTATGATGGCGGATCAGTTGCTTATCTGAAACAGCCGGGCAACATGGCGCTGAGCTGGGAAAAACAAAACCTGTATGATGTGGGATTGGATATCAGTGTACTGAAAAAACGTTTATACGGTAGCGTTGGATATTATGATAAACGCTCTTCCGCATTGCTCATGCAACTGCCATTATCTATGACCAGCGGTTTTGATGTGATGACGATGAACGTAGGTAAGATGCTGAACCAGGGTTTTGAAGTAACACTGGGTGGTATCCCGGTGTCTACTAAAAACTTCCAGTGGACTTCAGATCTGAACTTTGCTACCCTGAAAAACAGGATACTGTCTCTGGGCGGTCAGCAGTTCATTCCGGCGGGTTCCCGTCAGCGGATTGAAGTGGGGATGCCATTTGGTTCCTGGTATATGCCGGTTTGGACAGGTGTTGATCCTGCTACCGGTGCTGCTACCTGGGAAGGCGCCGACGGAAAACCAACTTCCGATTACAATTCAGCAGTTAGGAAATATGTTGGCCAGGCACTGCCTAAAATCACAGGCGGTTTCACCAATAAATTCACTTATAAGGAATTCGACCTGTCTGTGTTCATCACTTTCAGCGCAGGAAACAAAGCTTACAACTATAACCGTTCCTTCCTGGAAAGCGATGGTAACAACACCACCGGAAACCAGGCGAAAGATGCCGGCAGCCACTGGGAAAAACCAGGCGATATTGCCGACAGACCTAAGGTTATCTGGGGTAATGGTACCAACTCCAATGCTTCCTCTACCCGTTACCTGGAAGATATCTCCTATGTGCGGCTGAGAAACCTTTCATTGGGTTACAATCTTCCAAAAAGTACTTTGAGCAGATTGAAAATGCAGGGATTGAGAGTGTATGCGCAGGCAGAGAACTTATTTACGCTGACAGGATATAAAGGATGGGATCCGGATATGAGCACCAACCCGATTTCTCCGACCAGCACTGCATCTCCGGCTACTACAAATGCGGGAACTGATTTTTACCGTTATCCTACTTCAAGAGTGATCACGTTTGGTATTAGTGTGGGACTGTAATGAAGTAACATCAAAAATTTAAGTTAATTATGAAATATACAAAACTCTCCATATTAGCATTGGCTACGGCTGGTTTGTTTTCAGCCTGCTCCAAGCTGGATCAGAATCCGCAGTCCTCATTGAATGAAGGGGATGCGGTAAATGAAGGGAACGCACGTATTCTTGCAAACGGAATGTATGAGCGCATGCAAACGCTGGAATACTATGGCCGCGATTTCATGATCGTGTCTGACCTGGGTGGTAATGATATGAAGATCACTTCCCAGAACTCCAACCGGTTTATTACAGAATTCCAGTTGAACTATACACCATTGCTGGCGCCGCAAACCAATACATTCCTGAATGCATACAGAGTGGTAAACCAGGCGAATGTACTGATCGATAAAATGCCTGAAACTGAAAAGACCAGTACCATCCGTGGAGAAGCCTATTTTCTGCGTGCATTGGCAAATTTCGATCTGGCCAGGAGGTACACAAGACCTTACACCAACGTAGCAGCAAAAATCAATGAGCCCAATACCGGTATTACACTGGTAACAAAAGCGGTGGATGCTCCTGCAAACTATAAACCTGGTCGCAGTACGCTGGCTGAAACCTATGCGGCTATTATCAGCGATCTGAAAGTGGCGCAGCAAACTGCTCCTGCGGGTAAATCCGAAGACAGAAACGCGAATGTGTTTAATGCTACAAAGGATGCAGCAACTGCATTGCTGAGCCGTGCTTACCTGTATAAGGGCGACTGGCAGCTGGCTATTGACGAAGCTGATAAGCTGATCGGGAAGTATTCCTTATATGAAGCGTCTGAAGTGGCGAAAGCATTCAACCTGGATGCCGCCGGTTCGGAAGAAATCTTTTCCCTGCGTTTCCTGACACCAGATGGTGCCGGCTCCAATAACTTCGGTTATATGTATGTACCTGCTAAATTAGGTGGGTATGGAGATATCAGGCTCACAGATGGTTTTATGGAATTGCTGGATCCAAAGGACGTTCGTAATGAGCTGGTTCAGAATCTTGATGGCAGTAACTACCTGATGAAATTTTCGGGTAATGAAGCAACAGGACAGGTAGGTCTTGTAAACGTAAAGATCCTGAGAATCAGTGAAGTGTTGCTGAATCGTGCAGAAGCTTATGCTGAGTTGGGTAACCTGCAGAAAGCAACGGATGATGTGAATATGCTGAGAGCTAAACGTGGACTGGATCCGTTTACTGATGTTGCAAATATCAAAGCTGAAATTATTAAGCAGAGAAGATTGGAGCTGGTGGGTGAAGGTTTGGGTATGTCTGATCTGTTCCGGAAGAATGGACAGCGTAATATCAGAGATGCCAACGCGCTGAGCACAAGGGTTACGGAGGCGAGTGATTTCCGCGTAGCTTTCCCTATTCCGCAGGCCGAGATGGATGCAAATCCGAATATGGTACAGAACCAGGGTTATTCCAATTAATATTATTATATGACAAGAGAGGTGCTTCCGCGAGGAGGCACCTTTTTTTATTTGAGCAGATGCCTACTGGATAAGAAAAAAAAGAGCGGAATAATTATCAAGTGATTTATTTTAGGAAGGATCAGGCAAAACAGGCTCTGGCTGCGGGCAGCATTGCGATATATATATGATCAGACTGATAGCATGTATATCATTATATAATATAATAACCAACCGGTTTTTGCTGGGTACTTATATGAGTATAATATATTTGAAAGATAAATAATTATATATTATATTTATTATAATTACTAGCTTATAAATACGATTCTCAGGTGAAGATGGCTGTTGGGATATATTCCGGAACAGATTTAAAAAAAAGCTGGTTTTGCACTAGTATTTTTTAAATTTCCTATATTGCAGTAGAATTTAAACAATATTTAACAAATACGTATCAGAATCTAAAACAGAATCTAAATAACAAAATCTTAATTAGTTGGTGCTTGTGTGGATTTAACCGCCATTTCAAATCTATACCGGAAACAGTTTCTGATATAGTTTAGGAAGAAAATAGAGGAGAGAAACTGGAATTTGCTTTGAGAAAAATACGAATAAGGAACGATGGGTTATGAGGAAAACGGATTTACGGAATTAACCTTTGGGATAAATGAGTACAGCACCCCCATTTTTATTAGTTAACTGACAATATCTTTCAAATCTAAATTGCTTATGAAAAGAGGACTACTCTTATGGTTGCTAGTGGCCATCAGTGTTGTGCAAGCCTATGCACAAACAAAATTAATCAGCGGCAAGGTTACGGATGCCAAAGACGGCTCCGGACTCCCTGGTGTATCTGTCGGAATTAAAGGTACAGGTAAAGGTTCCCTAACCACCAACGATGGCACTTACAAACTCGAAGCTCCTGTGGGTTCCGTGCTTGTTTTTTCTTTTATTGGGTATGCTTCTAAGGAAGTTCCTGTTGGAGCTGAAGGCACTATCAATGTTGCCCTTGGCGCTGACAATAAAGATCTTAGTGAGGTAGTAGTTACCGCGCTGGGTATTAAACGTGAAAAACGTACCCTGGGTTATACCACCCAGGAAGTAAAAGGTGATGATATCGTGCAATCCAAGGAAGTAAACTTCCTGAATGGTATGCAGGGTAAAATTGCCGGTGTGCAAATCAATAACACTTCCGGTATTCCGGGTGGTGGTACCCGTATCGTTATCCGCGGTGCGGCCTCTTTAACCGGTAATAACCAGCCGTTATATGTAATAGATGGTAACCCGATCAATAATGATCAGATCGGTGCCGGTGATTCTGACGATGATCCCGTACTGGCAGGTGGTACTACACCTAACAGGGGTATTGATATTGACCCGAACATCATTGAATCAGTAAACATTCTTCGTGGTGCATCTGCAACTGCATTGTATGGTTCCAGGGCTGCTGGTGGTGCTATCATCATTACTACCAAGACTGGTGCTGGTTTGAAAGGGAAAACCTTCAGCCTGTCAGTTGGTTCCAGTGTGAACATTGACAAAGTGGTACTGCCTGAATTCCAGACCGATTGGTCACAGGGTAACAACGGAGTTTTCTTTGATGGAATAAACAATAAAACATCCCGTTCCTGGGGCGCTAAGATGGATACCTTAAAGGTAGACGGCAAGCCTGCTGTTAAGTACGATCCACGTGATGCGTTCTTTAAAACAGGAACCACCTGGGATAATAATATTAGCCTGAATGGGTCTACTGATAAGTCAAATTACCTGATGTCTTTCTCTTCTTTAAGACAGGAAGGTGTGGCTCCAGGTACCGATTTTTACCGTAATTCCTTTTACGCAAATTTCTCTACGCGTCTTACCGATAAGTTAACTGCGACTACCGGTATCAGTTATATTGATTCACGTAACGACCGTTTGCTGGAAGGTAATGGTAGTGGCGGTACTTCTTACCTGGCTAACCTCTATAATGCCCCGGTGAGTTATAACCTGCTGCCATATGAAAACCCGGTAGATAAGTCACAGAATATGTATAAGGTGAATGCTAATAACCCTTTCTGGACTGCGGCTAATACCGGCCTGCAACTGAATGTATCCCGCTTCATTCCTAACTTCAGCCTGGTTTACAATCCTTTGAACTGGTTAACATTAACAGAAAGAATAGGCGCGGATATTTATACAGATGAACGCATATTTCATGAGGCTATCGGCTCTTTCGGTACTTTCCCGAATGGTCGTATGTACAATGAAATCATCAACAATAAACAGATCAACCACGATTTTTACGCTACTGCCAGAAAAGAGTTTAATAAATTCGATCTGACAGTAATGGTTGGTAATAATATCATTTCTGAACATTATACCGACCAGTTTTCAAAAGGTATCGGCTTATCCGTACCTGGTTTCTATGATATTACCAGTGCCGAATCTGTAACATCTACCAAAACCTTCTACGACAGAAGAAGGGTAAGTATTTATGGACAGGCAATCCTGGAATATAACCGCATGTTATCTTTAACTTTAACCGGTAGAAATGACTGGTCATCTTCCATGCCGGTTAAGAATAACTCCTACTTCTACCCTTCTGTTACCGGTGCATTTGTATTCTCTGAACTGGAAGGATTAAAAGACAGCAAAGTATTATCATTTGGTAAAGTAAGGGTAGCCTATACTGCCATTGGTAATGACGCACCTCCTTACAAAGTATCAACACCTTTCAATAAAACAGTAGTTGGCGATGGTCTTCGTGGTTCACTGGATCTTCCTTTCAATGGTGTAAATGGTTTCTCTAAGAATAATGTGTTAGGTAATCCTGACCTGAAACCGGAAAAAATTAAAGAATTTGAAGTTGGGTTGGAAACAAAATGGTTAGATAACCGCATTGGTCTGGAGGCAAGTTACTATAACAAGGTTAGTACTGACCTGATATTCCAGACAGCAGTATCTGCTGGTTCCGGTTATACCCAGGCAGTAATCAATGCAGGTAAGATTACCAACAAAGGTTTGGAAGTAACTTTTAATGCTAACCCGATCAGATCAAAAGATTTCAACTGGAATATTTCTGCTAACTACTCCAGGAACAAAGCAATGATCAACAAACTGACGGAAGGTGTAACTTCTATCCAGATAGGTGGTTTCACCACTCCGGGTATATACCTGGTGGAAGGTCAGCCTTATGGTACTATCAGAGGTTCACGTTACATGAGAAACGAACAGGGTAAACTGCTGATCGATGATGATGGTTATCCTATCCAGGATGATGGAACGTCTTTCGATATTGGTAATACCCAGCCAAGATGGATTGGTGGTGTAACCAACAGCGTATCTTATAAAGGTATTAACCTGTCGTTTACTTTCGACGGCCGTTTTGGTGGTCAGGTGATCAACTTTGATGAATACTACATGACCTTCTACGGTACCAGTGGTCTGACCGGCAGCCGCGACGGGTCAATGGTATATGACGGTGTGACCAGCGATGGTAAACAAAACACCAAATCTATCAAAACTAATCAGGCTTACTGGCAGGCATGGGGTGATACCTATGAAAACCTGATCCAGGATGCAACGTTTGTAAAACTGAGAAATGTTACACTGGCCTATAATTTTAGTCCAAAGTTGTTAAAACATACTCCATTTAAAGCAGCAATGGTTTCTGTTGCCGGTCGTAATCTGTGGATCTACACTCCACACTTTACCGGTTCAGATCCTGAATTGAGTACTTATGGAGCAGGTAGTAACTCCGGTGGTTTTTATCACTACGTTTCACCAAGCACCAGATCTTACAACGCAACTTTGAAGTTAACTTTCTAAACTGAGTAATGATGAACAAGAAGATAATTATATCCATTATAGCGGGAAGTGTAATGTTAGGGGGTTCAGGATGTAAAAAATTCCTGGATGTAAACAATGACCCGGCTGCAGCCACAAACGTAACTGACGCCCTGTTGGTGGGCGGCGCTGAATTAACTACCGCATTTAATATTGCGGGTGGTTATCCTGCCAGAACTGCCGCTTTCTGGACACAACAACTGGGGTATGATCAACCTGCACCGGAATGGGATACTTATAAAGTAACAGCTTCCGATGTAGATAATACCTGGTCTTTTGACATGTATCCACAGATACTGAACAACCTGAAGATCCTTCAGGACCAGGCTACCACAGCTAGTCATCCGCATGCCGCTGGTATGGGAAAAATATTAATGGCTTATAACATGGCTGTTACTACCGACTTGTGGAATGCAGTACCTTATTCACAGGGATTCACCGGCTTTGGAAATTTAAAGCCAAAGTATGATACACAGGAAAGCATTTACACCAGCATTAATACTTTACTGGACGATGCCATCGCACTGCTGGCACAGGAAGATGCTTCCGGATCAGTTGGCGATAAAGATCTGATATATGGTTCCGATCCTGAAAAATGGACCGCGTTCGCTTATTTCCTGAAAGCACGTTTTGCTTTACGTTTAACATATGCACCTGGTAAAGTGGCTGCCACTCAGGCACAAGCTGCCTTAACAGCATTGGCAAAGGCTTTCCCCGATGCCAGTTTCAATCCAGGTGTTACATTTGGTACCAAATCCGGGTCAGAAGCTCCCTGGAACCAGTTTACCGTGAAATGGGGTAGCGTTGCGGTATCATCTACTTTCCTTACTTTGCTGCAATCAACAAATGATCCCAGGTTGCCAGTAATGGTAGATCCGGTTAAAAAAGGCACTGGTTACAGAGGCAGAATAATAGGTAGTGATCAGATTGACATTGATTCACTTTCAGGTGTAGGTCAGTTCTTTGCTGCTGCTGATCAGTCAGTGTATTTAGCTACTTATGATGAACAGCTGTTCATCAAAGCAGAAGCTACTTTCCTGACCGCTGGTTTTGCAGCTGCTCAACCTGTTCTTAAAAGTGCAGTGGAAGCGCATATGGAAAGATGCGGTTTGAATCCGGCCAGCGCTGCGGTTCAGGCTTATATCACTGCTAAATGCACACTCACTGCTGCCAATGCCTACGAGGTGATCATGACGCAGAAATATATCTCTAACTATCTGTCTCTTGAATCATACAACGACTGGCGCAGAACTAATTTCCCTAAGCTCACTGTTGTAGAGAATGCATACCAGGGTATCACTACCATCCCACGCAGATGGGTGTATCCAGCTTCAGAGAATGAAACAAACGCACAGCCTGAACAACCAGGCAAACTTACAGATCGCGTTTGGTGGGATACCAAACAATAATCAGTATTTCATTTAACTAATAATATGAAGCGGTTGTCTCTGCAAAGAGACAACCGCTTTTTTTATGCTTATCTTCATTTACCCCGAAAATGTTATTTTTTACTTGAAATGTTTCCCTATATTTGTTCCCGTCATGAAAATTTTCATGAAGCCAAAATCGGAGAATCAAGGTTTATTTAGAGTAATACAACATAACAACGAATACATTTTTTTTGCTTATCGGGAATTTATAACGGGAATATTTGCTTATGGGGAGCGGCTTACGGCCAGATTTTCCATCTAATTTAATGAGATTCAATAGTTGCCCATCCTGCTGTTCACGCGGGAACGGAGTCGTTTTCTGTTGACCACAGAAAATGAAATGGCAATCTGTATAAAATTATCTGATTATTCAGTGGCGTGCCACTGCTGTACTCTTGTTCACTTGTTTTTATAATGTTAGGATTGCTTATGATTTTTAGATTGCTTATGTAGAATTGTGCTTTGCGAAGATTTCCGCAAAGCAACATTGTTATTTCGTTTAGTCTTTATTGTTATATAATAATAGCCTTGCGCTAAATGGCCATGCTATGCCTGGACATGTCTGTATTACATTTATTTTTTCAAATCAAAATCGCTTATGAAGAAAGGATTGTTTCTCTGGTTATTTGCGGCTATTACCGCGCTGCAGGCGCTTGGCCAAACCAGGGTCATCACAGGTAAGGTGACAGACTCCAAAGATGGATCTCCGCTGCCTGGGGTTACAGTGAAAATTGTTGGTACTTCCAACGGCACCATGACCGCCTCCAATGGAGAGTTTAAGCTCAGCGTTGGCGAGAAGGCGACTGCCATTGAATTTTCTTTTGTAGGTTATACCGCCCAACAGGAAAGTATTACCGGTAAATCTACCGTAAACGCCCAACTGGCGGCCGATCTGAAAGGATTGAGCGAAGTAGTGGTGGTGGGTTACGGTACTATTGAGCGTAAAAACCTCACGGCTTCTGTATCCAGCATCAAAGGAGCCACACTGAAAAATGTGGCTGCATCCAGTATCGATCGTCAGTTATCCGGACAGGTAGCAGGTGTACAGGCTACTGTGTCCAGCGGTATACTGGGCCAGCCCGCACGTATCCGTATCCGCGGTACCAACAGTATCAGCAGTGGCACCGATCCGCTGTATGTAATTGACGGGGTACCTTACATCACCGGCAACCAGAGCACTATTACTTCCAATAACCCGCTGGGTGATATCAATCCAAATGATATCGAAAGCATGGAAGTGCTGAAAGATGGCGCCGCCACCGCAATCTACGGTTCCAGGGCTGCTAACGGCGTTATCCTGGTAACTACCAAGAGAGGTAAAAGCGGTAGACCACGCCTCACATACGATATGTGGATGGCTGCAGCTAAGCCTTCCAAATTATTTGATCTGCTGAATGCAGATGAATTTGTAACCATCGCTAATGAGAAAAAGCTGAACGCTAAGCCAACAGCTACACCGGACGCTTTCCCTACACCAAATCCTGATGGGGGTTTTTATAATACCGATTGGCAGAAAATAGTGACCAGAACAGGGTTCCAACAGAATCATGCGTTGTCATTAAGCGGCGCCAATGATCAAACCAACTACTACGTTTCCCTCGGATATACCGATATGAAAGGTATTCTTGTTGGTAACGATCAGCGGAAATACCAGGTACGCCTGAAAGTGGAACAGAAAGCTTTTAATGTAGTAACTGTAGGCGTAAATGCCGGTGTTTCGCACATTACCAACAATGGTCTGAACGTTAGCCAGAACGGACTTTCCAGCAATCTTTCCAATGCTATCCGTGCATTACCTAACGTACCTGCCCAATGGAATGATGGTACCTATAATCTCAGCAACACCAATACACTCGGTAGCGGCGCTAATAAAGCCACTATCGCTGATAACTATACCAACATCAAATATGTGTTGGATCATAACATCTACCGTAACAAGAACCTGAATTTTACCGGTAATACTTTTGCCAGTGTAAAAATTCTGAAAGATTTTGACCTGAGAACGCAGATCGGTATAAACTATATGAATGGGGAAGATTACCAGTACTGGAACCCGATTCATGGCGATGGCCGTGGTACCAATGGTATTATCTATCAGCAGTCTGTTCCAAGCTTCCGTTATAACTGGGTAAACACTTTAAGCTATAACAAAACTATCGGCGCACATAATGTAGGCGCGGTGATCGGAACAGAAAATCAGAAAACCAGAGAAAGAAGTTTCTATGCGCAGGGTACTAACCTGATCAGCCCTTTCTTTGGTACTGATAACCTGATCGACAACAGCACCGGTACTCAAACGGTGGGTGGTACGCTGGTGGAACGCGCATTCCAGTCGTACTTTATCAGAGCTAACTACAGCTACAAAGACCGCTACCTGGTATCTGCCACTCTCCGCAGAGATGCTATTTCTTCCCTGCCTATCGGCAAACAGGATGTAACACTGCCGGGCGTTTCCGTTGGCTGGAGAGCTTCACAGGAAAATTTCTTCCAGGAAGGCGGTATCGCCGACCTGATCAGCAACCTGAAGATCCGCGGCGGTTATGCTAAAGTAGGTAACGTGGATATCGGTGCATATCCTTATGCCGGTACTTACAAACCAGCACTGTATGGATCCTTACTGGGTATTGCTTTCAACCAGGTATACAACCCGGACCTGACTTTTGAAACCAGCAAAAAAATGAATATCGGGCTGGATCTGGGATTATTCCACGACAGGATCACCGTAACGGCTGATTATTTCAGGAATGATATTGACAACATGATCCTGGCGTCTCCGCTGCCTCCGTCATTAGGTGTGCCAAGCGCTACCAAGCCGAATGTATTTTATTCCAACGTGGGTAAAATGTATAACAAAGGTTATGAGCTGACAGTGAACAGTACTAATATTCAGCGTGGTGATTTCTCCTGGACTACTTCCTTCAACATCTCTTTTGTAAAAAATAAAATTACTGCACTGGTAGATAATGCAGATATCGTTTATCCATACAACATTACCCGCGTAGGTGAATCTATGGGTGCTTTTTATGGTTACGAATCAATGGGTGTGAATCCTGCAAACGGTAACCCATTGTGGAAAAAAGCAGATGGTTCCATTATACAGGGTGATGCATCAAAAGGTGTTTACTATGCCTACAATGCTTCAAAGCCTGAAGATGTATCTACTTCAGCAAAAGCATTATCATCTTCCGACAAAAAAATCCTCGGTAACGCTACTCCAACCTATTATGGTGGTTTGAACAATACCGTTAATTACAAAGGATTCGACTTTAACCTGTTCCTCTCTTTCTCCGGTGGTAACAAGGTTTACAGCGTAACCCGCCAGGAAGGTTTGAACAACCAGAAGTTCCTGAACAACGGTAAAGAAATTTTAAACAGGTGGACTACTCCGGGCCAGGTAACAGACGTACCTAAACTGTACCTGGGTGCAGATAATTTTATCCTGCAGAGTGGTAACGTTAACAGCCGTTTCCTGGAAGATGGCAGTTTTATCCGTGCGCAGAACATTGGCCTGGGTTATACCCTGCCTAAAGCTATGCTGGAAAGAATTAAGCTGAGCAGCATCCGCGTTTATGCACAGGTGCAGAACGCATTCATTATCACAAAGTATTCCGGTCTTGATCCTGAATTAAACACTTATGTGGATTCAAGAGCTAACACGCAACCAGGTTTGGATTACAACACCAACCCGGTTCCCCGCAGCTATACTTTTGGTATTAACGTAGGATTATAAAAAATAATGAACATGAGAAATACAATGGCATATAAATATAACAGAAGCATGAAAGCAGTAGCAGCAGGATTACTGGTGTTATCACTGGGTGCTGTGTCCTGTTCAAAATACACGGAATTATCACCAAAGAACGCCTTGCCACAGGACGCCGTATTTTCGGATTCGTCTACTATCGAACTCGCTGCAAATGGTATGTATAATACAGCTGCGCTGGGAAGTTATAATGATGATTATACTTTAGGCCGTGGCTATCCTTTCGGTGCCGCTGCCATAGAGCAGGATGAAATGCGCGGAGAAGATATGGTGAACCTGGCTACGTTTTATGATATCACTTACAAAGGTAGTTACAGTCCTACTTCTGCCAATAATGTGCAGATGTGGGTGAACCTGTATGCACTGATCAACCAGGCCAATACGCTCATTGATGGTGTGCGGAAAGCCGCTGCCAGCAACGTGATTTCGCAGGCTAAAGCGCTGCAGCTGGAAGGTGAAGCCCGTTTTCTGCGTGCGCTGGCGCATCATGAAGCGGTGATTCATTACAGCCGTCCGTATGCAGATGGTGCGGGTGCACAGGTTGGGATTCCTTACAGAGATATGCCTGTCAGCACACCGGCTGAAATACAGGAAGCCCTGAAAGTGGGCCGTGGTACGGTAAAAGAAGACTACACCAAAATACTGGCGGATCTGGATTTTGCAGAAGCGAACCTGCTTCCTACTACAGCCAATCCTATCAGCAGGGCAACCAAAGGAGCAGCTATTGCTTTGAAAACAAGGATTAAGCTCCATATGGCCGATTGGCAGGGTGTTATCACAGAAGCAGCGAAGCTGGGTGCAGATCAAAGCGCGCCATTTGTGAGCCCGGTGAAAGGTTATAAACTCACCGACAGCCCTGATGGACCATTCACAAAAGCAGATAATAATACAGAATCTATTTTCTCTATCGCTAACAGTGCAATCACCAACGGAGGCTCCAACGGTGCGCTGGCAGCAATGTTTGGTCCTTCTGACCAGAAAGGCCGTGGTCTGGTAGCCACCAGCCCGAATCTGTACAATGCCTCTTTCTGGGCAGGCGATGACATGCGCCGTGTTTTATTGCAGGTAAAACAGGCTACCGTATCAGGTGGTAAGCCGGTTCAGAATTTCTACTTCAATTATAAATACCGTGATTATCTGAATAAGTCCGACTGGGCGCCGATGATCCGTTATGCAGAAGTATTGCTGAATGCAGCTGAAGCTTATGCACGCGCAGGTAATATCGTACAGTCGTTCAAGTTATACAATGCTGTTCGCAACCGTTCTTTACCTGAAGGCAGTCCGAACCGCATCACCACTGCTCCGCTCGACATGATCCAGGCAGTACTGGATGAGCGTCGCGTAGAATTTGCAGGTGAAGGCCGCCGCTGGCCGGATATTACCCGTCTTGCACTGGATGCAAAGTATGGAACAGGTGGTATCCCTGCAAAGGTGATCGTTGATGATCTGAAAGATGATGGCAGCAATTACAACACCGTTACCAGACCGGTAACACCGTCCAGTTACGGTAGCATTAAGTATGCTGATTACCGGTTTATCTGGCCGCTGCCGGCAACTGAGATCTCTGCAAATCCTGCTTTGAAGAATGCACAGAATCCACAATACTAAACCTTGCCTTAACCTATAATAACAAAAAACTCACCGGTGTAATGCCGGTGAGTTTTTTTATGTAGATGATTATATTATTTCAGCACTTCCTGCAGCTTCGCTTCCAGCGCAGGTCCTCTCAGGTTGGAGGCAATTACTTTTCCCTGCGGATCCAGCAGGAAATTGGTTGGAATAGCATTAAGACCATACAAAGGTACTACGGAAGAATCCCAGAATTTGAGATCGCTTACATGGCTCCATACCAGTCCATCTGCTTTAATAGCTTCCTGCCATTTATCTTTTGTTTTATCCAGTGATACACCGAGAATGGTAAAGTTTTTTCCTTTGTATTGCTGATAAGCTTTCACCACGTTCGGGTTTTCCTGGCGGCATGGACCGCACCAGCTGGCCCAGAAATCCACCAGTACAAATTTACCGCGGAAAGAACTGAGACTGATCATTTTGCCGGATGGATCGGGAAGGGTGAAGTCGGGAGCTACCTGGCCTACTTTTATAGCAGATGGTTCTTCTCCACCGGCTGCATCGCCGCCGGAGCCCTGATTCTTCTCCAGTTCCAGGATCTTATCTGTCATGCTTTTTACCAAAGTGTTTTTTGGAAAACGGGTAGCAAGATTGGTGATCACCTGTTTGTGTGCAACAATCTCTTCTCCGTTCCTCACCTGGCTGATCGCAAATACTGCGGTGGCCGGATTTTTTGTTTTATCTGCCATCAGGAAAAAGCCGTTTTCAAACTCTTTTTCTTTTTTCTGAAAGGCAGCTACTTTGGGTTGGAATGCACTATCGGGCAGCACAGCGTGGAGACTATCCAGGCTACGCATTTCTTCTGTGAGTGCAATAGACTGTTTGCTGATATCGCTCATAAACTGTTGGAGTTCGGCAGTTGGTTCGGAACCGCTGATCTTTACATCTTCCAGTTTATCTATATCTCCATCTATTTTCATATCGCCGGCATCGAGTGCAAGTAATATAAATTTGCCATTTTCAAAGCGTACGCGGTACAGTCCCTGTTCGGGCACCATTCCTTTCAGCGTGAATTTGCCACTGGCATCTTTTACATTGGTAGAATCCACCACTTTCACATTGTCCAGTGTCAGTTCTTCCAGTAATACAGAACCCAATGGTAAATTGCTCAGGTGTCCTTCTATTTTAAATTCACCTTTTTCCGTTTGCCCGGCGCATCCTGCGAGGAAAGCGGCGGCGGAAATCCATAATAAGTATTTTTTCATGCTACTATTTTTTGAACATTCATCTGACGGATACCACTCAATATAGGATAAATATTTCCAATGCTGTTTTAGCCTTTCAGCTTCTCTGCCAGCAATTCATTGGTGAGCCGCGGATCAGCCTTGCCTTTGGATAATTTCATTACCTCTCCTACGAACAGCGACATCAGCCCTTTTTTGCCACTTTTAAAGGCCGCTACTTTATCCGGATATTTTGCCAGCACTTCATCAATAATGGGAGAAATGTTGTCGGCGTTGTTATCCTGTAATAAATTCAGGCGGGTAGCGATGTCCATCGGATGATCCGCGGGTGTTTGGATCATTTCCGGCAATATGCGGGAAGAGGCGATGGAGAAGCTGACTTTTCCTGCATCTGTAAGCGTAATTAACGCGGCCAATGCCTGTGGCGTTACCGGGAAATGACTGATTTCTGCGGAGTGTTCATTCAGCCAGGATTTAACAGGGCCCAGCATCCAGTTGGCAGCGGCTTTATATTGCGAGGTAACGGCAATTAAACTTTCGTAATAGTCGGCCGTGGATTTATCATCGCAGATAACACGCGCATCGTATTCCGGCAGGCCAAAATCGGTGGTGTATTTACGGATGAGTTCTTCCGGCAGTGCGGGCAGTGTGGCCCGTACGCTGTTAATGAATTCATCTGTTAGCTTAAATGGCGCCAGGTCTGGTTCCGGGAAGTAGCGGTAATCATTAGCTTCTTCTTTGGAACGCAGGGAAAACGAGCTGCCGTTGGATGCATCAAAGCTGCGTGTTTCCTGTACCAGGGTGCCACCGGCTTCTATGAGATCTATTTGTCTTTTTACTTCGTTATCGATGGCCCGTTTTACGTTGCGGATAGAGTTCATATTTTTCACCTCTACCTTCGTACCCAGGGTGGTGCTGCCTTTCAGGCGAACTGAAATGTTGGCATCGCAGCGCATGCTGCCTTCTTCCATATTACCATCACATACGCCCAGGTAACGTACCAGGCGGCGCATTTCGGTAAGGTAGGCGTATGCTTCCTCGCTGTTATGCATGTCTGGTTCGGTTACTATTTCCACGAGGGGAACGCCCGCGCGGTTTAAATCCACGTAGCTGTTGTCGGGGTCCTGGTCGTGCAGGAGTTTACCCGCATCTTCTTCCAGGTGGATGCGGTTCAGCTGTACATTGCGGGTGCCGGCATCTGTAATAATGGTAATATAACCGCCTTTACAGATGGGTGCCGTATGTTGGGATACCTGGTATCCTTTTGGAAGATCCGGGTAGAAATAATTCTTACGGGCAAAATAATTGTCCTTTTCAATTTCACAATGACAGGCAAGACCCAGTTTGATGGCATATTCGGCCGCTTTGCGGTTCATGCGGGGCAAGGTGCCCGGGTGGCCCATTGTAATGGGACTGATATGCGTATTTGGAGCGCCGCCAAAAGCTGCGCTGTCGCTGCAAAATAATTTACTTTCGGTAAGCAGCTGGGCGTGCACTTCCAGCCCGATCACTGTTTCATATTTGCTGTATATATCGCTCATTTTCCGTACTGATTCCCACAAATATATTCAAATAATACCGTGATTTCAGGCTATTTGGTGCCAATAAATCCCTAAATTGAGATACACATCAAAATTTCTTCCCTATGATCAGCAAGGCCCAGGCAAGTCAGCTTTATCAGGCGCAACAGGTTTATTTCGACTCCGGCGCCACACTTTCTTATTCCTTCCGCAAAACGCAGTTAAAGCGTTTGAAGAACGGGATTAAGAAGTTCGAAGATAAAATCACCGCTGCCCTGCATGCTGATCTGCACAAGCATCCGCTGGAATCTTATGGCAGTGAGATAGGATTTTTGTATGAAGAAATCAGCTATATCCTGCAAGGGCTGAAGCAATGGATGGAGCCCGAGCTGGTTACCTCTCCTTTTGTGACCTATCCCAGCAGCAGCCGGGTATATAAGCAGCCGTTGGGGCTTACCCTCATTGTTGGCCCCTGGAACTACCCGTTTATGTTGCTGATCAGCCCTTTACTGGGGGCCATTGCCGGTGGTAACTGTGCCATTATTAAGCCGTCGGAGCTGGCGCCGCATACTGCGGCGGTAACCGCTGCGCTGATAAAAGATACTTTTGATCCGGCCTATATTACGGTAGTAGAGGGGGATGGAACAGAGGTGATTCCTACCCTGATGAGCTTCCGGTTCGATCATGTGTTTTTCACGGGGAGTATCCCGGTGGGCAAGAAGATCCTGGAAATGGCGGTGCCGCACCTCACGCCGGTTACGCTGGAACTGGGCGGTAAATCGCCTTGTGTGGTAGATGAAAAAGTGAATGTAACGGTGGCGGCTAAACGAATAGTGTGGGGTAAGTTCTGGAATGCCGGTCAAACCTGTGTGGCGCCGGATTACCTGCTGGTACACCATAAAGTGAAGGATGAACTGGTAGCTGCGCTGAAAGCGGCGATAACAGAATTTTTCGGGGAAGATCCCTCCCGCAGTGATGATTATGCCCGTATTATCAATGCCAGGCGATTTGATACGGTGGCCGGCTACCTGGGCGAAGGCCACATACTGCACGGCGGGGAAACAAACCGGGATCAGCTTTATATAGCCCCTACCCTGCTGGAAGATGTGGAATGGACGGACCCGGTGATGCAGGACGAAATATTTGGTCCCGTGTTGCCTATACTTACCTACGCCAGCCTGCCGCAGGCCATAGAGGCCATTAAGCAGTTGCCTTACCCGCTGGCGTTGTATGTTTTTACAAAGAGTAAGAAAACGGAGAAGGCACTGATAGAGCAGGTGCGTTTTGGCGGAGGTTGCGTGAATAATGCGCTGGTTCATCTCACCAATCCTGAATTACCCTTTGGTGGCGCAGGGTACAGCGGGATGGGAAAGTATCACGGCAAATACAGCTTTGATACTTTTACCCATCAGAAAGGGATGCTGAAAACGGCTACTTGGCTGGATGTTCCAATGAAGTATCCGCCGTTTAAAAATAAATTGAAGATGATGAAGATGGTGATGAAATAGGCTTATATATCCGCCTTATTCAGTTTCACGGGCAATTTAATTATCAGCGTTTTATCGGATCCATTCCGGCGGATTTTTGCCGGTGCGTCGCCTTTCACTTTGGCCTGTGTTTCACGGTATGCTTTAGATAGCTCTGCTGCATTTTTAACCGGTATCCCGGCAAGTTCCAATACTATATCATCTTTCTGGAAACCTGCTGCTGCGGCTGCAGAAGAAGGAGCCACCTCAATTACCTGTGCGCCTTCATTATTTTCGGTATCCTGTACGCGGAGGCCCAGTTTTTCGTTGTTATCCCAGTTGTCGCCAAATCCCTGGAAACCACGCGGCATAGGGGAAGAGAAGGATCTTGGTCCGTTCTTTGGCAGTGCGGATAAAGGTGGATGCATGGTCCAGCCATTATCCATTTCTTTTCGTTCATCGAGGGTAACCGCTACCTTGTTTGTTTTGGTATTACGTATGTACGTTACCGTTACTTTGTCTGCCGGTTTATGTTTGCCGATCTCTTCAAATAATTCTGCCGGTTCATTGATCTTTTTATCATCTACAGAAGTTATGATATCGCCGGTTTTTATGCCTGCTTTATCAGCTGGAGTACCTTTTGCTACTGATTTTACCGTAACGCCGCTGGCAGCCACTTTTTCAGTGATCACACCGAGGATGGCTTTGTTCATCACCGGCATTTCTATATCGTTGTCTTCATCGTTGTCGTTAAACAAATCAAAGCTGCCTCCCTGTAAACTGTTGCTGTCAAACGTGAGGGCGTTGCCATCGCGCGGCGTGATCTTCCTGCGGAAAACGGTAAGGTCGGAGTTACTGTACTGGTCCAGTTTCTGGCCATTGATCAGCACATCGCCGTTTTTGATTTCCACGGTCACTTTACCGTCTTTGTCGCTTTTATGTTTGATTACAATTTCATCAAACTCTCCCAGCTGATTTTTGGAAGTGTCTTTCGTTTGCGCAGATACCGCGCTCATGGTGAAGCAGGAAAAACCCGCTATAGTGAGGATTTGCAGTAACCTGGTCATGGTGCTTAGGTGTTTTGTTGATTAAATTTAAACTAATGCGGCAAAATTAAAGGGCGTGCCAGGAAAGAAAAAGTTAAAATGTATGGTTTGGGGGCAAAAGAAATACGCTTTACAGCATATTTTTTTATTATTTGATGGAGGAGCCGCTCTTGCCTTGCGGATGTATCTCCAATGCCCCGGACCTGCGTATGTCATGGATCATCCATGCACTATCTATACTGTTAGCATGCACTCCTCATGCACTATTAATGCACTGTTAATGCACTCCCTATGCACTATGTCTACATATATGAATGGAATAAATTATATGAACGGGGTAAAAAAGAGAGGGCTGACCTAAAAGCCCAATAGACTTTTTGGCCAGCCCTCATCTTTTTATCCTGTGAGCATTATTTTATGCTGTGAGTAGTTTCTTTACCGCAGCAATTACCTGATCCAGTTTGTCTGTTTCCTGTCCGCCTGCTGTGGCAAAGGTTTTCTGGCCACCGCCACCACCTTTGATCAGCGGAGCAATGTATTCTTTGATGATCTTTGGAGCTTCCCATCCTTTGGACGCCACCAGTTTCTCATCTATACTGAGCGCCACGCTGGCTTTGCCGCCAACATTGGCAACAAACAGCAGTACATGATCCGGGATCTCGTTTTTCAGCTGGAAAGAAAGTTGTTTCAGTCCTTCCGCGTTGCCTACATTCACTACCTGGCCCAGGAAGTTAACGCCGTTGATATTTTCTGCCTGGTGGCGTATTACTGCTGCCAGCGCCCGTACCTTTTCCAGTTCCAGTGTTTCCAGTTGTTTTTCCAGGGAAGATTTATCCTGGATCAGTGTTTCTATGGATTTTACCAGTTCTTTCGGATTTTTCAGGGCGGCTTTAATTTCTTTCAGTTGCTGCAGTTGCTCGTTAACGAAGGCTTCTGCCTTGGAGCCGGTTACGGCTTCCACGCGGCGTACGCCGGCGGCCACTGCTCCTTCTGAAACAAATTTAAACTGGCCCAATTCGCCGGTTGAGCTGATATGTGTACCACCGCAAAGTTCCACACTATAGGCGGGGTCTATGATCACTACGCGTACAGTATCGCCGTATTTCTCACCAAAAAGAGCCATTGCGCCCAGTTTCAGGGCTTCTTCCTTTGGAAGCTCACGGATCACTACCGGGATATTTTCGCGGATCTTTTCGTTCACAATGGCTTCTATCTGCGCCAGTTCCTCGTCGGTTACTTTGGCGAAGTGCGAGAAGTCGAAACGCAGGGCATCTGCATTTACCAATGAACCTTTCTGTGCCACATGTGTGCCCAATACCTGGCGCAGTGCTGCGTGCAGTAAGTGCGTGGCCGAGTGATGGCGCTCTGTATTATGGCGCTTATCTTTGGCTACGGCGGCTTTTACAGGCGCATCGGGCTGTGCAGGCAGTTTATCTGCAAAATGTATAGTGAGATTGTTTTCTTTTTTGGTGTCGGTAATATGAATTACTTCATCGCCAAAGTGCA
The DNA here is from genome assembly GCF_900168065.1 of Chitinophaga ginsengisegetis. GTDB lineage: Bacteria > Bacteroidota > Bacteroidia > Chitinophagales > Chitinophagaceae > Chitinophaga > Chitinophaga ginsengisegetis. The sequence continues at coordinate 3,414,453 of NZ_FUZZ01000001.1, read as the reverse complement.
GGGTACCGGTATCACCTACCTGTCCGCCGCTTTCAGCGTAGAAAGGCGTTTGGCCCAGTACCAGCTGGAACTGCTCTTTACCTTTTGCTTTCACGGTGCGGTACTTCAGCAGTTTGGTAGTGCTTTCCAGTTGTTCGTAGCCTACGAAAACGGAGTTGGGTGTTTCGTCGAGTATTACCCAATCGCCCATATCCAGTTCTGTAGCGGCGCGGGAGCGGTCTTTCTGCTCCTTCATGGCAGCATCAAAGCCTTTTTCATCTACAGAAAAACCATTTTCTGCGGCTATCAGGCTGGTGAGGTCATAAGGAAAACCGTAGGTATCATACAGTTCAAAAGCTGTTTTTCCATCAACTGCTTTGGTGGCAGCGTGCTGGATAAAATCTTCGATCCGGCGGATACCACTTTCCAGTGTATGCAGGAAGTTGTTTTCTTCTTCGAACACTACTTTCTTCACAAAATCCACCTGCTGTTGCAGTTCAGGGAATACATGCGAAAACTGTGCAGCCAGTACGGGTACCAGTTCGTGCAACAAAGGCTTTTTCACATCGAGGAAAGAGAAATAGTAACGAACTGCCCTGCGGAGAATACGACGGATCACGTAACCGGCGCCGGTATTGGATGGCAGCTGTCCGTCGGCAATGGTAAAGGAAATTGCGCGGATGTGATCAGCAATTACACGGAAGGCTACATCTTTTTTATCATCAGTACCGGCGTATTCCTTACCGGTAAGTCCTTCTGTGGTGTGGATGGTACCCATGAACAGGTCCGTATCATAGTTGGAGGTTTTATCCTGCAACACTCTTACGAGGCGTTCCAGTCCCATACCTGTATCTACGTGTTGGGCAGGCAGTGGTTCCAGGGATTTATCTTTCAGGCGGTTGAACTGCATGAATACGTTGTTCCATATTTCAATCACCTGTGGGTGGTCGGCATTCACCAGGGTTTTACCGTCAACCAGATTTTTTTCTGCTGCAGGTCTGCAGTCTACATGGATTTCTGAGCAGGGGCCGCATGGACCGGTATCACCCATCTCCCAGAAATTATCTTTTTTATTACCCAGCAGGATACGGTCTTCTGCGATATGTTCTTTCCAGAAGTCGTATGCTTCCTGGTCTTTTGGCAGGTTTTCTTTTTCATCTCCCTGGAAAACAGTCACGTAGAGCTTGTCTTTAGGGATTTTATATACTTCTGTGAGCAGTTCCCAGCTCCAGGCAATGGCTTCTTTTTTAAAATAGTCGCCAAAGCTCCAGTTACCGAGCATTTCAAACATGGTATGGTGGTAAGTATCAATGCCTACTTCTTCCAGGTCGTTGTGCTTGCCGCTTACCCGCAGGCACTTTTGCGTATCAACCACCCTTTTGTTGGGAGGCACCCTGTTGCCCAGGAAGTAATCCTTGAACTGGTTCATACCCGCGTTGGTGAACATCAGGGTGGGGTCGTTTTTAATAACGATAGGGGCAGATGGGACAATCTGGTGCCCTTTTGACGCAAAAAAGTCCAGGAATTGCTGTCTTATTTCGGATGCTGTCATAAATATTGATACGAATTAATATGTATTTTATATCTTATAAGCCATAACCGGTTAGGGGCTTGTAGTTGTATTTCAAGCCCTTATGAAGTAGTTAGAAAATTGACAATCAAAAGGTTGATGTTTTAATCTAATTACAGTAGGTTTGTGCGCCTTATTTTCCCGCCGTGTTAAAGGGAGTGCAAAAATATCGAAACCTGTATGATTATGCAAAACAGGTTGTGTTACCCGGCAAAAATAGTTAAGTGGGAAAAGAAATGCCAACGATACCCATCCATAAGTTTGTACCTCGTGAAATAAATCGGCTGTCATAGCGTTCACTGCACTATGGCGCATAAAGTACACCCTGGTGCATGAAGAAGGTTAAATATTTTTATAATACCCAAACATTAAAATACGAGAAGCTCGTGGTTTCCCTGCGGGTAAAAATCCTGAGAATACTGGGGTTTGTGTCTGCGGCTATCGTAACCGGGGCTATTTTTCTTTCTGTGGCATATCGGCTGGTTGACTCTCCAAAAGAGAAATCGCTTCGCCGCGACCTTGAAGGCATGAAAGAAAAATATGATGCGTTGCAGGGCCGGATGCGGGAAGTAAAGGGAAAACTGGCCGAGCTGGAAGACCGTGACAATGAAATTTACCGGGTGATATTTGAAGCCTCTCCTATCCCGGACAGTACCCGGATGGGTAAAGTTAAGCGGGATGAAGAAGCCGCCCAGCTGCAATCCTTTGCCAGCAGTGAGATTATCGCCTCTACCTCCGTACTCCTGAAAGAACTCAATAACCGTGTAAAAGCGCAGGAAGAATCTTACAACGAAATTGATAAGATGGTGAAGAACAAACAGCAGATGCTGGCCTCCATTCCTGCCATCCAGCCGGTTTCCAATAAAGATCTTAAACATATTGCCTCCGGTTTTGGTTACCGGATCGATCCTATTTATAAAACCATGAAATACCACGCGGGGCTCGACTTTGCAGCGCCCAGCGGCACGCCTATCTATGCCACCGGCGACGGTGTTATCGAAGAGGCCAGCCTGAGTGATGTGGGTTACGGCAACCACGTGATTGTACGACATGGATATGGCTATAAAACCCTTTACGGCCACATGCTCCGCATGAAGGTAAAAGCCGGACAGGCAGTGAAACGCGGCGATGTATTGGGTTGGGTAGGCAGCACTGGTAAATCTACCGGACCGCACTGCCATTACGAAGTCATTAAAAACGGGGATAAGGTAGACCCGGTGTATTTCTTCTTTAATGATCTTACCCCGGAACAGTTTGACCGGATGCTCAAAATGGCCAGGTCGGGAAACCAGTCGTTTGACTAAAGTTATTAGCTTTTAGTTAGTTGCGGGCTTTCCGTAAGTTGTCTAAACCCAAAAAATGAGGTCTGAATGTTACAAGCTACAAGCTAAAAGCTTAACTTCATCTTTGTAAAAGATATTTGTCACCTCGTTTTTTACTACGATGCACCAGCTAGACCTTTTTTCGACATCTGGAGTACCGCATCCCACAGAAGCTGCGGTAACAAGACCAGTTAAAGTAAAAGCAAAGGCCAGCAGCAAGAAAGCTGCCGTAGCAACCACCATACCTGGGAAAAAACGGGGGCGTAAATCATTGAAAGAGTTATCGGAGGACCCGGATCTGATTATGGAATTGGATAAATTGGTATTGGATAAACAGTATTATTCGATCAGTGAGGTTGCAGCCATGTTTAAGGTGAATACGTCGCTGATACGTTATTGGGAAAATGAGTTTGATATACTGCAACCTAAAAAGAACCGGAAGGGCGACCGCCTTTTCCGGCAGGAAGATATTCACCACCTTAAATTAATCTACCATTTACTGCGGGAACGAAAATATACGATAGAAGGCGCCAAGCAAAAACTGAAAGAAGATCATAAGCTGGCCGCCCGTAATTTTGAAATGGTACAGGCTTTGCTAAAGGTACGTGGTTTCTTAACGGAACTGAAAGATCAATTATAAAAACAACATTATGCGATTGAAAACATTACTACTGGGTGGTGGCCTGTTATTCTCATCCCTGGCATGGGCACAGAACGAAACAGTACTGAAGGGCAAGATAGATATGAAAACACTGATGAATGACACCTCCGCGACGTGGTTCTACAAAGGTGTAAACAGCTACCAGCCTAACGACAATATGCTGAACTATATTAAAACCAACCGCGCCAACTTCAACATGGTAGTGGTAATGGGTACCTGGGACAATACCAGCCGCGAAGTAGTACCAGCGTTATATAAAGTAATGATCACCGGCGGCAGCCCTGACGAACAGATTGTAATGTTTGCTGCAGATAAAAAACTGCAAACAGATGCGCCGGTAGATTATAAAGTAAAGAAATTACCTACTATCATCGTATTTAAAGATGGTAAAGAAGAAGGCCGTATCGTAGGTGCGCCGAAAGAATCAATAGAGGCTGATATTTCCCGCATTCTGCTGAGCAGCACGAAGAAGGAAAAGGAATAATCGCCTTCGGCGATGGAAATTGTCTTGGAGCAGGATTACGCCGATTAACTGTGATTACGCTGATTTGATCAGGTTTGATTTTAAATATTTAGGGGAGATAGAATCGAATATTTTCGTTTCTATCTCCCCTAATCTTTTAAAAAATCCCAAAAGTAAAATCAATGAAATCACGGTTAATCGGCGTAATCCTGCTCCAAGACAATTTCCATCGCCGAAGGCGATCTTTTACTCCGCCCGCAGGTCGCTCAGCGTAACGGTTGTAGAGGTCGTAGGCAGCTTGAGTTCACGCGCCTCCATCAGTTTGATTACACCAAGGTTCACCGTTTCCCTTAATGCGTTATACTGGGCGCCATCAATAATATACGTGTTAAAGATGATCTGGATCACGTAAGTATCTTTTGTAAAATCATTCAGGTTTACCGTAGGGTTTTCCAGTACGTTAGAATTGTTGTTCAGCATTTGCCGTACATCCTGTAAAAATAACAGCAGCGTGTCTGCCGGCGTATCCGTTCCCAGTTCCAGCTTTAAAGCCACGCGTTGCTGGGTACGCAGGGAAAGATTATCCAGGATACTGTCCACCATTTTTTTGTTGGGAACCGTAACGAAAGTCTTTTCCAGTGTACGGATACGCGTACTGCGTAAACCAATTTTTTCCACAGTCCCCTGCCAGGAGTCCACCTTAACGTTGTCGCCTACACGGAATGGTTTGTCAAAGAAGATAATAAAGGAGCCGATCAGGTTTTCTATACTTTCCTTCGCTGCCAATGCAAGGGCGGCCGCACCTATTCCCAAACCGGCGATGATCTTTTCTACCAGCCCCGGTCCGAAAAGGATGCGGATGAAGGCAATAGCCCCCATGATAAATATAATGGCCTTGAAAAAATCGCGGAAGAAAATAATGAACTGGTTATCGGTTTTATCTTCTGTGAGATCGGCTTTCTTTTCCAGTACCAGGGCGATGAAATCGATCAGCCGCAGCATGATCCAGATAATGCTCATACTCAGCGCCAGGCTCAGTAAGGTATTGGTAACATCATGCAGCGTTGCCTTGTTATAAATATGTACATTAAGAACCTGCGGAAAGGTAAATCGGTCGATGGTGAGCATGAAGGTGACCAACAGGAAAAAATATTCCAGGGGCCGCAGTAACAGGCTGATAAAGTCTTTTTCTTCAATTTGCGGCGACCAGTGTCTTACCAGCCGGAACAGGATGGTGGCGAGTCCTTTTGAAATATACCGTTTGATAATAAATACAAACAATAAAACGCCGATCAATATCAGGTAATCCTGTACGGGGTTGTCTAAAATTACTTTGTTTAAAAACTCGTTCATAAGTTACAGCTAAATAATTCTACTGCTTTCCTGGTTAATCAATATTACACCTGGCTTACTGCCGGTGTTAAAACTGCCATAGGTGTCCTGTATGCCCAGGGCCTTTGCGCCGTTAAAAGTAGCCCATTGCAGTATTTCTTCCAACGGAATCTCCGGAAAAAACTGACGGATGGTTTTTATTTCCTCCCAGATAGACAGGTGATGATTAGAAGCGAGGCTGTCGGTACCCAGTGTGATGTTGCATTGCTGCTGCCGGAATTGTTGAATATCCGGTAAGCGGTTTTCGATGTACAGGTTCGCCTGCGGGCAAAGGCACCACCAGGTTTCCACGGGTTGCTGCTGTGCAAAACGGATATCGGCTTCGGAGGTAAAAGTGTTATGTACCAGCAGGATTTTATTCCGGGAGAAATAAGGCAGATAAGCTTCCAGGCTGTTGGTACCGGTAGGTTGGAAGCCACTGATATCCATGCCGAAGTGCTGGTAAAAAGAAAGGAACTCCCCTGTTTTTTGCTGGTACAATTCATTTTCAGCCGGTGTTTCCTGGTTGTGGATAGATACCGGTGCGTTGTGCGGTGTACCGGCCAGTAGCCCGAACAGGGCGTTGCTAACCGAATAGGGAGCGTGCGGCACAATGGAACAGCTGTGATGGGAGCCATTGATTTCCCGGAACGATGCCAGTACGTCCATACTATACTGGTAGCGGCTATTGGCGCCTGCGGGCGCTACGCCCATACATTCCACAAAGGTGTGGTAATACATCCTGCCTTGCTGTTTCTTTACGAGCGTGGCGGTGCTGTTGCAGATATCGCCTACCGCGGAGATGCCGCTTTCCCACATTTCCTGTTCGGCCTTGTCTATAACAGCGTCATAGTCGCCGGTAGCCTGGTTCCTGGATTGCATCACCTGGGTAAGGAATGCCGGCAGGCCGGTTTTTTCCGGAATTACCCCTTTCATGTGGGATAATTCCAGGTGGCAATGGGTATTTACAAATCCCGGGCATAGTATTCCATCCAGTTCCCTGACATCGCCGCCGGCATCAGATTCGGCTACAATGCCCGTCACTACGCCATCTTCAGCAAGTATCAATACTTTTCCGGGCCCCAGCAGATGCGTACCGTTAAATATATCTTTTCCCTTTAATTTGATCTGTTTCAATTACCTGCTGTTTAATTAAGTTAATGGTGTTAATTTTGCAACCCGATTGGCAGTATCATTTCCGGTTGGAAAGGGTACTCAAAAGTCAAATATAATTATGATAGACAAACTGGAAGCTATAAAAGGTCGTTTCGAGCAGGTATCGATGGCGCTTACCAACCCGGCGGTTGTTAGTGATAACAAGAAGTTTGGTCAGCTGAGCAAGGAATACCGGCAGTTGGAAAAGATCGTGAAGGCATATGATGCCTACCGTAAATTGCTGGATAATATTGCATTTAACAAAGAAGTGCTGGACAGTGGCGACGATGAAATGCGTGAACTGGCCAAAGCTGAAACGGAAGAATTGCAGGAGCAGAAAACAGCCCTGGAAGCAGAGATCCGCAACCTGCTGATACCAAAAGATCCACAGGATGAAAAGAATGCCATCCTTGAAATACGTGCCGGTACCGGCGGCGATGAGGCGAGTCTTTTTGCGGGAGACCTGTTCCGTATGTATCTCCGTTTTTGTGAGCTCAAGGGCTGGACCACCAGTTTGCTGAGTGAAAATGCGGGATCTGCGGGTGGTTATAAGGAAATAGTGATGGAAGTAAACGGTGATGATGTATATGGTACCCTGAAATTTGAATCGGGTGTACACCGGGTACAGCGTGTACCGGCTACAGAGGCTTCCGGACGTGTACATACTTCGGCGGCTACCGTAGCGGTGTTGCCGGAAGCGGAAGAAGTGGATGTGGATGTAAGAGAAGCTGATATTAAAATGGATACCTTCCGTTCCTCTGGTGCGGGTGGTCAGCACGTAAATAAAACTGAATCGGCCGTGAGATTAACGCATATCCCTACCGGTGTGGTAGTGGAGTGCCAGGAGGGGCGCAGTCAGCACTCTAACCGTGAAATTGCAATGAAGATGCTACGTACCCGCATATACGAAGCAGCGGTGCGCAAGCATGAAGATGCCATTGCCTCCCAGCGTAAAAGCCTTGTATCTACCGGCGACCGGTCCGCTAAAATACGTACCTACAACTATCCGCAGGGGCGTGTAACGGACCACCGTATTGGTATGACCGTATATAATATGGACGCCTTTATGAATGGAGATATTAAAGATATGATAGATGCGCTCCAGTTTGCAGAAAACGCGGAGAAGCTGAAACAGGGCAGTTAATAATTACCGGTTTTAAATTTGTGGAAAGTGACGGCTATCCCCGTGCTGTTATCTTTCCACAAATTTTCTGCAGGTTAATTCGTAATCACACAAAATATCCTACATTTAGTCAGCGGTCACAAGCCGTAGCACTAAAGGAAAACCTTTTCTTCCCCCTAAATTATCATCAAATGTTAGAGCAATTAATGGACCTTGTCCGCGAAAATGCCCAGGGTACTGTGGTAAACAACCCTGCTATTCCTAACGAACAGAATGAAGCCGTAATAGGCGCTGCCACTTCTTCTATCGCAACAGGTTTGCAGCAGGAACTGGCCAGTGGTAACACGGAAGGTGTGTTGTCTTTGCTGGGTGGCGCCGGTAGTGATACCTCTGCCGCTAATCCTGTGGTAGGAAATATCTCCAACAACTTTATCGGAACACTCCTGGAGAAATTCAACCTGGATAAAGGTACGGCCACACAGCTGGCGGCTACCCTGATCCCAACGGTATTAGGCTCCCTGGCAAATAAAACAAAAGATCCTAACAATAGCAGTTTCAGCCTGGATGGTATCCTGAACTCACTTACCGGTGGCTCCGCACAGGGACTTAACCTGAACGGTATACTGGGTAGCCTTTCCGGCGGCCTCGATAAAAACGGCGACGGACAGGTTAACCTGGATGATTTAAAGAGCCTGTTATCAAACGGAGCCCAGCAGCAGCAACAGCAACAACAGGCTGGCGATGCCGGCGGTATCGGCGGGTTATTAAAAAATCTGCTTGGCTAATCTTTTTCGCCACTTCGATTGTTGTATAGTCGTACGCGTTACCTTTGTATGCGCAATTATTGTTATGTGATTTATGCCTGCAGTTTTTTTATTGCCTGTTTATTTCTACTGATCAATATGTTGTGTACGCTAAATCAAGTTGGCAAACTATTTGCGTACAAGTTTTTCAATTAGTTTTGTCAACGGAATTAATGCTAAAAAACCTTCATGTCTAAATTTATTATGATGAAAAAAATCAATGTTCTGGTAGCTTTGGTCTTGTCTGCAACCATGTTGTTCAGTTGTAAAACCTGGCAGAGCATGGACAATACTAAAAAAGGTGCTGCAATTGGTGTTGGTGGCGGAGCTGCCGCTGGCGCTGTAATTGGTAAAGTAGCCGGTAATACTGCATTAGGAGCTATTATTGGTGCTGCATTAGGTGGTGCCGGTGGTGCTTTGATCGGTAAAAAAATGGATAAACAGGCACAGGAAATAAAAACAGAAGTACCAAATGCGACTGTAGAACGTGTGGGTGAAGGTATCAACGTAACATTTGATGCAGGTGTGTTATTTGGTTTTGATAAGTCTAACCTGTCTGCTGTAGCACAGGACAATATCAAGCAACTGGCTGTTATCCTGAACAAGTATCCTGACACTTATGTACGTGTGGAAGGTCATACCGACGACAAGGGTACAGATGAGTACAACATGGGTTTATCTGAAAGAAGAACCAAGAGTGTAATGGCTTATCTGGAAGCACAGGGTATTGCCAAGAGCCGTATCCAGGGATTCTGGTATGGTGAATCACAGCCTAAAGTGCCAAATGATTCAGACGCTAACCGCGCTACCAATCGTCGTTGTGAGTTCTCTATCTTCGCAAATGATAAGATGAAAAATGACGCGAAGAAAGAAGCTGGTCAACAGTAATAAAAATATTAAGAACACTTATTTCTCATAAGCAGATATACATTCCCCCCTGGTTACAGGGGGGATTTTTTTATTTATCCAGGTTGTTGAAGAACAGGGATCTGACAACTTTAAATACCCATACGCCGGCGATAGCGCCCAGGGTGTCGGCCACCACATCATACATGTCAAAGCTGCGGCCAATGGCCCAGTATTCCTGGATAAACTCTATTGCAAGACCATAACCGGCTGCACATACCACCAGCAATGCGAGGGTGCCCGCAGAGATGTGTTTTTTTTGCCGGTAGATACCGAGGCTCAGAAATAAAACGATGCCTCCAAACAGGCCGAAGTGAACAAACTTATCAAAATGGATTCTGTCAAAAAATGAGTTGGAGGGAATATCTTTCCCGGGCAGGGTACACAAAACAAGGATCAGGATGATCCATAGAATAGCTGGCATGTAATATCTCAGGAGTTTCATGATCCTTTTTTTAATTAACGGGTTACTGTACTGCTAGTAAAAAGGACAACAGGCTGACCGTTCAATAACGTAGCCTGTTGTCCTTTCTTATATAAAAGATTATTTTGGTCGGAATTATTCACCTACCAGCGCCTGGTAAGCAGCAGCATCCAGCAGACCTTCTACATCAGCGGGGTTGTTAACGGTTACTTTCACCATCCAGCCTTCACCATAAGGATCCTGGTTTACCAGCTCCGGAGAGCCATCCAATGCGGGATTCACTTCACTAACGGTACCTGCAACCGGCATAAACAGATCTGATACTGTTTTTACTGCTTCTACTGTACCAAATACTTCTTCGGCGTTTACTGGCTTGTTCAATGAATTGATATCAACGAAAACTATATCGCCTAATTCGCGTTGTGCAAATTCAGTTATACCGATGGTAGCTACGTTACCTTCTAATAAAATCCATTCGTGATCCTTTGTGTAACGCAGATTTGACGGAAAATTCATATCAAGTTTGATTTTGAGCCGTAAAAATACAGAAACTATTATGATTTTGACGGGAAGCTATCCTAAATTTTGACTTTCCCCGGACATGGTATTTTTTTTATTTAGAAGATCAACCATTTCTTCATGACACGGATCTTCATGGGCATGTCCTGCAGTGGTCTGTCGTGACTGTCGGTTTTAAGTGCGGCGATTTTATCGATCACGTCCATGCCTTTAATCACCTGGCCAAACACGGTATAGTTCTGATCGAGGTGCGGGCTGCCGCCTGCTGTTTTGTATACCTGCCGCTGATCCGTTGGTATTTTGCGGCCTTTAAGTCTTGTTTGCTCCAGTTTATCCAGTTGCTCATCGGTAAACACTTTCCCCTGCACAATGTAAAACTGGCAGCCGGAAGAGGCTTTGTCGGGCCGGTCTTCCCGGGCCGCTCCCAGTGCGCCTTTGCGATGGAATAAGTCCAGCTGGAACTCCGGTGGGATGGTATAACCCACATCGCCGTTGCCCAGCGTATCGCCGGGATGGGCGTGTTTGGAATCCGGATCGCCGCCCTGGATCATAAAGTTCAGGATAACGCGGTGAAACAACGTGCTGTCGTAAAAGTGTTGCCTGGCCAGCTTTATGAAATTATCCCGGTGTTTCGGGGTTTGATCATATAACCGGATGATCATGGTGCCATAAGGGGTCGTAACTTTTACTTTCCGGTCTTTGGCAATGCCCGGGCCAACAATCAGCAAAAAGAGGGTACAAAGGAGTAGCAGTTTCTTCATAAAGGTGTATTAGGCTTCTTCATGACCGGCAAAGTAAGCAATTACGTGTTCTTTCAGAAAGGTTTCCTGTTCCATCATTTCCATTTTTGGAACGGGTTGTAACTCCTTGAAATGCGGCCATCCGTCTTTATCATAGCCATCCAGCTCAAAGTAGCCGCTCTGGCTCAACAGCGTGCATACGGCCACGTGCATCAGGTCCTGTTTCTGTTCTTTGGTATATTTCTTCTTTAAATTATTTATTTCATTTACGCCGATAAGGAACAGAATAGCTTCCATATTGGGCTTTTTACCAAACCTTTCGGTAAGCATATCTTCTACCGGTTTCCAGCGCTTCTCAAAATCTTCCATATTACTGTTGCTTTTAAATTGTTGACGTTTTGCCAACGGCTTATTCCCCGCAAAGGTACGTTATAGGGAAAAATATTATATAAATATGCCGGGCTTTATTAATTTAGGCAGCGCCATTGAATGATTATTAGCCGGAAATGAGCCATAGTGGCAAGTTTAACAGCATTTTAACGGCCCATTCACATAGTGATAAGTTTTATTTGACCAGAGAATGTTTATTTTAGCACACCTGAAAAATTATTAGCATGGAAAATACATCGTCCGACATCCGGCAACTGAATGAGAAGATTCACCAGGCAAGCGCCTTCGTGGACCTGCTCACAATGGAGTTAGGTAAAGTAATTGTTGGCCAGCGTTATATGGTGGAGAGACTGCTCATCGGTTTGCTGGCCCAGGGCCACGTACTGCTGGAAGGCGTACCCGGTCTGGCAAAAACATTGTCTATCAAGTCCCTGTCGTCCGCTATCAACGCAAAATTCAGCCGTATCCAGTTTACGCCTGACCTGTTGCCTGCGGATGTGATAGGTACCATGATCTATAACCAGCAGAAGAATGAGTTTGTAGTACGCAGAGGTCCCATCTTCGCCAATTTTATCCTGGCGGATGAGATCAACCGCGCCCCGGCAAAAGTACAGAGCGCCTTGCTGGAAGCCATGCAGGAAAGACAAATCACCATCGGCGATACTACTTTCAAACTGGACGAGCCCTTCCTGGTACTGGCTACCCAGAACCCGATTGAGCAGGAAGGTACCTACACCCTGCCCGAAGCACAGGTAGACCGTTTCATGCTGAAAGTGGTGATTGGTTATCCTACCAAAGAAGAAGAAAAACAGATCATCCGTCAAAATCTGAACCCGGAACTCTCCGCTCCTATCCGTCCCATTATCCATCCCTCCGATATTCTCGAAGCGCGTAAACTGGTAAGGGAAGTGTATATGGATGAGAAGATCGAAAAATATATTCTCGATATTGTTTTTGCAACCCGTAACCCGGAAGAATACAAACTCAATAAACTGAAACCGCTGATTGCATACGGTGGTTCGCCAAGAGCCAGCATCAACCTGGCCTGGGCAGCCAAAGCCTACGCTTTCATGAAGCGCCGCGGCTATGTGATTCCGGAAGATGTACGCAATATATGCTTCGACGTTATGCGTCACCGTGTAGGATTAACCTATGAAGCAGAAGCGGAAAATGTTACCAGCGAAAATATCCTGAGTGAAATCCTGAACGCAGTAGAAGTACCATAGCAGCTGAAAAGCTGCCGGACCGGGCATTTATTCGTAATTCGTAACTCAAAATTTTTCCCATTGGATACGGCTGAAATATTAAAAAAGGTAAGGCAGATAGAGATTAAGACGAAAGGGCTTACCAACCACATATTTGCGGGAGAGTACCATAGCGCCTTCAAAGGCCGCGGTATGTCGTTCAGCGAAGTAAGGGATTATCATTTTGGTGATGATGTGAGGTCTATCGACTGGAATGTAACAGCACGGTTCAACCATCCTTTCGTAAAGGTTTTTGAAGAAGAAAGAGAACTTACCGTAATGCTGCTGGTGGATATGAGCGAAAGCTCTTCCTTCGGTACCAAAAAGCAGGATAAACGTGACCTGATCACGGAACTGTGCGCTGTACTCGCTTTTTCTGCCATCAAAAATAACGATAAGGTGGGCGTTATCTTTTTCAGCGATGGGATGGAGAAGTATATTCCGCCAAAAAAGGGTAAATCGCATATTCTTTTCATCATCCGTGAACTACTATCGTTTACGCCTAAACGAAAAGGAACCAATATTAAAGAAACCCTGCGTTTCTTTAATAACGCTACAAAAAAACGCAGCATCGTTTTTATGCTGAGCGATTTCTTATCCGGAAATTACCAGGATGCCTTGAACATCGCCGCCAAGCGGCACGATGTAGTAGGCGTACAGGTATACGATCAGCGGGATAAAGACCTGCCCCCGGTAGGACTGATCCAGGTGGCAGACGCTGAAACCGGCGCTACACAATGGGTGGATACCAACGACCGCCGCGTGCGCCAGTATTATGAGCAGCAATTCCTGCAACATTCACAATATTGCAAAAATGCCTTTATGAAAAGTGGCGCAGAATTAGTGAGCGTACGTACCGACGAGGACTATGTGAAAGCACTGCAAACATTTTTCCTGAACAGGGCATAAGATTTAAAGGAGAGCAAATTAAACATGTATAAACAAGAAGTTATAAGGCGTATATTTTTATGTTGCATACTGGGGTTGTTATTTCCTTTCTCCCTGCTGGCACAGCAGGCCGTGGATGTAACCGCCAAAGCAGATACCAACAGTATCAGGATAGGTGAGCAGATAAAACTGCAGCTTACCGCTACGCTGACAGCGCAACAGTTTAAGGACGCTAACTTTAAAGTGCTCTTCCCGGTATTACCCGATTCACTGGACCATTTTGAAGTGGTAACCCGCTCCAATCTTGATACACTGGTAAACCAGGATCAGCATATCCTTCATCAGACTTTTACCCTCACCAGTTTCGACTCCGGCCATTGGGAAATTCCTCCCATGCGTTTTGAAGTTTTCAGCGGGGCCAACGCTACTCCCGATTCAGCCATTACACTGCCCATCGGCGTAGATGTAAATACCGTGGCGGTTGATACTACGAAAGCATTCAAACCTATTAAGGAAATAAAAGGCGTAGCCTGGAGTATCTGGGACTACTGGTTGTATATTGTAATAGGCGCCGCAGCTGTGCTGATCATCGGCGGCCTGATATGGTATCTGCGTACCCGTAAAAAACCGGAACCGGTTATAAAAACACCAACCGTTTCCCCGTACGAAATTGCCATCCAGGAGTTGAAAGCGCTGAAGGAAGAAAAGGTATGGCAACAGGGAGATATTAAACAATACTATACCCGGTTAACAGATATCCTGCGTACCTACTTTGAGCATCAGTTCAGCATTGCTGCACTGGAGCAAACCAGCGAGGAATTACTGCAGAATATTAAACCGGTGACTAAGCTGAACCAGCAAAGAGACAAACTGCGTTCCCTGTTGGCGATTGCGGATCTGGCAAAGTTTGCCAAATTGCAGCCAACGGCAGATGAACACCAGGAATGTATGCAGAAGGCCGAAGAAATCCTGGAGTGGACCAAACCGAAAACTGGTGCGGCAGAAGAAACCGGTACTGATGCCACTCTGGAGAAAGCATAAAGTCAGCATGGATCTTAATTAAAAAATTGATGAATTTTTCAACCTGGAAAAATATTGAATTTGCCTACCCGGTTTTCCTGTGGCTTTTGCTGCTGGTACCGGTGTTGATATACTGGTACTTTGCCCGGCGCAGGGGCCGGCAAAGTGTAATGATGGTATCTTCCATTGAAGGTTTGAAAGGACTGCCGGTATCCTGGAAAGTACGTTTCAGACCTTTGTTACTGGTGCTGCGTATCCTGGCGGTGATTGCACTGATTGTAGCACTGGCAAGACCACAAACTTCCAATACCTCTGAAAGCATCGACAGCGAAGGGATCGACATTGTAATGGCCATTGATATTTCCGGCAGTATGCTGGCGGAAGACCTGCAGCCCAACCGTATGGAGGCAGCAAAGAGAGTGGCCTCCGACTTTGTGGATAAACGCATCAGCGACCGTATCGGGCTGGTGGTATTTTCCGGCGAAAGCTTTACGCAATGCCCGATCACCACTGATCATGCCGTGCTGAAAAACCAGATCATGCAGGTGAAAAGCGGCATGTTGCAGGATGGTACGGCCATTGGAATGGGGCTCGCTACTTCAGTAGACAGGTTGCGTAACAGTCATGCTAAAAGTAAAGTGATCATCCTCCTTACAGATGGGGTGAATAATACCGGCCTGGTAGATCCGCTCACCGCGCTGGAAATAGCCAAGGCATTCAAGATCCGTGTATACACCATTGGCGTGGGTACCATCGGTAAAGCGCCGTTTCCTATGCCGATGTCTGATGGCAGCGTGCAAATGGTGATGCAGGATGTGCAGATCGACGAACCACTGATGAAAAAGATCTCAAAAGAAACCGGTGGTAAATATTTCCGGGCAACCAATACAGACGATCTGAAGAACATCTACGGTGAAATTGACCAGCTGGAAAAAACAAAGGTGGAAATTACTTCCTATAAACGTTTTGCAGAACATTTCTTCCTGCTGGCGATGATTGCGTTAGGCTGCATCCTGCTGGAAGTAGTGCTGCGGTATACGGCTTTCAAGAGCCTGCCATAAATAAACGGAGGGGAAAGCCTTCCCCTCCGCATACAACCTCCGTAAAACAAAATTCGCGTACCTTTGGTGATCTTATAAATATCCAAACGTATTGCAAGCAACAGTATATAAATCAACGGGAAGCTGGTATGTGGTTAAAACGGCCACTGGTGAAACATTTCAGGCGAGGATGAAAGGTATTTTCAAAAAGAATGAAGATATTACTTCTACCAATCCTATCGCTGTAGGCGATGTAGTGGAAATTGTGGAAGACGATAGCGATGCCAACGCCAAAAATGCCATGATAACCGAAATAGGCTCCCGGAAGAATTATATCGTGCGCAGTTCTCCCCACGGTAAAAACAAAAAACACATTGTAGCGGCTAATATGGACCAGGCGATGCTGGTGTGCACCGTAAAGGAACCCCGGACCTCGCAGGGCTTTATCGACCGTTTCCTGGTTACTGCGGCAGCCTATCACATCCCGGTGATACTGGTTTTCAACAAACAGGATATTTATAAAGAGAAGGAAAACGAAAAGTTTGAAGAACTGGAAGAACTGTACAGCAGTATCGGCTACCAGGTATTACTGATTTCTGCGGCGAACGGCAACGGTGTAGATACCGTGAGGGCGCTGCTGAAAGATAAAACCACTTTAATGGCCGGCCATTCCGGTGTGGGTAAATCTTCCCTGATCAATGTGCTGATGCCTGGCCTCGACCTGCGTACCAAAGCGGTGAGCGGTTGGAGTGGCAAGGGATTACACACTACCACTTCTGCTGAAATGTACGACCTGCCTTTTGGCGGTTGTTTGATAGATACCCCCGGCGTCAGGGAATTTGGGATCGTGGATATTCCCAAGCCGGAACTCTCCCACTATTTCCTTGAAATGCAACCTTATATCGCCCAATGCCAGTTTAATAACTGTTTGCATATCAATGAGCCCGGCTGTGCGGTGAAAGTAGCCGTAGAGGAAGGGCATATTGATGTAGACAGGTATGTGAGCTATGCTACCATCCTGGAAACCATTGAGGAAGAACAGTACTGATCAGCCTTTTCCGGGTTTACCCAATTCGTCCAGCACTTTTTCTGCTCCCCAGTTCCGTTTGGGTTGCGGACAGCCTTTTTTTTGTGTTCTGCAGGCAGTAAAGCCTATGATGATGGCCATCAGGGCCAGTGGGATAACTTTGCGCATAGGATAGGTTTAAAACAGGCGCATTTGTTTGCCTGCCTTACGGTTTTGTTGCTTTATTTCTTTCGTGTAGTAGTTGGAGGCAGGGCATCCTGTTTTCTGCGATGAACAGCTGGCAAACAGGATGCTTCCCAATATCAGCAGGCATACGGGTATTTTCATAGGAGGATATTTGCCTGCAATATAACATTTTTTTGTAAGATGATTATTAAGGCGCTTTTACTTCTTCTGCGTTCTGGTACCAGGACGCGTACATGCTGTAGTTTTTGGAAATGCGGTTAATTTCCCCGCTGATGAGGGCCATATCAATATCTTTCACTTTACGGGCAGGCACACCGGCGTAAATGGTGCCTGGTTCCACATGCGTATCGCTCAGTACAACAGCGCCGGCAGCAATGATGCTGTTGCTGCTTACACGGGCATTATCCATCACAATGGCGCCCATTCCTACCAGCACATTATCCTCGATAGTACAGCCATGCAGAATGGCATTATGGCCAATAGACACATTATTGCCCACAATCGTTTTGGTTTTCTGATAAGTACAGTGAATCACCGCACCATCCTGTACGTTCACATTTTCGCCGAGGCGGATGCTGTTTACATCGCCGCGAACAACAGCGTTGAACCATATCGTGCAACCTTTACCCATTACTACATCCCCTACTATGGTAGCATTGGGGGCAACGTAACAGTCTTCAGGAATTTGAGGAGTAACTCCGTTCAGTGGAATAATGTGCGCCATAATTAAATGTTTTAGTGCTTATGTTACAAATATAACAATTACTAATTAGCAGTTGTTTTCTAACTTCGCAAAGAACAGAGCAGTTTAGTGATATGAATAACAGGCAACTTTTTTTGCAGCACGTAGCGCAAACCTCCGACGCTCCTCTGGCATTGGAGATCGTGAAAGCGGAAGGCATGTATATGTGGGATGTAAACGGAAAAAGGTATCTCGACCTTATTGCCGGTATCAGTGTGTGTAACGTAGGACATTGCCATCCTGCTGTTGTAAAGGCTATACAGGAACAGGCGCAGCAATATATGCACCTGCTGGTATATGGCGAGTTTGTACAATCGCCGCAGGTGGCTTTTGCCAGCCTGCTTACCCAACATCTTCCGGAACAGTTAAACTGCGTATATTTTACCAATTCAGGAGCTGAAGCCGTGGAAGGCGCCATGAAGCTGGCCAAGCGGTATACCGGCCGCCCGGAAATAGCTGCTTTTAACCATAGTTATCATGGTTCCACACAAGGAGCGCTGAGTATCCTCGGGGATGAATACTGGCGCAACGCCTACCGGCCTTTGTTGCCGGGTATTCAACACCTGGAGTATAATAATTTTGAATCACTGGAACTGATCACTGAAAAAACTGCCGCCGTGATTGCAGAAAGCGTGCAGGCAGAAGGCGGCGTAATCGTGCCACAACGGGAATGGCTACACGCATTAAGAGATAAATGTTCCGCTACCGGCGCCTTGTTGATACTGGATGAAATTCAGTGTGGTTTTGGGAGAAATGGTACGCTGTGGGCTTTCGAACAATTTGGGATTGTGCCCGATGTATTACTGCTTGGTAAAGCCCTCGGCGGAGGCATGCCTTTGGGCGCGTTCATCGCCTCCCGTGAAATTATGTGGACGCTGACCAACAATCCTGTATTAGGCCATATCACCACTTTTGGCGGCCACCCGGTAAATTGCGCCGCGGGCCGTGCAGGCTTCCAGGCGCTGCTGGACCAGGACTTGTTGAAAGATGTGAATGCAAAGGGGCAGTTGTTCCTGGATCACCTGAAACATCCGGCTATTAAATCGGTGCGTTCATTGGGATTAATGATAGCAGTAGAGTTTGAAAGCTTCCCGGTAAATAAAAAAGTAATTGATTACTGCATCGATAAAGGAGTACTTACGGATTGGTTCCTCTTTGCCGCAGAATGTATGCGCATTGTGCCACCGCTGATTATTACCCCCGAAGAAATTAAATGGGCATGTAGCGTTATCTGCGAAGCAGCCGATAATATATAGTACCTGTTGGCTTTTATTCAGGAATTCAGCCGGCTTAAAGAAAGGGTAACACGTTTGGCAAACAGCTCTATGGCATCGTTTCCGAGGAAAGATAAATAGTAATAGTATTTGCCTTGTGCGGTTATTTCGTGAAGGTTATTGTTAAACTTAAACTGCCCCCGGTAAAAGCTTGTCAGCGAAGTGCTGCCGTTGCTTTTTTCGGGGAGAATGGTGAAACAGGTAATAGTGGTTTGATGAAATTCGAGAATGATTTTATAGTCATCATTAATAAATCTTAACTGTAATTTTTTCTCTGCTCCATCTAATTGCATTTTGATGCATTGATAGTCATTTTCCAGATCGTAAGAGCTGCCGTCTATTTCTCCCCGCAGTATACATTCAAACAGCGGGGTATGTGTTACATCTTTCATGAGCAGCAGGTTAAAACTGTAATTTGAAACTACCGAATACGCCAAAACGTTTGTTGGCAGGTTCTCCCGGTGTTACATCCGGTGTTACTCTCCAGATAAAATCTACCCGCAGGAATTTAAAAATATTTTCTATACCGGTACCCAATTCGAGGTACGGATCACCCTGTAATGTTTTGAATGCAAAACCGTTGTTAAGGTTCAGTTGTTTGTTGGATTCAGACAAGGAACCTATTACGCCTTTGGCAGTCCAGAACTGGCGCCATTTCAGTTTTTTAATTAATGGGATATAACCGAAGATACCATTGCCAATGGTATGTTCTACGTTAAAGCCTGCGTATTGATCGCTGATAAACTCAAAACGGTTCATCATGTTAAAAGCATACTTATTGTAGTAATAAATTTCGTTGCCGGGATGTACTTCAAGCGAAGTATAAGGTACGGTACCAAAAATTTTACCGCCAAAAACGTTATAGTAGAAAGAGCCGAAAGGCGGCAGCTTTACATAATCTGATACGCTGAGTGTGAGGCGCTGATATTGCTGTCCGCTGTTGGCTATGCCGGGTATGCCGGCAGCAAATTTCAGTTCCGCAATGGGGTATTTGCTACCCAAACTGATCCGGTAATAGTTTCCTTCCAGGAATTGTTCATGGAAGGCGTAGCGGAATTTCAGTTCTACTTCCATGCTGGTGAGCGGATCGCGGCCATTGGGCGCTTTCGGATAAAACGCAGCAGTAGGCAGCGGCTCGTAGGGTCTTACCTGTTTGTGCGTCAGTGATATCTGGTGGGAGAAACCGCTGTAATATTCTTTGAAGAATTCAAAGCGTTTTTCATTCACCATTAAAAATTTCTGCGGCACGCCATTTTTCCGGATGGCAAGGGTAAAGATGTTATCGGTACCTACTTCATCATAATAGTGCGTGCCATTGTCCAGGTCTTTCGTGAAAGACGCATACAGATAGGAACGCGGATGTCTTTTCAGCAGCCACAGAGCAGACATCTTCCCTTTATACACGTGATCTGAGAAGCCATAGGCCAGGTAGCCATACAGGTACAGATCTTTATGGAACTGTGGAGTGGTACCGAGGTCCAGTCTTAAACGGAAGCCTTCCAGCCTGTTTTGGGAAAACAGGTAATAGTAAGGTCCCCATTCAATAGGGCCAAAAGGTTTATAGCCGGTAGCCAGGAACCGGATGGTGTTTGAATAACTCCGGAAGAGCGGCATTTTCTGGAGGGTATCCACCATTTTATAGATGCCTTCTTCGTTTTTGCTGAGGTTTTCCGGGCGGTTGTCCATCCAGAAAGAATCTTTCCGGGCTCTTGCACTATCCAGCACCACCACATTTTCAGGAAATTTTTTATTACTGAAGATGTTGGTCGCGGCGGTATCATTCGTTACTACGTCATCATAAGTCGTGGTTTTACGACCTATGAAATCAAATGTTTTCCCCGGCTTGGGGCTTGGCGCCCAGAAGTCGGCAATAAATTTATCTTTATACAGGAACCAGGAGCTGTCGGGCAGTTGCCGGAATTCCTGTACCATACTGATTTTGCGGACGAAGTTAATGTTGGCGTCACGGGGCACCGACAGCGTAGTTTTCTGCACGGCATAGGTGGTATCATGTACCCAGATATCACCTATAAAAGTATTTTCTCCTTTGCGTTTAGGCGTGAAGTTTAGTTTAATAAACCGCTGGCTGTTTACGTATTGTGTATCTGCAATGGAGTAATCGTAATAGAAGGCGCCGTTGTGGTGAATGGGACTTACAAACTGTTTATCGAATACCGGGATGAAGTTGTCGTAAACATTTACATTCTGGTACATCCCACCCAGGAATTTGGTTACGCTTTCATTATCTATGCCGGAGGTCCGGGCAGCTTTGATTATTTCTTTCGTTTTGCGTGGGTTCGACTGGAAGTAGTAATCCGACAATGTTTCCGTGAGGAATATAGGCAGAAAAGGTTTGTCTTCAGAAGTACTGTCTATGTTATCAAGAATAAACGCGAAGGGTTTGGTGAAGCGGTTTCTCCCAAGTTTCTCTTTGTTGAGATTCTTCATATCCAGCTCCAGTTTATTATACACCTCGTATTTGTAGTTATCAAGGCGATTATAATTGTTCTCCGGTTTATGCTTAACAATCTGTTTAAGGAGAATGAGTGCCCAGTTTACGTTGGCTTTCACCTCGTATGTTTTCAGGGAAACATCTGAGCGGGTTACCTCAAAGTTGATGACCTGTTCTTTCTGTTCTTTATTAACTGGCAGTTTAAGGATGTTATATCCCATTACCCTTACCAGTAATGAATCTGATGGGATAACATTTAGTTCGAACAGGTATTTCCCTTCCGCGTTGCTAACCATACCTGTTTGGGTATGCACAAACTGAAGAGTGGCGAACGGAATGATTTCCTGTGAGTGCGCGTCTCTGACCACTCCACTAACCTTGTACTGCTGCGCCATCAAACCCGAACCCCAACCGCTTACGCCGATGATTATTGCTAATATTCTTTTCCAGCCAACCATATCTGACAACAATATTATATTATTTATTGCGATTCTGGACAATCACTATCCTTTAGGTAACGCAGTTATAACAAAAAATTATATTTTGTGATTCGGATTTTTCTATTAGCTTTGTATTGCAAAGTACTTTTTTGTATGACAGACCAACAACATCTGGAGGCATTAACAGACATTAAGCGGATGATGGAACGCAGCAGCCGTTTCATTTCGCTGAGTGGATTAAGCGGTATCTCCGCCGGTATCTGCGGCCTGATTGGGGCATTTATCGCCAATATGTGGCTGAATGAATATTATTTCAGGTGGAACACCACGGGGGTACATAATCATGAAGATTTCATCGTGCTGAAGTACCGGTTAATTGTTTTGGGATTCTCTGTATTAGCGGCGGCACTGATAGCGGGCACTTTTTTCACCTGGCGCAAGGCGAGAAAAAATAATTTACCCATCTGGGATTTAACCTCGCGGAAGGTGCTGATCAATACAGCGATTCCTTTGGCAGCAGGTGGTGCTTTTATAGCGGGTTTATTATTTAATCATCTGGAAGGACTGATAGCTCCTACCTGCCTGGTATTTTACGGGTTGGCCATTATCAATGCCAGTAAATATACTTTGCCGGATGTAAGGTACCTGGGAATCTGTGAAGTTGTTCTCGGTATACTTAATCTTTTCTATTTGAACTACGGTCTTTATTTTTGGGCTATAGGTTTCGGTTTACTGCACATCATTTATGGAACATTGATGTGGTGGAAATATGAACGGAAAGGGACAGTTTAATCAATCGCATGAACCCGATAGGTAACTTAAATAAGATTTTCGAGAGCCGTATACGCCTGGGCGTTATGAGTGTATTGATGGTGAACGAGGAAGTAAATTTCAACGATCTCAAACAGATGCTGGAAGTAACCGATGGTAACCTGGCATCACATCTCAATACACTGGAAGAAAACGGCTATCTCAAAGTGCATAAGGGCTTTATTGGCCGGAAAACCAATACGACCTATGCTATCACCGCGGCTGGCGAAAAAGCTTTCAAAGGCCATATCGCGGCACTTGAGCATATGATCAAATTCACTAAATAAATTTTTTTTGTCTTTTTACTTTGAAACACAAAGTGCTTTCTAAAAATAAAAAATATGGAACCTTCAACAAACGGATCTCCTTCTTTCTTTGACCGCTACGCCTACGCTATTAAAGCGATTATCATTTTTGTATTGATGCTGATACTACTTGTGCCGGCGGCCCTGATTCAAAACATCATCTGGGAACGCCGCGACCGGCAAAATGAAGCCACCCAGGAAATCGGCAGCCGGTGGGGAGGCGAACAGAATATTACAGGACCGGTGCTGGCCATTCCGTATAAACCAGGAACCAGCGAAGCAACCTATGTGTATCTCCTGCCGGATAGCTTACGGATCAACGGGGAGTTATTACCGGAGAAATTACACCGCGGTATTTTCAATGTAGCCGTATACAACGCCAGGTTGCAGCTGAGTGGCACATTTAACCGCAATGAGCTGTTGTCGCTCAATATCCCTCCTTCCGCCTTAGATTGGGAACATGCGTCAGTACTCATTGGCATCAGCGATTTACGCGGCATCGGGAACCAGGTACAGATGATGTGGAATGGTAAATCCTATGCGTTTAACCCCGGTTTGGTCAGCAAGGACCTGTTTGATAACGGGATCCAAACACCGGTATCAGTTACCCCCGGCGACGCCCTGGGCGGTAACTTCTCCCTGGAGCTGGGTATAAAGGGCTCCGGCCGGATCAGCTTCTCTCCCGTTGGTAAAACAACCACGGTAGGTATTAACTCCAGCTGGACCGATCCCGGATTTGACGAAGCCTTTCCCCCGAAAACCCGCAGGGTGGATGAAAAAGGTTTTGCTGCTACCTGGCAGGTCCAGCACCTGAACCGCAACTATCCCCAAAGCTGGGAAGGCAAAAAGTTTAACATCCACTCCGCTGATTTCGGGATTAAGCTGTTTATGCCTGCCGAAAGCTACCAGATGTCTATGCGGGCGGTAAAGTATGCCGTCATGATCATTGGGTTAACTTTTTTTGTTTTTTATTTTATTGAGCTATCACAACGCCGCGCCCTTCATCCATTGCAATATGCCCTTATCGGGTTAGCCCTTTGTATTTTTTATACCCTGCTCATCTCTATCTCAGAACAAATTAACTTTATGATGGCTTATGTTATTGCCAGTGTGCTCACAATAGGTCTGATTATTGCATATACGGCTGCTGCCTTTAAAAGCAGGCGCATTGCAGCCGGCATAGGGGCTACACTTACTATCCTTTATGGATTCATTTATGTGATTATCAGTGCAGAAGATCAGGCGCTGCTCATGGGAAGCTTAGGACTCTTTATCATCCTCGCCCTGATCATGTATTTCAGCACTACTATCAAATGGGATAAATTAGGACAGAAAAACACCAATATCCAGCAATAAAAACAAACATGGGAAACTCTTATATCAGCAAACGGTTGGCCAGCTTCGGATACGCATTTAGTGGTATTGCCGCTTTCCTGCGCAGTGAGCCACATGCGCGTATTCATGCCCTCGCTACCATTGTGGTGGTGGCAGCCGGTTGCTGGTATAAAATAGCAACGCCGGAATGGATTTGGATCATTCTCGCCATTACATTGGTGTGGATTACAGAAATGCTTAATACAGTTATAGAAAAAATAATGGATCATCTTTCGCCGCAGCTGCATCCCAAAGTGAAATTCATCAAGGATGTAGCGGCCGGCGCTGTACTGGTAGCGGCCATAGCAGCCGTTATTATCGGGGCTGTCATATTTATTCCCTACATATTTTAATTTGTCTAAAAGTAACCATATGCAATTGATGAGAACCATCCGTTTATTACAACATCGTATAGGCCGGTCGCGGCACCAATACACCCTGTATACATCTGTACTGTTCAGTATGGCGTTGCTCTTTTTTCGTGTAATGCATACCGGTAGCTATCTGCGGGTATCGCTGATCTGGAACCTTTTCCTGGCCTTTATTCCTTTCGCTATCACCGGCTGGATGGAAAAGCACCCGGAGCAAATTAAGAACCGGTATAACTGGTACGGCTGCTTCATTGTATGGTTGCTGTTTATTCCCAACGCCCCCTACATCCTCACGGATCTGTTCCATTTGTTCGACGGCGGCGTGCCATTGTGGTTTGATCTGTTTGTGATTTTCTCTTTCGCCTGGAATGGTATGATGTTCGGCTATATGTCTATCCGCAGCATGGAAAAATTGTGGGGCAACCGTCACAGCCGCTGGCCGGCATGGTTATTCACTTTCCCGGTAATGTTTCTCTGCGGAATGGGCGTATATATCGGCAGGTATTTACGCTATAACAGCTGGGATATTGTGAAAGACCCGCTTACCCTGTTGGGAGATATGAGGGATATTTTCCTGCATCCCGTGGAAAACCGGCATGCCTGGGCCTTTACCATATGTATGGGAATATTTCTGAGCCTGATGTACCCACTGGTGAAAAAGCAACATGCGTAGGATCGCCTTCGGCGATTTTAAATTGTCTTGGAGCAGGATTAGACTGATTATAATGATTTTGGGATTTTTTATAAAAGAAGAAGGGAGATAAAAGTGAGTATTCACTTCTATCTCCCTTCTTCTTTAAAATCAAAATATAATCAAATCAAAAAAATCAGCACAATCAGTCTAATCCTGCTCCAAGACAATTTAAAATCGCCGAAGGCGATCCCCTCCGTTTAGAAGTCAACGCCCATACCAAAGTACCAGATCGGGCTGCCTCTGAAAAATGCTACAGCAGGCCAGCCAGCATCCGCACGGAGGAAGTAACCGGCAATGGTGGTACGAGCACCAAAACCATAACCACCTACAAAGGGCCCGAGGAAACCTTCTTTGATACGGGTAGTTACACCCTGACCATCGTCATAAGTGGTGTAATTGGCATCTTTAAAGCTCAGCTTTTTATTCCAGGCAGTACCGATATCAATGAAGGAGGTAACCTGGAAATTGCGCAGGAATGCAGAGTTGATAGGCTTGTCGATGAAAGTGGCAAACACCGGTAAACGGAGTTCTGTATTCAACAACATCACATTATTACCATTTCTTGCATTCTGCTTGTAACCACGCAGGTTTTCAGCTAACGTCTGGAAAGCATAATTTTCTGTTAGGTTTACCGGGTTCTTTGTATTGATCTGCGGATTCAGCCAGTTGTCCACACCTCCCAGGTAATACAGCAGTTTGCGCGTGCCCCACGACATATCCATTGCAAAGCGTGTAGCCCAGATAAAGTTGCGGTAAATTTTTGTATAATGGCGGATATCCACTCCCATGTTATAGGTAAACCTGCCCTGTGCTGCAGCAGAAAGACCCGGATTGAATAACTCGTTCAATCCGCCGTTGGTCAGCTGTGCATTGGTTTCTCCATAAATTTTATAACGGGTACCATTCCAGATATTAATAGCCGGGTTGATCGTATTGTCGTATACGTATTCCAGGCGCATTAACGCGTAGGTCTCCTTGTAATCAGGGGCTATCAGCGCTTCTTTGTTCTCCGACTGTATCACCAGTTTATCGGTACGTATGCCTGCTGATAAACGGATACTCCTTACCTGGTCGAAAGGATATCTTATTTCGCCCTGGTAAATGTTGGTGATCATTTTGGTAGAAATAAAAGCGGAATCATTACCAGCTTGGTCACGGATAACAAATCCACTGCCTTTATCCACTTTGCGGTAGTAAGTGAATTTATAATCAAAGCGTTTCTTCAGGTAGTTGGCCGTAAAGAAATACTCCGATCCCTGCAGGGAAGAAGGAATACGGAAACCGCCGTTGAATTTCAGATCTTCAAACAAATCGCTTACCCCGATGCGGATTAACCCGTTCACCGGGTCGGTGAGGCGGATAGGGCCGCTTGGCGGACCGGTAAATGGCTGGTATTTATTTACCAGGATGGAGTTATCCAGTTGCAGGATCAGGTAATCGGAGGCGAATTTGAATTTATACGGGAACAGTTTCGATTTTTTCAGGGTAGATTCCTCGTCTCTTCTTTTTTCAAACAGCGACGGTTCATTTGCGGTAACGGCGTTGTTGCTGGTATCGGCCGGCTCGTTACCAAACTCGTTCTGGAAGAAATTGGGATGTGTACTCGTATCTTTTGACGGCGCCAGGTAGGTAGGCAAGCCTAAACGTAAACTGTCCGCATGCATCTGTGCTTTCCTGAAATTGGTGTTTTTTGCCGTTATATTCCTTTTCTTCAACACCACGGTATCTACCTTCAGCTTCATCAGGCGTTTGATATCTGCATATTGCACTACTTCCGATACTTCTCCCTTTTCCCCGGTAATCCTCGATTCCTGGATGCCGTAAGGATAGTTGGAAATAGGGAAAGTATAGG
This sequence comes from Chitinophaga ginsengisegetis, assembly GCF_900168065.1. Lineage (GTDB taxonomy): Bacteria > Bacteroidota > Bacteroidia > Chitinophagales > Chitinophagaceae > Chitinophaga > Chitinophaga ginsengisegetis. The sequence goes on along the minus strand of NZ_FUZZ01000001.1, from coordinate 3,387,308 downwards.
TAGAATCTTTGGTGATGGTGATGGCTTCTACTGAATCCGGGGCGGTAGAGCCATAGGCTGCCATCGCTGAATCCAGTTCTTCCTGGTCGGGATTATGAAGAATTTCAGAGCCTACATAGAAGAGGGAATCCACGCCATCAGCCTGCGACTTGAAGAAACCGGCATAACGGTTACGGATACCATTGGCATCGGACACAAAGGTAAAGTGAGTGGTATTGTACTGCATGGGCAGTTTGGCGTTGCCGTACTGCAGGTCGGTCAGCTGGGTGATCTGCTTTTCAGAGCTCCGGTTCCAGTTGTCCACCATGAAGATATTGAACGGGTGGTTCAGCAGGGAGGTATCGCTTCCTCTTCCTTTGGGGCCGGGCCTGTTGGAAGAGTAGAGAATACCGCTTTTGCCGGGGAATGCGGCAAAAGACGGGTCCAGGTCATCATACACGTCATTGGTGATCTGGTCTGTTTTAGAATTGCTGATGTTATAGGTAAAGATGTCGGTATGCCCGTTTTTCACGGCAGACAGTAACAGGGTATTTTCCTGTACCGGCATGTATTTAAAGTCGATGATCCGGTCAAACTGGTTCAGTTCCTGGCGTATAGTCGTGCGGGTGATGAGGTCATAGATCATCAGTTTTGTTTTGCCTTCGTGTTCGTATACAACGGCCAGGCGGTTGCCTTTGGTGTTCCATGCCATCTGCGGATAGTTTGGATCTACCTGGTTGGCCAGCTGCATTACACCGCTATGCAGCAATACCTTGGGCTTATTCCAGCCGAGCTGGATCTGTACGCGGTATACTCCTTTTTTGAACTCAACTACCGCGTAGGAATTATTTTTAGGATTCGGGTTAAAGCGGTAGTAATCGGCTTTGGGCGTAATTTCCTGGGCTACGATAGTACGGCCTTTGGCAGAAGTCTTTCTTCTGCGGTTATCTTCCTGGAATCTTTTCTGATAAAATACAAAGAAGTCTTTGGTGGCTTTCTTGGGTGTTTGGTTAAGTACCTGTTCAAAGCCTTTTTTCAGTCCGCGGTTAATACGGGTGATGTACATGAGGTAAGGCACGGCATCTTTGCCGTACTTGCTTTCCACATAGTACCAGAACGCCTGACCTGCCAGGAGGGTGTGGTCATAAGCGAGGGCGTTGAAGTTGCTGTACTTGCCGGACATGATGATGAGTTTTAGTTCTTCATCCTGTTTGGCAGTCCAGTTTTCGGCGGCATAGCCAATAAAGCCATCGGTGAACCATTTCGGGAAGTCGATCAGGGCGGCATTACCGGCAAATTCGCCGATATCTTCCCCAAACAGCAGGGTTTCCAGCATGATACGGGCTATCCCCTGCCGGATCTGGCGGCGGAGGTTTTCGTGGTTACCGTCGAAATAAACGATCATTTTGTTGCCCACCAGTTTGGTCACCCCTCCTGTATTCTGCCAATCCACGCCAATACCGATATTGGACTGCTTCATTTCCCCGAAAGAGTTGTAAACCACAATATTAATACGCTGTCTGGGGTTGGATTCCATGAACTGTTCCAGCTGGGGTAATTCCTTTTCGGCTACCTGGGCGGCATACTTACCAAGTTCCAGCCCGTTCTGGGCGAAATAGGTGTTGAAATGCCGGCTTTGATAGTATCTCCACTTGAAGTTCTTGAACTGCACACGATTTTGTCCGAATTCTACTGTATTGGTCTGGGCCTGGGATACTATCGTTCCAAGTAATAGGGTACCGTGGAATAATAACCGGGTAATAAATCTGTTCATACAGAAAGTATTGATAATATTGTGATCTGTTTTAAAATTAGCCTAAAAAAATCGGGTTACAATGATTGAAATACAACAATTCACTTTTGGTCCACTACAAGAAAACACTTTCCTGCTTATTAACGGAAAAAAGGAATGTATAATTATAGACCCAGGGTGTTATTTTCAGGACGAAAGAAAAGAATTATTACAATATATACAAACACACGGGTTAAATGTTATAAGATTATTGAATACGCACTGCCACTTTGATCATATATTCGGTAATAAGCTCGTATCAGATACGTATAAAGTGCGCCCGGAGTTTCATGAACTGGAACAGCCGGTACTGGACAATTCCCAGCGTGCTGCGGGGATGTACAACATTCCGTTTGATCCCTCCCCCGAGGCAGGCCGTTACCTGGCAGAAGGGGAAAAGATCCTTTTTGGCACCGATGAACTAACGGTGTTGTTTACCCCGGGCCATTCTCCGGGGAGTGTAGCCTTCTACTGTCCTGGTCAGCATTTCGTGATCGGCGGTGATGTGCTGTTTTACCAGAGCATTGGCCGTACCGATCTTCCGGGAGGCAATCATGCCACTTTGCTGAAAAGTATCCGTGAACAAATGTTTGTATTGCCGGACGAGGTAAGGGTGTTCCCGGGTCACGGACCAGCCACCACTATCGGTTTTGAAAAGAAACACAATCCTTTCCTGGTGGATTAGCTTACACTTTAACGAACTTCCCGATTACCGGTAAGCGGGCAAACTCCTTCTTCTCCATACGGAAAATGAACCAGGCATAGGCAGCAAAGAAAGCCGTTGCCACTGCGAGAGGAAGGGGTTTGGGGGCGTAAATATCTTTCGGCGACAGCACCGTCGAGTTAAGCCAGTTGAATACATAGTAAATGCCTGTAGCCAGCCCCATGTAGGTAATTAATTTAGGGAGATGGTAAGGGATGGGGTAATACTTCTGCCCCCATACATAGCAGATAACCATCTGTACAAAATAGCACACCATAGTGGCCAGTGCCGCGCCATAGTAGCCCATCACCGGTATCCACCAATAATTGAGCAGGAAGGCCAGCACGGCTGTGATGATCGTAATCACCGCGCCGGTTTTGGTGCGGTCGGTGAGCTTAAACCAGATAGTGAGATTGTAATAAATGCCCAGGAACATGTTGGCCAGCAGCAATACGGGCACAATACGCATCCCCTGGTAGTAGAAAGGCACGCGCAGGAAGGCTTTCCAGATATTCAGGTAAAGACTTACAAACAGGAACATGAAGCAAAGCATGATCACAAACAGCTTCATGATCCGGGCATACATTTTCCTCGGATCGCCGCTTTCCGCCTGTTTAAAGAAAAAGGGTTCCGCCCCTAACCGGAATGCCTGTATGAACATGGTGATCAGGATGGCCAGTTTATAATTGGCACTGTACAGGGCAATTACTTCTTTTTTGGCCTCCATGTTATCGCCCGGGAGGAACTGGGGTAAAAACCAGGCCCTGTCGAACGTTTCATTGACCATACCCGCCATTCCCACTACGATCAGCGGAAGGGCGTAGTGCATCATTTGTTTCCATAAACCGGCATCAAACTTCCACTCTATTTTACGGATCTGGGGGAGAAACAGTACCAGGGTAATGGCGCTGCCCAGCATATTGCTCAGGTAAATATACCCGGTCTGATCGCTGCCGCTTTGGAGGTCCGGCAGCCAGTGATGGCCGGCGGCATAGAGTTTCGGACAAATGACCAGGAAGAAAATATTGAAAAAGATGGTAGTAACTATCCCGGCTATACGAATTGTGGCGTATCTCATGGGCCGTCCTTCCAGCCGCAGCTGTGCGAAAGGAATGGCTGTGAGCGCATCAAAAGCCATCAGCAGCACTACATAGGTATAGTAGGTGGGATGCCCGTTCAGGCCCGCCAGCTCCCCGGCGTAGGAATTAATGACCGGCGATCGCAGCAATAGCAGTAAAATAGTAATGCTGATAGTGGAAAGCAGTAGGGAAATGGTGGAAGTGCCCAGTACATGCGCTTTGTTCTCCTTTTTGGCGAAACGGAAAAAGGCCGTTTCCATGCCATAAGTCAGCACAATATTGGCAAACGGTATATAGGCGTATACGTTGGACATCTCCCCGAATGATGCACGGGTTAAGATGGTCAGATAAAAGGGAGTAAGGAAATAATTGAGCAGTTTGCTCACTATGTTACTCAATCCGTAAAATACCGTTTGTCCTGCCAGGTTCTTAATACTCAATTCCCAAATATTTTGACGCAAATTACGAATTACGGATTACGAATCGCGGATTTGTGAGGATTGGCCGGTGGCTTGTGTTTATTCAAATCCTCCTCTCCGTTGCTGCTTTTTATCGGAATGCCTTTTTTTCGACTGGATGCGTTTTTCCCTGGCGGCTTTGGACGGCCGCGTAGGTACGCGCTTTTTGCGCGGTATCAGCGCTTTGCTGATCAGGTCATTCATTTTGGAGATCACTTCCTGTTTGTTGCCCAGTTGTGTGCGTTCAGTCTGGGACTTTACCTGTAGCAGGCCGTCTGCGTTGATGCGGTTCTGCAACTTCTCCATCAGCACCGTTTTTTGTTCCGGGGTTAACAGGGCGGAAGCCATGATATCGAAATAGCCTTCCACCATCGTTTCCACCTTATTCACGTTTTGTCCGCCGCTGCCACCGCTGCGGGCTGTGCGGAACGTGATTTCGGGGGTCACATTGATATTCATCTTGATTTAATTTATAATATAAAAAATGTCTCAGGAAGCGCAATTTATTACAAATTACGGCGAATACGCGCTGTTTTTACCGGCGGCAGCGGTTTCCGCCGGTAAAAACAGCAGCTTATCACGACATTTATAAATTATAAGGGATCAGGTAAGTATTGGCAGAATCCCGTGGCACAGGAACGGGGTTGTCGTTCAACTGCAAACTGTATATTTCAGTACCGCAACAGCCAACTGATCTTGTCAGGAAATTCAATTTATCCAGGGTAGTCTTAGCTGGCCGGCCAACACGCAGGGTTTGAGGACCTATCACATAAAAATATAACACAGCGGTATTACGGGGTGTGTCTATCACCTGTTTCACCTGTATGACAGTATCCTGCATCAGAATTTTGATACTATCCAATGGTATGCGGGCATAAGGGCCATAAACAAGATCACGGCCGGTTCCGGGTTCTACCAGTTTGAATTTACAAACAGGCGCCATATAATCACACACAACACCTTCACAGGGATTTTTCTCTGAAGAAGTGGTACAGGCTGCGAATAAAAGTATGCTGATAAACAGGTAACAGATACGGGTCATAGAACGATGATTTTGGTGATCGTTAAACGTAAGTAGTGCGTGATATGTTACAGATACATGAACCGTTGGAAGAACAGACTAAAAATCCAGTGGTATCCTGTATACATAGGTACTGGCCCCCAGCTTTATTACTGTTTTATCATTCAGTATCACCTGTGAAAGCAAAGGGCTGCAGCAGGTTTTGGTGAATTGATAAGTAACCTTAATAATCGTGTCTTTTCCAGGTTTACCTATATACAGGTATACCGGTTCTTGCAGGGGAAGTTCTATTATCTGCCTTTCCGGCGTCCAGCCCGGCCTTTGTTCAATGGGGATAAAAGTGGCATCCCCCGGACCTTTATATTTAACACTGTCTGGTGATATAGTGGCATCCGGGCCATACACCAGGTCTTGCTTATTAGCAGGGTCCATCAGCCTGATCATTGCAACGGTAGGATGCAGGGTGTCGCCTTCACAGGAAATTCCTTCACAGGGATCCGCCAGCTTATCATCGTTACAGGCTGTTATCAATATCGCTAATAACAGTAAAAAGGTAAGGGGCCTGAACATATATTGAGTGATTTTGGTAAAAATTAAAACGATGCACCTGTCCTAAAGTTACAGATACAAACGATTTGCCTTAATTTTCCGGCGTTAAATGAAAATCCATGAGAGCAGTTATACAACGCGTCAGTTCCGCGTCCGTTACAGTAGACGGCGCCGTAACCGGTGAAATCCAGACGGGCCTGCTGGTGCTGCTGGGTATTGAAGATATTGATACGGAAGAAGATATTCAGTGGCTGAGTGCTAAAATAGTGAATCTCCGGATCTTTAACGACGATGAAGGAGTAATGAATGTATCCGTGAAAGATGTTCACGGCGATATTTTGCTCGTAAGCCAGTTTACCCTGCATGCCTCTACCAAAAAGGGAAACCGCCCTTCGTATATCCGTGCCAGTAAGCCGGATGTTGCCATCCCGTTGTACGAAAAAATGATCGTGCAACTGGAACAGGATATGGGCACCACCATTCAACGGGGAATTTTCGGTGCTGATATGAAAGTGGCGTTGTTAAATGATGGTCCTGTTACGATCATCATAGATTCGCACAACCGGGAATAAGGTCAATCCATTATCTTTAATAAATAAAAACTAATCCATGACCATTCAGGAAGCCCAGCAAAAAATTGATAACTGGATCAATACCACCGGTGTACGTTATTTCAGTGAGCTCACCAACATGGCTATCCTCACGGAAGAAGTGGGGGAAGTAGCCCGTATCATGGCCCGTAAGTACGGCGATCAGTCGTCGAAGGAAAGCGATAATAAAAAGCTGCTGGCAGATGAACTGGCTGATGTGATGTGGGTACTGCTTTGTATTGCCAATCAAACCGGTATTGATATGACGGTAGCCCTGGAAAAGAATTTTGAGAAGAAGAATATCCGCGATGCGCAACGCCATCATAACAACCCTAAATTAAAATCATAATACAGCCTGCATACTTTTTGTTTACTGTTACTAAAATGCTGCTATGAAAAAACCGAGCAAGCTTAAAATCATCTGGCAGGTACTGAAGCAGTCCGGTATTGATTTTATAGATGATAAAGTAATGAAGCTCAGTGCCGCACTGGCCTATTATACCATCTTTTCCGTGGCTCCCATGCTGATCATTATTATCTATTTATGCGACCTGTTCCTGGGGAGAGACGCCATCGAAGGAAATATTTACGGCCAGATCCGTGGGCTGGTAGGTAATGATGCGGCAATACAGATACAGGCCATGATTAAAAATGCTTCCCTTTCCGGCGATATGAGCTGGGCCACTATGGTAGGGTTCATTACGCTGATCATTGGTGCCACCGGGGTGTTCGCAGAAATCCAGGACTCTATTAACTTCATCTGGCGGCTGAAATCAAAGCCTAAAAAAAACGGCCTGTTGCGGATGATACTGAACAGGTTGTTGTCTTTTTCACTGGTAGTAAGCCTCGGGTTCATTTTGCTGGTGTCGCTGGCCATCAACGGTTTGGTGGAATTATTCTCCGCCCTTGTGGTGAGTTTTCTTCCAGGGAAGATTACATCAGGCATCCTCTTCTCGCTGGCCGATTTTGTAGTGCCGTTTGTGGTGATCGCTACCTTGTTTGCTATCATCTTTAAAGTGCTGCCCGATGCCCGGATCAAATGGAAAGATGTACGTGTGGGCGCCATTGCCACCGCTATACTTTTTATGATCGGTAAGTTTGCGATCGGTTATTATCTCGGCGCCAGCAGGGTCAGCTCTACTTATGGCGCCGCCGGATCCATTGTTATAATCCTGTTATGGGTATACTATTCCGCAGCTATCCTGTATTTCGGGGCTGTATTTACCCGCAATTATGTACAATATTTCGGCGCACAGATTTATCCCAATGATTATGCGGTTTGGATCAAACAAATTGAAATTCCTCACGAGCCGGAGGTAGTTCAGGAAGGGTAATCATCAGCTTATAAATTATTTAATAATCGCATACGTATTTTCAAAATAGCCCTTTATCTTTGCGCCACTATGTCTACAGATCAGAATAAATTCCAGGCGATCATATCGCATTGTAAAGAATATGGTTTTGTTTTTCCGTCCAGCGAAATTTACGATGGACTCAGCGCCGTATACGATTACGGTCAGTATGGTTCAGAACTGAAGAAAAACATTAAGGATTATTGGTGGAAAAGCATGACCCAGTTGCACGAGGATATCGTAGGGATCGATGCCGCCATCTTTATGCATCCTACTACCTGGAAGGCATCCGGACACGTGGATAATTTCAGCGACCCGATGATCGATAACAAGGATAGCAATAAACGCTACCGGGTAGATCACCTGATTGAAGGTTATGCAGAAACACTACCACAGGAAGCCGGCAATGCCCTTCTGGCACAGATGGATGAACTGCTGAAGGAAAATGACTTCGCAGGTCTTAAAACACTGATAGAAAGCAACAAAATAAAATGCACGGTAAGCGGTACTTCCAACTGGACCGATGTACGTCAGTTTAACCTGATGTTCTCCACCCAGCTGGGTAGCGTAACAGATGAAGCCAGCGAAATATACCTGCGTCCGGAAACGGCCCAGGGTATCTTTGTAAACTTCCTGAACGTACAGAAAACCGGCAGAATGAAAGTGCCGTTTGGTATTGCGCAGATTGGCAAGGCTTTCAGAAATGAAATTGTAGCCCGCCAGTTTATTTTCCGTATGCGTGAATTTGAGCAGATGGAAATGCAGTTCTTTGTACGCCCCGGCACCCAGCAGGAATGGTATGAGAAATGGAAAGAAGAACGTATGCAGTGGCACCTGAGCCTCGGCATCGATCCTGCAAAATATCATTTCAAAGACCATATCAAATTAGCGCACTATGCAGATGCCGCCGTAGACATTGAATACGAATTCCCATTCGGCTTCAAAGAAGTGGAAGGTATCCACTCCCGCACTGATTTTGACCTGAAACAACACCAGGAATACAGCAAGAAGAAAATTCAGTACTTCGATACAGAAATCAATCAGAACTATGTGCCTTACGTGATAGAAACTTCTATCGGTTTGGATCGTATGTTCCTGCTCACTATCTGTAATGCTTATGCAGAAGAGGATCTGAGCACAGCGGAGAAACAAGATAGCCGCGTGGTATTGAAGTTCCCGCCTAAGTTAGCTCCTATTAAACTGGCGGTATTTCCGTTGACGAAAAAAGATGGTTTACCTGAAGTGGCGAAACTGCTTATCAACGAATGCAAGCAGCATTTTCATTGCTACTATGAAGAGAAAGATAGTATCGGTAAACGTTACCGCCGTCAGGATGCCATTGGTACGCCTTTCTGCGTAACCATCGATCATCAGACGAAAGAAGATGGTACGGTTACCATCCGTCACCGCGATAGCATGGAGCAGGAACGCATTCCGCTGTCTGAAGTGAAAGCACTGGTATTAAGTAAAATCCTCTAGTAATATATAAGGGCTACAACCGTTGTATTTAGTATAAGCACTCCTTTATGCCTATACGAATACTTATAACTGTTGCAGCCCTTTTTATTTATAGTTCCCTGTCGGCGCAAATTGCGCTGCCATCAATAACGGTGAAAAATACTGTGGGATTTCGTTTTTAGAAAAGACAGGATTAACCGTACAACTCCTGGTGGATATCATGCCGGTCGTACCCCATTGCCTGGATCCGTTGCTTTGCTTCGTCGATCATGGCTTTCCAGCCGCAAAGAAAGAAATTGGCAGGGCGCTTATCCTGCAGCAGTTCTTCATAAATACTGTGCACATAACCTTTCCGGCCACTCCAGTTTTCTTCGCGTGATAAAGTAGGAATGTAATTGAAATTGGGCAGCGTAGTGGCTAATTGTTCCATTTCAGCCGCATAGAGCAGGTCGTGCTGATAACGGACACCGAAAATAAGGTGAATAGGCGCATGCGGCACTCCATGCAACTGAATGTAATGTGCCATAGACCGGAACGGCGCAATACCAGTGCCTGTACAGATAAGGAATAGCTCTTTGTCCAACGGCTCCGGCAGTACGAAAACGCCCTGTGGTCCTCTCATCAGGAGTTCACTCCCTACTTTTATTTCATTGAACAGGTAAGTACTCCCTAATCCTCCTTCCAGCAAAACAATCACCAGCTCAATTACATTGGTGCCGTCCGGATGGGAGGCAATGGAATAACTACGCCAGCGTTTGTTTTTTTTCTCGTGGATGGGAAGGTCCAGGGTTACAAACTGTCCCGGTTTGAAATCAAACCGTTCCATGTCCGGTACCTGTATCCAAAAACGGCGCGTATTGTGGGTTTCATCCACCAACTTAGTTACGATTCCGGTATGCCATAGGTCCAGCATGGAAGTTGAGTTTGGTCTTATTGAATATAGTGAAAATTTGGCATTCTGCTATTGGGATATTTTCTTATTTATTTTTTTTGTTATGGAGAAGCAGAGCTGCCTTCTCTAAATATCTTCTCTAATCAAATTTCAAAATCGGTAAATCTTCGTACCTTTGCATTCTTCATGAATTTACAGGCTGTATTACAACTATTTCAACGTGATGCGCGCCTGCAGTCGCTGGTGAAGGGGATACAATCACCCACCCCACAATACTTTCAGCTCTCCTCCATTAGTGGAAGCGCAATAAATTTTGTGGCAGTCAGCACCTTGGCGCATGCAGATGCAAACCATCTCTTTATCTTAAACGATAGGGAGGAGGCAGCCTATTTCCATAACGACCTGGAGCAACTCAGCCAGGCACTGGATATTTTCTATTTCCCCGACTCTTTTAAGAAAGCTGGTCAGTTTCATGAAATCAACGGCAGCCATAGTATGCTCCGTACAGAAGCACTCATGAAGCTTTCCGGAGATACCGTAAGGAAGAAGATCCTGGTCACCTATCCGGAAGCACTCTGGGAGAAAGTAGCCGGTAACCAGGCTTTCAGCGCCAACATGGTACAACTGAAAGTAGGCGATGTACTGAAAGTAGATCCACTGCTGGAACAACTCATTGGCTGGGGTTTTCACGCCACCGATTTTGTGTATGAACCCGGTCAGTATGCCGTAAGGGGCGGTATCCTTGATATCTATTCCTTTGGTAATGAAAAGCCTTACCGTATTGAATTATTTGGAGAAGATATAGATTCTATCCGCCTGTTTGATCCGGAATCACAGCTCAGTGAACGCAAACTCACACAGGTAACACTGATCGCCAACATGGACACCCATGCGGCAGACCACAGCAAAACACCACTCACCGAATTCCTTCCTGCCAATACCGTAGTATGGATGAAAGATCCTTCCTATGTAAAAGGCGTGATAGAACAAATGGAACAACGGCTGGATGATTTCCTGCTCACCGGTCAGAAAGTGAAAGTGGATGAAGATGAAGAAATGGTGCTGAAGGAAGAAGACTTTGTGAAAGCGGCGCCACTGCTGGAGCAACTGTTGCAAAAGCCAACGATTGTTTTTGGTAACAAAGACTGGCTTACAGATAACGGTTACCAGCCACAGTTCATCGCCTTCGATACACAGGAACAACCCGTGTTTAACCGGCAGTTTGATCTGCTGATCAAAGATCTCGGTAAACATAACAGCAATAAATACTCCCTCTTTATATTCTCAGACAATCCGCGTCAGCTGGAACGTTTGCGCAGTATATTCGAGGACCTCAAAGCAGATTTTGTATTCTTCCCTATCCCTGTTGCCATCAGCAGTGGATTTATTGATCATTCGCTGAAACTGGCGTGTTATACGGATCACCAGATCTTCCAGCGCTTCCACAAATACAAGGTAAAGCAAGCCTACAACAAGAATAAGGCAATTACCATGAAAACCTTGCGGGAGCTGCAGTCGGGCGATTTTGTAACACATATCGATCATGGTGTGGGCATGTACAGCGGCTTGCAGAAAATTGAAGTAGGTGGTAAAATGCAGGAAGCTATCCGCATTATTTACAAAAACAACGACCTGTTGTATGTAAATATCAACTCCCTGCATAAAATCAGTAAATACACCGGCAAAGAAGGCGTGGAACCTAAAGTGAATAAACTGGGCAGCGATGCCTGGGATAAACTGAAGGAGAAAGCCAAAACGCAGGTAAAAGATATAGCCAAAGACCTGATCCAGTTGTATGCCGTACGTAAAGCCCAGCAAGGCTTTGCACATACGCCGGATACCTATCTGCAAACAGAACTGGAAGCGTCTTTCATCTATGAAGATACGCCGGATCAGAGCAAGGCCACCGCGGATGTGAAACGTGATATGGAATCGCCGGCGCCAATGGACAGGCTGGTGTGCGGAGATGTAGGTTTCGGTAAAACAGAAGTCGCCATCCGCGCAGCGTTTAAATCCATTGTTGATGGTAAACAGGCCGCCGTACTGGTGCCTACTACCATCCTCGCTTTCCAGCACTATAAAACATTTGCAGACCGCCTGAAAGACTTTCCCTGCACTGTTGATTACCTCAACAGGTTTAAATCTTCCAAAGAAAAAAAGGAAACGCTTAAACGCCTCGAAGAAGGAAAGATCGATATCATTATCGGTACGCATGCCTTACTGGGCAAGGAAGTGAAGTTCAAAGACCTCGGTGTGCTGGTGGTAGATGAAGAACAAAAATTCGGTGTTTCTGCCAAAGAAAAACTGAAACAGATAAAGCATAACGTAGATACCCTTACACTAACGGCAACGCCTATACCGCGTACGCTCCAGTTTTCACTGATGGGCGCCCGCGACCTCTCCGTAATCAATACGCCGCCGCCAAACCGCCAGGCCATTGAAACGGAAGTACAGGTGTTTAACCAGGACCTGATCCGCGAAGCTATTTATTATGAAGCCGAAAGAGGCGGACAGGTTTACTTTATCCACAACAGGGTAAAGGGCCTGAAAGAAATGGCGGGCCTCATACAGGGACTTTGCCCCGATCTGTCCATCGCTACCGCACACGGGCAGCTGGAAGGGCATCAGCTGGAAGAAGTGATCCTCGATTTCATTGACCGCAAGTACGATGTGCTGGTGTGTACCAACATAGTGGAAAGTGGTGTGGATATTCCAAACGCTAATACCATCATCATTAATAACGCCCATCATTTCGGGTTGAGTGATCTGCATCAGTTACGTGGCCGTGTAGGCCGCAGTAATAAAAAGGCTTTCTGTTACCTGTTGGCGCCGCCTATGAGCACGCTGCCTTCCGATAGCCGGAAACGCCTGCAAACACTGGAGCAGCACAGTGAGCTGGGCAGCGGTTTCCAGATCGCCATGCGCGACCTCGATATCCGTGGCGCCGGTAACCTGCTGGGTGGTGAACAGAGCGGATTCATGGCCGAAATAGGCTTTGATATGTACCAGAAAATCCTGGACGAAGCCATCCGGGAACTGAAACAAAATGAATTCCGCGACCTGTTTAAAGATCAGCTGGAAGAGAAGAAAGATTTCGTGAGCGACTGTACCATTGATACAGACCTGGAAATACTGATCCCCGATACTTATATTGAAAGCATCCAGGAAAGACTGAACCTTTACCAGGAGTTGGATAACATCACGGAAGAAGGCAAATTACAGGCTTTCGCCAATGATATGATAGACCGCTTCGGCCCCATGCCGGAACCAGTGAAAGACCTGCTCACCGCTATCCGCTGCCGCTGGATGGCCATACAGCTCGGCTTCGAGAAAATGATGCTGAAAGAAGAAAACCTGCGTTGCTACTTTATCAATAACCCGGATTCTCCTTACTTCGAATCCCCTACGTTCAATCATATATTAACGTATATACAAACCCGTACCAACAACGCCAAACTAAAACAGGTTGGTAAAAACTTTATGCTGGTGGCTTCCCGTATCCGTCATATGAACGACCTGTACGACTTCCTGAAAGCTATGACTGATAGCCGGAAATAATTCTTCCCCTGTAACATAATTCCTTTATAATCGTTTCATAACTAATATGAAATGTATAATTCTATTTCTGTAACTATTGCATTAACAAAATTTTATAAATCCCCTTTTGTGGAAACACTTTTTAACCCCGCATCATGAGGGTGTAAATAACAACAAACACTAATTTTTTTAACAATAGAAAACATCGACACATGAAAAAGGTAATGTTATTAGCAGCAGGATTATTTTTTGCACTGAGCACTTTTGCACAGCAAACAGATAAGCAGCCTCCGGTAAAAAAGATTGAAGTAAACGGATCCGCAGAAATGGAAATCACACCGGACGAAATTTATTTCAACATCTCTTTAAGAGAATATCTTAAAGGGAAAACCAAAGTGGAAATCAGCACACTCGAAAAACAACTGCAGAAAGCCGTATCTGATGCAGGAATTCCAAAAGCCGATTTCACCATTGAAAATGTATATGGTAACAACTTTGAGATTTTAAGGAAGAAGAAAGATCCGCAGGAATTTATGGCGCGCAAACAATACCGTCTTAAATTAAGCAAGCTGGATAAAATCAATGAAATCCTCGGCGCAGTAGATGCAGAAGGTATTGAAAATGCCAGGATAGCCTCTTACTCTTCCAGCAAAATGGAAGCTTACCGTAAGGAAGTAAAAATTAAGGCGCTACAGGCTGCGAAAGAAAAAGCAGAGTATATGCTTTCCGCTATTGGTAATAAAACAGATGGTGTGATCGAAATTCAGGAAATGAATACAGATAATTATTCTGATGTTCGTCCTATGATGAGTAACTACATGGCTAAATCAGCAGATAGTGCAGAAGCAGCTTCTGATATTGATTTCAAAACCATTAAGATCCGTGCAGAAGTAAGAGCAGTGTTTGCTATTAAATAATTACACTGGAGATGTAATACCAAAAAAAAGAGGTTGTTCCGTATGGAACAACCTCTTTTACGTTTTATTAAGACAAGCTGAATTAGAAGCTGTATCTCAGGCCCAGCTGCATCTGGTGACGCGATGCAAAGAAATCTTTTGAATATGGAGTGCCTGGTTTACTGAAAGTATAAGTAGGATAATTGTTAACCACTTTACCGGTAGGGCTCAAACCAACACTCGCCATTGAGTTAAAGGTGTTAGGCGTGAAGTACTGAATACCCCAGTCTTTGTTCAACAGGTTAGTAACGTTCACGATATCGTAAGTTAACGTGATGGTATGTACTTTCTTACCTGCTTTAAAGTTATAGTCCTGCGCGAAACGGAAGTCGGCTTGTGTGTTCCACGGTGTGCGGCCGCCGTTACGTTCAGTGAACTGACCTTTACGGCCACTCAGGTAGCTATTGCTGTTAACATAGCTCATGAAATCATTTGCCTGTTGAGCAGCGGTTGGTCCGCCTGCTTTATCGGTAAAGAAGTTGGTTGCTTCAGCCACATCTTTCGGGATGTAGGTGAGGCTCACCTGCTGTGGTGTACCGTTGATGGTAGCATTCACTAAACCATAAGAGAATGGTGTACCGGAAGAGGTATTGAAGAAGGCAGAGAAGTTAGATACCCATTTGCCTTTAGTGCCCCAATCCTGTTTGTAAGCAACGGTAGCAACGATACGGTTACGGATGTCGAAGTTAGAGTAAGCCAGTCCTGGATTGTTAGGATTCAGCGCCTGGTTCAGCTGCCAGTTTGATTCCATCGAGTTGCGGATACCATTGGTGATATCTTTTGCCTGTCCGTAAGTGTAAGCCACCATGAAGTTCAAACCAAAAGGGAATGTTTTGGATACCTGGCCGGTGATGCTGTAACGGTAACCTTTATCGGTGTTGGATAACAGGTAAGCGTTAGTATATAAAGGATTGATTTTAGAACCGGTGTAGATAGGCTGTTGTTTGTTTACATCGTATGCAAAGTAAGTTGGATTATCCGCCAGGTTTACCTGCTGGAACATCAGATCCTTGATTACTTTGGTATAGATACCTTCGATGGAGAACTTCCACTGGTCGTGGGTGGTGTAATCCAATGCGAGGCTGCTTCTCCATACCTGCGGCATTTTGAAGTTGTTGTCGATCATATCCACCTGTGTAGCGCCGGCAGCATTTTTAACATCTACGCCATTCTGAGAGGCAAAGTCTGCGATACCATTCTGGGATGGTTTTGCTGCAGGCAGCGGAGTGTTAACAAATGGTTTGGTGCTGCTTCTCTGATCGTAAGCGCCATAAGTAACACCATTGTTATAATAAGCATAACCGATCCATGCGAAAGGAATACGGCCGGTGAATAAACCGGATCCGCCACGCAGTACCAGGCTGTTATCGCCTTTGATATCGTAGTTGAATCCTAAGCGCGGAGAGATCTGCACATTATTCAGGAAGTCATTTTTGATATCCTTTGGTTTGGTATAGTTGTAAGTGGTGCCGTAGTTAGGATCTTCCGGTGATTTGATGGTTTTATCACTCAACGGCTGTTTGTTGGGAATACCTGTGTAATCCAAACGGATACCCGGAGTAATTCTGAAACGGTCAGTCAGCTGGATTTCATCCTGTCCGTAAACGCTCAGCAGGTTTGCTTTGAACTGGGCAGGAGGATTAGCCATGATATAATCACGGGAGTTGTTGGTGTAGTTGTAGTTACCACGTACACGTGCAGGATTGTTAGCCAGGAAGTCTTCAACGCTGTTGTAATCCAGACGGCCATTCCAGGAGTTTACAAAACCATAGGTGATGTTGTAAAACTCATTGTGTGTACCGAGGGTAATAGTGTGATTTCCTTTGAACAGGGTTACGTTGTCAGTTATCTCAAACGTTTTTTGTTTCATGTTGAAGATACTGGCTTCACGGTCGGTACCCAGGAAGATGGTAGAACCTGGTGTTCTTCCTTTAATCTGGATCTGTGGTGTAGCCGGATCAGACAGTGGATCCCTGTAATCGTGTACATTGGAGTAACCGAGAATCAGGCTGTTGGAGAAACCGCTGTTAAAGTTACTTTTCAGTTCCGCTACAGTAGAGGTCTGGTTATTTACCTGTTTGAAGTCGATACCCTTGAAACGGAAGTTTTGCTGATCGCGTTCCAGGTTGGTAGCTTCGGAAGTGATGGTGTTGTTACGAACAGACAACTGGTGTTTTCCATTGATGTGCCAGTCGATCCTGTTGAAGAATTTATTAGAGTTGGAATAGATGCTGGTGTTACCTGAAGTACCCGGATCTACGCCGTATGTTTTCATCAATGCGGTGATATCAGCAGCGTCTTTTTCTGTTAAGATGCCACCGCCATCAGCAGAACCTGCACCGAGGATCACCGGATCCACACGGCGGGTAATTTCTTCGTTGGTGAAGAAGAATAATTTGTTTTTGATGATGGGGAAACCGAGACGAACACCGGTCTGGTACTCATGAAAATCGCTTGGTAATTTAGAACCGTCGCCGGCGTTGTTTTTACCAACCATAGAAGCGTTGCGGCCAAATCCGTAGATGGAACCGTGTACTTCGTTGGTACCGCTGCGGGTTACGGCATTTACGCTACCACCGAGGAAGTTACCAACTTTCACATCGAAGGGAGCCAGTAACACCTGTATATCCTGGATGGCATCTACAGATACCGGGTTGGTACGGGTGCTGCTGCCTGGCTGACCGCTGGTGTTGCTTTGTCCACCCAGTGAAGGGCTGAAACCAATGGCGTCGTTGTTGATAGCGCCATCTACAGTTACGTTATTGTAACGGTAGTTGGTACCCAGGAAGGAGTTGTTGTTGCTCTGCGGCGTTACTTTGGTAAGGTCCTGCAGGCTGCGGCTCAGTGTAGGGAGCGCTTTAATCTGCTCCTGTCCTACCCTGGTACCGGATTTACCTGCACCGGCATTACCTGTTACCACCACTTCACTCAGTGCAGTGGATTCTTCCTGTAATTTAAAGTTGAAACTGGTGGTTCCCAGTCCGAGGTTAACATCTGATTTTACTTCTTTCTTATATCCAATGAATGAAACAGTGATAGTGTAAGGACCGCCTGGATTCAGGTTAGGCAGATTATAACGGCCATCAGTGTTGGTTTGTACGCCTGATTTGGCGCCGGTGCTGTTATTTACTATTACTACTGTAACGCCGGGAATGGCCTGTCCACCCGGATCGGATACTTTACCCGATATAACGGAAGTGGTCACCTGTGCGTTCGCGCTGTAACATAGAATTACAATGAAGCTAGCTAATAGCGTAAAGAATGATTTCATAAACTGTTTTGTAAGTATTTACAGGTGCAAAGGAAACAGTCTGATGCAACCAGAATGTTAACAGATCATTACGGAATTGTTAAGAAGTGCCTAAAACATCCTAAAAAGGAGCCGTTTAGGGCTATTTAGTGTTTAAATACTATCAGAAATGGGGGTTCTATTTAACTTTAATGTTAACAGTGCGCTAAAATGAGATAGGAATTAATTGTTAACTCAGGGTAAACAACAAACAAAATAATATAACCTTAACGTACGTACGAATTAAAAAGCCCCGCCTTTAAAGGAGGGGCATGTGAGAAAGTTCATCAAATGTGTTCAATAAATTTCGACTTTAAAAGTCCCGTCCGTTAAAGGTTTTTCTGTTTCACCACTTATTAATACACCGGAGAATGTCCCCTCCGCGTGTTTACTATTAATGCTCGTTATAATTACTTTGATATTTTTACTCAGGTAACCCGGTTCTTTTTCCTGGATATTCATCAGCGACATTTCCACATCTTCTATATAAGTACCCGCTTTCAGTGAATCCGGAAAAGTGATCATCAGCTCCATATGATGACCGAAGTTATTGGTAACGCCATCTATCACCAGGGTCTTTTTGCCGGCATATACAGTATCGGTGAGGTATGCTTCTGTGGCATTTGACTGGTATTTAACGCCATCCATTTTAAAATAGAAGCTGCTGGTTGGTGTTGTTTCGGTCTTTTTATCACAGGAACAAAGGATCGTTCCTAAAGCAGCAATAACGGCTACCATTAAGAGTTTCATTCTCATAACATTATAGTTTAGGCATGCCGTTTTTTAACGAAACGAAACCAGTGCCGGCCGCTTTTGTGCAGCCGGCCATTAGTTAATTTGACATAGGATACTGGTTAGGTTCTGTTGGCATAGGGATAATATGGCTGCAATATATATAAATATTTATTAATTAAATAAAATATATATAGATAGAATGAGGAGTATATTTTTGATGGACGTGGGGATTTAGGCACAATTAACACTTTTTTTGCGGCCGAATTGCGTATTATTACGGGGTTACTGAATAATTAAAAGAAGCACATTATGTCATCGGAAGTAATAAAGCAATTACAGGAGGCGGTGCAGTTTTCACCGGAGAATGTGCCTTTACGTATGCATCTGGCGCAGGTACTGCTGCAGGATTATGAATATACTGCCGCAGAAGAACAATACAGAAAAGTACTGGAACTGTCGTCTTCTAATACTGCTGCACAGCTTGGCCTTGCGCGCACCTTTTATCATCAGCATAAATATTCTGCTGCCATTGTGGTACTGGAACAACTGGAAAACCGGGAGCCGGACCATTTTGATGCGCTGCTGCTGCATTGCCGCATCCTGGTGAAGGAACAATCTATACCGTCTGCCAAAGAAATATATCAGCATTTGCTGCAAATAAATCCGGGCTTCCGTGATGAAGCACTGGACGGGCTTTTCAGGGTAGCGCAACAACCATCTGTTTCCTTTAACGGAGAAGATGAGGAAGAAGAAGAAAGTGAGAGCCTGTTCATGCTGGAAAAACCTGAAATTAATTTTTCAGATGTAGGCGGTATGGAAAGAGAAAAGCAGGAAATAGATCTGAAGATCATCAAGCCCCTGCAGTTCCCAGATCTTTATAAAGCCTATGGAAAAAAAGCCGGTGGCGGTATCTTGCTGTATGGCCCTCCGGGATGCGGTAAAACATACCTGGCCAAAGCTACCGCAGGACAAATACAGGCGGAGTTTATAAATGTAGGCATTCATGATGTGCTGGACATGTGGGTGGGTACCAGTGAAAAAAATCTGCATAGCTTGTTTGAGCTGGCCCGTCAGAGTAAGCCCTGTGTTTTGTTTTTTGATGAGGTAGATGCACTAGGCGCTAACCGTACAGCGCTCCGGCAGTCGGGCGCAACGCATATTATTAATCAGTTCCTCGCAGAAATGGATGGTATTGCCGCCAGCAATGAGAACATTCTCATTATTGGCGCCACCAATGCTCCGTGGAGCCTGGATCCTGCATTCCGCCGCCCGGGCCGTTTCGACCGGATCATTTTTGTGGCGCCACCGGAAACGGAAGGCAGGGAAGAGATCCTGAAGTTACAATTACGCAATAAACCGGTAAGCGATATTAATTACAACGCCCTGGCAAAGGCCACTCCGGGCTACTCCGGCGCCGACCTTAAAGCGATTGTGGATATTGCGATAGAAGAGAAACTGTTGGAAGCCTTGCAGAAAGGCGTACCACAGCCCATTACACAGAAGGAATTATTAAAAGCCGCCAAAATACATAAACCCACCACAAGGGAATGGTTTAATACTGCCCGTAATTATGCGCTGTATTCAAATGAAACCGGTCTTTATGATGATGTATTGAAATACCTGGATATTAAGAAATAACGTTTATGGCTGTATTAATTCAGCGCGCTCAGATTTTAGTACAACAAGGCCGCTTCCAAGATGCCTTTGCAGCATTACGTCAGCACCTGAGCACCAATGCCCACGATACCGACGGATTGTATCTGCTGGCAATCTGTTACCTGGAAACAGGCAACACGGCAGAAGCATCCCAGATAGCAAGCAATACCCTCAGCTTTGCGCCATACGATGATCGTTTCCTGTACCTGTTGTCCAGGATCGCTTTTGCAAAGAATCAATTTAACGAAGCTATCAGGACCATCAGCAATGCAGTGGCTATAAACCCTTACCGGGTGAATTATTTTGCCATGTGGAGCCAGATTTTGTTGTCGAGGAAAGAATATGAAGCCGCGCTCCACAAGGCGGAAGAGGGACTGGCTATTAACCCGGAAGATGAAGCCTGTCTTAATCTCCGTTCCCATGCGTTGTTCCGGCTGGGCAAAAAGGAAGAAGCATTTTCCAATTTGCATGAGGCATTGGAGCACAATCCCGAAAATGCTTACACCCACGCCAACCTCGGCCAGAAGTGGCTGGAGGCCGGTGATCACCGGAAGTCGCTGGAGCATTTCAGGGAATCGTTGAAACTGGACCCTAATAATGAATGGGCGCGGCAGGGCATGGTGCAAGCCATGAAAGCCCGGTACTGGCTGTACCGGCAGTTCCTGAACTATGCCTTTTTTATGGCGCGGCAAAAAGCGCGTACACAATGGATCATTATCATTGCCATCTTTATACTCACACAAATCGCCAGCAGGGTATTCTTCCCGGTATACGTACTGTTGGCATTCCTGGCGCTTTCTACCTGGCTCATTACGCCGGTGAGTAACCTGTTCCTGCGCCTGAATCCATACGGCAGATACGCATTGAGCAAAGAACAAACACAGGTGTCTAATGTAGTAGGGATCCTGTTATGTGTATCGTTAGCAGCAGGTGCGGCGTTCCTGTTCTCGCATCTGCAGGGATTGCTGGCATTGTGTCTTTGCAGTGGCATTATGTTGCTGCCGGCAGCGGGATTCTATATACCTGAAAGCAAAAAGAACCGCCGGATTATTACGTGGTATACCGCAGGGCTGGCGCTGCTGGGTGTGTTGGGTACTGTGTTGGCATTTGTTATTAATGATGCCTTCAATATAGTTGTTACTGCTATGCTGATAGGTGTGTTCCTGTACCAGGTGTTGGCAAATTATATTCTTACGAGAGAAGGATAAAGAGATTATTTTCAGATGATAAAACAAAAAATCCTGCCGCTGAAACGGCAGGATTTTTTGTTTATAACTATAACGTATATACGTAATTAAGCATCAATCTTAGCATACTTCGCATGTGATTCGATGAATGCCCTGCGTGGAGGAACTTCATCACCCATCAGCATACTGAATACGCGGTCAGCTTCTGCGGCGCTTTCAATGGTTACCTGTTTCAGGGTACGGTGTTCAGGGTTCATGGTAGTATCCCACAGCTGTTCTGCGTTCATCTCACCCAAACCTTTATAACGCTGAATGGTTACGCTGTCTTCTTTACCGCCGCCAGCGAGCCTTACGGTTGCTTCCTTACGCTGTTCTTCCGTCCAGGCGTAAGTTTGTTCTTTACCTTTTTTCACGAGGTACAGTGGTGGTTGCGCAATGTACACATAACCCTGTTCAACCATTGCTTTCATATAACGGAAAACGAAGGTCAGGATCAGTGTGGCAATGTGGCTACCATCCACGTCGGCATCCGTCATGATGATGAGCTTGTGATAGCGCAGTTTGGAAAGGTTCAGTGCTTTATCATCTTCTTCTGTACCGATGGTAACGCCCAGTGCGGTAAAGATGTTTTTGATTTCATTATCCTCGTAGATCTTATGCTCCATTGCTTTTTCCACGTTGAGGATTTTACCACGGAGCGGCAGGATAGCCTGGTAGTTACGGTTACGTCCCTGTTTGGCGGTACCACCTGCGGAGTCTCCTTCGACAAGGTACAGCTCACATTTGGTAGGATCGTTATCGGAGCAATCGGCCAGTTTACCTGGTAAGCCGCTACCGGTCATTACGCTTTTGCGTTGTACCAGCTGACGTGCTTTACGGGCGGCTTCACGGGCCTGCGCAGCCAATACCACCTTATTGATGATCTGCTTTGCTTCACGCGGATTTTCTTCCAGGAATGCCTCCAGTACTCCGGCAACAGAACTATCTACCACACCCATTACATCGGAGTTACCGAGCTTGGTTTTGGTTTGTCCTTCAAACTGTGGCTCAGGAACCTTTACGCTGATAATAGCGCTCAGTCCTTCACGGAAGTCGTCGCCGGTAACTTCGATCTTCGACTTCTCAAACATTTTATTCTTATCACCATAAGATTTAAATACACGGGTGATAGCACGGCGGAAACCGGCTACGTGTGTACCTCCTTCAATGGTGTTGATATTATTTACGTAGGAGAAAATGTTCTCACTGAATGCGTCGTTGTATACCAGTGCTACCTCTACGGCTACATTTGAAACCGGCTCATGTACTTCTACATAAATTGGATTCAGCAATATCGGGTTACGGCGGCCATTTTTGTCGAGCATCTGGATAAACTCGCGGATACCACCTTCACTGTAGAAAGTTTCAGAGAAGAAGTTACCTTCTTCATCTTTTTCACGTTCGTCGGTTAAAGTGATCTTGATTTTACGGTTCAGGTAAGACAGCTCACGCAAACGACCAGCAAGTATTTCGCGGTTGTAGGTGGTTTCCTTGAAGATTTCACCATCGGGTTTAAAGTGAATGGTGGTTCCGGTTACTTCACTGGTACCTATTTCACGTGCAGGATACTGTGGCGCGCCACGATGAAATTCCTGTTCAAATAATTTGCCTTCACGTTCTACAGTTACATAAAGCCTGTCGCTCAATGCGTTTACGCAACTCACACCCACACCGTGCAAACCACCGGACACCTTGTAAGTGTTCTTGTCAAATTTACCACCGGCGTGGAGTACCGTCATTACCACTTCCAGGGCAGAACGGCCTTCCTTCGGGATAATGCCGGTTGGAATACCACGGCCATCATCCTTTACACGGATGGAGTTATCTTCCAGGATGGTAACATCGATGTTTTTGCAGTACCCCGCCAATGCTTCATCGATAGAGTTATCTACTACCTCATAAACAAGGTGGTGGAGACCCTTGACGCCAATATCGCCGATATACATGGCCGGACGCTTCCTAACGGCTTCCAGTCCTTCCAATACCTGTATACTCCCTGCATCATATCCGTTGCTGCTGGGGCTGGGTGCTTGCACTAATTCTTCGCTCATATGTTGGTGTAAAATCTATTAGAAATAAAATCGGTAGACAATCATGCAAAAATACGAAAAATAAGCCTTATTTCCACAAAAGAAGGGCTGTTTTTATGTGGTGAGGATCCATCATTTTTTCCACTAGAGATTTCCTGCACCAGCAATGTCTTTTACGCCTGTAAATAAAGTTTTCCACACCAGGTTAAAAAAGGACTTTTGGATGTCCCGGGTGTAAGCAACATCCGCAGTACGGACTTTTTCATTTTTGGATGGGTTCTCTGAGTTGATTACCAATGCGTTAGCTACGAGACTAATGAGCCCTTTGCGTTTAAATCCATCGTGATCCTTATTTTGCTTTAAAACGGCAATTTTAAGATTTTGGTACAGCAGTTTTACATGGCCCTTCGCCCTTCGCTCATCTCCATTAATATTAAAGGTAAGATCCTGGATATCGCACGACCTGATCTCGATTTTCCCCATTGGCTGGGTGATAACGTTCAGATCTTTGCCGTTCATATTATTCAGCCGGCCGGAAACGCTAAAACTGCCGCCTTTATCGTTCAGCAGAAAATCAAACCGGGCGGTTAGTTTACCGCTTTTCATAAATATTGCATCAAAATCTGCTGTGAGGTGCCTGTTTTTGGCTACCATGCTATCAATATTGGTGATGTTACGGAACAAACCGTGTACATGACTGAAATTGATATACCCGGTTTGTTCCGTAACCGGGCTCAATTCTGTGTACCGGATATCGATGTTATTGCCGGTAAGCGTATCAATATTCACGGGGATTTTCAGCTTAGCCAGCAGCTGGTGGGGATATTGACCCAGTTTATTGCCGGGAGGCATAGGCATCATGCGGTTCCTGTAAATATCCAGTTTTCCGCTCTGGATATTTGCCCGCTCAGCCCAGATCTGCTGCTCCTGTAATAAAAGACGTGGATTAAGGTTGCGCAGGCTGATATCGTTAAATACCACTTCAAACCGGTCCTGCTGCACGCCGGTCTTTTTCTGGAAGGCGGCTTTATCATAACGGGGTTGCAATTCAAACTGGCTAATATTCACAGTGCGTTGGGCTGCGTCATACCGGATTCCGCGAACATACATCCAGTAAAGGCTATCCCGGGTTCTGTTCATATAGTCCTTCATCCCTATTTCGTAATTGCGGGCATATAAAAAACGGGTGGGATCATCCAGGGCTACCGAGTCTATCAGGAAATCATTGATTTGTACACTCAGGTTGTGGAATTGATGGATCACCCGGGACGAGTCTTTCCGGGTAAAAATATATTTGAAGTTGGTGCTGTCCAGTACCAGCTTACCTATAAAAATGGATTTCATTTTGGCAGAGATATTCTGGTAGGCTGTTTTCGGGGTGCTGGTATCTTTCACGGTGGCGTTTTGGTCCATAATGATACTGGGGCTGGTTACCTTGAGGATACCAGCGTTAAGGTCTTTCCCGAAAAAATAGCGCCAGGGCTTAAAGTATTTAAGTTCCAGCCGGTCCACGCTGATGGTGTAAATATCGGCCGGCGCCCGTTGTTGCGACAACAGGCGTTGATAAACAACGGAATCGGCCGTCATGCTGGCTTTGTTAATAGTTATACTGCCGGAAAGCACGTCCAGGTGCAGTTCTTCGAACTTAACGGTATAAAGACTGTCCGACAGATCGGTTACATAGCCCTGAAGCTCCTGTTTCAGCAGTTTATTCCAGTGTTGATTAAGATACCAGCCGGTACCCAGCACCAATAAGGTAAGTACACCGGCTACAATAAGTATGATCTTTACCAGTCTGCGGATATTTTTTGCCATCAGGGAAGCATAAACGAAATTTATACCAATAAGTGGGCTTTTTCAAGGGGAAAAGCAGGTGTGGGTTTGTAACTGTATTGTCAAAACGTATTTGTTTAAAAAACGAATCCCTAAATTTGTGACTTCTATAACAGCACGGCGTTTAAAAACAGATAAAGTGAAAGAAATACAGGAAATATTGTCTTTAGCCATTCCGCAGCCCGCGATGAGCGACCAGTTACAGCTGGCGGAGCAGGATAGTGTGTCAGTACCTGACTGTCTTGATTTTACGTTACAACGTTTTACCTACGATAAACCGTTACCTGTTGAAGATGTGGCGATGGTTATTTACCAGCCCGCCAAAAGGGGACAATCTGCCGCCATTGAGCTGCGGTATTGTGTTGCCGGCAGTAAATATTGTAAAAATCCTTCCTGTACTGATCAGCTTTGCTCGGAAGGCAAGAAGGAAGCCTGCAATGACAGGGTACCATCGGTAGACCTGATCACAGTTCGCTTCCAGCCTGCATTTATCCAGTCGCTGCAAAAGGGCACCACTACCTTTTCTTTATTTGAAAATCAGTCCCGCAAACCTTTTGTGAAAACCATCCAGCCCTGTACGAAGTCCAAATCCGTACTGGAAACAATGGTGCATCATGACTACGAGGGCATCCTGAAAAATATATTCCTGCAAAGCCGTGCGCTGGACCTGTTATTATACAGCTCCGACCAGTTTATGCAGAATGATACCGACGAACGCTATGGTTGCCGCTTCCTCACTCATCTGGAAGACCGCGAAAAAATAGAAAACGCCCGGGGTATCCTGTTGGAACAACTGGACTCTCCTATTACCATCAGGGATCTCGCCCGCCGGGTAGCCATGAACGAATGTTACCTGAAGAAAGGCTTCAAAGCCATGTATGGTACCACTATATATGATTATTTCCAGAAAGAAAGAATGGAAAAGGCCAAAGGGCTTTTGTATGAAAAAGGAATGTCTGTTTCTGAAGTAGCCATGCTGATGGGATATTCCTGTATTTCCCACTTCTCTACTGCCTTTAAAAAACACACCGGGCTGAAGCCCTGCGAACTGCTGTTGCGTTAAACACAGCTACTTCATTACTTCTACGCGTCACTGCTATGCTTTCCCTGTAAGGGAAATATCTCTGCGTTAAAAATAACGTAACTATATTTATATGATTTTTAAGTCATCTGTTTATGCCTAAAACAGATGATAAAATAGTACATATGTTGAATGACATCTATATATATGAAAACAGGGATCTTATCTATTTAAAGTTATATGAAAGAAAAGCCCGGCGTTTGAGCCTGAATCTTACCGTAATTGGTCCTGATCAATTGAAAGGCAACACCAGGTATGAGCAATTCCTGTCTCTTTATGAACACTATAGTGTCAACTCGGTTGAGTTTGAAGTAAGTTGTTTCGCCCGTTACTTCGCTATTGCGGAAGCTCATAAAAATGAGGATACTTTTATTCTTTCTGATTCAGATATTTACCTGGTGAATAACCTGCAGCATATCCGGGAAGATACATCCTTGCAAGGTGTATTTATTGGCAGTGAAGGTTTTTACGGAGAAGGTAGCGAACACCAGATTTCCCCGCATTTTTCGTTCTGGAATAAAGCGCTGATCAATAGTTTCACTGATTACCTGCTGGAGGTTTATAAGAGAAATAAACAAGATCATTTCCTGGCGAGGCATTACAAAATACAGCAGGAAAAGATAGGAAGAACGGCTATTTCAGACATGACCCTGCTCTATATGTGGGTAAAAGAGAAGGGTATTCCCTACTTGAATTCCAATGCCGTCGGCAGCTCGCTGGGTATTGACCATAACATTTCTTCTGTTTATAGCGAGAATGGCGTTTACCAGTCTTTTTGCAACAGGAAGGCGATTAAATTAAAGGGGGAAGCAGTGTATTGCAAGGCCACCGACGGAAAGGCCCAGGCGATGTCTGTATTGCATTTCCAGGGGGAGTACAAGCAGGTTTTGAAGTATTTCTACCAGGGGCGGTTAGCCAGGTTTTACTGGTTTACCATTTCCCGGGCGCTGAAAAGAAGTTTAAAGTCGGGCAAATGAGCCGGTATTTTCCCTTTTCGATCATTTGTTTTCCCGATTTGAAAAACGGAAGATAAAATATAGGTGTTTCTTTGTAACACGATAGGCAGATATCCATTTGCGTTTCCTATAAGCTTCCTTATCAGATTTGACCTTGGAAGAAGCTTGGCTGGCAAAAGTAAGTAAAGCCATAAATCATACTTGCATGAATATCAAACACCATTGAAGTGCAATATGCCAGAAAAGTTTCTACCAGATTTTATAAAGTCGTTCGCTTCTGCGGGCGACTTTTTTTGTTAGGGAAAAGTATTCTTCTGAAATGTAGTAGGAAATAGTGCTGCAAGTGCAAAAGCAGGTCTATTGGATAATAACCCGGATTATACCCGGAGATGAAATGATGATAAGTCATCGATAAGCCGTATCTCTATAGGTACAAGTTATCTACGGCTTAGATACGGGTTATATACGGCTTATCTACGGCTTATCCTATAATGGCGCCAGCCTGGCAGAACCTTACAGGTAGTACTAATGATACAGGATTAACTTTATATCCTTTTTGTTAAATGCAGTTTGAGCTTTACAGGTTTCCGATTTACGGGTTGTGGAATTTGCAGGTTCTACCGTTGGAAAAAATTCACATGTTGGGAAATGCGGGAGTGAGAAAAACAGATGTGAGGAGTCATAACAAATAAAAAACCCCGCCCAAAAGAGCAGGGTCTGTCCTATTTATCCCTATACCTATGAAATACTTGTTTGTGTTATTCAGTGATGGTACCAGCTTCATTCAGCAACACTGCCTTGTCCGTACCATTATCCTGAATATTGATTTTGTAGTATGAAGCTACATCTGATCTCTCAATTTTCCAGCCATCTTTTATGGTTGCTGCCGGATATTTTGTTTTCAGTGTACCAGCCACTGATTCCGGAAGATTTTGAGCATCATAAGCGCTTCTTGTGGCAACCCATTTGCCATCCGCATCATACTCTGCAATTGTGTTTATGTTGTCTTTTTGGAAACTTGCTGTCCAATGTCCTGCACTTGTCTTTGTCCACTTAGCAGCTGCTGTTCCCGCAAAATTCTGATCAAAAGAACTCTTAACTGCCTCAGGTGCTTGCACCGCTTTGGCAACTATCTTTGTTTTTTTAACTGATTTTTTTTGCTGTGCAAAAGTTATGCCGGAAGTGAATAGAACCGCGCAAAATATTAACGTCAACTTTTTCATATTTGATATGGTTTTTTCCGTTGGGTTAAAATTAACTACTAGGTTTTTCTAATTTCTTCCTGGCTAGTTAGCTAAAACAATGCCAAAAACGCAGTTTAGATACTCTTTATTGCAAATTACAAAAAAAACAATAAAAAATATTCAAAAAGCACAGTTTTTAGCAAAGATGGCCATTTAGGAGCCAGCGTATTTTCTTAACTTCGCACAATTTTAATCAATTATTGTCTAAATAACATCAAAGGGCGGGGAATTGTTTTATGTCCAGCAAATATCAGGAATATAACCAGTTGAATTTACCTCAGATAGAGAAAGATATACTGCAACACTGGGAGCAGCACCAGACTTTTGAAAAAAGTGTGGAAGTGCGCGAAGGCGCCACTCCTTTTGTTTTTTATGAAGGACCTCCAAGCGCCAATGGTTTACCGGGTATTCACCATGTTATTTCACGTACATTAAAAGACCTGGTGTGTCGCTATAAAACGATGCGTGGTTACCAGGTAAAGCGTAAAGGTGGGTGGGATACCCACGGTTTGCCGGTGGAACTGGGTGTTGAAAAAACTTTAGGGATTACCAAAGAAGATATAGGCAAGAAGATTTCTGTTGCTGAATATAATGATACCTGCCGCCGGGAGGTATTGAAGTATAAAGATATGTGGGATGACCTGACCCTGAAAATGGGATACTGGGTTGATCTGAAAGATCCATATATCACTTTTGAGAACAATTATATTGAAACACTCTGGTGGTGTCTTCAAACGCTTTATAAAAAAGGATTCCTGTATAAAAGTGTAAGTATCCAGCCTTACTCCCCTGCGGCGGGTACCGGTCTGAGCTCCCATGAGCTGAATCAGCCGGGCACCTATAAGGACGTAAAGGATACTACGGTTGTGGCGATGTTTAAGGCCCAAAAAGCAAGTAATTCTCAGTTTCTTTTTGATGCGGCAGGATCAGATGAGGTATTTTTCCTGGCCTGGACTACCACCCCGTGGACTTTACCATCAAATCTGGGTTTAACGGTAGGTGCTAATATAGAATATGTACTGGTAAACACTTTTAACCCATATACTCACCTGCCGGTGAATGTTGTAATGGCTAAAGTGCTGCTGGGTAAATACTTCAAGGCAGAAGGAGAAAACGGCGACTTTGCGGCATACCAGGAAGGCGATAAAGTGATTCCGTGGAAGATACTGACCAGCTTTAAGGGCAGTCAGCTCGAAAATATCCGTTACGAACAGTTATTACCATTTGCCCAGCCGGAAGAAGGCGACCCATTCCGTGTAATCCTCGGTGACTTTGTTACTACAGAAGATGGTACGGGTATCGTTCATACTGCTCCCGCTTTTGGCGCGGATGATAACCGGGTAGGTAAGAAATATGGTATTGGTATTTTAACGCTGGTAGACAGAACCGGTAAGTTTACAGAGAATGTTGGTGAATTTTCAGGCAGATATGTAAAGAATTATAAAGATGATCCCGATTACAAAGATGTAGACGTGGATATCGCCGTGAAGCTGAAGAAAGAAAACCGTGCATTTAAGGTAGAAAAGTACGAACATACCTATCCGCATTGCTGGCGTACTGATAAGCCGGTATTGTATTACCCGCTGGATGCGTGGTTTATAAAAACCACTGCGGTAAAAGACAGGATGGTAGAGTTGAATAAAACGATCAACTGGAAGCCGGCATCCACCGGTACCGGTCGTTTTGGCAACTGGTTGGAGAACATGGTGGACTGGAACCTCAGCCGTAGCCGTTACTGGGGTACGCCGTTGCCTATCTGGCGTACAGAAGACGGTACAGAAGAAATCTGTATCGGAGGTATTGAGGAACTGAATGCAGAAATCCGCAAGGCAAACCAGGTGTTGGGCGGAGATGTGAATAAGTCCTATCTCCATGAGGGCATCCTGGATCTGCATAAACCATATGTGGATGATATTATCCTGGTGAGCCCATCAGGCAAACCAATGCGTCGTGAACCTGATCTGGTGGATGTTTGGTTTGACAGCGGCGCGATGCCATATGCACAGTGGCATTATCCCTTTGAGAATAAAGAGCTGATAGATAAAGGACAGGCTTTCCCGGCTGATTTTATTGCTGAGGGCGTGGATCAAACCCGTGGCTGGTTCTATACTTTACACGCACTGGGCGTTATGCTGTTTGATAGCGTGGCGTATAAAACAGTAGTTTCCAACGGGTTAGTACTGGATGCGAAGGGGCAGAAAATGAGTAAACGCCTCGGCAACGTGGTGAATCCGTTTGAAACCATTGAAAAGTTTGGGGCAGATGCCACCCGTTGGTACCTGATCACCAATGCTTCACCCTGGGATAGTTTAAAGTTTGATGTAAAAGGTATAGGTGAAGCGCAGCGTAAATTGTTTGGCACCCTGTACAATACATACAATTTCTTTGCTATGTATGCAAATCTTGATAAGTTTACTTTCAGGGAAGCATATATTCCTTTAGAAGAACGTCCGGAAATTGACCGATGGATTATTTCCGTATTGAATACGCTGGTAAAAGATGTGACCAGTAGCTTCGACGATTACGAGCCTACACAGGCAGGCAGAGCGATAGAGCGTTTTGTGGATGAGCAGCTGAGTAACTGGTACGTGCGTTTGTGCCGTCGCCGGTTCTGGAAAGGGGACTATGAGCATGATAAGATCAGCGCTTACCAGACATTATACGAATGTTTGGAAAAAATTGCACAATTGATGGCCCCGGTTTCCCCATTTTTCACCGATTGGTTATTTAACAACCTGAACAGTGTGAGTGGCCTTAGCAAGGCAGCTTCCATCCATCACACTGATTTTCCTGTGATAAATGAAGGTGCGGTGGATATTGATCTGGAAGAAAGGATGCAGCTGGCGCAGGATATTTCCTCGCTGGTATTATCCTTGCGTAAAAAGGTGAACATTAAGGTTCGTCAGCCTTTGCAGAAGATTTTAATTCCGGTGGCAAATGGCAGAATGAAAGAGCAAATAGAATTGGTAGCCGACCTGATAAAAAGTGAGGTCAATGTCAAAGGGATTGATTATCTTACGGAAACGGAGGGTTTTATCAAGAAAAAGATTAAGCCTAACTTCAAGTCCCTCGGTGGTAAAATGGGAGCAAAGATGAAATCTGTAGCAGCCGCGATCAGCGCGTTTACAGAGGCAGAAATTACCACCATTGAGCGCGACGGCCATTTCAATCTGGTTGTAGAGGGAGAGCAGTTGCAAATCCAACTCTCTGACGTTGAAATCATTTCCGAAGATATTCCGGGATGGACAGTAGCTAATAAAGGCGCCTTAACGGTAGCGCTCGACATTACTATTACCCCCCAGTTACAGGATGAAGGAAATGCCAGGGAACTGGTAAACCGGATACAGAAAATCCGTAAGGATAGTGATTTTGCATTGACTGACAGAATTGACGTAACAGTTGAAAGTGTGGATACGCTCAAGTCGGCCATTGTGAACTATAATGATTATATTTGCACGGAAATTTTGGCAGATAGCCTGGAATTAGTGGAGCGATTACAAGATGGTACAGAAATAGAGGTAAACGACCTTAAATTTAATGTATTAGTTAACAAAAAAAGCTAATCCCCCATGGCAACAAAAAAGAAGGTTGCTAGTAAAACGACCCAGAAGGCGGCTCCGGCTAAGAAGACTGTAGCAAAGGCATCACCAGCGAAGAAAGCTGCTAAACCTGCTCCGGTAAAGAAAGCGGCGCCCGCTCCAAAGAAAGCAGCTGCAAAAGCAGCCCCTGCAAAGGCGGCTCCTAAAACAGCAGCAAAACCAGCAGCCGGAAAAGCCGTGGTAGCTAAAAGCACTGCCAAAAAAGCCGCTCCGGCGCCTAAAAAAGCAGTGAAAAAGGCCTCTGCCTTACCAAACAGTAAAACATCATCCGTCAAGAAAGTTGCTGTACCTGCGAAATCGACCGTTAAAAAAGAGCCTGCTGTAAAGCAGCAAGTGGTAACGAAAAGTGTTTCCGCTGGAAAAGAGAAACCATTTATTTCTAAGTCAGAAGAAAAAGAACTTAAAACGATGGCAGTAAAGAAAGCAGATACTAAGGTAGAAGTTGCTAAGGAAAAAGAATCCACAAAAAAAGCAGCGGAAAAGCCTGTTGTTAAGGCTGAAAAGTCAGTAAAGGCGGAAAGATCCGAGAAACCCGAAAAAACTGAAAAATCTGAGAAAAAAGGTGGAAAAGCTACCCTGGTAACTTACCAACCTGAATTCACCAAGTCAGTGCTGGATCAACCAGCGCAACCTACTGGTCCTGTATACAGATACAGTGATTCAGACCTGCAGGAGTTTAGAGAATTGATCCAAAAGAAGCTGGAATCAGCTAAAAAGGAGCTCATCTATCTGCAAGGCCTGATCACCCGTAAAGACGAGGCAGGTACTGACGATACAGAGAATAAATACATGAGTATGGAAGATGGCAGCGGCTCCCAGGAAAGAGAGCAACTGAACCAAATGGCCAGCCGTCAGATCCAGTTCATCGATCACCTGGAAAAAGCAATGATGCGTATTGAAAACAAAACCTATGGTATTTGCCGCGTAACCGGTAAACTCATAGATAAAGCACGCCTCAGAGCAGTTCCTCACGCCACCTTGAGCATTGAAGCCAAACTGGCTAAAAGTAAATAGTCTTAATAGTATTAAGACAGAAAAGGCGCAGCGGTTATCCGCTGCGCCTTTTCGTTTTATAGCTGAATGAATATTATCAACAGGCGGCCATCTCTTTTTTATTACGCATCTGCCGCACGGCCAGGTAAAGTAATCCTGCTCCGGCTAATCCTATCAGGCTGCCAACTCCAATATTACGCGCCTGCTTTTTACTGATAGCCGGTAGCTTGATTCCAAACTTTGCAGGACTGGCCTGCGCAATATCCAGCAATGGCGCTAATGATAAACCACTGATGATTTTATCGGCAACCTTTTCTACAACATTGCCGGGATACTGTGGACAAAAAGCAACGCCGATGCCGGCCTCGGTTAATAATTTGCTGTCCCGTTTTCCATCTCCCACATAAATGATATTCTGTGTATTAATATGATATTGCTGCGCGATGTAAGGATACATATTGCTCCGGGAATACTCGGCTCCTTTCATGAAATAATCTGCAATGGTAAACTCGCCGGTAGCCACGCTGTTCACCAGATGCAGCTTATTGGCAAATACGAAATCCATTCCCAGCTGATTCTTAATATGACGGGCAACAGTACCAAATCCATCGGTGATAAGACCAACAGCATAGCCTCTTTTTTTCAGCTCACGCACTATTTCGCGGATGCCGGGTACCAACGGAATAGCATCGGCTACTTCCAGCAGTTCTGCAATG
This sequence comes from Chitinophaga ginsengisegetis, assembly GCF_900168065.1. Taxonomy (GTDB): domain Bacteria; phylum Bacteroidota; class Bacteroidia; order Chitinophagales; family Chitinophagaceae; genus Chitinophaga; species Chitinophaga ginsengisegetis. The sequence goes on along the minus strand of NZ_FUZZ01000001.1, from coordinate 3,353,584 downwards.
TTGCGCCCTTCAAAAAGAGTAGCTTTTAAATGTAGTGTAGTTACTTCGCTATGTCCGGCAGATTCAATTTCCTGTAATCCTTCCTCCTGCCCAAAGGCCACTGCGGCCCACTGCATGTAATCTTGTGTAAACACCGCATGATCGAGGTTGAAGATGACCATCTTCTGTAATTTATCAATAGATTCCAGGATAGAGTACTCCATCTGCTCCCGGATCAGGTTAATATTTCCCAGTGTTTCGAGGTTTTCCTGTGGTATATTTTCCGCCTTGCGGAGAATGGTGCGGGATACTTCTCTCGACATTTTGCTCAGCTGTTCCCAGGTTTGCATAGCATTTTCCACCTTTCCGATATTGGCTTCTGTGATGCGCGCGCCCAGGTGATGCATATCTATCAGCAGGCCGATATCTACGCCATAATCATTTTCAAAATGCACACGGGAAAGGAAAGATTTACGTGCTGCAATCATACCGCTGAGTGGCTGCTGGAAATGCGCAATCTCGGGGAATAATATACTCAGCAGTGGCTTGGCCACCAATTGGGTGACCCTGCCTGCCTGCCTTTCAAAGTAGGATTTGACGAAGTCAGCTTCGTCTTTTTCGATAGGACCAGTTAATAGGTCTATAATATTGTCGGGGTAAGTCAGGATGTCGCCATCTACGTAGGCAATAATATCATGTTTGGCAGCCATCATACCTTCACGCATAGATATTCCTTTTCCGCGCTGGCTGCTGGTAATCACTCTCACATGTTCTTTCATCGCCTCTTCCACTGTGTTGTCTGTAGAATTATCATCTACCACAATGATCTCAATTTTCCGGGTTGTTTTCTTTACGGTTTTAATAACCTGGCGTATGGTAGCACCTTCGTTTAATACAGGAATTACGATAGATATCATAGGAGTTCGCTATGTTAAAGGTTAAAAAATAAGTGCTGCAAAGAGCTGGTGTTGGCATTGTCAGGGCGCTTCAATAACAAAAACCGTACCTGTTACGGTTTTTTGGGAAGAAGAAAATGTTATGGAAAGCCATGTGGAGATGGATAAAACGCAACACGTTCCACTTTTTGAGCGGAACGTGCAATATTGCGTATATGCTTTAACGTTAGGATTCCTTTATTTAAATTCCTGCATTTCCACCAGTTTGTGATAGATGCCATGCTGCTTCAGCAATGCATCGTGGGTACCACGTTCTTTGATTTCTCCCTGGTCCATTACAATGATTTCACTGGCATGTTGTATGGTACTCAACCGGTGTGCGATTACAATGGTGGTGCGGTTTTGCATGAGCTTATCCAGCGCTGCCTGTACCAGTTTTTCGGACTCCGTATCCAGTGCGGAAGTGGCTTCATCCAATATGAGAATAGGAGGATTTTTGAAAATAGCGCGTGCAATGGTAAGGCGTTGACGCTGGCCCCCGCTGAGTTTCAGCCCGCGGTCGCCAATAATGGTGTCATAACCGTTGTCCAGCTGTTCAATAAATTCATGTGCATTGGCAATTTTTGCAGCGGTTATAATGGCCTCCCTGTCGGCCTTTGGCTGACCAAAGGCAATATTGTTCAGTACTGTATCATTAAAGAGAATGGCTTCCTGCGATACAACACCGATCAGGCTGCGGAGGTCGTGTACTTTCAGGTCGCGTATATCGGTACCGTCTATACGAATGGCACCTTCATTTACATCATAGAAGCGTGGTAAAATATCGGCCATCGTGGATTTGCCCGCACCACTGCGGCCAACAAGCGCTATCATCTGCCCCTTATTAATAGTAAGCCGGATGTGCTTCAGCACATATTGCTGTTCGTATTTAAAGGAAACATCATCGTATTCCACGCTGCTATTAAACCCGCTCACAGCGCGTGCATCAGGCTTTTCGTGGATGGCGACCGGTGCATCCAGAATTTTGAAAATCCTTTCACTGGCCACCATTCCTTTTTGTATAGTAGTAATGGAAGTAGATACGTTTTTTGCAGGCTGCATGATCTGTGAGTAGAAAACAAGATAGGTCATGAAGGTAGCGCCGGTAAGCAGTTCGCTGCCCGATAATACGAGGCTTCCTCCATAGATCACGAGGATAACGATAACGATTACCCCAAGTATTTCAGAAATAGGAGAAGCCAGTTCGCGCTGGTTGTACATCGACTTACTCACTTTCACAAACCGGGTGTTTACCTCACCGAATTTATTTTTCATGAAACGCTCTGCAGTAAAGGATTGTATGATCCGGATACCGCTCAGTGTTTCTTCTGTTACTGAAAGGATTTTTCCCAGCAGGTCCTGGCTGAATTTACCTTTTAGTTTTAATTTTTTGGATACATAAGATATCAGTAAACCGGAGATAGGAAAGAATACGATGGTGAACAGGGTGAGTTTTACAGAGAGATAGAACAGCGCTGCGAAGTAGCCGATTATAATGAATGGATCGCGCAGCAGTGTTTGTATGGCGTTGATCACACTGTTTTCAATTTCCTGTACATCGTTGGTCATGGAAGAAAGCAGATCTCCTTTTTGCTGATCGCTGTAAAATGATAATGATTGTTGCGTGAATTTTTCATAGAGGCGTATACGTAGCCTGGACAGGACGGTCATTTTAAGCCGTACCATTACCCTGGCACTCATGTAGCGGCCAAAGTTGGCGATCACGATACACACGCCTATCACTGCACAAACAAAGTACAGGGCGCTTTGTTTGGAGCCGCTGGCCCTGATGAAATTGTAGAAATAGTAGTTGAACAGGTCAATGAAGTAGTTAATAGAGAAGGTGAAATGTGGTTCCGGCAGTGCCTGGGGAATTTCTCCCACCTGGTTAAAAATAACGGTCAGTAGTGGAATCAGCATTGCAAAATTGACCATACCGAATATGATACCTATAAAAGTATATATCACATATTCGGGCAGATAATGGTGCAAAGGTGTGGCAAATCGTAGTAATCGCTTGAATGTCTTCATTCCTGGTAGTCTGTTTAACTTGCTGGCAAAAATAGCATAATTAAGGTATGAGGGGGTGTAAATGCGGCTATTCTTTGCCGGAAATGGTTAATTTCGCAACTGACGGGCTGCTGGCAGCCGGTTATGGTTTGGCGGGGCGGGGTAATTATGTTATTATCGTACGCAGACTGTTTTACTAACGATTAAAACTGAATGAGATGCAGGAAACTAAAAGGCAGAAACAAATAGGACAACTTGTGCAGCAGGAGCTGAGTGGTATTTTTCAGCGGTTGGGATTTAACGTGGTGGATGGGGGAATGATATCTGTTGCTGCCGTGAAGATGACCCCAGACCTGCTGGAAGCGAAGGTATACCTGAGTATGTTCCAGATCAAAGCTCCTTCTGAGATGCTGGAGCGGATCAAGGAAAGAATGGGTGAAATCAAGAAGTTACTCGGAATAGGATTAGGTAAACAATTGCGCAGAATCCCCGAGCTGAGCTTCTTTTTGGATGATACCCTTGACTATGTGTTTAAGATGGAAGAATTGTTTAAGAAGATCAAGGAAGATGACGCCAACATTAAGGATGGCAAGAAATAAGGGTTACGGATTCTTTATTCTTCATTCGTAATTCTACAAATACATGGTTTGGCAATTTGCTTCCCGTTACTTCCGGGCAAAAAAATCTACCAATGCTATCAATATCATTGCCTGGGTAAGTGTGGCGGCAATTGCAGTTGGGACAGGCGCCCTCATTGTGATACTGAGTGTATTCAACGGCTTTGAGGGCCTGGTAAAATCCCTTTACTCCTCTTTTTATCCCGCGGTGAAGATTGCGCCGGTTACCGGTAAAACAATTATCCTTACGCCTGCGCAGTTGCAGCAAATAGCAGCGGTGCCGGGTGTGGCCCATTTCTCCCGGGTAATTGAAGAGAAGGCGGTGCTGCGCTACGGTGACGAGCCTACGATTGCAGTGTTGAAGGGCGTTGACAGCAGTTACAATTATGTTACGGATGTGAAAAGCAACATTATCCGGGGACGTTTTGACACCGGCGACAGTGTCGCTTACCGGGCGGTGCTGGGGTTAGAGCTGGAAGGCGCGCTGGGCGTGGATGTAGTGCATAGTATTGCACCTGTTACGGTATATCTTCCCCGCAGGAATGTGAATGCTTTTGTAACCCCTGAGGATGCGCTGAACAATGGCGTTTTGTATCCTGCCGGAACTTTTGCTATTCAGCAGGAGTTTAACAGCAAGTATGTTATTACAAACATTGAATTTTTAAGGGGCCTGTTGCAGATGGGGGACGATGAGATGTCGTCGCTGGAAATCGGGACACGGGCAGGGATAAACGATAAAGAACTGAAAGTGCAACTTGAAAAGTTGCTGGGGAGCCATTACAAAGTGCAAACCCGGTATGAGCAGAATCAATCGCTGTATGCCATTATGCAAACGGAGAAGTGGGCGGTATACGTGATACTTAGCTTTATTATGATCATTGCCGCTTTTAATATGATTGGCTCTTTGTACATGCTGGTGATAGAAAAGCAAAAAGATATTACGATCCTGAAGGCAATGGGTGCGCGTAAATCATTGATTATGCGCATCTTCCTGGCAGAAGGACTGATCATTGCAGGGATAGGAACCGCGCTGGGCTTTGGTTTGGGCATCACCTTTTGTGTGTTGCAACAGCATTTTGGTATTATTAAGCTGGAGGGAACCTCTTTCCTGGTGGATTCATACCCGGTGAGTATGCATGCGGCAGATTTCCTGCTGGTGTTTGTTACGATTATAGTGATAGGTGTGGCTGCCAGCTGGTATCCGGCGAGAAGAGCGGCGGTGGAAGCGATAACACTGAAGGCCACCTGATAAGGACCTGATTAAAAATATTAAAAAAGGAGGAGCATGAATTCATGCTCCTCCTTTTTTAATATTTTTAAGTAACTACAATTAATAGTCGCCTAATGTTTCTGGTAACTGAGCCAGTGCTTTGGCGAGTTGTTCGTCACTTGGAGCGATACCATGCCATTCGTGGTGGCCTTCCATGAAGTCAACACCCTGACCCATAACGGTTTTCATGATAATAGCAATGGGTTTACCCTGACCGGTAAGGCTTTTGGCTTTTTCCAGTGTGGCAACAACATCATCCATATCGTTACCATTCATGTGCAGAACGAGCCATCCGAATACTTCGAATTTAGCGCCTACATCACCGAGGCCGGCAACATCATCTGTAGTTCCATCAATTTGCTGACCATTCAGATCAACGGTGATGATAAGATTATCTACTTTATGATGAGGAGCAAACATTACGGATTCCCATATTTGTCCTTCTTCCAGCTCACCGTCTCCGTGCAGGGAGAATACCAGGTTTTTATCGTTATTGAGTTTTTTAGCGAGCGCTGCGCCTATTGCCACGCTCATGCCCTGGCCCAGGGAGCCGGAAGCGATGCGTACGCCCGGTAAGTGTTCGTGGGTGGTGGGGTGGCCCTGCAGGCGGGAGTTCAGCTTACGGAAAGTGCTCAGTTCCTGTACGGGGAAGTAGCCAGAACGGGCCAGTGCGCTATAGAACACTGGTGAAATATGTCCATTGGACAGGAAGAACAAGTCCTGGTTCTTACCATCCATATCAAAAGGTTCCGGTTTGTGATCCATTACCTTGAAATACAATGCAGTCAGAAAGTCGGCGCAACCTAATGAACCTCCGGGGTGACCGCTTTGAACGCCATGTACCATCCGTACAATATCTCTCCTTACCTGAGTAGCAATATCTTTGAGCTGTGGCATGATAGTTGTTAATTTTTGTGCCGCAAAACTAATAGAATTTCGTAGAATTTGTGGCTGTTGAATGTTTTTTTGCGATCTCAAAGTATTAAAAAAGTTGATTTTTTTAACGTTTCTTTTCACATTTCGTTGAAATTAATATCTTTGCACAATTAAGCCCCACTAATGGAGAATGTATTAATTGCTACCGTCCTAAGTTTTGTTGTTACCTATTTTTCTATTCCAATACTGATTAGAGTGGCGGAATTAAAGCATTTATACGACGAACCGGACGAAAGAAAGACGCATAAACAGCGTATACCAACGCTCGGAGGAATCGGTTTTTTCTCCGGATTTATAATTGCCACTGCTATCTGCGTACCCGCGTTAGCCAACTCGCCATTTCAATACATGATGGCGGCGTTCTTTATCATTTTCATGGTAGGTATGAAAGATGATATCGTAGGGCTGTCTCCGTTAAAGAAATTAATCGGGCAGCTGGCAGCCTCTTTCGCTATTATCTACCTGGGCAATCTGCAGATTACAAGCATGTATGGCTTCATGGGCATTTATGCTATGCCTCCCAATATCAGCCTGATGCTGACCTATTTCACTTTTATTGTGGTAATCAATGCTTTCAACCTGATAGACGGGGTAGATGGTCATGCCGGCAGCATCGGATTGCTGGTAAGTGCCGTACTGGGGGCTTATTTTCTGCATGTAGGTGAAATCACTTATGCAGTCATTGGTTTTGCACTGGCAGGTGGACTGGCCAGTTTTCTTATATATAATATTTCCCCCGCCCGCATTTTTATGGGTGATACGGGATCCTTACTGATAGGATTGGTAAATGCGGTGCTGGTGCTGAAATTCATTGATGTGGCAGGGAACCCGGCCGGTAAGATGCCAATCGGAGCTACACCAGCTGTGGCTTTTGCCATTCTGATCGTACCTTTATTTGATACTTTACGCGTATTCGCTGTTCGTATGTTACAGGGAAGATCTCCTTTCACTGCCGACAGAAACCATATCCATCACTACCTGCTGGACCTGAAGCTCAATCACAGGCAAACCACGCTGGTTTCCGTAGCCATTAATGCTACCTACATACTTGGTGCATTTGTGCTGCAGGGAATGGGCGCTACCTGGTTGTTAATGGTTGTAATAGGTTCTGCTACCTTTTTTACAGGAATATTATACCTGGCACGCCGGAAGAAACTGGCTGTGAAAGCTATACCAGAACCGGTAGTACAGCCAGCAGCGGCAACAGCAAAAGAAGCCACCAAAATATTGCGTGTTACAACAGAGGGTGTATTACAAGATAAATAATCCTTTTGTTGTGGTTATTTGTAAGCATTTCTACTTCCATTATCAGGGCGTTGCTTTGACGATTAAAAGAAAACCTGTAGGTTTGCACGCACTTAACTATTTATGTTATGCAAGATGATCTAACGCTTATCATTGATGAGGCAGCGGACTCGATGAAGAAAGCTATCGGGCACCTGGAATTGGAACTTACAAAAATCAGAGCCGGGAAAGCCAATCCGCAAATACTGGATGGTATCTTTGTTGACTATTATGGCGCACCAACTGCACTAAACCAGGTAGCTAACGTAAGCATTGCAGATGCCCGTACCCTGACCATTCAGCCCTGGGAAAAAAACATGCTGCAACCTATTGAAAGAGCCATTATTGCATCTAATATTGGTCTCAATCCACAAAACGACGGGGTTATCATCCGTTTATTCCTCCCGCCATTAACCGAAGAACGCAGGAAAGAATTTGTGAAAAAGGTGAATAACGAAGGCGAACAGGCAAAAGTAGCCATCAGGAATATCCGCAGGGATGCTATTGAAGCAGTTAAAAAATTGCAGAAAGACGGTTTAAGTGAAGATACTGCCAAGGATGCAGAAGCCGATATCCAGCAATTAACCGACAAGCACATTACGCTGATCGATAAACACTGCGAAGTAAAAGAGAAAGAAATTATGGCTATTTAAGAGTTTTATAGCCTGAAAATATAACAGCGGAGATATTAACGGATGCTGATCCGGTTAATATCTCCGCTGCTTTTTTAGCAGTGGCTTATTTTGCCGGAGCCACTTTGTTAGCCTTGTTTACGAGGTACACACCGAGCAGAATAATACCCATGCTCCCCACCTGGACCCAGGTAATTGTTTCATGCGCCACTAATCCCCACCCTACTGCTACTAACGGTAACGCATATGCTACCATTGAGGCCAGCATGGATCCCGCTTTTTTGATGAGCAGGAAAAAGAGTACAGCTGCCACCCCGGTTCCCATCACCCCCAGTACCAGGCCCGCTGAAAGCGACCGCCAGGGCGCATCCGGTTGTGAAAACTGCGGAAAGAAATTACTGCACCACAAAATAGGGAAAGTGAACAGGGCACAAAAGAACATAGCAATAGACCCCAACTGCAGCGAACTGAAACCCTGCAGCTTATGATGTACCATACTAATATTAACGCCATAGCTTACGGTAGCCAGAATTACCAGCAGGGCATAATACCAGTGGCCATTTGTATTGATACCTTTGGCGGTGAACAATAACACTACCCCTGCCAGTCCTACGAAAATGCCGGTGAGCTGCGCTTTTTTAAATGGACTTTTAAAGATAATAATCCCGGACAGTAAGGCCATCAATGGTGTTAAGGCATTAAGTATACCTGCAAGAGAGCTGTCGATTTCCGTTTCGGCCAAACAAAACAGAAAGGCCGGGATACCGTTACCCAGGATACCGGACAATATGATAATGGGAAGCTTATTTACGGGTGTTTGTCTGAATGCCTTTGGTAAAAAAGGAGAAAGTGCAATGCCAGCAGCTACCAGTCTTAAGCTGGCTACCTGGTAGGATGTAAATGATTCCAGACCTATTTTCATCAATATAAAGGAACTGCCCCAGGTGAGTGATAACAGGATAAACACTCCCCAATGGGCGAAACGTTGCTGCATATCTTTTATTTTTCGAGTACAAAGGTGCAGGTATCCTTCATATTCAGCAAAATATAAATCGTGTTAATGCAACACTTCTGTCCCTATTTTGTTAAATTTATTTATAAGAATGCGCTACATGGGTAAAATCAAATTGTCAGCTATCAGCACATCGGCTCCCAAAAAGCTGGAAAAAGAAACGATAAAGGCGGTAACCCGGGAAATTCTGGAAGAACTGGATGAACTTCAAAACCTGCTGTATGCACAGCATAAGCACTGTGTATTGCTGGTGGTACAGGGAATGGACGCCAGTGGGAAAGACGGCGTAATAAAGAATGTTACAGGTACCTTGAATCCACAGGGTTGCGTAGTACACTCTTTCAAAGCACCCACCACAGAAGAATCAGAACATGATTTTTTATGGAGGGTACATCAGCATGCGCCGGGTAAAGGCATGATCCAGGTATTTAACCGCTCACATTATGAGGATATTCTCATACAACGTGTACATAAGTGGATTGACGATAAAATGGCTTTTAAACGGATGGAGGCCATTAATGATTTTGAAAAGTTGCTAACGGTTCATAATAATACACACATCATAAAATGTTACCTGCATGTATCACAGGAAGCCCAGCAGCAGCGCCTGATGGAACGAACCGAAGACCCCCGGAAAATGTGGAAGTATAACGAAAATGACCTGGCAGAAGCAAAGTTGTGGAATAAATATATGGATGCGTATGAAGACGCCATCAACCGCTGTAATTATGTGCCCTGGCTGATTGTACCGGCAGATCAGAACTGGTATAAAGAATACCTGATTGCGCTAACGTTGAGGGATACACTGAAATCATTAAAGATGAAATACCCCCGGTTAAAGAAATAATAACCTAATAATTAACGTCTTCGGGGATTATACTTTAATTTTGTTCACTTATTTTAACCAATAAAAACCTTGCATTATGTCGTTCATCAAAGAGTTTAAGGAGTTTGCCATGAAAGGCAATGTAATGGATCTTGCTGTGGGTGTGATTATAGGTGGTGCGTTTGGAAAGATTGTTACATCTCTGGTAGATAATATCCTGATGCCTCTCGTCGGATTATTTACCCGGGGAAAGAATTTTAACGACGTCTTTTATGTATTGGACACAAGTAAGGGAGAGGTGGCCACACTGGCAGATGCGAAAGCCAAAGGGATAGCGGTATTTGCTTATGGTGCTTTTATACAGAGCGTGATTGATTTCCTTATTATCGCCTTCTGTATTTTCCTGCTGGTAAAATTTATGAATAAGCTTACCAAGAAAAAAGAAGAAGCCCCTGCCCCGGCAGAACTGTCTACCCAGGAAAAACTGCTCATGGAAATTCGTGATGAACTGAAAAAATCCAGATAATTTTTTTTAAAAATACCCTTACCATCCCATTTTTCCTTCCCGGAAGAAGTGGGATGGTTTATTACGTATACTCATTTAAACACAAATTGATGAAAAAAATTACTTTATCCATTGCCTGCTGTATGTTATTGTTTACGGCCGTGCACGCGCAAAATGACTGGATGAAGAAGTCGAGAGAAGAAGCTTCTGATAAAATCAAGAAAGACGCTAATGACACCATTCCCAAATTATGGAAGAAAGGGATGAACATTAACGTCAATATCAATCAGGGATCATTAAGTAACTGGGCTGCGGGTGGCGATAATTTTGCTTTCTCCCTTGGGTCCAATCTTTTTGCCTGGGCATTTTATAAAAACGGAAGACATTCCTGGGACAACGTGGCCGACCTCGCATATGGTTATATTAACACCACCAGTTTGGGCGGGCGCAAGAATGATGACCGTATTGACCTGACCACCAAGTATGGTTATGATATCGGCAAAAACTGGTATTTAAGCGGGTTAGTGAATCTGCGTACGCAATTCACCAATGGTTATTTGTATCCTTCAGATACTACGCCACAGTTGTCCTCAAAATTCTTCTCTCCTGCTTATGTGCTGGTGTCGCCGGGTTTTGACTATAAACCAGACAAATCATTTTCTTTATTCCTGTCGCCGATTACTTCCCGTTTTGTGTTTGTAATGGATGACGTACTCTCTAAACAGGGTGCTTATGGAGTGGATACGGGCTCGCATTTTAAATATGAAATAGGCGCCTACCTGTCTGCCAACTATATAAAGACTTTTGCCAAAAACATGACTTACAAAGGCCGGCTGGATTTATTTTCCGATTACAGGCATAACCCGGGAAATATAGATGTGTTTTTTACCAACGCATTGGAACTGAAGGTTAATAAGTGGATTTCCGCCCTGCTGACCGTAGATATGATATATGATGATGATGTAAAAGTATTTGAGAATAAAGAAACTGGTGTAATGGGGCCTCGTCTGCAAATAAAACAGGTGATAGGGGTTGGCTTTGCTGCCAAGTTCTGATTCGCCGGAATTTTGTTATTTTTGATATCGCACAGCGGCATGGAGCCAAGTAGCCGGTTATATTGAACCGGGCATTTAATGACTCCGTGCAATTGTGCGATATCTTTTTAAAAAAATCTTTAATGAGCGAACAAGCACCTGTCTATAAGATCAAATTACCGCAATTTGAAGGTCCTTTCGACCTGTTGCTGTTCTTCATTGAACGTGATGAGCTGGATATCTACAATATCCCTATTAATACTCTCACACAGGACTTCCTGGATTATATCCATCATATTGAAACGTTGAATATTGAGCTGGCCAGTGAATTCATTCTCTTTGTATCTACCCTCATGCGTATCAAGGCCAAAATGCTGCTGCCACGCAAGGAGCTGGATGAGCAGGGAAATGAGATTGATCCCCGCATGGAGCTGATAGACAAGATCCTCGAATATAAGCGCTACAAGCTGGCAGCCGCGGAACTGGCAGAAATGGAAGCAGACCGTATGCTGTCTGTAAAGCGTGGAAATATTGCAAAGGAACTGGCGGAAATCGGGGAAGTGACCAGTGAAGGTACCGAAGTACAGACGCTCACGCTCTTCAAGCTGACAAAAACCTTTGAAAAGGTGATACAGCGCATGAAAGAGCGTGATAATAAGCCCCAGCACGTAGTATACAAGTACGACTATACGATGGAAGGCTCCAGGATGTATATGGAAGAGCTGGCGCGGGCGGAACGTACTTTATCATTTGAAAAAATATTCGATCACTGTAAAGACCGTGTACATGCCATTTTCCTGTTCCTCAGTATGCTGGAACTGGTGCAGATGAAGCATATGGGGATTATGGTGGGAGAAGGCAGGAATAACTTTATTATTGAATACATTGATCCTTCCGAGAGGGAGGAGGAAACTGCAGGAACCTTAATAGATGGCTGAGAAACGTGAAAATATCGGGATTGTTTCCTTACCGGAATACTCGCATGCAGATCCGGGATTTGTGGTGTCTGGTCTTTGTGAATTAGGCAACAGTTTTTTTGATCAGATCGGGGTGCCGCACCGGCACGATTTCTACACCATTTACTGGATTAAGAAAGGTAAGCTGTTGCATACTATTGATGCTGTGACGCACGAGGTAAAGAAAAACACTTTGTTTTTTGTAGCTCCCGGCCAGGTGCATAACCTGCAGGCAACCGATAAAATAGATGGATACATGATTGCGTTTCGTGATGCTTTCATGTGTTTAAAAGATCAGACGCAGGTATCCGGTATTAATTCCGGGTTGTTTTTCAATAGCCAGTTCAGCAGCGTTATTCATATTGATGATGAACAGGAGAAGGATATTGACGCTATTGTGCGCCTGATGATGAAAGAATTAACCCTGCGCGAACCTGAATACGAAATGGCCCTGCACGGATTGCTGCGTTATTTCCTGGTACTGGCTTCCCGCATAAAGGGAGAGAATGTGGCCATTACCCCTGAACAGCATGCTGCTCACAATAGTTCCATCTTCCTGAAATTTAAAAACCTGATAGAGGAAAAATACCAGGAATTAAAAACCGTATCTGATTATGCGGGCCTTTTACATATCAAACCTGTGCTGCTGAATGAAATCAGCAAGCAATTATCCGGTATTACTGCCGGGGAGCATATCCGTAACCGGGTGATCCTGGAAGCGCAGCGGTATTTGTATAATACAGACCTTACTGCCAAAGAAATTGCCTACAAGCTGGGTTTTGATGACCCGCACTATTTCAGCCGCTTTTTTAAGAAGTATACCAACCAGAGTCCTTCTGAATTTAAAGAGGCTTCCCGCAATTCTGTAGGCCCTTCTGTCTGAATTTTCCGGAATTTTCAAAAAAAGTCCATCACTAGGAGTGTTTTATCCATTCTTAATGGATGTTGCAACATGTACTTTTGTGTTGTCTTAAGGAGGCAAACAATATGAAAACACAAAAACATGTAAGCCAGATCATAATTGCAGCCACACCACACATGGTAGGTGATGGATTCAGGGTACAGAGTACCTTACCGGGCGGTACCCGTTCTGAAGGTAACAGGATCAGTCCTTTTATCATGATGGACTATGCAGCTCCCAACTACATCCCACCGAGTGTAAGACCCAAAGGTGTTGGCGAACATCCGCACAAAGGCTTTGAAACCGTTACCATCGTATACCAGGGCGAACTGGAACACCGGGATTCTACCGGTAGTCACGGTTTGTTGTTTCCGGGTGATGTGCAGTGGATGACAGCAGCCGGCGGCATCTTACATGAAGAAAAATACAGTGACGCATTCAGCAAACAAGGCGGGAAAGCAGAATTTGCCCAGTTATGGGTAAATCTTCCCAAAGCATTTAAAAATAATCCTCCCTCCTATCAGAACCTTACCCAAGCAGCAATACCTGTGATAAAAGTAAGTGAAGAAGGATATGTGAGAGTAATTGCAGGTGAATATGATGGCGTGAAAGGCGCTGCCAGTACCTTTTCCCCGGTGAATGTTTATGATATCCATCTGAAAAAAGATGATAAGATCACTTTAAGCATACCGGAAAATTTTAACACGGCAGCAGTAGTATTCCGGGGAGAAGCAGATGTGAATGGTCAGCCGCTCAAAGGAGTAGAAACTGCACTCTTTGAAAAAGAGGGTACTGAAATAATCATCACCGCGCTGAAAGACACTGCTATGCTGGTGTTGAGCGGCGAACCGATTGATGAGCCAATTTTTGCTTACGGTCCGTTTGTGATGAATACGGAAGATGAAATCAGAACGGCGATAGATGACTACAACGCCGGTAAAATGGGAGTTTTAAACTAATTAAACATTTAATAATACTAAAAAAACAAAATTATATGACAACCTGGAAAATTGATCCTTCACACAGTGACGTACAATTTAAAATAAAGCACCTGATGATTACGACTGTAACCGGTCAGTTTGCAAAATTTGATGGTACCATGCAGACCGTTGATAATGATTTCAGCACTGCCAACATTACATTTGAAGCAGATATCAACAGTATTTCCACGCAGAATGCGCAGCGTGATGCTCACCTGCAGGCAGGAGATTTCTTCGAAGCAGAAAAGTATCCTAAGCTCACATTCGTGTCTAAAGAAGTAAAGAAAATAGATGCCGATACATTTAAGCTGGTAGGTGACTTAACCATCCGCGACAATACCCGTCCTGTAGAGCTGAATGTTGAATTTGGCGGCGAAGTGGTAGATCCTTATGGTCAGACTAAAGCAGGATTTGAACTGAGCGGTAAAATTAACCGTAAAGATTTTGGTCTTACTTTCCACGCCACTACTGAAACCGGCGGTTTGCTGCTGAGTGATGAAGTAAAGCTGCTGGCCAGCGTGCAAATGGTAAAACAACAATAAGATAGTGTTTACCCGTTACAGATCATGATCTGTAACGGGTAATGCTCAATAAAAATGAAATGGATATTCTGAATAAACTGGAATGGCGTTATGCCGTTAAGAAATTTGACCCGGCTAAGAAACTGAGTGCAGATCAGCTGGAGAAATTACTGGCCGCTACAAGACTCTCTGCCTCTTCCTACGGTTTACAACCGTATAAGATCCTGGTAGTAGAGAACCCGGCCGTACGTGAGCAACTGAAAGCGGTGTCCAACGGACAGTTGCAGGTTACGGATGCATCGCATCTGATCGTTTTTGCGAGGTATACCGATCTGAACGAAACCCACGTAGATGACTATATGAATAATGTGGCGGAAACGCGTAACATAGCTCTTGAACAACTGGCAGGTTTTTCAGGAGTAGTGAAGGGAACCGTTAACCGGTTAGGTGCAGAAGGAACAGCTGTATGGAGTGCAAAGCAGGCATATCTTGCTTTGGGCACCCTGCTTACGGCAGCAGCTGTGGAAAACATTGATGCCTGTCCGATGGAAGGCTTTGATGCTGCCGGATACAACAGGATATTAGGACTTACAGAGAAGGGCCTGGCTGCTGTAGTAGTTGCTGCGATAGGATTCAGAGCTCCCGATGATGTGATGCAACATGCCAGGAAAGTACGTAAGCCAATTGCAGAATTGGTAGAAATGATATAGGAATCAATTGACAGGAACCATGTACAGCCGCACAGGAAACTGTGCGGCTTTTTTATGTGCTTTTATGTTCCGGGAAGCTCCGGCATTTTTTATTGCCGATTAATTTGTAATTTGGGCCTCCGCACTGATTTTTCTAACAGGAAAAAAATAAAAATTTAACATGAAAAGATTTGCATCTGCCAATTGGCAAGGTACCGGTAAAGAAGGTAAAGGCACTTTAACTTCCCAGTCAACTGTATTAAACAAGACCCAGTACTCTTTCAGCAGCCGCTTTGAAGATGGTATTGGTACTAACCCTGAAGAACTGATTGCCGCAGCTCATGCCGGTTGTTTTACCATGAAACTGAGCTTTGTGATCACTGGCGCCGGTTTTACTCCCGGTAACATTGATACCAAATGCACAATCACTTTAGATAACGGTGCTATTACTACCAGCCACCTGGAAGTAACCGCCAGCGTAGAGGGCCTGGATGCCGCCAAATTCGCTGAATTTGTAGCGGATGCTGAGGCTAACTGCCCGGTGAGCAAAGTGCTGAATGCTACCATTACTACAGATGCGAAACTGGTGTAAATAGTTACCAGGCATCGTTACTGCTTTACGGATTTTTCATATGCATACCGTTTTTTCACGCGGGTAGTGCATAGAGAAATCCGTATTTTTTTGTCCACGCTTTTCAACATATGATCCATTCTCCACCGCTTTGTTTATAACGATATTTGTAGTGTTAAAACAAAGGAGATTTAGTTATGAAAAAAGTTATTCATCGTGCAGATACCAGGGGATATGCCAACCACGGCTGGCTGAAGAGCCACCATACTTTCAGCTTTGCTAACTATTATGATCCAAACAGGATTCACTTTGGCGCACTGCGTGTGTTGAATGATGATGCGGTAAAAGGTGGAATGGGTTTTGGCGCTCACCCGCATGATAATATGGAAATTGTATCTATTGTGTTGGATGGTGAATTAGCGCACAGCGATAACACCGGTAATAAAGAAGTGATCCGTAAAAATGATGTACAGATTATGAGTGCCGGAACAGGTGTGGTACACTCTGAGTTTAATGCGTCTAAAACGGAGGAGGTAAGCTTTCTGCAGATTTGGGTGATACCGAGAGAAAGAAATGTAACGCCCCGTTATGATCAGCAAACATTTGATCCTGCCGCCCGTGAAAACGCTTTACAGGTGGTGATTTCACCGGATAAAAATGCCAACGGCCTGTGGTTGAACCAGGATGCCTGGTTTACATTAGGTAAATATGAAGCCGGTAAAACACTGGACATTGCAGCGAAAGCACCTAACATAGGTACTTACCTGTTTTTGCTCAGTGGTGAATTGAAAGTAGATGGAGAAACATTAGCAACACGTGATGCAATCGGGTTATCCGAATATGACAAAGTAAGTATTGAAGTAATCAAACCGGCAGAGTTTTTGCTGATAGATGTACCAATGCTGAACTAATCACATCGTTATATACTAACCCGTTATATCTAAAAGAAGATCAGTCGTTACGGCTGGTCTTTTTTTTATACTTTTATCGGCATCCGCATTCATTGAAATCATTAAAAGCCACTACAACACATGTTATTAGCCACAGATCTGGACGGTACATTTTTAGGAGGTACAGCAGCAGATAAAGAACAATTATACAGTTTATTGCAGCAACAAAAAGATATACAGCTGGTGTTTGTAACCGGCCGGGGCATACCAAGTGTATTATCGTTACTGGAGAATAATGCTTTGCCGCGGCCCGAATATATTATTGGAGATGTAGGGGCTACTGTTACCCACCTGCCTACATTGACGGCGGTGGAGCCGGTACAATCGCACATTGCGGCCAAATGGCCTGGTGATCATGTGAGAGAGACATTGAAAACAGTGAGAGGATTACTGCACCAGGAGGCACATCAGCAATACCGTTGTTCTTATTATTATAATGACAGCACTGATATTGAAGGTGCCCGTGAAATAGCGGCATCGCTGCAATGCGACCTGGTTTTATCTGCCGGAAAATACCTTGATATATTACCTGCCGGTGTAAATAAAGGGTTTACGTTGAAACAATTATTGCAGGTGCTGGCACTGCCTCATCAAAAGGTGCTGGTGGCCGGAGATTCTATGAATGATTATTCCATGTATGAATCCGGATTCAAAGGAGTGGTAGTAGGTGATTCGGAGCCCGAATTAATAGCGCGCACTGCAGGAATGTCGAATGTATTGCAGGCGCAGCGGGCGGGTGCAGGCGGCATTCTGGAAGCGATGAGTTTTTTTCCTGAGTTTGGCATTTATCTGTAAAAAGAAGTGCAAAAGTGAGGGGTGGAACAGAAAAAGATTGTACCTTAGAACAGGTCTTTTCTGGTAAATTAATATGGATATTGACAACAGCGTTTGGTATGATGAATAGTTTTTTAATCATCATTTAAATTGATAAATCAATACACCATGGAAATCACAACTCCCACTGAAGAGCTGCACCAGCAGCTGAATTCCTGGAAAGAAGAAGTAAATGAAGTAAGAACTGAAGTAAAAATGATGCGGGAGCGGTTGGAACAAATCGCCCTCAGCAAAGCTTCCCGGGATGTAATGACACAGGTTGAACATTTTGAAAACCGTTTACTGCGGCAACGTGAAGTAGCTGATGAAATGCATCACGACATCAAGCAGTGCGCTAAAAGAGTAGCCAACGCGCCGGTAACCGTAGTGCATGACGACCGTCCTATCGATGACTTTCAGACCATACAACATCGTATGGAAATTTTCCGGAAATTATATATGTCGTTAAAAGAAGACTTCAATCAATTTATACCTTACGAGGTGTAGTTACTGGAGAGCTTTTACCTTATGCTCAATTTTATGAATGATTTCATCCAGCTGAAGAGTGGATTCATGCAGCCATTCCATGAGCTGGGTGTTGAGATGCAGGTCCTGGTTGCTTTTATCGAATAAGCCGGCAATACTGAGTATAGATACTACCGGCCGGCGTATTTCGTGGGAATTGATCCAGGCAATTTCCTTGAGTGTTTCATTTTGTTCTTCCAGTTGCCTGGCTTGTTTTACGAGCTTGTCGATATCCTGTATCATCCCTATCATGCGATATGGGATATTATTTTCGTACATGATGAATGCACGGTCTACCACATATTTATAGCTGCCATCTGCACATTTAAAGCGGTATTCTTCCGACCAGTAGTTCAGATGTGCACGTTTGCAGCTATCAAGTGAAGAAATGATCCTGGCATGATCTGCGGGGTGTATATTATCCTGCCACCACTGCACCAGGTCGGTTTCATCATGGCTGTTATAATGGAAGAGATTATGTAGTCCGTGGTTCCAGGTAACGGCATTTGTTACGAGGTTTTTGTCGTATACAGCATCATTTGTAGCCTGCGCAAGCAGTTCATAGCGAATGCCCAGTTCACGCGCTTCTTTGGCCGCCCTCATTTGTGCATCCACGTCTTTGGCCATGATGAAGCGGGCATTTTTTCCGTAGTATACCGCGGGAAGGGAGTAGATCTCTACAAAAAAATTGGTGCCATCTTTTTTACGGTGTTTCCAGATGCCCCTGTATTCATCTCCATTGCACCGTTCTGCAGCATTTTCCAGCAGCAGTGGTATATCTTCTTCATTACGTATATCCTTTAACGTTAGGTTCAGGAAATCTTTCCTGTTGTACCCGTATTTTTCTACGGCAGCATTGTTAACAGATAAAAAGCGCATGGTGGCTTTTTCATAGATCCACATGGGGATCGGGTATTCATTAAAAAGATGTTCGAACTGAAGGGGACGTTTGTCTGATAAGAATGTGGCGACAATCAGCAGGGCAAATACACTGCAAAGCGTTAGTATACTGAGTGACAGTAGTAATGAAGATGTTTGAAAACCGTTTTTAAACAGGAGATAGCTGTTAATAAAGATAACAACAAGCAAAAGCGATAAGCAAGTAATCTTTATCGGGGCATTTCGCATCACCTGATTTTCCTTATAATTTAGCCAAAATTTTAGCAACTAAAAAATAATATCAGATCGTTATGACTGATAATATTTTTTACATTATATGGTTTTATAATTCAAGGATCACTTCGTCGCTTGCGGGATATCCAACGCAGGTAAGTACGAGACCTTCGGCGAGTTCTTTATCTGTAAGTACTTCATTTACCGGCATCCATACTTTACCACTCACACACTGTGCCGTGCAGGAACCACATACGCCGCCTTTGCAGCTGTAGGGCAACAATACTTCGTTTGCCAATGCGTAATTCAGAATGGTTTGGTTACCGGGAACAGCCAGTGTGTATTCTGCATTGCGGTAGCGGATGATTACCTGTTTCAGGTCGTGATCCTGCGGCAATGGTGTTTTGGCGATCCGGGTATCTGTATTCACCACAAAGTTTTCTTTATGGAGCTGTGATTCCCTGAAGCCCATGAAGGTAAGCGTGAGCAGGATAGTGCGCATATAATCGGGAGGACCACAAAGAAAGAATTGCGAATCTTCCCGGTGGTAACGAATATGGGTATTTACCAGTTGTTCCAGTAAAATATTATTAAGCCTTCTGTAGGTATGATGACTATCCGGATCGTTGCTGAAAAGCCAGATGCATTCCAGTTGCTGCGGGTAACGCTTTTGCCACGTTAGCAATGCTTCATAAAAGATGGTTCTTTCGGGGGTGGTGTTGCTGTAAATCAGTTTAACGTGGGCATTGGGCTCCGTTGTTAATATCTGTTTCAGCAGCGAAAATACGGGCGTTATACCGCTTCCTGCAGCCAGGAGGAAAATGTCTTTCTCCGCAACGCCCGATTTTTCGTAAGTGAACCGGCCGGAAGGTTCCAGTGCGGTAACGATATCATTTACTTTCCAGGTATGGATAAGGTGACGTGATATTTCCCCGTTTTCTTTTTCGCGGATCGTTACAGACAGAAAGGAATCCACGCCTGGTGTGGAGCTGAAAGAATAAGAACGTCTGTATTCTTTATTGTTGAGTGCAATGAGAAAGGTGAGGAATTGTCCGGCGATGTATTCCAGTGGTTCCGACGATGTATTTTCCAGCTTATAAGTATAAGTACCGGGCGTTTCCCGTATGATCTCCGTTATCCTGAGCTGAAAATACATGGTATAAAAAAGTTTAGCTATTTAAATATTCAATTTCTGTGGAAATCAAATATTCAAATAGCTAAATAACTAAATTCTTTTATTAAATAGTGACGGTAATTTTTTCTTTCAGCATATCCCTGGTGGTGCGTGCAATACCAGCAGCATCATAACCACATTCGCGGTATAATTCTTCCGGCTTGCCATGTTCCACAATTCTATCGGGGATACCTAATCTTTTAACGGTTGCCTTATAGTTGTTAGCTGCCATGAATTCGATAACGGCGCTGCCGAAACCACCTACAATGGTACCATCTTCCACAGTAATTATTTTGTCGAACGACTGGAAGATTTCGTGCAGCATGGTTTCATCCAATGGTTTTACAAAGCGCATATCGTAGTGAGCGGGTTGTAATCCGTCTCCTATTAATTCCTTACATGCTTCAGCCACGAAGTTACCGGTATGTCCGAGGGAGAGGATAGCGATATCTTTTCCGTCGCGGATTTTGCGGCCGGTACCTGCTTTGATGGCTTTAAACGGTGTACGCCATTCCGGCATTACGCCTTGTCCGCGTGGATAGCGGATCACATAAGGCATATCATTTTCCGGCAGTTGGGCGCTGTACATCAGGTTGCGCATTTCTTCCTCATTCATGGGCGCGCTGATGATCACATTGGGAATACTGCGCATATAGGCAATATCGTAGGCGCCGTGATGGGTAGGTCCGTCTTCTCCTACGAGTCCTGCCCTGTCGAGGCAGAATATCACGGGTAGTTTCTGGATGGCTACATCATGTACGGCCTGATCGAAGGCACGTTGGAAGAAGGAAGAGTAGATGTTACAGAAAACGCGCATGCCCTGTGTTGCCATGCCGGCAGAGAGGGTAACCGCATGTTGTTCGCAGATGCCCACGTCGAAGGCTCTTTGCGGCATTTTCTCCATCATAAATTTGAGGGAGGAGCCGGAAGGCATAGCGGGGGTGATGCCGATAATTTTATCGTTTTGTTCTGCGAGTTCAATGATGGTATGGCCAAAAACGTCCTGGTATTTGGGAGGTTGCGGGCTGGTGACCGGTTTTTTGAATATTTCGCCGGTAATTTTATCGAAGAGACCCGGCGCGTGCCAGGTGGTTTGGTCCTTTTCTGCGAGTGCATAGCCTTTACCTTTGGTGGTAACGATGTGCAGCAGTTTCGGGCCGGGAATATCTTTCAGATCCTGGAGGGTATCCGCCAGTTTGGTGATGTTATGTCCGTCGATGGGGCCAAAGTAGCGCATCTTCAGTGCTTCGAAGAGGTTGCTGGATTTGGACACTACGCCTTTGAGGCTGGCTTCCAGTTTGGAGGCCATGTCGCGGGTAAATTTCTTTCCTACAGGTAATTTGCCCAGCAGGTTCCACACATCATCCCTTACCTTGTTATAGGTGGGGGAAGTGGTGATATCTGTGAGGTATTCTTTCAGCGCGCCCACATTAGGATCTATGGACATGCAGTTATCGTTCAGGATAATGAGTACGTTGGCGTTTGCCACACCGGCGTGGTTGAGGGCTTCGAAGGCCATACCTGCGGTCATGGCGCCGTCGCCGATCACTGCAATATGCTGGCGGTCGAATTCTCCTTTATAATGGGAGGCCATTGCCATGCCCAGTGCTGCGGAGATGGAAGTGGATGAGTGTCCTACGCCGAAGGTATCGTAGCGGCTTTCATCTCTTTTAGGAAATCCGCTGAGGCCCTTATATTTCCTGTTGGTAGGAAATGTTTCCCGGCGACCGGTGAGAATTTTATGGCCGTATGCCTGATGGCCCACGTCCCATACCAGCTGATCGTAAGGAGTATTAAAAACGTAATGCAAAGCGACTGTCAGCTCCACTACACCAAGACTGGCCGCAAAGTGGCCACCATGCACACTTACTACGTCAATAATGTATTGACGCAGCTCCTCACATACCTGGTGAAGCTGTTCTTTATTCAGCTTTCGCAAATCAGCGGGATATTCTATCTGGCTCAACAGTTGACCTGCCTTTATATTCATAATTGGGCTCAGGGTTTATATGAAGTAACAAAAATACATAAAAATATGTGGTAAATAGTGTAAGTATGACAGGAAAATAGGACAGTTCCGTGATATTTCGCCATTCAGATACAGCCATCTGCCATTTACCTTTTTTGATTCACCATTTATAACATTTAGGTTTCTGCAGGGGGCGCTGTAGGGTATTTTTGGAATATAGGTGAAGTTTACTAATTTGATTGAATGTTTAAACAAATAAACAAATATTGGTGGTGCCAGATATTGGGGTGGTCGGCATATTTTCTGATCAATGTTTTCTTCGCCTTTTCTGTTTACAGAAAAACGTCTCCGGACGCGGCTTATTATCTGAATCTGGTAATTTTTGTGTTATTCGGTTTTATAGCCACCCATTTTTTCCGTAACCTGATTCACCGGTTTGCGTGGGTGAACTATAATTTTGAGAACCAGATTCTGCTGTTCATCGGGTTAATGACGGGATCGGGGCTGGTATCGTATATTGGATATTACTTTTTTGGGATATACCTGTTGCACTTATCGGATACGCCCATCCAGGTGGGGATTGTAGGTTCTTTCCTGATCACTACTATCTGGTGGTTTCTATATTTCATATGGCACTACATTGAAAGGAACCGGCGGTCGCAGGTGGATCAGTTAAAGCTGGAGGCTACTGTGAAGGAGCTGGAGCTGAAAACGATTAAAGCGCAGCTGAATCCGCATTTTATTTTTAACGCACTGAACAGTATCCGGGCGCTGGTAGATGAAAATCCCCAACGGGCAAGAACTGCCATCACAGAGCTTTCCAATATCCTGCGAAGCTCTATGCAAACGGAGAAGGCGGAAACGGTGAGTCTGGAAAACGAATTGAATATAGTAAAGGATTACCTTGCATTGGAACATATCCGGTTTGAGGAGCGTTTGAGTGTAAAGTATGAGATTGACCCGGATACGCTGGAGTTACAGGTACCTCCTATGATGTTGCAAACGCTGGTGGAAAATGCCATTAAACATGGGATTTCCCGGATCATCAGGGGCGGGTTCGTTTATATTCACTCTTCCCTGAAAGGTATGCAGCATGTAATTACCATTGAAAACACCGGCCAGCTTGTAGAAAACAATATGAACGGGCATGGCTTTGGATTACAAAGCACCCGGCAGCGGTTGAGCCTTTTGTTTGGAAGCAGGGCTTCCTTTGAAATCAGGAATAAAGATGAGCAAACGGTAGAAGCTACTGTAGTGATGCCTTTGCTCTAAATCACTTGTTATAAACTGCTGTAGCCGGATAAACTGGTTATAGCTATTATTTTTAAATCAATTAAATCATCAACCAAACTTCATATTGCCAATGAAAAAAGCATTGATAATAGATGATGAACGCCTGGCCAGGAGTGAGTTAAAGAAATTGCTGGCAGATCACCCGGAAATAGTGGTGGTAGGAGAAGCTGTGAATGCGAAGGATGGTATAGAAAAGATAGAAACGCTTCATCCCGACCTACTGTTCCTGGATATTCAGATGCCTGATAAAACGGGCTTTGACTTGCTGGCAGAGCTGGAAAAAACACCACAGGTGATTTTCACTACTGCATATGATGAGTATGCGCTGAAAGCATTTGAGTACAACGCGCTGGACTACCTGTTAAAGCCGGTAGAGCCCAAGCGGCTGGCAGATGCGATCCACAAACTGCATCAGCAGGATGAAAAGGACCGTTTGGCGGCATCCGGTGGTATCCGTAATTTATTGTCTGAGAATGACCAGGTTTTTGTGAAAGATGGCGACAGGTGCTGGTTTGTGAAGCTGCAGGAGATCCGGCTTTTTGAAAGTGTGGGGAACTATGCACGGGTATATTTTGAAACCAACAAACCTTTGATCCTCAAATCATTGAATGCGCTGGAAGAAAGACTGGACGAGCGTACTTTTTTCCGTGCAAACCGTAAACATATTGTGAATCTGCGGATGATTGAGAAAATTGATACTTATTTTAATGGCGGTCTGTTGCTGGAAATGCGCGGAGGCGAAAAAATTGAAGTAAGCCGCAGACAGGCAGTGAAGTTTAAAGAAATGATGAGCCTGTAAGTATTTGGCGATCAGCTATTAAAGCGAATGACAGCAGGATATCTGCTGTCATTCGCTTTATATCTTTTAAGTCAAATCTGTTTTATGCTTTCACGGGAACAGAATGCACCGCATCTGCCAGTTCCTTGATGAGAGAGAGATCTTTCTCAATAGCATTACCCACTACGAGAATATCCGCGCCTGCTTTACAGTTCAGGTAAGCTTTTTCTGCATCCCTGATACCTCCTCCAACGATAATAGGAGCCTGTACCTGGCTGGCCACCCGGCTGATCATACTTTCTGTGATAGGTACACGGGCGCCGCTGCCGGCATCCATATAAATCACTTTCATTCCCAGCATTTCCCCTGCTATTGCGGTACACATGGCAATATCTGCCTTGTCTGCCGGGATAGGCATGGTGTTACTGATATAAGAAACAGTTGTGGGTGCTCCGCCGTCGATTACCATGTAACCGGTTGAAATTACTTCCAGTCCGCTTTTCTTCACGGCAGCAGCAGATACTACATGCTGACCGATCAGTAATTCGGGGTTTCTGCCGGAAATTACAGACAGATAGAGTAAGGCATCGGCATATTTTGATACCTGAGAAGGGCTTCCGGGAAATAATACAACGGGAATGTTGCAGCTGGCTTTCAGCTGTTGTACGCATTCATCAAGGTGATCAGAAATCACCAGACTACCTCCAAGGAAGATATAATCAACTTTGGCAGCAGTGCATTTATCAGCAATCTCTATGATTCCGGCAGGGGTCACCTTATCCGGATCAATTAAAACCGCGAATGCCTTTTCCTTTTTAGCCTTTCTTTCGATGAACGAAGTGTATATGTTATTGTACATCAATAGCGCATTGTTCCGGTTGTCGCAAATGTATAATATTTTTATTAATAACACACATTGCTAAATAAATATGCATTCAATTCATTTTCTATTCATGAACTTCATGATACCTAGCTGATTATGTGTGACAGAACTGTAAACGTTTTGTTAATGACAAATTTTAAGCCGGATTTCTTTTGGCTCTATAACAAACGTGTTGGCAAACTGTTTGCGCAATTATCCACAATCTGTGCAAAATAAATGAGTCGCTCCAGGCATTTTAAAATTAATTTTAGAGTACTCCGCTATACTAACTCATTTATATCATCTAAGAAAAATTTACGGGCATGAAAAATCCAGTCAATAGTAAGAATGGGCTTGCGTTTTCCCGCCATTTTACGAAAGAAGGTGTGAGTCCTTACGATCAGTTTACGTATGAGCTCCGCTCCTCTGTGATCCGTAATCCTGGTGGCGACGTAGTATTCGAAATGAACAACGTGGAAGTGCCGGCAGCCTGGTCGCAAATTGCTACCGACATCCTGGCGCAGAAATATTTCCGCAAAGCCGGGGTGCCACAGGCCGATGGAACTTCAGGGAGGGAAACTTCTGTGAAACAGGTGGTACATCGTATGGCCAACTGCTGGCGTGCCTGGGGAGAAAAATACGGCTATTTCGCTTCTGCAGAAGATGCCCGGGTATTTTATGAGGAACTGACCTACAGCATGCTCAACCAATCGTGTGCGCCTAACTCCCCGCAGTGGTTCAATACTGGTTTATTTGAGAGCTATGGTATTAAAGGCAAGCCTCAGGGGCATTATTATGTAGAGCAGCACACAGGTACCCTGGAAAAATCTACCTCTGCCTATGAGCGGCCTCAGCCTCATGCCTGTTTTATATTAAGTGTAAATGATGACCTGGTGAATGAAGGCGGAATAATGGATTTATGGATGCGGGAAGCGCGCATCTTTAAATATGGTTCCGGCGTTGGTACTAATTTTTCGCATATCCGGGGAGATGGGGAAAAGCTTAGTGGTGGCGGAACTTCCAGTGGATTAATGAGCTTTCTGAAGATCGGTGACCGGGCAGCGGGAGCTATTAAGTCGGGTGGTACCACCAGGAGGGCGGCAAAAATGGTGTGCCTGGATCTTGATCACCCGGAGATCATGGAATTTGTGAACTGGAAAGTTGAGGAAGAAAAGAAGGTGGCAGCGCTGATTGCCGCCGGGTATTCTTCTGATTATGAGGGAGATGCATATAAAACAGTATCCGGTCAAAATTCCAATAACTCCGTGCGGGTGCCGAACTCTTTTTTCCGGGTACTGGAAGCAGATGGCGAATGGGAGCTGAAGGCCAGGAGTACCGGTAAAACCGTGAAAACGGTAAAGGCAAAGGATCTCTGGGACCAAATTACCTATGCAGCCTGGCGTTGTGCAGATCCGGGTACTCAATATGATACTACTATCAATGAGTGGCATACCTGTCCGCAGGGCGGGCGTATTAACGCCTCCAATCCGTGTTCGGAGTATATGTTTCTTGATAATACAGCCTGCAATCTGGCTTCTGTGAACCTGAGGCGGTTTTTCAATGATGAAAAGAACCTGTTTGACGTGCCGGGCTTTGAGTATACCGTGAGATTATGGACGGTGGTGCTGGAGATTTCCGTATTGATGGCGCAGTTCCCATCTAAAGAGGTGGCGCAGCTCAGTTACGAGTACCGCACGCTGGGGCTGGGGTATGCTAATCTGGGTTCCATGCTGATGGTGAGTGGTATCGCGTATGACAGTGAGGAGGCGCGTGGCATATCGGGGGCAATATCTGCTATCATGACGGGGATTGCCTACAAAACATCTGCGGAGATGGCTGCACACCTGGGCGCCTTTCCACGGTATGAGGAAAACCGGGAGGATATGTTGCGGGTGATGCGGAATCACCGGGCGGCGGCATATGATGCATCTGACGCATATGATGGGCTGGAAATAAGACCCAAAGGCATTGACGCGCGGTATTGCGCGGATTATTTATTAAAGTCGGCCACTAAGGCCTGGGATGAGGCGGTGAAGCTGGGAGAGCAATATGGTTACCGCAATGCGCAGGCAACCGTGATTGCACCTACCGGTACTATCGGTCTGGTGATGGATTGTGACACGACTGGTGTGGAGCCTGATTTTGCATTGGTGAAATTCAAAAAGCTTTCTGGTGGCGGTTATTTTAAGATTATTAACCAGTCTATCCCTACGGCGTTGCAAAACCTGGGATATTCTTCCCATGAAATAAAGGCGATTGTGGATTACGCGAAGGGTACCGGCAATTTTGCCGGAGCGCCTTATATTAATCATCAGTCGCTGAGTGAGAAAGGGTTTATGGGAGAAGAGCTGAAGAAGCTGGATACTGCTGTTTCTTCTTCTTTTGATATATCATTTGTATTTAATGTTTACACATTGGGAGAAGAATGTTTGCAGCGGTTAGGATTTAAGGCGGAGGAATATTACAGTCTTGAGTTCAGCCTGTTGCATGCTTTGGGATTTACGGATGAGCAGATAGAGGCGGCGAATGATTATGTGTGCGGAACAATGACCGTAGAGGGCGCGCCTTACCTGAAGGAGGCTCATTTGCCGGTGTTTGACTGTGCCAATAAGTGCGGCAAGCATGGAGAGAGATACATACATGCGCATGGCCATATCAGGATGATGGCGGCGGTGCAGCCTTTTATTTCCGGGGCTATTTCCAAAACCATTAACCTGCCGAACGAGGCGACTGTGGATGAAATTGCGGACGCTTACAAGCTGAGCTGGGAGCTTGGGTTGAAAGCCTGTGCTTTGTACAGGGATGGTAGTAAGTTAAGTCAGCCTTTGAGTAACAAGAGCGATAAAAAGAAAAAGGTGGAGGCTGTAACCGAGCCTGCAACCGGGCAGGATTTGCAACAGCTGACGATAGATGAGTTGCTGGAAGAAGTGAACAAGCGCATGCTGGCCAGCAGGGACACAACATTGAAGCGTCAGTTGTCGAGGATTGTAGAGCGGCAAAGTTTGCCATCCAAACGGGGTGGATTTACGCAAAAGGCGAATGTGGGGGGCCAGGTGATTTTTGTGCGTACCGGAGAATATAATGATGGTACGTTGGGAGAGATATTTATTGATCTGGCGAAAGAGGGCTCTACTTTACGGAGTTTGATGAACTGTTTTGCCATTGCGGTTTCTGTGGGTTTGCAATATGGGGTTCCGTTGGAGGAGTTTGTGGATAAGTTTGTATTTACGCGGTTTGAGCCGGCCGGGATGGTAGATCATCCCAATATTAAATCGGCTACCTCACTGATTGATTATATTTTCCGGGTATTGGGATACGAGTACCTGGGGCGTACGGACCTGGTGCATGTGCTTGACGCACCCGGTAATACGGGTGAAGGGGATGCGGATGAGGACGCGGAGGCTCCATTGCCGGGGCGGGTAAGTAATAGCGGGCAGGCTGCGCCGCGTGTTCCCAAAAAGCAGGCGGCTACTGCGTTTCAGCAGGAAAGTGGTACGCAGGATTACCTGAAAAGTATGCAAAGTGATGCACCTGCATGTAATACCTGCGGGCATATCACGGTACGTTCGGGAACTTGCTATAAATGTTTGAATTGTGGTACCAGCATGGGTTGCAGCTGATTGATGTTGCAACTTCTTGTTAATGATATGTTATTTAGCCTCTAAAATTTCAAAGAAAAATAACATGCCCTTACCTTTGTATTCAAATAGGGTTTTCATAGGATAGTAACAAATTGAGGGCGCTTTTCTAGGCGCCCTTACTTTTTTCAAAAAACGCCCGATTTTTCCTCTCTTCTCCGGACGATATTTAAGTCTTTATTCTTATCACATATTTTTCTATTTGATTTTTTTCTAAAAAGATTGATTTTATTGCGTCTTTTTAAAAAATTTCTCAAAATATTTTATTATTTCTAATATTTAATCTTTCGCCTGACTCACGATATAATTTTATTATATTTGTTATTGTATTAATTTTTATTATGGTTACTGTCCTATGAAAAACCAAATATTCCTACACCGCGTGATTCATCATGCACTGTAAATGACTCTCGAAAGCAATGGTTCGCCCATTGCTTTTGTTTTTTTCAGGGGTTTTTACGCATATTTTGGAATCTACTAGAAATCTCAAAATATAATTGTATTTTTAGACTCGAAAATTTGACACCTTATGAAAAAGCTGTTGTTAATGCTGTTGGTAGTTTTGGCCGCAGCCGCATCAGCAAATGCCAGCACTGGTTTCAAGAACGGGGATAATAATGGTGATAAAAACGGAGACAACAACGATAACCGTAATAACGCCAAAAACACAAATAATGCAAAACCTGTAAGGGTAGAAGAGTTTGTGTTAATGTTTCCGCGGGTAGAGACAACAGAGAAAGTGGATGAAGCAGAGTTGGAGAAAGCTATTGTGGATTTATACAAGTGGTACTTACAAAACGAAACCAAGTTAAATACAAACGACTTCCTCAAAGGAAGTGGTAAGGAGTTGGCTTTTCCTTTCAAGGTAGATCCAAAAACCTTGCAACAATATTTTCTGTTCATCAAGAAGAACTTCCCCGGATTCAGCGAGGACGATCTGTCTAATGTAAAACGCGGCCGGAAGAAGGAAGCACCTGTTACTGTGCGTGATGAAATGGATAATCCTATGTCGATTTCAGTTAACAGATAAAATAGTTTTGCCAGGCGATAATGCATTTAGAGTTTAACTACGATAAAGGGGATGTGTTGCATGCATTGCGCTATCATTTTATGCGAAGAGGCGAGATTAAAGTCTTCCGCAATACCCTTATCATCTTATTACTTGCTACTTTAACGGGTTATTTTTTCAGCGTGGTTACCACTGGTGCACTCACTGGTATTGTTATCATGATACTGGTGCTTGGCTGGGTATTCTGGTACCTGTTACCCGTTTCCATTTATAATAAGGCAGCTACTTTTAAAGACAGTATACATCTGAAGTATTCTGATGAAGGGTTATTGATTACCACCCGCGGGAGTGACCATCCGCGGAATATCAGCTGGAGTAATTTTTCCCGGGTAGTGGAAACTGAAAAATTCTTCTTCCTCTATCGTGATAAGAAAACCTTCTTTCTCATTCCTACCAGCGCTTTCCAGACAGAGGAAGCCTACCGCAATTTCGCGGGAATACTCAAATCGAAATTTAGTAATTACCAGTAATGGTTTGCAGCGTTACAGGTTGATGTTCTGGAATACGCTGAAATGCAGGATGTGGTTCATGGTTTTAGCGCCCGAGGTAACCTGGATCAGCTGGTTCATGTAGCCTATATCTGCTTTGAGGTTGGCATTGAACTGATATCCAAAGGCCACCAGGAAACGGTTCTGATCGAACAGCAGGTTGCTGATATCATTCCCCCAGAGATTCAAAAAGATTTCATCCTGTAAGGCTACATAGAATGGTGTGGCTGCTTTTTTATGACGGACAGGCAGTTGTGTGCGGTTGAAATAGCGGGCGCGGTTGCCATATTTCCAGTTGCCGATAGCGTGTGGATCCCCTGGTGCAGAAGGTTGTGATACCCAGCGTTGCTCCAGCCGGACGCGATGCGTCATATCCAGTTTTTTTGCTTTATGGATATATTGTTCAAAGATGCGTTGTTCGGGTAGCCATGTATTGCTGATAGCATTATAGGTTGGCACATAGGCGTATCCCAATAAAATATGATCCTGTTTGTTAATAGAATATTGCAGACCGCCACGCATGAGCAGTTGACCTTTGTTACTGATACCATCCCTGATACGTAACTGCACATCAAACGGAACCGCCCATTTGCTGTTAATTTTCATGGTGCCGAAATAGGTATACCAATTCTGGTATGCCTGTGTCATATCCTGTGCCGATACAAAACGGGCAATAGCCATCAGGGCTATTGTTAGCAGTACTTTCCTCATAATCGCTGAATATAGGTGGGGCTAAAGATAAATAAATAGGGATAAAAAAAGAAAGCGCCTGCAGATGCAGGCGCCGGTAGATTGTTGTTTAGCTATAGTTGATTGTTGTATCAGAATTTGTTATACCACAGTTTGGTGCCTTTCTTGTCGCCACCGATGTCGGAAGCTGCTTTTTCATAGCTGGCTTTATTCTGTGTTTGTTCGGATTGCAGATAAGTTAACCGGTAAGGCACCATTGTTACGCTTGGGTCCAGAGAACCTGATACCGGAGCAATGAATAATGGTTGTCCGCCGGGTTTGCTGAAATGCAACCTGGTTCTTTCAAACCATGCCTGGAAGCCTTGCGGATAAAGTGCCAGCCATTTTTGTGTACCAATCACATTTCTCCAGTCGGCTGCCACGTAAGGTACCTTTGCTATATATGCCTGAATGGTGGCGTCGGTAATATCTGAATTGTTGGTAAGCGTGCGCCAGTAGTTGATGGAAGCGGTGATGCCTTTTGCGTAATGTGTAGCAGCATCGTCGCCTACACTCATTCCCCTGGCCGCGGCTTCAGCGAGGATAAACTCCACTTCGGCGTAGCCCATCAGGATACCTGGCATTGTTGCGCTATAGATCTGTGTGCCCGGAAACGAGTAGTTGTCTATAGGAAGCCTGTCCGGATTTGAAGCGGATGAGCCATATGGCATACCTAAAATAGTATCGCTAATAGTGGATGGACGGGCATAGATGCTGAGACGTGGATCATTTACACTTTTCATGTAGTCTACCAGGGTAGCGCTTACGGAGAAATCGATGATAGCGCGCTCAGACTCGTTATATGGAAACTTATTGGGTGCCGTACTGAGATATTCGAACTCTGCATTTTCCCCGTTGTCGCTAATGGCATCCTTGTAATGCGCCTCAATGATTTGTTTGGCTTTTTGCGGGTTGGCATCTACCATACGAATGGCCAATCTGAGCATCAGTGAATTTGCCAGTTTTTTCCATTTTTCCACATCTCCGTTATAAATAATATCCCCGGTTTCAAAGCTTACCTGTGCTGTATCCAGCACATTTATTTGTGCCTGCAGTGTATCGAGCAGGGAGTTATAAATGGTTTGGGCATCATCATACTGGGGGGTAATATTACTACTACCCTGGAAGGTTTTTGTGTATGGAATGTTCCCATAGGTATCTGCCAGAATCTGGTAGATCCATGCGCTGGTAATTTTGGCGATGGCACTCTGGTTAGTTGCACCAGGCAGTCCCGGGTTAGCAGTGTTTTGTTTAACCAGGTCGTCGAGATTATGCAATGAGATACGATATAATGTATTCCAGAAGGCGGCATTATTACCTTCATCAAGATTGAACTGGCTATCATTTGTTCTGGAGTTTCCAGTCCAGAACTGTGCATAGTTCATAGCGATGAAGCCGTTTTGTAATCCGCTGTAAAGCATGTCCATCGTGCTTTTCTGGGCACCTGTAAGCAGGTTTGCCGGTGAAGCGGTAGTTGGTCTGGTTGGATCAGTGTTCATATCATCCAACTTTTTACAGCTGGTAACTGCCAGTGAAGCCAACAAGAACAGGATGCTGCTATATTTAAAAATCTTTTTAGTCATCTTCACAAAATTTAGAATGATACATTCAGGTTTAATCCATAAGACCGGAGTGATGGCAGCGCACCACCTTCAATTCCCTGCACATTGGAAGCGGAATTGAGGATATTGGATGGATCTACATTCGGCGCGTTGGATTTGATCAGCCACAGATTACGGCCGTAGAGAGACAGGCGGGCCGCCTGGGCTCCTATCTTCTTATACCATGATTCCGGCAGGTTATAACCAATTTTGGCTTCTCTCAGGTAGATGTAGCTGGCATCATACAGGTTAGCTTTACTGATCACATTTCCACCGTTGTAGTTGAAGTGATCCTGTGCGCTGATTTTTGTGGTATTGGCATGACCATCTGCAGTAACACCAGGAACGATGATACCATTTTCACGAATGCCATTTTCTACGGTAGTTTCCAGCAGACCGGATTTGTTTCCGTACAGGTTAGTGTAGGAGAAGAAATCGCCGCCGTGTTGAAAGTCAACCAGTGCCGACAGATAAATACCTTTATAAGAGAAGGTGTTGGTAACACCGCCTACATAGTCGGGATAGGCGTTACCGATAGGTTTGATTTCGCTGGGTACATAACGTCCGAGCGCATCTACAACTTTCTGGCCGTTAAGATAAGTATAGTCGGTACCACGAATGGTTCCCAGTGGTTCTCCTACCTGACCTACTACGGATACCTTCTGGGTACGGCGGTCGGTGCCGATAGTCAGGAAGTCCAGCGAGGTGTTATACTGTGCAATATCCAGGTTCAGTACCTTGTTCCGGTTGCGGGCAATGTTGGCACTGATATCCCAGCGGAAGCCATTTTTCAGACGGATGGGGTTCAGGTTCAGACCTATTTCAATACCTTTATTTTCCACACTACCACCGTTTACGTAGGCGCCGGTAAAGCCGGTTGCTGTGGGCAATGCCAGCGTAATGATCTGATCCTTGGTAACGCGTCTGTAGTAGGTGAAATCAACACCGATACGATTGTCCAGGAATTTTAATTCCACGCCTGTTTCCACTTCTGTAGTACGTTCCGGCTTCAGGTCTTCATTGTATAATGTTGGAGAGAACTGAATAACCGGGTTGCTGCCGAAAGGAGGAATGAAGTCGTATGTGTTATAGATCCGGTATGGGTCTGCATCATTACCTACTGCGGCGAGGCTACCTCTTAATTTACCAAATGACAGCCATTTCCATTCTTTCAGCAGGTCTGAGAAAACAAAAGAAAGGGAAGCAGATGGATAGAAGTATTGGTTATTGCCTTTTACCAGTGTAGAGGACCAGTCGCTGCGACCAGTGAGGTCGAGGAACAGCAGGTTTTTGTAGCCCAGGTTGGCAGTAGCAAAAACGGAGTTGATCTGTTTTTCGTAGTACTGATCTATGGCCTGTGCCGGTTGTGCGGAGTTGAGCAGGTTGTATACATCTTTAGTAATCAATCCGCCTACGGTGCTTCCACCGGTAACGGTCCATTTACGATGCATCACGTTTCCACCCACTGTTGCATTCAGCTGGAAATCTGTACCGAAATCTTTTTTGATATCTGCTGTTAACTGGTAGTTCATTTCGCGGTTGCTTCTCACGCGTTTGATATATCCGCCTATCGCATAATCTTTTGCTGTTCTTTCTTCTTCAAGTGTGCTATAATCATCCATAAACACGCGGCCGGAGAAGGAGAGCCATTTGGTGGCGTCTATATCCAGTCCTGCAGATCCAAAGAGCCTGTTGCGGCTATCTGTTTCATAATCCATATAACGGTTCCAGTATGGTCCGTTGCTGGAGGAGATATTTGGATTGTCCCATGCCCGGCGGTTCCAGGTAATTTGGGAGCCATCATCGTATTTATACCTTTTCTCCTTTTCTATATCCAGCTGACGCTGACCATACATGGTAAACTGCAATGTAGGATTGGGGCCGGTAAAGCCGGTACCCGGACGGCCTTTTACCTTTAAGGAGGTGTAGTTCATGGAAGCTACAGCCCTTACTCCCTTTGTTAATTCATAGCTACCGTTGAAAGAGAGATTATTTCTTTTGTTGGTGGCATTGGGGAGTACAAAGGTTTGATCCATGTTTCCATATGACAAGCGGAAGCTTCCTTTATCGTCGCTGCCTGCCATTGAAATATTGTTGGTGAGTGTAAAACCTGTTTTATAAAAGTCTTTTACGTTATTTGGATGTGGTGACCAGGTATCGGTTTGACCGAAGTATGGATTGTTTTTTTCTTTATCCCATGACCAGTAAGGGCGAACGATCTGGCCGTTCAGTTTTGGGCCCCATGATTCATCCACTGCGTATTGCGGCATGAGGTCGTAGCGTCCTTTGCCATTGTTATCATCGTAAGTAGCTGCCTGTTCATTCAGGAAGCCTTCCGGATGCTGGTTGTAATACAGGGTATCAAATTTTCCTGCACTACCGCCACCGTATGTGTTCTGATAATTGGGCAGTACAGCTACCTGGTCTATCTGAGCATTAAGACTATAAGTAACGCCGATTCCTCTTTCTGTGTC
Source organism: Chitinophaga ginsengisegetis (assembly GCF_900168065.1). GTDB lineage: Bacteria > Bacteroidota > Bacteroidia > Chitinophagales > Chitinophagaceae > Chitinophaga > Chitinophaga ginsengisegetis. The sequence continues at coordinate 3,318,450 of NZ_FUZZ01000001.1, read as the reverse complement.
CGGGCGTTTTTTGGTAGTTATCTGAAGAACGCCGTTAGCACCGCGGCTTCCGTAGAGGGCAGTTGCGGCTGCACCTTTCAGGACGGAAATATTTTCGATGTCTTCCGGGTTGATATCCTGCATGGGGCTACCGTAGTCGTAACCACCACCGCCGTTTTGCTGACCGGGATCGTTTGTTACGTTGTTTATCATGGGTACACCATCCAGCACAAAGAAGGCATTGTTATCACCCAGGATTGATTTTACACCACGAATGGTGATTTTGCTGGCGCCGCCCATGGATCCTGTGTTTGAGCTGATTTGCACACCGGGAACTTTTCCTGTGAGGGCGTTTACAAAATTTACTTCTTTTGCTTCCTGTACAGCATTGCCGCTTACTTCCTGTATGGCGTAGCCTACAGAGCGGGGATTCTTTTTAATGCCGAGCGCTGTAACAACTACTTCTCCCAATACTTTTTTAGTAGCACTGGAGGGAACCAGTGTAACATTGAGTTCACCTCTTTTTTCTACTGGGATAGACTGTTCACCGAAGGTAGGAGCTGTGACGAGTATGGTATCACGTATGGCTGCTTTGATGGTGTATTCACCAGTTGGGTCTGCCTGTGCATTTAGTTTAGATGTTTTGTTCCGGATGATGGCGCCGGGGATAGGAGTTCCTTTATCATCTTTCACTGATCCTGTAAGCTGGAATTTTCCTACTTCACTTTTTGCAGTAGCAGAATCCGGAGGAAGGATGAGTGCGGTATCCTCTTTCGGTTTAGCTACAGCGGTTTTGGTAGTATCAGTTACCGGTTTGGAAGTATCCTGTTTGGGTTTAACAGTGGAATCGGTGGCGGGCTTGATAACTACAGGAACCGTGGTATCCTGTTTAGGTTTAACACTGGTATCAGCAGCAGCGGGTTTAATCACTACCGGAACAGTGGTATCAGCTTGCAGCTGTTTTGCTGTGAGATACCCTTCGGGTTTTGCGTATGCGCTGCTGGAGGTATAGCAGAAAAAGGCATAGCACAGCCCCGACCAGGCTAGTACATGGCTTCTCATCGTATTATGAAAGATTTGGTTACAAAATTTTTTGACAGGATTCCTATGCTGTCTATTGTTATATTGGTTATCCATCAATATAACAATACAATCAAAACGCCTTCTACAATGGGTTGCAGAAGCAAAAAAATAATTAATTCAGGTTTTTCCTCATTTCGTAGTGCGGAATGCCCACCTCTGTAAATTCTTCTCCACAGATTTTATATCCCAGTTTCTGATAGAATCCAGTGGCTTCTTTCCGGGCGTGCATGGTTAATTCATCAAAGCCGTTGCTACGTGCGTATTGTTCTGCGAATATTACAATTTCTCTGCCGATACCTTTTCCCTGCAAATTGGGTGATACCGCCATTTGTCTTAACTGTACCGTGTTTTCACTGACAGGAGTAAGAATACAACAACCGGCGAGTATTTCGCGATCATCCTTTTGTGTAAAGCCAGCAATGAAGATATCATTGATTTCTTTCTGTAATTGTTCGGCTGAAAATGTGAGCCCCAGCGGCTTTCGAAGCACCTCGTTACGAAGGTCTGTCATAGTGTGGTAGTCACAACTACCGTATTCGATTATACGAAAATCAAGCATAATTATTTATCAGATTTGCAGATGGCCTGTTCTGCCATTTCGATTTGCAGGAATTACCGCTACATGGTTCACAAGTGTCTGGGTGACAAATAGCCTGCCAACAGGATGATCAGGAGTGTTGCGACTGGAAATAATTGACGATCAGCTGATCGACTGATTTTACGAGCAACATATCGTCGTTGATGGTGATGGCATTGGGATGGGTATCGGTGCAGACTACCTTTTTAATGAGCCCGGATTGTTTGATTTTTTCGAAACCATTTCCCGCAAAGATGCCGTGGGTGGTGATAACGAAGATATTTGCGGCACCTGCATCACGATAAGATTGTGCAGCGTGGATAAGAGATCCACCGGTGCGGATCATATCATCATAGATGATCACTGTTTTGTCTTTTACGTCAGCACTGATAGCGGTAATGGCGGTTTCATCGCCGGAGAGGCGGCGTTTGAAGGCGAAAGCCGCCGGTACATGCAGGTCGTTGGCGAGGGATTCTACCCACTTAGCCCTGCCGGCATCTGTGCTGGCCAGTACAAAAGGCTTTCCGGCCGCGAGTTCCATCGCGGTATTCATAACAAATTCCTTGGCATATAAGTGTACCGGGCGAACGTCGTTTTCAAAATACCAGGTAATGCCATCCACATGCAGGTCAATCATCACGATCCTGTTGCCACGGGAGGTATTCGGTAAAGATGAAAACAATACAGCGCGTGTTTTAGCCTTTACAATTTCGCCATATTTCACGGCGCGTTCCATCGTAGAATATCCGAAGAAAGGGATGATGATAGTCAGGGAGTAAGCTCCGAGTTGGATACAGCCACTGGCCAGATCATATAATTCCAGTGTTTCTTTATCGTCGATGGTGCCGCCTAGCAAAATCACTTCTTTGTTGCTGACATTACTCAAAATGCGGTGATAATGTTCCCCATCGGGAAAATCACGTATGTCTAATTCCCCATTTTCCCAGGTGGAGCCTGTAATTGCCAGGATCCGGTCTTTTAGATACTGATAATGTTGGGTAGCAAAGATGATTTTCTGTGGCATGACTTTTACAAGATAAATGACTGATAACCGTAAAAATAAGTGATTAGGGGGATATTTATAATGTTGATAATTAATAATTTTGCCGTTGAGCACTTACATTTCCCCTGTTTTTTAACTTTTCATTTGCGGGTGGAACATTAAATTTGAAGGATTAGTATATTCATGATTCGTATTACAGCATATATCGGAGCACTGTTTTTTTTCTTTTTCATTAGCATGCAGGAAACCTTCGCACAGGTGCGTTTGTCCGGTATGGTGGCGGATCAGGATTCCAAAACGGGATTACCTTTTGTTTCTATTGTTAACAAGAGGACCATGACGGGCACATTAAGTAATGAAAGTGGCCGTTTTTATATTGAAGCCATGCCGGGGGATACCCTTGAATTTTCCATGTTGAGCTATACGCCGAAAATGATGCTTGTTCCGGGAATGTCATCTTCCCAGGACGTGTATATGCAGAAGCGGTTATTTGAACTGCAGGGTGTAAATATACGTGGTAAGAACTACCGCAACGACTCTATGGCGCTGCGGGATGAATATGGGCGCTACTTTGACTACCGTAAGCCGGGTGCTATGGATGTACTTAAAACCTTACCGGCAAACCCTATTACGGCTTTAAGTTATCTAGTGCCGAGTAAAGTGCGTAAAAGAAAAGAACAGTTTCATGAACAGCTGCTTTACTGGGAGAAAGAAAAATTCATTGATTATCGCTACTCTCCTGAGCTTGTAGGAAGAATGACTAAGCTACAGAGTCCGGAACTGGATTCGTTTATGTATAAATACAGACCGGGATACCAGTTTTTAAATTCAGCTTCCGATTATGATCTGTTACTTTATATAAAACAATCGTTTGAAGAGTATCAGAAACAGAAGATAGAAAAGAAAGAACCTTAAATGATAGCTACGCCGGGGATAATTCCCCGGCGTAGTAGTTAGGAAGTAATGTATTTAATCGGCCGGTTCCAGTTCCTGTTTTAACGCAGGCAATGAAAAATAGCGATGCTGTTTGAGAAAATCAGCCAGACCCTTATCCTCGTTAAGTATATTTTCCAGCACCGTTGAAACCGGCCACATCCCGGGATTTTGAGGAGCAAGCCTGTGATGAAGCGGTTCATAGATATTGGCGATATAAGCCGCAATTTTTCTTTTTTCCTCCAGCGAAAATATTTCGAAGGGATTATTGGTGAAGATGTTGTTGCTGCTGTTGTTGTATAAAGAATAGGCGTATTGCGCCAGCGCCTGAAGCAATGTATTATCATTTGCGTGGGTATGATCCGAAACCCATTGTAGTAGTTCCTGCTTTATTTCTAATACGCCTTCTGCGTTTTTTACAAAGATGATCTCTCCTACTGTTGGCATATGATTGTTATCAAGATCGAGGTAGTCGTTCATTGCCAGCGTGTTTATTTTTTCTTCTTTGGTATAGCCAAATGATTTGACCAGCGTTTTGAGGAAGAGTGTATCTTCAGCGAGAAGGTAAGCGAGATCTGATTGGCTATTGTTGAAGAGGTATTTGTTGCGCGCGATTAAAGGAGGATTGATTTCTATTTTATAATGATTGCTATCCGTGAATTCAACAAAATCTCCAATTAAGGGTACATAGGTAATAAACTTATATTCTTTGGAAACGAAAACATTCTCTATTGTATAGTCAAACTCATCCTCATTTGTGGATGTTGAATCAACGAAAATGGTATTGAACTTCGTTCTCAGTTTTACTTTATGATTATTTCCGTGAAATATATTTCCGAATATTGTTTTTATCTTCTCCTCAAATACAGGTTGTTCCAGTTGAATGAACCCTTTTTCTTTTAATCCCTCAGCGATAATAGGTAAGGCTATCTCTACATCGTGTATTGTGTAATTGTAGATGGGGTAGCTATTATCCTCTGATGCTTCTATACGGGATTGCAAATGCATCTGTTTTTTTATTTCCTCTATATTCATATCATATACCTTTCCTGTGAGAATACTGTCTTTTATCGGCGGAGTTGATGCAGCTTTGTTTTGCATTTGACAGCTTGTTAAGTATGCCATAATAGTTATTGACAGTATGAATGTGTTTCTCATATAAATTGTGTTGATTATCGGAGACCTATGTGAAAATGATTTTTGTGAATATCTGTAGACATGCCTGTGGTGTTTTTAATTCCTGTCTTATACGCGTAATTCTTTTTAAATCCCCATCTCCCGGCTATTTTAAGTATGTTCTCCAACACTTTCAAAAACTCTCTTTCACTACCATATGCCTGCTTAGCCTCCGTCCATAATACCGCTCCTTTCCTGTTTGAACTCCCAGGATACCTGATGTCAATATCATTACCATTTATATGTCCCTTATGTCCTATATTCCTTTTATCCCCGGCAGAGATATCATTAAAATAAAGCTTGTCCTTATAGCCGTTTCCCGGCAATGAATAGAAAAAACCAAATAAAGCTGCAGCAATACCAGGCGCTATGTAATTATCATCGCCCCCGTCTCTGGTGCCGTATCTTCCCCAGTTGGGCCCAGTTTCCGGGAATGGCAGCAGGCCGTTTCTATTTTTGTGCAACAGGAATGTTTTAACAAGCGTACCGGCGTTGTACAGGTCGTACTTATATTGATGGGAAGTGGCATTTTGTTCTACCATTGTGTAACTGAAAGAATCTATTTTAACAATGTACCTGTTCAACGCACCGCTGGATATTTTCCTATGCCGGCAGTTGTTTACCCCGAATAAAACGGATGAATTTGTGTCAAAAAAATGCTTCTTTTCTGCATGTGAGCTTTTACCATTTGAAACTGCATCCAATCCCACCACCCTGCTTATTTTGGTGGTTACTTCTGTATTACCGTTAGCAGCGAGATGCAGTCCTTTCCACTTCCAGAAAGCCATTGAAGAGAGTACGGCTATTTTTATATCCGTAGCCACCAGGTCCGGATGGAGAAGGATATCAGCCTTTTCTTTCTGCGTAAAATTGTTTGCGTAAGCATAAGCTGCCCGGCCGGTAAGCTGGATAAGTCCCCGTCCGCGGAACTTCCATCCATCTCCTTTTTGTATATTGCCTAACGTTTTTCCCTTTATGGAATCGGGGCCGTATACATAATCAGCAATATGTTGTTGGTTTTCCTTTGTTACGCCGGGATGAGCCGGTTTTCTTACTGCTCTGCCCCATGCTTTCGCCTTTATTTTACCTGCTGCTGTTCTGAAAGGTGGGAAATTTTTATCCAGGTCTTCCCAATACCAGTTGAAGCTTTCTCCTTCTTTGATATTCAGAGATCCGCCACTTTCAATGGCCACCTGTGCAAAAAAGTGCGCCTTATTCCAACAAGTGTTCATCCCGGTTTGCTCCATAAACCTGTTGTAGGTGGCAGCTGCCACCTGTAATACTGGCATGGCTGCGCGGGTGAATATTTTAGCCAGTTGTTCAGTAGTAACCATCTCATTACATGCCGGGCATTGGATGTCAGGCTCATTTGTTTCCGGTTGCTCTCCCAGTACTACGGGAGCATTTTCCCTGGAGTGCCTGTTGAGCAGTTTATCAAACCAGTTTGATAGTTTTATATGCTGATAGTAACTGATATTGTCCGGGGTCAGGATATTTTTATCTGATATTTCATGTGGATAGAAGTACTTATCTGAAGGAGACTTTATCACTACATAGAAGCAACGGAGAAAGCTATCTTCCAATATGCTTCCGGCTGAAAGCCGGTTTGAATCTATCTCTGCGTCTGCTGTTCCATATTCATTTATATAAAGTTTACCACTGAGGCAGTATTTATCCTTTGCCTGATATTTGTTTTCCCATATCTCAAAAATTAATTCTTCTCCTGTAAGATTGGTAGTTTGTACGTGCATGCTGAACTGCTGGCCGTACTTATAAACTTTATAAGCAGGATGATGCTGCTGGTCATAAAAGTGTACAGCTACTACACGCCGTTTTATATTGAGTTCCAGGTACGTTCCTTTTTCCTGTATACGCTTATTGCTTTGCATTTGCGGTACCCAATATTGAGTTCCGTCGCAGGTAATCGTTTTCATATCAGCAAACCGGATGCAGTTGGTTGATATAGGTATTGCAAACAACAGGCGGAATGTATCCCATTCAAAACCGGTGTTAGTTAACAGTGGCTTCAGGATTTTTGTGCTGATATCGAGTTGTACCTGCCCTTCGGCATTGAAAGTCACTATTCCAAGATCCTTTACATGATGAATGCAATTCGCCGGATTTATCTGTAACAGATGAAGGGGTATGTTTTCGTTTGCCGCTTCCCGACTGCTGATAACTGCCCGCACTACCTCCCGCCAACCTGCGTACGATTTATAAATTAATTGTTCATCCGTAAAACACCAGCGGATAATCTTTGCTTTTACTGCATTTACCGGGAGCGTTTTTTGAGAATTACCCAAGCGCGCACTGATAATGAATCCGCCCTCCTGTGAAGCAAAGGCATCTGATACTGTATTGGTATGAGCTCCATAAGGATTCCAGAGAACAGGCCCATCCAATGTTTCATCATACTCCATTAGTGTTTGCGCAGAAAGGGTATAATACTTTCCGATAATCCAGTTCGTACTCCCATTCTGGACGAGTATCTTTAATATTTCATTGTTTTTTACTTCAAAGTGCCAGGCGGCATGTTGATTACCAATACCCTCTTTTTCCGCAGTGCTCACGGATACTTCTATCGTATACTTTCCGGGAACAATAAGATGAATGTCGCCATTGACTGTGATGGCCGGCCCTGTGCCTATGGGACTGCCGTTTAGGAGCCATCGGATAGCCGTTACAGGTACAGGCGGTGGTATGGTACGCACCATTTCTGATACCTGAAAATGCATGTTTGTACGGGGCCTCACTACATGTACTGAGGCCCGGTTGATCACCGATATGGCACCGTTGTTTTGGGTTTGGATTTCTTTGCTGACTACCTGTGAATGTATCTCACTGTACATGGTGGCGGAAACAATATAAGTGGCAGAGGCATTGGTGGGTGTGAACCAGATTTTGTCACTATCAGATATGGCAATTGTGTTTTTACTATTATCGGTTACCCGCATAGACACCTGCGCTCTTTCTGCTTCGGTTGGAGGAGTTATCTTGTATACTGCTTCTGCACAAACCGGAATCCCACTCTGCAGACGGCCGGATTTATGAGACGTTCCATTAATAATGAATTCCTCTTTAAGTGTGTTGTTATCCACATGTATATCTATGTAAGCGCTGCTATCTGTTTGCTCCTTTCCGAAGGCCAGTACCCGGTAATTGCCGCTGGCACTAAATGAGAATGGCAACCGGGAACCGGATGATTCGAATGATGCAATGCTGCTGCTATAATCGTGATGATTGAATATCTTCCATTGTACCGCTGATTCGTCCGGAGAGCTACAATTATAGTAGCTTTCAACCTCAAATAATAAAGACTCATTGATCCTGACGGGAACGTTACCCTCCTGCTCACTATTAAAATCCGCCGGAGGGTTGCGCGTCTCAATATATAAAGTAATTGCACGTACGGCAGGAAATTTCCTGCGCTTCGGCCGGGTGGCAGCTAACGGATTTAGTGCCTGTATAGCATTAGATTGACTTTCAGAAGTACTGTGATGAGTAACGAAAGCTGTTTGTCCGTGATGGATAATGCAAACAGAAGAACTTCCTGATACAGCACAGACAGCGGTACTGTTTTCCGTTAGTATTTTTCCACCATTGGAAAGTGTAATGCCGGGCAATACGTTCCGCCATTGGGTAATGTTGGGAATGCAGGGCTTGCGCGTTAGTGCGCATGCACCAAATGTACCGGGTATAAACGGATTTCCTGTTTCGTTGGAGCCGGCAACCGGTTTGGAATTCCCGCTTGCATCATTCATGTATTCGGCGCCTGTGGGAACCTGTATTTTAGCGGGAGTACTTCCAAAACTACATTTGCATAAAGCTCCCTGTACTACAAAGTGTTGGTCTGCCATCTTTTTAATACAGTTTTATTTTTCAGGATTATGACTGACGGCGGCTTTATGAAATTTTATACCTTTCTGTTTGCCATTGATGACTACAGATTTACCGGAATGAAGAAACAGATCTCCGGAACTATGCCAGCGGATACTTTTTCCGGTTTCTATGTATTTTTTGCAGGTGATCAGCACGCATCCTGCGGGGTTATTACGCATGTGTTGGTGTTTTAGAATAATTTTGACTTCTCTGTACTTTTTATATTGACAGATTTTCCTGAACTGATCTGCATATTTTCTTTTGAGCTGTCGATGTTTATTTCTTCTGCATGCTTATCTATTTCCCGTGCTTGCACATTTATATTTTCCAGGGCTATCTTGGTGATATTGGTTGCTGTCAGGTGATAATCGTTCACCGTATATTGATAGAGACAGTTGCCGGCTTGTTGAAGTATGTCCATGCCGGCAGAGTGGTTGATGTTATTTCCGGCATTGATACTGACATTTTCAATAGCATTAATGCGGATATTTTTGGCGGTTATATTTATTTTTTCCGGTGCTGAAAGCGAAATGTTCTGGCTCCTGGTATCCATCGTGATGGTATTGCCGCCTTTATCGGTGATGATAATATTTTCATCGCCATCTGTATCGTCGAGGCGAATCATGTGACCACTACGGGTTTTAATCGCTTTGATATTATTCATCGGATCTCCGAGTCCGGGAGCTGCTTTCCCATTATAGGCGCAACCGGTAACGTAAGGTGCTTCTGGATTGCCGCCTTCGAAATCCACCCATACCTCTTCATTTATTTCAGGAATAAAATAGAACCCTTTGTTGGCGCCACCATGTGGCTGATGAAGCCTGATCCAGGGTGAGCTTCCCTGCTGCCAGACAAATTTTACCCGGACACGCCCAAGTCCTTTGGGATCATGGTTATCGGTTACAATGGCGCTTTGGGCTTCGCAACGGGGAATGTTCTCCAGGTTCATAACGGGTGCCGTTATATCAGCAGGAATGCCTTCGAACGTATTGTAATAGTCGCCGTTTCCGTTGCAGTGGTGTTCCAGCATCGTGAGCACAAATTCACCATAATCTTCCCGGTTAGATAGATCTTCCTGTATACTAACTATATCTCCTATACGCAAACCGGTATTCCGGCTACTGCCTTTTATGGAAACCAGACCGGCTATTCGTCCTTTGTAAAAATGGCGTGTAAGTGTAGAAAGTTCTGCAGCAGCATTGTTGCCAAATACATATGGAACTTTATAACTGTTTTTATACGGATACAGTTTTTCGCTTAATGATTGTACGTGATGCGAGTGGTGGTTGATGTTGCTGAAAGCTATCTCACGACTGTCTTCTTCCAGGATCCTATGTAACCTGTACTCATACGCTTGAAACGTTTGATGGATGGGTATAATTTTGTATTCCAGCTGAAAATCGATCAGGTCTTTCTGATGCACCAGATTCTCTCTTTGTGGACTATACTGACCAAAGAAAATTTGCTGCCCGTTATAAAAGAAGTGTTCTCCATAGCGTTGGGAAAGCCGGTGGAGAAAATCAAATCCTGTTTCTTTGTATTGTACAATATACTTCAGCGGTTGTGTAAAAGCGGGGTTCACCTGTGGAGGCAGGGCAAAGGGGTAACAATTTTTTATAACGGTGTTTACAATGGATGATAAGGCCAGCTGCTCATAAGATTGTATATGTGGACTACCGGAAAGTAGTATTGTGGGACTGTTGCCATGAAGTATACAACTACCTGCATTACCATTATTTTCTTTTCCTGCATTGATGCCGGTAATGATCCCGTTAAATAACAACGGGCTAAACGTTCCATCCACTTCAACGGGCCGGATGCATATGCTGATTTCCTTTCCCAGTAATGATCTGCCCGCTGCAACAGCATTTGATCCATACTGAGATAGCCACTCGTATCCTATGCCTATCTCAAATTCATGATGTTGCCTCATGTATTGTTTCAGGTGTAAAAACTGAAACTGACTGAATTGTTGTTCGCCAATTGATATGGTTGTTGTGGTATACAATGCCATGACTAAGTGAATTGAAAGAGTTGAGGATATGTTTTGGTGAGGAGTTAACTTGAAGTTATTAGCTGATAACAAACGTGAAAACTAAATTATGTAATTAATTTTAATTGATGAAAAAATAATTAAGATTCCTACCTAAAAATTATTTCAATCATCGCGTTTTTAATAGTTAAAATTTTATGTCATTGTGATATAATGCTTATCAATATTGTGTCTCATTGTATTTTTCTTTTTGAAAGAAAGTAAAAATATTTTTTTGACTGTGTTTATTTTTATCTGAAAAGAAATAAATTGTGGACTGATGTTTTCTTTTATGTTGTTAGCTGGTTTGTTATCCGGCGATACTTTCACAACAATAGGTGTTCCATCCGTAGTAAATGTATGTTGCAGGGAGCAGGATTAAGCTGATCTAATCATTCAGTGTAATCTTGTTCTATGATTTATTGTTCATGTTAATCTATCATGGAAATGATTCACGCAACACGACCCGGATTGGTGCTTGGTTTTCACGGTTGTGAAGAAAAAGTAAGAGACGCATTGGTGACAGGAAGTATTAAAATGAGTCCCAGCAGTAAGCCATACGATTGGCTGGGAAGTGGATGCTATTTCTGGGAGAATAATTATGAACGCGCATACGACTACGCATGCAATCCTCCGGGAAATAAAGTGATCCGGTCACCGGCGGTATTGGGAGCCGTGATTGATTTGAAATTCTGTCTTGATCTGCTGGATACAACTTGTTTGAGACTTTTGTATGATTCTTACAAAACACTATCTGAAGCAGCAGCGCAGAGTGGCAGAATGCTGCCGGTAAATAAATATGCAACGGGATCAAGGGATTTATTGCTAAGAAACCTGGATTGTGCAGTAATTGAAAATTTGCACGCTGATAGAGAAATGAAAAGCTTGCTGCCGTATGATTCTGTCAGAAGTGTTTTTGTAGAAGGGGATGAATTATATCCTAATGCCGGGTTTAGGGATAAGAATCATATTCAGATTTGTATTCGTAATCCAAATTGCATCAAGGGATATTTTAATCCTGTAAGAGAAGTACAATGGCCGCATGCGTTTTTATTAAAAGATAATAATGCTGATTATATACAACAAATTTGAATTTTAAATTTGCTATATGACTGAGAAAGATTATTTAGAAATGAAACAGATCTTAAAGGAGCAGCGGGAGTTGGTAAGCCGGGACGCTGAAGCTGCCCGTGAACTGCTGATAAGACTTAATATCTTTCATCTTTGTATACCCCGGGATGCTTATACAGAGATGGAAGTAGTATATCCCGTAGACACTTTTTCAGAAGGAATTTATGTGGAAACCAAGCTGCGCACTTTTCTATGTAATTGAGATATAAACCCTCAAATAAAAAGGCTTTAAGAACCCGCGTTCTCAAAGCCCTGACTTCTAACTTATCAATCAACAGTCTTAGTTTATTGTTAGATTCTTCCAGTCGCCGCCGGAGTTATTGCCAACCCAGTACCCTATCATCCCGTTTTTTTGCTTGCTGAGTAATGTAACTGTTAAGCATCTGTCGCCGTTCAGATAGGCAGTTGCCTCAGTATCCGTTACTACTATTTTTACATGAAACCATTTGTTGGGATCTGTAGACGGGTTTACTTCGTGCTCATATTTTCCGGGATATTGTTCTCTTAAAAACGGCCAGTCGTTTGCAGGAAGCGAAATATATTGTACAGCATGACTTCTCCTGCCGGCTTCCGGAACCTGGAAGTTAAAGGGCCTGAAATAAATAGCGTCATAAGTAGAATCGTTTACGCCGTGGAAAGCAATGCCTACAAAACTTTGCTGTAAAACATTTTTTCCTTTCACATCAAACTCAATAGTGCCATTGGCAAATTGTTTATTTTTAATCCAGGCTATTCCTGCGCCAGGCGCTTCATTCAAATGAATAACAGCGTCACCGCTTACAGTGCGGTTTACCGCCTGTAATTCCTGTGCTGCGCATATGTGGGCGAAGCCGATAATACCACTTAAAGTGAGCATAACATAACGTAACATGTGTATCCTGTTTTATAATCCGCAAGAGATGTTTGCAAAACCATGCCGGATAGATTGACTTTGAGTGGTAATATTTTTTATATTGTCTATTATTAAATATGTTCGTTAATGATACAAATGGTTGTTCATGCCCGTACAGTTGGCGATAGGATTAAAAAAAGAAGCGGATAAGCGGGATACATCTCCCTGACTTATCCGCTTCAGATATAAAAAAAGTAGATTATTGCAACAATGCGCCATTCAAACGGCCCAGTTCCGTTTCAGCAAGTTTGGTATTATAACGTGCCTGTATAAGCCGGTAATAGGAATCTTCCAGGCTTTGTTGCGCTATTTTTACTTCAAGGATAGTGGATACGCCCTGTTTGAAACGCTCTAACGCTACCATCGCATTTTCCCTCGCAAGATCGTTTGTTTCTTCTTCCAGCGATACCTGTTTTTTATAGTATTCGTAATCTTTGAATGCGTTGTTCAATGAGAGGTCTACCTGGGATTTTACGTTATCCAGTGTGATATTCTGGAAATCAAAGTCTATCCGCGCATTTTGCACCTGTCTTTTTACATTAAATCCATTGAAGATAGGAATAGCAGCAGTAAAGCCGTAGTTAAAAACCGCATTCCGGCTGAACCGCGGACTGAAAGCATTGGACGCTGCATTGGAGGTATTCCGGTTATAATTATATCCTGAATTGAAGGATATTACCGGGAAATAATCTGCTTTACGTTCCTTCACCGTAAGTGCAGAAACATTTACGTTCTGTTGCTGTACTTTAATAGCGGTATTGTTGTTGGCAATATTTTGTTGCAGCACCGCAAAAGAAAGACCACTGTTTAACGGAATAGAATCTACCACGTCGTAACCGGTAGCGCCGGCGGGAACTGCCATTAACTGATTTAGTAACGACTTGCTTTGCTCTATCAGCGTTTGCTGGCGGATATATAATGCCTTCTGCGCATTCAGGTCAACTTTTGATTGCAGGAGATCTGTTTTAGGCGCAAGCCCTGTACTGAATTTGGCGTCAGATAATTTTACCCGTTCTTCGGAGATGGACATCTGCTCTGCGAGGGCTTTCAACTGTTGCTTTTGTTGTACAATGTTATAGTATCCGCCGATGATAGTGGAGATAGAATTCTGCACCTGGTCTTTTATAGCCAGCTCGCCGAGGTCGCGGATAGATGCTATTTTATTGCGGGTGGCGAACATTTTTAAACCGTCAAACAATGTCCAGCTAAGGGTTACGTTGCCGGTGAGATTGTTGCCCTTAATGCCGCTGGTATCGCGTTTGGTGCCGTTCACAAACTCCTGTTTGGTGGCAGTACTATTCCAGGTAGTCCCTGCTGTGGCATTCAGGCGGGGTACAAATGCGAAATTCGCATAGGCGTAGTCGTTAGCAGATAACTCTGCTGTATTTCTGGCTAAACGGATATCGAAGTTGTTTTTCAGCGCCACGTCTATCGCCTGTTCAAGGGTAAGTACCTGTTGCTGTGCTTTTAACGCACCTGTGCTTACCATTAAAAGGAGTAAGAAAAAACACTTCTTTATATTTTTCATCATAAATAGCATAATCGTGATCATTCAAATCTGTTATAATCAGGCATGTGCTGCTGCTACCTGTGCTTCCTCATCATTTTCCATTTCATCTTCCTCGTCGGTATTATTGTTTTTGCCTCTGCGCGACAGGAAAGTATACATCGCCGGGATTACAAATAAAGTTAACACCAGGGAGAAGATGATTCCACCCACAATAACGATCCCCAGCGGAATACGGCTGGTGGCGGCTGCACCGAGCGACATCGCAATAGGTAACGCGCCCAGCGCCATGGCAAGACTCGTCATCAGGATAGGACGCAAACGCATCGACGACGCATGGATTACAGCGTCAGCTTTTGCCATCCCGGTATCACGCTGATGGTTGGCAAATTCCACGATCAGGATACCATTCTTCGTTACCAATCCTATCAGCATAATTACACCGATCTGCGAAAAGATATTCCAGGTTTGATTAAATAACCATAACGACAATAATGCTCCTGCAAATGCCAGCGGCACTGTTAACATGATGATCAGCGGATCTACCCAGCTTTCAAACTGTGCGGCCAGTACCAGGTAAATGAGTACCAGTGCCAGTCCTAACGCAAACATAGTATTGGAGCCGCTTTCTGCATAGTCGCGGGAAGAGCCGGACAAAGCCGTGTTAAACGATTCATTCAGCACGGTTTCCTTTTGCAGTTTATTATAGATCCGGTACATTTCATTGATGCCATCGCCGATGGTTCTGCCCGGCGCCAGTCCGGCAGATACGGTGGCGGACTTATAACGGTTAAAGTGGTAAATGATCGGCGGACTGGTTTCTTCTTCAATACTTACCACGTTATCGAGCTGTATGGCTTCACCGCGTGAGTTGCGTACATAAAGGTTTTGCAGATCCATCGGGTCGTCACGGTCGGCGCGGAACACCTGTCCCATTACCTGGTATTGTTTACCATTCCTGATAAAGTAACCATAACGAAGGTTACTCAATGCCAGCTGTAAGGTGGAAGAAATATCCTGTACCGAAACGCCGAGTTGTGTTGCTTTGTCGCGGTTGATATGTATGCGCAGTTCCGGTTTATTGAATTTCAGATCCACATCCGTTCCCTGGAATACGGGGCTGTTGCCTACTTCTTCCATAAACTTAGGCAATACCTTAGTAAGACTGTCAAAGTTGATGTGCTCCAGCACAAAAGATACGGGTAACCCGGCGCGGCGGCCCACCTGGATTGTTTGGGATTCAATGGCAAATACTTTACCCTCCGGAAATTTGTTCATACTCCGGTTTACCATATTCACAATATCCTTCTGCGAGCGGGTACGATCATGCGGATCCGTGAGCATCACGTTGGCAAAGGCGGTGTTTACTGCACCGGAGCCACTGAAGCCGGGAGAGGTTACGCTGAGGATGATCTTCTTTTCAGGAATGGAATCCATCATGAACTTGGTAAGCTTATCCACGTAATTGTCCATGTAGTCGAACGCGGTTCCTTCCGGTGTGGTAATAGACAGGCGGAAAGTGCTGCGGTCTTCCAGTGGCGCCAGTTCCGACTGGAGCGTTTTAAAGAGGAAGTAAATCATTACCAGGCAGCCGGTAATGATTAGCCCGGCTACCCAACGGAAACGCATAAACGATTCCAGTGAGCGTTTATAACCATCTTCCATCCACCGGAAGAAAGGTTCTGTTTTGGTATAGAACCAGGAGTGGGTATGTGTTTTACGTCCGAGTTTAACGTTTAGTACAGGCGTTAACGTGAGTGATACAAAGGCAGAGATGATTACTGCGCCGGCCACCACAATACCAAACTCACGGAACAGTTGTCCCACGAATCCCTGGAGGAAGATGATCGGTAAGAATACAAAGGCCAGTGTGATCGACGTAGCGATTACAGCGAAGAATATTTCTTCAGATCCTTCGCGGGCCGCCCTCATACGGGGTATCCCCTGTTCTATCTTCTTATAAATATTTTCCGTTACCACAATACCATCATCCACCACGAGGCCGGTGGCCAGTACAATAGCCAGCAGGGTGAGGATATTAATGGTAAAGCCGCAGGCGTACATAATAAAGAAGGCGCCGATTAAAGATACCGGGATGTCTATCAGCGGACGGAGCGCCATGAGCCAGTCGCGGAAGAACAGGTATACAATAATAATTACGAGTACCAGTGCTACTATCAGGGTTTCCTCTACTTCATCGATGGATTGTGTGATGAAGCGGGTGTTATCCATTGCAATATTCACGGAGTAATCTTCCGGGATATCTTTTTTCAGTTGTTCAAATCTTTTATAGAACTCTTCTGCGATGGCTACGTAGTTGGAACCGGGCTGCGGGATGAGGGCGAGTGCAATCATCGGGCTGCCTGATTCTTTCAGTACGGTTTCTTCATTTTCGGGTCCCAGCACTGCCTGGCCGATGTCACGGATACGTATTTCGCTGCCGTTTACATTTTTGATGATCAGGCCGTTGAAATCGTCTTCAGATACCAGCCGTCCGAAGGTACGCACGGTAAAGTCGGTGGCGTTACCGGCAATTTTACCGGAGGGCAGTTCCACGTTTTCGCGTAACAGGGCGGCCTGTACATCGCCGGGGGTAAGACTGTAAGACGATAACCTGGCGGGGTCCATCCAGATACGCATGGCGTATTTTTTTTCTCCCCATATCTGTATGGCGCTAACGCCGGGAATGGTTTGCAGTTTTTCCAGGAGTACGTTGGAGGCGTATTCCGTTACTTCCAGCTGGTTGCGGGTGTTGCTCTGCACTGTCATGGAAATGATGGGGTCGGAGTTGGCGTCCTGCTTGGATACAACGGGAGGGGCATCAATATCGGGTGGCAGCTGGCGCAACGCCTGTGATACTTTATCACGCACGTCGTTGGTAGCGCCTTCGAGGTCTTGCCCCAGTTCAAATTCCACGGTGATGTTGCTGCTTCCCTGGCTGCTGCTGGAGGAAATATTTTTGATCCCTGCGATACCATTGATTTGTTTTTCCAATGGTTCGGTGATCTGTGTTTCGATGATATCGGAGTTGGCGCCTGCGTAGGAGGTGCGCACGTTCACGATAGGCGGATCGATCGCCGGGAAATCCCTTACCCCCAGAAAAGTAAAGCCCACCAGGCCGAATATCACGATAATGATATTCATCACGATAGCAAATACCGGGCGTTTGAGAGATAATGAAGGTAAACTCATGATAATTATTTTCAGATTTTCCTGCCGGGTTTCCTGTTGGCAGTGGTGCTGCCGGGAACGGTGCCGTTGGGAAAACTATTATTGTATCTTATTATACTTCAACTGCATGCCTGGTTTCAGCTGGAGAATACCAGTGATAATAACCGTATCACCAGGTTGAAGGCCACTGGTGATTTGTACGCTGCTTTCGGTTCTGATGCCTGTTTCTACTGTTACAAACTTGGCCAGGCCTTTATCGGCGATAATTACTTTTTTATCACGGGTACCGGGAATAACGGCCTGGGACGGTATCAGCATGGCATCCGGGAGGTCTTTCAACAGAATTTTTACTTTGGCGAAAGAACCGGGGAAGAGGATACCGTTATTATTAGGAACGATAGCGCGGAGCTTTACAGTACGGGTGGTAAGATCTATTTTAGGGTCGATGGCATAAATGCTGCCTTTATATTCTTTATTATCACCGGATACCAAAAAGTTCACCTGATCGCCGTTTTTAATGGCATTACGGTATTTCTCGGCCACGGAGAAGTCCATTTTCAGCGGATCTATCTGCTGGAGGGTAGTAATAATGGTAAGGGAAGACACGATGGCGCCTTCACTTACGTTACGTAAACCGAGTTTACCGCTGAAGGGGGCGCGTAGTTCTGTTTTCTGCAGCTGGGTTTGGGTATATTCCATATCAGCTCCGTAGGCGCTCACCTGGTTGCGGGTTACATCTACGTCCTGCTGGCTGATACCATTTATTTTAAGGAGGTTTTCCTGGCGTTCCAGGGTTGTTTTGGCCAGTTGTTGCTGTAATTTAAGCTTCTGAAGCTGCGCTCTGAGGTCTTCGTCATACAGTTTAACCAGGAGGTCTCCTTTTCTTACGGTGGTTCCTTCTTTAAAATAAAGGTGTATGATGCGGCCATTAATTTCCGGTTTCACCTCTACTTCTTCATTGCTTTGCAAGGTGCCGCTTGCTTCAATAGATTGATCGAGCCGGGAGGTTTTAACGATCCAGGCGTCTGTAAGCAGTAGCCGGGAAGCGCCTCCTTTTGCACCGGATGCGGCAGCAGCCGGCTCTCCGGCTGATTTGTTGCCGGCTATTTTCTTATAAACGAGGAAAATGACGATACCGGCTGCGGCCAATATAACTATTGTGCGAACGGTCTTTTTGGTGATGGCCATATCTTTTTATATGTGTTTTTCTAACTTTTTGCTACTGATTCATAACAGAGAAACAGGCTCCTAAAGGGATACTATCTCACAAGCCGGACAAATTTACGCATTGAGGAGGCTGAATGCTCCGGGCAACTGTTAAATAGCGTTAATGCTTTAGATAAGTGGCTAAATAGCCGGTTGAATGGAGATATTTTAAGATTTATATGTTTTGGATTTCAGAGAATGGCGTAATTGTCCCGAAAAAGGCGACTTTTGTGGTAAAATATGCAAATCTGTAATCCAACCAGTATCAAAAATATATAAATTCTTTTATTAACAAAGCTATGAATATGTTTACTGTATTGGGTTTGGTAGGATTGACCCGGTTAGAGCGTCCTTAAAATTCGGGCTATCTGTTGGCAATTCAATAAAAATTATATTTTTGCAGTCAAGTTTTAAACCAAAAACACTTAAAATTATGTCAGACATTGCATCAAGAGTTAAAAAGATCATCATTGACAAATTGGGCGTTGACGAAGCCGAGGTAACTCCTGAAGCCAGCTTCACCAATGACTTAGGCGCTGACTCTTTGGATACGGTAGAACTGATTATGGAATTCGAAAAAGAATTCAACATCTCCATTCCTGACGAACAAGCTGAAACTATTACTACTGTTGGCCAGGCAGTTGCTTACCTGGAAGAACATGTAAAATAATCCTACTAATCAGAATTGTTTTAATGCAACCAAGACGAGTTGTCGTTACAGGTTTAGGCGCTCTTACACCGCTCGGCAATACTGTAGCCGATTTTTGGCACGGATTGACGAACGGTGTATCCGGCGCGGATTATATCAAGCAATTTGATGCTTCCAAGTTCAAAACCCGTTTTGCTTGCGAACTGAAAAATTTTGATCCTGCTAACTACCTGGACAAAAAAGAGGCCCGTAAAATGGACCCCTTTACACAGACGGCTGTAATTGCCGCAGATCAGGCGATACTGGACGCCAATATCAATAAAGACAAGATCAATGCTGATCGTGTTGGGGTGATATGGGGCACTGGTGTTGGAGGTATGATCAATTTCAGTCACGAGCTGAGAGATTTCCATACAGGGGATGGTACGCCCCGCTTCAGTCCTTTTCTAATTCCGAGGCTTATTCTTGATATCGCGGCCGGGTATATTTCTATCCGTCACGGTTTCAGGGGGCCTAATTTTTCCGTTGTATCAGCCTGCGCATCTGCTACCAATGCCATTATTGAGGCAATGTACAGCATCCGTTACGGCAAAACCGATATGGTGATTACCGGCGGATCGGAAAATGTGATCAATGAGCCTTGTGTTGGCGGCTTCAACGCCATGAAGGCCCTGTCAGAAAGGAATGAAGACCCAAAAACTGCTTCCAGACCCTTTGATCTTGACCGCGATGGTTTTGTAATGGGTGAAGGAGCTGGCGCACTGGTACTGGAGTCGTTAGAACACGCACAGGAAAGAGGCGCCAGGATATACGCAGAGTTAGCCGGCGGCGGCGCTACTGCAGACGCATATCACATCACCGCTCCACATCCGGAAGGACTGGGCGCTTTAAATGTAATGCGGAACGCTTTGGCAGATGCCGAAATGCAGGCCAACGAAATCGATTACATCAACGTTCACGGTACTTCCACTCCGTTGGGAGATATTGCCGAAGTAAAAGCCATTCAGCGCGTTTTTGAAGAGCATGCTTATAAAATGAACATCAGCTCTACAAAATCCATGACAGGGCACTTACTCGGGGCTGCCGGCGCCGTTGAATCCATAGCCGTAATTATGTCTATCCTCGATGGCATAGTTCCTCCTACGATCAACCACTTTACTGACGACCCGCAGTTAGACCCGAAACTGAATTTTACTTTTAATATCGCACAAAGGAGAGAAGTAAACGCTGCATTGTCCAACACCTTTGGGTTTGGCGGACATAATGCTTCCGTGATTTTCAAAAAATTTGTTCCTTGATCTTGATTGTGTGAGTTTACTGCCAGGTTTTTTATATCGACTAGTTTCCAAAAAAAGGCACTTATATAAAGAGCTGCACAACCTGCTGGGCTTCCCGCCTGGTAACTTTGCCCTTTATGAAGTGGCCCTGAGCCATCGTTCCAGTAAAGAAAAATTCCTGGAAAGCAACGAAAGGCTGGAATACCTCGGTGACGCTATTCTCGGCGCCATTGTGGGTGACTACCTCTTTAAAAAATATCCCTATAAAACAGAAGGATATTTAACAGAGATGCGCTCCAAGATCGTTAACCGGCAACAACTGAACGATATCGCTATCAAGATGGGCTTGCGCAAGCTCACCATCTACGACAAATACAACAGCTTTCTCAAAATAAGCCAGATATTCGGCAATACCCTCGAAGCCCTCGTAGGTGCTGTATACCTCGACCGCGGCTATAATAAAACCCAACAGTTTGTGCATAAACGCATTATCATGCCTTATATAGACATGGAACTGCTGGAAACCGTGGAAATGAACCACAAAAACAAATTATACGGCTGGGCCAATAAAAATGGCAAAACGCTGGAATTCGAACTCCTCGAAGAACAGATGGACAACGGCCGGCGCATCTTCACCGTAGGCGCTGTGGTAGACGGGGAACTCATCTGCAGCGGCAAAGCCTTCAATAAAAAAGATGCCAGCCAGATCGCCGCACAACAAGCCATTATACAGCTGGGGTTAACCGACTAACTGTTTTGGGTAAGATGCGCTCCGCCCCTCATCAACTACTTACTCACCGGGTGTCTTAATATCGTTTTCAGCTTTTCCGGCGCAGTTTTCCGGAAGTCAGACAAATAAATTTCATGATGCCGCCCATTCATGCGCAATCCCTGCTGCTGCATGAAGTCATCCATCTTTTTCAACGATGCCGGCTCCTCACTATAGGGACCAATATGCATTAGCTGTACGCTCAGTCCCTCTTCTATATGTTTTAAATCCACCTGCCTGATAAAAACAGACTTCTTCTTTTTCTCCGCAGCAAGCACGGCTTCCGAAAATTGCTGACGGGTAATGTAGTCTGGCATCCTGATGGCCAGTTCATAGTTCCATTGATCACGCGGCGCCTGCCGCGGATCTGCATAATCGCCATTTACCCACCAGAAGCCTTCCAGCTTGCTCACGGTAAAGTCGCGGCCCTTTTGCTTGCTGCTGAACTTAATGCCATATGCCACTGCATACAGGGCAGCAGTTACCTCAGCGAACAGGGGACCATTGGGATCACCTTTACCTATGACAGTTACAAACAGTCCCTTTTCTATGGTAACCACTTCAGGCACTAAAGCAGCGGTATAGTACTGTTTAAATTCCTTTGTTAAATCCAGTTTACTCATATTTTTCAGTGTTAATTGTATATCAAAAGCAAAGGTGATGAGCAACAGCCATCCCATGATGATATAGGCTTTCATTGTTTAAGAGTTAAAATCCCCCGGGAGTACCGGGGGATGTTTATACCGGTTAAAGCACACCAATCTGTATGTTGGTGATATTTTGCGCCGGTTGTTCAAAATTATAGCGCAGGTATTGTTCCCGCGTGTAGCCGGTTACGGGCAGGCCCAGCATACCGATACCTGTAAACAGCTGTTCGTACGTAGTGATGAGCTGCTCCCAGGGGCCTTTGTGTTGCATGCTTACACACTTGAAGGCCGGTAGTGTTTCGCAATGCCACGGCGCCGAAACCGGTTTCACCGCCGTTACCGGAAGGCCAATATCCAGGGTAAACACTGTATCCGGCTTTCCGTCGAAGTTGCGGTAATGCCATTCAGGCGCGCCGCATATTTCCAGCCCGGCATTGATGGCTTCCTGGTATACATCTTTAATAGCGGTGCGTACGAGGGACAGCATACCGGCATAGTTAGTTTCGTAGCGTTGATAGAAGAAATGGAAAGGCACTGCGGATAACATCTCCGGAAGAACAGCTGTATGATCAAAGAAGCCAAACCAGAACTTCAGGGGTTCTATCTCCAGTAAATTAAAATGCTGATAGATGGCTTTGGCAAATGGGATCATTGCGGTGCCGCTGGCAGTGATAATTTGTTTATCAGCTACTGCGGGTTCATCCAGGTATTTACCGGCGCCTTTATAAGTGGGCGCCTGTTGCTTCAATACTTCGGGGTGATTGCTGGTATGGGCAATGTTGTCCAGGAAGCCGTGTTGCCCCAGCAGCACGGTGGCGCCGCAGATGGCTGCAATTGTTTTTTGCTGTGCCAGCAGTTGTTTAACAAGTGGAATGATCGCCGCATTGGAGCCATTTTCCATTGCCTCTCCACCAGGAAGAATCAGCAGGTCGATATCCGCTTTCAATGCCTCATCGAGACTTGTATGAGGCTGTATCTTCAGCTGTCCGCCGGAAGTAACGGTTTCGCCGGTAAACGAAAAGGTAACGATGTTGGTATCTGTAAAGCTTCCTATGCCATACATGGTCAAGGCAGGTTCCCAATCGGAGTAGCCGTCGAAGAGGAATACATAGCAATTGCTGAGCTTATTCATATTTGTATTGTTTTTGATAACAGTACAAAAGAACAGCCAGGGAGTGACAACCTTATGTCAGCAGCATTCCAAGATTTATAAATAATGTCCGTGGAGTTCTGTTACAAGCTCTCCGATAGCGGTTTTGAGCTCTTCAGGCTGAAGCACTTCCACCCGGCTTCCAAACATAATGAGCCACCTGGCAAAATAATTCAGGGAGGATTGCAGGAAGGTAAGCTCTGTTTTATCGCCCACTACCTTTTCTTCCATAAGGCCATAGTAGTACTTCTGCTCTCTTACATACCGCATCAGATCATTGTCCACCGCTATTTTAATGAGATAGGTATTTTCGCTGTGGCTGCTGCGCTGTTGCTCCAGGTAGTCCTGCAAAGAGAGGTGTTTGTTTTTCTTATAAGTGGCCGGCAGCACGGCTAATTTGCGGATACGGTCTACCCGGAAATCCCGGTAACCCTGCCGGAGCCGGCAGAAAGCGATCAGGTGCCAGTTGGCGCTGCTATGAAAAATGCCTATTGGCTCTACTTCCCTGCGGGTGGCCACTTCTTCCTGGAAAGAAAAGTATTCCATACTGATCACCTGGTTCATGCCCAGGGCTTGTTGAATATCAGTGAGGAACCGGTTGGGGAACTCGGCCGCGTCCGTGACCATAGGGCGGTACCGCAATACGGCGATGTTTTCATCCAGTGATTCGAGGTAGTCCTTTTCTGTTCCACGGAGTACGGAACGGATCTTTTCCATTGCCAGGCTGAACTGTTTCCGGTTGCTGTGGTCACTGAACTGTTCCATCAGTTTTTCCCCGGTAAGGAGTGCCGCCGCCTCTTCTTTGGAAAACATTACAGGGGGCAGGTGATATCCTTCCACGATGTAATAGCCGGTACCCGCCTCCGCACCAATAGGCACGCCGGCTTCCTGCAGGGCTTTTACATCCCGGTATACCGTTCTTAAACTGATATTAAAGCGGTCGGCAATTTCGGAGGCCCTTACTATTTTTTTACCCTGTAATTGTATGAGAATGGCGGTAAGCCGGTCGATACGGTTCATGGAATGAATCAATTCTGGGTACTAATTTCGGCTTCCCGGAATTATTTTCAGAAATTTTTTTAAACCGGTTAAACTTTTATCAAAGCAGGCGGTCTTAAATATACAAATCTCCTGATAAAAGATAGGATACCGGGAAAACGACAACTGGCGACTTTCGGGAGATCATCAACACAATGCTACAGTACAGAATATAGGTTAAATGGTAAGTCCCTGCAATTTCTTGCGGGGACCTGTTTTTTTAGCCAATGGCTGTTAACCTTTCTGATATCTAATAGCTCATTTCGTTCAGCTTCACTTTACCCCGGAATGTCCAGAATAAGAAAGTAGTATATCCAATTACCATCGGGGTACCTATGGCTGCAATGAGCAG
The DNA here is from genome assembly GCF_900168065.1 of Chitinophaga ginsengisegetis. Classification (GTDB taxonomy): domain Bacteria; phylum Bacteroidota; class Bacteroidia; order Chitinophagales; family Chitinophagaceae; genus Chitinophaga; species Chitinophaga ginsengisegetis. Next base: position 3,293,999 of record NZ_FUZZ01000001.1, on the reverse strand, counting down.
CATAATTTTCAACGACTTAACAGAAGACGCCGCTGCATAAATGCTGATGCTATAGGCCGGATCAGTGGTAGATATCACAATATTGGGATATAACCCTACGGCAAACAGGATGAGCAGGCAGGCCGTGATAATGGAAGAATAGAGGAAAGCAGTATAATACCTGCGGGCATCTACATTTCTTTTGATATTCAACAGGATCAGCACAGCCAGCATGGGCAACAGGAACAGCTGGGGATGTGACTTAAACTGCAAGGTCATGTGCGGCACATAAATAAGGGTAGCCATTGACGTTAGAATAAAGCAGAGAATGAAGAACTTGCTGCAGTTGTTCACAATCACTGTGAGCCTGGTGTACAGCCTGTTTTCCGTTTTCATCACCAGGTAAATAGAGCCATGCAGCATGAACAGCGACAAGGTGGTAAAAGCAATCAGTATCGCATAAGGATTAAAAAACGTGAGCAGCGTACCGGTAAATTCATGTTCCTTATTAATCGGAAGGCCGTGAATAAGGTTGCCCAGTACCAGTCCCAGCAACAGCGTGATGCCGGTGCTGGACACAGTATAACTGATGTCCCACATTTTGCGCCACCACAGCCAGGTTTCCTTACTTCTGAATTCTATTGAAATAGCCCTGAAGATGAGGGCTACGAGGAATAACATAAAGGGAATATAGAAGGTAGATAATACCACGCCGTATACCAGCGGGAACCCGGCAAACAATGCACCACCGGCAATTACCAGCCATACTTCGTTCCCATCCCATACCGGTCCTATCGCATTCAGCACCAGGCGCCGGCTTTCTTCTTTTTTAAAAAACAGGTGCAAAGCACCGGCACCCAGGTCGAAGCCATCCAGCACACCATAACCGGTGATCAATCCGCCAATCACTAAAAACCACCAGGTGGGAAGGTCCAGTCCGAGAATTGTTTCCATGAGTTATAATTTAGTAGGATGGTAAGTTATATTATCGTGATAATAGCCGTCGTATTCAATTTCCGCGTTCTCTGAAACATCCGGTCCATGCTGTATTTTCCGGGTCAGCAGGTAGATGAACAACGTAAACAGCAGCATATACACCAGCGTAAATAATATCAGTGAAAACATTACCTGGTCGGCCGTTACCTTACGCGACAGCGCATCGGATGTACGCAACAGCTTGTACACCACCCAGGGCTGGCGGCCCACTTCGGCGGCATACCATCCAACCTGGTTGGCTATTTGCGGCAGCAGTACTGCCCACGCGAATATGATCATCAGCCAGCGCTGGTTAAACAGCTTCTTTCTCCATAAAAGGAAAACGGCCAGGAGTGTAAGCGCTATGAGTATCATGCCGATAGAGATCATAATGTGATACATCTGGAACACAAAGTTCACTGCGCCGGGCCTGTCTGCTTTGGGTGTGGCCCTGAGCCCTTCTACCGGGGCGGAAAAGCTGCCATGCGTAAGGAAAGAAAGTCCTCCGGGAATTTTTATACCGGTTGTCTTTTCATTTTTGTTATCTACCCAACCCACAATGTACATCGGTGCTACCGCAGAACTATCGTAATGGCCTTCCATAGCGGCCAGTTTGGCGGGTTGATATTTGCTCACATAGTGAGCGGAACGGTGACCGGTGAAAAGCTGCATCAGTGCTGCTATTACGGCTACGCCCAAACCTACTTTAAACATGGCTTGTGCATGTTTGGCAGAGCGGTTTTTCAGGATGTACCAGGCGGCAACGCTCATCACCAGGAAAGAGCCTGCGAGAAAGGAACCGATGATCACATGTGAAAACCGGTCTACTGAAGAAGGGTTAAACACCATTTCCCAGAAATCCGTAACTACTGCGCGTGCCTGCAGATCATGTCCTTCTATACGGTAACCTGTTGGCGTTTGCTGCCAGGAATTGGCAATAACGATCCACAATGCAGAAAAGATAGAACCCAGCGCCACCATGCAGGTAGAAAAGAAGTGAACCCCTTTATGAACACGGTTCCAGCCAAATAATAATACCCCCAGGAAGGCAGATTCCATGGCAAAGGCGAAGATGCCTTCCGCCGCCAGGGCGCTTCCGAAAATGTCACCTACGTAATGCGAATAGGTGGCCCAGTTGGTGCCAAATTCAAATTCCATTACAATGCCGGTGGCTACACCGATCCCGAAGATCAACGCAAATATCTTAATCCAAAATCGCGTAATGTCTTTATAAAGCGACAAACCTGTTTTAAGATACAGGCCCTCCATGATCACAAGACAGAGGCCCAGTCCTATGCTCAGCGGAGGATAGATGTAGTGAAAGGCAATAGTAAACGCAAACTGTATTCTGGATAGTATTTCTACTGAAGGCATAATGTTCGATTATTGATGCAAAGGTAGCAGGTGAAGATATCCATGAAACTGATGTTTGTCATGTATTGATAAAAATATAATGTTATCATCACCTTAACAAGTAAATAACCCCGTTTTCAACTTGTTTTTACTATCTTGAAACAATAATTTTAGTGTAATGGTTTACTTGGTATAACGTCCTGCCGATGCGCAGGACGTTTATATGTCAGCTACTTTACTTCATTTCTATTACTACTTTCCCGAAATAATTACCACTACCCATATATCTAAATGCCTCCTGCGCTTCGCTTACAGGGAATATACTGTCTATTACCGGATGGATATTATTTACTTCCACCGCAGCAGCCAGCTCCTGGAAACTTTTCAGGCTGCCTACAGAATAACCCTGCAACCTGATATAGCTGCCTACTACAGTAAACAAGTCTATTGGCAGCTGCGCGCCCTCAATAAAGCCTACCAGGCCCACAAAGCCATTGAAGCCTACCGACTTAACAGAATTAACAATGGTGGCGGCGCCGGCAATATCCAGTGTGGCATGCACGCCTTCTCCACCAGTGATACGTTTTACTTCTTCGTACCAGTTTGGATATTTTTTATAATCGATCACTTCGTGGGCGCCCAGCTCCTGTAATTTCTTCAGCTTGTCCGGATGGCTGCTGGTGGCAATTACCTTCGCACCTGCTGCCAATGCGATTTGCATGGCAAAAAGAGATACGCCGCCGGTGCCCTGTGTGAGCACTGTTTGTCCTGCTTTGATGCCGGCGTAGCCCATCAGGCCCGTCCACGCGGTAACGCCGGCAACGGGCAATGTAGCGGCTTCCACGCTGGTTAAATTGGCAGGAGTGCGCACCAGTGCATATTCAGGGATCACGGCATATTCTGCCAGCAGGCCGGGCGTGCTTACGCCTGTTCTGATATGATTGGTAGCGGCGGTGGCATGGCCATGCTGCCAGAGCTGGTTGTAATGAATGGCTACGCGGTCGCCCGGTTGCCATTTGGTTACCTGATCGCCGATAGCTTCTACCACGCCGGCGCCATCAGAAGTGGGAATGCGGGGTAGCGGCAACTCCTTGCTATAGGTGCCGGTAGCGAGGGCTACGTCGAGGTAATTGAGTGCCGCGGCTTCTATTTTTACCAGTACTTCACCGGGGCCGGGTGTGGGTGTAGGTATTTCTTTGAGCTGTAAACTTTCCAGTCCGAATGCCACTTGTTGTATTGCTTTCATAAGAACTATTTTTTTCTTTCACAAAATTGCCCCCTAACTTCATATAAGACAAGTATGCACCATTTGGGAATGTAGGTACCAGATGGATACTATTGCTGATAATCAATACCAGAAAAATGAAGAAATCCGGAAAAAATATTCATACTGATACGATTTGTGCGGTTGATTACGCTTTTCAACGGATTGGCGGAAAGCATAAAGGACGTGTTATTTATCACCTGAGAAATGGGGTAAGGAGATATGGAGAACTACGTAAAATCATGACCGGTATAACCCCTAAAATGCTCACACAGGTATTGCGTGAACTGGAAGACGATGAGCTGATAACCCGGCATGTGTACCTGGAAGTGCCGCCACGCGTGGAATACCAGCTAACAGATACGGGCCGGGAACTGCTGCCGTTTATTACATTGCTGAGTGAATGGGGCGCCAGGCAAATGGGACGGGAGCCGCAATGCCAGCCGGTGTTGGCAGGACAATCAGGCATGCCGGCGTAACGCCAATTTAAAATACATAAAAAAGGCTGATACACCTGTTGATGATGTATCAGCCTTTTTATTGCGCGGTGTTGCCGCTTACGACATCACAGCCATTGATTCAAACTCCTTCTTCCTGTCGCGGTACTCTTCCATCGTAAAGTTATACACCACCGAATCACGTTTGTTTTTATTCGCTACAAAGTGACAGGCATGTATATAAGGTTCTGCGATATTCAGTTTATCCAGCGGCGTTACTACCAGTAACTGCAGGTTCAGCTGTCCGCAGTATTCCATGAGGTAGTGACTCTTTTCAGGATCCAGTTTGCTGAAGGCTTCATCCACTGTGATGAAGCGTAAGCTGCGGTGCTGGCGGTTAGCTTCATTGATACCAAACTGGTAAGCAATGGCTGCTCCCAGGATGGTGTAAGTGAACTGTGCTTTTTCACCACCGGAAAGACTGGCCGTATCCTCATAATATTTGAACGCCTTATTATCGGCCACATAAAATTCTTTTGCACCGAAGTCGAGCCAGTTGCGTACATCCGTTACTTTACGGCGCCATGCTTCGTTTTGCTGCAACTCGGTGATGAGCAGTTTGATATTTTCAAACAGCTGGTCGCCGTAGGCTTCATCTTTTTCGAGCTGGTATTTATAAGAGTCCGGTACTGCGTTACTGAGTTTCTCTTTGAAGTTACGGATCTCCACATCGCGTACATGGCGGCATTCCAGCTGGAGGTAGGTATCCGGGTTTTTATTGAAGGTGATGTTGCGTAATGGTTCGTTGAGATCTTCCATTACTTCGCGGATCACGTCTTCCTGTCCGTATATCCATGCCCGGTAGTTGGTGATGGCATTGAGCATGCTGGTGTCCATGTATTTGCGGAAGCGTTCTTTATGCTCAATGAGCCGCTGGAATTTAATCCGCTCATAGAGGGAAGTAAATTCGTCGAGGTATTTCACATGCGGCTGCAGATCCGTTACATCACCGAGCCAGTCCGGGAAAGTATCGTGGATAGATTTTGGCGGCATTACAAATGCTGCCAGCTGCCGGGTGATTTCTGCTTCTTTTTCCGCGGTGAGGCGCATGGCATCGTGCAGGGTTGCCTTCATGTTATCATCTGCCCGTTTGCGGTAGGATGCCAGCTCAAGGGTTGTTTCCGCCGGTTCGGTCAGCGACAGGTCAGTAAGATATTCCAGTATGTATTGGAGAGAAACATCGTCCAGTTTATTAACCTTCAGTTGATTGAAGTGGCGTAGTTTCTCTGCGGCTTTATCATCCAGCCGGCCTTTTTCCTGAAGCGTTCCTTCTTTCTCTTTTTCCTTGCTTTGTATTTGCAAGGTAATTTCGTCCAGCTGATCACAGATCGCCTGGTATTTGTCGCTGGTTTTTAGCAGCGTTGCTTTTTCACGCGCGAACGATTCAATGACGCCGGCATGAGTTTGCCAGTTGATTTCACTGTAGTTGCGCAGCGACAGCAATGCGTTCAGCAGCGCATTGATATTGGCGATGGCTTTCCTGCTGTCTTCCAGCTGGGAAATGCTATGTTGCAGCGTTTCGATGTTGTTATTGCATTCATCCTGTTCTTCTTTTAACAGGCGTAATTTGTTTTTATTGTTCCATCCCAGTACATAATTGTTTTTCTGGGAGCGGTTAGGGCGGTCATCTTTTTCATGGCGTGTAGCCTGCCGCGTTAGTCCGTTGGAAGTAACTGCTTTCCGGCAACGGTTAAACACGGTCATGTCGTCGGTACAGGTATAATCAAACTGATCAAGCAGCTGGTTTTGCAGCCATTCTTTGAAGATGGTGCCGGGTTTGATATCTATCTTTTGTAACAGGCTTTCTTTTTCAGAAGGCATCCGCAACATGGTATAACTCTCCTCTTCTACTTTGTGGTATACGAGGCGGGTTTGCAGGTTGTTGGAATTGATGTACCGGTTGATGTCCAGGATATATTCTTCCGGCACGAGGAGGCGCAGACCAAAGTTGTGCAATACTTTTTCAATAGCACTTTCCCAATGGATTTCTGCGTCTTTTACTTTGATCAATTCACCGGCAAACGGCAGGTCATCTTCCTGGATATCCAGCATATTTGCCAGCTGTTGACGGATACGGATCAGCTCATAGGGAATATTATTTTTCCGGTGGAGGAAGGAGTCTATTTCTTCTTCCAGTTTTGATACCTGTGATCTTTCGGCAGCGAGGCTGCTTTTGTGATGAAAAATTTCTTCCTGTAATGTTTCCAGCTGTTTATCGTGCGCTGTTTTCATCTGTTCAGCGCCGGTAATATTTTCGTGGAACTGTTGCTCATCCGGATTGGGAGCGAGTTCCAGCCGGTCTGTGAGCATGTTGTATTCTTCCATCTTATTACGCTTGGCCTCTAAGGCTTTTTGTTCGTAATGGATGGATTTTTCAATAGAGCGCAGTTGTTCATCCACGCTGTTATTGGCTTTCTGGGCTATCAGTTCGTCTTTACGCAGGTGAAGCGACTGAAGTTGTTCATTGATAGCGGTGAGACTGCGGGTAGTTGTTTGTTGTTCTTTCTGTAAAGATTCCAGTTCTCTTTCCAGGATATCTTTTTCCTGTTTATTAAACCACGAGGGCAGGATGTCCTGGAGCATTTGCAATTCCCGGTTCCTGTCCTGTAGTTGTTGCCAGGAAGCGCGGTTTTCGATGATGGGTTCCAGCAGTTTCAGCTGGGTTTCATCTTTCTGAATAGCGCGGTGACTGGTGAGCAAACTATCATAGTTTTCGCGCAGTTTCAGGAATTCATTTTCGCTGTCTGTTTCTTCCAGCATCTGTCCGCGGATAAACGTGTTCAGATCGCCGAGTACTTTGATACCAACGGTTTGGTTAAAGAGAGACAGGGCTTTTTCGCTTCGCAGTCCGAAGATGTTGCTGAACAGGGCTGCGTATTCTTTAAAGCTATCAGTGATTTCTGTTTTCGGAAATTCGAGGCGCAGTCTTTTTTTCCAGTCGCCTTTCACATCAAATTTTCCGTTACCGAAATGGTCGTTGATATTAAGTTTATGTGGAGAAACGATGTATTGCCGTTTCATTTCCCCGGAGTACCATCTTACCTGTGCCAGCGTGATCTGGTGCATGGTAGCGGCATTGTAGAAATAGGCCAGCAGTACGGAGTAAGGGTTGTTTTCCTTATGACGCAGCTGGTCTGTTTTTGACTGCTGGGATTCTTCGGAGAAAGTTTTACCGTAGTAGCCCCAGAAATAGGATTCTTCTCCTCTGTCGCGGCGTTGTTCTGTACCGGACGACTGGTTATAGAATCTTTTACCGGCGGGTACCAGCAGTGTTAAGAGTGCATCGATCAGGGTGGTTTTACCGCTACCGTTTGCGCCGGTGAGCAGGGAAGTATTACCGTTGGTATTGACGCGATATATTTTATTGTGAAAGGTTCCCCAGTTGTATATTTCAAAATATTGCAACCGGAATCCACTTTCTTTTGAATCACTATTGAACAGGGTGGACATGCAGTTTTAATTTTGATTTTATTTCTTCCAGTTTCTCGTTATTCACCAGTGCTTTGATAATCCTTTTTACCTCGTATTGATGCAGTTCCTTATTGGCAGCGTCCTCCCGGGTAGTTTTCAGCACGCCTACATTTAAGAGGCTGTTGATGGGTTTGTTGAGATCTTTCAGTAGTTTGGATTTGTTGTGTCGTTCTTTGAAGAAGAGCGCGAGTCTTTCTTTGATTTCTTTTTGTGTCATAAAAAGACGGGTGCCATTGCCCTGGATATCAAATTCATCGAGGGCTTCGCGGAGTACTATGCACAGCAGCGTGGCTTCGTAGGTAAGCCGCGTTTTGCGCATGAGGCGTGGCAGTGGTTTCTCGTTGGTTTCATCTGCTTCCGGTTGTACGATACGTGCAAATCCGTCGGCTTCATTTACCACCAGTTGCAGACCTGTTTGCTGCAGGTATTTGCTGAGTTCTGTTTGCCATCCCAGCAGGTCTTTCCAGTAAGATTTATCTTCTTCGTATACAGGTCCCTGCATGAGTTTTAGAAACACGTGTGCAAAGGGAGATATATTTTTCTCGGCCATGATATTAGTTTTGTGAATTTGTGAACAGCACCATCGGCATATTGATGGTGCGGCTGCCCAGCATCACCGGGTCCGGGGTTTCCAGGATGATATGGTGTGCCGATTGGCTGGCGATAGAGAAATAGGTAATGAGTTCCGTGAGCCCTTTTTCGGCGCCGTAAATTTCTACCATTTCTTTCAGGCTTACCTGCTTTTTATTTTGCAGTTGTGTGGAAATGCGGTCTTCCAGCAGGGCGCGGTCTATATTAAAATGGTTAAATAATGCGTTAAGGTCATTGTCGTCAAACTCAGTGCCACCCATCCCTTCGGGGAATTCCACCTCTACGTTGGGTTTTTTCTCGTCTGCCATATCCCAGCGGTCGAGGAGGTCTAATTCAGGATCGCCTTCTATCTCTATAAAAAATTCCTCACCGGGTGGCTGCTCCAGCGATTGAAAGGCCAGTTGCCGGATATCATTGATGAGTTCCACGGCTTTCCTGCGATCGGTGAGATTATTTTCACTGAGTACGCGACTGAGTTTATCGCTCAGTTTTTTATTGGCATCAATTACTTTTTTACCGGAGGCATGAAGGAATTGTTTGAGTTTTTTTAAGAAGCGGTCATTTTTGTATTCGATGTTCCGGTCTTCCAGCAGGAGGTACAATTTTTCGATCAGCTCCCGCATCTCCTCCTGTTTGTTTTCATCCATGAGGAACTGCCAGAAGGAGTAGAAGCTTTTTCCCTGGTCTTTCTGGCGGAGTGCCTCGAAGGAATCGAGGGTATAAGCCAGCAGGGCGCCTTTGGCGATATTTTTTTCGCTTTGTTTGCGGTAAATTTCCTGTGTGATTTGTTCAAAGTTTTGTTCCACTTCTTTAAAATCGCTCAGGAGTTCGCGCGACATGCGGTTGACGTCGTAAAATCTTTCCTTTATCTGGGTATCATCAAACACCTGTACTTTACCGGTGATGGTGATGGCTTTTATTTCCTGTTCTATTTCATATTTCTTTTTCTCCAGTTCCTGGATCCTTTGTTCCGGGTCTTTATTGCTCTGGTCAATCAGTTCTTTTAGTTTGGAGAAGATGTCTTTGAAGCGGCTTTCTGTGCCCACAAATTCTCTTTTCTGGAGGGTGGATACCCAGTGCATTACTTTTTCCATGTCGCTGCTCAGCTCATGGATATCCAGTCCGTCGTCGTCGGGATATTTGCGGAGGAAGCCTTTATTACTCCATTGATCGATATATTTCCTGGCTTTCACATCATCATGTTCCAGCAGGCTGGTAGCGTCTATTTCATCATCTGTGGCCTGGTAGCCGGTTACGCCGAGGTAATCGGACAAACGGGTTACCAGTTCCACATTGGAAATGGTAGTATGGTTCTTTTCCTTGAATGTGTAATGAAAAAATGACAGCATCATTGGCGCGCTACGTGCCCGTAGTATCTTGAGGGTAACTGACTGGGCATATAGATTACATAATTGGTCATACGTCATAGGTGTAAAAATAAGGAATTACGTATTACAAAGTAAATACGTTTCCCTGTGGGCTTACATTACGTAAAGACCTTCCTGCCGCGGCAGTACCGGTGCGGGTACCGGTTCGTCTCCCAGCAGCTGGATCACGTTGATTTCGATGGTCCGCGCGATGCTGTCGAGCGGAATGGCGAGGGGCTGGAAATCAAAAGGATCCATGAGGGTGATGCCGTTCAGGTGGGTTACATGGAATACGAAGCCGAACATCCATCCGAAGGGAATGGCCCATGCGCCAATGGATTCCGTCATCATCAATGTATTCATGATTACATAAAACCAGATAAACATCTGCGTAAAATACACATAGCTGGGAGGGAATACGGTATTCCTGATCCGTTCAGACTGGCCCATGGAATCGCAGTGTTTTACCAGGATCTGGTTCAGCTCTATAAAAGTGAAGCCATCGATACTGCCCGAGTTCCGGAGCTGCTGGAGGTCGCGGGTCTGGAGGTTCAGGATGGCATTGGGGATATTGCTTTGTTTTTGTACTTCTTCAATTTCTTCGGTAGTGAGGTAGCGGGTGTAGTAGTCGTCGGGCCGTTTGCGAAGCACGGTTTTGAGTGCATAGATAAAGGCGAGGTGCCGGTAAATCATGTGGCGGACGAGGGCTTTGGTTTCGGGGGTAGCATCCGGGGAGGGATAATTGAGCATCGACCGGCTCCAGGTGCGGGAGTCGTTTACCAGTGCGCCCCATATTTTGCGGGCTTCCCACCAGCGGTCGTATGCCTGGTTGTTATTGAAGCCGATAAAGAAGGCAATCGCGGTACCCAGTACGGTAGATACGGCTATGGGGATGTTGATATGTGCTGCCAGCCAGCGTGAGTCGAGGAAATATACCAGGGTACAACATCCCAGCAGCATGAGGTCTACCTTCCAGGTAAAGGAGAAGATCTGGCCGAGTGATAGTCTGTGTTTCAGCAGCATATGTCGTTATTTATTCTTTTATGGCTTCCCTGTAAATTATGTCATCCGGGTTTATCCTGGCAAATTTTTATTCATTTTTTTAAAGACAGGTTGCCACGGTTTTCCATGACTTTATAACAATAACGGGTACACGCTTTGAATGTTTAGCACTGGTCTAAATATCCCCTTATTTTCATCTCCCCGGAAAAATATTTTTCAATCAAAGTTATTAGGAACCAATTATTTAGATTTTATATCCCTAATAGTCTATAGGAATAGTAGGGTAATTAAAATATTCTCCCTATATTTGTTCTACGAAAGCAAAAGATATTCACCAAACCTATAACAGCGGCCATTTTATCAGCCATTATAAAAGCCTTTAATATGTCATCATTATACAGATACGCCGATTACTTACCGCAGCCTACACCGGAAAACTTCCCCAGCCCTGTGAGGAACAGGGAAAAGATTAACCCATTAAAAGCAGGTAGCTTTTTCCCCGAATTTTTTATTGAAGAAGCGCGTGTGATCAACGCGGGTCCGTTGCTGAATAATGCTCATTCCGGCGCGTCATTGCACAGTCTTACTTTGCAGCCGCTGGTAGTGGTTTTTTATTCCTGGCATTGGAACAATTACGCGGATCAGCTGATAGAGCGGCTGAAGGAAAGCCATGCGGCTATTACTGCGGCCGGAGCCCGTTTGCTGGTATTATCCAGTGAAGATAAGAAGCAGTTCACCTCAGTATATCCGGAGGCGCTGCCCTTTGATGTAGTGCACGACGCACAATACCGCATAGCCAGGAAAGCAGGCATTTACAGGGAATCAGACCCGATCTGGGGTTTTGTTTCCGGTGTCAATGCAGACGTACCTGTGCCGGCAGCATATCTTATTACGCCTTCACTGGAAATCAGTTACGATTTTGTTGATCTGTATTTACAGGAAGAATTTTCGCCGGAAGCCGTAGTGGCTGCCATTGGCAAAAAGCTGGCCATCAGCGCCTGATCAGCAGGCTGGTTCCATTGTTGTGCATTTACGTACATGCATCAGTGCATAACGGTAAATGCTCCATTGTAAACTGTTACATTCCAATGGCGACAAGCTTTCTATTTTTTCCTGGAGGGAGGTGAAGATTTCTTTATATAAAGCGGCATGTTCCTTTTTTACGGTGGCCAGTAACTGGTCTGCCTGCTGGTAATCCGTTATGGTGCCTAATTGTGCTATGATCTCTAAAGCATGTCCGTCTGTAGTCATTGTATTAATTTTTGTATTACTTAGTCCTATCTTCTGATCCACATTTTTAGCATTAAATCCGTAGAAGCATCCACCATCTGGTAACAGGGAGGTACTTCATCTTCAAGACTGTGGTATGTTACGAGTCTTGTGCCGCTTGCACTGCTTGCCAGTTTTTTAAATAAAAAGCGGCTGTAATAATTATATAAACTTGTTGAATATTCTACCTTGTTATCTATCTGATCCTGATCTACCAGGTTTTCAAAGAAAGAATTATAGAAGTAAAAGCCATCGTACGCAGAAAGATCTTCCTGCGTAAAATTGCCGTGAATAAAGCTCACGTTCCTGGTTTGTGTGGCAGCCTTTGCTTCGAGGGCATATTGATAGAGTTCTTCCCGTTGTTCAATACCGTAAAAGTTGGTTTCCGGGTAAAAACGGGCGCCTACCAGGCAAAATTTCCCGACACCGCTGCCGATGTCCAGAATTTTCTTCCCGGGTTCATTTGCGAGAAAACGGGCTGCTGCTTTAGCAATACTGAGTGGCGTCCAGTGCCGTCTTGATAGTTGCTGTATTTTTTCAGGATACAACCAGTCAAACCCGGCATCATTTACGTAGCAATTCGGCTTTAATAAAGTAGAAGTCTGCATGAAGGCGCAAAGGTACGCATTTACCGGCATTTTTAGAGATTTTAACCCTTATATATATGCAAAACAGGGCATGTAAATAGCTGCTGTAGCCGGTAACACCATATTCCAGATGTGTTAATGTTACATTTTACCTGCTAACAGCGCTACACGAAAGTTCTTGTTCCGGAGGAAGTATAGGCCAGCCTGAATTCCTTGGGTGTACAATCTTTTTTCTTTTTGAAGATGCGGTTGAAGTTGGAGATATTATTAAAACCGCACTTATAAGCGATCTCATTCACGGTGTGCGTGGTTTCTATCAGCAGCCGGGAGGCGTGTCCCAGCCTGATTTCTATGAGGGTATCCACAAAGGTTTTGCCGATCTTGGCCTTAAAGAAGCGGCTGAAAGCCACTTCCGTCATGGCCGCAAGCCTGGCCGCTTCTCCCAGTGAAATACTTTTATCGAAGTTGGCATTCAGATAGGTCATGATCTTTTCTACGCGGCGACTGTTGTAGGAGAAGGTTTCCGTGTTGCCAAAAGTAGAATCCGACAGGATGCGCATATTCCGGCTGATAGACAGGTCGTGCAAAATAGACATCAGTTCCAGCACGGAATCGAAGCCCTGTTGCTGTGGCAGCCGGATGAGGCGGGGCATGATCTGCTGGGTGGTTTCGGTAGAGAAGAGGATGCCCCGCAGGGAGCGTTCAAACATATTTTTGATAAAGTTCATCTGGTTGCGCTGCAGGAACTTATCGTCAAACAGGTCCCGGTGAAACTGGATGGTTATTTCTTTAACGTTGCCGCCTTCATGGTTGTTGGCAAACCAGCCGTGTTGCAGGTTGGGGCCAACCAGTACCAGTTCAAGGTCGCCGATCTCTTCAATATGATCCCCGATGATCCGTTTAGCACCACTGGCGTATTGGATAAAGTTCAACTCAAATTCATCGTGGTAATGCAACGGGAAATCGAATACTTTTTTCTCCCGGGCAAACAACGTAAAGCAGTCGCTTTGCGTAAGAGGAGTGATTTCCCTTAATAATTTACTCTTCATAATGAGCATAGTTTTTATAACATACCGGAAGCCCTGAAGTGGAATGTAACGTATTAACTGTTGATTTATATGACCTGGGTGCTAAAAAAGCATTATAAATGTAAGGTTATCAGTCGTAAAATACAATTTTTACTTTTTTACCAATAGTATTAACTACCGGGCGATCTGGTTATATAGGTGTTATTGTTACACTTATTTTATCATGAATTTGACTATCAAAGTATAATTAAAAGATAAAAAAGTATTAAGTATATGTTTGAATAAGAGGCATATTTGTGTAACACAAGCCTTTTTGTGATGAAAAGTATCTGTAAGGGATACTGTTTAAAATTATTTCCAGGGGTTACAGCCGGTGTGATATTGTAATGGGGAGATGAATATTACCGGAAGGAGCTGGCTGTTGGAATCAACGATCCGGATGCGCGGATAGTTGATTTTACAGTGGCTCCGGAAGGGAACATAGCCGGCCGTAACACCTGGATTTTTCATTGTATGTCTTTTCACAGACGGACCGCTTACATTTTTTATTCCACTTCACGTTTTATTACCGGGTTACCAATGATGATTTGTTGCCTGTGGAAGGGGAGCAACAAATCATCATTGGATGTTTATAACGGGTATGGGCCTACGGCGTATTTAAGGTTGGGAGGTAAGTTTTTTTTCGAGTGTATTTCCGTCTATTAAAGCCCAATGTTCAATGATCCGGTTATCCTGCAATCGAAAGCAACGATAGCCGGGAATACTTACTGTTAAGCCGGTGGCGCTTATTCCCCGCCATAGTCCGATGTGTTTCATGCGCATGGTTACTTTTATCATACACTTACCAGGTTCGGCTACCTGGTCTTCTATAATTGTTTCGGGTTGAAAGGATTCATGCGTTAATGCAATCCATTGTTTTAGCCCGGTGGCGTTGGCGGGTAGTGCCGGCGGCAATGAATGATCCACATAGTCCGGATGCAGGAATTGCTCCAAACGGCTGGTATCACCGAGGTTCCAGGTGGTGGCAATGTAGTGTGTTATGAAATCTTTCTGTTCTTGTATAGTCATGACCGTTAGTTTTACCGGATAAAGGTAGCTGCCATGCTATAAAGCGATTGTGTCAAACGTCACATAATAGTTCAGGGTAAGCGGCGGCGGATGCGGCTGAGGGTTTCGCGGGAGATGCCCAGGTAAGAGCTGAGTTGTGTAAGAGATACACGTTGCAGGAGTTCGGGTTGGTTGTTTAGTATTGACTGGTACCTTTCTTCCGGGCTGTTTCTTTTAAGCCAGTGATTGTGTTTTTCCTGTTCAATGAACAGATGTTCCAGCCACTGGCGGCCAAAGGCGGTGATTTCGGGGGATTGCTGATAGAGTGAAAACAGATCGTCTTTATGCCATTGCCATAAGGTACCGGCTTCTATAGTTTGTATATTGTAATCGGCCGGAACGTTGTTTCGCAGGCTGTTCAGGTTAGTGAGGAATGTATTTTCAAAGTAGAAACCGGTGTTGATCTCCTTTTCGTTGTGATGCTGAAAGGCTCTGCAGGCGCCGGTTTCAATGAACCATATGTATTGGCAGCGTTGTCCTTCGCGCAACAGGTAGTCACCCTTTTTTACCATTTGTAAAGTGGTATGCGCGGCAAATAATTCCATTGCTTCATGGCTAAGGGGAGCAATGTACGAGAGGCTTTCAAGGAAATGTTCCGGGCTGGATTTCATGACAGGAAGGTCATTTATTTTTTCAAAAATACTCACATGTAGGTATTTGTTTCCCTTTAGCTTTAACATATCTTTGTGAAAATAATCTGATTTTACCTTATTATATATAAAGTCATCCACCTGATTTAGTCAATCACCGTATTTTCTATCCCCAAAAAAGGGTCTCTTCTTTGTGATGGGACCCTTTCTTATTTTTACTACATTTGCTACCAGAAAGAGCACTAAAGTAAGTAGTCAACCAACATCACAGAGGATTCCTATACACGATTTTATATCACGTACATGATTGAGCACGCTGCATTTAATAATGACGGATCAGGGCTGGAAGAGAAGCTGAACGCTTTAAAGGCCATTGATCAGGAGCTTCCCGTAGTGGTAATAGTAATGAATGTGGTAAAGAGCTACGTGGAGTATATGTCGCCGCGGGGCTGCCGGGAACTGGATATTACGCTGGAGGCCTTGCAGGAAATGGGCGCAAGGTATTACGACACCTTCTTTAACCCACACGATGTAGCAGATTATCTTCCAAAGATCATCAATATGCTGGATGCGCCGGCAGCAGCCAACATAACGGTTACCTTTTTCCAGCAGGTACGCACTACGGCTTCGCGGGACTGGACCTGGCATCTGGGTTCTACACGGGTATTTATGCGGGATGCCGAAGGAGTTCCTACGCATGTAATTACCTGCGTCATTCCCATTGATCCATTGCACCACGTTACCAGTAAGGTGAACCGCCTGCTGGAAGAGAATAACTTCCTGCGCCGCAACCAGCATATTTTTGCTTCCCTTACTAAAAGGGAAAAGGAAATCCTGCGGCTGCTGGCCCTGGGCCTCAGCGCTATTGAAATTGCCGAGGAAGCAGGGATCTCGGAAAAGACTGCCGTTACGCACCGCCGGAATATCAAAGCAAAGATCGGGGCACAGTCCAGCTACGACCTGACCAGTTTTGCCCAGGCATTTGATCTTATATAGATATTAAACAGTATATCAAAGGCTGGCTGAAAGGCCCGTCCCTGCAATATCCGGCGGCTTTCCTCAAAAATAACCCTCAATTTTTCGGCATGTAAACAGAAATGTGTATTTTCATTCTGTATACCATATTTTTGTGCCTGTCTGTTGTGCCTTGCAACGGACCTGTTAACCAGATTAATTATGTCTTTTAAAGCTGTTCTCAACATCGACGGGGAGGAAATGAACATCCTGGAATGCAGGTTTTCATTTACCCAAAATACAGATCATAACGGGAAACCTGCCGCCCGCCCCAAAGGAGGCACTATTAACCTGCTGATTGAGTCTGCCGGTGAAACCAGTTTGTTTGACTGGATGATTTCCAACACCCAGACGAAAAACGGCAGTATTACCTTTTTCCGGCGGGATTCCATGTCGAGGCTCAAAGAGCTGAAGTTTACAGACGCCTATTGTGTAGAATACGAAGAGACGTTTAATTCCGCCAATGAGCAACCCCTGCAAATACAGCTGACTTTGTCATCGAGGGAGGTGAAATTAAATAATTCCACCTACCAGAATCCGTGGCCTGCATAGCACTACCCCGTTATACATCTTTTTAAGAAAAAGTAACAACCTGCATGAACACCTGTTGCATGCGGGTTGTACCTGTTCGCCGGATGGCCGTTTCATCCGTGTTTCTTTCACCGGTTTATTATTTTATCCTCGGTTCCCGGTGAACAATCCCACCGCCCCTTTAGTGTTTTTCCCGCATGAGATCGGACAACTGAATAATGATTAATTTACGCGTATGCCAGTACTTAATTTTAACCCTTTTCCGACGCTTGTTTCCGAGCGGTTTATCCTGAGGGCTCCTGCATTGTATGATGACGAAGCCCTTTCCATTCTGCGGTCGGATCCGCGTGTGAACCAGTTCCTGAACCGGTCTGCTACCACTACAGTTGCAGAGGCCCGGCAGTTTATTGAAAAGATCCAGGCCAACATTGCCGCCAACCAATCACTGTATTGGATAATTACTACCAAAGAAAGTGATCACCTCGTTGGCACTATCTGCTACTGGAATATGGAACCTGAGCTGGAGCAGGCTGAAATAGGTTATGAACTGCAGTCGGCTTTCTTTGGAAAAGGCATTATGCAGGAAGTGATTCCGGTAGTAATAAAGTTTGGATTTGAACAATTACATCTTCAGAAAATTACGGCCTTCCTCGCTGCCGGGAATGAAAAATCCATCAAACTCCTGGAACGCAATCACTTTAAAACAGATCAGGCATTGAGAGAAAAACTGGAAAAGGAAGAAGACCTGACGGGGCTTTTGTGTTACTCACTCACCCGGCCGGCATAATGTCTTCTGCTCCGGAAGCACTATCTTTCAAGGTAAAAGAAAATTGATCATGCCGGTGAAAAAAGGAATAAAGGTATATGGTCCGGATTCATTTACTGCCAGGTTTATGCAACCCAGGAAGGAGCTTGACAGCATATTAAGACCTGATTTTGATAAGTTTTTTATTGTGAAAGTGGAAGATATGTACCGGCTGGTAACGCAGTCTGTACCCGCTTCCCGGTCAACCAACCATAGTTGTTTGTTTATTACCAGTGGAGAAGCCAGTATGAAAATTGGCAGTGAATTATATACGATCCACAAAAATGAAATGTTGTTTGTGCCGGCGGGTCAGGTTTTTTCCTTTAAAAGCGGCGAAGTGAACAAGGGCTATCTGTGTAATTTTCATACCGATATCCTCACCGGGAAATACAATACACAAGAGCCACTGAAAGCATTTGAATTTTTAAGGGTATGGGGTAATCCGATGGTGAGTCTCGATAAGCAAACCGCCGGATTTGTGGTGCATCTTTTCAAACGCCTGTTGTTTGATTACAGCCGGAACGGGCTGCGTAATCCTGAAATTATCCAGCCATACCTGACTACATTGCTGTTTGAGGTGAAGCAGCTTTACAAACCACTGACGGATAATCATCAAACCGCCGCCATCAATATCACCAACCGTTTTAAGGAACTGGTATTTACCAATATCCGGACGCGGCACCTGGTAACGGACTATGCTGCCCTGCTGAATATTTCACCGAATCATTTAAACAAATCGGTGAAAGCCGTTACCGCTAAATCACCTGCGCGGTGGATCGATGAGGCCATCGTGCTGGAAGCAAAAGTACTGCTGAGCCAAAGTGATCTCACCATCAGCGAAGTGGCGCAGGAAGTGGGTTTTGAGGATCAGTCGTACTTCACCCGGCTCTTCAAAAAGTATGAAGGCATTACGCCTACCGACTTCCGCAGGAAGATTGAATTATCCTAAAACTCCCCTTATTCGTCCTAACAGCCCAATGCTTTTAATCAGAGCTTTGCGGGCATGTATTTCTTTTTGTTATTCGCACATTCACTATTCCGCTGGGCGGTGGTGATAAGTCTCTTATACGCTGTTTACCGTGGTATACGCGGATGGCGCCACAAGAATATATTTACACGGCGGGATGATTTGGTAAGACATAGCACCGCCACTATCGCACATATCCAGTTGGCAATTGGTTATGTGCTATACTTTAAAAGCCCGGTGGTGGCTTATTTCAGATCTCATTTCCATGAAGCCATCCGGCAGTTTGATTTCCTGTTTTTCGGATTGATACATATTGTATTGATGACGATTGCCATTGTGTTTATAACCATCGGTTCATCCGTGGCCAAACGGCAGGATACTGCTACGGTAAAGTTCCGTACTATGACCATCTGGTTTTCCCTCGCGCTTATTATTATTTTCATTGCAATACCGTGGCCGTTCTCTCCACTGGCGAACGGGCCATATATAAGATCATTTTAACTATGCTGAAGTTCTTTAATACAAAAATCGGAAGATTGCGGCTGATCGCCTTTTTAGAAGGAATTTCCCTGCTGATACTAACAGGTATCGCAGTACCGCTGAAGTATGTATATCATGATCCTTCCCTGGTGAAGGCAATAGGACCGGTACATGGGATATTGTTTCTGTTCTTTATATTGAACACACTGAGTGTGGGAATTGCTTATAAGTGGAAATTCAGCACTACTACCTGGAAGGTTTTACTGGCGTGTATTATTCCTTTCGGAACGTTTTATGTGGACAGGGTTATTTTGTCGCGGATGATGGCGTGAAGTTTAGATAAGATGTCCTGTTGTTACGATGGATTGGTAAAATCAATAATTATAAGTAGCATACTGAAAAGACTGTGCCTGCCTCAGGTAAAATTTATCCGTAATTAGCCGGTCAATTTGAGTTACCAAAGCCAGCAGTTCCTTTTTACGGCCCATGGCACAATCTACAGCATCGTTGTCTACCTCCATCTCATCAGCAATCACTTGCCGCAACATGGCGATATAAAGTTTTTTCTGCGCTGCAATATTACCCTGTATTGTACTATTGCTTTCATACAAAGTGTATAGGTATACGCTATATTCTACATAGCCCGATATCCGTTCTTCCCTATGGCCATAGTAAGTACCAAAGGGGCAATGCAACCGCCCATAAAGCGTATTAAGGAATCGAAACAGGTTATCTAGTTTTTTTCTTGTAACGGCATATTTAGCGGCGCCATTTTGCCGCTTTAAAAAGAAGCCATACACCTGGTAATACCAATCCTTACCCGCTTCACTGTCAAAATAAATCGACTGTCTGCTATGAGCCGCATATAACAGACCAGGACTTTCCGGAAAATCCTGGTGTAGGAGTTCGGGATAGTATTTGGTAATGTTATCCCAATCTTCTTTACTCATTACCAGCGAATCGCCATCATTGGCTAGCAGCAAGGTATCTCCAGTTGGCTGGGAAGTATCGCCAATAAAAATTTTATCATCGTAACCCCTTGAAAAATCATCAACAGCACAAATGCTTTGGGCAAATATGCGCTGCGTTACCATAAGCAACAGTAAAATGAGCAGGTACTTCATATATCTGTCTTTTGAAAAGAGGGCTTTTAATTTAAGCTTCGTTAATTGATTCTCTCAATAGAATGGAAATATTGTATATAGACTTTAAAAATTCTTTATCTGTCATAATTAAAGGGCAATAAAGTATTATACAAAAGTAGTAGTAATCTAAAACGGGATTATCCCTGAAAGCAGGTATTTATTTACCGTAGGACATAAAACAAAAAAGCCCTGATAACTTGCGTTACCAGAGCTTTAAAGCTTGCGGAGAAGAAGGGATTCGAACCCTTGATAGGCTTTCACCTATACACACTTTCCAGGCGTGCCAGTTCAACCACTCCTGCACTTCTCCGTGATTATCTTTTCCTGAACAAACGGAAGGGTTGATTTTCCAATTCAGGGTTGCAAAGATAAT
This sequence comes from Chitinophaga ginsengisegetis, assembly GCF_900168065.1. GTDB lineage: Bacteria > Bacteroidota > Bacteroidia > Chitinophagales > Chitinophagaceae > Chitinophaga > Chitinophaga ginsengisegetis. Next base: position 3,273,604 of record NZ_FUZZ01000001.1, on the reverse strand, counting down.
CCTTTAGTTTATATTTCAAAAAAAAGTTTAATTCTTATCGTACAGCTTCCATATTCCTCCGCCCAGAAGCCCGCCTACAATGGGGCCTACAATAAACACCCACAAATGGGAAATGGCGCCGCCGCCAACAAACAGAGCCGGTCCGATACTTCTTGCAGGGTTTACGGATACGCCTGTAACCGGGATGCCTACAATATGGATCATGGTCAGGCAGAGACCAATCGCCAATCCGGCAAATGCACTGTTGCCATTATTTTTACTGGTGCTGCCGTGAACTACCACGAGGAAAATGGCGGTAAGGACGATTTCAGCAATCAATCCACTAATTAGTGAATAATGGTCTGGTGAGCCATCTTCCACACCATTGGCGCCGAGGCCGTTGGCAGCAAGACTGTAATCCGCTTTTCCCTGAGCGATGAAATACAGGAGTGCAGCAGCTACAATACCTCCGATGATCTGTGCTACAATATACCCGCCTGCATCTTTACCGGATATTTTGCCTGTAGACCACAGGGAAATAGTAATAGCCGGATTTAAATGACAGCCGGAAATGTGACCTACTGCGTAAGCCATCGTCACAACTGATAATCCAAATGCAAAAGCGATACCCAGAAACCCTACGTGCGTGCCGGCTAACACGGCGCTGCCGCAACCCATAAATACCAGGACAAAAGTGCCAAAGAATTCAGCAATGCATTTCTGTGATAAGGAAACTCCCATAGAATAATGAATTTTGTGGTGAATAGAAAATGGGGAAAGAGAATTTGGTGATATTTAAATTTACCTTAAATATTCAAGATAAAAAAAAGCGGAAGTACAACTGATTGTATCTCCCGCCTGTATAAGCTTCCGGAAAAAGATATTTAGTATACTTCGATTGGCGTTAATTCACCCCGCAGCGACGTTTCCAGCATTACCTTTGCATCGGCCACAGACAAGCCCTGACCCAATACAAACATCAATTTGGTGACCGCTGCTTCAAAGGTCATATCATGCCCGCTCACTACACCAATTTCCATTAAGTGCTGACTGGTTTCATATTTGCCCAGCTCCACAGAACCCCCGTCACATTGGGTGATATCTACTACGATGGCGCCGTGATCGATCACCTTCTTAATGCTTTCAATAAACCAGGGCTGTGTATTGGTGTTACCACTACCAAAGGTTTCCATGATCACACCTTTCAAACCGGATACGCCCAGCGTAGCTTCTACCGCTCTCCTGGTAATTCCCGGGAATAATTTCAGTACGGTAATATTTGTTTCCAGTTCCTTATGCACCTTCAGTGGTAGTGTAGGTGGCGGTAAAATAAACTGGTGCTTGAATTTAATATCGATGCCGGCTTCCGCGAGCTGAGGATAGTTCATGGTATAGAATGCCTCAAACTTTTCCGCGTTATATTTTTTGGAACGGTTGCCTCTGAACAGGGAGAAATCAAAGTAAATACATACTTCCGGCACCATAGAGATAGTAGTGCCATTATGCCGGCTGCAGGCTATTTCCATTGCCGTAATAATATTCTCTTTGGCATCTGTGCGTATTTTGCCGATGGGAAGCTGGGAACCGGTTAAGATAACAGGCTTCGACAGGTTTTCCAGCATAAAGCTCAGGGCAGATGCCGTGAAGGCCATTGTATCCGAGCCGTGCAGGATTACAAAGCCATCGTACCGGTCGTACCGGTCTTCAATAATACTGGCCAGTTCCACCCATATCTCCGGCTGCATGTCTGATGAATCTATAGGCGGATTAAATGCGTACACATAAAAATCGATGCCCATCCGGTATAGTTCCGGTAAATTATTCCTTATTTCATTGAAGCCGATCGGGCGCAGTGCTTTGGTTTTATCATCGTAGATCATACCTACAGTACCGCCCGTGTAAATAATCAGAATTTTACTCATTGTGCTATTAGCCATTGCCTGCAAAGGTATTCACTAAACAGTTAGAGCATTTTGAATAATTTCCGGGCATTGCTGCTTGTTATATCTGCAACGTCTGCAATTTTTAGATTTTTTATATCTGCCACCTTTTCACCTGCCAGCGGGAGGTACGCACTTTCGTTGCGTTTACCGCGATAAGGAACCGGCGCCAGATAGGGAGCGTCTGTTTCCATTACGATGTGCGCCAGGTCTATTTCCTCCAGTAATTTATCCAAACCGGATTTCTTGAAGGTAACTACCCCGCCTATGCCCAGGTAAAAGCCCAGGTCAATGATTTCCTTTGCTTCCTCCAGGGTGCCCGAAAAGCAGTGGAAAACCCCGCTTAAACGGCCATCCTGTAGAGCTTTTACTTCGTTGATACATTCCCGTGTAGCTTCCCGGCTGTGGATGGATACCGGCAGCCCATACTCCCGCGCCAGCATCAGCTGCTCCTGGAAAGCCTTGTATTGCTGGATAAGCAGGGATTTATCCCAGTAAAAATCCAGTCCTATTTCCCCGATGGCCTTGAAAGAACGCTGCTGTAACCAGGCCTTTACCAGGTCCAGCTGCTCATCTACCTCCTCTTTTACATAACAGGGATGTATCCCCATCATCGCATAAATATGATCCGGGTGCTTCGCTTCCAGCGCCAGCATCCCTTCGATAGAACTCTCATCTATATTCGGCAAAAACAGTTTATCTACCCCCGCTGCTATGGCACGCGCTACCATCTCTTCCCGGTCTGCCTCAAATTCTTCAGAATAAAGGTGCGTGTGGGTATCTATCCAAAGCATAATAATTATTTTATTAAATTTGTAATTTCTTTAATATTTAAGCAGTATCTTTATTACCACAAAGGTAAAGACCGAAAAACCTAATTGCTAATAAAACCTAAACTATGAAAAGCTATTTCAGTACAAATCGTGTGCTGGCGTGGACCTTCACCAGCGTGGCGGTAGTCACCATTTTCTTTGCCTGTAAGAAAGAAGTAACCACAGATACGGCGCCGAATAACCAATCAGATAATAATACTATTGCTGCAGCGCAACACGAAGCGGCAGCCAGCGCCATGTACAGCGGACTTTTTGAAACCGTGGCAGAAGTAGCCATTACACAAGGGTTGTTTACTGCCCGCAAGGCGGATAATATAAACAATGCACTGGCTGTTACCACCTCGCCCTCCTGCCCGGTAGCTGAGCTACTGGATGCCACCAATCCTGACCAATGGCCTAAAAAAGTAAAGATCGATTTTGGTGGGTCGTGCCTCGACAATTATGGTGTGAGCCGTAGCGGTGTGCTGAATGTTACTTTCAGCGGTCCGTTATTTAGCCCCGCTTCTATCATCCGGGTGGAGCCCGATGGTTATAAAATCAACGGCAAATCCATAGAAGGACTGTTTACCATCAGTGGCGTTAGCTACAGCAAAACAACCGGTATCCAGTATACCACTGAATTAACCGGTGGGAAAGTAACGCTGAGCGATACCGTTGTGATCAACTACGCCAGTAAGAAAACCATTAAGCAAACGGCAGGATTTGACCCGGTAACACCCTTGTTAAATCCGTCTGATGACGTGTTTACTGTAGAAGGAAATGCCAGCATTTCTTATGAGAAAGGTCCTGTAACCGGTGTTACAGCCACTTTTACAACACAGGAAGCACTGGTAAAAATATTTGATTGCCAGCATTTCGTTAAAGGGAAACTGAAGGTTGAATTTGATAAAGTAACCGGGGTAATTGATTATGGGAATGGTAAATGTACCGATCCTGTTACGATTACAGTGGGAGATAAAACCAAAGAGATCAAGTTATAAAAACCTGCTCAACTGTTGCTGATAAACTCATTTATCAGCAACAGTTATTATAATTATAAGATTGCTGCTACTTCAAATTTTTGCTTCCTGCAATACTCCAGCACCCGCGGCAGCGCATATTCCAGCCGGTCCCAGGCTTTGGTGCTGTCGTGAAATACTACAATAGATCCCGGCTGCAATTTGAATACTACGTTCTGCACACAGGCTTCTCCGTTGATCTGCGTATCGAAATCACCACTGAGGATATCCCACATAATAATTTTAGCGCCCGGAATTTTATTCCTGATCTGACGGATCTGGAAGGGAGTAATCCTGCCATAGGGTGGTCTGAACAACGGGGAGGCAATATATTTTGCCGCTTCCAGCACGTTTTCAAGATATTTTTCGGTGTTGGTTTTCCACCCGTTCAGATGGTTATGGGTATGATTGCCGGTGGTATGCCCTGCTTCCAGGATCTGCTGATAGATAGCGGGATACTCCACCACGTTTTTCCCGATACAGAAAAAAGTAGCTTTGGCGTTGAACTTTGCCAGTTGCTCCAGCACAAAGGGCGTTGCCTGCGGATGCGGGCCATCATCAAAAGTAAGATATACCTTATTACCTGCCGGAGACAGATTCCAGACACAGCTTTTATATAAGGCTTTCAGGATGCCGGGAGTTTTAGTAAGATAGAACATATAGCCTTTGGCTTTTTAGCGATGAGCTTTAGTACCGCAATATACTTAATGTCTGTTAGCAGGACTTCGTATTAAAAAATTTTAATCTCCCAATATCTCCGGGTACAATAACTCCCACCTAAAAGCTAAATCCTTATCTTTGCGGCCTATGGATCACAAAAAAGTAAGAGTGCGTTTTGCGCCCAGTCCTACTGGTGGCCTACATCTTGGAGGTGTACGCACTGTATTGTTCAACTATTTATTTGCGAAGCAGCATAAAGGCGATTTTGTGCTGCGTATAGAAGATACAGACCAAACCCGTTACGTTCCCGGAGCGGAAGAGTATATCAATGAATGCTTGCGTTGGTGCGGCCTTACTCCTGATGAAAGTCCGGAAGCAGGCGGACCGTTTGCGCCTTACCGTCAGAGTGAGCGTAAGCATTTATACCGTCAATATGCAGAACAGCTGGTAAAAGCCGGTCATGCTTACTACGCTTTCGATACCCCGGAAGAACTGGAAAGTATGCGTGAGCGCCTGAAAACGCCGGAGAATCCTTCTCCCCAGTACAACCATATTGTACGGGCAAAAATGCGTAATTCCCTTACACTTTCCGATGCAGAAGTACAGGAACTGCTGGTGAAGAATACGCCGCATGTGATCCGCATAAATATGCCTGCCAATGAAGAAATTACTTTTACCGACCTGGTTCGTGGAGAAGTAACCTTTCATACCTCGCAGGTAGATGATAAAGTTTTGCTGAAAGCAGATGGTATGCCTACCTATCACCTTGCTGTGGTAGTGGACGACTATCTCATGAAAATTACCCATGCTTTCCGTGGAGAAGAGTGGCTGCCATCGGCGCCGGTACATCTCCTGTTGTGGAAATTCCTGGGTTGGGAAGCGGATATGCCGCAATGGGCGCATCTTCCACTGATCCTGAAACCGGATGGCAATGGTAAACTGAGCAAACGCGACGGCGATCGTTTAGGCTTCCCCGTATACGCCATGAACTGGACAGACCCTGTGAGCAAAGAAGTAACGAAAGGTTTCCGTGAACGTGGTTTCCTGCCGGAAGCATTTATTAATATGCTGGCTATGCTGGGCTGGAACGATGGTACCGAACAGGAAATTTTCTCCCTGGATGAACTGATCCGGAAGTTCTCCCTGGAACGTGTACATAAGGCCGGCGCTAAATTCGATTTTGAAAAAGCCAAATGGTTTAACCATCAGTATATTCATCACAAAGACAATGAAAGCCTGGCAGCCTTGTTCCAGCCCGTGCTGGACGAAAAGGGCGTTACTGCCGATCCGGCTTATGTAGCTACCGTAGCAGGGTTAGTAAAAGAACGCTGCTATTTTGTAAATGAAATATGGGATCATGGATTTTTCTTCTTCCAAAGCCCTGACAGCTATGATGAAGCTGCAGTGAAACCAAAATGGAATGCCGATAAAGAAGCATTTTTCCATGCATGGTCTGAACAGCTGGAGTCATTGTCTGCCGCTCCCGCAGCCGATCTGGAAGCCGCGTTCAAAGCGTTGGCTGCTGAAAAGAATCTTAAAATGGGAGATGTGCAACTGCCGTTCCGTATTATGCTGACCGGTGGTAAATTCGGCCCTCCTGTATTTGATATTGTGGCTACGCTCGGTGTAGCGGAAACCCGTAACAGGATTGCAAAGGGACTGGAGGCGTTTAAGTAGAATTGTTATTAGTTTCAAATAGATTAAGGCTAAGCGATGAAGAGTCGCTTAGCCTTAATTATTTCTCCACGTTTTTAATCCTGAATATGTGCTGATCAGCTCAAAGTCGCTGTCGTTGTGCACCACTTCCAGATCAAAGCTCAAAGCATAAAAAGCGATTACGCAATCGTTGCTTTTGCGAATGGTAACACCTTTTTTGCGGAGTGAGCGGAATAATGCAGAGGCGCCCATAGCGACAGCCATATGGGCTATTTCCAACTTGGTGTGCCAGGATAGAATATCCTTCATTTTTTTGTGTTGTGCATCATCTCTGATTCCTTGTAAAAATTCCTGCGCAACAACAGGAACAAGCGGTGTTTCAAACTTATTTTTCAGATAATAGCTTAAAAGAAGGGTTTGCGGAGTTTCTTTTCTTTTTGCATAGTCAATCCAAACGGATGTGTCAAAAATGAGTGGGTTATTCATAACTACTTATACTTTTCATTTAAGTTATCATCCCAATAAATTTTACCTTTCATATCAAGGAGTTCCCGGTTCTTAACGCCTAAGATATATTCCCTCAGCGCCTCGTTTACCACTTCCTCTTTGGTTTTACCCTTGTTAAGCTTCATCGCTTCTTTGATCAGCTTATCATCTAAATCTATATTGGTTTTAGCCATATAAAGTGATTTACTATAAATAAAAATACATATAATAATACACATAAAAAGGCCGGACAGTAACTGCCCGGCCTTCACTATTTTTTAAAAAAAATATTTATTTTCCTTTGGCGCTTTCCTTAGCCCATGCGTCTTTCAGCGTTACAGTCCTGTTGAACACCACTTTTTCAGAAGTACTGTCTTTATCCACTACAAAGTAACCTTTGCGCAGGAACTGGAAACGTTCACCGGGAGTAGCCTTCAGCAAACCTGGTTCTACATACGCCTGTTTGATGATGTGCAGCGAATCCGGGTTGATGAGCGTTTTGAAGTCGGCTTCTTCTGCCTGTGGATTTTCCACGGTAAAGAGGCGGTCGTAAATCCGTACTTCGGCGGTGGCAGCATGTGCTGCGCTTACCCAGTGAATGGTGCCTTTAACGGTTAAGCCGCTCTGGTCGCCGCCACTTTTGCTTTCGGGCAGGTAGGTGGCGTAAATGGTAGTGATATTGCCGTCGGCATCTTTCTCAAAGCTTTCGCCTTTGATGATATAGGCATTTTTCAAACGTACCATCAGGCCGGGACCGAGGCGGAAGAACTTTTTAGGAGGCGCCTCCATGAAGTCTTCCCGCTCAATGTACAGGGTATTGCTGAAAGGCAGGGTACGGGAGCCTGCGTTTTCATCTTCCGGGTTATTGTCGGCGGCCATTTCTTCTACCTGTCCTTCGGGGTAGTTGGTGATCACCAGTTTTACCGGGTCCAGTACTGCCATTACGCGGTTGGCGGTTCTGTTCAGCTCTTCGCGGATACAGAATTCCAGCAGGCCGAGTTCAATCATGTTATCACGTTTCTGTACGCCTACACGTTCGCAGAGCTGGCGGATGCTGGCGGGCGTGTAACCGCGGCGGCGCAGGCCACTGATGGTAGGCATGCGGGGATCGTCCCATCCGTTTACATGACCTTCTTCCACCAGTTGTTTCAGTTTTCGTTTACTCATCACCGTATAAGTGAGGTTTAAACGGGCAAACTCGTACTGGCGGCTGGGGAATATGTCCAGTTCTTTGATGAACCAGTCGTACAGCGGGCGATGCGGAATGAACTCCAGTGTACAAATGGAATGGGTAATATGTTCGATGCTATCGCTTTGTCCGTGCGCAAAATCATACATCGGGTAGATGCACCATTTGTCGCCGGTACGGTGGTGATGGGCATGTTTAATGCGATACATGAGTGGGTCGCGCATGTGCATGTTAGGCGAAGCCAGGTCTGCTTTGGCGCGGAGTGTTTTTTCCCCGTCTTTGAATTCGCCTTTGCGCATCCGCTCAAACAGGTCCAGGTTTTCCGCTACAGAGCGGCTTCTGGCCGGCGTGGGGGTGCCGGGTACGGTGGGGGTACCTTTGGCAGCGGCAATTTCATCGGCGCTGGCATCTTCTACATAGGCCAGTCCTTTTTCTATCATTTTTACGGCAAATGCGTAGAGTTGTTCAAAATAGTCGGAGGCATACAATTCCTTCTCCCACTCAAATCCCAGCCAGCGGATATCCTCTTTGATAGAATCCACGTATTCAGTATCCTCTGTTACCGGGTTGGTATCATCGAAGCGGAGATTGGTTTTTCCATTGTATTTCTGGGCCAGTCCAAAGTTCAGCACAATGGATTTGGCATGACCTATATGCAGGTAGCCATTGGGTTCCGGCGGAAAACGGGTCAGTACCCTTCCGTCATTAACGCCGTTCGCTATGTCTTCTTCAACAATTTGTTCTATAAAGTTGAGGGATCTTTCTTCGCTCATAATGATTTTATCTTGGACGGCAAATGTACAAAAAAGCCGAGAGCTTAAGCTTTCTGCTTTTTCGTACATTTACTTCCTTAATATGATAATGGTATGGTCAACCCGTTAAATCGTCCTGTTCGTGTATTGGTAGCTAAAGTGGGCCTGGATGGCCACGACAGGGGCGCAAAAGTAATTGCGGCAGCACTGCGGGATGCCGGAATGGAGGTAATATATACCGGCTTACGCCAAACCCCGGAAATGGTGGTGAATGCTGCCCTGCAGGAAGATGTGGACGCTATTGGCATCAGTATCCTCTCCGGCGCCCATATGACCGTATTCCCCAAGATCATTGCCCAGATGAAAGAAAAGGGTATGAACGACGTACTGCTTACCGGTGGCGGTATTATCCCCGATGCCGATATGGAAACGCTGCAGGAAATGGGGGTAGGAAAACTGTTCCCTCCCGGCACCAATACCAAAGATATTTCCGAGTATATCACCGGCTGGGTGGCCAGTCACAGGAATTTTTAAAAATATTTCCCTATTGCCGTAACATTTTCTGAACCGGGTCGTCTTTAGTGGAAATAGTCCACCAAATATCTAAAAAACCATAACACCCGTATTATGAAATGTAAGTTATGCCCGTTGTTCCTGCTACTGTTGACGTTGTGTTGTAGTGCATTTGCCCAGGATAAAAAAGATTCAGCCAATGCTGCTGCCCCCGCCGATACCACCGGCGCAAAAACCGTTTTTTCCATCATTTTCGGAAAATATCCCAAACACCGGGAAGGGATATACGTAACCCACGGTGGCGACGGTCCCCTGCTGTCCTTTGCTTCTATGAAAGAAAACGGGGAGCATATGCGCAATATCCCGCGGTTTACCCTCTTTTTTAATGTGGGCTCTAACTTTAATAAAGACTTCTCCAAAAACTTTGGTGTGTTTACAGGCATCAACATCAAGAATATTGGTTTGATCTCAAAACCTGCCGACTCCCTGAAACTGAAGCAGCGCGTATATACCATCGGTATTCCGGTAGGGATAAAGATCGGCGATGTTACTTCCGGCAGCTTCTTCTTTTTTGCCGGTGGAGAAATAGATATGGCTGTTAATTATAAAGAGAAACAATTTGTAGATGGCGATAAGGTCCATAAATTCAATGAATGGTTCAGCGACCGTACGCCGCTGCTGATGCCCTCCCTGTTTGCCGGGTTCCGCATTAACCCCGGCTTCGGACTGAAAGTGCAATACTACCCGCAGAATTTCTTTAACCAGGACTTTAAAACAAAAGATAAAGCCGGTAACTCCGTTTATCCTTATAAGAACCTAGAGGCAAATATGATGTTCGTTACCCTCGGATATAATTTCAGCGGTATCGATTACTTTAAAGTAAAGAGAAAAAGACACTATATGAAGATGAAAAACGGCAAAGCGGAGTTTGAAGTAAATTATTAAGAAATATATCCGCTATTTTTGGCAAACCGGAACTAATTGTAAAATTAGTTCCGGTTTTTTTTGTCGACAGCAGTTATCACCAAAATAAGAACCATATGAAACGGAAACTATGCTTATTCGTCGCGCTATTCCTGTGCGCGTATGGCGCCTATGCGCAATTTGAAGTCGGGATTTCAGGAGGCTACAACCGGAACTATCTGCATACCAGCACGGGGTACAGGGCCTTTACAAAGTATGAGGACCTGGGTGGGTTTGTAGTAGGGATTCCTATTCAATACCATTTCAACGATTGGTTCGCTATTGAAGCCGATCCTTCTTACATTCAGAAAAATTATGAGCAAAGCAGGGATCATTTCTTTGAAGGTATTTATCAAAAAAATACCAACAGTTATATCCAGCTGCCATTGATGGCGCATTTCTCTTTCGGAGGCAGTAAACTGAGAGGTTTTTTTAATGCCGGTGGTTATGCCGCCTATTGGATGAGCGGCCGCATTAAAGGCGCAATGGCCAACGTTTTTGACGATGGCCCGGAGATCCCGGACAATGAACAGGTGTACGATTATTTACAGTTTAACCAGGCTTACAAATATGATGAGAAGTATACCTTCGACAGCCGCCGCGATCGTCGTATTGAGCTCGGGCTGCTGGCAGGCGCCGGTATAGAATACCGGCTGCAGCAGAAATACCGTTTCTTTGTAGAAGCCCGCTATTATTACGGGTTATCGGATCAGCAGAAAAATTACATGATCAACCAGATCCCCCGCTACAACGATACTTACGTGCTCCAGGCCGGATGCATGTTTAACATCCGAAACATCTTCCACGGTTCTTCCGCAGAATAAATTTGTTAACAGTTAATCTTACTGAGATGAAACATCTTAATGTATATATTATTGCCCTGATCGCAGTATGCGTATCCGCTTCCTGCCGCAAAGACTTACCCGAAATAAACGATCCTGCCAACACCATCTCCGGAAATTTCAGCGAAGTATTTGACTCTTACTGGAACGGAATGAATAACAACTACGTGTTCTGGGATATAGATACCACCGATTGGGACCGGGTGTACAAACAGTATAAACCGCTGTTTGCAAAATTAAATCTCAATGATTCAACAGATGTCAGAAAAGGATATACTTATTTTAAGGAGATGACCGCCGGCCTGGTGGATTCCCACTACGATCTTACATTTAAAGATGCCTGGTTAGCGGATTCTTTCAGTATTAATCCGGCATACCAGCGTAAAGTGGCCAGCCCGGATTATCATGATCCTATCAGCATCTTCCACTTTTACAACGATGTGCCACGTGGGTATCTTGATGCCGGCGCTGTGAGAGGCTTTACCAATGTGGGTACAACCGCACAGTATGTAGCGGTTTCCGGTACTATCAACCAGGACATCCTGTATTTCTTTTTCAGCGGATTTAACCTGAAAACACTGTATAACACAGATACCGCCAATGGTGTGAAAACAGTAGAGCAGTATTTCTTTGATAAGCTGAAAAATACTGCCAACATTAAAGGAGTGATCATCGATGTACGTGGTAATGGCGGCGGAGATCTGGCAGACCTTAATTTTTTATTGGGAAGAATGATCGACAAGCAGCTGGATTTTGGTTATACCCGCTCCAAGCAGGGCAATGGCCGGCTGGATTATTCGCCGTGGGCGCCGGCTTTTGTAACGCCACAGGCAGGTGCACGGAATATTACGGCGCCTATTGTGATGCTGGCGGATGCCTGGTCCGTAAGTATGGCGGAAATGACCACTATGGCCGTGAAATCGCTGCCCAACGGACATTTTGTAGGGGAACGTACCTGGGGCGCCAATGGCCCGCTGACCAGCAACATATATTACAATGGCGGGCAGTTCTCCACTGATTATATCAACCTGGTGTATACTTCGTCGCTGATGCTGAAATACCGCGATGGGAAGATTTATGAAGGGGTCGGATTTCCGCCGGATGTAGAAGTGAAATATGATGCGGCCTCCCTGGAAACCGGTCGGGATAAGCAATTGGAGGCGGCTATCGGGCTGATTCGTTAGGTTATTGAATATTGCTTAATATTGATAAACTAAAATACGGCACATGTATCAGACGTTAAGCACACAATTGGAAAACAATATCCTCACCATCACCATCAACCGCCCGGAAAAGCTGAATGCCCTCAACCAGCAGGTGCTGGCTGATCTGGCGCTGGCTGTGGATGAAATATACAGCGACCGGCAAATCAAGGGCGCCATTATTACCGGCGCAGGTGATAAAGCTTTTGTGGCAGGTGCAGATATCAGCGAGTTTCTTACTTTATCAGATAAACAGGGAGAAGAGCTGGCCAAGAAAGGCCATGTGATTTTCCAGCGTATAGAAAACAGCCCTAAGCCCATCATAGCCGCGGTAAACGGCTTTGCACTGGGCGGGGGCTGCGAACTGGCGATGGCCTGCCACTTCCGGATTGCCAGCGAAAATGCAAAATTTGGCCAGCCGGAAGTAAACCTCGGGCTCATTCCCGGCTATGGCGGCACCCAGCGCCTTACGCAGCTGATAGGAAAAGGGAAAGCCCTGGAACTGATGCTCACCGGGGATATGATCAATGCCACTGAGGCACAGGCATGGGGACTGGTAAACCATGTTTTAAAGCCCGAAGAATTGCTGCCCAAAGCCACCTCCATCTTACAAAAAATACAAACAAAAGCGCCATTGGCAGTAGCCCGTGTAATTAAATGCGCTAATGCCGCACTGGATAAGGACCAGGATGGCTTTGAGATGGAGTTGAAAGAATTCGGGGCCTGCTTCGCTACAAAGGATCTGCAGGAAGGCGCCGCCGCCTTTATTCAGAAAAGACAGGCGAATTTTACAGGGGAATAGCTTGCTGCCCAACCCGTAAAGCCGTACTTTTGTAGCCTTAAAAGTTTAAGTCATGGAATTCAGAATAGAGAAAGACACAATGGGCGAGGTTAAAGTGCCTGTAAATGCCTATTATGGCGCTCAAACACAGCGCTCCATTGAAAATTTCAAGATCGCACAGGATATCAACAAAATGCCGAAGGAAATTATCAAGGCATTCGCTTACCTGAAGAAAGCGGCAGCTATCACCAACCTCGAAGCAGGTGTACTGCCTAAGGAAAAAAGTGATCTGATCGGTCAGGTTTGCGATGAAATCCTGGAAGGTAAACTGGACGACCAGTTTCCGCTGGTAGTATGGCAAACAGGCTCCGGTACCCAGTCTAACATGAACGTAAACGAAGTGGTGGCTTACCGCGCTCACGTAATTCATGGCGGTCAGCTTACTGATAAGGACAAATTTGTTCACCCGAATGATGATGTGAACAAATCGCAGTCCTCCAACGATACCTTCCCTACTGCTATGCACATCGCTGCTTACAAAATGCTGAAAGAAGTAACCATTCCCGGTATTACAAAGCTCCGCGATACGCTGGCGAAAAAGGCAGAAGCGTTTAAAAACGTAGTAAAAATTGGCCGTACCCACTTCATGGATGCTACGCCGCTTACACTGGGACAGGAAATCAGCGGCTATGTAGCCCAGCTGAATCATGGCCTGAAAGCGATCAACAATTCACTGGCTCACCTGAGCGAGCTGGCATTGGGTGGTACTGCGGTAGGTACCGGCATCAATACGCCTAAAGGTTATTCTGAGAACGTGGCAAAGAATATCGCCCTGTTAACCGGGTTGCCTTTTATTACTGCAGAAAATAAATTTGAAGCCCTGGCTGCACACGATGCCATTGTGGAAGCACATGGCGCGCTGAAAACAGTTGCTGTAAGTTTAATGAAGATAGCCAACGACATACGCATGCTCAGCTCCGGCCCACGCGCAGGTATCGGCGAAATTCATATTCCCGACAATGAACCGGGATCGTCTATCATGCCGGGTAAAGTGAATCCAACCCAGTGTGAAGCCCTCACCATGATTGCGGCCCAGGTAATGGGTAACGATGTTACCATCAGTATCGGCGGTTCCAACGGTCACTTTGAACTGAACGTATTTAAGCCGGTAATGATCTTCAACTTCCTGCACTCTGCACGACTGATCGGCGATGGCTGCGTAAGCTTCAACGATAAATGCGCGGAAGGCATCGAACCCATTGAAGCCAATATCAAAAAACATGTGGAAAATTCCCTGATGCTGGTAACTGCACTGAATACCAAAATTGGCTACTACAAAGCAGCTGAAATTGCGCAGAAAGCCCACAAGGAAGGAACTACCCTCAAGGAAATGGCCGTGAAACTGGGTTATGTAACCCCGGCTGAATTTGATGAGTGGGTAGTGCCTGCACACATGGTAGGAGAAATCAAGTAATAACAGATCATATTTATGGAAGAAGAGAGTCCCGCTAATAACGGGGCTCTTTTTTGTTACCTTCAATGCAAACAAGCCCAACGATCATGGATATACTCTTTTTCAGCGCGCAGCCATACGATATTCATTACTTCAACCAGGGCAACCAGCAGGGAGCGCACCGTTTCCGTTTCCTCGAGGCGCAGTTAAATGAAGATAATGCTGCCCTGATAAAAGATGAAGCGGTGATCTGTGTATTTGTGAATGATAAAGTGAATGCGACCGTCATCAACGAACTTCAGCAAAAAGGGGTACGTCTTATTGCATTACGTTGCGCCGGATTCAATAATGTAGATCTGAAAGCCGCCGCAGCAGCAGGGATTAAGGTGGTGCGGGTGCCTGCCTATTCGCCCCATGCGGTGGCAGAACATGCGGTGGCCTTACTCCTGGCACTGAACAGGAAAATATATAAATCGTATAATCGTGTACGTGATGGAAACTTTACATTGAGCGGACTGGAAGGTTTTGATCTCTTTGGTAAAACGATCGGCGTAGTGGGTACGGGTAACATAGGCGCAGTGTTTTGCAGGATCATGCTGGGCTTCGGCTGTAAGGTGTATGCACATGATATTTATGAAAACGAAGAGCTGGTAGAGTTAGGTGTAAAGTATGTATCGCTGGATACTATTTTTGCGCAGTCGGATGTGATATCGCTGCATTGCCCGCTGATGGAGAGTACACGGCATATGATTAATGCAAACTCTATTGCATCCATGAAAATGGGCGTAGTGCTGATCAATACCAGTCGTGGCGGATTAATAGATACTGCTTCAGTAGTAGCAGCGCTTAAAAACAGCCATATAGGCGCGCTTGGAATAGATGTGTATGAGCAGGAAGAACACCTGTTTTTTCAGAACTTCTCCGGAAGTATTATCCAGGACGATGTATTATCAAGATTAACCACTTTCCCGAATGTGCTGGTAACCGCCCACCAGGGCTTTTTTACAAAAGAAGCGCTTACGCAGATAGCAGAGGTAACGTTGAGCAATATACGTAGTTTTGAAAAAGAAGGCGTATTGCTAAACGAGGTGAAGTAGGGTAGCGATAATTGTACGCAGGCTCAGTATTATAATGAGGACGCCTACCATAATCATCAATGGTTTGCGCTTTATTCTCCGCACCAGGATGGCTGCAAACGGAGAAGCGATCACCCCGCCGATTACCAGTCCCACAATTACCTGCCAGCTGGATATACCCGTGAAGATCAGGAAGGTGGTGGCGCTGGAAAGTGAAATAAAGAACTCTGCTGCATTTACAGAACCAATGGTATAATGTACGGTACGGCCTTTACTCAGCAAGGTGGAAGTAACAATGGGGCCCCAGCCTCCACCGCCAATGGCGTCCATAAACCCGCCTGCAAAAGCCAGTGGTCCGAGTCTTTTTGTTTTGGTTTTTCTTTTATTTTTCTGGATGCCTTTCCGGATCACAATAATGCCGAGTACCAGCAGGTATGCACTGATAAAGGGTTTTATTACATCTCCGTCTATTTTGTCTGACAGCAGGTATGCGCCGGAGATGGCTCCGATCATTCCGGGGATCAGCAGGCACAAAAACAGTTTCTTATTAACGTTGCCCAGTTTAAAATGTGCGAATCCCGATGCGCCGGTGGTAAATACTTCTGCCACGTGTACACTGGCGCTGCTTACTGAAGGAGATACGCCCAGTCCCAGCAATAAAGAAGAGGAGGTAGCGCCGTAAGCCATACCCAACGCGCCATCTACCAGTTGTGCGCATAACCCCACCACAATATAAAACAGCAGCTCTGTTGTAAAAAGAGAATGAAAGAACCGGCGTACATCTCCCTGTACGGCGTCTGGTACTTCGTAGTAATAGAGGGCAATGAGTACGGTAGCCAGTAACAACGATACAACAGCGATCTGCCACCATTTGAAGGAGGATTGTGGCTTTTCGGTGACGGTGCCTGCAACAGCTGTTGTTCGTGTAGTCATACCAGTTATTTTATGTAGTTTTTAAAAACAGGGGATGCAGTTATATTACTGCACCCCTGTATCTCAGCAACTATTATTTCCTCTGAAAAACGTTGTCGTATGTTAACGCCAGGTAGTATAATCCACCGATGGTTGGACCGCCCACATACTGGAAGTATTTAGAGTTGAGAATATTGGAAGCACCCAGTTTAAAGGATGTTTTGATTTTTGGTACACGGTAGGTGATCTGTGCATCTACTGTGTTGTAAGAAGGCACGTCGCCGTTACCAAAGAGGTTCTGCCAGTAGAAAGTATTCTGCCAGTGCCAAACCACGTTGAAGCCGATGTTTTTGTACACGTTGCGGTTACCTAAGCTTACGTTGGTGAACCAGTCTGGTGTATTAAAGCCGGGGATCAACGCATCATCTTTTGTTTTGTCCTGCGCCAGTTTGTTGTAGTTGGCGTTACCGCTGATGGTGTAGTTTTTATACAGATCGTAGGTAACGGCCACCGCGAATCCGTAGTTGTTTACAGTGGATTTACTGTTGGTCCATACGCGGTAGCGATTCTGTAAAGACTTATCCAGCATCTGGTTCAGCACTGTTTGATCGGGATTGTTAACGTTACCTGTTTTAGGTACTACAGCTTCAATCTGACCGATGAAATGTTTGTAGGAGCTATAGTAGCCATCTACATCGACAAAGAGTTTGTTATCGAGCAGTACTGCTTTATAACCGGCTTCAAACGAAGTGATCTGTTCCGGAACGATGGGATCGAGGTTCGCTACTTTTAATATGCCTGCATTTTTTGCAGCGGCGGCATCTTTGGAGATGTGCTCGGCGTTGATGGTTTTATTTACTGCTACGCCAAATGCATCTACTGAGCTGGTGAGGAAAGAGTTTTTAAAGTAACCGAGTCCTTCTTCAATGAAAGCGAGTCCGCCTACACGTCTTACCTGGCCGTTGTTTACGAAGGAGTAAGCTTCAAACAGTGATGGGAAGCGGAATCCGTTTTGCCAGGAGAGGCGGAAGTTATGTTTGTCTTTGATGCTGTAAACTGCCGCGATACGTGGGTTTACTTTACCATCAAACTGTTCGTTTTTATCGTAGCGCAGGGAGCCGGTGAGCTTTAATGCATCGTTGAAGAACGTTTTGCTGATTTGTGCGAAGCCACCGTATTTGCCGTACCAGATGTGTTTACCGCCTGGCTCATTGCGTTTGTCGGCGGGGCGGGAGAAATCCACGAAGTTGTTGCCATCGGGGATAATTTCGTAGGTGCGGTAATCGGCGCCTACCAATACATCTGCGAAGTGGATGTATTTACGCAGGTTCCAGGTACCTTCCGTGTGGTAGAAGCGGCTCTTCTGGAGGAGAGCGGCGCCGCCACTGGTGTTTTCAGGGTTTTTGGAAGTAGGGTAAATATCCCAGTCGTTGATACTTTTTATTTTGGCTACCTGTGCATCAAATGCGGGGGTGCCGGGTGTCCATCTGCCGGCGTCTGCAAAGGCGCGGGCAGCGGCGTGTGCGGCCACCAGGTCGGAACCTGCGGTGAGCGCGTTGTTCAGGCCGGAAGTATAATCAGACAGCCATTTTTTATCTGTTTTGAATGACTTCTCCAGATTGTCGGCCAGGGGATTCATGTTATAGGAATCGCCGGTATTTTCAATGGAGATGTAGGACCTCACGGTAAAGTCGGGGTGTACGAGTTCCAGTTTACCGTTTTGTACGGTTACACCTCTGAGGCCGATACGGTTACCACGTTGGAAGAAGCCGTCCATTTCGCCGTAGCGGTAGGAAGCAGACAGTTCCAGTTTGTGCGGTAAGCGGAAATTGAAAGAAACGTCGGCTTTTTTATTCTTAACGGTAAAGTCGCCTACGATATCTTTTTCCCAATAGCCGGTGCGGTGCACGTTGTAAGCGCGTCCGTCTTTATCAATTACCTGGAGGTTGGAGTTATCGCCATATTTGTTCCAGGCGTCGTTGGCGATGTTGTTGGCGCCGCTGAGTTGTGGAAAGTCGGGGTTGGCTTTGGATTGCGGAGAAAAGTCGTTATGGCTGTCAGCGTACCAGTCGGTACCCTGCATGTAGCTCAGGTTAATTTTCCATGCAAACCAGGAAGAGTATTGCTGTGCATAGCGTACAGCCGTTTCCGTGAGTAATTTGGCGCCACCGTCGTCGCCAACGTGGTTTACGGCTACTTTCTGGTATACGCTTACGCCCTGGTATTGGAAGGGGTTTTTAGTGATGAGGTTGGACATTCCGTTGATGGCGTTCATGCCATACAGGGCGGAAGATGCGCCAGGAGTAACTTCCACGCTGGAAATATCAAGCTCCGTGGGGCCGATGGCGTTACCCAGCGGTACGCCGAGCGTAGCGGCCTGGTTATCCACACCATCTACCAGCTGCATGAAGCGGAAGTTGTTGGGAACGTTGAAGCCACGGGTGTTGAATACTTTGAAGGTAAGACCCGCAGTGGTCATTTGCACGCCTTTCAGGTTACCGAGGGCGTCGTAGAAAGTAGACGAAGGGGTTTCTTTCAGCGCCCTGATGTCCAGCTTTTCGATGGCTACCGGCGACCGGAGCAGTTTTTCCTGCTGACGGGAAGCGGATACTACTACTTCATTTACCAGCAGTGATTGTGTATATAACTGGATGGCCAGTTTGCTGCTGCTGCTTTTTACTTCAAACTCCTGGGGTTGATATCCTATGAGCCTGATTACCAGCTTCAGCGGAAATTTGGAGTTGGTGGTAACTTCAAAGCGGCCGGTGGTATCTGTTTGAGCGCCGAATGAAGTGCCTTTGATTTGTACGGAGGCACCGGGAAGCGCTACCCCGTGATCGTCTGTAATTTTACCCTGAATTACATAAGACCCGTTAAGTTGAGCGTGTACCAGTACCGGACTGAATACCAAAATTAAAAACAGGTATTTTGCCAGCATTAAAAACTTTTGCATGTGCTGTAAACATTATTGATTCTGGAATGATAAAAAATGATAAGGGGACCTTTTACGATGCCGTGCCGCAACATCGTGCTGAAAATGAATGATTTGTAAAAACGATTATCATATAGTCTATAGAATTAGTAGACAAATATAATCCGGGTATTTTTCATTTCAAAGCAAATGGGGGGATTATTTGGAAAAAGCAGGGCCGGGAACTGCGGCCAGGAGCGCAGTTGAGCTTATAACCTCTTCAGGGTGAAGGGTTTGCGGGCTGCGTTTTTTTTTGAAGAAGAATTGTTGCAGCATTGAATGAATATGCCCCTGTTACTTATCGCATACTTCTCCGATACTTCTTGGATACTTAGGAGTCGTCTATGTGTCGTATTCCCTATACAGTCCCTATACAGTCCCCATACAGTCCCCATACAGTTCCTATACTGTTCCCATACACTCCCCATACACTCACAATACACTTCCCATACACTCCCCATACACTTAGGGGTATTTGCAGGTGCCTGGCAAATTCGCTTTTTGAGCATTTTACGGAAAAAATCGAATAATCGACAAAATGAAAGACGGATATTTTGTTTGTCATCTCCCTAAGCCCATAAAAATACCAGCAGTGTCCGGCATAAAAAAAGCGTTCACCACCGGCGAACGCTTTTACATATAAGTAAGATAGTAATTTAAACTACGTGATCCTTTGCCACGGGATGTTCAACGGCTTTAGGCTGCATATGTTTTCCGAAAAACCGTTTCTGGAACAGCAGGATAGTGATTACGCCGATAGAAATAGCTGCATCAGCTACGTTAAATACCGGGCGGAAAAACACGAAGTAGTCGCCGCCTTTAAACGGCACCCATTTAGGCAGGTAACCTTCGTAAATGGGGAAGTACAACATATCCACCACGCGGCCGTGTAAAAAGCTACCGTAACCGCCGCCGGCAGGCATAAACTTCGATACTTCATACCCTATGCTATCGTTGAAAATAAGGCCATAGAACATACTATCTATCAGGTTGCCGGCTGCTCCTGCCAGGATCAGGGATCCACAAATCAGGAGGCCCGTGCTGTATTTTTCTTTGATAAGCTTTTTCATGTACACAAAACCTACCACTACAGCCACCAGGCGGAACAGGGTAAGAAGGATCTTCCCGAAGTCGCCTCCGAATTTAAGACCATAAGCCATTCCTTCATTTTCAATAAAATGGATCCGGAACCAATTGGGGAAAATCACAAACTCCTGTTGCATAAACATATGCGTTTTGATCCAGAATTTCAGTGTCTGGTCAATAACCAGGATCAGGATAACGATAAATACTACGTGACGATATTTCAACTGATATTAGAATTTTATCAAAAATAATAGTTTATTTCAAAGTCGAAGCCTGCAATATCATTATTCCTGGAAATATACCCTTTTTACGCGCTGTGAAATTCCTGTTAATATTTCATAGGGAATGGTTTCAGCCCAGGCGGATAGGTCCTGTACGGACAAGTCCTGGCCAAAAACAATGACTTCATCCCCTTCTTCTATATCCGGGATATGTGTTACATCGAGCATGAGCATATCCATAGCCACTACACCGGCCACGGGCGCCAGTTTGCCCCGTACCAGCATTTTGCCAACGCCCATACCCAGCCTGCGGGGATAGCCATCGGCATAGCCAATGCGTACGGTAGCGGTTACTGCGGGGCCTTTGGCTTCCCATTTGGCGCCATAACCCACGGTATCACCGGCTACCAGGTGTTTCAGCTGGGCCACGGTTGTTTTCAGGGTGCTTACATTGCGAAGCTGGTCCTGGATCCCGTTGCTGCTGTCGATTCCATACATGCCGATGCCGAGGCGTACCATATCCAGCTGCAGATCAGGATGGCGGCTGATAGCGGCGCTGTTGGCAATATGGCGGATCACGGTATAGCCCAGTGCCTTTTGCAGTTCATGGCTCATATCATAAAACAACCGGCCCTGCTGCTGCGTGAAGGCATCCTTGGCGGGATCTTCACTGGCGGCCAGGTGGCTGAAAATGGATTGTACTTTCATCAGCGGGGTGGCGGTGAGTATTTGTGCCAGCTCGGCAATTTCACTTTTCACAAAGCCCAGGCGGTGCATACCGGTGTCGAGCTTTATGTGAACAGGAAATTCCGTTTTACCTGCTGTGGTGATTTCTTCCATAAACTGCAGGAGGATCTGCATGGAATAGATTTCCGGCTCCAGGTTCCAGTGGAGGATGGCATCAAAGCTGGCGGGTTCAGGGTTCATGACCATAATAGGCATGGTAATGCCGGCCCTTCTCAGCTCTACTCCTTCATCTGCATAGGCTACTGCGAGGTAGTCTACTCCGTGAAACTGGAGGAGGTTGGCTATTTCAAAACTGCCGCTGCCATAGGAAAACGCTTTTACCATTGCCATTAATTTGGTGTTGGGCTTTAGCAGCGACTGGTACAGCTTTACGTTATGGGAAATAGCAGTGAGATTGATTTCCAGGATGGTTTGATGCGCTTTTTGTTCCAGCAGTTTGCCGATGCGTTCAAACTGGAAGATGCGGGAGCCTTTTACCAGGATGGTTTCATTCTGGAAGTCATCCGCATTGAATTGTTGTATGTATTCGTCGGTAGTGGTGAGGAACTGTGTTTTCAGTCCTTCTATCTGCTGGAAGCTTTTTTTCTCCCTGCCTATATTTTTACCTATGGCAATTAATTTATTGATGCCTTTCTTTTGCAGGAGATCTGCTACTTCTTCATACAGGGTAGCATCGCTTTTACCGCTTTGCAGGATATCGCTGAGGATAACGGTGCGGGTGGCGTGCTGCTGCTGTTGCTGGAGGAAGTCGAGCGCAATGGTTAAGGAGCCGAGATCCAGGCTGTAACTGTCGTTAATCACGGAGCAGTTATTGATCCCCTGTTTCAGTTCCAGGCGCATGGCAATATTGCTGAGCTGATCCATCCGTTGCTGGATAACGGATTGTTCTTTACCCATGTACAGCATGAGTGCCAGGCAGTGAATGGCATTTTCGATAGAGCCTTCATCCACAAAAGGGATCTGGAAATGCAGTGGTTCCTGTTTGTAGAGGGCATCTATGCGGGTATGGTTATCCAGTTTATCCACATTGGTAACCCGGAGGTCGGCATCTGTTTTCCGTGACCAGGAAAATAATTCCGGTCCGCCTTCCTGGTTTTCCTTTTTGCCTACCTGGTTGTGAAAGGCCAGCACACACTCATTGAGGGCAAGATAGTCTTTGCAGTAAATGAGAATATCGCTTTTGGCGAACAGCACCAGCTTTTCATTTATTTTCTGGCGGATATTTAAGAACCCTTCGCTGTGGGCTTCCCCGATGTTGGTGAAGATGCCGATGGTGGGGCGGATAATCTTTTCGAGGTTCACCATTTCACCGGGTTGTGAAATGCCGGCTTCAAAGATAGCCAGCTGGTGTTCCGGTTTCATTTGCCATACAGAAAGCGGTACTCCTATCTGGGAGTTATAGCTTTTAGGACTGCGAACAATATTGTAATCCTTTTCCAGCAGCTGGTACAGCCATTCTTTTACAATGGTTTTGCCATTGCTGCCGGTGATGCCAATAACGGGTATGTGGAACTGCTGCCGGTGAAAGGCTACCAGTGCATGCAGCGCCTGCAGGGTGTCTTTTACGAGAATGAAGGTGGCTTTAGGATACTTCTCCAGTGGCACTGGTTCACTCACCACAAAATTACTTACCCCTTTGCGGTACAATTCTTCAATGTATTGATGCGCGTTGCGCCGCGGGCTAACCAATGGAATAAACAGAGATGTTTCGGGGAAGCTGAGCTTCCTGCTGTCCAATAAAAGATGGTCAATTTCAGAAAATCCGGTCTCTTGCAACAATTCCCCTTTCAAAGTCTTGTTGATGCTTGCTGCGTTATACACGTTTATCAGGTTTGAATAATCACTTAGCTGCTGCAAAACTAATGTCTGCGCTGCTTTTTACTTCGCTTCTCCTTCCGGTACTTCTTTTTTCTGATGATAGAGAGAATAGAGGATGGAACCTCCCAGGCATAGCACTATCACTATTAATGATACATATACCGGTATTTGAATATCGTGCTTGTGCAAAAAATACTCAGCCAGCATTTTCAGTCCTATAAAAACCAGGACGATGGCAATACCCTGGGGCAGGTATTCAAATTTATCTACCGCTCCCCTCAGTAAAAAGAACAGGGACCTGAGTCCCAAAACCGCAAATATGTTAGAGGTATATACTACCATCGGATCACGTGATATGGCAAATACAGCCGGAATAGAATCTACCGCAAATAAGATATCTGTTACTGCCAACATCACTACAACCAGTGATAACGTAGTAAGATATGCCTTATTATGTTTACGGATCACAAACCTGCCTTTCGGCTCTTCCGTGGTTACCCGCATGTATTTATTCATAAAACGGTAAATCGCATTCTCCTCCGGTTTAAATTCATCATCATCTTTTGTGACAAACATTTTAATACCGGTGTAAATGAGAAACGCACCGAAAATGTATAATATCCATTCAAACTTTTGTATGAGCGCAATTCCCAGCCAGATAAATATGGCCCTGAAAATAATGGCCATCAGTATACCTATCAGTAATACCCGGGAATAGTACTCTTCTTTTATCTTAAAAAAACTAAAGATGAGTACAAACACAAAGATATTATCTATCGACAGGGATTTCTCCATCAGGTACGCGCTCAAAAAGCTGATGGCGGGTTCTGCGCCGTCTTCCAGCCACATGAACCCAAAAAAGAGCATAGATAAAACTACCCAGAAAATGCTTTGCCACAGCGCTGTTTTGAGACTTGTCTTTGTATTTTTCTTACTAAAAAAACCAAGGTCAAATACTAACGCCAGGATGATCACAATAAAAAATACCAGATATGTTATCTCTGTTTTTCCCACGTGATTGCATTTTATGAGCAGCAAAGATAGGAAAACGGCAGCTAGGTTTCCGGTTTAAGGTTGCCATTTCCATTAAGCATCCACTGCTATAAGCCCTGAAAGCCAGTGGCTTACAGCACTTCAGGCTATTCAGTAAATTTACGTTGACGTATAAACTGGAATACCATTGCAAATAATAAAACCAGTCCAACGGGCACCAGGAAACAGATCACCTGCCACTTGGTTTTTTCCTGCCGGATTTTTTCCCCATCCAGCAAACGCAGTGTCAGCTCCTTGTTCCGGGCTTCCATGATACCGCTGTTACCGCTGAGATATTCCAGGCAGTTGAGAAAAAATTCTTTATTGGCAAAGGCAAAGCCCGGGTTAAATTCGTTGATGCCCATTTGCAGCGGGCCTTCCTTGCGGGATACGGCATTGGCAATTACATCGCCATCGCTGACCACAATCATTTTGTTGATAGTATCAGCGGATTCTTTGAAAGACTGCCCGGATGCGTGGAACAGCTGATTCACCGCATCAGGGTTTTCCCGGTTGCGGAACAGGGAGGTGAACTTCCCTTCCAGCAAAACGGCTGTGGGCAGGTATTTTTGGCGGTATTCCCGCGGATTGGGTTGCGTTTTCACGATGTCCCAGCTCACCTGCGCCGGCAGCCGCGTAGTACGGCTGTTCCTGGAAGTGGTGAGCAGTATGGTTTTGCGGATGGCGTCGTTTTTTATGGTATCGATAGAACTTACAAAGCGGCTCAGCACCATATCCAGATTTTTTACAATGGGATGCGCTTTGGTAGGCATCAGCATCGGGAAATAAGGAAACGGCATGGGTTGTATCTGCGGCCGGTTGCCCACATTGCCCACTACCAACGGCACTACATCGCTTTGCAGATCCAGCACCAGGTCCTGGTTGATACGCACACCGTAGCGGAAGAGGAGATCTTCCAGGTTCAGTCCGCGATCCATCGCAAAAAATTCAGGATGTTCATGAAGACTGTCCATACTGGCGCTGGATTCATCGAGGAACCACAGCACCTTGCCCCCGTTCATTACGTATTGATCTATCTTGAACTTATCTGCATCCGAGAAGGCGCCTGCGGGTTTGGCAAAGAGAATGACATTAAAATCGCGGGGTATGTAGGACGCTGCCTGCAGGGTGAGGGTATCCAGCCCATAGCTGGTTTGAAGGGTGCTCAGTGCGTCGTATACTTCGGCGCCGAGCGATTCCCCATGGCCCAGCATATACCCTACGAGTGGCTTTTCCTTTTCCTGCAATTTGTGGATCGCGTAGGCAAACTGGTATTCCAGCAAGGCTTCCGAGCTGTTCATGGTTTGCAGGGGATCTTGCCCGCCCTGGTTTTTCAGGAGATTCACTCCTATTGTTTTGCCTTTGTAATGCACCAGTGCGCCGGGAAAGATCAGCTTCTCGGCGAAGCCGTCGTTGGCTTCCTGCTGTACTTTCATATTAAAAGGCATGATGCCCTGTGCGGTGAGTTCACCGAGGAACTTCATGCGTGCGGAGTCTGTGAGGCCCTGTCCCGGATTGATAAATGTAAACCGGAGGTTTTGTTTTCCGTATTCACGGAACTCTTCCAGTAGTTCTGACGTAGACTGTGCCAGCTGGCGGAAACTGGCGGGATAGTCGCCTTTGAGGAATACTTCAATTTCCACCGGGCTGTCCAGTTTGCGGAGCATTTGCCGGGTGCTGGCGGTGAGGGTATATCTTTTTTCTGCTGTCAGATCCCATCTGCCATGAAAGTAAGCTGCTGCTATATTGATGCCCGTGAGTACCAGTATTACTGCTATTGCACGTTGTATGTATTTTTTTCGTGTAGCCATGTTGTTTAGTAAGGACGGTTATTAACCGTTTTGCCAGAGTTTTCTTTGCAGGGATAATTTAGTAAGATAGAGCATCAGGCCAATGATGCTGATAAAATAAACAATATCACGGCTATCTATTACGCCGCGGCTGATGGAGGCATAATGAAATTTGATCCCTGCCATTTGCAGGTAGTAGTCGGCTCCGCCGCTGAAGGCCGGTATTTTGCTAACGGCATCGAAGCCGTTGTAAAGAATAAAGCAGGTAAACAGTGCGATGAGAAAGGCAATCATGGCATTATTGGTTAAGGAAGACGACCAGATGCCGGTGGCCGTGAACGTTGCTCCCAGTAGTAACAGGCCGATATAGGAACCGATGATACCGCCGGTATCAAGCAGCTGGTTATCTACACTTAATTGTTTTATGGCAAAATAATAAACGATAGTAGGAAGCAGGGAGATGGCTACAATGAGCAGGCTACCCCAGAATTTGCCCATTACAATCTGCCAGCCGGTGAGTGGTTTGGTGCTTAGTAATTCCATTGTACCGGTTTTGAATTCATCTGCGAAGCAGCGCATGGTAATGGCTGGAATGAGCAGCAGGTAAATGAGCGGCGCCAGGTTGAACAGCGGGTCCAGGTTGGCGTACCCGGTATCGAGTAAGCTGGTTTCCGGAAACACGAACAACATTAATCCATTCGCCAGCAAAAACAGTATGATGGCTACATAGCCTGTAACACTGCTGAAAAACTGGTTGATCTCTTTCTTAAAGATGGCTAGCATGAACAGTTTGTAAGGATTAGGATATTAGTAAAGATACAAATATAGGGTAAACGCTATTACCTTTCCGGCTATTGTATGGGAGGTTTTTAAGGGGCTTTATACCGAAGTATCCACGACGTATCTACGAGGCATCTACGAAGCATCCACGACGTTGACCCGGAGTAAAGGTGGACTTAAAGGTCTACGCCATCTTTATACATTTCCCATATGGGGCTGATGGTTCTCAGCTGGGTAACGGCGTCGGTAATGGTTTGGATGGTAAAATCTATTTGTTCATCTGTGGTAAACCGTCCCAGGCCAAAGCGGAGGGAGGCGTGCGCGAGGTCGTCGCTGAGGCCCATTGCTTTCAGCACATAGCTGGGCTCCAGGGAAGCCGAAGTACAGGCCGATCCGGAGGAAAGGGCGATCTTTTTATTAAAGCCCATCATGAGGGTTTCGCTTTCCACGTATTTAAACGAGAGGTTACAGGTATGTGGCAGGCGCTGCCCGGGGGCTCCGTTTAAATACGTTTGCTCTATTTCCAGCAAAGCCTTTTCCAGCCGGTTTCTCATGGGGAGGATGCGTTGCGTGTCGGCAGCCATTTCCTCCATGCACAGCTCGCATGCCTTTCCCAGTCCTACGATACCGGGCACATTCAGGGTGCCGGAGCGCATACCTCTTTCGTGGCCGCCTCCGTCGATCTGTGCAGTGAGTGTTACGCGGGGCGATCGTCTGCGGACATATAAAGCGCCTGTTCCTTTGGGTCCGTACATTTTATGGGCGCTGAGGGTAAGCAGATCTATGCCGTCGTTGTTTACATCTACCGGAATTTTTCCTGCTGCCTGGGTGGCGTCTGTCATAAACAATACTCCATGTTTCCGGGCAATATCGCTGATGGCGCGTACAGGGTTGATCACGCCGGTTTCATTGTTGGCGTACATCAGGCTGATCAGGATAGTTTTGGGAGTAATGGCGGCTTCCAGTTCGCTGAGGTCAATAAGTCCTTCGTGGTTTACCGGAAGCCAGGTTACCTGTGCGCCTTGTTTTTCGAGGTGTTTGCAGGTATCTATTACTGCTTTGTGTTCGGTGACGGCGGTAATAATATGATTGCCTTTGGTGGTATATGTTTCATATACTCCTTTGATGGCGAGGTTAACGGCTTCTGTGGCGCCGGAAGTAAAGATAATTTCTTTGGGTGTGGCGCCAATCAGTTTGGCTACCTGTTCACGGGCATTGTCTACCGCTTCCTCTGCAGCCCATCCCAGCGGGTGGCTGCGGCTTGCTGCGTTCCCAAATATTTCGGTGAAATAGGGCAACATAGCAGCTACTACCCTGGGATCGCAGGGCGTGGTAGCATTGTTATCGAGGTAAACGGGCAGCTGTAGCATATTGTCTTTCTGTTTATATTAAAGTCCGGGCCTAACAAATTTACGACATAAGTTCTATTTTTACCGGGTTAAGCATATTCCGAAAAAGCTGTACGGATACCGATTCCGTGCAGCTGTTAAACAGCTGTAAACATGCTCAGGGTAGAACATATAGGCATTGCCGTTAATAAATTATCTGTGTCCATTCCGCTTTTTGAAAAGTTGTTGAACACCCCTTGTTATAAGCAGGAGGAGGTGGATAGTGAACAGGTACAGACGGCTTTTTTCCGGCAGGGCGAAACCAAAATAGAGTTGCTGGAGGCAACAGGACCAGACAGTGCTATTGCAAAGTTCCTGGATAAAAAAGGAGAAGGGATGCATCACATCGCTTTTGAGGTAACGGATATTTATGCGGAAATGAAACGGTTACAGGAAGAAGGGTTTGTTTTATTGCAGGAAACGCCTAAAAAGGGAGCCGATAACAAACTGATCTGTTTCCTGCATCCTAAGCATAGTAACGGGGTTTTGATAGAAATTTGTCAGGATATCAAGTAAGCATTTACTTATATATTTAAAATATAAATAATAATATTTTTTTTAATTTTTTTTCCATTTTAGCAATCCAAAGGAATTTATCATCCGTAAGTAATAGAGAGACACCCCGGAAAGAAGGGCCCAAAATGTTAAGACCAAAATAATTTTTAGGATTTTTTGAACAAATACATTTTCCATTACGTTATCTCTTATATACAAAATAGAAAAAACATCAATACTCAAAATATTACAAGACTTAGGCTTTATAGATTATTAACAGTTTAAGTTTTAACGATTACTCTAAAGTTGGCATAGGTTATGAACACCTGCGGGTTTTTTAGCTTGCAGGTCTTTTTTTTAAGCCACTTCTACATAAATAGAGGGATCAATTTCAAAAATATCAGGGAAATTACTTCAGGCAGGATAGTACAGATGTTTCTTTCTGTATTTCATTAACGCTCAATTACTTCAATAAATTGTTTTTCTGTGCAAAAAATTTTGCGGAGGATCGCCGAAGGCGATGTTAAATTGTCCTGGAGCAGGATTAGACTGATCAACCGTGATTACACTGATTTGATTACGTTTTGATTTAAAAAGATTAAGGGAGATAAAAGCGGATCTATGCTTTTATCTCCCTTAATCTTTTTAAAATCCCAAAAATAAAATCCAGGAATCAGTATAATCAGTCTAATCCTGGGAAAGACAAAATTCGCGTTAGTTAAACATATACCTGATACCGAGCTGGCCCTGCCACCTGGAAATGGTGCCGGTATTGTCTCTCCATGAACTGGTGAGCGGAATCTGGTTCGCCGCATCCAGGTAAGGGAAAGAGTAAGCTGCTGCTGCAGTAGCATTGCCCGAAGCATCTTTGTATTGTCCTTCGTACTTCAGGAAAGAAGGCAGGTTCGGGATCTTGGAAATACCCCAGCGTTTATTCAGGAAGTTACCAAAGTTGATGATATCAAAACTGATACGCAGGGTGTGTTTTGTTTTCTCCTTGCCGCTGAATACAAAGATGTCCTGCGTAATATTCAGGTCCATCCGTTTGGCGAATGGTAATACCACGGCGTTACGTTCTGCATATTGTCCGCGGTGACCACTCAGGTAGTTATCCTGTTTAATAAAATTATCGAGCTGATTCCAGATGATATCTGCAGTGCGTTTATCTGCATTGGTAGCGGGGTTATAGGTTTTGTCGCCATAACCAACCGGCACCAGTTTAATATCGTTCCTGGTTTTTGGAATGTAGATCAGGTCGTTGTTACCACCGGATGCATCGTTGTTCACATCGCCGTTGTAAGTATAGGAAGTGTTGCTGTAAAGTCCGTTTATACTTGGAGCGGCTTCATACACTACACCTACAGATGTAGCGAAATGTTTGGCCCAGGTAAAGCGGTAGGTAGCAGCTGCAATTACACGATGCGGCATGTAGTAATTGGAGTAGCCCAGTGCATTGGCATTGGGATCGCCGGCAACGGGGCGGTCGCGCCAGTTGCTTTGTGCAATGCTGCCACCATCATTTACGCTGCGCGACTTGCTGTAAGTATAGGCCGCACTCAGGTAAAGATTAGGCAGATTTTTTTGTAACTGGATAGTGGCAAAATACGAATAGCCTTTATTGGTATTGCGCATCAGGATGGCATCACTGATGTTCGGATTGCTCAGGCTGTTGCCTGCGTATATTTTGGAAGAATTATAGCGTGTGCGGTGATCGGGGGTGCTATCCAGCTGGAACCCTGCAGTGGGAAGGTTTACGTTCTGGAAATATACAGCGTTGATATCTTTGGAATAGTTGAATTCCAGGGTACCTATTACGCCCCACGGCAACTGACGGTCAACCGCCAGTGTTGCTTTTAATACCTGCGGATATTTAAAGTTCCTATCGGTAACGGCTATATTATATTGATAAGATAGCTTTCCTTCTGTGCCCACTTTGTAAGTATTGGGATCGGAGCTGAAGGGATAAGGAATGGTAGGCGCCGTAGCACTTGTTTGCGCTACAAATGATCCGAACTGTACGCCATTGTTTCCGGCCTGGTTGCTCAGCCAAACAGCGGGCGGCGGACCGGCAAATAAGCCAGCACCACCACGGAGCTGCGTTTTGCCATCATGCGTAATATCCCAGTTAAATCCAATTCTCGGCGACAGGAGCGGTGTTGTTTTTGGCGCCTGGCCCACATCTATCTTCACACCATCTCTGAAAGTCAGCGCAGCGAGCGAATCATTTTTGGAGAAAGTGCTGCCTATAACTGGTACGTCTATACGTAAACCATAGGTAAAGGTAAAGAAGTTGGTAACACTCCACTTATCCTGGATAAACGCGCCCAGTTCCAGCATGTTGATTTTTGCGTATGGAAAGGAGCCGTCTTTGGTAGTTGCATAAGACACTGCGTAGCGTGAAGCCGTTGCCAGGTTGCTGTTGGCGCTGGCATAAAAATCGGAGAGTGTATTAAAGCGGTAGTTACCGTTGTAGTTTGGCGCAAAGCCATTCACGAATGTTTTATAATAGTTCTGCGTTCCAATCGTGATTTCATGCTTCCCTTTGTACATGGTGAAGATATCAGACAGCTGGTATACGTCGGTATTAAGCTTATTGTTGTAGGTAAACGGCTCATAACCGAAGGCGGTATAGCTGGCGCCCTGGCCGTTCATAATATCTACCAGCGGGAAATTGCTTTGTGACAAAGCATTTCTGAAATCGCGCATGGCGGAGTAGCCGATCTGCAGTTTATTGGAGGCACGGTTACCGATGCGGGTATTCAGTTCAGCAATGAAGATGTTGAAATTGTTGTTGATGGTATAGCCGCTTCCGCTGAAAGGAAGACCTGTAGCGCTGGGCTGGCGGCCACTTCCAACAGCACCGCCACCGGGAGCACCGCTGTTGCTGGCGGGAATATCTTTAAATGATTTCAGGTAACTGTATTTAAAGGTAAACGTGTTGTGCTCATTCACGTTCCAGTCGACCTTAAAAGTTACTTTATCGCTTTGTGTGCGGTAGGTATAATTCTGGTAATCGCCGGGATCATATCCGTATTTGCTTATCAGGAATTGTTTCAATGCATCCAGTGTATCTGCTACGGCCTGGGATACGTTACCACCGGCCACTCCACCGGGTTTGTTGGCTACGAGGCTGGTAGCGGGCGCTTTAATTCTTTCCTGTTCAGCGCTTACGAAGAAGAACAATTTGTTGGGGATGATGGCGCCGCCTACATTGAAGCCACGCAGGTTATAATTGAAGTCGGGTTTTGGAACGGTGGCGTTGCCTACTTTCAGTCCCTGTAATCCGGGTGTTTGAATGTAGGTGTAAACGGCTCCTTTGAACGTGTTGGTACCGCTTTTGGTAACGCTGTTGATACCGGCGCCGGAGAAGCCACCCTGTCTTACATCATATGGAGATACGTTTACCTGGATCTGCTCCAGCGCTTCGAGGCTGATGGGCTGGGATGATGTCTGGGAGCCGAGCGTGGCCTGCAAACCAAATGAGTTGTTGAAGTTGGCGCCATCAACGGTGATGTTGTTCAGCTGGTTGCTTCTGCCACCGATATTCAGTCCGTTGGCGGAGGGCGTGAGTTTCGTGAAGTCCTGCATGGACCTGCTGATAGTTGGCAGGCGGTCCATCTGGGAGCGGGTGATCACTTCCTGGCTACCGGTGCGGGCCCTGTTAATTACTTTGTTTTGACTAACAGAAGTAACCACTATTTCTGTGAGCGTGCTGGTACTGGATTGCAGGTTGATGTCTGATTTGAAATCCTGTCCCAGTGAAAGAAAAATGTTGTCGCGCTTTTCGTCTTTGAAGCCGATGTAGGAAACAGACAGGGTGTAGGGGCCACCAACGCGGAGGTTGGGTAAATTATAACGGCCGTCTTTCCGTGAAACGGTGTTATATTTTGTGCCGGTAGGCACATGGATAGCTGTAATGCTGGCGCCGGGAACCGGACCTTCTTTACTTAGAATAGTACCGGCTATGTCGGCGGTTGTTTCCTGGGCAAACAGGGCAGCAGGGATTATTAGCACGCAGCAAAGCATACTAATAAGGGAATGCCAGATTTTTTTGTGCATTGCGATTCAGATTTTGGTAAAGTTCAAATGACAGATTGAAGTATTAAAAATAATACAATTATGAAATCGTTAACAAATATTTTGAACGGGTCCTGTCAACTCACTGAATCGCTTTATTTATCAGGCCAGCACTTTTTCCATACCGGTACTCCTGGAGCCTTTAATAAGTATATGTGCATCCTGGTATTGTTGCTGCTGCAGCCATTTTCCGGCTTCCGTGGAATTTTCCAGGAAGATATACGGGTGGGTTACTTTTTTGAAGTCGCCGCCAACTAATACCACTGCTTCCCAATGTGAGCGTTCCAGTAAGTTTACGAGTTCCTGGTGTTCTTTAACGCTGTCTGTTCCCAGTTCCATCATGGCGCCGAGCAGCAGTATTTTTTTATCGGCCTGGATGCCGGCAAAATTTTCAATAGCGGCTCTCATGCTGGAAGGGTTGGCATTATATGCATCCATGATAATGGTATTGCTGCCCTGCTTTATTACCTGTGAGCGGTTGTTGGAAGGTGTATAATGTGCAATGGCCGGTGCAATAGCTGATTCCGGCACGTTAAAGTGGCTGGCTACTGCTACAGCCGCCATTACATTGGGGAAGTTATAAGCGCCTACCAGTTGGGTTTGTATAAATCCTACCTGGCTGCTGCCCCGCACTTCCACGGCCAGGAATGCGTTGTCGGCGATGGCTTCGCCTACGTAATCGGCCTCGCTGCTGCCATAGGTAATAATTTCCGGGATGCCGTGTGCCATTTCAAGAAGGTAATCATAATCATTGCATACGAAAACGGTTCCGTTGTTGGCGCGTAAAAAATCATACAGTTCCCCTTTGGCTTTTTTAACGCCTTCTTCGCTGCCAAAGCCTTCCAGGTGAGCTTTCCCGATGTTGGTAATGATACCGTGGGTAGGCAATGCAATTTCACAATAACCGGCTATTTCTTTCTGGTGGTTTGCGCCCATTTCCACCACGGCAATTTCCACACCGGGGAGGATACTTAAAATAGTAAGGGGTACGCCGATGTGGTTGTTGAGGTTGCCAACAGTAGCATATGTTTTTAACCCGGCAGACAATGCCGCGTTGATCAGTTCTTTCGTAGTGGTTTTACCGTTAGTACCGGTGATGGCCAGGAACGGGATGTTTAATTGTTTGCGGTGGTGTAAAGCCAATTGCTGTAAAGCGGTGAGGGCATCGTTTACCAGCATCATTTTGTCCGGCACGGTGAAATAAGCTGCTTCATCTACCACGGCAAAGGCGGCGCCCAATTCCAGCGCCCGGGCTGCAAATTCATTACCGTTGAAGTTGCCTCCTTTCAGCGCAAAGAAAATATCGTTGGCTTTCAGTTTACGGGTATCTGTTTGTACGGAGCGATGCTGCTCGTAGATGCTGTATAGTTGTTCAATATTCACGGTCGGATCTTATTTGGTACAAAAATAAGTGGTTAATCATGTAATATAGCAGAATTTTATCTGCCTGTGAAAGCAACCAATTCTGTCATCATCCCGTACTCTCTATCTGCAATCAAATTTGAAAAACCAATGACAAGGAACAAGATTTTTTTATTGGCCTGCGTGCTGCTGGCCGCCTGTAAAAATGAACAGGCCCCTGCGCCGGTAAGCGGCGGCTTAGACTGCGATGCCGCCCATATCACAACAGCCACCGTTTTTGCTACCATACAGGCTAACTGTACCAGCCGTGGCTGCCATCCGGGCGGGTTTTCCCCCGCCGTGGCAGATTTTTCCACTGAAGCCAAGTTGAAAGCGTATATCAACACCAACCGCGCTGTTTTTGAAGCCCGTGTTACCGGCCCACAGGCAGATATGCCACAATCGATGTCTTTTCCCGCACTCAGCCAGGGCTTAAAGGACTCTATCGCCTGCTGGATCGCAAAAGGACTTCCGGATCAATAACCTGAAAAAAGATAAACATGAAATACTTATTGCTTTTTGCAGTTGCCGTAATATCGGCTGTTGCCGCATCTGCACAGGATGTTTACTCCTGTAAAAACACCCGTTTATCCTTTTTTTCGTCTTCTCCACTGGAAGATATAGAAGCAAAAACAGATAAGGGCGCTTCTGCACTCAATACAAAAACGAAGGAAGTTTTCTTTAAAGTGCCTATCAGTTCTTTCCAGTTTAAGAAGAAGCTGATGCAGGAGCACTTCAACGAAAATTACCTGGAAAGTGATAAATACCCGTTTGCGGAGTTCAAAGGAAAGATCAATGAATCACCGGAATTCAGTAAAGACGGCACTTACCCGGTAACGGTTACGGGCACACTGAATATTCACGGGATAGAAAAAAGCTACACTGCCAAAGGCACTATTACTACGCAGGGCACAACGCTTACCGTTGCATCCACCTTTAATGTACGTGTAGCCGATCACGGTATAAAAATACCGTCCCTGGTAATACAGAATGTAGCCGAAGTGGTAGCCGTTACGGTTAATGCAGTTTATACACCTTACAGTAAATAATAACATCAATCCATGAAGTATATATCAACCATCTTATTATGCTGCGTGCTCTCTGTATTTGCACATGCACAGGGCCTCGACAAACTTTTTGATTCTACGGCCACCGGTCATACCAAAGTGAGGGATACGTATAAAAGTACCCGCATTGTGCAGGGGCAGTCGACTGAAATGCTGCGCAAGCATGAACTGGACTTCCGCGTTACACACCGCTTTGGCGACGCTGGTGGCGAGTTTGGCGGTACCAAAACATTTTTCGGTACGGATAATTCTACGGATATCCGCATTGCTTTTGAATACGGTGTGAGCGACAACCTGATGGTGGGTATCAGCCGGACTAAAGGCAGCGGGGATTTGCAGCAGTTGTACGAAGGGCTGGTGAAGTACCGCTTTTTACAGCAAACCACCGACAATCATGTGCCACTATCACTGGCGGTATTTGGCAATGCAGTGATCAGCGGGATGCCTTCTGCCACGGATAAAACGTCGGCGGCTTATTTCGAGGATGGCGCCGACCGGCTCATGTATGTAGCCCAGGCGATTGTATCAAGGAAATTTGGCGATAAGTTATCGCTTACCCTGTCGCCTACTTATGTACACCGTAACCATGTGGCATACATGGACATGAATAATATGTTTGCCCTGGGAGCCGCCGGCAGATTGAAGCTCAGCAAAAGAATGGGATTCCTGGCAGAATACTATTATCCGTTCCGTTCCCAGGAAAGCAAGGACTATTTCAAATCTGCCCGGGGTCTCTCTTTTTACAACCCGCTGGCCGTTGGACTGGAAATAGAAACCGGTGGTCACGTATTCAGCATTACTTTTACCAATTCCACTGCCATACAGGAAAGTCAGTTTATTCCTGAAACCACTACTTCCTGGTTACAGGGGCAATTCCGGTGGGGTTTCAATATTTCCCGTAGATTTACGTTATTCGGGAAGAAAGATTGGAAAAAATAAAATGCCGCATACGTGAAAATTCATGGTTAGCCAAAATAGCCGCCCGCTTCATGCGGGTGCAGTCTGTAGCCATGGTCCTGGGGCGCACCATCCATTTGCATGGAGCGTCCCGGGAGCGCTTTTTAGCGGATATAGCCTGGATGCGGCATGAAGCTTGTCATATCAAACAATACCAGCATCTGGGCTTTTTTGGCTTTTTATGGAGATATTTGTCTGAATACCTGCGGAGAGGCTACTATAACAACGCATTAGAGGTGGCTGCCAGGGCCTCAGAGGAAGATCCCGCTATACTGGATGATGTTGAAATAGTCTAAAGAATCGTTAAAGTCAGAAATTTTCCAGTCACTGGTTTTATTTTTCTTATTTTTACGTTAAAGGTTGATTTTATGGTTAAGAAGGTAACAGAGGGCATCACCATCAGCGTGGAAACATTCTACCAGCCGGATTATTCAAATCCTATTGGAAGCGAATTCATGTTTGCTTACCGTATTACCATTGAGAACAACAACATTTTCCCGATCAAACTGCTTCGCCGTCACTGGTACATTATTGATTCCAATGGCACACACCGTGAAGTAGAAGGAGAAGGTGTTGTGGGTGTTCAACCACTGCTGGCGCCGGGTGAAACTTATCAGTACGTCTCGGGATCCAATCTACGGACTGAGATCGGCAAGATGTACGGTACTTATCAAATGGAAAACCAGCTGGACAAGAAAATACTGGAAGTGAAAATTCCTGAGTTCCAGATGGTCGTTCCTTTTAAACTGAATTAATTCCGTTTTCGTTTAGCCTGTAATTCTCTTGTCAGGGCCTGTACTTCGAGGCTTTGAAGATCTCCGTCACTTCTTTTGACTCCATTAATTGCTGCAAGGTCATCTCCTTGTGCTCACTCATATACTTTTTTATGATCTGCCATCCTACAAAATTGGCAATTTTACCAGGCGCACCCTCGGGCATCCCCTGTGTAGACGGGCCATCGCCAATAAAATGATTGATCTGCTGCCAGTCGCTGGAATACACCAGGTTATTCTGTACAAAAAACTGCCAGATCATCCGCTCGTTTTCCCGGCACCAGTCCAGCTGGCTTTTCGTATATCCCAGCTTGATAGTATCCGGTGTTTCCGGCAATACTTTATCCAGGAAATACTGTTGCTTGCCGGCTTCCATCATCTGTTCCAGCAGGTTACCGTTTTTACGTGCAGGGGGATACAGCTGTTGCTGGATTACCTGCATACAATTGGTGGTAATGTATTGAGGAGCAAAGCGGTGAACCATATAATCCGGGTAATCAGGGATTTGGGCATAGGGTGGAAAGTCTTCTCCCATATACATATCCAAACCAATCCCCAGGATGGAATCTACGGTGATAGCGCCATAGTTGGCGATACCGGAAATAAAAGTGACCACTTTAGGCGGATGGAAAGACGGGATATAGTATTTGACGTACCGGAAGCTTTGTTCCAGTTCTGATTGCAATGTTGAATTACTGCCGTATTTGGCAGATACAGCTTTTTCCAGCTGCCGGAAATCAGGCGTGGTTAAAAACAGGTGCAGTTGTTGCAGTACCGCTGCGTTGCTGTCGGAATAGGCGCCCAGGTTAAGGATATCCGTAATGTACAGGGGCAGGAATACCGGGTATGCTTCATGCAGCTTTGCCAGTCCGGGTTGTATATTGTTGGTATCAATAGTGAACAGAGCAGAGTCGAAACGCGACAAACTAACGTTCATGGCTATATGACTAACATCCGGCGCTTTATTACCGGAATTACAGGCTGCGGTGCCCAGCAGGGCTACCACGCAACTTATCAGCAGGGTATATTTATTAATGTAACTTTGCATCACTCTTAAAACTCATCTAAGGTAAAATTATTATTTACCTTGTATTATAAAAAATTAAGAATTAGCATCATCTATGAAGAAGATCATCTTTTTACTGACGATAATAGGAGTAGCGAAAACAGGAATGGCTCAATATGGCGGTAATTCTTTCAGGGATAAAGTGAAGCTTGGGTTTACGGTGAGCCCGATGGTTTCCATCCTGAAGCCACAGGAATCGGGGGTAAACAGGAACAGCGCCAAAGCCGGGCTGAACTTCGGTCTGATGGCCGATTTTAAGCTGAACGAACAAGGCACCTACGCATTTTCGTCGGGGTTCCAGGTATTACTGGCCGGCAGTAAGCTGAAATATGATGCTGGTAAGGGTTTGAGCGATTATAAAGCCAATCCTGCTGAATATAATATGAAGCTTACCTATATAGAAATACCACTGGCCCTGAAGCTGAAAACCTCGCCGGATGAAGGTGGCATCGGTTTCTGGGGGCAGTTTGGCACCTATCTCGATTTCCCGATAACCGGCCGCGCGGATGTAGTGTCTATGGGGCAAACCTATGATAAGGTGAATATCTTACCGGAAATGAACCGTATCAACATCGGAATGTTATTGGGAGCAGGGATAGAATACCCGCTGGGCGCCAATCTTACCGGGATGGCCGGCATTACCTACCAGAACGGTTTTGTGGATGTAACCCGTAACGGCAAATGGGACGACGGAAGGGTAAATATGAATAGCTTTGCACTCCGGCTGGGTGTATTCTTTTAGTTTTCCCACTTTTTTTGAATCGAATATTTTTACCATGAATATTATACTGGCACAGCAGAATTATCATATTGGCAATTTTGAAAAGAATATAGCGAAGATTATCGACGGGATTAATGCGGCAAAGGCCCAGGGTGCTGACCTGGTGGTGTTTCCAGAATTATGCGTATGCGGTTATCCCCCGCGCGATTTCCTCGAATTTGAAGATTTTATTGCACAATGCTATCACGCGATAGATGTTATAAAAACGCATACCAAAGATATCGCGGTGCTGGTAGGTGGCCCTGCCCGTAACCCGCAAAGGGAAGGGAAAGACCTGTTTAACGCCGCCTGGTTTTTATACGAAGGTGAAGTAAAGCAGGTGGTACATAAAACCCTGCTGCCTACTTACGATGTGTTTGATGAGTACCGTTACTTTGAGCCGTCTTACGAATGGAATATCATTCCGTTTAAAGGGAAGAAGCTGGCAGTGACCATCTGTGAAGATATCTGGAACCTGGGAGATAATCCCCTGTACCGTATCTGCCCGATGGATCAGCTGATTGCACAGGAGCCGGATGTGATGATTAACCTCTCTGCCTCTCCGTTTGATTATGATCATGATGAGGACCGGAAAGAAATTATTCTCGCCAATGTATTGAAGTATAAGATCCCGATGTATTACTGCAATGCTGTGGGTTCTCAAACGGAGATTGTGTTTGACGGCGGTTCCCTCATTTATGATGCGCAGGGTAACATTGCCAGGGAGCTTCCTTACTTTGAAGAAGCAATGGATGGTATGGAGCTGGAAAAGCTGGTTGGCAGCCACTTGCCGCCGGTGAAACCTGCTGATTTTACGCCACTCACCGAGCTGGTGTTTGACCATAACATTGATCGCATCTATGATGCCCTGGTGTTGGGTATCCGGGATTATTTTGGCAAGATGGGCTTTACAAAGGCCATTCTGGGATCTTCAGGCGGTATCGACAGCGCCGTTACACTGGCTATTGCCTGCGATGCGTTGGGCAAAGAAAATGTACGGGCCATCCTGATGCCTTCTCCCTACTCTACCAGTCACTCTGTAGATGATGCTGTGGCGTTGTCCAAAAACCTGGATAACCCGTATGATATTATCCGCATTAACGACATTTACGAAACGTTCTTAACCACACTGGAGCCTTATTTCAAAGGATTGCCTTTTAATGTGGCGGAAGAAAATACGCAGTCCCGTATACGGGGTAACCTGCTGATGGGCTTATCCAACAAGTTTGGTTATATCCTGCTGAATACGTCTAACAAAAGTGAGCTGTCTACCGGCTATGGTACTTTATATGGAGATATGGCGGGCGGATTGAGTGTTTTGGGAGATGTGTATAAGATGCAGGTGTATTCACTGGCAAGATATATTAACCGGGAGAAAGAAATTATACCGGCCAATATTATTGATAAGGCGCCTTCTGCAGAGCTGCGGCCGGATCAGAAGGACAGCGACAGTTTACCGGATTATGCCATCCTCGACAGGATACTTTATCAGTATATAGAGCGCCGTCAGGGACCGCGCGAAATAGTTGCTCAGGGCTTTGATGCCGCGTTGGTTTCGCGGGCCTTAAAGATGGTAAATACCAATGAATACAAGAGAAATCAATTCTGCCCTATTATACGGGTATCCTCCAAAGCCTTTGGTGTAGGCCGCAGAGTGCCGATTGTAGGGAAGTACCTGAGTTAAGCTATTTTAATATATTTGCTAAAATTTGATCATACAACATGTTACAAGTACCGTTTATACGTCAAAATAAAGAGTTGGTATTGGAGCGCCTGGCATTTAAGAATTTCAAGGAGCTGGAAGTAGTGGAAGAAGTGCTGGCACTGGACGACAAGCGTAAGAAGTTAACCCTCGAATACGATGAAACACAAGCCCAGGTAAATAGTTTATCCAAAGAAATCGGTAAACTGATGGCCCAGGGGAAAAAGGAAGAAGGCGAAGCGCAACGTGCTGCTGTAGCGGCTTTAAAAGACCGCCTCGGCCCCGTGAATGAAGAGCTGAATGCCACCGAAAAAGCATTGCAGGATGCCCTGGTAAAACTCCCGAATCTGCCCGCTGCCATGGTTCCTGCTGGTAAAACACCGGAAGAAAACGTGGAAATCCGCAAGGGGGGTAAAATTCCTGACTTGTATGCAGGCGCCGTTCCACACTGGGACCTCGCCAAACAGTACGACCTGATTGACTTTGAGCTGGGGAACAAAATTACCGGCAGTGGTTTTCCTGTTTTCAAAAACAGGGGAGCCCGCTTACAACGCGCCCTGATCCAGTACTTCCTGGATTACAATACCTCCAACGGCTACACGGAATATGCGCCGCCTTACCTGGTTAATGAAGCATCTGCCTACGGTACCGGCCAGCTGCCGGATAAAGAAGGCCAGATGTATCATGCTACCGCGGATAACTACTATCTCATCCCTACTGCAGAAGTACCGGTGACCAATATTTACCGTGATGAGATCATAAAAGATACAGACCTGCCGGTGAAAATGACTGCGTATACGCCTTGTTTCCGCCGTGAAGCCGGTTCTTACGGTAAAGATGTACGTGGTTTGAACCGTGTTCACCAGTTTGATAAAGTAGAAATTGTGCAGCTGGTGCATCCTGATAAATCTTACGAAGCGCTGGATGAAATGGTAGCACACGTAGAAGCGTTGCTGAACCAGCTGGAGCTGCCTTACCGCATTCTTCGTTTATGCGCCGGCGATATGGGCTTTACTTCTGCCATCACTTATGATTTTGAAGTATACAGCGCTGCCCAGCAGAAATGGCTGGAAGTAAGCTCTGTGAGCAACTTTGAAGCTTACCAAACGAATCGTATGAAAATACGGTTCAAGGAAAACAATGGTAAGCCGCAGCTGCTGCACTCCCTGAACGGAAGCTCCCTGGCATTGCCGCGTATCCTGGCCTGCCTGCTGGAAAACAACCAGACCGTGGAAGGTATACAGATACCGACCGTGTTGCAGAGCTATTTCGGCAGCCACAAGATATAAGCACTATTACGGATAATCTTTAACGGATGACGGATTCGCAGGGAGATTGTAAACGGAATAATATCCGCTGACAGCTGCCTGAAATCCGTCATTCGTCGTTTGGAATTCGTAATTTCCACCCGGTATTCTATTATGAAACATTTCCTGCCCACCGGCGACGAACTCATCATTCGCCCTCCCGAACACAATGATGCAGCAGGCTTGCTGGCCAGTTTCCAGCGCCTGACCCGGGAAACGGATTACCTGCTCTTTACCCGCAGCGAATCGATGGAGCTGGATATTGCATCTGAAGAGGATTATATCCAGTCGTATACCGACAATCCTAATCAGCTGTTGCTGGTAGCCATTGTGAGGGACCAGATCATTGGCTCTATCAACGTAAACCATACCGGTTTGCACAAAAAGGCGCATACCGCGGAAATAGGTATTGCTGTGGAAAAGCAATGGAATAATATGGGTATCGGCCGGCGCCTGCTCACCGCCATGTTGCGCTGGACAGAATCGCGCGCCGCATTACGCCTGATCTACCTGCATGTTTTTTCCACGAACGAAAAGGCTATGCAGCTATACCGCAATTTCGGCTTCATGGAATGTGGCCGCCTGCCCAATGGTATTATGCAGAAAAACGGCAACTATGTAGACCTGGTAACCATGTACCTGGATCTGAAACGCTGACGGGCACATGGCCTGATCACCTGCACCGCGGCTTCCGACCGGATTCCCCTTCTCCCGAAAAAACACCCGTAAAATTTCTCCCGAATACAATTAATTTTAAGGTCTAAATGAAGCAGTATGGACAGATATGACAGGCAAACACGACTGGAAGGATTTGGCTCCGCAAAACAGGCATTACTGCAACAGGCAAAAGTGCTGGTGATTGGCGCCGGCGGACTCGGCGTACCGGTGTTGCAATACCTCACTGCGATGGGGATCGGGAAAATAGGCATCGTGGAACATGATGTGGTTTCCATCACCAACCTGCAACGGCAGGTACTGTATACCACCGCCGACCAGGGGAAATCTAAAGTAGAGCAGGCCGTAAAACGGCTGCAGCAGCTGAAC
The DNA here is from genome assembly GCF_900168065.1 of Chitinophaga ginsengisegetis. Classification (GTDB taxonomy): domain Bacteria; phylum Bacteroidota; class Bacteroidia; order Chitinophagales; family Chitinophagaceae; genus Chitinophaga; species Chitinophaga ginsengisegetis. The sequence goes on along the minus strand of NZ_FUZZ01000001.1, from coordinate 3,230,887 downwards.
CCGGAGGTAACCCACATCATACACGATACCTGGCTTACCACAGATAATGCACTGGCGCTTTTTTCTGAATACGATGTAATTGTGGATGGTTCAGATAATTTTGGTACCCGCTACCTGGTAAATGATGCCTGTGTAATTACCGGCAAACCACTGATATACGGTGCTATCTATAAATACGAAGGACAACTGAGCGTATTTAACTACCAGGAGGGCGCTACCTATCGTTGTATTTTCCCGGAGGCGCCGGAAAGCGGTGAAATGCTGAACTGCAACGACATTGGCGTGCTCGGTGTTTTACCCGGTATCATCGGCTGTTATATGGCCAATGAAACGGTAAAAGTAATTACCGGTATCGGCACGCCCCTGCGCAACCAACTGATGACCATCGATACGCTGAACAATACCCATCTTACCTTTAATATTACCCCGGTAGCGGCTAACCGGCAAATCACTTCTTTGCAAACAAACTACCAGCAAACAGTTTGCGAACTGGAAGGCGTGCAATCTTTATCCGTACAGCAATTAAACGACTGGATGCAACGCGATACTCCCTTTATGCTGCTGGATGTGCGGGAGGATGATGAATGGGAGATCTGCCATATTCCGCAATCCGTGCATATCCCGATGGGACGTGTATTACAGCAGGTATCCGCTATCCCGGATGATGTACCGGTAGCGGTGCTTTGTCATCATGGAATGCGAAGCCGCGCCGTGGCGCAGCGTTTAACGGAACTGGGCTTTAACCGGGTGTATAATGTGGAGGGCGGCATCCATGCCTGGGCCAGTGCTATTGATCACCAGATGCAAACTTACTAACTGTGATCCCTGAACTTTGTATCCTCTTTTTTATTGTGGCGCTGGCCTACTCTGCTGCGGGCTTTGGCGGTGGTTCCAGCTACCTGGCTATTTTATCGTTGCCCTTTTGGGCAGTAGATTTTCAGCTGATGAAATCCACTGCTTTGTTGTGTAATGTAGCGGTGGTAACCGGTGGCGTTTATCATTTTTACAAGAGTGGCCACCTGCCTTTGAAAAAGGCGTGGCAGTTGTCGCTGGTAAGTGTGCCGCTGGCTTTTGTGGGCAGTTACTTGCCTATGAAGCAGGCTACTTTTTTCCTGTTGCTGGGATTGGCGCTTACACTGGCGGCGGTGCTGATGTGCTACCGTTTGTTTTTTGAGAAAGAAGAGCCTATTATCCCTGCCAATAAAGGGAATGGCATAGTGTACGGGGTTATTGGCGGCGGCATTGGGTTGCTTTCCGGTATGACGGGAATTGGCGGGGGCATCTATCTTTCGCCGGTGCTGCGTTTGGGCAAATATGATACGGCCAAGAACATTGCCGGGTTGAGCAGTTTTTTTATCCTCGTGAATTCTATTGCGGGTTTATGCGGTCAGGCGGCCAAGCATGCCATTGTGTTTGATGTAAAGTTTGCAGGGCCTTTGCTGCTGGCGGTTATTGCCGGCGGACAAATTGGTGCGCGGCTGAGTGCGAGGGTGCTGAATCCCAGGTGGGTGGCGGGCGCTACGGCTTTGCTGATCCTGTATGCGGGTGTGCAGATGCTGCTGAAGTGAGTTGTTAACCTCCTATCACCGACATACTTTCCATATTTTTTTCGGTATGATGCTGTTCTGCTTCGAAGCCGTTGGCAAAACGCGCGTGGATGGCTGATTGTATGGCTGGTAGCAGCAGATGTTGCTGTAACTCATCTCTCATCATTTCTTTTACATTTAAAACATCGTTACCATACAAACATGTTTTCATACTACCGGTAGCGGATATACGAAGACGGTTACAGGTACCGCAAAAAGTACGGCTATAAGCGGGAATTACACCTATATTGCCTTTGTGGCCGGGGATGTGATAGTTGAGAGAGGTGGAATGCGGCGCATCCACTATTTTTTGCAGGGTATAATTTTCCCCGATAGTGGACAGGATTTTATGATAGTTCCATACGATACCTGAAAACGTATGTCCCTGCCCGTTAAAAGGCATTTCTTCTATAAACCTTACGGACAGTGCATTATCGCGTGTGAGTGCGGTGAACGCATTGAGTTCGTCGGTATTCACATTTTCCATTACAACTGCGTTGATCTTCACCTGCATGTTGTGTTGCAGCAGGCTTTGCAAGGTGTCCATTACTGCGGTGAACCGGTTGCGCCGGGTGATTTGCAGAAAGCGGTCGGCCTGCAGGGTATCCAGGCTCAGGTTAATATGTGTGATGCCCAGTTGCTGCAATGCAGGGATATATGCCTGTGTTAGTACGCCGTTGGTAGTAATGGCTATTTCACGGATACCGGGAATGGCTTTTATTTTTTCCAGGAGGGCCATCAGGCCGGGCCGGAGAAAGGGTTCGCCACCGGTGATCCTTATTTTGGAAATGCCCGCGGCTGCAAGTGTTTGCAGCAGCCGTAAAATTTCGTCGTCGGTGAGTAATGCTTTGCGTTGCACAAAATGCATATTTTCCGGCATGCAGTAGGTACAACGGAGATTGCACCGGTCTGTTACCGACAAGCGTACGTAGTCTATGATACGATGATGTGCATCTGTGAGCATTTTATCAGCAGTTTTTTCCCGCCATCGGATTATCGAATGCCTGGCTTTCGTCCTCATTTCTGTCTGTAAGACATTTAAAATCCTTTTCCACCAGGATAGTCACTTCTGAACCATCGGCGTTGGGCAGGATCAGTTCAAAACCTACCTGGTCGGGTGCGTACCAGGAGGCGAGACGGGGAAGCGGGAGCAGCAGGTGTACGCCATCGTGTTCCATCTTTATGATGGGATCGGAAATATCTTTTCCCCGGAGGCAGAAATGGAGGGTACCGGCGCCTATATGCGTAATTGATTCCACTTTCCCGGTATTTTCCAGGAGTTCCACATCTGCTTTGTCCAGGCGATATCTTATACTGTTGCCTCTTAACCGTATTTTCATAAAATTGATTTTCTGCCGTATTAAAATTACTACTTTATCGGGGCTATATTGTAGTTTTAACCAACAATTTACAACGTATGGGCATATTATTGTTCGGAGCAGCGAAAGATATTGCTGGTGTGCCGGTACTGGACAAGCCGGAACATATTACAGATGTGGCTACCCTGAAAGCCTGGCTGTACGAGGTGTATCCGTCGTTGCAGCAGCTACGGTCCGTGATGATAGCAGTAAACCGGACCTATGCGGCTGATACACAGGAGATAAGCAGCCAGGATGAGATTGCAGTGATCCCGCCGGTGAGTGGAGGTTGAGTATAGTTTTTAGTTTTAGTATTTAAGAGATGGAAATATTAATAGATATTAAAGATACCATTACCGTGGAAGAAGCGCTGGCCTTCATCCAGGCGCCGGAATGCGGCGGGGAGGTGATTTTTGCCGGTACCGTGCGTAATCATACCAAACAGCGGCCGGTATTAAAATTATTTTACGAATGTTATGAGGCGATGGCTATTTCTGAAATGCAGAAAATAGCAGCGCAGGTAGCGGGAAAATGGGATGTACAGCGCCTGGCCATGCTGCATGCTGTGGGGGATAAATATCCCGGCGACCTCGCGGTGGTGATAGCGGTGGCTTCTGCTCACAGGGGTGTGGCCTTTGATGCCTGTGAATTTGCGATAGATACCCTCAAAGAAACAGTGCCTATCTGGAAAAAGGAATTTTTTGCAGATGGTGAAATTGTGTAATCCTGCAATGATTGAATTTTAACCCCGGTGTTTATTTCTCCAGGTCTTTCAATGCTTCCGCCTTTTCTTCGGGCGTGTTGGCATTAAATTGTTCTGCTGCATATGGATTTTTGAAAAGGGCAATGTCGTTGTTCAGCATGGTTTTCCGTGGACAGTTCTTCCCTGCGGTCACATTTTCCAGCAGTGCCTGTAAGCCGGCTGGTTCCCAGATGGCGATGAGCGGTTCCGGTAAATTGTTCACCGGGCTTACGAAAGTAGTGGCCGTTTTGGTGGCGTCGCGTTGAGCGATCAGCAGCTCCAGGCTTTGTTTGCTGAGCAGGGGCAGATCACAGGCGAGTACCAGCCAGGCCGTTTCCGGTTGTAGTGCGTGGGCGCTCAGCAGCCCGGCGGATGGCCCGCCAAAAGGCACCGAATCGGGTACCAGGTTAGGATAGCCGGCAAAATGTTCCTGCTGATCTTCGCGGCAGGAAATATATACTTCCGGCAGCAGCGATTGCAGTAAGGTAACGAGGTATTGCCATTGAGGCATACCGTGATAGTTAATGCTGCTTTTATCTTCCTGCATGCGGGTGCTGAATCCGCCGCAGAGCACCAGTCCTTTTAGTGGCGCGTTATTACCGGTTATAGTCATGTTTGCCACCTGTTTTGCTGATGAGTTTTGTTTCCCGGATAATCATATCCTGGGTGAGTGCTTTACACATATCATAAATGGTAAGTGCCGCTACGCTGGCGCCGGTGAGGGCTTCCATTTCCACGCCTGTTTTACCGTTGGTTTTCACCGTGCAGCGGATGATGGCTTCCACTCCTTCCAGGTGGATTTGTACATCGCAACCGTCCAGCAGTAAGGTATGACAAAGCGGGATGAGTTCCGGCGTTTTTTTCGCGGCCATAATACCGGCGATGATAGCGGTTTGAAATACGCCACCTTTGCGGGTTTGGATATCCTGTCCGTGAAACTGGTCGCGTATCACCTGCGGGAGGTAAACACGGCTCTCGGCAACGGCTATACGATAAGTATCCAGTTTGCCGCTGATATCCACCATTGCGGGCTGGCCACTTTCGTTCAGATGTGAAAAAGCATTACTTGATTCATTGGACATAAAAGCATAAATTTAAACAAGTTCACTTTACACAAAAGTAATTCAAAATGATGTTGACTGTTGCTGCTGCATTTAAGGCTGTGATGCAAACTGTGCGGGATCTGGGTACTGAAACGGTACCGTTTGAATCCGCTGCCGGCCGTATTTTGCGGGAGCCTGTACTGGCCGACAGGCCCTTTCCGCCATTTGACCGCGTAACAATGGATGGTATCGCTGTCAATTACGACAGCTTCGCCCGGGGCCAGCATATTTTTGGCGTGGAAGACGTACAGGCTGCGGGCACACCGCAGCTGCAGCTTTCCAATACTGCCAACTGTATTGAAGTAATGACCGGAGCCATTTTGCCGGAAATGACGGATACAGTTATTCAATATGAACACCTCACGCCCTCCGAACATGAAGGATTCCGCCGCTTTACTGTTCATGGCGCTGTAAAGAAGGGGCAAAATATTCATAGAAAAGGCTCGGATGTGGATAGCGGGTCCGTACTGATAAAGCCCGGCACCCGCATAGGTGCGGCTGAAGCCGGTGTGCTGGCCACCGTGGGCCAAACCACGGTGGAAGTAAGCAAATTGCCCCGTGTGGTGGTAATTGCTACGGGAGATGAACTAGTAGCGGTACATGAAACACCGGAACCCCACCAGGTGCGCATTTCCAATGTATACAGCCTGCTGGCATCGCTGTCGGAAATGGGTATTCCTGCCCGTTATGTGCACCTGCCGGACGATGAAGCAGCTATGAAAGACCAGCTCCTGCCATTGCTGGCCGAAACCGATATATGGATCAGCTCCGGCGCGGTAAGTGCAGGTATGTTCGATTACCTGCCTGCCGTACTGCAACAGCTGGGAATGCAACAGGTATTCCATAAAGTGCAGCAGCGGCCCGGAAAGCCTTTCCTGTTCGGCACTTTCAAAGATGGTCCCGTTGTGTTTGCCTTACCCGGCAACCCCGTATCGGGCTTTATGTGTTTTTACAGGTACATACACGCGTGGATACAATCCGCTATGGGCGCGGCATTGCCGGAGCCCTGCTATGCGCAGTTATCGGAGAAAGTTATTTTTGACGCCGCATTGGAATATTATTTGCCTGTAAAATTACAATCACAACCCAACGGCATACTGGTGGCCATACCGCAGCCTTACCAGGGCTCGGGCGATCTGGCCAGTTTGCTTAAAGCAGATGCATTTCTCACCCTGCCACTGGAAGAAAGTGTTTTTGAAAAAGGAAGCAGTTACCAGGTGTGGAAGTTCCGTTAACAACCGTTCCCGGTGATTATTTCTGTGATACGCCGCTGATTGGTTAAACCCGTTCTGCATTTGATAGTCTCACTATAAATCAATGCTTATGGCTGAAGTTGCCCGTAAAATTCAGATGCAACATCTCGCCTGGCGCGCTGGCTTTGGAGAAACCCTCCCTGTGATCTCTCACTGGGAAAGCAAAAGGCGGGAAAAAATTGTGAATAAGATACTTATCGGCCCTGCAAGAGCGTCAGTTACTTCTGTAGATGTAGTAGCAGCAGATGATCTTCCGGATTACCGGAAGCAGAAAACAATGACACCGGAGGAAAAGAAAAGTGTGCGGCAGATGAATGACCAGGGCATTAAAGACCTGAATGTATCATGGGTAAATGCGATGGTACAGAGTGAACATCCCCTCCGCGAAAAAATGAGTCTTTTCTGGCATGGTCATTTTGCCTGCCGCACGCAAAACGTATTATTTAATCAGCAGCTGCTATCGGTAGTGCGTGAAAATGCACTCGGCAATTTTGGAGATCTGCTCAGTGCAGTATCCAAAAGCCCGGCTATGCTGCAATTCCTCAATAATCAGCAGAACCGAAAACAACATCCCAATGAAAATTTTGCCCGCGAAGTGATGGAGCTATTCACGATGGGAAGAGGTAACTATTCCGAACATGATGTGAAAGAAGCAGCAAGAGCCTTTACCGGATGGGGTTTTGATGAAACCGGCACTTTTGTTTTCCGGCAAAAACAACATGACGATGGTGTGAAAAATTTCCTGGGCAAACAGGGAAATTTTAATGGAGATGATGTACTGAAAATACTTTTGGAGCAACGGCACACCGCCAGGTTCATTACCGCAAAAATATACCAGTACTTTGTGTCTGAAACCCCTGATGAAGCGCGGATTACCGCGTTGTCGGAAAAGTTTTACCAGTCGGGTTACCACATCAAATCGTTGATGAAAGAGATATTTATGGCCGACTGGTTTTACAGTCCGGATATTATCGGTAACAGGATAAAATCGCCCGTGGAGTTGCTGGCAGGTATCCGCAGAACTATTCCCATGACTTTTGAAAAGGAAGAAGTGATGTTGTTGTTTCAGCGCGTATTGGGTCAGTTGCTTTTTTACCCGCCCAATGTAGCCGGCTGGCCCGGCGGGCGGAACTGGATCGACAGTTCCAGCCTGATGTTCCGGTTACGTGTGCCACAGGTGATATTGTATTCCCAGGCGTTTAATGTAAAGCCCAAAGAGCTGACGCCTGAAATGGGCGAAGGCGCTAACTATAAAATGACGCTGCAGATCAATGATTTCCTGAAACGGCAATTCGCAAAAAAAGTAAATGCAAATGTGAATTGGGACCCTTACGTGGCCGGCTTCGAAAAGATACCGAGAGAGAAACTGGCAGATGAAATTGCCGGCGTTTTATTGCAGCAGCCCGGCAATATCAGCCGCCAGCTGTTGGAAAAATATGCTGATAGCAGCAGCCGGGAAAACTATATCAAAACGGTAACGATTGATGTGATGAGTACACCGGAATATCAATTGTGTTAACTACTAACCGCTAAAAGTTATGCTATGCTGATTCTCAACAGGCGTCGTTTTTTACAGGTAGGTTCATTGGCTTCAGCAGCGATGATGATGCCAAAGTTCCTGAAAGCACTGGAAAGAGGGCATCTCGCACCTCCCGGCAACAAGGTGCTGGTGATCATCCAGCTATCCGGTGGTAATGATGGATTGAATACTATTATTCCTTATCGTAACGATATTTATTATAAGGCGCGCCCGGCGCTGGGCATAAAAAGGGAAGCTGCCCTTTCCCTGAATGATGAACTGGGAATACACCCGGCGCTGAAAGGGTTAAAGGCCCTGTATGATGATGGTGCGCTGGGCATTCTGAACAATGTAGGCTATCCTAACCCGGATCGCTCGCATTTCCGCTCTATGGATATCTGGCACTCTGCGAGCCAGTCGAACGAGTACTGGTCTGATGGCTGGATAGGCCGCTACCTCGATGCGCAATGCAAGGGTTGTGATAAACCCACACAGGCGCTGGAAATAGATGATACCCTGAGCCTGGCGCTGAAAGGCGACAGCGATAAAGGGCTTGCAATGACAGACCCCGCAAGGCTTTACGGTACCAGTAATGATAAATATTTTGCGGAACTTTTAAAGCAGCATACCAGCGATAACGATCATCACAATAATGCGGATTACCTGTATAAAACGATGGGTGAAACCATTTCTTCTGCAGCCTATATCCAGCAACAGTTTAAAACATATAAATCTTCCGCTCCCTATCCCAATACAGAACTGGGAAGGAACCTGCGAACCATTGCCAACCTGGTAATGTCGGATATCAACACCAAAGTATATTATGTGTCGCATGGTAGTTTTGATACCCATGTAAACCAGCAGGATCAACAGGCCCGCCTGTTTGGTCAGCTAAGTGATGCGTTAACGGTATTTACGGATGATCTGAAGGCGAATCATCGTTTTGAGGATGTTGTAGTGATGACTTTCTCTGAATTTGGAAGAAGGGTAAGCCAGAATGCCAGTGGAGGTACCGATCATGGTACTGCGAATAATATGTTCCTGGTGGGTGGCGGGCTAAAGCAGCCGGGGCTTATCAACGATGGTCCGGACCTGCTTAACCTGAAAGATGGGGACCTGCAATACCAGGTTGACTTTAAAAGCGTGTATGCTACCCTGTTATCTAACTGGCTGGGTGCTGATGATAAAGCAGTACTGAAAAATACCTATTCTCATCTATCGTTTGTTTAGTGCGGAGGGAAAATATTTCACCTCCGCCCCGCCCCGTTATTGTCCCTGTTGACTGATGAGCGCTCTGAAAGCTCCGTCTTTAGTAACGCGCGTCCCGCCAGCGCCGGAGGCATCTTTCAATGTTCCGGAAAAAGTTCCTTCTACCGTAAGGTTATCTATACTGGTAATAGTAATTTTAAAATCAGTGCTTCCTGCTGAAGTAAGGTTGGTGTAGTAAGTGCTGTTCAAAGCGATCAGTAAGCCATTTCCTTTCTGTGTAGCGGGATACACGCCCGGTTTGAAAGGCATGGATGCTGTAGCTAAGCTGAAGGTGATCACATCTCCGTTATAGCTCTGGCCGGTGATTTCCATAGTGGGATAATCATTATCCGGGTTTTCGTCCGTAAGATTTGGCAGGGTGATAGTGCCTTTGGGATTTTCTGAAAGATAAACCCTGTCGTCCAGCTTCAATGAAATAAATCTGCGTTGGCGGCTATCGTCTTTATCCTTGCCGCAGGATGTGCCCAGTAAAACAATGGCGCTGAGCATTGCGGTAACTAATATGCGCATAGGTTATATTATAATCAGTTCTAATTAATCAACGGCTAAATTAAACATTTAAAAATAAAAACGGATGCCGGTAATGGATTGTTACACCCCGTTACCGGCATCAGTAATGATCTTGAAAAGTTGGATCTAGGCTTTGCGGGCGGTGCGGTACAGGTACCAGCCCATAAACGCAAAAAAGGCGCATCCTATTATATAGTAGCCACCCTGCCCGAGGATATTTGTAAGCAGCTGTTGATTATTGAGTTTGGCAAGAATGACAGCGGACCAGTCGAAACCCGCGAGAATAGCGATAATCACGCCGGCTACCGCACCACCGGCCACGAGTCCTGTGGCAAACAGGTTGCCTTTACCTAGTTCCTCTTCTTCCGGAGATATTTTTTTATTGGCTTTCTTTTGTTGGTGATCAACCACACCACGGATAGCGCCACCAACAAAGATGGGCAATGTAGTGGATAATGGAAGATAGGCGCCCACTGCGAAAGAGAGCGAATTAACGCCGCACAGTTCCATTGTTACAGACAGGAACACTCCTACCAGTACAAATTGCCAGTCGAGGTTAAATGAAAGAATACCTTTTGCCAGTGTAGCCATGAGGGTACCCTGCGGGGCAGGATAATATGCGCTGCCGATTGCGTGTTCGGTAACACCGTGCGCAATCATATCTGCCGTAGGCTTATCCAGGAACTTCACTGTTAAACCTATTACCACAGAGGATACAATGGCGCCAATGAACAACGCTATTTGCTGGTACATAGGCGTGGCGCCTACGATGTAGCCCGATTTCAGATCCTGGGAAGTGCCGCCGGCATTGGCTGCTGCGATACAGATCATACCGCCTACCACCAGTGCCATTGGTTCATATAGTTTGCCGGTCCAGCCTACGGCGATAAACACCAGGCAGGTGCCCATCAGTGTGGCGATGGTCATACCGGAAATAGGATTGTTGGAAGAGCCGATTAGCCCTACAATACGGCTGGATACCGTAACGAAGAATGCGCCGAAAACGACTACGAGCAAACCTACCAGTAATTTTTTACCGATAGAATCGCCTGGAAGCTGTGGTAAGAAAGCCATCAGCAGGATGAGGGCAATACTGCCAAACAGCACTACTTTCAGGCTAAGATCCCTTTCTGTTCTGGGTACATTTCCTTTTTCGTCTGTACTGCCGGAGCCATCTTTAATAGCGCCTATGCTTCCTTTGAAAGAGGAGATGATAGTAGGGATAGTTTTCAGCAGGGTGATGAAACCACCTGCTGCTACGGCGCCTGCGCCGATTTGTCTTACGTATGCGTAATAAACGGCGGAAGAATAATCGGAGAAAGTGTGTGTGAGCGGATTCCAGTCGCCCTGCCCGCCTGGTGTTTGCAGGTTAGCGAGGTAGCCTATTTTCACCAGCTGCGTGGCAATCACATCTGCCGGCAGCAATGATGCGAGCAGCGGGATGAGTGCCAGCCACGACAGCACGCCGCCGGCCACCAGCACGCCCGCAATGCGTGGACCGATGATATAACCCACACCCATATACTCCGGGGTGATATCAGCGCTGATTTTAGCGGAAGGGAAAAATTTACTGGCCTGTTTGGTCATGTATTCCGGTGTTTCGGCAATGACGTGCAGGATCTTTTGCAGGATGGCATAAGCAAAAGCAAAGCCCAGTCCGTAGAAGGCAGTTTTTGCAAAGTCGCCGCCTTTCTCCCCTGCTATCAGTACATCGCCGCAGGCAGTGCCTTCGGGATAAGGCAGGGTTTTATGTTCTTTTACAATCAGTGATTTTCTTAAAGGGATCATCATCAGGGTACCGAGAATACCGCCGAATATGGCCAGGATGAGGATGGTGAAGTAGTTAAAGAACTGCGTACCGCCGCCATCACTGAGGAACAGGAATCCCGGCAGCGTGAATACTACCCCCGCAGCAATGGACTCGCCGGCAGATCCGGTAGTTTGGATAATGTTGTTTTCCAGGATGGTGGTCTTGAAAAATTTTCTTCCTAAGGTAATAGCGATAACAGCAATAGGAATAGATGCAGAAACGGTAAGACCTGCTTTCAGCGCGAGGTACACGGTGGCCGCTCCGAAGATGACGCCAAAAACACAGCCCAGTAAAATGGATTTCAGCGTAAATTCTTTCATTTGTACGCCGGGTAAAACAAAGGGTTTGAAGTTGTTATCAGACATAAGATTGTTTATGGATTACAGGTAGAGATGTAATAAGGAATGAATTTACTTTTAAAAAAGGAAAGGAGGAAAGTTATCAGCTTTCCTCCTTTCCTTTTTATAATAAGGGTGACTTACCTAACACCGTGCATCCATTTTTTCAGGAAGCTGGTAGACAGGAACAGCAGTATGGCTGCGGCGCCTGGCAGGATTACAAACACCATGAAAAACTCATAAAGGTTGTGGATGGTGAAGCCTGCGAAGGTTGGGTAATGTGTAGCCAGTTTAAGTTCTTGTAATTTATCCATCTGCTGTGCGGTAGCGGTGATGGTGCCATCGAGGATGCCTTTCAGGTCGATACCGTTATCAGTAGCGAGTTTGTATTTATCCAGGGTTGGCGGCAGCAGGGCGCCGAGGGTACCGGCAAGTGCGTAACCGGCAGCATTGGCGAGGAACCATACGCCCATGAGCAGGGAAGAGAAACGGTGAGGGGCCAGTTTGGATACCAGCGACAAGCCTATCGGCGACAAGCACAATTCGCCGAGGGTATGGAAGAGGTACATCAGGATCAACCAGCTTACGCCCAGTTTCTCGTTAGGTCCGAGATTTTTCATCTGTATAGCGATGATAAAGAATCCGAGTGCCAGCAATGCCAGTCCGAGTGATTGTTTCATCGGGGAGATGGGCTCCAGGTTGCGTTGTTGTAATTTGAGCCATAACCAGCTGAAAGGCAATGCAAATACGATGATGAAGATAGAGTTGGCGTTTTGAACGAAGGAAGGAGGCATATCCCAGCCGAAGAGGCGGCGATCTGTCTGGTAATCAGCTACAAAGGTAAGGGAGGAACCGGCTTGTTCGAAGCAGGCCCAGAAGAAGATAACGAAGAAGGCCACGAAATAGATAACGGTGATCTGTTGTCTTTCTACTTTGGTAATAGATTTATCGGTAAGGATCAGTACTGCAAGGCTGATACCGGCGGCATATATAAAAGGATATACCCATGATTTGATCGGGTTGGGATCGAGCGACAGGTAGTGGATACTAAAAAAGAGGGCTACCATTAAAACCAGTACGCCAACGATAGCGCCGGTAGTAAATTTGGCTTTGTCGGCTTCGCCGGTTATGGAAGAAGGTTTGGAGAAATCCGGTTTACCGCCGATGGCTTCACCGTTTGGCTTTACCACGTATTTGTCTTTCAGGAAGAAGAAGAGGATCGTTCCTGTGAACATGGCTATACTGGCAGCGAGGAAACCCCATTTGAAAGCGCTCACCATTCTTACACCGTCTACTTTCACGTCACCGAGGATCGGGCAGATGAGCATACCGAGGAAGGCGCCCATGTTGATACCCATGTAAAAGATGGTGAAGGCAGAATCGAGACGGCCGTCGTTTTTCGGATACAGCTGGCCCACCATAGAAGAGATGTTGGGTTTAAAGAAGCCGTTACCGAAGATGATGATGAAGAGGGCGAGCCAAACGATGGTTTTGGCTGTTTCCACGTTGGTAGCGTAGATTGTGGCGCTGAGTACCATGAGGAGCTGGCCAACGCCCATTATAAAACCACCTAATATAATACAGTTCCTGTTACCGAGGTATCTGTCGGAGATGTATCCTCCCAGCATGGGGGTGAGATAACATAAGCCAAGAAAGCCGCCGTAAATGATAGAGGAGTCTGCTTCGGAAAAAGCCAGTGCATTTACCAGGAAGAGCGTGAGTAACGCCCGCATACCATAAAAGTTAAACCGTTCCCACATTTCCGTGGCAAATAATACTGAGAGCCCTTTAGGGTGGCCCTTCTCAGAGGCAATAGGGGACTCTTGTGCAACAGTAGTTTGCATCATAAATTGGTTAGTTTTAGCAATAGTTGTTTTAGATTTCGTGAACCTTTAAATGTGGCAAGTTAAATAAAATCGTTAATCTGCGTAAAAAAATGGTATAAATGCTCATTTTTTGCGGTTTTTTGATCTTTCTTTGCACTTTCTTTCGCATCTGCATTTATTAGGCAATTCATATGAACATACTATTACTTGGAAGTGGTGGCCGGGAACACGCACTGGCCCTTAAAATGTCACAAAGCACCCTTTGCGGTCAACTGTTTATAGCGCCGGGTAATGCCGGTACCGCTCAATGCGGCACGAACGTTAACATGGGAGTGAGTGAATTTGATAAGATAAAGACCTTTTGCCTGGATAATGCGATCGACCTGGTAGTGCCCGGATCTGAAGAGGCCCTGGTAAACGGGATCTATGACTTTTTTCAGAAAGATGCCTTGTTACAGCATATCCCGGTACTGGGCCCATCAAAGGAGGGCGCCCAGCTGGAGGGTAGTAAAGCTTATGCCAAGCTGTTTATGCAGCGGAACAATATTCCTACGGCTGCTTACCGGGAATTTAGTGAAGAGAATTATGAAGAAGGATTGGCTTATCTTCAGCAGCACTCCTTACCAATTGTGTTAAAGGCCGATGGACTGGCCGCAGGTAAAGGCGTGGTGATAGCGGCTTCTTATGAAGAGGCGGCAGAGGAGTTTGAGCAGATGATCAAATCAGCTAAGTTTGGCGATGCCAGCAAAACCGTGGTAGTGGAGCAGTTTCTGACAGGTATTGAGTTGTCTGTATTTGCGATCACCGATGGTCATACCTATAAGATATTACCCGAAGCAAAGGATTATAAAAGAATTGGAGAAGGTGACCTGGGGCTGAATACCGGTGGTATGGGAGCCGTGTCGCCGGTGCCGTTTGCCGACGCTGCTTTTATGAAAAAAGTAGAGGATGATGTGATCCGGCCCACGATAGCAGGGCTTTCCAAAGAAGGTATTGTGTATCATGGCTTTGTGTTTTTTGGCCTGATTAATGTAGAGGGTTCGCCTTTTGTAATTGAATATAACTGCCGTATGGGCGACCCGGAAACGGAAGTTGTGATGCCACGTTTGAAGAATGATGCGTTGGAACTGTTTACTGCAGTAATGACCGGCAAACTGAGCGAGCAAACCATTTACGCTGATGAGCGTGCAGCTGCTACGGTGATGCTGGTATCAAAAGGATATCCTGAAGCATACGAAAAGAATAAGGTGATCAACGGAATTCCGGCGCCTACCCGCGACCAGGTTGTATTTCATGCCGGTACCCGGCAGGAAGGCAACGAGGTGCTAACCAACGGCGGCCGGGTATTGAGCATTACTTCACTGGCGTCTGACCTGTCTTTGGCACTGGCTCATTCTGTACAAACAGCGGAGCAGATTGCGTTTGACGGTAAGGTATACCGCAGGGACATCGGATACGAATTTGTTTAGACGTTAGCCGGAGTTAATCTACAGTAGGGAGGACTGGTACAGGACAATTGAAAAGCGGGACTTGTAAAGGCACAATTTTAGGCAGTAGGAACAATTAAAACGGGGTTATCCCGTTCATCTGGTCGGAGCATAAAGAGAGCAGTTACTATGCCGTTTGTACAACAAATAACTTTTTTTAATATTTAGCTGTATTATTGCAAGAATATCCATTTTTTGCATCGTATATTCGTTGGAATTATTCATTTTTGCATTCTAATTTTTGACCGTATCAACAATGGGATTTTTTAATTTTTTAACGCAGGAAATCGCGATTGATCTTGGTACAGCGAACACGCTGATAATTCATAATGACCAGGTGGTAGTGGACGAGCCTTCCATTGTAGCGATAGAACGGGCTAGTGGCAAAATTGTGGCAGTTGGAAAAAAGGCCATGATGATGCACGAAAAAACACACGAATATCTTCGTACTATACGTCCCCTGAAAGATGGCGTGATAGCGGATTTTAATGCCGCTGAAGGAATGCTCAGGGAACTCATAAAAATGGTTTACCCCAAAAAGCCCTTGTTTGCACCAAGCTGGCGGATGGTGATCTGTATCCCTTCCAGCATTACGGAAGTGGAAAAGAGAGCTGTACGCGACTCTGCAGAACAGGCCGGCGCGAAGGAAGTATACCTGTTGCACGAGCCAATGGCAGCTGCCCTGGGTATCGGTATTGATGTAGAGGAGCCGGTGGGTAATATGATCATTGATATAGGTGGTGGTACTACCGGTATTTCGGTAATTGCCCTGGCTGGTATTGTTTGCGACCAGAGTATCCGTATTGCCGGTGACGAGTTCACTGCTGATATCATGGAAGCCCTGCGCCGTTACCATAGCCTCCTGATAGGTGAAAGAACTGCGGAACAGATTAAGATCCATATCGGGTCAGCCCTGAAGGAACTGGATAACCCGCCGGATGATATTCCTGTTAACGGAAGGGATCTGGTAACCGGTATCCCCAAGCAAATCATGGTATCTTACCAGGAAATTGCGGAAGCCCTTGATAAATCTATCTTTAAAATCGAAGAAGCCATCCTGAAAGCGCTGGAAACAACGCCTCCGGAACTGGCCTCAGATATTTACCGCAGGGGTTTATACCTGACCGGTGGCGGTGCATTGCTGCGCGGACTGGATAAACGTCTTACCCAAAAAATCAAACTGCCGGTGCATGTAGCAGACGATCCGTTACGCGCAGTGGTAAGAGGTACAGGTATTGCCTTAAAGCATGTAGGTAAGTATCCGTTCCTGATGCAATAAAACTATTTGTGATCCGGATATTTTGTTATTCATCCTATTGGGAAGGAACGGCAGGGTATCCGGATAACCAAATCCTAAAATAGTGCGCGCTTGTGCGAAATCTAATCATTTTCTTTAGGCGATATTTTAACTTCTTCTTATTTCTGCTGCTGGAAGTGATTTGTATGGTATTGGTATTCCAGCATAACAACTTTCAGCGAGCCGCCTACCTCAGTTCCGCAAATGACATCAGCGGGAAATTATATGACAAGTATAATAATGTACAGTATTACTTTCACCTGAAGTCGACCAACGACAGCCTGGTGAATGAAAACATGCGCCTGCACAACATGCTCCGTACCAGCTACGACAGCATGGTAACCACCAACGGGATCAAAATTGACACCGTTCGCCAGTACAGCGATGATACAGCCCACCGGATCATTGGCACACAGATCCGCCGGTACGAGTACTTCTCCGCCAAAGTGATCAACAACTCCATCAATAAACCCGTTAACTATATTACTATTCACCGCGGCAGCCTGCAGGGTATCCGTCCTAATATGGGTGTTATCAGTAGCAGCGGCGTGGTAGGTGTGGTGAGAAGCGTGAGCGACAACTACTCCGTGGTATTGTCCATGCTCTCAAAATCCAATTCTGTATCCATCAGCGCCCGCCTGGGTCAGGGAAAAGAAATGGGTTCCGTACACTGGGACGGTGAAGATGCCGGTTATGCCCTGTTGAAAGATGTACCGAAAAGTGCCAAGATACATAAAGGTGATACGGTGGTGACCAGCGGCTTCTCTGCCCTGTTCCCCGAAAATATTCCGATCGGCTATGTGGAAAGCATTGCTGTAGGAGACAAAGCCAGCACCTCATTTACTATCCGGTTAAAATTGGCTACCAATTTCTTTAACCTGCAGTATGTGTATGTGATAGAAAACCTGTTGAAAGAAGAACAACAAAGATTGGAAGATTCAACGTATAAGTTGATTAAATGAGTATACTGTTAAGAAATATAATCCGCTTCGTGCTCCTGCTGTTGATTCAGGTGTTTGTGCTCAATGAAATATTGTTGCACCAGCTGGTGAGCCCCTATCTTTATATGCTGTTTATCCTGGCGCTGCCTTTTAATCTGCCACGCCCGGGGCTTATGCTCCTGGGATTGCTGATGGGGCTTTCACTGGATATGTTTATGAATACGCCTGGTATGCATGCTGCTGCCTGTGTATTCATTGCTTATCTGCGTCCGTTTATTATCAATATCCTATCGCCCCAGGGAGGTTTTGAAACTACCCAGAAAACGCCTTCGATGACCAGTATGGGCGTGTCCCAGTTTCTCATCTATGCCGCTATCCTGGTATTCCTGCACCATGCGCTTTTCTTTACACTGGAAGTATTTGGTATGGGCAACCCGTTATACCTGGTGATGAAGATCATTTTTTCAACACTGGCCAGTCTTTTCCTGATTGTGCTGTATGAATTGCTGTTCTTCTCGAAAAAATAATTTCTGCTTTTTAACGTAGGTTTGTAACTTAAAATAATTCCGTCCTTAATAGCATGTCAGTATTCAATCAGCCCAGGAAGAGAGTAATACAGATGATTATACTTGGGATGGTAATACTGATCATCACCAGGTTATTCTTTCTGCAGGTAGTGGAAAAGAAGTACGCCAAGCTGGCGGATGCCAATGCCGTGCTTCGTAAAGTCATTTATCCAAGCCGGGGTATTATCTACGACCGGCAGAACCGCAGCATCCTCGGCAACGACGTATTATATGACCTCGTGGTAACGCCTGCCAGCGTAAAAAGCATCGATACAGGCTATCTCTGTAATATTTTAAAAATAGATAAGGAAGAATTCAGGAAACGGATTGTTACCGCCATTATCAAAAACGGCCGGGTAAGACAATCAGTTTTTGCCCCCCTGCTGGCGCCGGAAGTATTCGGCCAGCTACAGGAAAGCATGTACCTTTTCCAGCCGGGCTTTGAACTGGTTCCCCGGCAAATCCGCTCCTACCCTTATTCGGCTGCAGCTAATATTCTCGGATATATTGCGGAAATATCCCCCGCCATGTTAAAGGACACAGGGAATTATGCCTCCTATAACTCCGGCGATTATCTGGGGTTCACTGGTCTGGAAAAGACCTATGAAACCGTATTAATGGGACAACGCGGTATACAATACCTGATTAAAGATAACCTGAACAGGCCACAGGGCGCTTACGAAAACGGGGAGTTTGACAGTGCGGCAGTAGCAGGCCGGAACCTGCGGCTTTCCCTGGATATTGAATTACAGGTACTCGGCGAAAAATTAATGAAAGGTAAATCGGGCAGCATCGTGGCCATTGATCCGCAAACCGGCGGTATCCTGGCAATGGTAAGCGGTCCTAGCTTCGATCCCAACCTGCTCACAGGTCCGTACCGGAGCGCCAATTTCAGTAAACTCTATACAGATACTACCAAACCACTGTTTAACCGTGCCATCCAGGCTACTTATCCGCCGGGCTCCACGTTTAAACCGATGATTGCACTGGTAGGACTGGATGAAGGCGTAATTACGCCGAGCTTTGGATACCCTTGTGGCGGCGCTTACTACGGCTGTTCAAGACCTATCAAATGCGAACACCACGACGCCGGTCACGCGGCTAACCTCCGCCTGGCTTTATCGCATTCCTGTAACTCCTATTTTTCGCATGTATACCGTTTGAGTGTGGATGCGGCCAAATTTGGCGGCATCAAGGTAGGCGGCATGCAGAAGTGGGCCGACTATATGAACAACTTCGGCTTTGGCCATAAGATAGGGGTAGATATTCCCAGTGAAGGACGTGGACTGGTGCCCGATAAAAAATACTATGATGCCCGGTACAAAGGCAGCTGGAACTCCTGTACTTCGGTGTTCCTGGGAATTGGTCAGGGTGAGTTGCTGTTAACACCGCTGCAAATGGCCAATGCCATGTGTATTGTGGCTAACCGTGGCTCCTACTATATTCCGCACTTTGTAGCCAGTATTGATAACGATAACACGCATCTCCTGGATAAATACAAACAGAAACACGAAGTAGCGCATATCTCTGATACAGCCTACAGCGCTGTTATTCACGGTATGACAGATGTGGTGGAAAGTGGTACCGGGCGTATTGCGCAGATTGAAGGTATCAGCGTTGGTGGTAAAACCGGTACAGCAGAAAACTACGGTATTGTAAACGGTGTAAGAACAAAACTGAAGAACCATGCGGTGTTTGTGGCCTTTGCCCCTGCTGAAAAAGCACGTATAGCCATTGCCGTGATTGTGGAAAACTCCGGTTTTGGTGCGAAGTATGCAGCGCCTATTGCTAGTTTGATGATGGAGAAATACCTGAAAGACAGTATCTCCACCAAACGTCAGCCGCTGTTGAAAACAGTGATGGAAACAGTAACAATAGATCAGGCCATGCTGGCTAAATCGCATTTGGATTCATTGAATCAGAATGCTGTTATTAAGAAGAACAAGCCTTAACCAATCATCGAATAAACCGATTAATCGATAATGAACCGCTCGCAAGCCAAACTGACACAAGGGATTGACTGGCCAATAGTTGGCCTGTACCTGGCATTGGTGATCATAGGCATCATGTCCATTTTTGCTGCGGAATACCGGGGTGATGATAACGTGTGGCAGGATATCCTTCATCCAAGTAAAAATTATTCCAGACAGCTGATCTGGTTTGGTGTATCCATTGTACTGGCAGCAGTGATATGGCTTACAGACAGTAAATTTTTTACGGCCACGGCCAACCTGATGTATGCAGGCGGGCTACTGCTTTTGTTGCTGGTACTGGGCATCGGTAAAGATGTGAAGGGATCGCATTCCTGGCTGGTGATCGGGGGATTCCAGTTTCAGCCGGCGGAGCTGACCAAGCTCTGTACCAACCTGGCCCTCGCCAAATACCTGTCGTCGCAGGAAACTGATTTCACGAAACTACGATCGAGACTGATTGCCGCTGCATTGGCCCTGATACCTGCCGGTATCATCATTTTGCAGGACGAAACAGGATTGGCGTTGGTATATTTTTCCTTTTTCCTGGTGATGTTCCGCGAAGGATTACCCGGCGTATTGCTGGTGATAGCCTTTTCGGGCATTGTGCTGGTACTGTCGGCCCTGCTGGTTGACCGAACGATACTGTTTATCATTTTTACGGTCATCACCGCGCTGGTCATATACTTTATGCGGCGCGAAATAAAACGAAAGCGATCGAAGCTTGCACTGATACTGGGGGTATATGCCTTCTGCGGACTGTTTGTAATGTTCATCGTTCCCTTTGTATTTACCAAAGTGCTGAAAGACTACCAGGTACGCCGTATTGAAGTAATGCTGGGTAAGGAAAATGATCCCAAGGCGACCTACAATACCAGGCAGAGTATGATTGCCATCGGTTCCGGCGGCTTCTGGGGAAAGGGGTACCTGAAAGGCACCCAAACCCGTTATGATTTTGTACCTGAACAAAGTACCGACTTTATCTTTTGTACTGTGGGAGAAGATTTCGGCTTCTTCGGGAGCGTGATTTTCCTGGGTATTTATGTAGCCCTGCTTTTCCGGATCATTTTTGTGGCGGAGCGACAGCGATCGACCTTTACGCGGGTGTATGCCTATGGAGTAGCCAGTATCATCTTTTTCCACCTGGCTATTAATATTGCTATGACGATCGGTCTTGCGCCGGTGATCGGGATTCCGTTGCCACTGGTGAGCTATGGCGGGTCTTCCCTGATGACCTTTACCATGCTGATATTTATACTGCTGCGGCTGGATGCCGACCGGCAGATGGTGTTAAGATAGTATCTTTGCAAAATGGCACGTATCATTCCATTATCAGAAGGGTCATTTACCGTAGACGGGACCAAGAAATTTTTTCCTTTTAAGCTGGGAACGGATAGCATGCAGGACCGCCCGCATGGTTCGTTGCTGGTTGAAATACAGCCGTTCCTTGTTATCACGGACCGCGACTATATTTTATTTGATACCGGGTTGGGTTTCCGTAACCCCGATGGCGTATTGCAAATCCACCAGCACCTGATAGACAATGGCATCAATCCTATGGAGATCACCAAGGTATTGATGAGCCATTTACATAAAGATCATTCCGGTGGCGTTTCTTCAGAAGATCCTATCACGAAAGAGCGTACGCTCAATTTTCCGGGGGCTACCTATTATGTGAACAACGAGGAAATGCTTTATGCGATAGAACACTCCGGCAAATCCTATCTCTCCGAAGATATAATATTATTACAACAGCGGGATAACGTGGTGTTTACTACCGGCAATGGCACTATCGACGGATATATTCACTACGAAGTGACCGGTGGTCACTGTCCTTATCACCAGGTGTTTTTGGTAGATGATGGAACGGATAAAATATTTTTCGGGGGAGATGTGGCGCCACAGATATCCCAGATGAGGAGCAGGTTTGCAGCTAAATATGATTACGACGGCAAGCGCAGTATGGAACTTCGCCAGGAGTTTCTGGAGCGCGGCAAACAGGAAGGCTGGACATTCCTTTTTTATCATGATACCAAAGAACCTTTTGCTAAGTTTTAAAAGCTAAAGGAGCATGTATACGTTGTTTAACAGCTTGTCACTTACCGGACAGGATACCATTAAAACATGGGAGCAACAAGGCCGCAGCTGGGCATCGTATAGTGTTTACCGTGATCAGGCCACACACGAACTGTATATTCCGCAAACGATACTCAACCTGGTAGTACAGGGAGAGAAAAGAATGTACGACGGCAGGCAGGTACATTATCTGCATGCCGGAGATGCGATGATAATTCCGCCCGGAAGCCTGCTTTGCTCTGAAATATTACGGCCACAGCGGCAATACGGGAGCATTAACCTGGTGATCCCGGATGAGATGATCCTGGCCTTCCTCAAAAAGCCAGGGAAAACCAATACGGCCGGGCGGGCATTAACCACGCTGCCGGTAAACAGCCGGTGGCACAGCTTCACCCAATCGCTGCTGCGTCACTTTGCAGACGATAACCTCACCACACCTGATTATTACGACATTATTTCACACGCGCTTCATCTTATTTCCGGAGAAGAAGCTATAAGTGCCATGCTCACCAAAGCCGCTATGTATCCGCTTCCGGAGGTGATGGAAAAGCTGAGTACAGGGATGGCAGAAGTAAAGCAGCTGGAAGAGGTAGCTGCTATGGGGCACATGAGCACTGCCACATTGAAACGCCGCTTCCGGGATATTTATCATAGTTCTCCTATGCACTGGGTGCTGGAGAAGCGGTTGCAGATGGCCGGTTTCCTGTTGCGTACCACGGAGCAACCGATCGCGGAAATAGCTTACAGCACCGGGTTTGAAGACGTAACCCATTTTTACCGGCAGTTCCGCCGTTGTTTTGAAGTAACGCCATTGCAATGGCGTAAAATGGAAACTGATCTTTTCAGCAAATAGTTGTGCCGGCGGATGGCTTACATTGTGAAAAAAAACAGCAATGGAAAATCTGATCCACATCGGTGAAGCCTGGGTACAGGCGTGGAATTCACACAACCTCGACGAAATAATGTCGCACTACGACGATGATGTTACCTTCTATTCCCCGTTAATTAAAAGAATCAACAATGACCCTACGGGTTGTATCCGGGGGAAAGAAAACTTAAAGGCTTACTTCACCAGGGGGCTGGAAGCCTATCCTGATCTGCATTTTGAGCTGTATCACATCCTGGAAGGCGTGAATTCTATTGTGCTTTATTATAAGAGTATCAATGATAAATTAAGTACGGAGATGATGGTGATTAATGAGAAAGGGATGGTAAGTGAAGTAAGGGCACATTATAAATAAAGAGAATTGCGGGGGCTTCCCCGTAATTCTTTCAGGGTCTTCTTCTCGGGCCTCCACCCATTCTGTTCATGCGTTGGGTATTGAGGTGGTTAACCATGATGGTCCGGAATTCTCTTTCGCTTTTAAACACCATGCCTGCTTTTCTGCCGGGGAGTACACGCTGGAATTCTGTACTGTAGCGTGATTTAATGTCCAGCATTCGTTTTTCGTACTTCAGTTCCTTATCCATATTTCTCCGGGCGGCATCGTCGGCGTTGTCGGTGGCTATTTTTTCCTGGTCTCTTTTCTGGTGGCGTTCTGCGATCAGTTGTTCCACTTCATGGGTATAATTATTATAAACCGGCCAGAACTTCTGGGCTTCTTCCGGTGTGAGGTTTAATTTCTGGGAGAGGTATTGGATCTGTATGGCTTTTATTTTTTCTGCGGCGCTTTCGGACGGGGTTTGCTGGGCGTTACTCACGCCGGCATGGGTGAGGAGCACAAACATTGTAATCCATATAAAGTAAAAATGTTTCATCATTTATTTTCAGGTAACACTTCCTTTGATAAATCGGTCCTTTGCAGGTATTTTTCGATGGCTTCCAGTGGAACTGCTTCATTCAGCTGACTTTGCACCGGGCTTGTTTCCGCGGAACTGGCAAAGAAAGCTTCATTATCAAAGGGATCTGTGTGGGTTTGCAGGTAATTAACGATATCCTGGTCATTCAGGTCTTCCAGTTGTCTTTCTATAGTATTATGATGGTTGTTATTGTTGATAACGAACAGTATGGCGCTGCTACCGATGAAAGCGGTAAGACAGGCGGCCACGGTCCATTTCAACCACGTGGCGGTCCGGTTCCGGTGCGCTACCCGCAGTGGAATTACGGGGCTGGAGTTGGCCCGGAGCGACTCAAAATAGCCGGTGGGTACTGTAAATGGCGTCTGTTTGGGGATTGCCGCCAGGAAGGGGGAAATAGCTTCCAGTTCCGCATGTACGAAGGTGAGGGAGCTGGTTTCTTCTTCCGTTTGGATCCGTTGCAGGATGGCCTGTGGTAATCCTTCGAAATAGCCGGCAGGAACAGTTTGCGGCTGATTTGGAACAGCGGTTGTCCCGGAACGCAGATCTTCCAGCTGAATTTGCAGCAGGATAGCGGCGGGCAGGTGTTCAAAATAGCCTGCTGGTACCGTAAATGGTACTTCTGCGGGCCAGTTGGTGCCTGGAGCTATTTGCATTAATTCATTTGTTATGTAGGTCTGCCTGTTCATATTTGCTGTTTTTTAGACAGTAAACGGTACTAATAGTTTAATGTGATTTTAATCTTTTGGTAAAATTCTTTAAAAATTACTTAAAATAAATATTTG
Source organism: Chitinophaga ginsengisegetis (assembly GCF_900168065.1). Classification (GTDB taxonomy): domain Bacteria; phylum Bacteroidota; class Bacteroidia; order Chitinophagales; family Chitinophagaceae; genus Chitinophaga; species Chitinophaga ginsengisegetis. Next base: position 3,206,654 of record NZ_FUZZ01000001.1, on the reverse strand, counting down.
TAAAATTTATACTCAGCCATTACGGATGAACTCCTCGATTTTCTTAACAGCATGATGATAAGAGGCTTTCAGGGCGCCTTCCGAGGTATCCAGCACTTTGCTCATTTCCTCGTAGGGCATTTCATCATAGTAGCGCAGGTTAAATACAATCCTTTGTTTATCGGGTAAACTGAGGATGGCGCGCTGCAGTTTCCATTCCAGTTTATTGGGATCGAACTGCGGATCTGCCCTGAGTTTGTTGCTTAGGCCGGTTTCTATATCCGACAGCGAAACGGACGTTTTACGTTTTTGCTGCTCCAGGAAAGTCAGGCTTTCGTTGGTGGCTATTTTATAGAGCCAGGTATATAGCTGTGCATCTTCCCGGAAATTTTCCAGATTTTTCCACACTTTAATAAAAACATTTTGCAACACATCGTTGGCATCGTCGTGATCCATTACCATCCTGCGGATATGCCAGTAAAGCCTTTCCTGGTACTTTTGGATAATAAGGGTAAACCCTTTTTCCTTAGTATCAGGTATACGGTATAATGCCAAGAGTGATTTATCGTCCTGTGAAACGGCCATAGGTTAAATGGTTCTTAACAGGTTTTAGTTCATTGAATATAAATAAAAACCTGTTCATAAGACGCGGAGATTGTGGCAAAGTTTAATGAGGGTGGAGAGATCGCCTTCGGCGATTACGTTTTGATGTAAAAAAGATTTGGGAGATGAAAGCAGGTATATCTGCTTTCATCTCCCAAAATATTATCATCAGACTGATGTCTGATTCTGTAAAAGACAATCACCGAAGGCGATTTGCTTTGCTTATGCTTTTTTCTTACGCTGTATTGCTTTTTCTGCTGCGGCAACGATGTGACCTGCATCGAGGCCATATTTTTTCAGCAGGTCCAGCGGTTTACCGCTTTCACCGAACGTATCGTTGGTGCCCACATATTCAATGGGAACAGGCGTATGACGGGCAGCTACCTGTGCGATGCTGTCGCCCAGACCACCGAGTACGTTGTGTTCTTCTGCAGTAACTGCGCAACCGGTTTTCTTCAGGGAAGCAATGACTGCTGCTTCGTCCAGCGGCTTAATAGTGTGAATGTTGATGATTTCCACGCTGTAGCCTTTTTCTTCCAGTACTTTACCGGCTTCGATGGCAATCCAAACCAGGTGACCGCAGGCGAATAAGGTGATGTCTGTTCCTTCGTGGAGGATCTGTGCTTTACCTACTTCAAATTTCTGGTCTTCAGCGGTAAAGTTGGGCCATTTCGGACGGCCGAAACGGAGATATACCGGTCCTTCGTAATCAGCGATAGCGATGGTAGCTGCTTTGGTTTGGTTGAAATCGCAGGGTACGATTACAGTCATTCCGGGCAGCATTTTCATCATGCCGATATCTTCCAGGATCTGGTGGGTAGCGCCATCTTCACCCAGGGTAAGTCCTGCGTGGGAAGCGCATATTTTTACGTTCTTGTTGGAGTAGGCAACAGACTGACGGATCTGGTCGTATACCCTTCCGGTAGAAAAGTTAGCGAAAGTAGTGGTGTAGGGGATTTTACCGCCGATGGTTAAGCCGGCGGCGATGCCGATCATGTTGGCTTCTGCGATACCTACCTGCACAAAGCGATCAGGAAATTCTTTAATAAAAGCGTTCAGTTTCATAGAACCGAGCAAATCTGCTGTCAGCGCAACTACATTGGGGTTTTTACGACCTACTTCGAGTATGCCCTCACCAAACCCACCGCGGGTTTCTTTTTCATTTAGTGGTTGAATATCTTTTACCATTGTGGTCTTTTTAAAATTGAAGCGTAAATGTAATCATTAAAAAAAGAGGATCCTAGTTACTCAGCACTTTATTGCGCAGGCTCACTTCCCATTGCCATGCAGTGCGCATACTGTCTTCGATACCAATTTTGGGTTCCCAGTTCAGCTTTTCTTTTGCTTTACTGTTGTTGGCGTAAATAGAGATCACATCTCCTTCCCTGCGTGGGCCGGTGGTGTAGTTTAATTTGATGCCGGAAATTTTTTCGAATGCCTTGATGGCTTCCAGAACGGTTACTCCGTTGCCGGTGCCGAGGTTAAACACTTCGCAGTTGCTGGAATTCCGGTGTTCTATGAGGTATTGGAGCGCTTTAGTGTGAGCGGCGGCGATATCCATTACGTGGATATAGTCACGAACGCAGGAACCGTCGCGGGTATCGTAATCGGTTCCGAATACGGTCATTTTAGGAATTTTACCAATAGCCGTTTGGGTGATTACGGGAACCAGGTTGTCTGGTTTTCCCAGTGGCAGTTCGCCGATAAGTGCGGATGGGTGTGCGCCTACCGGGTTAAAATAACGAAGCAGGATAGAGTTGGTTTCATTTACCCGGCTATAGTCTTCGATGATTTGTTCACCCATTTGCTTGGTACGTGCGTATGGCGATTGAGCTTCGCCGAGCGGAGTTTCTTCCACTACCGGCAGGGCTTTGGTATTGCCATAAACGGAGCAGGAAGAGGAGAATACGAGGTTGGGGACATTGTATTCTTTTACGCATTTCAGCACGTTGATGAGCGAGGTGAGGTTATTCTGAAAGTACATCAGGGGCTCGTTTACAGATTCTCCCACTGCTTTCAGGGCTGCAAAATGGATGACGCCAACGATATCCCGGTTTTCATGAAATACCGCATTGGTGTCTTCCAGGTTACAAAGATCTACTTTGTAATTGCGTACCTTTTTTCCGGTAATTTTCTCTATACCATCTAATAATTGGGTGCTGCTCCTGATATTACTGTCTACAGATACTACATCAAATCCATTATTGATCAGATCTACAATAGTATGCGCGCCTATATAGCCACAACCACCCGTAACAAGAACCTTCATGATATTTCAGATTTACGTTTATTTGATATTTCAGAAAACTTTTTGATTGAGCACCGTTTCGAGGTAAGCTCCATAGCCGCTTTTCAGCAAAGGCTTGGCCAGTTCTTTAAGTTGGCTGGCGTCAATAAATCCTTTGCGGTAGGCGATTTCTTCGATACAGGCTACTTTGATTCCTTGTCTTTGTTCTATTACCTGTACAAATTGGGATGCCTGCATGAGCGAGTCGAAGGTACCGGTATCCAGCCATGCCGTTCCGCGTGGTAAGATAGAAACTTTTAATTTTCCACGCTGTAAATATTCTTTATTTACATCTGTAATTTCATATTCGCCGCGTGGACTGGGTTGCAGGTTTTTAGCGATTTCCACTACTTCGTTATCGTAGAAATAAAGTCCCGGTACGGCGAAGTTGGATTTGGGTTGGGTGGGTTTTTCCTCGATGGACAGTACTTTCATGTCTGCACCGAATTCCACTACTCCATATCTTTCGGGGTCGGATACCTGGTAGGCATATACGATTCCGCCGTCGGGGTTGGTGTTATGTGCCAGTTGCGTACCGAGTCCGGCGCCGTAAAAGATGTTATCACCCAGTACCAGGGCTACCGTGTCCTTACCGATGAATTCCTCACCGATCACAAAAGCCTGGGCCAAACCATTTGGATTGGGTTGTTCTGCGTAGGTTAAATTCAGTCCAAGTTGTTGTCCGTTGCCGAAAAGCCGTTGAAAAGCCGGCAGGTCGTGCGGGGTGGAAATGATCAGGATATCCTTGATGCCCGCCAGCATCAGGGTAGACAGCGGGTAATAGATCATTGGTTTATCATACACCGGCATTATCTGTTTGCTGATAGCATACGTAATGGGGTGTAGGCGGGTGCCGGAGCCGCCGGCCAGGATAATTCCTTTCATTTGCAAGATCAATTTTTGATGGTCACTAACTTAACTTTCCAATTAGGAAAACCGCACAAAAATAGCGGCTCTCTTTCAATTGGCATCTTTTTTTTATAAAAAAAGCTCTCCGGAGGTTGCGGAGAGCTTTTCAAAGTATGTGCCGGTTCACTTTTTTAAATGAACAGATTTACGATGAAATAGGTGAATGCAGCCAGTAATCCACTGATGGGGATGGTTAAAACCCAGGCCCACAGCAGGGATACGGTAACGCCCCAACGAACGGCGGATAACCTTTTGGTAGCACCTACCCCCATAATAGCACCCGTAATAACGTGGGTGGTACTGGCGGGAATACCCAGATGTTCCGTGAGGAAAAGGGTAATGGCGCCGGAGGTTTCAGCAGCCACACCTTCCAGTGGGGTTACTTTGGTGATACGCGTTCCCATTGTTTTTACGATTTTCCAGCCACCGCTCATGGTTCCGAGCGCAATACAGGTAAAGCAGGCAAGCGGTACCCAATCCGGCATTTCCTTGAGACTACCGATATAACCGGCAGACACCATCGCGGCGGAGATGATACCCATTACCTTTTGGGCATCGTTACTACCGTGACCGAGGCTCAATGCCGCGGAAGAGGCCAGCTGCAGGCGTTTGAACCAGCTTTCTGCCCGGTATGGATTTGCCTTACGGCAGACATTTACAATGATGAGTGTTATAATAAAGGCCACCACCATACCTATGAGGGGTGCCAGTACAATAAAATACACGGTGGGTAATACTTTGTGGAAATTGATTACATCAATATTGCCACCGGAGGCCGTTACAGCCGCACCAATGAAACCGCCTATCAGGGTATGCGAGGAGCTGGATGGAATCCCCAGCCACCACGTGAAGAGGTTCCAGGTAATAGCAGCCACCAGGCCGCAAAGGATTACTTTCAGCGTGATAAACTGTTCAAATACCGAGTTGGCAACGGAATTCGCTACTTTAAATTCACCGATGTAATATTTGGCAACAAAAAAGGCCACAAAGTTGAATACTGCGGCCCAGAGTACTGCCTGGAAAGGGGTAAGTACCTTGGTCGACACAATAGTGGCGATAGAGTTGGCGGCATCATGGAAACCATTGATATAGTCGAAAATGAATGCCAGTATGATAATAATTACTAGTAAAGTCATGACATCAGGAGAATTATGCGTTCAGAACTGTATTCCCCTTTATCAGGAGTACTTGATAATAATGGTTTCTATTACGTTGGCGCAGTCCTCGCATTTATCGGTAGCGATTTCCAGGGCCTGGTAGATTTCACGCATTTTAATCAGTTCTGCCGCGTTCTGCTCTGTGTCAAACAGGTCGGCGATAGCCATGTCGTAGATGTCATCAGCATGGTTTTCCAGGCTGTTGATCTTTACGCAGGCATCCGTAATGATGCGCATATTCTGCATATTACGCAGTTCGGGGATTGCTTTGGCAAGTTCCAGTACACCCAGGTGGATCAGTTCCGCCAGTTTGCGGATGCTATCGTTGATGTAGTGTACTTTATAGAGATCCATTCTTTTGGCAGAACCGTGGATGTAATCTGCAACATCGTCCAGTGTTGCCGCCAGGTAGTGAATGTCTTCACGGTCAAATGGGGTGATAAAGTTCTGTCCGAGCTCTACAAATATGCGGTGTGTGTAATCGTCGTTTTTGTGTTCCAGGCGTTCTATCAGGTGTACCTTATCCTTTCTCACGGCCAGATCTGTGGTGGCTACCAGCTCGTTGAGCACAGTCGCCATTTCTACCAGATTGGAAGCTACATCTTCAAACAAAGAATAAAATACCCGGTCTTTCGGCATGAATAGTTTAACAAAAGAATTGAAGCCTCCCATACGTTTGAGTTTATAAAATTTGCCGCAAAAATAGCTTTCAGAATCTATCCCAGCCAGTAAAAAACGTGAATTAATAATTCCTTAACACTGGATTAATATAAAAGTAATATAGCGATTTTTCCTTTGCATAGAAAATTATACTCATAAACAGGCTGCCTACAACCTGTACATACAAACCTATAATGTCGGATAAACGCCCATTAGATATAGCTGTAATTTCAGATGTTCATCTGGGAATTTACGGTTGTCACGCCAAAGAGCTGATTCAGTACCTGGATAGTATCGACCCGCGGATATTGGTGCTGAATGGGGATATTATCGATATCTGGCAATTCAGCAAACGCTATTTCCCAAAGGCCCATACCAAAGTGATCCGGAAAATCCTGAAGATGATCGGCAAAGGCACCGAGGTGTATTATCTGACAGGTAATCACGACGAGGCCCTTCGTAAATACGCAGGGTTTGAACTGGGCAACTTTACGATCGATAATAAGCTGGTGCTGGAGGTAGATGGCAAAAGGCACTGGTTCTTTCATGGCGACGTGTACGATGTGACCATGAAAAACTCCAAGTGGCTGGCCAAACTCGGTGGCAAGGGATACGATCTGCTGATTATCCTCAACCGGCTGGTAAATCATGTACTGGAAAGCATGGGGAGGGAAAAGATGTCTTTCTCCAAAAAAGTAAAACAAGGGGTAAAGTCGGCCGTGAAGTTTATTTCCGATTTTGAACAAACCGTTGCTGAAATAGCGGCAGACAAGGAGTTTGATGTAGTGTGCTGCGGTCATATCCACCAGCCCCTGATCAAAGAAATGAAAGTAGGCGATAAAACGATCACTTACCTGAATTCCGGCGATTGGGTAGAAAGTCTCACCTCTCTTGAATATATTAACCAGCAATGGGCCCTTTACCAACACCCCGTTACCCGTAAAGGCGCTGTATTGGCAGAAGATGACGATGATGGGCTCACCGATTGGGACGCTACGCGTATTATTACCTTCCCCGGTTCCTGATTTTTTTCTTTCTGTTTATTACATTTAAATATTTTAAATATATTTATATTTAAATACTATTTTCACAAAATCATAACAAGCGCTTAATATTAAATTAAAAGTAGACTACTAAGTTTGCCAGAGAAATAATTAAGTGTGACGATATTGGCACATTTAAATAAGCAAGAAAAACAGCTAGATGAAAGTATTGAAGTTACATCCTTTAATGACTATCTCCCTATTGCAAATGCAGATCCAGCGTTTGCTCTTTTGTAATGTGGCCGTGTATGTGCGTAACTCACTTGCCAATACATTTGATACATTAAAGGACGCGGGTTTTGAAGAAGATGTTTTGATTGAATTTCCTATCGACGAAACATTGAGTTTGCGGGAGTTTGAGGAAGAAGTGGAAGAACGGTTTAATTTTTCCCTGGAGTTGTGCAATAAGGACAACAAACCCTTCATGAATAAAAGCCAGCACTTATTCCAGATTGCCTGCCCCGTAGCTGATAGAAAAACCGACCGTAACTACCAGCTGGATATTTCCCTTGATATGTTGACGAATAATAACCGCCAGTCGCCACAGCAAAATATGTGGTAACCGACAATATTCCCCTGACCTGTATTCTCTTAGCTGACCCGGCTATTTTCTGTTTATATTACCATCAACGCTCTTCCTGAAAAACCTTTTATCAATTAACATTCTGGTAATGCCCCGTTAACACTTCGATAATGTAGTGCCAATACTTTTGCCATCAAATATTAAAACGGGCTTAAAACCGTATTAAAATCTGATTAAAAAAATATTGTGAAACGAATCTCTTCTGTACTTATCTGGGCACTGTTAGTGTGCTGTTCCTTTGCCAATGCCTCCTTCGCAGTTGATCCTGCCAAAATCACCGGTAAGGTGACAGACAAGAAAACAGGTGAAGCCATCATCGGGTTAACCGTAGTGGTAGCCGGTACAGGCAAAGGTGGGGTAACGGATGTTGAAGGTAGATACCAGATTTCAGTAGCACCCGGCACTTATACCCTGGAGTTTAAATTCATGGGATATCAGACCAAATCAGTTTCAGAAGTAGTGGTGAATGCAGGTAAACCTACTTACCTGGATATTGTAATGGAAGAAAGAAGTTCCAAAAGCCTGAAAGAAGTAGTGATCACCGGAACCGCTAAACAGGAAACCATTAACTCCCTGCTTACCCTGCAAAAGAATACCAACACCGTAGCACAGGTAGTATCTGCAGAAGCGATCCGTAAATCACCGGACAGAAATACCGGAGAAGTACTGAAAAGAGTATCCGGCGCTTCTTTGCAGGAAGGAAAATACCTCATCGTACGCGGACTTGCCGACCGTTACAACCAGGCCACCGTTAACGGCGCCCTGTTGTCCAGCACAGAACCAGACCGCAAAACATTTTCCTTTGACCTGTTCCCCTCCAATATTGTTGAAAACATTGTGATCAATAAAGCCGCTGTACCTGAATTGCCCGCAGAATTTGCCGGCGGTCTTGTACAGGTGAACACAAAAGATATTCCTTCCGAAAACTTCCTGACCGTATTGGCAGGTACAGGTTTCAATACCATGTCTGTCGGAAAGGATTTCTACACTTATAAAGGTGGAAACCAGGACTGGATTGGTATTGACGATGGAACCAGAAAGCTGCCATCGGCTTTTCCATCTTCCAAAGCTGGTTATGATCAGCTGTCAACTGCAGATAAAATTGCTGTATCCAAATCATTCCCGGACATCTGGGGCGTAAATACCAAAACCACACCGCTTAACTCCAATTTTCAGATTGCAGGCGGTATCAATAAAGGAAAAGAAGGCAATCGCTTCGGCGCTGTACTGTCATTGAGCTACAACCGAAACAACCGTAATTTCGATACTTACCGTACCGACTTTGATAATGACGGGTCCCGGATCTATAATTACTACGATAAGAAATCCACACAGAATGTATTGTGGGGCGGCCTTGCTAACTTATCCTACCAGTTTGGCAAGAATAAAATCAGTTTCAAAAACCTGTACAGTATCAATTCCACAGTAGCCACTACCGTGAGAAATGGTAACGACATTCCTTCTGAAACAGATGTTCGCGCCTATGAACTTGGTTTCAACAGCAACCGCATTTATACTTCACAGTTATCAGGCGAGCATTTCTGGGAGAAAGCAAAAGTGAAGATCAGGTGGAATGGCAGCTACACCAATATGAAGCAGGATGTACCGGATCTGCGCCGGTTGGGCTATAACAGCATTGCTGGTAAGAATGATTATTACGCCAATATATCTTCCGGTGGTTCCGCTACCCTCACCGGTTCCGGCCGTTTCTATTCTAAACTGAATGACAATATTTACGGTGGCATCCTGGACCTGAGCCGGTTTGTGAAAATCGGTGGTAAGCAACAGCAGATCAAGATGGGTTACCTGATCCAGAGTAAGGAACGTGGCTTTACCCCGCGGGCATTGGGTTACACGCTTTTTGACGCCGGCGATCCTTATGCACATGACCTGGTACGTTTATCTCCTGATAAATTATTTGCACCGGAAAACTTTACCGACCGGTTATTGCGGATGGATGAAATCACCAACACGCCGGATGCTTACGGCGCCAATGCTTTACTCAATGCAGGCTACCTGCAGTTTGATAACAATATTTATGAGAAATGGCGCCTGGTATGGGGTGTGAGAGTGGAGAACTTTGACCAGTCGATTAAATACAATCAGAACGGACCACAGAATAATAAAACTACGGTAACGGATATATTACCTTCCCTGAACCTGACTTACCTGCTGAATGCAAAAACAAATATCCGCTTCAGCGCTTCTCAAACCGTTATCCGGCCGGAGTTTCGTGAACAGGCACCGTTTGCCTTCTACAACTTTGACCTGATGGCTACCGAATCAGGTAACTCTAACCTGAAGAGAAGTAAAGTGACCAATGTGGATCTGCGCTATGAGTTGTATCCCCGTTCGGGTGAAGTATTAACCATTGCCGGTTTCTACAAACACTTTGAATCTCCTATAGAAAGATTCTACAACAGTGGTGCGGGTTCTGTAGGTTTAACCTACCTGAATGCTCCTAAAGCCAATAGTGCAGGCGCCGAAGTGGAGTTCAGAAAGAACCTCGATTTTCTGAATCCTGATAATGCAGGATTCTGGCATTCATTCACCGTGTTTTCCAATGTTGCCTATATCTATAATAAAGTTTCTTTTGAGAAAGATAAAGTGCTGAAAGCACGGCCTATGCAGGGACAATCCCCGTATGTGATCAACGTAGGATTACAGTTTGAAAAGGAATCGACCGGTACTGTTGCCAATGTATTGTTTAACCGCATCGGCAGAAGGATTTTCATTGTTGGAAATGACACCGAACCGGATGTATATGAAGCGCCAAGATCATTACTGGACTTCATGGTATCGCAGAAGGTTTTCCGTAAGGGAGAAATCAAGCTGACGGTAAGTGATATCCTGAATCAGTCTGCCAATTTTTACCAGGATAATGATGACAACGGCAGGTATGATAAAACATCAGACTTTCTCAGAATAAGTACCAAAGGCGGTACCAATGTAAATCTTTCTTTCTCTTATAAATTCTGATAAAGAGAGGAGTAATAATAGGAATAGTAGATTTTAAAAAATTGCATTTAATTTCAATCCATCTGACATGAAAAAAATTCTGTTTCCTGTAATGTTTTTGGCTGTGATTATATCATCCTGCGGCAAAGACGACGATCCTACAACTCCGCCACCGGCCCAGCCAGTAGACATGACTAAGGCCACTATTGAAAGAACCAGCGATAACAGTGAATTTAAGGAGTCTCCTGAAACACTGCCAAAGCAGATTACTTCCAATACTGTTTTGAAAACAGGTAAAACTTACCTGCTGACTGATTTCACTTTTGTATTGAACGGTGCAACTATCAAAATAGAACCAGGTGTTACCATTAAAGGATCTAAATCTCCGAATAAAGGTGCGCTGATCATTACCAGGAATGGTAAAATTGATGCACAGGGTACTGCTGCCGCTCCGATTGTATTTACATCCAGCCAGGCTACTCCTAACAGTGGCGACTGGGGTGGTATTATCCTGCTGGGTAATGCGCCAAACAATGGTGCAAAAGACGGTATTGCCGGCTTACAGGCCATTGAAGGTGGTGTAAATGAAACTGCTACCGGTTACGGTTTACATGGTGGTACCAAAGCTGATGACAACTCCGGTATTCTGAAATATGTAAGAGTAGAATATCCGGGTATTGCTTTCGCAGTAAATGATGAAATCAACGGTGTTACTTTTGGTAGCGTTGGTTCCGGAACTACTGTTGATTATGTTCAGGTAAGTCACTCCGGTGATGATTCCTTTGAGTGGTTTGGTGGTACTGTAAATTGTAAACACCTGATCGCTTATCGCGGTACTGATGATGATTTTGATACTGATAACGGTTTCTCCGGAAAGATCCAGTTTGGCCTGGTACTGCGTGATGCTGCCGTTGCTGATTTCGGTCCGAGTGGCGCTTCCAATGGTTTTGAATCTGACAACGATGCAGATGGTACTACCAAAACGCCGCAGACGTCTGCTACTTTCAGCAATATAACAGTTGTTGGACCTTACGCTAACGCTACTCCGGCTGCTACTGCAGCTCCTTACAAAAGAGGTGCGCATATCAGAAGGAACAGTAAAATTTCTATCTTCAACTCTGTATTTGTAGGCTGGCCTGTTGGTTTGTTCCTGGATGGCGCGCTGACAGAAGCAAGTGCTACTTCCAATGCACTGGAGTATAAGAATAACACCATTGCGGGTAGCCCACTGGTGGTAGCTCCTGGTACTGCAACATTTAATTCCCTGAACTGGTTCAGCACTGCAGCATTTGCCAATAAAACACTGGCAGCCGTTGCTGATGTGAAACTGACCAACACGGGTTATACCACTTTTGATCCAACCCCCGCAGCTGGTTCTCCACTGCTGGCTGGTGCGGATTTCACCAGCGCAAAATTAGGTGGTGGCGCCTTTACTACCACTACTTATGTAGGTGCAGCAGCAGCAGGTGATACCTGGTTCAAAGGCTGGACTAAATTTGCAGATAAATAGTATTTATTTAAATTTCATAAACTGTAATCTTAGGCCGCCCGGGTTTTTACCCAGGCGGCTATTTTTTATATACTATTTGCCGAGTTTGGCCATATATTTTTCCGGCGCTTTTTCAAATACGCCTTTGCAGGTAGTTGAGCAGAAATGCAGGGTATCTGTTTTATACACAGCCCATTCTTTATAACTGGTATCATAGGGCATTTCGCAAACAGGGTCCGGAAGCTTATTGCTGGCCACTACCGCCGGCATTTCAGCAGCGGCAGGTGCGGGAGTGCCGGCATTTTCAGCAGGGGCCTGCTTTTGCGCACAGGCAAACAGGAATAAGGCGCTACAGGTAATGAATATGTATTTCATACGTATTTTTTTAACGAAGGTATTGATAAAAAAGAATTACGGATTTGCGGGGAGATGGTGAACTTGTCACACTTCTTCCAACAAATCCGTAATGCTATATAATAGTTGCCGGTAATTATTACCAGATCACTACACGTTCTGCTTCCGGTAATACCATTTTACTTCCGGGAGTGCAGCCCCATGCAGCCTGGAATTCAGCCAGGTGAGGCAGCGGTCCGTTAATACGGAATTTTGCCGGCGAGTGAGGATCTGTCTGGATCTGGTTGCGCAGGGCGGCATCTGTGATGTTGCCATGCCATACCTGTGCCCAGCCCAGGAAGAAACGCTGCTGCCAGGTAAATCCATCGATAGGTTTGGGTTCACCTTTGCCTTCAAACGATTTTACCAGTGCGTGATAGGCCAGTGTTAAACCACCCAGGTCGGCTACGTTTTCACCGATGGTTAAGGCGCCGTTGATTTTGAAACCAGGCAGTGCTTCGAGGCCGCTGAAGTAGTCGATATAACGTTTGGTCAGTTTATCGAAGTTCTTACGGTCGGCTTCTGTCCACCAGTTTTTCAGGTTACCGTCTGCATCGAACTGTGAACCCTGGTCGTCGAAGCCGTGGGTAAATTCGTGGCCGATAACGGCAATGATACCACCGTAGTTGATGGCGTCGTCTGCATTAGGGTTGTAGAAAGGCGGCTGGAGGATACCTGCAGGGAATACTACTTCGTTGTTTAACGGGTTGTAGTATGCGTTTACCGTTTGAGGTGTCATACCCCATTCGCTTTTATCTACCGGTTTACCTATTTTATCAACACTCTCTTTGTGTACGTATAAGCTTGCTGCTATTACATTTTCCACCAGTTTCCCTTTTTCTATATTGATGGAAGAGTAGTCTTTCCATTTGTCGGGGTAACCGATTTTATAGGTAAAGGAAGCGAGTTTTTTGTGTGCCATTTGTTTGGTAGAATCGCCCATCCAGGTGAGTTTATCGATTCTTTCGCCATATACTTTACGCACATTTTCGATCATCTCGGACACTTTCTGTTTGCTGCTTTCCGGGAAATATTTTTTGGCAAACAGTTTACCCAGCGGCATGCCCATTTTTCCGTCGGTAGAGCGGATAGCACGTTCTGCGCGGGTTTTCTGCGATTTTTTACCTGTCATTATTGTACCGTAGAAATGAAAGTTTTCATTATCAAAGGTAGATGGTAAATAACCGGCGAACTGGCCGAGCAGCTGCCATTTGGAATATGTTTTCAGTGTTTCCAGCGGGGTAGCTTTCAGGAGCGCGTTGGCTTTGGTGAGATAGGCTTTGTTCTGAAGTACGAGGGTATCGGTTTTGATATCCTGTTTAGCGGCAAAGTTTTCCCAATCGAAATCAGGCGCCAGTGTTTTCAGTTCTGAGAATGCGGCCCTGTTATAGGTTTTAACGGGATCGCGGAGTTCTACATTGCTCAGCTGAATAGCGGCGAGTTTGGTTTCAAAGTCGAGGATTGTTTTTCCCGCGTTGGCTTCAGGGAAACCTGCCAGTTTAAACATTTTATCAACGTGACTAACAAATTCGCTGCGTACATTTTTGGTAGCGGAATCCTGTCTTTCGTAGTAGCTTTTTTCACCGAGGCTCAGACCGTCCTGTCCCTGGTATAGGATATTCATTTTACTGTTTTTGGCATCTGCTTCTGCGCCAAAACCGGTAAAGGTAGATACCCCGATTTTCTGGAGTTCACCAGTTACGCTGGCCCAGTCGGCGAGTGTTTTAACGGCTGCAATCTTATCCAGATAAGGTTGCAGCGGGGTGATGCCGCGTTGTTCGATGGTAGCGGTATCCAGGAAAGAAGAGTAGTAGTCGGCGATCTGTTGTTCTTCTGTACCTTTTTTCAGGTCTGTTTTGCTGGTGATTTCAGCAATGATCCCTTTGAGGCGAACTTCCTTATTTTCTTTATCGAGCACGTTAAACGCTCCCCAGCGGCTTTCTGTAGAAGGGATGGGGTTGTTTTTTTTCCAGTTACCATTCACATAATTGTCAAAATCATCACAGGCTTTGTAGGAAGAATCGATATCAGCCAGGTTAAAAGCGGGCACCTTTGTGGTGTCGGCCGTTTCCGCCTGCTGCGAGGAACTGTTTGAATTGCAGGCTGCGAGTGTAACGATGGCAGCCAGCAACGGTAGTTTTACCGCATTGGTTTTGTTCATATTTAAAACAGGTTTAGTATTCTAAGTTATGGAAAACGGGTCAGGTTGCATGAAGGGTTTTTTATGAACGGCAATCCCCGCTGTGATGGCTGTTGTTGATCAAATCCCGGAATCTCTGAATAATTAGGTAGGTTTGTGTTACGTAAATTAACATATAAATGGATTTCAGGTTTAAATTGTACAGGGTTACCACGGCTATAGTATTGATGATATCCGGCATTTTCACGTTCATGCTCTTGTCCAGCGTACTTTTTCTGGGTACGAACTTTGGATCAATTGTATCCCTGCTTTCGATGGGCGCCTGTTTTATCCATAGCGTTTTATCATTATATCTTCAGCGGAGCCTGCTATTGCCGGAAATTCCCCTGAAGGAGAGCACACCGGGAGGCATGAGGTTTATGGGTACGGTGGGACTGATATTTTCTATCCTGCTCATTTTGTCGGGGTTAACCATTTTGCTGGTTACGCCGGAGCAGATGAAAGCGGAGATTGATAATTTACCGGCCGATCAACAGGCAGCGGTTAAGCAAACGCTGGTAGCGCCAATAGGTGTGTTCCTGCTGGTGATGGGCAGTTTGTTTACGTTGAATATTGTACTGTCGTTCCGTTACCTCCGCCAGTGGCTGCAGTTACAGAGCGGCAGGAACGAAGAAAAGGAAGAATAAAAAACGGAGTTATGGAAAAGCGGGAGATAGCCAACAGAAATGATATCATATTACTGGTAGACAGTTTTTATGATAAAGTAAAGACAGATGATGTGATCGGCTTTATTTTTAATGATGTGGCGAAGGTCGACTGGCCACATCACCTGCCCATCATGTATAATTTTTGGGAAGGGCTGTTGCTGGATGGTGGCAATTATAAAGGGAATGTGATGGATCCTCATTTTAAGCTGAACAAGCTGATTCCATTGGAGCCTGCCTATTTTGACCGCTGGCTGCAACTGTTTGAGGCCACTGTAGCCGAAAATTTTACGGGAGAGAAAGCCACACTGGCGGTTACCCGCGCCCGGTCCGTAAAAGGGATCATGTCGTTTAAAATGAACCAGGTCAACCGTCCTGATTCAGACAAACAAATTCCGCTCGTTAACCCGGGCAATAAACAATAAACCAATAAGTGTAGTATGCAACCATTAGCGGAGCGGCTAAGACCGGTAACGTTGGATGAACTGGTGGGGCAGGAACATCTTACCGGCAAGGACAGTATTTTAAGAAAAGCGATAGAGCAGGGAATGATCCCTTCCATGATTTTGTGGGGTCCTCCCGGTGTTGGGAAAACAACTATTGCCAACATTATTGCACATACATTACAGGTTCCTTTTTACACACTCAGTGCTATATCGGCCGGGGTAAAGGAAGTGAGGGAAGTGATAGAGATGGCAAGGCGGCAGCAGCACGCGGTGTTATTCATTGATGAGATCCACCGGTTTAATAAATCGCAGCAGGATGCCCTGCTGGGTGCTGTGGAAAAAGGGATTATCACCCTTATCGGCGCGACTACCGAGAATCCATCTTTTGAAGTGAATGCGGCGGTGTTATCCCGCAGCCAGGTGTATGTGCTGAAACCTCTCGGCAACGATCAGCTGATGCAGCTATTGCAACAGGCAATGGAACGGGATGAGTGGCTGCGCAGCAAACATATTGAAATCAAGGAAACCAGTGCGCTGTTTAACATCTCCGGCGGAGATGCCCGTAAATTGCTTAATCTTTTTGAGCTGGTGGTAACCACTTTACGGGAAGATCCGATTGTGATTACAGACAAGAAAGTAATGGACATCGCCCAGCAACGGGTAGCCATATACGATAAAAAAGGAGAGCAGCATTACGACATTATTTCCGCGTTTATTAAGTCCATCCGGGGAAGTGATCCCAATGCGGCATTGTACTATCTCGCCAGGATGATCGACGGTGGTGAAGACGTGAAATTTATTGCCCGCAGATTGGTGATCCTGGCTTCGGAAGACATCGGCAACGCCAATCCCAATGCGCAATTGCTGGCCACCAGCTGTTTCCAGGCGGTAAACCTGATAGGCTTTCCTGAATCGAGGATTATCCTGTCGCAATGCGTTACCTACCTGGCTGCTTCGGCCAAAAGCAATGCAGCCGTTGCCGCTATCAGCGCGGCGCAGTCGGTGGTAGCTAAAACCGGTGATCTGCCGGTACCTTTGCATATCAGGAACGCCCCTACGAAATTGATGAAGGAAATGGACTATGGCAAAGGATATGCGTATGCACATAGTTATGAAAATAATTTTGTGATACAGGAGTTTCTGCCGGACGCTATTAAAGGAACGAAGTTTTATGATCCGGGAAATAACCCGCGTGAAAATGAGCTGAGGAATTACCTGAAGAGTTTGTGGAAGGAGAAATATAATTATTAAGAATAAAAACGGCCGGTTCAACAATTTTGAACCGGCCGTTTAACTTTTTTATTTGAAATGCAAAACGCCTTCTTTGAAATAATAACTACTGCTGGTGGGGATAAGCTGCATTTTTCCTTTATTCTCTCTCTTTATCTAAAATTTCAAATGATTGTTCTATCCTCTCGCCGTTTTCATCAACCAGTGTAATGATATGTTTACCTGCTGCCGGGTGCAGTGCCATCTGGTGAAACTCTGTGGTTGCGCCTATAAAGTTGTTATCCAGGTGCCAGAATATTTTAGTGGCATTGTTGCGGTGGGTGGCGGTAAAGATCGTTTGCCCGGGCTTTCCGTCGATTTCAACGGGAACGAATATACGTGCGCCTGGTCTTGGATAAATCAGTTCCATAGGTGCTTTATCCTGCCCCAGTGATGCCAGGCAATCCGGCTTGTAGGGTGGCAGCTGCTGATAGTAGTTTTTGCTGCGGTAGTAGTACTCCTGTGAAGGCGGCAATACAAACCACGATTTATGTTGCATGAGCGAGGGGGATTCGCAGGCTTCCGTTACGCGCCACTGGCCGGTTCTGTCGAGATGAACCAACTGGTGGTACGGACACACGCCCGCCCTGATGCCGGCTGCCGGTACATAAATAGAATCCTTTTCATCACATAGTTCGCCGGCGCGGAATCCGCTTTTGCGGCATACTTCAATTTTTTTCAGTTGTTGATAGGGTGTGCTAAACCAGCCGCTGGTATGCAGTAACCGGAATACATCAAACAGGATGGGGGCTGCAGTGGATACGCCTATCAGGCCGGGACGACCTTCTCCGTCTGCATTTCCTACCCATACGCCTACTACATATTGTGGTGTTACGCCAATGGCCCATCCATCGCGGAAGCCGAAGCTGGTGCCTGTTTTCCAGGCGATGCGCTGTGAAGAAGAGAATTGCTGCCACAGCAATTCTTCGCCGGGCCGCATTACTTCGGTCATCGCCTGAAAGGCGTACCAGATTGAGCCTGCATCCAGCAGTCCATCTTTACTCAATCCATATTTCGACGGGTGTTGAATATTGAGCCGGTAATTGGGAGGATGAATGTCATCCATATCGTATTTGCCTTTGTACTGATCCATGTGTATCAGTGTGCGGGCCATGCTGGCGTACATGCCGCACATTTCCCAGAGAGTGGTTTCGCCTCCGCCAAGGATCAGTGATAAACCATAATGATCGGCCGGTTTGTTCAGCGTGGTGATTCCCATTTTCTGCAGCAGGGAGTGAAACCGTTCGTAGCGGTATTGCTGCAGCATGCGCACGGCCGGGATATTGAGAGATCTGGCCAGCGCACGGGAGGCCGGTACTGCGCCATCGTAACCCAGGTCGAAATTTTGCGGCGAATAACCGGCTATCTGTGTGGGAATATCAGGAATCAGCGTATTGGGCAATATCAGGCCATCATTGAGCATGGCAGCATAGAGTATGGGCTTCAATGTACTACCGGGACTTCTTCTCGCCTGTACAATATCTACATGACTTTCCAGCTCCGGGTCTGAAGGGTGATAAATGTTTCCTACGTAGGCAAGGGTATTACCGGTTTCTACGTCGAGTACCAGCACTGCGGCGTTGTTGATGCCGTTGGCCTTATAAGCATTGTGATAACGTTCGGCGATGGCGGTGGCATTATGTTGCAGATCTGCCTGCAGGGTTGTTTTGATGCGGGTAGGTTCGTCTGTTTTTTGTTGCTGATAGTCGCGGCGGAACAGATCCAGCAGGTGTGGCGCTTCCTGCGGCAATGGCAACGGCTGATCCGGCAGAGGTTCCATTTTTGCCAGTTGGCAGGTAATGCTATCGATGGTATGCTGACGGTACAATTTATTCAGCAGCTGATTTCGTTTATTCAGTAACGTTACCCTGTTACGGCCGGGATGTACCAGCGCCGGGCTATTAGGTAATACGGCCAGTGCAGCCATTTCGCCCCACGACAACAAATCTGCTTTGCGGCCATAGTATCGCCAGGCGGCAGCTTCCAGTCCCACTACGTTGCCTCCGAAAGGAGCGTTGGCAGCATATAAAGCGATAATCTTCTTTTTAGAGGCCGCAAATTCCAGCCTGGTAGCCAACACCGCCTCCATCATTTTCTGCCAGATATTACGGGGCTGATTGCGCGACAGGCGTATCACCTGCATGGTGAGAGTGCTGCCACCGCTTACTACTTTTCTACCGCGGGCGTTTTGGTTAACGGCCCGGCCTATAGCGATGGGATCTATGCCCCAGTGATAATAAAAACGTTTGTCTTCATAGGCAACGATACACTTTTCAAATTTATCCGGTACATGCGCATTGTACGGAAACCGCCACTGTCCATCCGGTGCGATGCTGGCATTCAGCAGATCACCGTTGCTGTCCTCCAGCACATAGGAAGTGGGGCTGGTAAAGAGTTGTTTGGGTAAACAAAAATAATAGGCAATGAGCACAACAGCTGTGGCAGCGAGCCACCACTTTTTTTTGATGCACCATTGTTTAAGGGTATCGAACTTCATTACTTTTTTTATGCGCGTTCAAAGATAGGTTTAACTTATTGTTTTGAGCTGTTCATACACATATTAATCATGGCGCGATCAATGAATAAAATGAATAAGGATTGTGTATGGTTTGTTTGTTCCTTTGCGTACGTGGATTTTGTTTGCCCTGGTTGTTTTGTTGATTTCCGAGAGATGTTATTCTTCACTTTTCTACCCCCTGGATGAATTTTGTTTTAGTGTGTTTGTCGATTATTGGATGATCAAAGTGATCGATGGTAGTTCTTTGATTTATTGGAGGTTTATTTTTTTAAATTATTGATTTTCAGTTAGATGTAATTGTGCTACCACTGATGGCACAATTAGAAAACCAATTGGCAAGGAGGTTTTTTGATAAGAATATTCATAAGTGACTTATTATCAATTGAATAAAAATTATTTATTGGAAAATGAAAAGTAGTTAGAATACCTGGAATGGATAATGTTAATTACGTATATGTAATGCGTAAATTATTGATTAATAAAGTAATATAATTTCGCCGACACTGTCGGCGAAATTTAAAAATATTTATAATATGTTTTTGAATTGATAGTGATGAAAAGTACCCACTGTTGTTCGGAAAATTAAGAAACTGAGAAACTGTTTTTTATTTCTTACATACAAAAATCTAAATTTTATGACACATCAATTTGCAGAAATTGTAACGCTTATTCAGCGATCCAGAATTAGTGCCCAGCGAATGGTGAATGTTGAAATGATCAATCTTTATTGGAAAGTTGGGGAGCACATTCATGAAAAAATGCAAAGTAACATCTGGGGAAGTGGAACAATTAAAGAGCTGTCTGATTTTATTGCCAGGCATCATCCCGAATTGAAAGGGTTTAGTAATCGAGGGCTATATAAAATGAAACTTTTTTATGAAACTTATATGGCCGATTTAAACTTACTTTCGGATATTGAAGGGGCTAATCATATTGATAATCAACTAAGTATAATTTCGCCAACAGTGTCGGCGAAATTTAAGCATATTCGTAATACGTTGTTGGTTAAGGTATCCTGGTCTCACCACATTGTATTGTTGGAGAAAGTTAAAAGAAATGAAGAGAGAGTATTTTATATTCGGCTATGTATTAATGAGAGCTATTCCTTAAGAGAGCTGGAACGACAAGTAAAGAGTAGCCTGTATGAAAGAATACTGTTAGGTAATTATCCCTCTCAGGAAAGGATAACAAATAAGCCACAAAAAACTTCTGTTGGCTTCAAAGACAGCTACGTTTTCGAATTCCTCAACCTCCCCGAACCACACAATGAAAGCGATTTACAAAAAGCGCTTATCCATAAAATTAAAACCTTTGTCCTCGAACTGGGAAAGGACTTCATTTTCATGGACCAGGAATTTAAGATCATGGTAGGCGGCGTTAACTTCTACATCGACCTGTTGTTTTATCACCGGGAGTTGCATTGCCTGGTGGCTTTTGAGCTGAAAGCCACGGAGTTTATGCCGGAGTATATTGGCAAACTGAATTTCTATCTCGAAGCGCTGGACCGGAATGTCAGGAAGTCGCACGAGAACCCGAGCGTGGGCATTTTGCTTTGCAAAGAGAAAAATAATGAGATAGTAGAGTTTGCCCTCAGCAGAAACCTTTCTCCTGCCGTTATTGCTGAGTATCAGACGATCCTGCCCGATAAAAAACTGCTGCAGCAGAAACTCCACGAGTTGTTTGAGAATGAGTTAGCCTGATCAATTTAAAGTATGTCCGATCTCATCATCTTCCTGTATATCTTCCCCTCAACATTTTTTTAAAATATATTTTGTACCAATTGGTAAAATATATACCTTTATGCGAGCAAATAACTTCTATATGACATATTTCACACAATAACCGCAAGCAACCACTCACCATAAGCGATATTTTTTTATCTAATAATGTACTGAATGGTACAAAAATATATTTATATGCAAACACTCACTACCGCCCCCGTTCTTCACAAAACAGTTACTGTTAACAACCTCGATATCTTTTACCGCGAAGCCGGCCCGGCAGATGCACCGGTAATATTGCTGCTCCACGGTTTCCCATCTACCTCACACATGTACCGCGATCTGATCCGTGACCTGGCAGACAGGTATCATGTGATTGCCCCGGATTACCCTGGATTCGGCCAAAGCAGTATTCCTTCGCTAACTGCATTCGACTATACATTTGATAACCTTGCGCTGGTAATAGAACAGTTTATCGACAAGCTGGGATTAACAAAATTCAGCTGGTATTTGCAGGACTACGGCGGCCCCGTTGCATTCCGGATCATCAGTAAAAGACCCGAACTGGTAGAAGCGCTGATCATACAAAATGCCAATGTATATAATGAAGGCTTAGGACCCGATGTACAGGAAGTTGGCGCATTACAAAAAGCCGGAGATGAGAAAGCATTACTGGCAGCTATTGTACATAAGCTTAGCCTTGAAAAAATTAAAGAAGAACATCTGCTGGGAGCAGCCAACCCGGAAAGTGTGAGCCCCGACAGTTACGAACTGGCGCATGCCTATATGTCGAGGCCCGGCGTAGAAGCTATACAGGTGGCCCTGTTCCGGAATTATGGTACCAATTTTCCAAAGTACCCGGAATGGCAGCAGTATCTGCGTACACACCAACCGCGGCTCCTCGTAGTATGGGGAAAACATGACCGCATCTTTACCTGGCCGGGCGCAGAAGCCTATAAAAGGGATGTACCAAATGCAGAAGTACACCTGCTGGAAGGCAGCCACTTCGCGCTGGAAGAATACCATGAGGAAATAGCTGCCCTGATACACGATTTCTTAAAAAGATAATTACTAAAAAATATTTTTTATGTCGCACACAAAAATCGCCATCAACGGATTTGGAAGAATTGGAAGATTGTTTTTTCGTGAGATGTACCATCAGCCCGGTATTGAAATTGTGGCTATCAATGATTTAACCAGTCCGGCTGTATTAGCGCACCTGTTGAAGTATGATACGGCACAGGGCAGGTTTGATGCAAATGTAACAGCCACCGAAAATGCCATCTCTGTAAATGGAAAAGAAATTAAGGTATACGCCAAAAGAAATCCTGCTGAAATTCCCTGGGCACAACATGCAGTAGACGTAGTACTGGAAAGCACCGGCTTTTTTACAGACAGGAACACCGCCGCAGCCCACCTGGAAGCAGGTGCAGCGAAAGTGGTGATCTCGGCCCCTGCAACAGGTGATCTGAAAACCATCGTGTATAATGTTAACCACAACATCTTAGATGGAACAGAAAGCATTATCAGTTGTGCCTCCTGTACCACCAACTGCCTGGCCCCTATGGCGCAGGTGCTGGAAGATACTTTCGGTATTGTAAATGGCCTCATGACTACCATTCACGCCTATACGAATGATCAGAATATCCAGGATGCGCCCCATGCCAAAGGAGATTTGCGGAGAGCAAGAGCCGCGGCTCAAAGTATTATCCCCACCAGTACAGGAGCCGCAAAGGCAATAGGACTGGTACTTCCCACTTTAAAAGGAAAACTGGATGGTACATCGCAGCGGGTACCGGTAATAGCCGGATCATTAACTGAACTTACGGTGACCCTGCAAAAGAAAGTAACTGCAGATGAAGTGAACGCTGCCATGAAAGCCGCTGCCAACGAAAGTTTCGGATATAACACCGATGAAATAGTGAGCAGCGATATTATAGGCAGCCACTACGGCTCTCTCTTTGATGCCACACAAACAAAAGTATTATCAGCAGGAGATCAGCAGATCGTAAGAGTGGTAAGCTGGTACGATAATGAAATGAGTTATGTATCACAACTGGTGCGTACCGTAACATATTTTGCCCGGTTAAAGCAGTAGTTATCTGCTCATAAAAAAAGGCGCTCCGGAGTTTCCGGAACGCCTTTTTTATTTATTATTTCTTTCTACTTCACTACCTCTACCCACTTGCCTGGTGTGAAAGCGTGTATGGTGTTGTCATACATCGCTTCGCAGGAAGTTGCCGGCAGATAATATCTACCCAGATAGGCGGCGTTCAGCAATACATTATACGTACGTTTTTTACTCTCTTCTATATTGAAATAAGTATATACCCGGTCATCACGTATATCCATATACGTAGATGGGGAAGAATGGAACGCGCTATCGTTTTCCATCAAGCGGGTATTTATTATTTCCCAGCCTGAAGGGAAGATCTGCGACAAAGCCATTTGTTCATAATAGCCTCTCTTGCCCGGATTGGTGATGGTAACGGTGGCCATAAAGTCGCTTCCCTGCCGCAATGTAGCCGGATCCAGCGGTTTACCATCGCGGGTACTGAAGCTTACCTGCATGCCCAATATATCCGGGTTATTAGTGGCTACGGGTTCCTGACCGGCATCCGGTTGTCCCTGAAGAATAAGCCGCACATACAATACGTTTTGCCCGTTATTCTGTATGCTGATATTGCCCGCGCTGCTGTTGAACGTAACAGGTATCTGTGTAACAAAAGACTGCCCGTTTACATTGCCCTTGACGCCGTTGATGGTGTAGGCAAAATTCATCTTACTGCCACCTTTGTTGTTGCCGCAATACTTTGCAACGGCAATCAGCGAGTAAGCGGTTGTTTGTGTGCTGTACCACTGGTCGTTTTGCGACAGTTGTGCGGCAATCTGTTTCACCAGTTCGTTGGCGCGGTTACGTTGGCCCATGATGGTGAGTGTTTCCAGGATCATGGCCCTGTCGCGCAAATCAGAACCAAAAGTACCGCCCAGTTGCGTATACGCTTTAACTTCAGTGGCAAGTCCCTGTACAAGAGAGTTGGCTACCTCCGGCTGACCGGAAAGTTTATAAGCAGCAGCGAGCCTCCATTTGGCAGGAACAGACAGGTACTTGAATTCCTTTAACCGGTTCATCGCACCCAGCTCCGGCGATTTGGCCAGTGCCAGCAGGTACAGGCGGTACGATTGTGTAAGATCGCCACCATAAAAATTAAGAGTACTGGGCGCCCATGTACCGGCTTTATTGCGCTGGTATTTCTTCCATTGATCCAGTAACCCGGCTGGCAAGGTATAACCCTGCGCCTGCGCCTCTATGAGGAAATGACCACCATAATTGGTACCCCACTCATCGGAGTTGCCTTCACCCGGCCAGTAGCTGAAACCACCGTCGGAAGTCTGGAAGCTTTTCAGCCTGTTGATACCCGCTTTTACATTGCGGTCTACTTCTGCCCGCTGACTTTCTTTCAGATCCATCAACTGGTTCAGCACCAGCTGCGGGAACACGCCCGAAGTAGTTTGCTCAATACAGCCATGCGGATATTCTATCAGGAACCGCAGGCGTTTGCCCAGGTTGAGAGATGGAATGGTAGACACTTCCAGCACGCCGGAATTGGTGCCTGTCATGCCCACGGGGCTGAAAGCAGATTGCCAGCTCTTATTTCCTTCCAGGGTATTTTCAATAATATTGGTGATCACCGGGTTAGGATTACGAACATTCAGTTCAATGTTTTCTTCTGCTTTTTCTGCACCACTGCTGGCTGTTACTTTTATTTTAGCCACGCCTGTTTGCGGACGTACTTTTACATCGAAATAAACAATTTGTTCTCCGGGTTGTGAGAAGGTCACTGTTTTGGTTTGTTCGCCTACAATTTCCAGCAACGAACTGGTACTTAAACTAACATTCACATTGCGGATATTGGGTTCCAGGCCAAATACGGTTACCGGCACCTGGATGGTTTCTGACGGCCCAAGCACGCGCGGCGCTGTGGTGAGCAACATCAACGGTTTCTTTACCGCTACTGCTTTTTCAGCAAAGCCATAAGCGCCGTCCTGACCGGCTACTACCATCGCTTTCACAGATCCTATGTATGGTGGCAGCTTAAATTTATGTGTTTGTTTTTGCCCTGTTTTCAGGTAGAAGGGACCCATATATTTTACCACGGGCTTAAAGCGATTGGCTTTGGCGCCACCGGCATTTTTATCCAGTCCTTCATCACCACCAATACTCAGGATGCGATCCATGTCCGCTCCCCAGGCGCCTATCACGTAGTCGAATAAATCCCAGGTTTTTACGCCAAGTGCTTCTCTTGCATAGAATGCATTATGAGGGTCCGGTGTTTTGAAACGGGTAAGATCGAGCAGCCCCTCATCTACAATGGCGATGGTGTAAGTCATCGGTTTGCCATTGCCTTCACTCACGGTGATGCTGGCTTCTGTTTCAGGTTTCAGCTTGTCTGCCATCGTGATCACCGGTTTGAGGATGGTGCCGGGGTCTTCAATGGAAATCGGAATGGTACCATACATACGGATCGGCAGATCGTTGAGGGTTTGCGCATGTGGCTGCAGCAAACTAACGTTCACGTATATATTAGGCGTCATATTCTTTTCCGCCTTGAACTTAAAGGTGGTTTGTCCCTGTTTGGTAGTGATCCAGTATGTTTTCAGCACTTTGCTGCCTGATTCAATACTTACCAGCCCGCGGCCGCCTTCGCTGCTTGGGATGGTGAGGTTAATGTCATCACCGGTTTTATAGGTTTGTTTATCGGAGGTAAACACCAGCATAGATGCTTCCGCAGGATTATCCTTCTGCATCCTTTCTGCCCATCCGGGCCAGTCGATATACACGGCTTTACCTGCGGTATGGCCGCTTTGCAGGTCTTTCACCCTGATCAGGTACCTGCCCCAATCCGGTGAATTTACGCGCAGGTCCCATTTGCCTTTACCATTCTGCAGGGTAACGGTTTCTTTGCTCAACAGCTGGTTATAGCTGTCCTGTGTGAAGTTGGAGTAGTCGTCCTGCTCACCTTCATCCCACCACCATCTCCATTTAATTTTATATAATTCTACCTGTACTTCGCGGCTGCCGGTAGTGAGATTGCCATTGCCATCTACATCCACCAGGTCGATAGAATGTGGCCGGTCTGTGAGCAGCATACCGGTGGTGCGGTCGCCTGTGGGGATGCGCAAGCCTGCGTAAGAGGTGAATGGATTATAGGGCATGGAGAAGTGATCGATACTGAAATCGCCTCCGGGTTCAAATACTTTTACTTCAAAGTTTGCTTTCAGCTGGCCCGGCGCTACTTTGCCCAGTTGTATGTCTGCATTCACAGGGGCGCTGCCGCTTTCACTCAGCGGGCCTTCAAAGATGGTTTTATTTTCTGCCTCGAAATGAGTTACCGGATCATCGAAAGAGTAGTCCCCGAATTTGGGGAAGCTGGTGCTTTGCTGTACCAGCGATACATCTACCTTAGCTTTCAGATGCTGTGCCGTGGCGCCAAACAGCCATATGGCCGATAAGTTACCGGTAGCGCTGCCTTTCGACAAGGAAGTGGTGCTGCCGAAATCCATTTTTATTTTAAGGCGGTTGGGCTTTACGGTTTCAATGCGTACATTCTTCTGGAAGGTGGCGCCGCCTACTTTTACTTTTGCCACCCAGTTACCGGTTGGATCATCCGGTGCAGTAGCAGTCGCAAAGCTGTAGAAGCCGTTTAGTCCTTCGTGCTGATTGATCCGTTTGTATAGTTGTCCTTTTGGATTGTATAGTTCCAGTGAAACAGGGTGATCTGCCGGTAATTTCTCTCCTTTATCTTCCAAAATAAAAGTAAGATAAACGGAATCACCGGGACGCCATACGCCACGCTCGCCATAGAGGAAGCCTTTGATACCGTTTTGTACTTCCTCTCCTTTTACATCAAACCGGCTTAATGGAAGGGAACTGCCGTCGTCGAGTTTAAGATAACCCCGTTCATTTTCTTTTTTGGCGATAAGCAGGTAGGGCTTACGTTTCAGATCGAAAGAAGCGAGTCCTTCCCCGTCACTTTTAGTTTTAAAGATGACCTGGTTTTGATAGTCGAGTAATTCCAGTTCCACTCCTATGAGGGGTTTGGTATCACGTATATCCGTTACCGCTACCAGCATGCTGTTATCGTTTCCTCTTTTGGCGATGAGGCCAATGTTGGAAGAAATGACATTGCGGGATGCCCATTTGTCTTTGCTGTAGTAGGAATTGGAGCAGGCATCATTCCGGCGGTCCCAGTTATAGCCGTATGGATAGTAGCTATCGTACCGTTGCCAGAAGGAATCATCATCATCAATTTTTTCTCCGCCTCCGTAATATTCTTCCTCTCCTTCCTCATCGGAGGAAGCGTTATCACCGTCTTTGGTGGTATCTGCGGAGCAGGCGGTCATAGCGTATGATTTCCGGAAACCGATAGTGATGCGGTAAATGGCGCCGGGTTCGGTGCGCAGCATTTTATCGAGGTCCAGGAAGAAGCGGTTTTTCTTATGGAGGTTTACCGATTTATCCCCATCGAGGCGGATAGTTTTTTCTACTACGGGCTTGCCTACACGCCGTAGCTCCTGGCTGCCATCGAGGTCGTTCCGCTGAAGATATTGCGGTACATTATTTTCGTAGATTTTTATAATGGAAACGTCTACCGCGTTGAGGTTCACCGCTTCAAACGGCATCACCAGCTTATTGCTTTCCGGCAGGATCACGCCTTTGCCGGGAATGCTTACGCTGGGTAAAGTATTTTCAAAGTTAACGTTGGCGCTGAAAGTTTTGCCTAAGCGTTTATCCGTGATGTTTATAACACCTTCATTTACTATTACGTTGTAGTTTCCTTCCAGTCGCACGGGTGCATATACGCTAACTTCGCTGCCATCAATGGTATAACGCAGGTCGCTTTGACCGCTGATGCCGATAAGCCCTTCCAGTGTCTGGGCCATGCTTACAGGATCAGAAAATTGTACCAGGAGGTGTTGTTCCGGATCTGCGAGGGCTTTTACATTCAGCACTTTAAAATCGCCGATAGCAGGAACTTCGATGGTGTTCTTTCCGTTGTTGTCCACTTTCAGGGGCGCCCCGTTCCAGCTCAGTTCCATGTTACGGGCAATATTGGCCCGTGCGATGTTGGCAATCGTAAAGCGGGAGGTACGTTCTGCGGCGTTGTGCTGCCAGGTAATGGGTAAGCCTTTACCGGCATATTGTGCGGTGAGTATTTTTTCAATCGCCTGCGGATCTTCCACATCCGCCGTATAAATGGCGCCTGGGCAGGTCATTCGGTCGAGGGTATTATTGGTACTGGCTTTCAGCCCGAAATTTTCTATCGAGAAAGAGGGTTTGATGATCTTGAATTCAAAGTCAAATGATTTGAGTTCCTTGGGCACTTCCAGTATTTTACCAAGTTTAAAGTTGGCTTCATACGTTTTGCCGGGTTGCAGATTTTCATCTGGTCTGAATTCGATGGTGGTGGCATCAATCCAGTAGGACTTTCCTTTGATGGAAGGAGAAAATTCGAATACTTCCTTTTCCAGTGGCTCGTTCTGGGTATGGGTTACATTCGTTTGTGCGGTGAGGTGAACACGGATGGCGCTTTGTTTGGAAATGATACCCGCGGTGTATGCCTCAATGTACCGGGCAAATTCGGGGTTCATTTCTTTTTTCGCCGTACGGCAACCACTGATCACAAACAGGGCGGCCAGGAATGAAAATAATGCTGCTACAGCGGTAAGCCTTTTTGTTGGGTGCATCAGGAAAGCAGATTAGGTGATTAACTATTAGGTGCGAATGTCGGGAATTTTATTCAAACAGGAAGGGGGAAGACTTAAAGCCTTCCCCCTTCCTGTTTGAATGTGATCACATATAATTTGCTACACCATTTCGCCTTTATTGAGCCGGATAAACTTATCTACACAGGAAGGCAGTTCATCTTCGTAGTGGGTAACAAAGATGAGTGTTACCGGCATGTGTTCACACAGCTGTTCTATCACCTTTTTGAAATGTAGTTTTTGCTGGGTGTCCAGTCCCTGGCAGGGCTCATCAAAGATCAGCAGGGGCGGATTTTTAACAAGGGCGCGGGCCAGCAAGGTTAGGCGCTGCGCGCTTTCAGGCACCTGTTTGAACGGCGCCTTTTCGTGTTCGGCTATATTCAGAATGCTCATCCAGTCGCGGGCCACCTGCTGTTGTCCGGGAGTAGCCGGCCTGGTGCTGCCAATTACATCCGAGAAGCCGGAGCATACCACCTGGAGGCAGTTATCGCGGGAGGTAAAATACTGGTGCAGTTCCGGCGATACGAAGCCGATTTTTTTCTTGATATCCCAGATACTTTCCCCGCTGCCCCGTTTCCGGTCGAACAGCCAGAGCTTATTGGCATACGCCTGTGGATTATCGCCGTTTACAAGACTCAGCAGGGTGGATTTACCTGCGCCGTTGGGCCCCAGCAAAGCCCATTTTTCATTTGGCTTAACTGTCCAGTTGATGTTATTGAGGATGGTATTTTCGCCGTATTTAATATGGATGTCCTCCATCCGCACAATCGTATCAAATTGTTGTTGCTGGCTGTTTTGTACCAGCGCTGTTATTTTATCAGCCTCCATTTCCGGCAGCGTTATTGCTGTTGCCGCGGGTAATGGCAGCTGTGTAAATTCGCTGCGTGTATACTTGCCAGTTATACTGCCATTTTCCAGGGTAAGCACATGCGTAATATGTTCGGGAATTTCATGAGGGGCGGTAGCCAGCAATACGGTGGCGCCACCGGCAATGATTTCATTGATCATATTGCTGAAATCCTTCCTGGCCTGTACATCCAGCCCGATGTAGGGATTATCCAGCATGAGCAGTTGCGGCTGTTGGATGAGGGCGCGTGCAATCATTACCCGGCGGGTTTCGCCATTGGATAATTTGATGAGCCGTTTTTCCATCAGCGGGGCAATACGCAGTGGCTGGAGTAATGCCGGTACTTCGGTGAGTTCCAGGTATTCCATTACGGTGGGGGAATTATCTGCATCCATGCTGTTGAAGCGTTGCTGATAATAAAAATCCGTAGTGGTATTGGAGAGGTTGCGGAAGGTATGATGATGTCCTACCAGGGCCACCAGGTTGCGGTAATTAAACCAGGGATCTGTGATGGTATGTTGCCGGCACCACTCGTCGTAAAAGTGGTAATGGATGCTACCATTGATGATATTAAATTTACCAAGAATGGTATTCAGCAGGGCGGTTTTACCGGAACCGCTGGGCCCTGTGATGGCCCATTGTTCTCTTTTGTTGATCTGCCAGGTGAGGGTATTGAATAATGTTTTATCGAGATACCTCACCGTAATATGTTCCAGTGAGAGGAATGGCGTTTGCTGTGCTGTCATAGTTTGAACGATTGGACTCAGTATTCTTCTGTCGGATATAAAATTAACCCGATTATTGAAAGCTTCCAGTAAATTTATGGCAAAGTTTGAGGGTATGATCTGGAATATAAAATCATTTGAAGAATTAACCACTGCAGAACTCTATGCTATCCTGCATTTGCGCAGTGAAGTATTTGTGGTGGAGCAAAATTGCGCTTACCAGGATCTGGACTATTCCGACCAGAAGGGGCTGCATTTAATGGGAACAGATGAAGAAGGCCGGTTGTTGGCGTATACCCGTATTTTTCCACCGGGAATCAAGTTTAAAGAGGCTTCTATCGGCAGGGTGATTACTTCTCCGCTGGCCCGCGGCAAAGGTGCGGGAAGGGAACTGATGGAGCGTTCTATTGCAGCGCTACAGGAGCATTATGGTGTGATTCCTATCAGGATCGGGGCGCAGCAATATTTACAACGGTTTTATACTTCACTGGGGTTTGAGCAAACCAGTGATACTTATATGGAAGATGGAATTCCTCATATTGAGATGCTGAGGCGGAGCGGAGAGATCGCCTTCGGCGATTAAATTGTCTTGGAGCAGGATTACGCTGATTAACCGTGATTCAAATGATTTTTCCACCTTTTGTTTAAAATATTGAGGGGAGATAAAAGCGAATATCCGCTTCTATCTCCCCTTATTCTTTTTATAATCTAAAATCCGCTAAAATAAAATCATAATACTCACGGTTAATCAGCGTAATCCTGCTCCAAGACAATTTAATCGCCGAAGGCGATCCTTCCGCTCTACCGCTTTGGTATTTTTTTCTTTTTCTCTTCTTTATTGGGCGCGTGCTCTTTCACCCGGTAGAAAGGGATAACATATGAGATGGTGTATTGCACATCGAAAGCAGATCTTTTGGAACCACTGCCAAAACCGGGAATGACCAGCGGCGTTATGTTATCGGTTTTCACACTGTTAACCAGGATGCGTTCCCGGATGTTCCAACCCATAAAGAGGTTCTTCAGTACTTCTACCTTTAATCCTACCAGCAGCTCTACCCAGTGGGCATTTACCGCGGTTTTGGGCACGCTGCCACTGAGGTTATCACCCCAATAGGTGTTTTTGATGGAATAAGTGGGAACGGAATAATTAAAATGAGAGAATCCGTAACGGAAGCCTGTATAGAACATATTCTTTTCAGAAACATATTGTCTTTTCAGAAAATTATAATCAACACCCAGGGTTACAAACATACCATTCCCTTTGTAGGTGTAATTGGTATCGCTGTAGGGGGTGTTGGCGTAGCCGCCTTCAAAGGCAACGTAAAGATTACTGTTGATACGGGCATCGGCTACTACTGTTACTTCTTTCCTATAAGGATAATAGATAGCAGAAACGATACGGCTGAGATCCACTCCTATCCGCACGCCGCCCGGAATAAACCAGGAGCTGTCTTTATGCGCCAACACTGCCGCTTTTGCCGTATCGGCAAGTGCTTTATGGGTAGTATCTGCTTTAACAGTTTTGGGCAGCGTATCCGTTTTAACGGTGGCCGGCTTGTTTTGTGCCGTGGCAGCAACGCTGAGCAGGATACTAGTCAAAAAAGAAATACAAAGTAAGATGCGTGTCATTACTGCTAGTTACGGACTTATTATTAATTACAACAGAATCGATGGTATGCATGGTGGTGATGACGGTATCTATATTAAAATAGGTACCAAAACCACATCCGGGGGAAATAAAATGTTGTTGCCGTGTATACCTGATCTTTAAGGTATCAGGTACAAAGCTGGAATCCACTTTCAGGTAAAAGAGGCTGCTGTCTGCTATCGGCGATAGCTGGAAGAACAGGTCGCCCAGTGCCTGGCTTCTGTAAATGCTATCTCTGCCAAATGCATATGCGGTTACTTTAGGCATCACAGTATCTGATAATCTGTCATTGAGTTTGCGCATAAGATGCGTATGGTAATCATTCCGCAAAGTCTGATCGCATACTTTCGTTTCATTTTCACAGGCTACGATGCCCGCGAAAATGAAACAGGTGAGTAATATCTGGTAGATGCTTTTCATTACTTGTTTACAGTTGGCAAGATATTAAATTCCCAGCTCCTTTTTGAGGAATCTGGCGGTATGACTTTCTTTGCAGGTACTTACCTGTTCGGGAGTGCCGGTACATAAAATGGTACCGCCGCCGCCGCCGCCTTCCGGCCCCAGGTCTACAATGTAGTCAGCCATTTTAATAACGTCCAGGTTATGTTCAATGACCAGTACGGTGTTGCCTCTGTCTACCAGTTTGTACAGCACTTTTAGTAGCAGCTGTATATCCTGGAAATGCAGCCCCGTTGTTGGTTCATCGAGGATATAGATGGTTTTGCCGGTATCTTTCTTGGAAAGTTCGGTGGCCAGTTTTACCCGCTGGGCCTCTCCTCCGGAGAGGGTTACAGCAGATTGTCCGAGGGTAATGTATCCCAGTCCAACGTCCTGCAGTGTTTTTATTTTGCGGTAGATCCACGGTACCGGCTGGAAAAATTCCACGGCTTCATCTACCGTCATGTCCAGCACATCGGAAATGGACTTGCCTTTGTAGCGTATTTCCAGCGTTTCGCGGTTATACCGGCGGCCGTTACATTTTTCGCAATGCACGTATACATCCGGCAGGAAATTCATTTCGATCACGCGCATGCCGCCGCCTTCACAAACGTCGCAGCGACCGGTTTTTACATTAAATGAAAAACGGCCGGCATTATATCCCCTGATCTTGGCCTCCGGTACGGAAGCAAAGAGGGTTCTGATGTCGGTGAAAAATCCGCAGTACGTAGCGGGATTGCTGCGTGGGGTGCGGCCGATGGGCGATTGGTCAATTTCAATCACTTTATCAATAAACTCCAGTCCCTTGATGCTTTTGTAGGGCATGGGAACCATCTTGGAGTCGTACGCATGTTTGGAAAGAATGGGATACAGCGTTTCATTGATCAGGGTAGATTTACCGCTGCCGGAAACACCGGTAACACAAATGAAAGTGCCGAGGGGTAGTTTCAGGTTTACATTCTTCAGGTTGTTGCCGGACGCGCCTTTCAGTTCCAGGAAATTACCGTTGCCTTTGCGGCGTTGTTCGGGTATTTCCGGGGAGGTATTGCCATTCAGGTATCCGGCGGTGGGGGTATTGAGTTTAAGGATTTGTTTGGGTGTGCCCTGTGCAATGATCTGGCCGCCATGCACACCTGCGCCGGGGCCGATGTCTACCAGGTGATCGGCGTGGAGCATGATGTCTTTGTCGTGTTCCACTACAATGACGGTATTGCCCATGTCTTTCAGGTTGCGGAGGGCATCTATCAACTGCATGTTATCGCGCTGATGTAAACCAATACTGGGTTCATCCAAAATATAGGTGATGCCCATGAGCTGGGATCCTATCTGCGTGGCGAGGCGGATACGCTGTGATTCGCCACCACTGAGGCTCCGGGTAGGACGGTTCAGGGTGAGGTAGTTTAATCCTACGTTCAGCAGGAACCCAAGTCTTTCGCGGATTTCTTTCAGAATATCCTTGGCGATGGCATTTTGTTTTTTCTCAAGACGGGTTTCAATATTTCCAAACCAGGCGAGGAGCTTATCCAGGTCCATGTTACCGAGTTCAGATATATTTTTTTCATCGATCTTGAAAAACAGGCTTTCCTTTTTGAGGCGGGCGCCGTTACATTCGGGGCAGGTGCTCAGTTTCATGAAGCCTTCTGCCCAGCTGCGTACATGATCGGAGGAGGTGTCGTTGAAATAACGGCGAACCATATTTACTACTCCTTCGTATTCAGTGGCGTATTCGGTGCTGCCGTTGCTTTCTCCAAATTCCAGGTCTACTTCCAGTTTGCCGTTTTCATCACCAAACAACAATACGTTGAGGGCTTTTTGCGGGATGTTGGAAATAGGGGCTGTTAAGGAAAATTTATACTTTTTGGCGAGTTGTTGTACCTGTTTAAAGGTAAAGGTATCACGTGCTTCGCCCAATGGTTTTAGTCCGCCGTCGGTGATGGAGATGTTGTAATCAGGGATTACTTCGTCCATATCTATCTGGTAGATAGTGCCAAGACCTTTACAGCGCGGGCAGGCGCCGTAGGGGGAGTTAAAGGAGAAGGTGTTTGGACTGGGCTCTTCGTAGGAAAGCCCGGTTTCCTCGCACATCAGTTGCTTACTGTACTGGCTCACTTTATTGGTGTCGTGGTCCATAATAAACAGCAATCCTTTTCCCATCGTGAGCGCTTTTTGTACGCTCTGGCTGATCCGGGTGCGGGCATCTTCCTGCACCTGGATACGGTCTATCACAAGTTCGATGTCGTGGATCTTGTAGCGGTCCACCTGCATTCTTTCTTTCAGGTCTTCTATTTCCCCGTCGATCCGCACTTTGAGGTAGCCTTGTTTGCGTACCTGTTCAAACAGTTCCCGGTAGTGGCCTTTTCGTCCGCGTACAAGCGGGGCGAGGATAGCCAGCTTTTTGTTCTTATAATGTTTGAAAAGATGCGCCAGTATTTCCTCTTCTGAGAAGCGGGTCATGGGTTTGTTGGTATTGTAGGAGTAGGCGGTTCCGGCGCGTGCGTAGAGCAGGCGGAGGAAATCGTAGATCTCCGTGATGGTACCAACAGTAGACCGTGGATTTTTATTGGTCGTTTTCTGTTCTATAGAAATAACGGGAGAAAGTCCGGTGATTTTATCCACATCGGGCCTTTCCATATCGCCGATAAACTGGCGGGCATAAGCGGAAAAGCTTTCCATGTAACGGCGTTGTCCTTCTGCATAGATGGTATCAAATGCCAGTGATGATTTACCACTGCCGCTGATGCCGGTGATCACTACCAGTTTATTTTTGGGCAACTGCAGATCCAGGTTTTTCAGGTTATGCTCCCGGGCGCCAAAAATGGCTATTTGTTCATCTGCCGGGGCTTGCGCCACGGAAGTATCGGGTACATTCTCTTTTTTCTTTGCCATAATATTAAACTACTAAGCTACGGCATAATTGCGAATTTTCGGTTTTGTATTGCTAAGAATTTTAGCGAAGTGAGGGAAGAAGCGCCTTCGGCGCTGGTAAATTGTCCTGGAGCAGGATTTTGGGATTAATCGTGATTACGCTGATTTATCCACCATTTGATATAAATAATCCGGGGAGATAAAAGCGGATTCGCTTCTATCTCCCCGGAACAGTCATGTCTAATCCTGGAAATACAATCGCCGAAGGCGATTCTTTTCGCTTAGGCTTTATATTTTTTAAATATTACAATCGCATTATGACCACCAAAACCGAAGGTATTGCTCATGGCTACATTTACAGTACGCTGCTGTGCCTTACCGAGAGTGAGGTTCAGGTTGGTAGGGATTCCTTCTCCCAATACGGAAGTATTGATGGTGGGAGGAACGATATCTTCCTGTGTAGCTTTGATACAAGCGATGGCTTCAATAGCGCCGGCAGCTCC
Source organism: Chitinophaga ginsengisegetis (assembly GCF_900168065.1). Lineage (GTDB taxonomy): Bacteria > Bacteroidota > Bacteroidia > Chitinophagales > Chitinophagaceae > Chitinophaga > Chitinophaga ginsengisegetis. Next base: position 3,171,002 of record NZ_FUZZ01000001.1, on the reverse strand, counting down.
GAGCAGGTGACCTGTCATGGATTTGGTAGCGCTGATATTGAGTTTTTGCACATGGTCACCAAACGCGGCAACAATGGCTTTTAATTCGCTGAGATCTCCTACTGGAGTGGAAGTGGTGTGTGAGTTGATATAGTCCACATCGGTAGTGGCAATCTCGGCATCTTCCAGGGCCTGTTCCATACCTAAGCGTGCGCCCATACCTTCAGGGTGGGTAGCCGTGAGGTGGTAGGCATCGCAGGTCATGGCGCCGCCAATCATTTCTCCGTAGATGGTAGCACCTCTGGCGATAGCGTGTTCATATTCTTCCAGGATGATAGCGCCTGCGCCTTCACCCATTACAAACCCATCACGTTCTATATCGAACGGGCGGGAAGCATGTGCTGCATCTTCGTTGCGGGTAGATAATGCTTTGAGGGCATTGAATCCTGCAATACCGGCGCGGGTTACAGGAGCTTCAGAACCACCTGCCACAATTGCGTTGGCTTTACCGAGACGGATGTAGTTGAAAGCATCTACCAGGGCGCTGGTAGAGGAAGCGCATGCAGAAACTGTACAGAAGTTGATGCCCATGAAACCATATTTCATAGCTATCTGGCCTGCTGCAATATCACATATCAATTTAGGAATAAAGAAAGGGTTGAATTTAGGGACAAAGTTGGCCTGTGTAAATTCAACGATCTGTTCTTCGAACGTAAGCATTCCGCCATTGCCGGATGCCCAGATTACACCAATTTTAGTTTTGTCGATGTTGGCACTATCGAGACCGGCATCCTGTACTGCTTCCTGTGCAGCCGCCATAGCGTACTGGGTGAAGCAATCCATTTTACGGGCTTCCTTCTTTTCCATATATTTTTCCACATCAAAACCTTTGACTTCACAGGCGAATTTTGTTTTAAACTCTGTGGTGTCAAATTTAGTGATGGGGCCGGCGCCACTAACGCCTGCCTTCATATTGTTCCAAAAAGTATTTACATCATTCCCGATAGGTGTTAATGCTCCCAAGCCGGTAACCACAACCCTTTTCAGTGTAACAGTACGCATATTTTTTACTTTAATAAAAAAAGTTAGAGCGCAAATTTAGTTACTTATTGTTATGATTAAGCATATTCATTAAGATAATATAATATAACTTTTTGGAATTTACGATGAAAGCCGGTGTGGATGCGGTTTTATACGTATGAGCGCGCAGGATCTGACAGTCTCCTTACTTTTTTCCGGACATTTTTATCTTAAAAATGTGCGAATGCAAGGAAATTGTAACCTCGTAAAAGGAAACTCTCCGCAAATAAACGGTAATATATTATCAGGCAGCAGCTACTACTGCCGGTACCGGCAGGGTGGTAATTTTCCGGGTACGCTGTTTCAGGAAGCAGATGACTTCAGCATCTGTCTGGAAGCGGTCGCCGATATTTACAAAGTGTTTGGCCAGCAGGTCGTAACGTTTGCCCATCAGGAAGGCCCATACGTGCAGGAAATGGATGCCATCAAATACAATGGCGTCATTGCTGATATATTCGCCCAGTGTTTTGGTGAAGTATACAGGATGCTCTGTCCAGTGCATGCTGGGTTTTACGTGGTGACTGATATGATAGCCATCGTTCCAGCACTTGTGATTATATTTTGTATTGATGCAGGTGATGCTGTTTTTGTAAGAATTTTCCGGCTCTTCCGGATCAATAAATGCATGCTGGGCCCAGTTACCTACCATCATAATTACGCGGGAAATGAGGAAGGGCAATATAAATACCACGAAGGTGGCAGGGAAGTTAATAAAGGATAATCCTACGCAGGCGGCAATGAAAAGCACTTCACCCCTTACGAGTTTTACCATTAACTTATTTCTTTTTTTACGGAGATGATAGCGGGCGGTGTCATATACTCCCAGCGTAACAAAGTTTCCGAGGTATGCGAGGAATCCGCGGAAGGAATCGCGCTGGTATATCATTGTGCAGCTGTCGTCGTCCGGCATATTGTTTTCCGGATGATGCATACCGATATGATGGGAATAGTATGATTCCGGTGTTTGTCCGAATAAGGGACCGATCGCCCAGGGCAGGTAATTATTCCAGAACTGGTACTTCTTTTCAAAAAATACACGGTGACTGGTACAGTGGAGCATCAGGCCAAAAGGCCCTTTGAAGGTAACGTTATTCAGGAACTGGTAAGCAATAGCAGCGCCCCACCAAACCCAGTTGTTTAATCCGGGAATATACATGAGTATAGCCAGCGGCCAGAGAGTGAAAGTAATTTTTAGTGTCAGGTACACAAAGGGAAGGTCACGCTCATCCCTGATCCAGCTTTTAAAAAGACGGTCAAGTGCAGTTTCATGTGTTGGCTTTACGTAAACTGGGTCAGTAAGTTGAGAAAGTTGCTTCATATGCTCAGTGTATTTTACTACAGTTGTAATAATGTTGGCCTGGAGCCGGTGAATTATTATAACGCTCCCCCGGAAGATATATTATGCCGTATAGGGTAACTGAAGATAACCATTTTTTTCTTCTCTGGTAGTAATTACAGGTATTTTTGTAATTTCCGTTTCGATGCGTATCTGTCAGAGGGGAACATACCCTGTAATATGTAATAAAAATATGTGGATGTGTGGAAATGTTCAGGTAATTCCATTTTCATATATGCCAAAACCAATCACTATACATGAAGCGATTAACCCTTAAGGATGTTGCAAAAATGGCCGGAGTAGCGCCTTCCACGGTCTCTTTCGTTTTAAACGGAAAGGGAAAGCAAATGCGTATCCGCGACGAAGTGGCCACCAGGATTATGCAGGTGGCGGAAAAATCGGGATACGAGCCTCACCGTATGGCGGTTAATCTCCGTACCGGGCAATCCAAAACCCTGGGCCTGATCGTGGAAAGTATTTCCGGAAGTTTTTTTGCCAGTCTTGCCAAAACAATTGAAACGGAAGCAGAGCGCAAAGGATATAATGTAGTGTATTGCAGCACTGAAAACAATGCCCAGAAAGGCGGGGAGTTAATACGTATGCTTGGCCGGCAAATGGTAGACGGTTACCTGATTACACCGGCACCGGGTATGGAGAAGGAAATCCAGCAACTGGTACAGCAGCATAAGCCGGTAGTGCTGATGGACAGCTATTTCCCGTCTATCAAAACGCCCTATGTACTGATCAATAACTTCGACGGTGTGCAGCAGGGGATGAAACACCTGATCAGCAAGGGCTTTACCAAAATAGGTTTTGTGATGGTAGATGTGAAGCTGATACAGATAGAAGAACGCCTGCGGGGCTATACCACCGCACTGAAGGAGCATAAGATCCCCGTAAAGAAAAAATACATCCTGCAGCTGCAATACCACCGGCAGCGGGAAGACTCTCTGAATGAGCTGCAGGCTTTCATAGAAGCCAATCCTGAACTGGATGCCATCTTTTTCTCTACCAACTACCTGGGCATCCTGGGGCTGGAAGTGATTGCCAGGATGGGATTGAAGATGCCCGACGATATCGCCGTACTGTGTTTCGATGATCACGACATCTTCCGTTTATATCCTCCCGGTATATCTGTGATAGAGCAACCAATAGAAGGTATCGCCAAAACAGCCATAGACCTGCTTATGCATCAGCTGGATAAAAACAGCGGACCCATGAAAAAAACGGCAGTGGAATTACCCGGAAAGTTTATCCTGAGGGGATCGGCTTAAACACCGCTACCACTTGTAAAAAAAGCGTTAAATACTTGCAAATGCTGGAAAAATATTTATACTTTTAGAATTGGCTATTGTAGTTTAAGAGGAAAGGATTCGCTGAATCTTTTTTTTCTATGCCTGTGCTAAATCGATTTTGTAAAAATTTCACGGTATCTTCACACCCCGGAGTGTGACATTGACCAAAAGGATCATTTTTGTTGTATATAATATCTAATTCATGAAAAAAGTTGGACTGTTAGCAGCCGCTTTATTATGCCTGCATGGTGCACACAGCCAAACGGTAAATAAAGTTGCTGAGCCGGCGGAATGGGTAAATACCCTGATGGGCACTGATTCCAAAGTGAGCTTATCAAACGGGAACACCTATCCTGCCATTGCCCTGCCCTGGGGTATGAACTTCTGGATGCCACAAACCAATACGATGGGGAATGGCTGGGCGTATCAATACACCGCTGATAAAATCAGGGGATTCAAGCAAACGCACCAACCTTCACCGTGGATCAACGACTATGGCCAGTTTGCCATTATGCCCGTTACCGGTACCGTGAAGTTTGACCAGAACAAACGCGCCAGCTGGTTTTCTCATAAATCAGAAGTAGCCAAACCATATTATTACAGCGTATACCTCGCCGATCCGGACGTTACCACAGAAATTACGCCCACGGAAAGAGCCGCCCAGCTGCGGTTTACCTACCCGGCCACCGACAGCGCTTTTATAGTGGTAGACGCATTCGATAAAGGTTCCTATATTAAAATATTACCGGACGAAAAGAAGATTATCGGGTATACCACCAAAAACAGTGGCGGCGTACCATCCAACTTCAAAAACTACTTTGTTATCAAATTTGATAAACCATTTACCGTAGCCGATATCTGGCACGACTCTGTACTGGTGAAAGGTCAGCTGGAACTGCAGGCAGATCATACCGGCGCCGTGGTTGGTTTTAAAACAAAGAAAGGCGAAAAGGTAGGCATTAAAACCGCCTCCTCTTTTATCAGCTTTGAACAGGCAGAATTAAACCTGCAACGCGAAATTGGCCAGGACAACTTTGACGCTACGTGTAAGAAAGCAAAGGACAGCTGGAATAAAGAACTCGGCAGACTGGCCATAGAAGGCGGTACCAGCGACCAGGTAAGTACCTTCTACTCTTCCCTGTACCGCACCATGCTCTTCCCGCGCAAGTTCTATGAAATCAATGCAAAGAACGAAATAGTACACTACAGCCCGTTCAATGGCCAGGTATTACCAGGCTACATGTTCACCGATAACGGGTTCTGGGATACCTTCCGCGCGGTACATCCTTTCTTCACCCTGATGTATCCTACACTCAGCTCGCATATCATGGAAGGATTATCCAACGCTTACAATGAAAGCGGCTGGTTACCTGAGTGGGCAAGCCCCGGTCACCGCGACTGTATGGTAGGTTCCAACTCCGCATCACTGATCGCCGACGCCTATTTAAAAGGTATCCGCGGATATGATATCAATAACCTCTATAAAGCTATTCTGAAGAATACGGAAAACGAAGGTCCGCTCAGCTCTGTAGGCCGCCTGGGTGTTAAGTATTACAACACGCTCGGCTATGTGCCTTACGATGTGGAAGTAAATGAAAACGCCGCGCGTACCCTGGAATACGCATACGACGACTTCACCATTTACCAGCTGGCAAAAGCACTGAACCGTCCGAAAAGCGAAATCGATCTTTTTGAAAAACGCTCCCAGAACTACCGCAATCTCTTTGATCCGGAAACAAAACTGATGCGTGGAAAAAACAAGGATGGTAAATTCCAGACACCATTCAATCCATTCAAATGGGGCGACGCCTTTACAGAAGGAAACAGCTGGCACTATACCTGGTCTGTATTCCATGATGTACAAGGGTTGGCCAAACTGATGGGTGGCCGCGACATGTTTGCCAAGATGCTGGATTCTGTTTTCAACATGCCACCGGTATTTGATGAAAGCTATTACGGCACCGTTATCCACGAAATACGCGAAATGCAGATCATGAACATGGGACAGTATGCTCACGGCAACCAGCCCATTCAGCACATGATCTATCTGTATAACTATGCAGACCAGCCCTGGAAAACACAATACTGGATCCGCCAGGTAATGAGCCGTTTGTACAAAGCCACTCCGGATGGATATTGTGGCGATGAAGACAACGGTCAAACCAGCGCCTGGTACGTGTTCTCTGCAATGGGCTTCTATCCTGTTTGTCCGGGTACCCAACAATATGTACTGGGTACACCACTCTTCTCCAAACTCACCATGACTTTCGAAGATGGTAAGAAAATGGTGATCAACGCGCCGGGCAACAGCGACACGAACCTGTATGTGCAAAAGGCATCCTTAAACGGACAGCCTTATTCAAAGAACTGGATCAGCCACCAGGACCTGCAGAAAGGCGGTACCCTGGAATTCAAAATGGGCGCTACTCCTGAGAAATCAAGAGGAACCGAGCCTGCGGCTTATCCATATTCCTTTTCAGCAACAGCGAATAAATAACACATATTACCTGTAAACGATTTTCATTGTTCACTGAAATATTTCATCCCGACTCTTCGGGATGTATCAAATTTCTTACGCGGAGGTTGTCTTACTCAGGATTAAACTGATATTTTTCTTTTGATTTTAAAAGATTTTTAAAAATTCTATAAAAAGATTTAAAAGATATCAGCGAAATCAGTTTAATCAGTTTAATCCTGAGTAAGACAACATCCAATAAAATCAGCCGCCATGAGAAAACTACTTTTACCTTTACTCTTCTTTCCGTCCCTGTGCGCAATGGCACAGGAAAACGTAATACAATATGTGAAGCCGATTACCGGCACACAACGGATGGGACACACCTATCCCGGCGCCACCGTACCTTTTGGTATGGTGCAGCTTAGTCCTGAAACCGATACTATTCCTTATGAAATGAACGGGAAGTATAACCCCGATGTATATAAGTATTGCGCGGGTTACCAGTATGAAGATAAAACGATCGTTGGCTTCAGCCATACCCACTTCAGCGGTACCGGCCACTCCGATCTGGGCGATTTTTTAATCATGCCTACCGTAGGCGCCCTGCAATTAAATCCCGGTACGGCAGATCATCCTGAAAGTGGCTACAGATCCACATTTTCCCATAGCACTGAAGTAGCGGAACCCGCTTATTATAAAGTGAAACTGGAAGATGATAACATCCTCGCAGAACTCACCGCCTCCAACCGCGTGGGATTTCACCAGTATACTTTTCCCGGTACAGACCAGGCGCACATCATTCTTGATATGATGTCCGGCATTTACAACTACGACAATAAAAACGTGTGGACCTTCATCCGGGTAGAAAATGATACCCTGATCACCGGGTTTCGCCAAACTAACGGTTGGGCACGTACGAGAATAGAATATTTTGCAATGACCTTCTCCAAACCATTTGTACAATACGGGCATCAGAACTATGCGAAAGACGTGTACAAAGGCTTCTGGAGAAAGTTTGACCAGTCGAAGAACTTCCCCGAAATGGCAGGCAAACAGATCCGTGCTTATTTCGATTTTAAAACAGCACCCGGCGAAAAGATCAAAATTAAATTTGCCTTATCGCCGGTGAGCACCGAAGGCGCCCTGAAAAACCTGCGCGCAGAAATTCCGGGTTGGGATTTCGACCAGGTAAAACGCGACGGACAGGCACTGTGGACTAAAGAGCTGAACAAAATTCACATTGAATCAAAAAGCCGCGAAGAGAAGGAAAACTTCTACACCGCCATGTACCACGCGTTCATTAATCCAACTACCTACATGGATGTGGACGGAGCCTACCGCGGACTGGATATGAACATTCATACCGCCAACGGATATACGAATTATACTACTTTCTCCCTCTGGGATACTTACCGCGCATTGCACCCGCTGTTTAATGTGATCCAGCCGAAACGCAACGCTGATATGATCCAGTCGATGCTGAACCACTACGAACAAAGCGCACAACATATGCTGCCTATCTGGTCGCACTATGCCAATGAAAACTGGTGCATGATCGGCTATCACAGCGTATCCGTTATTGCGGATGCCATCATGAAAGGCAATACGCCCTTTGATGTAAACAAAGCACTGGATGCGTGCGTAACCACTGCACGGCACCGCACCTACGATGGGCTGGAATACTACATCGACAGGGGCTATATACCGGAAGATAAAAATGGTTCCTCTGTTTCGAAAACACTTGAATATGCATATGACGACTGGTGCATTGCACAGGTGGCAAAGAAGTTGGGAAGAACAGATCTCTATGAGGAGTTTATTAAACGTTCGCTGAACTATAAGAATGTATACGATTCCAATACCGGTTTCATGCGTCCCAAACTGAATGACGGTACTTTCAAGGCTAACTTTGATGCGCTGCAAACACACGACCAGGGCTTTATTGAAGGGAATGCCTGGAACTATAGTTTATACGTGCCTCATTATCCCGATGAAATGATTGCCATGATGGGCGGTAAGAAACAATTTACCACTCACCTCGATTCACTGTTTACTATGGAATTGCCCGATAAATTTTTTGCTGAAACAGAAGATATCACCCGCGATGGTATTATCGGTAACTACGTGCATGGTAACGAGCCTTCGCATCATGTGGCCTACCTGTATAACTGGACCGGCTATCCGTGGAAAACGCAGGAACGTGTACGCATGATCCTGAAAAAGATGTACCGCCCAGGTCCTGATGGTCTTGGTGGTAACGACGACTGCGGACAAATGAGTGCCTGGTACATTTTCACCACGCTGGGCTTTTACCCGGTTTGTCCTGGTTCCGACCAGTATTCGCTGGGCAGTCCGGCTATTGATAAGGCAACGCTGCAGCTGGAAAACGGTAAAACCTTTGTGGTGGATGTAAAAAATCAAAGCGATAAAAATGTGTATGTGCAAAAGGTACTGCTCAATGGTGCGCCATTGAACCGGTTGTATATCACACATGCAGATATTATGAATGGCGGCACCATCACTTTTTATATGAGCGCCAAACCAAAGAAATAACAAGAATGCCCAATCAGACAACTGGCTGTTTCCGATTACGGAAGCAGCCTTTTTTATGCCGGCATATTCCTATCTTGGTTGTAATAAATAACAAAATGGATCCTATTGTTAAAGCAAATATCAACAACCTGGTTGATGTGTGGCGTACGGCCAGTACGCCTTTCAACGCCTGTGTAGAAGGGCCTGCTTTCAGCTGGTGCAGTGTGCCCGGCTTTGAATGGCCCAATAAATTATGGTTTAACGGAGATATTACAGAAGAAGTAATGCGAACTGCACTGGATAGTATTCCTTCCGGCAAAATGGTAATTCCTTATTGGAATACTACCGGGGAAGAAATTATTATCGCGCATGGAGGGGTAAAAGGTTCTGAACAGGCAGGGATGTCGTTAAAACTGGAACGGCCATTCCACACTGAGAACAGGCTGTTGTTCCGGGTGGTGAATACCCCTGCTGATGCAGCGTTATGGGCGGGAATTTATCCACAGGCATTTGGATACAGTATTGATCAGAAAATCCTGGAGGCTACGTATAGCTGTCTCCGTTATTACCTTGCTTTACTGGACGGGCAGCCGGTCGGTACTGCTATCCTGCATCTTCAGGATGGTATTGCCGGCATACACGGAGTAGGCGTGGTTCCGGCGGCGAGAAGAAAAGGATTTGCCAATGAAATTATGGCTTTTGTATTAAATGAATCTATAGCATTGAATGCGGGCTATGCCACATTACAGGCGTCGCAAATGGGAAAAGGTATTTACCTGGACATGGGGTTTGGAGAGCAGTTTACCATCAGGAATTATGCTGTACATAAGTGAATTTATTTTATAAAAAGAAAGGGGAACTCTTTTTACAGAGCTCCCCTTTTCTTTTTTATAAAGAATTAATTATTATGGATGCAGGGTAAATGACACGATACCCAACTGTACTTTTTGTGCCGCATCAATTGCTTTGTAGCGGAAATACAGGTTGTGTTTCTTGCTGTCTGCTACCGGGGTAAAGTTGAAGTTTACCTTGTTCGGAGCTTTTGGCTGTGCACCCGGACCAATGGTTACTTCACCCAGGCGGGTACCGTTGGCATCATCCAGGAATGCTTCCACTATATAGCCGGATTGTGGTGTTTCCTGTACCATATAAGCGAGTTCTATGCCGCTTACGCCGGTCAGATCCAGGTTGTTATAAGTGGCCCATCCAGCTGTGTTGGAAGGGATGAGGAACTTCGTACCATTTACAGCGAATACTGCCATGCCATCAGCTTTGCTGAAATCTGCTGCTGCCAGTTTAGGGCTGAGCAGTTCTGCAGCCGCAGTTCCGGTGATAGGTTTAATACCAGGACCACCTTTATCAGTATAGCTGGCCAGGAGGTACAACACGCCGTTGTCTTTTGCTTCACCACCCAGTGTTGGGTTGATGCTGCCGTTTACAGGCAGTGAAGGCACTTTAGGTGCATTACCACCGATAGAATAAATATATTCTACCAGCTGTTTGGCTTCACCCTGAGAGATGCCCGGATGCGCCGACATAGCGGTTTCACCCCATACGCCGCCACCGCCGTTGATGATCTTTTTAGCGAGCATTTCAGGAGCAGCAGGATCGTCTTTGTACTTTTCTGTTATTTGTTTGAAGGAAGGTCCGATAGATTTTTCATCCGGCTTGTGGCAGGTTTTACAATCAGATACCTCCATGATATTTTTACCTGCAATAGCGCCGGTAATAATCTGGTGGCCCTGTGGTTGCGCTGCTTTATCACGTCCTTCCACATAATCCGCCTTTACAAAAATGTTATTGGCATCCAGTTTACCATCTGCCGAGTTGCCATCTTCCTTATCGGAGATATTAACTGTATACTGCACGGGTTTGCCCGGGAAGTAGAACATCTGGTTACCGGTGATATTGATCTTTACATCAGGCGTTTCATTACCGGCGTACAGATCAATGGATTTACTCTTTGTTTTGGCGCCTTTATCATCTGCCACTTCTACAAATACAGGGTATTCGCCGGCGGCGCTGTAGGTATATTCTACCGTAGGTTCAGTGGTTTCTTTCTTTGTGCCATTGCCAAAATTCCAGAGATAAGTGAGTTTATCGCCGTCAGGATCTTTAGATCCTTCTGCGGTTAATTTCACTTTAAATGGTAAGCCGCCGGTAGTGCGCGTAGCATGGATATTGGCTACAGGCGCGCGGTTGCCGCCATTGAAGTCAATGCGGGAAAGCCCTGCATCTGCGTTTTTGCTAAACCATCCGTTACCATATTCGAGGATATACAAACGGCCGTCAGGACCCATTTCCATATCGATGGGAGCATTCAGTTTGGTGTTGGGTATAAACTTTTCCATTTTGGAGAAGTTACCGTTTTTGTCCATTGTTACGGCCATTACCCATCCACGGATCCAGTCGTAGATAAACAGTTTATCGTTATAGTAATCCGGGAAACGGGTTTCTTTCGGATAAAATTCGCTGTGGTAAATCGGGCCCGCTTCTGCGTTACGGCCACCGCTGCCTACAATCGGGAACTCGTCTGATTTTGCATATGGATACCAGATGAAGGCGGGAGTAGCCGGTGGCAACTCTTTCAAACCGGTGTTGTTGCGGGAATCATTGATTGGTTTCAGCGGATCGAAATAAGGACCGCTTTCACCTGTTTCGTAATTGTATTGACGGTATGGTTTATTGTTGGCAATAAACATCGGGTAACCGAAGAACCCGGGCTTTTTCGCCTGGTTTATTTCATCGTATCCTCTCGGCCCCCGCAGGGAGTCGTCGTTGTTGGCATCCGGCCCTACTTCTCCCCAATATACATATCCTGTTTTCTGGTCTACCGACATCCGGTAAGGATTACGTGTACCCATTGCATAAATTTCAGGACGGGTGCCTTTGGTGCCTTTCGGGAACAGGTTACCATCCGGAATAGTATAGGAGCCATCAGCTTCAACCTTGATGCGGATGATCTTTCCACGCAGGTCATTGGTGTTGGCTGATCCGCGGCGGTCATCGTACTGCAGGTGACCGGGACGGTCATCAGTAGGACCATAACCTTTGCTCACATATTTTTGTCCCGGTTCATCAAACGGCGTAGTGTTGTCGCCGGTGGATAAGTACAGCAATCCGCCTGGTCCGAAAGCAATGGAACCGCCGGTATGGCAGCAGATATCGCGTTGGGAGTAGAATTGCAGGATTACTTTTTCGGAAGACATATCCAGTTTGTTGTTTTCAAATTTGAAACGTGACAAACGGTTTACGGAAGTATCTACCGGTGAATACATTGCGTAGATGTAGTGATTGTTTTTAAAGTCGGGGTCTGCGGCAAGGCCGAGGAAACCTTCTTCTGCATTTACCTTTGGTACATCGGTATGATGATATACTTTGAGGAAACCTACCTGTGAGAGTTTCTTTTCTGCTGCGTTATAAAGCATCAGCTCTCCGCGGCGTTGCGCCACCAGGATATCCAGGTTAGGGAGTATAGCCATTTCCGTTGGTTCAAAGAACTCACCGGATACGAGCACATTTTTAGTGAAGCGGTCTTCTTCCGGTACACGCAGGGTTTTAGCTACGCTGTAGTCGAGCACCTGGTTTTTACCGATAGCATATTTGATACCGCCGGCGAGGTGTTTCAGAAAAAGACTGTCGGTATAAGATTCTTCTGTATGACCAAGACCGGTATAAAAAGCGCGGCCGCCATCGTAATCATGATACCAGCTGATGGGATGATTGCCTTTCATAGTACCACCCTGGTATGATTTCTCGTCCAGTTTCAGCAGTACCGTAGTGGTGGTATCCACATCTTTATAATTATACCACTCATCGGTATGTTCCCATTTTTCGGGAAGTCCTTCTGTAGCGGGAAAAGATTTTTCTATTACATCAATTATAGCTTTGTGAACGCCCGGAGGATGGCTCTGGAACCATGCGCCGGCGAGGTGGTTATACCAGCCCCATTCGTATTCGGTGTCAGCTGCGGCGTGTACACCCACATAACCGCCACCTGCCTGGATATATCTTTCGAAATCGGCTTCCTGGTAGTTATCGAGTACATCACCGGTAGTGTTCAGGAAGATAACAGCGGCATATTGCGCCAGGGTATCTTCATTAAATTTAGCGGCATTTTCTGTAGTGTCTACATCAAATCCGTTTTCCAGTCCCAGTTTCTGAATGGCTTTAATACCAACAGGGATGGAGCTGTGGCGGAACCCGCCGGTTTTGGTAAATACCAGCACTCTGGGTTTACCGGGGCGCGATTTTTTACAGGCTGCGAGGCCAACAACAACAAGTGCCAGCAGCAGAAAAATTCTGAGAGTACGTTTCATTATAGCGGATTATTTTTTGGGTTTCCAGTTACCGATGGCGTATTCAATGCCACCCAGTAAATGTTTCAGATATACAGGATCCTGGTAAGCTTCTTTCACATGTCCCATTTCGGTATAAAAGGCGCGGCCTCCTTCAAAGTCGTGATACCAGCACATAGGATGGTTATCGCCGTTTTTGCCGCCGGTATAGCTGGATTCATCAATTTTGATGAGCACATGTACATCGGGATTGAGGTCTTTGAAATTGTACCATTCGTCTTTGCGGATCCATTCGTCCGGTAAATCTTTTGTAGCCGGATGATTGTGGTCCACCACTTTGAGGGTAGCTGTTTGCTGGCTCGGATGACTCAGGAACCATGCGCCGGCGAGTTTGTTATACCACGGCCAGTCGTACTCCGTATCTGTAGCTGCGTGGATACCCATCCATGCACCGCCTTTGTGGATATAGTTCTGAAAAGCCTCCTGTTGGGCGTTGTCGAGTACATCGCCGGTGGTGCAGCTGAAAATTACGGCTGCATATTTTTTCAGATTATCAGTAGTAAAGGCGCTGGCATCTTCCGTAGTATCTACTTCAAAGCCATTTTCCTTTCCGAGTTGCATGATCGCTATTTTGGCAGCGGGAATGCAATCGTGGCGGAAGCCTTTTGTTTTTGAGAACACGAGCACCCTTTTGGCCTTGTGTTTATGCTTTGCCTGCACTGAAATAGTGCCGGCGAGGAGCAAGAGTGTAATAAACGCGGTTAGTGCTTTCATCTTATTTTACGTGGGAATGGAAATTAAAAATTCGGAAAAGTAAAAAGCAAAAAGCTACTGAAGTATTGAGATAAGCGAGCGCCCATCTCCGCTTCAGTAGCTTTTTGCTTAATGCTTTTACGCTATCCGGAAATTAAAGAACTCTTATTTTGATATTGCGGTACCATACATCATCGCCGTGATCCTGCAGGGCGATATGACCTTTCGCATACTTGCCGAACTCTTTCCAGTCGTGGAATTTGCTTTTTGCTACCAGGGCATCCCATTCAGGCGTGCCCATTGTAGTTTCTGCAGTTTTCACGCCGTTGAGCCAGAGGGTCAGGTGACCATCTTTCTTCGTTAATTTGGCGGAATTCCACTCACCAACAGGTTTGGCTGGTCTGGTAGAAGCTTTGATGAGATCGTATAATTCACCCGCATTGTGTTTTGGGTTTTTACCATCGGGATGGCCCGCATCATCAATCACCTGCATTTCAGGACCGGAGAGGTAAGTTTGGCTTAAAGACGGATCTTCATGAACGCTGAAGATAAGACCGCTGTTGCCGCCCGGAGAAATTTTCCATTCGTAACTCAGCTCATAGTTTTCGTATTCCGCATCGGTAACGAGATCTCCGCCGGGTGCGCCATTCTTTTTAGCTTCCTGGTTCAGACCGATCGCACCATCTGTTACGCCCCATGCAGGACTGGCAGTGGATTTCAGGTAAGTATGCCAGCCTTTGGTAGAAGTACCATCGAACAGGAGTACCCATCCTTGCTTCTTTTCCTTCGCTGACAGGGTATTTAATTTCTGGGCTTTTACTGCGGTGGTACCGAGAACGGCAGCTACCATCAGTGCACCCATGATTAATTTTTTCATTCCGGATGATTGAGTTTATGATAAATCAATTATTTGCCAATAGATAAGATATAGCTTACCATTTCTTTGGCATCTTCTTTTGAAATCTGTGGATGTGGTAACATAGCTACTTCGCCCCAGTTACCGGAACCGCCTTTGATGACTTTCTCCGCCAGTTTTTCCACATTCTCCGGAGTGTTAGGATATTTGCCTGCAATGTCTTTCAGGGCAGGTCCTACCACTTTCATTTCTTCTTTATGACATGTTTTACAATCGCTTTCAGCCATCAGTGTTTCGCCTTTGCTTGCTGGTTTGTTAGCGCTTGGCGAAACCATTGAATTATCTGCTGCTGGGCTTTCATGAGTGCTAACGCTGTCAGCGTTTTCTGCTTTTTTCTCACCACCTCCGCAAGCTGCAAAGAATAATACACTTAATACGAGCGGCGCCAGATATCTCTTTCTCATTTGTTGATTTTTTTTATTTGGTTATTGTTTACTAACGATCGGTGGATTGGTTGGCTATTATATTACAAGCCTAATATTCTTTTATTGAAAGCATCATCGGTACCGCCTCCTGCAAAGTCATCAAATGCTTTTTCAGTAACACGGATAATATGATCCTTGATGAAGGGGGCGCCTTCTTTAGCGCCATCTTCCG
The DNA here is from genome assembly GCF_900168065.1 of Chitinophaga ginsengisegetis. Taxonomy (GTDB): domain Bacteria; phylum Bacteroidota; class Bacteroidia; order Chitinophagales; family Chitinophagaceae; genus Chitinophaga; species Chitinophaga ginsengisegetis. The sequence continues at coordinate 3,155,758 of NZ_FUZZ01000001.1, read as the reverse complement.
GATGTTTAATACAACATTCCCATTCCATAACGGCCCAGCCGGCAAAATCGTATTGCGCCATTTTACTGAAGATGGATTTAAAGTCGACCTGGCCATCGCCCAGAGAGCGGAAACGGCCCGGGCGGTCGATCCATGCCTGGTATCCGCCGTAAACGCCGGAGCGGCCGGTGGCATTGAATTCGGCATCTTTTACGTGAAAGGCTTTGATCCTTTCGTGGTAAATGTCGATATATTCAAGATAATCGAGGCATTGCAGCAACAGGTGGCTGGGATCGTACAGCAGGTTAGCGCGGGTATGGTTACCGGTGGCTTCCAGGAAGCGTTCAAAGGTGATACCATCGTGCAGGTCTTCTCCCGGATGAATTTCATAGCAAACGTCTACGCCGTTGGCATCAAATTCATTGAGGATCGGGAGCCAGCGTTTTGCCAGTTCGGCAAAACCTGTTTCCACCAGTCCGGCCGGACGTTGTGGCCACGGATACATAGCCGGGGCCCATAACAGGGCGCCGCTGAATGTAGCGTGGGCAGTGAGGCCCAGGTTACGGCTGGCTTTTGCAGCATATTTCAGCTGGTTTACCGCCCATTCTGTGCGCGCCTGGATATTATTGTGATATTGTGCAGGTGCGAAGCCGTCGAACATCTCCGTAAAAGCCGGATTAACTGCTACCAACTGTCCCTGCAGGTGTGTGCTGAGTTCAGTGATTTCCAGTCCGGCTGCATTTACGATACCTTTGATTTCATCTGCATAGGTTTTGCTTTCGGCAGCCTTTTGCAGGTCTATCAGGCGTGTTTCCCAGGTGGGGATCTGTACTCCTTTGAAACCAATGGAGGCCGCCCATTCGCAGATGGATTTCAGATTATTGAAAGGCGCTTCATCTCCCATGAACTGCGCCAGAAAAATACCAGGTCCTTTTATCGTTTTCATATGCTCAATCTGGTGATGAATACTATATCTCGAAGTTAGTCCATTTAGCATCGCTTTGTGAAGAGCGAACTACGTTATCGATGAACGCCATACCACGTACGCCTTCTTCTGTACCCGGGAAATCCAGTGATTCCGGGGATGGCTGAACACCATCGATTTTAGCAGATAAAGTTTGTGCGAAGTTGCGGTACAGGTTACCGAATGCTTCCAGGTATCCTTCCGGATGCCCGCCTGGAGTGCGGGTATTGTGGGTCATGTAGGACGACTGGAAATTGTATCCACCACCTGCGCGGTAAATTTCGGTGGGTTTATCCAGCCATTTTACGAGGAGGGTATTGGGTTCATGCTGTGCCCATTCGAGGCCGCCTTTTTCGCCGTATACACGGATCTTCAGGGCGTTTTCCTCGCCGGCTGCCACCTGCGATGCCATTAATACGCCGGCAGCGCCATTGTCGAAGCGGAGCAGTACAGCGCCGTCGTCGTCCAGTGCGCGGCCTGGCACCATGATATTGAGATCAGCGCATAATTTTTCAATTTTGGCGCCGCTGATATATTCTGCCAGGTTAGCTGCGTGGGTACCGATGTCGCCCATACAGCCGCTTTTGCCTGATTTTTTAGGATCTGTTCTCCAGGCTGCCTGTGCGTTGCCTTCTCTTTCACTCAGTTTGCTGAGCCATCCCTGTGGGTATTCCACCCATACTTTACGGATTTTGCCCAGTGCGCCGTCTTTCACCATCTGCCTGGCTTGTTTCACCATGGGGTAGCCGGTGTAGGTATGTGTGAGTAAAAGTGTTAAACCGGTGGCTTCTACTTTTGCTTTTAATTGTTTGGCTTCGTCGAGGGAAAACGTGATCGGTTTTTCGATAACTACGTTGAAACCCAGGTCCAGCGCCATCATGGCAGGTTCAAAATGGGCGAAGTTTGGCGTAACGATGGTTACGAAGTCCAGCCGTTTATCTGCCGGCATTTTTGCTTCATTTTCCAGCATGGTTTTAAAATCGAGGTAAGTACGTTCCGGGTCGAGGAACAACATTTTACCTGATTCTACCGCGACGTCATTATTAATGCTGAGGGCGCCCGCAGTCAGCTCAATCAGTCCGTCCATATTAGCTGCAATACGGTGAATTGCACCAATGAAGGCATCCTTACCGCCTCCTATCATTCCCATTCTAAGTTTCCGTGTCATATTTACAATTATCGTTTTATAATTTATACTATTTGAACGTGTGCTTTTTCTACTTTTTTGCGGCTGCGCATGTAAAAGAAAAGTCCTGTGAAAGCCACAATCAGGATAACGGGTATTACCAGGGTAGCGTTAATAATTTCCGGACCGGCTACTGCGGTGGCCTGGCTGAAAGCGGTAGCTTCAGCAGAGCCGGGTGCAGCGGAGCGGTACGCATCCAGGGATGCACCGGCAGGCAGTTGTTTTACGATGATGCTATCGTAGAAACCACCCATAAAATACATGTATACAGATACGGCGAACATACCGGCGCCGCCCATCAGGTTCATACCCAGTGCACCTGATTCGGGAATGTTTTCTGATACAAAACCCAGCATGGTTGGCCAGAAATAAGTAACGCCCATACCAAAGATAAAGGCCGCCACAAATACCATATTGCCTGATACATGGGAAAGTAAATATAAGCCCAAAGCGGATAAAATCGCAGAAATAAGTAAAACACCGGTAGGAGAAATTTTATGTACCACCGGGCCGGCGATACCTCTTCCCAGTACCTGTACACCAGCTGTTAACGCCAGTATAAGAATGGAGTTTTCGGTTACATTTTTCAGCAATACTTCAATCCACTGTCCGGTGAAAAGCTCTGTGATGGCGGTGCCAAACATCAGGATAAACATCACGATGAACAGGGGGCTTAATACAGATTTGTACATCTGCGCAGAAGAAACGCCGGCTGCCACCCTTTCGGTAACGGGGAAGTCGAGTTTCATAAAAAGATAACCATAGATCAGGGTAGGGATCACCATAGTGGCTACCTGCAGCTGCCAGATGAGGCCAATTTTGGTAAGTAAAAACACCAGCAGGGTACCTACTACGATACCGCCGGGGAACCACAGGTGAAAGTGATTCAGCTTGGTAGTTTTGTTGGCCGGGAAAATAGTGGCCACCAGTGGATTACACGCCGCTTCCACGGTACCGTTGGCCATACCGATAAACAGGGTGGAAATGAACAGCGACCAGAAACCGTTCGCAAATACCGTCAGCACAATACCCAGCAGGTGCAGGATAAAAGCTGCCAACAGCAACCGTTTCATGCCTATGGCATCTACAATGAATCCTCCTATAATTACTGCCAGCGGGAATCCCCAGAAAGCAGTTCCCGCAATGATGCTCAGTTGTTTGGTATCCAGATGGAACTCAACGCCTAAGCGGCTTAATATTCCGGCACGGATGCCAAAAGATAATGATGTTACCAGTAGCGCCATACAGCTTGCTACGAACAATTTTTGCGGCTGAATTGCATTTGCCATAAACGTGGATGTTTGTGTAAATAAGTTAAAACGGCTATTAAACCTTTAAATTTATAAAAAGTATTTTCATATTTCCATCTTTTTATATGGACGACGGGCATTTTTTTTGAAAATTTTCTTTTCAAGCACCGGCGAGCAATCCCGGCGGGAAGCCGGGCTTACATCTGGTCGTATTTTATGATAAGCGGTTTGCCGGGGAAGAAGTGCCGGAATGCTTCCGGGGTGGAGGTTACAGGGATTTAATGTGTTACTTATAAAAGTAAGGGCAGATGTTTTCCCTTCGTATACTCCTGGCACAGCATATTTCACCACACCAACGGCAGTAACTACGTACAGGCGTTGACGAAAGACAGACGAATGGATACCTCCCGCCGTTTTTTTATGCCGGATCTTCCCCCGCACCATGACTGGTACTGGTATTTTGGCAGATGGAAACCGGAACCCTTGCAGCAGTGGTACTGCCAATTTGGGCAATGCCTCCTAAACAAATAACCCGGCGGATGGCGGGTTCCCTGCTTTCAGGCGGCAGTGTTTTGCCGCGTGGCACCGCCTTCCAGGTTGTCATTATCCACTGGCGTTTGCTGTATAATTTCCGGGAATTAGCTCGGTATAGTATTTACAACTACCTGAAAAAGACCGGGACGGGTCAGTAAAAAAGGATCCCGGGTTTTCTTGCCGGAGTGGCTACACCAGTAACTTTCACCGCAAATATCAAGGATATGTTAATTGATTGCGGCAAAATGGAAAATCCCTTCAAAATCCCCCTTGAATCACCGAATTTATTCCTACTTTTACAGGCCTTGCCGGGGCGGGCTGTAAAACTGACACCTTGACAGTTTGTCTTTAACAAGCACAATATTTGAGTAATCTGGATGCCGTCTATCCAACTGACGAAGCCCGCAGCCTTTGTGCCACAGGCTGGTGAAGCAGGAATCTATCAACTGATACACGCTGCCTGGATGGGATCAGGTTACAATAAATAGAAATCGTAATTCGTAATTAAACATTTAACATGTTAGGTTTTTTATCAAAGCTATTTGGAGGGAATAAATCAGAAAGGGATATTAAATCCATCTCTCCGGTGGTGCAGCAGATTAATGAGGAGTACGAAAAACTGCAATCCCTGCCTATCGATGAGCTGCGCCACAAAACGCAGGAATTCCGCGCACGTATCGCTGAGCATCTCGCCACTATTGATAAAGAAATAGCGGAAAAACAGGCCGGCGCAGATGAAGAGGAAGATGTAACCGCAAAAGACACGATATACCAGGAAATAGATATTCTTAAAAAAGACCGCGACAAGCAACTGGAAGTAGTGCTGAAAGAATTGCTGCCAGCCGCTTTTGCAGTAGTAAAAGAAACAGCCCGCCGTTTTACCAATAATACCACACTGACTGCAACTGCTACCAACCTCGATCGTCAGCTCGCTGTGAGAAAGGATTACGTAACCATTGAAGGCGATAAGGCCATCTGGAAAAACAGCTGGAGCGCAGCCGGCAGCATGGTTACCTGGAACATGGTACACTATGATGTTCAGCTGATCGGTGGTACCGTACTGCATCAGGGTAAAATTGCCGAAATGGCTACGGGTGAAGGTAAAACCCTGGTATCTACCCTTCCCGCTTATCTCAATGCACTGGCAGGACAAGGGGTACACATCGTAACGGTGAATGATTACCTGGCTCGTCGTGACTCTGAGTGGAACGGACCTCTTTTCGAATTCCTCGATATTACAGTAGACTGTATCGATAAACATCAACCCAATACACCAGACCGCCGTAACGCTTACCTGGCGGACATTACCTACGGTACCAACAATGAATTCGGTTTTGACTACCTCCGTGATAACATGGTGCACAACCCGGATGAAATGGTACAACGTAAACACCATTACGCAATGGTGGATGAGGTGGATAGCGTACTGGTGGATGATGCCCGTACCCCGTTGATCATTTCCGGCCCTATCCCCCGCGGTGAAGAACAGGAATTCCACGCATTAAAACCACGTATCGAATACCTGGTGGAAATGCAGAAGAAAGCAACCAACCAATACCTGCAGGAAGCAAAGAAACTTATTGCAGAAGGTAAAGATGATCCAAAAACCGGTGGACTGGCCCTGATGCGCGCCTGGAGAGGCTTGCCAAAGAGCAGTGCACTGATCAAATATCTCAGCGAACCCGGTAACAGGGTATTATTGCAGAAAGCTGAAAACTACTACCTGGCAGATCAGCAACGCGAAATGCCAAAAGTAGATGAAGGGCTGTTCTTCGCTATTGAAGAAAAACAAAACAGTGTAGATCTCACCGATAAGGGTATTCACCTGATCACCCAGGGCGGAGAAGATGCGAACTTCTTTATCCTCCCGGATGTAGGAACTGAACTGGCTGAAATTGAAAAGCTGTCACTGACGCCCGAAGAAAAACTGCAGCGTAAAGACGTATTACTGCAAGACTTTGCCGCTAAGTCAGACCGTATCCACTCCGTACAGCAGTTGCTGAAAGCATACACTTTATTTGATAAAGATGTAGAGTACGTGGTAATGGATGGTAAAGTGAAGATCGTGGATGAGCAAACCGGTCGTATCCTTGATGGCCGCCGTTACTCAGATGGATTGCACCAGGCAATTGAAGCAAAGGAAAATGTAAAAGTGGAAGCTGCCACCCAAACATTTGCCACTATCACCCTGCAGAACTTCTTCCGTATGTATCATAAGCTGGCCGGTATGACCGGTACAGCCTCCACAGAAGCCGGTGAGCTCTGGGAAATCTACAAACTGGATGTGGTAACTATTCCTACCAACGTTCCTATTTCCCGTGTAGATGCAGAAGATCTTGTATACAAAACAAAGAGAGACAAATACAAAGCAGTTATCGAAGAAATCAAGCAGTTGCAGGCAAAAGGACGCCCCGTACTGGTAGGTACTACCTCCGTGGAAGTGTCTGAGTTGCTGAGCAAAATGCTCACCTTCGAAAAAGTGCCGCATAATGTACTGAATGCGAAACAGCACGCCCGTGAAGCACAAATCGTTGCGGAAGCAGGTTTGCCCGGAGCCGTGACCATCGCTACCAACATGGCGGGTCGTGGTACGGATATCAAACTCGGACCCGGCGTGAAAGAAGCCGGCGGGTTGGCGATCATTGGTACAGAAAGACATGAAAGCCGTCGTGTTGACCGCCAGCTGCGTGGTCGTGCCGGTCGTCAGGGTGATCCGGGAACTTCACAGTTCTTCGTTTCCCTGGAAGATGACCTGATGCGTATGTTCGGTTCAGAACGTATTGCCGGCCTTATGGACCGTATGGGTTATAAGGAAGGGGAAGTGATCCAGCACAGCATGATCACCCGTTCCATTGAAAGAGCGCAGAAGAAAGTGGAAGAGAATAACTTCGGTATCCGTAAGCGTTTGCTGGAGTATGATGATGTGATGAATAAACAGCGTACCGTGATCTACGCAAAACGTAATCACGCCCTGTTTGGCGAACGCCTGGCAATAGACATCGACAACGCTTTCTATGATGTAGCGGAAAATATGGTGTCTACCCATAAAGCCAGCGGAGATTATGAAGCTTTCAAGATGGATGCTATCATGAACTTCTCCATCGATACAAAAATTACCAGTGAAGAACTGGCCAAGACAGATATTCCTAACCTGGCCAACAAGCTGTATTTCGAAGGAAAAGATAACTATACACGTAAGGTAAATGATTTGATCAGCAACACCTTACCGGTAATAGAACGTATTTACCAGGAACAAGGTCATCAGATCGAAAATATCTCTATACCATTTACCGATGGTAAAAAAGGTATCAACGTACTGGCTAACCTGCAGAAGGTAGTGGAAACAAAGGGTCATGAAACCATGAGTGCCCTGGAACGCAGCATCACCCTGGCTTTGATCGATGAATCATGGAAAGAGCACCTGCGTGCAATGGATGATCTGAAACAGTCTGTACAGAGTGCGGTATACGAACAGAAAGATCCGTTACTGATCTATAAATTTGAGGCATTCAACCTGTTCAAGGCAATGGACGGTGAAACCAGCCGCGATATCGTTTCCTTCCTGACCAAATGCGGTATCCCCGTAAGCAACCAGGAACAGGAAGCTGCTCCGGAAATTCGTGAAGGCCGTGAAGAGAAAACCGATATGAGCCGCATGCGTGCTTCTCATGAGGAACTGGCGGAAAACGGCAGTCACCAGAGCGCCGGCCCGGAAATTCAAATGGCTGAAGAAGTAAAAGCAGAGCCAATCCGCCACCAGGGACCACAAATAGGTCGTAATGATCTTTGCCCCTGTGGTAGCGGTAAAAAATACAAACAATGCCACGGTAAGAACGCTTAAGCGAACCAACCTGGAAATGATATCAGAACGGATTACGGCAACGTAATCCGTTTTGCATTAATTTCGCCCTGTAATCAAGTAAATGAATAATGGAGATTAACCGCTATATAGACCATACCGTATTGAAGCCCACCACCACGCTGGAAGATGTTAAACAGTTGTGCATGCAGTGCGTGGAATACGATTTTGCAGCGGCCTGTGTGCCCCCGTTATATGTAAAACTGGCCAAACAATTCCTGGGCGCCACCAATACCAAAATTGCCACCGTTATCGGCTTTCCATTCGGCTATTCCGCTATTGAAGCCAAAGTAGCGGAAACGGTACTGGCTATTGTTGACGGCGCCGATGAACTGGATGTGGTGATCAATATCTCCGCTATTAAAAACAAAGACTGGGAATATCTCGAAAAAGAGATCGCTAATATCATGTACCTGGTGCGGGAGAAGAAGAAGGTGATTAAGATTATCATTGAAAGTGGCATATTATTGGAAGAAGAAATTGTGCAGTGTTGCCAGCTGTATGCGAAGTATGGCGTGGATTTCATGAAAACATCCACGGGATATGCAGAAAGAGGCGCTACCGTGGAAGCCGTAAAGCTGATGCGTGCTAATTTGCCGGCCAACATACAAATAAAAGCTTCCGGAGGTATTCGTACCTTTGCTTTTGCGAAAGAGCTGATAGATGCCGGCGCTACCCGGATCGGGGCCAGTGCCAGCGTGAACATTGTAAAAGAAAGCAAGGAAGCTCAGTAACGATTATTCATAGTTAATTATACCGTATTCATGCAAAAGTTATTCATCCTGGTATGCTGTCTGTTGGGGAGTGGTGTGGCCATGGCGCAGGACAATGCAATCGCCGGCAACGGAAATGTGAGAGTGGTGAAAGATAGTCGTTTGGACGTGCTGATTAAAAAACAGATCTACATTAATACCCTGGCCATCCGCAACCAGTCCGGTTTCCGGGTACAGGTAATTTCTACTAACAAACGCGGTGATGCCAATGAAGCCAAAGCAAAAGTGATGCAGCTTTTTGGCGACTACCGCACTTATCTCGATTACCAGGCCCCCTATTTTAAAGTGCGCGTAGGCGATTTTAAAACCCGTGAAGAAGCAGCTGAATTACGGGACAAATTATCCGACCTGTTTGCAGGTGGTGTATTTGTAGTACCTGCCATTATTAACGTGTCACTGGATAAAGAACTATCGAATGAAGAACCGTATTAAAGAGCTGGCAAAGGCATATGCACCTGAGTTTACTGCCATCAGGAGACATCTCCATTCCCACCCGGAACTATCCTTCCAGGAATTTGAAACCACTGCTTATATCCAACAGCAGTTAACCGCCTTCGGCGTTCCCTTCAAAGCAGGTATTGCCGGCACCGGCATCATTGCGCTGATAGAAGGAAAGAACCCGGCCTCCAAAACCATCGCATTGCGTGCAGATATGGACGCACTGCCGATCACTGAAGCCAACGACGTGCCCTATAAATCTACCAACGTAGGCGTAATGCATGCCTGCGGACATGATGTACATACTTCCGTGGTACTGGGCGCTACCAAAATATTAAATGAATTAAAAGATCAGTTTGAAGGCACCATCAAAGTGCTGTTCCAGCCAGGTGAAGAAAAACATCCCGGCGGCGCCAGCATCATGATTGAAGAAGGCGCCCTTGAAAACCCCCGCCCGGACGCTATCCTGGGATTGCATGTGCATCCCTCTATGGAAGCCGGCAAGCTGGGATTTCATGCCGGTAAGTACATGGCCAGTGCCGATGAAATTTATATTACCATCAAAGGAAAAGGAGGCCATGCCGCGCAACCACATCTTACAGTAGATACTATCCTGGTAGCATCTCAACTGGTGGTAAGCTTACAGCAGATCATCTCCCGTAACAACAATCCTTTTTCTCCTTCTGTATTATCTATCTGTGCTTTCAATGGCGGATTCACTACCAACGTGATCCCCAGCGAAGTGAAGCTGATGGGTACTTTCAGGGCAATGGATGAAACCTGGCGGTTTAAAGCGCACGAGCTGATCCGCAAACAGGCAATAGGTATTGCCGAAGCGATGGGCGCCGGCATTGATATTGAAATATTAGTGGGTTATCCTACTTTATATAATAATGAAGAAGTGACCACCAAAGCCCGTGGTTTTGCTACCGATTACCTGGGCGCGGAAGCAGTAGGTGATACAGAAATCAGGATGGGCGCAGAAGATTTTGCTTTTTACTCCCAGGTAGTACCTGCCTGTTTCTTCCGGTTGGGTACCGGCAATGTGGCCCGTGGAATTACTTCCGGTGTGCATACCCCTACTTTTGATGTAGATGAACATGCGATAGAGATAGGCATTGGAACGATGGCCTACCTGGCTACGCAGTTTTAAAAGATATAACAGCAACGTCCCGATGAAAATCGGGACGTTCATTTTTAACACAAAAACTTGTTATGTAATTTGAAACCGGTTAGAAAACAGGTTTATTCATTGATAGAATTTATTGCTAATCATTAGTTAATCCGTTTTAAACTCTGTAACGACTTGCCGGTTATATTCAGGTTGTCTAAACTATCTACCCTGAATTCCCCTGACTGATACGGCGCATAAAAGTAGAGTGAACCACGTTTATCCATCGTTACTTTCACAGAGTCCAGTATATTATCTTCATTTACTTCAAGCGTATTGTTTTTCCCACCCGTATAGGCAAAAGAATTAATTTTTGTACTGATCATAAAGGTCCGTACATCGTTGCCTGCGTTAATTTCCAGGCTGGGCGATTTAATATCCGAGAGGCTGATGCCGTAATCACTTCTGTTGTCGATATAGCTCATGGCCGGAGCGTATAGCGTGATGTCACGCGACTTGCTGATCTCCACTATAAGGGTGTCGCCCGACATATTGTAAGTAGCGTTCTTATAGAATTCGAGGTGATATTCCGGCGATTCACGGACATAGATAGTAGCCTCGTGCTTTTCATTAATTGCAGCAGTGTTTTTCAGCACCAGCGCTTTGAAGGCAGGCAGGGTAACTTTTGCATAGTCCGGGTCCTGCTGTGGCTGGTGCTGCTCTGTATTGGTGATGCCTTTATTGTAATTGGCTTTTAGTATAATGGCAGAAAACAGCATGAGTAACACCAGTACGCCTGAAAAACCTAGTAGTAATTTATTGCTGGTTGTCATGTTAATTGAAGTTTGATTTTTTGAATTTCTCAAAATGAGGTTTCAGTTCATCGAGGTCAAGATCCAGCAGGTACATGCTGCGGAAGAAGCTTGGTAATTCATTGCGGATAAAAGTATCTTTTTTGAATTGCTTTATTTTCTTCACGGCGTCTCCGCTGATAAAGTAGCCGATCCCTCTTTTATTCTGAATAATTTCCTGTTGCTGCAGGAGCTCGCAGGTGCGCATTACTGTGTTGGGATTTACTTCCAGCGAAACCGCCAGTTCCCTTACAGAAGGAATACGTTCTTCCGGCTGCCATTTGGTAAGCAATATCTGTTCGCAGATATAGTCCGCGATCTGTATATATATTGCCTGTGTATCTTTGAATTCCATTTCGCTAAGTTTTTAAATTTCTTGATCCTTCAACCGGAAATAGGCAATGATCCAGAGTACAGGTGCTATCACAAATTTTATTGTAAAGAGGTAAGTGTTTTGCAGCCATTCCGGGATCAGGTATACCGTGCTATGCCAGGAAGAGGGCCCGACTTCCTGTTTGGCGACCAGCAGGAATGGCACCGATCTTTTCCAGAACTCTTGTCCGAACCCGAAGAGCAGGGTAACAATAATGCAGTTAATAAGCCATAATGCAAAACCAAATATGAAAACGGATAACACTGTTTTGATAAAACTGTACTTATGGAAATAGGTGGCGCCAAGTAAAAATGCTGCCTGCAGGATGACGTAGCCGTAATAGACGTATACCTTTTCTTTCGGGTTGTCCAGTAGATCGTAGTTTCTTTCGATTTTTTGATTGAGGGCTGTTAATTGTGCGCCTTCAATAATTTTAAAGCTGAGATAGCTGCTGATATGGTAAAATAACAGGTAGCCTATACTGCTGATGAGGAACAGGGTGATGAATTTCTCAAACTGGGAGGCTGGCAACATCAGGAAATCCACTCCTTTTTCTTTACTACCCAGTTCATTGAAAGCCCTGCTGGTGAAGAGCAAACCACCCAGGAACAACCCGATATAATAGAAAGGAACCAGCTCACTCATGCGGCGGAAGGGTTCGCGGGCTACCAGTATCATTAAAACCGCGATGCCGGTCATCAGCCCGAATATGACCAGCATGCCCATTCCGTAGAAGCGGTAATGATCGGTAAAGTGTTTTTGCAGGTATAACTGCATACGGCGAACATTGAATACATTATTTGGTTGCATGTGTTAATCAGTTGAATATTTCCTGGATGGGTTTATGATTGGTGAGGATCGCATTAAACAGCAGCTCCATATCTATTTTGCTTTGTTCCTGGCCTGCGTTGCGGGTAATGACGGTGTGCCCGCGCAGGTTACTGTCGGCGAAGAGAACACCGGTAGTTTCCTCGATCCTGCTCACGGTTTTGAAACTCAGTTTATCCGTCACCGTTTGTACATCTTCCCGGAAAATAATTTTGTGGTCATCAATGATCACGATACTGTCGATGAGGTTATCCAGGTCACGCACCTGGTGTGTGGAAATCACAATACATTTATCGTCACTCACTGCGGCTGCAATCACTTTACGGAACTGGCTTTTGGAGGGGATGTCCAGGCCGTTGGTAGGTTCGTCCATGATCAGCGCTTTGGTGTTGGCGGCCAGGGCAAAACTGATCAGTACTTTCTTCTTTTGTCCGTACGACATTTCCGTTAACTGCTGATCCTTTGGAATTTCAAATTCCTTGAGATAGTTGTAAAACGCGGCTTCGTCGAAGTTGGGATAAAAAGGGGCGTAGGTGTTTACATATCTTTTCACACTTACTTTCGGGAGATAGAATTCTTCCGGTACAAGGAATATCTCCCGGAGGAAGGCGGGTTGCCTTTTGGCAGATGGGTAGCCCAGTACCTCACAGGTGCCGCTGTCGGGGAATAGTAAGCCGGCCATTTGTTTCAGGAGCGTGGATTTGCCCGCACCGTTTTTTCCAAGCAAACCATAAATATGTCCTGCTTCCAGCCGTAGCTGTAAGTTTTCAAACAGGGGCTTGTTTTTCCGGTAGCTGAATGTCAGGGATTGGATGTTAATCATATCTTGTGGTTTAGTGTACTACTTAACTAGTACACTATAAAGATAAGGGTATATTTTGATTTACAAAATAAAAGGCAAAAAAAAAGAGAAAGCCCTGTTCAGGCTTTCTCTCTTATATATTAAGATATATGTTTTAACTACAGCTCAGGATACAGCGGGAACTGCTGCATAAAGGTATTTACTTCGCCTCTTACTTTGAGGATCAGTCCTTCGTTATCAGCATCCAGCAGCAAGGCATCGATCCAGTCAACGATCTGGCCCATGTGGCCTTCATTCATACCACGGGTAGTGATAGCAGGAACGCCCACACGGATACCGGAAGTAACAAAGGCAGATTTATCGTCGAAAGGCACCATGTTTTTATTTACGGTGATATCGGCTTTTACCAGTGTTTGTTCGGCTTTTTTACCGGAGATATTTTTATTGCGGAGGTCAATCAGCATCAGGTGATTGTCCGTACCACCGGAAATGATTTCATATCCTTTGCCTACAAAGCTTTTAGCCATAGACTGCGCATTTTTCAGGATCTGGTTGGCGTATACGGTGTAGTCGTCAGACAGGATCTCGAAGAAGGAAACGGCTTTAGCGGCAATAACGTGTTCCAGCGGACCGCCCTGGATACCAGGGAATACAGCAGTGTCAATGAGAGAGCTCATCAGGCGGGTTTCGCCTTTTGGTGTTTTCAGACCGAATGGATTTTCGAAATCTGCGCCCATCATGATCATACCGCCGCGTGGACCACGGAGGGTTTTATGAGTGGTAGTGGTTACGAAATGGCAATGGGCAAACGGAGAGTTCAGTAAGCCTTTGGCAATCAAACCAGCCGGGTGTGCAATATCAGCCAGTACAAAAGCGCCTACCTGGTCAGCTATTTCGCGGATACGTTTGTAATCCCAGTCGCGGCTGTAAGCAGAAGCACCGCAAACAATCAGTTTTGGTTTTTCGCGGTTGGCAATTTCTTCCATTTTATCATATTCTACCAGTCCTGTTTCTTTGTTAACACCGTAGAAATGAGGTTGGTAGAGCTTTCCGGAATAGTTTACAGAAGAACCGTGGGTAAGGTGGCCTCCCATGCTCAGGTCCAGTCCGAGGATTTTATCGCCCGGTTGCAGAATCGCCAGCATAACAGCAGCATTGGCCTGCGCACCGGAGTGAGGTTGTACGTTCACATAAGCGGCGCCAAATATTTGTTTTGCCCTGTCGATAGCCAGTTGTTCGCTTTGGTCCACAATTTCACAGCCTGCATAATATCTTCTGCCAGGATAGCCTTCGGCATATTTATTCGTCATCACATGTCCCATTGCCTGCATTACCTGTAAGCTGGTAAAGTTTTCAGATGCGATCAACTCAATGCCGTGGCGCTGACGCTCCAACTCCTGGCCGATTAAATCAAATATTTGCTGGTCTCTTTGCATGTTGCCTTAAATTTGGTGCAAAAATAAATTAAAGCCGGATCAATTGCAAGCGCAAAGGCTTCTGCTTTATGCTTTCCGCTTTTTATGTTAATTTCGCCGCATTCGAGCAGCAATAGCTAATCCTAACTACAACACTAAATGAAGGCAATAATACCAGTGGCAGGGGCAGGCACCAAGCTTCGTCCACATACATATACACAGCCTAAAGCATTAATACCTTTAGCCGGCAGAACCATTCTCAGTATCATTATTGATCAGTTGGTAGATGCGGGTATCACAGAATTTGTTTTTGTGGTAGGTTATCTTGGTGAAAAGATCCAGCATTACGTAGAAAAGAAGTATCCGCAGCTAACCTGCCACTTTGTGCAGCAAAACAGCCGCGAAGGTACTGGTCATGCTTTATCCCTTACCCGCGATGTGGTAGGTAATGATGAAATACTGATTGTACTGGGCGATACCATCTGCGAGTGTGATTTCAAAGAAGTGATCGCCTCTCCCTATTCTATGCTGGGCCTGAAGAAAGTAGACGACCCGCGTAACTTCGGCGTAGCCGAACTGGATGAACAGGGCAAAATTACCCGCGTAGTGGAGAAACCACAGATCCCTAAGTCGAACCTCGCACTGGTAGGACTTTACAAGATCAAGGAAACGCAGCAGCTGTACGACTGCCTCCAGAGCAATATCGACAACAGGATAAAATCGCATGATGAGTTCCAGCTCACGGATGCATTGGAATGTATGATTGAGCACGGCGTGCAGTTTAACGGCTACAAAGTATCCAACTGGTTCGATTGCGGCCGGAAAGACACGTTGCTGGAAACAAACGCCATCCTCCTGAAGAAGTATAAACTGGCCAGTAATCCCGTATTGCCATATGAAAATACGATCATCATCCCACCGGTAAGCATAGGGGAAGGCTGTAATATTAAAAACGCTATTATCGGCCCTAATGTGGCCATTGGTGATAATACGGTGATCAACTACTCTATTGTAAAGGATTCTATTATCGGTTCTTTCAGTAACCTGTATGAAGTAGTATTGAAATCTTCCCTGATAGGCAGCGACGCCAATATCCGCGGATTGAGCCAGAGCCTGAACATAGGCGACAATACAGAAATAGACCTGGGATAATACCGGCAGCATCAAGCTATAGTATATTCGCTTATGAACAACCGTATCACTTCCTTATTCAATATTCAATATCCTGTTATCCAGGCTGGTATGATCTGGGCGAGCGGATGGCGTTTAGCCAGTGCAGTTAGTAATGCCGGTGGCCTGGGCCTCATTGGCGCAGGAAGCATGTATCCTGCCGTATTGCGGGAACATATTCAGAAGTGCAAGCAGGCTACTGATAAGCCTTTTGGAGTGAACATACCGTTGTTATACCCGGATATTGACCAGCTGATAAATATTATCCTGGAAGAAGGGGTACAAATTGTATTCACTTCTGCCGGGAATCCTAAAACATGGACACCGGTACTGAAAGCGGCAGGCATTAAAGTAGTGCACGTGGTATCCAGTGCAGCCTTTGCATTAAAAAGCGAAGCCGCCGGCGTGGATGCGGTGGTAGCAGAAGGATTTGAAGCAGGCGGGCATAACGGCCGCGAAGAAACCACCACAATGGTGCTGATCCCGGCGGTATGCGAACAGGTGAAAATACCGGTTATTGCAGCCGGAGGCATAGGCTCCGGGAAAGCAATGGCAGCAGCTTTTGCTTTAGGAGCATCCGGCGTACAGGTAGGCAGCCGTTTTGTAGCTACACCCGAAGCATCTTCCCATATAAATTTTAAACAGGCAGTGGTAAATGCCAGAGAAGGCGATACCATGTTAAGTTTAAAGAAGCTGACGCCGGTACGCCTTATCAAAAATAATTTTTACCAGGCGGTACAGCAGGCAGAAGATAGCGGTGCAGATGTGAATGCGCTGAAAACCTTGCTGGGACGCGCCCGCGCCAAATCAGGCATGTTTGAAGGGAACCTCGAAGAAGGAGAACTGGAAATAGGCCAGGTAAGTGCGCTGATACACGATATAAAGCCCGCAGCAACTGTATTGGCAGAAATATGGACGGAGTTCAGGGAAACCATCCGTCATTTAAATAGCCTCGATATCTGATTGGTTACCGGAACAACCGCCCCGGTAACCATCTCACAAAATTTTTATGGTTTTCTTACTACCCACTTCATCGCTTCTTTCAGCGTAATTTTCTTTCCATACATCAGGATACCTGTGCGGTATATTCTGCCGGCTAACCAGGTAGTGCCTAAAAAGCCACCAATCAAACAAGCAAACGACAATCCCAGTTGCCAGTAAGGCACGGTGCCGGGAACACCATAGGGTAGCCGCGCCATCATCACCATTGGCGATGTGAACGGGATAATACTGCCCCATACAGCAAGCGGACTACCAGGGTCCTGTACCGCTTTCATCATGATCATGATCCCAATGATGATGGGCACTGTTACAGGAATGGTGAGCTGCTGTACGTCGGACGCATCTTCATTTACCAAACTACCAATAGCAGCATACAAGGCGGAGTAGAAGAGATAGCCTCCCAGGAAGTATAATACAAAGCACGGCACCAGTAAACCCCAGTTGATGCTGCCAATTACTTCTCTCATCCGGTGAACCATTTCGGCTGTTTGGGCCGGGTTGCCCTGTGCAGCAGCTGCCTGCATGCTTTCGGGAGAAAAGAACAGCGGTATCAGGGAATAGATGGCTGTAATGAATATGCCCCATATAAAAAACTGCAGAAGGCCCACTGCGGCTATACCTACAATTTTTCCCATCATGAGCTGGAAAGGTTTCACGCTGGAGATCATCACTTCTGCAATGCGGCTCACTTTTTCTTCCATCACGCCTCTCATCACAGAGGTACCAAACAGTAACAGCACAAAGTAGATAATGAATCCACTGGCATAACCTACACCATAAGACACCCAGGAGCTGCCTTTCTTTTCATCCTTCCCGTTTTTAAAGGTTACCTCCACATCAGACCTGATTTCATCCATTTTGGAAGGTTCAATGCCCTGCAGCTCCATGCGTTTCTTTTCGATGATGCTGTTGATATCCTTGTTGATACTGTTTTCTATGGTGATGCTTGCCTGGCCGCTGCTATAAAATTCAAAGCCGGAAGGTCTGTTGATATCGAAATCGGGGATATACAGGACTCCTTCGTATCCGAGTTCACTGTAATGCAGCTTGAGACTGTCGACAGGCTGGTTTTGCACGTATTTGAAATATACGCCTTTGGAATCGGGGAACTTATTTTCAAACAACCCGCTTTTATCTACTACTGCAATGAGTTTATGTTCGCTGGAAGAAGTAGATAAGAGGATAGGCACAATGATCATGGCGGCAAAGGCCAGTGGCACCAGCAGTGTGGTGATGAGGAATGATTTTTTGCGTACGCGGGTAAAGAATTCCCTTTTTATAATGAGCCAGATTTTCTCCATAAATAGCAGGTTAATCAGGCCAGCGGTAAAGCAGCTACGGGGGCGTTGCTGTTTTCGGTTTGCTGTACCTGGGTGATAAATACCTCGTTGATAGAAGGAAGGATTTCTTCAAAATATGTAACAGGAATGTCCTGGCGGATGAAATGCAGCAGAATATCGTTGGTGCTGCTGTCTTCATTCATTTTTACGGTAAATGCCTTATCATGTGTTTGCACAATGTTAAAGTGATAAGTAGCCATTTGTGCAGGATTGGGCATGGTGCCCAGGCCCACTTTAAAGAGACCCTGTTTAAAGTCCTGCTGGATCTGTTTTACGCTGCCATCCAGTATTTTATGTCCTTTGTTAATCAGCATGATATGATCGCATATTTCTTCTACCTGTTCCATGCGGTGGGTAGAAAAGATGATGGTGGTACCTTGCTGACTGAGGTTGAATATTTCCTGTTTGATGAGGTTGGAGTTGATAGGGTCCAGGCCGGAGAAGGGTTCATCGAGGATCAGCAGCCGGGGCTGATGCAACACGGTGGAGATGAACTGCACTTTCTGCTGCATGCCTTTACTGAGTTCATCAACGCGTTTGTTATACCACGAGTTGATGTCGAATTTATCGAACCAGTATTTGATCTTCTGTACGGCATCTTTCCGGGAAAGACCTTTGAGCTGGGCAAGATAAAGGGTTTGTTCACCTACCTTCATTTTTTTATAGAGCCCTCTTTCTTCCGGCATATAGCCGATATACTGCACATCGTTTTCGGGGTCAAATTTTTGTCCGTTGAAAAAGATCTGGCCTTCATCCGGGTAGAAGATGCCGGTAATCATACGGAGCAGGGTTGTTTTACCGGCGCCGTTTGGACCCAGTAAGCCGAAGATGCTGCCCTGCTGTATATCAAAGCTAACATCATCTACCGCCTTGTGGGTATCATAATGCTTTTTCAGGTGTTTAACTTCGAGTAGGTTCATGGTGAAAAATTAGTGATTAATCCCCAATAAATAATCATAATATCTCTATGATAACTTTGCGGCGATGATGGCGGCCACGCGCTCCCCGTCCATTGCAGCGGATACGATCCCTCCGGCATATCCCGCGCCTTCTGCGCAGGGATAAAGACCAGCTACCTGCGGATGTTCCAGTGTATCATTGTTGCGTGGAATGCGTACCGGTGAAGAGGTGCGTGACTCTGTGGCAACCAGCACTGCGTTTTCAGTGTAATATCCTTTCATTTTGCGGCCAAAGGCTTTAAAGGCGCCGGCGAGGCGCTGGTGTACTACTTTAGGTAATACGCTGCGCAGATCGGTGCTGTTGAGGCCCGGCACATAGGAGCATTCAGGCAGGGAGGCAGAAACTTTTTTATTGACAAAGTCGGTCATGCGTTGTGCGGGCGCCACGAAGTTGCCGCCACCGGCATGATACGCCTGTTTTTCAACAGCCTGTTGAAAGTACATGGCTGCGAGCGGGCCGTGATGGGCAAATGGTGCGAAGTCGGATTCATCTACCGTTACCACCATGCCTGAATTAGCGAAGGGGTTGTTGCGTTTGGAAGGCGACCAGCCATTCACCACCAGTTCGCCGGGATCAGTAGCTGCGGGGGCGATAATGCCACCGGGGCACATGCAGAAGGAGAATACGCCGCGGCCTTCTACCTGTTCTACAAGGCTGTAGCTGGCTGGTGGGAGATATTCGCCGCGTACCTGGCAATGGTACTGTGCATGGTCGATCAGTTCCTGCGGGTGTTCCACGCGTACACCGAGGGCAAAGGGTTTGGCTTCCAGCAAAATGTTTTGCTGGTGGAGCATGATAAATATATCGCGGGCGGAGTGGCCTGTAGCGAGAATGAGTTGTTTGCCTTCAAAGAGCTGGCCGGTGGCGGTTTGTACGCCGGTAACCGCGCCGTTACTGATTTGTATGGCGGTTACTTTTTGTTCGAAGTGTACTTCTCCGCCGCTGTTGATAATTTGTTCACGCATAGCGGTGATGATATGCGGGAGTTTATTGGTACCGATGTGCGGGTGCGCATCGATCATAATTTTATCTTCTGCACCGAAGTGAACGAATATGTTGAGGATGCGGTTAATATCGCCGCGTTTATTGGAGCGGGTGTATAGTTTGCCATCGGAGTAGGTACCGGCGCCGCCTTCGCCGAAGCAGTAGTTGGAGTCGGGGTTTACGATACCTGTTTTATTGAGGGCGGCGAGATCGCGTCGTCGTGCGCGTACATCTTTGCCGCGTTCCAGTATAACTGGTTTTACGCCTGCTTCTATGAGTCGCAGTGCCGCGAAGAGGCCGGCGGGTCCTGCGCCTGCAATGAGTACGCGTGGTGCATTGGCTGGCAGGGAAGGATATACCGGATGGGTGTGTTGTTTTTCTTCGAAGGGTTCATTGATGAACACCTGTATAATGAGAACAAAGAACACCTGTTTGGAACGTGCGTCTATAGAGCGTTTGAGCAGATTGAACCCGGTAATGTCGGCAGGCTTTACACTTAGTGAGGCAGCGGCGTGCTGTATGATATGTGTATGAGAGGCGGCATCGGCCGGCAGTAATTTGAGAGATATTTGTTGTATCATATTAGCGGTTAGGTGTTTATCCTAAAACTGCTGCAAAGATAGTGAATACGGGGTAATGTATAAAACGAGTAAAGCGAAGATACAAGGGGATGTCATCCGCTTCTATCTTCGCTTCAATAGCTTTTGTTTTATACTTTCAGCTTAGAAAGGCAGGTCGTCGCCGCCATCTCCGCCGCCTGCAGGCATCTGAGGAGTATTGTAGTTAGGCTGTGGATCTGTGCCCGGAGCAGGTGCTGCCATAACAGATTCCATACGCCATGCATCCAGGTTGGTGATGTAATTTACTTTACCATCTTTTTCCCATCTGGTGCCTTTGATATTGAAATAAACTTTAACGTTTTCACCTTCATTGAACCGGTCAACAATACCAGTGCGGTCTTGCACCGACTGAAACTTTATATAGTTGTTGATAACACGGCCATTGATGTCGTCGGACTTCTCAATAACGAACTCTCTTGTCTTAAAAGTTTCGCTACGTTGTACCGTGTTGTACTTCACAATCAGCTTTCCGGTAATTTCAAAACTCATAGAAAAATTATTTTAAATTCAGAAGGGTCAAAGATAAGGTATTCGGCTTAGTGCGGACAAATATTTTTTATTAATCCGGTGCGCGCGGATATAAATAAATACTTTCATAATTACTATCCCCTAATACATTTTTTTTAATGGAGATACTAACATAGTTTTGCACCCTCTCCCGAAAAAGTGTGAATATCTCATGACTTATCAGTGAACGTTTTTTTTTGAGAGAAAGGATACAATATTATTTTATCAATTATATATCCATATTTATGATAAAAAGGAGAATGGAGAAGATAAAGGTGCTGTTAATCAATGGGGTTTATAGTAGTGAAAACCTTGTCACGTCTGGGCTGTAAAGCCACAGCAGTAGTGGAAAAAGGAGTTTTGGTACTCTGTAATCAGGAGAATATAAACAAGGGTAGATAAATTTTTTTTTTCAACATTTTCTACAGATATTCGTCGTCCTGTCTGAAAATTTTTCAACTTCCTGCGTTGGGGAATTTCGAATTCGAGAACTAAGCATCCTTAATTAAGAAACAACTAATTTTTTTTATCTCAATGAATAAAACTTGCGAACAAGTTTGGGAAAAGTGTCTTAATATAATTAGGGATATAGTAGAATGGCAGCCGTTTAAGACATGGTTTGAACCTATTAAACCCATTAAACTTGAAAACAATGTTTTAACCATCCAGGTCCCCAGCCAATTCTTTTATGAATACCTTGAGGAGCACTATGTGGGATTGTTAGGAAAAACCATCAAGAGAGAATTAGGTAAAGAAGCCCGGTTGGAGTATCGCATTGTAGTAGAGAACGGTACGCCACATCAGCATCCCAGAACAGTAAACATGCCCACGCAGTTTACCAAACCTCAGAAAGACAATGAAGTAGATTTTCCTTTAACGATTCACAACCCGGTTAAGAATCCCTTTGTTATTCCGGGTATAAAAAGGGTACAGATTGACTCGCAGCTAAATCCAAATTATACGTTTGATGCGTATGTAGAAGGAGACAGTAACCGTGTAGCAAGACGTGCAGGTAAAACAGTGGCTGAAAAGCCCGGTGGCACCTCTTTTAACCCGCTGGTAATATATGGTGGAGTAGGTTTGGGAAAAACGCATCTTGCGCAGGCAGTAGGCAATGATGTAAAACGTATACATCCTAACAAAGCGGTGTTATATGTAAGTGCAGAGAAATTCATTAACCAGTTTATAGATCATTCCAAAAACAATATCATCAACGACTTTATCCACTTCTACCAGTTGATAGATGTGTTGATTGTAGATGATATCCAGTTCTTTGCCCGCGCAGAGAAAACACAGGACGCCTTCTTCGCTATCTTTAACCACCTGCATCAATCCGGCAAGCAGCTGATCTTAACGTCTGATAAGGCGCCTAAAGATCTGGATGGAGTACAGGAAAGATTACTGAGCCGCTTCCGCTGGGGACTAAGCGCTGATATCCAGATTCCCGATTTTGAAACCCGGATGGAAATCCTGGAAATGAAGATGCGGAACGATGGATTGGAAATGCCGAAAGAAGTAGTGAAGTATGTAGCCTATAACATCCAGACAAACGTACGTGAACTGGAAGGTGCATTAATTTCCCTGCTGGCACAATCATCGCTGAACCGTAAGGAAATAGACCTGGAACTGGCGAAGCGCGTATTGAAGTCTTTCGTAAAAACATCTTCCAAAGAAATTACGATCGAGAGTATCCAGAAAATGGTCTGCGAATATTTTGATGTGCCTTATGATAAGCTGTTGCAAAAAACACGTAAGCGTGAAATTGTACAGGCCCGGCAAATCACCATGTATCTTGCAAAATCATTTACTAAAAACTCCCTGAAAACAATCGGTGAACATTTTGGTGGACGGGATCATACCACCGTTATCCACAGCTGTCAGACAGTAAAGGACCTGATGGATACTGATAACAACTTCCGTGACAGTGTAATTGAATTACAACAGAAAGTACAACTGGCGGCCATGTAAGCCCGCCTTAGCCCTGATAACCTATTTTAAAAAGCCGTGCAGCAACTGCACGGCTTTTTTATGTCCACCCTTACGGGTATTGGGTTTCGGGCGATTTTTTGGAGTAGGAGGCAAGTTTTTTTGTAAAAAAGTGAATTTGCTTTTGGAGAATATAAAACTTTTCCTATTTTTGCAACCCCTTCAGGGAAATAATGGAGAGATGCCTGAGTGGCCGAAAGGAACGGTTTGCTAAACCGTCATACGGGTTAAACTGTATCGAGGGTTCGAATCCCTCTCTCTCCGCAGAATGCGACAAGTTATCACTAAGATGGCTTGTCGCATTTTCATTTTCGTCTATTGCTGCAAATCCATACTGCATTGAATTTTTGTAGTAAATGAACTATTTCAAATATGCTTTCTTTGAGGTTCGAAATGCAGAGAGAATAATTATGAAGATTGGTAACTATCTGATGCCTCTGTTCCTGAAACCGGGACTGGAATTTTTTGAAGGTTTCACCCGTCATTTCGCTCATTACGTAATACTTCTCTTCAATATTCTCAATCCTTCTGGCGCTTTAATTGTTTTTCCTCTTCCCCCCGATCTTTACTAGCTTCCTGGAAGTAATTTTCCAATTCATAGGCTATTGCTGGTAATAATAATGAAGGCGCTCAATATCAGTCTACAAGTTCCGCAAGCATTTAAGGAGGTATGCCGGGAAGGCATAAAATATATTTTAGTCTTTTAGCAGAAGCTTGAGTAAATTACGCATAATTTTAGACTTGAAATGATGTCCAATTTTGAAGCGTTTTTCGATTACATTCAAAAAATATCAGGCCAACTTCTATCAGAAGATGATAAGGATTTATTGACGGCACATTTCAAAGCCAGGAAACTCCGAAAGCGGCAATATTTTTTACAGGAAGGAGACGTATGCAAGTATATTGGGTTTATTGTAAAAGGGTCCGCCAGGACCTTTACGGTAGATGAAAAAGGACATGAACATATACTGAAATTGTCCGTGGAAAATTGGTGGCTGACTGATTTTGAAAGCTTTTATCTATTAACGCCAAGCCGCTTTAATATTGAGGCACTGGAGGAATTGGAGATACTGCAATCAACCAACGCGGAAATTGAAGAGTTTCTTAAGAAGATTCCTGCCTTTTCAGCGATGTCGAACATAATCAGTCAAAACAATACCATTGCAGCCCAGAAAAGAATGCAGGCTATTAACTATTCGGCTGAAGAGCGTTACGAGGAATTGGTCAGCAATTATCCTCATTTTCTGCAGCGGTTCCCGCAAAATATGATTGCTTCTTATCTTGGTTTATCTTCTGAAACTTTAAGCAGGATAAAGAAAAACGCTTTAAAGTAAACCCTTTGGCAATTTCAGGCTTCGCTATCATTACAAACAGGCCTGCTAAAATGAATCGCCCGGGCATATTCTCTCCCACCTGATATAAATGCATCCGACTGATCAATGTCTGGATTTGCAAAGGTAATTGTCTCCTGCTTCTGCCAGAGACTCCAATTCGTTATTTGCGCATTTTGATCTCTAATCACTGCATTAAATGGGTGTTTTATAAGCAGTTACCATATTTTCTTGATTTAAGTCATCACTTCAACCTGACATTTATCGTGTGTATTTAATGATCTGTGTCAGCTGGCAGTTCGTTAAGATGCACCAATTTTGGAGTGTAATTCAGAACGGAAAAAAAACGTGGGACTTGAATATAATTAATAATAGAAATCATGAGTAAATTAGAAAACAAGGTAGCGGTAGTTACCGGTGCTTCCAAAGGAATAGGTGCAGCTATTGCCAAACATTTTGCTGCGGCAGGCGCAAAGGTTGTTGTAAATTATGCTTCCAGTAAAGAAGGAGCGGACAAAGTGGTTAAAGCGATAACCGATAATGGTGGCAGCGCCATTGCGGTAAAGGCTGATGTATCGAACGAAGCAGATGTGATCAGGTTGTTTAAAGAAACTGAGCATGCTTTCGGCACGCTGGATATTTTAGTAAATAACGCGGTATATCAGGGGTATGCGCCTATTGAACAAATTTCAGCAGAAGAATTTCGTAAAAGTTTCAATGTAAATGTATTAGGGCCTATATTAACTATTCAGGCAGCGCTGAAACTTTTCGGCGATAAGGGCGGAAACATCATCAATATCAGTTCGGGTGCAAGTAAATACCCTCTTCAAAATGCCTCATTATACTCTTCAACTAAAGCGGCACTGGATGCCTTCACGATTGCTTTATCTAAGGAGTTAGGTATTAAAAACGTTCGTATCAATTCTATTTTGCCGGGCGCTACGGACACGGAAGGCGCAGCCAGCGCAGGCGTCACTGCCGGCAGTGAGTATGAAAAGATGTTTGTTGAAAAAACACCGCTTGGTCGTAGAGGCCAGCCCGCCGATATTGCGAAAGCAGCAGTATTTCTGGCTTCAGATGATGCAGCCTGGATCACCGGTGAGCAAATTTCCGTGTCGGGTGGTATGTACGGTTTTTAAAATCGTAATCCCCCAAAATGAAACTCAATATCATATAATACTTTTATTAAGAATAAAACTATGAAACTAATAGGTATCCTTGGAGCAGGGCATATCGGCAAAGCAGCAGCTACCCGATTTTTGGCCAATGATTTTCAGGTCCTGATCAGTAACAGTAAGGGACCTGAAACCCTTACCGATATTGTCTCACAACTGGGACCCGGCGCAAAAGCTGTAACAGCAGCTGAAGCTGCTGCAGCGGATATTATCCTGGTAGCAGTACCCTGGACTAAGGTCAAGGATCTTACTGAAC
This sequence comes from Chitinophaga ginsengisegetis, assembly GCF_900168065.1. GTDB lineage: Bacteria > Bacteroidota > Bacteroidia > Chitinophagales > Chitinophagaceae > Chitinophaga > Chitinophaga ginsengisegetis. The sequence goes on along the minus strand of NZ_FUZZ01000001.1, from coordinate 3,130,064 downwards.
TCACGGACTGGAACGGAAAGATCGTGATCGACGCCACCAATCGTCTGGAATCCGGTGCCGGAATTGAGGATGGCGGCCTGGCATCAACTGAAGTTGTGCAAAATTATTTACCGGGCGCGAAGGTCGTTAAAGCGATGAATACCCTCTCTGCCAAAATACTTGCCGCAGATCCGTTTGTTGGAAACGGAAAGAGGGTTCTTTTTATTTCCGGCGATGATAAAGATGCGAAGGCCATCGTGAGCGGAATTGTCAATGAAATCGGCTTTGCGCCCATCGACCTCGGCACGCTTGCAGCCGGTGGCAGATTACAGCAGTTTAATTGGCCGTTAAGCAGTCAGAATTTTATTAAGCTTTAAATGCACACGGGCTTTTCAGAACAGGAAGTAGAAAAATCAGTATCTTTCTTAAAATTGAAATTACGTCGCGGGATTTGAACGGATATTCAGTCACAGTTGGACTAATGTTTTTATCTAAATCATCCACAGAAAAGGTTTGAAAACTGTTCCTTGCAGCCCGCAAAAAAGCGGCAACGTTTAGCAAAATATTAAAGGTCTTCAGATGGATAATCTGGAGGCCTTTTTTGTTTTGAGATCGGATTATTATGGACTATGGCCGGGATGCGGCAGGGTCTATTTCACCGGTGTCGTTCAGCAAATTATTTAAGAAAGTAACCAGTCAAACCCCTTTGCAATACAGGCAATGCCTGTTGTATTTTCCATTATTTTTTCTGATCCGGGGGTAGTTGATGGCCGCTATCTATCTTACTTAATTTTTTTTCCTGCCCGCGGAAAATCTCAAAGAAGCTTATGCTAATGCGTGGTTTTTTCTTTTTTAATAAGGTCCGGATGATGCTAATGCATTTTCATCCCAAATACTTCCGCTTACGTAACATTTGCGTAGACCATCTGACTCATTCGCGTAATTTTAAGGAAATCCCGGACACATCGATCCAGCAAATACTTAGCAAAACTCCTTCAATAAGATGATTAGAATAAAGTATGCCCTATTGTTGCTATCGCTGATAATCTGTACTTCACCAGGTATTGTTGCTGCACAAAGCCTTGACGCGAAGATTGATAGTTTGATCCTAACCCTATTCAATGATAAAGATGGTCCTGGTGGTGTATTCATGGTTGCTCAAAACGGGAAAGCAATTTATCAGAAAGCGGTAGGCAAAGCTAACCTGGAGTCGGATGTGAACCTGACTCCTGAAAATGTATTCCAGTTAGGCTCCATGACAAAGCAATTTACTGCTATAGCTATACTAATGCTGGAAGAGCAGGGTAAATTAAATGTAAAGGATCCCATCTCCAAATACATAACAGATTACCCTGCAGGAAATAAAATAACGATACATCATTTGCTGACGCATACTTCAGGGATCAAAGATTTTACCAGCATGAAATCTCTTTCAACGATTGCGCAAAAGGATATGAGTCCTGAAATGATGGTTGGCTTTTTTAAAAATGAACCGGCAGATTTTGCACCAGGCGAGAAGTTTGAATACAATAATTCGGGTTACGTGTTGTTGGGGTATATTATAGAATTGGTTTCGGGAGAGACATATAAAGATTTTATCCAAAAATATATTTTTGATAAGGTAGGAATGAGTCAATCTTACTATTGCAGCGACAAACAAGTTATCCCGAAAAGAGCGTACGGATACCATAAGAAAGCATACGGGTATGTAAATAAAACGATGATCAGTTTTAGTGTTCCTTTTTCATCGGGTTCGTTGATGTCAACCACCGGCGATATGCTGAAGTGGCAGAATGCTTTAAACCAACATCAGCTGCTCAATGCGGAAGAAACAAAAAAAGCATTTACCAGGTATAAATTAAATAATGGAGAAGAATTTACCTATGGATATGGCTGGCACCTCAGAGAGATAAAAGGTATACCAGACAGAGAGCATGGAGGTAGTATATTTGGATTTAAAACAATGGCAATCTATATCCCCGGGGAAGATATTTATGTGATAGGAATGAGTAACTGCGATTGTAATTCTCCAACGAAAATAACCGGAGATATAGCGGCATTGGTGTTGGATGAGTTATGGAAACGCAAGCGATAGAGTGGCGGTGCTCATTGCTGACAGATTGGAATTAACTGGTATATGATAGGAAATACTACGTGTTGAGATAATACTTCTTGGATACTTCCCGGATACTTCTCAGATACTTAGGACTCGTCTATGTGTCGTATTCCCTATACAGTCCCCATACAGTCCCTATACAGTCCCTATACTGTTCCCATACACTCACCATACACTCATGATACACTTCCCATACACTCCCTATACACTATGCCCCCTGAAAAAGCGCCCCGAAGTTATCAAGTCGCAGGTAATTACTCCTTCGCAGATTTGGTAAAGTAATCGGGCGGATACATCTTTTGTCCATACTTTTCAGCAAGATCCTGCATTTTTTTCTTCATAGCATCGTCTATTACCGGTGGTGGCAAAAACTCGCCTTCGGCAACGGGTACTCCAAGTTCCAGGAACATTTCTTCAAGGCCGGAAGGGACTACTACGCACAGCAACTTCGCCATGTTGCCGGACTTGTTCTTGAAACCATGCACAATACCACCCCTGGGGATTACAATATATGCGCCTTGCCCTGCGGTATAGATACCGTCTTCCGACTGCACTTCCACCTCACCTTCCACTACATAAAAAGATTCCTGGAAACCGGCATGAGCATGAGGACCTGGGCCACCGCCCGGTGGCACCAGCATTTCGATGGTGGCGAACTCACCATCCGTTTCTTTCCCGGATATAAGTATGCGGTAGTTGCCGCCAGCCACAGAAAGGCTTTGTCCCTGGTGGGCGCCTGAGGTGATCACGGGTTTCTTTGCTGTTTCCATTTTTGAAGTTTGAAGATGACTACCTGAATTTACAAAATAAAGCATGGTATACTAACTTCAAATATTTATAATTTATACCCTTTAGGGTATAAAAATCACTTCATTCTCCAAATTATACCCTAAAGGGTATAACAAATAATGAAGTAATCCCCGGATGGCTGAATAAAACGCCACCCGGGAAAATCACATCTTTCCCGAGATATAAAGTAAGGTTGAGTATCACTCCCACTACTGCGGCGGTAATTAACCCAGGAATGCCTTCGATGATTTCAATGCCGTGCGTTTTCTCAATCAGCGGGGCGCCGGCGAAAATCATCAGGAAACAGGGCAAAAAGGTAAAATAAGTGGTAGCGAGTAGTCTGGCTGCACCCATCCATAAAGAGCCGCCAAAATGGTTATAACCGGCCATAGAACCCACAAATGATAATACGATGATGAGCGGGCCGGGTGTTGTTTCCGCCAGTGCAAATCCATCGATCATCTGCAATTTACTGAGCCCGTGCAGTTTGGTAACGCTGTATTGCGCTACATAAGGCAGCACGGTATAGGAGCCGCCTACCGTTACAAATGCGGTTTGTGTAAAGAATAACCCCATGTTTTTCCAGAAAGTAAAAGCGAAATCGATCTCCATTAACCTGCTGAATATAATCTTTTAGGAATCGCAATAGGCGTAGTGTAATGTAGTGTGGCGGGGCATTTTGAGATATTTTCATCTTTTTGCTAAAAAAAATTTGTTTTTATGTTAAACATTTTCCTACATTTGCACTCCGCAATTGAAGCAAAGGTATGGCCACAAGGGCAGCCGTTGATGCTGAAGAAGCGGACTAAGAAGGGATTTCGGGGCGTAGCGTAGCCCGGTATCGCGCCTGCTTTGGGAGCAGGAGGTCGCAGGTTCGAATCCTGCCGCCCCGACTTAGAAAGGACAAAATGGAATTATTTCCGTTTTGTCCTTTTTTATTTTAGCCCAAATCCTTGTCCCGTGCATATATTATGCATACTGCTTCATTGATGAGATTAGTTCGAAATGAAAATCCGTCAAAAGTTTTTCTGGAGGCATCGAACTAATTACTTCCCGCTTCTTTTCAATATCCCCGGTTTCATACGCATAATCCAGCTTTAAAAGGTTGTTCATTCCCTTGCCCAGCAGGCCGCTGATATTTACCTGGTCCTGGTCAAACCTGCTTAATTTTGCTTCCGGCTTTTCAGGTTTACTGCTGTACTCCGTTTTCATTTCCCGGAAATCGGCAGGCGCTATCTGACTGAAGGAAAGTAAATCCGTTATATAGGATAGCTTTCCTTCCTGCTCCTTTATTTGTATTTGTAGTTGTTTCTGATCGTTCTGCAAATTGAAGAAAAGTGGAATTCCACCTGAAAATAAAGAAAGCTGTGATAAGCACTCATGGAGAAAAGCATATCTGTTAACAGGTACATTATTTTGCTTATGGTGTGATGGGATTTTTAGAAAGATAATTATTAATTGGGATAACTTGCAGTCATGGACCCGATGAATGACCTGACGACAGCAGCGCTGATGCAGCGGCATGCTGACGTGCTTTTTACCTATGACGCCCGCGGACGGATGCTGCAGGCCAACGAACCCTGGCCCGACCGAGGCCTGGCATCCCTGTCCTTTCTCGGCCTTCCCGTAACGGGTACGTCTGTAAGGCAATCAGGCGTTTATAGTCACAAGGGTATCTTATAGTAAAATTTGTATGTGCTAATTAGTATGTTCAATACTGTCTGGATATGGAAATGAGTTATCAATCGCCATTTAAGGGAGAAATAGAAAGCTTTAATCAGTTGTTCAGGGAACATTATCCCGCATTGAGAGCTTATGCGGGTTTATTGGTAGGAGATACCACCGCGGAAGACGTTGTTCAGGATGTTTTTCTCCAAACCTGGCAAAACAGAGATACAATTAACATTCATACCTCAGTTAAGGCCTACTTGTTCAAATCAGTTTATAATCGTTCTCTTAATACCCTGAGCAGTTTAAAAATGCGACATGGCAAGCAACAGGAAATTGAATATACATTAAAAATTCAGGAAGCCCTTTTATGCGATCCTGATAAGAATCCGGTCATTCACAAGTTATATAATAATGAATTAAGGGACGAGGTCCACCAGGCAATAGAAAGTCTCCCGGACAAATGCCGGGAGGTGTTCAAATTAAGTTACCTCGATGATTACAGAAACAAAGAGATCAGCGAAATGATGAGTATTTCGGTCAGCACTGTTGAAAAGCATATTAATCATGCCTTGAAAACATTACGGAAAACACTTCTTCATCTCAAAGCCCTGTTAATGAATTTCTTATAATTTCTGACCTCCGCAATTTTTTTTTGCCGGAGGTATGGAGGTTTTTGTGAGGTCAACTGTCTTATAACAGGTAGAAAAGCCGTATAAGATGAACGAACAGCTAAACGAACTAATAATGATCAGGTATCTGCAAGGTACCTGTTCTCCGGAAGAGAAGCAGTTATTTGAATCCTGGCTAAAGGCTTCTGAACAAAATCGTCATCTATTTTATGAAACCCGGGTATTATGGTATGCTTCCAGGATAGAATATTTCGGCTCGGAGGAGCAACTGGCCAGAGCCCTCGCCATCCTTACTGAAAATATTCGGCGTAAAGGCGGGCAACATAGGAAGAAAATATACCTGCAATGGGGCCGTTATGCCGCGATACTCATAGTTGCAATGGCTGTTGCCTGGTTCTTCCTAGGGCAGCATCATTTTAATAAAAACACTGAAGCCTGGCTCACCGCTTCGGTAAAGCATACAGACAGCAGCAAGCTGGTAGTGCTGAGTGATGGAACCCGGATATGGTTGAATAGCAATAGTACCATATCATATCCCCGTCAATTCCTAAATGGTACACGGACCGTATCGCTACAAGGTGAAGCGTATTTTGATGTAACTCATGATTCATCCCATCCCTTTATAATACACACCTCGAACATAAGTATTAAAGTATTAGGCACCAGCTTCAATGTTCAGGCTTATCCCGGAGAAAGCCAGGCCGAAGCTGTATTAATAAGGGGAAAAATCGCTATTGACGACAGTGTAGGAAATAAGCTTGCAGTGCTTGCGCCGGGGCAAATCGCCCGCTTTGAAAAAGGCGATCACAAGCTAACGGTGCAAAATGTAAATACCGATGCTTACACTAGCTGGCGACATGGGCAGATAACGCTGGGGGCCGCCAGTCTTAATACTATTGTCAACAAATTATCTGAATTATACCAGGTACATTTTTCGATTGATCCCTCTGTAACCGACACCATCGGATATAATTTCACTTTCTCCAAGAGAAAAAAAGTAACGGAAGTTATGGATATGCTGTGTTTTGTTGCTCCTATACGTTACCAGATCCAGGGAAATGAAATATTGATCACCAGAAAATAAAAAACCGGTAATATGTTACGAGCATATTTACCGGCTATTATAATTTCATCAACAAAGCGTCCAAGCATTATTGACTAAATCTAAACAAAAGTATGAAAAAAAGCCGATGGATAGGTGCAGCTACTTTGCAGAGCCTTCTTCTATTCTTTGCCACAACAGTACCTGCTCTTGCACAAAACGAACGCATTACACTAGATCTGAACAATGTACCGCTTATATCTGCGTTGGATTCTATTCAGCAGCATTCCGGGTATCGCTTTTCATATAGTCTGGAGCTCGTGCCTTTGTTAAAAGAAAGTCGCGTATCGATCTATTTCAAAAATCATTCTATAGAAAAAGTACTATCCCTGCTGTTTGCTGAAAAGGGCATTAAATACCGTGTGATAGATAACATGGTCCTGCTTTCAAAGAGCCCCCCTGCATCCACAAAAAGAACAGATCTACCCGGGCTGATACAGGTTATTAAGGGAAAAGTAGTGGATAAAGAAAGCCATTCGCCCCTGGCAAATGTAAGTATCACTGTTTTAAATGCCTCAATGGCAAGGGGCGCCATTACCGATAGTAATGGCTTTTTTCTACTGGAAATTCCTGTAGGACGGCAAAGCCTGCAGTTTTCTTCTATTGGTTACCAGGAACAACTAGCTGCGGATATTATAGTTGTTTCAGGCAAAGAAACATTTCTGACGATCGAACTCCAGGAATCGGTTAAAACCTTGCGGGAAGTGGTCGTTAGCCAGGGTCAAAGCAGGAACCGCGCATTAAATTCAATGGCAACGGTCAGTGCGCATGTGGTTACCCCGGAAGATGCGTCCAGATATGCTGCGGGGTACAATGATCCGGCACGCATGGTAAGTGCCCTGGCCGGAGTATTATCAGGCGGAAATGGCAGGAATAACATCATTATTCGTGGCAATGCTCCCGGCGGATTATTATGGAAGCTGGAGGGCATAGAAATCCCGGCTCCCAACCATTTTAGCAGGGGACAGGGAGATGCTGGCGGCCTGTTCAGCATAGTGGGTGCAGGTATGCTTTCAAATTTTGATTTTTTTACAAGCGCCTTCCCTGCCGAATATGGAAATGCGCTGGCTGGTATCATGGATCTTAATTTGCGCAAAGGAAATTCCGACAAAGCCGAATATGCGCTGCAAGTGGGTGTGATAGGTTCCGAGGCTTCATTAGAAGGGCCGATATCAAAAAGTAAAAAAAGCTCCTACTTGCTGAACTATCGTTATGGCAACCTTCAGTTCCTGAGCGAAGGAGGAATCATCCACCTGCCAGACAATCAGAAATCGCCTGTATTCCAGGACTTCAGTATGCATATCAATTTCCCTACCCGGAAGGCAGGTGAATTTTCTATCTTTGGTATCGGCGGTATCAGTAAAACAGGTTATTACAGCTCCAATGATTCAATGATGTGGCGCCGGGACCCAGGTACACAGCTCGACAAAGTTGAACGCCATCTGATTGGAGTGCTGGGTGTGAAGCATACACTGTTGTTGCCAAATAAAAAAACCTATCTTAAATCAACGCTTGCACTTTCCTATCAATCAGATCGTTTGACAAGCAAGGAACTGGACAATAATTATCACTTTTGGCCTAAAGACAGCAGCCGTTATAGCTATCCCACCATTCGATTCACCACTTCAGTGAACCATAAATTTAATTCCGGCAGCGTTGTCAGGGCAGGTATGACCTACAGCCATTTTTTCTTTTCCATTTATGGAATGAACTATGACCAGAATCGCGTTAGTCAGGTGTTCCTGGACCAGCATGGCAATACCGGGTCGATAGAAGGATTTTTTCAATGGAAATACCGCCTGTCCCCAAATTTTGAGATCAATAGTGGTCTTCATGCAACCAGTTTTTTACTGAATCATAAATACGCCATTGAGCCACGGCTCGGCGGAAAATTGAATACAGGAAGCAACAGCTTTTTGAGTTTTGGCTTTGGTATGCATTCAAGAATTGAACCCATCTCTATGTATTTTACCAGGATAAAAGAACCTGGCGGCGCAATCACTCAACCCAACCTGGATTTGAAGCTTACGAAAGCCATGCACTATGTACTTGGATATGAAAAAATGCTTTCAAAGAACCTTAAATTAAAGGCAGAGATATATTACCAGTACTTGTATCACATTCCTGTTGTCGACAATCCCGGAAGTATTATTTCCACTATTAACAACCTGTATGGCTTGACAGACACAGCTTATGCAAGCAAGGGAAAGGGATATAATAAAGGCATTGAGATTACTGTGGAAAAATTCTTTTCAAAAAATTACTATTTCCTGCTCTCTGGCAGCGTGTTCGATTCAAAGTACAAACCGGCCAATGGTCAAACATATAATACCCGTTTTAACACTAACTATCTGGTGAACGCACTGGCTGGTAAGGACTTCAATACAGGTGCACTTAAACAAAATACGTTCAGCATTAATGTAAGAGCTACTTCCCATGGTGGCTTCCGTTATTCACCTGGTCGGGTGGCTACCGATAATAGTGGGAAAACTTATCTGCTTTTTCCACCAGAGGAAACGTATAGTCAGCATATGTCTCGATATATGCGATTTGATGCCGGTTTAAAGTTCAGAAAAAATAACCGGAGTTATTCGTGGATATTGTCTTTGGATGTACAAAACATCACTAACCGGGAAAATGTTCTTGAAGTAGAACCCAACGTTGACCCAAGGAATATCATACATCTTGACCCAACAGTAACAGATCTGGGTATTATTCCGGTTCTCAACCTTAAAGTTGAGTTTTGACGTATTACGCAGCTGCATAAGATTAGTAAATTCTATTAAAACATTTTATATGAAATTTTTTTTTGGTTTAGTATGTATTGTTATAATACTGGTAATTGCATGTAAGAAAAAGGGGACCGATAATCTTAATCCCGGGGAAGTAGATTGTGGCTCTTTCACCACTACATTTTCGACTACCGTGAAACCTTTAATGATATCCAGTTGTGCAAAAAGCGGTTGTCATGCAGCTGGCAGCACCAGTGGCCCAGGCGAATTGACAACTTATTCGCAGATATTCAATTCACGGGCAGCCATTCGCAACGCAGTAGCAAATGGAACAATGCCCCGTGATACCACTTTTACAGCCATGCAAAAAGCAATTATTACCTGCTGGATCGATGCGGGAGCACAGAATAATTAATGCAAAAGATGTCATTTATAAGAGGGCGTCTTCAGTAAATAGCCCATGAATTGCGAGATTTATGGACTATTTACTGATTAGCTGATGGGATAGGGGCCATCCGTAAAGCTCTCTGCATGGTATCCTTTTGAGCCGGTTAATTGGGCAAGTGGACTGCGTAAACTTCCTCCTGTGTTTATACGTGCTACTACGTAAGCGAAATCATATGCAGGTTCCCAACCCAGGTCTTTCCTCGCTTTCTCATTTACATATACCCGGTCTATGCTTTGGTGCATTTTCCATCCGCGATGGCTATACGCTGTTGCATAAGCTGGTACGGTGCGCAGTACTACCCCGGGCGCATTGCGGCGCAGGTCATGCAGATCTGCCGGGCGGAACGGTGTAGTAGCGCTGATGATATAAACGCCCCATCCGATGGAGGAAGCCTTTTCTGCCGCCAGCAAATGTGCGTTTACCGCGTCTTCCAGCTCTACCCTGCGAAACAGGAACTCGTTGGCCTTCAGGTTCTCGTCCTGAAAGGTTTCCCGCATATGTTTGTCGTCGTCTTTTTCAGGAAAGAAACGGGAAGTGCGAAGTACTATGCAGGGCAGGCCGAAATTTCTGTAGAAGAGCTGGCAAAGGTCTTCCGCTGCTTTTTTGGTTACCCCGTAAATATTCTTGGGCTGTGGCTGCACTTCCTCCGTAATCCAGGCTGCAGGCGCTCCGGGAGGCGGCACTAATGCATCCCCAAAAACACTGGTCGTGCTGGTGAAAACAAAACGCTGCACGCCAGCAGCCACTGCTTCCTGCAGGAGGTTAAGTGTGCCGGTAATATTGGTATCTACGAATTGCTGCATAGTATGCGTGGCCACATGGGGCTTATGCAGCGTGGCTGCATGTAAAACGGTGGTTACCCCTTTCATACAATCTCTGACGAAGGAGCGCTCCGTAATGGAGCCTACATTAGTAGTAAATGCAGATGGCTGGATATCCAACCCGATTACTTCAGTAGAATGTTGTCTTAATGTGCGTACCAGCGCCTCTCCAAGATGCCCGGCGCTGCCAGTTACCAAAACTTTCATGTTCTCTGTTTTTATAGGAATGCTACAAAATCGGAAAAAAATCCCGCTCCGGGCAGGACAATTGTCCCGCCAGTATTCCCTGAAAATACAAGAGCTGTATCCCTTCCCGGGCTCCTGCATAATATGTATGCTCCGTGCGCTGTTACCGCCGATGCAGGGCTTTTTTATTTGCAATTCCCGGTTAAGGGAAACTCTTAAACAGTGAAGTATTCAATAGTTTGTAAGATGGATCACTTTGTTAAATAAGATCAGTTTTGGGCGGGAAGATGCTTTTTAAGTGTTAATCTCAAGCTTATACCCTTTGCCGCGTATAACAACAATTTTGGTATTCGGATCGAATTCCAGTTTTTTTCTAAGTTTTGATATGAACATATCCAGACTGCGCCCTACAATAACACCTTCATCTTCCCATATCTCTTTTTGCAGCCGGCTTCTTTCTATAGTCTCGTTAGGAGACATTGCGAAAATGAGCAGTACACGGGTTTCAGTTCCGGTTAGCTCTATTGTCTTTTCATTTATTATCAGCTGCTGCTTCTCTGCATCGAACAACACCGAGCCCAAAGTAAATATCCTGGCATCCTGACTCTTAGGTAAGGCTCTCCGTGGCTTAGGCTTAACAGATCTCAAAAAAACAAAACCAGCAAATGCTAAAAATGGCAGGCTGCCCAGAAGATATACATTCTTTGCAGTATTTATACCTGTAGGTTTGAATTTAACATTGATCATGTAACATGCTTTGGGTTGCACTCTGCCCCTGCATGCTATAATGTCATCTTTTGTATTTTTGGATATAGCGTAACCATAGGCAACGCTGGAGTTGCTACAATTCAGAACGTTAACAACATAGTCACGTGCGAGCGGGTCTTTGGCCAACAAGCGGCGGGTAGTATTCACCAGGGAGTCTGGTCGAAAGGTGAAATCCCTCTCAAACCTGATCTGGTATTCATTTTCAGCGACCTTTTTTACCGGGAGCACTCTTGATGTACTGTCGCCCGACTGTAAGAGCACTTCATGTCCGATCCTGCGAAGCAAAACTTCCCTCCTGGCGATATCAAAGTCGTCGCCGCCGCTCATACTGAAAGCCACGAAAATTATCGTGATAAGCGAGAGTAATATAAATCCGAACAGGTATCTGCGTTTTCCGGACAGGAGGTTTCGGACGTCAGGCATAAGATTGAAATTTATTTACAAAGGTTACATTTCTATTTACAATCCTGATTACTAAGGTAGAAAGATATCAAAGTAATTTCACTGAATCAACTTTGATATGACATGAAAGACAAAAAAAGTTCTGTACAACCTGATTATCCTGCCGGTGGCACGCCCCGACTTAGACAAGAGCCTTACAGTTTACTGTAAGGCTCTTGTCTGTACCTATCATAAATCAGCTACTCTACTTTAATAATAGTTGCCTGTCGCGCTACCACCTGCCAGCCATCTTTCCCTGTCATCCAGATGTTCGTGTAGCGTCTTGTAACAGTTTTACCAGCATGATCGCTTGCTCCCTGGGGTTTAATAACTTCATAGCCCATTACAATGGCGATGTTTTCAGTAAAGGTTATTTTTTCAATAACTCTTTCAAAGGACGCATAATTGAGTTTGCCGGCTCTTAAACTGGCCTTTGCAGTCTCAACAGTTCCTACCCTGTTTGCCGGTGTATTTATCACTATGTTGGGCGACCAGAACTTGTTGAACAACGCAGCGGTATCGCCTTTTAATACAGCTTCCCGCTCAAGGTTATCCAGGTTCTTTATGACCGCTTCATCGGTTTGCCGGGCCAGGGCAATATTGAATGTCAACGCAGAAAGAAGTATTACTACGAATACGTGGTATGCTATCTGTTTCATATTTGGGGATTTAAAAGTGAAAGAGACAGTCTGATGTAGCTATTGAGGAAATCTATCTAACCTAAAATTAAATAAAATTATTCACATAGCTCATCACGTACGCTGAAACGCTATTACCTTCCCCGACCACCGTATTTACAGCATTATTTCAAACAGGCTGGAGGTGCCTTCTTTGTAATGCGCAGGTAATTCATTACTTGCCACCGGCGCTACGATGCCCAGATAATTAAAGCCACAGCTTACATAATAGTTATTCAGCTTATCATTACCGCTGCCGGTATCCATCCTGATATAGTTTTTTCCCGTACTTACTGCATATTCCCTGGCCCATTGTACAATATGCTTTACATAGCCGTTGCCTCTGAAATCCGGGTGGGTGGCGATACGGTGAATATAAATGGCCGGGTCTTTATCCTTTTCTTTCCAGATAAACGGATCCTGGAACGTAATAGAAAAGATGCAGGCAATCCGGTCATCTTCCAGTATTTTCCACAATCTTTTTTCGCGGATATCTGTTTCAATCAATGCCCGGTCAAACCCCTGCCAGTGTTTCTGTGCTATTTTCTTCTGAAGTTGCGTGCCGGCTTCGTAAAGACTAAAAATAACATCGATATCTTCCGGTGTGCTGTTAATTATCTGCATCATAGAACAAATATTGAGACCGTAAAATTCAGCTATAAAATGTAAATAAAACAGATTCAGTTTTGTTTATTTTAACCATATCAGATTTGTTATTGTGCTTAGCAGTGGTGAGTCTGTGAAATATATCTATCTTTATAGAATAACTAAGAACCGCTGATGAAGCTAACAATATCAGGCTACTCTACTGCCTTGTTTTCCACCTGGTACTTCCTCGAAGAACTGGGTATTTTAATGGATGCAGGAGATGGATTAACGGCAGCGCTTTTGCAAAAAAGCAGGAAGATTAATTATGTATTCATTTCTCATGCAGACAGGGATCATTTAACCGGCCTGTTGCAGCTGAACCAGCTGAATGCGCGCGCAGGATTGCCGGTGATCTGTTATCCCAGGGACAGCAGTTCTTTTCCGGCGATGGAAGAATTTTCAAAAAGATTTGATCCTCATATTGCAGGTACCCAATGGCGGGCAGTGGCGCCGGGTGATGAAATATGGGTGAAAGACGATATAGTGGTTATTCCTGTGCGTAATGAACATGTGACTACCGGTGAGCATATCATCCGGAGCCTGAGCTATAAGGTAATGCAGGTGAAACAGAAAGTGAAGCCTGAACTCGCCGTGCTACCACCAGAAACGATCCGGCAAATCATTATGGATCAGGGAAAAGAAAGTACCACCATGGAGGTAAGAACCAACCTGGTGGGCTATTCCGGCGATACGCCTGTGCAGGACCTGGAACGCTGGGACGGATCTGATATCCTGATCCATGAAGCCACTTTTTTAGCCAGCGAGGGGGATATGAAAATAGTAGCCCACAAAAATAAGCACAGTAAGCTGGAAGAGGTAATGGATATGGTAAGCCGTATCCGCGTAAAACAGCTGATCCTGGGGCATTTCTCCTCAAGGTACAGTGCAGAACTCATCGACCGGAGCATTAAACAACTGTGCGATAAATACGGCATCAGTATCCCCGTTTTCCGTTTGTTACCCGGACTAACGGTAAGGGATATACTTTCCGGCACACCGGTCAATAAATAAAGATTCCTGTTGTTTTTTTTCAGAAGGATTTGTTTTTGTGGATATTTATTTCCTACATTTGCATCCCGCTACACAGCATCGGAGACGGGGCGTAGCGTAGCCCGGTATCGCGCCTGCTTTGGGAGCAGGAGGTCGCAGGTTCGAATCCTGCCGCCCCGACTGATTATAAAACCCGCTTTAATAGCGGGTTTTATTTTTTTAGATAACTCCCCCGCTCTCTGCGAATAGTAAATCTTCCCATACAGACAAACAGCCACGGACCGCATATCGCCCCCCCGCCACCGGTCAGGGATAGTTAAACTTCGATACCTGAAATCTCCTGATTACCACAATTACTCCCCATACCCCTGCTAAGAATGCAGCAATGGAAATAAATAATACCGATTGCTCCGGCGAAGGGTTCAGATAATAAAGAAACGCGAGATTGAAGGATAAGAGTATACCCAAAATGAATTGCCCTATCCATTTCCCTGCTTTAAAAGCTGCTGCTTCTTTTTCCTTTTGTTGCAGAACAACGGCCTGTATCAAGCGATTGGAGAAGAATTCCGTTGGCTTTTCTATCCCATCTTCTTTCAGAATAGCCCTCAGCTGATCTTCTGTCACGTTGTTATTTCTCATAGTAAATTTCTTGTTTCATGGTTTAACAATAGCCCTAATTCCATTTCCAGCTGTTTGCGTCCTCTTAATAAGCGCATTTTTATTGCAGACTTCCCGGCACCCAGGATCTCGCAAATTTCAGCAATATTCTTTTCCTCAATATAATGGAGGATAAGCACCAGCCGGTCTTCCCTCGATAGCTTGTTAAGCGCTAACGTGACATATTTTTTTCTTTCCGCATCTTTCACCAGATCCCATCCTTGATTTTCTGTTGTCCCATCCTGTTCGTTTTCCTGCTGTTGATCTATGCTGATAGCAGGTGATTTCCTCCTTTTAAGTTTTGTTAGTGCCGTATTATAAACGATACGGTATAACCAGGTAGAGAATTTCGATGCCTGTTTGAATTTACCCAGCGATGCAAATGCCTTCATAAAAGAATCCTGTACCACTTCTTCTGCGTCTTCGTTATTGGCAACGACCGACATGGCAATAGTAAACGAAAAGTCCTTATAGATGTTTACCAATTGGGCAATACTATTTATATCGCCACTTATGGCTTTATTCCATATTTCATTTTCCTGTTTATTTTTTCTGTGGGTTGCCATCTCATGATTTAGACTACTTGCAGGGCAAAGTGGTCACATTTGTGACCACATGGGCGTTTTGGGAGTCTTATTAATAAGTAACTCAAAAATATCTAAAAATATAGTCATGCTAATAACGTCCGCATCATTATTCATTTCACTAGCCCTTGTTGTTTTCGGGATAAGTTATTACTATTTCACAACAAGGCATAAAGAACGAATGACCATTATTGAAAAAGGACTCCCTCCTGACTATTTTAAAGGAGGCACCAACTACCTGTTATTTATATTGCTTCTTGGAATTGTGAGTATTGGAATATCCCTGGGAATCGTAACGGGAACATTTTTGAGATCATTGGACATAGACGGAATAAAAGATTTTATACTGCCATCTACCATATTCCTTTTTTTGGGAAGCAGTTTAATCGTCTCCTATTTCGTGCTAAAAGGCATAGATAAAAAAAAGTAATACACCCTGTTTTGTTTATTGCAACCGGCATTGGTGGGGAAACCCGCTATGGGAAACCTTTGCGTACATGCAAACGATCAAATTTAAAATACCATGAAGAAACTATTTATCATAACGCTGTTTTCTATTCTGACACAAATTTGTTTGGGCCAAAGCCAGGAACGGGAACTGGACGCCATGTTAACCCGCGCGTTTCCGGCCACCGGCCCCGGAGCGGCCGTGCTGGTGGCAAAAGCAGATAAGATAGTTTACAGAAAGGCATTTGGTAAGGCTGACCTGGAACTGAATGTAGCATTGAAACGGGAGCATATATTCCGGATCGGCTCCATTACCAAACAATTTACCGCCTGCGCAATTTTAAAGCTGGCGGAGGAAGGGAAATTATCGTTGCAGGACACGATAACCAAATTTGTCAGCGATTATCCTATAACGGGTATTACTATCGAACATCTGCTTACGCACACCTCGGGAATAAGCACCGGTGCAGGCGCATGGACGCCTGAAACAAGAAAGCTTGATTTTACCCCGCAGGCGCTGATCGATTCCTTTAAGCACCAGCCATCAGACTTTTTGCCCGGCGCCGGTTTTCGTTATAATAACAATGGCTATGTGCTGTTGGGTTACATCATTGAACGGGTTTCCGGAATGTCTTATGAAAAATATATCAGTGAGAATTTCTTTAAACCCCTGGGAATGAAAAACTCCGGCTATGACAACAACTCTTCCATAAGTCCCGGGCGCATCAGTGGTTATGAGAAAGACAATGAAACCTACAGGAATGCCGGTTTCCTGAGCATGACCCAACCTTATTCCGCCGGTTCCATTCTTTCTACCGTTGAGGATCTATACACCTGGAATAAGGCCTTAACGGACGGAAAGGTTATCAGTAAAGAAAGCCTGAAAAAAGCGCATACTTCCTATCTGCTGAATAATGGGAAGCCTACCGGTTATGGATACGGCTGGTGGCTGGGAAATATCCAGGGAAGCCCGGATATTAAGCACGATGGCCTGATCAACGGGTTTTCAACATTCGCTGTTTATCTTCCGCAGGAAAAAGTATTTGTGGCTGTTTTTACAAACTGCGAAAACAATAACCCGGAAGTCATCGCTTCAAAAATTGCCGCGATCACTATCGGCAAACCTTATCATACAAACGAAACCGGGCTACCAATAGAACAGCTTAAATCATATGCAGCCATCTATGAATCAACAACAGAAGGGCAAAGAACCGTATCTTATGAAGATGGCCGGCTCCTGTATTTTGTAAAAGGCGGAGCCAAAGAACAGCTGATCCCATTTGGAGCTGACAAATTTTACTTTGAGAACAGCCTGACTATCATAGAATTTCTGAAGAAGAAAGACGGCGGCATTAGTGCGCTCGTTTCAGAAACGGACGGGAAAACGGTCACATTCATCCGGACGGGTATTAAATCTACTAACCTGTATGCGATACATATTTCCCCGGAAGTACTGGAAAGATATGTGGGGAAATACCAGTTTCCGAATAATTTTATACTTGCCATTACCAAAGATGGTAACCGGTTGTATGGCAAAGGACCCGGTCCCCGGCAAATCAGGCAGGAAATAGTTCCTTACGATACCTGCAGTTTTTTTGCGAGGAATTTAGATGCGCAGTTGCTATTTAATCTGGACAAGAACGGAATTGTTACAGGACTAACAAAAATTCAGAATGGGGTAGCCATTGCAAAAAAAGTTGAATGAGCTACATGCCTCAATACAATTGATTGCGCAATATTCTTTTGATCATTTGTATCGTTGAACGGCTGATCTGACCTTTGTATTTCTGGAGAATGGTACTTTCACTGACGCCATCACTCAGCTCGTTTACTACCCGCAGCCATTTGCCGAGGAATTCCGAATTGGGAGTACGGTATCTCATTAACCGCCTCACAGTTTCAATAATGGATTTATTCACTGTGCCCTCGTGAAGCTCGAATACCTCGTCGTTATTAAGTCCCAGCTTAATGTCGTCGGCGATCCTGGAATAATCCTGCAGGTATTTTTCATTGGCTTCCATTACCTGTAACAGGGGATTGTCGCTGAAAGCGATGTCAGTATATTTCCGGTGCTGTTTCTGTAATGCCTGCAGGGCATAGTTGCGGGCAATATTATCGCAGATGATGAGGTCATCTTTAGTGAGTTCAAACCATTCGCCCTTCACGCGCTTATGCTGAAAAACAATATGCAGGCTCTCTTCCAGGTCCGTCATATTCAACGCTGCATACTGCCTGATAACACGGAACATCACGGGCAGGTGCGTATGATAAGCCGCCAGACGCTTATGCAGGTCCTGCGTTTTACCGATCTTATACAGGTTTTTACCTGTGTTCAGAATGTACACACACTTACCAATTTGTACTTGCTCCATGAGGTGATTTCGCGCTTGCTGGTGATAATTATGTTATCAATTTACGACTATGATTCTTATATACAAAATGGAATAATCATCTTAATTTATAATATGAGACGCGTGCGGCGCATGAGGGAACAGCACACGCGCCGGGTGTGGCTATTAAACAGGGGTTTGAGCCGTAAAGATGGGCAGTTCGGTTTTGAGTCTACTTCTCTGAAAGCATAAGCGTTACT
The DNA here is from genome assembly GCF_900168065.1 of Chitinophaga ginsengisegetis. Taxonomy (GTDB): domain Bacteria; phylum Bacteroidota; class Bacteroidia; order Chitinophagales; family Chitinophagaceae; genus Chitinophaga; species Chitinophaga ginsengisegetis. Next base: position 3,111,789 of record NZ_FUZZ01000001.1, on the reverse strand, counting down.
TTGTGCTGGGCCGCTATTTCTTTCAATGCAGCTTTATTTTCTTCAGTTAGCGCGCTGCACCACCTGAGATCCAGTGTTTTCAATCCATTTTCCATAAGATCTTTTAGCGCACTCATAACTCCACCAGCCAGCACGGTCACTTTTCTAAGCTCGCGTTGTCCGTCTGAAGCGGTGGTGGTAGTGGCTTCGCCAGGTGATTTCTCGCTGGTAATAGTTCTGGCCAGGCTCAAATACTGCAGGCTCCTCATTTTTCCGATCGTCTGGTAACAGGCTTCATCCATAAATTCCGCTCTTATCAACTCCAGGTTTTTTATTGGCAATTTCGACAGCGCAGAAAACTTATCTTTTGGTGGAGGCGTACTGGAGCTTGGGTTGTTAATGATAAGGGTATTAAGACTTCCAAACCTTAGCAGCAAATCTGATGACCAGTCATTGGGCAAAATAGGTTTAATTAAATTCAGGGTCGTTGTATTTTTATCTGCAGAAGAAATTTCATCGACAAACCCTTCCGGTGTTTTTTTGAGACCCGAAACATCCGTTTTAATTTCCGGTTTTGCCTGCATCAGTTTTTGATAAAGCGCTACCGCGGTTAAACCCAGTCCTGCTGAAAGCAGCCCCCAGGTGATGCCGTATGACAGGCCAATGGCCGATGCAATAGCCCCCACAATAACAACGGTTGTGGGGTTCTCGGAAATTTTTAAACCGAGTAATTTGGCAACCTCCATCAGGGTATCTATAGAAACCCGTTGTACCACCGGGTTGGCAACCGCTTTTTGCTGCGCAACCGGCGAATTTGGTAAGCTGTGATGAAAATCCTGTGCCTTGTTTCCCATCACATCAGCCTCGTGTTCCAATCCTTTGTCGTTGTTCACGGCTACGTTCTGCCTCAATTGCAGGGGCGGCGCGGGTAAACTTATTCCACCGCTGCTATGTATATCATTAGACATCGCGCGGGATGGACTTTCAGCCTTGTTTTTTTCATTAACAGGAGAGAACATTTGAGGGACGTTTGAGGTGGAGGGAAAATGTGATATAGCTTCATCTGCCGGTCTTATACTAATATACAGATAATTTCTCATTGACAAACTATCGCGCTATTCTTCCCAGTTGCTCAAATATCTCGCGGTAAAATTCAGCCCGTTGATGTACATGAACTTCCCGATCACTTCGTCGAGGTAATTCATATCGAGAGATCCGTCTGTTGTATTGTAGCGAAGTGAGCGTGTATCGTTACCATCTCCCGTATTCAGATATTTATCGGCAACAGGCAAATATTTTTTCAGACCGGCTGCCAGGTCAGATAACTTCAGCACATTATCTATCCGGTTGATAGGATTAATCAGTCCATCGAAATCAGAACCAATACAGATATGATCCCACGGTGAAGTGCCCGGTTCCCATCCTATGCCGGCATTCCCGATCCTCACGGCGTAAATAATGTGAAGACACAACAGCATCAGGTGCCGCTCCGCCCTCGATGGGATGCTCAGGAAATCAAATAGTTTCTCTGCACCAGGAAGCTGCCCGTCTCTGAAAAGTTTTTCCCATTCTTCCCTGGCAATGTATTCGGGATCAAAATATTCCGGCCGGTTGCTGTCCACCATTTTTTCAGCACCCAGGATGCGCTGGTCAAGACTGATACCGATCATTCCCCGTGATCCCATGATCTCTATAATTTCTTCATCAAATAAATTGATGGTCCAGGGATTACCATAAAGACCGCTATTGATGCTGTCGTTTGTTTTTCCGATTTTCCGGTTTTCGGATTCCACGATACTTACAAATACGCCATCCTGCTGACCCGTAGTGGATCTGAATTGTTTTTTAGCAAGATAATTATTGAGTGAAGTAAATGTAAAACCTGTATGGGATGTGATGATCGGCAGCCTGTTTACTGCCGGGGCTTCGTTGATCAGCGATTCGCGGTAACGATAGTAATGAAACCGCGTATACACACTCATGTGTTTCAGATCGATTAACACCGGCCGCTTTTCATGCAGGAGGGCCTGGCGTATTACTTTTTTACCCAGTTGTGTAAGCCCAAGACCAGCTTTGGGCATAAAGTCCTCGCTGCTGAATGCTATCTGCGCCTGCTTGTTAAGTCCCTGTGCAAACCCGCCCAGCGGCTGTTCCGGGATATAGCTAAGATGACAGAGATTAATACTGATAAAATCCAGCTCACTGTTATCCTGGATATCTTTCAGGTTCAGTTCCGGTGTTCTGGATAGCGCGGTGCCACGGATAGGTACATCGGATAAATTATGACCGCCTTCTATAGAAAAGATGAGGTATCGTTGCGTATTATCATTTTTCAGCGTCTCTGTTATTTGTTGTACGGATTTACCTTCCCAATCTTTTCTCCCGGTATATTTTATGTGATAAGGAGCCTGTTCAAGTGTAGCTTTACTATCCAGGTACATTTTTACCTGTTGCTGAAACTCAGCGTAGTAGCTTGTTTTGCCGTCCCTGGTTTTATTTACGATCTCTTTATTTAAGGGTAGGATATGGGAGAAGTCGATGCCGAGAATATGCAGAATTCTACGGGCAAAAGCGTGTTCCAGGCTGATAATAGAAGCCACTCCCAGATAGAGCTGGCTGTCTTTCACCTGGTCGGGCGACGATTGGCTGTTGAACGGTCCGCCGAAAAGATCGTTCAGCAAACTGGCCACGCCGGTGGTTTTCACCTGTTCATTTATAGGGGTGCCATTGCTGAGATAATGTTTGAACAGCAGGTGGAAATGGAAGTCGAATATTTTATTTGTCATGGGGTCACTTATTTAGCGGCATTTTCAATAATAGACTGGACCGTATTAAACCGTTGAAGTAAATCCGGATAGGTGGCGGTAGTGGTGCTTTCATAGGCGCCCCTGCTTTTTCCGAAGGTGGCGCTTTCCAGCGCCCGTGCGCTGTCGGACATGGGGGCGGAAATAGCAGTGAGTGATTCCTGGTTACCTCTTTTCGTACCAAAGATGGCATTATGGAGTTTGTTCCAGTATGTTTTTACTATTTCACCATAGCCCTGCAGTGAGTTCAGGAAAGCACTTTCGTTCCAGCCGTTGTATTGATTGTTTAATTTGTTGGCAGGTTTAGGTGGGGTGTTTAAAAGTTTTTCTGCGTTAAGAATACCGCTGCCAAAACCTTTCGTAGGCAGTTGATCGCTTTTGCGTGCAGAATCCTTCAGCGCTTGCCGGAAGGCTTCTACCCGTTTCCATCCTGCATATTCCGGAGCGCGGAGCTGATCCTGGTATTTTGCCAGCCAGTATGCTGCCGCAGCAGCCACATGTGGTGTGGCATAGCTGGTGCCATCGCCATAGGCAAAACCTTCCTGGTGGTCGCCTTCCGCCTGCCAGATGGGTACCAGCACATCTTCTCCCGGCGCGGTAATATCTACGGTATCTCCTCTCGATGATCCGGTCCATTCCCTGTCCAGCGGGTTCGACGCTGCTACCGCAATAGTGCCGGGAAATACGGCGGGCGCTACTACCGCCTGTACGCTGTTGCCTGCTGCGCAGCACCAGATCACGCCGCTTTCGTACGCTTTTTTTGCCAGGCGCGCAGTAGTGAGCGTAGGAGGAATACCCATGCTCATGGTAATGATATCAAAACCCTGTGCAATGGCGGCATCCAATGCAGCAGCCAGTTGTTGCTGCCTGTTGATGATAACAACTGTTTCGGCTATACGAAATGGAACCAGTTTGTAGTTATCAGGCGCCAGTAATCCGCAGTTGCCATTGCCTGCTGCCGGTGAATAATCGTGGCCTATTAACAGGCTGCCGGTGCGGGTTCCGTGGCCGGGTTGCTTTCCCAGCGATATGGTACGCAAATCCAGCGCGTTATTGGTATTGTCGAGGAAGTTATAATCGTTGTCGGTATCAAAGGCGCCGGCTACTTTTGAATGGTCGGTGTAACCGGTATCAAACTGTACTACCCTAATGCCTTTTTCATGGGGTGATGCAGGCGTTTGCTGTGTCAGTAATATTTTATCAAAGCCGGTGGCATACCAGTTCCAGCGCCGGTATTCTTCTGCTTTCCGGCCGGCAACAAATTTGCTGACAGCTGTTACGGTATAATTTTTCAGGAAGGTATCTTCGTTGGGCGTACCATAACCATCGTCAAACAAAAAGCCGGATTCGGCAGGGCCACCGCCTTTCCTGATGATGTTAACGGTATCGGCATTGAGGTATAAAGGCAGGTCTGCTTCTGCATAAAATATCCCAGGTATCTGCGCCAGTTTTCCTGCTTCTTCATGCGCGTTGCCGCTGAAGTTGGTAGTAAATGTAAACAGCTCTTCTTTGCCAACAACGGCGGTAGCGGGTGTGAGTAACGACAGCTTCACTCCCGGTGGATATTTTACAGATAATACTGCTTCTATCTGTGATACTGTTTCCGGTTTATTCAGCGCAGATATGATAAATGCGGTGGGAGTACTGATATTGGAAGATGATGGAACATCCATAGTATTTTCTTTGGGAGATGAAGTAATATCGGGAACATTGGAAGAAACGCTGTTATTGCTCATCGCTGCAGCTGTTACCACATTGGCTACACCGTTCCGGACGCTCGCCTGGTCGGGTAAAGCCTGCTTTAATTGCGGCGCTATATTGTCGGTATCTTTCAGTAAGGCGCGGCGGCCCTTTTCCATATCCGGACTCAAAGTGGCTTCCCGCACGGCACTTACAATTACGCTCACTTTAATACCCTCGTTGCCGATCCAGTCAATCTCATCATCGGGTGTTTCAGGGGTGGCCAGCTGCCCGCTCCGGGTAAGTACCCGGTTCTGATCATCTGTGCGGGAAAGTCCGCTGTGATGCAGGGCAATGATTTCGCAGGTGCCCATGCCAAATACCGGGGAGCCGCTGCTGCCGGGCAGTGTATCCGATTCATATACAAGCCGGGTGCCTGTTTCAGAGAAGAAACGGATATCTTTCAGCACCACCTTTTTGGGCAATCCATTGGGATGCTGCACAATTACACAGGATTCTCCCTTGATGATTTTGCCGAGGTTACCATCAAGACGGATGGGTGGAAACTGTGACAGCAATTCGCCGAAAGTGCCGGTGAGGCTTACGCCTATCAGGGTAAAGTCGAGGCCGCTGTTCAGCGTAACTTTACTTACTTCCAGGCTGGAGGTCATAAAAAACTTGCGGGCATCCAGTTTAAAGGAGGCGCTTCGTTTCAGCGCTTTGGTAGTGGCGTCTACTTCATAGTTAAACTCTGCAATCATGTCTTCAGCATCATCGGCAGATTCAATCACATGGTGGTTAGTCAGCAGGATATCTTCTGTTACGAGGAAGCCTGTGCCTATGGGAGAACCGCCTTTTAGGATACGGCACACTGCCTTTGACATTTCAGATAACCTGTCCAGCACATATTTGTCCTGGAAGTCTGCCGTGCCTGTAATCCGCTCCAGCGCTGTTGCTACCAGGGGCGTGTTTTCCCGTGCCACACGATATTGCACCCGTGTAGGGTTATCTTCCAGTTGTACTAAAGGCTGGTTGGCTTCCCGCAAGGCGCAGAGCTTTCTTTCGGCGGCTTCAAACTGTGGCTGACGGTCACCAAAACGATTGGCTACTTCCTGGATTACTTTCCAATGAGGTATCATTTATTGAGGGTGTTTATTTGGGGTAGTACGCTTCGGTTTTCTCTCATGAATTTAATCAAAAAAGAAAGAATAAAAGATTATCTGAAGTATCTTTTTTGTTATGAAATGATATTCCCGGGCAGCACAGGCCGGCTGCCCGGAAATATGAAAATATTATCCGTAAATAATGAACCCTTTTTCGATAGAATTTATCTTCCTGAATGTTATACGGAACACACCAATTCCGTTGCTGCTGCCATTGGGATTGCTGTTGCCTTCAATGGTTTCAATAAAGCCGCCGTTTACAGCCGTTACGATACCCGTATGACCGAAGCCGCCGCCATGACTTTTAATAAAGATGCTGCCCGGAACTACGAGAGAGGGATTGTTGATAGCCCTTGCAGTTGTGATTTTCAGCGCCTGGGTTCTGTTCCAGTGATCCAGGCATCCGGCCGTTTTAACAACGGGATTGGGAATGCCCAGGTCTGCAGCAGCTTTTTTGAAACACCAGAATACAAAGGCTGCGCACCAGTAGTTGCCTGGAGGCGTGTTGGTACTGGCAAGATAGGCTTCTACCTGTGGCCCGCGGTTGCTGCCGGGAGGTACTTCCATCACGCCAACCTGGCTCTCTGCTACTTCAATCGCTTTTGCGAGTAAAGTATTAGGCGCTTCATGTTCTTCCGGTACGCCGTTGTCAAATAACACTTCCCAGGTAATGGCGCCCACTTCACCATCCACAATAAGCGGATTGCCAAACCGGTCGCGGTGCATTGCCTGGAATTGCTTTACGGCAGATACAGTTTTAGGCCCAAAGGTGCCAGTGCCCTGTAAAGTGCCGATGCCGAGTTCAATCAGTCTTTGTTGAATTGCTTTTACAATCTGGCTGTTTTTTTCGCCAGCCTTAATTACTTTGTTGGGGTAGTTCATAACAATTGATTTTAAAATATTGGGGTAAGAAATATTATTTCACAATGGTTTTTAAACTGTTAATGGATAGTTGTCTGATGAGTCTTTTCCGGGGTTATCTAAAGATAACAACTTCCCGGCATTTTAAAAAAGGCCGCTTCATCCCTGATGAAGCGGCCTTTCCATTTATTTCTTTAGAAATTGGTATTAATAATCAGCGTGTTCCTGTCGGAAGTGGCAAAGTCCATCGGGATAATGCCATATCTGCCATGTGTGTTGTTGGTAAAATAAGTATTGATTTGTGGATTAATGGCATTGGAAACAGTGGTGATGCTGGGAATACCAAAGATCAGCGATTTATATCCGCTGGTGAAATTGATGTACAACACCGACTGGCTACCGTTTTTCGCTTCCGTAAACAGGTTGGTGATGCCTGTCCATTTTGCGTTATTATCAGGCACTACGTACTGGTCCTGCACGCGCAGGGAGGAGTTGGCGTTATTGATGGAAAAGGTGGTATTATCGGCCCAGTTGGTGGCTTCAATACCTTTTGGTGTATTAGAGGCGCCAAATCGTCTCAGCAGCACAATTTTGCCCCTTACCTGGCCGAGGTTGGGCACTACATCGCTTAAGTACCATTTGGAGGGTTGCAGCTGTGTATAGCTGTCGAAAGTTTGCTCAAAGGAGCGGGTGTTGTTGGTAGGATCATACTCCTCTTTTACGCACATCACAATTGTTTCTGAGGGATTGGCTGCCAGGAAATCATAACAGGCATTGAGCACATCTGTGAAGTTCAGGTTCTGGTAAATAGAACCGTGGTGAATGGCAAAGGCATCGCCGATGTGCCTGCAACGGATATCAAGGAAACGGGTACCGGCATCCAGCTGTTCACGGATGCTGAGGTTCTGGCATTTGGCGGTGCCGCCAACGGGTTCCACGCGGGCGCCGCTGTCGTGTGTGCCGGGAATAGACAGGCTGGTGAGACTGGTATTGTCTGCAATAGCGCTCATCCATCCGGGAAGGGTTACGTTTAAGGTGCTGGTAACAGTGGTGTTTTTCAGTGTTTCACTGCCGGCTGCAGCATTCGGGTTTACCAGGTCTTTCTTACAGCCAAAAAGAGACAGGATGGCCAAAGCCATGAAAAGGGTTTTTAGGTTCATAGTGGAAGTATTTCTATTAAAAATACAGGAGAATCCTGTTTGGTTCATTGCAGTGGAAATTAATTGTTGGTTAACAATCTCTGATGAGGAATTAACATTTCCGGCAGTGGCCGAAAGGTGTGATTTTTTATCAGGATAGGAATGCATATCTTTATGCTATATCAACCAGATTAGCTTCGGGGGAAGCACAAATTTATTTTGAATACCGTGCAAATAAATAGTGAACCAGATTTACTATTCAGGGTGTCGCAGGGCGATGAGGCTGCCTTTGCACACTTATTCCATACCTACCAAAACAGGCTGGGAGCATTTGTTATGCAGCTTACGGGATCAAAACCGATGGCGGAAGAGATTGTACAGGAAATATTTATCCGGATCTGGGAAAAGCGGGATAAGTTAAGCCAGGTAGAACATTTTCATCCGTACCTCTATGCAGTAGCCAGGAACTATTGTTTATCTTTTCTCAAGAAGCTGGGCCGGGAACTGGCCCGGAAGCAGGCGTGGGAAATCAGTGTGGTGGCTACCCATGACCAGGAAGATGATACCGTTATTAAAGACTACCGTCGCATTATAGACCAGGCCATCTCTGAGCTGCCGGCCCAGCGTCAGAAAGTATATCTTTTAAGCAGGGATGAGGGCCTCCGCCAGGCCGAAATTGCAGAGCGAATGGCCATCTCCCTGGAAACGGTTAAAAAACATATGGTGCTGGCCCTCCGGTCCATCCGGAGTTATGCAATGGCGCACCCTGAAATCAATTTGCTGATGCTTATTCTGACCACCCCTTTCAGGATTTAAAATTTTTTTTCTTATCCCGTTACCTCTTTTTTATACATGTTGCTGTCTTATAGTGTAGAATCAATCTATGCTAATGGATAATACCAGGTTGCGCTACCTGCTTAGCCGATATGCGGGTAAAACAATCACCCAGGCGGAACAGTCCGAGTTAAGTGATTTCTTAAATGCGGCAGATAATCAAACGCAGCTGGAATTGCTGATCGAAGAAGCCTGGATACAGTCCGGTGAGGAAGAAGAGTTATTTTTTCCCTCGCCCCAACTAAGCCGGGAACCGGCGCCGCAGCCGCTTAAACGGGTTTACTGGAAGCGTTGGGTCGCCGCTGCATTATTATTGATCATTGCTGGCAGCGCCTGGCTGCTGGCCACCAGAACACGGAAAGCAAACAAGTTACCAGCCGCGGTAACAGAAAATATAAAAAAAGATGTGAGCCCCGGCGGAACAAAAGCCATGCTCACACTGGCGAATGGGAATGTGATAGCGCTGGATAGCTCTCTGAAGGGTACACTGGCCCAACAGGGAGATGTGAATTTACATGTGAGCCCGGGAATGCTGAAATACGACCAAAACAGGCAGACATCTGCCAATAGTATAGCCTATAATATATTAAAAACCCCCAAAGGGGGACAGTACCAGCTGGAACTGCCGGATGGTTCAAAGGTATGGCTGAATGCCGCTTCGTCCCTGAAATTCCCTACTGCCTTCGTTGGAAAGGAACGTCGCGTGGAACTAAGCGGGGAAGCCTACTTTGAAGTAGCCCGGAATGCCGGCCAGCCATTTTTTGTATCGGTAAATAACGCCAGTATCGCGGTATTGGGCACCAGCTTCAATGTAATGGCTTACACCGATGAAGCAGCCATGAAAACTACCCTGCTGGAAGGCGCCGTAAAAGTGAGCCAGGCAAATGCCTCCAGCTTGTTAAAACCGGGAGAACAATCATTGCTGGAACCAAACGGCAAAATGAAAGTAATAGAAAAAGCCGACGTAAGCCTGGCGGTAGCATGGAAAAACGGACTTACTTCTTTTAAAAGTGCAGACATCAAAACAATCATGCGGCAGGTGGAAAGATGGTACGATGTGGAAGTGGTATACAGCGGCCCTATACCGGCGCGCAGCTTCACAGGAGATATTCCGAGAGACGCTAACCTGTCTGAATTACTACGATTACTGGAAATCAGCAGAATCCATTTCAAAATGGAACAACGTAAGCTGATCGTTATGCCGTAAGTATCTTATTCATTATATCAACCAAATGCTATTACCATGAACAAAGGTCCCTGAATGACGTGTGGTAGGAACCGGCATAAAAAACCAGGAGCGATCTCACCCGCCCCTGGAAAAAAGCCTGGGTCTGGTACCTGACATCAATACTTATCAGAAATCAAGAATTATCTAAACCCAAACACCACAAATGTATGCAATCTAATTGTCATGCAAAGCCCGTCTTTGTACCCGGGCTATTATCAACCATCAAAGATCGCGTCCTGACATTCCGAAAATCAGGTGCCCATCTGAGGATAAAAAAACAACTGATTAAGCAAATGAAAATTACGGCTATCCTCTTAACGGTAGTTTGTTTGCAGATCAGCGCCAAATCTCTGTCGCAACAGATAACCTTGTCGCAAAAGAACGCACCGATCCAGAAGGTATTTGAAGAAATAAAGAAACAATCCGGTTATAAGTTCTGGTATGAAGATGCTATGCTTACGAAAAGTAAGCCGGTAGATATCTCCATCCGTAATGGTTCGCTGGAAGAAGTACTGGCACTGCTCTTCAGAAATCAGCCCTTCAGTTATGAAGTGATCGGCAAAATCATCGCTGTAAAAGAGAAAGATATCAGGCTGGAAAATACCACTCCCTTCATCGCAATACCGGAAGTAGTACTCCGTAAAATCAGCGGTTTGGTAAAAGATAGTACCGGCATGCCCATACCCGGTGTTACCATTCTCGTTAAAGGCACCAAAACCGGCGCCACCACAGATGTACAGGGCCGGTTCAGTCTTGATGTACCGGAGGGCAATGTAGTACTGGTGTTCACCTCCGTAGGATACGAACCCAAATCCATTACTCTCGGCACTTCCACGTTCCTGAACGTAACGCTTTCCATCGCCTCCAGCGGGTTAAACGAAATGGTGGTAACCGCCCTCGGTATCAAACGTCCGAAAGGAACGCTTGGATACGCGATCAGTACCATCAAAGGGGATGAACTTACCAAGGCCGGTTCAACCATGAACCCCTTCCTTGCCCTTTACGGCAAAGCAGCCGGTGTAGGCGTAAACGTGGGCGCATCCGGTCCGCAGGGTGGCGTCAGGATCAATATCCGCGGCGCAGCCAGTATGAACCCCGATCAGAATGTAAGACCCCTGTTTGTGGTAGACGGCGTTATCCTGAGCGACCGTAAAACACAGATCGGTGGTGATGTAGGACAGGGATTCGACTATGGCGCCGGTATCAACGATATTAACCCGGACGACATCGAATCAATCGACATCCTGAAAGGCGCCAAAGCCACTGTATTGTATGGTAGCGATGCCGCCAACGGCGTAATGATCATTACTACCAAAAACGGCCGCAATGTGAAAGGATTTGGTATGACCGGTAACATACAACATACCATAGAGCAACCGGTATCTTACCTGAAACTGCAAACCAAATATGGTTTGGGCGACAACCTCTATGATACCACCTATGAAACTATCAATGGCGTTAGAACCCGCATGCTGCCCAATAAACGCTTTAGCTTCGGTCCTGCTTTCGATGGCGCTGATGTGATGTTCTACGATAGTTCTATGGTGAAGAATTCGCCACACAGGAATAACTTCATGTCACTCTTCCAGAACGGTCACTCCACTTCTGCCAACGTAGCCATTGCCGGCAGCAACGAAAAAGGTAGTATCAGGGCTTCTTATACCAACTATAATTACCAGGATATTTCCGGTGATAATTCCTGGCAGAAAAGAAACTCTTTCAGCTTCAACGGTAATATCAAAGCATCCGAACTGGCTTCCTTTGAAGTGATCTCCAACATTTACAGCATCTCTACCCAAAACCGCCGTTCCCAGAACGATGGACCGGTAGCATGGGGATACCCGGTTGATTATGATTATAACCTGATATATCCTTACTATACAGATGCCACCGGTTATAAAAGAGATCTTTCCAATGCCCGTGTTTCCGATGCCTTTAGCTTACTTGGCAATTACCTGTGGAATAACAAAAAGAACCGTTACAAGGATGAAAATATCCACATGATCACTTCTGCCAAAGTAACCCTGAACTTCACGAAGAATATTTTCCTCGTAGGGCAGGCGGGGTTGGATTATGATAACACCAATTATAATACAGAGGTAAGTGTAACAAAGGTGCTCCCTACGGTAGGCGGAGGAAGCTTTGGCGTGGCAAAGGAAAATTCTACCACCCAAACTTACCAGGCATTACTGAACTATAATAAATCATTCCTGAACAACGATCTCCGTTTGTTTGCATTTGGAGGCGGTGTATACCGGTTGCGTAATGTAGATTACCTGGGTACCAACACCGTTGGCGGACTCACCTTCCCGGATTGGTATTCTTTCTCCAATCAGCTGGGTACACCCAGCGCAGACAACGCACACCTGCTTAGAAATTACACAAGAGGATCTGATGTATTATACAGCTTGCTGGCATCAGCAGCGTTGTCATGGAAGAATGAATTTACATTGGAACTGCAGGGTCGCCAGGACTGGAACTCTACTCTTCCTCCGGAAAACAACAAGTATTTTTATCCGGGCGCGGCACTTACCTGGAATTATACGGAACGTTTCCCGATTGCCGGTGTAAACAGCGGACAGCTGAGGTTATCCTGGGCAGACGTGGGTAACGGTACCACCCGTTATTTCGCCAATAATCTGTATGGATACACCCGCCTGCCAGGTACAGACGCCAACTCCGTTTCACCTCCGGACAAGTTGTTACCAGGCGCTCTGAAACCAGAACGTAAAAGAGAATTTGAAATTGGTATCAACAATACCTTCCTGCCACAGGACAGGGTGATCCTCGATTTCTCCTTCTACACCAACCACCGTTACAACCAGATCATCAGCTTACCTATTTCTTCCGCTTCCAGTTCCGCTGGTCTAATCGTGAATGCGGGTGATGTAAAGGCCTGGGGTTTTGAACTGGCATTAACAGGCGTTCCGCTGGTAGGTAAAAACTATCGTTGGAGCCTTACGCTGAATGCCGCCAGCCAGGGATCAAAAGTAATAGACCTGTACCCGGGTGTTACCAATTATCCTTTCAGTAACCTGATCAACGGCGCCGCCGCATCTATTCATGCAGATGAAGGCCGTCCGTATGGCGAAATTGTAATGCTCGATTACAAACGTGATGAAGCAGGTAATAAAGTAGTGAACAACAACGGTATCTATATCCTCGATGATCAGAAATCAACGGTAGCTGGTAACGTAATGCCAAAAGTATACGGCGGATTTATCTCCGACTTTCAGTATAAGAACTTCAACTTCCGTATTGGCCTGGATTATAAATACGGTGGTACTATTTTCAGTTATACCAACAACCGCTTAACAGGTGTGGGCCAGCTGGAAAATACCATGCAATACCGCGATGAAGAAAACGGAGGTTTGGCGTATTACATCAATAGCAACGACCAGAATGTTCCGTGGCAGCATTCACAGCCAGCTCCGGCTCAGTCTAAAGATGGGCACGTGTATCACGATGGTTTGATCCTGCCGGGTATGAAAGTGGATGATAACGGTAAATATACCACCAACGATATCATCACCAGCGCTTCTTCCTATTATGGAAGCTACGCAAACGACCTGGCCACCTCTTTCCCGCCGGATCGCCTGTTCAAAAACAATTACATCAAAGTGAGGGAAGTAGCGCTTTCCTATACATTACCCGCGGAAATTTCCAAAAGGATAAGAATGCAAAGGCTCACTGTTACAGCAGCTGCCCGTAACCTGTTCTATCTCTACAAATCTATTCCCAATATCGATCCGGAAGGAGCACTGGGCGCAGATGTTTTCGTGGAAAATACCATCTACCCTTCCCAAAGGACTTACTCCCTGGGGTTAAATGTTGCTTTCTAATGTATAAACTGAAAAAAATGAAAAAAGCTTACTTATATATTTTCCTGCTCTCTGCCTCCTTCCTGGGAGCTTGTAAAAAGGATCTGGAAGACCGGTTCTACGACAAGGACAAGCTCTCCACCGGTAGTGATATCGATGTAGTGCCCGGCTTATTCACCGGCGTGCTTACAAACAATAAAATATTTGCACAGGACTACGGCGAGTGGTATTACCTGCTCAACGGCGGTACCAGTATCACCGGTTATGAGCAGGTGGCGCAACGGTTTGTATCTTACCGCTACGACTGGTTCTCCACATACAATGACCTGACCACCGGTAACGGCTTTGATGATTCTCCAATCAACGGTCAATCTTTCTTTCAGCACAGTTATACCCGGTTGAAGAATTACGAAGTGATCAGGGATTCTGTGAATGCACGTACCGGGCAATTAAAACAGGATGGAGATGTATACCTGAAGCTGGTTAGCTTTATCAAATGTTACCAAAGTGCCAAGCTGGTAGATTTCTTTAATTCGGTTCCTTATTCAGATGCTTTCCAGGGTTCTAAAAAAGAGCCGAAATATCTCTTCCCTAAATATGATGATCCGAAAGAGATCTACCAATCTATCATACAGGAACTGGGAACTATTGTAGATGAGCTTCCCGGAGCTTATTCGCAGATGTCGGCTGATGCCAAAACCGTTTTCACGGAGCAGGATATTGCCTTCCACGGTGATATCAATAAGTGGGTGTCTCTCATCAATTTTACCCGTCTGAAATTACTGGTAAGAATTGCCGGTGTGGAAGAAGCATATGCCAAACCGCTGATTCAGGCGGCACTGGCAAAGCCTTTGCCACAAACGGATCTTTACTGGTTTTACTGGTTTGATATTGTTCCCACAGGTGGCGGAACATGGATTCGTGGTGTTTATGAAAATACCTACGCTTCCTTTATACCAAACATCATCATGAAAAGGATGAACTACGGCACACCTGCTTACCAGGAAGGAATTGACGATCCACGTTTACCGGTGCTGGCTATGCCAACCAAATACCTGGATTATCGCGGAGTATCTGCCAATATCGAAGAACAAACAGCATTGTATAGCAGTGGAGAAAGGTATTATCCGTATGCAGATAATATCGCTTCTACTTTCGCTACCAATGCAAAATCTATGTACAACCACGCTACCTTCCACCAAAATGCGAAGATGCCGGTGTATATGGCGTCTGTAGGAGAACTGGACCTGCTGCTGGCAGAAATTGCGCTGAAAGGATTAGCTAATACAGGTAAAACAGCTGAAGAGCATATCAAAGATGAGGTAACACACTCTGTCGATTTCTGGTATACCATTAATCAACTGAGCAGCTATGCCAAAACCCAGATGACACCTGCGCAAACAGCCATGGTATATCCTGCCAAACCATCTGCTGCGGTAGTAAGTGCATGGGGCGATGTTGTAAAAGGCAAATTTACATTGGCTGCTACCCTGGACGACAAAATGGAGATTCTCATGCAGCAGAAGTATATTCACCTGAACCTTTATCAGCCTTACGAACTGTGGGCAGAGCTGAGAAGGACCCGTCACCCGAAGCTGGAACCATTCACCTGGCATACTTCCGTATGGAAACCAATGCCGGAAAGAGTGCGTTATCCAACTATTGAGCTGACTAACAACCCGGATAACTTCAAGAAAGTAGCAGGAGAAAATAATTTAACCAGCCCGATTTTCTGGGTACCTGCCGCTGCAAGAGCAAAAAATCCTTATTGGGATAACTATAATTATCAATAGCAGAGAGCAATGCAAGTCGAGAGGGAGCTAACCATATTGGTTGGCTCCCTTTTTTAATGCCATATCGCAATGCACGCTGCTGCCATTGTTAGCGCCAGTAACGCATAATAGGCTGCCTTCGTAAACGTTTTGTTAGTAAAGCGTATATTGATTAACGTTACCACTGCGAATATGCCGGTTTTAGGTATTACTTTATAATAATTAACGTGTGGATATTTCAGTGCCACCAGTATGATACCGGTCACCAGCAGGGCAATACCCAGGATCAATCCTTTGTGGTCGCGCACTTTTGTGTGGTAGTCGGACCATTGTGTCGCCAACACAGCGAGGTATCCTGCAAAACATCCAAAGTGTAAAAGCAGCACAATACTAAAGAGCATGGGATGTTTTTTTAGCGGTGGAAGAAAGATAGTAACCGCCCAGTGCCAGTAGCATTATAATCGCCACCAGGTGCTGAATCAGTTTGCCGGCTTCATAGGCCGGGTTGTGAAGTACCAGGCAGAAATCCATTACCGGAACAATAGTCCCTGCCAGCAACAGCACGCCCAATGCGCGGCGTTCACCGGTCCATAGTAGCCCCAGTATTGTAATACCGGAGAACAGGTCGCGGATGCCTTTGATATAATGAAAAGAGAAGTTCCCGTTTACAGGTACGCTGATGCCAAAACCGGCTTCGGCCGCCAGGGGATTCAGGAGAAAAAAGAGTCCGATAAATACCAGCAATATCCCAATAGATAAAGTGCTGTAGAAAGTGATTTTTTCAGAGGTGTTTTTCATTTGTTACATTTTTTTATGATGATGCAACAAAAGTAAAACCCGCGCTCCGCCGGTTCGTTCACCCAGGTTAATAAATTTACATCGACAGCCTTTTCCTGATCCGGCTTAAAGACGGAGGCTTTACCCCTACAAAGGAAGAGATATAATACTGCGGGATGCGTTGCTGCAGGTCGGGGTAGCTGTTGATGAAGTGAAGATAACGCTGCTCCGGCTGGTCGCCATAAAAAGAGCTGACCTTTTTGATGGCTTGTAAATACAGGTACTCGCAAATCAACCGGCCAAACTTTTCGCCTTCTTTTACTTTGCTGTAAATCAGCTGAAGATTTTCATAGGAGATAGCCAATATTTCGGTGGGCTCAATGCACTGGATGCTGCGCTGCGATGGAGAGTGGTCGAGAAAGCTTTCGTAGTTACAGGTAAATTCATTTTCCTTTCCAAAATCAAGCGTCACGTCTTCCCCGGAATCTTTGATACTGTGATACCGGATCAATCCTTTCTCAATAAATCCCGCTTCCCGGCAAACCTGTCCTTCCCGCAGGAAATAATCATTCTTCTGGTATTCCCGGCTGACAAACAAAGAGGAAACGAATGATTGCTCGGCTTCATCCATGCGGATGAAATGCCCGATAGCGTTGATCAGGTTAGTGTGTATGCTCATCAGTAAGACGGTTTATTTGTGCCTGTATGCCTTGTTTTTCGGTGTCGGTTTTGGCTAACTGCCAGGCTCTCTGAAAACTGGCTTTTGCTTTTTCGTTATCGATATTCCTGTACAGCTCACCGAGCAGCACATAATAGAAGTGGTTATTTTCCAGCTTTAGTTTTTCTGCTTCGGCAAGCGCTTCCTGCTGCCCGTTTGCTTTATAGAGGGCAAACGTGCGGTTCAGGGCTACACTGGGAGAGTAATTGATCATCAGCAGTGCATTGTATAACTGCAGGATCTCTTCCCATTTCTCCGGCGTATCCTCTTTCACACAGTGCCAGTAAGCGATCCTGGCTTCGAGGTGATAGGAACTTATTTCATTGCCTTCGGCAGAAAGCTGCAGGAAATAGATACCCTGGTTAATCAGTGCCTGGTCCCACAGCGCTTCGTTCTGTGCTTCATACAATACCACTTCGCCTTCACCGGCCTGCCTGGCATTGAAACGGGAAGCGTGAAAACACATGAGGGCAATGAGCGCATTTGTTTTAGGCAAATTGGTTTTGTCGTAGGCAGTAAGCATCAATCCCAGCCGCAGTGCTTCGAGGCAAAGATCCTGTTGCAGGATCTGGTTCTGTGTCTGCGAGTAATATCCTTCGCTGAAAAGAAGATAAATGATGTGCAGCACATTATCCAGTCGCTGTGGGATTTCACTTTCCGGCGGCAGCTCCATTTTAATCTTCTCTTCGCGCAGTTTTTCTTTCGCCCTGAATAATCTTTTATTAATAGTTTCCTTGTTGGACAAAAAGGCTTCTGCAATTTCATCTATCCCAAAACCGCAAAGAATGCGCAGTGCCAGTCCTATCTGCGCTTCGCTGGCAATAGACGGGTTGCAGATGGCAAAAAGCATTTGCAGCTGGCTGTCTTTGATATTCTCCTGCGAGAAATTTATCGCTTCGGCATCATCCACCAGTTCCTGCCGCGCTATTATTTCGGGCAATACTTTTTTATCAAATATTTTATTTCTTCTGAAATGATGCAATGTTTTTTGTTTGGCTACGGTATAAAGCCAGGCAGTAGGATTGGGAGGGAGTCCTTTAACGCCCCATGTTTCCGACGCGAGTAAAAATGTTTCACTCACAATATCTTCTGCTATCTCAATATGCTGCAACCCGAAAAGTTTGCTGATCACAGCCACCATTTTCGAGAATTCCTGCTTAAATAAATACTTCAGTGATTCGAGTTCCTTTTCCATACTAAAACAGTAAAAACCACTCTAACGAAAGAGTGGTTTTCTTTATTTCTCCTGATACTGGTTACGAAACTATTTCCCTGACTTCCACACAGCCTTTGGCATCCAATACCGGGCAGCCATGGGCCAATGTGGTAGCCTCTTCCAGCGTATCGGCCTGCACTACCAGGAAGCCGCCCAGGCGTTCCCTGATTTCTACAAACGGACCATCGGTAATCACGCCACCTGGCTTTAATACTTTTCCTTCTGTAGAAAGACGCCGGCCGTTACTCACCAGTTTGCCCTGTGCAGCAATACCACCTGTCCAGTCCTGCCACTTCTTCAACAGCGCCTGGAAGTCTTCCGCAGATAACTCGCGGTAGGCATATTCAGACTGGCGAAATAATAATAAGAATTCTTTCATCTCTTTATAATTTAAATCGTGGTGGAATATATGAATTAATTTGCTTTGGCGGCAAACATCCCTGGCTTGTAGCTTCCTGCTGAGGTGCGGAAGGCAACGTTAAGACGGTTATAACTGTTAATGGTAGTAACTGCTATTGTCAGGTCTACAATTTCTTCCTCTGAAAACTGCTGACGTACCTGTTCGTATACTTCATCCGGTACGTCGCCGTTGGTGAGCCTGGTTACTGCTTCTGCCCAGGCAAAGGCTGCCCGCTCACGATCGGTATAAACGGTAGCTTCTCTCCAGCCTGCCAGCATATAAATGCGTTGCTCTGTTTCTCCTTCTGCGCGTGCATCTTTAGAGTGCATATCGAGGCAAAATGCACAACCATTCATCTGTGATACCCGGAAGTAAATTAAATGCTGCAGGGATTTTTCAATGGATGATCCTGCAAGATACGCACCTACGCCATATAATGCTTTTACTGCGTTAGCTCCTTTTGTCAGAAGATTGATTCTCTGTTTCATGATTTATAAGTTTTATTGGTGATGAATTTGTTCGTTTATACACCAATAAGGATCGGGAAAAAGGAAATTGGACATCTTCCCCGGATTTTTTTTAAAAATATTTTTTAGGTAGATGGGTAGCTGGTTTTAAATGATGTGCCCGGTATAAGGATGCTGCCGTTGACCATCTTTTTGATGCCTGTGTGCCGGGACGGTACCTGCCGGCGGCAGCGGAACGGGAATTATTTTAGTGAATCAATTGTTAATCACACCTGCTTTCACAATTGCAAAACACTCCAGCGGGCCGGAATTTTTTCTTTTGACGGATGATTCTACACCATTATCCACGCATCGGAAAAATGCTGGCGCTTTTTATTTTTGTGCTGCCATTTACCGCTATATCCGTCAAAGCCCAGGAAATAAGACCCCTGTACAAGGACTCTATTCCCAACAGTATCGGGAAAACTGCACCGGCAGATGCCCCCACGATCACCATCTATAAGCCGGAAAAGCCCAACGGGGCAGCGGTGATCATCTTCCCCGGCGGCGCATACGCCTTCCTGGCCTTTGCTGAAGAAGGCACCAAAATAGCAGAAGCCTTCATTACAAAAGGAGTTACCGCCTTCGTGGTAAAATACCGGCTCCCTTCAGATGCCACCATGCGGGATAAAAGCATGGGCCCTCTCCAGGATGCGCAGCAAGCCATTAAACTGGTGCGGATGAATGCCGCGGAATGGGGACTGGATCCGCATAAAATAGGGATCGCGGGCTACTCTGCCGGCGGACACGTGGCCTCCACGCTGGGCACACACAGCGGGAGAAGCTATGTACCCAATAAAGAAAACACCGATCTGCGCCCGGATTTCATGATCCTGGTATATCCCGTGATCAGCATGAATAAAGACCTGGCACATCAGGGATCAAGCATCAACCTGATAGGAAATGAGCCCTCCAAAGAAAAAATTGCCTTCTTTTCCAATGAAGAGTGGGTGAACAATAATACACCGCCGGCCTATATCACGCATACCAGCGATGATGCAGTGGTGAATGTAAATAACAGTATCGCCTTTTACCAGGCCATGCTGAGAGGAGGCATTCCCGCTGAGCTGCATCTCTATCCCACCGGCAACCACGGCTTCACCCAACGCTTACCCGTAAACGAATGGCTGGATCCTATGGTGTGGTGGATGAAAAGAGGGGGCTGGATCCCCAACACCCCCTGATCTGATATTAAATCATGGCATAGCCGTGTGAACAGGTCGCGCAGCAGGCCGCGAATGCAGCAGCTTTATCAGGGGCCGTTCTACTTTGTAGTAGAAGAAAATGCCTACCGCCACCGCCAGTACCATATGCACGATCACAGAAAGATCGGCATTCATGAAGTAACCGGTGGCGGCATATATCTGCGCGATAAAATAATAAAAAGTATAGTGGGTCAGGTAAATGGAATAAGAAGCATCGCCTATCAGTAACCCCCATTTGTTATTCCAGAGCCTTGCCCAAACACCCCGCTGCTCCAGGAAAATACAACCGGCCAGGATACATGCACTGGGCAGGCCCCATAACAATACCCTTTTCAAACTGCCGGTACCGCTGGTCACGCTGCTTAGTTCAGAAATATTTCCAAAGCCATACACAATGTTATAAACGTATCCGCCAATGCCCAGCAATAGCAACAGCCCGGCCACGCCGGTAGCCACTTTTACGTGGCGGTACAGCCAGAAAATGATCACCCCGAAAAGGAACTCCAGCATGATAGGATTGGTGTAAAAAATAAGCCTGAAATCAGTTGGCTTCAGCAGCTGTCCCACCGTCACAAGCGCGGGAATAACAAGTAACAGCAATAAGGTTTTATATTTTGTACGGAACAGGATCAGGAAGAAGAAAAGGAAATAAAACCACCACTCAAAACTCAGCGACCAGCCCACCACCAGGATAGGCGCCAGCCACTTCTGCGAGTTCAATACCGGCAACATGAAAATGGTATCTCTCCATCCATAAAGAATAGCCGTGATAGGGTACATCCGGTCAAAAAAACAAAAGAATACCATATAGCACACACTGGCCACATAATAAATAGGGTTGATCCTGAGGAAACGTTTCTTCAGAAAATCCACTCCATCACGCGCACCAAAATAGTTGCTGGCTACATAACTGATTATAAACCCCGATATCCCAAAAAAGAGGTCCACGCCAATAGCGCCAAAGTTCTCCAGGAAATAAAATTTTTGCTGATGGGAAACGGTGAATGCTTCCTGTAAGTCGATGGCATGTACATGTACCACGAGGATAACTGCTACTGCCCTTAATAACTGTATGCTGTTAATCTTCATAAAAGGGATACTGATTGAGGGTAAAGGATGGCAACACCGGTCACTTTTGTGTAAAGCAAGTTAAACCGGGCGGCTGTAATTACACTTCAGTCAGTATCGGCTGGTTACTTACGTGCCCTGTTCCATGCTTCCCGGCTGATTGTAAACCAGTTAAGCATCGTTTGGTCCTCGTAAAAAGTGCCATCCAGGCTAAAGCCGGACTTCTCTAAAACGCGCTTCGACGCATCGTTTTTTACATCGGCCATGGCATAAATATTTTCCAGCCGGAGCCGGTTGAAGCCGTAGTCCAGGCAGGCATGTGCGCATTCAGTAGCGTATCCCTTTCCCCAGTATTTCTTTATAAAACGGTAGCCGAGGTCGTAGTAGTTAACGTGGCCATTGGTAGGTTCTTTTACCAGTTTTAATCCCGCCCATCCCACAAAGCGGTTGGTATCTTTTTCTATTACAGCCCATCTGCCAATGCCGTTCTCCCGGTATTGCTGCCGGATAAACTGAATAACTTCCCGCGATTCTTCTATCGTGCGCACCGGCTTGTTGCCCAGGTATAAATGCACCGCTTCGTCTGAATCCAGTTCAAACATGCCGGCGGCATCAGCAGGTATCAGTTCCCTTAAAATCAACCGGGGAGTAGATGCGAAAATCTCCATACACGTGTCATTTGGCGCCGAATTTAACGGAACTATTGAAAAGAACAAAAACGGGAATGTTTATTTGGTCATCAACAGGAAGTTACTTCCTGCGTCTGCTTCGTTGGATTTTTTCTGATACTGGTAAGGAGAGAAGCCCGCAAACTCTTTGAAGGCCCTGATGTAGTGGGACTGATCGGCATAATCATGCTCAAAGGCAATATCAGACAACTTACTGTAGTTGTTACTTTTTAATTGCTTTAAGGAATTCTGAAAACGGCATATCCGGGAAAATAATTTAGGGGAGATGCCAACGCCCTGTTTAAACCGGCGCTCAAAACTTCTTTCCGTTAGCTGCAACTGCTGCTGTAAGTCCTTTAACGCAATGCTGCCGCCGGAGGCGATGATCTGTGATAACGCAAAGTGTGTAACCTCATCTGAAGACGTGCTGTTTTCATTGATCTGCTTAAATAGAAAAGCGGAAATGATGGCGATCTTCTCCGTTAAAGAAGGGGTATTGCCTAATCTTTCTGCCAGGTAAAAATCTTTTGTAGCTGCCAGTATATCCAGGTCTAAACAGGAATTGGTTAACTCATCGGCATTCAAACCAAAAACAGATTTCAACGCATGCGGATAACAACACACCCCGATTGAACAGATGGTACCCGTTACATGCAGCTCGGTATACTTCGTGGTTTGACCATATAACAGCAAATCGGGTAACTCTTTGTTTTCCTGGTAGAAGGTACCGTTATCCGACTGCTGGATAATTAAACCCGGACAACCATCTGCCATTGGCCCCAGAATTTTAGGCACGTGGGCAACATCATCACTCTCCAGCGTCCAGAAATAACGGACGTGGTTTTTCAGATATGATGGCGGTGGTAGTTCCTGGTACTTCATTTTAGGACAGATGAATTATATTCAAGTTAAGAATTTTTAATGATTTCAGGATAAGCCACTAAATTTGAAGACTAATTAGTTCCCCCATGAGCATTACATTACACCGTTTTATCAGCAGCCTGGTATTGCTATTAACTACCAGTATCGGATTTGCTCAAAATAAAATAGTGGTTTTTCAATCGGATTTTGGTTTGAAAGACGGCGCAGTATCCGCCATGAAAGGTGTAGCCTCCGGCGTATCGTTCGATCTGAAACTATATGACCTTACCCACGAAATTCCTGCGTATAATATCTGGGAAGCCGCTTACCGGCTGGAACAAACGGTTCCCTACTGGCCCGCAGGCACCGTGTTTGTATCGGTAGTGGACCCCGGCGTAGGCACCAGCCGTAAATCGGTAGTACTCAAAACAAACAGTGGCCACTTTATCGTAACACCGGATAATGGTACACTCACCCTCATCGCTGCTTCAGAAGGCATCGCGGAGATACGTGAAATCAATGAAGCTGTGAACCGCCGCAAGGATTCGCAGCAATCTTATACTTTCCACGGCAGGGATGTATACGCCTATACCGGCGCGCGACTGGCAGCAGGCGCCATCACCTTTGAAGAAGTAGGACCGGTATTAGCCAAAGAGGTTGTAAAAATACCATACCAGGCCGCGGTACTGGAAAACGGAAAACTGAAAGGGAACATCTCTATCCTGGATGTACAATACGGTAACGTATGGACCAACATCAGCGCTGATCTGCTCAACCAGTTGCATCCTCAATACGGTGATATACTGCAGGTAACTTTTTTCCACAACGGGAAAAAAGTACATCAAACAGCGGCGCCGTATAGTCAAACTTTTGGCGCAGTGCCGGAAGGAAAACCATTGAGCTACCTGAACAGTTTACTGCAATTGTCTTTTGCGCTCAACCAGGGCGATTTTGCAGCCACCTATCATATCGGAAGCGGTAGTGAGTGGAGTGTAGAAGTAACGTTATCTCCCAAAAAATAAATCATTCAGATCAATCGTCGGGATTAGCACGCCAGTTTAATCTGGGAAGTAGATAAAGTAAACTGATGCCATAAATATCAGGTTGCCGCTTTGTTAAGCTCTTCATATAAGAGCCCTTGACTTCAATAGCGCCATTCTTTTTTTTGCCAAGCCCGATCCGCATGCCCAGGTTGCCTATCGGTCCTACTGCGTGCTGGGTAGTAGAATCCGTAAAGCTGCCGCCGTTACGGTCTTTGTACCTTATATTTACTGGTCCGTAATGGTAGGCCAGGCCGCCTCCCACAAAGAAACCCACCGCACTCTTATTATTCAGGGAGGAAAATCCGGCGAAGTTCAGGTTAATGATAAGCGGGATATCAATCATACTCCTGGGTTTTGTTTTAGGACCATCGTCCTCTTCACCGGTATAGTAATATACAATATTGCCGTCCGCATCATAATACCAATCAGTGTTGTCGTTGGCATCTCCGGAACCGCCAAATGAAAAGGGAATACCTACCGAAACAGTCATCTTATCTGTTTCCATCACATTGTAACGGATGGCATACGAGATGCTGAAGCTGGTAATGCTGCCGTTCCTGGAAGTGTGATCAATAAATGTGGAAAATCCTAAGCCGTGTACAAAACGTTGGGAGAAAACCGGTAAGCCGGCGATACAGGCAATTGCTAACAGTACAATTTTTTTCATACGGCGGCCGTGGGATTAGAGGATACCATATAAAGGTAAAGTAAAAAGCTATTGAAACGGAAGTCCGCCCCAATAGCTTTTTACAAACTTTTCTTGTGTTATTGTAATACGTCCAGTATCGGATGATCAATGCCCTGCAGCGTATTTGCAGCGGGCTTAATCAGTTCCAGTACGGTGATTTTATTGCTGCCTTTTTTCAGCCATTCAGCCGGTACATACAAGGTTTGTTGCGGACCTACCTGCCAGTATCTGCCCAGGTGATGACCGTTGATCCAAACGGCTCCTTTGCCCCACTGCGTCATATCCAGGTAGGTGTCGCCGGTGGTGGATAATGTAAAACTGCCTTCTTTCAATACCGGTGCATCGGTACCGGCAGCAGCAGGTTTTACTGCCGGCTGCACATCAAAGGGAAGCTTAAACTGCTGCCATTGATGAATGGCCTGACCGTTAAATAATACCTGGCCGGCAATACCTTTTTTATTTTTAAGAAGATAGGGGCCAAAATTGATACGTCCCAGATTTTCTACCAGGATGTCCAGGGTAACGGTGCCGGATGGAAGGGTTACCTCCACGCTGTCCTGTGCCAAACGGCGGTCCAGGATGGCTACTCTTTTACCATTCACAAACACGAGGCCGTAGTCGCGGAGATCTTTTATTTTCAGCAGGCCACTGTGTCCACCGGGAATAGTGGTGCGGTATAACACAAAACCATAAGCCTGGTTGAGATCTTCAAACGTTAACGGATCTATGCTTTTGATCGCTGCCGGCAGTTTATTGAATACTGCAGTACTGCGTTCAAAAGTGATCAGCGGCGTGGTGATCACCGGTTTCTTTGCAGGTACTTCCGGTAAAGTTACGCCAGCCGGGAGATGCCGGGCAATTACTTCGCGGAACTTCATGAATTTTGGCGTAGCGTTTCCTGCTTCATCCAGTGGTGCATCATAATCGTAGCTGCTGATCTGCGGCTCATAGGGACTCTTGTCATTATAGTTGGCGCCATTCATATAGCCGCGGGTAGTGCCACCGTGAAACATATACATGTTAATGGAAATGCCTGCTGCGAGTACACGATCCAACCTGTCGAGGAAGTTTTCATAGGGAATGGTATGGTGCTTTTGCCCCCAGGAATCAAACCATGCCGGGTACCATTCCGCAATATAAAAAGGCCCTTTGCCATTATGATTTTCTCTCACCAGCTGTTTTACTTTTTGCGGATCATCTATCCCGTTTACTGCGGGCAGCAAACCGGGCAAATGACCTTTAGCTACATCGGCAGCCGGATCGCAGGTATAGAGTAATCCGTCAAAACCCGCGTCAATAAACATCTTCCGGTTAATGTCCAGGTAACTTTTATCATTGGAATAAGAACCATACTCATTTTCAATCTGCACCATCAGGATGTTACCACCGTGGTTTACCTGTAAGCCCGACAATTGTTTTCCAACTTCCCTGATATAATTATTATAGGCTGCGAGGTATTGCGGTTCTTTGCTGCGTACTTCAAGACCCTTTATATTCTGCAACCAGTAAGGATATCCGCCAAATTCCCATTCTGCGCAGGCGTACGGACTGGGGCGCAATACTACCCACAACCCTTCTTCGTGCGCTATTTTTACAAAGGCGGCTACATCGTTGTTGCCGGAAAAATCGTAATGTCCTTTTTCAGGTTCGTGCATGTTCCAGAACACATAAGTGCCTATGGTGTTCAGTCCCATTGCCTTCGCCATTTTCAGGCGGTCGCGCCAGCTTTCCCGCGGTACGCGCAGGTAATGGATCTCTCCTGAAATCATCTGGAAAGGCTTGCCGTCCAACAGGAAGGTGGAATCTCCCAACTGGAAAGTGTGTTGTGCAAACAACTGTATGCTGCACAATATCATTAAAATTACAACGCTTAGTTTTTTCATGGTCTACTGTTTATTGCTTAGGTTACCTGTCAATGTAACTACTGACCGTGGCGGAATGTGAACAATGTTTCCGGAAATATAGCCTGGCTGCAGGTTTTCGGCTGCGCTGGTGGTATAGCTGCGCATACTGCCTGCTTTCAATCCTTTGCAGTGGATGCTGGCATTGGCGGCAGTGCGGCCGTTATTAATCACTACTATCCGGAGGGTATTATCTTTGTTTTTATAAGCAGACAGATAGAGGTCTTTCAACGCTGCGCTGTCGCTTATCTCTGCTTGTACCCTTATAGCGCCGGGTCTTATAAACCGGCTATAGTTACCTAACACCCACATCATTTTGGTATCGCGCAGCTGTCCGTCTGTTTTATCTTTATCTATATAAATCAATCCATCTTTATAATTATAGGGAGAAATGGCAAGCCACCACTGCCAGGCGGCAGCATTGGCGACGGTAAGGTCGGAGTGGATTACGCGCGCCATGTAAAGCGCCGCATCCATGCCGAGGTCTACGCCGGAGCCGTTTATTTCCCCGGCATTATCTCCCAGGATGCAATATTCCGATTGCCAGAATTCCAGTCCGTTCAATGCGGTGTGCAGCCGTTTTCGTATAGCGGTGGCCGTATCTTCGGGGGAAGTGGTAAAGTAACTATGTGCAGCAATTCCTTTGTATACATTGGGAAGATTACCTACATAAGTGCTGCTGCGTGGATTAAAGAATGCATTTATCTGTGAACCTTTGTCTGACTTGTCTTCCGGGGCATACAGGTAATTTATTTTTCCGGCTTCTGTAATCAGTATTTTAACCGGCAGCTTTGCTTCGCTGAAAGTTTTGCTGATAGCTTTTGTGAAGCCGGCAATCTGTTCGTTGTTATAGGGGCAGCCTTCCTGTCCGCCATCGCTCCAGTCCCACTGTGGTTCATTCACCGGGTTGATATAATTGAGGCTAACGCCAGTGGCTATACGTATTCCCTGCACTACTTCTTTCAAAAAAACAGCAGCCGCGGAATAGTTCTCCGGTGGAAGATTGCTTTGTCCTTTGTCTGCAAAGGCTTTGCCGTTGCGTGTAAACGCCACCGGCGGACTGTTCAGGAAGCCCAGGAAATCTGTAACGCCGCGTTGCTTCGCAGCCTGTAAAAACCACAGCTGTCCGGATTGTTTTTTCCAGTTATATGTATGATCCGGCTGGAGGAATGATTCCGCGCGGCGCCACTCATCTTTGATGCCACTGTTATCGCCCTGCTCTGCACTGCCGGCGCCAATATTAAAACGCCACATCGATAAGCCAATGCCTTTGGGCTGGCCGCTGGCAGTAGTATCGGAACTAAACAGCCAGTCGGCTATCTGGTTACGTTTGTTGTCCGGCCAGTTGCCGGTAAACTGGCCCGCCCACGCATCTGAAGCCGCGAAGTTGCGGATCGTTTGCGCGGTTTTATGTAGGTCGATGTTTACCTGGATAACGTTGCTGTTGCTTTGTTGAGATGATGCGGTATGCAGCACAAAGCACAGCGGCAGTGAGCAAATGATTTTTTTCATGTTCTTAAACGCTTTGTTTCACACAAAGCCGCCGGAAAATAGTAAAATGCCCGTTAAATATTTTTCAATTATGACAACCGGCAAGTTACGCAGCGGCTTTGTGTGAAGCGGATGAGTGTTTAATAGCCCTTGTTCTGCTCCAACTGTCCGTTGGAAGACAGTATTTCTGTTCTCGGAATCGGCAGCCAGTAATTTTTTTCAGCGAACAACCGGCCGGAAAGCGCTACTTTTCTTGTATACGTATATACGCCGCTGTTATTAACGGTAACGTCTACACCGTAGGCTGGCACATTGTCTGTTACAATAGCCGTTTTCCAGCGCCGTACATCATAGAAGCGATGTTCCTCAAACGCCAGTTCTATTTGTCTTTCACGATGAATGGCGTCCCGCATCTGGTCTTTACTCAGGCCGGGTACCAGTGCCGGTTGCTGCACGCTGGCGCGCTGCCGGATCTGGTTAACGGCGGCGTATACACTGGCATCAGGACCTACTGCTTCATTTTGTGCTTCTGCGTAGTTCAGCAATATTTCCGCATAACGTAAATAGATCCAGGGCTGTAATCCGGCTACGTCCCAGGGATTATCGATTGGGTTATTGTCGTCCATAAATTTGCGGAGATAGTAACCTGTTTTGGTAGAGTTCCAGTTGGAAGGACCATCCTTTCCATCTTTTCCACCGGGAGAAAATGTTTGTATGGTAGATCCCCTGTATGGTGCGCCGTTATAAAGAATAGTGGCGTAGAAGCGGGCATCCCTGTTCACATAAGGATTTTGCGGATTATAGCCGGAAGTTGGATCTGTAATCAGTTTACCATTCTTCATTTCATAGGCGTCTACCATGTTCTGCAGTGGTGTATTGCCTGCCCATCCGCCGTAGCCATTGGCGCCATTGGATATTTCCAGGCATACGTGGCGTGCACCTATGGCATATTGCCGCGCGAAAATGATTTCGTTGTTATCCGCTTTCAGAAATAACTGGCTGTAGTTTGCTGCCAGTGTATACCTCGAGAGGTCCATCACCGCTTTGGCTGCAGTAGCGGCTGCCTGCCAGGTGCCAACGTTATACAGCGGACTTGCGGCATATAATAACAGGCGTGCTTTCAGCGCCAGTGCAGCGCCTTGTGTGGCCCTGCCGGATTGCCAGCTGGCATCGTTGATAGCCGGCAGGTCTGCCGCTGCGGCGGTGAGTTCATTCACTGCATAATTCATAGATTCCTGCAGCGTGGCTCTTTTAAATAAAGCCGGGTCGGTGAGATTGTCGGTGAGCTGGTACTCTTTATCACCCATCAGCACCACACCGCCATAGTTGCGGATCAGGTCATGATACCGGAACGCGCGGATAAAACGTAATTCGGCAGTCAGCTTTTTACGCAGCGCGGCGCTCATTTCCACACTGTCGATGTTATTCAGTGCGTAATTACATTCCCGGATACTGCGATAGCTTCTTCCCCAGATAGTACCTGCAATACCGGTATTTTCCGGTGCAATTTGTCCTTGTTGAATGATCCAGGTATTATCGTCGTTGTTGTAAATGGATTCGTCGGTGATGGAGCTCCACAAACCGTATTCAAAGCCTCGTCCAAAACCAGGGTTAGTGCCTTCTCCTTCTTTATCCTGTAATTTAATGCTCAGATACCGGTTAATCACATAGTTCTGAAACAGGGAAGAGTCACCCAGTACGGCGTCTCCCAGGATACGATCGGTAGGCGTAATATTCAGATAGTCCTGCTTGCAGGAGGAAAATAATCCCGCAGCAGCTAAAGTTAAAGTGTATATAAAGTGAGTTGTTTTCATGACTGTTTTTTTTCTGGTTTAGAATCTAACATTTGCACCAACATTGATGATCCGTTGTTGTGGATAAAACTGTCCGCTTTCGCTGCTACCTTCCGGATCATAGTCTTTTACTTTGGTAATGGTGAAAAGGTTAAATGCGTTGGCATATATTCTCAAACTGCCGATGTTTATGCGGGACAAAAGATCCGATTTGAAGGTGTAACCGAATGATACATTTTTTAACCGCAGGAAGGACGCGTTGTTGAGCCAGAAATTATTTTGGTAACGGCCGCCATTCACAGAAGCGGAAGCGCGTTCGTCTACTCTCGGATAAGAACCGCTGGTATTGGTTGGGCTCCAGCGATTATCGGCCCAGCTGCTGTAATAGTTACCGATGGTGCCGGATTCCGGTAACACGTATTGGCTTACGTGCGATTGGCCGGTTAATAACAGGGATAAATCAAATCCTTTATAGTCGCCACCAAGTGTAATACCATAAGTGATTTCAGGAATGTTGCCATACTTTGTTCTCACCTGGTCGTCTGCATTAATTTTTCCGTCACCGTTAACATCCCGGTAGATCAGGTCTCCCAGTTGCGCACCAGACAGATGGGTGAATTTATTCAGGTCATCTGCTGTCCGGAAAATGCCGATCACATCATACAACAGGTAATTATTCATCGGGCCGCCGGTTTTGCGTTGATAAGACAAGGTACCGGGAGCTTCATCTATAAATACAATCTCGTTTTTGGCGTAGGTGATGTTACCGGAAATGTTGTAGTGAAAGCCACCACTGGTAGTGTTATCATAACCCAGCGTAGCCTCTATACCATTACTGTTTACCTTACCGATATTTTCGGCTGGTACCAGCGGCGTAGCAGGATCGTATGGATTTACAATACCGGAAGATTGTGGCAGTGAAGCATTCCGCTGGGTAAGGATCTTGGAACGTTTCTGCTGGAAATAAATAAATTCCAGGTTAAAGTGTTGCAGGAAGGCCATATTGAAACCCAGGTCCATTTTCCGGGCAATCTCCCAGGTAATATAAGGGTTACCCAGTTTGGTAAGATCAATACCGGGGATGATCTGACCGCCGATCACGTACTGGTTTACGAAAGAATAGTTATCGAAATACTGGAATAAGCCTACATTGTCATTACCCAGTGTACCATAGGAACCGCGCAGTTTCAGATCGTTGATAAAGCTTACATTCTTAAACCACTCTTCTTTTGAAACGCGCCACCCGGCAGATACGGAAGGGAAGAAGCCATACTGCTCACCTTTCGGGAAAATAGAGGAACCATCATAACGGGCCTGTACTTCCAGCAGGTATTTTTCCATATAGTCATAGGCAATTCTGCCGAAATAACTTTTCCTGGTGAAGCTGTAACTGGTGCCGGAATTATTTTTGTCGGTGGCGGCGGATCCTCCCTGCGACATCTCCGGCGTTTGCGGTGTCGGGAAGTTTAAGCGCGACGCACCCAGTGTATCCCGGCTGGTTTTGCTTTGCTCATAACCAACAAGGGCCGTTACATTATGCTGGCCAAAACGACGGGCAAAGTTCAGTTTAATATTGGAAGTGATCAGCGTCATGTTCCGTTGCTGCTGTGTAAGCGAAGCCAGTCCATTGGAACCACCTACCACTGTTTTGTCGTACGATTGGGTAGCCTGGTTATAGGTATATACTTTATAAGGAGTGCTGAAGCTTTTATTGGAGCTCCAGGATTTATCGGCCGATAAATATCCGTCCAGCGATAATCCTTCCACGCCTGGTATCGCATAAGATCCTTTCAGGATACCATTAAACACCTGTGTAGGATTGCGGGCAGTACCGCCGGCATCCGTTACCTGCATCACCGGGTTATTGTTTTCAATACCGGTGGTAGGCAATCCGTTCGGATACCTGTCCAGTACCGTTGGGTAAGCGCGGTAAATACCCCTGAAGATGTTGTCTGCAGTGGTGGTAGGATAAACGCGGTCTTCCTCCCTGCCGGATAAATACAGGCTTACCTTTAATCTCTTGGTAACATCCGCATCAATATTGGACCGGAAATTATACTGGTTGTATTTGGTCACCCCGTTTTTATACAATCCATTCTGACCAATCATGCCGAGTGAAACATAGTACCGTACATTTTCACCACCGCCATTTACGGAAAGACTATGCTGATTCTGGGTAGCCACTTTCTTCAGGGTAGCTTTCTGCCAGTCGGTGTTAGGATAATTCACTGGGTCGGAGCCGTCACGGAATTTCTGGAGTTGTTCGTCGGTATAAAACTGGTTCATACCGCCTGCAGGGTTATTATAATACTGGATTTCATTCCTGATCTGTGCATAGGTGGCAGCATCGGCCATTTTAGGCAACCGGCTGGGAGATGAAAATCCCTGGTTAAAGCTGTAATTGATCACCGGTTTGCCGGTTTTACCCCGTTTGGTGGTGATCAGCATTACGCCATTGGCCGCCCTGCTACCATAAACCGCTGCAGATGCGTCTTTCAATATCGATATGCTTTCAATATCGTTGGGGTCCAGTCGTTCCAAACCGCCTATTTGTCCGGGTACGCCGTCTATTACCATCAACACATCGTTATTGCCGGTGGTGGCCAGTCCGCGGATGGTGATGCGGGAGCCATCATATCCCGGCTCGCCGGAACGGTTGTTGGCAATAATCCCGGAGAAGCGGCCGGTGAGGGCATTGGACACGTTTGGCTGTGGGCTCTGCACAATATCAGCCCCTTTTACCACGGAAATGGAACCAGTCAACGTAGCTTTCTTTTGAGTGCCATATCCCACTACTACCACTTCATTTACACTTTTGCTCAGTGAGGTGAGCGCTATTTTTAAGGGAGACAGGTTCCTTACAGGCACCGTCATCGCTTCATAGGCGATGTGGTTGAATATCAGGGTATCGCCCGGCGCGGCGCTGAGCGAAAATTTACCCTCTGCATCTGTCAGGGTACCGGTAGCTTTATTTTTTACACGTACCGTAACACCAGGAACAGGTTCACTGGCATCGGTTACTTTTCCCGTAATGGGAGTTTGTTGTGCCTGCACGCTCATTCCCATCAGTAATAAGGTAAATACCAGCATGATTTGAAGGAAAGGTTGGCACCGTAATAGGACAAACTGACGGTCCGTTCCGGATTGAAGTTGTTTCATAACGCAATAATTTAATGAATTGGAAGAGTGGAATACTCATTTTGGTTGCACGGAAGATGCACGCATCTTTTCATGATACCCGCAATGTACTATGCCGGGCAGACATCATAGAGGGGGTAAATCATTTAAAAAAGGGGGTAAAATCGTAAAATATCACAGGGGTATTTCTACCGGGGCGCTTGCCCCGGATATCCTTAAAGTGCCAGCCACGGCTAAATACAGGAATTTACCCCTTAGTTTTCAGTCACATTGAAGTCCCGGTTAAATGAATGGCGGTATTTCTTTACATAATCGGAAGGGTTCATTCCAAACAGCTTTACAAACTGTTCGCGGAAGTATTTCACATCGCCGATGCCCACCTGCATGGCTGCCTGCGTAATGGTGTAGTTTTCCTTGAGCAGCAAAACGGCCGCCTTCCGGAGACGGATGGACCGGATGAAGGAATTAATGGTTTGACCGGAAATGGATTTTACCTTTTTATACAAACTGGAATGACTCATCCCGATTTCGAGGGTGAACTTTTTAATGGAGAACTCCTCGTTTTCCAGGTTGTCTTCAATAATTTCTATACACCGCTTCAGGAAGTCCTGGTATTCGGCGGGTACTTTAATGTTACTGTTTTTGAGGGTGATACGGTCAAAGAAATACTGCTGCAGCAGGTTACGGTTCTTGATGATGTTATTCACTTTGGCCATCAGCAGGTCCTTGTCAAATGGCTTGGTAATATAGTCATCGGCGCCCCCTTCGAGGCCGCGGAGCCGCGTATCCGCCGCGGAAGACCCGGTAAGCAGGATCACCGGGATATGGCTCACGGTATCTGTTTGTTTGATTTTGCTGCATAGCTCCACCCCGTCCATACCCTGCATCTGGATATCGCTGATCACCAGGTCGGGCATAAATTTCTGTACCGCAGCAAACCCGCTGGTGCCATTATCTGCCTCATATACAATGAACCTGTCTTTGAACAGCTGCCGGAGATATTGCCGTATTTCATCATGATCATCGATCAGCAGGATCGATTTTTTTTCGGTAATGGTGGTGGTAGTGCCTTCGGCTTCACGGACTTCCGGTTGGGGCAAAGTGGCAACGGTGGTCAGTTCTTCCAGGAAAGCAGATTTCTGTGGGGCATCTTCCCTTAACAGCACCCCGGCAAAATGCCGGCTTCCTTTTTTCAGGGTAATGTGAAAAGCGGTGCCTTTATTTACCTCGCTCTGGTAGGTGATACTGCCATGATGACTGTCGATGAAGTGCTTTACCAGGTAAAGACCAATACCAAAGCCTGTTTGCAGCGACTCTTTCCGGTCTTGCGCCCGCTGGAATTTTTCAAAGATCCGGTTGCCGGCGCTGCCTTCAATGCCGCAGCCGCTATCTTTTATAATAATAGTAACATCTGCGTCGTCGCTGGTTACTTCAAAAATGATACTGCCGTTTTCGGGGGTGAATTTAAACGCATTGGAAAGAAGATTAAATACAGCGATTTCCAGCTTCTCACTGTCGCCATATATCTCCAGTTGTGTATCCCGGCACTCAAAGCGGTAGTCGATCTGTTTCATCCGGGCCTGCTGGGAAAAACATTGGTATACTTCCTTACACAGGTGCACAATGTCGAGCCTGGACAGGTTCAGCTGATCGCCCTCCCGGTCGGCTTTGCGGAACAGCAGGAGTTGATCCACCAGGCTAAGCAGGCGCCGGGCATTGCGGTATACTACGCTCAGATCAGGGTATTCCTTATTTTGCAGCAGCTCCTTCAGCGGGGTAATGATCAGCGTAAGCGGTGTCCGGAATTCATGGGAAATATTGGTGAAGAAGGATAATTTCTTCTCATTTAACTCTTTCTCTTTTTCATTTTCAAGGTGCGCCAGCTTGATCTCATATTTCAATCGTTCCTCCCGCGCCTTATACCGGGTGTACGCATAAACAGTGGCCATAATACTGCTGATGTACAGGAGATAAGCCCACCATGTTCTGTACCACGGCGGTAATACCACCACTGATATAGTGTGTATGGCATTGCTCCATACACCGTCGGCGTTGCTGGCTTTAATTTCAAAAATATAGCTGCCTTCCTGCAGGTGGGTATAGTTGGCCGTTCTGGTTTGCCCTACATAGTTCCAGTTATTATCCCATCCCTTTAAACGGTAGGCATAACTGATTTTATCCGGCAAGGTATATTCCAGTGCTACAAAGTCAAATGCAATGGTGGCCTTGTCGTAAGGCACAGTGATTTCCCGGATCTCTTCCTGGCTCCGTTTGGATACATATTGATCCAGTTCGGTCACAGAGGTATTATTAATTTTAACGGCGGTTAATAAAACCGGGGGGATGGTGGTTTGAGAATAGATACTGTCCGGGTAAAAAATATTGAATCCTTTGATCCCGCCAAACAGCAATTCGCCGGACTGTAGCTTCAGGGCGGCGTTGAAACTGAACTGGTTACTCTGAAGTCCATCGGAGGCAGAAAAGTTACGGAAGCTCTTTTTCTTTGGGTCAAACCTCGATAACCCATTAAAAGTACTGAGCCACAGGTTGCCGGTTTTGTCTTCCAGCATCCGCAGTATGGAGTTGCTGGGAAGTCCTTCCGAGGTGGTAAATCGTGTGTAATTTCCATTTTTGCGGTCAAAATTCAATAATCCGCCGCCGTCGGTGCCTACCCAAAACGTCCCGTTCTGATCCTGGTGAATGGAGCGCACGGTATAACCGATGTTAAAACGCCGGTGCTGTTTCCGGTCACGGTCTATCCGGATAAGGGTGGAATAGTTCCCTCCCCACAGCTGACCATCCTGGTCTTCGGCCAGGCATTGCAGGTTTACAAGGCTGCTGTCGAAAAGCTCGAAACGGTTTTCCTGGCGGTTAAACCGGTACAGGGTACCATTGTTGGTGGTGCTGGCCCAAAGTTGTTGCTGCCGGTCCTCATACACGGTCCACACATTATTTTCGGCGGTGCGGGTGTAGGGGTTAAAGCATACAAAATGTTCAAAGGCGCCGGTGGCGGCGTTATACCTGTTTATGCCGCCAAACCAGGTGGAAATCCACAGGTTCTGTTGGACATCCTGGATAATGGAGGTAATAAAATTGCTGCTGATATCTGTTTTGCTGTTGCCGGTATGTTTATAGGTGGTCCAGGTATTGCTTTCCCTGTTCCAGTATTTGAGGCCGCCGCCATCGGTGCCTATCCAGATATTTTTGTGGTTGTCTTCACAAAAGGAAAAGATGAAATTGTCCACAACGCGGGCCACCGGGTCCCTGTTGGGCATATTTAATTCAAACGGGTTGCGTTTGGGTTCTACGATGTTGATGCCCCCGCGCAGGGTGCCGATCCATTTGCGGCCTTGCCGGTCTTCATAAATAGAGTACACGGCATTGCTGCTCAGTTGTTGCTCACCGGCGGTGGTAAAGGGTTTGGCGGTACTGTTGGAAGTATTTACCAGGTAAATGCCGTTACCATCGGAGGCGCTCCACATGATCCCGTCTTTATCGATGTACAGATTCACCACCTTGCTGTTTACCGGCAGCACATTTTCCGAATACCTGCCGGTGGAAGGAACGTAGCGGAATACCCCTGCATCGGTGCCCAGCCAGATGTTGCCTGCCTGATCTACCGTCAGCGTGTTGCCCCTGGTGATATCCCTGTTGATCATAGTTAACTGTTGCCTGGCAATATCATATTTGCATAAACCTACATGTTGCACAAATACCCAGGCGGCGGTACCACTGAATTCAATGGCGGTTACTTCGTAATCGGTAATATCGCCGCGATCTATTGCCAAAGGGATCTGTTTACCGGCAGACTCCCGGCTGTTAAACAATAACAGCCCGCTTTTTTCGGTGCCGATTAAAATGTTGCCGGCTTCGTCTGATCTGATGGTATGGGTATTTTCGCTGATGATCCGGGAAGTGCCGCTGCGAAAGGGGAGGTAGCGGGGCAATGTGAATTTTTCACTCACCGGGTTGAATACACATACGCCTCTGCGCCCGCCTACCCACAGCTGGTGATGGATATCATCTGCCAGCGTGTATACGCCATTATCTACGAGGGAACTGCTGTCATTAATTTTATTCCGGTAAATCCTGAATTTATAACCGTCAAACCTGTTCAGTCCATCGTAAGTACCAAACCACATAAAACCTTTGTGGTCCTGGTATACGCTGGTAACGGCGTTGTTGGAAAGACCGTCCTCTATACCCAGGTATCTGATGGGATAGCTAATAGCGAAGCTATCTCCCGTTATTATTCCTAACAATAATAAAATAAAAAAAATTTTCCTCACACGGTGCATAGGCTCATTTTACAGCCATAAAGCTATTATTTCTGCCAGAGATTACCACCATCAAATCTTCTTACTGGTTTAACTCTTCCAGTGTTTGCCTTACCCGGTAAATTCTTCCTGCCCATATTTTCCACTGAAAATACGCCTGTACAGCCATAATGATAACGAGGGGAATCAATATCAGGTACTTTTGTTGGGTCCAGCGAATGGTAACCAGAAAGAACGCAAAGATACCTGCAAAGGCAAGGATTTTTGTGAAGATGGAAATCACTGCATACTTTCTGATATTGTGCAGTTTTTTCCGCATGCTCTCCAGGAGGTTATATTTCACAGCCGGTTGACGGGCCAATACATAACCAGTAACGCTTTGGGCCAGCATACATAATACTGAAATCACCAGCAGCAGGTTCAGATAAAAAGGTTTTTTATCGCCGTCAAAAAAATCGTAGTATACCACCAGGAAAATAGTGTACCCGATGGCTTCCAGTATCACCTGTTTCCTGATATCTTTTAATACGGGAGAAGTATGTTTGCCGATAATGGCGGAAATATTCCGGCTGGGGGTGGGGGCATTGTCCCATGCTGATTTTAAAGGATCCATGTGTTTATAATTTTAAAATATTTTTGATCTTACTTTTAATCCTGTTAAGTTTTACGCCCACATAATTTTCATCAATCCCGATGATGTCCGCAATTTCCTGGTAGCTCATATCGCCCAGGTATAATGCGATGATGGCTTTTTCTGCATCGCTCAGTTGTTTGAGCGCGGCAAAAAGTTGTTCCTGTTGCGCGGACGCTGCATCATTGGCGCTGTCGGGCTGTTCCGGTAAGCTATCTGTATAGGTGATATCGGGTTTCTTCCGGCGGAAATCGGCCAGTGCGGTATTAAGCGCCACCCGGTAAATCCAGGTGCTGATGCGGGCGTTGCCTTCAAAAGAAGGAAAGGATTTCCAAAGCTGATAGATCATCTCCTGGAACAGGTCTTCCCTGTCTTCCCGGCTGTCGCGGTACAGGCGGCACAACTTATGCAGGATGCCCTGGTGCTGCTGTATTGTATCGAGAAATACGGGTTTGTCCATGCAGTTTATTTATCAGGGTTAGTTGCAGTATGTGGGAAAAACTTACACTTTCACCTGGAAAAATGTGGATGCGGCTACCAGATCACCTTATTCACCGTAGCCCAGTTGCGGGTGGTGCATGGCAGTCCGAGCTTTTTTTCCAGCCGGGATATTACATCGAGGGGTTTTGCTTCCAGGTTTTTATGGATCAGCGTATACACTTCCCGGCCTTTCATATGCAGGGTTTCTGCGGCTGATTGCAGCGAGGCGATTACGGATGCGGCATGTGCGCCGGCATCGCCAGACAGGAAGGTGATGTACACCTGCGTGGTTTTATCCGGGACCACGCCGGGGAACGGGGTGTGTTTTACTACATTTTCCAGTTCGGATACCGATCGGATAATGGTGGGCACTTCAAAGCCATAAGTAGCCAGCAACAGCTTTTCTATTTTTGCAGACAGCGCCGCGGCATTATTGCTGCCGGATTCAAACATCACATTGCCACTCTGGATATAGGTGGTTACATTTTTAAAG
Source organism: Chitinophaga ginsengisegetis (assembly GCF_900168065.1). Lineage (GTDB taxonomy): Bacteria > Bacteroidota > Bacteroidia > Chitinophagales > Chitinophagaceae > Chitinophaga > Chitinophaga ginsengisegetis. The sequence goes on along the minus strand of NZ_FUZZ01000001.1, from coordinate 3,073,154 downwards.
CCTGCCGTATCCAGCTGCCGGCGCAGGTCTTCCATTTTAACGGTTCGTTTTCCAACATTTACCGCTCTTAAAAATGCAACGTATCTGGTCATGTGGTTTTCAACTTTACTTTGTATGTTTGTTTTATCATGCACTATCTACAAATCATCCACAAATTATACAACTTACCGGAAGATGCCAATCACGGTTACACAGCTGCAGAAATAACCGCACTGGAAGCCCGCTTACAGCTTCAGTTGCCGGCAGCCCTGCGCCAATACTATCTTGCTATAGGTAAAAACAAAATGGTGAACGATAGTTTTAACCGTTTAACTTCCCTGGGAGAAATTGGTTTTTCGGAAGATGATCACCTGATTTTTTATGAAGAGAACCAGGCCGTGGTACTGTGGGGCATTGCCAAAGCAGATCTCACATTACCGGACCCGCCGGTATATGGCACATACGACAGCGCACGGGTGGAGTGGTTTACAGACGCCGATACAACCGAGCACTTTTTACTGTCGATGGCCTGGTGGAACGGCGCGCTGGGCGGACTCCCATATACAGCCTTCACTGATCTGGAGGAAGACCTTACGCCGGAACGTATCGCCGCTGTTACTACGCACTGGCAGGAACAAACCGGTATTTCCAACCAGTTGCTGCGTTTCTTTACCAACGATTATGAAGATATCCTTGTGCTGACCACTGAGCAAAATGGCCAGGTGAATGGTATTTATATTGGTACCAGCCGGGAAGAGAAATATAAGGCTATCATGGATACGCTCCGCATGGAATGGAGCTACCGCATAGACCGTGATGAATAAGTAACCCACCAATACCATCCCACGGTAAATAAAAGTCCGTAGAAAACGCCGCCCAGCGCGGTGGCCAGGTAATCCATGCCCTTACAGTTGATATGGTGAAAGTATTCATTTACCAGTAACACTAACCCGCTGATTACGGCAACCGTAATCCAGAAGCGCGCTTTCAGCTGCAGGGATACTTTCGGAAGATTGTTTACCCGCGGCAGTTTCAGGAAGAAATATAACATCAACAGTAATCCCGCTACAGAACTGAGGTATTGCATCAGGTACCACATTTTCATAGGATGCCGCCATATGGTAACATCCTTTTGTAAAAAGTGTATACGTGACACAAATCCGCCTGCTTCATGCGTAAATGAATCGAGGAAGAAATGTGTGAGTACTCCCAGTATGATGGAATAAATCACCACGCTGTAATATTCGCGGAAATAAGTATCCCAGTTAAACGGCCTGAACAGATGGAGGCGGTCGCTGGCCCATGCCGGCAGGTATGGCAGCACTACCGGTTTTACGATGAGGTGATAAACATATGCGAGCAGCAGGGCTAACGGTATATCATATACGAAAATTCCCCACCACTGATGTCCGCCACTGAAGTATGGGTTCAGTAAAATGAAGTAAAGGAAGTCGGGTACCATACTGCCGATGATTAAACCGGTTGCTGACAGGTATTTGCGGGAGGTATTTATGAAGGGAACAACTATCGCTGCATGTGATATCGTAAATGGCATTTTCGGGAAAATTGTCTAATAAATTTAATTGAATTTTAATAAATCTGGTAAGGAAATGTTAATGTTATAATCGTCCATCATTTCCGGTAAAATGTCCAACCTCATTGCTGTGATTTACACTTATTTTTATTGAGTCTTTGAAAACATAAAAAACAATGTGCTATGACAAACTGGAAAATTGATGAATCACACAGCGAAATAGGATTCAAAGTTAAGCATCTCATGATTACGAATGTGAGTGGATATTTTACACGGTTTACCGGGAAAATTCAAACAGAAAGCGACGATTTTCATGACGCCACTATCTCTTTTGAAGCGGCAGCAGATAGTATTGACACACAAAATCATCAACGGGATGAACACCTGCGCAATGGCGAATTTTTTGACGCATCCAATCACCCCAAGATCAGCTTCGTTTCTAAAAAAGTGAAGAAAATCGACGACGAGAAATATAAATTGCTCGGCGACCTGACCATTAAAGGCGAAACACATCCTATTGAACTGGATGTGGTACATGCGGGCGTAACCGTAGATCCGTATGGTCAGACAAAAGCCGGTTTTGCGCTCAAAGGCCGCCTGCACAGGGCCGACTACGGCCTACGCTGGAATGCCACCACCGAAGCCGGAGGAATTGTGCTCAGCGACGAAGTAAAACTCAACATGGAAATACAACTGGTGAAAGAATAGCTTTCCCCGTAAAGTATAATGCCGTGGAGAAGAAGGGATTTCCTTTCTTCTCCACGGCATTTTGTTAAAAAAGGAAAGCTAGCAGCTATTGGCTATCTTTGTGCTTTCCAATGATGTCACATGAAATTTGAACAATATAATATCTCCTCAGAAATAAAGGAAAGTTTAGAAGAAATGGGCTTTAAAAAGCCTACAGATATACAGTTTAAGGCCATTCCCTCCATCCTCAACGGGGACGATGTAATGGCGATTGCACAAACCGGTACCGGTAAAACAGCGGCTTTTGCCATCCCTATCCTGCACCGCCTGCAACAGCAGGACCGCCGCTACCGGAAAAATAAATACGAAGTGAAATGCCTGGTAATGGTGCCCACCCGGGAACTGGCCATCCAGATAGCAGAAGTTTTTCAATCTATCGCTCAATATACAGAACTCAGTATCCTGGCCCTCGTAGGCGGAGTAGAACAGGCCCCCCAGATCAAAGTACTGGAAAAAGGCGTAGATGTACTCATTGCCACCCCAGGCCGGATGTTCGACCAGATTAACCAGGGACATATTGACCTGAGCCAGGTGCAAACCCTGGTACTCGATGAGGCCGATCATATGCTGGACCTGGGCTTTATACGCGATATCCGCGACGTGATCAAACACATTCCCCGCGAACACCAGACCCTGTTTTTCTCAGCTACGCTGAATAAAGACATCAAGGACCTGGCATATTCCGTTGTAAATAACCCTATCCGCATACAAATATCTCCCAAAGATCCTGTTGCTAAAAATGTAAGCCACGCAGTAGCCTTTGTGGAAATGGATGATAAACGTTTCTTCCTGGAAAGACTGATCAAGGAATTTCCGGAAAGCAAGATCCTCGTATTTGTACGTACCAAAGTACGTGCAGAACGCGTAATGGCCGCTATGGCCCGTATCGGGATCAAATCCCTCACTATGCACGGTGGCAAAGAGCAGGGCGACCGGCTCGATGTAATGGCAGAGTTCAAAAAAGGCGATATCAAAGTACTCGTTACCACAGACGTAAACGCACGCGGTATCGATATCCCTAACGTTGATTACGTGGTAAACTACGACTTACCCGATGTTCCCGAAAACTACGTACACCGTGTAGGGCGTACCGGTCGCGGTGTGCAGAAAGGACAGGCCGTTTCCTTCTGCAGCACGGAAGAAAAACCGATCCTCGAAGAAATCCAGCAGTTCCTCGGTAAGGAAATCACTGAAATGAAGATCAATAAAGATGATTACCGCGAAACCATCAGCTTCTCTGAAGATATTCCCAACGACAACTGGCAACTCCTGCTGGATGAACATAACAGGGAAATGGAAGAAGTACAGAAGAAAGTGAAGAAGAGAGCGGCAGCGAATGTGAAGAAAAAAGCGAAGAAGAAATAAGACGATCATAAAAGAAAAAGCTATTCCTCCAGGAATAGCTTTTTTTTAGTACATAAAGTTGGCATATTTTGCCAACTTTTTTGTAATTTCAAGGATGAAGATCATAGAAAAATCATCCGGGATATCTATAGATGTTTTGATTCAATTAATTGAAAAAGAAGATTTTAAAACGGTATCGGGTGAATGGTTTTCATTTGATTGGAAGAAACTGGTTAAAAGCAGTGAAGTTTATAAATTGGTTTTGCCATTGCGGGTTGTTAGCCTTTGCCGGTCGTACAGCACTCGCCAGGTATGGACCTTATGCTTGTGTTTCGCTGGTCCCAAAAACTGCATTGAAAAAGCATTATATGAAAAAATATGGCATGCTGGATGCAGGCTGGCAGCTTTACCTTGATCTGGATGCATTAAATAACATTGTCGCAAAATATACTTTATGAGCCAAAAGAAATCAAGAAACGAGAAATCCCCGGGTGAGCTGGCATCCTCTTTTGTTTTCCCGGTTAAGCTCTCTGAAAAGCAAAAAAAAGAAGCCGCAGTGCAGTTGGCACAAGCCAGAAAGGAACGGCGATTGGCTGCAACAGATAAGGATAAACTGGTCAGTGGCTTATTGAGCCTCCGGTTTCAGCTCGAAGATTATATAACTGGCAATACTTTTAATCCTGATTTGTCATTCGGATATTTTCTGGGCGAATATGTTGGACTGTTGGAGAAGAAGCGGAAGGTATTTGCGGAGGAAATCAGTATTGATGAAACGCTGTTAAGTCAGTTAATCAATTTGAAACGTGATCCGCCTGATTATGTAACAGTAAGATTGGAGTTGCACTCCAACCGGGCCATTCCTGCCGATTACTGGTACCGGTTGGTTGAGAAGAAGAAAGAACACTTTATTAAAACCGATAAATCTATCCGGAAAAAAGAGAAACAGTTTGTACAGAACAAGCTGGATGTTCATATTTGATTATTCTTGCCAACAATAAAAAACGTTCCCGGCTTACACCGGGAACGCTACTCAAAAACACTATCTAAATCTGTAACTATTGCTTTACTGCTTCTACGTTTACAGTGATATCAACAGTAGGTGCTACTGCCCATACACCGGAAGGTAATTTATCTGCATACTTTACACCATAATCAAGACGATTGATGGTAGTTTTAGCAGTAAATCCTGCTCTTCTCAAACCCCACGGATCTTTAATTACACCATTGTAAGTAACGTCGAAGGTTACACGTTTTGTAGTATTGCGGATAGTAAGATCTGCCAGCAATACATATTTATCACCTGCAACTTTCTTTAAAGAAACGCTTTTCAGGGTAATGGAAGGATATTCTGCTACGTTAAAAAAGTCATCTGTTTTCAGGTGGCCATCACGCTGATCTACACCAGTGGAAATGCTGGTTGCATCTACGGTGAAATCTACTTTCGCGTTCTGGAAATTGGTGCTGTCGGCCGTTTCAATGGTGCCATTGAATTTGGTAAAATGACCTTGTACATAGCTCAATCCTAAGTGCTTTACGCCAAAGATAATGCTGGTATGTGCAGGATCTGCATTCCATTTTACCTGCGCAAAAGTGGCGATGCTGGCTAATACCAGGAGGGTGGTGAAAAAGAAACTTTTCTTCATGGTTGTTTTTTTATTGAATGTGATTAATTATTATTTAGAAAGCTGACGGTCAACGGACCAGCGTCCGGCGCCTTTGATGATCAGTGCAATGTTGATACCAATTACCAGTAAATGATACTCAAAGCCTTCACCTGCCTGGGTACCGCCCCAGTTCATGAAAAATCCGTTAGGGGAGTGAATATTCGCAGCTACCAGCATGATGATGGTCAGCATGGCCGCCCATATCCTGGTGGTAAATCCAAAAAGAATCAGCAATGAACCGATACTTTCGGTGAATATTACCAGGAAAGCAAGGATAGAAGGCGTGCCCTGGGAGGTAAAATACCCCATGGTGGCTTTGAATCCGTAACCACCAAACATGCCGAGTAATTTCTGCGCGCCATGTGGTAACATCACTAATGCTACGGTAATACGGATGATAAAGGAGGCAAGGTTGTCGTCTGTGTGAAGCAATCGTTTAAACATAAAGGTATAATTATTATTAGCGTTTGTACTTTTATTGTATATACAAGTGTTAAGGCAAAAAAAATCAGCTACGGAGTTTATCCAGCAATTCGTTGATGGTATTCACTTCCTCTTTGGTCAGTTTCTTTGTTACTTCCCGGTGATTCTTTTCCATCACAGGATCCAGCTCTTTTAATAAAGCCAGTCCTTTATCAGTGATCTCAATTTCCACTTTCCGGCGGTTGCTGTCGCATTGCTGACGGGTTAGTAACCCCTTCTGGCGCAATTTCTCTACCAGCCTCGTGGCATTACTCATCTTATCCATCATCCGTTCCTGGATATCCAGCAGGTTCAACGGGTTAGGCCTGCTTCCGCGAAGTATCCGTAATACATTGAATTGCTGGCTGGACAAATCATATTCCTTCAGCATATGAGAAGCCCCTACCTCCAGCCAGTTACCGGTAAATATGATATTCAGCATGGCTTTTTGGTATTCGTCCTTAAATCGTGTCTGCTTCAGTTCCTCTTCCAGTTTCATAATTACATTTACAACTGTTGTTTATACAACAAAGGTAAATGTATTTTTCATTCTACCAAATTTTCAGGCAAAAAAACCGTTTTACTCTGCTTTCAACAATTTCCAGGTGATCACTACCAACGGGATAACTAAAGCAATCTGGAACAATGCCTGCCAGACACTGGTGGCCAGCAGGGCGGTTAACAAGCCTCCTAATATCAGCAGGATGAGAATGAATGGCGCGGCCCCGGCCTTTTTAAAAGTGGGCTTTTTAGTCATAGATCCTGTTCATATCGGGTCAGTTAATTGAACAGCAAGGTTGACATTAATTAACGCATCAGGTGATCAAATCAGGAATTTCCTTTACGCAAAACGATATTTGTAATGAAAAAGGAGAAGGGAAGGCTTTTTAAGTCTTCCCTTCTCCTTTTATAATATCAATAAGATAAATTAACTATTCAACCCGCCATCAATTGTCAACGCGGAACCATTGATATACCCGCTTTCCGGGCCTGCCAGGAAGCTCACCAGGTCAGCTACATCAGTGGCTGTACCATAGTGCCCGAGCGCAATATGCTGACGTTGATAATCTGCATGAGGGCCATCAGCCGGATTCATATCGGTATCTACCGGTCCCGGCTGTACGAGATTGGTGGTAATACCCCTGGAACCCAGGTCGCGCGCCAGCCCTTTATTAAACGCTGTAAGGGCGGATTTACTCATGCTGTACAGGGTACCTTGCGGACCAACCACACGGTCGGCCATGCAACTGCCAATGGTAATGATCCTGCCGCCGCTCCCCATATGCCGCGTGGCTGCCTGCGTGGCTACAAACACTGCACGGGTGTTTACGGCCATTGTATGCTCATAGTCTTCCAGCGTATATTCGGAAAATTCTTTCATCACGGCCGTGCCGGCGTTATTAACGAGTATGTCTATACGACCATGACTGTTCACCGTATGATCCACAGCGGCCAGTACTGCATTCACATCAGCGCTGTCTGCTGCTACCGCGGTAGCTTTCTGCCCTTTTGCGGTTATTTCTTCTACCAGCGCCGCCGCCGGTGCTGCGCCCTTTACATAGGTGAATACCACTGTGGCGCCTTCTCCGGCTAAACGCTTTACAATGGCGGCGCCCATACCGCGACTACCTCCTGTTACCAGGGCTATCTTATTTTCCAGACGTTTCATAAATAATGATTTTATGCTGGCAAAGCTAGTCCGGCTAACCCGTGTAGAGAAGAGGAGTACTAATTGTTAACTACTAACCTTCATGTTAGAATTGGGCTGGAGGTACTTCTCACGGAGTATGTTCAGATGGTGCGCCTGGTGACCGGCAATGGCAAAGCCCAGCGCAAGTACCGACATCTCCGTTTTCCAGCACATACCTGTTCTTAATAGCGCTGCGTCGGATAAATTATTGAACTGCATAATGCTGGCTGCACGTACTGCTTTCAGTTCTGCCAGTATTTCAGATACGCTCCGGTCGTCTATTTCTGCATTTGCCGCATAGTCGTCCTGTTCCATCGTGGGCGGTACCTGAATATCTTTCCGGGCAAATAACAGGGCGCGGAAGGAGAACACCCGCTCAGTATCCGTAATATGCTGCAATACATTCTTTAAGGTCCATTTACCGGGGCCATAGGCATAGTTGCCCAGTGGTTCCAGCTCAGCGGCGTCAAATTCGTCCAGTGTCTGCAACGACTGTTCCAGCGCGGTTTTAATGTCTACATCCGGCACAAGGTTGATATAGGTGGAATAATATCCGGGGTCCGGATGGATGGCATTTTTTTTCATCTGGTGAGTTTTTTAAGGAAGATGAATATACGAACATTTTCTCCCGGCAACAGGCCGTTCCCCGTACTTATATCATCTTAATAATATATTTAATATATTTGTAAGTAATATATCCTGACTACCTACAATCTCTTTCTATGAAATATCTGTTACAATGCCTGCTGCTGCCGGCATTCATCGGATTTGCCACCACCCTGTCCGCGCAGGAGAAAAGCAGTAATATCCCCTCCCAATGGGACGCCCGGTGGATTTCCGGCAATGATGCCGCCCCTGCCGCCTACGGGGTATATCTTTTCAGGAAACAGTTCCAGCTGCTCAATTATTCCGGTCCTTTTATCATCCACCTTTCTGCGGATAACCGTTACCGTTTGTATGTAAACGGCCGCTTCGCCGGCATGGGGCCCGCACGCTCAGACCTCGCCAACTGGTACTACGAAACAATTGATATCAGCCCTTACCTGAAATATGGTGTCAACGTAATTGCCGCGGAAGTGGTCAACTTCGGACCTTATAAGCCGCACGGCCAGTTCACTAATGGTACCGGCCTGCTTATCCAGGGACATACATCCCGCGAAGCGGCTATTATCAACACCGGGTCTGCTTCCTGGAAGGTAATGGAAGATGAGTCGATACATCCGGCTCCCGTGAAAACTACGGAAAACATTTTCTATGGCGCCTTTCCCGGCGACAGCATTACTGCGCAATACCATCCCTGGGGCTGGGAACAGCCTGCATATAACGATAGCGCCTGGGAACCCGCGGTACCAGGCGCTCGCGTGGCGCTGCAAGGCCACAGTGCGGGTAACTGGCCGTTGCTTACACCATCGCCCATTGGCCGTTTACACCAGGAACGGCAATCGTTCACCGGTATTGTTTCACAACAGGGCATTACTGCAGAGGCAACCCTGCTGAAGGGAACGGCGTCACTAACTATTCCGGCTAAACGAAAAGTTAAACTGCTGCTGGACGCCGGGCAACAAACCACCGGTTTTCCTGAAATGCTGATCAGCGGCGGACTGGATGCCGGTATAAAAATTACCTATCAGCCTGCATATTCCAACAGCACAGTGATACAGGATGTTGTTCATCCGGATGGCGGCACCCGCCGTAAGTTCATGTCTTCGGGTTACCGCAGCTTCCGGTATGTGCAATTGGATATTGAAACAGGGAAGGCGCCGCTCACATTGCACGACTACTACAACGTATATACGCAGTATTTGCTGAATGATAAATCGGCCTTCAGCGCCGGCGCAGCGGCAGATTCCCTTTGGGCCACCGGCAAAAGGGCGGCGCTCACAGGCGCGCAGGATAACCTGTATAATGATCTGTTTAACGCGCAGTTACAATATATACAGGACGCCCGTATACAGGGGCTTGCCATCAGTTTTTTTTCGGGAGATGATCAACTGCTCAGAAATGCGCTGGTACAAACAGATCAGTCGCGTATCCCGGAGGGGCTTGTCCGTTCCCGTTACCCGTCAGACGACCGGCTGGTATCGGTAACGGATGCATTGGTATGGATCGGCGCACTCCACGATTATTTGCTCTATAAAGCAGATAAAGAGCTGGCGAAGCAATGCTTCCCCGGCATACGCAGTATCCTCGATTGGATGGACCGCTACCAGGACCCCACCACGGGCCTGCCCGGCAATATGCCTTATAATGATAGCGTGGCGCTGTCGCCCATCACAGGCCAGTATCTGTATGCCCTGCGGCAGGCGGCTGTTATTGCAGGCTATTGCGATAAGCCTGCCGACTCCCTTGCTTATACCCGCACCGCAGATAAAGCGAGGGAAGTATGGTATCAGCAATGTTATGATGCCGGAAAAGGACTGTATGCGGAAACAGCGGCAAAGAAAACGTTCTCGCGCTACACCAATGCCCTGGCAGTGCTGGCGCAGGCGGTGCCACCACGGCAGGTAAAGAGTGTAATGCAGCGTTTACTGGCTGAAAAACAGTCGCCGGAAGAATCGCTGCGCGAAAAGTATTATATCTTCAAAGCGATGCAGGAAACCGGTATCACAGAAACGTTCCCGGCAGAATTACAGTCGCTCGCAACGCAGCTGGAACCAAACAACGCAGCAGCTTACCAGGCAACCGCCTCGGTGGCCAATCTCTTCCTGCTGGGCATTACAGCCGGCATCCAATCTGCCTCCTATGGCTTCAGAACAGTATTGATCGCACCAGATCCCGGCGCCTCGCCGCAGGTAAAGGCGACAATGGTGCATCCGGATGGTTTAATAGAAGTGGACCTGGCGTTTAAAAATAATCGTGTAACCGGCACCGTTAGGGTTCCGTTCGGTATCACCGGGAAATTCCGCTGGCGCGGAAAAGAGATCACCCTGCATGGAGGGCCGCAGGAGATTTCGCTGTAATGAGGGTATTGTCCTGGAACAGGATTAAACTGATTTAAGGAATTTTACTTTTTTGATTTTATAAGATTTAAAGGATTTTGGGAGATATAAGCGGATATCCGCTTATATCTCCCAAAATCCTTTAAAATCAAAAGTGATCAAATCAACAAAATCAGTTTAATCCTGCTCCAGGACAAAATCCGCGGTGATCCTACGCCGCGCGTTTTCTTTTCGAGTAAAAATAATTTATGCCCAGTGCCCCGATACAAATGAACAATCCAAAGAATTCACGTGTTTCTTCAATCCAGGGCTTGGTTGCTTTCATAGTTTCGGCGAGGTTCTCCGCATTATGTTTCGTGAACCAGTCTTCCACCCCGTTCTGGTCAAAAAATTTATAAATGGCATAAGCCAGGTATACCAGTATACCGGCAATATACCATTTCGGGTAAAAGCGGTTACGGGCAGCAAACCAGCAAAGCAAGGCAGAATAAAGATAGATGGGCATCCATATATAGGGATCAGGATCATTATACTGTAAGCCTGCAAATAAAACGAACATCAGGCAAAACACAATATTCAATACTTTCATGACACAAAAATTAGGGCTTAAACATACACAAAGAATTTCAAAAGTATTCCTTGTATTATTTTATCCCGGCAGTGTGGAATAGTGGAATAACGATCTGCAATTTTGTCACTTTTAAAGAAAATGTTAAAAGACTACTTGTTTGAGCTAAAATAATGTTATATATTCGAAATCATTACACAATTCCACGTGAGAACCAAAATCTGAGGGTAGAAATGTTTGTTACTAGAGCAAAAGATTCTCACAGTTATTATTAGTTATCGTATTGAATTCACTATCAATAAACAATTAAACAAAAGTCAAATGACCTGAATCAGCTTGACCATCAGTGTTTGTTTTATAGTATAATTCATCATTCAACATCAGTAGTTATCGTTTAACTGTTGAACAGACACTCATTCCTTTTTTAACACCGTGTAGCGCATCATGCACGTGTGAAGAAAAACTAATGCTTTGTATTTATTGAAAATTGACCTGCCGCAAAACAATCAATGCGGCGGGTAGGAGATCTGTATGCAAAGTTGTGACTGTTCAATAAGGTGACATATAGATAGGAATCCTTATTTACTAACAATTTTTCTTAAACGTTTCCCTTAAATCACGTTATGAAAAAGCAATTTTACCAGGCACTCGCCGTACTATGCGGCCTCTTGTTGCTATTGGCCGGCAACAACGTATCAGCACAAACAAAAATTACGGGTAAAGTAACGGACAAAGCTTCAGGCAATGCGCTGCCAGGCGTTACTGTGTTTGTGAAAGGCACCAACAGGGGTACTGCCACAGACCCCTCCGGTACTTTTTCCCTTATGGCCAAATCAGGCGAAACACTTGTATTCTCCTTTGTAGGATATGATCCGCAGGAAGCAGTAGTAGGAGCCGGACCAGTAAACGTTTCTCTCACCGAGAAAGTAGGATCACTGGAAGAAGTAGTAGTAACCGGTTATGCCAGCCAGAAAAAGAAAGACCTTACCGGTGCTGTATCTATTGTGAAAGTAGAAAATCTTACCAAACAGCCTACCTCCCAGATAGCCAATCAGCTGCAGGGACAGGTTTCCGGTGTTACCATCCTCGGCTCCGGTCAGCCAGGCCAGGAACCACAGGTGAAGATCCGCGGCGTAAATACCTTCGGAAATAATACACCACTGTATGTAGTGGATGGAGTACCCATCTCTAACATCACAGACATAAACCCCAACGATGTACAAACCATGCAGGTACTGAAAGATGCAGGCGCTGCCTCTATCTACGGTGCCCGTGCGGCCAACGGCGTTATCATCATCACCACCAAAAGAGGAACCGGTAAAGTAAAGGTTTCTTATGATGGCTACTATGGTACACAACGGCCCAAAGGCGGAAATGTATGGAATATCCTCAGTCCGCAGGAACAGGCCAACCTGAAATGGATGGCCATTGCCAATACTACCGCTAACCCTGTATATAACGATGAACAATATGGTTCCGGCGCCACACCACGCCTGCCGGATTATATTGCTCCACAGGGCGCAATGGAAGGAGATCCCGGTACCGATCCATCTACCTATTTCGTAAATCCGAACTATAAGGTAGCCAGTGATGTGGATGCTTTTCACCGCATCGTAAAAGCCAACAAATCGGGCACCGACTGGTTCCATGAAATATTTAACCCTGCGCCTATCACCAGCCATAACATTTCAGTAGCAGGTGGCGGCGATATCGGCAGCTACTTCTTCTCTTTCTATTACTTTAACCAGGAGGGTACTTTAACCAACACCTATAACAAACGTTATGCAGTTCGTGCCAACAGCACCTATAACGTTACGGATCATATCCGTGTAGGTGAAAACATGGAATATTCCCTCATTAATAACCCGCGGATCGGCGCACTTACGGAAGGTAGCGGTATTGGTATGGCGTTCCGTGAAATGCCTATCATCCCGGTGCATGATATCAACGGCAATTATGCAGGCAGCTTCGGTAAAGGTTTGGGTAACGCCCGTAACCCCGTAGCTATCCAGGATCGTTTTGGTACCACTAAAACACTGGCCAACCGCCTGTTGGGTAACGTGTTTGCAGAGGCAGACATCCTGAAGCATTTCACCCTCCGTACCAGCTTTGGCGGTGAAATCTATTCTTTCAATAATCACAGCTTTACACTGCCTGAATACGAAAACGCCGAGAACAATAAAGTGAACTCGTATACAGAAAACGCAGGAAGCGGTTACGACTGGACCTGGACCAATACACTCACCTATCATCAGAACTTCAACCAGGTACACGACCTGAAAGTACTGTTGGGTACGGAAGCATTCGATAACCAGGGCCGTACTGTTGGTGGAACCAACCTCGATTATTTCACTTTTGATCCGGACTTCACCAACCTCAGCACTGGTAGCGGTACGCCAACAAACTACAGCGGCCGTTTCTCCGATGGATTGTTCTCCCTGTTTGCCAGGGTAGACTATTCCTATAAAGATCGCTACCTCCTGGGCGCCCTGATTCGCCGAGACGGATCTTCCCGGTTCGGTTCATCCAACAGGTATGGTAACTTCCCCGCAGTAAGCGCCGCCTGGCGTATGTCGCAGGAAGGATTCATGAAAGGCATCAGCTGGATCTCAGATCTGAAAATCCGCGGAGGCTATGGTATCATGGGTAACCAGATCAACGTAGACCCACAGAACTCCTTCACCGCTTACGGGTTTGAAAAAGGAAACTCTTTCTATGACCTGAAAGGCACCGGTAACTCTATCCTGCAGGGCTTCTACCGCACACGTATAGGTAACCCCGATGCTAAATGGGAAAGTAACGTAAACGCCAATATCGGTATCGATGCAACCTTGTTCAAAGGCGCCCTCGAAATTACTGCAGACTACTATCGTAAAGATGTAAGAGATCTGCTGTATAACCCCGAATTACCAGGTGTTTACGGAATAGCCAACGCACCTTATGTGAACGTAGCACAAATGAAAAATAAAGGATTCGATTTCTCTGCTACCACCAACCTGAATCTTACCAAAGACCTTAAGCTGGAACTAAACGGTAACTTCACTACGTATAATAATGAGATCGTTAAAATATCAGATGCTGCTCCTTACTTCGATCAGGAACAACGCCGCTTTAACGGTACATTTATTATCCGTAATGCTGTTGGTCAATCTATCAGCGAATTTTTTGGTTATAAGGTAGATGGATTCTGGAACAGCCAGGCAGAAATAGATGCAGCAAACGAAGCTACCAGGAAACAGTATAATGATAATTCATTGACGTACCAGACCGATACAAAACCAGGCCGCTTCAAATATGCAGATGTGAATGGCGACGGAAGGATTACAGAAGCCGACCGTACTTATCTCGGTAATCCCAATCCAAAGTTCAGCTATGGCCTCAATATCAACCTCACTTATAAAGCCTGGGATTTCAGCATGTTTGTGTATGGCGTACAAGGTAACAAGATCTGGAACCAGGTGAAATGGTGGACCGATTTCTATCCTTCCTTCGAAGGTGCGAAGAGCAAAACAGCCCTGTATGATTCCTGGCTGCCAACCCGCCAGAACGCTACAGCGCCCATCCAGGAAACATCTCCGTCTTTCAGTACCTCCAACGTACCCAACTCTTATTTTGTTGAAAATGGTTCTTACCTGCGTGCAAAAAATATCATGCTGGGATACACCATACCAAGTAACGTACTCCAGAGAATTGGTATCACAAAGTTCAGGGTATATGGTCAGGCAGCAAACCTGTTTACCATCACCAAATACTCAGGTATAGATCCTGAAATTACCGGTGGCACCAGCAACTTCGGTGTGGATGAAGGAGCTTATCCTAATCAGCGTCAGTACCTGCTCGGTGTGAATGTAACATTCTGATAATTTTTTCCTGAAAAGTAAAATTGAGAAAAATGAAAACATTACGATATCTAAGTGTAATTCTTGCGTTGGCAGCAGTAGGAATCAGTGCTTGTAAAAAGAGCTTCCTTGAACGGGGACCGCTCGGCTCCCTCAGTGATGAAATTGTGGCGAATAAAGCCGGTATTGGTTATTTACTGGTAGGCGCATACGCCTCGCTCGACGGGCAACAAACCGCCCAGGCAGCACTCGGTGGTGGCGGACCCTGGGAAGCGTCTCCTACCAACTGGATCTATGGCAGCGTGGCCGGTGGCGATTCGCACAAAGGTAGCTTCAGTGGCGACCAACCCGGTATCGATCCTATCGCTAAATTCACAGTCGATCCAAGCAACGGTTTTTTCAATACCAAGTGGAGAGCTGTTTACGAAGGAGTGATCCGTTGTAATGCAGTACTGGTAGCACTGCCAAAGGCAACAGACATGAGTGCCGCTGAAAAAACTCAGGTGGAAGCAGAAGCCCGTTTCCTCCGCGGACACTACTATTTTGAACTGAAAAAACTGTTCAATAAAGTGCCTTATATCACAGACACCACGATAGAAGTCCGTGTTAAAAATGATAAAGACATCTGGCCTTTTATTGAAGCCGATTTTAAATTTGCTGCAGATAACCTGCCTCCTACACAAAGCGATGTAGCAAGAGCAAATAAATGGGCTGCACAGATCTACCTGGCTAAAACATACCTGTACCAGAAAAAGTACCCGGAAGCAATGCCGCTGTTTGATCAGGCTATTGCCTCAGGCGTTACTTCCAATGGTCTTAAATACGCGCTCACAAACGCATTTGAAGACAACTTCGATGCCGCCAAAAAGAATAATTCAGAGTCCGTATTTGCCATCCAGATGACTGCAAATGATGGTACCAATACCATCGCCAATGCGAACCAGGGCGAAATGCTGAACTTCCCGTACAACAGTCCATTCGGCTGCTGCGGATTTTATCAGCCTACCCAGGACCTCGTAAACTCCTATCGCACAGATCCCGCTACCGGTTTGCCTAACCTCGATACCTGGAACGCAAACCCCGTGAAAAACGATCAGGGCATCGTGTCTACCACACCGTTCACACCGGAAACAGGTACACTGGATCCACGTCTCGACTGGACCGTTGGCCGCCGTGGGATACCTTATCACGACTGGGGCAATCACCCCGGTGCTAACTGGATCAGGGACCAGAAATATGCCGGCCCGTACGCACCAAAGAAAATGGTATACTGGCAGTTTAACCAGGACAAATACAAAGATGCACACTCCTGGGCGCCGGGATCCGCTATCAACGTACTGTTGATCCGCTTTGCCGACGTAATCCTCATGGCCGCTGAATGCCATGCCCAAACCGGCGACCTCCCCGGAGCTACCGCTTTGGTAAACCAGATCCGCGACAGGATGATCAATCACCCTGAAAACTGGCTGCATAAATACAAAGACGACACGAAACCCATGTTAGGCTTCGATCCTACCCAAATGGCAGCCAATTACAAAATAGGCAGGTACACCGCTACTTTTTCAAGTAAGGACCAGGCATTAAAAGCCATCTATTTTGAACGCAAACTGGAACTGGCTACAGAAGGCCACCGCTTCTTCGATCTCGTACGCTGGGGTATTGCTGATGTAGCGCTGAATGCCTTTATCCAATACGAATCAGCTATCACCGACGACCTGAAAGGCGGACACTTTACAAAAGGGAAAAATGAATACTTCCCCATCCCGCAACGTCAGATCGATCTGACAATGGTAGGCGGAACAAGAGTACTCGATCAGAACCCGAACTACTAATAACAGCTATATCTGTCGCTTTTTTAAACACAACGAATGCAGCGGATCTTTTTCGCTGCATTCGTTTTTATATAACATTTTAGTACTTTACAATACCCGTTAAAATATTCACTGATGACCAATCAACCCACGAGGAACCGGTATTGTCTCGCCGCTTTATTTTTAATCACCACCAGCTTTGTCATCATCATCAGTTGCCATACACCTACCCCGGAAGAAAAAGGAAAAGTCCTGGCCGGTAAATATTGCTCCGGCTGCCATTTGCCGGTGTCTCCCGCCCTCCTGGATAAGGAAACCTGGCTAAAGCACGTATTGCCCGCTATGGCGCCCAAACTGGGCATTAAAGTATGGGGGGAGCATTCCTATTACCCGCCGATGCCCGGCGAAAAACCAGGGCTTATTTCTATCCAGGATTGGGAATTACTGGTGGCATACTATGAACATACCGCCCCGGATAAACTGCCGGCTGAAAAAGTGCCGCAGCCGTTGCAACGCGACTGGTCCTTTTTCACACTGAAACACCCGGTGCTGAAAGATACCGTCCCGGTAGCTACCACAATGGTGGCCTTTAACCCGGACAATGGCCACCTCATGACCAGTGATGGACTCACCAATACACTCACACAATGGGACGAAAATTTACAAGTCGTTAACATACGGAGCTTACCATCTCCCGCCGTCGATATACTTTTTGTAAAAGACACTGCGGCGCAACAACAGGCCATACTCACAGAAATAGGCAATATGCGGGCATTGGACGCGCCTGCCGGTATTATTACCAGCATCAGCCCCAATGACGCCCAAAGCAGGCAGCACGACCTCATGGCGTTCCTGAAACGGCCGGTGCAAACCCTGCAGGCAGATTTCGATAAAGATGGCCTGCCCGATCTGCTGGTATGCGCATTCGGACATAACCAGGGCGGCCTGTACTGGCTGAAACAGTTACCGGATCACAGCTACAAACAGTTCCCCATATGGGAAGTGCCCGGCGCTGTTCATGCAGAAACCGGCGATTTTAACCACGACGGCTATACGGACTTTATGGTGCTGTTTGCCGCCGGTGATGAAGGCATCTGGTTATTTGAAAACGACAGGAAAGGGGGCTTTGTATCTACCAGCCTGCTGAGATTCCCTCCCATCAATGGTTCTACCAGTTTTCAACTCGCAGATTTTAATGGCGATGGAAAACAGGACATACTATATACCTGCGGTGATAATGCAGATTTTTCTATGGTGCTTAAACCTTACCACGGAATATTCGTCTACCTGAATGACGGAAATAATAAATACACCGAGGCATGGCATTACCCCGTGAATGGCTGTACAAAGGCCGTGGTAGCTGATTTTAATGGCGATGGCAAATTAGATATTGCCTCCATCGCCTTTTTCGCGGACTTTAAACACCGGCCGGAAGAGAAATTTATTTTCTTTGAAGGTGGAAATAAACCACTTACGTTCATCCCTCATTCTCCGCCGCTGGAGAAGGAAGGAAGATGGATCTGCATGGATGTGAAAGATTATGATCACGATGGCGACCAGGATATAGTACTTGGAAACTACGCACAGGGTTTTATCATACTTGATGATTATAAGCCTGACTGGAAAGAGTATCAGCC
The DNA here is from genome assembly GCF_900168065.1 of Chitinophaga ginsengisegetis. Classification (GTDB taxonomy): domain Bacteria; phylum Bacteroidota; class Bacteroidia; order Chitinophagales; family Chitinophagaceae; genus Chitinophaga; species Chitinophaga ginsengisegetis. The sequence continues at coordinate 3,054,940 of NZ_FUZZ01000001.1, read as the reverse complement.
GTTTATAGTATTACAGAACAATGCTGCTCATTAAATGCAACGTAAAAATCACTTGTTTATTTGGAATGAAAGGAGAAATATGTATCTTACGGCCGTATTTATTGCTACGTGCATTTTTGCTTTATTTCGGATCTAAGTTTATAGAGAGAGCACTCATATATTACAGATCTTTAAAGTACCATCGTTCTTGATCGGCGTTTTCCCAACATATACCTGATTGCGTCATGCCTGTCGTCAGAGGCTTCGCAGTTTAAAGATATCCTGATGTATAATCAGGTTTTAGAATGGCGGAAGGAGAGGCAGTAATGCCTCTCTTTTATTTTGGACACATCTCATCGTTCAACCATTGATGTGAACGGTTTAATCTTCTTTTTTTGCCATCTATCATAAAAAAGTGGCCGGATTCTTAAAATCCCATTATTACTGGTTAATTTTATTGGGAAATCAGCATTATTATTTTAAACAGGATATGTCAGTGGCTGAATATGTATACGATCAGGATAAAGTGAGCACGCTGCTTAGTACGATCATCAGGAACAACGGAAACGAAAAAGCAAATGCCTGGCTGCAACAGCGTTTGCAGCTACATCAGCAAACCGGTGCCATCCCGCAGTTTAATCAAACTTTCACAGCTATCCCGCGTTTCACAGGTAAAGAAAGGATCCGTATTTCCACAACGGAAGATGAACAGCTGCAGGCGCTGCTGCCCTCATTTTTCGTACATGGATGGACGTTAGACCGCCTCGCACGGGTGTGGTGGTTGCTGCAATTACCGGTAGCCAACAAATCTGCCTACCTGGAAGTGCTGGAAAACCTGTTCAACAGCGCAGAAATGAATGAACTGGCCGCCTTGTACAGCGCACTCCCGCTGCTGCCCTGGCCGGAAGAATGGATCGCCCGTACTTCGGAAGGCATCCGGTCCAATATTGGTATTGTACAGGAAGCCATTATGTTGCACAATCCTTACCCGGCTAAGTATCTCCCGGAACCCGCGTGGAATCAGCTGGTAATGAAAGCTATCTTTACCGATAAACCATTACACGGGATCACGGGGCTGGATGAAAGGGCCAATGCTGCACTGGCAGGCATCCTGGTAGATTTTGCCCATGAAAGATGGGCCGCCGGCAGAACGCTCGATCCCATGCAGTGGCGGATCCTGGTGAATTTTGTAGGAGAAGGCAATTTTGCAGATATCACCCGTATCTGGCATTCCCTGAACAGCACAGAGAAAGAAGCCGCAGCACTGGTTTGTGCACAATGCCAATATGAACCCGCTAAAGCATTGCTGGCCACAGACCCGGCATTGCAGGCGGAAATACAGGCTGGTAGTATCTCCTGGGATACCCTGGCGCAAAAAATAACTAAATAAATCAACATTAAAACCGATCAGATATGTGCGGAATCCATGATTTAACAGAGAAAGATCTCCAACCACTCACCTATAGCCCCGCTTATCTTAATAAAATAAAAGGCATGCGCTTCTTTGATCCGCATGTGCATATGACCGCCCGTACTACGGACGACTATCAGGCAATGGCCGATGCCGGCGTAGTGGCGCTTATTGAACCGGCCTTCTGGCTGGGACAACCACGCACCGGCGTGGATACCTTCCGCGATTATTTCAGCAGCCTCCTGGGATGGGAGCGTTTCCGCGCTTCCCAGTTCGGCATCAAACACTATTGCACCATTGGCCTCAACTCAAAAGAAGCCAATAACGAAAAGCTCGCGGAAGCTGTAATGGAAATATTACCACAGTTTATTTATAAAGAAGGCGTGGTGGGCGTGGGCGAAATCGGTTTCGATGACCAGACTCCCCTCGAAGAAAAATATTACCGCGCCCAACTGGAACTGGCTAAAGAAGCCGGCCTACCCGTACAGATACATACCCCTCACCGCGATAAGAAAAAAGGAACCCAGCGCAGTATGGATATTGCCCTGGAACATGGTTTGGAGCCTCACATGATCATTGTAGACCATAATAACGAAGAAACAGTCAAAGAAGTGCTCGATCGTGGCTTCTGGGCTGCGTTTACCATCTATCCCTTCACTAAAATGGGGAATGAACGCATGGTAGCTGTAGTTAAACAGTATGGAAGTGAACGTATTATGGTGAATTCCGCTGCCGACTGGGGTATCAGCGATCCCCTGGCCGTTCCGAAAACCGCCGCTTTAATGCACGAAAGTGGTATTGACTTGAATGATATTCATTTGGTAACTTACACCAATGCTGTAAAAGCCTTTGCGCAGAGCGGCCAGATTAATGAAGCAGATTTTGATGTAGCAGCAAATATTGATCAAAGTGAGAAATTTAACGGAAGCTCTATACTACGTGGAGGACAGCAGCCTCGAATTGATAAAAACACAACCATCATCCGGTAACGGCCTGACAGCTTCGTTTCTGCTGGCAATGAACCATGAAAACCTAATTACACGGTGAGTTATATTGTTAGCAAATTGATTGGATATCTACGCCTGATGCGACCAGCCAATATCGTAACTGCAATAGCAGATATATTGGCTGGAGTTGCTATTTCGGCCTATTTTATAAATGTTACGTTCAGCACCCTTACACTGGATTTTACCCTTCCGGTAGTATGCCTTTGCCTCGCTACCATTGGCTTATATGGTGGTGGTGTGGTATTCAACGACGTATTTGATGCAGAACTGGATAGTACAGAACGCCCGGAAAGGCCTATCCCAAGCGGTACTATCTCAAAAACACAGGCCATCATCCTCGGTAGTTACCTGCTCCTGGTGGGTATCCTGGCTGCCTTTTCAGTGGGCCGGCTTACCGGTTATGCCGGCTGGCTCGCCATTGGCGTAGCCACCAGCGCACTTGTTTATAATAAGTGGGGAAAGCATCATTCCTTCCTCGGCCCGCTCAACATGGGACTTTGCCGTGGGCTTAACCTCCTGTTAGGCATCAGTATCGTACCGGAAATGCTGGAAACATACTGGTGGATGGGATTCATCCCCATTATCTATATTGCTGCCGTTACCAACATCAGCAGGGGAGAAGTACACGGCGGCAGCGTGAAAAGCCTGCGCCTTACCGCAGCATGTTATGCATTGGTATATATTACAATGGGGATCCTGGCTTACCTGCACCATCACTTCTGGCTGGCGCTGCCTTTTATCGGGTTGTTTATTTTCATGATCAATGTGCCGCTTTTCAAAGCCATGAAAGACCCTTCAGGACCCAATATAGGAAAGGCGGTAAAAGGAGGAATCATCGCACTGATTGCCATGAATGCAGCCTGGGTAGCCGCTTTTGCTACCATCCCTTTCGCTATCGCAGTAATATTATTGTTACCGATATCACTGGTGCTGGGTAAAATATTTGCCGTTACCTGATCACTTTCACAGGTATCCGGCTACCGCGCCGGATACCTGCAGCTATTCCACTATTCCCCGCTTCATTGCTTCTTTCACCAGCCCGGCAGTATTTTTCACTGCAAGCTTTTGCGTAAGGTTTAACCGGTGCGTTTCCACGGTACGTAAACTGATAAACAACAGGTCCGCAATTTCCTGGTTGGAATACTCATCTGCAATCAGTTTCAGGATCTCCTTTTCCCTGCGTGTAAGCGGAATCTCGTAGCTGCTGCGCTTTTGGCCGGTAATGACTTCATTCACCAACTGGCGCCTGATAAGTTCGTCGAGGAACTGTTCGCCGGCATGCACCTGCTCTATCGCATGGATAAGCGTTTCGGGGTCGGTACCTTTCAACAGGTACCCGGCGGCGCCGTTACGCAGCATCTGCCTGATATAATGCGTTTCCATAAAACTGCTGATCGCAATTACTTTTACAGACGGATGCTTTTTCTTCACCTGCCTGCAAAGCTCAATGCCATCAATTTCAGGCATCTGGATGTCCAGCAGCAATACATCCGGTTGTATGGCAGGCAAAGCCGCCATGAGCGCACCCGCCCGGTTGCTTTCATAAACAACGGAAATATGCGGATAAGGCGCCAGCATCGCTTTGATGCCGCTGATCACCAGCAGGTGATCGTCTGTTATAGCCAGTTTGATACTCATGTGCTGTTAAAATTAAAACGATGGCTGTACTTCCATCAGCTGCATAATGGCAATATTAAATTCAATATATGCCGTAGTGCCGCAACCCGGTATAGCCGTGAGCGTTAGGTGTCCGTTTAATGATTTGATCCGTGTATGAAGATTCTTTAACCCCATACCGGTAGTGCTTTTCGTTATATTTTCAAAGCCAACGCCATTATCCTCTACGGTAATGGTAAGCAGTTGATCGTGTTGTGTAAGCTGTACCAGCGCTTCGGTGGCGTGTGCATGTTTGATGATGTTATTGATCAGCTCCTGCACAATCCGGTACACCGATAATTCAAAATTGCTTTTGAACCGCTGCATATCGCCGGAGGTATAAAAGGTAATCTGCAACTCACGGGAGTGACTCACGTTATTGCAGAATAATTCCAGCGCGCCCGCAAGTCCCATCCTGGAAAGGATTTCAGGCATCAGGTTATGCGCTGTTTTACGTACTTCCCCGATGGCGTCGTCCAGCATACTGAGTGCATGGTTAAATCCTTTGTCCTGCTGCAGGAAAGTACGCTCATATTTGAGCGCCCAGAAATGCATCTTCACCGCAGACAACAGCCCGCCAACACCGTCGTGCAGGTCTTTCGACAACCGCGTGCGCTCTTTCTCCTCGCCCTGCATCATGGCTTCCAGCACCTGTACGGTTTTTTCTACTTCCAGGGTTTGGAGTTGCTGCTTTTGTAAACGGTGCCGGTGCAGTAATTTCTGCCATACCAGGAAAGACACTACCAGGATCAGCACCACGCCGGTGAAGATGAATCCAATCCACCTGTTCTTCCGTTGCAGCAGCAGGTCTTTCTGTATCAGTTGTAATTTTTTCTCCGCCAGATCCCTGTCTTTTTTCTCAGACTGGTACTGCATTTCCAGCTGCTGCACATTTAGCCGGGTGGCGTTTCCTACCAGCGAATCATTCAGTTGCTCATAGGCTTTACGCAGCTGAAAAGCCCGCTGGTAATGATTTTGCGCAGCCTCATTGTCGGATGCGGCGAGGTAGGCCCGCCTTAGTTCATCGCCTGCATAGTATTGCCTGGCCAGGGTAATTGTTTTACGGAGATAGATATCGGCAGCGAGGTGTTTCCCGCTCCGGTAAAGGGCATTGGCATACCCCATGTATAGTTGCATCCGGTTTTCAAGTCCCGGGTCATCGGTGGAAATAAGCAGGGCTTTTTCGTAGGTCCGTAAGGATTGTTCATGTTGCGAAAGATCGGTGTACACCCGGCCTGTGGCGGTAAGTGCGTTCAGCACCAGTAACTGGTCGCCCGCTTTTTTACCAAGCTCCAGCGCCCGGCTGAAATACCCGCTGGCAGCGGTGTAGTTGCCCTCCCTGCTTTTACTTTCTCCCATATTGAGCAGGGCCGATGCCATGCGCGAGTTACTCCCCAGTTTGCGCCCATGATCATAAGCCTGGGCCGCATAGTTAAATCCCTTTTTAAAATCTCCCAGGGAAATAAAAACATCCGATAAATAATTATTGATCATACCTGTGCTGGCGCTGTCTTTCGCGGCATCGGCCAGTTTCAGCGCTTCCAGGTAGGCGGCTGCGGCAGCAGGGAAGTTCGCCATCTGCTGGTATTCCATCCCGCAATAGCTGATGGCCCTCACCTGGTTAAGGGTATCTTTCAGCGACGCATAAATGATCACCGCCTGCTTTAGCATGAACAGCGACTGCAAATACTGCCCCCGCATATCCTGGATGTACATATAGTAACAGGCAAAGTCGGCCACCCCTTTGTGATAACCCAGTTGCCTGCTGATCCGTAAGGCACGCATGAAAACGGCAGCCGACTTATCAAGCTGGTAAGGAAAAAGCCGGCAGCCATATTCAATGAGCGCCTGTACCTGCTGTGTATCCTCAGGTTGCCGGTTAATTGCTTGCAAAACACTATCAGCCGCAGAAGCCGGTGCTGCCAGTGAAATCCCATTGCTGCCTATCGAAATACAACAAACTAAAAGTAATATTCTCAGCATCTTTGATACACTTTTAAAAACCGGAAACGCCATCGCCCGCCATCGCAGCGCGTTGACAAATGCTCAGTATGCAACAAAAGATGTGAAATACAACCGATGTTACAGGGTTAACAACATGGGCGTCCCATGTTTCTTTTTTGGTCAAACAATTTAATTCTCAGACTGTGAAACCGTCGTTCATTTCTACAGCGGCATAAAGTTCTGTATTTCTGTTTTAATACGCAACAGCGTATGGGATGAACGGAAGCAGGAGCGGATCAGGATATGGGGGAAAGTACGCAGAGTGCCTGCTGGTAAGGGATTTGCAGATGGTTTGAACACATCAGTAGAACTACGCAATTTATAAAATAATGGTTTATACCGTAGCTTAAACCCTTTAAAACAGGTTTCTTTGCATACCGATAAATTGATTCTACAGACTAACCCCAAAAAAACAGGCTCCGTTCCCGGGGCCTTTTTCTTTGTAAAAAATCACGTTTTTCTATGTACTTTTAAAGGCTATAGTTTTTTTTAGTCAGATGATGCGGATTTAGCCATGGAATATATTCAACAAAACTTCGATGTCAACTTCTCTTACGGTGTTTTCTTTAGCAGTCATTTATTCGATCCTGCCAACACCTGTTTAGCTACCTTCCTGGAATCAAAAGCAGAGAGTGCATACGTTAAGAAATTACTCGTGATCCTGGATGGGGGCGTAGCAACGCACCACCCGGAACTAACCCAACAGATCAATCGCTATTTTCAGCAGGTACGCGGCTTTCAGCTGGCGCCTGAAATTATCACCATCGCCGGGGGCGAAGCGGTAAAAAATGATCTGCCCCTGCTTTTCAGCCTGGTGGATGCCATTGATAAGTATGGCATCGACCGCCATTCCTATGTGATAGGCATTGGCGGAGGCTCCCTGCTCGACCTGGTAGGATTTGCTGCCGCTATCTCACACCGTGGCGTGAAACATATCAGGATCCCTACTACCGTGCTGTCGCAAAACGATTCCGGCGTAGGCGTGAAAAACGGCGTAAACTATAAGGGGAAGAAAAATTTCCTCGGTTCCTTCGCGCCACCTGCGGCTGTATTCAACGACCCGGTATTTTTAACCACCCTCGACCCGCGCGATTGGCGCTCCGGTATGGTGGAAGCCGTGAAAGTAGCCCTTATTAAAGACGCCGCTTTCTTTAACCGCATTGAACAGGACGCCGTGGCATTAACCGCCGGCGACATGGCGGCCATGCACTACCTGATTTACCGCTGCGCAGAACTGCATGTCCGGCATATCGGCGGCGCCGGTGATCCGTTTGAAAGCGGCTCCTCCCGTCCGCTTGACTTTGGCCACTGGAGCGCGCATAAACTGGAGCAACTCACCAACTTTGAATTACGTCACGGAGAAGCCGTGTCTATCGGTATTGCGGTAGATAGCGTATATTCGTTCCTGTTAGGATGGCTGCCGGAAACAGATATGCACCGCATTCTTACCGTGTTAAAAAATATGAAACTGCCGGTGTGGCATCCTTTGCTGGAAATGCAGGATGGTAAGCCTTCCCCGGTGGTAGCAGGACTGGAAGAATTCCGTGAACATCTTGGCGGCCGCTTAACAATCTCCCTGCTGCGCGCAGTAGGAAAAGGAGAAGAAGTGCATGAAATGGACCTTAACTTATTATATAAAGCAGTAGATATCTGCAAAAATAATCAGTAATGAAAACAGCTGCAGGACATCTTACCTACTGCACAAATATTCATCCCGGCGAAAACTGGGATGATCATTTTGCGCAACTTAAAAAGTTTATACCTGCCATTAAACAACAGGTATCACCGGATAAACCTTTTGGAATAGGACTACGGCTGGCCAACACCGCCAGCCTGGAACTGAGCAAGGAAGCGCCTTTGAAGGCGTTTCAGCAGTGGCTCAAAGAAGAGGACTGCTACGTGTTTACGATGAATGGTTTTCCTTACGGCGGCTTTCACAACGTAGTGGTAAAAGACCAGGTGCATGCGCCCGACTGGACCAGCGCCGACCGGGTGGCTTATACCATCCGCCTGTTCAGGATCCTGGCGGCCTTGTTGCCGGAAGGTATGGAAGGAGGTATTTCCACCAACCCGCTCGGATATAAACACTGGTGCAACCGCTGCGAAGAAGACAAAAATTCCTACACAGAAAGCGCCACGCTGAATATGTTGCTGGTGCTGGAACAACTGGTGCGCACACACCGCAGCGGCGGTCCTTTGATGCACCTCGATATTGAGCCGGAACCCGATGGCATGATGGAAAATACCAGCGAATATATCAGCTGGTATTTCGAAAATTTACTGCCTGCCGGTATCCCGTTTATCAAAGAGAAATTTAATATTGAAGATGACCAGGCAGCAGCCGACATCATCAAAACACATATTCAGCTGTGTTACGACGTTTGCCATTTTGCACTGGTATACGAAGCGCCACATCGTGTGATAGAACGTATGCAGCATCATGGATTGAAGATCGGTAAACTGCAGATCAGCGCCGCGCTGAAAGCAGACATGCCGGCAGATACCAGCGCACGCAAGGAAGTAACGGACGCCTTCCGTAAATTCAATGAGCCGGTATACCTGCACCAGGTAATCGCCAAAAGAATGGACGGCGCCTTTATTCACTATCCCGACCTGCCCGAAGCGCTGGCAGATGAAAACAATCCGGCCGTTACAGAGTGGCGCTCACATTTTCATGTACCTGTGTTCCTGGATAAATTCGGTGTACTGCAATCCACGCAGGAAGACATAAAACAAGTACTGGCCATACAACGCGGGCACCCTTTTACACAGCACATGGAGGCGGAAACATACACCTGGGACGTATTACCACCCGCCCTGAAACAGGAGATGTCTTTATCCGTTTCCCGTGAACTGAACTGGATCAGGGAGCAGCTATAAGTTATCTTTGCTGCATGCCGCTCCCGGTTATCCGGGTAAACGCCGGTAAGGCGCCCAATCTTGGAATTGTGCGCCCGGTATTATAGCTTTATGCCGGAATTGTAACGGCGATTGAATATATGAGAAAGACAGTAGTAATCGATGTAGTAGGGCTCTCCTCTTCTTTGCTGGAGTACCTGCCTTTTTTAAAGGCTTATACACAACAGCGGCACCTGGCCACCGTAATGCCTATGTTACCTGCGGTGACTACGGCTGTACAGAGCACGTACCTTACCGGCGAATGGCCCAGTGAGCATGGAATAGTAGGCAATGGCTGGTACGACAGAACCGATGCGGAAGTTAAATTCTGGAAACAATCCAACAAACTGGTGGATGCCCCAAAAATATGGGACCGCGCCAGGAAACTGGATCCGTCCTTTACCTGCTCGCAGATGTGCTGGTGGTACAACATGTACGCTAATGTGGATTACTCGCTTACTCCCCGTCCCAACTATCTTTCCGATGGCCGTAAAGTGCCTGATTGCTACACTTCTCCATCTACACTCCGGGATTATCTCACCGAACAACTTGGCAGGTTTCCCCTGTTTAATTACTGGGGCCCAACGGCCAGCATAAAGTCGAGCCAATGGATCGCTGACGCGTCTATCCTCACCGATAAACTATACGATCCTACCCTTACGTTTATTTACCTTCCTCACCTCGATTACTGTCTGCAGAAATTTGGACAGGACCCGGTAAAAAATGCAAAGGAACTGGCCGAAATAGATGCAGTATGCAAACAGCTGATCACTTACTATCAACAAAAGAACTGCGATCCCATTGTATTATCAGAATACGGCATCACCAATGTGAATAACCCGGTGCATCTCAACAGGATTCTGCGGGCAGAAGGGCTGCTGGCCCTGCGTGTGGAAAATGGACTGGAACTGCTGGATGCAGGCGCCTCCAAAGCTTTCGCCGTAGCAGATCACCAGATCGCGCATATCTATATCAACGATCCTTCCTGTTATAAAAAAGTACGGTCCATCCTGGAAAAGGTGCCGGGTGTACAACTGGTGCTGGACAGGGAAGGCAAACGTGAACATCATCTTCATCACAGCCGCAGCGGCGATCTCATTGCTGTAGCCGACGCCAACAGCTGGTTCACCTACTACTACTGGATGGATGATAACAAAGCCCCTGATTTCGCCAGAATCGTGGATATCTTCCGCAAACCGGGTTACGATCCCGTGGAGATGTTCATGAACCCCGCTGATCCGCTTATTAAGCTGAAAGCGGCAGGAAAATTGCTCAAAAAGAAACTGGGTTTCCGCTACCTGATGAACGTCATCCCCCTCGATGCCACCCTCATCAAAGGTTCTCACGGCAGGATTGAAGAAAACCCCGCCTATCACCCGGTGGTGATCAGTTCTCAGCCCGCTCCGCAGCCGCAGTTACAGGCAACGGACGTGTACGGGGTTATCTGGAACCAGCTGACAGGGGAATAATCCTTTCATTGGAATAACTTCCTGGCAAGCATCCGGCATCTTCTGAAGCGGGATAACGGGTAAATCTCAAACATTCCCGGACATCCGGAACCAGTTGACAGGTGAATATTCTCTCCGTTGGAATAACTTCTTCACAGTCACTGAGTTACGGCTACCGGAGTAGTATAAGTAGCCCGGAAAAAGTGCCTGTAACCCCATGATCAACAATCAGTTACCGATCAAGTCCACGTCCCCTCCACGTCAACTCCACCTTTAGTCCATGTCAAAGGCAAGTGTACTGTATGTGCTAAGCATGTGTTAAGCGGGTGCTAAGTATGCTGGCAGTGAAGCAGCAGGATAAAATATCCACCTCCATTTTATAACATCCGCCCCGATTCTCCAGCGCCAACCCCCTCCATTCCTAACCGCACCACCTCCTCTCATCAAAAAAACTACCTATCACTGATTTATTTTTCTACATTCATGCAACCGATTGAAACGAATAAATAATATCACCGTTATGGAAAGAAGAGATTTTCTCAAAACCGGTAGCATGGCCGGATTGGGAGCCGGATTAACGATCCTGAATTTCCCCGTATTCGGGAAAAATGCCCCCAGCAACAAATTGGTACTGGGAGTAATGGGCGTTAACTCCAGGGGCAACTGGCTGGCACAGTGTGCAGCAAAGCTACCCGGAGCTGAAATAGGCTACGTTTGCGATGTGGAAGACGGCGCCATCGCCAAAGGGCTCAAAGCCATTGCCGGAGCGCAAGACCGCAAACCGGAAGTAATTAAAGACATCCGGAAATTACTGGAACGGAAAGATTTTGATGCGCTCATCGTAGCAACCCCGGACCATTGGCACGCTCCTGCGGCCATTATGGCCACAGCTGCGGGTAAGCACGTGTATGTGGAAAAACCCTGCGCCCACAATCCGGGTGAAGGCGAAATCCTGCTGGCAGCGGCAAAAAAACATAACCGCCTGGTGCAAATGGGAAACCAGCGCCGTTCCTGGCCTAACCTCCAGCAGGCAGTGAAAGAAGTAAAAGAACAAAACGTATTGGGTAAAGTGTATTATGGCCGCGGATGGTACGTGAATAACCGCGAACCAATCGGTATCGGGAAAAAGATCCCGGTGCCGGCTACGCTCGACTGGGACCTGTGGCAGGGCCCCGCTCCCCGCCGCGACTACCTCGATAACATTGTTCACTACAACTGGCACTGGCGCTGGAACTGGGGTACTTCCGAAACCTGCAACAATGCTACCCATGAACTGGATTGTCTCCGCTGGTTTATGGATGTGGAATTCCCTACCAAAGTTACTTCTGCCGGTGGGCGCTATGCCTATCCTAAAGACGATTGGGAAACACCAGACACACAAACCCTGAACTTCGAGTTTGAAGGCAACAAGGCCATTGCCTGGGAAGGCCGCAGCTGCAGCCCCTTCAACCTGGAAGGCAGTGGCCGCGGATTTACCCTGTTCGGCGAAAACGGAAGCCTGTACAACTCCGGCGGCGACAGCTACAAACTGATCGATACAAAAGGTAAAGTGATCAAGGAAGTAAAACAGGCCGCTAATCCTAATCAGAGTGTAACCAACACCGTTAGTCCTGCCGGTGAGTTTTATGATGCCGTGCATATCAACAACTTCCTGGAAAGTATCCGCGGCAATGCCAAACTCAACTCCGAAATCAATGTCGGCTACCGCAGCACGCTGCTTTGCCTGTTGGGCAACATCGCGCAACGTACCGGCCGTATCCTTCATACCGATCCTTCCAATGGTCATATCCTCAACGATAAGGAAGCCATGAAAATGTGGGAAAGGGAATATGAAAAAGGCTGGACACCGAAAGCATAAATAAGTCAAACGGGTTCTGGGTAATAGCCCTCAAAAAGCATAATTTCTTAAGAAAATTGTGTTGACTATTACTCAGAATCCCTATCTTTACAAAGTCATAAACCCTTTCTCCTATTGGGTTTATAGGCTAACAATAAATATAATATCTTGTTATCCCCCATAACTTTTAGTTATCGTAGTAATTAATGACGATCCCCTACTTTTGAGCTACCTGTAATTTTTATAACCAACCACACCAACCACGAAGTTGCGCGTTCCCGGAGGAATGATTTGAATGGAATTTTTACAACAATCTCAATACCTGTCAGTATTGCTGATAGGACTCGTAGTAGGCTATTTGTCCGGTTTATTAGGAAAGGGAGGCAGTGCCATCAGCACACCGGCCCTGCAGATCTTTGCCGGCGTAAATCCTTTTTTCGCACTGGCTTCGCCGTTACCGGCATCTATCACCAGCACATTATCTGCCACAGCAGTGTATAGCAAAGAGAAGCTGTTTAACAAACGGGTAATCCTGCTGGGAGCTGCTTTTGGCGTTCCGGCCACCGTTATTGGTTCGTGGCTCAGCAGCTACTTACCAGGCAAAACACTGATGATCATGACTGCCCTCTTTATCATGGCCACGGGCATGTCGCTCATGTATTCCTTTATGCGCAGGAAATCAACCAGTGAATCAGCAGTAATAAGTGAAGATGTTCCGGCAGGTAAGTTAGTGGTAGCCGCTTTATTTATCGGTTTTTTATCCGGATTATTGGCAAATGCGGGTGGTATCCTGTTTAGTTCCTTCTTTATAAAAAAATTAAAAATGCCCATAAAACAGGCGCTTGCCTGTGCAGTAGTGTTATCGGCTATTTTATCCATACCCGGCGCTTTAACGCATTGGTGGCTAGGTCACATAGATTGGAATATCGCGCTGCTGCTGTCGCTCACCGCATTCCCTGCTTCCTGGCTGGGAGCTAAAACAGCGGTGAAAATGAAAACTCCTGCCCTCGAAAAATTATTTGCACTTACCCTTATCGTATTTGGGGTATACGATATCTTCTTTACTATCTGGAAATAATCAGGCATGCGCCTTCATCTTATGGATGGCTTCCTGCTCAAATGGCGGCAGGGAGCTTACTATAATTTCATAGGCATTCTGCAGGAATGTTTCCAGTTCGGTCGTCGGCAGCATATCCTCCTGTTTCAGCTGTACCCAGTGATACCGCGCCAGGTGAGGAGCCGGTACAATACCAGGTCTTGAAATCAGTTGGTGAAACTGCGATTGACTGCACTTAAAGGATACCCGGTGAGGCGGATCCAGGGATATCATGCAGAATAACTTTTCGCCTACATAAAAGCGCAACTCATTGTCCCACTTTTGTTCAGTGATGACAGCCGGAAGTGACCGGCACAGATCAAGGGTATGATCAAACATAGCAGCAGGTTTTAAAAGAATATTATTTAGGGCCGTTTTTTTAGGACGACTTGTGTCAATAGTTTACATGCACAGACTAACATATTAAAATATGAAGTATGTGTGGTTAACGTAAATCTAAGCTGTAAATAGTGAATGAAACTGCCCTATAAAAATAGGAAATAAAACCCAATCATGAATGTTAAAATGAATTTTCCTTCCGGTGGGAAAATTTTTCATCCCGGACCAGGGCGTATTTCAGGGAAACGTAGCTTTTTTTATTAATCGAAATTTAATCCCGGGCGCCCCAAAAAAGTTTCGGCTTGTATTACCACCGGGAAGGGGTAACACAAGCCGAAAGTCAAACGGGACAAGGCATTGCTAGGGTTGAGCTGCTGCCCAGCGCGACATTTTTTGCTCCAGTACCGACAACGGCACACAGCCGTCTTTCAGCAACTCATCATGAAAAGATGATAAGCTGAACCGGCTGCCGAGCGACTTGGTATACTGGTTCCGCAATCCGCGGATCTTCAGTTCCCCGATCTTATAGGAAAGCGCCTGGCCGGGAATGGCCATGTAACGCTCAATTTCAGCGGTGGCTTCCTGCGTGGATACCGGCTCATTATCCATCATGTATTTGATGGCCTGCTCACGGGTCCAGCCTTTGGTGTGCATACCAACATCCACGACTAAACGAATAGCGCGGTGTATTTCATCCGTTAAGCGTCCAAAGTACATGTAAGGATCGGTGTATAATCCCAGCTCTTTTCCTAAACTTTCGCAATACAGGGCATAGCCTTCGCCATAGGCGCCAATCCACGAGAAGCGGCGGAACTTAGGCAGGGAGTCGTTTTCCTGTTGCAGGGAAATCTGGAAATGGTGACCGGGAATAGCCTCGTGTAAAAAAAGGCATTCCATACCGGTATACGAAAAGCTGGTGGCATCAAGGATAGGCACGTAAAATACGCCCGGCCGGGTACCGTCTGCGCTGCCCTGCATATATTCTGCAGATGCGGAAGCTGCCCGGTATGCTTCGGTTTGGCGGATTTCAAATTTTGTTTTGGGAAGATGACCGTACATCTTTTTTACTCCCGGCATGATCTTGTCCTCAATGGCTTTGAAAGAATCCAGGATAGCGGCAGGCGTTTTAAAGATGCGCAGTTTCTTATCCGTACGTACCGACGCAAAGAAGGCCGGCAGATCGCCTTTGAAACCGGTGCTGTTCTTCACATCTTCCATTTCACCGCGGATCCGGGCCACTTCTTTTTCTCCCAAAGCAAAAATTTCTTCAGGAGTAAGATCGGTGGTAGTCCAGCTTTTTATCAGGAAAGCATAAAACGCCTTACCATCCGGAATAGCGCCAATACCGCTGCTGGTGCGGGCTTTAGGCAGGTATTCCTTTTGCATGAAGTCGCGCAGCTTTGCAAATGAAGGCAGGATATAGTTTTCAATAGACGCCGTATAATCTTTTACCAGGCCCGCTTTGGTAGCGGCATCCAGCGAATCGGGGATCGTTTTCAGCGGCGCATAGAATACGTTGTTGGCAGTATCTTTTTTGGCCAGGTCTGTTACCTGCGGAATCACTTTCACCACCAGGCTTTGCGGCAATACGTAGCCGGTAGCTATGCCCCTGCGCATATTGGCGATGGCTGTGTCGGTCCAGATAGCAAAACGCTCCATACGATGCATGAAGTTCTGATAGTCCTTTACCGTCTTAAATGGCTGGGCAGAAGAACCGGAACCCAGTTGCGCCAGTGTGAGCGGCAGGCAGGTGAACTGCTGCACAGGCATCAGGTTATCGTGAAAGGTGAGTCCTTCCCGGTTGATGCTGAATTCCCGTTGCAACATGTCGTAGGTTATACGGTCGTTGCCGGAAAGTGCCGCCGTATCAATACCCTTGATGGCCTGCTGGTAGCTGGCATAGAAAGAATCGGCCTTTGCGCGGTAGCTGTCACTGATGTCTATCGGCAACTGGTCGTTATATTGGTTTTCCCCGTTCTGGGTGGCCTGTAGCGGGTTCAGGGCCATGCTTTCGTTGTAGTACCGGGTGGCCAGGTTACGCAGGGAATCCTGCGTGGCCTGCGGGTTACTATGACCGCCAGGTTGCTGACAAGCCCCCGCCAGTAAAGCGCCCGACAGGAGGAGGTAGCCTTTTCGTTGTAACATTTTCATATAAATGGGTTGTGAACAGGGAGTAATTTACCGTTTTATCCAAGAAAAAAAGCATTCCGAAGAATCGGAATGCTTATTTAGAACAGTGAACAATGAAAAAAAAGATAAAAAATATTATTTAAGAATTTTTATTCGAATGCTTTTGAAAGAAACCTCATTACCATGATCCTGTAAAAGGATATGCCCTTCGGGCCACAGACCAAAATTCTTCCAGTTTTTATACTTGCTGATGGCTACCAGATCCTTGAAAGCCTGGGAGCCACGCTCATATTCCAACACTTTAAATCCATTTAACCAGTGTTCTACGTGATTATTTGGATACACAATAATACGACCTTTGTTCCATTCTCCAATAGGGTTGATGGCACGTTTTTCCTGTTTTCTTGTCATGAGGTCGTAAAGACTTGCTAAAGTGCGGTTTCCATCGCGTCCTAACTTGGCATCCGGGTGCTTTTCGTCGTCCAGTACCTGGTATTCCAGCCCGATAGCCGACTTGCCACCTGTTTCATAGGATTCGCTCACGAAGTATTTTACCCCGCTATTGGCTCCTGGCGTGAGTTTAAAGCTAAATTCCAGCTCAAAAGCGCCGTATTGTTTTTCTGTAACAATGTCGCCGCCGCTGCCTTCTTCATCTCCGTTGGAATGACCAATCATAAGCACTCCATTCTGCATGGTCCAGCCGGAGGTAGGGAAGTTCTTCTTATACACGCCCCTCCAGCCTTTGCTGGTTTTTCCGTCCCATAACAGCGTGTAGCCGTTTTTCTTTTCCTGGCCGGAAATAGTGTTATCCACATTATTAACAACGTAGATGTTGTCGTAAGGGGAGTACTGGGAGGCAGCCGGGTTTTCTATCAGCCGGACATTTTTCCAGTAGATATTTTTGTTGTCGTCTGCTGCATTTTTGCCGATGCTATGCACCTGTAAAGCGATAAAACCCTTTGGCAGCGCGGTATCTACCAGGTGGGCAGTAGGTACGCCATTTACCCAGGTACGCATTTCGTTGCCCCGGCACTCAATACGGTATTTGTTCCAGCCGTCTTTTTTGAAGGCATTCTGACCGGCAGGGTTCAGTTCCATAGGGTACTGCCAGCCTCTGCGGCCTTCTTCATAAATACCACCGCTCCATTTACGGTCAGACGGGTCAATTTCCATCTGGTAGCCAAATACACGGCCATTCTGGTAGTCGGCCCGGCTTTGGCTGCGGAACTGGATGCCGGAATTGAATTCCTTGCCCAGCTTGAATTCCAGCTCCAGGATAAAGTCGCCGTACTCTTTTTCAGTAGCGAGGAAAGAGTTTGGCGTATTCATCACCGTGGTACCCACAATTTCGCCGTTCTGCACATTATATTTTGCTTCACCCCCGAGTTGCTTCCAGCCTTTCAGATCTTTACCGTTGAAAAGTTGCTGCCACTGGGCTTTCTGGGCGAAAAGGCTACCGTACATACACAGCAGGGAGCCAAATAAAAGGATCGTCTTTTTCATAACTTAAACGGAATAAGGTGACCAAAATAAACAATGAAAATGATTTTTACAACCGATTGCAAAAGATTAATCTTATTTTTTATTTTTTAATCACATGATAATCTGACCAATATGGGGTTTGGCAGAATTAGAAATAAAAATATTCATGCAAACGATTGCAGCAATGTAAAAATATCTTATTTTGTTTCCAGAAAGTATCCACGTAGCAACAGCCAAAATCAAAAAGCAATACTCTTTATCTACAATCATTATTAAACTACGTTATGAAAAAAGTTTTTTCACGTCTTATCTGTATGATAGCATGTTTGCTATTTTACCAACTCACCCAGGCACAAGGCAACCCAATTACCGTAGAAGGTAATATCCTCGATGCTCAGAAGCAACCACTGGTAGGCGTAACAGTTTCTATCAAAGGGAAAAATGCAGGCACCCAGTCGGATGGCAAGGGACATTTCCGGCTCAAAGTTACAGACGCCGCCAACGCTGTACTCGTATTTACCTACATCGGATTTAACACTTATGAAGAAGCTGTAAAGGGTCGTGCAATCGTTTCCGTAGTTTTAACGGAAGACCGCAAAAAACTGGAAGAAATTGTGGTGGTAGGATACGGTCAACAGAAGAAAAAAGATGTAACCGGCTCCATTTCCTCCGTAGGCACCAAAGCCATCCAGGACGTGCCGGTAACCAACCCGCAACAGGCCCTGCAGGGCCGCGCACCCGGCGTGGAAGTACTCAATAACAGTAGTAAACCCGGAGATGAACCCACCGTACGTATCCGCGGTAGCCGCTCCCTCAGGGCCGGTAACGACCCCCTCTATGTAGTAGACGGGATCCCTTACGCCGGTACCCTCAGCGATATCGGTACGGGAGTAATACAATCGATGGATATTTTGAAGGATGCATCCGCAACAGCTATCTATGGCTCCAGGGGCGCCAATGGCGTAGTACTCATCACTACCCAGAAAGGCAAGGAAGGAAAACCCGTGGTTTCCTACAGCGGTTCCTATGGCTATGTACAACAACTCGGCGAATCCGACATGATGGATGCTAACCGCTTCATTGAAATGCGCCGGGAAGCTAACCGCACCATCGGCAAATACGATGATGCCAACCCCGACGCCTCCGACAAGAAAATATTTAACACCGTTGAATATGCCAATATCAAGAAAGGTACAAACGTTGACTGGCAGGATCTGATGATTTCCCCGGGATACCAAACCAATCATGGCCTCAGCGTAGCCGGCGGTACGGAAAGAACAAAATACACCGTAGGACTGGGCTACTTCAAAGACCAGGGCGTGCTGAAACTGCAAAGCTACGAACGCTACAATTTCAATGTGGGCATCGACCAGATGATCGGCGACCGCGTTCGCGTGGGAGCCACCCTGTTAGGCGCCTACAGTGAACGTAACGGCGAAACCTACAACGGGATAGACAATGCCCTGAAAATGCTGCCCATCGCCGCTCCCTACGACGACAACGGAAAGCTGATCACCTATCCCACCGGCGATAGCCAGCAACCAAACCCGTTACTGGATTATGTGCCCGGCAACCGCGTGGAATTGATGAAACGTTTCCGCATCTTCACCAGCCTGTTCGCAGAAGTGGAAATCATAGATGGCCTGAAATACCGTCTCAACGTGGGCCCGGATGTTCAGAATTACAACTATGGCCTTTTCCAGGGTAAAAACAATACCAACCTGCTGATTGGCGGTGGTGATGCTACTGCTTCCAAAGGAAACGCCGCTACCATGGCGTATACCATTGAAAACATAGTGACCTACAACAAAGAGATCAAAAAACATAATATCGGCTTTACCGGCTTATACAGCGTTCAACGTCAGAACGTGGATATTTCCACTACCAACGTAAGAGGTATCCCGGTAGAAACACAGCAATATTATAACCTGGGCCAGTCGCTCAATGTAACCGGCGTAACCAGTAGTCTGAGTTCCTGGACCATCCTTTCCTATATGGGCCGTTTGAACTATGGATACGACGACCGCTATCTCCTGACTCTTACCCTCCGCGCTGATGGATCTTCCCGTTTCGCACCCGGTAAAAAATGGGGTTATTTCCCTTCCATTGCAGGTGCGTGGAACATAGTAAACGAAAAATGGCTGAAAGGACAACAAGTGCTGGATAACCTGAAACTGCGCGCCAGCTTTGGCCGCATCGGTAACACCGGTATTAACCCATATGCCACGCAGGGTAACCTGAGCAGGATTCCTTATTCCTTCGGTAATAAAGGCGTACTGGGCTTTGTACCGCTCGATCTGCGTAATCCCAACCTCACCTGGGAATCTACCACATCCACTGATATCGGTCTTGATTTCGGATTCCTGAATGGCCGTATCACCGGTGTGGTGGAATGGTATAACCAACGCACCACCGACCTGCTCATGCCGCAAACGCTCCCGTTCAGCAATGGCTTTAATGAAGTGCTGATGAACCTCGGTACTTCCCAGAACCGCGGCTTTGAATTTGGAATTGGCGCCACTATCATCGATAACCCTAATGGGTTTAGCTGGAAAATGGATGCCAACATGTTCCTCAACCGGTCCAAAATTCTCTCTCTCGGCGATGGCAGAACCGCCGATGTTGGAAATGCCTGGTTTGTAGGTCAGCCTACCTATGTATACTATGATTTTAAGAAGATCGGTGTATGGCAGGAAAAGGATGCCCAGCTGGCAAAACTTTACAATCTGAAGCCAGGAGAAATCAGGCTGGAAGATGTAAATAACGATACCCTTATCGATGCTAAAAACGACCGCCAGATCCTGGGTTCTCCACAGCCTAAATGGTCCGCAGGTACTACCCAGCGCTTCTCCTATAAAGGGTTTGAATTGTCTATCGTAGCCTTTGCACGCATGGGAAGCATGATTAAAAGTGATTTCTACCAGAACTATAACACCCTGTTTGGCCGTTATAATAACCTGAATATAGACTACAATACGCCGGCCAATCCTACCAACGATTTCCCGCGGCCCAATGCCAACCAGGAACGCCCCAGCAACTACCAGTCGCTCAGCTACTTTGATGGCTCGTTTTTTAAGATCAGGAACGTAACACTCAGCTACGCCTTCTCGGATGCACTGGTAAAACGCATGCACATGCAGGACCTCCGTGTAAACGTAGGCGTGAAAAATCCAATGATCCTGGCGCCTTACCGCCAAACCTGGAAAGGAGTTGATCCTGAAGACGTAAATGTGATAGGCATTGATGCACCAGCCACCTGGATGCTGCAATTCGGAGTGAATGCCAAATTTTAAATCAACGGGTCCTGATTAAACATCTTTAAAAGAAAACGTTATGAAATATATAGTTCCTCTCATCATGCTGCTGGCCGTTGGTTCCACCTCCTGCAATAAAATGCTGGATGAAGAGATTGTCACCAACGTAACAGACGACTTTTACAATACCAAATCCGGTTTTCAAACAGCCGTGAACGGCTCTTACGTGTCTATGCGTAACTTCTACAGTACAGAACGTGGCATGACGCTCACTGAAACCGGTACCGATATTATCACCAACGGTTCCGATGGTAACTTCAAATTCACAAGTCAGTATACTTCACAGCTGGATTCCCGCTACGATCATGTAAGGGAAGTGTGGAACAGTTTCTATCAAACCATCAACACCTGTAACGTGGCGATAGACCGGGCCGACAAGATCCCCGACCTCGACGAAGCG
The DNA here is from genome assembly GCF_900168065.1 of Chitinophaga ginsengisegetis. GTDB lineage: Bacteria > Bacteroidota > Bacteroidia > Chitinophagales > Chitinophagaceae > Chitinophaga > Chitinophaga ginsengisegetis. The sequence continues at coordinate 3,033,939 of NZ_FUZZ01000001.1, read as the reverse complement.
GTAAAGAAAAAAGGGGTGGCCGAAGCAAAGTTTTGCCGGGCGCATTATCATTTTGTACTCATGCAGATGTTTGGCGCCGTACCCTTACGCCTGCACGAAAATGCTGAAATTGTAAGAGAAGCGCACCGCGACGCAGTATCCGCTATCTACGATGCAGTGATCAACGACTTGCTCGCAGCAGAAGCAGAACTACCTGCTACACAGGCAGAATGGGGCCGCGCTACCAAGCCGGCCGCAGAACACCTGCTGGCAAGGGTTTACCTTACCCGCGCCTCCTCTCCGGAGGCAAAGGCCGGCGACTATGCCAATGCCGCCAAATATGCCGATATGGTGATTAAAAACTACGGTTTTAAATTACTCGCTGACGTAGGACAGGTATGGGCACAGGGAAAAGAAAATAATGATGAAACCATCTGGGCAGCGCAGTATACTACTGATCCGCTTTATGGCTACCCTGATAACAACGCCTGCCGCTTTTTCCTGATGCAGTATGATGTGCTGAAAGGTATGAAGCGCGATTTGCCCAATGGTACGCCCTGGAAGCGTTTCAGACCTACAAAGTTCCTGATCGATACGCTGTATAAAGACAGGATACACGACGTGCGTTACGAGAAATTCTACACTACCCTGTGGAAAACCAATGCACCGGTGGACAACCTGAAAATGGGCGATACCGCTGTATTCCTGCCTGGTTATGATGTATCCGACGCCGTGATTGCCAGCAAACCTTACATGCTGGTACCACCAAGATTGTACACAGAAAAACTGTATCCTTCCCTGAATAAATTTGCCGATGCCCTTCGCCCGGATAACCAGGCTTCCGGCGTAAGACCTTTTATAGCCATGCGTCTTGCAGAAGCTTACCTGATAGAAGCAGAAGCCCTGATGATGGATGGCAAAAAACAGGAAGCCGCCGACCTCGTAAATGTGATCCGCTGGAGATCTGCCCGCATTGGCGCTAGCCCTGCTGAAACACAGGCTAACCGCGATGCAATGACCGTAACCGCTGCCGACATGACCATCGATTTTATCCTGGATGAAAGAGGCCGTGAACTGGTGGGCGAACAATTGCGCTGGTTTGATCTTACCCGCACGCATAAACTGGTAGAAAGGGTGAAGCTGCATAACGATGAGGCCCGTAATAATATAAAACCCACACATGTGCTGCGGCCTATTCCGCAGGATCAGATCGACAGGACGGTTAATGAGTTCCCGCAGAATCCGGGCTACTAGTTCTTCTTTCTTACTCAAAAAAAAATATCAAAAGGGGCTGACCAATGTAAAAATTGGTCAGTCCCTTTTGACTTTTTTGCTACTTTTAGCGGGAAATCAACCAATTACTTCGGAGGTAGCATTTTTTCAGCATGTCCTACAATTCAGATAACGAGCGGGAACTGCTCCGGCAAGTAGCTGCCGGGGACGAATATGCGTACCGGGTATTATTTGACCGGTATTCGGACCGGATGTACATGAATGCGCTGCATTTTACCAAATCAGCAGAACTGGCGCAGGACCTCACGCAGGAGATCTTTATCCGGATATGGATGAACCGGCAAAAGCTGGCGGAGGTAGACCGTTTTGATGCCTGGCTGTTTACCGTAGCCAGGAACGTAATCCGCAATGAGCTAAAGAAAAAGATACTGCCGGTAGAAAACAGCGAGTTTCTGAACGCTTATTTCAGGGATAATAATTTAACGCCGCAGGAACGGGTAGAATATAAGGAGCTGGAAACGGCTGTTCATCAGGCCATCGAAAATTTACCGCCACAAATGCAAACCGTATTCCTGCTAAGCCGGCAGGAAGGACTAACGCATGAAGAGATTGCCCGTCGCATGAATATTTCCGTTGTTTCTTCCAAAACTTACATGGTTCGCTGTCTGCTGGCAATTCGCAAACATCTCGGCAAAAATGCCGGTAAACTGGGAATCGTGATCTTTTTCCTCTACAAATAAAAAATATTTTCTTCCGGACGTCTTACCCCTGCTTATTTGATTGTCTTTACCTGGAATGACCTTCGGGCTGCAGGTACTATTACATTTTAACAACGCATAACTATGTTGCCATCCGAATTTCAACACCTTGTACAAAAATTCCTGGACGATAGCATTACCGGAGAGGAATTGCAGCGTTTCCGGCAGTGGGTGCTGGAAGAAAGAGCCGTGGATATGCAGGAAGCAGCAATAGAAGCGGTGCTGCAAAAAAGCAACTACCCCGGCGAAATGCCGGCAGATAAACAGGCGGTGTTTACTTATATATTGGAAGAAGCAAACCGCCGGACAGCCACACCTTCCCGTGTGAAAATGGTACGCATGCGGCGCTGGTGGGCCGCCGCGGCTGTTTTACTATTGCTGGGCACGGGGCTTTATTTCCTGACCCGTCAGAAAGCGCCGGTGAAAATAGCAGCACGCCCCGGCAACATCATCAGGCCAGGCAGAGAAGGCGCCATACTTACCCTCGCAGATGGTTCGCAGGTGGTGCTGGACAGCCTGAAAAACGGGGTGATCACCCAACAGGGAAACACGGATGTAAAGCTCCGGAACGGACAGCTGTTGTACAACAGTCGTGATGGTGCCGCATCGCCGTCGCTCGCTTACAATACAGTGGCTACGCCGCGGGGCCGGCAGTTTCAGGTGATATTGCCCGATGGCACCACCGTTTGGCTCAATGCCGCATCCTCTATCCGCTACCCGGTTGCTTTTCCGGAAGGGGAAAGGAATGTGGTGATTACGGGAGAAGCCTACTTTGAAGTAGCCGCCGATGCCCGCAAACCGTTTACCGTGAAAACTGATAAGGGTACTGCCATCGAAGTGTTAGGTACCAGCTTTAACGTAAACGCCTATACGGATGAATCGGCATTACGGGCTACCCTGTTGCAGGGAAAAATCCTGGTAAAAGCCGCTACCGGTAACAAGGTATTGTTGCCAGGCCAACAGGCGGTGGTAGCCCAATCCATTACAGTAGATGCACATGCGAATACCAGCCAGGCCATTGCCTGGAAAAACGGCATCTTCAATTTCCAGCAAGCCCCGCTTGAAGTGGTGATGCGGCAAATTGCCCGTTGGTACGATGTGGAAGTAGTGTATGAGAAAAATATCCCGGCCATTACTTTCGGCGGGGAAATGGGAAGGGATCTTGAATTGAAGGACGTACTGGAATTCCTGCAGGAATCAGGCGTGCATTTTAAATTATCAGGAAGAAAGCTGACAGTGATGCCATAATTTTTTATCAACCAGGTCATATGCCACAAAAAAACCGGAAGCGGTTCGAAGCACTTCCGGTGAAAGATTGGCTTAACTGAGAAAACAAGTCCCGCAAGACTGCTTATTCATCAACTAAACCATTGCAAAGCTATGCAATTAAATGCTCTTTGTAACCGGTCCGGGAAAGGTATGCAATGCCCGTATGCCCCCGGAACCCCAGCTATGTACAGCTGCCGGTTGTCAACTAAAATCGAAGGATCACGACACCGAACGATGATCCCAATACTGAAAGTCATGAAATTAACCATGCTTCTTCTCACCGCTGCGTTTCTGCATGTAACTGCGGGCAGCTTTGCGCAACAGATCACCTTTTCCGGGAAAAATGTACCGCTTGAAAAAGCGTTTTCCGTGATCAGGGAGCAAACCGGGTACCTGGTGGTGTATAATGCCGACCTGTTGAAAAATGCCAGGAAGGTTACAGTAGATGCGCGCAACATGCAGCTGGACGCATTCCTGGAGCTTGCGTTCCGGGAACAGCCGCTGAAATATGTGATCCGGAATAATACGATCCTTGTAACAGGAAAACCCCGGCCGCAGCAGTCGCCGAATCCCGGCCAGGCCGGTTTCGCGGCTGCCCAGCTGGCCCTTTTAAAAGGAACCGTGGTCAATGAAAAGGGAGAGCCCTTACCTGGTGTGACCATCCTGCTGAAAGGCAGTACCCGCGGCACCGTTACCGATGATGGAGGTGCTTTTCTCCTCAGCGGTGAGGTAGAAGACGGAGCAACACTGATTGTAAAAATGATAGGTTATATCCAGCAGGAAATTGCGGTGAATGGCCGCAGCGATATCCGTATTGCCCTTCAGGCAGATGTACGGAACCTGGAAAATGTAACCATTTCCACGGGGTACAAAAAGATCCCCAAGTACCAGCTGACCGGCGCCGCTTCTGTAGTAACACAAAAGGAATACGATCAGCGTGTAGCCGTTACCGGTAATTTCCTGGAAAGCCTGGAGGGAAAGGTACCTGGTTTGGTGTATAACAGTCAGTCAGGGGAATTATCTATCCGTGGTGTTTCCACCTTTGACGCCGTAAAAAAGCCGTTGATAGTAGTAGATGGTTTTCCTACGGAAATAGATCTTAACACCATCAATCCTATCGATATCGTTTCTATTTCCGTATTGCGGGATGCCGCTGCTGCGGCCATTTACGGCGTGCGTGCCTCCAATGGGGTGATTGTGGTAGAAACCAGGCGTGGAAAATCCGGTAAGGCAAAATTCAGTTTGCGTGCCACTACTGCGTTGCAGCAGTCGCCCGACTTTGGCTACCTGAAGTTTGCCGGTGCAAAGGAATTTGTATCGTTACAGGAAGCACAGTTCAGACGTGCCAATCCCAATGAAATTAGCTATACCGCTTATGACCGGCCTATGCCTCCTGCCTATGCCATTCTCTTCGATGAGCAGCAAAAACGCATTACTGCGGAGGTAGCACGGCAAAGACTGGATTCGCTGGGTAGCTACGATAATACGCAGGAATACGAAAACCTCTATTTCCGTACACGTCAGGCTACCAACCTTAACCTGGATGTAAGCGGAGGAAACGAAAAAAGCACTTACCTGCTGGGCGTGAATTACATTGCGGAGCAACCGGTGAATGTGGGATCGAAGAACAATCAGCTGATCCTGAATTTTGCCAATACCTACCAGTTTTCCAACCGCCTGAAAATGGACTTCCGCGGTGTGTATTCACATGCTGAATCTGAAAAAGGTACCACTGCTCCCATAAATGATTTTTATCCCTATGAAAAACTGGCGGATGCCAACGGTAATCCGCTGGCGGTAGCCCAGGGAGTTAACAGGGACTACCTGAACTATGGGGTTAACCGTCAACGGAACGACCGGCTCATTGCACTAGGGTTGTACGACCAGCTTTATTATCCGTACCGTGAACTCACTGCCAATACGACTAAGATCAACACCAATGCATTTCGCGTGCAGGCCCGCCTGGAAGGAAAAATCACCGACTGGATGTCGGCCGAAGTAGGTGGCAATTATGAACGGCAGCAAGGAATCCAGGACAACTTCCTGGATGAACAATCCTATACAGTGCGCAGGCTGCTGAACCTTAAAGCCACCAAAGATCCCAATGGAAGACCTTTGTTTGTTGACATTCCGCAAGGCAACATTCTCCGGAGAACAGATCAGAAAGCGGTAAACTACACTCTGCGTGCGCAACTGAATTTTGATAAACGTTCCGCGAACAGCCGGCATGAAATGTCGGGTATCCTGGGCGCTGAACAGCGAAAAACCACTAACGACAGCTATCTTAACAGTTACTTCGGGTATGATGGGCAATCGCTGATCAGCAGACCCGTTAACCTGCAACGCGCGAGCCTTTATACCAACCCTGCATTTCCGGATGTATCCCAGTTCGGCAGCGGCCTTTCTATAAGGGATTATGTTAATGAAACCAGTGCCGACCGTCGTTTTCTTTCCTATTATGCACAAGGTACCTATATCTACAACAATAAATATATTGTTACCGGTAGTTACCGTATCGACCAGTCCAACCTGTTTGGGGTGGATCCCAAATATAAGTACCGTCCGTTATGGTCGGCCGGTGCCGCCTGGCGGTTGCATATGGAAGATTTCCTGAAAGATAACACCTGGATCAGTGAGCTGAAACTGAATGCTACTACTGGTTTCAATGGAAATGTGCCGGTGAGTAACAACGGTCCTTTCCTGATCCTGGCGTCGCAGCTGAACAATGTATTTGAGATATCCCAGCCATCTTTTTATGTGATGACACCGGAAAACCAATCATTGCGCTGGGAAACAACACGCACTTACAACCTGCGCCTGGACTATGGATTCTTTAACAACCGCCTGTTTGGTTCCGTGGATTATTACTATAAAAGAACAGGAGATGTGTTCGGACAATATGATGCTGATCCAACCAGCGGTTTTAACCAGTACAATGCGAATACGGCTACTATCCGCAATAGCGGTATAGACCTGCTGATTTCCACCGTGAATGTACAAAACCGCCGGTTCGAGTGGCGTACCAGTCTTACCGCATCGTTGAACAATAACAAAGTACTGGCCGTAAAAGCCACTGAATACGATAACTCAGAGTATATCACCAGCAGCCGCATTAACCGGCAGGGGTATCCAATGGATGCGTTATTCAGCTATAATTACGGGGGGCTAACGGATATGGGTAAACCTTTTGTGTATGACAGGAAAGGGGGCCGGCATATCCTGGACTTTTACGGCAATGCAGTGGAGGATGTAGCATTTGAAGACCTGGTCTACAACGGCACCACTACGCCCAAATATGTACTGGGCCTTAATAACCAGTTCTCCGTAGGCGCCTTTGACCTGTCGTTTCTCTTCATGTATTACGGTGGTCATGTGATGCGGGTGGAACAACCCAATCCGGTGAACATCACTACTTACAGTACATCCCTGTTGGAAGGCTCCTCCAATTACTGGAAAAAAGCCGGTGATGAGCTTTATACCAATATCCCCGGGCTAACACCCGGCAGGGCACAGGATCCGTTCTATTTCCCTTCGTATGCCCGTTACGGTTACCAGTATGCATCACAGTTTGTGCGCCGGGCGGATTATATCCGCCTGCGCGACCTGATCATTACCTATAACCCGAAGTTTGATTTTCTAAAACGGATGGGACTTAGCCAAACACAGATCCGGTTGCAGGGACAGAACCTGTTCTATTATACTTTCAGCGGAAATGATATTGATCCGGAAGCGATAGACCGGACCAGTGGCGTACGTCAATTGCCGCAACGGCCACTTTACAGCATTTCCCTTTTTACTAACTTCTAATCATTCATCTATGAGATCAATCAATATTGTCTTTGTCCTTTTGCTTGCCACAGCTGGTTTCTCCGGCTGTGACAAGTTCCTGGAAGTAAAGCCAAAGGGGATCGTGATTCCGGAGAAACTGAGCGATTACCAGCTGATGCTGAATTCCAGGCCAATGACCCTTACTTTCCCGGCTGCATTGTTGTATTGTACCGACGATTATTATGAGGAATTTGATGACCTGAGCACTGTACCTGCAGCCAATGCTTATTACTGGCGTCCTGGTATTGACCAGAATGAAAAAGAAAGTCCGGCTGCGTGGGGCGATCTGTATAACACGATTTACAATACCAATGTGATCATCAATAATGCGATGGCTACCACAGATGGCACACCAGCCGCCCGTGCTTCCACACTGGCTGAAGCGCTGGTGATCCGCGCAGATTGTTACTTCATGTTGCTAACGCTGTTTGCAAAAGCCTATAATCCGGCAACGGCTGCCAACGACCCGGGTTTACCGCTGGTAAGAAGCACGAATGTAACTGATAAAACACCGCCACGGTCTTCCGTACAAACAACATTGGACACTATCATCACCAATGTTACGGATGCCATAGCATCGCTGCCGCTCACAAACCTCAACAAGTACCGGCCTACCAAATATGCTGCGTATAGTTTGTTGTCCAGGATCTATCTCTACATGCAGGATTATGACAACACGAAGAAGTATACCGACCTGGCATTAACCGCGCCGCATAGCATGATCAACTACAATGACTACGAAGACCCTTACTCATTTCCGCCTACGGACCTGAGCCCGGAAGTACTCTGGCAACGTGGCTCTCCGGATTATACCATCCCTTCTATGATGGGCATGCAACATGCGCTGAGTAATTTATACGAAGCCGGTGATCTCCGTAAATTGTTGCTCACCTATGCGCTTGACGACTTTCCGGATGACTATTATTTTTCCGGTTCAAACGGCTATGCCAATTTCGGCACTACGTTCCAGGAAATGTACCTGACAAAAGCAGAAGTACTGGCACGTGCCAATCAAACCGAAGCCGCTATGAACGTGATAAATGAGTTGCGGAAATACCGGTTCAAACCAGATGCCTATACACCCATAACTGCCACCGGCAAAGAAGATGCGTTGAAGAAAGTGCTGGAGGAACGCAGAAGGGAACTGGCCTTCCGCGGGCAACGCTGGATGGACATGAAGCGCCTCGACCGCGAAGGACGCATGCCATTGGTAGAGCGCAGGGTGAACAGCACCGGCGCCTTAAAAGGTACGCTGGAACCAGGCAGCAAAAAGTATGTTTTCCAGATCCCTGCCCGCGTACAGCAATTTAATCCAGACATGCAATTAAATGACCGTTAAACATCTTATATGAAAAATATTATTCTTGCACTGATACCCTGCACACTGCTGTTTACAACCGCTGCTGCGCAGAAACAGACTACTACTCTTTCCGGGAAATTGAGTGGCAGCGACATCACTACGCCGCTTCATCTGAAAAACATGACCGGCGCCGATCTGCTGATCCCCGTAAATGGAGACGGCACCTTTGATACCAAAGTAACCTTACCTGCAAAGGGATTTTATTCCCTGACCGGCGTAGGACAGGTGTACCTGGAGCCGGGCTACCAGCTTCAGATTGCGCTGGGGCCGGATAGTACTTACCGTTTCAGCGGCAAAGGCAGCTTTGAAAACAATGCCACTGCAGACGCACGAAAAGCATTGTCTCAATATGTAGCCACTGATCCGGAGCAGATGCTTGGACAGGAAGCTTTATATACCCCTGTTCCGGTATTTATCGGTAAGATGGAGGCTTTTGTAAAAGATGGGCAGCACTCGTTTGACCAATCGCCCAGCGCATTTTTCCGGGAGATGGCCGGTAAGGACCTGGCGTACTATGGCAAATATGTGCTGGCCCACTACAGCCTGTATTATGGAACAGACCTGGAGAAGCAGGCGGCTTTTTATAAACTGATGGAAACCGGCGACAGGAAAGATACCGCCTTCCAGCGGCGCATGCAGGAAGCCGGCCGCGCTATGCGGGTGAAAAGGCTAGACAGCACAGAACGTGCGCAGCTGGATAAACTAACGGTGAGCGACTGGGATAAAAATGACGCTGCGTTGTTTCAACAATCCGCCTGGTACAGGCAGGTGCTGGATCAGTACCTGTCTACCATCCAGTACTCAAAGTACAGGCATTTGTTTGAAGCATCGATAGAAGATAATAATATACGGACCATGATGGGACTGTATATTTCAAAAGGGGAAATCAAAGACTCTTTTATGCTGCAATACTACACGTATACCGGTACCCGGAATGCCCTGAAAATGCTGAAGGATAAACCGGTGCGCGATAGTTTGTATAAAAGTTATATCGCCGGTACAAAGCACCCCGCTTACCTGAAAGAAATCCGGGAAATTTACAGCAACGCCAATACTTACAGTGATAACACCCCTGCGCCTGATTTTTCTTATGAAGATGTGAGCGGCAAAAAAGTTTCCCTGAAAGATTTACGCGGGAAATATGTTTATATAGATGTATGGGCTACCTGGTGCGGTCCCTGCAAAATGGAGATCCCGCATCTGTCGAAGATAGAAGCGCTGTATGAACACAAAAAGATCCGGTTTGTGAGCCTGTCGGTAGACAAAACCGCGGACAAACAGAAGTGGAAGGATTTTGTGCAGAAAGGAAACCTGAAAGGCATACAGTTATTGGCAGATAAAGATTTTCAATCCGATTTTGTTCAGAAATTCAATATCAATGCTATTCCGCGGTTTATTCTGATTGGGCCCGATGGTAAAATTGTGAGTGCAGATGCGCTGCGGCCTTCTAATCCTGAGCTGAAAGCGCTGTTGGATAAATTACTGACCGAAGGGTAAAAACAGGCCAGGCAAAAAATGCGGCAGGAGATCATACCCATGATCTCCTGCTGCATTTTTGCTAAAAGCTAAATGCGTATCTTCATTAGCCTTTTTTAACGCAATAAAACTTTCATTCTATGGCACAGAAAAAGATATTATTACTGACAGGAGATTACGCAGAGGATTATGAAACAATGGTTCCGTTCCAGATGCTGCAGATGATTGGTCATGATGTACATGCGGTTTGTCCGGATAAAGCGGCGGGCGATAAGATCAAAACGGCCATCCATGATTTTGAAGGCGACCAGACTTACAGTGAAAAACCGGGTCATGGGTTTGTGTTGAATGCCACTTTTAACGATGTAGCCGGTGCTGATTATGATGCGCTGGTAATAGCCGGCGGCCGTGCCCCGGAATACCTGCGGCTGAACAAAAATGTACTGGAGCTGGTCAGGCACTTTTTCCTGGAAGATAAACCGGTAGCAGCTGTTTGTCATGGTATCCAGATCCTGACGGCTGCCGATGTGGTACGTGGAAAGAAACTGACGGCTTACCCGGCAGTAGCGCCCGAAGTAACCGCTTCCGGCGGCACTTATGTATCTGTAAATGTTTATGAAGCCGTGGTAGATGGCAAGCTGGTAACTGCACCCGCATGGCCGGCTCATCCGCAGTGGATCGCAGCGTTTCTGCAGGTACTGGGAACCAGTATCACCCTGTAATTCACAGGCATGTATAAATAATTGATTACCAGTGAAAGAAAGAAAGTTTAAATAATCTTTCCACGGATTTTCAAATTAAACGGCCATTGCTTACCTTTGCAGCCAAATTCAGGAGGCTATCCCTGCATTGGTCATTGATAATTCGTAATTCGTAATTGATTTTTATATATGTCCGGACAGCTTAAAGAAGTTCGTAACCGAATCAAATCTATTCAATCTGGTCAGCAGATCACCAAAGCCATGAAAATGGTAAGTGCTGCTAAATTAAGACGTGCACAGGATGCCATCATGCTGATGCGTCCGTATGCCGTAAAGCTCCAGGAAATGTTGCAGAATATTGTTTCCAACAGCGAAGGCAATATCGACACACCACTGGCAGCACAGCGTCAGGTTGAAAAAGTACTGATTGTGGTCATTACTTCCGACAGGGGTTTGTGCGGCGCCTTCAACTCCAACCTGATCAAAACAGCTAAACGCGTGATCCGCGAAAAGTATGCTGAACAGTTTGAACAAGGCCAGGTAGAAATCTTGCCTATTGGTAAAAAAGGATATGATCACTTTGTACAGAACGGTTACAAAGTAAATGATAAGTTCTGGCAGCTTTTTGGCAGTCTTACCTTTGATCATGTGAAAGAAGCGGCTGCAGTAGCCCTGCAGGGTTTTACCGATGGTACTTACGATGCCGTTGAAATCGTTTACAGCGAATTCAAAAATGCTGCTACGCAGATCTTTGTAGCAGAGCAGTTCCTGCCAATCGCAAAAGTAGAAAATAAGGAAAAGAGTGGTCTGAAAGCAGACTTCATCTTTGAACCTGAAAAAGATACCCTGATTGCTGAACTGATGCCTAAGATCCTGAACACCCAGTTCTTCAAAGCCATCCTGGATTCCCACGCTTCTGAGCATGGCGCCCGTATGACGGCAATGGATAAGGCTACAGAAAACGCCAGCGAATTGCTCCGTTCCCTGAAGATCTCTTACAACCGTGCCCGTCAGGCTGCTATTACCACTGAGCTGACAGAAATCGTGAGCGGTGCGGCTGCATTGGCGAACTAAGGGTTTATTAACACTAAGTCAACAACTGAATTAATATTTTCAGATTAGGGTCAAAGACTGTATTTTCGGTCTTTGACCTTTTTTGTAAATCCACATCTCCTGTTAACGTATGGAAATATCACAGATCATCCCGCACGTGGAAGCATTAATTTTCGCCGCCGACCGGCCGTTACCTTTGCTGGAAATAGTGGATCTGCTTAATAATGCACTGGCTTTTCTGGAAGACCGTACCAACCTGGATCAGGTGGAAGCCGCTATGGAAGCCATCCGGGAGAAGTACAGCTCTGAATTTTATGCTTTTGAAGTACGTAGCAGCGGGGGAGGCTACCAGTTCCTCACCAAAAAAGAATATTACCAGACAGTGGCCCAGCTCAACGGGGATAAATTCCTGAAGCGCCTGTCCACCGCCGCCCTGGAAACCCTGGCCATCATCGCCTACCGGCAGCCCATTTCCAAAGGCGAAATTGAATATATCCGCGGCGTGAGCACCGATTATTCTATCCAGAAACTCCTGGAAAAAGAGTTGATCGTGATTACCGGCCGTAGTGAGGACCAGCCCGGCAAACCGCTGCTGTACGCCGTTTCCCGTTCCTTTATGGATTATTTCGGCATCAGCTCCGTAGCCGATCTGCCAAAACTCAAAGAATTATTTGATGAGGAAATGGTGCAACCTACCCTCATCACCGACGATACAGCCACCCTCGGCCGGGGAGAACATAACACCCATACCGCCGAAGCTGAAACCGCTCATTCCCTGATGGTGTCAGAAGATGGCGAACTCCTGGACCCCGACCATCAGCTGGATCACCTGGCTGCAACCACCCCGGACGCTGAAGAAGAACCACCCGCCTCTGAAGATGAAGAAGTAGAACCCGATGATGAAATTGTTCGTTTTGATGATATTATTGAAGAAGTGAACGAAGAACTCGGCGGCGGAGAAGAAAGTGAAAACGACACCAGCACCGCAGAAGAGGATGAGGAGGAAGAGGACGAAGATCCTTACGCAGTAAAAGATACCGCTTCCCGCATCCCCGGCGAAGAAAACGAAGATCCCGATGGTATCGTGGAAGATGTCATCTCCGGAGAAGAAGAAAAAGAAGAAGATACAGAAGAAGATGAGGACGATGGTGATAAAGACCCGGATGATATGATGGAAGATGCCATTTTAGGAGAAAAGTTGCTGGTAGTTAGCGGGCCTGGTGTGGAAGATGAGGATGAGGAAGAAGAGGACGATGAAGAAGATGATGACGACGATGATTATGATGACGACGAAGAAGAAGACGAAGAAGATGAAGAAGATGAAAATGACGACAATTCCGGAAAAAAATAAAGAAACAGCGGCTCATCGAAGCCGCTGTTTTATTTAAAAGAACTCAAAGTAATCAGTATAACCAGGTTTATCCCGGGTAAAACAACCTCCGCTACAATCCGGCAATCACCTGGGCAAAGAGCCCGCTCAGCAATTTATCCGCCTTACCGGCTACCGCAATAATTTCTTCAATAGAAACCGCGTGCAGGTTATCAGGATCGCATTCATCCGTTACTACCGATACGGCTGCACAAGGCAGTTGCAGCTGATTAGCCACAATTACTTCCGGCACGGTACTCATGCCCACCAGGTCGGCGCCTATCATGCGGAGGAAGCGGTATTCCGCCCTAGTTTCCAGGTTGGGGCCCATAACGGATACGTATACACCCTTTTTTAATGAAGTACCCAGTGAAGCGGCAGCCATCTCTAATTTAGCGCCCAGCTCCGGGTTATACGGGCAGCTCATATCCGGGAAGCGCGGGCCGTATGCCGGCGAGTTGAGGCCGCGCAGCGGGTTTTCCGGCTGCATATTAATATGATCATCCAGTAAAATCAGGTCGCCTTTCTTAAAACCAGGATTCATGCCACCGGCGGCATTGCTAAGCAGCAGCTGCTGAATGCCCAGCGCTTTCATTACCCTTACCGGGAAAGTGATTTGCTGCATCGTGTAGCCTTCATAGTAATGAAAGCGGCCCTGCATGGCTATCACCGGCGTATTGCCGATATGCCCGAGGATCAGGTGGCCTTTATGTGATTCTACGGTAGATTCCGGGAAATGAGGAATTTGCTGGTAGGGAATGGAATGGGCTATTTTGATATGATTTACCAGTTCCCCGAGACCCGTGCCCAATACTACGCCCACACGCGGCTGTTCGAAGGAAAAGGATTGCAGATAGGTAGTAGCCGCAGCTATTTGTTGCAGTAACAGGTCCATACGTTTGTTGAATTTGCTGCAAATTAATTCCCTTTGCGCGCAATCACATAAAACAGGGGTGGAAAATATCTTTTAATCCATAGCAGGATCTTTTCTTCCCGGGCGATCAGCACTATTTTTTTTCGTTTATGCATGGCCTTTAGGATCTGCCGTGCGCAGCGGTCTACGGGTATGCCATTCGCCTGGCCGGGGTCCATTTTTCCGTAAGGCTCGCCGTTGCCGGTGATGGCAGAATAGGTAATGGGCGTGTGTATGCGGCCCGGGCAAACAATGGTGGTATATAACCGGGGAATGGGTTGTTCGGTTTGCAGGGTTTCAAAATACCCTTGCAGCGCGTGTTTGGCGGCATTATACCCGGAGCGCCAGGGATAGCCCATGAGGCCGGCCATGCTGCTGATCACAATGACCTGGCCGCTGCCCTGTTCTTTAAAATGAGGCAACAGGGCTTTGGTAAGCATTACCGCGCCAAAGAAATTCACTTCCATCAGCTGGCGGATGGCTGCTACGGAAGTATCTATCAGTTTGGACCGTTGGGTAACGCCGGCATTATTCACCAGCACATCTATCTTTCCGAAAAACTGAAGCGCGCGTTGGGCGCCTTCATTTACCTGGGTTTCATTGGTTACGTCCATCAGCAATATTTCGCAATGGGGCGTATGCAGCAGGCATTGGTTGCGTACTGCTTCCAGGGCGGGCTGGTTCCGTGCTGCGAGGATCAGCCGGGCTTTTTCTTTTGCCAGCAAAAGCGCCAGCTCCTGGCCTATCCCTGAGCTGGCGCCTGTAATTAATATTACTTTATCCGTAAAGTGCATTCAACGGGTGTATTTACTACTTTAAAGGTACCACTTTGATGTTTTTCCATCTTACCTTGATACCGCCACCGGAATGGATCTGCAGAGCTATCTGGCCATTGGCCGCGCCAATCTTATCATCTTTCAGGGTAATCATTTCATGACCATTGAGCCAGGTGGTTACATTGTCGCCCTGCACCTTTACTTTCATGGTATTCCATTCGCCCATTTTCAGGAACTTTTCTTTCTCTTTGTCGGGCTGAATGAGCCATCCACGGCCGTACGATTCGTAGATACCGCCGGTATGCATATCAGGCGGCGCTACTTCTGCCTGCCAGCCGGTGATTTTGGTGCCTTCCAGTGAGGAGTGGAAAAATACGCCGCTGTTGCCATTGGCTTCCTGTTTGAATTGTACGGTCAGCTCAAAATCCTTGTATTGGCCGTCGGTAGCCAGGTAGCCATATTCTTTATCCGGACCGCTTTCGCAGATCAGCTCCCCGTTTTCCACGTACCATTTCTCTGTACCATGTATTTTCCAGCCATCGAGATTTTTACCGTTGAACAGAGATTGTGCCTTCTGCGCGTATGCGCCGGAACCCAATAACAGGGCGGTTCCCAGTAAACAATTGAAAAAGGTTTTTTTCATAACACTGCTAAGATTTAGTGATTTTCAGGTGAATGAAGATCAGTCATTGATCTATAAAAAAAAGTCCCCCGGTAAAACCGGAGGACTCCAATATAAGGTCAAATTCCTGAATTATTAAATCAGAAAACTATCTTGCTATATTCACTGCTCTTTTTTCACGAATTACAGTTACTTTAATCTGGCCGGGATACTGCATTTCTGTTTGTATCTTATTGGCGATTTCGAAAGATAAGCGGTCTGCATCTCCATCGGAAACTTTATCACTTTCTACGATGATACGCAATTCCCTACCAGCCTGGATAGCATAGGCTTTTTCCACACCATCGTGGGCGAGCGCCAGGTTTTCCAGGTCCTTGATACGTTGCAGGTAGCTCTGCATGATTTCGCGGCGTGCGCCTGGGCGGGCGCCACTGATCGCATCACATGCCTGAACGATGGGGGAAATTACATATTGCATTTCCATTTCATCGTGGTGGGCGCCGATGGCGTTTACCACTGCGGCGTGTTCGCCATATTTTTCAGCGAGCTTGGCGCCGAGAAGGGCGTGGCTCAGTTCAGTTTCTTCATCAGGTACTTTACCGATATCGTGCAGTAAGCCGGCACGTTTGGCCAGTTTAGGGTTCAGGCCCAGTTCAGCTGCCATTACCGCGCAAAGGTTAGCGGTTTCTTTGGAGTGCATGAGCAGGTTCTGACCGTAGGAAGAGCGGAAACGCATCTTACCTACCAGGCGTACCAGTTCTTTATGCAGGCCGTGGATACCCAGTTCTATTACGGTTCTTTCACCGATATCCATTACCTGTTCTTCCAGTTGTTTCTTGGTTTTTTCCACCACTTCCTCGATACGTGCAGGGTGGATACGTCCGTCCTGAACAAGGCGTTGCAGGGATAAACGGGCAATTTCACGACGTAACGGGTCGAAGGAAGATAATACGATGGCTTCAGGGGTATCGTCTACAATCAGGTCCACACCGGTAGCCGCTTCAATAGCGCGGATGTTACGACCTTCACGGCCAATGATCTGGCCTTTGATTTCATCGCTTTCCAGGGTAAATACGGTGATGGTATTTTCAATGGTTTGCTCTGCAGCAGTACGTTGAATAGACTGGATAATGATTTTCTTTGCTTCCTTGTTCGCTTTTAATTTAGCGTCTTCAATAATTTCCTGGATATGAGAGAGGGCCTGTGAGCGGGCTTCTTCTTTTAAACTCTCTACCAGCTGGTGTTTCGCTTCATCTGCTGTTAAGCCGGCCACTTTTTCGAGGCGGCGGATATGCTCTTCCTGGTGTTTTTCCAGTTCGGTGCGTTTGATGGTTACCAGTTCCATCTGACGGTTCAGGGTTTCCTTGATCGCGTCATTTTCATTTAACTGCTTCTGGATTTGCTCGTTTTTCTGGTTTAATGCCTGTTCCTTCTGTTTGATGCGGTTTTCCGATTCTCCCAGTTTTTGATTGCGCTGCAATACGTCTTTTTCGTATTCGCTTTTTAGTTGCAGGTATTTTTCTTTGGCTTCCAGCAGTCTGTCTTTCTTGAGATTTTCCGCACTGATCTGTGCATCTGCAATGATTTTTTTAGCCTGTAGTTCAGCTTCGTCTATCTTATGCTGCGTATTTTTGGCAAAAATCACCTTACCTAGCACAATCCCAATGATCAATGCCACTACTGCAGCTATTGTCGTGATAAGTGTAACATCCATATGAATTATTTATACTTGATTTATGTAGTATCCTCATACCCATATCGCTGCTAAAACACGACAGGGGCGAGAACTGACCCGCGAAAATACAAAAAAATAGCAGTTAAAGCGTCTTTGATACGTGATAATTAGCCAATTAGCTAATTCATTGTTAAGCAATGGGTAACGTGATCAACCCAATGCCTGGTTGATAATTTCTTCCAGCTTTTCCAGCTTCTCCTGCAAAAAAGGCGCAGTGCTAGCCTGGGCTTTACCGCCGCTGGTAACAGGATGTGTGGCGTACATGATAAGGGCCATAGCAATATAGTCCTGCAGGTCTTTTCCTGCATAGGAAGTTTTAAAATCGACGATCTTCTCATTCACTTCTTTCATAATACGACGTACTTCCGCTTCTTCTTCCGGTTTGATCTTGATCCGGTAAGAGCGGTCGGCTACGATAATATTAACAGGAATGAGTTGCTCCATGATGTATGATTTTAGTTCAGCTGTTCAGCAAAGCGATACAACGGTCAATTTCTTTAATGTAATCATTGATCTTGCCGCGGATCTCTTTTTTAAACGCTTCGTCTTCTGCTGCTATGGTGGTGCCGCCCTGGGCGGTGGATGCAATTTTCATCAGTTGCAGTCTTTCCTCCAGTCCCTGTACCGCCTGTTGCTGCTGTTGCAGCTCCCGTTGCTGTATGCTCACTTCTTCTTTCAGCAATGCATTCTCAGCCTGCACCTGCTGGAGCTTTTTTACCAGCAGGTGCAATTTCTCTTCTACACGTTGAATGTATTGCTCCAGAACCATTTCATTTACTTATTTTCTTATCTCCGCCTGTAACTGCGTTTCAAACGTTTTGATAAGTTTGTCCATTACACTGTCAATTTCTTTATCTGTCAATGTTTTCTGAGCGTCCAGGAAGGTAAAGCTCACGGCGTAAGACTTCTTATTAGCGCCCAGTTTTTCACTCTCAAATACATCGAACAGATTTACCTGTTGTAACAGGCCGGATTTCACGCTGCGTGCTGCTGTTTCCACGGCGGCAAACTTAACCTGTTTGTCCAGCACCAGTGCCAGATCCCTTCTAACTGCCTGGAATTTCGGTATTTCCTTGTAAAAGTTATCACTTTTTTGCAAGAGTCCCAGTATTTTATCCCAGTTGAAGCTGGCAAACCATACCGCCTGGCGGATATCAAACTGCTTCAGTTTAGCTGTGGGTACGCCTCCCAGTGTGGCCACCACCTGGTTTTTCACCTTAATATCCCAGGATGGCTGGAGGCCCGGTTCGGTGCTTTCCGCCCAGGTGAACTGCTTGTAACCCAGTTGCTGCAGGATATTGATCACAAAACCCTTCAGGAAGTAAAAGTCAA
Source organism: Chitinophaga ginsengisegetis (assembly GCF_900168065.1). GTDB lineage: Bacteria > Bacteroidota > Bacteroidia > Chitinophagales > Chitinophagaceae > Chitinophaga > Chitinophaga ginsengisegetis. The sequence continues at coordinate 3,015,535 of NZ_FUZZ01000001.1, read as the reverse complement.
CCGGGCTGGATTTGTGCATCCAGGTTTCCGGCGTTTTTTTACCGGTAAGATATAATACCAGGTGATTGTTTTCGCCATAGCCCTTTTCCAGTACCTGGTAGGTTTTACCAAATTCGAAGAACAGGAGGTCTTCGTTTTTGCGGTTCAGGTTATGGGCAATGCTTTCCAGGCCGGTTTCCAGCATGGATGGGCGCATGATGTCCAGTTCCACGGTAAGACTGTTCATCATTTTCACCGCATGTTCCAGCACTTCCGGCGTATAGTATTTACTGTTAGTGATAGAATTGGTGAATATTTCGTTGAACCCGTTGCCGGCGAGATAATCCGCAATTTTCTCTTTCACCCTTTCCCCGTCCGGTTGGGAGGAGAGAGCGGGTGAGATCGCTATTTTGGAAGGTATTTCTATGTTATCGAGGCCGTCTATGCGCATTACTTCCTCCACCAGGTCGGCCGGCAGGCTGATATCCGGTTTGCTGAAGGGCACGGCTACACGCAGTCCTTCGGCGGTTTCGGACAGGATGTCGAAGCCCAGGCTGCGCAGGATGTTTTTGATCTTATCGTCGGGGTAGTTGCCGCCGCTGAGTTTACGGATATAGCTATACGTAGTTTCCACCTGTGTTTTTACTTTTACAGATGGGTATACGTCGATGATCTCAGATGCTGCTTTCCCACCGCTGAGTGTACAGATGAGGTCTGCCGCCCGTTGCAGGGCGAATACCACGTTGGAGATATCTACTCCTTTTTCAAAACGGGTGGCTGCATCGGTACGTAAACCATGACGGAAGGAGGTGGTACGGATGCCACCGGCGCTGAAAAAGGCGCTTTCGAGGAAAATGTTGTGGGTGGTATCGGTAACGCCGGAGTGCAATCCGCCGAAAACGCCTGCTATGCACATGCCTTCGCCGGCGCCGTTGCAGATCATGAGGTCGGTCGCATCCAGTTTTCTTTCTTTCTCATCCAAAGTAACAAAAGGAGTGCCCTGCGGGAGGTTTTTCACCACGATGGCATTGCCTTTTACCGCTGCAGCATCAAAAGCGTGCAGGGGTTGACCGGTTTCATGCAGGATGAAATTGGTGATATCCACAATGTTATTAATGGGACGAACGCCAATGGCGGTGAGCCTGGCTTTCAGCCATTCGGGGGATGGCGCCACCTGTACGCCGGTAATGGAAATACCGCTGTACCGGGGGCATGCATCTGTATTTTCGATGGTAACGCTGATGGCTAAAGGAGTATCTGCTTTGGGCAGGGCCTTTATTTCAGGCAGCTGTACCTGGTATTTATGCGTATGTTCCAGGTTATTGAGGAAGGCGCAAACATCTTTGGCCACGCCGATATGGCTCATGGCGTCCATGCGGTTGGGTGTAAGGCCAATTTCAAAGATGAAGTCCTGTGCGGGTTTAAATACTTCGCTGGCGGGAGTGCCCGGCTGCAGGGACGCGTCCAGTACGAGGATGCCGTCGTGACTGCTGCCCAGCCCGATCTCATCTTCTGCACAAATCATTCCCTGGCTTTCTTCTCCACGGATCTTTGCTTTTTTCATGGTCAGCGGTTCGCCACCCAGCGGGTAAATGGTGGTACCAACAGGGGCCACTACTACTTTTTGTCCTGCTGCCACGTTGGGAGCGCCGCAAACGATGTGCAGGGGCTCGCCGTTGCCGGTGTTAACGGTGGTGAGTGTCAGCTTATCTGCATTGGGGTGTTTTTCTGCCGTCAGTACTTCTCCGATCACTAATCCAGCCAGACTTCCCTTTACTGCTTCAAATTTCTCCAGGCTTTCTACCTCCAGGCCTATTCTGGTTAAAATGGTAGATAGTTCCTCCGGTGTAGGCTTCACCGGTAAATAATCACATAGCCAGTTGTATGAAATCGTCATTTATCTGCTCGGTTTATATAAGTGGCGTAAAGTTAACAACTAGAATTGATTTTCGGGCTTTGCGGCTTATCCACTTTGATTCTTTGAAATTAAAAAAGCCTCAAAACCGCCACAGTGCTGTATTTTTGCAGGATGTGGAAAATCTTTTTACACAATGTGTGTGAATAATCGGACCTTTGCATGGGAATTTCCTGCGTTTTAGTGGATAACCATAGTAGTGTCAGTGGATAACTGACATTTTGCTTGTGGATAACCTGTGTATGAGGCTTAATAAATTTAATAACTAAGGAGGGGGGATTAATCGGAAAAATGCCTTTACCTTAGTTTGTACGGCTTGAAAAAGTTTACAATTTCTTAACGTAGCTATGACCCCTATAGAATGCGGGAAAATGCAGATATCGATTGTAAAAACAACAGGAAAGGCCCATTGACAGTAACCTTTTTTTAACTTTTTTTAATACACTAACCATAAATGGATCTCAATCTTAAGAAGGACCGCAATGTGCGCAGAAAACCGTCCATTGATGTGTCATCCTTGGTGTATGGCAAGATACCACCACAGGCTAAAGAATTGGAAGAAGCTGTTTTGGGAGCCGTAATGCTGGAAAAAGGTGCATTTGACACCGTTATCGAGATATTGAAAGGGGAGTGTTTTTATGTAGAAGCTCACCAGATTATTTTTAGTGCGATGACCCGCCTGGCGGGTAAGTCGATGCCGGTGGATATCCTCACCGTAACAGAAGAGCTGAAATCAATGGGCTCACTGGAACAGATCGGCGGACCATTCACCGTTATGAAGCTCACCAACATGGTGGTGTCTTCCGCGAATATCGAAGCACATGCCCGTATCATCCTCCAGAAATTTATCCAACGGGAACTGATCCGCATCTCAGGGGAAATCCTTACAGAGTCGTATGAAGACACTGCGGATGTGTTTGACCTGCTGGACAGCGCCGAATCAAAGTTATTTGAAGTAACCAATAACCACCTCCGTAAAAACTACGATTCCATCGACCGTGTACTGGTAAACACCATGAAACGTATCGAGGACCTGCGGAATAAAGGAGATGATATCACCGGGGTACCTTCCGGGTTCCCTTCACTGGATAAAGTAACCTATGGCTGGCAGTCCACGGATCTGATCATCATAGCTGCCCGTCCTTCTGTGGGTAAAACCGCCTTTGCGCTGAACCTCGCGCGAAATGCGGCCCTTCACCCCCGCTTCCCGAAAGGCGCAGCGGTATTCTCTTTGGAAATGTCGTCCGGCCAGATTGTACAACGTATCCTCTCGGCCGAGTCAGAAATAAAGCTGGAAAAGATTTCCCGCGGTAAGCTGGAAGAATATGAAATGAAGAAGCTGATGACCCACGGTATTGAACGCCTGGCAAAAGCACCCATCTTCATTGATGATACCCCGGCCCTCAACATCTTTGAACTGCGCGCCAAATGCCGCAGGCTGGTACACAACCACGGCGTAGGCGTTATCATTATCGACTACCTCCAGCTCATGAGCGGCAGCAGTGATGGTAAAGGCTCCAACCGTGAACAGGAAATCAGTAAAATTTCCCGCGACCTGAAAGGACTGGCAAAAGAACTACAGGTACCGGTGATCGCCCTCTCGCAGTTGAGCCGTGATGTGGAAAAACGTAAAGACGGTAACAAAATGCCGCAGCTGAGTGATCTCCGTGAATCAGGAGCCATTGAGCAGGATGCGGACATGGTAATGTTCCTGTACCGTCCTGAATATTATGAAATCAACACCAATGAAATGGGCGAATCCAATAAAGGTGAAACCCACGTTCGTATAGCCAAGCACCGTAATGGTCAGCTGGATACCATCAAACTGAGAGCCGTACTGGAATATCAGCGTTTTGAAGATGATGGCAGCCTGGAAAACCCCGGTGGCGGCGGCAATCCCTACGCAGGCATGAACCGTAACCAACAAGGTGGCGGTGGCAACGATGAAGCGAAACTGTATATACAGAAGGGATCCAAGATGAACGACATGAACTTCGATGAAGGATTTGAAGATGCACCATTTTAGCGCATAAAAAGATATTGCTAAAAGCCGGCATCGAAATGATCGCCGGCTTTTTTTATGGGTTTTGTAAGACAAACCCGTGGAACACCAATAACAGAACAATCGATGAAACAGCTGTATTTAAAGTACAAAGGGCATTACAAAGACAATTTCAGTTTAGCCTACCCCGTAGTTATTTCCCAACTGGGACACACGTTAGTAGCATTATCAGATAGTATTATCATTGGTCATACCGGGAAAGTGCCGCTGGCGGCAGTATCCCTGGGGAATGGCTTGTTTTCCGTATTTATGGTAGCCGGTATCGGTATGTCGTACGGACTAACCCCGTTGATTGCACAGGAAAACGGCCGTGGCAACAAAGGCGCCATCGGGCATTTGCTGAGCCATAGCCTGATCATTAATATGGTGGTAGGCGTGTTGCTGTCGGCTGTTATCTATTTCGGCAGTGGCTATTTATCTTTCCTGCACCAGGAAGGCGATGTAGCAGACCAGGCCCGCCCCTTCCTGCGTTTCCTGGGCTTCTCCTTTATTCCGCTGATGCTGTTCCTTTCCTTCAAACAGTTTGCGGAAGGGCTGGGGTTCACCCGTCAGGCTATGAACATCAGCATCATCGGGAACGTGCTGAATATCCTGATCGGGATTACATTGGTGTACGGCCTGTTCGGGTTGCCCCGGATGGGTGTGATCGGCGTGGGGATAGCCACTTTTACCGACCGTCTTATCATGGGGATTACGATGGCATTTTATGTGCTACGCGCACCCCGTTTTAAACCATACCTGCAATCATTTGGGTTTAAAAACCTGAAGGCAGCGGCCATTAAAAAGATCCTGGGCATCGGTACGCCGGTGGCCCTGCAATACCTGTTTGAAGTAAGCGCTTTCAGCGGCGCTGCTATAATGGTGGGCTGGATGGGCGCTGCAGAACTGGCGGCTCACCAGATAGCGCTGAGTCTTGCTGCCATGACCTACATGATGGCCAGCGGTATTTCCGCGGCAGCAGGTATTAAAAGCGGTAATAATTTCGGGAAGAAAGACTTTGGCGCGCTGCGCTTATCCGCTATCGCCAGCTATCATATGGTATTGCTGCTGATGGGCGCCGCCGCGCTGTTGTTCACACTGGGCAATCACCTGTTGCCGTCATTTTATATCCAGGACCCGCAGGTGATCCAGATCGCTTCGCGCCTGTTGATCATTGCGGCCTTCTTCCAGTTGTTCGACGGCATGCAGGTGGTGGGACTTGGTATTCTGCGTGGCCTCGGCGATGTGCGTATTCCTACCGTGATTACATTGCTGGCTTATTGGGTGCTGGGCATTCCTTTGGGTTACCTGTTGGGGATCAAATTGGATTACGGTGTGGAAGGCGTATGGTGGGCGCTGTTGCTGGGCTTACTGGTGGCTTCTGTGCTGCTGTTTGTGCGGTTCCAGATAAAAACAAAAAAACTACGGATATCATCTGCCGGATAAAATCCGTAAACTATCTTCGCACATCAGGATAATTAAAAAAGATATGTCAGTTTTTTACGCGCCGGAAATACAGCAGGATGCCACCATGTATACGATGAATGAGGATACTTCCAAATATTGTATCCAGGTGCTTCGTTATGAAAAGGGCGATGAGGTATTGCTGGCAGATGGCCGCGGGCATAAAATCACCGCAGTAATCACCGACGATAACCGCAAGAAATGTGTAGTAAAGATCCTTTCGTCTGAAACGATGCCGGCTCCGGCGCGGGCATTGCGGATAGCCATCTCTTTTACAAAAAATGCCTCGCGTATAGAATGGTTCCTGGAAAAGGCCACGGAGATTGGTATTCAAACCATTATTCCGCTGGTAAGCCAGCGTACCGAGAAGGAAAAATTTAAGCCGGAAAGGTTGCAGAATATCCTGGTATCGGCGATGCTGCAATCGCAGCAGTTTTATTTACCGGAATTGCAGGAGCCACAGGCTTTTGATAAGCTGGTGAAGAATAATAAAGATCCGCAGCGGCTGATCGCGCATTGTTTGCCGGAGCAGAAAACCCCGTTGCAGCAGGTGATGCAGCCCGCAAAGGATACCCTTATACTGATTGGCCCGGAAGGCGATTTTACACCGGAAGAAATAAAGCTGGCGCTGGATGAAGGTTATGTACCGGTATCATTGGGAGATACGCGCCTGCGTACAGAAACGGCGGGCATGGTAGCGGTAACGCTCATGAATGCATGCTGATAAGTGTTTATAAAAAGAAAGGGGGAAGATGAATAACATCTTCCCCCTTTCTTTTTATAATTATTACTGTGGGCGTAAGCCAGCACAGATCTTTTTCGCAATCTTCGGCCCTTCATAAATGAACCCGGTATACACCTGTACCAGCGACGCGCCGGCATCCAGTTTTTCCTGTGCATCTTCTGCGGTGAAAATGCCGCCTACAGCGATAATGGGAATACTGCCCTGGCTGTGGGTGTGGATATAACGGATCACTTCTGTTGCTTTCTTTTTTACAGGCAAACCGCTGAGTCCACCGGCGCCGATATCATTTACTTCCGCGGCAGGCGTTTTTAATCCCGCCCGGCTGATAGTGGTATTGGTGGCTACGATGCCGGCCAGTTTTGTTTCCTTTACTATTTCAATGATATCATCCAGTTGCTCGGTAGTGAGGTCCGGTGCTATTTTAAGTAAGATGGGCTTAGGTTTCACTTTCTGCGCATTCAGCACCTGGAGGTGATGCAGCAGTTGTTTCAGCGGCTCTTTCTCCTGTAAGGCCCGGAGGTTGGGCGTGTTGGGGGAGCTTACATTTACCACGAAATAATCTACTACATCATACAGCGCGTGAAAACACTTTTCGTAGTCGCTCACCGCTTCCTCATTCGGGGTCAGTTTATTTTTCCCGATGTTCCCGCCTACTATAATATTGGATTTTTTGCGTTGCAGTCTTTTTGCCGCGGCAACGGCGCCTTCGTTGTTAAAGCCCATACGGTTGATGAGGGCTTTATCTTCCGGCAGGCGGAATAGCCGTGGTTGCTCATTACCCGGCTGGGGCAGTGGCGTTACAGTACCTATCTCCACAAAACCAAAACCGAGGCAGGCCAGTTCATCAATGTACTTTGCGTCTTTGTCGAAACCAGCTGCGAGCCCTACAGGATTGGAAAAGGTGAGTCCGAATATTTCACGTTCCAGGCCCGGGGTTTTTACCCCACAGAAGGCATTCATGATATTCTTGCCAAGTGGCAGCGAGTAAATTGTTTTCATACCACGCATTACGCTGTGGTGAATACTTTCCGGCGGATAGCGGAAAAGGAAGTTTTTGATCAGGTTGTACATTGCGGGAACAAAGATAAGCATTACCCGATTGGGAGCAAGAAGGGGGGCGAATTTTGTATGGTTTGGGGTAAGACAAAATTCGCGTAAGTGAAAATCCTTCCTATATTTGCCCTTCATCATGCTGGAGCTCCAAACATTTGAAGCATTATTTAAGGAAAACCATGCTCATTGCCTGGCCTTTGCCACTCACTACACCGGGGATGCCCATGTAGCGGAGGAAATAGTACAACAGGTATTCCTGCGGTTGTGGGAAAAAAGGGATACGATCACTATTACAGGCCCGGTGAAAGCATATTTGTTTTCCGCTATCCGTAATACCGCCATCAGCCAGTGGCGCAAGGATATTGTGCGCTCGGAAAAGGAGAACGGTTACGGGAAGGTAACAGAAACAACGGTGGGTGCGGGGGAAGAAGTGAAGGAGCTGGAGCGGTTGTACCGGCAGGCACTGGAAAGGTTGCCGGAGCGCTGCCGGGAGGTATTTATCCTCAGCCGCCAGCAGCATATGAAATATGCAGAAATAGCGGAAGCAATGAATATTTCCGTAAAAACGGTGGAAAACCAGATGGGCAAGGCCCTGAAGATCCTCCACCAGGAGTTGAAGGAATACCTGCCATTGCTGACAGGATTCCTGTTCTAAAAATATTTCCGGTCGCATAGGGGCATCTGTATTTCCCGTGCGTCTTATTAATATAATACCGCCCGCAAGGCGGCGACTGTAAAAACTTACAACAACTAATGACACCATCTTTTCCTAACGAGGCACTGCCCGATGAGGCGCTGTATACCTTGCTCTGCAAGTATCTGCTCAATGAAGCGGATGAGGAAGAGCGTGCGTGGGTGGAAGCATGGAAGGAAACAGATCCCGGTAATATGGCCCTGCTGGTGTCGCTGGGAAAAGTATTGGATACCGCTGCGGCTAATGAAAAAACAGTGGCGGCAGATACTGGTTCTGCCTGGGCGCAGCTCCAGGAAAAAATGGACGACAAGCCGGCACTAATTGCCGTCAGGTCCAAACCCCGCTTCACCTGGCTGAAAATTGCCGCTGTACTGGTGGTAGCATTGGGCGCAGGATTGTGGTTCCTCACCCGCAATCATCCGGACCAGGTATATGCCGGCCCGGTAAGTGCGGAACTGAGCGATGGAAGCAAAATACAGTTGTCGGCCGGCGCAAGGATGGAAGTAGCCAGGGGCTTTAATGACCGCAACCGGAAAGTAACACTCACCGGTATGGCCAGTTTTGATGTAAACGGCAGCGCGGAAAACCCGTTTGTGATTATACTCGGCCGCAACGAAGTAAAGGTGCTGGGTACCCGGTTTATGATCAACTATGAGCCCGGCGCCGCCACGCTGAAAGTACACGTCAGCAGCGGCAAGGTAATGGTGATCAATCATGATAAAAAAGACAGCGTGATCCTCACCGATGGCATGTTGTTACAGCATGATAACGACAGGCCCGCTTTCCGTATCGCTTCTCACGTAACAGATATGGGTAAAAGGTCGTTGTCGTTCCAGGATACGCCACTTGAAGAAGTATTGCATACGATCACAGAAGTATATGATATCAAAATAGAAGTGATGGATACCGACCTGCTGAAACTGCCGGTACGGGCCAGCTTCACAGATGAGTCAACAGAAGAAGTGATGAAATCACTGGCACTTATGCTGAACGCATCATATGAAAAAGTAAACGACCGTCAATACAAATTAAAATAAGTTTTAGCCGTCAACTAAAGCTGTAGTCACACTTTCAATTTAGCTATACTATGTCGTTAGCCTTAAAACTGCTGACGGGAATATTAATATTTAGTTTCCCCTTCCAGGTTTTTGGGTGGGACTGGCAAACAAGAGTAACGGTAGTAGTAAAGGATCAGCCCCTGGAGGCGGTATGTGGATTACTGGAAAAAGAATATGGTATTCATTTTTCATATAGCAGGGAACTTGTCAACTTGTCCCGGAAGGTTACGTTAACCGCCCACCAACAACGTCTTAAAAAATTACTGGACGAATTGTTTTCTCCCGATGATATCCGGTTCACCCGTGTGGGGGACCAGATCATATTGTCGCCCGCGCAACGCAGCAGCCGTACTATCAGTGGTTATATTAAAGATGCCGTTAGTGGTGAAAGCCTGATTGGCGCCACGGTTTATTCTCCTGCGCTCAAACAGGGCACTACTGCCAATCAATATGGTTTTTATAGTTTAACCACGGTGAAAGATACCAACAGCCTGTTGATTTCCTACATAGGCTACAAGCCTTATCTGCAGAAGGTAACGGCTAAGGGCAACCAGATGATTAACGTTCACCTGCAGCCGCTTGGCAGTTTAAAAGAAGTAGTGATCAGCGCGAAGGAAGGGAGCAAGCTGCAGGAGCAAACGCAGATGAGCAGGGTAAACCTGAGCACCTCCGATTTGCAGGCGATGCCACGACTGCTCGGCGAAGTGGATGTAATGCGCGCTTTGCAGTCGCTCCCGGGCGTAAGTGGCGGCCCGGACGGCGCCGGTGGTTTGTATGTAAGAGGTGGCGGTCCTGATCAGAACCTCGTGCTGATAGATGGTACCCCGGTGTTTAATTTCTCTCACTTCTTCGGTGTATACTCTATGCTGAATGCCAATGTGGTAAAAACAACGGACCTGTATAAAGGCGCTTTCCCGGCGCGTTTTGGCGGCAGGATATCTTCCGTGGTAGATATTGCAATGAAAGAAGGAGATATGAAAGCCTTTCACGGAGATGCCTCCCTCGGCTTCATTGCGGCTAAGTTTAATATCGAAGGACCGATTGTAAAAGACAAAACATCCTTTATGTTTTCTGCCCGCCGGTCTTATCCGGATCTCTTGATCAATGCAGCATTACAGGCAGAGAAGACATTGGGTGATGATGGCGATTTCAAGGCATTCTTTTTTGATGTCAATGCAAAAGTGAATCATATATTTTCTCCTAAAGACCGGCTCTTTTTAAGTTTTTATAAGGGAGAAGATAACCTGTTGCTGAAACAGACAACAGACGATACTTCCCGCATCATCAATTCGTCGAAATATATCGGTGAAAGCCTCCGCTTCCGGCTGGGCTGGGGCAATACTATCGGGGCTATACGATGGAACCACATCTACAGCCCCAAACTGTTTTCCAATGTAACCCTGAACTATTCTCAATACGAATTTTTCACAGAGATCGAACATAAATATAAGCTGGCGGCTTCCGGTGAAAAGTCGGATGTATACGGACGATACAACTCCGTAATGGAGAATAATGGCGGCAGGATAGATTTTGACTACCGCCCGGATCCCCGCCACTCCGTTCGCTTTGGCGCTATCACTACCGTGCATAAGTTCAAGCCCGGCTACTCCACTTTCGAAGACAGGGACAGCCATGTAATACCGCTGGATACGATTGATGCATCGATGAAAGTAACCGGTTATGAATTGTCATTGTATGCGGAAGATGACTGGCAGATCCGGCCTGATTTTTTTGCCAATATAGGCATGCACGCGTCTGCATTTTTGGTGGAAGGCCGCTTTTATTATTCCCTGCAACCCCGGCTGGGACTGCGTTATCTATTGCCCCGCAACTGGGCTGTGAAGGCGGCTTTCACACATATGACGCAGTATATTCACCTCTTGTCCGGCGATGGCGCCACGTTGCCTACAGATATATGGGTGCCTTCCACACAACATGTGGCGCCTATGTTTTCACGGCAGTTAGCGGCCGGCATAGCTAAAACTACCGCCAACCTGAAGTATGAATTTTCACTGGAAGGATATTTCAAATCCATGCACAACGTGATTGAAACCAGGGAAACCAATGGTATTATTACCCCCGCCACCACGCGGTGGGATGAAAACGTAACGGTGGGTAAAGGCTGGAGCTATGGTGCGGAATTAATGATGCAGAAGAAAAAAGGCAGCACCACGGGATGGGTGGGTTATACCCTGGCCTGGTCTACCCGCCGCTTCCCCGATGTGAATAACGGGGAGATTTATCCTTATAAATTTGATCACCGGCATGATATTGAACTGGTGCTGGTACAGCAACTGGGGAAACAATGGGAACTTTCTGCCTCCTGGCATTTTAACAGTGGTACGCCGTTTACTTTGCCGGTATCCACTTATGCGGCAACAGAGGGCGCTTCACCCTGGGAGCCCGGTACCGGGAATACCAGTATCGATCGTTTCGACAACCGGAATAATTACCGGGGCTCGGCTGTTCACCGGCTGGATGTAGGGGTTACCTGGAGTAAGCAGAAAAAGCACTGGACACGGAGCTGGAACCTGAGTGTGTTTAATGCCTACAACCGGAAGAATCCTTATTTCTATTTTATCAGTGGAGATGCTGCCGGACAGAAACGGTACCTGTCGAAAGTAAGCATTCTGCCTATATTGCCCAGTATTACTTATTCAGTTAAGTTTTAAAGAGATGTGTATGAAATATTTTTTCGTAGGTGCGATCGGGTTATCCATGCTATTGAGTGCATGTGAAAAAAGGGAAGAGATCAAGTTGCCTTATGAAGGCGATAAAATAGTGGTGAACACACTGATACAACCGGATAGCGTTATCTATATCCGGGTAACGCGCAGCGTGCCTTCCAATGTATACAACGATGCCGGGTATAACGACATCCCCGGCGCCACCGTAACGCTTACAGCAAACGAGGCATCGGTATTGCCGTTGCAGGTACAAACAATTAAAGGACTCTCCTATTATGTTTCCAGTCAGAAAGCCATACTCGGGCAGCAATACAAAGTGGCCGTATCCGCGGCGGGATTGCAGGCAGTAACGGGTACGGATACACTGCCGCCGGCGCCGTTGGTGTCTAAGCCAGGTGCGCAGCGCGGCAGCAGCCGGGTACAGTTTACACTACAGGACCTGCCCGCCTCCGCCGATTATTACCGGATCCGTATTTATATGACGGATGCCGCCACCGGGCTGGGCGCCTTCCTGCTTTTCAGGCTGGATCCCGCCTTTAATAATAACATGGTTGAATACTTTTCCAAAGGCAATTACAACAGCCTGATCATGAACGATGAACGCTTTAACGGTAAACCGGTAAACTTCGTTTTACAAACAGCGGATCCCATCATGAACGCCGGTGAAATAACGGTAGAAGTAAGCGCACTGACCAACAACACCTACCGGTACTTTAGTACCCTGGCGGCACAAAGAGACGCCGGAACGACCCTGGGCTCCCATGTAAGGGTGTTTACCAATGTTACAAATGGCTACGGCATTGTTGGCGGTATCAATACCAGGAAGATGATAGTTAAGATACCGTAATTTTCTTTTGCCGGCTTACCGGCTGACGCGATATAACATAGATAAATAAGATAATATCACAGTTAAAACGTCGCGGCTTAAAGAAACGGCCATGCTTTAAGCCGTTTTACCTCCCTATATTAATACTTCGCTATATTTTTGTTACCCCGTTTTTTATCTTAAAAACCTGCTCTATTTTTAGGATATATATTTTTATATGCCTGAACAATTCCCCGTTGATCTTATTCAGCGGCTACGTACTGGTGATTTTAAGCTATTTGAGCTGATTTTCAATACTTACTGGGAAGAACTGTATGCCTACGCAGCAAAGGTTACGGGTAGTGAAGAGGATGCACGTGATATCATACAGGACTTGTTCGCCAGTATCTGGGAGCGCCGGCTGCAGCTGGAGCTGCATACCCATATCCGTTACTACCTGTTTAGTGCGGTAAGGAAACAAATCCTGCGTAAGTTCCGCGACGATGGATTAAAAGAAAAACATCTCGAAAAATTTATCACCCATAGTGAGCTACGCTCGGAGCTTACCCTTAATTCCCTGATCCATAAAGATATTCTGAACCAGCTGCAGCATGACCTGCAACACCTGCCGGAAAAAGAAAGACAGGTATTTGAATGGTACCACTTTGATGAACTGAGCATCCGCGAAATAGCCATGATGCATGGTACTGCCGAGCAAACGGTACGTAACCAGCTTGGAAACGCCTACAAGAAAGCCCGCCCACTGCTGAACCGCCTGTTAATGTTCCTCTGATTTTCCTCTCCCGTGTTACCTTAATGTTAAGCCCGGATTCCCGATAGTTAAAAAGGATGGTTTATGCAACTTAGTCATAAACGTCACACCTTGATCCGATCAAAAATAAATGCACTCATCGGTAAATATCTGGATGGCAAAGCTACCCCGGAAGAGGAGCAATTGCTTACCCACTGGCTGGACGCACTGGCGGAAGATGCCCCTCCGGCAACGGGGCAGGATCCCCGCAGCCGGGAACAGCTGCGCCGCAGCATTTTAAAGGTCATAAAGCAACGTGCAGGCCATCCGGCTACCATGTATCCTATATGGAAGAAGATGGCCGCTGCAGCAGCTGTATTGCTGCTGGTGGGCATAGGCAGCTGGTGGATGATGAACCACCGGCCCTCCCAAAAGATCGCCTGGCTGGAACTGCGTACGGCCATCGGGGAAAAGAAAATGCTGTTGTTGCCAGACAGCAGCCGGATCTGGCTGGGAGCTAATGCCGTACTGAAATACCCGGATCATTTTACGGATACCAGGCAGGTGCAGCTGGTATCGGGAGAAGCATTTTTTGATATAGCGCCGGCGCCCGGCCAACCTTTCAGCGTTACCACCGATAGCCTGCAGGTGCAGGTATTGGGCACCTCGTTTCACATCAGGGCCTATCCCCGGCAGCTGCTGGAAATAGGGGTGAGTACCGGGAAAGTGAGCGTTAACAAAGGCGGCCAGGTAATGGGCATCTTAACAGCTAATCAATTACTGCAGGTTAACAGAAATAATTATACTTTCTCTCAGCTGTCTGTATCCTCACCGGATATCAACGGCTGGAAGCAGGATAAAATAGTGTTCGATAATATGCCCGTTATGGATGCACTGCTATTACTGGAGAATTATTATCCGGTGAAATTCCACGTTAAAAGGGCAATTGACAGGCAAATTAGCGGATCGCTCAATATGCACTTAACGATTGCGCAGATCATAAATGTACTGGAAGATCTTACGGATCATCAGCTGAAAATAACACCTGCCGGCGCAGGAAATTATACTATAGATCAATAAATATTTATTCCCTGAACTGAAATTAAAACACCGGTTATGAATGTACGTAGTACTCACTTGCGTACAAGGATTTCTGTGAAACAGATATTTCTTGTAGCGCTTATGCTGTCGCTATGCGGCAGCGTCATGTCCCAGCAAAAAACAGCCATCGTGCAGGAACTGCATATCACAGCAGGCCCGCTTGCAGATGCGTTGAAAATGCTGCAAAAACAAAGCGGCGCCGACATTGTATACGATGCCGCTTTATTAAAGAACCTGACGGTAAAAACACAGGACTTCCGTTCACAGCCTATAGAAGAAGTGCTGCGCACTTTGCTGAAAGGAAGCGGGTTCCAGTTCTCTGCCACGGAAGGCGTGTACATCATTAAAAAAGAAAAGAACAAAACAACCGTAACCGGTAAAGTTACCGATGAAGAAACCGGTGTAGGTTTACCCGGCGTGAGCGTACTGGTAAAAGGAAATACACAGGGCAGCATCACTGATCCAAACGGCGCTTTCTCTTTACAGGCAGACCACACCAGCGACACCCTGTTATTTACTTCCCTCGGATATAAATCTACCCGTTTGGTATTAAACGGGCAGCAACGGGTAGCTATAAAACTGAAATCCGATGCCAGCCTGTTAAGCAGCGTGGTAGTGGTAGGTTATGGTTCCACCACCAAAGGAGATCTTACCGGGGCCGTTTCCCATGTAGGCGCCGAAAACTTTAACAGCGGCGTATTCAGCTCCCCCGAACAGCTGTTACAGGGAAAAGTACCCGGCCTGAACATTACCCGCAGCGGCGATCCAAACGCTACACCGGCGGTGATCCTGCGTGGTCCGTCTACTTTCCGCGATGGGGAAGCACAGCAACCTTTCTATGTAATTGATGGAGTACCCGGCGCCAATATCCAGCTCGTATCTCCTTCAGATATCGTATCAATGGACGTGCTGAAAGATGCGGCATCTACCGCTATTTATGGCGCACGCGCTGCCAACGGCGTAATTATGATCACTACCCGCCGCGCGAAACCCGGTCAAAGCTGGATCAGCTACAACGCCTATGTGGCCAATGAGCGCATCTCCAATTCCATCGACATGATGTCCAGTGAAGAGCTCACGAAATACCTGCAGGACAATGGCAAAAGCATCACACCGGCTTATGATGATAAGGCCAACAACGACTGGCAGAAACTCGTTACCCGCAATGGTTTGTCGCACAGCCATAACATTTCGTTTGGCGGCGGCAATGAGAAAACAGTATTCGACGGAAGTGTGAACTACCTCCAGAATAATGGTATCATGCAATCGTCATCACTGGAACGGCTAAACGTAAGAGCCAACCTGGAGCAACGTGCGTTCAACGACCTGTTGAAGCTGAACCTCTCCATCAGCAACAGCTTAAGCACACAAAACCAGATCCCGGAAGCGGTGTTTATGAACATGCTGAACTATATGCCTACCGTGAATATTTTTAACCCGGATGGTACTTATAAAGAAGATTTCTCGCGTACGCGCAATTACCTGAACCCGGTATCACTCATCAAAAACAACAGCGACCGCACCAAAGACAAGATCATGCTGGGCAATGCCCGTGCTGAGCTAAACCTGTTGCCAGGCTTGCGTTACACACTGAACCTGTCTATGCAGGACGAGCAGATCAACCGGGATATTTATAATAACCGCGCATCCGGTCTTGCACAGGGCGTTAACGGAAGAGCTACCCGCAGCGCCTATACGAATACACGTAAAGTGCTGGAAACCTATTTCAACTACGACGTGCTTTTTGGTAAACACGACCTGCGTTTACTGGCCGGTTACTCCTGGCAGGAAGATCGCCGCGGCGATGGATTCCAGACCTCTAACCAGGGCTTTGTATCTGATGCCACACAAGGCGATAACCTGGGCCTCGGAAGCCCTGATGGCGCCTTCCAACCTAACTTTGGCGCCACCCGCATTCAAACCCTGCGCTTCATCTCCTTTTATGCAAGAGCCAATTACCAGTTTAATGAAAAGTACCTGTTGATGGCTTCCGTAAGAAGAGATGGATCTTCTGCCTTTGGCGCAAATAACCGCTGGGGATATTTCCCGGCTGTATCCGCCGCCTGGAAAATGAATAAGGAAAGCTTCCTCTCCGGCGTATCCTGGATAGAAGATCTTAAACTGCGTGCAGGCTATGGCGTTACCGGTAACTCACTTGGCTTCGATCCGTTGATAGCCACGCTCCGCTACGATATCACCGGTAAATTCTACAACAACGGTAAACTGATCAACGCCATCGGACCGGTACAAAACGATAACCCCAACCTGAAATGGGAACGCACCGGGATGGCTAATATAGGAATGGATTTCACCACATTGAGAGGACGCCTGGGCTTTGCTGTGGACTATTACGACAAACGTACCACCGACCTGATCTACTCTTACAATGTACCCGCTACCCAGTATTTTGTTGGTAACATGCTGGCAAACGTAGGCTCAATGAGCAATAAGGGGATTGAGTTCCAGGTGAACGCAGTACCGGTGAAAACGGCCAGTTTCAACTGGACCACTTCCGCCAATATTGCGCATAATAAAAACCGGGTACTCTCCCTCTCCAACGATATTTTCTCCGTGAAATATATTGAAACCGCAGAACTGGGCGGAAGAGGACAATCAGGTAATAAATCACAGCGGGTGGAAGGCGGATATGCACTGGGTTCTTTCTACCTCTGGCAATACGTGGATAAAAACGCTGCGGGGCTTTCACAATTCCGTGATGCCAAAGGCAATCTCGTTACCGGCCCTACTTCCACCGACCGCGTATACACCGGAGATGCACAGCCAGCGTTTACCTACGGTTGGAGCAACAGCTTTACCTGGCGTAATTTTGATGCCAACATCTTTTTACGTGGCGTATCAGGAAACAAGATACTCAACGCTACGCTGGCTAACCTGAACGCGCCTTATGAAGCCGGTATTATCAACATCCCGCAGTATTCCAAACAGGAGTCGCCAGGTGATGTGAATGCACCTTACATTTCTTCCCGCTACCTGGAAAATGGTTCGTATCTCCGGCTCGATAATGCTACTATTGGCTATACGGTTCCCATGCATAATAAGTATCTCAGGAAACTACGTTTATACGTTTCCGGTAATAACCTGTTCGTCATTACCGATTATTCCGGTATTGATCCGGAAATCAATATGGGCGGACTTACGCCGGGAATTGACAACAGCAATTTTTATCCCAAGACACGTTCTTTCCTCTTTGGTTTAAACGCAACATTCTAAAAACTGACGGTTAAAAATAGCGACATGAAAAATATTTTTATCACAGGAATAGCACTCAGTTTTACTTTACTTTCCGCCTGTACAAAGCTGGATGTAAATGTGGAATCTGAATATGTAAAGGAAAATTTCCCCACTACGCCCGATGGCTTTATCGCCGCATCCGGACCTATTTATACACAACTGAGTGGTGGATACGCCGTAGACTACTGGCGCATGCAGGAACTCTCTACCGATGAAGCCATTATCCCCGCCCGTGGTGGTAACTACGTGGATGGAGGAGTGTATGCGCAGCTGCACAGGCACTCCTGGACAAAAGACCATACCACGGTGAAAAATGTGTGGAGCTGGGCTTTCGGTGGCGTGAATACCTGCAACCGTATTCTCGCGCTTTTTGAAAAGGCGCCCGACAGTGATTCTAAACCGCTGGCAATGGCCGAGGCCCGGGCGATGCGGGCACTGTATTACTTTTACCTGATGGACCTTTATGGTAAAGTGCCCATCATCACTACTTTTGGTAATCCAACACCACCCGAACAATCTACCCGTGAAGAGGTATTTAATTTTATAGAGAAGGAATTGAAAGATGTATTGCCACTGCTGAGAAGGGAAAGAGGACAAGTTACCTATTCCAAACCTACTGCATGGTTTGCTTTTACACTGCTGGAAAAAATGTACCTCAATTCAATGGTATATACAGGCAAACCCCGGTATAATGAGGTGGTGGCAATGGCAGATAGTATCCTGACCGGCAGTAAGTATGTGCTGGATGATAACTACACCAGCATTTTTATGCCGGATAACGGACCCGCTATCATGGAAACCATTTTTGCTATTCCTTATGATGGATATGTGATCAAAGGCAACCAGTTTTCCCGTTTCGGATTACATCCAAACCTGGTCGTAAAATACTCATTGCCTTTCCGTCCAAGTATTGCTATGAGTACCATCGGTTCCTTCTATGATAAATTCAATTTAACAGGAGATGTCCGTAACAATACCTGGCTGGAAGGCCCGCAGTTCAACCCGGACGGCGCGCCTATCATGATCACCACTACTAATAAAGGGCTAAACGATAAGTATACCGGCTCCGAACCTACGAAGGAAATCAAATGGCAGCTCACCTTCTCTAAAACCATGACCTTACGTGTAGATACCACCATGGATATTGGTAATGACGAACTGGCAAAAGCCTCCGGTGTGCGTTCCATTAAGTACTATCCTGATAAAAACACAGAACCTTCTGAGCGGAACTCCAATAATGATGTGCCCGTTTTCAGGCTGGCAGATGTGATGCTCATGAAGGCAGAAGCCATTTTGAGGGGAGCTGCTCCCACAGCGGTAAAAGGAGAATTACAGGATGCCGATGTATTGGTGAATAAGATCCGCACCCGGGCACATGCGCCGCTGGTAAGCGGTATCAACCTCAGCGGCCTGCTGGAAGAACGCGCCCGGGAATTCGCCTGGGAAGCGTGGCGCAGGAATGATATGATCCGTTTTGGTGTATTTGAAAGCGCCTGGGGTTTTAAATCAGATGCAAATATCCTACACCGTATTTACCCTATACCTGTAGATGAAATCACGCTGAATCCAAAGCTGGTGCAGAATCCAGGCTACTAATAACTACAACTGGTAGAAGCTGTTTAAAGCGGTATTTTCCTGCCTCCGGGCAAGGAAATACCGCTTTTTCCCTTTTGCGTAAGTCGTTTTCCTGATCCGAGCATTCACCCCCAATTTCCTGCTGTACTTTTGTGAGATGTAAATAATACCCCGGAGTTATTAGCCATACATAGTCAATACATCCGTTGTTTGCCACCACCATTTTCTAAGGTAAAGAGTGATGAATTAAGTCCTGACAGCGGCCCTGACCGGCCGCTGGAGGCACAAACCCATAGGCCCATGTGTAATTACCAGACATTATACCACGGCGCTGCAGGATATGTGATCCGCTGCCCGCACTGCAAAGGCATTCAGTTAGCTTTTGGTACAACGGTTGTTAACCTTGATATCACCGAATTTGAATGCTTTAAAAAGATGGTCAACCGCCTATCGGATGACCATTACCATACCTCAGAAAATGAGAAGATGATTTGTTTACCCCTGCCGGCCGATCATGTAATGATGTTGGTAACCCCCGCTGAAATAACTGCGCTGGCAAATATAACAGCGGAGGTACAGGCATTGATCGACGCATACGACATCCTGGAAACGTCCTCCGGGTGCGAGTCTGCCGGCTAGTGATGAAAGCCTCCGCCTTCTTTTTGTGAAAGGGGTGTTCTTACAGGATTTTCTTCAAAGTATTTTACAGCGCGCGTATAATCCTGGATCAGCATATCAGCCATATCCCGGCTGAAGCCGTGACGTATCAGCACGCGCTGTACTACAATGTCGTTAGCGCTTCCGGTAAG
This sequence comes from Chitinophaga ginsengisegetis, assembly GCF_900168065.1. Taxonomy (GTDB): domain Bacteria; phylum Bacteroidota; class Bacteroidia; order Chitinophagales; family Chitinophagaceae; genus Chitinophaga; species Chitinophaga ginsengisegetis. The sequence goes on along the minus strand of NZ_FUZZ01000001.1, from coordinate 2,995,606 downwards.
TGGATAAGATGCAATCTGCCAGCCGCGGGAACGGATTTTATCAGAGATGTCGTACAATGTAAAGCCATGATCGCCCGGCTTCAATGTCCAGCAGGCGCCGGGAAGACCGCCTTTACCATTGTAAAGGATCTCAAAGTGTCCCAGTTTTTCGATAGCCGCTGAAATATATTGCGCGTGATCCAGGCATGCCTGTTGCAACTTCGCATATCCTTCCCTGCCATGCCGCAGCAGGTTATAATATTGCGCTACAATTTGTCCGCCGGGCCTGGAAAAATTTAATGCAAAGGTGGGCATATCTCCACCCAGGTAATCTACCCGGAAAATCAGTTCTTCCGGCAGGTCTTCTTTCTCACGCCATACTACCCACCCCACACCTAATGGACTCAGCCCGTATTTATGGCCGGAGGCATTAATGGATTTCACCCGTGGAATACGGAAGTCCCATACCAGTTCCGGTGAAACAAAGGGGGCAATAAACGCACCGCTGGCGGCATCCACGTGAATAGGAATATCCCAGCCTTTTTCTTTTTGCAGTTTATCCAGTGCCTTTGCTATTTCTGCAACCGGTTCATACATCAGTGTGAAAGTAACGCCAAAGGTAGGCACCACGCCGATAGTGTTTTCATCTGCCAGCTCCAGTACTTTCTCCGGCGTTAAATTATATCTGCCGTGTTCCATACCTACTTCACGCAACTCCACATCAAAGTACCTGGCAAATTTATGCCAGCACACCTGTACTGCGCCGCATATTAAATTGGGTTTATCGGTGGATTTACCGGCCTGCTGTCTTTTTTTACGCCATTGCCATTTCAGCGCCAAACCACCCAGCATAGCCGCTTCGCTGGAGCCCGTAGTACTGCAGCCAATTGTACTGGCGCTTCCCGGTGAATTAAACAGATCAGCGAGGATATGCACACACCTGTTTTCAATTTCAGCCGTCTGCGGATATTCATCTTTATCGATCATATTTTTATCCAGGCATTCATCCATGAGCTTATGCACATATTCATCCAGCCATGTTTGACAGAATGTGGCAAGGTTCATCCTCGAATTGCCATCCAGCATTAATTCATCATGCACCAGGTGATATACGGTGCGCATGTCCTGCGCCTCTTCAGGCATTTTATATTTAGGAATACTTTCTTTACTGTCTGCAGATGCGTATAAACCTAAACGGGAATTTTCATTTTCCTTCTTCTTAATAAATAATGGCATAACAATGTGGGCTTGATTGTTAGAAAATTCGTTTTGAAGTTTAACAACAGGAGCAGCAACTTGTTCATCCATCATCAAAATTGATTTTATCTGAACAAATAGGGAATGACTTGTGTTACCTATTACGATTGAAATTATGACCATATTCTTCTTCTTATAATCCACATATAAATGAGTTGGTTACAGCATACATTCCAGGAATATCCTGAACTGGCCGTTTTCCTTACGTTGTCGGCGGGATTTTTTATAGGTAGCATACGGGTCGGAAAATTTTCGTTAGGATCCGTAACTGGTGTTTTGTTGATGGGAGTAATTGTTGGGCAGATGGATATACAGGTATCTGCCAATGTGAAGTCGGTCTTTTTCCTTATGTTTCTTTTTGCGGTAGGCTATAGTGTTGGACCGCAATTTTTTCGTGGTTTGAAGAAAGATGGATTACCACAGGTATTGTTTGCCGTACTCATGTGCGTGGTTTGCCTGGTGGCGCCCTGGTTGCTGGCACTGGCCTGCGGCTATAACGTAGGACAAGCCGCTGGTTTGATCTCCGGCTCGCAAACTATTTCTGCTACCATGGGTGTAGCTTCAGATACTATTAACCAGTTAAATGTATCTGCAGAACAAAAAGCTGCCTGGATCAACTCCATGCCGGTATGTTATGCAGTAACCTATATTTTCGGAACAGCAGGTTCCGCATGGTTATTATCCAGCATTGCGCCTATGATGCTGGGAGGAATTGAAAAAGTAAGGGCTGCCTGCAAAGAGCTGGAGAAAACAATGGGCGCCGGTGATCCCACGCAGGACCCCGGTATGCGCTCCGCCTTCATCCCCGTTACATTCCGCGCTTATACGATAGATGCGCAATCAACTGCCGCAGGAAAATCTGTAAAACAACTGGAGGCTGAATTGCTGCAACGCAATCACCGCCTGTTTGTGGAACGTATCCGCCAGAAAGATAAGAAGCTCGTGGAAGCCACGCCGGATTATGTAATTAATCCCGGTGATGAAATTGTACTCAGCGGCCGCAGGGAGTTTATTCTCGGAGAAGAACATAGTATCGGTACAGAAATCGTAGACGTGGAGTTGTTGAACTTTCCCGTGGAAAATGTACAGGTATTTGTGATGAATAAGAACGTAGTTGGAAAAACAGTGAAAGCACTACGGGCGATGGATTACATGCATGGTATCCCGGTGCAGAGTATCAGGCGCGCAGGAATAGCTATGCCGGTGTACCCGGAGGCAGTATTGGAAAGAGGGGATCATGTGGAGCTGGTAGGATATAAAAAAAATATGGATAAGGCTGCCAAAGAAATTGGCTACGCGGATATTCCTACCGATAAAACGGATATGATCTTTGTAGGGCTTGGTATTGTGTTGGGTGGCCTCGTAGGCGCCATGAGCATTCATGTGGGCGGGGTGCCGCTCAGTTTGAGTACCAGTGGCGGCGCGCTTATAGCAGGACTGGTATTTGGCTGGTTACGTTCACAGCATCCTGCCTTCGGCAGAATTCCGGAGCCTGCTTTATGGGTGATGAATAATGTGGGTTTAAATACTTTCATCGCAGTGGTGGGGATCACCGCAGGGCCCAGCTTTGTAGCGGGTTTCAAGGAAGTGGGATGGGGACTCTTTTTAGTAGGTATTGCCGCTACCGCTATCCCGTTGTTATCGGGCGTGCTGATGGCCAGGTATATTTTCAAATTCCATCCGGCGCTGATACTTGGTTGCACTGCCGGGGCCAGAACTACCACTGCCGCGCTTTCTGCTATACAGGAGGAAGTACAGAGCAACCTGCCCGCGTTGGGTTATACCATTACATATGCGGTGGGCAATACCCTGCTCATTATCTGGGGCGTGGTGATTGTGCTGCTGATGACCTGACGTTGTGAATAACTATTCATCATAAATGAAATATCCTGTGACAGATACATTTACCCGTTGTTTCCCTTTGTGTTTGCGTTTACCCGTTTGCGTTATAGCTGTATTCACCTGGTCGGTGCAGGTGCATGCACAATCAGATACGGCTGAAAACGGTAAGGGGCTGACCCGTAACCTGATTGAAGGCGGCAAAATGCAGGGGTTTCTTTTTACAGATGTAAAGGGTATCCGGCTACAGTTCAGCGGATATGTACAGGCAGATTTTATCCACGACTTCAGTGAAATAGGTAACATACACGCCATGCAGCCATCTACTATAACCGTTCCCACGGTGAGTGATGGTAACACGGCCTTTACAATCAGACAGTCCCGTTTTGCTTTTACCGCCTTTGGCGCCCCGGACGCTAAAGGACGCGCGCTCAAAGCCGTGCTGGAATTTGATCTGTGGGGTAATTTGTCCGGCGCTCCAAGATTACGCCATGCTTATATCCAACATGGTAAATGGACTTTCGGCCAGTATTGGAGCAACTTTATGGATGGCGACAACTGGCCGAATATCATGGACTACTGGGGCCCCAACTCCTACATATGGACACGCCAGGTACAGCTGCGATTTACACAGGCATTGTCTGAATCAATGATGTTCTCCGTTTCTGCCGAACAACCCGGTGGCGATATTTCCATTCCCTCCACCTGGAGCAGTAAAACCATTTATCCGGATGTAACAGCTGCCTTTCAGAAAACCTTTGGCGTAAAAAACGCCAGCCATGTACGGTTATCCGGCCTGCTGCATCCAATCGATTATAAAAACGGTGACGCAGATACGAAAACAAGCATAGGCGGCGCCTTTAATATCTCCGGAAATATTAACCTCTCTAAAAACGATGATGTGAAATTCCAGTTTGCCTACGGCAGCGGCTATGCGAAATACAGTGAAGACATCAGCGGGCAGGGATACGACGGATACGCTGCCGCCAATGATAAAAGCATCAGCAATATCAGTATGCTGGCTACCTGGCTGTACTTCGATCACTTCTGGACAAAGAGCCTGGGATCTACTATCGGGTATGGTTACCTGCAACTGAATACTCCGGACCTCAATATGCCCGTGGGTACACTGAAAGCAACGCACTACGGTTCTTTTAACACTACTTATTATTTCACTTCCTTCTTTAAAATAGCTGGTGAAGTGTTGTATGGGAAACGGGTAAATACGGATGATACATCCGGTGATGATGTCCGCGCCCAGTTCAGTGCATTCTTCAAATTCTGATCATCTGCATAAAAATAAATACTCATGAAAGTTATCGTTGCGCTTCTCCTGTTGCTCACCCTGAATGTTACCAGCGCTTATTCCCAGAAGCATGCAAAGCCGGTTGATTATAACGCGGTTATTAACGAAGCCTACAACTTATTCAAAAATGAGCAATCGGGTAAGAATGCAGACTATATCCCTTTTCTCGACAGGGCAAATGCAGCAATGTATGGTATTGTGATTGTTACCAAAGAAGGACAGGTATACCAGGTGGGAGAAACTAAATTTGAATTTGGAATTGAATCAGTAGAAAAAGTATTCACCCTGTGTATGGCGATGGAGATTTTTGGCGACAGCGTGATCCTCGAAAAAGTAGGCGCCAGTCAAACCGGGCTGCCTTTTAATTCTGTACCGGCTATTGAGCTGGATGACAAAAAACCATCCAATCCCCTCGTAAATGCCGGCGCAATGGCCACCACCAGCCTGCTTACCAGCCACTTTGGCCACAGCGATGCCTGGGAAAAGGTGGATGCATACTTCGCAAAATTTGCGGGCCGCCAGCTTACTATCCTCGATGAGCTGTATAAATCGGAGGCGGCTAACAACCAGCACAACCAGGCTATTGCTATGTTGCTGAAGTCATACGGTTATATGTATGACGATCCGTTATATGCCTGCGATTTTTATACAAAGCAATGTTCTTATGGCGTAACTACCCGCGATCTGGGCATTATGGCCGGCACACTGGCAAACGGCGGCGTAAATCCCATTACCAAAGAAAGATTGATAAAAGAGGAATATGTACCTAAAGTGCTGGCTATTATGGGGACCACCGGGTTATATGAAACCACGGGAGAATGGATGTTTAAAGTAGGGTTGCCCAGTAAAAGCGGCGTGGGTGGCGGTATTATATCCGTGGTGCCCGGCAGGTATGCCATCGCTGTTTTTTCACCGCCGCTGGATAAAGCAGGCAACAGCGTACGTGCGCAGAAAGCCATCCAGTATATTTCCGGTAAGCTGAATGCCAACATCTACTCCGGTAAATAACCAGCAGCGCCTGAAACGTAATGGTGAACGGTAACGGCATAGCCGTTACCGTTCACCAATTATTTTTTCCGGGTTAATTCGTAAATTCATAAAACAAGTTATCATATTAACATGTTTTAGAGCTATGGATGTAAAGGATTATTATAAGATTCTGGGAGTAGAGAAAACGGCAACAGCTGAACAGATTAAAAAAGCCTACCGTAAACTGGCGGTAAAATATCATCCCGATAAAAATCCCGGTGATAAAGCCGCTGAAGATAAATTTAAAGAGATCAATGAAGCCTATGAAGTGCTGAGTGATGCCGACAAGCGCAAGAAATATGACCAGTTTGGCGAAAACTACAAACATTATGAACAGCACGGAGGCCGGCCGGAAGACTACGACTGGTCGCAGTTTGGTGGTGGGGGCGGACAGCGCCGCACCTACTCTTATGGCAGCGGCGATATGGGTGATATGTTCGGCGGCGGCGAAGGCAACTTCTCCGATTTCTTCGAACAGCTTTTTGGCAGCCGGTTTTCAGGCGCAGGCGGCGGCCGCCGCCAACAGCAGGGACCCGGCAGGGGCCGCGATGTACAGGCAACAATGGATGTATCCCTGGAAGATGCTTATACCGGCGCTACCCGGCAGGTGGAAGTAGGTGGCAGCAGGCTCAATATCAAGCTGAAGCCGGGACTGTATGAGGGCCAGGTGATCCGCCTGAAAGGAAAAGGAAACCCCGGCCGCAAAGGAGGCGAAAACGGCGACCTCCTCATTACCGTGCACCTGGCGCCACATCCGCAATACGAACTGAAAGGAAAAGATATTTATACCGATCTGGCAGTGCCGCTGTATACCGCCGTACTGGGAGGCAAACTAACCGTAAACACACCTGGCGCTTCCCTGAATATGAATATTCCGGCAGGAACAGACAGCGGTAAGGTTTTTCGTTTGAAAGGCAAAGGAATGCCCGCATACGACAACAGCGGAACAGCCGGGGATCTATACATCAAAGCAATTGTACATATACCGGCAAAGCTTTCCGACAAGGAAAAAGAATTGTTTCAGCAACTCTCACAATTAAATGAGGATGGCCATGCTTAAACCTTTGAAAGACCAGGTATGAGAGATATCAACCGGACGGGCATCCTCATAGTGGTAATTATGGGCACCACTATGGCCGGGATAGACTCCAGCATCGTTAATATATCCCTTCCCGTTATGAGCAAGCAGTTTAACTGTACGCTCGACGAAATTGAATGGGTAATTACGGTATACATGCTCAGTTTTTCCGTATTGATGCCACTTACCAACTGGCTGAAAAACAGGATTGGCTTTTTCAATCTTTATGTTGGCGCCATCTCCCTTTTTACGTTAGGGTCTTTAATGTGCGCTTTGTCTACCAGCCTGGATAGCCTGCTTATCGCAAGGGTGGTCCAGGCGCTGGGAGGCGGGGCTATGGCGCCTACCTCTATGGCCATTATCTCTTATGTGTTCCCGGCCAGGGTACGTGGTACCGTGCTGGGATGGTGGGGCCTCGGCAACCTGGTGGGACCTGCTATGGGACCCACACTGGGAGGAATCCTTACTGAAAAGTTTGGCTGGCCTTCTATCTTCTATATCAACATTCCTATCGGCATCATTACAGTAATCCTCGCATTCCGCTACCTGGATGTACTGCGTAAGCAGCCCAAGCTGAAACTGCCTTTTGATCTTACCGGTTTTGTAGCGCTTACCATATTCCTGGTTTGCCTGCAATACGGGGTGGCACGGGCAGAAGTAGTAGGGATCACTTCTCCCGAAATACTGGCTACACTGGGTGTGGCGCTGATCGCATTTGCTGTTTTTATCTGGATAGACAAACATAAAAAAGAGCCTATCATTAACCTGGACCTGTTTGCCAATTATTCTTTTGTGAGTTGTATCCTCGTCACTATTTCGAGGTCGGCGGCGCTGTTTGGCGGACTATTCCTCATGCCGTTCCTGTTGCAGGAGCAAATGGGCTTTTCAGAAGGGATGTCGGGGTTGCTGATCCTTCCAAATTCCGTGTTCATGGCGGCAATGATGCCTTTTGCAGGACGATGGTCGGATAAACACGGCTCCAGGGAAATATCCATGCTGGGCATCGCGTTACTGGCAGTATCCATGTACCTGTTTGCCCTGCTGGATAAAAGCAGTAGTCTTTCCAGCGTGATCATAACCATGACGGTGAGAGGGCTGGGCATGGGTCTTTTACTCGCACCGCTGAATGCCGCCACACTGAGCGCAGTACGCCCCAGCGAAGTAACGATGGCGTCTTCCATCAGTACCCTGATGCAACAGGTGGGCGGAGCTATTGGTATTGCGGTGCTGGCTATTGTTACCCAGGCTGCTTATAATAAACATGTGTTGTTGGGGCTGGAAGGCCATTATGCACACCACCTTGCCCTGAAGCAGGGTTTTCATATTTCCCTGTTTATCCTGCTCATCACCCTGATCCCCGCCTGGTTTCTTCCCCGGCGGAATGTGGCTTTGAAGGATACAGATGCCCACATAGATACCTGACTTTTTTAGTGCATGATTATTGGTGAAGATAGGTTAACTTTTGTGGCACTTATGACAACAAATGGTAAGAAGCATATATTGATGATCGACGACGACGAAGATGACTTTTTCCTTGTAAATTCTTTACTACAGGACATTTCGCCCGATCAATACGTTTTACAGTGGGTTTCTTCCTACAAAGAAGGGTTGTTGGCCATTGAAGCCCGCGCGCACGATCTTTACCTGGTAGATTATCGTCTTGGCGCTTATACAGGTATTGATGTGTTGCATCATTTCCGCAACCTGGGATATAAAGCCCCCGTTATTTTATTTACCGGGAAGGGCGACTACCACATAGATAAGGAAGCGATGCTGGCCGGTGCGTCCGATTATCTCGTGAAAAGCGAGATCAATGCCGCCTTGCTGGAGAGGGCCATCCGTTATACCCTCGATAAATTCAGTCACCTCCTGGCCGTTGAAAAAAGCGAGAAACGCTATTTCAGCATCTTCGAAAAATCCAATGATCTGATCCTCCTGGCAGATTGTGAACACAAAATTGTGGCCGCCAACCCGGCTGCACTCAATGTATTGAAATATGAGGAAGCAGAACTGTACAGCAGCCACCTCCAGGGCCTGTTTGCAGAGGAAGCAGTGATCAATTCTTTTCTCGATCAGCTTTGCAGCGAGGAAGGGGTCGTGCAGAAGGAGTATGTATTCCGCAGCAAATCGGGGCAGCAGCTCGATGTAATGATCAATGCCTCGCTGCTGGATGAAAAAAAGCAGTTATACCTGTGTATCATCCAGGATATTACGGCCCGCAAACGGAAGGAAAGGGAAAAGCAGCAACAGGAAAAATTTGCCATCACCGGGCGCATTGCCCGCCTGATAGCGCATGAGGTCCGTAATCCGCTGACAAATATCCTGTTGGCGGTGTCCCAGCTTAAAACGGAGCCCGTGGCCGAAACAGAAGATACCACCTTATACCTGGATATCATGGAGCGCAACTGCCATCGTATCAATCACCTGGTAACTGAACTGCTCCAGTCCACCCGGATGTCTGAGCTGAATATGCTGCCACTGGGGCTGAATGTGCTGGTGGAAAAAGCGCTGCAGCTTGCGGCCGACAGGATGCAGCTGAGCACCATCACCGTGATAGAAGAAATGTGCGAACCGGATTGTATGATCCTGGCAGATGAAGATAAGATCCTCATTGCCTTCCTGAATATTATTATCAATGGTATTGAAGCTATGAAAGCCGGTGAGGGAAAGCTTACTGTCAGAACATGGCAGGAAGCAGAAAAAGTATTTGTTCGTATAACCGATAACGGTAGTGGTATTTCTGCGCAGAACCTGGCGAAACTGTTTGAACCCTTTTTTACCAATAAAACAAAAGGAACCGGGCTTGGGTTAACAGCTACCCAGAATATTATCCTTCAGCATAAGGGCACCATTGCGGTAGATAGTACATTGGGAGAAGGAACTACTTTCCTGATAGGTTTCCCTATAGCAGGATCGAACGGCGTTGAGTAAATGCCTGTTGCCGGTAAATACCGTAAAGTATTTACCGGCGGCTGATATTATTTATCCTCTTCTTCTGCTTTGATACCTGTTTGTGTAAACACGATCTTCCGTTGTTTGTACAGGTTGCCAATGGTCATTTTGAATGTTTTCTTACTCATCCCAAAAAATTCCTGTATCTCTTCCGGCGTTGATTTATCATGATATGGCAGGTAGCCATTGTTTTCCTGCAGCAGCCGCAGGATTTTTTCTGACTCGTCTTCTACTTTATTAAATCCGGGTTTACCCAGGATTACATCTATTTTATCGCCTTTGATCTGGCGGATGAAGCCCGGTATTTTATCCCCGATTTCAACGGTGCGGAATATTTCGTTGTGATGCAGGATACCGGTATGCAGGTTGTTGATGATTACCACGTAACCGATATCGGTACGGCGGTAGATCACCAGGTTTACCTGGTCCTTTTCCTGAACGGTGAGGTTTTCATTGCTGAGGTAACGGTCGATTTTTTCTGTAGCAGCAAGGCGGCCGGTGAGTTCATCGATGTATATTTTCACGAGGTATTCCTGTCCGGGCGCCATGCGGGTAAGCTGTTGCGACGAGGCCACAAACAGGTCTTTCATCAGTCCCCAGTCCAGGAAAGCGCCCTGTTTGGTAACACTCACGGCTTTCAGCATCACAATATCCCCTGCAATCCCGTACGGGCGCTGGGTAGTGGCAATCAGGCGGTTTTCAGAATCGTGGTAAAGAAATACTTCCAGTTCATCACCTATACGGGTACCGTCGGGTACAAACCTTGTTGGCAGCAGGATTTCCTGATCCACGCCTTCGAGGTACACACCAAAATCAGCTTCTTTTTTCACCCTTAACAGGTTGTATTCACCCACCTTTATCATAAAAAACGATTAATTGTCAGGCTGCAAGTTACTTATAGATTGCCGGATTGCGAGAATCATATTCTGCTTACTTTTGTAAACATCAGATATCAGGCAGTACTTGTAATTCCCGGATATCCGGTCTAAAACCAACCAAACCATCTTATGACGATTTTATCATTCACCCTGATCCTCCTCGGCGGGGCCTTTTTGGCTGGCCTGCTGGGATCGTTGACCGGTTTAGGCGGCGGCGTTGTGATCATTCCCCTGCTAACCCTGGTATTTCACGTCGATATCCGGTATGCCATAGGCGCCGCTTTGGTAGCCTCTATTGCCACTTCTTCCGGCTCGGCCTCAGCGTATGTTAAGGAGGGCATCACCAATATCCGGCTGGGCATGTTCCTGGAAATTGCCACCACCACCGGGGCCGTAGTGGGCGCGCTGATAGCCGTGTATATGCCCACCAATGTAGTAGCCATTATTTTCGGACTGGTCCTCATTTTTTCGTCCGTGATGTCTTTCCGGAAAAAAATGGAGTTCCCCGCAGATCAGGGCGACAGTAAAGCGGCGGAGCAGCTGCGGCTTAACGGAAGCTATCCGTCTGCCGGCGGTGTGGTCAACTATAAGGTGCATCACGTACCCGGTGGCTATTTTATGATGACCTTCGCGGGCGTTATGTCAGGCTTGCTCGGCATCGGTTCCGGCGCACTGAAAGTGATGGCAATGGATAATATCATGCGTATTCCTTTCAAAGTGTCTACTACCACCAGCAACTTTATGATCGGCGTTACTGCCGCGGCAAGCGCCGTGGTATACCTGCAACGGGGATATATTTCCCCGGGATTATGCATGCCGGTAGTATTGGGCGTGTTGGCAGGCGCTTTTGCCGGCTCCCGTTTGCTGACACGCGCCAATGTGAAATGGCTGCGTATAGTCTTTAGCGTAGTAATAGGCTTCCTGGCATTACAAATGATCTACAACGGCATAACCGGAAAATTATAAACCATGAAACAGGCACTCTCAAAGTATTTCCGGGATAAAGATATCCAGCAGCTTATAGGCAAACAACTACGTATAGGCGTTATTGTTTCCAGTATTATCGTATTTGTTGGCGGTGTGATTTACCTCGTTCGTCATGGTCATGAACAGCCTTCCTATGGCGACTTCACCGGTGTCAGGGAAGGACTGACCAACCTGCCTGGGATCTGGCAGGGCGTGATGGAAAACAAGGGCATGAACATTATCCAGCTGGGGATTGTGTTATTAATTGCCACCCCCATTATTCGTATAGCCTTTTCAGTGATCGCTTTTTTAATAGAGAAAGATTACCTCTATGTGGGAATTACGCTACTGGTACTGGGTATTATTTTGTTCAGTATGCTGGGTGGATTAGCGGGGTAATGCAGACCAGATTTTTAGTTCGGTATCCAGTATTTTCTCTTTATTTTTGGCTTTCTATAGGATTTCCGGAAAATTCAGTAAAATTGAAAGGCTTCTTCCATCGCTATTCCTTAAATAATTAAAAAAGGTGAGCGGCATTCAATAGCATTGATTAATGCCGCTCACTTATTTTTTCTGGTATGTTAGTACTCCGTTTTACTTATATGGCAGTGCCTGCATAAACACCCTGCACCTTTTCGCCTGTAAAGCCCTGTGGTAAAGGGTTCCATGATCAAGTCCACGTCCCCTCCACGTCACCTCCGGGGAATCTCCATGTATTAAGCATGTGCTAAGTATCTGCTAAGTATAAATAAAGCATTTCCCAGGCAATATCAGAGCGTCACCGCTATTACCGTGTCAATACTGTCCGGAGCCGTTGCCGGCACATTGATCACCAGCTCTTCCCCGTTGCGGGTAGTGGTGAGTTGTTTGCCGTTTGCCAGCAGGCGGGCGCTGTTCACTGTCCCTTTCACACCGGGAACATGCAGTTTACCATCGGCAGGCCAGTTGAAAACGTGGAGGTACAGCGTGGTGTTGGTGCCTTTTATTTTTTGGGTGCAGCGTCCCCACTCCAGGGCTGGCAGCGGACTTCCCTGCGTGCCATATATGGAGGCGCCGTTTACTTTCATCCATTGGCCGATTCCTTTCAGGGCGGTAAGGCTGCCTTCCGGGAACTGTCCCAGCGCATCAGGACCTACGTTCAGGAGATAGTTGCCGTTTTTAGAGGCAATGTCTGCCAGGTTGCGTATAAGTGTTTCCGTGCTTTTCCATTTATGGTCGTAGTCTTTATAGCCCCAGGTGCCGTTCATGGTCATGCAGGTTTCCCAGTCCCGGCCATCCAGCTCCGACTGATTCGGGATCTTTTGTTCCGGCGTTTTATAATCGCCGGGGAAGTTGGGTCTTTTTAATCGGTCGTTGGTAATGATATTGGGTTGCAGCTTCAGCACATCCTGTAATTTTTGTGCGTATTCATCCGTCATATTGGTAGGGGTATCCCACCACAGCACAGCTACTTCGCCGTAGTTGGTGAGGAGTTCCTTTACCTGTGGCACGGCTACTTTATCGATGTAGTCCGACATCGTAGCGGAGGTTTGCAGCGGGTCCCAGTGGCCGGTATTAGCCTGGGTGTAGGCGTCTATTTTAGCGGAATCGGGGTTGGGCCAGCCTTCGGTGGCCACTTTGCGGGCGGCGGCGCCGCCGGGATTGTTCCAATCCTGCGCCTGTGAATAGTAGAAGCCCAGTTTGATGCCGTATTTCTTACAGGCTGCTGCCAGCGGGATCAGTACATCTTTACCGTAGGGGGTGGCATCCACAATATTCCATTTGCTGGCGGCAGATTTGAACATAGCGAAACCATCGTGGTGCTTGGCGGTGATCACGATGTACTTCATACCTGCATCCCGGGCGGTTTTTACCCAGGCGTCGGCGTCATATTTAACGGGATTGAATTGTTTGGCGAATTGCTGGTATTCCAGTACGGGTATTTTGCCGCGGTTCATGATCCATTCGCCGCCGCGGCCTACCTGGTGTCCTTTGTAGTTGCCCGCCAGGAGGGCATAGTCGCCCCAGTGAATAAACATACCAAAGCGGGCATCGCGCCACCATTGCATGCGCTGGTCGCGGGTGTTCTGTGCGTGAAGAGCTGCTGCAGATAACAGCACCATCAGGAATAGCGTGAGTTTTTTCATAAACATATGTGGAAGTTATTACGGTTATGCAAACGATTGCAAAACAGGTGTAAAAATAAGCGCTTAACGCGCTGATCTTGTTGAATTCACATAAATGTCTGTAAAAAAACTGGTCCGGAATGGGCTGATTTTACCGGAAGCTGGTATTTTTTTAGTTGGATATTTTATTCCCGCGGGAGGAATAAAATATCCAACTACAGGAATATTATTGCGCCATTTCCATTTCGCGGAGTTCCAGTACTTGGGTGGTCCAGGTACGCAGCTCATCGCAGAGGGCAGGGTTGTTCAGGAGCGACTGTCCATAGGAAGGGATCATTTTTTTCAGTTTGATCTGCCATGCCTCTGTTTGCACGTCTTCATTAAAGCAGCGTTTCAGCAGGTTCAGCATGATGGATACTGCGGTGGAAGCACCCGGAGAAGCACCCAGCAGGGCTGCAATGGAACCATCGGCAGCACTTACTACTTCAGTACCAAATTCCAGGATACCACCATGTTCAGGATCTTTTTTAATCACCTGTACACGTTGTCCGGCAATTTCCAGTTCCCAGTCTTCCATTTTGGCTTCGGGGAAATATTCCCTCAGCGCTTCCAGCCTGTCTTCCGGCTTTTGCCTTACCTGTGCAATCAGGTATTTGGTCAGCGGAATATTATCCAAACCGGCAGACACCATTGGAACGATGTTGTTGGCTTTGATGGATAAAGGCAGGTCCATGAAGGAACCATTTTTCAGGAACTTGGTGGAGAACCCGGCATAAGGGCCAAACAGCAAAGCTCTTTGTCCGTCGATCATGCGGGTGTCGAGATGCGGCACCGACATAGGAGGCGCGCCCACAGAGGCTTTGCCATATACTTTTGCACGGTGCTGTTCAATTATTTCAGGATTATTGCAACGCAGCCATTGTCCGCTTACCGGGAAACCGCCGAAACCCTTTCCTTCCGGAATGTCCGACTTTTCCAGTAACGGCAGGGAGCCGCCGCCGGCGCCAATGAATACGAATTTTGTGTTGATGGATTGTTTTTCGCGGGTACCACGGTTTTTCACCTTGATGGTCCAGCTGCCGTCGTCTTCTTTTTTAAAGTCACGCACATCATGGTTGAAGTGCATGCTCACACCTTCCATTTTTTCGAGGTGGTTAAACAAGGCACGGGTTAAAGCGCCGAAGTTCACGTCTGTACCCATTTCCATGTGGGTAGCCGCTACTTTCTGGGAGGCATCGCGGCCTTTCATAACCAGGGGCATCCAGTTTTTCAGCTTCTCGGGATCTTCCGAATACTCCATCGTTTTAAACAGATGGCACTGCTGAAGCGCATTGTAGCGCTTTCTGAGATAATCCACATTCTCTTCTCCCCAAACAAAACTCATATGGGGAACAGCTTGTATAAAGTTGTGAGGATTGGAAATGATGTTATTTTCTACCAGGTAGGACCAAAACTGACGGGACACTTCAAATTGCTCTGCAATGTTCACCGCTTTTTTAATGTCTACTGATCCATCCTGTTTCTGTGGCGTGTAGTTCAACTCGCAAAATGCGGAGTGTCCTGTGCCGGCATTGTTCCATGCATCGGAACTTTCTGCAGCTGCCACGTCCAGTCGTTCAAAAATTGCAATGGTTAACTCAGGTTCCAGCTCTTTCAGGAGCATTCCAAGTGTTGCGCTCATGATCCCGGCGCCGATTAAAACCACATCCGGACCTGTTCCAGCTGTACTCTTGCTTCTAAACATAACCCCATTTTTATTCGAGGTGCAAAGTTACAATCAAAACACTTATGCAGGGAGAATAAATTGCTCGTTTACTACACTTTAACAATATTATTACAATTCTTTCTGAACGGATTGAAAGTTTTGAATTTGTCAGGGTGTATATATAATTTTATATTTTGGTTAAGCATTTGGCAATGAAATAATTGACTGCCCGGAAAGTTTATTTTTATTTTATGATGAACAGACGCCTGTTTTTAAAAGGAGTATCCGCAGCAGTAGTAATTTCTGCCTGTGGTAAAATCGTAAACGCCGTAACGCCACGGCATTTCGACAGTAAAACCATTTTCCGCTTTGCGGTTGGGTCCGACTGGCACTATGGAGAACCTAAAACCAATTACGACCAATACTTCCTGGACCTGCAAACGGCCTTTAACCAATACCAGCACCAGTATCCCTGCGAATTTTTTACGCTCAACGGAGATATCATCCACAATGATCCCGCCCTGTTGCTGCCCGCCGCCGCCAAACTGAAACAATTGCATCCCAAACTGCTGGTTACCCACGGAAATCACGACATGGTGCCGGCTGCCGCCTGGGAACAGGCATGGGGAATGCCGCTCAATCACGACATTGTAATGGGCAACCACGTAATCCTCCTCGGCAACACCGCCGATGAAAAAGGAAAGTATATCTGCCCCGATGTTGACTGGTTCGCACAAAAACTGGAACAATACAAAACGGCGCAAAACATATTCATCTTCATACATATTACCCCGGTAAAATGGACGGATAACGGGCTGGATTGCCAGGAATTCCAAACACTGATCCGGAAGTATCCTAATATCAGGGCCATCTTTAACGGACATGACCATGACCAGGACAGCGTTAAAATGCTCGACAACTGCCCCATCCCCTTCCTGTTCGACGGACACGTAGGCGGCAGCTGGGGAGTTGGCTATCACGGCTTCCGGGTGGTGGAATTAAAAGAAGATGGCAGCCTGCTCTCTTTTATTATGAACCCACTGAAAAGACAGAACGAACGGGTTTTTCCGAAAGTTTAGCTATTTTGCTGGTCCAATCGGGATGCAAAAAGAAAATCTATGCTGGAGGAACTTGAAAAAGACTACGGATTTACCTATCCAACGCTCTATAAACAATTATATAAGGATGGTATGCTGAACTGGGGGGAGTTTGGGGAAGACTGGCTGGATAAAGTATACCCTGCTATCAAAACCGCACCGCCTTTACTGTTATATGCCAACGATCTTGAAATAATGGACCTGACCACGGTGGACGAAGAAATGGATGAAGGACTGCTCTTCGCAGATCCCGTACACCAGTTTGTTCCCTTTGCCATGAGCGGCGCCGGCGACTGGTTCGCTTTTTACTACAACCTGCAAAACGGCGACGATGTGCCCATTGTACAGGTGTTTCATGATTCCAATGAAGCCTGTATCCTGGCTAAAAACCTGCAGGACTTTATCTTCTTACAAATGCTGGAAGCAGTAACAGACCTGGATCCCAGGAACCCTTCGCTGATTGCACATGGTAATATGAAAGAAAACTGCAGCAACTTCCTGCGCACACATGCGCCTTACCTGACACCACACCAGGCGGGGATCATAGAAGCGGTATATAATTTCGGAAGACTGACCAACGTGGCCCTGCACGAAATTGTAGAGAAAGAAATGAACTTTGAATGGCTGGATAGCAGCTTCCCTTACCAGACAAGAGGATAATAAACCGGCTAAAAATGTAAGCTCACATTTTTAGCCGGCGCCATTTATTTTAGTCTTTATAAAAATCTATCAGCGAGCCGAAATACTGCTCATTCCAGCCGGCAATAATATCTTCATAGGCTTCATCCGGAATATTAACATGCTTCAGCTCCACATCTGTTCCCTTTGGAGATGGATGCAGTTTGATGGTGACGATCGATGGATTTTCTTCTTCTTCCTCTTCATCATCCATAAAATACCATTGCTGCACAATTTTTTTGTCCTGCTCAAATTCCAGGTTCTTACCCACAATACTTCCTTCCCATAAAGCAAATTCAGAACCCGGCTCTGTCGACATTTCAGCTACTTCGCCTGTCCACAGCTGAATGGTGGCGGGATTGGTGAGTGCCGCATATACTTCTTCAGGCGGGGCAGCAAGTATAAAATGTTTTTTGTAATCTTTCATGGTTTCAAAGCTACTGAATTGATGAATTATTATTTACTTTTCTGTAAAAATTGAGCATATGCAACTAACCAAACTGATCCCGAATATCTTTTATTCGGATATGAATGTGGGTTTGCAGCTATTTGTGGATACGCTGGGCTTTTCGGAGGCTTACCGTGATGACAGCGGGGAACAGCCGTTTTGCATCATCAAGCGGGATAACCTGGTGATCCACCTCATTGAAAGTCATGAATGGGCTATCAAAGACAGACCCGAAATAAGGCTGGAAACCGATGATATAGAAGCGGCATATGCGTTGGTGAAAGGGAGTCACCCTGAATTACTGCATCCCAATTTACCGGAAATAAAGCTTCAGCCCTGGGGTGCGCTGGAATTTGCCCTGAGAGATACAGAAGACGTGTGCGTGATCCTTCAGCAGCCTTCGTGATTGTTCATTTCCGGGCATTTATCGTCCATTTCCGGACAAAAAACGAACGGCGCTTCCCCTGTAATCTTTTGTGGATAAGGCCATGCAACTATGGCGGTTTTCTTGTGTCTTTAGGGGCGTCTATCAAATCCGCCTTGCCATGATCAGGAATTATTTGAAAATTGCTTTCAGGAACCTGTTGAAGAACAGGGCCACCTCCTTTATCAACATCTTTGGTTTATCTGCCGGTATGGCGGTAACCATGCTTATAGGCTTATGGATCTGGAATGAGTTGTCGTACGATAAGTACCATGCCAACTACGACCGTATTGCAAACGTATGGCAACGGATGTCGAAAGGCGACGAGGCGGGCGCTTTTAATTCCCTGCCCATTCCCCTGGCAGCGGCTTTGCGTAGCACCTATCCCGACGACTTTAAGCAGGTAGTCATGATCGCAGATGGCACACATACCCTTGCTGCAGGAGAGAAAAAAGTTACCCGCAACGGTGCTTTTGCAGAACCCGGAACGCCTGAAATGCTTTCTTTGAAGATGCTGAAAGGCACCCGCAACGGCCTGAAAGAACAGGCATCGATACTACTGTCTGCCCGCCTGGCCACCGCTTTGTTTGGCGACAAAGATCCAATGGACCAGCTGGTGAAGATGGATAACAACCGTAACCTCGTACTGAAAGTAACCGGTGTATATGAAGACCTGCCCGAAAATACTTCCTTTAGCAACACCGATTATATTGCGCCGTGGTCGTTGTTTATAAGCAACTGGACCTGGATAGGCGATATGAAAGACAACTGGAACTTCAACATCACGAAATTATTTGTACAGCTGGCAGACAATGCGGATATGGATAAAGTATCTGTAAAAATAAACCAGGTATTAGCACCGCACGTAACCCTCGACCCCGGCGTGAAAGGAGAAATATTCCTGCACCCGATGCGGAAGTGGCATTTGTATTCCTCTTTTGAAAATGGCGTGAACACCGGCGGACAAATACGTTATGTGAAACTGTTTGGAATGATAGGACTGTTTGTATTAATGCTGGCCTGTATCAACTTTATGAACCTGAGCACCGCCCGGTCGGAAAAGCGCGCAAAAGAAGTAGGCATCCGTAAGGCCATTGGTTCCATGCGCCGGCAGCTGATCTGGCAGTTCTTAAGTGAATCGGTGCTGGTAGCATTCTTTTCTTTCGTATTATCTATATTGATTGTATTAATAGTGCTGCCCTGGTTTAACCAGGTAGCCAACAAACATATTGGCATCTTATGGAGCAGCCCAGTGTTCTGGCTGATTGGCCTCGGGTTTAGTTTGTTCACCGGTTTACTGGCAGGCAGCTACCCGGCGCTTTATCTATCTTCCTTTCAGCCGCTGAAAGTATTGAAAGGCACTTTCCGCGCCGGCCGTTTCGCCGCCGTACCGCGCAAAGCGCTGATCATAGTACAGTTCACCGTATCCATTATTTTAATCATCGGCACCATTGTTATTTACCGGCAGATCCAGTTTGCGAAAAACCGCCCGGTAGGATATACCCGCAGCGGCCTGCTTTCCATACAAATGACCACTCCGGAAATATACCGCAACTATAAAGTGATCAAGAATGAACTGTTGGGCTCTGGCCTGGTTACCGCCGTATCGGAGTCGCAGGGGCCGCTCACAGACATATGGGCCAGCGCGGGCAATTATAAATGGAGAGGGCAGCGATCTGACCAGGAAACAGGTTTTGTTGTGATTGGCGGCAGAATGGATTATGGTAAAGCGGTTGACTGGCAGTTTATTGCAGGCCGTGATTTCTCAGAGCAGTATGCTTCTGATTCAATGGGACTTATTTTGAATGAAGCGGCTGCGAAGTACATGGGATTTGATAACCCGGTGGGTGAAATTATCCGCAAGGATAGCCTGGACTATCACGTGCTTGGCGTGGTGCATAATATGATCATGGCCTCGCCTTATGAAGAAGTAAGACCCGCTATTTATTACCTGCTGAAAGAACCCGGTAATTTTGTGAACATCCGGATTAACCCGGAAGTGAGCACCGGTAAAGCGATGGCCGCTATCCAGAGCGTGTTGCAGAAATATAATCCTGCCGCGCCGTTTGAATATAAATTTGCCGACGAAGAATATGCAAAGAAATTCAGTGAAGAAGAACGCATCGGGCAGCTCTCTACCTTCTTTGCGGTGCTGGCTATCATGATCAGCTGTTTAGGTTTATTCGGCCTCGCTTCTTACCTCGCGGAGCAACGTACCAAAGAGATAGGCATCCGCAAAGTAATGGGCGCTTCCGTATACCAGTTGTGGAAAATGTTGTCTAAAGATTTTGTGATCCTGGTCATCATTTCCTGTTGCCTTGCGATTCCCGTGGCCTGGTATTGCTTAAATAAATGGTTGTTACAATACGAATACCACACCACCATTGTATGGCAGATATTTGCCTTTACCATGATGGGCGCCTTGCTGATAGCGCTGCTCACCGTAAGCTACCAGGCTGCAAAAGCAGCGTTGGCAAACCCGGTGAAGAGCCTGCGTGCAGAATAATTTTTCTTTTCCCTGTGCGGTAAAAAAGGTATTTTTAATGAATATCCTCAACCCGCTTTGAATAATGAAAAACATCCGGCAGTTTGCTGCATACCTGTTATTCTTACTGTGCATAGCTGCCGGCAGCCATGCACAGGCGCCTGCTGCATGGATACGTATCAACCAGCTCGGATATCTTCCCGGTGGAGTTAAAGTTGCAGTATGGGGCGGCAAAGGAATTGCACAACCCCGCACGTTTCAACTGGTGTCGGCAGCTACCGGTAAAGTGGTTTTTACAGGAAGTACAGGTACGCCTTTCGGCGCCTACGGCCCGTTTGATCAAACCTGCCGGCTGGACTTTTCCGCTTATTCATCTCCCGGAAAATATTACCTGAAAACAGACAGCATCACTTCTCCTGATTTTCGTATAGGCGATAACGTATATGCAGGCACACCCGGTTTTTTGTTGCGTTACATGCGGCAGCAGCGAAGCGGGTTTAATCCAACACTTAAAGATTCCTGTCACACGCACGACGGCTACACCATGTACGGCCCTATGCCCGACAGTACGCATATCAATGTAGTGGGCGGCTGGCATGATGCCACCGATTACCTCCAGTATGTAACTACTTCTGCCAATGCAGCCTTTCACCTGCTGGCAGCTTACCGCGATTTCCCGGGTGTTTTTGAAGATAAATATTCGGCCAGTGGCCTTCCCGGCAGCAATCATATCAGCGATGTGCTGGATGAAGCAAAATGGGGCCTCGACTGGCTGTTGAAAATGCATCCGTCGGATAACGTGATGTTTAACCAGGTAGCCGACGACCGCGATCATCACGGGCTTCGCTTACCCGGTGAAGATAATTTTTATGGCAAAGGCTTTGAACGGCCCGTATATTTTTGCACCGGGGAACCGCAGGGACTCGGTAAATACAAAAACAAAAGCACCGGTGTAGCATCTACGGCAGGAAAGTTTTCCAGCGCTTTCGCACTTGGATATGATTTACTGAAAACAACAGCGCCGGCATATGCGCAGCTATTGAAAACGCGGGCACTATCCGCCTGGCAGATGGGACAAAAACAACCCGGTGTATGTCAAACGGCATCTGTATTATCACCTTACATTTATGCAGAAGACAACTGGACCGATGACATGGAACTGGCTGCTGCACAACTGTACCACATCACCAAAGAAACGCAATACCGCCAGGCCGCCGCAGGTTATGCCGCGCAGGAAAAAGTAACGCCGTGGCTGGGCGCCGATACCGCCAACCATTACCAGTGGTATCCGTTCATCAACCTCGGGCATTATGCGTTGGCGCAGCAAAGCACCGGCGCAGAAAGGGAACGGCTTACCGGTTATTATGAAACCGGTATCCAACAGGTGTGGAATAAAGCGAAGCATAACGCATTTTATCGCGGTATACCATTTATCTGGTGCAGCAATAACCTGACCGCCGCTTTTGCCATCCAGTGTTACTGGTACCGGCAACTCAGTCATAAAAATACTTTTGCAGCACTGGAGCAGGCAAACATCGATTGGCTCTTTGGCTGTAATCCCTGGGGCACCAGCATGGTTTACGGGCTGCCGGCAGAGGGCGATACACCCACCGATCCGCATGCCGCCTTTTCCGCTATTGGTCACTACCCGGTAGATGGCGGACTGGTAGATGGGCCTGTATATACCAACATCTACAAAAATCTCATCGGTATCCGCTTGTCAAACCCGGATGAATACGCCGCGTTTCAAAGTGACCTTGCGGTGTATCACGACGATATGGGCGATTACAGCACCAATGAGCCTACAATGGATGGTACAGCCTCCCTGGTATACCTGCTGGCCGCCAAAGCGCAGGAAGGGGCCGGAAAGCGGCAATACGATCATGGAGGATTAATCCGGGGAGATAGCAGTAAAAAACAACTGACACTTGTTTTTACAGGAGATGAATATGCGGACGGCGCACAAGTAATCCGCCATACATTGCAACAACAGCACGTAAAAGCGGCATTCTTTTTTACCGGTAAGTTTTATCAGCAACCCGCTCACCAGGCGCTCATCCTGCAGCTGAAAGCAGACGGGCATTACTTAGGCGCGCACGGTGATCAGCACCTGTTGTATTGCGACTGGCAAAACAGGGATAGTTTGCTGGTTACAAAAAAACAGTTCCTCGACGATCTGCAGGCCAACTATACAAAAATGGCGGCAGCAGGGATTTCAAAAGAAGCTGCTCCCTGGTTTTTGCCAGCGTATGAATGGTATAACGACAGCATCGTGGCATGGACTACCACAGCGGGGTTACAGCTGATTAACTTTACACCCGGCACCCGTTCCAATGCTGATTATACTTATCCGGCGCTGGGAAAACAATACCGTACCTCCGCAGCAATTTATCAGTCCATTCTGCAATATGAAGCCTCCCGCCCCGCCGGTTTGAACGGCTTCCTGTTGCTGACGCATATAGGCACTGATCCCCGCAGAACGGATAAATTTTATCGCCGGCTGGGTACATTGATCACCACGCTGAAGCAGCGCGGATATCATTTCAATACATTGGAACAGGTGCTGCAATAACAATCGTGGTCCTTTTGGTGACCTGCCAATTTTTAGCGAACTTAAACGGATGAATGTGAATAAAAACAAAGACAACCAAAATTAAGACGGGTAGTTAGTATACTACCCATGACTGTAATCGACCAAACTTAAACCCGCTAAATTTTTTCTATGAGCTTGTTTCTATTGAAGATGGCTAAAGGCCGGTCCTTTTTGCTATTCCTGTTCATGAACGTGCTGGCCATTGCTACCTATGCGCAGGTGAAAATTTCAGGCCAGGTAACGGATAACCAGCAATCCCCTATTCCCGGAATCACGGTGGTGGTGAAGAATACAAAACTGGGCGCCCAAACAGATGTTGATGGACGTTATACCATCAGTGGCAATCTGCAGCCGGGTAATTACACGCTGGGGTATTCAGGTATTGGTTTTGCCGCCGGTGAGCGGGTGCTGGTAGTAAGTGCCGGCACCGGCACCTACACGCAAAATATTCAGCTGTCTGCAGAAGTATCCAAACTGGATGAGATCGTGGTAACCGGTACCTCCGAAGGTACCACACGCCGGCAGTTGGGTAACTACATCAGCACCGTAAAAGCGGATGAACTGAGTAAAAGCGGCTCGGGTAACGTGCTGGGAGCCCTGCAAGGCAAAACTGCCGGTGCGCAGATTTCCCAGAACTCCGGGGACCCTGCAGGCGGCATCTCTGTAAAACTCCGTGGTATCAGTACGATATCGGGATCTACAGAACCTCTGTATATCATCGACGGGGTAATCATTGATAACTCCACTACGCGCGTAACCAATGCAGATCCGAGCTACGGCGTTGGCGGAGCTGCCGATGCGGCCGGTGGTGCAGGCAACAAATTTGTAGGTAACGTAGGACAAAGCCGTATCTCTGATATTAACCCGGCAGATATTGAACGCATTGAAGTGCTGAACGGCGCAGCTGCAGCGGCTATCTACGGTTCCCGCGCCAACGCCGGCGTGGTACAGATTTTCACCAAAAGAGGCAGCGCCGGTGCGCCGGTGGTTAATTTCTCCACCACTTTTTCGGTTAACCAGCTACGCAAAAAACTGGATGTGAACCGCGCCCCGATAAAGTTTGGCGGCTCCCCGGACGACTCTACGCAAAATATCCTGTCGCCTGCTATAGTGAGTACTACACCCGTAAACAGGTACGACTACCAGGATTATATTTTCCGTACCGGCGTAGGAACGGATAATAATATATCCGTGGCCGGTGGAAAAGACAAAACAAAATACTACGCATCCGGCAGTTACTTTTATAATCAGGGAATTATCAATAAAACAGATTTCAGCCGCTTCAGTTTCCGCTTGAACCTGGACCAGGAGCTGGCCAGCTGGGTGAGCTTCAGTGCCAGTCTGAACTATGTTTACAGCAAGGCAAATGAAAAGCCCGATGGTAACACGTTCTATTCTCCCATGAATGGCGTAACCATCATCGGTAACTACTACGATATACAAAAACGGAATGCCTTAGGTCAGCTGATGAAAGTGGGAGAACGCGGCCGCGTAAACCCCGTGTCTATCATGGAAGACTTTAAACAGCAGCAACATGTAGGCAGGGTGATTGCCGGCGCTGGCATCAAGCTGCGACCAATCAAAAATCTTACGGTTGATTACCGGCTGGGTATCGACAACTATAACCAGGAAGGTACCACCTTCATGCCTGCATTCGCCTATTTTGTAAGTCCTGGTTTTTTTGGCGGCGGCCCAGACCTGGACCCTGCACAGAATGGTTATGCCAGCGCAGGTAATAACAATTCCTTTTTGATCAACCACGACCTCAATGCTACCTACAACTGGGATATCAGCGATAAACTCAGTTCGGTAACACAGGTAGGTTACTCTGTACAATATCAGAAAATGCACTACACCCTGGAACAGGGAAGAGGGCTGCCTCCTTTTGTACAAACAGCAGACAAAGCCACTACTATTATTCCCGGTGCAGATCAACGCACCGAGCTATCTATTTCCGGGGAATATATCCAACAGAATTTTAAATACCGTAATCAGCTGTTTATTACAGGCGCCCTGCGCGTGGATGGATCCTCCGTATTTGGGGTAGATGAAAGGAACCAGCTGTATGCCAAGCTGAGTGGCAGTTATGTGATATCCGGTACAGATTTCTGGGAAAAATCGTCCGTATCCAAATGGTGGAACCTGCTGAAATTGAGAGCAGCCTATGGTGAATCCGGTAACCTTACCGGTATCCCGGCATACGGCCGTTACAATACCTATGATGCTACCGCTTTCATAGGAGCTGCTGCTTTCCAGTCGCCTTCTACTTATACAAATCCCGATGTGAAACCGGAAAAGCAGAAAGAGCTGGAAGTAGGTACGGACCTGGCATTCTGGGATAATCGTGTAGGCCTCTCCGTTAACTACTACAAAAAGCGCGTGGAAAATCTGTTGATCAGCCGTGCAGTTGCTCCCACCAAAGGCTACTCTTTTTACCAGGATAATATCGGTACCCTGGAGAACACCGGCGTGGAAGTAGTGCTGAATGTAATGCCGGTGAAGACAAAAGATTTCAACTGGAACCTGACTGCCATCTATAACCGTAACCGCAATAAAGCGGTAGATATAGGACAGTCGCTGATCCTCTATAACACCGTGGGCGGCGCTCCTGTGGGTATTGCCAACGGAGAGCCGATCGGCTTTTTCTATGGTACCTTCTTCGCCAGGGATGAAAATGGCAACCAACTAAAAACGCCTGCCGGTATACCGGTTACAGAAGCAGGTAAACAAAATACGCCACTAACGTATACGATTGCACGTGATCCTGCTACCGGTTTACCGCCAGCAGGTACTACGGCATTGAATAAAAAAATAGGTGACCCTAACCCCGATTGGACAGGTACCCTCACCAATGATTTCCAGTATAAAAAACTGGGTCTGCATATACAGATAGATGCTGTGCAGGGCGGAGATGTATTCAACGCCGACTGGCGGACCAGGCAAGGTGTGGATAACGGAAAAGTAGCTGAACAGGAAGATCTCGGATTGCTCCCCCGCGGTTTTATTGCGGGTAATTACAACATACAGGAATGGAGAATTGATGACGGCTCCTTTGTGAAGCTGCGGGAAGTAGCCTTCAGCTATAGCTTTGGTAAGCTGAAAGGACTCAGCGATTTAACGGTAAGCCTGGGTGGCAGGAACCTGATCTCCTGGGACAACTACAAAGGATACGATCCGGAATTAAATGCCGCCGGACAAAGCACCGTATTGCGTGGAATTGATTTTGGCGCCGTGCCGGTGCCCCGGAGTTATAACCTGTCTGTCCGCGCAAAATTTTAATCACACAAAAAGAGCTATCATGAAACGACATATGCAATATAGTATCCTCGCCATCGCTTTGTTCTGCACCTTCGCCTTCACCGCGTGTAAGAAAGATTACCAGGATCCATCGGGGCCTTCATCAGAAGGGGCTTACAGCTCTCCCGCCACATTGGCGAATGTAGCAGTAGGTTTGCAAACCTGGTATACAAAGGATCGTACAGGACTGTTATATACCACGGTAACTTCCGGCAGTTTGCTGGTTGGAGAAACCTTTGTTACTAATCCGGGTAATACAGATGAAGCGCAGCTTGGCGCAGGCGGAAGTAAAGTGCTCACCACCAACGTGGTGGTTACCGGTATGTGGAACGTATCCAATAAGATCCGGTATGAAGCCGATAGTGTTATACGCCGTACCGGCGCCATTGTTACAGATAAAAGCTTTGCCAGCGGCCTCATTGCTTATACTACTATTTTTAAAGCCCTCGCTCTTGGAGTACAGGCTAACTTTTGGGAACAGGTACCGGAAAATACCAGTACGCCTGTTCTCTCATCCGGCGGAGTGAAGTTTGTTCCCGGAAAGCAGGGTTATGTAATGGCCGCCGCCGCACTGGACAATGCCATCAGTACAGTAACGGCCACGCCTATAGGAAATAGCTTTTTAGCCAATATCCCGGATAGCGTGGATATCGTAAATACACTGTATGCGCTGAAAGCCCGGTATGCACTGTATGCCGGCGATTACCCAGGCGCCATCGCCGCCGCCGACAAAGTGAACCTGAATGTACGCTCCACACTTTCCTTTAATCCGCAGATCACCAATCCCATCTTTACATTGGTAACGGCTACCAACAACATCTATAACGTGGTAGATTCCACGATGGGATTACCAGTGCCTATACAACCGGATCTGGCCGATCAGCGGGTACCATTTTATATTGCCCGGCCTGTTAAACCTAAGTTTAATATCAGCGGTTTCTTCAGAAGTACCCAAACCTCAGTGCCTATCTACCTGCCGGGAGAAATGCTGCTGATTAAAGCAGAAGCATATGCCCGTCAGCATGATATCCTGAATGGTCTGATTTTCCTGAACAAGGTGGTTACCAAGAAAGCATCTGAAGATGCATTTGGTATTGGTGCAGCATTGCCACCGGTAGCTGCAGCTACCGAAGCGGAGTTACTGACATTGATCTATAAACATCGCAGAATAGAATTGTTTATGGGTGCCCAGGAACTGGCAGATAGCCGCAGGTTCGGACGCCCCGTATCAGAACGGAAGCGGAGCTATTTCCCATATCCGTTTGTAGAACGGAATGATAACCCGAACACACCGGATGATCCCGCATTTTAATAACGTAATATTCAGGTTGCCGCGACCCCGCGGCAGCCTGAATATCGTTTTGAAATAGTGGGTAAAGTTGCTATCTTGATGTTTAAGTATGGAAATATACACTACCCTCCAGATAGGCGCCTATCATGTTAACCACTGCGAAGATTATCTCTTCTTCGATCATATCGATAGTAATAAAATTATCTGTGCAGTAATGGATGGCTGCACAATGGGAAAGGATAGTTATCTTATTTCTTCGCTGACAGGTAAGCTGTTGAGAAAGATTTGTAAGTCGCTAAGCTACAAATTCTTTTATTCCAAAGAACATCCCGAAATACCACTGGATGATTATCTCAAAATCATCTTACAGGAATTATTCTCAGAATTAAAAATCCTCAAAAATCAACTGCAACTGGAAAGAGAAGAGTTGCTGACTACATTAATTATTTTGCTGGCAGATACCAGCGCAGATAAAGGCGTGGTGCTGGTTGTGGGAGATGGAGTTGTTAACATTAACGGCGCCATGATTACTTTTGACCAGGATAATAAACCAGATTACCTGGGCTATCATCTGTCGGAAGATTTTGATCATTGGTATGACTCTCAACTGCAGAAAATATTTCTTCATGAATTGATTGATGTCAGTATTGCTACTGATGGTATAGAAACATTTACGAGGGTGGCGGCGCCGGAAAACTCCGAGGTGATAAACCCCGTAGATTTCCTGTTAAATGATCAGACAGGGAGGGGGAATGAAGAAATGCTGAATAGAAAATTGAAATTGATAGAGCATAAGTTTGGGTTGAATCATACAGATGATCTGGCGGTGATAAGGATGATAAGGTGAAGTGAAGCAAACACAGGAGCAGCCCCACATCGTTATGGTGTAGTTTTTGATTTGGCCTTTCATTGTTAGCGAACTGCATTCATCCTAAAAACTACTATCATGAACAAGAACAGGCTTTCAGCCAGCTTACAGGCCGGACTCAACAATCAAATGACACAGGAAGCACTGGCAGCGCAGATCTATTTATCTTATGGCGCCTGGGCTGCAAGTGAAGGATATAGTGGAATTGCCAATTTCCTCTTCCGTCACGCCAATGAAGAGCGTAACCATATGATGAAATTCCTGGAATATATCCTGGAAAGAGGAGGAAAAGTGGAGATAGCTGCTATTCCGCAGCCACCGGCAAATCCTGTTAGTGTGCAAAACTGTTTCGAACAGGTATTTCAGCAGGAAATTAATAATACAGCAGGAATTTATAAGCTGGTGAAGATGAGCTTTGATGAAGGCGATTGGGCATCGTGGAATTTCCTGCAATGGTTTGTGAAGGAACAAACAGAAGAGGAAACGCTGGCATTGAATCTGTTGGATAAGATCAAAGTGGCGGGTGGTGAAAAGGCTACCGGGGAAGCATTATATGCCCTGGATCGTGACCTGGAAAAAGAACCCGATGAGGCGGAGCTGGCAGAAACAAAAACGGTAGAGAATCCGTAGTGCGCTTCCAGGAGGTGTTACAGGTGTGGTGTAGGCGGACCTATAGTTAGTTTGTTAATTCAATCAGAGCAACCCCTGGTGGCTTGCGGAGCTGATAAGCCCTGCAACGTTTTTTACCTGGAATTTCTGAAGCAGATTTTTACGATGATTTTCAACGGTGAACTTGCTTAAAAAAAGCATTTCGGCAATGCGCCTGGTGGTGATACCGGAAGCAATAAGCTTCAGGATTTCCAGTTCCCTGGCGGTCAGTACCGGGGTGTCTTTTATATCTTTTAATCCCGGCCGGGCGATAATTTCTTTTATGGCATGGCTAAATACGATCTGGTGTTGAAGGGCGTCGTGGATGCAGCGCACCAGTTCTTCCACAGAGGCGTTTTTTAGCAGGTAACCACTTGCGCCGTTTTCAAGCATTTTCATAATGGCGCTGCGTTGATCATGGTTGCTCAACGCCAGCACAATGGTATCGGGCGCTGTTGTTTTGATTTCCTTACACAGGTCCATCCCGTTTCCGTCCGGAAGGATAATGTCAAGCAGCACCACATGAACCGGGTTGGCATTGAAAAATTGGAGGAAGTCCCCGGTGTTGGTAAACGTACCTGCAATTTCAAATGCCTCTTCCCTGGAAAGAACATTGACCAGCCCCTGAAGCACCACCGGGTGATCATCAAGAATGGCCAGCTTATATTTCTGTTGTAACATACACTTCAATATTTATGGAAGTACCAGGTTGGTTCCCCCTGGAAAGGATCTCTATTTTACCATTCAGATAGGCCACCCGGGTTTTAATATTGATAAAGCCCATGCCCTGATTTTCATGCAGGACATCTTTATTGAAACCGGTACCATCATCTTCAACAGTAATAAAAAATCTGTTATCCCGCTGGTTGCACTGTAGCAGGATATTTTTTGCTCCGGCATGTTTTACTGCATTGGTCAGTAACTCCTGTGCAATGCGATAAATGATCACCTGTTCTCCCTGCGGGATGTTTGGTTGAATCCCGAAGCACAGGAAACGAACGGTTGTTTTTTCGGATTCAAATGTATCGCAAAGATCTTTCAGCGCAGCTTCAAGCCCGAGTCGTAACAACATTTCGGGCATCATATTATGCGCAATCCGCCTTAGCTCTGTTACGGAGGTATCCATCTGGCCGATTATCCCTTCCATTTCCGGGCGGTTGCCGGTACTTCCACTGCCGGCAATTTTGGAAAGATTGATTTTGGTGGAAGCCAGTAAGCCTCCCAGGCTGTCGTGAAGATCCCGCGCTACCCGTTTGCGTTCTTCTTCCTGGCCTTGCAGCATGGCGTGCGAAACCTTGATCTGTTCCTGCTGGAGGGCCGTTCTCTTTTTATTTTTATAAAAGAAGTAACCCAGCAGTAAGATTATAAATAGAAGCACACTTACCAATCCCAGCAACCAGCTTAACAAGATGGTTCGTTTTAATGCGAAGTTCGCCTTGTCGTTGGATGCATTCAGTTCCGTAATTTTCCGCTGATGTTCCGCATTCCTGAATTTTATTTCCAGCGCATTGATTTTTGTTTCCAGGTTACTTTGTGCAACGCTGTCGCTCAGGTAACTATAACGTTTCAGCCACTGGTAGGCTTCCGGAATATTCTTCATGTCTTCATTGGTTGCTACCAGTCCATAATACAGTAAAAGCCTGTTAGCTGAGGTATTCATAAATGGCAGTTTACTGTACAGGTCGAGGGCTACACGACGGGCTTCCGGCAGATCCTTCTTATTGTATAACGCATAAAATTTTTGCAGCAGCAAACGTTGTTCGGGATATGGTTGATGCAGTTTCCGGGCTAAGGCAATACCTTTCTCTGAAACCGCAAGGGACTGGTCAAATTTTTCCGCGATGGTAAGCCGCATACTTTCGCCTGCATAGTAATTCAGCCACTCGTCTGCTTCGGGGTAAGGAGTCAGTAACACCCGCATACTATCAAGGTACAAGGCGGCTTTTGCGGAGTCGCCCGACAGTGAATAGTTCTCTGACAAGGTATGATAAGCGGTAGCCAGGTACCGGGTATTTCCTTTTTCGTTTCTTAATGTTTCAATTGCCAGCTGCAGGTATATTTTTGCTTTGGCATATTCTTTCAGGTTTTTAAATCCGTAGGCAAGATCCAGGTAGTTCTTTCCCAGGTAGCGTTGATCGCCTGACTTTTGTGCCAATGGTATTGCCTGGGTTACAAGGAGGTTCACATAGGTTTCCGGATCATCTTTTTCAAAGTGGAATACCCGTGCGTAATCATGCCAGCACATGGAACGGAAAAGCAATGCTTCTTTGCCCGGGAATTTCTTCAGGATATTTTCTGCCTGCATGAAAACCTTAGCGGCTGAATCGGGTGCTGTTGGAGCCAGTTTCCGGGCTTCGTAGAAAAGGGATACGCCCTGCAGAAATGGATGACCTTTGCTGAATCCTTTACCCAGCTGCACATATTTTTTAGACAGCAGCGTGTCTTTATCTTCCCATTCGTCGGCCAGGAGAAAGCTCACACGCGCTTTGACACTATCATTTGTTGCTTGTTCAAGAACACGGGCGAGACTGTCCTTATCATATCTCCCGGGAGCCTGCTGCGCATAGCTCCGGGTTGCCGACAGTATAAGAATAAGTACGAGTGTAAGTAGCTTCATAACAATTTGCAAGTTGTTACATATAATCGTAATAATAAAGATACATCAAGAGAATGACTGAAAACAGCTATATGCAAAATGACCATTTTACGGCATTGGCTGCCCTTGTTTTCATAAGTAATTTTGTTCCACGTACTGGCATAAAAGCCGGGTTAATTCAGCGTAGACCATTTTCAAACTATAGCATATGTACAGAAAATTATCCATTGCGAGTATCCTGTTTGCAGCAATGCTTACTGCATCCTGTTCCAAAGATAAGGATGATAACAACACTCCCGCTACGCACAAAGTAGTGTTTAAAGCAGAAGCTTCCGGAGGTGGAACTATCGACAGAGCCTCTTACGGGGTAGATGGCGACGCCCATAGCGCTATCAATCTTAGCGGTACCTCCTGGACCAGCCCTGAGCTAACGGCTCCTGCAGGCGCATACAACGCCAATATCGTTGTAAATGGAGTGGGTACTGGTAGCACTTCCAGACTGAAAGTAGGCATTTATGTAGATGGCGAACTAAAAAAAGAAGAATCAGCCAATCCAGGTGTGGCATTAAGCGTTATCCTCACCTACAAATTTTAATGCGGCAAAAACGGTTTTATTCAAACCAGACTATTGCGGAAAAGATACCCTGAAAAAGGGCCGGCCAAAAAGTAAACAGTGCTTTTTGGCCGGCCCTTTTTTATTACCCGGCAACATTCACATGGCCGGAACTGTATAATTTATGGCATTTGTGCCATCGTTAATACCCCTTACCTTTATGGCGTTTAAACATCCTTTATGCCAGGGAAGCAAAGAAGACTCATTGTTATAGTGCCTTCACCAGGTATTTTCCTGCTGGATATTGCGGGGCCTGTGGATGTATTCACGGTAGTAAACAAGATACTCAAAGAAGAGATTGCCAACGGTAAAGAAGAATATGAAATCATGATGGCATCTCCTACCAACAACCGGAAGATTAAAACAAAGAGTGAGATTGAACTTGATTGTGCGGTAACGGTTGCAGAGATCAACAGACCGGTGGATACATTGATTGTGGCCGGGTTTTCCATGCAGCAATTCCAGCCAGGTCACCCTTTCTTTCAATTGCTGAAAGATATTTATCCGAAAGTACGGCGCATTGCCTCCGTCTGTGTAGGGACTTATGCCTTGGCAGAAGCGGGTATCCTGAATGGGAAAAAAGCGACTACGCACTGGGAGTTCAGCCGGCAGTTACAGGAAAGATATCCCACCATAAAGGTGGATAGTAATCCTTTTTATATCCGTGATGGCAATGTATATACTTCCGGTGGAGTAAGCTCTGGTATAGACCTGGCGCTGGCATTGGTAGAAGAAGATGTAGGAAGGGATCTTGCATTGAAAGCGGCGCGTAAACTGGTACTTCATCTGAAACGCATCGGGTATCAGTCGCAATTCAGTTCCCTGTTGCAGGTATATAGCCTGGAGAATTCCATTGCAGGTAAACTTCATCCCTGGATGCTCCGTCATCTGCAGGACGATTTACAGGTAGAACATCTGGCTGCCCGCAGCAATATGAGTATACGCAATTTCAACCGTGTTTTTGTGAAAGAAACAGGCGTCACCCCTGCGAGATTCGTGGAGAAATTGCGCATAGAAGTGGCGAGGAAATACCTGGAAGATAGTGACCTGAGTATGGAACAGATTGCAGAGAAGTGCGGGCTGGGTGGATTGGTATCCATGCGGCGGACTTTCCTGCGGCATATGATGATATCTCCGAGTGAGTATCGCAGATCTTTCAGAACATCCTTACAAACAATTGAATAATTACTTAAAAATATATCACGATGAAAGTAGCTATTAATGGATTCGGGCGTATCGGCAGAATGACACTCAGGGCGCTTCAGCACAAAGCAGGCGTGGAGGTAGTTGCCATCAATGATCTGACAGACATCCAACTGTTGGCACACCTGTTTAAATATGATACTTCGCATGGGAAGTTTCCAGGCACCGTCACACAAAAAGATCAGCATATCATCGTAAATGGGCATCCTATACAACTGTTGACGGAAAAATCGCCTGAAAAGCTTCCGTGGAAAGAGTTGGGCATTGATGTAGTGATTGAATCCACCGGGCGCTTTACGCAACGGGAACTGGCACAGCAGCATATCACGGCCGGTGCAAAGAAAGTGCTGATTACTGCTCCCGCAACCGGTAACGTGAAAACAATTGTGGCTGGCGTGAATGATGACCAGATTACAGAGGACGATGAAATTCTTTCCACTGCATCCTGTACAACGAATTGTATTGCGCCGTTGTTATTTTTACTGGAAAAGGAATATGGTATTACATCCGGTTTTATGACGACCATACACGCGTTTACAATGGACCAGATGCTGCAGGATGGACCGCATAAGGATTTCAGGAGAGCACGTGCGGCTACGCAATCTATCATTCCAACTACAACCGGTGCAGCTAAAGCGATCGGCGATGTGTTGCCCGGAATGAAAGGAAAGTTGGATGGTTTCTCTTACCGGGTACCGGTGATAGATGGTTCTATTGCGGAGTTGTCGCTGAACCTGGAGCAAACTGCTTCGGCAGAAGAGATCAATCAATTATTTAAACACCACGCGGATAACAGTCTTAAAGGAGTGCTGGAGTATACAGAGGAACCATTGGTATCTGCAGATATATTGGGAAACACGCACTCATCTGTTATTGATGGTACCTTGACCCGTACCATCGGAAACCTGGTGAAGGTAGTGGCCTGGTATGATAATGAAGTAGGTATCTCAAACCGGTTGGCGGAGCTGACGGTAGCATTGGCGACCACCAAATCTGTTGTTGTTTAAATTGTACTTTACAATAAAGGGTTGATCAAAAAGTAAAGTTTGGTCAACCTTATTTTTTAGACTTATAATTTCTCGGCTACATACTTTACTAATTGCAGTGCAGCATCCCAACCTTCGTTTGCTTCTTTAAACAGGTAATCCGTTATTTCATAATTGATTTCTTCTGTAGCGGAAAGAATGGTGCTGTCTCCATTTTTTATAAACTCATACGTTATTACAGAAAGTAACCTGTCCTTATCTTTGAGATCCAATAAACTATGCTTCAATAATTTTCCCGGCTCTAATTCGATAATTTTCCCGTTCGTATAAACACTGCTGTCCTTTCCTTTCCAGCCAAATGAGCTGCCAACTTTCCAGTCGGAAACATATTCACCACCCATTTGTTTTGTTATTGTAGGATCTGTAAAAACGCTCCATACTTTTTTTGTGGAGGCGTTTATGTCAATCGTTTTTTTAATAACTGGTTTGTCCATATGTGGTAACTGTTTTTTAGTAGCAATTAGCTTATTTTAGCGGTTTGGCGTTAACGGGTGATATCGTTTTACTGCGCTAAAATAATCTTATATCACAGATATATCATTGGCCTATATGGAAAAATCACGTAATCATCCTGCAGCACTGCCTTTCCTGTTTCTCTCCGAAATGTGGGAACGATTTGGTTTCTATCTGATTCTTGGTATTTTCCAGTTGTACCTGACAGACACCTCAAAAGGCGGCTGGGGAATGGACCGTGCCACCGCAGCAGATATCTTCGGCACCTTCATCGCTTTCGTGTACCTGACACCATTCCTGGGCGGACTGATAGCCGACCGCAAACTTGGTTACAGTAAGTCGATTATTATCGGCGGCATCCTGATGGGGATAGGATATATCGGTTTGTCGGTGCATAACCTGACCGTTTTCTACCTGTCGCTTGCACTGATTTGTGTTGGCAATGGATTCTTTAAACCCAATATCTCCACGTTACTGGGGAATGTATATAACGATGAGAAGTACCGCAGCCGTAAAGATACCGGGTATAATATTTTTTACATGGGTATTAACATCGGTGCTTTTATCTGTAACTTTTTTGCTGCCTTCCTGCGAAATACAGTAGGCTGGGGCGCGGCATTCATCGCGGCCGGCGTAGGCATGTTCCTGGGCGTACTGATTTTCGTTATTGGGATGAAACATTACCGGCATGCGGATGTACGCAAACCCGAACAGGAAGGGGATATGCCGTTGAGCAGGATTTTCTCCGTAGTATTCCTGCCGGCAATTGTAGTAGGACTGGGCGCCTGGTTTATTCCCGGCAACGTCTTCGGATCTGATTCCACTGACGCGTTCATCTTTGCCTGTATCCCGATATTGTTCTTTTTTGTATCGCTGCTGATGAAAGCCGACGCAAAGGATCGTAAGCCCATATCCGCACTGTTGGCTATTTTTGCCGTATCCATTGTGTTTTGGGCTGTGTTTAAACAGAATGGTACTGCACTGACTACCTGGGCGCAATATTATACCGACCGGGAAATTCCTGCCGCCATCGAGCAACCTGCCCAGCGTCTTTACCTGGTGGAAACGGTGCAGAACAAACCGGATTCAGTAACCGCCTATGATGATGAATTCAGGGTAGTACGGGATGCGGCAGGCAAGCCGGCGAAAGTATGGGATAAAGTAGCCTACTTCAAGAATGTGGCGCCGGGGAAAATGCCGGCGGAAGGGAAAAGTATCAGCTTGTATAATACGGAGCTGTTTCAATCCGTCAATCCCTTTTTTGTGATTACGCTAACGCCTTTGATTGTAGTATTCTTTGCATTGCTGCGGAAGCGGAGCAGGGAGCCTTCCACACCATCGAAAATTGCATGGGGATTGCTGATATCGGCGGCGTCCACACTGATGATGGTGGGCGCGGTATATGTGTGCAGCAATGGCGCTGTAAAGGCATCGCCGTGGTGGCTGATAGGAAGTTACGGTATCATAACGGTAGGGGAATTATTCCTGAGCCCGATGGGGTTATCGCTGGTGTCCAAACTGAGCCCGGCGCGTATTACTTCGCTGATGATGGGGGGCTGGTTCCTAGCTACGTCGATTGGTAATAAACTCTCAGGTATCCTGGCCACTTTATGGGACACGTATGATAATAAGGCGAACTATTTCCTGGTGAATTTTCTGCTGCTGGGAGGAGCGGCCGCCGTGATATTTATGATGTTACGCTGGCTGAACAGGATTTTCAAAGAGTATGTGAAGTAGATAATATGTAAAAGTCCCAACCATGTTTATTGTCTGTTTAACAATAATTATCGTGGTTTTTTTAGTATCTTCTGTCAGAATTTATTTCACATCTTTTGGCGGGTAAATATTTGGTTTTTTCTATATGAAAAGAACTATTAAAAATGAGTCAGGGCTTCATGCTCCGACAAAGACAATACTTGAACAGGAAAGAAAAGTATTGCTGGATCTCGGCAACGATATTACCAAAGTGAGAGAGAAGAATGATCTTATCACACTCTTTAAAAACAGGATTAAAGGATTATTCTACTTCACTCATACTATTATTACTTTAATAGATCATAAAGACGAAACCTACTATGCGTTCCTGCTGGATAATGAAGGATCTCCTATCAGAACTCATCCACGGTACCGGGAAATGGTAGCAGCCCGGTTTTCATTGAACGCTCCCTTTATACAGGCTGTATTGACATCAGACGAACCGGTTTCTTATATCCTGGAAGATATCATGGACAAGCCCCAAAGTCCACCTTTCCTTCGCGTGAATTATGAAGGAGGCGTGCGGGAAATCCTGATGACAAAGCTGATGAAAGAAGGGAAGCCAATGGGCTTTATTCACATGTACTCCGACCGGACAGACAGCTTTAATCCTGAATTCAGGGGCGTAATGAAAGGTATTGCACCACAGCTGTCGGGCGCCGTTTCCAATATCATTAAAAACGAAGAATTACTGAATAAAGAGAAAGAGAAATCTTTTCTCCTCGATTTTAGCAGTAACATAGCGGCCGTAAGAACAAAGGAAGATCTCATGAGTGCTGTTCGCACTGCACTGCATAAACTGGATCAGAAAAGTGGCTTCGTGATCAGATGTATCAATGAAGATAAAACTACAATGAGTGCATATGTATATGATCTTGGATCTGCTGCTGATGAGAAATCGCTCTCCGTTCTCGTGAAAGCAAAATACCCTATTAATGATGGTTTGCAAAACCGGGTGCTCAACAGTTCCATTCCTTTGTTATTCAATGTGGAAAGAGAAATACAAAGAGGGATCACATCAGCCTATTTGCAATACTGGAAGAAAATGGGCTTCGAAAATTTTGTAGGTATACGATTGCGCAACGGGGAAACCAATCTGGGAATTTTACTGCTCGACATTGAAGAAATCAAGATAGAACTACTACAGGGAATTTGTGCACAGATCTCTATCGCCCTGGCTAATATTATGGCTAATGAGCAGATTAGCAAAAAACAGGAAGAACAGGCATTTCTGTTGGACTTCAGTAGCGCGCTCACTAAAATGCGTACGAAAGATGAGTTGCAGGCGGCCATCTTCGAGGTGTTGGATAAAATCATGAATACACAGCTTGCCATGATACGCGTATTGGAAGATGATGGCGTGCATTTGAGCGTATTTATGTTTGATCGCCGGCTATTTGGAAAGGCCCATGCCGATTTTGATAAATTAGCCGCCAATAAAATTAAAATAGATGAAACCTATACCGCGCAGGTACTGGCAAGCAAAGAAGGAGTAGTATTTAATGTAGATGAAGAATTAAGAAGCGGCAATGACTATGCGAAACTCTGGAAAACCACCGGGCTGAGAAACATGTATGGTTTGCCATTGCGTATGGGCGATAAGATTATCGGCACCATTTGGCTGCTGGCAGATTTCCTGGGTCCCTTATTACTGAAAGGTATTTGTTCGCAGATTACTGTTGCAGTAGCAAATATATTAGCCAATGAAAAATTACTGGCTTATAAAAAGCAACTGGAAATAGAAAATGATTATTTGAAAGAACAGATCAAAACGATTTACAACTTCTCTGAAATCATTGGTAGCGGCGAATCTATGCAGGAAGTATACCGCCTGATGGGACTTGTGGCTGAATCCAGCACCACGGTGCTGATATTGGGAGAAACAGGTACCGGTAAAGAACTGATAGCAAGGGCTATTCACAATGCATCGCCACGAAAAGAAAACCTGATGGTGAAAGTGAATTGTGCGGCGCTGCCTGCCAACCTTATCGAAAGTGAACTATTTGGTCATGAACGGGGTGCATTTACCGGTGCAACAGATCGCCGTATCGGTAAATTTGAAATGGCCGATAACAGCACTTTATTCCTTGATGAAATAGGAGAGCTTCCACTGGAAGCACAGGCTAAGCTGCTGCGTGTAATTCAGGAACGTGAATTGGAGCGCGTGGGGGGCAAACAGGTAATTAAAATCAATGTACGCCTTGTTGCGGCTACCAACCGTAACCTGGAAGAAGAGGTGAAAGCTGGCCGTTTCCGCGCCGATCTGTATTTCAGGTTAAATGTATTTCCTATTATTCTCCCGCCTCTGCGGGACAGGTTGGAAGATATAGAAGCGCTCACTCATTTCTTTGTAAAGAAATATAGCAGGAGCACCGGACGCACTATCAGGAAGATAGCACCCAGGGTTATACAGCAATTACGTAGCTATACCTGGCCCGGTAATGTGAGGGAATTGGAACATCTTATTGAAAGAAGCATACTATTGGCTACAGACAGTACGTTGAGTGATGTTTTTATACCACGTAATGCTGACGCAGATAAACAGGAGCAGGCTTTCCTGCTGAACCGTTCCCTGGAAGAAGTGGAGCGCGGTTATATTATTGAAACCCTGAAACGCTGCGGAGGCAAGATTTCCGGCACCGGCAGCGCTGCCGAAGTATTACAAATTCCCGGGAACACATTACATTCTAAAATGAAAAAACTGGGAATTACAAAGAGCGACTATTTCTCATGATGAAAATCCCTTAATAAAGTGAGAAGCTTGATGGTTTCATTAAATACAGTGAAAAATCGATAACCCTGTTTTTATTATTTGGTTGATTTTTAATGATTTGCGAAAGATGGCATTTGGTTGGCCTAATGGATAGCATCACTAAAAACAAAAATCAAATTTATGAAAATCGTAGTAATCGGAGGCACCGGTCTCATTGGAACCAAAGTAGTAAATCAACTTCGCCAGGCGGGTCACCAGGTTATCGCCGCATCTCCTGCAACCGGTATCAACACGCTCACCGGCGAAGGATTGGCGGAAGCCATGAAGGAAACGGATATTGT
This sequence comes from Chitinophaga ginsengisegetis, assembly GCF_900168065.1. Classification (GTDB taxonomy): domain Bacteria; phylum Bacteroidota; class Bacteroidia; order Chitinophagales; family Chitinophagaceae; genus Chitinophaga; species Chitinophaga ginsengisegetis. The sequence continues at coordinate 2,955,963 of NZ_FUZZ01000001.1, read as the reverse complement.
TATTGACCTTGCCAACTCTCCTTCATTTGAAGATAAAGCAGTAATGGAATTTTTCCAGACAGCGGGTCATAACCTGTTAGCCGCAGAAATCAATGCAGGCGTAAAACATCATGTGGCGTTATCTATTGTAGGCGTCGATATTATGCAAAACATTGGTTACATGCGTGCGAAAAAAGTTCAGGAAGAACTGATTGAGCAGTCAGGCGTACCTTATACTATTGTTCGCAGTACGCAATTCCTTGAATTTATTGCCGGTATCGCCAACCAGGCTACTGATGGCAATGAAGTGCATCTTTCAGATGTATTGTTCCAACCTATCGCTTCTGATGATGTGGCAAAATTTGTAGCTAAATATGCACTGGCTGCTCCGTTGAATGGCAGGGTAGAAATTGCCGGACCTGAACGGTTTGAAATGTACAAAATTGTTGAGCGTTATCTGCAGCTGGCCAACGACCCACGCACGGTAGTACCAAATGGTAAACCCGCATACTTCGGCGGTGAAGTTACGCACAGCGCCCTGGTACCTGCGGGAGAAGCGGAGCAGGGTGCTATTAACTTCGAAAGCTGGTGGGCAACCCAGGCTGTAAAGGCTTAACTGCTCCCCGGGACCCGCCTGGAATCTATTGTCTGAAAAAATTAAATCTATCGTCATGAACCTTTTCTTTTCACATCCGTCTACAAAAGATCCTAAAAACGGATATCCTGAAGATATGCAGGTAGTCATCAATGAAACACCGCATAATACCAGTGAGGGCGGTGAGTTCCTCGATGACGCAATCCGTATGGAAGAAGATCCTTTGAGCAGCCAGGATGAAAACGCAGGACTTGAAGAATAGTAGTACCGTGCCTGCGGCTTGAGGATGGATTATTGAGGGATGTTTTCGGCCATAGGCTATTTGTTCATCCCAAAATAAAAAGCTGCCTGAATCACAAGATTCAGGCAGCTTTTTATTTTTCCGTGTGGCCCTTGGTACAAATGTCGAATCAAGCGCAATCTGCTATCCTGCGCATATCTGTAAACCAGGATATCTTTTTGTTAAAGTATTATACATTCCCAATAATCTTCTTCCAGTGTGCTAACTGTGCCGGCGCTTTGGCAGTTACTTCTTTCAAAAACTGTTCGGCAACTTTCTGATAACCTTTTTTCAGATCAGACAGGGGAAAGGTTTTGTTGTGCCATTTTTTGATGCCGCCACCATCTGAGATAGCCGAATCAACAATGGAAAAGGCTATCTCGTTCGGTTTGATCAATACAAATTGAAAGGCCGGTTGCCCCTGCTCTCCCTCATCATAGGTGTATTCAGTATCTTTTCCTGATTCGAAGTTGCGGACTATCGTGCCCAACACGTTGAACCACGCATTCAGGCACACATCTTCCTCTCCAAAATAGCCCATAGCAGGTACCACTTTCTCGTCGATTACGATCTGTAAGTGGCCGTGTACATGCGAGAAATGATCGGTGTTTGAAACGGGCTTACAGATGCCCAATCCCATTCTTAATTGTCCCATAGCGGTAAAAATAAATATTTATCCCGATCCTCAAAACAGAAAGTGATCCCGGCGAGGATCCCAAAAACTTAGGAGCTCCCACCCAACGCACAGGCGCGCATACCAATTTTTAGTTTTGACGGCGGATTTTTCACATACTATTGTACCGTACGAGGGCAACCTGGTCTTTTAAACAAAGCATATTGCGCCTTTTAAACAAAACAGGCTGTCCTTTATTAACCGAATTTTGTTTCATCAAAATAAAAGATGATGAACATGAATTCAAATAATGAAAAATTAGTGTTGGTTACCGGAGGCTCGGGTTTTATTGCAGTGCACTGCATCCTTCAACTATTAAATGCGGGCTTCATGGTGAGGGCGACTTTGCGCTCCCTGAGCCGTGAATCCGACGTACGGTTGATGCTAAAAAATGGCGGTGTAGAAGCCGGTGACCGTCTTACCTTTATCGAGGCCGATCTGTCTTCCGATGCGCATTGGCCAGAAGCCATGAACGGTTGCACCTACGTATTGCATGTAGCATCGCCTACCCCAAAACTTGATTACAAACATGAGGATGAAATGATCATCCCGGCACGGGAAGGCGTGCTGCAGGTACTGCGTACCGCAAGAGATGCCGGTGTTAAACGCGTAGTATTAACCTCAGCCATAGGTGCGGTTGTTTATGGACATCCCAACCAAACAGCACCCTTTGATGAGGCGACCTGGACAGATACGGCCAATGCACCGGCTTATCAGAAATCCAAAACCCTGGCGGAAAAAGCGGCATGGGAGTTTATCGAAAAGGAAGGGAATGGGCTGGAACTTGCCGCCATTAACCCTGTAACAGTTATGGGGCCGGTACTGGGGCCGGATTATTCTCATTCCATACACCTGATCAAAAATCTTCTGACTGGTAAGATGCCTGGCTGTCCGAAGATCAATTCCGGTTTTGTGGATGTACGTGATGTAGCCGATCTGCATCTGCGTGCGATGGAACATCCTGCTGCAAACGGCCAGCGTTTTATTGCCACTGCCGGAGAAAGTATCTGGTTGGTGGCTGTAGCGAGAATACTCAAGGAGCACTTAGGCACTGCTGCCGGCAAGGTAAAGGTTAAAGAGCTGCCTAATTTCTTACTTCGTATTGCAGCACTAAAGGACCCGATGGTCAGATCAATGATCCCGCTGCTGGGCAGGGTGATGAATGTCACCAGCGCCAAGGCGGTGCGCCTGTTAGGCTGGTCGCCCCGTTCTACCGAGGAGGCCGTGCTGGCTTCGGCGCAAAGCCTGATCCGATTACAACTGCTTAACCAATAATGTTAACTTTGCAGAGATGGAAGTAGCCGAAGTATTTATCGCCTGCAAGAAGGAAGCCCACTACAGCCGTGAACTCGTCCTGGCGCAACCAGCGTTGGTACATGTCGTTTCCGGTGAAATGCGTGTCGTGACCGCGGAACGCAGCTATCATTTCTTTGCAGGTGATACCGTACTATTGCCCCGTAACCAGCTTGGCAGGATGAGTAAACTTCCATTGGACGGGGAGCCCTGCATCGCTATATCAGTGCTGTTTCGCAAGGAAAGGCTCCAACATTACTATGCAACTAATGAACATAAGTCAAAAGCGCCGCATAGTAATGAACTTAAAAAATTCGGAGCGCACCCCTTATTAAAAAGCCTCTTCAATTCGCTGCAGCCTTATTTTGAAATGGCGGATGCTTTACCTGAAGACATCGCCGCTTTTAAGATCGAAGAAGCGGTTCGTATCCTTCGTGCCATTGATCCGGATGTAGACGAATTGCTCGGCCAGTTTGAAGAACCAGGTAAACTGGACCTGACCGAATTCATGGAGCAGAATTATATGTTCAACCTACCGCTGGAAAAATTCGGTTACCTGACCGGCAGAAGCCTGACCACTTTTAAAAAAGATTTTAAGCGCATTTTTAAAAATACCCCGGGCAGGTGGCTAACGCAGAAAAGATTGGAGCTGGCCCATTACCAGATTTTCGAGCAGAAACGAAAGCCATCAGAGGTTTACATAGAAAGCGGTTTTGAAGACCTTTCACATTTTTCCTTTGCCTTTAAAAAGCATTTTGGTTACAACCCAACCCATTCAGGGATCGGTTTACGAAATAAATCATTTACTCGTGAAGACAAAGGGCGCACATAACTAATCAGGAACAACACCATGACTGATAATTTCCTGTATTTACTTAAAACCCATCACAATGTGGTCAAGTATAACATTAGATGGACTGTCAGACATGATTTTACAGTTTGAAACATCGGCTCCAATGTAATCTGGTATAATGATATTGAGGATGGATTCAATATTTCTAAATATGATCAGATAGGATTAATTAAAGAATAGGTATGCAACCAGGATGATTTGAAGCATCCGCTTAATAATCTTCTGAATTTTATAAAATCCGGAGGACAGAAATAAATATAAAACACGCCAATTTTTCAATTGATATCGTGCAAAAATGAAAGGCGGGTACAAAAAATATTAATCAAATTTTTCGAAAGCCCATTAATATTTTAATACAGTCTCGAGAAAGAACAAATTGTAGCATTCTTCAGAGGATTTTAATCAGCCGCAGGAGATGATTTTGATTTAACCAATCAAATATCTACCAAACTTAGCACAGAATTCCAAATCGCCAAAAGTAACCCTGGATGGCCTGGTCAGGTTCAAGAATATGCTGATATAAAAGGCGTCGATTTCTTTAATGCAATAGTGGCCATATGTTTAGTTGCCATTTCATATCTACCACCGTGCTATTTGATGGAAAACCCAAAAATAGTATTTTGAATTATAGCAAATGCACCTAATGCGGCAGAGGATTATCCGTTGAATCCTCTGCCGCCGGGTTTAACATGCCTTTCATATAAAACAGACGAGCCAGCCTTAGCATAAAAATATTTCATGAGAGAAATCCGCGAACTGACAGTGGCAGATTTCATTGGCTCATAGATGAAGATCTCTTTCCGGCCTTCATGGATTATTATCCTGAAGGGCTGTTTCAGCCTTTTGGTAAAATGGGTAACGGTAAGGTATTCTGCAAGGTCTTCGTGCCAACTGGAGGTAGCGTACAGCGAGACGAAAGGCCCTTTTGCGGCCGATTGATAGATCTGTCGTGCAAGTTCCATTGGCAGTAACCTGCCCCCGCCACGGAAGCGGCTCTGCGACGTGAGGGAATCGGTATAGCTGGGACATATACTGGTCCTGTCCACCCAGATGTTCCGGGTAAAGCTTTTTAGGTTTACCGCCATTCCAGAAGTTCCCTTGTTTTGATCCATGGCCAATATACCAAGGGAGCCATCTACCACATGCGTCGCTTCGTGCAATAGTACATAGAGTATTGCATCAAGCTTGCCTGCTTCAATGGCTATCCGAAACCCTGGAAAGTCTTTTGTAAAATAGCTCATTTCCTTTTCGGTAAGCCACTGGGATACATCCTGTTTTAGAATCTCTGCCCTGAAAGTGATGGTGAAAACAGGGAACTGGTCCTCGGGGTTTACCGTTGCAGTCAGCGCTGTATTGGGCATATTGTCCAGAAAACTGATACCCAATAGGTGTTCTTTTAGAATATGTTGGTGAAGAGGTGGAAGCATCTGAAAGGCCCTCACCACTTTAAGGCTGTCGGTTTTGCTGAGTCTGTGGAGGGTCGGGGACATGCCTGCATCGCGAAATTTTTGGATTATTTCAGGAGGGGTGTTACCGATCCGTTTGGCCAATGGTTTGGATGGATCAAGCCCGTATTTCTTTTGGACAACTGTTTCCGGCTGACTTGAATCAAGGCTTGTCGATTGTCCCTTGGTGATCAAGGGAGAAATGAAAGCTGCGCTGGATAGCATCAGTATTGTGATGTAGGTATTTATTTTAATTGACATCTGGGCAGTGGTTAAAAACAAAAATAGTAATGCTGCTGGATATGGACAATTCATATTGCAGCATTACTATGGACTGATCAGTTCGTGATTTTTGTTTTGGCAGGTTATTGACCTGAGTTAGTGTCTATCCGGTAATCTTCAGCGATCCGACCAGGCCGTGCTGAAACGTGAAATTAAAGCGCAGGACTATCGGGCTACCGGGAAATGTTCCTGAAACCTCGGCTTCAAGTACCGAGCTATTGTCGCTGTTTTTATAGCTGATCGGTTTTAGCACGCTCTGATATTCCTCATTTGATTTTTCGATCCAGTTTTGGATTGCCTCTTTTCCCGTGTGCGTCTTTCCCTCGTCGAATACTACGGCATTTTCTGAAAAGAGGGAAGCATAGGCTGCGCCATCGCGGCTGTTCTGTGCTTCAACCAGGTCGGTTATTAATTTTGGTAAGTTCATGATATTTATTTTTAGATTAGCTTATTGATGTACAAATTTCGGTCGTACCTGCATAACCTGCAATAAGGGTATTACGATTCGGATAGGGAATAATTTATCCGTATTGATTGTTAGGGTGCCTACGCGTATCTTTGATACATGTACGAGAAAAAAACTTTTCCCAACCTCAACTGCGGACTGGACCTGGTTGGAGAGGTGCTTTACGGCAAGTGGAAGATCAGGCTATTGTGGTTCATCAACGAAGGCTACCTGCGTCCGAGCGAACTGCAAAGGAAGATACCAGATGCAAGCCGCCGGGTCATCAACATCCAGTTAAAGGAACTAGAGGAGCATGAGCTTGTGACCAGGATGATCTACCCGGTAATGCCTCCAAAAGTCGAGTATACACTCACCGATTTCGGCAAAACTCTGATACCCGTGCTTACCTCCATCGGACTGTGGGGAGATGAGCATCAGGACAGGTTAAAGCAGGTAATATTAAAGGGATATCCAGACCATGTTCAATCAAATGCGGTTCAATTGAAAGACCATGTGATTTAGGTTATTTCAGCGCGTATTTCATCCCCGGCAGCAGTCTGGGGTGGAAAATCAATATTTATATGGTAGGTATGGTGCCTCCGTCGGTCACAAATTCTGTTCCGCTCAGATAACCGGCCCTTGGGGATACCAGGAAGCCCACCAGTTCGGCAACTCCTTCCGGCATAGCTGCATGTCCATAGGGAATGCCCCCAAGTGAGTCCATCACGCTTTTGGTAGCTTGTTCGATAGTAATGTCCCGGTTCTCAGAAATTCGCTCCATCATTCTCTTGGAACTATCGGTCATGATCCAGCCCGGAGAAACCGTCAGCACCCTGACCCCTTTCGGGGCAACTTCGTTAGACAGACTTTTACTGTAGTTGATCAGTTCCGCCTTAGCCGCTGCATAGGGAAGCGTGCTGTCGTATAATGGCAGTTTGCCCTGGATGGAATACAAATTCAGCGATGCGACAACAACGCACAAGTACGGCATTACGATTCGGATAGGGGCTGATTTATCCCTATGCAATTCGTATTTCCAATATTGCGAAAATTGAATTGGCGCCACATATTTGCCCAAACATTTGGACAAAGGTGGACAGATGGAGTATTGCCGATCTGCTATAAATACAAGGGTTGGTCGATTGAGGACTGCGGAAATGGAATGTAAATCTTAATTATGGGAAAAATGTACAAGACAGTTATTCGTATGTCCATTCTTTAGGCCCAGCATTCTCCCCACCTTTGTATTGTCAACAACAACAAATATTTAAAACCATTTAAAAAAAATAAAAAAAATGAAAACTCTTATTCTAATAACCAGCCTGATCATGACATTAATAACCAGCCAATCGGTATTTTCACAAACCAAAAGGGTTCCAGCTTCTGCCGGAAGAGCAGAATATGTTGAGGTTGAGCCTGGGGTAAAACTTCACGTAACAGACCTTGGAGATGGACAGCCGATTGTGTTGATCCACGGATGGCCACTGAGCGATGAAATGTACCAGTACCAATACCAGTACCTGGTGAGGAAGGGCTTCAGGGTGATCGGGATTTCCCTACGTGGTTTCGGTAAATCTGACAAACCCTATGGAAAGTACAACTTTGACGTTTTTTCTGATGATATCTATGCCGTCCTTCATACGCTAAAGATTGAGAATGCCGTACTGGGTGGATTTTCAATGGGCGGAGCTGCAAGCATCCATTATGTAAACAAATATAAATCGGCTCATATTAGCAAACTGGCCCTTTTTGGAGCGGCGGCGCCATCCTGGAAACAGCGCCCCGGCTACAGCTACGGAATATCTGAGGAGAATGCTGCCGGACTGATCAAACAGACCATAACCAGCCGGGAAGATCTGATCGCAGGTCTGGGAGCAGCATTCGCGGCCGAGGGTACCACACTTCCTCCAAATACCGAAAAATGGCTGGAGAGCATCAACCTGTCGGCAAGTCCATATGCGGTTACCGAATCCATCACCTCCCTGGGAGAACTTGATCTTCGTCCGGTGCTCAAGGATATCACAATTCCCGTTGCCATATTCCAGGGTGTGAAGGATAAATTGATCGAGTATGCCCAGGCAGAACAGTTGCACAAGGGCCTGAAAAACTCCTACATCGTGAGGTTCGAGAAAAGCGGACATGCACTATTTGTGGAGGAGATGGACAAGTTCAACTCAGAACTTGAAAAATTTGCAAGGAAATAAAAGCAGGAGCTACCTGCATGTTCTCAAACTAGGGCTGCAGGTAATTTTTGTTTTAACCACAAATTGAATTTATCAACAAGAATGGTAATTTTATTTTTGGTACTTATTAACCGGCCCCATCATGAAACAGCGCATCTTTGATATAAACCTTAAGACCATTGGCATGGTTCATATCGATTCGGACAGTGTTGAAGATATCAATTCTGAAACCTATAAATCCTATATCAAGGTGCTCTACCTCAATGAGGGGTTTGAGATAAAGGTGGACTTCAAGATATACAGCACAGACGGTCCCACGCTATTCTTCATAAGCCCAAACCAGGTTCTTAGCATTGATCAACTGGGCGGACAGCCGGGACTTCTTGTGTTCTACAACCGTGACTTTTATTGCATCCAGCTGCACGATGAGGAGGTTGCCTGTGACGGGCTGCTGTTCAATAACATCAATAACATGCCCATGACAACCATACCCGAGCAGGATGCCAGTTTCATTGAGTACCTCTTCTCCAGGATACAGGATGAGTTTGAACTGAGGGACAGCTCGCTGGAAGAAATGATAAGGACCTATCTCAAACAGCTCTTGATCAAGTCGACACGGTTATGGAAGGTGCAGCACCTGAACGGGACAATGGCCTCAAGGCCCAGCACCGACCTTGAATTCTTCAGGAAGTTTACCCAACTCGTTGAAGCGAACTACAAGGAAAAGCACAATGTTGCCGACTACGCTGACATGCTTTTTCTTGCGCCAAAAACCCTCACGCACAGGTTCAAACGACTAAGTCTCCCCCAGCCAAATGATATTATCAAGAACAGGATCATCCTGGAGGCAAAGCGACTATTAGTACATACCGACTGGACGGCAAAAGAGATTGCCCATGCCCTGGGCTACGACGATCCCGCCTACTTCAGCAGGCTATTTTTTATAAAGACCGGCGAGCCACCTTCCGGCTTCAGGAAAAAATATCTAAGTGCAATTGAGCCGGATCAGGCTTAATCTTTTATAACGTTATCATGTTATCTGATAGAAACAATGCGCTCTTGCCGGGCATTGCGGTACATTCACCTTATAGTCAACCATTGGGTAGCCCTGGAGGGAGGCAGCTGGATTTGGAGTTCATCTCTTCGTTTCTACTGGATGCTGCCGTTTCTTATCCTAATTGTTTGGTACAGGGATCAACATTATTTTTTGAGCATTCTTCTTATACTAATTTTTTTAGCAAGATAAAGCTGAATCAGCTTTATCTTGCTAAAGAATCTCCTCTTCAATAACAAGGAAAGTTTGTGTTGTTATGTCCAAAAGAAAAGGTATTAAAGTTGATGTGATGAGACAGTTATTAGTGAGAACTGGTAATCAATGTGCATTCCCAGATTGTACGGAGATTCTTTTTACTGATGACAATGTTTATGTAGGCAATTATTGCCATATTAATGCTGTGAATGAATTAGGTAAAAGATATGACTCCAGCCTGTCAGAAGATTATATTAATTCAACAGAAAACATATTGGTTCTGTGTACAAAGCATCATAAGATAATAGATACTAGTGATCAGCAATATACAGTAACAAGGCTCAAAGATATTAAGAGGGAACATGAGCAAAAGTTTTCAGAATCAGCTATTGCAATCTCTGACACCTTGCTTCAAGAGGCAATTGAAGGATATTATATGAGCCTACTTTCTGGCATGGACAATCTTCTACAAGGCCAGAAAAACATGAATAACAAACTTGATATTCTCTTGACTAGAGTGAATAGTGACACTACTAACTTGAGTGACATATCAATTAAACTTGAGGAGATAAAAGTTTTAAGAGAAACTGGCAAGTTTAATTCTGCTATCAAAATATTAAAATTATTTAAAGATAAGAACTGGCAGATCATTACTGATGAACATAAATATAAAATTCACCTAAACATTGCCTTGTGCCATTTGGAGCTTGCAGAAGCTAAGTTGGCATCAGAATATTTACTTAGTTTAGAAACCTTCAGCTTTGAGCCAGAGAATAAATGGGGGCTGATTGCAATTGGTCATCTATATAATAATGACATCCCTAATGCTGAAAAAACAGCTCAAAAGGCTATAGTAATCAACCAGAAAGATATTAATGCCTATACAGTTCTCATAAAATGTAAAAATGCTGGCTACTGCTCTTATGATGAAGTAATAACAAATATTTCAACTGAGCTATTGGAAAAAACTGAGATTCAAATAATCTTAGCTCAACTGTTAGAGAATGAAAATAGATTTGATGAAGCATTAGTTATCTATAATGACTTGCTGGAGAAGAGTAGAGAAAATACAATTTTAATTAATGCCTTAAGATCCTATGCTTCTGTGTGCCTTTTAAAGTCTATCTCCAATCCAGAGCTTATAATAATGAAGCAGTTACATGGAGATGTTAAAGATAGGCTGGTTAAGACTCTTGGGCTTTTTAATGAGGCAATTGACTTTTACAAGTCAACTGAACTATTAGAATCTCACTGGTATTTAATTACCAATAGAGGGCTTGTAAAGAAGATGTTAGGAAAGTATGCTGATGCTGAAAAAGATTTTCATTATTCACTAGAAATAAAAAAAGAGTATCTAACATACAAACATTTGATTGTTGTAAACCTTCAATCTGACAAGGTTTTTTCCATTATAGAAGAGGCAAGGAAATTAGATTTAAATGAAAAAGATTCATTTGAGCTGATGATGATGGAGGTATCTATTTTGCATATAAATGATAAAATGGAAGAAGCATACAAACTCCTTAAATCCATATCTGTTGATACTCTTATAAATGAGGAAAAGAACTTCTACTACAATACTTTGGCAGAAAATCTGATAACAACAGGTCTATTTATAGAATTGGAAGAACTACTAAAAAAAATTGAAAACAATTCTAGTGATGAATTCACTTTTAACTATTACAATGCCAGGCTATCTTTAATACAAGATAGAAAGGAAGATTACCAGAAATTTCTTCTCTGTGCAAAAGAAATTTTACTAAGCACTACTTCTTTAATTTCTGAAAGATATTCTCTAATTCAACTAGCACTTAAAGCAAAAGATTTTAAGAATTGTATTGAAATTATCAATCCAATTTGTAATAAAAATGAGTATACTGAACTCTCTAAAAAGCTAATCTACTGTCTAATTAATGATGGTCAACACAAAGAGGCTCTACATTTAATTGAGTTATACATAGAGCAAGGAAAAGCAGATGAATTCTTAATTGAGTGTATTAGTAATATATATGACAACAATGGGGCTACTCAACTTGCTATATCATATTTAGAAAACTATCTTAGTAATAATTCAAATAATACATTGAGAATAAGATGTGCAATGTATAATTATAAGGTTGGTCATAAAACCAAGTGCCTAGATTCTTTGAATTTGATATTTGACATACAGAATTTAACTCTTGAGAAACAATTTACTATAGCCAGCCTATATGTTCATTCAGGTGATTATGAAAAAGCATTTGAAATAGCATACTATGCGAGAAATTCAAATACTCATAAGAAAAAAGCACATGAAGGATATATATCCATACTTATGAATGAAAGAACACTCCCTGAAGAGTATCATTTTCCAAAGGAAATATCAGTGGGATGCCATGTTTTACTGGAAAATGGTAATGACAAAAAGGAGTTTATTATTGTAGATACCCCCAGATTCTATAATGAAGTTGGAATTAATGAGGATATAGCAATTGCACTACTTGAAAAAAAGAAAGATGATATAGTGCAAGTAGGATCTGACTATTATACCATAATTAAAATTAAATCCAAATACACTCATTCCTTACATGAATCTATTGATTTAATAAAGAATAGATTTAATGATTCTAGCTTTAAAGTATATACAGTTAAACCTGAAGAGGATACTGTCAAGGCATTTCATAGAGTTATTGATGATGTCTATAAGAATCAAGATGATCTATATGATCATTATAAGCAAGGGTATTTAACTTTAGGATCTATTGCTTCACTAACTGGTAAAAATGTGATAAGATGTTGGGAAGAACTTGTATCACAAAATGTTGGTTTCACATCTGCTCCATTATCAGAAGAAAATAAAAAATGTAAAGAAGTATTAGATAATTATTCTCCAGTAATATTTGACTTATCCTCATTATTAACAATTCTGCACACAAATAATCCTTCCCTTATTATTGGAATAAAAAACAAGAAGATAGTTACCCAAAGTACTGTTAATGTTATAATGGAAGAATTAGAAGAGTTAAATAAAGCGATAAAAAATGGAGAGTATATAACTGTACAAAAAATAAATGGAGAGTATATAAGTAATAAAATTACTCCTGAATTAGTTACAAAAAGAATCAATCACTACCAATCTTTACTTGATTTTATCAATGAAAATTTTGAAGTATTAATCCCCAGTTTAACTAATGATTTCAATGCAAAAACAGAGCAAGATAAAATATTTGGTATTTCCTTTAATGAGAGCCAAATACTTGCAAGAGAGCTAGGGGGCTCAATTTGTTCTGATGATTTTTACTTTAGGAGATTTAGCTCTTTAGAACCAAACAGCTTGTTCCCATTCCTAAGTATTTTAAACACATTAAAAGATAATGAGGGTATTTCAAATCAGGAATGGGAGACAGAAATTTTAAAGATGATAAAGCTGAACTATGGTACACTTCCTGTGAATGGAAATGTAATATTTAATGCTTATGATGCTGATGGCTACCAAATTGGAACTTTTGCCAAAAGAGCTGTTGCTAGCCTCTTACATGAAAAAGATATATTTGTAAAGGCTGGTGTTGTTTCAGATTTCTTGAAACTTTTATTCATTAATTCCCAGCTAGCAGATAGAATTTCTATGGCAACTTCCTGGATATTAAATATTTATTTTTCCAATAGTGACCTCCAATCCAGAGATAAATTTATCCTCCTTAAAATGATTGATTTAAAATTCAGACTTATCCCTTTAAAACAAAATGAATTGACAGATATAATCAATAAATTATATCCATTGAGCTGAATATAGGTAGGAGAAAGCTGTACAATAGCCTATGTTAAAGGGTAAAATAAATCCTAACTTCTAACATGGGCTATTTACAGCATCAATCCCTTGATTAATTTCATTTAATTTTTTCAGTTAGAGCATAGGCATATTTATGCAGAACTCTATAATATAATGTTATCTTCTGTTTCTTGATGCCTATTAAACCACACTAAATCTCTTTCATAGTTGGGCATTTTTTTATTGTAAACATCACTATATTCTATTACAATTTTGTATGCCCCTAAAGCCTGTCTTAGTAGGCTCCTATCCTCTTTGAATCCATCATACTGAGTTTCTTCAAGACCTTCAATTGAATATTCTAGTAATTCATATTTCTCATTAGAGGATAAAACTACATTGTTTAGATTGCCTGTATAATTATCAAAAACAGTAGTTATTGCAGGAAGACAATTGAATATTCCATCCTTAATTTCACCAGATTCCCTATTAACTAGATAGTAATTATTGATTAACAAAGGCCCCATACCTTTATTTTCCATAAATAATTCAATACTATTTTCACCATCAAAATAGCCTACATGCATCAATGGCCTTTGTTTCTGTTGCTCCAAAAGAATATTTGTCTGATTTCTTTTTTCAGCTATTGCTCCAAGAAGTAGAGTAATTAAAATCCCTGCTAAGGCTATGAGAGGCATCAATGTCCCATTCAAATATTCACCTAGATGTCCCCAGTCCTCAATTTTATTAGATAAGGTGGAATTGCGAAATTTTATATAGAAAACAAGAAATGGTGTACCAAGCAGTATAATACTTGTTAGGATCAAAATGCATTTTGTTGCTCTATTCATAGGGAGTAAGACTATTTTTGGACAGTTTAAAATAAGCAAAGTCACTTAAAACACCAAAAGGTAGGATAAACCTACCTATTGGCTAGTCAGTCAGCATTTATCTTTAGGAAACTGATTGACTGACTGAATTTGTATTTTTTAGTTGTTTTACAATGGCATTTATAGTTCCCTTACTAGGGGACCTTTTTTCTGGATCCTCTGTCTCAAATCTTTTTACCATCTGATTTTGTGAGATGCCCTCTTCCATATAGGACTGGATTTTTTCAGTGATTATTTTCTTTTCCTCTGATGAGTATATTCTAGTACTCTTTTGAGCTCCTGGAATGGAAATATCTGTTGTATTGGTTAATATTAAAGTCTGTTCATCAACTTCCAGAACTAAAGACTGATCCTTGAAACAATCTTGAATATAGTTGCCCTTAACAGCAGTCAACAATCTTTTCTGGCTATTCCCATTGTCTCTTTTCATCTGCAATACAACCCTTGCATATGCTTGAATGCCCATTGAACCAAGCATATTATCCTTGGATGGGTTTTTATCCTCTGACCCCTTCTTTTCATGATGCAAGGCCAAGATTGAGCAGCCATATTTTTTTACTAGCTCATTGTAAGGGTGGAGGGAAGCCCTTACAGAATTTGAAGCATTTAAATCCCCAGTGAAAGTGTCTGTCCAAGTATCAACTATTACACAATCAACTTTTTCCTTTGAAAGTAATTCATCTAGTCTCTTGATGATGTTTGAAGCAGGGAAAACAAAAGTGATATTATCCAATATAGCTTTATCTGGAAATATTTGTAGTTGCTTATTCATCAAAGCAGCAACATTCACTGCTAAATCCTCTGTAATGACAAGTATTACTTTCTGATATCTAATGTTAAGTGGGATATCAAGAAAATCCTCATCTCCATTAGCAATGGAAAGTGCAAACTGTCTTAAAAATGTACTTTTATTGCAATCACTAGCACCTGTTAAAAAGCTGATTCCATATTGGGGGATCAAGCCTTCCCATAAGTATGGAACACTCATTCCACTGAAAGTTGCAAGCTCAGAGCCTTTCATTACTTCTTTATTAAGAAGTTCCATTATAAGGCTGTCATCTTGGTTTTCTGAATTTGATTCTAAATCTATTTTTTCATTTTGCTTGATTGGACAGTCGGTGCTTAGTCCTGGTATTTGCTCTGACTGACTGCCTATTATTTGATTTTGATTCTCTTTGTTCATAAATTTTTAATTTTATGACACAAAGATTCTCCAATACAAAAAGTCCTAAAGTCCTAAAAAGGTCTTTCAGGACTAATTAAGTATGGGAAACTCAATACAGTAAATGATTTATCTAATCACCTTTTTATTGGGCAATTCAATCCTATCTCCAATTTTTGCTTTCTTTTCCTGCTTATCAAAATAGCTTTGAACTGTACTTTCACTTAGTTCATCACCATTTTTATCAAGGAAATTATCAATAAGAAACTGCATTACATCTTTCTTATTGGCATGAATATAAGGCTCTCCTTTATCTTGACCATTTAGGAGATCATAAAAAAGAGTAGTTAAAACATTGGTTTTGCCCAGCCACTGTATTTTGGGATTATTACTTTTCTTCTTAGAGAAGGAAATAGTATCATCTGGCAAACCATATTTGGAATGCAGATAACTTTTAATGGAGGCAATTGTATCAATAATTATAGGATACTTATTAAGCCAGTTTCTTCCTTCCTGTATTGAAATCAGATGGTTAACTTCAAAAAGGCACTTTTGCAAATAGTCATGAGAAATTTTTATATCCTTCTCATGAAACACATAACTATCTAAGGAATTTAGAACCTCTCTTTCCTGCTCCTTGCAAAGTCTCTGAATATGATCTTTAAAAAAAATCTTATAAGAATTTGCCCCATCTGCAAAAAAATCATCAATTACTATGTAACCTTCTTCCTTATTCATTTCTAACACAATTGAAATCTCTTCCTCCTCCTCAAAAAACTGCCTCTCTATCCTTAGAATAGCTAAAGGATTCTCCACTAAATCTTTGAAAAACTGTAATGGATGGGTATTGGTCATATTGTTTTCTATTAGAGAATATGGAAGATAAAGAAAAATGGCCAGTCAATTTCTTTCAGAGTAGGGCTTTTTGACTGGCCATCATACATCAAAGCAGCCTTTGCTTTAGTTTCCCCATATCCTCACTAATCTTAGTATCCACCACTTTAGCATAAATTTGGGTGGTAGCTAAATTAGTATGCCCTAACATTTTACTCACTGTTTCAATAGGTACCCCATTACTCAATGTTACAGTAATAGCAAAGGTTCTTCTGCCAACATGGGTAGTAATTTTCTTAGTAATACCACATAGTTCAGCAATTTCAGAAAGATACCCATTTAGTTTCTGGTTGGATAATACAGGTAAAACAGGTTCATTATGCTGTTTAATCTGCCAATTATACTTATCTAGTATTTTGAGGGCTTGGGGAAGTAAGGGAATAGAGGATCTCTGATCAGTTTTTATTCTTCTTTTGATAATCCACCTGTTGCCATCAATACCAATTTGTATTTCAGCTTTAGTTAACAGCTTCATATCAGAAAATGCTAATCCTGTGTAGTTGTAGTCTGGGAATGGTGAATACCTTTGATTCCAGTGTAGCTAATTCTTCTTTGGTTAGAATGCTCTTATTCCCCTCTTTGTAAGGTGTTTTATGCCTTAGGAAAGGATTATGCTCTAACCACTGATATTGAATCCCCAGGTTAATAATAGCTTTTAAGTTCTTACAGTGCTTTACCACAGTATTATGGCTGTTTTTAAAAACTACTTTCAGGTAAAGGTCAAAACTGGCAACAAATTCCAGCGTAAGGTCATTCAGAGGAAAATCTTTCTTCTTGTATTGATAATTCATAAAGTCTACCAACCTTCTTCTGGTTATCTTGTACTTGTTATAGGCGGTAATTGCTGTATCAGTGTCAATCTTGCTTTTGAAGAGAGTATTATGATAGTCTACCAGTTGAAGGAGAGTTTTACTGGCTTCTTCCTTTATTCCAAAAACCTTATTCTTTATGCTCGAAAGTGTTATAGGTTGCTGATTCAACAATAGTTAATTGTATGCCTTAAATACTTCCAGCTTCTTTGTATTGATATAGTTATTAATTAAAACAGCTTGTTGGCTGTCTCCTGAAACCTTTACAGCTTTGCCATTCCAGAGTTTTTCATCAATAGAGAATCCTGTTGAAAATTCATATCTGTCATGGTTTACTACAAGTCTTGCATAAATAGGAGCAAGATTTTTCTTGTTTTTCTTTTTGAGTTTAGCAAAAAACAAAATATCCACTCTGTTTTCCATGTTTTTCAATTTTTGGAGTAAAGGATAAATATGTAAGAGATTAAAAGTGAGAATGTTAGAGGTGGTAAAAAGTCCACCAGAGATTTTGGGTAAGTCCACCAGATTTTCCACCAGAGAGTTGGAAAAACATATAAAATGGGAGAGGGTAAAAACAAAAAAGCCCTATCAGACTTGTATCTGATAGAGCAATTTCTTTGTTAAGTGACCCCCCTGGGGCTCGAACCCAGGACCTACTGATTAAGAGTCAGTAGCTCTAACCAACTGAGCTAGGGAGTCTTTCCACCGTCTTTGTTAAAAAACGTGAGCGCAAATTTAACGGATCTTCTGAATATTTGTGTACTTTATTTAATTAAATTTGATAATAAGGACGAAATGTGGATAAATACCCATTATGTTGATAATCTAACCGTTAGCTCATTATAAAATTTTTTTTTCATGCAAGAAGCGTACATAGTAGCCGGATACCGCACTGCGGTGGGAAAATCCAAAAGAGGCGGATTTCGCTTTTACAGACCAGATGATCTGGCTGTAGACGTAATCACCGGATTGCTGAAATCCTTGCCACAGCTGGATCCTAAGCGGGTAGATGATCTGATTGTAGGAAATGCGGTACCGGAGGCAGAACAGGGTTTACAGATTGGCCGTATGATTTCTGTACGGGCTTTAGGCATTGATGTACCGGGAATGACGGTGAACCGCTATTGCGCTTCCGGCCTGGAAACAATTGCGATTGCCACCGCCAAAATACAAACCGGTATGGCCGATTGTATTATTGCCGGCGGTACAGAAAGTATGAGCCTGGTGCCGGTAGCAGGTTGGAAAACAGTACCCAACTACACCGTGGCCAGCACCAATCCCGATTATTATATTGGCATGGGACTCACCGCTGAAGCAGTGGCTAATGAATTCAAGGTAAGCCGCCAGGACCAGGATGAGTTCTCTTATAAATCACATCAGAAAGCGTTGAACGCTATTCAGAACGGCTATTTCAAACCGGGCATACTCCCGGTGTCTGTTGAAGAAGTATATGTAGATGAGAAGGGAAAGAAACAGAAACGTTCCTATATCGTGGATACGGATGAAGGACCACGTGCGGATACTTCACTGGAGGCACTCGCAAAGTTGAAACCTGTTTTCGCTGCCGGTGGTTCCGTTACAGCGGGCAACTCTTCACAAACTTCCGACGGCGCTGCCTTTGTGGTAGTGATGAGCGAGCGGATGGTGAATGAGCTGGGACTGAAGCCTATCGGGCGTTTGGTAGGTTGTGTTTCTGCAGGGGTGCATCCCCGTATCATGGGAGTGGGACCTGTAGCTGCCATACCAAAAGTGTTACAGCGTACCGGAAAATCGCTGCAGGATATCGACCTGGTTGAATTGAACGAGGCATTTGCTTCACAGTCTATCGCGGTTATCCGCGAGCTGGGCATCAATCCGGATATCGTAAATATCAATGGCGGCGCTATTGCATTAGGACATCCGCTGGGATGTACCGGCGCAAAATTAACGGTGCAGATATTAGGCGATTTAAAAAGACTGAATAAAAAATATGGCATTGTCACGGCCTGTGTTGGCGGCGGACAAGGCATTGCAGGTATCATTGAAAATATCAACTGATAATACCGGTCAACTCACCTTTATACTAAAAAAGGAGCCATTGGCTCCTTTCTTTTTTTATTCCTCTTCTATTTCCAGCTCACTCAAATACTGGTATACCGGCTGCGCAATTTTACTCGTATCTGTAAATACTATACGACGCAAATCCTCCGGCTGTCGCAGATCAATACCAAATTCCGTCAGCATTCTCTCAAAAAAGAAATTGCGCTTTCCTTTTGATCTTCCATTTTCGTAAGTAACAAAGCAGGCGCGCGACACACCTAATAAATTGCCCATTTCCTGTTGGGTGAGTTTTAGCGATTTACGGATTATTTTGATAGCCCGTTTATTATATAATAGCATTGGGTAATTTTAAAAATGTTACAAAAATGTGCCACTGTAACAATTATTAACTATATTTGTATCATAATGTATAAATCACTGATCCTAATAGTGTTGAATTGAGATGAGCAGCGAATTTTTGATAAATAGATTTTCATTATGAACATGAAACACCCGTTACCGGCATGCCGGTAAAAAAGTGGTGGAGATGCAATCATTTTAATAGTAGATACTAACAGCTGTTAAAATAGTCAGATGAAGAAGCAGGAAGAAGAAGGGGAGGGAAAACTGATTGATGTAACAAATGGCCAATCGCCGGATCTCTAAAAAAATCCATCGTAAAACTTTTTGTTGTAAGACAAAAACCAAAGGAGCTGTCTTTCTTTCGAGGAACGGGCAGCTCTCTTTTGGCTATATACACTTTTCAAATGTAGGCGTTTTTAGCGCAGCAAACAAATAAATTATTTTATAACTAATTGATAGTGATATGAGTATGAATTTATTAAAATAATAATTTATGTATCAAGATGATATGAAAAATATCATTTTGATACTTCTTATTAAGATAATATCACTTTCTTTTTAATTAGATTAAACTTTTTGTTAATTTGGCGCTATAATCGGCCCCTAAGCCATCAACCATATCGCCTTATGGATCGCAGACAATTCCTAACCTTATCATCTGACCGCCAGCAACCGCGGACTGCCACCGCTATCGCCCGTACCGCCACCGGCATAACGCCGTATACCGGCGCCTGGGACACGCTACAACGCATTCACCTGCTGAAACGCACCCTGTTCGGGGTTACACCCGCAAACATCAATGCCTTCAACAGCCTGAATATGCAGCAGGCGGTAGATACCTTGCTCACCGCACAACCGGATCCTGCACCTCCCGTCAACAACTACGGCATCGATGACACCGGCGTTACGCCCGGTGCCACATGGGTAAAAGCCCCGCTAGGTGATGAAATGCTGGAAAGGAAGAGGATCGCTTCCTATAAGGCATGGTGGACAGGTCAAATGATTAACCAACAGTCAAGCATACACGAAAAAATGGTGCTCTTCTGGCACAATCATTTCGTTACAGAAACAGGCATGGTAGGAGATAGCCGGTTTATCTACCAATATAACCTCACCCTGCGTAAACATGCTCTCGGTAATTTTAAAGACCTTACCAAAGCAATAACGCTGGATCCCGCCATGCTGGTGTATCTCAACGGATACCTCAACTCCAAAGGCGCCGCCGATGAAAACTACGCAAGAGAACTGCACGAACTTTTTACAGTAGGAAAAGGCCCCGATTCCCATTATACAGAAGATGATGTAAGAGCCACCGCCCGCGTACTCACCGGCTTCCGGGTAGATAGAACCAACATCGTCAGCTTATTTGATACCACGCAACACGATCTTACCAATAAAGAATTTTCAGGATTCTATCTCAATAAAGTAATCTCCGGAAAAACAGGCCAGGATGGCGCTAAAGAGCTGGACGAACTCCTGTCGATCATCTTCCTGCAACCGGAAGTCGCAAAATTTATCTGCCGTAAACTATACCGCTTCTTTGTGTATTATGATATTGATGCAGCCACAGAACAAAACGTAATTACACCACTGGCAGATATTTTCCGCAGCAGCGGCTATGATATTAAAGTCACGCTCAACGCACTGTTTACCAGCGAACATTTCTTCGATCCGCTTAACATGGCCTGCCTGATTAAAAGTCCGGCCGACTTCTGCATCGGTATCTGCCGCGAATATGGCATCCCCATCCCTACCGATTATACCAACCAATATAAAGCATGGGCTGTAGTTCACGACAGGGCCGCTTCCATGTTGCAAAACCTTGGCGATCCCCCGCTGGTTGCAGGATGGGACGCATACTACCAGGCGCCTTCGTTTCATGAACTGTGGATCAATACAGATACGCTGCCCAAACGTAACCGCTTCAGCGATGGCCTCGTCAGCAGCGGCGGTTTCAACGGCCTCCGTATTGATACCCTCGCTTTTGCCAGCCGCCTTCCTCATCCGGAAGATCCGGTAGCACTGGTCAACGACTCACTGGATATCCTATATCGTGTAGGCGTTTCCGATACTGTGAAGGGATTCCTGAAAAATAAAATCCTCCTGAGCGACCAAAGCCCCGATAGCAACTACTACTGGACGCAAGCCTGGAACGCATGGAAAGCATCGCCCACAGATGCTACCCTGAAAGATAATGTGGAAAGCCGCCTCCAGGCCCTGTATAAATACATTATGGACTTGTCTGAATATCAATTATCCTGATAGCAGAAAAACCTTTTTATGAAAAGAAGAGACTTCCTGAAATATACAGCGCCAGCTGCTATCCTGCCAACTTTAATCAATGGCTTCTCTATTAAAGCCTTCGGTTCATCTCCGATGCTGGACGCATTAAGCACCGCCTCGGCAGACAATGATCATGTACTCGTCATGATACAAATGACCGGCGGTAACGATGGTCTTAACATGGTCATTCCACTGGATGTATACGGTAAATACCAGGCCGCACGCGCCAATATCGCTATCCAGGAGGGAAAAGTACTCCGCCTCGATAATTATATTAAATCGGGCCTGCACCCTGCCATGACAGGGATACAGAAATTGTATAACGATGGAAAAGTAAGTATCGTGCAAAGCGTAGGATACCCTTCACCCAACTTCTCGCATTTCCGTGCTACCGATATCTGGCTCACCGGGTCTAATTCCAACGAGGTGCTTACTACCGGTTGGGCAGGCCGCTACCTGGATACGCAATACGACGGTTTCCCGGATGGATACCCCAATGCAGAGAACCCAGATCCGCTGGCAGTACAGATAGGTTCTATCGTATCGCCCGCCTTCCAGGGACCCAATGCCAGCATGGGTATCGCCATCACCAGCGCCACGGACTTCTATAACCTGATCGATGGCGTAACGGATCCTGTTCCCAATACCAAATGGGGCAAAGAACTGGAGTATATCCGCCTCATCGCCAAACAAACCAACAGCTACGAACAGGCTATTACCGCTGCCGCGAAAAAAGTGACCGCACAGGGCGCTTACCCGGCCAACAACAGCCTCGCGGAGCAACTGAAGATAGTAGCCCGCCTGGTAGCCGGCGGACTGAAAACAAAGCTCTATATGGTGAGCACCGGCGGTTTTGATACACATGCCAACCAAACAGAAGGCGGCGATACCAGCAAAGGTGGTCATGCTAACCTGCTGGGAGGTGTTTCCGATGCCATCAAAGCTTTTATGGACGACCTGAAAGGATTGCACGCTTCCCGCAGAGTAGTAGGCATGACCTTCTCCGAATTCGGCCGCCGCATCAAATCAAACTACAGCATGGGTACGGATCACGGCGCTGCCGCTCCCATTATCATTTTTGGAGATTATGTGAACCAGGGCGTGCTCGGAAATTCTCCCGCACTGCCGGACGCTTCCTCCGTAATTGATAATATCCCCATGCAGTACGACTTCCGCTCTATCTACGCATCTATTCTCGAGCAATGGTTTTGCGTGGACCAAACCGTGCTGAAAACTATTCTCCGGGAAGACTACCAGCGCCTGCCCCTCATCAGTGGCGTGGCCTGTGGCACCATTACCGGTTTGCCCGACCTGAATACAGACGATAAGAAACTGATTACCAACTCTCCAAATCCATTTTCAAACTATACCACCATTACCTATATCACCGGCAGCGGCAACACATTGGTACAGATCTTTGATACCACCGGCCGCCTCGTTAGCGTACCGGTCAATAAAGTACATACCCCCGGCACCTATACGTTCACTTTTGATGCGCATAGTTTGCCCAATGGTATTTACTATGCCCGCTTCCAGAATGGCCCCGTGCAACAGGTAAGACCTATGCTCAAAGTAAACTGACCTTATAATTTAATTAATATTCGTGCAACGCTGTTGCAAATAGATGGATTTTGCTACCTTTGCCTCCGTGTACAAGAGCTATCTGCATAAAATATTAGCGATTATTCTCCTGGGTGTATTTTCTATAAATACCATCCCGAGGGAATTTATACACGAATTTGCCGGTCACCACGATACGGCAGATGTCCTTCATCAACACGATGGACTCACCATATCCGAACATCACCGGCACTGTGATTTTTTGCAGATAGGTGTAGAACCTTACGAGTCATTTGTTACTTTATATATAGCGCCGGTTCAAAAAGTAATCTGGGTATTTTCTCCGCTTACGTTGCCGGAAACCACGCACGTCCCTTATTTTAACCTCACCCCCAGAGCGCCGCCTGCACAGCAGGTATAACTTCATTTTTATTGCAGCGTGCACCATCTGTACACGTTGTTTATTCTTTATTACTGATTCTATATTTTTCAGATATGCATTATTTGCGTGTATTTATACTCGGGCTTTGGAGTGTAATGTTACTGGCATTACCTGCCGCCTATGCCGGCACTAACCCCGAAGAAGGGGAATACTCAAACTCATTAACCGGTAAAGTGGTGGATAAATTAACCCATACACCGTTACCCGGCGCCACTGTTTACCTGCCGGATCTCCGCGTAGGCGCTGCTGCAGATGCACAGGGAAATTATATCATCAAAAATCTTCCAAAAGGAAAATATGTGGTAGATGTACACTACATCGGTTATGCCGCATTCAGCGCTCCGGTAGCTATTTCCGGCGCTACCACCCGGGATTTTGAACTCGGGGAAACACTGATAGAAAAAAATGAAATCGTGATCACCGGCGCCAACCTGGCAACATCCGCCAGGAAAACACCTACGCCCATCAGCGTGATCCGCCGCGACTATCTCGATGATAATATCTCTACCAATATTATAGATGCCATTGCAAAAGTGCCCGGTGTTACACAACTCTCTACCGGTCCGGCTATCTCCAAACCTTTTATCCGCGGACTTGGCTACAACCGCGTGGTAGTAGTGGGCGACGGTGTACGCCAGGAAGGCCAGCAATGGGGCGATGAACACGGCATTGAAATCGACGACTATAATGTAAGCAGGATAGAAGTGCTGAAAGGCCCTGCCTCCCTCATTTACGGTTCAGACGCATTGGCCGGTGTGGTGAACATTGTTCCGCCTGCACCACTGCCTTTGGGAAAAATAAAAGGCAACGTGGAAGCCAACTATCAAACCAACAATGGGCTGATGGCTTATCACGCCGATATTGCCGGTAATAACAACGGCTTTAGCTGGGGCGCTTTCGTAACACAAAAACAAGCGCACGATTACAAAAATAAATACGACGACTACGTATTTAACTCCCGCTTTAATAATACCAACTTTGGCGCTAACATCGGTATCAATAAACAATGGGGATACTCTCACCTGAGCTTCAGCTCCTTTAATCAGCACCTCGGGCTGGTAGAAGGTGACCGCGACAGCAACGGCGATTTCCTGAAACTGATCAACAACAACGGCACGGAAGAAGAAGTACCCGCCACCAGCAGCGATAATAAATCGTACAGCATGACGGTCCCCAAACAACAGATCAATCACCAGAAAATAGTATGGGATAACAGCCTGTATCTGCATAATGGTGGCCGTATTGGTCTTACACTGGGCTATCAGCTGAATCAACGCCGCGAATTCGGTAATGTGCTGGACCCTTCCACACCGGAATTGTACCTGCACCTGCAAACCTTCAACTACGCACTGAAATATTACCTGCCTGAAATGAACGGCTGGCAAACAACCGTAGGCGTGAACGGGATGCAGCAAACCAATCAGAATAAAGGAGAAGAGTTCCTGATCCCTGCATACGATCTGTTCGACTTTGGCGCGTTTGCAGTAACCAGCAAAACCTTCAACAAACTCACACTAAGCGGTGGGCTGCGTTTTGATAACCGCTCCATGAACTCCAAATCATTGTTCCTGGATGCAGATGGCAAGCCGGCCAATACCGGCGACTCAAAATTTGATGCCTTCAAACGCAACTTCAACAATGTATCCGGTAGTGTAGGACTCAGCTACGAAGCCAGCGAGCAGGTTGTGCTGAAACTCAATGCAGCAAGAGGTTTCCGGGCGCCAAATATCGCAGAGTTATCTGCTAACGGCGTGCACGAAGGAACCATCAAATATGAATACGGTAACCAGGAGCTGAAACCGGAAGTAAGTACACAGGTGGATGCAGGCGTGGATTTCAACACCCAGCACGTTTCATTGTCGGCCAGCCTGTTTTACAATCATATCAATAACTTCATTTTCTCCCGTAAGCTGTTCAATGCTGCCGGTACAGACTCTATCCCTGCTACGGATAATGATGAAGGATATGCCGCATTTAAATACCAGCAAACGGATGCCAACCTGTACGGCGGAGAGTTGATGGTGGATATTCACCCGCATCCGATCGACTGGCTCCATTTTGAAAATACATTCTCGTATGTAAGGGCCACTACCAGTAACGGTAGCGACTCTACGAAATATCTGCCCAATATTCCGGCGGCACACTGGTTGTCTGAATTGAAAGGAAGATTTAAAAAGGTAGGAAAAAGTCCGTTGCAGAATGCTTACATCGGCGTGCAAATGGATCTGAACTTTGCGCAGAATGATGTGTTTTCTGCTTATGAAACAGAAACGGCTACTCCCGGTTATACCTTGTTTAACGCGGGATTAGGCAGTGATTTTGTGAATAAGAAAAATAAAACATTGTTCTCTCTGCATTTCGCTGTCAATAACTTAACAGATGTGGCTTACCAGAATCACCTGAGCAGGTTGAAATATGCGCCCATCAATGAAGTAACCGGCAGATCAGGCGTATATAACGTTGGCCGGAATTTCAGCGTGAAGCTTGCAATTCCGATTGATTTCAAATAGTGTGGATGTTTCTTTTATAAGGCTCCTGCGTCAGCAGGGGCTTTTTTTATGGTATCAGGCGCCGTTTCTTTTGAGGCGTTTCCCGTTTTGATATAGGTTGCCTTGTTGTTTTTTATTTTGAAGAAGATGTTCGGGGCGGCTGCGGGTGCTGTACTCAATCCAACCACAGTATCCGTTCCCGTTATAATCAGCTGAGGCACCGGTATAGCCTTAGCTGTAGAATCAATTGCCCGCATATAGTTGATCAGCCGTTTGCCCTCCCGGGTAATATGAATAGTTTGCATGCCTGTTCCCGAATTGGCGATGGCGGCAGTAATACCGGCTGCCTCAAACACGGCGCTGTCGCTGTTTATGTTTCCGCTTATAACGGTAAAGGGTACTGGTACTGCCTGGGTTTCGGTAACGGAAGCAGCTTCCTGCGGGGTTTTGGTGGCCGGCTGCTTGCAGCTCAGTATTAAAACAGGGAGCAGTAATAAGGTTCTTTGCACGATGAATAGCTGTTTGAAAAGATAAAGCTATTAAATTTTATGGAACTGATCATGATCCGCGGTTAATATATATATGTTACTTATATATTATTTATAGTAATAACGTTACAATATTTTCTAATTTATATAAATTTGTTGTACCGGTGGTAAACCCGGTACAGGCGGGCTTGATAAGTAAAATCGTTTTTACAGTACAAATACACGCTGGTTTTACCATTGATGTAAATATTTAATTGAAATATTGATAGATTTTGTAGTTTAGGGGATCGTTAGTTATGTAAGTGTAAGATTGAATGTCCTGCCAGGAGGAACAGTTCCCTCAGTTTTCAAAAATTGGTTTTTGTAATTAAGACTTTTCTGACCACCATTGGTTCAGATTTTGGTTGAAAAAGAAAGGGGCTGTCTTTACAGCCCCATATTTTTTCAGTTATTTTTTAATGTTGATGTGTGGTCTTTTCCAGCTTCGCCGTATCCTCATCATAATACACAAAGAAATAAAGATAAATGGCCCTCGACAGCCGCATCAGCCATGGTTGTATCAATACCAGCAGCACGCCATTCACGGCAAGCCAGATAAAAATGCTGTTATCTCTCCAGGTTAATCCAAAAAATAACCAGAACCAGATCAGGTTAAACACACTGAATGCTACTGATAAAGCATAACTCACATAGCCTGTTCCAAACCAGAAGCCGGTTTCCAACTCATATTTTTGTCCGCATACAGGACAGTTATCATACATGTTGAAGATCTTTGAAAACCTGAGATGAAACGGATTCTGATCTCTGAACATATCTCCTTTCCTGCATCTTGGACATTTCATAGTCAGCATGCTGACAAAATAGTTAGGGCGCCTGGGCTTCTGTGTACTCATCTTATAAAATTAATCAATTACTTTTTAGCAACCGAAAGCGGTGGCTTACACGGCTTCTGTTTTACGCTCGCCGATCTGTTGTCTCCACATCGCGTAGTAAAGCCCTTTTTCAGCTACCAGGTCCGCATGTCTGCCCATTTCCACGATCTGGCCTTTTTCCAGTACGTAAATACGGTCGGCATGCATAATAGTGCTCAAACGGTGTGCAATCATCACGGTAATATGTTGTTTGCTGGCCGTTACTTCGCGCACGGTTTTAGTAATTTCTTCTTCTGTAATTGAGTCCAGTGCAGATGTAGCTTCATCAAATACCAGTAAGCGCGGCCTGCGGAGCAACGCCCTGGCAATGGATAAACGTTGTTTCTCCCCACCGGAAATTTTAATACCGCCTTCACCAATCACTGTTTCAAGACCTTTGTCGGCCCTGGCCAGTAAGGAATAGCACGACGCTTTATCCAGCGCTTCCATTACATCCGCATCACTGGCGCCGGGATTTACAAACAGCAGGTTTTCACGGATGGTGCCCGAAAAAAGCTGGGTATCCTGTGTAACAAAACCTACCTGGTGACGCAGGTCTTCCATATCCACCTCGTTGGCATCAATGCCATTGTAGTAGATATGTCCTTCATTGGGTTTGTATAATCCTACGAGTAGCTTTACCAGCGTGGTTTTACCAGAACCCGATGGTCCTACAAAAGCAATGGTTTCCCCTACATTTACGGAGAAGTTCACTTTATCAAGTGCTTTGGTGGCTGCTGTGAGGTGCTTGAACCCTACCTGTTTAAACTGCAGTTCATCGATATGCGTTACCTTGATAGGATTAGCGGGCATTTCCTCTACCGGCGTATTCAGGATGCTCTGGAAATTTAACAGCGACACCTGCGCTTCGCGGTAATTCAGGATAATGTTACCAAGCTCCTGTAATGGTCCGAAAATGAAGAACGAATACAGCTGTAAGGTCATCAGCTGTCCGATGCTCACTACATCGCGGTAAATGTAAAACAGCAGCAGGAACAGGATGGCAGAGCGCATGAGGTTCACAAAGGTACCCTGCACAAAACTGATACTGCGGATGCTCCGCACTTTTTTCAGTTCCAGCAGCAGGATCTTCATGGTAGTGGAGTTTAAACGCCTGATTTCCTGGTTGGATAAGCCCAAACTCTTTACCAGCTCAATGTTCCGGAGAGATTCTGTAGTAGATCCTGCCAGTGCGGTGGTTTCTTTTACGATCGTCTTCTGTATCACCTTAATTTTCCTGCTCAGTAAACTCATCAGGATAGTCAGTAAAATACACCCGGTAAGATACACAAAGGGAAGGCTCCAGTGTACGGTGGTGGCATATACCATCACAAACAACACACCGATCAATGATACAAAAAGCACGTTCACAAAGGCGGTGATGAATTTTTCACAGTCAACCCGCACTTTCTGGAGAATAGCCAGCGTTTCACCGCTGCGCTGGTCTTCAAATTGCTGGTAAGGCAGCCGGAGCGAGTGTTTAAGGCCATCTGTATACACCTGCGCGCCAAATTTCTGAACAATTACGTTCACAAAATAGTCCTGGAACGCTTTGGCGATCCTGGATACCATCGCTACGCCTATCGCAGCGCCAACCAGCAGCAGTACCCCCATGAGATACTCGTTCTCCGGCCGGAATATAGTGCCACCCTTAAAAGTTTTTGGATGAGAAGCGAACCTGTCAATGATCCATCCGAAGATCATAGGGTCCATCAGTGAGAAAAGCTGGTTAATACTGGCCAGAGCCATTGCTAATACGACCAACCATTTATATCTCTTCAAATAATGCAGTAATAGTTTCATATGTCCGTTTTCCTGAGGTGCAAAGTTACTGCATGTTGCCACATATTCCGGGGAAAAGTACTGGCTATTTTAGTCAAAAAACGTTAACTTAATAGTAAGTTCTTTGTAAAGACACAGGTGAGTATCTATTATCTAAATAAATCTCCACATATGAAGACGTATGATGAAAAACACATCAAAAACATCGTACTGTTAGGTGCACCCAAAAGCGGCAAAACTACCCTCTCTGAAACCATGTTATTTGAAGCCGGCATCATCAGTAAACGAGGCTCAATTGAAGAGAAAAATACCGTGTCCGACTACCACGATATTGAGCATGAGCGGGGAAACTCCGTATATGCCACCCTGATGCACACCGAATGGAAAGATTATAAGATCAATATTATAGACACACCCGGACTGGAAGATTTTATCGGGGAAGTAATTGCCGCCATCCGCGTATCCGACACCGCTGTTCTCCTGCTCAATGCCCAATATGGAGTGGAAGTAGGTACAGAACTGGTATGGGATTATGTGGATAAATACCAAAAACCTACCATATTAGCCGTTAATCAGCTGGACGCCGAACTGGCCAATTTTAATAAAACAGTGGAAGATGCCAAACGGGTATTCGGTCAGCCAGTTACTATTATGCAGTACCCGGTAAACGCAGGCCCCGGATTCAATGCCATCATCGATCTCCTGAAAATGACCATGTACCGTTTTCCCGAAAACGGAGGTAAACCTGAAAAACTTCCCATCCCCGACAGTGAAAAGGAAAGAGCCGACCAGCTCCACAACGAACTGGTGGAAAAAGCCGCAGAAAATGATGATACCCTCATGGAGCTGTATTTTGAAAAAGGCAGCCTGGATGAAGATGAGCTCCGGCAAGGCATCAAAATAGGGATGCTCAATCACCATGTGTTCCCCCTGTTCTGCTTATCCGCCAAAAATAATATGGGCAGTGGCCGCCTGATGGGATTTATCGATAATGTAGCTCCCGGCGCAGCAGAAATGCCTGCCGAAGTTACCACCGGAGGCAAACCTGTTCCCTGTAATCCTGCTGGTCCGGCAGGATTATTTGTTTTTAAAACTTTGCAGGAGCCGCATATCGGCAGGCTCACTTATTTTAAGGTAATGTCGGGAGAAGTAAAAGGCGGTATGGAACTTATCAACGAACAGGGCAACACTATTGAGCGTATCAGCCAGCTGTTTATTGCAGACGGGAAAAACCGCAACAATATAGAACGCCTGCAGGCCGGGGATATTGGCTGCACGCTTAAAATGAAAAGTACCCTCACCAATCAGACCCTGGCAGAAAAGAATTTCCCCGGGCAAATAGCCCCCATCGATTTTCCCGCCCCCAAAGTAAGAGTAGCCATTGAAGCAAAGAACAAAGGCGACGATGAAAAACTCAGCGAAGTGCTCGCGGAAATCCATATGGAAGATCCTACCCTCATCGTGGAGTTCAACCGCGAACTGAAACAGGTGATCCTCCACGGACAGGGAGAACTGCACCTGCTCGTTACCAAATGGCGGCTCGAAAATATTTATAAAATGCAGGTAGCTTTTCATGCCGCCAAAATTCCTTACCGCGAAACCATCCAGAAGCCTGCCCAGGCTTCCTATCGCCACAAAAAACAATCCGGTGGCGCCGGGCAGTTCGGCGAGGTATACATGAAAATAGAACCCTGGTATGAGGGGATGCCGCCCTATAAGGAACATACCGTGCGCGAATCGGAAGAAATAGCGCTGAACTGGG
Organism: Chitinophaga ginsengisegetis; assembly: GCF_900168065.1. Lineage (GTDB taxonomy): Bacteria > Bacteroidota > Bacteroidia > Chitinophagales > Chitinophagaceae > Chitinophaga > Chitinophaga ginsengisegetis. The sequence goes on along the minus strand of NZ_FUZZ01000001.1, from coordinate 2,925,084 downwards.
GCGGCAAACTGGTATTCAACAATTGTATCGTAGGCGGCGCTATCGATAACCGTTTCCTGCCATCTATCCTTAAAGGAGTGATGGAAAAAATGCAGGAAGGCCCGCTAACCGGATCATACGTACGCGATATACGTGTAAGCGTATACGATGGTAAAATGCACCCGGTAGACAGTAACGACATCTCCTTCAAAATAGCCGGTATGATGGCTTTCCGCGAGGCGTTCCACCAGGCCGCCCCGCAGTTGCTGGAGCCGGTGTACGACCTGGAAGCAGTAGCCCCCGATGTAATGATGGGCGATATCATGAGCGAACTCCAGACCCATCGCAGCATCATAACGGGAATGGATACACTGAATGGCTACCAGGTGATCAAAGCACGCACCCCACAGGCTGAAATAGATAAGCTGTTTGCCGCGCTGCGTAATGTTACCCAGGGCAAAGCCAAGCTGAAATCACAGTTTGCGGAATACGCCCCCGTTCCTGCAGAGATGCAGCGGAAACTGAGCGAAAGTTATAAGGAAGACCTGGGCGTTTAACGGAAGAAGTGTGTGTGCAGCACAACCGTTGCTGCCAGAGCGCTAAGCCTGGCATTGCTCCATGTTCAGTTCCCCCAGTTTTCCCTGTCGAGGCTCCTGAACTGAATAGCCTCCGCCATGTGCGCAGGTTCTACACTATGACTCCCTTCCAGGTCGGCAATAGTTCTGCTTACCTTCAGTATCCGGTCGTATGCACGGGCAGAGAGCTTTAATTTTTGCATGGCCTGTCCCAGTTGTTCCCGGCATTTATCACTGATAACGCATACGGTAGCCAGTAACCGGCTATGCATTTGTGCATTGCAATACACCCCGTCGTGACCGGCAAACCTCCTGGCCTGGATGGCTCTTGCGGCAATCACACGGTCACGTATATACGTACTTTTCTCCGCTGCGCCGGTGGAAGACAGGTCCGCAAATTTTACCGGCGTTACCTCTACGTGCAGGTCTATACGATCCAGCAACGGACCGGATACCTTATTCAGGTATTCCTGTACCTGCCCCGGCGCGCAGGAGCATTCCTTCTCCGGATGATTGAAATACCCGCAGGGGCACGGATTCATAGACGCCAGCAACATAAAGCTGGCAGGGAAATCGATGGCGGTTCTGGCGCGGGAAATGGTCACTCTTCTTTCTTCCACCGGCTGCCGCATTACCTCCAGCACTTTGCGTTTAAACTCCGGGAGTTCATCCAGGAATAAGACGCCGTGATGCGCCAGCGAAATTTCTCCCGGTTGCGGAATGCTGCCACCACCCACCAGCGCGGCATCACTGATGGTATGATGTGGAGAGCGGAACGGGCGGTGCGTGATCAGCGAAGTATGCTCCGGCAACTTCCCGGCCACAGAATGGATTTTAGTGGTTTCCAGCGCTTCCTGCAATGTAAGCGGCGGAAGGATGGTGGGCAAACGTTTTGCCAGCATGGTTTTCCCTGCGCCCGGCGGCCCGATCAATATAGCATTATGCCCGCCGGCAGCGGCTATTTCAAGGGCCCGCTTAATATGCTGCTGCCCTTTTACTTCGCTGAAATCAATCCCCCAGTTGTCCTGCGTGGAATAGAATTCATCGCGGGCGGCGGTAACAGGTGTGAGGCTATCCGGATCATTTAAAAAGTTGATGGCTTCTGAAATGTGAGAGATGCCATAGACTTTCAAACTATTTACCATCGCGGCTTCCAGAGCATTCTGTCTGGGGAGTATAAAGCCCCGGAAACCATCTTTCAGCGCCTGCATAGCCATTGGTAACGCGCCTTTGATAGGCTGGATGGTACCATCCAGCGACAGCTCTCCCATCATGAGATAATGCTCGAGATGAATGGGAGACGCCTGGCCGGAAGCGGCAATAATACCGGCGGCAATGGGCAGGTCGTATGCGGCTCCGGCCTTGCGGATAGCGGCGGGCGCCATGTTTACCACGGTGCGTGTTCTCGGCATGCGTAATCCCATGCATTGGATGGTGGATTCAATACGCCGTTCGCTTTCCTTTACCGCATTGTCCGGTAGTCCTACTATGAATAATTTGTTGCCTTTGGAAGATACATTTACCTCTATGGTAATGGTGATGGCATTTACGCCGAGGATGGCGCTGCCGTAGGTTTTAACAATCATATCGATATCTGGGTTAACAGATACGAATATAAGCATTTAACTGCTGGAAACATCGTTACATGGCCCGCAGTTAAATGCTTCCCGCTTATTTTATCTGCGTAAGCAGATCCAGTACCTTTTCTCTTTTCAGGATCAGGTAACCTATTTTTTCTTTGGCAATTCCATCTTTAAGCAAGTAGGTGAAATGCAGGTCATCGTCAATAACGGTCGACTCAAAATATTTAAACTGGATACGTTTCTCTGAACTCAGTTCATCTGCTACTTCATAGAGGTGAGTGGAGAGAATAAACAGGCAGTTGGTACTTTGCAGAAATCCCCTGATCACAGCCAGGGAACAGTTTCTGGCGTCTTCCACATTGGTGCCTTTAAACATTTCATCGATCAGCACCAGCCAGTTTTTACCATTACTGATTTGCAGGATGGTATTTTTGATACGCTGTACTTCACTGTAGAAATAACTTTCCCCCTTAAATATATTATCCTGTACCTGGATGTTACTGAAGATGCCGTGAAAGAAGCTCAGCTCCATATTTTCAGCGGGTACGCCCATGCCTATATGCGACAGGAATACGGCCACACCCACCGCCTTGATAAAGGTAGTTTTGCCAGCCATATTGGCGCCGGTAAGGAACATGAAATGAGCTGCTTCATCCAGTTGAACATCGTAAGCCACCGGCTCAGAAAGAATGATATGATAGAGTTGTTTGGCTTTAATAACAGGTCTGTTGCTGCCGGAGAAAACCGGGAACTGCAGGTTGTAATGCTTTATGGCTTTAGCCATTGCATAGTATGCATCCAGCTGCTGATAAAGGACTACCAGCTCCTGGATCACCTTCCGGTGCCGTTTCCTGATGTAATTATCATAACGGAGGATCTCCACAAAATTCAGTTTCCCTTCTTCATCTGCTTTTAAAATTTCGTAGAATTCCTTTTTGGTAAGTAGCTGTTGCGCCCTGTCCAGCAACACTTTCAGCACCATTGGGGTTTCGTCTGAATTGAAGGCATTGATAAACGTACGGAACCCCTTCAGTAATATCACCAGTTGTGTAAACGAAAATTTGATATAGCCATAATCAGGCGCATACAAAGTTTTATTGAGTGCCGCATGAAGATACAGGGCAAGTCCTTCGGTACTGGAAATCGGCTCAATCTGGGCATCCATGTAATTCTCCACCACTACGATAGTACCATTGGAAATAATGGAAGGCCAGTTGGCTTCCTGTTCCAGGATATATTGTAAGGCACGCTGTCTGTTTTTAATAGTATTGATATCAGATAAAGGATTGCTGTATAGCTGGCGGAGATACTCGCGGCCACCGGCAGTGGTGGTGAAGTCGAGGCGGTGGAACAGGGAAAATTCTTCGTCGCGGTTAAAAATAGACAGGTCGTAGTAGGATGTTTTGTCCAGTTGCATGCAGCATCTTTTTTGGTGAATATACGGTGGAAGATGCAAGGATAGAAAAATTCCATAAGAATTGAAAGGCTGTGCCGGCATTTCCGTAAATGCAGCAGGAGCCGCTGCATTTACGGAAACAAAAACTATCGGCTGAAAGCCAGTCGCTGGCCCAATACGTTCTCATTAAAAACGCCGTCGGCATAAGCGAGATGGCCGCTTACAAAGGTATGCGTAACTGCCGCCGGGAAGGTATGGCCTTCAAAAGGGCTCCAGGCGCATTTATAATGAATATTTTCTTTATTTACATTCGTCTGGTGCTGCAGATCCACTATTACGCAGTCGGCATAATACCCTTCTCTCAAAAATCCTCTTTCCTTTATCTGGAAACAGATAGCGGGAGCATGGCTCATCTTCTCCACTACTTTTTCCAGGGTAATGTTTCCCTTCTTTACATATTCGAGCATCAGCAGCAGGCTGTGTTGCACCAGCGGAACGCCGGATGGGGCCTGCAGGTAGGGTAGTTGTTTTTCTTCCCAGGTGTGTGGGGCGTGATCAGTGGCAATGATATCCAGCCGGTCGTCCAGGAGTCCCTGCCAGAGTGCGGTTTTATTTTCCGGCGCTTTAATGGCCGGGTTGCACTTGATCAGGTTGCCGTATTGCGCATAATCGTCTGCCGTGAAATGAAGGTGGTGTACACATACTTCTGCCGTAATCCTTTTTTCCGCCAGCGGCAGCATATTGCTGAACAGCTGTAACTCCCTCGCCGTGGAGATGTGGAGAATATGCAGGCGGGCATTGTGTTTCTGTGCAAACTGTATAGCCACCAGCGAAGATTCAAAACAGGCTTCTACATCGCGTATCAGCGGGTGATCCGCAGCAGTGAGGCGATCCCCTTTTTCCCGTTGAAAGGCTTCCATATTGGCGCGGATGATCTTTTCATCTTCACAATGCGTGGCAATCAGCAGCTCACTGTTGGAAAACACGGTTTCCAGGGTGAGATAGTTATCTACCAGCATATTCCCGGTAGAAGATCCCATGAATATTTTTACGCCGCAAACACTTTCCTTTTTAGCGTTTGTTTTCAGTATTTCTTCCACATTATCATTGGCAGCCCCCATAAAGAAGGAGTAATTGGCCAGTGAGTGGTGTTGTGCGATGGTATATTTGTCTTCGAGGAGTTCCTGGGTGAGCGCGGCCGGTTTGGTATTGGGCATTTCCATAAAGCTGGTGGTACCGCCGGCTACTGCGGCGCGTGCTTCTGAATAGATGGTGGCTTTATGGGTTAGTCCCGGTTCCCGGAAGTGGACCTGGTCGTCTATAACGCCCGGAAGCAGGTGTTTGCCTTCCCCGTTAATTTCCGTGTAATTACCGCTGATAGTGATATTGGGCGCTATTTTTTCAATGCGGTGGTCTTTGATCCATACATCCTGTACCGTGGTGCGCCCTTCGTTTACCACGGCTATATTCCTGATGAGGTAATTTTGCATGCCGCAAAGGTAAAAAAATCGGCGTAATCGAGGTGAATAGGTAAAGGTAATCGCGCACCCTTACCCTTCCAAATGAATCGAAAACACAATCATCCTCGATTGTAATTTCTCTACCACATTGGAATACCGCAGGTTCGGATCTTTCACATGCACATTGCCAAAACCATTACTGATCTTGAATTCCGGGGCAAAAATGAAGCTCTCGAAATAGAATTCAAACCCGGCGCCGGCTTCATAGCCGTAGTCGCTCTTTTTGATCTTTACAAGGTCTTCTGCTCTGCGCAGGCGGGCATTGGAGGCAAGGTCGTAGTCGTATTTAAGGCCGGCGATGGTATAAACGCGCATGTTGCCGATGCGGTCCGATTTAAATTTAATCTGCAGGGGGAAGCTCAGTAATATCGACTCAATCTTTTTTTCTGTATCCTGTGGTTTGGGATAGGTGTCGCGGTAGTAGAGGTTCTTGGAGGCAAAAATGAGCTGCGGGTTAAAGCGCAGGTCAAAATGCTCACTGAGCCTGGCATTGGCCAGCAGTCCCAGGTTAAATCCCATGGTTTTCAGCGGTTCCGCTACCATAATAGAGTCATCGGCCAGGAAGGCAGGAGAGTGCTCCAGTTTGAAATACGACTGGTTTGCAGCCAGCGTAATACCAAAATAATAGGGTTTTGCATCGTGTTCCAACATATTCATCTGGGTTTGCGCCCGTGCGGGAAGTACCCCGAATACGATGAATATCAGCGCGTAGCGCAGTAAATGGAACATATGCCGAATGTTAGCGTTTTGCATGTAACGGCCTGGAAACGGGTGTTGGTTAAAATAGTTCGCATTGCTTCACCCTGCGGAAACGCTTTCACAGATTCCGGCAGATAACTATAGGCCGCCTGGCTTTTGGCTATCCATTTCCCGATCAGAGGTGTGATATAACGAAAATACGAATTATATAATTGTTTAATAGGAAAAACTGTGGGATTCGAAAATTCAAGGATCACCAATTTACCCCCGGGCTTCAACACACGATACATCTCAGACAGCCCCTTTTCCAGGTTTTCAAAATTGCGCACACCGAATGCCACCGTTATGGCATCAAACGTTTGGTCGGGAAAACTTATTGTCTCACTATCGCCGGATTGCAGGGTAATTTTGTCGCTTAGCCCCGCTTTCTGAATCTTTTCCCGGCCATGACTCAGCATCCCTTCAGAAATATCAATGCCCACAATTTTGTCGGGATGAAGACGCTTTTCTGCCATTATAGCAAAGTCGCCCGTGCCGGTAGCCACGTCCAACATGAGTTTGGGCTGAAGCGATTTCAAATACCCCAGGGCTTTTTTACGCCATATGATGTCGATTCCCAGCGACATAAAGTGATTAAGAAAGTCGTAGCGGTAAGCAATATCATCAAACATGGTCGCTATCTGCTCCTTCTTGCTTAATTTTGACCCTTCAAAGGGAACGATCTTCTGAACATTTGCATTTTCTGACATAGTGCGCAAAGTTAAAGAAATGTAGTCATGTGACAGTATGCAAAAACAGGGATACGGGATTTTTAATGGAACAAAGCAATATCATTATGGTTATTAAGTCAGCAGAATATCTTATCAGTAGTCCCGATTGGGAAAAATGCCCCAATCCCATATGGCCCGAATATGCGTTCATCGGCCGGTCTAACGTAGGTAAGTCTTCTTTGATCAATATTCTGGCTAATAATGAAAAATTAGCCAAAACTTCCGGTACCCCCGGTAAAACACAGCTGATTAATCATTTTGCCATCAATAACGCCTGGTACCTGGTAGATCTGCCCGGCTACGGATTCGCTAAAAGAAGCCTGTCGCAGCGCCGCCAGTGGGAACAGATGATCGAAAACTACCTGCGCAAACGACCCAACCTCGTCAGCGTATTTGTGCTCATCGACAGCCGCCACCAGCCACAGAAAATCGACATCGATTTTATTACCAAACTGGGAGAATGGAATGTTCCTTTCAGCCTGGTATTCACTAAAGCAGATAAAAGCACCCAGGCGGAGGTCAGCAAAAACGTAAAAGCTTTTCTCAATAAAATGAGAGAAACCTGGCAATTCCTGCCCCCCAACTTCGTTACCTCCACTGTAAAGAAATCCGGCCGGGATGCGATTCTTACCTATATCGATGAACTGAATGCACAATTCCGCGCCATCGCCTGATCACCTGAATCTTCTTTTATACACATTATTATTACCTCAGTAATCTGAGGTAATTTTTTATTTTTATTTGTTTATCTTAATCAGTGATGGTATTTTTTTACTCAAATACTTGTTGGAATGCCGGATGCAACAGATGAAATACTGTGTAAAAAGATAATAGCGCAGGATGAGGAAGCGTTCCGGGTACTGTATGAAAAATACCGGGATCATATTTATGGCTATACCCTGAAACTTTGCGGCCTGCCGGAAGTAGCATCCGACGCGGTGCAGGAAGTATTTATGAAGATATGGGTAAAAAGGGAAACCCTGAATCCCGGATTGTCGGTCAAAGCTTACCTGTATACCACCACCCGCAACTATGTATTCGACTACCTGAGAAAAGCGGTACACGACCAGAAATTCCGCGAATATTTTCTGCAGATGTATACAGAAGATACCGGCGCTATGGACGACATACTCTACACCAGGCAGCTGGAAACCATTAAAATGAATGCCATCGCCCAATTGCCGGCGCAACGGCAGCTGATCTTCAGAATGAGTAAAGTACAGGGCTGCTCCAACCAGGAAATAGCCGATCAGCTGGGCATCTCCGTCAATACCGTGAGAGACCAGCTGGTAAAAGCTTCCCGCTTTGTAAGGCATTACCTTTATCAACATGCCGATATCTCCATTATTATTGCCGCCTTTTGCCATATCCTCCGCTGAGGAAAAAATATTTTTAGGTCCGGTCGTCTTTTAGGTTCGCCCGATCGTACTATTGTCATGTCAACCAGGAATAATGGAAGAAAATAAGGAACGGATCACTTCTCTCTTTATTAAATTAACGGAAAGGAAATGTACACAGGAAGAGCGTTTGGAGCTCCTCGCCTGGTTACAGGAAAACCCGTTGCCGGAATATTTACCTGCAGTAGAAGATTTGCTGCAGCAGCAACCCTGGCCAGCCATGCCGGCAGATACTGCCGGTCAGATTTTTACGGCCATCCTGCAGCATACACCATCCAAACCGGTGATCCCGCTATGGAAAAGAACCGGTTTCAGGGTGGCAGCAGCCCTGGTACCACTTATTGGCCTGGCTACTTTGTTATTGTTTTTTTACAGAGATAAAAATGATAAACGCCATTTTGTAAACAACACCCGCCAGGTACAAACCTTCCGGCTGGAAGATGGTACGGTGATCAGTCTCAATCAACGCAGCAGCCTCACCGTAAACACATCTCCCCATAAAAACCAACCCAGGGAAGCATGGCTGAAAGGAGAAGCTTTTTTTACAGTGATCCACCAGGCAGCAAATCCTTTTGTTGTACACACCGGCAACGGCGTGGATGTAAACGTACTGGGTACCGCTTTTAATGTGAACACAGCTAATGGCCACGCAGTGGTAGTGCTGAACGAAGGCCGCGTGAAAATCAATACCGGCGCCGGTCACGCCCTGACGTTGAATCCCGGCGAAATGGCCAGTTATAATGCAGACACTAAAATGCTCACCAGGCAAAAGGTGGATACGCTGTTCCAGACATCCTGGAAATATAACCTGCTCGCATTCAAAGAAGAACCATTAAAAATAGTGATGCAAAAACTCGGCGAACAATATGATTATGAAATAGTATTCGATCAGGAAGGAACAGGAGAACTGCTGTTTACAGGATATCTCCCGTCCGATAACCTGCAGCAGGCCATTATTACAATAGAACAGTCCTTTAATTTACAATTCATTTTACAACACAAGATTATTCGCGTGAACACCAAAAAAATCCTTTAGAGACAACCAAAATTTAGTTATGAAAAAAGTTAAATCAATCAGTACCCAACTGATAATGGTTACTGCTTTGCTATGCTGTTTGCAATGGTCAAAAGCACAGATACTAAAAGCATCAACCCGCGAAAATAAGGTAACTGCCGTACCACTTATTTCAGTGATCAACGAACTGGAAGCAAAGTTCGATGTACGCTTCAGTTACAACACCAACCTGCTGAAAGGGAAAAATATTCTCCTGCCGAATACGGCCATCTTTCAGGCAGATAACATTGAGAGTAATCTCAACAAATGTATTGCACCATTAGGATTGGTATGCCGGAAAATCAACGGAAAGCTTTACGTGGTAAAAGCCGAAGATGCGGCCGATACCAGGTCGGTGGTAGCTGCCGGCAGTAACATCGCACCACAGCAAAATGTGAAAGGCTCGGTAAAGGATTCTACAGGTAATGCATTACCAGGTGTAATTGTGCAGGTGAAAGGTACCTCCAAAGCCGTGACGACGGACCAAGACGGGAATTTCTCCATCAATAATGTAAAAGATGGCGATGTCCTGTTATTCAGCTTCATCGGCTACACACCAAAAGAATACATCATAAAAGGAGAACAAACCATTAACATCGTTCTCAGCGATCAGGCCATCAGTATCGACCAGGTAGTAGTAACCGCCCTCGGTATCAAACGGCAGGAAAAAGCACTGGGATATGCAGTACAAAGAGTAAAAGGCGAGGCCGTACAAACCGTGAAAGGAGTGGATATGGCTACTTCCCTTACCGGCCAGGTATCCGGTCTTGTAATTAAAAACTCCACAGAGTTTTTTGCGAAACCCTCTATTGAGTTAAGAGGAGAAAGTACCTTACTCGTGGTAGATGGCGTTCCCTATGGTAACATGTCTTTACGCGATATCCCTACCGATGATATAGAAAGCCTGGATATCCTGAAAGGCCCCACTGCATCAGCATTATACGGCTCCAGGGCTGCCGGCGGCGTTATCCTCATCACTACGAAAAAAGGAACCGGCACCGGGCTGTCTGTAAACGTGAACAGCAACACCATGATCCAGAGTGGCTTCCTGGCCATTCCCAAAACACAAACTTCTTACGGCCGCGGTCAAAACGGAAAAATCGATAACGACTATGTATGGGGCCCCAGGCTGGATGCAGGTAACACAGCGAGGGACTGGAACCCGGTCACGAAACAATTTGAAGACAACAGACCACTGAATTCGGTAGGTAAAAATAACCTGAAGAATTTTATGGAACTGGGCATCGTGACCAATAACAACATCAACGTATCACAGAGTGGAAAATACGGCAGCTTCCGTGCTTCCCTCAACCATGTTTACAACAAAGGACAGTTTCCCAATGCCAAACTGAACATGTACAACTTCACCCTCGGCGGCGAACTGAAAGCAACAGAGAAATTCAGCCTCGAAGGACATATGGGCGTAAGCAAAAGAATGGCGCCACAGGTATGGGGCACCGGCTACGGTAACCAGGGCTACATTTACCAGCTAACCATGTGGACAGGCCCCGAATACGATATCCGCCAGTACCGCGATTACTGGAAAACACCCAATCAAACACAAAACTGGATGTACACCAACTGGTATGATAATCCCTACCTGATTGCTTACGAAAAATTAAATGCGATCCAGCAAAATACCACCAACGCCAGTTTGACCGCCAACTATAAATTCTCCCCGGATCTTAGCCTGTTGGTGCGTATCGGCTATGATGTATATAACAATAAAGAAACCTTTACCAACCCAACAGCTAATATCTACTCTACCCGCGGCGGATGGAATGCCAGGGGATTATACAGCATCAACAACACCTGGGGCTGGAGTACCAATGATGACGCCATGCTGAGCTATAATAAAAAAGCGGGCGACTGGAACTTTGAAGCGATGGTGGGCGGAACTATTTATTATTGGGTAGACGAAGGACTGAAAGCTTCTACTAAAAACGGGTTAACAAGTCCTACTTTCTTTTCGCTCAATGGTTCCGTTGAACCGCCTACATTCACACCGGCTTATAGCAGCAGGCAGGTAAACAGTTTGTATGGAAGAGCCGCTGTAAGCTGGAGAAATACCGTATTTATTGATGCTACCGGCCGTAACGACTGGAACTCCGCACAACCGGAAGAAAACAGGGCCTATTTTTATCCCTCCATCGGGTCCAGCGTGGTATTGTCTGAATTATTCAAAATGCCCGCATTTACAGACATGTGGAAAATACGCGGTTCCTGGGCTACCTTCAAAACGCCCGCAGGTGTGTATGATATCAACCGTCTCTATACCACCACCACCGGCGCATGGAACGGCGCTAACTCTGCCAGTTACCCAAGCAGCTTGTTGGGCGTTAACCTGCTGCCCAGTTCACAACGCACCTGGGAAATTGGAACTGCCGCCTACCTGTTTAAAAAACGTTTGAATATAGATGTTGCTTACTTCAACAAATACTATTATAACCAACAAACTTCTGTGTCTATTCCAGGCTCCTCCGGATTCCTGAGCACCCTGGTAAATACTGCCGAAACCTATGTGAGAAAAGGACTGGAAATTACCCTCAGCGGTACAGTACTGAAGAAAAAAGATTTCCAATGGGGATCGACCATCAACTGGTCCAACCAGCACCGCTACTATGTAAACCTCGATCCGGTGTACTCTGCGCAAAGCCCCTGGGTGAAGAAAAAAGAAAGACTCGATACCTATACAGATTATTACTGGCTGCGGGATCCCGATGGTAACGTGATCCACAATAACGGCTACCCCGTGGAAAGCGATTACAAACAAAAGTATGGTTACAGTGATCCCAGTTTCAGCTTCGGTTTTATCAACACCTTCTCCTATAAAAATTTTACCGCATCACTCAATATCGATGGCCGCGTTGGCGGATTGATGTATAACTACATCTACGATAAAATGTGGGACTCCGGTACCAATCCTGAATCTGATAATGAATACCGCTACGATGAAGTAGTGAATGGGTTAACCAATTATGTAGGCCAGGGCGTGAAAGTACTTTCCGGAAGTGTTTCTTACGACAACTTCGGAAATATTACCAGCGATACCCGCAAATATGCGGTGAATGATACAAAGGTATCGTACCAGAACTATGCGCAGAACTTCAGGGGAGGCGATTATGGCGTACAAAAGAAAACCTTTGTAAAGGTGCGTGAAATATCCGTTGGATACCGGTTCCCGGCAACCATGCTTGCAAAGAGCGGTATAAAAAACGCCTCCGTTTCCTTAACTGCACAGAACCTGTTCCTGTTTACAGATTTCAAATTTTCAGATCCCGATGTGGATGATGAAAACCTGAACTCGCCATCTCAACGGTTGGTGGGGATTAATTTCAAAGTAGGGTTCTGATATCTTTCACCATCAAAGAAAATCTCATGAAACACAAATCACTGAAATATATATTGTCCATATCCCTTACCGCTGCAATGGTAACCGGCTGCTCCAAATTTGATAAGATCAATACCAACCCGAATAAAACAACGCAGGTAAGTTCTGCCATGCTGGCTACCAACATGATCCTGAGTATTACCAGGTCGGATATCAGTTCTGCCAAAAGCTTTATGCAGCCATACCTGTTGGGGAAATATCTTACCTGGGGAGAAGGCCAGGAAAATTTCCAGTACAATAAATTTGGAAGAACCAATTTTAACAGGATCGCTTTATTGCGTAATGTGCCGCCTATGATAGGTTATGCACCTGATGAAGAACTCCGGAAATCGTATAGCGCATTAGGGCATTTTATCAGGGCCTGGCAATTTTTTCAAACAACCATACAGGTAGGCGATATTCCCTATTCACAGGCGGTGAAAGGAGAATCAGAAAATGTGATCCAACCGGGATATGATACACAGAAAGCAGTGTTTCTCGGTATCCTCAATGAACTCGACAGCGCCAATCTTCTTTTTGCAGCAGGGAAAGACTTCACCGGCGATCCGGTGTATAACGGTAAAGTGGATAACTGGCGCCGGCTGACCAACAGTTTTGAATTGCATGTGCTGATGAACCTCTATAAGAAAACAGGTGACGCGGATCTGAAAGTGGTAGAGCGGTTTAAAGAGATCGTTGCCAACAGACCTTTAATGCGTTCGTATGCCGATAACTTTGCGCTTACCTATACGGCTGCAGCAGGACAAAATTATCCCTGGTCCGATGTGCCGGCCGGTTCAGGCAACTCCTTTGTAAAATCAAATTATACCATGCTGTCTGCCACGCTGATAGATCCGCTGAAAGCATTGCACGACCGCCGTTTGTTTTATTATGCAAAGCCATCGCCGGTGAAAATTGCAGCCGGTAAAACAGCGGATGACTATGATGCGTATGTAGGCGCAGAGCCATCCGACGCATTCCCTGCACTGCAATCTATCCGCCTGTCGAAAGATTATTCCGATCTGAACAGCCGGTATGTAAACCTGGTAAATGCAGAACCGGTAAGTGTTTTCAGTTATCCTGAATTACAGTTTGTATTGGCAGAAGCAGCGCTGCGGGGATGGGTCACCGGTACTCCGGCGCAAAATTATTATGCTGCAGGTATCACCAATTCCATGAAATTCACCGCTACGTATACACCGGATGTGGAAGATTATCATCACAATATGAAAATAGATGATAGCTATATTCAGTCGTATGTAACGGCAGTAACACTCACCGGCAGTATGCAGCAGCAGTTATTGCAGATCATTACACAGAAGTATCTCGCGGGATTCCTGCAGGGCTCCAACTATAACGCCTGGTATGAGCAGAGGAGAACGGGTTATCCGGTATTCAAATTGAATGCTACCACCAACCTGAATACGCCTGCTACACAGTTTCCGGTAAGATGGCTTTATCCCGATAATGAGCTGAGCTATAACAACACTAATCTCAACGAGGCAATACAGCGGCAGTTTAGCGGCAGCGACAATGTGAATAGTGTGATGTGGTTGTTGAAAGATTAATCTGCATATAAAAATAGCGGGCTGTTTTTCAGTCCGCTATTTTTATTTTATAAAGATGTTTATCAATATACTTTTGCGTAGGTAGGGGAGCAGGCGTCGGGATTTCTGTTTTCGAGGAACATGGCGTTGCTGGTAAATCTTACGTAGTAGGTGGGGGATTTACCGAGCAGCAGCGTCCACTCTTTTCCAAAAGAAGTAGTGGTTTGTTCAAAATGAAAAGTGTCGGTTACAATCAGTTTATCATCAACAAATAGCCGGTATTCTCTGCCCTGGAGGATCAATTCCTGTTTATCGGTAATGTGGGCGCCTTGTCCGCTGAAACATCCATCTACCTTTACCAGTCTCCATCGCCCTTCTACAGAAGTGAGGAGTGGTGCATCTTTCTTCTTACAGGCAGAAAAAACAATCAATGAAAATAGCATAATGAGGGGGTAATGAATCTTCATAGCGGGAATTTTTATTTGTTATTGCACGCGGTAAATAAGCTTTATGATCAGTTAAATATTTTATTGTTGGCGATCGTCTGATTGATCTTTTCCAGGAAATCCACGAAGTAGGAGGGGCCACGCCAGTAAGGAGCTATATCTAAATAGATGCTGGTGCTGTCTGTTGGATTTTTTTGTACATAGATAAATACCTGGAAGACGCCATCGGCAGCACCACGGGTGGAGTAATTTAATATATTGGGATCCGCTTTTATAGCTGCACGGGGAAAGCTGCTGAGATAAGGCTTCAGGCTGTCGTGGATATTCCCGGACAATTTCACGGTGCTGCTATCATTATTCTTATAGGTGATTACATAACTGGCGTCTGGGGTGATCTGAAGCTTTTTGAATTCAGTCATAGCCATATTGCCCCCTCCGTTAAACACAAACAGCGAAGTAGTGTCGGGAGTTTTATCTTTATCTTTTTTGCAGGAAAGAACGCAGAGAGATGCCAGCAGCAATACGGCTGCCAATGATTTTGGTAGTGTCATACAAAAGGTATGTTTTATTGAATGTATAGCGTAGAAACCGGGGGAAAAGTTACAGCGTTGGGAGGGGAAAGTATAGCTCGATAAGGGGAGAAAAAGCCACCTGACGTGGTAACACGTCAGAAAAATCTGAGAGAGGTACAAAAAATCGAGGCGCCTTAGTTCACTATTTTATTAGCGCAGCTGCTGCTGGCAAAGGCTTCCGGTTTGGCTTTAAAGGCAAAGCCCATACCCAGGATATAGCCCATTGCTTCCCGCAAAGCCAGGTTGCTTTTGAACTGAGGGTTCGTATTGATGTCTGCGTGCACTTCCATGTCTACATCATATTCTGTAAACAGGTCGCACAGTTCATACGCAATTTCAATACTCTTCGCTACTTCCACCAGCATACGCTCTTTGATAGAATAGCGGTCTTTGGTTTTTTCATTGTGAATAAACATAAAGCCGCCGTGACCTTCCCGGAGGAAAACAATCACTGTAGCGAATTCGGTATCTACTCCTTTTACCTGGGAATCAGTACCAATGCACACTTTCAGGCGAAACCCCTTTGCGGTTTCACGAACGATGGCTTGTCGTACTTCTTCCTTTACCGGAAGGTGGATAACCTCTCCATTAAATCTTCTCCATTGCATACATGTATAATTAAGGGTGAACATGCGTAATTGGGTTATGCTATAATGCCTGCCTGCTGAAGTAATTCCATGCGCTAATTGGGTCAACAATATGGGATGCGTTCATTCGGGGATAACAGCAATATTTACGAATATACGAAAAAGCTGTTAGCAATAGCCAACAGCTGTACATTAAAAAAATAAGAAGATTCAGAAAATAAAACGGCTAGAACTGACCCGTACTAAGCATTACAAGGGTACAGGCTTCTACCGGCTGAATATTATGTTCCCTGGCAATATCTTCCAGTTCAGGATTTTCTGCACCCGGATTAAAGATGATGCGGCGGGGTTGCAACTGCAGGATATAATCATAATATTCTTTCTGCGCCGCCGGATTCAGGTACATGGTCACCGTATCTACTTTCTCGAGCGGCGGATGTTCTGTAATCACCGGTGTATCACCAATGGCGGCAGCGCGCTTACCGATCGCCACTACCGGATGTCCTTTGGCAGTGAGCCGGTTCACGGCCAGGTTGCTGTATCTTTCCGGGTTAGGCGATGCGCCCAGTACCACGGTGAGCTTTTTATCATTGTTGGTTTCCATACAGCTAATTTACGGAATTCAAAACAAGTGATAAGCGCTCCGGGGCAGATGCGCCAGTATATCGCTGCATGCTCCGGCAAGTTCCGGGAATTGAAACGTAAAGCCCTCCCTGGTAGCCCTGGCAGGCAGCACCCACCTGCTTTTCAGTAAAAGTTCCGCTTCTGTGCCTATCAGCATTGCGCCTGCTTTGAGTAAAGGAACGGGTGCCGGCAATCCAAACCGGTAACCCGCAGCGTGACGCAGCGTTTTCATGAATACCTTATTGGTGACCGGATGGGGCGCTGTACAATTAAACACACCGCTTAAAGCATCATTTTCGTATAGCCATGCCACCATCCGGCAAACATCGGTGATGTGGATCCAGGTGTACATCTGCTTTCCGCTGCCCTGGTGGCCTCCTAAACCGGCTTTTATGAGGTTCAGGTAGGGTTGCATCACGCCGCCGGGTTTCCAGCCAAGCGTAATGCCTATACGTAATATTATTTTTCGCGTACGCGGCAGCGTAATGCTGTTGAACGATTGCTCCCATAGTTTACATACCTGTACAGAGAAATCATTTTCTATCTCCCCGTTAAATTCATCCATCGGGCGATCTTCCGCGTGCCGGTATATGGTGGCACTGCCAGCATTGATCCATACTTTGGGTGGATTTTTCAGCGTAAGTATGGCCGCGCCCAATGCCCTGGTGGCATTAACCCTGCTGTTCACAATCGCCTTTTTATTGGATGCGTTATACCGGCAGTTCACACTTTTGCCGGTGAGGTTAATGAGCAAATCGGCATCTTCCAGCGCATGAATCCAGTTCCCCGGATGCGCTCCATCCCATTGCTCATAGCGGATACGCCCGGAAGAAGGACGTGCATGCCGCGTAAGGATAATGATGTCGTTACTTTCACCAAAGTACTCCACAAAACTGCTGCCTATAAAGCCGGTGCCTGCAGCAATAACAATACGTTTATTTTGCATAGAAGTGAACTTAAATCCGGGGAGGAGTGGCGCTATGCCGGAGGGTAACAATACTTCTCCGTATAGTTAATGCCATTATAGACAGTATCAGCGCCGGCAGCAGCAGAAAAAAACTGGCGTAAACAAACCCTGTAAAGATGCTGCTCCAAACGGTAGATATGGGATCCAGCCATTTGTCTGCCTGTACCATGAGAAATATGATGCCTGCAACACACAACTGTATGTACTGGAGTACCCGCAGCACTTTACCACGGGGGGCTTTTTTTCTTAGTATAAAATTGATAACACCAGCGGAGAGCTGCCAGATCAACAGCATGTAAAGAAGATACACTGTCCAGGATTCGGAGAAAATAACAAGATGTGTAATATCAATCGCACAAATAACAGTCAGGATCCCCTGAATAATACCATCTGCTATATAATATGACTTCATCTTTCTTTTTTTATTTATTCGGAATTTTCAGAAATAAATGAAAGTATAGTCCAAAAAAAAATTACTTAATGAGTTTGATCAGGCTGCTGTAAAACCAGTTTTCTTCTGATTTAATAAATGCGCTGATTGTTTTATCCGTTTGTTGGGCAAACTTGGTGATATTGGAGATAGAATCCTTGAAAGCTTTCATTTCCTTGTCTTTCGGATCACCTTCCGCCTGTTGCAGCTGTAACAGCACTTTCATGATAGGATCCAGCTCACGCTTCTTTCTTTCACGGGCGATGTAGGTAGCTACTTTCCAGATATCTTTCTCTGCTACAAAAAATTCTTTTCTTTCTCCGGGAATCAGGATACGTTCCACCAATCCCCAGTTAATGAGTTCCCGCACATTCATGTTGGTATTTCCGCGGGAAATGTTCAGTTCCTCCATGATATCATCGGCACTCAACGGGTCAGGCATTACCAGCAGTAAAGCGTGAATCTGAGCCATTGTACGGTTAATGCCCCACTGGGCGCCCAAAGAGCCCCATGTTTGGATAAACTGCGCTTTTGCTTCCACTAAGTTCATGTAGGTTGTTATTTTATAGCGTTTGACAATTTACAAGGCCAAATGTATACCAAGTTTTTGAACTTTCAAAAGCTAATGAAACATTTTTACCGGTGAATGACGGGGGATACAGGCCCCGGTATCCCCGCTTTGTTTCATTATTGCCTCACAAAAAGTTGCCCCATTTTTGTAAGGCGCCCCCAACAGTGTTTGATAATATTTCCGGATCCCGTAAATGAATTTCCGGATCCTGTAAATAGGCAGTACAGTAGCGCCATAGCTTTGCCCGCTATAATCCAACCAAGAGATATGCACAAACATTTATTATTGATACTATGCATCCTGCTACAGGGATCATGGCTGTATGCACAGGAAAAAGCAAACATTACAGGACAGGTAACCACCTCCGACGGACAGCCGGCTCCCGCTGTAACCATAACGCTCAAAAACAGCCACCGCAGCGCTACTACCAATGAATCAGGCAATTTCATATTCCGCAACATGGAAGCCGGTCATTACCAACTGGAAATATCATTGACAGGCTACCAGGCAGTGGTGCAGGAAGTAACTGTAGAAAAAGGTCGCTCCGCAAATGTTACCATTGCACTCAGCATTCCTGTGAAAGCGTTACAGGCGGTGACTATTACCGCTAATAAACAACGGCTCACCAGGATCAGCAGTGAGTATGTGGCAAAGATGCCGCTGAAGAACATAGAAAACCCACAAGTATACACTTCCGTTACTAAAGAATTGCTGCAGGAACAAGTGGTGGTCAGCTACGCAGATGCTATCAAAAATATACCGGGTGTGGTAATGCAGCTGGAAAATAACAGTGCAGGCGGCACCGTTACCTCCAGGGGCTTTTCTACACAATCGTTTCTGCGCAACGGTGTACCGGGTATTATTGGCAGCGGTACTATCGACCCCTCAAATATTGAAACGCTGGAAGCCATCAAAGGACCGTCGGGAACCCTGTATGGTAGCAGCTTTGTTTCTTTCGGCGGGTTATTTAACAGGGTTACCAAAAAGCCATTCGATCATTTCAAAGGAGAAGTGGCGTATACCGCCGGCAGCTATGGCCTCAGTCGCTTTACCACAGATGTCAACACACCACTGAATAAGGAAAAAACACTGTTGCTGCGTGTGAATGCCGCCAAACACAATGAAGGCAGTTTCCAGGATGCGGGCTTTAAGTCCTATGTTTTCCTGGCGCCTACGCTCACTTATAAAATGGATGATAAAACCACACTGACCGTAGATGCTGAATACCGCAACGAAAAAGGCAACAGCTTTTACCGCATGTTCGCAGACGGCTCTTATGCTACCGGTGTGCGTAGCCCCAAAGACCTCCGGCTGGATTTCCGGAAACGCTTTAGTGGCGATGATATTACCAACGCCAATACAGCGGCGAACCTGTACCTCACACTGGACCGGCAACTCTCCGGACAATGGAGCAGTCATACCAACTTTACTTACCTCAGCTCTACCGCCAATGGTTTGAGCGGATACCTGAGCATGAAACCGGGCAATGATTCGCTGATCCGCACCATGAATTACACGGAATACAACAATGCCAATGCGATTGATTTCCAGCAGAATTTTAACGGTGATTTTAATATTGGCCATATGCGGAATCGTTTGGTAGCCGGTATCGACATTTACAGCGTAACCACTAAAAGCAGTGGCGCGCCCGGCATTACATTCGATGTGGTCAGTGCATCAAACCCGGGAGCTGCATATACCCAATTGACCAGGCTCGCGCTGCTGGACCGCTTTAAAGGATTGCCCTTCAACAAATCTATCGCGCAGCAAAATATTTACAGCGCCTATGTACAGGATGTGCTGAATATCACAGATCGCTTCCTGGTAATGGCATCTGTACGCATCGACCGGTTTGATAACCGCGGCACCAAAAATATTACCCGCGATACTACCACCGGGAAATATGCGCAAACAGCGGTGTCGCCTAAATTTGGACTCGTGTACCAGATCGTGAAAGATCAGCTCTCCCTGTTTGCCAACTACATGAACGGATTCCAGAACATTGCGCCGGTACTGCAACCAGACGGTACTTTCACCAGCTTCAAACCCAGCCAGGCAAACCAGTGGGAGGGCGGTATCAAAGCCAACCTGCTGGATGGTAAACTGAATGGAAGCATCAGCTACTACCGCATCAATGTCAATAATATTACCCGTGCGGATCTGCCGGAGCGTCCTGCATACACAGTGCAAAATGGTACCCAATATAGTAAGGGGATAGAGGCAGAAATTACTGCTGTACCACTGAGAGGATTCAATATTGTGGCGGGTTATGCGTATAACGACAGCAAGATAGAAAAGAGTAATCCTACATTGGATGGTTTGCGCCCCATCAATGCGGGTCCTGCGCATACGCTGAATGCATGGCTCAGTTACCGCCTGTTCCACGGAGCCTTGAAAGGGCTGGGCTTTGGCTTTGGCGGTAATTATGCCTCCGATAATAAAGTGATCCTGAGTACCACGAGTGAGTATGCGTTACCCGCATATACCATAGTAAATGCAGGCATTTCCTATGACAAGCCCCGGTTTGCGGTTGCTTTCAAGGTCAATAATATCAGTAACCAGGACTATTGGATAGGATGGAGCACCACTATTCCGCAGATGCCACGTAATTTCAGCGGCAGCATTGCATTGAAATTCTGATCTGTCAGTAACCATAAATAACGAAGCCGTCTCTTGTATGAGAGACGGCTTCGTTGTATAGCTATTACATTTAGTTTATACCAGCATAGTTACCGGGTTTTCCAGGAACCCTTTCAGGGTAGCCAGGAAACGTGCGCCTACCGCTCCATCCACGCTTCTGTGGTCGCAGCTCAGGGTCAGTTTCATGATGTTGGCTATTTTCACCTGGCCTTTCTCTACCACTGCCGTTTCTGTGATATTACCTACCGCCAGGATTGCTGAATCCGGTGGGTTAATGATCGCAGTGAATTCGTCGATACCCAGCATACCAAGGTTGGAAACGCTGAAGGTATTGCCGCTGAATTCCTGTGGCTGCAGTTTTTTGTTTTTGGCTTTGTCGTACAGGCCTTTTGCATCACTGGCAATCTGGCTCAGTGTTTTCTGATCTGCAAAGCGGATCACCGGTACAATCAAACCATCTTCAATAGCTACCGCAGAACCGATGTGTATGTGCTGGTTCTGACGGATAAAGTCGCCCATCCAGCTGCTGTTCACCGCCGGATGCTGACGCAGTGCCATAGCAGAAGCTTTGATCACCATATCATTGAAGGAAATCTTAACAGGGGAAATTTCGTTGATGGATTTACGTGCTTCCATCGCCTTATCCATATTCACATCTATTTTCAGGTAGAAGTGAGGAGCGCTGAATTTGCTTTCGCTGAGGCGTCTGGCAATTACCTGGCGCATTTTGGTCAGCGGAATATCAGTGAAGCCTTCCTGGCCGGCTGGTACAAAGGCAGGAGCAGCAGGAGTTGCGCTGCTTTGTGCTGCCGGAGCCGCTTTGGCTGCAGGAACATAGCTATCTACGTCTTTCTTGATAATACGGCCACCATCACCTGAGCCGGGAACCTGGCTGATGTCGATGCCTTTTTCTTCTGCCAGCTTTTTGGCCAGCGGGGAAGCTTTCACACGGCCATCGCCGCCGGTGGTGGTGGCTGCCGGAGCCGCCGCCGGAGCAGCAGTAGTGCCATTCTGTGAAGGAGCCGCAGCAGGGGCGGATGGAGCAGATGCAGCCGGAGCAGCGCCTTCGCCTGCCAGGATCGCATCTACATTAGTACCCGGTTTACCTACAATGGCAATAATACCGTTTACTTTGGCCGCTTCGCCTTCTTTCACACCTATATATAATAAGGTACCGTCAGCATAACCCATCACTTCCATAGTGGCTTTATCCGTTTCCACTTCTGCCAGTACATCGTCATTCTTCACAACGTCGCCTACTTTCTTATTCCAGGCAACTATTTTACCTTCTGTCATGGTATCGCTCAGGAGCGGCATACGGATAACAGTAGCATTTTTCAGCGCTTCTTTTAAAGCAGCGTCATCAGCAGGCGCGGCAGCAGCCGGAGCAGCCTGTGGTGCAGGTGCGGCAGCAGCAGGTGCAGCAGCAGCGGCAGGAGCCGGAGCAGCAGCCTCTTTTTTGCCTTCACCTTCCAGCAGAGAACTGTAATCTTCTCCCGGTTTACCTACAATGGCAATAATTCCGTTTACTTTAGCTGCTTTTCCTTTTTCAACACCTATATAAAGGAGGGTGCCTTCTACGTAACCCATCACTTCCATAGTGGCTTTATCCGTTTCCACTTCAGCTATTACATCGTCTGCCTTTACTGTATCGCCCACCTTTTTATGCCATTCCGCAATCACCCCTTCCGTCATCGTATCACTCAAAAGGGGCATTCTGATAACTTCTGCCATAGTGCTTTATTCAAAATTTTGTTCAAACCTACATGTTTTTGCGCAAAAACGCAAAGAAGGAATTGTAAACTGTTTAAAAATGTCTGTCTATCGTTAATATTTAATCAGCGCAATACGCTAGAAATCTAACTCCATGTTCAGCCGGTCTTTCAGCTCTTTCACCAGCGGGTATTTTTCCGCCATCTGCTGGAATTGCTCCCGGCTGGAAAGTGGCGCCGGACCTATGTCCTGCGTCTGCTGACTCTCATCCAGCTGGAGGGTAAGCACAATGGTAGGGTTGTTAAATTTCTTCTTCAGAAATTCAGCAATTACCAGCTTTTCTTCTTCCATAAACCGGAATTGTACAATGTTCCGGCTCACAATTCCCACCTCTGTAGTACCCAGCAGTTTCAGCTGCGCCAGCTGTAAATTACTTACCACCGTCATTTTGTTGGCCTGCCGGTACAGATCAATAAATTCTTCCCAGTACACATGGATCGCTCCCATTGTAAGTGGGGTGGACTGTACCTGGGTAGTACCCTGCTGTTTGGCGGCCATCGCTTCTTTCATGGCGGCAAGCCCTGTCAGCTTGCTGGCCGGAGCAGCGGTCGCGGTAGTTGTGCCACCAGCCGGAGGCGTAGCAACAGGTGCAGTAGCTGTGGCAGCCGGCTGACTGCCAACAGGCGTTGTCGTTACAGGCGCCGTTGCCGGCCCGCCGGTAACGGCGGTATGTCCGTTGGAAGGTACAGATGGCGTAGGCGCTGCGGGAGCGGGAGCCGGTACAGGAGCTGTAACCGGTGCTGCCACTGGAGCAGAAGCCGCTTGCTGCGGTGCAGGCGGAACCTGTGTTGGCTGAACCGGCGTGTCTACCGTTAAACGGGGCCCCGGCACCGTGCCGATACTCTCCGTTGTAGCCGGGTTCCCGGTAATGGTTTTAGCCGTTACCGGCTGGGCCACAGGCGCCCGCAGTTTCTGCGGGGGAGATCCATCAGCTACCAGCTTTTTTTTTGACACTTCCCCGTTGCTGTCGTCGCTTACCAGGGTTACTGCCTGTTGCAGAAAACACAGCTTGATCAGCGCCATCTCCACATGCAAACGCTTGTTGCGCGCCATGCGGTAATTGATCTCAGTTTCATTCAGCAGGTGAAGGGCGGTGATCAGGTAAGCAGGACTCACCTGGCCCGACAGCTGTTTATATCGTTCCTTCAGGTTGCCGGAAACCTCCACCAGGTGAAGGGCCTTGTCTTCTTTACATAACAACAGGTTACGTAAAAACTCCGCCCAACCATTCAGGAAGTTATCTCCTTCAAAACCTTTCTGTAAAATTTCGTCAAATATGAGCAGGGCATTGGCTACGTCCTGTTGAAGCACGGAGGCCATTACCCGGAAAAAATAATCGTAGTCAAGAATGTTCAGGTGTTCCAGCGTATTCTGGTAAGTAAGATGCCCGCTTGTAAAGCTCACGATCTTATCCAGCGTACTCAGGGAATCCCGCATACACCCATCTGTTTTCTGTGCTACCAGGTGCAGGGCATCTGTTTCCGCCTGGATATGCTCTTTGGTGCATATCTCCTGCAAATGGTCCACGGTATCCTGTATGGTAATACGTTTGAAGTCGAAGATCTGGCAACGGCTCAGGATCGTAGGCAATATTTTATGCTTCTCCGTGGTGGCCAGGATAAAAATCGCATAGGATGGCGGCTCCTCCAGGGTTTTCAGAAACGCATTGAAAGCCGAGGAACTGAGCATGTGTACCTCATCTATGATATAGATCTTGTATTTCCCTGCCTGTGGCGCAAAACGCACCTGTTCCACCAGGGTACGGATATCATCTACCGAGTTGTTGGACGCAGCATCCAGCTCGTGAATGTTGAACGAACTGCCCTCATTAAATGACTTACAGGAATGACATTCATTACAGGCTTCCCCATCCGGCTGCAGATTTTCGCAGTTAATGGTTTTAGCCAGGATACGCGCACACGTGGTTTTCCCAACTCCGCGGGGCCCGCAAAACAGGAAGGCATGCGCCAGCTGGTTATTGCGGATGGCATTTTTGAGAGTGGTGGTAATATGTGCCTGTCCTACTACAGTTGAAAAGTTCTGTGGACGGTATTTACGGGCTGAAACGATAAAATTCTCCATATGACTGCTACGCTTTCGCGAGCGCCGAAAATACGCACAAATTCAGTAAGAGAAAAATGCACAACAGGAACGGCGCTTCAACGGGTGTTATTCCCCGGTTCTAAAGTTAAAATAAATTCCAGATATGCCTTTTTTAATAATATGACGCCGTTGTTAAAATGTTCCATCATGGCGGAACTGATCTCATGCAATTCCTGGATAGCCACATAGTCGGGGATCATATCCTGTATAAAAGTACAATCATGTTCCCTGAACCGCTTCAGTTTTTCCTCCATACTTTCCGGGAAAGTTTTGAACAACGCCCCCTGCTGAATATTTTCCGTCATCATCCGGAAGCTCCAGCATTCGGCCGATAGTTCATCAAAAAGCGCCGGCAGCGATTCCATATCCTGCTCGCCGGAATTAAATAACAGGCTGATACAATGAATAATCCTGATCACCTGCTCATTCAACTGGTGGCCGGTTTGCTGATACTGCAGGATCTGGGTGTATTTTTCCCGGAGCAGGGCCGCCGTTGCCGGACTTTGCCGCATCGCCACGGTATAATGATACCGGAAGGCTTGCTGGTCGTGTAATTGCAGCCACGCCTCTTCAGAGGCCACCTGCGCAGATAACATCCGGGCCAGCTGCTTTGCCCGCGCCGCACTGTATTTTTGCCCGTCAAACTCGAAATGACTGGTCTGAAACTGCCCGCTGCTGATAGCCTGCAACGTTTCGGCATCCTGGCGGTCACGGTAAAAAGCCCGCATCCTCATAATATTATCCGGATGATACAACTCCTGTAAACTACCGGCTTCCATATCTTCCGGTGGCAACAGCCGGGTAAACTCCCCGTTAATGCCGGGAAACGGCCGGTTATCATAGTAATCATTAAATGTTTTCGGGTATTCGTATAACCGGTGGCGTTGTGAAAGCTCTTCAATATAAGCAGCAGGAGTAATTTCCGTAAATGGTTCCTCACTGTTGTGTACCGTGAAATTATATACAAGCGCAGTCATGTACTCCTGCACGTTTTCCGGCTCATTAAACAGGTTCCAGGCACTGATGGCGATCGGCTTACAGGAAACATTTGCGGCTGAATAATGCGCCTCCCTGGCTTCCCGCGAAAGATGCGAAGTCCATTGCTCGCGCAGCTGCACCCGGCTCTTAAGAAAAGTATGGAAATAACTGTCGGTGATAACAGGCAGCCCGGCGGCATCCACTGCCAGGTGGTTTTGCGTGGCATAGTAACGGATCATGGCACGCTGCGCTGTGAAAATATTGGCAAACCGCAGCGTTCTTTCCGCCAGGTCAGGTAATTTATGAAAACAATGATCCAGGCAGTAACCACCCATTTCCAGCCGGCGTAAACTGCTCACGGCCGTTTCAGTGCTGGTAAGCCCTACCGCCACCGTATCTGCATGATATTCCATTTCGCGGCTTAGTTCCAGGTACTGGCGGTTAATGATCGCATATATTTTCCGTAATACATATTGCATCCCATTCAGAATCCGCGTAGTAATATGGGCAAAAAAACTTAACAGGCTGCTGCCACTGCTCCAGCGTACCTCTATTTCATTCCACCGGTCATTTTCATACAGCATATTATACAACATCTTGTTCAACGCATAGATGTAGCTGCCAAGTTTCATACTACGCTGCGAGAAATGCGCAAACTCATATGCCAGTAACATCTTAAACTCGCTCACATTTACGCTGTTGATCAACCCTAACCCGATCTCCAGGTTTTTTCCCGCCGGCCAGAATAAACTGAGAAAGCTGGAATGATAAAATATTGCGGTGTGCATATCCGGCACAATAAATACCTTCTTCGGAAAACTGATGCGCGTGTCCTTCACCAGTTGCGTAATAAAATCAAATAAACGGGGATGATGATCCGGGAAGATCTGCGTACGGTAAGGGTTGTCTGCAGGACGTTTGTTAAAAAGAAATTTTATGAGAAAAAATAATACCATCCCTCCCAGTAAAATGAAACTGAGTGCGATGATGCCAGTGCTCCAGCCCGGATAAGTGCGGAATAACATGATCCCTCCCGACACACAGGCTACAGCCAGGGCAACAGCTGCAAACAATAACACCACGTAAAGAATAAAGAACAACACAACGCAGCTGATGGCTTTCATTATCTGTTGCCTAAATAGTAACGTGGGCTCAATAAGTGCCAGATCCGCGTTATCAGGACACTCAGGGTATAAGTTGGTCATAACAAAACATCAGGTTAGATACGATCGTAACAGTAAAAGGGATCTAAATGTTATACAATATTCATAAACTTACGTACCCACGATACCTCTCATATACTCATATGAGAGGTATATACCCCCGCTGTGGCGGATTATTGTTATCCCAGGATCGGGTGCCTTTTAAAAGGAACAGAGCGGTCAAATAAGTAACGATACGTGGCCAGCCGTCTGGTGGGAGTGGCGCCAAGGCCCTCCGCCACATTCTGCATCCTCGGGTTAAAATCGCCAATCCACTGCATTTCATAATCCTCATATGGCGACATACCGCTTTGTATTAATTTCGCTCCCTCCACAATCATATACGCATCTACCCCCTTCCCCTGAAATTCAGGTACGATACCAAATATAATCCCCACCATTTTTTTGCAATAGCCGGTTTGCTTTAACCACAGGAACTTCAGCTTTTGCAACAAACCAAATTTCCCGTTCATATGTTTTATATACTGGTTCAGGTCCGGCAGGTTCAGCCAAATAGCAATAGGATCATCATTGTGATAAACAAACCAGGCAATCTTTTCATCCATCAGGGGCTTCATCTGCTTAAACAACGCCAGTACCTGTGCTTTCCCCATTTCCTTACCACCCATATGCTGCGCCCATGCCTTGTTATACACAATGCTGAATGCCTCGGCAAACCGTGGCAGATCATCCTTCCGGATATGCACTGCCCTGAATGCCGGATCAGCCTCAATAGCAGCATGCCGGCTAAAAAATTTGGGCAGCAGCTGATCACTTACCTTCATTCCATAACAAAGCTGGTTAAAGAAAAGTTGAAAACCATACTGTTCAAATAAACGGATATAATAAGGAGGATTGAAATTCATACAGTATAATGGTTCATGAAATCCTTCTGTAAGCAATCCCCACCAGTTATTGCGCTCCCCGAAATTAATAGGGCCATCCATTGCGCCCATACCTCTTTCCTGCAACCACTGTTTGGCCGTATCAAAAAGCAGGTTGGCTGCTTCCTGCTGATCTATACAATCAAAGAAACCCACTCCGCCCACCAGGCACTCATCTCCCTTTGTTTTATATTTCTTATTCACAAAAGCAGCAATCCTGCCGGCTAAACGGCCCTGCTCATCTTTTAAAATCCATCTGATACACTCCCCGTGACGGAATGCCTTGTTTTTTTCCGGATCAAAAACTCCGTTAATATCTTTATCCAGCGGCCTTATCCAACCAGGTACATTTTTATTTAAATTCACATGCACGTCGATAAATTGCCGGGCTGTCTGTTCATTGTTTACAATAATCAGCTGCATTGAAACCATTTGTACAAATGTAATAAAAATGCATTGGCATTATTTTTTCTCTTTCCCCGGTATGAAAAGAACTTACGTTTATCCCGCCATACTCCTGTTGCTCATTGTGGTATTTACCCTGGGCTACTGTCAGCAACAACGCTACGTACGCAAAGTGCTGTCTGAAAACCAGCGCCTGTGGAACGAAAACCGTGATCTGCGTAAAAGTCTTGATCAATCCGGGGCCGTGTCCCAACAAATCACCAATCACCAGGAACTCCGCCAAAGGGTAGCCGGCCAGTTTATAGAACGCAGGGCTTATTACCGGCGAAACTGGCAGCAGTTCATTACCGTTACCGCCGGCGATTACCGCACCGGGTTGCTGGGAGGTATAAAAGACCTGGATATAATCGTGAGAAATCAAACAGAATACCCGCTGGATAATGTAGTAGTCAGCGTTTCCTACATGCGCAATAATAATGAAGTATTTAAAACAGAACGATATACCATCAGTAATATTCCCGAGAAAGGTACCCGCAGCATTGCAGCCTCCAACAGCCGCAAGGGAAGCAAGGTAGCCGTAAAGCTGATCAGCATTACCAGTCAGCCGATGAACTTCTGCTGGGCAGCCGATAAACCCGCTCCTGCCGGCAACCCCGATCCGTTCGAATGTGTGCCGTCCGCTAAAAATGTACCCGCACCACCGGCACAGGATAATCAGTAACTTAGCCGCATGATCCGGCTAGTACCTACCACCATCGCCGATGAAGCGATAAAAAATCTATATGAAGAAGCCTTTCCCGAAGAGGAAAGAAGACCCTGGAACCAGCAGTTATCACTGGTAGCATCCGGAAAGCTGCAGCTGTTGCGTATTGTCCGTGAAGATGCCTTTGCGGGTTTTATATTTTACTGGAACCTTCCTGCATTCAGCTTTATAGAACATTTCGCTATCCATCCCGCTGCAAGGGGAGGAGGCGCCGGTACACAGGTAATGCAACTGATGGAAGCACAACTGAACGGAATTGTACTGGAAGTAGAACCGCCTGTAACGGAGCAGGCTATACGTAGAATTAAATTTTATGAACGCCTGGGGTACCAGACTTTTGCTGAATCCTATTACCAGCCCCCGTATTATCCCCACTATCCGCCGCTGGAACTGCGCCTGATGCAGAAAGGATTACTGCCGGCCGCGGCAACGTTTCCTGATATTAAGAACCAGTTATATAAATACGTTTACAACAAATAAAAAAGTACGAATGATATACAGGGCATTAATGATGTAATCTCACAAACATCTTTGCCGCTGTTATCATTCGTACTTTCATTATATCAAAGGAGGTTTATCCTACACGTGAAGGACGTTCCCCCTGTTGTCTGGGCTGTTCCTGTTGCCGTTGGGGTTGTTGCTGCTGCTGTTGTTCCCTTTGAATCCTTTGCTGTTCCTGCTGCTGTTGTCTTTGCTGCTGTTGCTGTTGTTGCTGTTGTTCCCGCTGTACCCTCTGCTGTTGCTGTTGCTGCTGTTGTTGTTGCTGTTGTTCCCGCTGTACCCTCTGCTGTTGCTGTTGCTGCTGTTGTTGTTGCTGTTGTTCCCGCTGTACCCTCTGCTGTTGCTGTATCTGCTGTTGTTGTTGCTGCTGTTGTACCCTTTGCTGTTGCTGTTGTTGATCTCTCTGTATCCTTTGCTGTTGTTGCTGCTGCTGTTGCTGTTGAACCCTTTGCTGTTGCTGTTGTTGCTGTATCTGCTGCTGTTGTATCCTTTGTTGTTGCTGTTGATCAGCAGTCCTGTCAGGCGTTACCCTTGATGGTCTGTTAAAGTTGCCCGGCGTATTATTATTCGCCGGATTTGTTGGATTCACCGGTTGGGTGGTAGTTCCCTGTCTTACCCTTCCTCCATTGTTATACGGAGGTATATTCCCGGTGTTATTATTCGCCGGCTGATTCACTTCACCAGGGCGTACCCGGTTACCACCGTTGTTATTATTCCCCGGGTTATAATTCCCTGGTTGGGTAGTACTACCCGGTGTAACACGGCCTGGACGGTTGTTGTTATTGTTATCTACCGACTGTACCGGTCTTGTACGGTCCACTTCACGTCCCCGCTGAATAGCTGCGGCATCCGGGCGGTAAATACGCAATTGATTATTTTCCAGTCTTCCTCCTGTACCCGGTCTGTTGGTGTTTTCCACTCTTACTGGTCGTACTGCCTGGCCTGAATAACGTTGCACCTCATTGGCGCTCGGGCCGGCATATACTCTTCTTCCTCCGTAATTGTTGGTGTTGTTGATAACAGTGGTATTGTTAATAATGGTAACGTTTCTGCTGTTATTAACATAGTAGTTATTGATCCGCGGGCTGTTGATGTACTGCCGTGGTACAAATGCCCAATAGCTGGCCGGCGCATTGTATGAATATTGCGGTCCCATTGGCGCCCATCCATAATAGTCGCCACCTGTTCTCCAGCTAACCCATGCCGGACCCCAGTCGTAACCTGGTACCCACATCCAGCCCTGGAAGTCGTCATATAACCAGCGGCCATAGTGGAAGGCTGCCCAACCCCATGAGTAATCAGATACCCAGGTCCAGCCGTAGTCGGTGTATACCCAGTGTCCGTTTGTATAGTAAGGGCGGAAGTCAGCTCCTGCATTAGGGATCCATACCCTGTCATATCCGGGATAGCTTACCCAGCGGCCGTAAGGACTCAATTCATCATAAAAGGAAATAGATCCGCTCACCTGTACCTGCGGTCCGCTGGAATAGGAAGAGCCATATTGATCATCATATCCGGGTGCATATGTAGATGCACAACTGCTGACGAAAAAGCCTATAAATAAAAGTGATATTCCTGTGTGTTTTAATAAACTGTTCATAACTCCTGTTTTTTAGTCCTGAGAGGTGTTGTTGTTTGTAAGACTCTGGAGATGTAATGAATGCTGTGGTAAAATTGTATTTATATCGACAAGCATTTTTTTATGGTCTGTGAATAAAGTATAGAAGGCGGAATCATTTTAAATTGTTAAAGGATTATGTTAAAATTTTTATAACGCTTTTCTGCAGTTACCGCGCTATATACCGTATAAGACAAAAATGATTCCAATTTCGTAACCGCTGTAAGAGCTTGCATTACAGCGGATAACAGAAGCATATACGGAATAATAAAACATTCCTGTAATATTGCAACAGCTCACTTAAATTCAAAGATGGCTTCCTTTTTCAGTATTCATCATATTTTCTTTACAACGCTGGGGTATTCCGTCAGTTACGTGGAGTTTATAGGTACCGTTACCGGCTTATTGTGTGTATGGCTGGCTGCAAGAGATCATATCCTCACCTGGCCGGTAGGATTGATCAATGTGAGTTGTTTCTTTGTACTGTTCTGGCAGTTGCAGTTGTATGCAGATATGTTCCTGCAGGTATACTTCTTTGCCACCGGCGTGTACGGATGGATCTTCTGGTACAGGAAGCAACCGGAAAATGAACCCGTGTATGCACTGTCAAACCGTTCCCGCTGGTGGCTGGGAATCGCTGCCCTGCTGTTGTCTGCCGCTACGGGTTATATTATCAGCCGGTTGCACCTGTGGTGGCCGCGCGTATTCGAACATCCAGCGGCATGGCCTTATACCGATTCACTGGTGGCCGTTTTAAGCGTGATCGCCAATATCCTGCTGGCTAAAAGGATCTGGGAAAACTGGCTGCTATGGGTAACGGTAGATGCTATAGCTACCTTTATTTATTTTCAGAAAGATGTAAAGTTTCTTGGAATAGAGTACTTTATTTTGTTCATCATTGCCGCTATGGGACTGGCAAAGTGGTGGAAAACATACCAACAACAACTCATCAATAAATAACCCTATGCTTACTTTTAAACAAAAGCTCCGTCGTGTAACCCTTACGTTTATAACCATTTTTGTAGTAATGTTCCTGTGCAGGATCACGTATGGCTACCTGTATAAAAGCCGCCAGTACGAGGAATCCGGTGGTGGTGATTTTTTATCCGGCGTAATGAAACACCGGAAGAATTATGCGTCTGAAAAAGTAAAAGCGTTCAATCCGCAGAATAATGCACCGGATATGATCTCCGGTAATCAGAAGTATGAAAAGGTAGCCAACGTGCGGGCGAAATCATCACAGTTTTCAGAAGATGAAAAACTGCTGCACCGCACCATCAAAAAATTTGATGCCATTGTGCAGTACGAGCAGCAATCCGGCAACAGCGGGAACCGCCAGGTACAAATGCTGATAGGTGTTTCGCCGGAAAAATTCGACTCGTTTTACCAGGCAACACAAGGGATTGGTGAAATCAAATCTACCGAAATAACCAAAACAGATAAAACCAGCGAATACCGTAAACTCAATGCCCAAAAGGTTTCCCTGGAAAATTCACTGGTTTATTTTAATGAACTGAAAAAGAAAGAAGGAAAAATAGAAGACTTTATCCAGCTGCATAACCAGATCTATGAAGTGGAGAAGGAGTTACAGGGCCTGGGAGTAGAACTGGGTAACTTTGCAGAAGAAAATGAGTTTTGTACCGTGCAGTTCGCCATGTATGAAGGCGCTGCCGTGAAAGGCATTGCTTTTATTACCCGTGTGAAAGTAGCGCTGGAATGGACTATCAAATACTATGCAGTGCTGGTAGCGGCAATTTTCTTTACCGCAGGAGGCGCGTGGTTTTTACTGAAATTGTGGGAACTGGTGAATGGCTGGATCCTGTCTCTTAAAAAGGACTAAAATAAAATGGCGGAGTCCCCACTCCGCCATTTTGTACTTACACGGTGTACTCACCCACTTTTGTGCCGTCGTCTCTCAGCATGGTTAATACCAGTTTCTGCTGATCGGCTTTTATCTTTATCAGGGTACGATTCCCATCTTTTGGCCCGCCGCCAATAATAAGCGGGTATTCATGCTGTCCTTTTGCCGGGGCATACACACCGTATTTGTGGGTATGGCCGCAAATGAGGATATCAATTTTATGTTTGTTAAAGAGGCCGCCAAACATTTCGCGGCAATGTTTTACGCCATGCCATTCGCCGGATTGATAGTGCGGGATGTGCATCATCACTACCTTATGTTTTGCTTTCCGGAAAGCAGGGCTTTGCAGCTGTTGTTCCAGCCAGCGGGCCTGTTGTTCCCGGTAGGCGTCGAAGTCAACGATGCCTGCATATACGGGATGTTCATCTTCTTTATCTTCTCCTGTATCCAGCACTATCGCCGACACAGGCCCTATGTTAAACGTGAAATAGTTGTTGTGGCCCGGGTTATCAAAATACTGGTGCCATTCCCGGGCATATTTGCCACGGGTTTCGTGATTTCCCCGCACATACATGAACGGGGTTTGTGTGGAAAAGGTATCGCCGCAGGGAGTGAGCATATGGTCAATGATTTGTTGCTCATCGGCCTGGTAGTCAAATACATCTCCGTTAAAAAACACGAAATCATACGGATCATCGCCGTTCAGCTTCATCAGGTGAGGGATAGAAGCCGGCCGGTCGTGGATATCATTAATGATTACCCAGGAAACTTCCTTCGCCTGCGGATCGGGGGCCGTAAAAGTATAGGTAGCGCTTTCTATCGTTTCGCCATAGGTGAGCTTATACGGTTCAAAGGAAACAATATCTTTTGAGCACACCTTATAACTATACTTTTTCCCCGGTTCCAACTGTTCCAGCTCTATGCGGTGGAGGCGGTTATTGGCGTCTACCAGTCCGTTGGTAACCCGGTGTGCTTTTTTGTTCAGCTGGCCGTCTGTTCCATATTCCACCCAGCTGTAGCAGGGGCGGCTGGTGAGCCACATCACGGAAATGGTGTGCGGGCCGGGATACTGGAGATAAGGTTTGCAGAGAAAAGCGTGTTCTGGTGCGGCTGTGGGTGATGTTGCTGACAGGATGCCAGCTTTGGCGGCAGCCGGTACAATTCCGGTGATGCCCAGTAATCCTGCTTTGGAAAGGTTGCCGAGGAATGACCTTCGGGATTGTTCACTGTTTGATTTCATCATATTTATATATTGTATATATCAGGATAGCGATTTAAAAATAGCAAAGGAATTAAGAAAAGGAAGGTATTTTTATATGAATGGCGCCTGCCTGTACACGTTATTTATGAATAATGAAAAAGTATAATTTGATAGGCTGCGCTTTACATTGCCGGGGTATAAAACTTTATTAATGATAAAATCGGCGAAAAATGCGGTGGGAAAAGGTTTTTTTTCATCATTAGCGTTTTGATTTTCACCCATTAACTCTTACCTTTGCGGCAAATTTTGGAAACTGTATACAATGCAATTGTGTGCGGTTTTTGGAACAGTAACATTTTAGTATTTTTATAAACCTCTTTAAAAATATGCCTAACACAGGTAAGATCAAACAAATTATCGGTCCCGTGGTGGACGTGCACTTTGATGACAAATTGCCCGAAATCTACAGCGCATTGGAAATTACCCGCGAAAATGGTCAGAAGGTAGTATTGGAAGTACAGCAGCACCTGGGTGAAGACAGTGTTCGTACAGTGGCGATGGACTCCACCGACGGTATGGTTCGTGGCATGGCTGTAGTTGATAAAGGCGCGCCTATTAAAATGCCGGTTGGCGACCAGGTGAAAGGACGTTTGTTCAATGTGGTAGGTGAGGCGATTGACGGTTTGGGTGATATCGATGCTTCAAACGGTTACCCTATTCACCGTGAGCCGCCTAAATTTGAGGATCTGGCTACCGAAACAGAAGTACTGTTCACTGGTATTAAAGTAATTGACCTGATCGAACCCTATGCAAAAGGTGGTAAAATCGGTTTGTTCGGTGGTGCCGGTGTGGGTAAA
The DNA here is from genome assembly GCF_900168065.1 of Chitinophaga ginsengisegetis. GTDB lineage: Bacteria > Bacteroidota > Bacteroidia > Chitinophagales > Chitinophagaceae > Chitinophaga > Chitinophaga ginsengisegetis. The sequence goes on along the minus strand of NZ_FUZZ01000001.1, from coordinate 2,890,211 downwards.
ACTGTATTGATCCAGGAACTGATCAATAACATCGCAAAAGGTTACGAAGGTTTATCCGTATTCGCCGGTGTTGGTGAACGTACCCGTGAAGGGAACGATCTGATGCGTGAAATGATCGAAGCAAACATCGTTAAATACGGTGACAAGTTTAAAGAATCAATGGAACACGGCGACTGGGATGTTGCCGCTGTAGATAAAGAATTACTGAAACAATCACAGGCTACGTTTGTGTTTGGTCAGATGAACGAACCACCGGGAGCACGTGCGCGTGTGGCCTTATCCGGTTTAACACTGGCAGAATATTTCCGTGATGGAGATGGTACTGCAGGTGGTGGTAAAGACATCCTCTTCTTCGTAGATAACATCTTCCGTTTCACCCAGGCAGGTTCTGAAGTATCCGCACTGTTAGGCCGTATGCCTTCTGCGGTGGGTTACCAGCCAACACTGGCTACTGAAATGGGTCTGATGCAGGAACGTATCACCTCCACTAAAAATGGTTCCATCACTTCCGTTCAGGCCGTTTACGTACCTGCGGATGACTTAACGGATCCGGCTCCGGCTACAACCTTCTCCCACCTGGATGCTACCACCGTATTGGATCGTAAGATCTCCGATCTCGGTATCTACCCGGCTGTGAGCCCGCTGGACTCTACTTCCCGTATCCTGTCTCCGGCTATCGTGGGTGAAGCTCACTATAACTGTGCACAGCGCGTGAAAATGATCCTGCAACGCTATAAAGAACTCCAGGATATCATCGCCATCCTCGGTCTGGATGAATTGAGCGACGAAGATAAGCTGACAGTATCCCGTGCACGTCGTGTACAACGTTTCCTGTCCCAGCCTTTCCACGTAGCAGAACAGTTCACCGGTCTGAAAGGCGTACTGGTTCCTATCGAAGAAACTATCCGTGGCTTTAACATGATCATGGACGGTGAAGTAGATGAGTATCCTGAAGCAGCCTTCAACCTCGTAGGTAACATCGAAGCAGCTATTGAAAAAGGCAAGAAATTACTGGAAGCAGCGAATAACTAATTAAGTCAATGATCCCGGTTCCGCCGGGATCATTACCCTTCACCATTTACGATCATCAACATGCTATTAGAAGTATTAACACCTGAAAGAAAAATATATGCCGGAGAAGTGTACGGAGTACAACTGCCGGGCATTGACGGTTCTTTTGAAATACTGGATAAACATGCGCCATTAATTGCAGCCCTCGGAAATGGTAAAATGAAAGTGCTGAAAGATAAAGCTCATGCAGAGTTCTATACCATCAGCGGCGGATTCGTGGAAGTGTTGCGCAATAAGGCTACCGTACTCGTAGAAGGCGCTGTAGCAGTGGAAAAATAAGCATACCAGCAAAATATAATAACCAGGCCGGGTAAGAATACCCGGCCTTCGTTTTGTCCTAACTATTCCAATCTTAGATGACCCGGTTAAGGACAGGACTGTCCACCGGGATTTCCTCCTATTCATTATGTACAATACATTACCTGCACGGCTATACGGGATAGCCGCAGTAACTACATGTACATTAATAGACAGCCTCATCAAGGCTGTTTATATTACCTAATGAATATGCCTTTGACGATAATCAGTTAGTGATCAGGTAAATGCTGGTATCGGTCTATAGAAGGAGCAAACAATTTTCATAGGTTTTGCCTTCATAGGTGTATCTTATCGGTTATTAAATTACCTGAAAACGGGCTATGTAGCTGGTTTGATTCACCAATTACTTTAGCAAGATATTTAATTTGTTTTAAATAAACAGCATTCCTCCTGTTCATTTTTCACTTTAAATACCAAGCCCAGCCCATCTCCTTCTGTGTCAGAATATTACCATTAATTTAAGGAAGGATCAATTGGATAATTTGCCATCATGGCAAAGGTACTGCCAAGATTTTTAAGGGATTGCTGCCATATTTGCTGCTCCCTGCGCTCAAATATCAGTGAAGTATCGGTGTCAGACAGGATCCAGGATTTCTCCTTTACCTCTTCATCCAGCTGACCCTCGGTCCAGCCGGAATAGCCAATAAAGAATTTTACCTTATTAGGCTCCAGTAACCCCTTATTGATGGCGTCCACCACATGGTCAAACCTGCCACCCCAGAACACGCCAGGCAGTATCTCCTGCCCGCCGCCGATCAGCTCCGGATGCCGGTGCACAAAATGAATGGTATCCATCTGTACAGGACCGCCATAATACACCGGGATATTACTAATCAATACCTCAGGCACAAGATCACTAAGCGTTTGATCAAACAACTTATTGATTACAAAGCCAAAACTGCCTTTTTCCTGGTAATCACAAAGGAGTACTACCGTGCGCGCAAAATTTGGATCTTTCAAAAATGGATCAGCTATCAGCAAAATGCCGGGCGACAAAGTTACCATAGACAAACAATTTTATAGCCTGTTCAAATTTAACTAAATGATTGAATAGTAAAGAAAAAAGAAAATTAAAGAGGAAAGTAGGAAAAATAAAAAAAGGAGGCTAGAAAACCTCCTTACCATTTTATCAACCAAAATCTAAATCGCTTATGGAACGAATCCACATCGATGTATGTAGAAAGTTTAATTACTTTGTTATGATCCTGAACTAATCAAATTTAGTACCAAGATTCTGAAGCAAAGGTAAGGAAAGAAGCATTAATAAAATCAGCAGTACCCAGTTAAAATTACGTTAAAGTGATGTTGTATTGCGGAGAATAAGCACAGAGGCAATATGCCGTCTGGAATTTTGTATCATAGTTGCTATAGCAAACATCTTTTTTAACATATTTTAATATTTCTATGCGCTTATCTTTGAGATAATTAAAGCCTGACAAAAACTTACATGATACCACTGAAGAAGATTTTCCCCGTCATCGTTATCCTGATCACTTTGTCCCTGCTCGGAATCATCTATATCCAGGTCAGCTGGATTATCAGCGCCGTGCATATCAAACAGGATCAGCTCTTCCAGCGCGCCGTGAGTATGTCAAGAGACGTATACAACGATATGATGTACCGCCGCCAGGCTGCTATCATGTTTAAGCTCGACAACAAGGAAGGAACCGCCACAAAAGGGTTTAACCTGGATATCAACCGCGTACCCCAATACAGCGTGCCCTCCGTTAGCGACTTCTTTACTGTGCAGGAAGTGAAACGGTGTATTCAGAACAATATGAGGAAAAATCACCTCGATAGCTCCAGCTTCGAATTTGCTATCATCGGCACCGTACCAGGATCAGAATTCGGTACCATCCGGATGCAGTCTGCCGGCTTTGAAAAGATGTTCCAGCAAAATGAAGCAGACAGCATCAAGGAAAAGAAAGACTACCGGGTACAGGTAATCCTCCTCTCGGAATCAAACGATTTTAATCCACGGGCGGAAAAGCTTTACATCATCATGCCCAACGATGATTCGGTAGCCAAACAATTAGGGATCATGATCTCGGGTGGCGTGCTGTTTACCATGATCATCATCACGGCATTTGCACTCACCATCCGCACCCTGCTGAACCAGAAAAAACTCTCGGAAATAAAATCGGACTTCATCAACAATATGACCCATGAACTGAAAACACCCCTGGCCACTATTTCCCTGGCCATAGATGCGATCAGGAATGAGAAAGTGATGTCAAAACCGGAAAAAATCCAGTATTTCTCCGGCATCATCAAAGAAGAAAATAAACGCATGAACAAACAGGTGGAAAGCATCCTGCAATCCGCCCTCCTGGAAAAAGACGAAATAGCGCTGAAGCTCCAGGCTACCGATGTGCATAACGTTATCCAAAGCACCGCCGATAACCTCCAGCTACAGCTGGCCACCAAAAATGGCGTGGTAGATCTTCAGCTGGATGCCATCAACCCCATCATCATGGCAGATGATGTACACTTCTCCAATCTCATCTTCAACCTGATGGATAACGCCATCAAATATTCCAACGATCAGCTGGAGATAAGAATACAAACCTATAATACCCGCAAAAGCCTGTTCATCGTGATTGCCGACAACGGTATCGGTATGAGCCGCGATACTATTTCACGTATCTTTGAAAAGTTCTACCGCGCACATACCGGCAACGTACATAACGTAAAAGGCTTCGGTCTCGGACTCACTTATGTAAAGGCCATTGTAGACGCGCATAAAGGAAAAATTAAAGTGGAAAGCGTAGTAGGTAAAGGAAGTAAATTTACCCTCGAGTTTCCGCAGGAACTGGATAAAGGATAAAGCATATGATACTGAGTGAAAAAGAAATACAGCATTTCAAAAATCCTATTGCAGTGCCGGGTATGGGCATCAGCGTGCAGGAAAAACTGAAGGAAGCCCGCGTATTGGTAGTAGGCGCCGGCGGCCTCGGAAGCCCGGTGATACAATACCTCAGCGCCAGCGGAGTAGGCGTAATCGGCATCGCGGACTATGGTGTGATCAATGATGAAGACATGCACCGTCAGCCCATCTACCAGATGCAGGATATCCGCAAACACAAAGCAAAAATGGCTGCCAGCCGCCTCTGGGCAGTAAATCCATATACAAAACATTATCCCATCCTCATGCAGGTAAAACCCGACACCATCAATATGATGCTGGTAGGGTTCGATCTTGTGATAGACTGTACCCAGCATCTGCCCACCCACCTGGTGATCAACGATGCCTGCCTGGTACACAACAAACCTTACATCACCGGGGAAGTACATAACTGGATGGCCTGGTTCGCCGGCTTCAATATGCCCATGCCGGATGGTACCACCTCCGCTTCTTACCGTTGCGCATTGCCGCTCACAGAAGAATACCGCAATTTTGATGCAGGAGCTATTGGCGCTACTCACGGCGCCCTCGGCACCCAAATCGTTTGTGAAGTAGTGAAATACCTGATCGGTGTTCCTGCAGGCATCGCCGGTAAATTTTATGGCATCGATTACCTGCATAACCAAACCCAGGTACACGACCTGCAACCGGATACGGCAACGATAGAAAGCATCCGCGCAGCCGGAGTCCTCTCCGCAGAGGAATACGGCCTGGAGATCGTTCCGGATGTGGAGGATTAAAAATTAAAGCAAAAGGGGAAGACCTCCGGCCTTCCCCTTTTACTTTAATTACGTTACCCCGTTTCCGTTATATCTCGGACAACACCGTTTTAGCCCCTATCTTCAGTTCATGCTTCACACCCAGTTTAAGCGAGTAGTTCGCCGCCTGGTGCCCGCTCGGGAAACCAAAACAAACAGGGAATTCGTAGTCTTTAACAAGGTTGCTGATAATTTCATATTCAGACTGTCCGAAAGGAGTATCCGTTTCTTTGCCATCTGTGAAGGCGCCCACTACCAGCCCGGCCAGTTTGTCGAGCCACCCGGCGCGTTTCAGGTTATACATCATCCGGTCTATGTTATACCGGTATTCACCGATATCTTCCAGCAGCAGGATCTTTCCTTTGGTATTGATTTGTGAAGGCGTACCCGAAAGGTTGGCCAGGATCGATAAATTACCGCCTACCAGTATCCCGGTGGTTTTCCCTTCCTTGTTCAGCGGATGCGCCGGCGCGGAATAGCGGTAAGCTTTCCCTCTCAGCGCTGCTGCCAGGCTTTCTGTATATTCATTATCAAACGTATCGGGCGTAATACCGCTGCACATCACAGAATGCAGCGTGGCAATGCCAAAGTGCCGCTGCACATGCGAGTGCAGGGTGGTAATATCACTGTAGCCGCAAAGCCATTTCGGCTGTTTCCGGAAACGGGTAAAATCCAGTTTATCAATGATACACACCATGCCGTAACCACCACGGCCAAATACAATTGCTTTTATCTCCGGATCATTCAGCATATCCTGCAATTCTTCCAGCCGCAGTTCATCCGGCGCAGAAAAATTATGAAAGCTGGTTCCTACAGTAATACCGAGGTGTACACGGTACCCCCAGGAAGTGAGCACGCCACGTGCATACTCCGCTGCCTGCAGATCCATTTTGCTGCTGGAGCAGGTAATTCCGATCAGATCACCTTTTTTCAAATATGGCGGAATTTTTACCATTGTTCCTTTTGTTTACCTTTGCAGATTAGTTAGCGTAAATTCATTCTTTATTCGCTGACTAAGGTGATAAATTGTTATGGTGATTCCAAAAACAATCACTGATTTAAAGTTTATTTAAGCATTCTTTAAGAGAATATGGCAAAATTTAATAGATATTTAATAACTGCGGCATTACCGTATGCCAATGGCCCGGTGCACATCGGACACCTCGCCGGCTGCTACCTGCCTGCAGATATTTATGTACGTTATTTACGTGCAAAAAAGGCAGATGTAAAATTTGTTTGCGGCACAGATGAACACGGTGTTCCTATCACCATCAAAGCAATGAAGGAAGGCGTGAGCCCGCAGGATGTGGTAGATAAATACCATAAGATCATCGGCGACAGCTTTGCTGCAATGGGCATCTCTTTCGATATTTTTGCCCGCACCAGCGCTCCCATACACCACCAAACCTCGCAGGACTTTTTCCTGAAGATGTATAACGATGGCCTGTTTGAAGAAAAAGAAAGCGAACAGTTTTTTGATCCGGAGAAAGAAATGTTCCTGGCAGACAGGTATATTATCGGCACCTGTCCTAACTGTGGCAACGATAAAGCCTATGGCGACCAATGCGAACGCTGTGGCAGAACCCTGAGCCCCGATGAACTGATCAACCCGCATTCCGCACTGAGCAATGCACCACTGGTGAAAAAGAAAACCAAACACTGGTACATGCCGCTGCAGAACTACGAACCGTGGCTGAAAGAATATATCATTGATGGTCATAAAGAGTGGAAGAACAACGTATACGGTCAGTGCAAAAGCTGGCTGGATAGTGGCCTGCAAAGCCGCGCCATGACCCGCGACAGCAACTGGGGTATCAAAGTACCGCTGCCTGATGCAGAAGGCAAAGTATTGTACGTATGGTTCGACGCACCCATCGGTTATATCTCCGCTACAAAGGAACTGACCGACAACTGGGCAGACTACTGGTGTAAAGACGATACCAAACTGGTGCACTTCATCGGTAAGGATAACATCGTTTTCCACTGTATCATCTTCCCGGCCATGCTGAAGGCACACGGCGGATTTGTATTGCCGGACAACGTACCTGCCAACGAATTCCTGAATATAGAAGGCGAAAAAGTATCCACTTCCCGTAACTGGGCCGTGTGGGTAAACGATTATATCGAGGACTTCCCTGATCAGCAGGATGTACTCCGTTATGTACTCTGCGCTACCGCGCCGGAAACAAAAGACAACGACTTCACCTGGAAAGATTTCCAGGATCGTAATAACAGCGAGCTGGTGGCCGTTTTCGGTAACTTTGTAAACCGCGCGATGGTGCTCATGCATAAGCTGTGCGGTGGAAAAGTACCCCCGCTGCATCCTGAGTTCATGAACGACGGCGACACCGAAATACTGAAAGAGTTCGGCCTTGCAAAAGAGAAGATTGAAACCAGCCTCGAAACATACCGCTTCCGGGAAGCATTGTCTGAAGTGATTGAATTTGCCCGGAAAGGCAATCAATACCTCCAGAAGAATGAACCCTGGATCCTGGCCAGTGTGCTCGAAAAGCTGAAGAATGGAGAACAGCACGCCAAATACCCGCAGTACGAAGAAAAGGACATCGCCTTTTTACAGGGCCGGATCGATATTTGCCTGCACATCGCATTGCAGATGACGGCCAACCTGGCGATCTTCTCCCACCCGTTTCTGCCGTTTACGGCTAAAAAGATCTGCCACATGCTCAAAGTGGTGGACCGTATGCTGGATTGGGAAAACGCCGGTAGCGATAAACTGGTGAACGTAGGTTATTCCCTGCGTCCGCCGGAGTTGCTGTTCAAACAGGTGGAAAATGAGCAGGTAACTGCCCAGGTGGAAAAACTCCATGCAGGCTTAAAACAGGCGATGGATGCCGCCGCGGCAGCTGCGCCCGCCGTGGAAGAAGCCCCGCCCGCTCCTGCAAAACCTGAAATTCAATACGACGATTTCGCTAAACTGGACCTGCGCGTAGGCACCATCCTGCAGGCGGAAAAAGTAGCCAAAGCCGATAAATTACTGAAACTGCTGGTAGACATAGGTACTGAACAACGTACCGTCGTTTCCGGTATCGCTATGCACTTCAACCCGGAAGACATTGTAGGCAAACAGGTAACACTGGTGGCCAACCTGGCCCCCCGCAAAATGCGCGGAATCGAAAGCCAGGGCATGATCCTCATGGCGGAAGACAAGGGTAAGCTCGTTTTCGTAAACCCTGCGGAGGCGATAACGCCGGGTAGCGGAGTGAGCTGAAACCAGCCAGGGTAGAGGGTTTCCAGATCAAGTCCACATCCCCTCCACGTCACCTCCATGTACACTCCACGGATACTCCGTGTGTAAAGCATGTGCAAAGCATATGTAAAGCAGGTGCGAAGCAGGTGTACAGCGGATAGGAGGCAGGTGCGAAACCATTCAGAACACTTTATAAAGCCGATACAATTTTGTATCGGCTTTATTTTTATATGTAGATTAATATATGTTTATCTGGCTGCATCTGAAATATCCCCAAATTGTTAAGCTCCAGCCAATTTTATCTCTCTTTACAAAAAAGTATTACAGAAATCGTGTGCCCCCTGATGATGGAACTCCAAAAAATGCTAAATTCAAGGATCGGTAAATTTAAGTTACAAATGCTGGAAGCTCCGCGTAATGAATAAAAAGCTGACAGCTAAAAGCCAAAGCAATGAGACACATCAACAAAGTAGCCGTTTTAGGTTCGGGGGTAATGGGATCAAGGATTGCCTGTCATTTTGCAGGAATAGGCGTACAGGTTTTACTGCTGGACATAGCGCCAAAGGAACTCAATGAGGCAGAAAAGAAAAAGAACCTGCCACTGGATAGTCCCGCTGTGAAAAACCGGATTGTGAACGATGCGCTGCAGGCCGCCATAAAATCCAACCCATCGCCCGTTTTTACCAAAGATGTGATCAAACGCATTAAAACAGGCAACTTTACGGATGATATGAAACGCCTCGCGGATGTGGACTGGATCATTGAAGTAGTAGTGGAAAACCTGGATGTGAAGAAAAGCGTGTTTACGCAGGTGGAACAATTCCGGAAACCCGGAACACTCATCACCTCCAACACCTCCGGCATCCCGATCCACCTCATGACTGAAGGCCGCAGCGAAGATTTTCAGAAACACTTCTGCGGTACCCACTTCTTTAACCCGCCCCGCTATCTCCGTTTACTCGAAATAATTCCAACACCACATACAGATCCCGCCGTCATCGATTTTCTCATGCACTACGGCGATCTTTTCCTCGGCAAAACAACCGTATTGTGTAAAGATACCCCGGCATTTATTGCCAACAGGGTAGGCGTGTTCTCTATCATGGCCATCTTTCACATCATGCAGGAAATGGGCCTGGGCATCGACGAAATTGATGCACTCACCGGTCCCGTAATCGGCCGCCCTAAATCAGCTACCTTCCGTACCGCCGATGTGGTAGGGATAGATACCCTGGTGAAAGTAGCCAAAGGCGTCATGGAAAACTGCCCGCAGGACGAAGCCATCGGCATCTTTAAAATACCTCCCTTCCTCCAGAAAGTGGTGGAAAACAACTGGCTCGGCGATAAAACCGGGCAGGGCTTCTACAAGAAAACCAAAGGAGACGGCGGCAGCAAGGAAATCCTTACGCTGAACCTGCAGTCAATGGAATACGGACCCAAACAAAGAGCGAAGTTTGCAAGTATAGATGCAGCCAAACCTATCGAAGACCTGAAACAACGCATCAAAGCGCTGGCAGGAGCTTCCGACAAGGCCGGCGAATTCTACAAACAATTCCACGCATTCCTCTTCTCCTACGTATCGCACCGCATTCCTGAAATAGCAGACGACTTATATAAAGTAGACGACGCCATGAAAGCCGGCTTCGGATGGGAAATCGGGCCGTTTGAAACGTGGGACCTGCTCGGCGTGGAAGCATCCGTAAAACTCATCGAAGAAAAAGGACTCACCGTTGCCCAATGGGTAAAAGATATGCTGGCAAAAGGTATCACCAGCTTCTACAAAGTAGACAACGGCAAGAAATTATATTACGACGTAAGTACCCAAACCTACAAACCATTACCAGGAGAAGGACAGTTCATTATCCTGGAAAACTTCTCCAATAATGTAGTCTGGAAAAACAGCGCCTGCAACCTGATTGATATCGGCGACGGCGTGGTGTGTTTCGACTGGAAAACAAAAATGAATACAATCGGCGGAGAAGTGCTGGAAGGATTGAATAAGGCGATAGACCGCGCTGAAAAAGACTTCCGCGGACTGGTAGTAGGCAACGAAGGCACCAACTTTTCCGCAGGCGCCAACGTGGGTATGATTTTCATGCTCGCAGCAGAACAGGAGTTTGATGAGCTGGACATGGCAGTACGCCTTTTCCAGCGCAGCACCATGCGCCTGCGTTATTCATCGGTACCCGTAGTGGTAGCGCCACACGCCCTCACATTGGGTGGTGGCTGCGAAATGTGTTTACACGCCGATAAAGTACAGGCAGCAGCCGAAACATATATCGGGCTGGTGGAACTGGGCGTAGGGCTTATCCCCGGCGGCGGCGGTACCAAAGAAATGACGCTCCGCGCCAGCCTGGAATACAAGGAAGGCCGCATCGAGGAAGAACCCCTGAAAGATTTCTTCATGACCGTAGCCACCGCAAAAGTGGCCACCTCCGGCTTTGAAGGATTTGATATGGGCGTGCTGAAGAAAGGACATGACGAAATTACCATGAACCTCAGCCGCCTTATTGCTGATGCCAAACGCAGCGTAATAGCATTGGCCGACGAAGGATATACCCGCCCCGTGGAAAGAACAGATATCAAAGTGATGGGTCGCGGCGCACTGGGTGCCTTACTGGCAGGCGTATACGCCATGAAGTTTGGTAACTATATTTCAGAACATGATCAGAAAGTTGCAAATAAACTCGCTTATGTGATGTGCGGTGGCGATCTTACAGAAGCATCCTTTGTAAGCGAACAATACCTGCTGGATCTCGAAAGGGAAGCCTTCCTGAGTTTATGCGGTGAACGCAAAACGCTGGAACGCTTACAAAGCGTGATTAAAACGGGCAAACCCGTACGAAATTAGAAACTGTTATTTTAATGTATGGGAAATGTAGTGAAGATTAGCCATAAGATCATTCGCTGCATTTCCCTTTTTATTTTCATCCTTTAGATTTACTCCCGTGCCAATTCTATCCTTACAAAACATTTCCAAAAAATACGGAACGGTGCAGGCATTGTCAGGTGTTTCCTTTGATGTGCCGGCCGGTAGCGTGTTCGGCGTATTGGGGCCCAACGGCAGCGGCAAAACAACCCTGCTCGGCATTGTTACCGATGTACTCAAAGCAGATACCGGCAGCTTCACCCTTTTTGATAAAGCGCCTTCCGCCGCGGAACGCCGGCAAATAGGTACTTTGCTGGAAACGCCCAACTTCTATCATTATCTCAGCGCATACAAAAACCTGGAAATCTCCGCTGCTATCAAACAGCGCGGGAAAGATGACATCGCAAGAGTACTGGAGATCTGTGGCCTCACACAACGCCAGCACTCGGCCTTTAAAACGTATTCACTTGGCATGAAGCAACGGCTGGCCATTGCCGCCGTTTTACTCGGCGACCCCGATGTACTCATCCTGGACGAGCCTACCAATGGCCTCGATCCCTCCGGTATCGCGGAAGTGCGGGAGCTGGTGCGTAAACTGGCAGACAGCGGCAAAACCATTATCCTCGCCAGCCACCTGCTCGATGAAGTGGAAAAGGTATGTACACATGTGGCTATTTTGAGAAGCGGGCAGTTATTGCTGTCAGGCCCGGTACACACGGTGATCAGTCGCAACGATTTTGTGGAACTCTCCGCAGCAGACAACACGCAGTTACAGGCGGCCATGCTCCGGTATCCCGGTTGCACCGGCGCCGAAATACAGGGCAACATCGTGAGGGCTTTTTTCGCTGAATCTCCCGATGCGGCGGCCATCAACAGTTACTGTGCCCAGCAGGGCATCTGGCTCAGCTACCTGCAACTCCGTAAGAAAAGTCTCGAAACCGCATTCCTGGAAATCACCAATATCGCCGCATCATGAAACAGATCATCTATACCGAATGGCTCAAAGTAAGGAACTACCGCACCTTTTGGGTAATGCTCCTGCTGGCGCTGGTGATTATTCCCGCAGGCAATTTCATGGTGGCCGACAAACTCAGCGGAAACATGGAACAGATAAGCAAAATGCTTGGCAACCCCTTCAGCTTCCCGGATGTATGGCTCACAATGGCTTCGCTGAACAGCTATATCTCTGCGTTGTTCGGACTACTCCTGATCATCCTGGTCACCAATGAATATACGTACCGTACCAACCGCCAGAACGTAATCGACGGCTGGGAAAGACGCCAGTTTGTATACGCCAAATTATTCTGGCTGGTGGCTATTTCCGTGCTTACATTGGTGGTGGCCACTATCAGCGGCGCCCTGGTGGGAATCATTTATGGCAACAAACCCTTCAGCCTGGAAGGATATCATTACATGCTGTACTACTTCCTGCAGTTTAATGTGATGCTTACCATCGCCCTGCTGATAGGTGTGTTGGTGAAACGGGCCGGGCTGGCCATCGTGCTTTTTGTGGCGTACAATATGATGCTGGATCAGCTGTTGTCGTTTATCGTAAAAAGAAATGCCGGAGCTATTGGCGGCCTGCTGCCGCTGCAGAGCGGCGACGAACTGCTGCCATTTCCACTGGTGGGTAAAATGGTATCCACCGGCGATCAGTACGAAGCCTATGTGTATGTAACAGCCATGATAGCCTATATCGCATTGGGCATCTACCTGGTTTTCAGGAAAATATTAAAATCCGATCTGTAGAAATATCCATATATTTCACATTCTTTTAAAGCGAAATGTTTGGCAGAGAGCTTAAATTTGTTGAGCAAAGAAAAAAGGCGAACTATGGCAAAACAAGAGCGGGTTATACTGGTAACAAACGACGACGGCATCACGGCGCCGGGCATCCGGGCGCTGATAGAAGCAGTGAAGCCTTTGGGTAAAGTAGTGGTGGTAGCGCCGGATAGTCCGCAGTCGGGCAAAGGACACGCCATTACCATCGGTGTTCCCTTGCGATTGGAAAAGGTGGATATCTTTGAAGGAATAGAAGCCTGGCAGTGCTCCGGTACACCGGTAGACTGTGTAAAGCTGGCCCGCGATAAAATCCTGCATGGTAAACCGGATATCTGCGTGAGCGGTATCAATCATGGCGCCAATCATTCTATCAACGTGATTTATTCCGGCACCATGTCGGCCGCCATGGAAGCGGCCATAGAAGGCATTCCTTCCGTAGGCTTCTCGTTCCTGGAATACAGCTATGATGCTGATTTTTCGCTGCCCAAAAAAGTAGCGCACAATGTTACCAAAAGAATGCTGGAATCCGATCTGCCACCTGGTACCCTGTTCAACGTAAATATTCCGATAGTGGATGAAAAGAATTTCAGGGGACTGAAAATCAGCCGGCAGGCAGATGCCAAATGGGTGGAAGAATTTGATGAACGCCGCGACCCGCACGGTAAAAAATACTACTGGCTCACAGGAGAATTTAAAAACCGCGATAACGGACAGGATACAGATGTGTGGGCACTGGAAAATAATTACGCCTCTATTGTACCGGTGCAGTTTGATCTCACAAATTATTCATTGAAAAAGAAGCTGGAAGAAGATTGGAAAGACCTGTAAACATTCGTTATATCGCCATCATAATTACAGTATGTTAAAAAAAGACAATCTTCCGTTAGGAATTTTACTGGGGTTTTTAACACCCCTGTTTGCGTTTTTCCTGTATTACTTTTTTGTTATCAAGCCACATAACAACGTGGGACTGGGACAGTTTCTCGGTATCCTGAAAGACAATAAACAAATGATTCCGAAGCTCACCAGCATCTGCCTGTTACTAAACGGACTGGTGTTTTTCCTGTATACAAGAAAACGGCTGGATATCACTGCCAAAGGCATTTTCCTGATGACCATGCTGTATGCCATTGGCATATTATTACTCAAACTGATCAGATAATTTTTAATCAAAGAATATTGAAATATTACATTATTGCAGGAGAAGCGTCAGGTGATTTGCATGGCAGCAATCTTGTAAAACAAATAAGACAGTTAGATACGTCTGCGGATATACGTAGTTGGGGAGGCGACCTGATGGAAGCCGCCGGCGCCCAGGTGGTAAAGCATTACAAAGAACTGGCCTTCATGGGTTTTGTGGAAGTGGTGATGAACCTCCGTACTATTTTAAAGAATATAGAAATTTGTAAGAAAGATATCGCTGCCTTTAAACCGGATGTACTGGTGCTGGTAGATTATCCCGGCTTTAACATGCGCATCGCCGAATGGGGCAAACAACAGGGATTTAAAATAGTGTATTATATTTCCCCGCAGGTATGGGCCTGGAAAGAAAACAGGGTGAAAAAACTCCGGCAGTATGTAGATAAAATGTTGTGCATCCTCCCGTTTGAACCCGAATTTTATCATAAATGGAATTATGAAACGGAATACGTAGGACATCCTTTGGTGGAAGTAATTAAAGCTGCCAAAGAACAATCTGCTGATGCGCCGTTATCAGATAAACCCGTGATCGCCGTATTACCGGGCAGCCGTAAGCAGGAGGTGAGCGTAAAGCTGCCTATCATGCTCACTATGGCGAAACACTTTCCGCAATACCAGTTTGTAGTGGCGCAGGCCCCCAGCCTGGACGATCATTTCCTGGAAAGCCTTACCGGTCAGCATCCAAACGTGTCGATGGTAAAAGGACAAACCTATAAGTTACTACGCCAGGCAAAAGCCGCATTGGTAACCTCCGGAACCGCCACACTGGAAACAGCTTTGTTTGGAGTACCGGAAGTAGTGTGCTATAAAGGAAATCCTATTTCGTACTTCTTCGCCAAACATCTCATCAAAGTAAAGTATATCTCCCTGGTAAACCTGGTGATGGATAAACTGGTAGTGAAAGAATTGATTCAGCACGACCTCACAGAAGAAAACCTGTTGAAGGAATTAAACTCGTTACTGAATGATGAAGCTGCCAGAAGCCGCGTGATGAAAGACTATGCAGAGCTGTGGCATAAGCTGGGAGAAAAGGATGCTTCCCGCCGCGCAGCAGAAGTGATCTACGAATACGCCATCGCCTAGTGACGCCTGATCAGCCTGATCACCATGATAATAATGGCGATTATAAAAAGTAACAAAGAAATTCTGTTCATCCCATGCATCATCGCCACGTAACGTGTTTTTGGTGCATTGGGATCCTTCTTACCGATATACAGATACCTCAATATTTGTTGCCAGATACTTTTCATCTCCCAAAGATCGTAAATCAGTGCTATTTTTGGTCCTTCTGAAAAAATAGGACATGAAATATTTACTGTTAACAGTGGGACTGTTTTTTACCCTGTTTACCAATGGAATAGCACAGAACAACCCTATGCTTACCGGCTGGGAATTTTCCCGCGTGGATGAAGGCATCTGGCGGCCGGCCACCGTACCCGGAACGGTTCACACCGATTTGCTGGCACAGCATTTAATCCCCGATCCTTTTGTGGGAACCAATGAAAAAGCCGTGCAGTGGGTAGATAAAAAAGACTGGCAATACCGGAAAAGATGGCACATCAAAAAGCAGGAACTAAATGCAGAGGTGATAGAACTGGAGTTTAAAGGTTTGGATACCTATGCAGATGTGTATCTCAATAACCATTTAATACTACAGTCGGCAAACATGTTTGTTTCGCATACGGTAAGTGTAAAAGAATGGCTGGTAGCGGGCGACAACGAACTGCGCATCCTGTTTAAAAGTCCCATCAAAACAGACATGCCCAAATTTTTGCAGGACAGCATCATCTATCCCGCCGGTAACGATGCCAGCGATATTCCACTCAGTATTTATGCACGTAAAGCGCCCTATCACTACGGCTGGGATTGGGGCCCACGGCTGGTTACGTCCGGTATTTACCGTCCCGTTGTGTTGCGGAGCTGGAATAAAGCGGTGATCCGCGATGTATACTGGCAACAGCTGCAACTGGATTCCACGAAAGCAGACATGCAGGCGGAAGTGACCATTGAAGCCGCTGCCGCGGGAGAATATACCTTACAGGTGCTGCCCGCAAAATCTACTCCTGAACTGGCAAAATTACCGGTAAGCCTGCAGGCGGGCATCAATGTAATAAAAGTACCCTTCTCTATAAAAAAGCCCGTACTGTGGTGGCCTGCCGGGATAGGCACTCCTTTCTGTTACGAACTGCAGGCCAACCTGCTCAGCAATAAAAAGGTAGTGGCTACTCAAAGCAGTAAGATAGGGTTACGCACTATTGAAGTAGTGAATAAACCCGACAGCCTCGGGGAATCGTTTTATGTAAAAGTAAACGGCCGCCCCGTGTTTATGAAAGGCGCCAACTATATTCCCCAGGATAATTTTCTGCCGCGCGTAACTAAAGAAAAACAGGAAAAACTGTTTGACGATATGGTGACTTCCAACTTTAACATGGTACGTGTATGGGGCGGAGGTATTTATGAAGATGATAATTTTTACAGGCTGGCAGATCAGCACGGGATCCTGGTTTGGCAGGACTTTATGTTTGCCTGTACCCTTTATCCTTCCGATCCGGCATTCCTGGAAAATGTAAAAACGGAAGCTGCAGATAATATAAAACGTTTGCGCAATCATCCTTCACTGGCGCTGTGGTGCGGAAATAATGAAGTAGCCGTAGCCATTAAAAACTGGGGCTGGCAAAGCGGTTACGCCTATACGAATACCCAGTGGGAAAGCTTGCAGCAGGGATATGATAAATTGTTTAAAGAAGTGCTGCCACAACAGGTGGCCGCATATCAGCCGGGCGCTTTCTATTTTCATTCTTCCCCCATCAGCAACTGGGGCAAGCCGGAAGATTTTACCAAAGGGGATAATCACTACTGGGGCGTATGGCACGGCATGGAATGGTTTGAAGCATTCAATACACATGTGCCACGGTTCATGAGTGAATATGGTTTCCAGTCCTTCCCATCTATGGAAACGATCCGCACATTTGCTGCGAAAGAAGACTACGATATCTTTTCCAATGTGATGCAGGCACACCAGAAAAGTCCGGCTAAAGGAAATACAGCCATCAAAACATACATGCTGCATTACTACCGTGAGCCGAAAGACTTTCCCTCTTTTGTTTATCTCAGCCAGGTGTTACAGGCAGAAGGCATGAAAGTAGCTATAGAAGCCCATCGCAGGGCCATGCCTTATTGCATGGGCACCCTCTACTGGCAGCTGAACGACTGCTGGCCGGGTGCTTCCTGGTCGGGCCGGGATTACGACGGCCGCTGGAAAGCATTGCAGTATTATGTAAAGGACGCATTCAGGCCACGGCTGGTATCCAGCGTCATTGAAAACGGACAGCTGTGTACCTACCTCGTAACAGACGAATACCAGGGCAAAGCCGATCTTCTGATGAAAGCAGTGGATTTGAACGGTAAGGTGATCTGGCAGAAAGAATTAACGGATATCTCTGTAAAAGCAAATACCAGTGAAAAATTACACGCCATCGATACCGCTGCTGTTTTACAGGGAAATAACCCGGCAAGGGTAATATTCTATGCGCAACTGCGAATAGACAGTAAGGATATGGAGCGGAATATCTTTTACTTTGCTCCGGCGAAGGATATGAACCTGGAAGTACCACACCTGGATGTGGTAACCAGCAAGGTAGCCAAAGATAAAGGCGTTGTTTATATCCGCGTGAAAACAGACAAGCTGGCAAGAAATGTTTACCTGTCGCTGGACAAGGCCACTGCAACCGATCATTTTGAAGACAATTACTTTGATCTGTTGCCGGGAGAAACCCGGACCATCCGGTTGCAGACAGGCCAACTGCCCGAGCTTATCCACCAGGCATTGAAAGTAACTACTTTAGTATCGTCTTATAAAAACTGACAATGAAAAAGAAATACCTGATCTTATTGGGATTTGCGTTGCTGGGCTTTAATGGCCTCCACGCACAGAATGAAGAACCACCTTACGTACCTGAAACAGATCAGGCGGTGGTAAAGAAGCTGGACGAGTGGCAGGATTGGAAATTTGGGATGATCATGCACTGGGGCCCCTATTCCCAATGGGGCGTGGTGGAATCCTGGAGCATTTGCCCGGAAGATGAAGGCTGGACACAGCGTAAGCCGGCAGGTATTCCCTATTACGATTACCTGAAAAAGTATGAGGCGCTGGGGAAAACTTTTAACCCCGTTCACTTCAACCCGGAAAAATGGGCGAAAGCCGCAAAGGACGCGGGGATGAAGTACCTGGTGTTTACCACCAAGCACCACGATGGCTTTTGTATGTTTGATACCAAACAAACCGACTACAAGATAACCGCCGCTGATGGCGCTTTCAGCAAGAACCCGCGCGCCAACCTGGCGAAGGAAGTATTCCAGGCTTTCCGTGAGGAAGGTATACACGCAGGGGCGTACTTTTCCAAGCCCGACTGGCACACTGAATACTACTGGTGGAGCTACTTTCCGCCAAAGGACCGTAATCCGAACTACGACCTGAAGAAATATCCGGAAAGATGGAACCAGTTCAAACAATACACCTATAACCAGATTGAAGAACTGATGACCAGCTACGGTAAACTGGATATCCTCTGGCTGGATGGCGGCTGGGTGCGTCCGTTGAAGCAACAAACAAAGGAATCCCTTTCCTGGAGCCAAACGGCTCCGCAGGATCAGGATATAGATATGGGCAAAATTGCCACGATGGCCCGCAGTCACCAACCCGGACTGATTGTAGTGGATCGAAGTGTACACGGCCCATACGAAAACTACCGCACCCCTGAACAGCAGATCCCTGATAAGCCGCTCAGCTATCCCTGGGAAACCTGCATGACAATGGGCAGCTCCTGGTCGTATGTACCGGACGATAAATACAAATCCGTAAATGTGCTGATCCACAACCTGGTGGATATTGTGGCCAAAGGCGGCAACTACCTGCTGAATGTGGCTCCCGGCCCTGATGGCGAGCTGCATAACGATGCCTACACCACCATGAAGCATATCGGTGAATGGATTCATATTAACGGTGACGCTATTTATGGCACCCGTGCAGTGGCTCCTTACAAAGACGGGAAGGTATGTTTCACCCGTAAAAAAGACGGTAGCGTATATGCGATCTATCTGTTGGATCAGAATGAGAAATTGCCTGCAGTAATTTCATTTAAAGGATTAACGCCGGTGAAAGGCGCCCGTTTACAGGTGCTGGGAACCAATAATAAGCTGGTGTGGAAAACTACAGCCGCCGGGGTAGAAGTGCAGATTCCTGCATCTATCCGTGATAAAGGATTTGAGCATGCAATAGCTATTAAAATACCGGCTGTGGAAAAGCTGTGATTGTAGTGTGAATTAATGTGAATTAGTGTTGATAAATAAAAAAAAGAGATGGACGCTTACCCGCGGTCATCTCTTTTTTGTTTTATAGTCAAACTGATCACAAATGGTAGCTATATGAACAGAAACCCAAAAGTCTTGCTTGTTGACGATGATAAGGCATTCGGCGGTATCGTCAAACAGCACCTGGAGCAGGCCGGCTACAGTGTGGAGCATTGTTTCGACGGCGTAGATGCCTGGAACCTTTATTCGAGGTCCAAGTATGACATTTGTCTTATCGACATCGTTCTTCCAAAAATGAATGGATTTGAACTGGCAAAGGAAATCCGGAATGTTACGATGCTGACGCCCATCTTTTTCCTGTCGGCTGAAAAGACGGAAGAAACAGACCGTATCAGCGGATTTCAGCTGGGAGGGGATGGTTACCTCGTAAAGCCATTCAGTTTTGAGGAACTGGTAAAAAGAATGAAGGTGATCCTGAAGTGGACCCGTCCCAACAGAACAGAGTTGCTGGTAGGGCATACGGTAGCCAATTACACCTTCCATTACCGGAAGCTCAAAATCTTTGAAACCAGCAGCAAACTGGCCAAAGGAAGAATTTCTCCCATTGAAGCAAAAATGCTGCGTTATTTCCTCAGCCGGCCCAATATCATCGTACAAAAAGACGAGGTACTGCTGCGGGTTTGGGGAAAAGAAGATTTTTACGCAAGTCGCAGTATGGACGTATTTATTGGCCGTGTGCGCCGGTTACTCAAACTGGTACCCCGTGTAGAGCTGGAAACCGTTTACAACGTAGGTCTCCGGCTAAATGTGCCGGAAGACATCCTGCCGGTGAAGATCACCGTACCCATCCACTGATTTACATTTTTCTTTCCCGCCGAATAATCAACCTCCCCATCCTTTCCGGTTTTATCGCCGGCAAAGGATGGGTGTTTTTATGTCAAAACCTGCTTTTTTCTTTCAGATTATATTAAATCGTAACTTTATTCCAATGGAAACAGTGGTTGTACAAAAATATAATTTAGACGAAGAGCAGGAAAAGAAGGAAATCGTTCGGCATTACCGTGCTTTATTGAGGGCGTTGAAGCCCCGTTTAAAAAAAGGCGACAGGGAGCTGGTACGTACTGCTTTTGAAATGGCAGCAGATGCACACAAGGAAATGCGGCGTAAATCCGGGGAGCCTTATATACTGCATCCGCTGGCCGTGGCGCAGATTTGCGTGGAAGAAATTGGTCTTGGCGTACGTTCCGCCATATGTGCCCTGCTCCACGATACCGTGGAAGATACCGAAGTAACACTGGAAGATGTGTCCCGCGAGTTCGGGAATGAGATCGCTCATATTGTAGACGGTCTCACAAAAATATCTACCGTAATAGACTCCAGTACCAGCACCGCACAGGCAGAAAACTTCAAGAAAATATTACTGACGCTGGCAGATGACCCCCGGGTTATCCTGATCAAGCTGGCCGACAGGCTGCACAATATGCGTACGCTCGATAGCATGAGCCGTGAAAAACAGCTGAAAATAGCATCTGAAACCGTATTCATTTATGCGCCTCTGGCTCATCGCCTCGGATTATACAATATCAAATCCGAAATGGAAGATCTGGCCATGAAATATACGGAGCAGCAAACTTACCGTGAAATAGCCAAGCGCCTCAAAGAAACCAAACGGGAACGCACCCGCTATATCAACGAGTTTATCAAGCCTATCAAGGAAGTGCTGCAGGAAGAAGGATTTGAATTCGAGATCTATGGCCGCCCGAAATCAATCCATTCCATCCATAACAAGATCAAAACAAAAGGCGTTGCCTTTGAAGAAGTATACGACCTTTTTGCCATCCGTATCATCCTGGATTCCTCGATAGATAAGGAAAAGGCAGATTGCTGGAAGGTGTATTCCATCATCACCGACTTTTACCATCCAAGCCCGGAAAGGACCCGCGACTGGCTCAGCAACCCCAAATCCAACGGGTATGAGGCGTTGCACGTAACCGTAATGGGCCCCAGCGGTAAATGGGTGGAAGTGCAGATCCGCTCCAAACGCATGAACGATTATGCGGAAAAAGGCGTGGCCGCCCACTGGCGGTACAAGGAAGGCAGCAATGCCTCTGCCCAGCAGGAATCTAAATTTGATCAGTGGTTCACCCAGATCCGGGAAATCCTGAACAATCCCGATTCCAATACGCTCGACTTCCTGGCCGATTTTAAGAGTAACCTCTTTACGGAAGAAATTTATGTGTATACCCCCAAAGGGGATCTGAAAATATTGCCGGTAAACTCTACTGCGCTCGACTTTGCCTACTCCATCCACAGTGCGGTGGGAAACAAATGTATCGGCGCCAAAGTGAATTACAAACTGGTGCCCCTGAGCCATAAACTGCGCAGTGGCGACCAGGTAGAGATCATTACCTCCAATAAGCAAAAGCCTTCGGAAGACTGGCTGAACTTTGTGCTCACGGCCAAAGCCAAATCCAAGATCAAGGATGCGCTGAAGGAAGAAAAGCGCAAAGTGGCGATGGACGGGAAAGCGGCACTGGAGCGTAAGCTGTCGCACATGAATATTTCTTTCAGTCAGCATAATATTAATGAACTGGTACAGTTCTACAAACAGCCGTCCCCACTGGATTTATATTACCAGGTGGCGGTCCGCAATATCGATCTGAAAGAACTGAAACAGTTTTCTGTACTGGGCGATAAACTGGAACCCCCAAAACCGGTGAAGGTGCCGGAACACGTACCGGAAGAACATGTAAAGCATCAGCTGCCTTCCAAGAAAGACGCAGAACTGATCATCTTCGGAGAAAGCTCCGACAAGATTGCCTACAAACTGGCTAACTGCTGCCGCCCGATCCCGGGAGACGACGTATTTGGCTTTATTACCGCCAGTGAAGGGTTGAAGATACACCGTACCAACTGCCCCAATGCTGCGCAGCTGCTGGCTAACTATGGTCACCGCGTGGTAAAGACCAAATGGGTAAAGAACCGCGAAATTTCCTTCCTCACCGGCTTACGTATTATCGGGATGGATGATGTGGGCGTGATCCATAAGATTACAAACATTATTTCCGGTGAATTGAAGATTAATATCTCCGCCCTCAGCATTGAGTCAAAAGAAGGCTTATTTGAGGGGTTGATCAAAGTATATGTCCACGACAAGGAAGAACTGGACGAGCTCGTGGATAGGCTTAAAACGCTCGATGGAATACAATCTATCCAGCGCCTCGAAGAATCTTAAAGAAAAAAATACAAACAGCAAATAAAGAATTGCGGATAAAAGGGAAGGTTTCAGAATATCTTGATGAAATCTTCCCTTTTATCCGCAATTCCGGTGTGTAATTAGTAATTTGTTTGTAATTCTTAATATTCGCCTTAATTTTGCGACTTCTTTTAAAGCAACAAACCTCCGATATTTAATTAAATCATTATGGTAGACGTTTTGTTAGGCCTGCAATGGGGCGACGAAGGCAAGGGTAAGATTGTGGACTATTTTGCCGGCAGGTACGACGTGATTGCCCGTTTCCAGGGTGGACCAAACGCTGGTCACACTTTGTATGTAAACGGTCAGAAAGTAGTATTGCGCACCATTCCATCCGGTGTATTTCATGATAAGACCATCAACCTGATCGGTAACGGCGTGGTGCTGGATCCTGTAGCTTTCAAAAAAGAAAGTGAAGATATTTCAGCCCTGGGAGTAGATCTGACAAAAAATCTGTTTATTGCTGAAAAAACCCATATCATTGTTCCTACACACCGCGCGCTGGACAAAGCGTCTGAAATAGCGAAAGGAAATGATAAAATAGGCTCTACTTTAAAAGGTATCGGCCCTGCCTACATGGATAAAACCGGCAGAAATGGTTTGCGCGTAGGTGATGTTTTATCTCCCGATTTTAAAACACTGTACGAAAAACTGAAGCAGAAACACCTGCAGCTGTTGTGTCAGTATGATATAAATGAATTTTCAGAAGATATTGCCAACTGGGAAGCTGAGTTCTTCGAAGCCATTCCTTTCCTGCAGAAAATGAACGTGGTAAGCGGCGAATATTTCCTGAATGAGAAACTGAAAGCCGGTAAAAAAGTATTGGCTGAAGGCGCCCAGGGAAGTATGCTGGACGTGGATTTTGGTACTTATCCTTTTGTTACTTCTTCCAACACTATCTCTGCCGGCGTATGTACCGGTTTAGGTATTGCCCCGCAGTGGATCAAAGAAGTGATTGGTGTTACCAAAGCCTATTGCACCCGCGTTGGTAGCGGTCCTTTCCCTACCGAGCTGCATGATGCAACTGGTGAAAAGCTGCGTTCCGCAGGTCACGAATTTGGTGCGGTAACCGGCCGTCCACGCCGTTGCGGCTGGATCGACCTGGTGGCACTGAATTATACCTGCATGCTGAGCGGCGTTACCCAACTGGTAATGACAAAAAGCGACGTACTCGACGAATTCGACGAAGTACTCGCCTGCACCGCCTACGAAATTGACGGAAAACAAACAAAGCAATTGCCCTTCCAGATTAACGGTCTGGACATTAAACCTGTCTGGGAAACATTTAAAGGATGGAGTGATAAAACTTCTACTTGTCAGCAGTTCAACGAGTTACCGGCGGAGATGAAAGCATTTGTTACAGCAGTAGACTCGTATCTGGGTGTTCCCGTGAAATACGTTTCCAACGGACCCGGACGCGATCAGATCCTTGAAAAGTAGAACCAAAAAGTAAGGAAAAAAAACAGCAAAAAAAATTTGGCGAATAAAAAAAACTATTAAAACTTTACGGCAAAGAAATAAGGTAACCTATTATGAAATCAAAATCTGATAAAGAGAAAGAGACCAAAAAAACTACTTCTCCTAAGACTGCAAAAGAAGCTCCCAAAGCTGCGGCCAAGCCTAAGAAAGAGGTGGATGATGATGATGAGGAAGATGATGATGAAGATGTGAAACCTTCCAAATCTGCCTCAAAGAAATCAGATAAGTCTGCATCCAAATCAAAACGTAAAGATGATGATGAGGATGAAGACGACGCAGATGAGGAAGATGATGTGGATGATGCGTGGGAAAAAGGAGAAGATGATGATTATGATCCTGATTTTGAAGAATTTGACATGCCTAAGTCAAAAGGTAAACGCGGCCGTCCCAGCACTGGCAGCAAAAAAGCCGATGATGACGACGACCTGGGTATCGATGATGAATTCAAAGACATGGATCTGTTCAACGATCGTTTTGATGATGACGATGATGATTTTTAAGCACTAAAACACGATTGTTATCAGGATATTCCACACTTTTCCGGTTGATAATCAGAAAATATTTAAGCAACGAATGTTGGATTGGGGAAACCAGTTCAACATTTGTTGTTTTTTAGACAATAATAATTATGATTCTCCCTGGCATCAGTATGAAGCCATACTCGCTGCAGATGCGCTGCATACCCTCGAAGTAAACGCCGGAAACGCTTTCCCCGCCTTACAGCAATTTCATCAAACACACGGCGGCTGGCTCTTTGGCCACCTCGCCTACGATCTGAAAAATGAAACGGTACCAGGTATTCAATCACAACACCACGATGGTATCGGTTTCCCGGATATGCACTTCTTTGTGCCCCGCGTAATCATACAACTGCAAAAGGAACAGGTACATATCGGCGGAGAAGCCTTCAGCAAAGAAGAGGCGCAGGAAATCCTGGCAGCTGTTTTGCAGATGCCCGCGGATACTACGCCCGTGGTTACTTCCCCGGTGCAACCATTGCAAAGCCGCCTGGATCATCAACGCTATATTGCCGCAGTGAAAAGCCTGCAACAGCACATCCTGCAGGGCGACTGCTATGAAGTGAATTTCTGCCGCGAAAACTTCATGGAAAATATCAGCATACATCCACCGGCTTTATTTACCCGGTTAAATGCCTTGTCGCCATCGCCTTTTGCGGCCTATTACCGCCTGCATCACCGTTACCTCGCCTGCTCCAGCCCGGAACGCTTTGTACAAAAGAAAGGCAATACCGTTATCTCCCAGCCGATAAAAGGTACCAGCCGCAAAGATGCCAATCCGGAAACAGACCGGCAATTGCAACAAGAACTGCTGAACAGCGCCAAAGAACGCGCGGAAAATGTAATGGTGGTAGATCTTGTACGTAACGATTTATCCCACACGGCATTGCAGGGTACGGTGGAAGTAACGGAGCTTTTTGGTATCTATTCCTTTGCGCATGTGCACCACATGATCTCTACTGTTTCTGCACAGCTGTCTCCTGAAACACCCTTCACGGAAGTATTGCGTAATGCCTTCCCGATGGGGTCTATGACGGGGGCGCCAAAAATAAGGGTGATGCAACTCATTGAGCAATATGAGCAAACCCGCCGCGGACTTTACTCCGGAGCCGTTGGGTATATTACGCCGGCAGGTGATTTCGACTTTAATGTAGTAATCCGCAGCATGCTGTACAACGCAGAAAACCGCTACCTCTCTTTCCAGACCGGATCAGCCATCACTTTTTACAGTGATCCCGAAAAAGAATGGGAAGAGTGCCTGCTGAAAGCCGCTGCTATGGAGAAAACCGTTATCGGCTAAACAGCTGCTCCATCGCCTCGTTAATGGTAGGATAAGAATACTGGAAACCGGTTTGTTGTATTTTGTCGGCAGAAGCCTTTACACTTTTCAATACTTCCACACTCATTTCCCCCAATGCCAGTTTCAGGGCAAAAGTAGGTACATAGGTAGTCATAAAGCTGCCGCCTTTTGCCTGCCGGGCCATGCTCAGTATCAGTTCACGGTTGGTAACAGGGGTGGGGGCCACGGCATTGTAGATGCCTTCCAGCTTGTCGTTCACAATGGCATTGAAGTACAGGCGTACAATATCATGAATATGTATCCAGGGAACAAACTGTTCGCCTGATCCGAGCACTGTGGCAAATCCAAACCGCAGCGGTTTGTAGAATTCCTTTAAAGCGCCGCCATCCGGACTTAATACAATCCCGGTCCGGAAAATCACCAGCTTTTTGCCAAGCGTCGTTACTTTGGAAATGCTTTGTTCCCAGGCGAGGGTAGTGGTACCCAGGAAGTCGGTGGCCGGGGGATCCGTTTCGGTGAATACATGGTCTGTAAACTCGCCGTAGTACCCCGTTGCCGAAGCGCTGATCACCTTCTTTACTTTATTGGGGAAGTTTTTCAGGGTGGTGAAAATTAAATCACTGCTTTTGGTGCGACTATCAATAATCTCCTGTTTACGTGCAGCAGTCCAGCGTTTCTCGCCCACATTGGCGCCCGCCAGGTGCACTATATAGTCCGCCTGTTGAACGGCTTCTTTATCTATGGTTTGCGTTTCCACGTTCCAGTGGGCGTATGTTACATCCTTAATGCTGCGCTTATCGGGGCGTCTGCTGAGGATAATCACCTTGTAGCCGCGCTCCAGCAGCAGCCGGGTTAATGCCGTCCCTATGAGTCCTGTTCCACCGGTTATAATAACGGTCTCCATTCAATAATAGCTGCTTTTTTAAAATAATTTATTAAAAATACACAATAAATCGGGCCTTTTGGAATTTATGTAAAAGCAGGGCTTACCAGCTTTAAATTGACAACTTAATTTCTGAATTTTAATGTAAGTTTGAAAATGGCACATACAAATGGGCCATCTGCATTATCACAAAAATATCTGAAATCTATATTACCGCATGCATACGCTATACCGCCTACAGTTATTATTGTTGCTGCTTTTCGCCGGCACAGCAGCAATGGCACAGAAAATAACCTATTCTGAACCGGAGAAAGATGATTATAAAAGCACCGAGTTTGAAATCATTGGTAAGGTAGCAGGGAATATACTGGTGTATAAAACAGACCGCGGCGACTTTGTAGTGTCTGTATATGATAATGCGATGCAGCTGAAAGAAAGGGTTAAACTGGACTTCCTGCCCCGTAAAGTGATCAGCATGGACTTTGTGGCCTATCCTGATAAGGTGCTGATGATTTACCAGTTCCAGCGCAAGGATGCGGTGTACAGCTTCTGCGCCACCATGTCGCCGGAAGCTAAGTTTGCAGATGCGCCCATCCTGATCGATTCCACCCGCATCGGTATCTATTCTAAAGAGAACAAAGTATATTCTGTTGAGGTATCGGAAGATAAGAACCGCATCATGGTGTATAAGATCAACCAGGATAACGAAAACAACAACGTATTTTATACCTTCCTGTACGACAGTGCCATGAGCCTGGTGAATAACAGCCGCCTGTCCATGCCCATGCAGAAGAAGCAGTTCCTCAGCAACTTTAACCTCACCAATACCGGCGATCTGATCTTTAATAAACTGGAACGCACCTCCAACCGCGACTATGTGGTGAGCGGCAGCATGGTAGTGAAACGTTCACTGGTAGACAGCTTTGAAACTTCCACAATGGCTTTCAAAGCACAATTGCTGGATGAGGTAAAGATGAAACTTGATAACAATAAGCAAACGGCCCTGGTCACTGCTTTTTATTATAAACAGAAAAGAGGAAATGTAGAAGGATTATATCTGTATAAATACGACTACGCCAATCATAAAACGGTGTATGAGAAATCACAGGTATTCCCCGATGACCTGAAAGTGAATGCCCGTGGCGAATCGAGCACCAGCGCGGCCTTTAACGATTACTTCATCCGTAAGGTGATTAATACCAGCAATGGCGGATTCCTGCTCACTGCAGAATCTTTCTCCACTTCTTCCCGCTACCAGCCCTGGAACCGGTGGAATTACATGTATGGCAGCCCTTACGGTGGTATGTATGCCCCTTACTACTATTCCCCTTATTCTTCCATGTACTACAATCCTTACTACTGGAACAATTCACAGGGATTACGTTATCATTATGATAATGTAGCGGTATTGTCGTTCGACGATGAGGGAAACATGCAGTGGAATAACTTTGTACATAAGAGCCAGTATGATGATAACGCCGACCTGTACCTGTCTTACCTGATGGTAAATGTGGGCAGCGAATTACGTTTTCTGTATAATGAACTGGACAGAAGAAATTATATGTTAACAGATGTAAGTCTGGCCCCGGGAGGTAAAGTGAACCGCATGCCTACGCTGCGTAACCTGGATAAGGGTTTCACCTGGATGCCCCGGTATGGCAAACAAATCAGTGGCCGCACCGTGGTGATACCATGTATTTACAGGAATTATATTTGCTTTGCTAAAATTGACTTTTAATCACACCTTTGCACTGTGATAAAATTTTTTCGCTCAGGCAATCCGCTAACGGTATTGCTGTTGTTAATATACACGCTGGTTGTTAAGTTTTACTATCTGATCCATCCATCAACCTACATGGCAGACGGATCGGAAGGGCTTTTGTATCACCTGCTGGTGAAATGGATGCAGACATTTACCGGCGGCAGTCCGTTGGTATTTACATCAATGGCCGTGTTACTGCTGTTTTTGCAATCATTGCTTTTCACCCGTATCATTAATCACCACCGGTTATTTCCACGGCCTACTTACCTGCCGGCCATGTGTTACCTGCTGTTTACCTCCATGCTGCAAAGCTGGAACGTATTTTCGCCGGCACTCATCGTGAACCTCATTATGCTATGGGTATTTACCAGTATAACGGAGCTGTATACACGTACTTCCGCCCGTGATGTGGTATTTAATATCGGGTTTGCCCTGGGAATAAGCGGACTCTTTTACTTCCCCTCTGTTATATTTTGTTCTTTGCTGCTGTCCAGTATGCTCATTATGCGTGCTTTCCGGCTGGCGGAGTGGATCATTGCCCTGCTGGGCCTGATCTGTCCATTATACCTGATGGGTACCTACCTGTTCCTCACCGGTCAGATGACCCTGCTCTGGAAGATCCCTAATATGGGGGCCTCCCTGCCCATGATCACTGATTATAAGGTATGGGGAGCCATGATTGCATGTTTGCTCTTTTTTGTGATCGGATGGGTGCTGTTGCAGCGCCCGCTTAAAAAAATGCTGATACAGGGCCGTAAAATATGGGCGGCATTAGTCATATATGTACTGGTAGCCATGATGGTACCGTTCTTTAATGTTCACTTTTCAGCTGCCTACTGGGTACTGGCAGTTTTGCCGATCTCCATGTTTGCCGGTAACGTATTCTGGTCGGTTACCAACGATACTTTTGCCAACATTATCCACTTCATTGCACTGGCATATGTGATTGTTATGCAATATTTCAGCTGATTTCCCCATTTTAAGGGCCTGATTACCAGTAATTTGTTAAATCAGGACAAACGGCAATGGAAAATTGCGAACGGCGAAGTAATTTTGTCCTTTCCCATTAGTTTTGTCATTCGTGAAAATGATGGCAAAAACGTGGGGAAAAACGTTTTTTAAAAGCATTATTTACACATAAACACAAAACATTTTCAGATGAAATTTGGCGTTGTCACCTTTCCCGGTTCTAATTGTGATCATGATATGATTGATTCCCTGCGTAATGACCTGGGACAGGAAGTTATAGAACTGTGGCATAAGGATAAAGACCTGAGCGCATTCAGCACAGAAGATTGTATCGTATTACCGGGCGGTTTTTCCTTTGGCGACTACCTGCGTTGCGGCGCTATTGCGAAGTTTAGTCCGATGATGCAGAGTGTGATTGAATTTGCCAATAAAGGTGGCCGTGTAATCGGTGTTTGCAACGGTTTCCAGGTATTATGCGAAGCCGGTTTGCTGCCGGGCGTATTATTACAGAACCAGCACCAGCAGTTCATCTGCAAAAATGTATACCTGAAAAGCGAAAATACCACTGCATCCCTTACCAAAGATGTAGCCGGCAGACCATTAATGATCCCGATCGCACACGGAGAAGGCCGTTACTATGCCGACGACGCTACCCTGGATGAACTGTTTAAGAACAACCAGGTGTTATTCCGTTACTGCGATGAGTTTGGCAACATTATTGAATCTGCTAACCACAACGGCGCCATCCGTAACATAGCAGGCATCTGTAACAAAGCAAGAAATGTTTTTGGAATGATGCCTCACCCGGAAAGGGCTACCAGCCTGGCCCTGGGTAATACAGACGGGCAGCTGATTTTACAAAGTCTGATCAATAACAACTAGATAGATTAAATCAACCAACCAATTAAAAAGAAAAGCATGAAAAAATTATTAACAGCACTGGCTTTATTTGCCTTGCCTATCCTGGCAAGCGCACAGATAGAGAACCCGGTAAAATGGAGCTTTACAGCGAAGAAGGTGAATGCCACTACCTACGAAGTACACGCTACTGCCACTATCGATGCCGGCTGGCATCTGTACGCACAGGAAGCAGGAGAAGGTCCGGTAGCTACCTCGTTTAAGTTTACTAAAAACCCACTGGCCGCTTCTGTAGGTAAAGTGGAAGAAGTAGGTAAACTGCATAAGTCATTCGACAAAAACTTTAACTCAGAACTGAAATTCTACGAAAACTCTGTAGACTTCGTACAAAAAGTAACGGTAAAAGGTAAAGCCGCTACCAAAGTAAAAGGATCCGTAGAGTACATGGTATGTGACGACCATCAGTGTTTACCACCGAAAGAAGTGGAATTTGCAGTAAGTGTTGGAGGAAAATAAATTGAATCCGGTAACTGATAACAATACTCGCAAAACGAGTTCCTCAAAAGGAACTCGTTTCTTGTTTTCTCAGATTTATATTATTTAAAGCCTATTGACTATATGAAGCATTTGCTTTCATTTCTAATACCTGTCTTTGCCCTGTTCGCACTTCGTGCAAACGCGCAGGACGCAAGCCCGAAGCCTGTTAAATGGCAGTTCTCTGCAGAAAAGAAAAGTGACCAGGAATATGTGCTGCATCTGAAGGGCGCCGTAGAAAAAGGCTGGCAGCTTTTTTCCACCACAATGGGAAACGATGATCCCAATACCAGGGTAGTACTGGATAGCAGCGTAAAAGCCACTATTACAGGTATCACAGAAAATGGTAAACTGGAAAACCGCAAAGAACCTTTATTCGATAATCTCGAGATCAAATATTTTGAGAACGAAGTAGAATTGGTAGCGGCAGTAAAAGCCACCGGACCCGTTTCCAAACTTTCCGGAACCATTACTTACATGGTGCTGAAAGGAGAAGATGCCGTGCCGGAAGAAACTACATTCGAGGTGCCAACAGGAGAGCCTGCGGCCGCGAAAGCAGGCGCTGATACCACTACGGCGGGAGCTGCTGTAAAAGGTGGCGTAGCGGACGATGATGCATCCAACAAATCGTTGTGGTGGATTTTTATCGCCAGCTTTGGTGGTGGATTCATTGCGCTGATTACGCCCTGCGTATTCTCCATGATTCCTATCACAGTAAGCTTCTTCACCAAGCGTAGCCAAACAAGGGCGCAGGGTATCAAGAACGCATTTACCTATTCCCTGTCTATCATCGTTATCTATACGCTGCTGGGCTTCCTGATCACCAAAATATTTGGTGCAAGTGCGCTGAATTCACTGGCCAGTAATGGTATCGCCAACATGATCTTCTTTGTGATCTTCCTGTTGTTCGGGTTCTCGTTCCTGGGCGCTTTTGAAATCAGTTTACCCAGCTCCTGGGCCAATGTGTCCGATTCCAAAGCGGGCATGAGCAGTATGGTGGGTATTTTCTTCATGGCGCTTACCCTGGCTATCGTGTCTTTCTCCTGCACGGGTCCTATTTTAGGGAACCTGCTGGTACTGGCTGCAAAAGGAGGGAACTCCGGTCCGCTGGTAGGGATGTTCGGCTTCTCGCTGGCACTGGCTATACCCTTCTCCTTATTTGCGCTGTTCCCGAGTTTGCTGAATAAGATCGGTAAATCCGGCGGCTGGCTGAATGCGGTGAAGGTGACACTGGGCTTCCTGGAACTGGCGCTGGCGCTGAAGTTCCTGTCTAATGTGGATATGGCTTATCACTGGAATCTGCTGGACCGGGAAATATTCCTCGCCCTGTGGATTGCCATCTTTGCATTGCTCACGCTGTACCTGGTTGGTAAGCTGAAGCTGAGCCACGACAGCGACGTGCCTTTCCTCACGGTAACCCGTCTCTGTTTTGCCATTGCGGCGTTTACATTCACGGTGTACATGGTGCCTGGTATGTGGGGCGCCCCGCTGAAAGGAATCAGCGGATTCCTGCCGCATGAAGGCTCCCAGGATTTTAATCTTAATAAATCACTGGTAAATATTCAGGCAGCGCTGGAAAGCGGCGAAGGCGGCGGTGCCGGTGGTGGCAACAATGCCAATACCGTAAAGCCTAAAAAGCTGGTAGATGTGCTGCATTCTGAAATCCCCGGTGTGGAACACGTTTTCTTTGATTATGAAGAAGCGCTGGCCGCAGCTAAAGTGGCTAACAAGCCACTGATGATCGACTTTACCGGACATACGTGCGTAAACTGCCGTAAGTTTGAAAAGTCTGTATTGTCCAACCCGGCGGTGATGAAGATCCTGCGCAACGATTTTATCGTGGCCTCTTTATACACCGATGAAAAGACCAAACTTTCCGATGAGGAAAGATATGAGTCTAAAACTTCCGGGTTGAATGTAAAGGATGTTGGGTTGAAGAACCAGGATATCCAGATCACCAAGTTTAACCGTAACTCACAGCCATACTACATTCCGGTAGACCTGGAAGGTAACGCGCTGCTGAACATTGGTTATGGCTATGATCCGAAAGAAAATGTAGACGCCTTCGTAAAATATCTTGAAGATGCAAAAGCGGAGTTTGCAAAACGTCACGCGAAATAAGTAAGTTGTTATAAAACGAAGAAGGCCGTTTGTATCGTACAAACGGCCTTCTTTTTTTTATAACTTATATCAGAATGCGTAGCTGATTAACTCGGCGCCGCTGATCTTCTCCTGTTGGCCGGTGGCAAGGTTTTTCACGCTCACCAGGTTGTCCTGCAGTTCAGATTCCCCGAGGATGATCACATAAGGAATTGCTCTTTTATCTGCATACTTCATTTGTTTATCCATCTTGGCCGGTTCATGGAATAATTCCGCGGCAACGCCCAGCTGGCGTAACTGCATCATATAGCTGAAAGCTGCGCGGGAACTGGCTTCTCCGAGGTTCAGGAATAATACTTTGGTAGATTGCTGTGCTGTTTGCGGGAATAGTTTCAATTCTTCCAGCACGTCATAAATACGGTCAACACCAAAGGAAATTCCTACGCCGGAAATGCCTGGCAAGCCAAAGAGGCCGGTGAGGTCATCATATCTGCCGCCGCCGCCGATGCTGCCCATTTTCACGGTAGCAGGGGCTTTTACTTCCACGATCATACCGGTGTAGTAGTTAAGTCCGCGTGCAAGCGTTACATCAATGATGGGAGTGGTATGGAAGGTAGCATAGCCGGAGTTGAGCACAAACGACAATTCTTCAATGCCTTTTAACGCGGTGGAAGAAGATTGCAGGAGTTCTTTCAGCTGCGCCAGTTTTTCTTCGCTGCTTCCGTCAATAGCCAGGAACTTTTCGATGGTATCAATATCAGCACCGGTTAAGCCACGTTCCTGTAATTCTTTTCTTACGCCGTCTGCACCAATTTTGTCAAGTTTATCTATTGAGATGGTAATATCGGTGAGTAATTCGGTTTTACCGATCACTTCAGCGAGGCCGAATAATATTTTACGGTTATTGATGCGCAGTTCATAGCCCTGCAGGCCTAGTTTGGTTAGCACGGTATCATATATCAGCAGTAATTCTACTTCATTAAGTAAGGAATTGCTGCCTACCACATCGGCATCGCATTGGTAGAACTCGCGGTAGCGGCCTTTCTGCGGTCTGTCTGCGCGCCATACGGGTTGCATCTGGAAGCGTTTGAAGGGAAGTGCCAGTTCATGCTGGTTCATTACCACGTAGCGTGCGAATGGAATGGTCAGGTCGTAACGCAGTGCTTTTTCAGTAATGGCGGAAACGAGTTCTTTATTGTCTTTAGCCTGATGGGCTTCATTATAGATCTCTCCGTTGTTCAGTACTTTGAACATCAGTTTATCTCCTTCCTCTCCGTACTTCCCGGTGAGGGTGGATAAATTCTCCATCGCGGGTGTTTCCAGCGGCTGGAAACCGAATACCTCAAAGGTTTCGCGGATGGTCTGGAATATATAATTACGTTTTCTCACTACCACCGGGCCAAAATCACGGGTGCCTTTAGGAATACCGGGCTTTATCATCTCTAAAAAATATTAAAAGTTTTATGGTTGCTGGTCTGCGATGTTTTCGCACGCCTCATAGATCATTTTATAAACAGGTGCAAACAGGGCGTCATCAAACCAGGGGTCTGGTACATCCTGCTGATCCGGCAGGAGGAAGGCTACTTTTGCTTTATCCGAGTCGTTACGGGCTTTGCGTAACACATCGGCATAATTATTCCTGTCCATAACATAGATGCGGTCAAAGGTATCAAAATCGGCGGTCTGGAACTGTCTGCCCCGTAATCCGGTGATATCCACACCGTTTTTCCGGGCTTCCTTTATGGAGCGGTGATCCGGTGAGTGGCCTACGTGCCAGTTGCCGGTTCCGGCAGAATCAATTTCCCAGTCCAGTCCCCTTGTTGCTGCCAGGTGTCGCATAATCCCTTCTGCAAGGGGGGAGCGGCAAATATTACCCAGGCAAACCATCAATATCTTCATGCGGATGAATATTTGAATATCAGGCCGCAAACCTACAAGATATTATGGAAATGTGCGTGTATTTGCATCTTTTAACGGGAATAAGAAGAAAAAAGAGCGGATTTTTGACTTATAAAGAAGTATTTGCTGCAAATTGTAATAAGCAGTAAATGATCATATTTTAAATCAAAAAATAACAACATGTTGAAAAAATGCCTCAAATTGCGGCTGGACAAGCAAAAGAGTGCGGTTTTAAGTCAGTTTTTTAACATTCCTCTAAAATTCTCTATACCCGATTAAAAAATTATTTTTTGTATAATTGTAATTCGCAACATGGAAACACACGAAGAACAAACAAGCAGACGGCAGGAAAACAGGTATCGGCCAATGGGTGAGCTGATCAGGGGAATATTCTTTATCCTTTTTGGTTTGTTCGCAATTTTTGCGGAGAGACTGGGATTCGGGGAATTCAGAATATCGCCGCAGATGATGAGTATTGTTGGTGCGGTTTTAATAGTCTACGGCCTCTTTAGGGTTTATAACGGAGTGAGAAAACTTTTTTTTAACAGGAACTAAAGAGGTGTGATATGTTTTTCAGTTTAGAAAGAATGAATGCTGTATATTTAACAGCTATTACATTGATGATGGCCGCTTGCGGGCAGAATCCAAATGCGAAAAAATTAGATACAGCTACAGAAGGCACCATCCATATAAGTGTGGATGAGACATATAAGCCGCTGATAGATTCGGAAATAAAGGTTTTTCAATCGCTGTATCCAAAAGCACATATCATCCCTACCTATAAACCGGAGGCTGATTGCTTTAAAGATCTTTTAAATGATAGTGCCCGTTTGGTAATCGTTACCCGCGATTTCAACCAGCAGGAACGCGATTACTTCAAGCAAATCAAAATTACGCCTAACAGCCTTTTACTTGCCTGGGACGCTCTTGCGCTGGTGGTAAATAAAGATAATCCTGATTCTGTACTGAATATGGAACAGGTACGGGGGATCATGGATGGCACCAATAAAGACAGGAAGTGGCAACTGGTGTTTGATAATGCCAACTCAAGCACCGTGCGGTACATCATGGATTCCATCAATAAGGGAAAACCTCTGCCAACAAATACAATGGCTGCGAAAACAAACCCGGAGGTGGTGGACTACGTGACAAAAAACAAAGACGCGATTGGTGTTATAGGTGTTAGCTGGATCTCTGATCCAAACGATTCATTGTCTATGGCTTTTACACGTGAAGTATCTGTAGTAAGACTAAGAGCAGACAATGGTTCGGAATTTGTTAAGCCATACCAGGCCTATATTGGTATTGGCACCTATCCGTTAAAACGCGGCTTCTTCTATTGCCTGAAAGAACCATATCATGGACTTGGCAGTGGATTTGCAACCTTTCTCGGTAGTTATGAGGGACAGCTGGTTATGAAGCAGTTCCGTTTATTCCCGGCGAGATTGAATGTAGTATTCAGGGAAGCCAACCTTAAGTAGTAGAAAAACACAACTAAAACTAAAAAACCAGATTGCATGAACAAACGGAAAAGTTTAATCGTAGCATTGCTTTGCGCCGCCTCAAGCGGTGTGATGGCCCAATCTGTGGAGGACGGACTTAAAGACCTGTATTATGGTAAGTACCTGTCTGCCAAGCAGAATTTAGAGAAAGTGATCGCAGCAAAGCCTACGGAAGACAAAGCGTATTATTACCTCGGTATAGCCCAACTCGGAATGGATGATGCTGCAGGTGCTGCTGCTACCTTCCAGAAAGGCTTACAGGCAGTACCCACATCTGCTTTACTGCAGGCTGGTATGGGCCGTATTGATCTGATCAATGGTAACGCCGCTGCCGCTAAACAGAAATTTGATGCCGCCAGCGCTGCCACACAGGGCCGCGATGGGGATGTTGCCCGTGCCATTGCCGACGCAAACAGCGAAATCAAAGGTGGCGACCGCGCTTATGCTCTCACCGTAATGGAGAAACTCCTGAACAACGAAGGCCGTAAGAAAAAAGAACAATATACTCCTGTTGCAGCCGATTATATTGAGCTGGGAGATGCTTACCGTTTCCTCGGTGGTGAAAATGGCGGTAAAGCTATCACCACTTATGAAAAAGCACTGGAACTCGATCCTAACAACGCTGAAGCAGTAATGAAACAGGGTTTGGTGAACTATAACGCCAGACTGAAAGCAGAAGCAGTGGCCGACTATACCAAGGCGACCAACATGGATCCTAACTATGGTCCCGCTTTCTACGAACTGTTCAACTTCTATATCACGCCTAAAAAAGATCAGTTATCCTGGGATAACGCCGCTACTTACCTGGAAAAATACATGGCTGTAGCAGATCCGGCAGATAAAACCAAAACACAGTACCTGTCTGCTTACATCTCTTTCTTCAAGAAAGATTATGATAACGCAATCAGCAAAGGTCAGGCTACCCTGCCAGGCGCTAACGAATTCTATCAGAATAAACTGAGCCTGCTCATCGGTGATGCTTACCTGCAGAAAGGTGACTCCCTGAATGCACAAAAAGTAATGGACGGGTATGCAGCAAAAGTTGGCGACGCCAAACTGGACTCTAACGACTACAAATTGTTGAGCACCATTTACATGCGTCTGAAATCCAGCGATTCTGCTACCCAGAACCAGTACAATACCAAAGCACTGGCTTACCTGGAAAAATATGCAGGTTCTATCACTGCTAAAGATCCGGAAACCTTTATCCAGATCGCAGACCAACTGAAAGCAGCTAAGAACTACACTGCAGCTGCGGAATGGTATGAAAAAGCCAATGAATTAACTGCTGCCAACAAAGAACCACTGCAGGCAATTGATCACTTTAACGTAGGTATCAACTACTACTATGGTGCAGTTTCTGTTCAACCTATCGATACCGTGCTGTTGAACAAAGCGGATGCTGCGTTCCAGAAGGTAATCGAAGTAAAACCAGATCTCGGTACTGGTTACTACTGGAGAGGACAGAGTAATTTTGCAAAAGATCAGCAGGCACAGGCTGGCGTTGCTAAGCCTTTCTATGACAAATACATAGAAATGTCTGAAGCTGATCCCGCAAAAAATAAATCTACCTTGATCAGAGCTTATACTTACGAGCTGCTGTACTACTACTTTAAGGAAGATAAAGCCAATGTAAAGGTTTATGCAGATAAACTGTCTGCCCTTGATCCTTCTAACATTACTGTTAAGGAGATCACTGAAAACATGGCTGCCCGTGAAAAAGGGGCTAATAAACCAGCTGCTAAACCAGCTGCAAAGCAAGGTCAGAACAAGAAATAAGCATTAATTGCATATAAAACTAAAAACCTCCTGTACCCGCAGGAGGTTTTTTAGTTTCCGGTTGGTGAAAAAAGATAATATTTTAAATCCTAATAGATTTGATATTTGGTCAACTTACAGTATTTTTGCGCATTCGGACAATGTTTTTATCGGGAAGCTTATGTATACAGAAACTGTATTTTTGTCAGCAACGACTACTCCTTTTAGCTATTTCCCTATAGTACTGCAATTAATTGCTGCTTTAGGTTTCGTTGGGATCACGATGTTAGCTACTCACTTTTTAGGTCCTAAACGCAAAACCAGCGATAAGCTTATTAACTTTGAAAGTGGTATCGAGCAAAAGGGGAATGCCCGGCAGCCGGTGGCCATCAAGTACTTTCTGACCGCTATTCTTTTCGTGTTATTTGATGTGGAAGTAATCTTTTTCTACCCTTATGCGGTTAATTTCAGGGAACTGGGATGGGAAGGCTTTACCGCTGTGCTGATGTTTGTGGGCTTCTTTTTGTGTGGATTTATCTACATCACGAAGAAGGGTGCACTGAAATGGGAAGATTAATTAACTCTTTAAATTAAAACCAATGGCTCGTCCGGTTCAATATAATAACAAGGTGAAGATGGTGGAAATCCCCGAGGGATATTCCGGTGAAGGATTTTATGCCACCTCTTTTGACAAGGTAATAGGTCTGGCGCGTAAAAACTCCATCTGGCCTTTACCATTTGCTACCTCCTGCTGTGGAATCGAATTCATGGCCACAATGGCGGCTACCTACGATATGGCCCGTTTCGGGGCAGAACGTATGGCCTTTACGCCACGCCAGTGCGATTTACTCATGGTAATGGGTACCATTTCCAAAAAAATGGGACCTATTGTGCGCCAGGTATACCTGCAAATGGCAGAACCTCGCTGGGTAATGGCTGTAGGCGCCTGCGCTTCCAGCGGTGGTATATTTGATACTTACTCTGTATTACAGGGGATCGACCAGGTGATTCCGGTAGACGTATATGTGCCGGGATGCCCTCCAAGACCGGAAGGTATCATCGATGGTTTCATGAAAATACAGGCCCTGGTAGGTCAGGAAAGTCTCCGCCGCCGTAACTCCGACAGGTATAGAGAACTGATGGAGTCTTACGGTATTAAGTAAGGAGAGGGGAATGGTTAATTGTAAATCGTAAATTTCAAATTGTTAATGTCTTTAACAAACGAACGCATACAGCAACGCCTGACGGAGAAGTTTGGAGATGTGCTAACCGGCTTTGAAGAGCCGTTTGGGCTGCTAACCCTCACCGCACAGAAAGATTATAACCTGAAAGTAATGCAATTCCTGTTTGATGATGAGGAATTGCGTTTTCGTTTTTTAACGGATATCACCGCAGTGCATTATCCCGACAGGAAAAACGAAGAACTGGCAGTAGTATATCACCTGCATAACCTGCAGGACAACATCAGGCTCCGTCTGAAAGTATTCACACCCGTAGCCAAACCGGACGTGTTTACAGCTACCCAGCTGTACGCATCCGCCAACTGGATGGAACGTGAAACTTACGACTTCTACGGGATCAACTTTGTAGGACATCCTAACCTGATCCGTGTGCTGAATGTGGACGAAATGACCTATTTCCCCATGAGAAAGGAATTTCCGCTGGAAGACTCCATGCGTATCGATAAAGATGATGAGATGTTTGGAAGGGGAGGAAATCTTTAATACAACGAGGTTATGTTAGATCAGAAACAACATATTAAACTGCCGGAAGGCTCTATAGAAAAAGATACGACCACGCTCAACCTGGGTCCTACCCACCCGGCTACACATGGCGTATTTCAGAACATTCTGGAAATCGATGGCGAACGCATTGTGAGCGCTGTTTCTACCGTAGGGTACATCCACCGCGCGTTTGAGAAGATCGCAGAACGCCGTCCCTATTACCAGATTACGCCGCTGACAGACCGTTTGAACTACTGCTCTGCCCCTATTAACAATATGGGCTGGCTACTGACCGTAGAGAAACTCCTGGGCATTGAAACGCCTAAAAGAGTGGATTACCTGCGCGTTATTATCATGGAGCTGGCACGTATTGCAGATCACCTGATCTGTAGCTCTGTAATGGGAGTAGATACCGGCGCATTAACCGGTTTCGTTTACGTGATGACCTACCGTGAACTGATATACGAAATATATGAAGAAATCTGCGGTTCCCGGTTGACCACCAACATTGGTCGTATCGGTGGCTTTGAAAGAAATTTCACGCCCGCAGCTTTCGCAAAAATAGAACGCTTCCTGAATGAATATCCTGCTGTACTGAAAGAATTTGAAACCCTGCTTACCCGTAACCGTATCTTCATGGAACGTACACAGGGCGTAGGTGCTATCACTGCAGAAAGGGCGCTCAGCTACGGTTTCACCGGTCCTAACCTGCGTGCAGCCGGTGTGGATTACGATGTACGCGTGGCTAACCCTTACAGCTCTTACCAGGATTTCGACTTCTCCATACCGGTAGGTACTACCGGCGACAGCTACGACCGTTTCCAGGTACGTAATGCCGAAATGTGGGAAAGTCTCAGCATCATCCGCCAGGCAATGGATAAAGTGAAAAGCCTGCCGGCAGATGTATTCCACGCAGATGTACCTGCTTATTACCTGCCTGAAAAACAGGATGTTTATACAAAAATGGAAGCGCTCATCTATCACTTTAAAATTGTGATGGGAGAAGCAGACATGCTTCCCGGTGAAGTGTACAACGCAGTAGAAGGCGCCAATGGCGAACTTGGTTTTTACCTGATCAGCGATGGTGGCCGTAGTCCTTACAGGCTGCACTTCCGTCGTCCGTGCTTCATTTACTACCAGGCATATGCCGAACTGGTGCAGGGTTCCATGCTGAGCGATGCGATCGTTTGTATGAGTAGCCTGAACCTGATTGCGGGTGAACTGGATGCGTAGTAGTTGCGCTATTGAATATTTCGAAGATTAAAGCTGAATAAAATAATGGCTGTGGTTCAATTTTCTGAAGAGAAACTGAATAAAGTAAAAGAAATCATTGCACGCTACCCGGAAGGGAAGCAGAAAAGTGCGTTGATACCGGTGTTGCACCTGGCTCAGGAAGCATTTGGTGGATGGCTGAGTGCAGAAACAATGGACTACGTTGCAACTTTACTGCAACTGCAATCAATTGAAGTGTATGAGGTAGCTACTTTCTATAGCATGTTTAACCTGAAACCGGTAGGCACCTATTTATTTGAGGTGTGTCAAACAGGTCCGTGCATGGTAAGTGGTTCTGATCAGATCATTGATTACATTAAAAATAAGCTGGGTATCGGCGTAGGTGAAACTACTGCCGACGGGTTGTTTACCCTTAAAACGGTAGAGTGCCTCGGCGCCTGCGGTTATGCTCCCATGATGCAGTTGGGTAAACATTACCGGGAACACCTTACTCCGGCCAAAGTAGATGAAATCATTGCAGAATGCAGATCTAAAGCAAACGCCAACTGATGCATCCGAAAAATAACCTGATCATGCGTTTTAAGGAAATGTATCAGCGCCACAAATTACAGGTAGTGGAAGCAATACTGCTGATGGCGTTACTCACCGCATTATGGCGGATCGATAACTGGTTTGTTTCCGTTATCTGTGGCGTAAGCGCGGGACTCCTGTTTTACAGGCTGGCAGAACGCATTTCGCAACACGGCATACGTAAGGCATAAAAGATATACACAAATCTGATAATGGCGCCGGGAATACCGGTAACATTACACCATAAGGAAGACAATGGGACGCAAATTACTGTTAGATAAAGCACATATTGAAGGCATCCGGTACTATGACACCTACCGGAGCAACGGCGGTTATGCTGCAGCTGAAAAAGCGCTGAAAACCCTGGGGCCGGACGGCGTACTGGATGAAGTGAAGAAGAGTGGCCTGAGAGGCCGTGGCGGTGCGGGTTTCCCTACCGGCCTGAAGTGGAGTTTCATCGCCAAACCGGAAGGCGTTCCGCGCTACCTGGTTTGTAATGCCGATGAGTCGGAACCAGGTACGTTCAAAGACCGCTACCTCATGGAATTCATCCCCCACCTCCTCATTGAAGGATTACTGATCTCCAGCTTTGCTCTCGGCGCTAACAGTTGCTACATCTACATCCGTGGTGAATACGCCTGGATTCCGGATATCCTGGAACAGGCTATCGCAGAAGCAAAAAACAAAGGCTGGCTGGGTAAAAATATCCAGGGCACCGGCTTCGATCTCGAAATATATGTACAACGCGGTGCAGGCGCCTATATCTGCGGTGAAGAAACTGCCCTGATAGAATCCCTGGAAGGCAAACGCGGTAATCCACGCATCAAACCACCATTCCCGGCGGTAAAAGGATTATGGCAATCGCCCACCGTAGTAAATAACGTGGAAACACTCGCTGCAGTAGTGCCTATTATTAACATCGGCGGCGACGAATACATTAAATACGGCACCGGCAAATCTACCGGCACCAAACTCATCTCCGCCTGCGGTAATATCAACAAACCCGGCGTTTATGAAATCGAAATGAATATCTCCGTAGAAGAATTCATCTATTCAGATGAATACTGCGGTGGTATCAAAAATAACAAACGCCTGAAAGCCTGTATCCCCGGCGGTTCTTCCGTTCCGGTGTTACCGGCTAACCTGCTGCTGAAAACAGCAAAAGGCGAAACCCGTATGATGACCTATGAAAGCCTGGCTGATGGCGGTTTTGCAACAGGTTCCATGCTGGGTTCCGGCGGATTTATTGTAATGGACGAAGACCAGTGTATTGTGCGCAATACCCTTACCTTCGCACGCTTTTACCACCACGAAAGCTGCGGTCAGTGCAGCCCTTGCCGCGAAGGCACCGGCTGGATGAAGAAAGTACTGCAGAACATCGAGTATGGTAAAGGCAAAATGAGCGACATCGATTTACTGTGGGATATTCAACGCAAAATTGAAGGGAACACGATCTGCCCGCTCGGCGATGCAGCAGCATGGCCGGTAGCAGCAGCGATCCGTCACTTCCGCGATGAATTTGAATGGCATGTGGCAAATCCACAGGAATCACAGACCCGTAACTTTGGGTTGGCTCATTACGCAGACCCATTGCCGGCGCCAACACCAGCTGCTGTATAACGGGTATGCATATACTGAAATAAGGAATCAATATATAAATAAACGTTGCTCCCCGCGAGCACAAAAGATATTAAGATGGCGGAGGAAATAAAATTATTTAAGGTTAAAATCGATAACATCTCTGTAGAGGTGGAACCCG
The DNA here is from genome assembly GCF_900168065.1 of Chitinophaga ginsengisegetis. Lineage (GTDB taxonomy): Bacteria > Bacteroidota > Bacteroidia > Chitinophagales > Chitinophagaceae > Chitinophaga > Chitinophaga ginsengisegetis. The sequence continues at coordinate 2,846,686 of NZ_FUZZ01000001.1, read as the reverse complement.
GTACAACCATACTGAATGCGGCCCGGAAGATAGGAGGAGAAGTAGTGCCGCCGGCCATGTGTTACTATTCCAAACTGCAGGGCAGCGGTGGTAAATGCCGTACCTGCCTGGTAAAAGTATCAAAAGGTTCCGATGCCGATCCGCGCCCGATGCCTAAACTGGTGGCCAGCTGCCGTACTACTGTAATGGATGGTATGGAAGTAGCCAACATCACTTCCCCGGAAGTACTGGACGCACGTAAAGGTGTAGTGGAATTCCTGTTGCTCAATCACCCGCTGGATTGCCCGGTATGTGATCAGGCCGGGGAATGTCACCTGCAGGATCTGAGCTACGAACACGGCGCCGATAGCACCCGTTACGAATTCAAACGCAGAACCTTTGATAAAGTGGATCTCGGCGATCACATCAAACTGCACATGACGCGCTGCATCCTTTGCTACCGCTGCGTGTACACGGCCGATCAGCTCACCGAAAAACGCGAACATGGCATCCTGGGCCGTGGCGATGCTTCTGAAATCAGCACCTACATCTCCCAGTCGCTCGATAATGACTTCATCGGTAACGTCATCGACGTTTGCCCGGTAGGCGCCTTAACCGATCAAACCTTCCGGTTCAAAAACCGTGTATGGTTCCTGAAACCGGTAGATGCACACCGCGATTGCGAAAATCCAAAATGCTGCGGTAAAACCGTACTGTGGATGCGCGGTGATGAAGTATTCCGCGTAACTGCCCGTAAAGATAAATACGGCGAAGTGGAAGCCTTTATCTGCGATACCTGCCGCTTTGATAAAAAGGAAGCAAAAGACTGGATCATTGAAGGTCCACGCAAAATAGAACGTAACAGCGTTATTTCCCAGGGTCATTACGTGAATACCGTAAAACCTAAAGATCCGCTGGTAGATGTATTGGACGGAAGACAACCCAAACTGTTGTTTGATATCCACTCTGAAAGCAAGGTAAACAGACCGGATATTGATCTGTCGAAGATCAACGGCCCTGCTCACTCTGATGATTTTAAGAAGTAACAATCGTAATTACGTGTAAGTATGACCTTATTAAGCATAGATTGGTTTTTTATAATTGAGAAAGTACTCCTGATATCAGGGGTGCTGGTACTTTCATTGGTAGTGGCCATGTATTCTACCTGGGGTGAAAGAAAGGTGGCAGCCTGGATCCAGGACCGTTTAGGTCCAAACCGCGCCGGTTTTATGGGATTGCTGCAACCGCTGGCAGATGGTGGTAAACTCTTCTTCAAAGAAGAAATTATTCCTACCAATGCCAACCGCTTTCTCTTCGTGCTGGGCCCTTCCATCGCCATGTTGGTGGCCTGTATGACCAGCGCCGTTATCCCCTGGGGCGATACCCTGGTAATTGCCGGACGTCCTGTTTCCCTGCAGATCGCAGATGTGAACATCGGGATCCTCTTCATCTTCGGGGTAGTGAGTATGGGTGTATATGGCATTATGATCGGCGGCTGGGCTTCCAATAACAAATACTCTTTGCTGGCATCTGTACGTGCCGCTTCGCAGATCATCTCCTACGAACTGCCAATGGGACTGGCACTGATCGCATTACTGATGCTCACCGGCTCCCTGAGCTTAAAGGATATTGTGGAACAACAGCGTCATGGTTTATGGAACGTGGTGTATCAGCCATTAGGCTTTTTCATCTTCCTGGTATGCGCTTTTGCAGAATGTAACCGCGCTCCCTTCGATTTACCGGAAGCAGAAAATGAATTGAATGGTGGTTATCACCTGGAGTATTCTTCCATGAAACTGGGTTTCTTCCTGTTTGCGGAATATATCAACATGTTTATCAGCTCGGCTCTCATTGCTACCATGTACTTCGGCGGATATGCCTTCCCGTATATGGATAAGCTGGGCCTGGACCCGAACATGGTTACCATCCTCGGATTTGTGGCCCTGTTCCTGAAAACACTGTTTTTCATTTTCTTCTTTATGTGGGTGCGCTGGACCGTTCCGAGATTCCGTTACGATCAGCTGATGCGCCTGGGCTGGAAGATCATGATTCCGCTGGCACTGGTAAATATGCTGATCACTGGGGCACTGGTATTAGCTCGTCAACATTAATTATTATCTGATTAAATACACACAGAACGTGTGGATTAAATAAAGCATTCATTATGCAAGCATTAACTAACAGGGCAAAAGCAGTAGACCGCCGGCCGATGACACTCGCCGAGAAGATGTACATCCCTGCTATTGCCAAAGGCATGGGGATCACTTTCAAGCATCTTTTTCAGAAGAAAGCTACGGTTAGTTTTCCTGAAAAAACACGTGATTTCAGTCCCGTATTCCGCGGATTACATGTACTGAACCGGGATGAAGAAGGCCGTGAAAGATGCACTGCCTGCGGATTGTGCGCAGTTGCCTGTCCTGCAGAAGCCATTACAATGGAAGCAGCGGAAAGAAAAGAGGGCGAAGAAAACCTGTACAGGGAAGAAAAGTATGCAGCGAAATATGAGATCAACATGCTCCGTTGTATTTTCTGTGGTTTCTGTGAAGAAGCTTGTCCGAAAGATGCAGTGTATATGTCTGAAACATTTGCTCCTGCAAACTATCAGCGTAAAGGCTTCATCTACGGAAAAGATGACCTGCTGATTCCTCATCCGAAAGAAGGCAAATAATATTATTCACAGCGCACATTTAGCTAAAAATACAATAGTCAAACATAGCAGAGATGGGAATGAGTATACAACAAATAATTTTCATGGTGCTGTCGGTCGTGGCGCTGGTATCAGCGTTGGGCGTGGTATTGAGTAAAAATCCTGTGACGAGCGTGTTGTGCCTGATCGTAACATTCTTTACCATAGCAGGACACTACATTATGATGAATGCCCAGTTCCTGGCAGTAGTGCATATCATTGTATATGCCGGCGCTATCATGGTATTGTTCCTGTACGTGCTGATGCTCATGAATCTGAATGCTGATCTGGAACCGCAGAAACGCAACTGGCTGAAATATGCCGGCGCTATCAGCGGGGGCGCTTTACTGGTGGTACTGGTAGCCGCATTGCGCGATGCCAGCATGCCGGCATTGAGCACTAATCCTACTGATATCGGGTTAATCAAAAACCTCGGTATGGTCCTGTTCAAACAATATGTGGTGCCGTTTGAAGTGAGCAGTATCCTGTTCCTCAGTGCAATGATCGGCGCCGTGGTAATTGGTAAAAAAGAATAGCAATACGGATTGCTCATCGTGATTCGTAATTTCTAACCCGTAATTTATTTTATGCCTGTTCAATATTACATATTCCTGAGTATCGCCTTGTTTTGCATAGGTGTGATGGGTGTACTGATGCGCAGAAATGCGATTATTATTTTTATGTGCATAGAGCTGATGCTGAATGCAGTAAACCTGTTAATGGTGTCATTTTCCAAAATGTGGGCAGATGCAGGCAGGGTAGATGCCGGTTCTGCACAACTCTTTGTATTCTTTATTATGGTGGTAGCGGCTGCGGAAGTAGCAGTAGGACTGGCTATAATTACTATGGTCTACAGAAATACACACTCAGTAGATATTAACATTCTTAACAGGCTGAAAAATTAATAATTCTGCTTTCTTAATTATTAAATTTTTCGACGTCGTAAATAGAATTGATAAATGATTAATCTAGTTTGGCTGGTACCATTTTTACCATTATTGGGTTTCCTGGTGAATGGATTGGGACGCAGATTTTTATCCAAGTCCCTGGTAGGATTTGTTGGAAGTGGCGCAGTACTGGCGTCCTTTGTGATTAGCTTATTAATATTCCTGGAAGTTAAAGCCCCGGGATTTTCTGCTCAGACAGTACGTCTGTTTGATTTCATATCTGTAGGCTCCCTGCAGATTCCTTTCGCCTTCCAGGTAGATCAGTTAAGTGCCTTGTTCCTGCTGGTGATCACCGGCGTAGGTACCCTGATCCATATCTACTCTACTTCTTACATGCACGACGAGAGTGATGAGAGCTTCGCAAGATATTTCGCTTATCTCAACCTCTTTGTGTTTTCCATGTTGATACTGGTGCTGGGCGCCAACTACGTGATGATGTTCATTGGCTGGGAAGGTGTTGGTCTTTGTTCTTATCTCCTCATCGGTTTCTGGTTTAAAAATACCAGCTATAACAATGCTGCTAAAAAAGCATTCGTGATGAACCGCATCGGTGACCTCGGTTTCCTGATCGCGATCTTCTTCATGATCCTGCAGTTTGGTACGGTTACTTTCCCGGAAGTGTTTGCCAAAGCAGCGCCGCTGGGAATGAACAATGGCGTGATTACCGCTATTGCCATGCTGATGTTTGTAGGTGCAATGGGTAAATCTGCACAGATTCCTTTATACACCTGGTTGCCGGATGCGATGGCGGGTCCTACTCCGGTGTCCGCCCTGATCCACGCGGCAACGATGGTTACCGCCGGTATCTATATGATTGCACGCAGCAACGTGATCTATACGCTGGCGCCGCATATCCAAACAGTGATCGCTATCATTGGACTGGCTACTGCCCTGTTTGCAGCCTCTATTGCTTTAAAACAAAACGATATTAAAAAAGTACTGGCTTATTCCACAGTGAGCCAGTTAGGTTATATGTTCCTCGCCCTGGGTGTAGGCGCTTACGGAGCTGCCGTGTTTCACGTAATGACACATGCCTTCTTCAAAGCCCTCCTGTTCCTCGGTTCCGGTTCCGTAATCCACGCAATGGGTGGTGAACAGGATATCAGGAAGATGGGTGGCCTCAAAAAATTCATGCCTACTACTGCATGGACATTCCTGGTAGGATGCCTGGCGATTGCGGGTATTCCCGGTTTCTCCGGTTTCTTTTCCAAAGATGAAATCCTCGCGCAGGCATTTGCCAACAACCCGGTATTATATGTACTGGGCCTGATTGGTGCGCTGATGACCGCCTTCTACATGTTCCGTTTATACTACATCACTTTCACCGGTAAATTCCGTGGCACACACGAACAGGAACATCACCTGCATGAAAGTCCTTCTGCGATCACTATTCCATTGGTTATCCTGGCAGTGCTTTCCGTGATTGGCGGTTACGTTGGTTTACCGGAAGTATTTGGAACGAAGAATATGCTGGCCGAATACCTGGCACCGGTGTTTGCACCTTCTGCACCTTTCGCAGTGGAACATCACCTGTCGCATAGTACAGAATGGCTGCTGATGGGTGTGAGCAGTGTGCTGGTGATTGTATTTATCCTGCTGGCGCGTCAGAAATTTACGAAGTTTGAAGATGCGGGTACAGAAAGTACTGGTTTGACAAAAGTGCTCGAAAACAAATGGTATATAGATGAACTGTATGATACTATTATCGTAAAGCCATTGTATGAATTGTCCCGTTTCTTCCGTGATACGGTAGAAAAGGCGGGTATCGACAAGCTGGTGAACGGTGTAGGCCGTGGTGTACAATGGGGAGGTCAGCAGATCCGCCTGGTACAAAACGGACAGGTAGGTTTCTACATCTTTGCAATGGTCATCGGTATGATCGTATTATTTGTGATCGGATTCTTATTATAAACCAATAGCAGAAGTTACAAGCGCAGATAAATTATGTTGACAGTTTTATTAATATTGATTCCTTTCATAGCGGGCCTTATTGCATTTGGTCTGAAGGGGTCCGGGCCAAAAGTGCTGGGCATGATCTCGTCGCTGGCAACAGTGGTGTTAGCAATTGGATCGTGGTGCCGCTTTCGTACTGCTCCTGACAGTCTGAACTTTGTTGCCAACTGGATTCCGCAGCTGGGAAGTCAATTCCGTGTTGGATTAGATGGAATGGGTGTGATGCTTTGCTTACTTACAGCGATTGCTTCCCTGCTTGTTTTCATTACTATTTATAACCGCAACTACGAAAAGGCAAATGCCTTTTATGGTCTGATGTTATTATCGCAGGCTGGCTTAACCGGTGTATTCACCGCTTTCGACGCCCTGCAGTTTTACATATTCTGGGAACTGGCCCTGATACCTGTTTACTTCCTCTGCTCTTTGTGGGGTGGTGAAAAACGGATCGCCGTTACCTTTAAATTCTTTGTGTACACGTTCCTGGGTTCGTTGTTAATGTTGGTGGGTATTATCTACATCTACTTTCAAACACCGGATCATTCCTTCAGCTGGGCTTCCTTTACAAGTGCCGCGTTGAACCCGGATGATCAGAAATGGCTGTTCTGGTTGTTCTTTGTGGCTTTCGCCATCAAGATGCCGGTATTTCCGTTTCACACCTGGCAGCCCGATACTTATGAGCAGTCGCCTACCCCTGTTACCATGATCCTTTCCGGGGTAATGGTGAAAATGGGTTTATTTGGCGTGATCCGCTGGCTGTTGCCGGTAGTGCCACAGGGCGCTGCTATGTGGTCTGATGTGGCCATTGTATTGTGCATCATCGGTATTATCTATGCTTCCTGCATTGCGATGGTACAGAATGATCTGAAACGGCTGATTGCTTACTCTTCCATTGCCCACATCGGTTTGATGTGCGCCGCTATTTTCGCTAACAATGAACAAAGCCTGCAGGGGGTAATGGTACAGATGTTTAACCACGGTATCAATATCATTGGTTTGTGGATCATCGTGGAAGTAATTCAAAACCGTTTAGGGATCAAAAACCTGGACCAGATGGGTGGCATGGCGCAGAAAGCGCCACGCATGGCTATTTTCCTCGTTATTATCAGTTTGGCTAACATCGGTTTACCACTGACCAATGGTTTCATTGGTGAGTTCCTGATGTTCAGCGGATTGTTCCAATATAATCACTGGTTTATGGCATTTGCCGGATTAGGTATCATCCTTTCTGCTGTATATACCCTGGGTATGATTCAGAAGGTGATATTTGGCGAGGGAAATGAATTAACCGAAACTACTACAGATCTGCGGCCGGGTGAAACACTGGCTTTAAGCCTGGTGGTGATCATGATCATAGTGTTGGGCGTTTATCCCAAACCTATGCTGGATCTGGTGAGCGGCACATCTGATGTGGTAAGTAAATTATTCTGATCTTCAGCCAAAAGCTGAATACCAGAATGGAAAAATTTGTAACGGGGTTTTGTAACGCAAAAATATGAATGCACTAATTTCTACTGCTTTATCGGGCGTTGTACTGATGTTTGTTGGTTTATTTGTACGCAATAAGCAGCATATTAAATTTTTTGCCATCGCGGCCATCCTCATAGCATTTATTGCTAATCTGGCGCAATATCCGTCTGTAGAGCAAGGCGGGTATATCATGTATGGCATGATTGAAGTGACCAAATTTGGTGTGTTGTTCAATGCCGTAGCATTGGGCGCCACCTTGTTATATTTCCTGTTATCAGGCAGTGAGTTTGAAAAGGTGGGAGAACATGTAGCAGATTATTTCGCCCTGATATTCTTTATCCTGGCGGGTATTTCGCTGGCTACTTCTTTCAGCAACCTGCTGATGTTATTCCTGGCTATTGAAATCATGTCTATTCCCCAGTATATTCTTGCGGGAGCAGATAAGAAAAGCCTGAAAAGTAATGAAGCGTCCCTGAAGTATTTCCTGATGGGGTCTTTCTCTACCGGTATCCTGCTCATGGGTATTACCCTGATCTATGGCGCTGCCGGCACTTTTGACATCTCAGCGTTAGGACTTGGCGCAGAAAGCGTACATCCGTTGGCGTTATGCGGTATCATCCTGATGGTATTTGCCTTGTCTTTTAAAGTATCTGCGGTACCGTTCCACTTCTGGACACCGGACGTATACGATGGTTCACCCACTGTATTCACTTCTTTTATGTCCACAGTGGTGAAAGCGGGCGGCTTTGTGGCTTTCCTGCGGATGTTCCACACCAGCTTTGCCGGTGGCAGCATCAGCGGACACTGGACACTGATCCTTTCTATTATTACAGCAGCTACCCTGATACTTGGTAACTTCAGCGCGGTTTTCCAGCAAAGTGTAAAACGGATGCTGGCTTACTCCAGTATTGCGCAGGCGGGCTTCATGCTGTTTGCTGTAGTGGCGATGAATAACATGGGCACACAGGGAATTATCCTGTATTCCGCCGCTTACAGCATTGCCACCATCGGGGTGTTTGCAGTACTGATGAAGCTGAAAGACTATACTTTTGAAGGATTCAACGGCCTGGCCCGCAAGGAGCCTTTGCTGGCCGCTGCGGTAGCCGTGTTCCTGTTCTCACTGGCCGGTATTCCTATTACGGCCGGTTTCTTTGCAAAATACTTTGTTTTATCTGCGGCTATCGAACATGGTCATATTTTGTGGCTGGTAATCATAGCGGTATTGTGTGCTGCCATCAGCGTATACTATTACTTCCGCGTAATCATTGCCATGTATTTCAAACAGGGCGAACCGGAAGTTGAACCTGTTTCAGGTGGTTTTAAAGCTGCCCTGATCCTGGCTGTTGCGCTGGTACTGGTATTGGGCCTGTTCCCGAACCTCTTGTTATGCTGGATGTAAAAGCTGTTAGCTTATAAAATACAGGGAGAAGACCGAAGCGATTTACATGATCCGCTTCGGTCTTCTCCTTTATACTGATCGCCGTTCATCCCAAATTGAATGGATTAAATAGCTATATTACATTAACTTTATAGGTAACCCGTCATTATGCAATCAAGAGATATTTTTTCCCTGGCATACCGTTCTGTAACCAGCAACAAGTTGCGCACAGGTCTTACTGTGTCTATCATTGCCCTGGGTATTACGGTACTGGTAGGTATTCTTACGGCGATCGACAGTATGAAGAGCAGTATCTACAGCAGCTTCGCAAGTATGGGTGCCAACAGTTTCTCTATCCGTAACCGGGGGATGCAGGTGCATATCGGCGATGATGGAAATAAAGCTTCCAAGGGGAACAAGAATGTAAAGAAGGTAAAAAAATCCAACAGCAATAAAATTATCCGCTACCAGGAAGCAGTGGCCTTCCGTGACCGTTATCATTTTCCGGCTGTTGTGAGCGTGTCTTTCCAGGCCACCGGTATTGCCACGGTATACAAAGATGATAAGAAAACGAATCCCAATGTACAGGTGATTGGGGGAGATGAACACTACCTGCAGATTTCCAATTATGAGATTTCACAGGGAAGGGATTTTAACCAGCTGGATGTACAGTCCGGCAGAAATGTGGCTATTCTTGGTATTGATGTGGCGGAGAAACTATTTGGTAAGCAGCTCAAAAATATAGTGAACAGCACAATCCGGGTGGGAGATATCCGGTACCGGGTAGTAGGGGTGCTGGCGTCAAAAGGCAGCAGTAAAATGATGAGCGCTGATAATGTGGTGATCACCACGGTGAATAATACCCGCAGGGTGTTTAACCGGCCCAATGCCAGTTACCAGATAGCGGTAGCCGTAAAAGATATTAAACAGATGGATGCCGCACAGGGAGAGGCCACAGGGCTGTTCCGTGTTATACGCGGACTGAATATCAATGAAGAAGATAATTTTGAAATCAGCAAGAGTGATAGTATTGCAGAGATGCTTTTTTCCAGTTTGGGTAAAGTAAACCTCTTTGCTATTGTTATTGCCTTTATTACGCTCTTTGGTTCTGCCATTGGACTGATGAATATTATGCTGGTATCTGTAGCGGAACGGACCCGCGAAATAGGCGTTACTAAAGCATTGGGAGCGACCAGTCATGTAGTGCGTACCCAGTTCCTCTATGAATCCATTATTATCAGTGTAATGGGTGGATTGATAGGAGTAATTATGGGAATGCTCCTGGGAAACATTGTTTCCGTGTTACTGAAGTCAGCCTTCATTGTACCGTGGATCTGGATCATCATCGGGGTAACTATCTGTGCTGCAGTAGGGCTCGTTTCCGGTTTATATCCTGCCTATAAGGCCTCTAAATTAGATCCTATCATAGCCTTGAGATACGAATAATATTTTATTATCTTGTTGTTTTCCATGTTCATGTAAAACAACAGCTGTATGCCCTTATTAATTGTTATTGCGGCCATCCTTTTGCTGGTAATGCTGGTCACCTGGTGGCGTTTAAATACTTTCCTCTCTTTCCTTATTGTGTCTTTGCTGATGGGACTGGCGTTGCATATGAACGTAACAGACATTACGCAGTCTATTCAAACCGGTATTGGTAAAACGTTAGGGTCCCTGATTGTGGTGATTGTTTTCGGCAGTATGCTTGGAAAGCTGGTGGCGGAAAGCGGAGCCGGGCAAAAAATTGCCGGAGGTTTAATGAACCTGTTCGGGCCAAAGTATGTACAGTGGTCGCTGATGCTCACGGGCTTTATAGTGGGTATCCCCTTGTTTTATAATATCGGCTTTGTACTGATGGTACCCCTGATTTTTACGGTGGCGGCGCGTACAAAATTGCCGGTAGTATATCTCGGTATTCCTATGTTGGCGTCTTTATCTGTAACGCATGGATACCTGCCGCCGCATCCTTCTCCAACTGCATTGATACAGCAGTTTCATGCTAATATGGGGCTTACATTGTTGTACGGCATTATGGTAGCTATTCCGGCTATTGTGCTGGCTGGACCGGTATTTTCGCGTTTCCTGAAACATTACACCAATCCCCCGGGGAAAATGTTTGTGGCGCCGCCGATTCCGGAGGAGCAGTTGCCGGGTATGTTTGTGAGTCTCTTCGCAGCGTTGTTACCTGTATTTTTACTGGCGGTGACGGCTTTGGTGAAGTTATGGGTGCCTGAAGATACTTTCCTTTTCAGGCTGGCCACCTGGCTGGGGGAACCACTGATAGTAATGTTGCTGGCCGTATTAAACGGCATGTATTTATTAGGATTGAAACGGGGGATGCCCGCAAAAAAAGTGATGGTGGTAATGGACGATGCTGTGCGCGATGTAGCTGTTATTATCCTGGTAATAGGCGGCTCCGGTGCGCTTACACAATTACTGCACGACAGCAAGGTTAGCAGTTACATTGCTACTACGCTTCAGAATATGCACCTGCATCCGTTGATCCTGGCGTGGGGTATTGCTGCTATCATCAGGGTGTGTATAGGATCTGCCACGGTAGCCGGACTTACCACCGCAGGAATTGTGGCGCCAATGATTGCTGCTTCCGGTGTAAATGCCAACCTGATGGTACTGGCCACCGGCGCGGGTAGCCTGATGTTTTCCCATGTAAATGATGCCGGTTTCTGGATGTTCAAGGAATACTTTAACTTGTCTGTAAAAGACACGATTAAAACCTGGTCGGTGATGGAAACTATTGTATCTGTGACGGGGTTGATCGGATGTTTGATCTTAAGTTTGTTTGTATAATATTGATTAAAAAAAATATCCGCATGGAATGGTATCAGCTTACAAATGCAGCGCAGATTGATTCTCCGGCGATTGTTATTTATAAAGACAGGATAAGAGATAACATCTCATTGCTAAAAACAATGATCGGTGACATACAACGGTTACGCCCACACGTAAAAACGAGTAAGACCGCTGAAGTAATACAGCTGATCATGGAGGCGGGAATTACACGTTTTAAATTTGCCACCATCGCAGAAGGAGAGATGTTGGGAATGGTAAATGCGGCAGATGCTTTGATGGCTTATCAGCCGGTAGGACCGAAGATTGTGCGTTTGCTGGAGTTGGTACAGAAGTACCCGCACACAGCTTTTTCGTGTGTTACTGACAATGCTGAGGCCGCACTGGCTATCAGTAATATTTTCGCCGGGCAGGGCCGCCGCTTGCCGGTATATGTGGATCTTAATGTAGGAATGAACCGCACCGGTATTAAGCCGGGGCTTGAAGCACTGGTGTTGTATCAATATCTCAATACGCTACCGGGAGTGGTTCCGGTGGGATTACACGCATACGATGGACACCTCCATGATACGGATATGGCTATACGAAAAGAACGTTGTGATACAGCATACGCTCCTGTTGCCGCACTGGCGGCAGCCATAACAAATAGTGGTCTTCCGCAGCCGGAAATTGTGGCAGGCGGCACACCTACTTTCCCGGTGCACGCAGCAAGGGAAGGCATTACCTGTAGTCCGGGTACATTCATATTCTGGGATGCAGGGTACGCCGCCAATCTGCCGGAGCAGCCGTTTCAATGGGCTGCACTGGTGATCAGCCGTGTGATTTCTGTTGTTGATGAACAGCATATTTGTGTTGATCTCGGGCATAAATCAGTAGCAGCAGAGAATCCCCAGCCTCGGGTACAATTCCTGAATGCACCGGCGGCAGAACCGGTATCGCAGAGTGAAGAACACCTGGTATTGAAAGTGGCGGATGCTGCGCAGTATCCCGTGGGCACGGTGTTGTATGGTGTGCCAAAACATATTTGTCCTACTGTGGCGTTGTATGAAAAAGCTTATGTGGCAGAGCGTAATGCGGTAATCGCCAACTGGCGTATTATAGCGCGCGACCGGCAGATTATCATCTAAAGAAAATAAAAACAGAAAAGCTATTTAAGTGAATGGTTTCAATCACTTAAATAGCTTTTCTGTTTACTGGCAGCTCAGTAATATAATTGCGATAAAACATTGGTATCGTCGAACGACTTAGGCTTTAACCCCAGGAACTCTGTGTACTGTGTGAGTGTCAGCAAGGGTTTCAGTTTGGCATGCAATCCATTTTGCATACTGTTCATTTTGGTAGTATAAGCTTTCAGATTGCTTTGTTGCAGCGGCTGGATATTGACTTTTTGCCGTAAGTAATTAGTCACAATATTGAGCAGCTTAGGTTTTTGCGCTTCTGTCAGGATCAGCGATTTATCCAGTTTGCTGACGATTGAACTGGCAGTTCCCTCTATGTTCATGGTAGGCGCCTGAAATTCCGTATTAGCTGGCGAAGGTGCGGCAAAAGCGGTATAGCAATAGGCGAGTGCCATTAATAAACCAACGGTGAACAGTTTTTTCATGAAGCGTGGATTTGACGTTCTATCTCTCACTAAATATACTAAATACTGTTATTGCATTACCATTTTTACGTAGCGTATTTGTGTATTTCCTTCTTCGTCTATTGTAATGTATTCAGATAGAATGGTTTTGTTATTAATCCAATGCACCATGCCCGGCCCCCAGTCGTCGAGGCTGGCTTCTCCCACCGCTTTTATTTCGTTGCCATTTACGGAAAACAGTTGAAACCCATTGGGGTCAAAAGCTGCTACCAGGTCCATCGATGCAGTGATGATATATTTTTTATCCGGTGAAATGGCCGGTGCAGACCAGGTTACCATAGAATCGCCATTCAGGATATTTACCAGCTCAAAGGCGCTGCCTTCGTAATAGGTAACAAAAAATCCTTTTCTTTTAATGGAGGGATAACTGCCTGCATAGGTATAGCCGATATAATCTTCGCCGTCGTTGTTGTTATTGGCCATGATCCTTTGTTTCCCGTTTTCCAGCTGGATGGTCAGTTTATTACCTTCTCTTTTTACCAGGCTGTCTTTTGCCAGCACATCTGCTTCGCTGGAATCTGTGGGAGCAAGCGGGAATTTATCAAAATCTGCTTTTTCGATAAAGTATACAAAGAAGGTTTTATTACCCAACTGAACAGTGTCATCGGGAGTTTTATTAATGGCAGGTGGCGTGGAATCCTTGGCAGCGGTGTTGTTGTTATCTGCTGTTTTATTCTTGCAGCTCAATATCATTATTGAGCATGCACACAGCAGGAGCCATAGCTTATTCATCATCTTTTGTCGCATTTAAGTGTACAAATGTAAGTAATTAGAACTTCGGAAGAGGCTCAGCGGGTGAGTCTTTCTCCATCTGCTTTTGTTAGTGTAAAAAAGAAAAGATACCCGGTAAGGGCGCCGCTTAAAAAGCCAGCCAGATGTGCGGCGTTATCTACACCCTGTGAAACCGCGGCAGCAATCACGTTTAATGCTATAAATAAGCCGATATAAGCCAGAAACGCTTTCCTTATCTCCGTTGGGAAGAGGGGAGTAGTGAGCAGCGCCAGGAATACACCGTAAATACCAAAAATAGCACCGGAAGCGCCTACACCCACTGCGCCTTTATGATACCAGATGCTGACATAGTCGGATATTAATCCTGTGATCGCATAGGCAAGGCCATAACGGAAACTACGCAATACCGGTTCCAGGAAAAGGCCTCCAATGAACAGCCCGAGCATATTTGTGAAAAGATGGCCCAGTCCTGCATGCAGGAACATGCTGCTAAACAACCGCCAGTACTGATGTTGCTCTATGGTCAGTGACCAGTAGTTGGCGCCGGCATGCAGCAGATGGGTTCCATCTCCCCACCATATATTCATTCCTGTTAGTGCGGTGTAAACAAATACAAGTACGTTTATGCCGATCAACACCAGCGTAACCGGCATCGTCTTTAATCGGTCTGTGATTTTCATCTCCTAAAAGTTAATGAAAAATCCCCAATTAAGCGTTATTCGTATTGATATTCAAGCGCAAAATGGTTGTCGCTGCCCAGTTTGGTGAATCCTTCGCTGTGTAAATGCACCCATGCGCCCGCCGGATATCGGCCACCATTGAAGTAGTAGGCATATTGAACAGTGGTAGAACGCTCGTATTCAAGTAAACGCTCCTGGCAGCGCGTTTTTTCTTTTTCGGTGATCTTGATAAGAAAGGGATTGCGCGCATTCAGGTGTAAAAAGGCGTCTGACAGATCGCCCAGTGGAGAGAGCGCCACTGCCGGCGCCACAGCATGACAGAGCAGCAACTGATTGGCCAGGGGATGCAGGGGATTGATAGAATCCTCGCATTCGTACTTTGTAGTTCTCAACGTAACTAACGTATCTTCTTTTTTGCCTGAGAAGCTATCTATACAAATATCTTTTCTTATAGGATGCGTTGCATCATAATTCCAGCTGATTGCCTGCGTGGAATCGGAATATTTCATGGCAGCGGGTAGCCCGTTCTTCCAGCGTACATTGGCAACGCGGAGCAGGCGCTCCTTTGCATCAAAATATTGTACGGTGGTGATGTTGCCATCTTTATCCCAGGAGGTTACTTTGGCGCGCTCTTTTATTGCCGTGATATTATTTTCCCGGTTGGATAGCACCATGCCGGTAATCCGGTGGGAATGATCATAGGAGAAAGTACTGATGCTGGTGTCGTTTAATTGCAGGTGATGTACCAGTTCAGCCAGGTTGCCCTGCTGATCATACCGGAAGGTATATTGCGGCGTGCTATCGCCCTGGATGCTGATGGTGGTTAGCCTGGGGAGTCCGGGTCTGTGATTCCTGGTACTACAGGCCGAGGCGGTGATAATGATGATAAAGAAGAAGGTAATATTTTTCATACTCATGGCGGAATATTGGTATGAAAATACTAATAAGATTTGAGTTTTTCGGCGGTGGATTGGGTTAGTTGGCGAAAGCAGGAAAGGATATAGTTCTTCAGGCTGTTTTTTGAATGAATAATGATAGAAAAATAGATATCCATATCTGCGGTATGAATGGATTCATTGTATTTTTCAATCGTATCTGTTTGCCGTTGATGATACCATAATTCAAATATTTTCATTCTGCTTTTTTCCCGGGCATCGGCACTGTCGCATACAAAAAAGAAAACTTTTTCCGGGTGGGTCGTCAGATAATCAATAATAATATTGGAAATAGTAATCCGCACCCTTTTGTCGAAAGGTGTTTTTCTTAAGGGATTAGATATCATATCAAAACCGAGTGTATGCACATCAGCCGAAAATTCAGGATACGCATCAAAGTACAATGACTCATCCAGCATATATACACTATATACAATGCCGGAATCGGTAGTGAATAAATAATCTCCTTCTTTTAGCTGGGAAACGTTATAGGAACTTAACAAACTTAAATCCTTTAGCTTCTAATTCACTTAAGCTTTTTCCGCTCCGGATATGCTCATGAATTATCTTTTTGTCTGCTATCATTTTTTTTAAGATAGCGACAAATTTAGGATCAGGTGTTGATATGTGTTTTTCTGGTTTCATTGTGGTTACATTACAAATATAACCAAATCTACCAACAACTCAATTGCCATTCGTTAATGAAACACAAATGCAATCATATTGATGCAAAAAAAATCCCGGGCTGATTCAGCCCGGGACTTTCTTCTTTCCAAACAAGTTGGAATATTACTCAGCTACTACTTCAAATTCCAGTTCGGTTTCGTTGCCTTTACCGAAATCGAGGCGAGCTTTGTAGGTACCCAGTTCTTTAACATCATCCAGGATGTGGATGCGGCGACGGTCAATTTCATAACCTTTCTGTTCTTTAATTGCACGGGCAATCTGAACACCGGTTACGCTACCGAAGATCTTACCGGAAGTACCGGTTTTAGCGCCAATTTTAACAGGAGAAGCTTTCAACACTTCTACTACTTTCGCAATTTCAGCCAGCAGTTTCTCTTCTTTCACTTTCTGCACTTTCAGGCGTTCCTGAAGCTGCTTCATGTTAGAAGGGCTTGCTTCTACCGCAAATTTCTGAGGAATCAGGAAATTCCTGGCGTAACCATTTTTTACGCTAACCAGTTCATTCTTCTGACCCAGGTTATCTACGTCTTGTATTAAGATAATTTGCATAACTTCTTACTTTAAAAGGTCAGTAACATAAGGCAATAAAGCCATTTGACGAGCTTTCTTAATAGCCTGGGCTACTTTACGCTGAAATTTCAGGGAGTTACCCGTAATACGACGTGGCAACATTTTGCCCTGGTCGTTCAAAAATTTCTTCAAAAACTCCGCGTCTTTGTAATCTACGTACTTGATGCCCAACTTCTTGAAACGGCAGTATTTCTTCTGACGTTTCTCGGTTTTTACGGCCGTTAAGTACTTGATTTCTTGTTTCGGTTTAACTGCCATAGTTTTAAGCTTCAGTGGTTTTAGATTCAGCATTTACGCCATGTCTTTTGCGACCGTTGTAAGTAACAGCGTGCTTATCCAGCGCAGTAATCATGTGACGTAATACATTTTCATCGCGATTCAGCTGGATTTTCAGCTTCTCATTGAGGTCGGATGGCGCATTGTATTCCAGAACAACATACATTCCTGTAGTCTTCTTCCGGATAGGATACGCCAGTGATCTTAATCCCCAGGGATTTTCGTGCGTGATTTCTCCGCCGTTATCTTTAATGATATCAGCGAATTTCTTTTGGGCGGCTTTGTAGTCGTCCTCAGAAAGCACAGGGGTAAAGATCACCATCAATTCGTAGTTCATAATTCCCTGTTTTAAATGGTTTAATTAAAAAATTAGGACCGCAAAGATACTGAACTATTCCTTATTTCCACGCATGAAAGCCCGATTTCCCTAAATATCTTGCCTTTTATAGAGAATAATGCGTAATTGGCTGATAACCAAATTAAAAAAGCCGCCCCGGTTAGCGGGGCGGCGTCTCGTTTGCATGGTTTTTTCAAAAAAGATCACTGATTAATAAGAATCTTGGTCACCTGCACCAGCTCACCCGATTGTACTCTCAGGAAATATATGCCCGCCGGCAGCTGATCGATAGCTATTGTTCTGTAGTTCCGGCCTTTTATTAAAGCCGTTCTGCCCTGGTAACGAACACGACCCTGCACATCCATCAATTCAATATTCGCATCACCGCTGCGGGGCCAATCCAGCCAATACTGCAACTGGTGCCCGAATATGCACCACAACAGCTTCCGCCAGAAGTCTTTATCCGTTACCAAAACCATCTTAACCGGACTGTACCTTACGCTGCTGTCCAGTCCCAGGGTTTTTAACCGGTAAGCTGAAAATCCAGGCCAGGGCTGCTCATCATAGGAAATATAATCAGACCCCTCCGCCTTACTGCCATGAGCAGCCACAGTATCCACGGCCTCATAGGTCCGGAGGTTCCGGGAACGCTCTATCACAAACCTGCTGCTGTTGATTTCATAAGGTGTATGCCAGCTAACCAGCACTTTACCGCCATCGGCCCGGGCATCAAAGTCTTCTACCGGCAGCGGGTTGCCTAAAATGTGCAGGTTATACCGGCTCAATACGGGGTAATGATCCGTGGTGGTGGTACCGTAACTGCTTACCAGCCCGGCCACCTGGGTTTGTATCCGTGCAGATGCCGGCAAATAAGCAACACCCACCTCGTTGGAACTAATCACATTATCGATCACCGATGAGTAACTGACGGTGGAACGCTGACCGGATAAACTTAACGGCAGGGTCAACGGCCGGTAGTTGATACTATCGCGGATGAAGTCAATATAAGAAGTGGTGGTATCCGGTAATAACTCTGTTGTAATGGTTTTAGAGAGATCATCATTAAAATCTCCCAACATTATAATATTGCTATACGGATATTGCAGGTCCAGCGTGTCTTTCAACTCTTTCAATCCATCTTTGCGCCGGTTCCAGGAAGTAATCTTTTCCGGCTTAGTACCTGTATTGGCCTTTGCATGCAGCAATATGAACCGGATCCGCGCAGAGTCGTTACCCAGTTTGGCGGTAGCCTCCATTTCATAAGGGAACCTGCCGGACGACCAGTTATAATACGCATTGCTGCTGCCTCCCTGTCTTAATATGCCGTAAGTACTGATCTTGCGGATCACTGCCGTTTTGTACACAAAAGCCAGCTTCTGCGCCGATACATAGTCAACATCAGTGATGCTATCTGCATACGAGCCAAAGTCAGATAACACATAGCTATAACCCGGCAACTGGCTTACCACCGCGCGGAAACGGGCAGTATCCACTACTTCTGCCAGCGCAAAAATATCTGCATCCAGTTTTTTAAGGATGGTAGTTACATTGGCCTGCTGTAAACTGTCATTGGCGGGGTTTTGAGCCGGACTGCCAAACCATTCTATATTCCAGTTCACCACTTTTAACGACCGCAGTGAAGTACCGCTGAGAGTAATAGAACGGCCGGAGAAACCGGGAGAGCTGAATGTAAGATTACCGCTGTAAGGTTGATCAGCTGCTGTTGGCGCAAACTTTACAAATACCTGCTGCGGACCGGTAGCCAATGCAGCCACAGAGAAAGTGACCTCGTTACTATAATTGCTGCTGTCGCCAGATACCTTGAAACCTGCTGGAGCCTTGATTTTCAAATCTCCTGTAAAATCGTTGGCCCAGAAACCAACACGCTGTGCTTCTGATGTTTGCCCGGATTTTACATAGTCGAAATCAATGGCCGCCGGACTGCTGTTCAATGTTGGCGCCGGCGATGCGGTGGTATCCGTCAGCCTGAAATCATCAATCGTCCAGCGCGAAGCCTGTACAGCAGGACCGGATGTATAAACAAAAGCAATATAAACGCCTGTTTGCTTGTAAGCAGCGAGATTTATACCGGAAGATAAAGTCCACACATCACTGCCGGTTTCAGGAAAACGGCCATTCAGCGTTGTCCAGGTAGCATTGCGCGGATCACCGCTGCCGGTATAGTTGGTGGAAATACGCAGACTAAGCGCCGGCCCGGCAAAGGCAGTACGGCTGCTGAATTGCAACAGCGGGAATTGCAGACCGGTCAGGTCAAACGCAGGAGATATCAGCCAGTCTTCATTTTCAACAGCTCCGCCGCTGTAACCATTTATCTGTACCCCATTACTGCTTTGCTGCCCGAAATTGGTACATCCCCACAGCTGCGCACCGGTTACACTGTATTGTGTAAAGCCTCCGCTTAACTGGCTGCTGCCTATCGGCGTACAGTCGTTGAAGTTATAGTTGAGTTCCTGGTTGCCGGTGGTAAAATTCCACTGTGTGGTATCTGTAATACCTGCAAAGTCATTATCCGACAGATCCTTTACTGTACCGCTGTCCAGCGTAATGTAATAATGACTGTGTGGTTGCAGGATTTGTTTCAGGGTAAGCACATTGTTATTAATAATGATAGCACTACCGGTTACAGGAAAACTATCCGTTAACCCACTATTGCTGTTATGCAACCTGATATACCCGTTGCCTGCTTTTATATTTTCGCTGAAAATAATTTCGGGAGATGTAACAGGCGATACATCTGCGGCTGCGTTAACCGGTGTCAGGAGACTGATCACAGGGGGAGTGGTATCCCTGCCACTTCCGGATGCCGCTATATTATCAATAGCAAATCCCGGTCTGGAGCCGGCGCCGCTGATTTGGCGGTTTACCCACCGCAGTTGTACTACAGCCTGGTTATTACAATCCGGCGGCAGTATCACCGACCTGTTTACCAGGTGTTGCGGTAAAGTAACACCAGAACCGGTTTGTTGAATAGTGTCGTTCTGATAAGCAGTTTCATTGATACTGGTAAAGGTACCGGCAACGCCTATACGATATTGTACTACAACTTCATTGATCCTGGTATTGGAATTACCATCGTAAGGATTCCTGATCGTCATGGCATCGTAGCTCAATTGTACATTTTGTTGTCCGCTCGTACTGATAGATAGCACCAGTGCATTGTCGGCGCTGCCGCTGTTCAGGAAGCCCAGTTTGCCGGCATAGTTATAAACACCATTGGCAGTGGACGATGCACTGCCGCCACTTATCAGTGGTTTGTCGGAAGCAGGTGCGGCTGTATTGAAGCTGCCGGAAGGAGCGCCGCTGAGCAGCCATCCCTGCCATCCTGCCGGGTATACCACAGCAGATGACGGCAGTGCGTCAAAATTTTGTTCATAAGGCAATGGCTGCGCGGCCGGATTGGTTTGTGCGCTTACACTACCACAAACAAAAGAAGCAAGAAATAATAAAGTGAGTAGAGGTCTTTCCATAGTATTATTTGAAAAATTGGGGAATCAGATTTCGGTGCAATAAATCTACTGAATAAACCGTTTCGCCGGATTTTTTAATATGATTATTTTGTTAATTTGAAGGGAATGTAATATGGTTTTATTTTCTTATCCGTTTTAAATATTTCTTTCCCTGCCCTTTTTTCCGGGTTAAATACGATGGTGGATAAGCCCAGGTAGCGTATATTCACAGCCTCAATATTTATATTTTATATTTTTTTAACTTGTGTCTTGTCATCTTGTCAGCCTAAACCCTGCTGGCACACACTTTGAAAAAGTTTACCAAAAAAATCAGATAATCAATGCAAAAAGGTGCAATACGTGTTCAGACAGAGAACATATTTCCAATTATCAAGAAGTTCCTGTATTCAGATCATGAAATTTTTATCCGCGAACTGGTAAGTAATGCCGTGGATGCTACCCAGAAATTGAAAACCCTGGCCAGTGTGGGAGAGTTTAAAGGAGAACTGGGAGACATTGCTATTGATGTGAGAGTTGATAAGGAAAAGAAAACCATCACTATTGCAGATCATGGTATCGGTATGACTGCGGAAGAAGTGGATAAATATATTAACCAGGTAGCCTTTTCTGGTGCAGAAGAATTTCTGAAAAAATATAAAGGACAGGAAAACGGTACTAATATCATTGGTCATTTTGGTCTTGGCTTTTATTCTTCCTTTATGGTAAGCAGCCAGGTGGAAATCTTCTCAAAATCGTGGAAAGAAGAAGCTCCCGCTGTGCGTTGGGAGTGTGATGGAAGCCCTGAGTATGAACTGGAAGAGATCAGCAAGGCAGACAGGGGAACTGAAATTGTAATGCACATCAACGAGGAAAGCGAAGAATTCCTGGAAGATGGACGTATCCGCACCATCCTCGAAAAGTTCTGTAAATTCCTGCCTGTTCCGGTAACTTTTGAAGGCACACAGATTAATAACACCAATCCTGCCTGGACAAAGAAACCAAGCGAGTTAACCACCGAAGATTACCAGAATTTCTACAAAGAATTATATCCATTTGCAGAACCTCCTTTATTCTGGATTCACCTCAATGTAGATTATCCTTTTAATCTCACCGGTATCCTTTATTTTCCGAAGATTAACAAGAGCTACGAGATGCAGAAAGACAAGATCAATCTGTATTCCAACCAGGTATATGTAACGGATGAAGTGAAGGACATTGTTCCGGAATTCCTGATGTTGCTGCATGGTGTGATCGATAGCCCGGATATTCCGCTGAATGTTAGCCGTAGCTATCTGCAGGGTGATCCTAATGTAAAAAAGATCAACGCTCACATCACCAAAAAAGTAGCGGATAAGCTGGATGAAATATTCCGCAACGACCGCGCTTCCTTCGAAGATAAATGGGATTCCATCGGACTGTTTGTAAAGTATGGTATGATGACCGACGACAAGTTCATGGAGAAAGCCAACAAATTCCTGATAATGGAAGATGTGGCAGGGGGTAAATTTTATACACAGGAAGAATACCGCACAGCTGCCGCTGCCCTGCAAACCAATAAGGAGCAGAAACTGGTGATATTATATGCCACCAACCCGGTGCAGCAGGACAGCTACGTGCAGGCCGCAAAAAATAAAGGCTTCCTGGTAGTAAAGATGGAAACAATGGTGGATGCCGCATTCATCAACAACATGGAAATCAAATGGGATAATGTTTCCTTTACCCGTGTGGATGCAGATATCGCTGATAACCTGATTGATAAAGAAGAAAATACCACGACAGTATTATCTGAAGAACAGGAAGGTACCTTGAAAGAACTCTTTGGCGCCCAGGTAACACAACCTAATATCAAAGTAGAAATGAAAGGACTCAGCGCAGAAGCGCAACCGGTAATTGTAACCCGTCCGGAGCTGATGCGTCGTATGAAAGACATGGCAGCTATGGGCGGCGGCGGAATGAACTGGTATGCGAATATGCCCGATGAAATAAATATGACCATCAACGCTAACCATCCGGTGTACACGCAAATACTGAAGGAAGGAGATAACACATTGCAACAGAAGCAGATAAAGAATCTGGCAGACCTGGCGCTGTTGTCCCAGAACCTGTTGACAGGTGCGGATCTTACGGCATTTGTGAACAGAAGCGTGGAACTGATGGGCGAAAAAAAATAATGACATTGCACAATAAATAAAATGACGGTGTTTATTCTTTTAGTCTTTTATTTGCAAAACACGGAATAGAAGAACCGAAAAGAAAAATATTGTAAAACCTGTCCCCCGGCATATTGCCGGGGGACTTTTAGTTTGTAGTAGTTATATGAAAAAAAGAGCAATTAAAATTTTGTGCCATGTCTTTGTGTTGAGTACGCTCGCATTTTTTTCCTGTTCAAAAACAGAAACAGCTAACCCTGTGCCAACGAATCCTCCGGGAGATACTGTGCCGGTAACGCCGCCCCGGGAAGATACTTTTCCTCCGCAACAAGTTGGTATCACTACTCAGAAAATAGATACCAAAGGAGGCAATATCAGCAATTACGTGCTTTATATCCCGGACGGATATAACGAGAAGAAAGATTACAAATGGCCCATCGTGATATTTCTTCATGGAGTAGGGGAAATGGGGAATAATATTGATGTGATAAAGAACGTAGGACTGGTAAAAGTGGCGGCAGGGAAACCATTTGTAATAATCGCGCCGCAGTGCCTGAGCGGATGGTGGAATCCACAGTACCTCGAGATACTCTATAAAGAAGTGATCAGCAAATACCATGTAGATCCTAAGAGAGTATATCTTACCGGTCTGAGTATGGGTGGTTATGGAACGTGGGACTGGAGTTCTGCACACCCCGAAAAATTTGCCGCCATTGTTCCTATCAGTGGTGGTGGAGATGTAAACCGCATGAAGAATCTGAAAACCATGCCTATTTGGGTTTTCCATTCAGCAGACGATCCTACCGTAAATGTAGAGAATTCACGTGTCCTGGTAAAGCAATTGAGAGCGTTGGGGAATAATGTGCAGTATACAGAGTATCCCAACGGTGGCCACGATGCCTGGACAAGGACTTACGCGAACCAGGATGTATATACCTGGCTGCTGAAGCAGCATTTGTAACCGTTTTATAAAAGCTATCGGACTGCTGCAGTTCTGATATCAATTACTTTCAGCTGGAGGGAAGTTTGCCCGTTCCATTCATTTTCATCCAGGGTAAATACCATATCGAAGGGCTTTTTGTCTGCTATCAGCGGAAATTTCTCCGCCATGTAGAAACCAATTCCGGACATAGTGGGACCATATCTCCCCTGTTTCACAGAGAATTTAATGTGGTCATCTTTTACAATCTTCGAATAACCGTTGTCAACAAGATTTTTAGCAAGAAAGACTGGTCGCAGGTTGTCTGGTCCCAGGGGCTCGAATTGCCGTAGAATATTATAAAACGCAGTTGTGATTTCTGTGAAATGGATTTCGGTATCTATTACTATTTCCGGCACCAGTTGATCCGGGTGGATGGTTCGTGCTACCACTTCTTCAAAGCGTTCCTGGAACGCCTTTACATTTTCTGTTTTCATGGTCATCCCCGCTGCATAAAAATGGCCTCCGTAGTTTTCGAGAAGATCTTTACACTGGTGGATGGCTTCGTATACATTGAATCCCATCACGGAACGGGCGGAGCCGGCTACTTTGTCATTCGATTGGGTAAGAATGATAGTAGGACGGTAGTAATATTTATCGATTAACCGGGAAGCCACAATACCGACCACACCTTTATGCCAGTGGGCCTGGTAAAGTACGGTCGATTTTCTGCGGGCAATATCCACATCATTTTGAAGCAGTACAATGGCCTCCTGGGTAATGGTACTGTCGATTTCTTTTCTGTCGAAATTGTCGGCGTGCAGCACGGCTGCGATGGCAGCGGCTTTTTCCACATCATTTTCGATGAAGAGGTTCACTGCTTTGCGGGCATCGTCCATCCTGCCGGCGGCGTTTACCCGTGGGGCAATCACAAATACGAGGTTGGCAATGGTTAGTTTTTCCTTCAGTGCGCTGAGCGTGATCAGCGCTTTGATACCCGGCAGCGGATCTTCATTTACTTTTATAAGACCGTGAAAGGCCAGTATCCTGTTTTCGCCGGTCATCGGAACGATGTCGGCTGCAATACTGGTAGCCACCAGGTCCAGGAATTTATTGGCTTCCGATTGGGGAAGACCCCGTTTTTGCGCAAAGGCGCAGATCAGTTTGTAACCAATTCCGCAGCCGCTCAGTTCTTTATAAGGATAGGGGCAGTCGTGTTGTTTGGGATTCAGGATCGCCACAGCGGGAGGCAGTATTGCATCCGGCAAATGATGGTCGCAGATTATAAAGTCGATACCCCATTCCTTTGCGGTGGTAATATGTTCGATAGACTTAATGCCGCAGTCGAGCGCAATGATCAGGCTGAAATCGTTATCCCTGGCGTATTCAATGCCCTGCATGGAAATACCGTAACCTTCGCGGTAGCGGTGGGGGATATAAAATTCGATATTGGTGTAAAGTTTTTGCAGAAAAGCGTACACCGTCGCCACTGCGGTAGTGCCGTCTACATCGTAATCTCCGTAGATCAGTATTTTTTCATGCTGGAAAAAAGCCAGTTCAATCCTGGAAATGGCCTTGTCCATGTCCTTCATTTTCCAGGGATCGTGAAGGTCTTCCAGTGTAGGGCGAAAAAATTGCCGGGCAGCCTCATAGTTGGTTACATTGCGTTGTACCAGTAACCGGCATAACAGCGGATGTATGCGTAATGATGACTGTAGTAATTGTTCCTGATTTGGTTGATATGCCTTTACTGTCCAGCGTTTTTGCATTATTATATTTTAAAGGCTTAAGCTTTTCGCTTCTTCCGCATATTACATTATTTTTTATTCTTACTAAAATGTTCTGTCGGTTGTGAATCGCACCAGGGATTCTAACCCGTTTCTGACAGCGTTTTCAGGGAATTTATTCAGGATGGTAAGGGCTTCATCCCGGTATTCAAACATTTTTTGCCGGGTATAGTCAATGCCTCCGGATGCTTTTACAAGCCGGATGACTTCTTCTACGCGGTCCTTTTCTGTATTATGGTTTTTAACTATATTAATAATCTTTCTTCTTACTTCAGTGGAAGCATGTTCCAGGGTATAGATAAGCGGAAGGGTCATTTTTTTCTCGCGTATGTCGATCCCGGTCGGTTTACCGATTTTGGCGGAGCCATAATCGAAGAGATCATCTTTAATTTGAAAGGCGATGCCCACTTTTTCGCCGAAAAGGCGCATTTGTTCGGTAGTATGATCGTCGTTGCTGCTGCTCCATGCGCCGGCAGCGCAGGCGGAAGCCAGTAATGAAGCGGTTTTACGGCGGATAATTTCAAAGTAAATATCTTCCTTGATATTCAGCTTACGGGTTTTTTCGATCTGCAGCAGTTCTCCTTCACTCATTTCTTTTACAGCTTCTGATAATATCTGTAAAGTTCGGAAATCATTATTGTTAAGGGACAGCAGCAGTCCTTTTGAAAGGAGGTAGTCGCCAACCAGTACAGCTATTTTATTTTTCCAGAGGGCATTAATGGAAAACAGGCCACGGCGTTCGTTGGCGTCATCCACCACATCATCATGTACCAGGGTGGCGGTATGCAGCAGTTCTACCAGTGCGGCTGCCCGGTATGTACTTTCCTGGATATTGTCACTGAAAAGTTTTGCGGATAATAAAACAAACATGGGCCTGATCTGCTTTCCCTTGCGCTTCACAATATAATGCATGATCCTGTCCAATAACGGCACATGACTTTTTACTGAATCTGCGAACTTACTTTCAAAATCCTGTAATTCTTTACCTATCAGGTGTTTAATATCGTCCATGTATTAAATAAAAAAGGATTGCTAAGCTAGCTTTTATAAATCACATTTTAACATTTTGGCCTTTAATTTGTATATGGAGTATAACATTCCTTTAACACGAGTTAAGGAATCCTTTAACACAAGGTATACAGATCTTTAACTTAACTGGAATTAAGGTATATAAATACTTTCATTTAAGCTCTAATTTTGAAGGACTTATCAATGAAAATAATATTGCAAGAAAAATTTGTATATTCATTTATGATATTTACCTTTGCTAGGTAAAAAACGGGTTATTAGTAAATTTTTAACAGTTTTTAATAAAAAAAACAATTATGGCAAGCAAAAAGTACTTATTACTGGCAGGCGCTGTGGGTTTACTATCAGCATCTACTAGTTTTGCACAGGTTCAACCAACCGGCTACGATGCTCTGGATAGCTCCAAAGTGTCTAGCAAGCGTATGGTACAACAAAATAACTTCACGAACCACCAATCAAATTTCCCGGCTAAACCGAGAGATATGTGGGAACTGGGTTTTAGTGGTGGTTTACACCTGATCAGCGGAACCGTTCCTCCTCAACCAGGTTTTGGTGGTGGTGTTTCCCTGAGAAAAGCATTGGGACATACTTTCTCCCTGAGAGCTGAGTACATCGGTTCCATTGATAAGGGTCAGGACTACAAACTGCGTCCTAATTCACCAGCAGGTGGTATCAACCCTTGGGCAAAAACAGCCGCTTTAAATGGTGGTATGATTGTTCCTAACTACAAATCCCAGAACCATCAGCTGTCCTTGGACGTGATTGCTTCCCTGAGCAACATCCTGTTCTACAGAGCTGAACCTAAGGTTAACTGGTATTTACTGGCTGGTTACTCTATCGTAATGGCTGACGTTGACGTTGATGCATTGGATGCAAACGGAAATGGCTACAACTATTCCGGTATTAACTTTGGCGCAAAACGCAGTGATATCAGAAAACAGATCAAAGATCTGAGAGATGATAAATACGAGCAAAATGCTCCTTCTCAGGGTAACAGGGTTTCTATCGGTCGTAACGATGACAACCAATTACTCCGTCATGCACTGGATCTCGGTACTGGTGTAGCGTTTAAAGTTTCTAAACGTT
Organism: Chitinophaga ginsengisegetis; assembly: GCF_900168065.1. Lineage (GTDB taxonomy): Bacteria > Bacteroidota > Bacteroidia > Chitinophagales > Chitinophagaceae > Chitinophaga > Chitinophaga ginsengisegetis. The sequence continues at coordinate 2,819,171 of NZ_FUZZ01000001.1, read as the reverse complement.
TCAACATCGGTATTGAAGAAAAAATCACTATGCCATTTGACGCATACCTGGATGGATATGCAGCTCCTGGTTCCGGTGGTTCTTCCAAAGATTTCTACTCTTACACCAGCTTACGTCTGAACTTCAACCTGGGTAACCCAGCTAAACGTGTACAGCCATTATGGTGGATCAACCCACTGGAATACGCTTACAGCGAGCTGAGCAGCCCACGTCACATGAAGCTTCCAGCTCCGGTTCTGCCTGATGCTGACGGCGATGGCGTAACTGACCAATTCGATCGCGAACCTAACACCCCAGCAGGTGCACCAGTGGATGTTCACGGTGTTGCTAAAGATACTGACGGTGACGGTGTTCCTGATTACAAAGACAAACAACTGATCACTCCTACTTACTGCCAGCCAGTTGATGCTGATGGTGTTGGTAAATGCCCAGATCCAGAATGCTGCAAAAACCGTCCTGAAGTAACTTGTGCTTCTCTGGTTCTGCCTAGCGTTTCTTTCAAAGGCAGCTCTACCAAAGTTGGTAACGATCAGGAAGCTATCCTGGCTTCTGTTGCAGCTACCCTGAAATCTAACCCTTCCTGCAACGTACTGGTTACCGGTCACGCAGGTGCTAAAGGTAAGAAAGGTGGTGTTGACCTGAGCAGCCGTCGTGTTGATTCAGTAATCGACTACCTGGCTGACAAACAAGGTATCGACCGCGGTCGTTTCATCAAACAAAACACTCCTGGTGAGTCTGGCACTGTTGATTTAGCTCCTGCTAACTAATCAGTATCACTCATTAAGATGATAACTTAAAAAAAGTCCTCTCCCGTTCATTCGGGAGAGGACTTTTTTTTGAAGCAAACACTCCTGTACGAAATATTGTTGAAGTGTCAATTATTACCCCTAATTTTGGAGGCTTTTTTAATAAACTTATTATTACGTGGGAATTAACATCAACAGGGTATCCCTGGCAGGCCTGGTAGTAGCTCTTGGCATTATCTATGGCGATATCGGAACATCTCCACTCTATGTTTTCAAAGCCATCGTAGGAGGAAATCCCATCAGCGACCTGCTGGTGATCGGAGGTATTTCCTGTATCATCTGGACACTAACTCTTCAAACTACCGTTAAATACGTTATTCTCACCCTACGGGCTGATAATAAGGGGGAAGGTGGGATCTTTTCACTCTATGCACTCGTGAGACGCCACGCCAGATGGACCGTAATTTTTGGTATGATCGGCGGCGCTGCCCTGCTCGCAGATGGTATCATCACCCCACCCATCACAGTTACCTCTGCCATCGAAGGTCTCAGGACCCTGGAAGTCTTTAAGGACCTGGGCCAGATGACTATCGTGAAAATAGTACTCACTATTATTACAGGGCTCTTTGTTATGCAACAGTTCGGTACTGTTTCTATCGGCCGGATGTTTGGACCCATTATGGTGCTGTGGTTTTCTATGCTGGGCATCCTCGGTATTTCACATGTAGCGGATGATTTGAGCATTTTCAAAGCCTTTAGCCCCCATTATGCCATTGAACTCTTAACTACTTATCCTAAAGGATTCCTGATCCTGGGGGCTGTGTTCCTTTGTACTACAGGTGCGGAAGCCCTGTATTCTGATCTCGGTCACTGCGGTAAAGGTAATATCCGGGTGTCCTGGATCTTTGTTAAAACCTGTCTTATTCTGAACTACCTGGGACAAGGCGCCTGGTTACTCACCCAAAAAGGTCAGATCCTGCCCAAAGATCAGAACCCGTTCTTTACCATTATGCCGGAATGGTTCATCATCTTCGGCGTATTAATTGCCACACTGGCCTCTGTAATTGCCAGCCAGGCACTGATATCCGGGTCCTTTACCCTCATCGCAGAAGCCATGCGCCTTAACCTGTGGCCCAAAATGCGGGTAAATTACCCCACAGAAGAAAGGGGACAGCTCTATATCCCCGGCATCAATACCATGCTGTTTGTGGGTTGCGTTTCCATTGTGCTGATTTTCCAGGAATCGTCGAATATGGAGGCGGCTTATGGCTTATCCATCACCATCTGCATGCTCATGACCTCCTGCCTCTTCGCCTTCTACCTTTATACAAAGCGGGTATGGGTAGGCTGGATACTCTTATATCTCATCGTTTATTTTACCATAGAATTCTCGTTCCTCTTCGCTAACGTGATTAAGTTCATGCATGGTGGTTACGTAACAGTTATTGTGGCCGGCGCCCTCTTCCTGGTGATGATTGTATGGTTCAAATCGCGTAAGATCAAGAACCGTTACGTGGAATTTGTGCGACTGGAAGATTATCTGCCTATCATACAGGAACTGAGCAATGACACTTCCATTCCCAAATACGCCACCCACCTGGTGTATATGAGCAGTGCCGATAATCCGAAAGAAATAGAACATAAGATCATCTATTCAATTCTTAATAAAAAACCCAAACGGGCAGATATATACTGGTTTGTACACGTAGATGTGGTAGATGAACCTTACCTGAGTGAATACTCTGTGCAAACGATCATTCCAAATGAAGTAATACGTGTGGAATTCCGCCTCGGCTTTAAAGTGGAACAGCGTATTAATCTTATGTTCAGAATGGTAGTAGAAGATATGGTTCGTAACAAGGAAGTAAATATTACCAGCCGCTACGAATCGCTGAGCAAGAATAATGTGGTAGGCGACTTCCAGTTCATCGTTATGGAGAAATTCCTGTCGCACGACAACGACCTGCCTTTATATGAAAGAATGGTGATGAAGATGTATTTCTTCCTGAAAAAGATCAGTTTGTCGGAAGAAAGGGGTTTTGGACTGGATTCCAGCTATGTAACCATCGAGAAATATCCACTGGTGGTAGCACCGGTCACCAATCTGCAGCTGAAGCGGATTGTACATTGATATACATCTTTAACAAGAAAAGCCGGATCGTGTGTGATCCGGCTTTTCTGTTTTATATATAACCGGTCATCCTCTTAAAAGGAAAAAATCCACTTTTTTTATAGATATTGAGGTTTCCGGATTACGGTGATGAGTGAACAAATCACGTTATTCTAATATCTGAAAACGCTAAATTTTAGTATGGTGAACAAATTTTTTGGCGTGCTGGTAATGCTGGCACTGCAACAAAACGTGTGGGCGCAAATATCTCCTGCCGCTGGCTACAGGGACCTGCCCGATCCCAAACCCGTTAATAAAGCTTCCTGGGCGGCTGTTAATGACACCAGGCTTCACGTTGCATTCGGTACTGCAGATACCCGTTATGAAAAAAGAAATGCACCTGATAACAGCGGTTTAACGCCTGCCTGGGAAACGAAAGCCTGGAAAGGTGAAAAGGTCCATACACAACTGGTGATATGGTCTGCCGCTGCACAACGGGAAGTAAGCATCCAGGCATCCGCATTACAAGACGGTAAAGGCAACAAAATTGCAGCTTCAGCAGTGACCACCGGCTTTGTGAGATATGTACTCACAGATGGTTTGAATAAAGACGGTGGTGGTTGCGGGTACCGTAATCCGAAAGATTTTGACTCTTCGCTCGTGGCAGATGGTATTGATATCATCAGTAAAAGCACCATTGCCGCCAGTACTACCCAGCCGGTATGGCTGAGCGTTCAGGTGCCGGCGAATACACCAGCCGGTACATATAAAGGCGCGGTGAGTGTGAAATCCGGTGCTACCGCGGTGGACATGCCTTTTGAAGTAACTGTACTGGATCATACCCTGCCTGCTCCGAAAGACTGGCAATTTCACCTTGATCTGTGGCAAAGTCCTTATGCAATAGCGCGCGTATATGGCGTAAAACCCTGGAGTAATGCGCACTTCGAAGCCATGAAGCCTTACATGAAAATGCTGGCAAATGCGGGTCAGAAAGTGATCACGGCCACTATTATTTATGATCCCTGGAACAGCCAGACCGAGGATATCTACGGCACAATGGTAAAATGGACAAAGAAGAAAAATGGCGGCTGGGCATACGACTACAGCATCTTTGATAAATGGGTGCAGTTTATGATGGATCAGGGTATCCGGAAGGAAATCAACTGCTATAGCATGATTCCGTGGAACCTCAAATTTTATTATTATGATGAGGCAGCTGCAAAAGATACTTTCATTGTTGCGAAGCCTGGCTCCGCGGAGTATACAAAGCACTGGCAACCTATGCTGACTGATTTTGTAAAACACCTGAAGGCAAAGGGCTGGTTTAATATTACAGCTATCGCTATGGATGAAAGACCAATGGAAGACATGCTGCAAACCCTGAAAGTGATCCGTAGTGCGAGTAACGACTTCAAATTATCGCTGGCAGGCAGTTATCACGAACCACTGGCCAATGAAATACATGACTACTGTATTGCATTGAGAGAAGCTTTCCCGGCAAACATCATGAAAAGCCGTTTAGAGAAAGGGTTGCCGACTACCTTTTACACCTGCTGCACAGAAGGATTCCCGAATACCTTTACTTTTTCGCCGCCGGCAGAATCAGCCTTTATGGGCTGGCATGCTGCGAACAAAGGATATAACGGGTATTTGCGCTGGGCCTTCAACTGCTGGGTAGCTGATCCGCTGCATGATTCGCGTTTCCGTACCTGGTCGGCAGGAGACACGTATTTCGTATATCCGGGACCGAGATCTTCTATCCGTTATGAGAGATTGATAGAAGGGATACAGGATTATGAAAAGATAAGAATACTGCGGGAAGCATTTGCAAAAAGCGGTAACGCCGCGGGTCTGAGTAAGCTGGACAATTTATTAAAGCCTTTCGAGGAAGAAACGCTGAAAACCACGCCGGCCGCACAAATACTGAATGCAGCCAAACAGGAATTAAACGGGTTCTGATTGAACAATGGCATCATGAAAAAAATCCTCCGGGGAACCGGAGGATTTTTTTAACACAACTAAAAAACAATCAAATGTGTTCATCAATCGGGCTTTTTCCCATCTAAAAAGGTATTGATCGTATTGATTTCTGTATGATTATTAGGGCCCTGATCACCACTCACCGTGTAGTTGGAGTAGAAGTGTTCAGCAGAGCCGGCGCCATTATCCAGGTTCACATTTCTGCGCAGGTAAGCAGGTACGTTTTCCAGTTCCGCGTTATTGTCCATGTTCTTCACATTGAAACTGATGCTGCGTAATTTGGCTACTCTTTCTGCCTGTTTGCGTTTCTGTTCTTCCAGATCTTCGTAAGCCTGTTGCATAGGCACTTCCGGAGGAGCAGGAGGTACGTTTACCGCACTTTCTTCTTCCTCTTTATATACCATTTTCATTTCGGGAGCAGGTGTACCTGGTTCCACGTAAATATGTGCAGGTCTGTTTAAATATCCTCCGGCTGCGTTACCAGTTTGCGGCTGAATGATATTTACACCAGGCTGTTGTGTATGTGCAGGCGGTATTTGCTGAACAGGTTGCGGCACTGGCTGTTGTTGCATTTGCTGCATCTGTTGCTGTTGCGCCTGTTGAATTTGTTGTTGTATCTGCTGCGGGTCAGGTTGTTGTGGCTGTGCAGGTGGCACCTGTTGTATGTTCAGCACATAGTTTTGACGCGCAGGAGCAATAGGCGCCTGTTGTTGAGGCTGTGGCGGTGTGTAAGCCATTACGGGCTCAGGATGACTTACTACAGGTTCCATCAGGCGTGGGGCCATCAGGTCTTGTGGCTCCTGGAATAAGGTGCCTTGTGCCTGTTGTACACTCATCTTTTTTTCATCACCATCTTTACCTAACTGCATTACAATTTTAGGTTCTACGCGCTCCGGGTTGGAGGGTGTGATTTTCTGCTGTGTAATGGGTTTCTGTTCAAAACCGGTAGCAATGATGGTTACACCCAGTTGCCTGTCCAGTGTTTGATCGTAGCCCACACCGAGGATCACGTCGCAATCTTCACCAGCCTGGCTTTGTACATATGCCTGGATGATATCCATTTCATCGAGGGTGTGTTCAAATTCACCTTCAGAAGAAGAGATATTGATGAGGATCCATTTTGCACCGCGTATATCGTTGTCGTTCAGCAGCGGGGAAGTTAATGCATCTTCGATAGCCCTTTGTGCACGGTTTTCGCCTTCAGCCAGTGCAGCACCGAGGATCGCCACGCCACCGTTACGCATAACGGTACAAACGTCGGCGAAATCCACGTTGATCTGACCGGTAGAATTGATTACATCGGTAATACATTTGGCGGCGGTAGCCAGTACGTTATCTGCTTTTTCGAAGGCTGCCTTGAACTTCAGATCGCCGAATTTCTGACGTAATTTATCATTGGAGATAATCAGCAGGGTATCTACATACTCTTTCAGACGACTAACGCCTTCATCAGCCTGCAGCATTCTCTTTTTACCTTCGTAAGAAAACGGAGTGGTAACAATACCAACAGTCAGAATACCAAGTTCCTTACATATTTTGGCGATAATAGGAGCGCCACCGGTTCCGGTGCCACCGCCCATACCGGCAGTAATGAAGGCCATTTTGGTATTCACCTCCAGTATTTTTTTGATTTCTTCAAAGGATTCTTCCGTCGCCTGTTTCCCGATCTCAGGATTTGCACCGGCGCCAAGTCCCTGTGTCAGGTGCGGGCCCAACTGTATTTTATTGGGAACTGGGCTATTGGCAATAGCTTGTGCATCGGTATTGCAAATAATGAAATTTACCCCGTCAATGCGCTGGCTATACATATGATTCACCGCATTACTTCCACCGCCACCGATACCGATGACTTTGATGATAGAAGATTTTTCCTTAGGAAGATCAAAATGTATCATGACTCTATACTTTTATGGGTTAGTACGAATAATTAATAATGAACTATTAAGAATTAAGTGCGTATATGCTTGTATGTTATTACTATGGTTCATTTGTCCTGTCATTATTAATTATCGTTCTTAATTCTTATTATATTAAACGTTTGCTTTTTGCAACAATTGCGCCATTTAACTTTTAAAGTTTTGCATCTTCTTCTTCCGTGAACATATCAATGATTTTTGTTTTCATTTTGTCCAGGAAGTTTTTCAATGAGGCGTTTCTTTCTTTTGCTTTCCGGTCCTGTATTTCCTGACTGCTGGGGGTTTCTTCTTCTATCCAGTCTTCGGGTGGAGCCACCGACTGAGCAGCCTGTTCTTTGGCCAGATAGCTGGTATTAATTTTTACATAATTTTCTTCCAGTGCTTTACGATCATTTTCAAAATCGTTGTAGCCTTTCAGGATCAGGCCCACGCAGGTAGCATACATAGGTTTGGTTAATTCATCTATGTGGCCGCTTGCGAGGTGCTCGTTGGGGAATCCTATACGGGCGCTTGCACCGGTGGTGTATTCTGTCAGCTGTATGAGATGTTTCAGTTGGGATCCGCCACCAGTAAGGATGATACCGCCATTCAGCATTTTATTATCCATACCGATCTGCTTGAGATGATATACCACGAAATCGAGTATTTCACTCATGCGCGCCTGGATGATGTGTGCCAGGTTCTTCACGGAGATCTCTTTGGGGCTCTGACCTCTTAATCCGGGGATCGTGATATAGGCATTTGTTTTGGCTTCATCCGCCAGGGCGTAACCGAACTGTACTTTCATCTGTTCTGCCTGTGTTTTCAATACACCCAGGCCGTTCTTGATGTCGTTGGTAATGTTTTCACCACCGTACGGAATAACGGCTGTGTGTTTCAATATACCTTCATAAAATACTGCCAGGTCGGTGGTACCACCACCAATATCCACAATGGCTACACCTGCTTCAAAATCCATATCGCACATAACCGCTGCAGCAGAAGCCAGTGGCTGTAGTACCAGGTCGCGTATTTTGAGACCGGATTTTTCCACGCTGCGGTTAATGTTACGGATGGCGTTTTTGTCGCCGGTAATAATATGGAAGTTCGCACCCACCTTTACCCCGGACATACCGATCGGGTAAGTAATGTTCTGCAGACTGTCCACTATATATTGCTGCGGAATCACATCGATGATCTGATCACTCGCGGGAATAACTGTTTTGTACTGATCGTTGATCAGCTGGTCAATATCTTTCTGGGATATTTCCGCATCAGTGTCATTGCGTACAATATCTCCACGGGTTTGCAAACTTTTTATATGATGACCGGCTATACCAACATATACCTCGTTAATTTCCAGGTTGGGGTTGGACGCATAACAATTCTCGAGTGCTTGCCTGATAGCTTTAATGGTTTGGTCAATGTTCAGCACCATACCGTGCTGTACACCAAACGATGTAGCTTTTCCGAATCCCAGGATTTCCAGTTTCCCGTATTCATTCTTCCGTCCTGCAATGGCAGCAATCTTCGTAGTACCAATGTCGAGTCCTACAATGATGGGAGCTTCCTGATTCATGGCGTTTTTTGTTTTTTTGATGTGTTAACAGATTTATTCCCTGGCTTATACACTGCTTTAGGTTGTTGTTTGGCCGGCGCAGCTGCTTTTGCTTTCTTCACCTTTTCTTTCTGCGGTTTAGCCTTTTCTTTCGCTGCGTGTACCGGTTTTGCCACCGGTTTGGCAGGTTCGGTATGTACCGGCTTTGCTATTGCCGGTGCTGCCGTTGTTGAATCTTCGCTGTCCGCTATCGGCGGTTCATCTGCATCGGCCAGTTTCAAACTATCCGTTTTGATTACTGGTTGCAATGGAACAACGCCGTCCTTACGGGTACACACCACTTCGTTTTCAAATGCGATGTTGATGCGTGTATAATTATTCCAGCCTACTTTGTTCAATCCTTCCTTATAAAAAGCCAGCAGTTTGGTGAATTTTTTTTCTATGTCTATACCTTCTCCGAATGCAATCACCTGGTCTCCCAGTTTCGGTATGAACTCAAACCTCCGGTCATCCGTGATCATGAGTTGCTCTACCTGTGCCATCCAGAAGGGATCATTACCAATGTAAATACCCATGTCCACGATTTGCGCCGCTAACAGGCTGTCGGGTTTCTGCAGCTTTTCCGCATCCGTAGGAAAGCCTGTGAATACTGGCACCCTGGCTGCATAACGACTGGATACCGGTATATGTTCGCCGGCGCCGTCGAGGTAAAAACTGTTACCGGAAAAAGTAAATACCCTCGCCACCGGTTCGCGTTGTGTTACTTTGATGTTCAGCTGCTGGCCGTTATCAAAATAGATCTCTGCATTTTTTACCCAGGGATCCTGGTCTACAACGGATTCCAGCTCTGCGATATTGATATCGGCAATACTTTTACCGATCGGGTTCAGATTTTTATCTTTCGTGATCAAAGATTTTATATCCTTTGATTCAATAAAAAAGTTATCATCTTTCCCTTCAAATTTTACCTGTATACTTTTACATTTACCGGCATCCTTGTCCTGTATAGCCGCCACCAGCAATACTACAAAGCCTGTGAGCACCATTCCCCAGAGAACGGCGACACCCAGTCGTTTTAATATTGTGGTAGTTTTAGACAAGCTTTTTATTTTTAATGTTGTGTTATTTTGTTTTTAAGAAGATGAGCCACCGGTTCTTTTAACTGGTCGATATCTCCCGCGCCGGCCGTGATTAATAATGGTACGTCCTGTTTGCCCAGGTATTCCACTACTTCTTCTTTCGGTAAAATCTTTACAGGTACTGTTATTTTATCTGCAATCATTTCGCTGGTAACTCCTGCTATCGGCAACTCGCGCGCCGGATAGATAGGCAGCAGTATCACCTCGTCTGCCAGGGAAAGGCTTTCTGCAAAGCCATCCGCGAGGTCGCGCGTACGGGTAAATAAGTGCGGCTGAAAAATAACGGTGCATTTTTTTCCTGGAAACAACGCTTTTGCACTGGTGATCAATGCGCGTAATTCTTCCGGATGGTGTGCATAATCATCGATATATACCTGCTGATCTGTTTTTACCACGTATTCAAATCTCCGTTTGATCCCTTTGAAACTGGCAATGGCAGCACGGATCTTACCGGCATCTATTCCCAGCAGATGTGCTACCGTGATGGCAGCAACTGCGTTTTCCACGTTGTGCATACCGCCAATGTGCATCACGATATTATCGATCATCCAGTCCTGCTGCATTACATCAAACTCGTATCCGCCGTTGATCATGCGGATGTTGGCAGCATAAGCATTGGCAGCATCGTTTTGCAAACTGTACAACAACTTGTTTGTTGCATTGAGCTCTTTATTGCGATGCAGGCCGAACCTGGCAATCAGCGTGCCATTTGGCTTAATATTGTGCGTGTACTCAATAAAAGCATCTTCCATTGCTTCCGGAGTGCCGTAAATATCCAGGTGATCTGCATCCATGGCAGTCAGCACCGCGATATCCGGACTTAATTTCAGGAAAGAACGGTCATATTCATCTGCTTCAATTACTGCTACAGACTTATCGCTGCTCCAGAAATTTTTATTATAGTTCACACTGATACCACCCAGGAAAGCGTTACAGCCGTAACCGCTGTCGGTGAGCAGGTGAGCGATCATGGTGGAAACGGTGGTTTTACCATGTGTGCCTGCCACGGTGATGGCAAACAGGGAACGGGTAATTTCCTGCAGCACATCACTGCGCTTTACTACTTCGTAACCGTTATCGCGCAACCACTGCAACTCTGTGTGGGTAGCCGGAATGGCCGGCGTGTACACCACCAGGTTGGCGGTTTTGTCGATTAAGTTAATATCGTCTGTATAATGGATTTGCATACCTTCTGCTTCCAGCTGCTTTGTGAGCGCTGTGGAGGTACGGTCATAACCGCTTACCTGCACGCCTTTCTCATTGAAGAAGCGTGCAATGGCGCTCATGCCAATACCACCGATGCCGATGAAATAAACCCTTTGTATGTTGTTCAAATCCATATATTCTTCTAAAAAAATCTCTTTTAAATAATTCCTAATACCTGGTTGGCAATAGTTACATCTGCATGTGGATTACCCAGTTTGCCGATATTGCTTTCCAGTTGTTCCATCAGCGCTTTGTTTTGCAAAAGGCTGAATAGCACAGTACCCAGTTGTGATTGTACCTGGTCGTCTTTAATGATCAGGCCCGCCTGTTTGTTTACCAGGTTCATGGCGTTGGATGTTTGATGATCTTCTGCCGCAAACGGGTAAGGCACAAATATCACCGGCTTTTTCACCACACATAATTCCGCGATCGCCAGTGCGCCGGCCCTTGATAACACTACATCTGCCGCTTTATAGGCAAAGTCCATCACATTGATGAAATCGTATACTTTAATATGCGATCCATACGGTGCAGCAACAGCTTTCGCTGTTTCATAATAAGGCTTCCCTGTTTGCCAGATCAGCTGTATATCCCTGTCCACTATTTCTCTTAACAGTGGTTGTAATCCTTCGTTGATAGACTTAGCTCCCAAACTGCCTCCTACGGCGAAAATGGTTTGCTTTGCTGTACTCAGTCCGAAATGCTGCAACGCATCTTCCCGTGTTACGGCCGACTGTGAAATACTGTTCCTCACAGGATTGCCGGTCATTACCAGTTTTTCGGACGGAAAAAATTTCTCCATACCATCGTATGCCACACAGATCTTTTTCGCTTTCCTGCCCAGTATTTTATTCGTTTTCCCCGCAAAGGAATTTTGTTCCTGTATCAGGGTAGGGATACCGTTTTTCTGCGCCCTGTTCAGCATCGGGAAACTCGCATATCCGCCTACACCCACTACCACATCAGGCTGAAAACCTTGCAGGATGGCCTTTGCACGACGCAGGCTTTTCAATATTTTAAACGGTAGCAGGATATTTTTGAAAATATTACTGCGATTAAAACCGGCTATTTCCAGTCCTTCGATCGGATAACCCGCCTGCGGCACTTTCTCCATTTCCATTTTCCCGGTGGCGCCCACAAAAAGGATGTTGATGTCCGGCTCTATTTTTTTCAACGCATTTGCGATCGCTATCGCCGGGAAGATGTGTCCCCCGGTACCGCCGCCTGCTATGATCACTTTGCGTTGCATGTTTTATTCCTGATTACAATTATTGTTATAAATACGTATTAAGCGACTGCAGCGTTTTCTGATTGCGCAATAACTCTTTCCAAACGCTCTTTTTCTGCCTGTTTACCTTCCATCTCTTCCACGTTCCGCGATACACTTAATATAATTCCGATGGCCATACTGGTAAATAACACAGAGGAACCACCCATACTTACCAAAGGAAGCGGCAACCCTGTAACCGGGAACAGCTGTACGTTTACCGCCATATTGGTTAATGCCTGTATTACCAGTGTTACACTGAGTCCTACTGCCAGGAATGCACCGAAAGCATAAGGACATCTTTTATAGATCCGGATACTTCTCAATAATAAAATCATATAAGCTGCCAGTATCAGGAAGGCGCCAAACATGCCATATTCTTCTATAATAGTGGCATAGATATAATCGGAATAGGCGTGTGGCAGGAAGTTACGTTGTGTACTGTTGCCGGGGCCTTTTCCTAAAATACCACCACCAGCGATGGCGATGTTGGCCTGTTGCACCTGGTAAGGCGTTTCTGAATGATCACCGTGAATGAAGTTGTCGATACGTTTTTCCCATGTTTTTGTACGCATCTCCATGCCGGTTAATTTGGCTATTCCAAAGAGCAGCACTACCATTACAGCGCCCACCGCCACCATAGACGCCAGGAACCTGATGGGCACCCTGCCTATAAAGCAAAGGAGCATACAGCTGGCGCCCAGCAAAAGGGCGGTACTCATATTGGCAGGCATGATCAGTGCGCAGATGATGCCAACCGGTATAATGATGGGCAAAAATCCTTTTTTGAAATCATTGATCAGGTTCTGCCGTCTTGATAACTGCCTGCTTACATACATGAATATGGCGAGTTTCGCCACATCGGATGTTTGAAAAGTAAGGTTAATGATCGGCAGCTTGATCCACCTGCTGGCTTCATTGATATTGGAACCAAAGGCCAGTGTGTACATCAGCAATGGTATGGATACCAGGAATCCTATTTGTGCCACGCGTGAATAAATAGTATAGTTTACACGGTGCGCAAAATAGATGATCAGCAGCCCCATCACCAGTACCGTGAGCTGCTTCAGGAGATAGTACTCCGTATGGCCGCCCCTTTCCCGGTAAGCGAGTGAGCCGGTAGCGCTATATACAGCAAGCAGGCTTACCAGCGATAGAAAAAGTACTACCGTCCAGATAACCTTATCGCCTTTTGTTCTATAGAGCAATCCCATCATTAACTGCGTTTTGCTTTCATTTATTTTTTTAAGATGTAACCCTTTATCCTGTTCATCAACACCTGTTACAGTGCTTTTACTTCTTCCTTAAACTTCCTGCCACGGTCTTCATAATTTTTAAAGAGGTCGAAGCTGGCGCATGCGGGCGACAATAAAACGATGTCTCCTTTTGTGGCCTGTTTAAATGCTTCCTGTACTGCGTCGTGCATACTGGTGGTGTTAATCATCACCGGTGTGTCTTTTGATAACGCAGCAAAGATGGGGGTGTTGTCCACACCCATACAAATAATTGCTTTTACCTTTTCTTTCACGAGGTCGCGGATGGCATCGTAGTCGTTGCCTTTATCCACGCCGCCCATGATTAGTACAATGGGCTTGTCAAAACTTTCCAGTGCAAACCAAACGGAGTTTACATTGGTGGCTTTGCTATCGTTAATAAAATCCACGCCTCTAACCGTTGTCACGTATTCCATGCGGTGTTCGAGGCTTTCGAACGACGCAAGGCTTTCGCGGATTTTTTCATTTCTTATATCCATGGTCCTGCCTGCAATTGCTGCTGCCATTGAATTATATAAATTGTGTTTTCCCTTTAATGACAGGTCATACATTGACATGATAACCGGTTCTCCGTTGACATCTATGTGCAACTGGTCGTTGGCAATAGAGCCGCCTTCTTTCAGTGGTTTCATGATGGTAAAAGGTATTGATGCTGAATAAATGGGTTGCTGCGCTAAATGTCGCATGATCTCAGGATCATCCATGCAGTAGATGAAGTAGTCTTCAGCTGTCTGGTTCATGGCAATTCTGAATTTGGAGGCTACGTAATTTTCCATATTATAGTCGTAGCGATCCAGGTGATCAGGCGTAATGTTCAGCAGGATGGCCACATTGGGTTTGAAGTCCTTAATGTCATCCAGCTGGAAGCTGCTGATTTCAATCACATAATACTCCGCCGGTGCGGTTGCCACCTGCCTGGCATAGCTCACGCCAATATTGCCTACCATCGCCACATCCAAACCTGCGTTTTTAAAGATGTGATAGGTGAGGGCCGTAGTGGTGCTTTTGCCATTGCTGCCGGTGATGGCAATGATCTTTTTACCTGTCGAGAAACGGTATGCCAGCTCTATCTCAGAAATTACGGGTATGCCTTTTTCGCGTACCTTTTTCATCAGTTCCGATTTCTCAGGGATACCGGGGCTTTTAACGATTTCGTTTGCATCCAGTATGATATCCCAGGAATGATGTCCTTCTTCAAAAGAGATCTGGTTTACCGCCAGTTCCTGTTTATAATTATCTTTTATTATCCCTCCGTCAGATACAAATACATCATACCCTTGCTGTTTTCCCAGCAAAGCCGCACCTATTCCACTTTCTCCTGCTCCTAATATGACGAGTTTATATTTCATTTCGTTTAGTCTCCTTAGTTAGTTTTATCTCATTTTCAATGTTGCAATAGCTACTACCACGCACATAATGGTCACGATCCAGAAGCGCACGGATATTTTACTTTCGTGATAACCGATTTTCTGATAGTGGTGATGCAGCGGCGACATTTTCAGAATGCGTCTGCCTTCACCATATTTCTTTTTAGTGTATTTGAAGTAAGATACCTGTAACATCACCGACAGCAATTCCACCAGGAACACACCGCAGAAGATGGGGATCAGTAGTTCTTTCCGCACAATAATTGCCAGCGAAGCAATGATACCACCCAGGGCAAGACTACCGGTATCGCCCATGAAAACCTGCGCCGGATAAGCGTTGTACCAGAGGAAGCCGATACACCCGCCTACAAAGGCAGCAATGAAAATAGACAGCTCCCCGAGATTCGGGATGTACATAATGTTCAGGTACTCCGCAAACTGGATGTTACCGGATACATATGCAAAGATACCGAGCCCTATTCCAATGATGCCCGAAACGCCCGTTGCCAGTCCATCCAATCCATCCGTCAGATTAGCGCCGTTGGATACGGCGGTAATAATAAAGATCACCACCAGGATATAGAGTACGAACGTATACTTTTCTGCGCCGGGGATCCAGGAGATCAGTTTGGAATAATTGAACTCATGGTTTTTTACAAACGGAATAGTGGTGATGGGTGTTTTAACATCCACAAAGCGGTGTCCGTCGCGGGTTACACGCTCCGGGTGGTTAGTCACCTGTCTTTCATAAGGCGCCAGTGGTTTTGCGCCCATTACTTCACGGGATACCACCACATCGGTATTAAAATAAAGTGTACAGCCAACAATCAAACCAAGTCCAACCTGTCCCATGATCTTGAAACGTCCTGCCAGTCCTTCTTTATTCTTTTTAAATACTTTGATATAATCATCCAGGAAGCCGATCAGTCCTAACCATACGGTAGATAACAGGATCAGCCAGATATATACATTAGCCAGCTGTGCAAAGAGTAAAGTGGGAATTACGATGGCAGATAAGATGATGAGTCCACCCATCGTAGGGGTTCCTTTTTTGGTATTTTCTCCCTGAAGGCCCAGTTCACGGATAGTTTCGCCGATTTGTTTTTTCTGGAGAAATCTAATAATCCTTTTACCGAACAGCAAAGAAATAACCAGCGACAGCAGTAATGCCATCGTTACACGGAAAGTGATATACTGAAACATACCACCGCCGATGACGCTGATCTTAAATTCTGTTTTCAGGTAATTTAAAAAATAATATAACATATGTTTTAGTCGTAACCCACCCTCCGCTGTCCGGGGAGTACAGGCTTTTAAGTCATTGGATTATTAAGTATCTATCTTCAGTTTTAGTTTATTTCTCCAGGGTTTTCATCAGGTCCAGCAGCACTTCTTTATCATCGAAGTGATGTTTAACGCCTTTTATTTCCTGGTATTTTTCATGTCCTTTACCTGCCACCAGGATGATGTCTTCCCGGTTGGCGAGCGACAGCGCCGTTTTAATGGCTTCTTTCCTGTCGGTAATTGAAATAACTTTCTTTTTCAGGTGAACAGGCACGCCTGCTTCCATTTCCCGGATAATTTCCGCCGGATCTTCCGAGCGGGGATTATCAGAGGTAAGGATTACGCGATCGCTGTTTTCCACTGCTACATCTCCCATCACAGGGCGTTTGGTGGTGTCCCTGTCGCCGCCGCAGCCTACTACTGTGATCACCTGTTCATTGCCTTTACGCAGGTTTTTGATGGTAGCCAGTACATTTTTCAATGCATCGGGCGTATGTGCGTAGTCAACTATAGCGATGATCTGTTCTTTATCGGAAATGATATAATCAAACCTGCCTTCTGCACCGGAAGTATCACTGAGCGCCTGTAATGTTTTGGCTTTATCTATACCCAGCAATACCGCTGCGCCGTAAACGGCCAGCAGGTTGTAGGCATTGAACTCACCGATGAGCCGGAAATGAACTTCTGTATCTCCTACCAGCATCACCAGTCCGGTGAGATTGTTTTCCAGGATCTTTCCTTTAAAATCTGCCAGTGTGCGCAGGCTGTACGTTGCTTTTGTGGCTTTCGTATTCTGCAGCATTACTGTTCCTCTTTTGTCGTCCAGGTTAGTGAGCGCAAAAGCGGAGGAGGGCAGGTTGTCAAAGAATGATTTCTTTACCCGGATATATTCATCAAAAGTTTTGTGATAATCCAGGTGGTCGTGGGTGATATTACTGAAGATGCCTCCCGCGAATTTTAACCCGGCAATACGTTGCTGGTGAATAGCATGGGAGCTTACTTCCATAAATACATACAGGCAGCCGTCTTCCACCATCTGCGCCAGCAGGGCGTTCAGATTAATGGGATCGGGTGTGGTATGTGTGGCCGGTATAACGGTATCGCCTATCTGATTTTGAACGGTGGATAATAATCCACAGTGATATCCCAGTTTGGTAAACAACCGGAACAGCAGGGTAGCGATGGTTGTTTTTCCGTTGGTACCGGTAACGCCTACCAGTTGTATTTTATGAGAAGGGTTATCATAGAAGTTGCCTGCCATGATACCGCTGCTGACAGCGCTGTTGCTTACCTGTACATAGCAAACATTTTCTGCCAGTTGTTCGGGTAATGTTTCACAGATCACTGCTGCGGCGCCCAACGCAATTGCTTTTTCAATGTACACGTGTCCGTCTGTGTGTACGCCTTTCACTGCAATGAAAGCATCTCCGGATCCGATGGACCTGGAATCAATGGCGAGTGCATGAATGGTAATATCTGTATTACCATGCACCGCCAGGATGCTTACATTATACAATATGTCTCGCAGCGTCTTCATCTAGCTCAGTTCTATTACGATTGTTTGTTCGTTTCCAATTTTAGTTCCGCCGGGGAGTGACTGCATTTTCACTTTACCGGCGCCTTTTATCACCACCCGTAATCCGGCGTTTTCGAGCAGGTACAGGGCGTCTTTAAGGCCCATTCCGGTAACATCGGGCACTGCGCCTTTTGTTTGTGCTACCTGCTGGAAGGCAATTTTGCGGTCTGTCACCTTAGCGCTTACCCAGCTGTTGTTAGCGGGGGCATTGCCGATGGGCAGCTGCAGTTTGCCCAGGATTTGTTTCCATTCACTGCCTTTGCCATTTTTCAGTGACAGCAGGGTATCCAGTTGCATGGTTGCCTGCATGGGTTTTTGTCTTTCTACCGCGATGGCATATAATTTATCTGCCACCTCTCTAAACACAGGACCCGCAACGCCTGCACCGTAAAAGTGCAATGCATGCGGTTTATTTTTTATTACCACCACGCAGGTGTACTGCGGATCATTTGCCGGGAAATAACCGGCGAATGACGACTGGTAGATTTTATCTGCATACCCGCGGTTGCCGTTGGCCACGAGTGCGGTACCGGTTTTGCCTGCGAAGGTGTAAAACTGGCTGCGCAGCTTTTTAGCGGTACCATCTATCGGCACACCTTCCAGCATGGCCTGTACCTGTTTCAGCGTGCCTTGTGAGCAGATGCTGTCCAGCAATACGGTAGGCTCAAACTGTTTTACTACCTGGCCATATTCCTGTATGGAGTTGACGAGGTAGGGTTTCATCATTTTACCGTTGTTAGCCACTGCATTGTACAGCATGCACGTTTGCAGCGGGCTGATAAGCACTTCATATCCGAATGCCATCCAGGGCAGGGATGTGGCGCTCCATGTTTTGGAAGCGGTGGTTTTAATCACCGGTCTTCCTTCGCCTATGAGGTCTATACCGGAAAACTGGTCGAGCCTTAATCTTTTCAGATGGCCCACGAATTTGTTAGGTTGCCGGTTATAGAACTGGTAGGCCAGTTTTGCCATACCCACATTTGAACTCAGTTCAAATGCGTGTTTGATCGTTACATTTTGTGGGCCGGGGTGAGGTTCAGAATCGAATACGGTTCTGCGGCCTACCTGCCAGCGGCCACCATCCATGTTTACCATAGAGTTCATGGTGGCGTATTTATCTTCCAGCACTGCAATTACGGTAGCCAGTTTAAAGGTGGAACCGGGTTCCCCTACCTGCAATGCGTAGTTCATATCTTCCCAGTAGCCGTTGCCATCGGGTTGTTTGCCGAGGTTGGCAATGGCTTTTATTTTACCTGTTTTCACTTCCATGAGAATGCAGGTGCCGTGATCGGCTTCATTCTGCACCATCATGTTCATGAGGGCTGTTTCCACGATATCCTGCATGTTTACATCGATGGTAGTCACTACATCACGACCGTTTTCGGGTTCAATATCGTAACCGTCTACAGGTACATAGGTGCCTCCTGCGATGCGGCGCATCAGTCTTTTACCGGTAACGCCTTTCAGGTATTCGTTATAGGTTCTTTCCAGACCTACGCTTTGTGAATTTTCGCGTGCCAGTCCGATGGTTCTGTTGGCGAGCAGTTTAAAGGGGTTGATGCGCTTACTTTTGGATTCAGCGATCATGCCGCCTTTGTTTTTGCCGAGGCGAAACATCGGGAAGCTGCGTAATTCCTGGTATTGATTAAAGGGTACGTCTCTTTTAAGTAAAAAGTAACGGTCCTTTGATTTATATCCTTCCTGTAACTGTTGTTTCCAGGCGGCTTTGCTGCGGTCGGTGAATATCTGGGAGAGACGGTAAGACAGCGAGTCAACGTTTTCCTTGAACACCAGTCCGTTTTTATCCCGCAGACCATCTGCTGCAAAGTCTATCCGGATGTCGAAATAAGGGATGGAGGTCGACAGCATCCTGCCTTCCTCCGAGTAGATAGTGCCTCTTTCTGCGTCCAGTGCCACGTAGCCGGTGTGCAGGCTATCGGCCATACTGCGCCAGTAGTTGCCCTGTACGTTCTGGATATAGAACACTTTCACCAGGATGGCGACGCCGAACAGCGCCATGCCGATGAGGCACAGATACACTCTCCACAATATGTCCTTTTTTACATCCACGATGTTGTATTAGCATTTTAGTTTTTAGCCTTTAGCTGTCAGTTATTTACCCGGGGGGCAGATAGCTGATGGCTAAAGGCTGATAACTTATAAGAAGATACCTGACACTGGCTGCATTTATAATTGAGATGCTTGCCATTGATTTGATTTACCAGCATCCCCGACCTGAGTTATGGGTCAGGCGGGCAGCGTCAGGCATCAATATTAAATTCATTTTTCTGTTTCCTTTTTCAGCACAATCTTTTGTGGAGGGGAGCTGAGTTGTTTAAGGCCCAGCGGCTCTACTGACTTGCTGACTTCACTCATTTTGCTTCGAAACATGAGCTCACTTTTCACGTTGATGTACTCCCACTTCAGCTCTTTAATTTCTTTGCCTAGTTTGTTAATGCGCCGGATCTTTTTTTCAGCGAGGTGACTGTTGGCGATATAGATTAAAGCCAGGAGGGAAAGGAAACCGATAAAGGGCATGTTTTGCACCAACGCTCTGTAGTTGATGCGCAAACGCCATTCTTTACGTTGCTCCGGGGGAAGGGTATTTACTTCAGCCGGACTTTCCTGGATTGTATCTATATCTTCTTCCTGCAACACGCTCTATGCCTTTTTAAAAATTGACAATATAAACCTGAACGCAACTCAAAACGGGTGTGTATAGGATAGGGTAGGATGTGGTGGGCGGTTTATAGCCGCGTCACGCTTGTTTTTCGGCCACCCGCAGTTTTGCACTTCTGGATCTTCCATTAAGTTTCAATTCTGCATCACTGGCGGTAACCGGTTTTTTTGTGATTAATCTGAACAATTTAGGGGGTGTTTCTTTTGCAAACGGATCTTCCGGTGCTTCTTCAAAACTTCCAGTCTTCATAAAATTTTTCACCATCCTGTCTTCCAGCGAGTGGAAGGTGATGACGGCGAGTCGTCCTCCTGGTTTCAGCACATTGGCAGCTTGTTCCAGTAAATCTTTCAGAGCGCCCAGTTCATCATTAACGGCTATACGCAAAGCCTGGAAAACCTGTGCCAGGTACTTTTGCGGGTTACCTTTTACGATGGGCTGGATCACGGATTTGAATTCTGTGATGGTGCGCATGGGGTGTGTTTTGCGCTGCTTTACAATTGTTTGGGCGAGGGTTTTCGCGTTGGTTACTTCTCCGTATTCCTGGAAAATCAGTTGTAACCTTGCTTCTCCCCATGTAGCCAGCAATTGGGCGGCAGTAAATTCTGTTCTTGTATCCATCCGCATATCCAGGTCGCCATCAAAGCGGATACTGAATCCTCTTTCTGCTGTATCGAACTGGTGCGATGAAACGCCCAGATCCGCCAGCACGCCGTCTACCTGGTCTGCTTTATGTAATTTCAGAAAGCGTTGCAGATGACGGAAGTTTTGTTGTACAAAAGTGACACGTTCGTCTATAATCCTGTTTCGGTAAGCATCTTCATCCTGATCAAACACTATCAGCCGTCCTTTTTCACCCAGTTTCTCCAGTATGGCTCTCGAATGTCCTCCGCCTCCAAACGTAGCGTCTACATAGATCCCATCGGGATTTATCTGTAACAGCTCCGTCGTTTCCTGCAGCAGAACGGGTAAATGATATTGTTGTTCGCCCATATGCTCCCCTCTTTAAATTGATATGTTGTTATCTCCTCCTCCCATTACCTGTTGTGCCAGATCACTGAACGCCCCTGGTGAGAAATTTTCAAAGAACTCCTGGTATTTACCTTTATCCCAGATCTCGATTTTATTGGATGCTGCTGCCAGCACAATATCTTTTTCCAGATTGGCGTACGACAGCAGGTTTTTCGGTACCAGCAGTCTTCCTGCACTGTCTAACTCCAGAATAGTGGCCCCGTTTAAGAAGTACCGCCTGAATTCCCTTACTTTTGGATCAAAGTCATTCAACTTGCTGATACGCTCGAAAATAGGCTGCCATTCGTTCATGGGATACAGGGACAAGCATTTTTCAAACCCTCGGTTAATCACAAACTGTCCTCCGGCCCCGTCTGTTAACTGCTTTTTAAACCCGGCAGGTAACAGAAAGCGTCCTTTTGCGTCCAGCGTCGATTCATATTCACCGAGAAATCCTGTCATACCATGGGGCAAAGTCCTTGAAAATCCTTTTTCAACACAAAATAACACTTTTTCCCACTTTTTAACGAAAAAATACTTTATAAATTTTTTCCACAGATGCAAGCGCCTGCATCATAGCCCTTTTGCTACCATTTATGCACCTTTATGGTGTATTAAACAATAATACGTGTGAATAACGTGTGAATAAGTGTGAATTTCATGTTTATATCTTGCAGATGCCCACGGAGTGAGACATTCCCGAATGGGATAGCGGGTGGGAAAATGGTACGGAGAAATGCTTATGCGTGGAGTTTTTTTATAATCTGAGGCTTTTTCTGCCGCTTTTTGTCTCTTAAAATCCAATTTTCCACATCCGCGTGGGAAAAATGTCAGCAACCCCGGCGGTGGTGGAAAACTCCCCTTTCAGCGATTTAATTCCCTCTTTTGCAAAATTTTAACAGCAATCAAAATCTCTCTGCCTTACATTTACATTTAATTCTTAATTTTGCCACTCTTTTATGCGGAAATTTTTATTGTACATCAGTGTTCTTGCGGTTGTCGTATCTACCTCCTGTAACAACCAGTTACGGAGAATAGAAAAAAGCAACAACTTTGAAAAGAAGTTGGACTACGCAAATCAGCTGTTCCAGAAGAAAAAATACAATACGGCAATAACACTCTATACCGACCTGGTTCAGGTATATAAGGGAACAGAGAAGTTTGAGCCCATGTATTACAATTTCGCATATTGCTCTTACTATGTTAAGGACTACGTTCAGGCAGCTTTCCAGTTCAAAAATTACCTGGACCTGTTCCCGAACAGCCCCAGAGCGGTAGAAATAGATTATATGCAGGCATATTGCTACTATAAGCAGTCGCCAAAGGTATCACTGGATCAAACCAATACCATGAAGGCCATTGCTGCTATGCAAACCTTCATTAACAACTACCCTACGGCAGATAAAGTGTCGGAAGCCAACCTGGTAATCGAGTTGTGCAGACGCAAGCTGGAAAAGAAAGAGTTCTCCAGCGCAGAATTATATTATAACCTGGGCTTCTTCAAAGCCGCCGGTATTGCCTTCAAAAACCTGATGCGCAACTACCCCGACTCTGACAAAAGCGACAGTTACAAAGTAATGGCCATCAGATCTTACTATAATTATGCTAAAAACAGTATCCCGGAGAGACAAAAGGAGCGCTACGCAACGGTTCTCGACGAATACCTGGACTTCGCGGATCACTACCCGAACAGCAAATTAAAGCCTGATGCCGAAAAATTTTATACCTTAGCACAAAACAACATAAAAACACTGGATAATGAGCAAATTAAAGCGAAGTCTAACCAGTAGCCTTAATCCCTGGGTAGAAACCAAAAACACTACCGACATTAAGAACAGAACTGGTAATTTATATGAGTCTATTGCCGTAATAGCCAAACGCGCCAATCAGATCAATATTTCCGTGAAAGAGGAGCTCCATTCCAAACTGGAAGAGTTTGCCAGTCATACTGACAACCTCGAAGAAGTGCACGAGAACAAGGAGCAGATTGAGATTTCCCGTTTTTATGAAAGACTGGCAAATCCGGCAATCCAGGCTACACAGGAGTTCCTGGACAGCAAAATTTATTTCCGCAAGAACGACGACGATTTGTTTAGCTAATCCGCCACACATTATTTTGTGAGGTGCGTGATTGCGAAAAATAAAAATATTAATTTCATGGCGGCAGAATGATTTCTGCCGCTTTTGTTTTTATATATGTCCATGGACGCTATCAAAATGCTACAAGGAAAAAAGATCCTGCTCGGAGTGAGCGGCAGCATCGCTGCCTATAAGGCCGCTACCCTCATACGCCTGCTGGTAAAGGAAGGAGCTGAAGTGAAAGTGGTTATGACCACCGCCGCCGCCGGCTTTATTACCCCCCTCACCCTGGCTACCCTCTCTAAAAATGAGGTTCCCCTCAATATCAGTGACCACAACAGCTGGAATAATCATGTGATGCTGGGCCGCTGGGCAGATGTAATGCTCATCGCTCCCGCTTCAGCCAATACCCTCGCCAAAATGGCCCTGGGGTTGTGCGACAACCTCCTGCTGGCCGTATACCTCTCCGCCACCTGCCCTGTACTCTTTGCCCCGGCAATGGATGAAGACATGTGGCATCACCCGGCCACCCGCAGCAATGTGGATAAACTCATCTCCTTTGGTCATCAGCAGATCCCCGTAGAATCCGGGGAACTGGCAAGTGGCCTCTTCGGGGAAGGCCGCATGGCAGAACCAGAACAGATTTTGACCTTCCTGCAACAGCATTTTCAGCAGAAAAACGGAAGAAAGGCACTGAACGGCACCACTGCCATCGTTACAGCCGGTCCCACGATCGAACATATTGACCCGGTTCGCTACATCAGCAACCACTCCAGCGGCAAAATGGGAATTGCCATTGCGGAGGCCCTGGCAGATGCCGGCGCCAATGTACAGCTGGTACTCGGCCCCACTTCGCAGAAAACAACCCATCCGGGTATCACCGTCACCCATGTGCAAACCGCCCAGGAAATGTTTGATGCCGTAACCACCCGCTACCCCGCCGCCGGGATAGTAGTGGCCGCTGCCGCCGTAGCTGATTACCGCCCGGCAAATGTGGCCGACAAAAAGATCAAAAAAGGGGAAGCACAGTTACATATCGATCTCGAAAAAACACCTGATATACTCCGCTCACTGGGCGATAACAAAGGTCCGCAGCAACTGCTGGTAGGATTCTCCCTGGAAACAAACAACGAAAAAGAATATGCGCTGAAAAAACTGCGCGACAAAAACCTGGACCTGATCGTGATGAATTCACTGGCAGATACAGGTGCAGGCTTTAACTATGATACCAATAAAGTAACCCTGTTTGACAAAAACGGGAATGAACGCAGTTTCCCTCTCAAATCCAAACAGGCCGTGGCCCAGGATATTGTTTCCGCTATAATCGAATTGCAACATGCATAATCGTTTCCCGTTGTTCCTGCTGCTTGCAGGCGCCTTCTTACTATTCTGCTCCCCCGCTGTGAAAGCCCAGGAAATAAGGGCCAACGTATCTGTCGTTGCCCAACAGATACAGGGAGTGGACAAGAAAATATTTACTACCCTGCAGAATTCCATCCGGGATTTCCTTAATAACCGGCATTGGGCAAATGATGCCTTTACACCGGCAGAACGGATAGAATGTAACTTTTTGCTGAATATCACCGGTACTTCCGGGAACGACAGCTATAAGGCATCCCTGACCATACAGGCCACCAGACCCGTATACAACGCCAGTTATGTAACCAGCCTGCTCAATATCCAAGACCCCAACGTAGTGTTCCGGTATGTGGAATTTCAACAGCTGGAATTCAGCGATACCAGGGTGGTGGGAAATGATCCGCTGAACTCTAACTTAACCGCTATCCTGGCCTATTACGTTAACATCATCCTGGGACTCGATTATGATTCCTTTTCCCCACGGGGCGGAGATGTATATTTTAAGAAAGCGCTTAATATTGTAAATAATGCGCCGGATGGGAAAGAAATTTCCGGTTGGAAAGCTTTTGAAGGAAACCGTAACCGCTACTGGTTACAGGATAATCTTCTCAATGCAAAATTCCTCCGGTTTCATGATGTGATGTACCAGTATCACCGGCAGGGACTGGACCTGATGTATGATGATGTAATAAAAGGCCGTGCAGCCATCCTGAACTGCCTGAACATGCTTTATGCCATCCACCAGGACATCCCCAATTCCATGCTGATGCAAACATTTTTCCTTTCCAAAGGAGAGGAGTTATTGAAAATATTCTCCCGTGCCACGCCACAGGAGAAAAGCCGTGCAGCGGAATTGCTTTCGCAGATGGATGTACCCAATGCGCAGAAGTATCAACAGATGAAGTAACAGCTATGATGAATATGATGATGAAATACGCCTCCCTGGCTTTGTTAGCGGTATTTTTGGTCGCCTGTGCCAACAGTGACCAGGTGCCGCGTAAATATATTTCAAAGGAACGTATGACAGGTATCCTGGTAGATATGTCTATTGCAGATGCCTACAGCAATGAACAACAAATGCAGGTTACTTATACGCCCAACTTTGATTCTCTCAGACAGGAGAAAGTAAAGATCTATTACAAACAGATACTGGACCTGCATAAAGTAACCGTTAAGGAATTCATGGAAAGCTACCGGTATTATGAAAGTCATCCCAACAGGCTGAAGGAAGTTTTTCAGATGGTACAAACAGATATTGCTTCCAGGAAACAGCGGTTGCCCAATCCGATTGATGAAAATGCGCCGCTCCGGTTTCGTATGAAAAGCATTTTCCCTTATGCAGACAGCGTGCTATTGCTGCCGAAGACCGATACAACCCGGCCTTTTATCAAGCGGCAGCCCTAATCTATAAAACACCAAAACATGAACAAAGTAGTAGCAAATGCCGACGAAGCCATACAAGATATCCGGGATGGAGCGGTACTGATGCTGGGAGGGTTTGGTTTGTGTGGAATTCCGGAGAATTGTATTACCGCCCTGGTAAAAAAAGGGGTGAAAGATCTTACCTGTATTTCCAATAATGCAGGCGTAGATGATTTTGGTCTTGGCCTGTTGCTCAAAACCAGGCAGATCAGAAAAATGATGTCTTCCTACGTAGGTGAAAATGCAGAATTTGAAAGACAACTGCTGGCCGGAGAACTGGAAGTAGACCTCATTCCCCAGGGAACGCTGGCCACACGCATCCAGATGGCAGGCATGGGCATTCCTGCTTTTTTTACACCAGCCGGTTATGGAACAGAGATCGCTGAAGGAAAAGAAGTGCGGGTGTTTGACGGCAAGCCTCACCTGATGGAACTGGCACTGCACGCCGATTACGCTATCGTAAAAGCCTGGAAAGGAGATACACTGGGCAACCTCGTATTCCGTAAAACCACCCGGAATTTCAGTACCTCAATGGCCCGGGCAGGACAAATCACCATTGCTGAAGTAGAGGAACTGGTGCAACCCGGAGAGCTGGAACCCGACCAGATACATGTGCCGGGTATTTATGTGCGCCGCATTTTCAAAGGCGGCAACTATGAAAAAAGGATCGAACGCAGAACGGTAAAGATCTAGTTCATCCAATTCTCCACTCTTCAAATCTGATATTTTATGCCTCTCGATAAATATGGTATTGCCAAAAGAATTGCGCAGGAACTGCAGGATGGTATGTATGTAAACCTCGGTATTGGTATTCCTACGCTGGTATCTAATTACATCCCTGCCGGAATATCTATTATGCTGCAGTCTGAAAACGGGATACTCGGTATGGGACCGTATCCTGCCGCGGAAGATATTGATGCTGACCTGATCAATGCAGGAAAGGAAACCGTTACCCTGCTGCCCGGTGGCAGCTTCTTTGATTCCGCAGAAAGCTTTGGTATGATCCGCGCCGGTAAGGTAGATCTTACTGTATTGGGTGCAATGGAAGTATCCGATACCGGTGATATCGCCAACTGGAAAATTCCCGGTAAAATGGTGAAAGGCATGGGTGGCGCAATGGACCTGGTGGCTTCTGCAAGGAACATCATTGTGGCCATGATGCATACCAATCCCAAAGGAGAAAGTAAATTATTGCCGGCATGCACATTACCTCTTACCGGCGTTAACTGTGTAAAGAAAATCGTTACGGAACTCGCCGTGCTGGATGTAACGCCCGAAGGATTTAAGCTCCTCGAACGTGCGCCTGGTGTTACGGTAGAAGAGATTCGCGCTAAAACTGCCGGGAAACTGATCATTGAAGGTGATATTCCGGAGATGAACATTTAACAGCAACATTCGTATATACGTCACCGTGCCCTGCTTTCCCGGAAGCAGGGCATTTTTATTTTTTGGTAAAAAAGTCATTTTTATAATATGTAATTAATTTAAATATTTATAATTTAGCATGCTTAAGTTGTTAATCTCGTTTATTCCTAACCTATAATAGTCACTATGAAAAGGATTTTTACATCCGCATTATTATTGTCATGCTGTGCACTTTCCACGCAGGCACAGGACCTGGCCGGATTCCGGACCAGTAACTACGCAGGCGTAACCAGCGTATTTTCCAACCCCGCCAACATCGCCGACAGCCGTTACCGCTGGGATGTTAATCTCGTGGGTGTAAACGCAGGCGTTTCCAACAACCAGCTGAAGTATAAACTGGGAGATGTGGGCTCCGCATTTGGAGAGGACACTATCAAGAGCCAGTTGTTTGGCCAGGGTAAGGGCCTCACCAAAGCGTTGGTGAATCTTGCAGCGTATACTCCCTCCGTTATGTTCAATGTGGGGAAGTTTTCTTTTGCCGTTACCACCCGTGCGCGCGTAGTGGCCAATGTAACTGATCTGGACGGCCGGCTCGCCGATAAGATCATGAATGACCTGTCTGCAACCGACAACCTACCTTACAATATTGCTTCCAACAGCAATATGCGGGTTAGTGTGAATGCCTGGTCGGAGTATGGTGTATCTGTGGCCCGTGAAGTAATTACTGTGGGGCCTCACTTCCTGAAAGCCGGTGTAACCCTGAAATACCTGGCCGGTTCCATGAACGGCACCATTAACATCGATAAGCTGCATGCCACTATGGATGTGGATGAAGGTCAGCAGGAGGCTTTTCTTACCAACGCTTCCGGTAAAGTAGGCATGAATTTCTCCGGGATGAACCTTTCCGATTTTAAAGCGGAAGATGCTTCCAAAATGGTGGGACACGGCATTGGCGCAGAGTTGGGCGTGGTATATGAATACCGCCCTGCCAGCGAAAATGTTTCCGGAAAAGGAAGCAACAAGTATAAATTCCGTTTGGGCCTGTCCCTCATGGACGCAGGCAAAATCAAATATGAACGTGATGTAACACGTAGCGGAACATTTACTATTGGAATACCGGTTAATCAACAGTTTTCACTGCAAAACCTGCAGGATGTAAAGCTGGATAATTACAAAACAGAATTAGGTAAGTATCCGCAATACTTCACACCGGCAGCAGATAATAACAATGCTGATTACTCGGTGAGCCTGCCAACTACCTTACAACTGGATGGCGACTATCACATCTATCATGCGTTTTACGTAAACGCAAACATACAGTTGGCTTTAACAAGCGGCGACAAAAAACCTTACAACACCCAGTATTACAGTGGCTTCAGTATCACTCCGCGTTACGATGGCCGTATATTCGGCTTCTTCCTGCCAGTAAGCTACAACCAGTTATCCAAACTGAATGCAGGCGCCAGCTTCCGTGTAGGTCCGCTGTATCTTGGTTCAGGCAGTGTACTCAGTGCATTACTGGGATCTTCTCATCAGCTGGATGGCTTTGTGGGTGTCCGTTTTGGAGGATTGCAACGGCATAAATAATACTTAACCTCTATAGGGATTTAGATATTTTGTTTTTGGAATACATACTTCCATGAAACAAAATGTCTAAATCTCTAAATTTATAAATCCCTAAATAATTGGTACCTTTCAACTTGCTAAAATAGTTCGAGGTGCAAGTTGGATTTCTTTGTTATAACGGTAAATATATTCCTGCGGCTGACCCGATTTTTACGGCAGATAATCGATCTTTCAGATACGGGGATGGCTTTTTTGAAACCCTGAAAGTATACCAGGGACAAGTATTGCTGGCTGACCTGCACTTTGAACGGATGCTTGCCAGTTTACACCTGCTGCACTTCGATATCCCCACACATTTTACCAAAGCATATTTTGTTAAGCAGATACTGGAACTCTGCAGTAAGAATAACGTATCCCAGATGGCCCGTGTTCGCCTGGCTATCTTCCGGTCGGATGGTGGTTTGTATGATCCGATCAATAACTTACCGAACTACATTATCCAATGCTGGGAATTAAGCAGAACCATATTGGAGTTAAATAACAGCGGGCTGGTAACAGATATCTTCCCCGATGTAAAAAAAAGTTGTGATAAATTATCCGCTATTAAATCAAACAACTGCCTGCCCTATGTGATGGCAGCAATGTATGCCAAGCAGCACCGGCTAAACGAAGCTATTTTACTCAATCCTTATGGAAGAGTGGCCGATAGCACCATTGCCAATGTATTTATTGTACGGGATAAAGTGCTTTATACACCGCCATTGTCTGAAGGTGGCGTGTGTGGCGTAATGCGCAAGTATTTGCTGAAAACAGAACTGCCATTCAAAATAGAAGAAAAACCACTGAATATAGAAGACCTCGAAAATGCGGATGAAATATTTTTAACCAATGCCATCTATGGTATCCGTTGGGTAGGCCTTTTCCGCGACAGCAGCTATGGAAACGCCACCGCCGCTATTTTACACGAGGTATTACATGAAAGCATGTTGTAAAAATCACCTGCTGAGATGGAACAAACAATCAGTTTATGCTGGTTTCGCCGCGATCTCCGGCTTGACGACCAGGCCGCTTTCTATTATGCGCTACGTGCCGGTAACCCGGTAGTGCCGGTATTTGTTTTTGATACACATATCCTCAACGACCTGGAAGATAAACAGGACCGCAGGCTTACCTTTATTCATGAAGTGCTGGAACACATGCAGACACAACTGCAGCAACTGGGTTCCTCAATGGATATTTTTTATGGTACACCGGAAGCCGCTTTCACACACTGGATCAGCAAATACAAGGTAGCTGATGTATACACCAATCATGATTATGAACCTTATGCGAAAAGCAGGGATGCTGCAATAGCAAAGCAACTCAGCGAACACGGGATTTCTTTTCACAGTTACAAAGACCAGGTAATACTGGAAAAAAATGAAGTACTGAAAGATAACGGTGAACCATATACGATATTTACACCTTACAGCAGGAAATGGTATGATACCCTCACCTTTTTTCATCTGAAACCTTATCCCTGCAAAAAATATTATCAGCATCTCTTTAAACAACCACCTGTAAAAATCCCTTCCCTAAAGGATATGGGATTTACTACCGCAGAAAAGCATTTTCCCGCAAAGAACCTGGACGAAACACTGGTTAAACATTACGATGAAACCCGCGATTTTCCTGCTATAAACGGCACCTCAAAATCAGGCATCCATCTGCGCTTTGGTACGGTAAGCATTCGCGCATTAATGCAGCAGGCGATGCAGCTCAATGCTACCTTTGCAAAGGAATTGATCTGGCGGGAGTTTTACCAGATGATCCTCTGGCACTTTCCTCATGTGGCAGGAAATTCTTTTAAGAAAGAATATGATAAAATAGTTTGGCGTAATAATGAAGAAGAGTTTGAAAGATGGTGTAAAGGCCAAACAGGTTACCCGATAGTAGATGCCGGCATGCGGGAACTGAATACCACCGGCTTTATGCACAACCGTGTTCGCATGATTACCGCCAGTTTTTTAACCAAACATTTACTGATCGACTGGCGCTGGGGAGAAGCTTATTTTGCAGCTAAACTGTTGGATTATGATCTTGCTGCGAATAACGGTGGCTGGCAATGGGCAGCGGGTTCGGGGTGTGATGCTGCACCTTATTTCCGGGTGTTTAATCCCACGCTGCAAACGCAGAAGTTTGATAAAGACTTAAAATATATCCGCAAATGGGTACCGGAATTTGAAGGATTTGAATATGTGAAGCCGATAGTATCGCATGAAGAAGCGCGTAAGCGTGCATTGGAAGTATATGGAAAAGCGCTGAAGAAATAGCATAAAAAAAGCAGTGAAGACAACATCTTCACTGCTTTTTTTATGGTTGCAAAATTTAGTGGTTAAACACTTCTTTCAACTTAATGTCCAGCGCTTCATGTTCTTCCCCGCCGCCACCATAGCGTGCTACAATTACTCCTTTCGGATCAATCAGTATCTGGGTGGGTAACGAATGAATGCCGAAGTGTTCGCTGATATCTTCCGGGTTAGGCTCATTCTTCATGCGTTTATTCATGTCCAGTCCGCGCAGCACATGTTTCCACACGCCAATACCATCTTTTTCCACTGCTTTTTTCCAGGCGTCATGATTGCGGTCATCGTCAGATACGCTGATCACTTCAAAGCCTTTATCCTTGTATTGTTTGTATAGTTCCAGCAGATGCGGATTGCCCGCACGGCAAGGCACACACCAGCTGGCCCAGAAATCTACCAACACATATTTTCCTTTGAAGTCCGATAAGCTGAGTGGCTGGCCATTGATGTCTGCTTTGCTGAAATTAAAAGCAACGCTGCCCGGGGAGCCCTGTTCCAGTTTTTTAATCTCCTGGGCTATGTCCAAACCATCTTTACTTTGTTGTAAAGCGGGGCTTAAACTGTTGTAATAGTATTTGGCAGAATCCAGTGTCATGCTGCCTATTTGAAAGCGCATGAGATAAACACTCAGGAAAGAATTATGATGTTCACGGATAAATTTCCTTGACAACTGGTTGTTTGCATTAAAGTAAGGCGCCAGTTGCTCGCGGATAGCGCCGGCTTTGTCGTGATCTTTTTCATTGCGTAATGCTTCCAGTAGTGGCTGGTATTTCACGGTAGCCATTTCTCTTTCCTTTTCCAGCTGTACATTTTCATCATTGCTTGCGGAGCCTTTCAGTACGGTGGTGCTGAGGTCGCCGTTTGTGATAGTGATGGTCATGGCAGCGGGTTCCAGGAACAGGTATGCCTGCTCTTTTTTGTTGCCGGTCATGTTCTTGACCAGTGCCGCGGAAAACACGCCGGGGGCGGGTTGCGATAATGTACCTGTAAAGTTGAATCTGCCATTTTTAACTTCGGCACTGTCTGTAATATATTTTGCACCACTGCTATACTGCAGGTAGTATTTCGCAGGCGCATTGCCGGTAACGGTACCGGCTATACTGAATTTCTGTTGTGCGGTTACCAGCTGACTGAATGCTAACGGTAACGACAGTACGCAAATTATTCTTTTCATCATATTATTGTTCGTTTTGTGTAAGATTAGGATTGAGGATGATTTCTTCCTGCGGAATGCGCAGTAATATCTTCGGGCTGGTAGCGGCGATGGTCATAGTACCACTGCTGGCAGAGGTGTAGTTGCGTACCATCGGTAAACCATTTCTGAAATAATCGAACCCGGTATGTCCTTCGAAAGCAAGTTCCAGGCGGCGTTGCAGCAGTATCTCATCAAACAGCGCCTGTCCGGAAAGGTCTACTGAGGCAAGTCCTGCGCGGTTTCGGATGATATTCAGATCGGCCAGTGCAAGATCCTTTTTACCGAGCTTGGCATTGGCTTCTGCACGGTTCAGGTATACTTCTGCAAGACGGATGTACCGGAACGGTGATTTGCTGTAGATGGCTGAGTACAGGTACATATATTTAGCCGTGGCAATACTGTCGTTGGGAAAGCCGGGCGTTACATTTACTTTGTAGTGCGACGTGCGCAGATCTGTTTGGGCAATCCGGCTCAACAGATCGGGAGAAGGCCGGTAGTAACCGCCGGTGTAATTGATCTGTGGCGGATAGGCATATTGCTGACTGATAGAAGCACTGCCGTAATCCACATTGCCCGCAAAGATATCTTCCTTATTGGCGGTATTGCTGCTGTTGTAGTAAGCCCGGTAAGCATTGTCAGTGAGCAATGCATATTTGTTACTGCTAATCACCTGGTCCGCATAGCTCACTGCTTTCTGATTAAACGTTGCATCGGGTTGCTGGAGAGTACCACCCATATAGAGATACACCCGCGATAACAAAGCGGCGGCGCTCATTTTTCCGGCAAAGCTGTTGGACTTCTCCTGGCTGAACAGGGACATGGCTGTTTCGAGATCGGAAATGATTTGCCCGTATACCGCTTTGACACTGGCGCGCGCCGGCTTATAATCGGTGCCGTTGGCGGCGGTGGTAATAAGCATTACACCCCGCGATCCTGCTGCATCCTGGTAGTAAGGCTTTGCATAAAAGCGCACCAGGTTAAAGTATACGAACGCTCTCACAAACAGCGCTTCTGCTTTCGCCTGCAATACCGCCGGGCGCTGTTCATCTTTTGGTACATTATCCAGCAATTTATTTGCATGCAGAATAGTAAAGTAACTTCCTCTCCATAAGTAGTAAGTCCAGCTGTGATCTTTATCAGGAGAATTAGTATAATCAAACGCATCGGAGTACCGGTTAGGTCCCAGATCGAGCGAACGGATATTGTTACCATGTGTTTCCGAAAGGAACATAGTAATATCACCATATCCGAAGCTGCTGCTTTCCATAGCAACGCCGGTGGTGATCATGGGATACAAACCCAGTGCGGCCTGTGAAAACCCTTCCGGGGTGCTGAACTGGGCATCTTCGTTGGTAACGTTGTGCGGACGTAGTTCATCCAGTTGTTTGTTGCAGGCGCTTAACGAGATAAGACTGATAGCGGCTATTATAATTGTACGCGTCATTTTCAAGTAGTTTAGAATGTAACATTAAGACCGGCAGTAATGCGCCGTGGATTAGCATTTCCGATACCTACACCTCCATAGGCAGTAGAGGTACCGATGGATGCGCCTTCGGGATCTGCCCCTACATAGTCTTTATGTTTGATAACAAAAACATTGTCCATACTAACGAATACGCCTGCACGCTGTGCGCGGATCTTTGTCAGTGTTTTTTGAGCAAGATCATATCCGATCCTGATGTTGCGCATACGGA
This sequence comes from Chitinophaga ginsengisegetis, assembly GCF_900168065.1. GTDB lineage: Bacteria > Bacteroidota > Bacteroidia > Chitinophagales > Chitinophagaceae > Chitinophaga > Chitinophaga ginsengisegetis. Next base: position 2,785,056 of record NZ_FUZZ01000001.1, on the reverse strand, counting down.
TATGGCTGGCGTTACCGTAGATAAGTGATGAGCGGCTGTCAAATGCCCGCCAGGTATCCATTTTACTACTGTATACATCAGGGTAGTTGGCATTTTTATCGCCGGGTTGCTGCCATACTTTCTGGCTGGATTGCCAGTTCACATTATTCCTTCCGAGGAAAGGAGCAGCGGGTGATTGAAAGTTATTAATGAGACTCATAGCGGTATAATTACCCACCTGGAACCACATCTCTGCACTCAGGGAAAATTGCTTGTAGGTAAAAGTATTGGTGAAACCTCCAAAGAATTTTGGTGTGGCGGAGCCCACAGTCTGGTAATTGCGGATGTCCGACATGGCGCCAATACCTTCTGTTACCTGCTTCTTTCCGGAGGCATCGTAGTTTTCAAACAGCGGTGCGCCGTTATCAGGATTTACACCTACATAACGGATTGCTTTAATTACATTCAGGTCTTCTCCTTCATAGCGGTAATAGGCGCGGTTGTAGTTGTCGAGAAGGGAATCGCCGTATAATTTCTGTATCGTGTTTTTATTAAAGCTTACGTTGAGATTGGTGGTCCAGCTGAAATTCCGCGCATCTATATTCCGGGTATTCAGCATAAGTTCCAGTCCTTTGTTCAGTACTTCTCCTACATTCTGGTATTGCTGGAAAGAACCTTGTGCAGAACCAACAAATACCTGTTGCAGCAGGTTTTTACTAAGTTTTGAATAGAAGTCGGCGGAAAGCTCTATACGTTTCCATAGGCTGACATCTATTCCCGCTGTATTGTTAACGGTAGTTTCCCAGCTGATGTCGGGGTTTTCCAGCTGTGTAATAGCAGAGCCTATGTTGTTAATGTTATCGTAGGTATAATTGGAGGTGGCGGCATAAAGGGTTTGGTTCAGGTATCCATCGCCTACATCCCTTCCGGAAGTTCCGTGCACTACTCTCAGCTTCAGCAGGTCTATTGCTTTCACATCTGCCAGGAAAGCTTCTTTGTTGATCAGCCATCCGGCACTTACAGCATAAAAAGTACCGTATCTTTTGTTGCGGCCAAAGTTGGTGAATGCATCGGTACGAAGAGAAGCTGCCGCATAATACTTAGTGAGGTAGTTATAATTTAATTCACTGAAGGCAGAAAAACTGGCTCTTTCAGTATAGGCGCCGCTGGGCCGGTAGGGGGTATTATAAGCCACGCTGATGGCGCTGCCGAAGTTTTTGGCTGCACCCATATTTCTTTCGCCTGGCAGCAGATTGTACATATCTGTACTGTTGGTTTCATTGGTACGCTTTGCCCATTCTGTTCCTGCCAGGAAATTGAGGCTGTGCTGCCCAAATTGTTTGGAAGCATTCAGCGTATTGGTGGATGTAAAATTAAAGAACCTGGTATCTGCGATGGTGAGCGTTCCGTTGGGAGTAACGGCGCCTGGTGCAAACAGGTAAGGATAACCACCGTATTTCCCGGAGAAGCTACGGGGATCCAGGTAGGAGTTCCGGTGGGTATTGATATAGTCGATGGTATTGGTAGTTTTAAGGCTTAACCAGGGCAGTACGCGGTAATTGAGCCATATGGTACCGGTGAAGTGCTGGTTGTCTATAATGGCGGTATTATTGAATTTCTTTTCGGCTAAGAAGTTCTGCGACCAGGTGGTATAAGGAACACCGAAATTATTGGATTGCCTCACGGGGATACTGTCGGCCAGCGTACCATCCGCATTGTAAGGCGTAACAAAAGGCTGGGTCATATAAAGCGCCGGCACTCCATTGCGGGAAATGGTTTTATCGATAATAGCGCTGGTATTCAATCCGCCGGAAACTTTTTTGGAGAAGTTCTGCACAAGGTTCAGCCGCAGGTTACGACGGTCGAAGGTATTACCAACGTTAATACCTTTTTCCTTGTACCAGTCGATGCCTGCATATACCATTGTTTTATCGTTGCCGCTGTTAAGTCCCAGGCTGATATCAGAGAAATTACCATCATCGAACATCGCTTTTTCCCAGTCGAAGTTCTTTGATTTATCTTCATCTGTATAAATCCTTCTTTGCTGAATAAAATCTGCTGCAGTAGGAAACTGTTGCCGGAGGGAAGGTGTTTCTTCCCATCTGCGTTGCATCACTTTATCCATCAGCGCAATATTTTCTGTTGTGTTCATCATGCGGATGGCGCGGTTCTGTTTAATAACGCCGTAGCGGGTATCCAGCGTTACGTGCACGCCACTGTTGGCGGCGGCTCTTTTGGTGGTTACCACAATTACTCCCTGCGCAGCGCGTGAACCATAGATAGCAGTAGAGGCGGCATCTTTGAGGATAGTAACGCTTTCCACATCAGCGGGATTCACTACATCCTGTAAATTCTGTGAGTTGGAAATTACGCCGTCAATTACGATCAGCGGTCCGAAGTAAGCGCTGGTACCGGATGGGAGCGACGACTCTCCACGCAGCAGTACCTGTCCTCTTGCACCGGCGTCGGCACTAGGCTCCACGATATACATGCCGGTAGTTTTTGCTTTCAGCATAGAGAGGATATTGGAAGAAGAAACAGAGCTGCGCAACTGGTCGCCTGAAACTTTTTGTACAGCGCCGGTTAGTTCAGCAGCCTGTTTACTGGTGTATCCCATTACTACAACGCCACCAAGACTGGTAGCATCTTCTTCCATCGCAATATGATTTTCTGTACCGGATATTACCTGTGTTTTCTGGCGGTAGCCAATGCTGCTGATCAGCAGCGGGTGACCTTCCTCAGCGTTAACCGCAAACATGCCGTTGGCATCTGTAACAGTGCCTTTGCCGGTAATAATATCCCGTACGGTGGTGCCGGGCAGCGGCTGTCCCTTACGGTCTGTTACCCTTCCTCTTATTGTGGGCACCACGGCCTTCGTAACACCGGTTTGATTATAAGGCATTACTACCCCGATCATATTACCACTTACCCGGAACTTAAGGCTGGAAGCATCTTCCAGCTCTGCCAGCACTTCGCGGATACTCCTGGCTTTTGTGGCCAGGGTAATACGGCGGATTGGTAAGGTGGCAGCGTCGTAAAAGAACTTTACCTGGTAGGTGCTTTCAATTTTTTTGAAGGCGGCAGACATGGTTACATCCCGGAACCCTATTGATTTTCTTTGCTGCCCATATGATAGCATACAGGTCATCAGCATTAACAACACCAAAAGAGGGAACTGCCATTTTACCGCAGTGCTTAACGGCGCACGTAGGCGCGCATAATTAAAAGTCATGCATCAGATTTTTTAATGATGGTTGATATGGTCACCACAGGCGCCGGCAGCCTGCGTGTGATCCCGGTTTAGCGATTTTGGTGGAAACGCTTTGTGATTAAAATTGAATCAGCACTTTGTCCGGTTGTATTTGAAAACTACATCCGGCTGTAAAACAAAAGATGTTCAATACTTTTTCCAGTTTATCGTTGTCGAAGGCCCCGGAGAACCGTTTGGCATTTAATGAGTTTCCGTTTACCTGGAAGGGTATTCCATACCAGTTTTCCAGTTCACGTATTACTTCAAAAGCGCTGACATTGTTAAACACTAGTTTTCCTGATTTCCAGGTACGTAGTGCAACCGTATCAAATGATGCCCTGCTCATTTGCCGGGTAGACTCATTCCACCGCGCCTGTTCACCCGGCGCCAGTGTGAGCGGATCTGTTTTGCCTGATTGTTCACTCACTTTTACTTTTCCGCTGAGCAGTGAAACGGTCGACTGTGGCTCATACGGATAAGATTTTATTAAGAAGGAAGTACCCAGTACAGTAGTTTGTATTTGTTTGCTGGTTACCATAAACGGATCATCCGAATTTGTTTTTACATCAAACAGTGCGGCGCCTTTTACCAATTCCACATGCCGGTGTTTATTGCTGTAATCGGAAGGAATCCTAACGGTAGTGTTAGCGTTCAGGATCACTGAAGATCCATCCGGTAATGTCAGCAATTTGCGTTGTCCCCATTCACTGGAGTATACCAGGAAGGTGTTGGGAGCTGTTGCCGGTTTTTGTGGTTTTAACCGGGGCCATAACAGCGTGATGCCTCCCAGGAGCAGGAGTACCGCTGCGGCACGCCATGCCACCTGCCGCCAGTTGATCCGTCGGATACGCACCGGATGAGTGGCTTTAACAGCCTGTTGCAGCCTGTTTAGCTGCGTTGTTCTGTCTTTTTCTGCCTCAGCGGTATTAATGTTATAATACAATGTTATTGCCGCTGCCACCTTATCCTTTATTTCAGGATGCAGCAGGATATAGCTTTCCCATTTAGCAATAGCCGTATCATTGTTTCGCCGGATATATTGCAGAAAGGTGTCGTCGAGCAGCAGGTCTAATTCAGTCAGGTCCTTTGGCAGCATTCCCCATCCATTTTTAAAGTAGAGCGACAATCAGGTCTCTTTTACCGGGTATGGACCGGTAAATTTTCAGATTTTGATAAATTTTATTTTAAAGTGGCTTTATTGAAAATAATCTAACAGGGAATTTATAAGGGAAGTAACAGCAGTAATGTTCTCAAATGCAGGTTGCCGGATTTAAGATCCTGTTCCAGTGATTGTTTGAGCGATTTCAGTGCTTCGTACAAGTGATTATAAACGGTGCGGTGCGTAAGCCCCGTGATGTCTGTTATTTCGTCGTAGCTCCGGCCTTCGTAAAAGCGGAGGTTAATTAATTCTTTTTGTCTCGGACTAAGTAAAGATATGGCTTCCTGTATACGTGCAATAGTTGCTTTGTTTTGTTGCTGCTGCACCAGCAGTTGTTCTGCAGAAGGAATATCGCCGGTGGCTTCGGTATCCATCCACAGCGACAGCAGGCCATTGTCCTTTTTTTCCTGCTGAAGATGTAATAACAGTTTGCGTTTAAAGGAGGTGATAATGTAGCTGCGTACATTGGTAACGGTATCCAGTCCTTCTTTCTTCTCCCAGAAATAAAGAAATACCTGTTGGATACAGTCTTTTACCGGCTCGCTTCTCGCGCATATTTTAAGGCCCAGGAAAAGGAGCAGGTGATAATACTTTTCATACAAGGTATATAGCGCCTGTTCCTCTCCTTGCCGAAACCTGTTCCACAGGTCTGTATCCTTATTATCGATCATACCGCAACAAAAGAACGAAAAAATCGGCTGCTTTACGGACGGATTTTTTCTGCCGCTTCCATCAGCGCTACTACAGCGGCTTTTCCTTCCTCGCCCAGGTCTAAACTAAAATCATTTACATACAGGTCGATATGCTGGCGCATCACGGATTCATCCATTTCCTGCGCGTGTGATTTCACATAGTCAGACAGCTGCGGATAAGTAGTGTAGCTGTTCTGCAGGCTTTTATGGATCAGGGAATCGAGTTGTGCGCGGGTAGCTTCGGGTACATCTTTACGGATAAAGATACCTCCCAGCGGAATAGGATTACCGGTGGTTTGTTCCCAGTATTCGCCCATATCCATCAGCTTTACGAGGCCCTTGAGCTGGTAAGTGAAGCGGTTTTCGTGAATAATTACGCCGGCATCCACATCACCGTTCAGCACAGCATTTTCAATTTCAGAGAACAGCATCACCTTTTTGTTGGTGGCTTCCGGGAAAGCGATGGAGAACAGCAGGTTGGCAGTGGTGTTTTCTCCGGGGATGGCGATGGTCAGATTTTTTATCTCTTCGCGGGGAATGTCTTTCTTTGCAATGAGCAACGGGCCACAGCCACGTCCCAGCGCGCTGCCGCTGTTGAGCAGCTCATATTGGTCTTTTACCTTCAGGTAAACTGCAAAACTCAGCTTTGTAACAGCCAGTTTGCCTTGCAGCGCCCAGTTGTTCAGTGTTTCCACATCTTCGAGATGGGTATCGAAGGTAAATTCTTTTGTGTCTATTTTGTTGTTTACCAGTGCATCAAAAATGAAAGTATCATTCGGGCAAGGTGAAAAACCTAAAGATAAATGCATAGCTATCAAAATTTTATAGTCTGTCGTTAAATTCCGGCCAGTGTTTCCACGGTTTTTATCAGTTCGTCGTTGAGTGTTTTCACCGCCAGGGGGATCTTCCATTTGCTCTTGTCCCTGATTTCCACATAGTTAGAGATGCTGCGCAGCTGAAGAAACGGTATTTCTTCCAGCAGGCAGGCATAATGAAAGGCGGCGCCCTCCATGCTTTCTATGTCGGGGTTGTATTTGGCCACCAGCTTTTGGATGGTGGGTTCGCTGCCGCTCACCAGGTTTACGCTTATCCCGGTAGCGGTGGGCAGGGGAGGTACTTCGGGCAGGCCGGCAAAGGTGTTCACCAGGCTGTTGCCGGTGAATGGTGGCTGCGATGGCTGCCAGAGCTGTATATCAAATAAATCTTTAAACTGATCATTATCTTCCGCTCCGAGGTCGGCCAGGTACTCACGTTTGATGAGCACTACCTGTCCCAGTTCCCAGGTGTGGCGGAAACTGCCGCCGATACCGGCCTGTATGGCTATGTCCGGCCGGTTTACCACCAGGTGCCTTCCCAGGCTGAAAGCGGTGTGCATCATGCCAATACCGGCAATCAGTACGTCTATATTGCAGTTCGCGGCTTTAAGGGCCGGAATGTGCTGGTCCAGGTACTGTAAAAAAGGCTGTATTTCCAGCGTGGTAGCCGCGGTCACCAATATTTTCATCCCGTAAAAATACAGCAAAAATGATTGCTCCCCGTGTAAAACAATTGACAGGAATTAGGATAAATTGGCACTACTCACTTAATAGTGGTATTTTTGCAAAAATTTTTTGCAATAATGATTTATTTAACGCGAGTAGAGAACTTCAATGCAGCGCATAAGTTATCTAACCCGGGCTGGAGCAAAGAAAAGAACGAAGAAGTTTTTGGTAAATGCGCCAACGAAAACTGGCATGGTCATAATTACGAACTGCACGTCACTATAAAAGGAAATCCTGATCCGGAAACGGGTTTTGTATTTAATGCCAAGACTTTAGGAGTAATTATCCGGGATGCGGTGATAGAAAAGATTGATCACCGGAACCTGAATATGGATGTTGATTTTATGAAAGATAAATTCACTTCCGCTGAAAACTTATCTATCGCTATCTGGGATCAGCTGGCCAAACACCTGCCTGCAGAGGTGCAGCTGCACTGTATCAAGCTGTATGAAACTCCACGCATATACGTAGAGTACTATGGTGGCAAGTAATGTCCGTATATTACCGGCCTTTGAAATTTGTTAAATCATATAAGAATGGCGTATAATAAGAACGAAAGTTACGATGAAAAGATCACGTCCGGTCTTGTAGAAAACTATAAAGAATGCCTGCACCTGCTGGGGGAAGACCCTGAGAGGGAAGGCCTGCAGAAAACACCTGAACGGGTAGCCAAAGCCATGCAGTTTCTTACACAAGGGTATCAGCAGGACGCACGCGAAATACTGGAAGGTGCGAAATTTACAGAAGCATATAGTGAAATGGTGATTGTAAAAGACATAGAATTATACTCTATGTGTGAACATCACATGCTGCCCTTTTTCGGAAAGGCCCACGTAGCTTATATTCCCAACGGGTATATCACCGGCCTGAGCAAAATAGCCAGGGTGGTAGACGTATACGCCCGCCGCTTACAGGTACAGGAGCGGTTAACACACCAGATCCTGGATGCCATCCAGGAAACCCTGCAGCCGCAGGGCGTTGCGGTAGTAATTGAAGCACAACACCTGTGTATGATGATGCGCGGTGTGCAAAAACAAAATTCCCTTACCACCACCTCCGCTTTCAGCGGCCAGTTCGAGCATGGTACCACCAGGGCCGAATTCCTGAAACTGATTGCCAAATAAAAAGATTTTATATAACGGATTACGGATTTATGGGTAGATGATAATAGTAACTTATATTTATCAGCTACCTGTAAATCCGTAATTCTTATTTATATTTGAAAAAATATTAATTTATATCCACATGAAGCATGCTTACGTATTTCCCGGACAAGGTTCCCAGTTTCCGGGTATGGGCAAAAATCTGTACGACACCAACGCAAAAGCAAAAGAACTTTTTGAACAGGCCAACGACATCTTAGGTTTCCGTATTTCTGATATCATGTTCAATGGTACAGAGGAAGACCTGAAACAAACCAACGTTACACAGCCTGCCGTATTCCTGCATGCAGTGATTGCTTTCCTCTGCACGGAGCATTCCCAGCCTGAAATGGTAGCGGGTCACTCACTGGGAGAATTTTCTGCTCTCGTAGCCAATGGCGTATTGTCGTTTGAAGCCGCCCTGAAACTGGTAGCTATCCGCGCCAATGCCATGCAGAAAGCCTGTGAGCTGCAACCTTCCACAATGGCCGCTGTACTGGCCCTGGATGATGCTAAAGTAGAAGAAATATGTGCGGCTGTTACCGCCGAAACCGGCGAAATAGTAGTACCTGCCAATTATAACTGCCCTGGTCAGCTGGTGATTTCCGGTACCCTCAAAGGCGTGGAAATTGCCTGTGAGAGAATGAAGGCCGCCGGCGCCAAAAGAGCGCTGATCCTGCCGGTAGGTGGCGCGTTCCACTCTCCTTTAATGGCTTCTGCCAAAGAAGAATTACAGGCAGCCATCAACACCACTGCTTTCAATACCCCTTCCTGCCCGGTGTACCAGAACGTGGTAGCCGTAGCAGTAACCGATCCCGCACAGATCAAACAAAACCTGATTGATCAGTTAACAGGCGCTGTAAGATGGACGCAATCCGTTCAGGCAATGGTGGCCGATGGAGGTAAAGAATTCACGGAAGTAGGCCCCGGTAAAGTGTTACAGGGACTGATCCAGAAGATCAACAAAGAAACAGTGGTAAACGGCATCAACTAAAATGCAGCCGATTTTGTCTTTACTGCTGATTACACAGATCATGCTTTGCACATACATTGCGCATACTTAGTACATACTTAGCACATGCCTTTGATGTGGAGTTGACACGGACTTGACGTGGAGGTGATGTGGACTTGATCGGTAACCTATTGTGTATCAAAGCGCTAGAGGGGGTTCCGGGAGATTCTTTAGCGAGGTCGCATCAGAGAAACAAACTGGCTATCAATGCTTTAGGTGTTTTATAAAGATAAACGTAATCAGGCAAAAAAACAAAATTTTGGATCAGGGAAGATAGCAGCGGAAAATGCGCTTTTATCTTCCCTGATTTTTTACTTTATAATACAATCTCCATCTCGTACTGCGACAGGTAATGCATCAATCCGGCCTGTTGCAGGAATTTATCTATCTCCGGAAAATGTTCATCAATATTTATAATGCTCACCGCCGCACCCCTGAACTGATCGGAAGCATATTGCAATAAAGCGCTGCCCACGCCTTTTCTGCGGAACTCCGGGTGTACGGCTATATTCCTGATCCTCCGGGTATCTTTATGTACACTGATGAAACCCACCGTTTGCCCGTTGACGGTAGCCTCCCAGGTAACCGTAAACGGGGCTTCCCGCTGTATGCTGGCCACATTGTTGGACCAGGTGGGAATCATATCCATAAACGTAGCCAGCAGGGGCCAGTCGGGTGTTGTATTTTCTTTTATGGAGATGCCCGCCGGGCTTTTATGCGTTTTTATATTGCCTTTGAAAGAATGAATGGTGCGGGTTTTATGAAACCCTGTATTCGTATATGCTTTGATGGCAGGAAGATTGGTGCTGATCACCTCCAGGATTATTTTACGGATACCCTGCGACTGGTACGCAGGAATAAACTGATCATACATTTTTTGTACGAGGTGCTGGCCGCGGTACTCGGGAATAATACCGGTGCCCCCGTTGTATAATACGGTTGGATGCGTTTTGTTATCTACTGCATGTAAAATGAAGCCGCCAAGTGCATTACCGGCAAAGGCGCCGATAGAGTAATCCCGCAGCAGGTTTTCACCCTGCATTTTTTGTTCCAGTATAGAGGGCGTGAGGTGCAGGGGCACTATATAATCGCTGAAAGCCACGTTGAAAGTGTCGCAGAGGTCGGGTGTGGATACGTTGTGAAGTGTCCGGAAGTCGTGGATAAAAATCATAGTGAAATGGTATGTCGTCAATATTAATGAGGATTGATGACATACCGTTCCGGAATTTTATGAGCGGAAAAATTATTGCAGTTCTATGCTGACGTTGATCCATTCCGGATCAAATTTATCTGTATATTTTTGGTAGAAGTTGATGGCAGGTGTGTTCCATTCCAGCACCTGGAAAACGATGCCACTGAACTGTTTTTCTTTTGCTTCAATGATCAGCTGGTCGAACAACAATTTGCCGATGCCTTTACCCCGCCAGTTCTCTGTAACAAGAATATCTTCCAGGTACATCCGGCAACCTTTCCAGGTAGAGTAACGGATGTAATACAGTGCAAATCCGTGGATCACTTCCTGTCTGTTAATCATAGTGGAGGCTACAAATGCTTTCCACACCGGGTTGGGGCCAAATCCTGCTTCTTCAAAATGTTCCTGGCTCACGGTTACTTCTTCCGGTGCTTTTTCATATGCTGCCAGTTCGCGGACCAGTTCCATCAACCGGGCACAGTCTTCTTTTCGTGCAACCCTTAACGTTATATCTTCCATATCTGTATATATTAATCAAATACCCGGCCGGTTGTTTATACACACAGCCTCCGGCCGGAGGCTGCAAATTAATCAAAATTGCGAAGTCCATCGCTGCCACTCATCCCGGTCAGCGAACGCCGTATAACAGTAACCGTAAATATCGGTATGTTAAAATGGCAAACAATATTGTAATTTGTAGGTTGTTTGGGGTGGAAATGGCATTAATCTCTTCTTACATGAAAAATATGCTTGCGCATTATACAGCTTACAATTACTGGGCTAACCAGCAGCTGGCAAAGGGGTTACTAAAATTAACGGATGAACAGCTGGACCGGGAGCTGGGAGGAGGATTTTCCACGTTGCGCGCTACCGTTTATCACCTGTGGCATACGGAAAGTTTGTGGTACCAGCGTTTACAGCTCACGGAAAAAACAACCGATCCTACGGCGGGTTTCAGCGGCAGCTTTGCGGCAGCCTGTGCAGCCTGGCTTACACAGTCGGAACAACTGGAGGAATGGGTGCAAAAGGCCAGCCAGGTGAGGCTGAACCACACGGTTGCCTACACCCTCAAAAAGAGTGAACACTATAAAATAGCGGTACAGGATGTGATCATGCAGGTGTGTAACAGTAGTACCTTTTACCGTGGACAACTGGTATATATGTTAGAGATGTTGGGCGTGAGTAAGATACCGGTCACGGAATACAGTCGTTTTAAGCCCAAAAAATAGGTTGGTTTTATTATTTTTGATAGATTTTCCGCCTTTTAAAATTCCTATATGAATGCTGCTTCTTTTTATGCAAAGGCCCCGAAACACCTGGTGGCAGTAGATTGTATCATCTTCGGTTTTGATGAAGGCCGCCTGAAATTATTGATCATGCAACGGAAAGTTGCCCCTATGGCCGGCGAATGGTCGCTGGTGGGCGGTTTTGTGCAGGAAGATGAAAGTACCGATGAAGCGGCCGCCCGCGTGCTGGAGCATACCACGGGGCTGGACGATATTTACATGAACCAGCTGCATTGCTATGGTAATGTGGGCCGTGATACCGGCGCCAGGGTAATATCTGTTGCCTATTATGCCCTGATCCGTATTAAAAACCACGATAAGCCGCTGGCCCGCGAACACGGTGCACACTGGCTGGAACTGCACGAAATACCGGAACTGATCTTCGATCATGGTAAAATGATTGAAGACGCATTGGCTGCACTCCGCAACAATGCACAGTTTCACCCCATCGGCTTTGAACTGCTGCCGGAGAAATTCACCCTTTCACAACTCCGGAGCCTCTACGAAGAGATTTACCAGAAAACCCTCGACAAACGTAATTTCCGCAAAAAGATCCTGTCGCTCGATGTGATGGAAAAACTGGAGGAAAAAGACAAAACCTCTTCCAAGAAAGGCGCTCACCTGTATCGCTTCGATCCTGAGAAATACGAAGCCCTGAAACGCAAAGGATTGGTATTTGAAATCTAGTGATAAAATGAACAAAATGGATGAAAGCAGGCACTGTAAATAAAATTATTTTACAGGCTGTTGATTCCCATTTATGTCATGTTTACACCGTATGGGCCTTTGCGCCCTGCTTTTTATTTCGCAGGCATTATGCGCCCAGCATAATGATATTATAGCAATTAAGAATGCGTTACCACGGTTAACGGACAGTGCTGCCTATGCAGATGCGTTGAACAGGTTATCATCACTGTATCTGCCGCGACAGCTGGACAGCAGCGGCGTATACGCCAGGCGCGCCAGTGAGCTGTCGGAGCGTATTCATTACAGCAAAGGACAACGTGACGCATTGCGGGGCATGGGCCGGTATTATGCCCTCAGGCCACACCGGTATCTTTCCTTTCTTTTTTATGACAACGCATTGGCCGCCTGCCGCGCCGCCGGCGATTCTGCAGGTGTTGCGGTATCGCTGATGAATATTGGCACCTTTTACCAGTACCAGCAAAAGCATACGGAAGCGCAGAACTATATCAACAGGGCGCTGAAAGTAGCCTGGGATGCGGGACTCGACTCCCTGCGGGCCTGGGTGCTGGTGAGCTATTACATCATTAATGAATCGGACTCTGCTGCGTTGCCCATTGCACAAAAAGGACTGCAACAGGCCCTCAACCTCACTGACAGGTATCACGACGAACCAGGCATTTTATACACCAGGTTATTTGCCGCACATGAACAGATGAGGGCGGGTGAAATAAAGAAGGCAGAAGAAACCCTGAAAGGTATAATGGCCGCGGCCGACAGCACCGGGCTTAACTACATTGCCATGTACGCCTGTATGCAGCTGACAGGCTATTGCATCTGGCAAAGAAAAGCAGATTCGTTGCAGTACCAGCGTAAATCGGTGAACTATGCAGTAGCTGGTGGATACACCGGGTTAATGCTGCCCGCGATTACCGGGTTATATAACACGTACCTGCAATCGGGCGATGCCTCCAAAGCCTCCGGATACAGCCGTCTCGCACTCGGTGTGATGCAGCAGCAACAGGAAGACATGCAGGCCGGCGAAGCAGATTATCTCTCCTATGCCTTTGGCGATGAATGGCTGGATTCCCTTCAGCAGCAACATCACTCACAACAGGAACAACTGGCCTTTAATAAAGCCACAAATCATTTCTGGTATTATCAGCTGCTGATCATAGCGGCCATTGCTATCCTGCTCATTATCCTGCTTATTTACTTTGTGCGCGCCCACCGCCTTTCCCGGAAAAATGCCGCCAGCATGGCCACTTTGCAGGAGGAGATCCGCGTTGGTAACAAAGCCCTCCAGGATAACGACGACTTCAAAAATAAACTGATTTCAATGATTGCGCATGATTTCAGAACGCCCCTGTATAACATCGTTAATATCACCGGGTTTATTGATGAAAAGGCGCTCACCGTTACAGATGCGGCCAGCATGATTGTGGAAGTAGAACATACCGCCTCCGATACCCTGGTTATTTTTGAAGAAATATTGCGATGGATCCGTACCCAGCTGTCGGGCTTCGTATATCATCCTAAAATATTCCTGCTGGAAGAAATGATCAGCGCCACAGCCGGCAACCTGCAGCATTTGCTTGCAGGGAAAGACATTCGCTTATCCATAGACATCCCGGCAGGAACTACTGTGCTGGCAGATTATGAAATGCTGCAGTTCATCCACCGGAATTTCTTACATAACGCAGTTAAGTTTTCACCGGACTATGGCGTAATAACTATAACGGCTACACGTAAAAATAACTGGCTTACAGTTTCTTTTACAGATGAAGGTTCCGGCATAGACGCTGCCGTGCTGCCACATCTCTTTAACTGGAGCAGCAGCACCAGCGAACAGGATCGCGCAGGGAAAGGCGCGGGACTGGCACTCATCATCTGCAAAGACTTTATAGATAAAATGAACGGAAACATAAAGGCGGAAAACAATTACGAGGAAGGCAGTACCTTTTATTACCAGCTGCCGGAATCATCGGAAAAAGCATGATACGCCGCATCAGCTATTCATATTACCAACGCATTTTATCCGCCACGTTGCTGGCGCTCGCCTTGTTATGCGCGGCACCCCGTATTGCTGCCCAAAGCCCGCAGCTGCCGGAACTGCTGCATGAGTTAGCCGCTCCCCATGATAGTATCGCCTATATCAACACCCTGGGGAAACTCGGCGCACTGTATATGATGATTAACCTCGACAGCAGTTTTACCTATGCTATCAGGGAATATGAAATAGCGGAAAGATGGCAGTATAAAAAAGGCATGGCAGACGCCTTTGATGTAATGAGTTTCTGCTACGCCCTGAGAACAGATTTTAACGTAGCCGGCATCTATGGCTACAAAGCGCTGCAGCTGCACAAAGCGGTATCAGACAGCGGCCGCATTGCTAAAACGCTGAGTAACCTCTATCTCTACTATCGCAATATGGGACGCCCGGCAGACGCCAATAACTATTTCTATGAAGCCTTTCATATGGCTGCCAGGCTCCCGGCATCGCAGGATTCAATCTACACTATCCTGCTGGTAAATTATGCCATGCGTTTTTATAAAGATAGCACCCGTAAGGACTCCGTACAATGGGCGTTGCGAACAGCTGCACATATCAGTGAAAAGTATCCGCACAGCCGGTTGCCGCTGTACATTGATGCCTACGCAGCAGATACGCTGGTAATACAGGGCCGTGGAAAAGAGGCAGAGGCGAGGATCAACCAACTGGCAGCGGCTGCATTGAACAGGGGGCTGCCGTATGTAGCGATGGACATTTATAACCGGCTGGAAGATTATAGCCGGCTGGGGTATCATACAGATTCCACCCGGTACCGGGAGCTCTCTTACCAGCTGGCTAAAAAGGCCGGGTGTATTGAGCTGAACCTGCCCGTACTGGCAGGATTATACGACTACTACCAACAGCATAACCAGGTTGCGAAAACTGATTATTACAGCCGGGAAATAATGCGGCTGGCCGCGCAACACCGTTATCAGCAGGGGAAGGACCCTATTAATTATATCGCTTTCTTTTTAAAGGAACAGTCCCTGCAACGGTTATCCCGCAGCAACCAGCAGCAACAACTGGAACTGGAACAGGTACAGCTCCGGAGAAAACACAGCCAGTTTATAATAGCCGGGCTGTTTATTATTGTGATCCTGCTGTTCATCCTGCTGTACAGCCGGTACCGGCAATACATTACCTGGCAGGAACAGGAACAGGCTATTTCAGACAGTTACACCCATGTGTCGCTTAAAAATGTAGCCCTGCGGGCAAATGATGAGTTTAAGAACAAGCTGATTACCCTTATTGCCAATGATTTCCGCGCGCCGCTGCATCATATTTCAGAGGTGGCATTGAAGTTGCGGAATCAGGCCGCCAGCCAGGCTACTATGGCTGCTTTGATCCGGGAAATTGCATTGGTATCCGGTAACACGCTCTGTGTGTTTGATAATATTTTAAAGTGGATCCGCATGCAGTTGCCTGGATTTACCTACCAGGGAACGCGCTGCCTGCTGGATGATATATTCCTGCAGGTTTTAAAGCAAACGGCGCCTGATGTGAAGGAGAAGGCGTTGGTGGTGGTGAACCTGTTGCCGGAAGGATGTGTGGTAATGGCCGATCCGGAAATGCTCCGGGTAGCCCAGTTGCACCTGATGCGCCTCTCCATACAGTATGCCCGGCCGGGCAGCCTGCTGATCCTGTCGGCCTGGAACAACGAAAGGGCGGTATACGCCCGCATCATTGCGGATGCCGGCCCGGCTACTGAGGACATTTTACGGCACCTGTCCAGCTGGCAGCACGATATGCACGCCCTTAGCTATGCTATTACCCGTGATTTTATGGATAAGATGAAAGGCGCCGTACAGGCAACTACCAGTGAAGGGAGATACCTGGTGTTTACCGTAGTGCTGGAGGGGGCTGAAAACACAAACGGATAACAGCTGCGAATGATCCGCTGCTGTTATCCGTTGTAATATCGGGAGTATGTTTATTTACCGTATTTATCCCCGTCGTACGCCCATTTGATGTAGTTGGCGCCCCAGGTGAACCCGCCGCCAAAGGCAGCCATCATTATGTTGTCGCCTTTTTTAAGGTACTTTTCGTAGTCCCACAGGCATAAAGGAATAGTACCCGCGGTGGTGTTGCCATAGCGGTGAATATTCATCATTACTTTTTCGTCCGGTACGTTAATGTATTGGGAAGTGGCCGCAATGATACGTTTGTTCGCCTGGTGGGGTACCAGCCATGCAATATCGTCTGCGCTGAGGTTATTACGTTCCATTACATCCTTCGCTGCTTCCGTCATATTGGAAACGGCATATTTAAACACCATTTTACCTTCCTGGTATACGTAGTGTTCGCGGTTGTTTACGGTTTCAATGGTGGCAGGTTTTACGGAGCCACCGGCTTTCATGTGAAGGTATTCACGGCCATGACCATCACTTTTCAGGATGCTGTCTATTAACCCGAAGCCTTCTGTATTAGGTTCCAGCAATACGCCACCGGCGCCATCTCCAAAGATGATACAGGTGGTTCTGTCGGTATAATCAATGATAGAACTCATTTTGTCGGCCCCGATGATCATTACTTTGGCGTAACGGCCACTTTCAATGAACCGGGCGCCGGTTTCCAGGGCGTATAAAAAGCCGGAGCAGGCGGCGCTGATATCAAAGCCAAAAGCGTTTTTAGCGCCGATTTTGTCGGTTACCACGTTGGCGGTAGCCGGGAAAGTCATGTCCGGGGTTACGGTGGCTACAATCAACAGATCAATTTCTTCCGGAGAAATTCCTCTCTTTTTGCAGATTTCCAGTGCTACAGGAACACACAAATCAGAAGTCCCTTTCCCTTCTCCCTTCAATATCCTTCTCTCCGAAATGCCCGTCCGGGTTAATATCCAGTCGTTCGTTGTATCTACTAATTTTTCTAATTCCTGGTTGGTTAGCACGTAATCGGGAACATACCCACCCACCGCTGTAATAGCGGCCGTTATTTTATTCATATAAACTAAATATGTGTTTAAAACGAGGCGTAAAAATACGATATAAACGTATATTTCCTAAAAAAGTCGCATATGACAAATATTAGGGATTGTCAATCCGTTAAAAGTTAGCATCTTTGCCCCGGTTTTCCCGAATACATTATTAATCAATTTCCAAAAGTTTAATTAATTTACTGAACCTTTACCTCGTATGATTGCTTATCTGAATGGTAAATTAGCATATAAGTCGCCTGCTCTTGTTCATATGGATGTGAATGGAATCGGTTATGAAGTACAGATCAGCCTCAATACATATTCCCGGATACAGAATATGGAAAGTTGCAAACTGTTAACCTTCCTCCAGATTAAGGAAGACGCACACACTTTATATGGTTTTTTTGAAGAAGCAGAAAGAAGCCTTTTTCTCCTGCTGATCAGTGTTTCAGGGGTAGGCGCGAGTACCGCGCGCATGATGTTGTCTTCTTTACAACCAGAAGATGTACAACGGGCGATCATGATGGAAAATGAAAAAATGCTCGAAAGCGTGAAGGGAATCGGTGCGAAAACAGCCAAAAGAATAATTCTGGAACTAAAAGACAAGTTGACGAAGCATAAGGATACCGGCATACATTTATCTGCCAGTGTGAACAATACAATCCATGAAGATGCGTTAAATGCTCTGATAACTCTGGGAATAGCCCGGAATATGGCAGAATCGTCTATCCAGAAAGTCATGAAAAATGAGCCGCTATTGCAAAATTTGGAAGAACTGATAAAGAAGGCTCTGAAAACGTTATAAGAAGTAAATAAAATCCTCTATAAAACCTATTTTTCTTGGCAAGAAAGACATACTATGGTGCTTTTGTGGTGATAGCAATTGTATCCTTTATCATTGTTGACACTGCCGCTAGGGATCGTTCTGGGAATCTGAAATTATCGAGAAGTAGATGGAAACCGGATACCACCATTACTCCTCAAACCAAAATCGATACTACCGGGAAAAAAGATACCTTGAAATACCCCCTTCAAGACAGACGTGGCCCCAAAATAACGGATCAGGGGTCAGGGAATGCTATTGATCTCAAGGACCCTTCCAATATCAACAAATCTGTAGAATACGATCCGGTTACCAAACAATACACCGTTACCGAAAAAATCGGTAACCAGTATTATCGTAACCCTACCTACATGAACTTTGATGAGTTCTACAAACTGCAATCCAAACAAAGTGAACAGGACTACTGGCAGAAAAGAGCCAGCGCACTCGGTAACCTGAACCAGCGCGCCAATGGCCCCGTTCTGTATAATGGCAACAACCTGTTCGACCGTATCTTCGGCGGCAGCAAGGTGGATATCCGCCCCCAGGGTAGCCTGGACCTCACTTTCGGATACCAGGGCCAGAATATCAAAAACCCTGTGCTGGTAGAACAGGCCAGGAAAAACGGTGGGTTCAATTTTGATATGGGTATCAACATGAACGTAGTAGGTAAGATCGGGGATAAACTGAAACTCATTACTAACTATAATACCCAGTCGCAGTTCGATTTTGAGAACCAGGTAAAACTGGAGTACACCGGCTACAACGATGAGATTATCAAGAAAATTGAAGCCGGTAACGTAAGCTTTCCCCTGCGCAGTACCCTCATATCCGGTATCCAGTCGCTCTTCGGGGTGAAAACCCAGCTGCAGTTCGGCCGCTTAACCGTTACCAGTGTACTCTCCAACCAGAAGTCGCAGAAACAAAACCTCATGCTCAAAGGCGGCACCCAGGTACAGGACTATAACCTGAGGGCCGACGAATATGAAGATAACCGCCACTTCCTGCTGGCGCAGTACTTCCGCAATAATTTCAACAGCGCCATGTCCAACCTGCCGGTGATCAAGTCACTGGTAAATATCACCAGGCTGGAAGTATGGGTAACCAATAAAACCGGCGCCACCACTCAAACCCGCGATATCGTTGGTTTGATGGACCTGGCAGAACAGGACCCTTATAATAAGGACGATATCACGGTACTTACCAGCTCCAAGCTGCCGGACAGAGGAACCAACGACCTCTATTCAAAACTGATCAGCGATCCGGCCAGCCGTAACACCGGAACAGTGGTGAGCCGCCTGCTCAATATCGGCCTGCAGCCGGTATCAGAATTTGAAAAAACATTTGCCCGTAAACTCGATTCCACCGAATACATCTATAACAGACAACTGGGCTTCATCTCCCTTAACCAACAGTTACAACCGGATGAAGTACTGGCCGTAGCTTATCAGTATACCTATAACGGAAGGGTATACCAGGTGGGTGAGTTTTCACAGGATGTTCCCCCGGATCAGAACAACAGTGCCAACCAGCCCGTTCTGTTCCTCAAATTGCTCAAAGCGACTTCGGCCCGCCCTACCCTCCCGGTATGGGACCTGATGATGAAAAATATTTACGCCACCGGCGCCTTCCAGGTAAATAAGGAAGACTTCCGCATGGATGTATACTATAAAGATCCCGGTGCGGAAGGCCGCCCTCCCAGCGATAAACGGTATATCCCCGATGCAAAAGGCGACTATGCCGGCGCACCGATCATTACTATTCTTAACCTCGACCGTCTCAACAACCAGCTGGATCCACAGCCGGATGGCGTGTTCGATTACGTGGAAGGCTATACGATCAATTCCCTGACGGGTAAAATCATGTTCCCGGTACTGGAACCATTTGCCGACGGACTGAAAAAAGCCTTTAATGGCGACGTCACCCTGGAAAAGCAATATCTCTACAACGTATTATATGACTCCATCAAAGTAGTGGCCCAACAGTTCCCGCAGCTGAACCGGTATGTGATCAGAGGTTCCTATAAATCGGCCAGCAGTTCGGAAATCAACCTCGGCTCCGGTACCACCATCCCCCCGGGGTCAGTGGTAGTAACCGCCGGTGGTCAGCAGCTCCGCGAAAATGTGGATTATATCATCGATTATAATCTCGGCCGTCTGAAAATCATCAACGGAGGCGTACTCAACTCCGGCGTACCTATCAATGTGCAGTTTGAAAATAATTCCCTGTTCGGGCAACAGGTCCGGAACTATTTTGGTACCCGCCTGGATTATCTTGTAAATGATAAGCTAAGTATTGGTGGTACAGTGGTGCGCATGAGCGAAAGACCCTATTACCAAAAGGTGAACTATGGGGAAGATCCCATTAAAAACACGATGGTAGGTTTGGATGCAAACTATGCCTCCGAATGGAAAGGGCTTAACCGCTTCCTCGATAAACTGCCCAACTACAACAGCACTTCTCCTTCCAGTATCCTGTTCACCGGTGAGGTAGCCCGCTTGTTCCCGGGCCACAGTAAACTGGTAAATGAACCCGGCAGCAAAAAAGGTACTGCCTATATCGACGACTTCGAAGGCGTGAAAAGCGGTTATGATCTGAAGTTCCCTGCTACCAGCTGGGCGCTCGCCTCTACGCCAAAAGGCGCTACAGATGCCAACGGCAAGGTGATGTTCCCGGAAGCAGAATTGAATAATATACTGGATTACGGAAAAAACAGGGCAAAACTGTCCTGGTATATCATTGAACCTACCCTCCAGTTACCAAAATCTCCCAACCTGCCGGCGGGTATTTCTGTAGATGATCAGTCGGACCCACGGGTAAGGCTGGTATACCAGAAAGAAGTATTCAAAAACAGGTCTACTGATTTCGGACAAAGCCAGTTAAGCACACTCGATCTGGCCTACTATCCTACGGAAAGAGGTCCTTATAACTTTACCAATACCCCCATCGCGATGGACAATAATGGTCGCCTGGCACGGCCACAGGGTAAATGGGGTGGTATCATGAGGGCCATTGACAACAGTGATTTCGAAACAGCCAATATAGAATACATCGAATTCTGGATCCAGGATCCTTTTATCAAACAGCCTAACAGCACCGGCGGTTCCCTGTATTTTAACCTCGGTAACGTATCGGAAGATATTCTCAAAGACTCTAAGAAATTCTTTGAAAACGGAATGCCCGATCCCCGCCAGGATCCGAATAAGATCGATTCTTCCAAATGGGGCCGTGTACCTAAGTTCCAGCAGCAGATCACCCAGGCTTTTGATAACGATCCCAATATCCGCAACTACCAGGATGTGGGTTACGATGGTTTGAAATCGCAGGACGAAGGCGCCTTCTTTAAAGGATACATGGATACGTTGCGACAGAATTTTGGCGGCAGCCCGGTATATAACCGCGCCGTACAGGATCCGGCCAACGATGATTACAAGCATTACCGCGATCCGGTATATAATGGTCTTCCTATCCTGCAGCGGTATAAAAACTACAGCAACCCGGAAGGCAACTCCCCGGTGTCTGATCCTAAATCACAGTTCTCATCTGCCGCTACCAATATTCCTGAATCAGAAGATCTGAACAGGGATAATACCATGAATGAAACAGAGGAATACTTCCAGTATAGGGTAGACCTGAAGCCGAATATGGCAGTAGGCTCCAACTTTATTGTGGATAAGATAGAGGCAGATGTAACATTACCCAATAACCAGAAAACAACGGAAACCTGGTACCAGTTTAAAGTACCGCTGAACCAGTACAACGCGAAAGTAGGCAGCATACCGGATTTTAAATCTATCCGTTTCATGCGTATGTTCCTTACCAACTTCAACGATTCTGTTGTGGTACGTTTTGGTAAACTGGAGCTGGTGCGCAACCAATGGCGCCGTTATCTCTACGAACTGCGTCCCGGTGATCCTATTCCGCTGGATAATACTACTACCTTTAATTCTTCTGCAGTAAATATTGAAGAAAACTCTTCCCGCACACCTATACCATATGTGTTACCACCGGGAGTAATAAGACAAAACACGATCAGCACTAATAACACCACCCTCCAGTTGAATGAACAATCATTGTCCGTTCAGCTGTGTAACCTGCAGGATGGTGAAATACGCGCCATGTACAAAACGCTGAATATGGATCTGCGCCAGTACAAAAGGCTGCAGATGTTTATCCATGCGGAAGCAGTAGGTGCTGCCACTGCGTTGAAAGACGGACAGATACAAGCCGTTATCCGTATTGGTAGCGATTTTGTAAGCAACTATTATGAATACCGTATTCCACTGAAAGTAACGGATTGGAACGGACCTAAAACAGCGCTCGACATCTGGCCGGAACGTAATAATCTTGACCTGCTGATGTCGCAGCTCAGCACCCTGAAGCAGCAACGCAACATGTGTGATTCCTGTTCGCCGCTGCTGCCTTACCCGGCCAACCCCGTAGCCGATCAGTATGGAAACTTCATGACGGTAATCGGTAACCCAAGCCTGGGAGATGCCCGTACCATGATGATCGGTATCCAGAACCCGAAAGATGATGGTTTGCCCCGCTGCGCGGAAGTATGGCTGGATGAACTGCGTCTCACCGATTTTGATGAAAAAGGCGGATACGCTGCACTGGCAAGGGTAGATGTACAGCTCTCTGATCTGGGATCAATTTCTGTTTCCGGTAACATGCACACCGCCGGCTTTGGAAATATTGACCAGCGTGTAAATGAACGGTTCAGGGATAACTTCCTGCAATACGACGCCGCCGCCAACCTCGATCTGGGTAAGCTGCTGCCAAAGAAAGCCGGTATCTCTATTCCTGTGTATGCCGGCTACTCACAGTCGGCCAGCAACCCGGAATATGATCCGTACGACCTGGATATAAAACTGAAAGATAAAATTGCCCTGGCCAGAAGCAGGCGGGAGAAAGATTCCATCCGCCGTGATGCACAGGACTTTACTTCTATCAAAAGTCTTAACTTCACCAACGTCCGGAAACTCAATCTGGGCGGTGGCGGAAAACGACACCTCTGGGATGTGGAAAACTTTGATATCAGTTATTCCTTCTCCCAGATCCAGCGGCATAACCCCATCATCGAAAATGATGTGCTCACCAAACACAGGGGTGGGCTGGGATATAACTACGCCGGGCAGCCACATTACCTGGAGCCGTTTAAGAAACTGATTAAGAGTAAAACACACTGGCTCGACCTGATACGTGATTTCAATATTAACTATGTACCTTCTATCCTGAGCTTCAGGGCAGATATTTCCAGGCAGTTTGGCGTTACCCGCGTACGTAATGTAGGTGGCGACGTGCAATATAAACTCCCGGAAACCTATAATAAATACTTTACGTTCGACCGGTACTACACTGTTAAATGGGATCTTACCCGTAGTATCAACTTTGAATTCAACGCGGTAAATAACGCACGCATCGATGAACCCAACGGACGTATCAACAGCTCAGCGAAGAAAGATACCGTGCGCAGTAACTTCTTCAAAGGCGGACGTAATACCAACTACATGCACAACGCCAACTTCACGTACACATTGCCTACGTCGAAGTTCCCCGCACTCAGCTGGACCAACATCGCCTTTGGTTACAGCACGGAATACCGGTGGACAGGCGCTTCCCAGCTGGCATTGTACCTCGGTAACGCGATTGAAAACTCCCAGCAGAAAACACTGACGGCAGAATTCAAATTCACCGAACTCTATAACAAGTCGAAATTCCTGCGGGAGGTAAATGCCAGGAAACCACAGAATAACAACAACCAGAATAATAACAATAACAACAAAAACAACGGCAACCAACAGTCCAACCAGAACCAGACAGCTTCTTCTGATGAAATTTCACCGTGGGTGAAAGGACTGCTGAAACCATTGATGATGTTGAAACGGATCGGGTTTAACTACAACGAAAACGCCGGTACCCGTTTGCCTGGTTATATCGACAGTACCAAAATTATTGGTATGAACTGGGCCACCATGGCGCCGGGCCTGAACTTCGTGTTTGGTTACCAGCCCGACCGGAAATGGCTCGACAAATTTGCGGAGAAAGGACTCATTACGCCGGATACCATGTTTAATATCCAGGCGCAACAACAGTTTACACAAAGGTGGGACTTACAGGCCCAGCTGGAACCGATCAACGATCTGCGTATTGATCTGACCATGACGAAGTCGTTTACCAAAACACATACGGAACTGTTCAAAAATCTCACAGATCCAACAAACTTCCAGCACCTGAGTCCATACGATGCCGGCGGTTTTGAAATTACTTACATCGCTATCAAAACAATGTTTGGTAAAATCAATACTTCGGATGGTATTTCACAAACCTTCCGCAATTTTGAATCGTACCGTAATGCTATTTCAAAACGACTGGGCGCCGCCAATCCATACAATAAAGATCCGGGCGTACCTGCCACCGATCCTAAAGATCCTGCGTACGCATACGGTTATACACGGTATGCGCAGGACGTGCTGATACCGGCCTTCCTGGCGGCATACACCGGCGCGGATCCGGATAAGGTGTCATTGCTGAAACAAGGCAACGATAATGTGAAGAGCAATCCTTTCAGCAATTATATTCCAAAACCAAACTGGAGCCTCACCTACAACGGTTTAACCAAGCTGGAACCATTCCGTTCCTTCCTTACGAATTTTACCATCAGGCACGCTTACACCGGTACGCTGAGCATGAACTCCTATAATACTTCCATGTATTTTGAAGATCCGCGGCTCACCGGGTTTCCGGCGTTCAGGGATACCATATCGGGAAATTATTATCCTTATTTCCTGGTGCCTAACCTCACGCTTACAGAGTCGTTCTCCCCGTTACTGGGTGTGGACCTGACTTTTGTGAACAGCCTGAATGCAAGGGTGGAATTCAGAAAGAGCCGCTCCCTCAGTTTGAGCCTCATCGATTACCAGCTCACGGAAGTGCGCTCCAGCGAAATTATCATCGGGGCCGGTTACAGGGTGAGAGGTGTTCAAATGCCGTTCTCCTTTAGCAGAAACGGCGGCAAAAAACTGCAAAACGATATGAACTTCCGGCTGGATCTGAGCTTCCGGGATGATAAAACGGCCAATAACCGCCTGGACGCCGATCTGTCTATTCCTACCAGCGGCCAGAAAGTAGTGGGAATTTCCCCTTCTATTGATTACGTGGTGAATAACCGCCTGAACTTACGCTTCTTCTACGACCGGCGACAAACCATACCGGTTATTTCCACCGCTTACCCGATAACCAGCACCAGCGGCGGTATTACCTTCCGGTTTGTATTATCGCAGTAGGCAATAAAAATATATAACGGATTTATAGTTAGATGGACAACGGCATAAACTGTCCCGTTTATCTAACTATAAATCCGTTTTTTCTTAACAGGGGAATGGTAATTATTTACTAGGTTTGCGGCGTGAAAGGGCTTGGCATCATATGCATATTTCTGGGACTGCTGTTACAAAACTTCAGCAGGAGCGTGGTTTTTGTACAGTTTAAAGTAAACCAGTCCTATATCGCCAGCGTTCTCTGTGAAAATAAGAACAAGCCCCAGATGCACTGTAACGGCCGTTGTCATCTCAAAAAAGAACTCGACCGGGATGCCCAGCAGGATAAAAATAATAATAACGGGAAAGATAAATATGAGGTGATGTTCATTGAAACATTGCAAACCTTTCATACCACTCCACCCGTTAACCAGTCCGTATTCAACGCTTATTATAAGGCTCCCTGCCTCGATACACTTTCCCCATCCATCTTCCACCCACCGCAGTTGGTGTTAGTCTGAACCTGAAACTTATACTACCTGACTAACCCTGTTCGCCACCGGCGAACAGTTAATGACATATACATACATGAAACAATGTTGTTTACTCCTCATTGCTTGTATGGCTGTTGGTAACAGCTATGCACAGCAGATACATGGGCGCGTGGCAGATGCACAAACAAAAGAAGCCCTGCCGGGTGTGAACGTAAGACTATTGCATGCCGCCAACGGATGCAATACCAATGCACAGGGGAAATACGAATTAACAGCTGCTGCGGCAGACTCTATAGAAATATCCTACGTAGGATATGTACCCATGCAGTTACCTGCTGAAACAGCCGCTAACATGCCGGTGATCTACCTGCGCCAGAGCACTACCAGCCTGAATGAAATCATTGTATCCTCTTCGCGCGATAAGCAGCAGCGCTCGGAAGCGCCGGTGGCTATCAGCACCATTTCGGCCCAAACATTAAGTGAAACCAAAGCCACCACGCTGGATAAAGTGCTGAATAAAGTGAGTGGCGTATACATGGTAGACCTGGGCAACGAACAGCATACGATGGCGATCCGTCAGCCTATCGGTTATAAAAGCCTGTTCCTTTACCTGGAAGATGGGATCCCTATCAGAACTATCGGCGACTTTAATCACAACGCGCTCATTGAAATCAATATGGCCGCATTGAAAACAGTGGAAGTGATCCGTGGTCCGGCGTCTTCCCTGTATGGAAGCGAAGCGGTAGGTGGTGCAGTTAATTTTATCACCGCATCCCCAACGCTGGTGCCTACCGCCAGGATTCAACTGGAAGGCAGCAACCGGGGATATAAACGAACCGACTTCAGTGTATCCAATACCGTGAAAAAAATGGGTTTTGCGGTGAATGGTTACTATGCCAATCAAACCAATGGCTATATGGATCACAGCGATTTTCATAAACTGGCGCTCACCGCAAAAGTGGATTACCAGATCAATGAAAAGAATAAATGGACCAATGCCGCTACACTCATTAATTATAAAACAGATCAAACCGGTGGTTTGGACAGCATCCACTTCTTCGCAAAAGATTACCGCAGCTTTCAAACATTTACCTACCGGGAAGTAAAGGCATTACGCGTGCACAGCACGCTGGAACATGAATGGGATAACAGTAACCATACTACTTTCACCGCCTTCTTCCGTAATAATACTATCGGGCAAAATCCCTTTTATGCGATCAAGGATATAAGAGGTACCTTAAAAGCAAACGGACAAATCAACAGCGACGGCTTTAACAGTTATGGCATAATTGCGCAACACAAAAAACAATTCAGCTGGAAACAGGCCGCGCTCATTGCCGGTGTGAGCGCCGATTACAGTCCTGCTACCTACGTGGCCAATTATATTGATATTACAAAAGATGCTGCCGGTTATTACACCAGCTACCGGAACACAGATTCCCTGCTTACGGATTATCGTGTAGGATTACTCAACAGTGCCGTATATACACAATTTGAATTTTCACCGCTGCCGGAAATGAGGGTGGTAGCCGCTTTGCGTTATGATCGGATGGATTATAATTTTGAAAATCATCTCGCCCCTTCGGCGTATACCGGCGCACCCAGTGAGCGGAATAATTTTAATGCGCTTACACCTAAGCTGGGCTTTACTTACAATCTCGGTAAAAACCGTGGACTGTATGCAAATTACAGTGTAGGTTTTGCGCCTCCCAATATTTCAGAATTGTACACAGGCGTGAAGGTGCCGGTGCTGAAATCAGCTACGTATCAGAACTATGAAGCCGGTGGCTGGTTTGCATTTGCACAGCAAAAAGGTTATGCTGATCTGAGTATTTACCGCATGAATGGCAGCAACGAAATTATCAGTGTAAGAAATGCGGATGGTGTGTATGAAAACCGGAATACCGGCGCTACTACACACAGCGGGGTAGAGTGGAACGTAAAGTACACACCACTGCGCAGCCTGTTGATCCGTACCAGTGGTACTTACGCGGAACATATTTTTAAAGCCTATGCAGATGGTAGTAAAGTGTACAACAACAACCAAATGAGTGGTGCGCCCAAATGGATCACGAATACAGAAGTTACCTGGAAACCAGCGCTGTTAAATGGTTTCAGGCTGGGCGCCGAATGGCAGCATATCAGTAAGTATTATATGGACCCTGCCAATACTTCTTTGTATAACGGGTATAACCTGTTTAATGCCAGGGCAGGATATGCTTATAAAGGATTTGAGTGCTGGCTGAACTGCATGAATATAGGCGATCAGTTGTATGCCACTACTGCAGAAAAATCTGCCTATGGCAAAACTTACAGGGTAGGCCCGCGTCAGACTTTCAACTTAGGCGTGGCGTATACATTTACCGGTAAAAAATAAACAGATGAAGCAAGCAGCAGTATGGATAGCAATGATGATGGGAGTTGCCGCGTGCCAGCCGCGTACATTACAACCAGGTAAGGCAGTAGTGGTATCGCATACAGGAAAAGATGCATCCTGTCCTTTTATTACAAAGGATGCTGATGGCCGTCCGGTGATCAGCTGGGTGGAAACAAACAGTAATGCAGATACCGGTTTGATGTATTATGCGGTATCTAACGATGATGGGTATACGTTTTCTGAACCGGTGGTTATTCCTGCTTCTGCGGGCGTATATCCGCATGATGAAAATTTACCTAAGCTGTTGTTTAAACCCGGTGGTACTGTGATCGCGCTCTTTGGTGTGGAAGCCAATGATCCGCGGAATAAGTATGCGGGCAAGGTAATGTATACACAGTCGTTCGACGATGGTAAAACGTGGCAGCCCGCTCTGCCGCTGGTAACGGATACCGCCGGGTACGACCAGCGGTATTTTGATATGGCCTTATTGCCGGGAGGAGAGGCTGCTGCTATCTGGCTGGACAACCGGAAGGATACTAACGCAGAAGGCTCTACGCTTTACTTCGCCACCACCGCCGGGCGTAATGGTTTTCAACATGCTGTCCCTGTGGCTTCCACCATTTGCCAGTGCTGCCGCACAAAAATGTATGTCGCAGAAAATGGCAATATTCACCTGGCCTACCGCGATATCATCAACGACTCTATCCGTGATATGGTACACCAGGTATCTGCAGATGGTGGCCGTACCTTTTCTGCTCCCGTGCGTATCAGTGCAGATAACTGGGTGGTAAATGGATGCCCGCATACGGGACCAACACTTACCGCCAACAGCACGGGGCTGCACTTTGCCTGGTTTACAATGGGCGGCGGACAAGGTGCTTTCTATTGCCGTTCTGTTGATAACGGCAACACCTATACGCAAAAGGAGTCGCTGAGTAAGTCGCCTATGGCAAAGCATCCGCAAATGACTACCATAGCAGATCATATCATGATTGTGTGGGATGAACCGGTAAAGTGGAAGGGCGATTTCAACAGCAGAATAGGCTTTCAGTATAAAGCGGCAGATGGAAAAACGATGGAAGCAGGTGTTCTTACTGCGGACAGCACTTATGCTAATTTCCCGGTGATCAGCGGAGTAAAGGATAATAAAACGTTGGTAGCTTATAAAAGAAGGGCAGGCAATAAGAGTGAAGTAGTGGTAAGCCTGTTAAGTATGCCATAAAATAATTTTGGGATTTAGCTGTTTGTTTCCCGGAATCAATAAAAGGAAATCAAATAACTAAATCCCAAAATTCAAAAACTTGTTTCAGCTATAACCCAGGGAAAAGCCCTTTTGTCCGGCCCAATCTTTACGCGATGCCCAACGGCCATAATTGCCTTTCCGGGAGTTACCGAAATAGAAGCGCCAGCCTTCTTTCCACCGGGGATAGTACAGACGCAGCAAATACATAGTCATAAATGTAAGCATAGGGATATGGTTTCATGTTTAGGATAGTCTTAGTTCTGACAGCATTGGCATAGATTTTCTGCGAAACGGTACAGGAAATATATAAATGTTTCCAAATATAAAGACTATCATCCAGCAATGAAATCACATCTATGTGTTATTTTTTATCTATGTAATATGCGTTGGCCTGTTGTAAAGGCGTCATTACCAGGTCGTTGATGCAAACATGCGGTGGAAGCGATGTGCAGTAGTATACTACGTCTGCTACATCCTGGGCGGTTAAAGGAATAAATCCTTTGTACACTTCTTTCGCTTTATCTTCATCTCCTTTAAATCTCACCATCGAAAATTCGGTTTCAGCGGCGCCGGGGTGAATAGCGGTTACTTTTATACGGTAAGGCAGCAAATCAATACGCATACCCTGGGAAATGGCATCTACCGCCGCTTTGGTGGCACAATACACATTGCCTTTGGCATATACCAGCTTGGCGGCAGTGGAACCGATATTGATAATATGGCCCATTGTGCGGGAGCGCATCCACGGAATAACGGTGCGCGACACATAGAGGAGTCCTTTTACATTGGTGTCTATCATGGCATCCCAATCGTCCGTGCTGCCTTCGTCGATGGTGCTTAAACCGGCCGCAAGCCCG
Source organism: Chitinophaga ginsengisegetis (assembly GCF_900168065.1). GTDB lineage: Bacteria > Bacteroidota > Bacteroidia > Chitinophagales > Chitinophagaceae > Chitinophaga > Chitinophaga ginsengisegetis. Next base: position 2,755,096 of record NZ_FUZZ01000001.1, on the reverse strand, counting down.
GCATTGTTCACGAGGATATCAATTTTGCGCCAATCTTCCGGAATAGTGCCTAAAACGGCTTTTACTTCTTCCTCTTTTCTTACATCAAAATTCAATGCCAGTACATTGATGCCAAATTCCTGCGTCAACTGGGTTTGCAATGCTTCGAGCCTTTCTTTCCGGCGACCGGTAATAATCACATCATAACCTTTGCCGGCGTAAGTAATAGCGCATGCCTGACCAAAACCGGCCGTTGCACCAGTGATAAGAACAATTCCCATGAGTGGTTATTTTTTTATGCAATTTACTAAGGATCAGCGGACCAGCGTCACAGTTCCTTTTTTAAGGATCTCTTTTCCATTGAAATCTGTGCCCTGCAGTATCCAGATATAGGTATCTACAGGCGCCGGCATCCCTTTGAAGGTACCGTCCCAGCCAACGCGGAAATTTGTGGAGGAGTAAATTTCCGTTCCCCACCGGTTGAAGATCCGGAAGAAGGTATAGGTAGTAATGCCCACTGGAATAAACCGGAAGTAATCGTTCAGCCCGTCGCCATTGGGTGAAAATGCGTTGGGGATGTACATGTCGGGGCCGGTGTAATATTTTACATGTACCGAGTCGAAGCCAAAACAGCCCTGCTGATTGGATACGCGCAGCGCAAAAGAGATATCCTTGTTATAGGTTAGCACCGGCTGCGCAATGTTGGGGTTATCAAGTCCGTCGGCCGGCGACCAGGAATAAAATTCCCCGCCGCTGCCCTGCATCACCATTTGCTGTCCTTTTGCCAGGATGGTATCGTTGCCTGCAAACGGATTTACCTCGTAAATCCTGATGTTTTTGCTTACAGTTTTTACGCATTGTTTATCCGTCAGCAACGTCAGCGAAATCGTATATACGTCACCTTTAGGAAAAGTATATCTCATAGATCGTTGTGAACCAGGTGTAACCACACTGTCCAGCAACCCCAGATCCCAGACGTGCCCGGTAATATTTCCATACAGATAGGAAGAGGTATCGTTGAACTGAACGGGATCACCTTTGCAGTACCCGGTGGTGGTGAAGCCTGCCGTTAATCCGGGATAGTTAAATATTTCCCCTTCGGAGCTATCGGTGCAGGCCAGTCCGGGGTTAACCACCATCTTTACTTTGTATACACCGGTGTCCGGATACTGGTGGTAGAACATTGTTTTTGTATCGGTGAGGGTATCGGTACCATCACCAAAGGTCCAGTAATAGGTAGATGTAAAACCGGCTACGCTGGAATTGGTAATAGGAACGTGTAAAGAAGGGTCTTCTGTACAGTTATTCAGCACCGGTGGAAAAATGGCAGTGATTTTTGTCTGGCAGTTAAATACGGTCAGTAAAATATCCTTGCTGTGGGTGCCGAGGAACTGTTTGGTTACCGGGTCATATTCATTTACACATACCGTTACTACATACTTTCCCTGCAGGTTGGGTGTACAGGTAATCAATCCTTTGGAAGAAATAGAAATCCCCGGGTTACCGCCCATCGGGTTATTGCCTGAATAAGGTGGGATATAGCTTACGGTTGCATTATAGGGCGGCGGTGTGGTGGAGTTGCTTTCATTGGCGCTGGAGCCGTCTGTTAATGCGCTGCAAAGGTTATAGGTCAGGCTGTCGCCGTCTTCGTCATAGGCAGCGTAATCCAGGCTAAACGGCATGGCATTGCAGATGACAATAGCAGTATCCCGGTCGAAGTACGCACTGTTATTATTGGGCCTCGATTCTATTCCCGGTATCACGGTATAATAGGTAGATCCTTCGTGTTCAGAATCATAGATATTACTCAGTTTTTCGCCCCGGCAGCAGCGTTGGGAGGAAACATAATATCCTCCAACAACGGGTGGCAGTTCGATGGTAGCGGTATAAAAAGCCACTTCAAGGTGTTGGGCCTGTGGTGCAAGACAAGGGTTTTTCAGGGTATCTATCAGCGGACGGGTAAAAGCAATGTAGAGGTAAACGGAGGATAAAACTTTGGAACCATTGGAAGTAAATACGTTAGCAGTAACCGGGTTCTCAAATCTGTCAATACAACCTTGACGGTCGCCACAGGTAAAATCTGCGTCGCGGTATAACTTGAGAGTGATGAGATAACGGTAGCGGGAGTTATCCTCAGTCATTCCTAATGTTTTATAAAAAATTTCGCCACCAATGATATGATATCCAGCCGCAAAAACAGGGAACAAACAGCAGCTCAATATCAGTAAAACTGCTCTCTTCATGATGGGGGATACTGCTCTCTGAATTTAACAAAAAAAGAGCATATACGGTTCAATCCGGCCAACTTTATCTTACAAGTGTGACGGTCCCCTTACGTTGAACTGTATTATTGTTAATATCTTTTCCCTGAACTACCCAAACATAGGTACCTACTGCAGCAATACTGCCGTTAACAGTTCCATCCCATCCCTTGAGATACGCCGTACTGGAGAACATTAGCTTACCCCAGCGATCAAACACCCGGAAGAATTCCATCTGCACAATGCCCACCGGCAACGGACGGAATACATCATTTAAACCATCCCCGTTGGGTGAGAATGCGTTAGGTATATAAATATCCGGTCCTTTGATAAAGCGTACAAAAATGTTGTCGGTACCGGAACAACCTTCCTGCGTATAGGCGGTAACGGTATATGTGATATCACGGTTATATGTAGTTACCGGGTTATAAATATTGCGGCTGTTTAATCCATCCGGCGGAGTCCAGGTATATCGTACGCCCCCGGTAGCATTCAGCTGGAATGGTGTGTTCAGCATAATAATGGTATCGTTGCCGGCAAAGGCATTTACCTTAGGCACCACTTTTACTAACGCGGTGGCAGTAACCGGTTTAGGACATCCCAGTGTATCCGTTACCGTTACTGTAAACAGGGTAGTGTCCGGGGGATGGGCCAATGTAACTGCCGATGTGGATTTATCCACATAATAGGCCGGCGTCCACTTATAGTAAGCGCCTCCTGTGGCACGCAGCGTAAGCGGAATACCAAAGCAAACAGTGGTATCAGGAGCAGCAGTAGCCCTCGGTGGATCCACCACTTTGAGTGTAACGGTATCGGCTGAACGACATTTGCCCAGCGCTACCTGGATCTCATAACTTTGTTTGGGAGGAGTGGGTGTTACATACGCATCCGCCAGTAATGATACTACCTGGTTGCGGTCCAGGTCCGTCCAGCGGTAGGTATACGTTCCATCTGTAACCGATGGCAAATGAACCTCATCACTGGTACACACGGTGCTGTCGGAAATCGTTTTCACCCGGATGGTATCTCTCACATCTACCTTTACATCTTTAAAATTGGTACAACCCTGTGTATCCGTAAATGTTACCTTGTAAACAGACGACTTCGGCGGAAATACAATGGCATTGGGCGTATTGGGATTCAGGATAAAATAATTATCCGGCGTCCAGGAATAAGAACCGGGAAGTGTGCTGCCTGCACGCATCTGCAAACTGTCCTTTGCACAAAGTAACGTATCGTTGGTAGCAGTGAATGGCGGCTTATCATAAATCACCAGCGGCTGTGTAATGGTCTGCTCACATCCTTTTACATTGCGGGCATACAGCTTTACATTATAAGTGCCGGGTGTGGTATATGTATAAGGCGGGTTCGCTAAATTGGAAGTATCCCCGTTGCCAAAATCCCATTTGTAATAAGCAATGCCACCGGCATCTGACCGGGTGGGAGCAGAATTGAATTTTGTTTCTTTATTCACGCAGGCGCCTGCGGTAGTAAATGCCGGCTTGAATACCGGGTACGCATATACGATAGCAATGGCGCTGTCGCCGCAATTGCTCGCTTTATCTACATAAAGTTTTACGGTATAGGTACCTTGTTGTGCATAGGTATGCTGAATAGGATTGGCAGTATTGGTATCCAATGTGGTGCCATCTCCAAAGTCCCATTGATAGGGCTTTCCGAGCGTACTGTTATTGGTGAAGGTTACGGTTAAGCTGCTGCAGTCTGCATATTTTTCGGGCATGGCAGCGGTGGCCTGTTTCACGCAGGAGGTGATGTTGATATGAAAATCTTTCCGCAATGTTCCGATCTTTTGTCCTCTGCGGAATTCATTCACACACACTGTTACCACATATTTACCTGCCGCCGGCGCCACACCGGAAATAATACCGGTATGCGGATCTATGGTAACGGTAGATCCCAGCGGACTGCTGCCACTGAATGGCGATACATAGCTGGCGAAGCTGTACGGCGGTGCGTCCGCCGCAGGCGGAACATTTCCTTCACTGGTTTTGCCGCCTTTATAAGCGTCGCAGAACTCATAGCTGAGAGAATCTGCATCCGGGTCTGTCGCAGAAAAATCGTAGGTGAATTTTTTGTCTGCACAAACAAGGGTGGCTTCTTCTTTATTAAAAACCGGGCTTGAATTATTGGTAGCGCCGGAGTTGCTGCCGGGAATATCGGCATAGTAAGTTGCGCCCGTGCCGAGGTCGCCGGGACGGCCGCCTGGAATAGGTTCTGCCACTATATTTTCCATGTACGGATCACGGCAGCAGCTCTGGAAAGCAATGGTATAACCGGCGGCATTCACCGGAATGGTAATCGTAGTGGTGTAAGTTCCTATCTGGTAACAGATCACTGGTGGGTTAACGATACACGGATCTATCTTCGCAAGATTTTTTACTTCAAAGTTGGTACGCGTGATCTGGTATTGGGCTATCTGCCGGTAAGTGCTCCTGTCAAAAGAAGAAAGTATAACAGCGGTGGGCATTTTGGCAATCCGCTCCCCATCGCCGCAAATGCGGTATAATTTCAGTGTGATGGAATATTGAAGGTTATTCCCACTCTGCCCGAGAAACTTATAATATACCTGTCCGCCTATGATATGACTGGCCTGCGCCACCAGGGCGCACACCATGCATAGCAGGATGACAAGAAGTTTTTTCACAACAGGTGTTTTTTAGATTATAGTTGACAAAATGCTATAAACTGTTCCAATATCACATTGCTCTCTTCCGCTATTTCCCACATGCCCATGTGGCCCACGTTTTCAAAAATATGTATACTGCTGACCGGGGGTAAAGTTATCTGAGGTAGCACATTATCCAGCGGCACTGCATTATCATCTTTCCCGATCATAAATAACACCGGCGCGCGGAGGGTTTTCAATACTCCTGTCCGGTCCGGCCTCACTGCCATTGCTTCGTAATACGCTACCAGGGCGGGAAGCTGGCATTCCATGCCCAGTTTTACATAGGCGTCTATCAATTTGTTGTGTTTACTTTTGGTAGCAGGACTAAACATATTCGGCAATGTTTGCCGTAGAAATGTTTCTGCTCCATATTGTTCCATCATCCGGATGGATTTGCGTCTTCCTTCTTTTTTCTCTTCACTGTCTGCTTTCGCGGTAGAATGAAAGAGGCCGAGTCCTTTCAACAGCGCCGGATACTTTTCCGCCAGCGCCAGTGCAATGTAGCCACCCATAGAGTGACCGATAATAACTGCTTCACTGATGTTTTCTGCTAACAGGATGGCATATACGTACTCCGCCATAGATTCAATGGTAAGTGGAGTAGTAAGCGGCGATAATGCGGTTCCGGGTAAATCAGGGATAATAATCCGGTAATGCTCTTTTAGTCGCGTTGTTTGGTTGTCCCAAAGCGTGGCATTTTCTGAAAAACCGTGTATAAGCACTATCGTTGCACCTTTGCCTTCGTCAAGCCAGGTGATGTTTCCGTTATTGATTGATTTCCGCATGTCTTAAGCCGGGAATAAATCGTGAAATAAAAGCATGTACCACTAACAAGATACAAAATATTAGTGCTGCTTTGGAAACCAGGTCACCATTTTTTACATAGAACGTAATACCTGCCTCCGGTGTTACAGTTGCTTTAAAAACAGCTTCTTTCCAATAGGGCTGCGGCTGATGGACGTTCCCCGATGGGTCTATCACGGCCGATATACCGGTATTGGCACACCGGGCTATCCAGCGCCGGGTTTCAATGGCGCGGATCCGGGCATACTGTAAATGCTGCCGGTGTCCTTCGGTGTTTCCCCACCATCCGTCGTTGGTTATAATGACTAATAAATTAGCACCGGGTTTAATATGGGTGGCCATGTAATTGCTAAACACAGATTCATAACAGATTACAGGAAATACGTTGATGCTGTCCTGCGGATTGGTGAACATTTCCACACCCGGCATCCTGCCATAACTACCTGAGATACCGCCAAAATCCAGCGCAACGCTCTGCATAAACGATAAATAACCTACATAGGGCACCAGTTCGGCGCCGGGCACCAGCTCATATTTGTGATACACCTGGATATTGCGGGATGTATCTACCTGTATGGCGCTATTGTAGGCATCCCAACGGGTGCCGTCATTCATGGTCCGGGCGGTATTGGGTATTTCATCGGTAGTAGTGTAGCGTTTCATGGTAGCTGCACCGCTGATGAGCTTTGCCTTCGGGTATTTACGCAGCATTTCACGGACAGCGATAATTTCCGGCTGATAGTTCAGCTCATGTTCCCATGCTCCCTGTGGGAACAATGCCGTTTCCGGCCATATAATATAACGGGTATTGCTATCCGCTTTTTCTTCAGTGAGATGTAAAAATTTGCCAAGCTGCTCCATCGCCGATCCGGCGCTGAACTTTTCATCATAGGGATCTATATTCGGCTGCACAATCACGATCTCTGTTTTCCGGGCAGGGTTATCTGCCGGTGCAGATATAAAGGCAGAAATAATCAGCGGTAACCCAATCACCAGCAGGGGCTTCCAGCTTTCTCCCAACAGGATCTGTTTCCAGGTAAAATCGTATAGGCGGGCCCGTTTCCATACATTGTAAATAACAACGTTGGCTAACAACACCCAGAAAGTACCTCCGCTGGTACCGGTATACTCATACCACTGGATCCATCCCGGCCGCAGCGCAAAGGCATGGCCAAGCACCAGCCACGGCCAGCTGAATTCCCAGGTCTGATGAATGTATTCAAACGTTAACCAATATACGATCAAGGCAAAATAAGACACTGACTCCGGCAATTTCCGCTTCGTATTTTTGAAACCCAGCCAGGGAATACTCATCAGCAGGGCGTTGAAGCAATTGGCAAAAACACCGCTCAGCGGAAGGGTGGTATTGCCCACCCACCAGGTGGATGCTACGTTCCAAACGAGGAAAGCCAGGAAAAGAAGACCAAAATATTTCCAGCGGTGCTGCACCTTATCGCTGATATACAATAAGGGCGTAAAGGCGATGAAAATAAGCGGGGTAAGCGGCAGGGTGGGCCAGGCAAGCCAGCAAATCAAACCACTCAATATACTCAGCAACAGGTAAGGCTTCTTCATTTAAGCATTGCGGATTATGAATTACGAATTACGACGAAGATAAGCGCGGAATTACTGAAAACAAAAACGCCCGGTACTTTCATACCAGGCGTTTGTATTTAAAGTGTTGCTTATCTGCTGTAGTTAGGTGCTTCCTTTGTGATCACCACATCATGCGGGTGGTTTTCCTTTACGGTAGCAGCCGTAATTTTTACAAACTGCGCTCCCTGTAATGCTTTGATATCTTTGGAACCGGTAAGACCCATACCAGCCCTTAAACCACCTACAAATTGCTGTACTATTTCAGACAACATGCCTTTGTATGGAACACGGCCTACGATACCTTCCGGTACCAGTTTCTTGATATCATCTTCATCCTGGAAGTAACGGTCTTTACTACCTTCCTGCATGGCTTCGATAGAACCCATACCACGGTAAGATTTGAATTTACGTCCTTCGTAAATGATCGTTTCCCCGGGGCTTTCTTCCACTCCTGCAAAAATAGATCCTGCCATGATGGTAGAAGCGCCAGCGGCAAGGGCTTTCACCATGTCGCCGGTATAACGGATACCACCATCTGCAATTACCGGGATACCCAGTTTCTTCAATGCATCAGCGGCTTCCATTACAGCGGAAAGTTGCGGGAAACCTGCTCCTGTAACGATACGGGTAGTACAGATAGAACCAGGTCCTACACCTACTTTTACTGCATCGGCTCCTGCCTGTGCCAGTGCCAGTGCGCCTTCTGCGGTAGCTACGTTACCTGCAATCACCTGCAGTTTAGGGAATGTTTTCTTTAATTTCTTCAGGTTGTTCAATACGGCAATAGAATGACCGTGGGAGCTATCCAGGCAAACCACATCCACACCTACATTGATCAAAGCCTGTGCGCGTTCCAGCAAATCGGCAGTAATACCTAATGCTGCACCCACCAGTAAACGGCCAAATTCGTCTTTTACTGCATTGGGGTAGCTGGTCAGCTGAAGGATGTCACGGTAAGTGATCAATCCTGCCAGTTTGCCCTGCTTGTTAACAACCGGTAATTTTTCGATTTTATATTGCTGGAGAATTTTTTCTGCCTTTTTCAGGTCAGTGCCTTCCGGAGCAGTGATCAGGTTTTCGCTGGTCATTACTTCTTTTACAAGGCGTTTTTTATTTTTTTCAAACCGTAAGTCCCTGTTTGTCAGGATGCCTACTAGTTTGTTGTGGTCATCAATGATGGGAATACCGCCGATACCGTTTTCTTTCATCAGTCGCAGCGCTTCTCCGATGGTAGCATCCACCTTCAGCGTAACGGGATCAATGATCATTCCGCTTTCGCTGCGCTTTACACGTCTTACCATTTCGGCTTGCCGTTCGATGCTCATGTTCTTGTGGAGAATACCTATTCCGCCTTCCCTCGCCAGCGCAATCGCCAGCGTTGCTTCTGTAACAGTATCCATCGCTGCAGATACCATTGGTATATTCAGACGTATGTTTTTTGTTAATTGCGTAGAGAGATTTACTTCTTTAGGCAGAACTTCAGAGTAGGCCGGTACCAGGAGCACATCATCGAATGTAAGTCCGTCAGCTACAAATTTGGGTTTAGATTTTCCCGCAGGCATGATGCAACTATTAATCAGTTAAAAAATAATTGCACGCAAATGTACACCTAATTACCCAATAAATAAAATAATCACTCTCCACCGGGCCCGCCCGGTTGTTAATAAATCATTAACAAACCAGCTCGTAAAGCTGTCCGGGTAAGCTTCTGAGCACACTTTGCATTTCCAGGTTGAACACGGCGGTGGCTACCTGGCTCCCGGATAAACGGGTTTGCAGGTACAATTCTTCGAGGTGCCGCTGCGATTTTTCCCGGAAAAGCGACATAATCAGCTGTTCGTCCTCGCCTAACTCCGGAAATAACCCAGGCTGCACCACCGGAGCCTTGCCGGCAGCGGTTTTCTCCTGCCAGCCCATGAGTGCCAGCACATCTTCGGGGCCTGTGAGCAGGGCGGCTTTGTTTTGTTTGATCAGGTAGTTACAGCCGGCAGACTGGGGATCATGAAGCCTGCCGGGAATACAAAACACATCGCGGTTGTAGCCATTGGCCAGATCCGCTGTAATCAGCGATCCGCCGCGCATCCCGCTTTCTATCACTATAGTGGCGTCGCAGATCCCGGCCACGATCCGGTTCCGCTTGGGAAAGTTTTGCCGGTCGGGCATGGTTTGGCTCGGGAAGTCGGTGAGCAGTCCGCCCTGCTCCAGCATTTGCACTGCCACCTGTTTATGCGCCGGCGGATAGATCCGGTCCAGCCCGTGTGCCAGCACCCCGATAGTAGGTATTTGGGCTTTTAAGGCCGTTTTATGGGCAATGATGTCAATACCATAGGCCAAACCACTCACAATGGTAATCCCCGCCTCAGAGAGTCCTTTAACCAATGTTTCGCAAACACTCTTTCCGTAGGCGGAAGGATGCCGCGTGCCCACAATATTGATCATCCGCATGGCATTCAGCGAAGCGTTGCCTTTGTAATACAACATCGCCGGATTGTCGTAGCAATGAAGCAATCGCTGCGGATACGCCGGGTCTGTACAAAATAATGGCTGTATCCTGTACTTCTCCATAAAACTGATTTCATTTTCTATCTCCGCAAAATCACGGAAATTACGGATAGCGGCGGCCCTGATGGCGCCTACCGTTTCAATTCTTTCCAGCTCCTGTTTCCGCGCGTTGAAAATATTACCGGCGCTGCCGAAATGCTCCAGCAGTTTTTTTACAATTACATCGCCGATCAGGGGAATACGGGTTAATGCCAGTTGATACATGAGTTCCTGGGGCATAACAAACAATATTTCCGCATAATTTACAATTTTCCCGCGGCACTTTTTCTGCACAGCATGAATTATTTTTGCAGCTACCAACGGATATTTTTATGAAGATGAAATGGATACTGACAGGCGTAATGGCAGCAGGATTGTTTGCCTGTAAAACTACCCGGCCCGTAGCAGAAAAGAACACCGGATCTCAACTGATTCCCGGTGGGCCGGCATGGGCCGCACTATGGCAGCAACAGTCCGGCGAATACAAGGCATTGTGCCTGCAGGCATACCAACTGGCTGCGCTCCGCCTCGATCAATACCTCGCCGCCAAAGGCAGCAAACCACTGGCAGTAGTTACAGACATCGACGAAACCGTGTTGGATAACAGCCCCTACTCTGTGCACCAGGCATTGGCAGGTAAAACCTACGATGATAAAAGCTGGATGGAATGGACCGCCAAAGTCGCCGCAGACACCGTTCCCGGCGCACCTTCCTTTTTTAAGTATGCAGCTTCCAAAGGCGTAAAAGTATTTTATATCACCAACAGGGCCGAAAGCGAAAGAGCCGTTACCTTGCAAAACCTGCAGCGCTACCAGTTCCCCGATGCTGATGATCAGCACCTGCTGCTGAAAACCACTACCTCCGGCAAAGAACCCCGCCGGCAACAGGTATTGCAGCAGTATGAAATTGTAATGCTGTTTGGCGATAACCTCGGCGACTTCTCCGCTACGTTCGACAAAAAACCTTTTGAAGAAAGAAATACAGCGGTGTTACAGGCAACCTCCAACTTCGGCAGCCGGTATATTGTATTGCCCAATCCCATGTATGGCGACTGGGAAGGAGCATTGTACAACTTCCAGTATAAATTAACCACGCAGCAAAAAGATTCTATTCTGCAAAGCAGGTTGCGCAACTACTAATATGCGAAGGGATCAACGCGTAGGTTGTCTTTTTCAGGATTAAACTGATTAGACTGATTTAGGGATTTGATCACTTTTGATTATAACTGATTAGGGGAGATATAAGCGGGTATTCGCTTATATCTCCCCTAATCAGTTATAATCATTTATAAAATCCAAAAAGTAAAATCAAGGTAATCAGCCTAATCAGTTTAATCCTGAAAAAGACAACCTACGCTTACAGGCTGATAATCCGGAACACCGTCCGCCTGTTGGCGGCTCTTCCTTCTTCTGTATCGTTGGTGGCTACCGGGTCATTCTCTCCATAACCCTTTGCTGTAAGGCGATCCAGCGGGATACCTTTTTCTGTGAGGTAGCTTACCACCGCTTTGGCGCGGTTCTGCGAAAGCAGTTGATTGTCTTTGTCGGTACCTACGTTATCAGTATACCCGGCGATCTCAATTTTTACGGTGGAGTTATCCTTTAACAGGTTCACCAGCTTGTTGAGTTCCGTTACCGATTCAGGTTTCAGGTTATACTGTTTGCTGTCGAAGAAGATGTTATGTAAAACGATGCTGGCATTGGCAGCCAGTGGCTGCAACGGAATATTTTTTTCGTAAGGGATACCGGGGTTGTGTTCTTTCAGCGAAAAATTATCTGAGTAAAAGAGATATCCTTTCCTGTTTACGTGCATGGCATAATCCTTTCCCACCGGTAGTGGCGCGAGGTAATCGCCGGTTTCATTGGTTTTAACGGTAGCGATATTATATCCGCCCTGGAGGTCAATGATATCTATGCTGGCGGTTAAGCGTTGGTGCGTGAGGGTATCATACACATAGCCTTTTACGTACAGTGTTTGCAGGGGGCGTGCTTCCGGGTAAAGTTCAAAGCGGTAAATATCGAGGGTGCCGCGGGTATCAGACCGGTCGGAGGCGAAGTAGGCAGTTTTACCATTTGCTTCTACTACCAGCGAGGCGTCTTCATCAATGGTATTGATCGGGTAACCGAGGTTGGTGGCTGGTCCCCAGCTGCCATCGGGTTGCCGCCTTGAATAAAAGATGTCGAGACCGCCATATCCCGGATGCCCGTCGGAAGCAAAGTAGAGCGTTTGTCCATCTGCGTGGATGAAGGGTGTGGTTTCCCTGCCGTTGGTATTGATATTGGGCCCCATCCTTTCGGGTACGCTCCATTGTCCGTTGGGTTGCCGGCTGGTTACAAATATATCTGCACCATGATCTGGTGTTTCACGTGCAAAATAAAGCGTTTGTTTGTCGGCGCTGAGGCAGGGTTGTGACTCCCAGTCGCGTGTATTAATGGGCGATCCCATATTCTTTGGTGCGGTCCAGCCCGAAGCGGTTTTTTCCGAGTAGTAGAGATCGCAGCTGCCTTTGCCTTCCGGAAATTCGCAGCCTGTGAATACCAGCATGGTACCATCTTGTGAAATGTTTTGTGCGCCTTCATTGAAAGAGGAGTTTACAGGTTCACCCATGTTTTGTGCCGCTGACCAGATGTTGTTGTCCCGGTACGTAATATAAAAATCTTCATTGCGGCCATTTACGCGCCTGGTGAAGATCAATGTTTTACTGTCAATAGTTAATGAGGGGAAGTATTCCGGATCTTTACTGTTTACCGGATCACCCAGGTTTTCCGGGTGGAATGGCACGGCCTGCCGGTTGTTGTTTACGGCAAATTCATAATTAACTTTCAGCTTCTCAGCATTTGCACTTTTCGATTTGATGGACGCAATGTATTGATTGATTAACTGTAACGCACCTACGAAATTCCCTGTGCCTGCCATCGCTTTTGAATAAGGTACCATTACCGGCCGCAGCCCGCTGCTATCCAGTTGTTTTAGCTTCTCAAATGCGGAGGTGGCTGCTGCATAATCTTTCAGCTCCACATAACACAAGCCCATTTGTCCGTATGCATCAGTAAATCCGGGCGCCGTTTTAATGGCATCCTGCAGAAATCCGATAGCAGCTTTTGTCTGGTAAGTTCTTACGGCATCAATGGCGCGGTCAAAACTGGCTTTGGCTTTTTTAGGGGCGTTTTCATAGGTAACTGTCTGGGCCTGCAACAGCAGCCCGAAGCCCAGCAGGCAACTCAGTATTAACAGGGAGGTCTTTTTCATAGTATGTATTCGCAATGTAATTAACGAAAATACTATGAGAATAGTACAGCGATAAAGTGTTAAAAATATAATGGGAGATAAAAGTGAATCTATTCACCGTTATCTCCCAAAAACTTTTTAAAGATTCACAGAAATCAAATTATCTATGGAACATTAATATACTTATGGATCTGCAATGACATGGTCCATTCCGGATGATCCTTGATATACTCTGTTATCAGCGGCGTCATTTCTGCGCTGCGTTCCCATTCGGGCTGCAGGTACAGCTTACAATGCTTACCGGCTAAGGCAGCATATTTTTCTGCCCAGGCAAAATCCGTTTTATTAAAGATCACTACTTTCAGTTCATGCGCGGCCTTGCAGATTTCCGGCAGGGGCGCCTTGAACTTTTTGGGCGATAAAGTAATCCAGTCCCATTTGCCACTGAGCGGGGAAGAACCGGAGGTTTCAATATGTGTGTGAAAACCCTGTTTGTGCAGGGAACGGGTAAGTGCATCGAGGTTATGAAGCAATGGCTCACCACCGGTAACCACTGCAATACGGCCGGGATAGGCCGCTGCTTCGGTTACAATATCGGACACGGCTACCTGCGGATGCTTATCAGCATCCCAGCTGTCTTTTACATCACACCACACACAACCCACATCACAACCACCCAGTCTGATGAAATAGGCAGCCCGCCCCTGATGGTAGCCTTCACCCTGGATTGTGTAAAAGCGCTCCATCAGCGGGAGGGTATCGGTACTAATATTTATTGTTGTTACAGACATGACTTACTTCACAAAGGTCCGGTTTTTTTAGTTCCGGCTATATTTAATTCTATTTTCAAACCTCACGGGTTCGAATCCCTGACTCTCCGCAGATTAATTCATACTTCCTTTCAAGCCAATAGTGGCGTGATAGGTGTTTTTGAGCAAAGCGGCAATCGTCATCGGACCTACGCCACCCGGTACCGGGCTGATGTAGCTGCATTTAGGCGCTACTTCGTCAAACTTCACGTCACCTTTCAGGCGGAACCCGCTTTTCCTGGTGGCATCTTCCACACGGTTAATACCTACATCCACAATTACAGCGCCTTCTTTCACCATATCCGCTGTTACAAAATCCGGTCTGCCGATAGCGGCAATGATGATATCTGCCTGACGGCAAATTTCAGCCAGGTTATGCGTCTGGGAATGGGTAAGGGTAACGGTACAGTTACCTGGATTGGTATTGCGGCTCAGCAAAATGCTCATAGGCGTGCCTACAATATGGCTGCGACCTATTACTACTGCGTGTTTTCCTTTGGTCGGAATGTTGTAATGCTCCAGCATCAGCATAATACCATAAGGAGTAGCAGGAATAAAAGCAGGTAAACCACTTACCATTTTACCTACGTTCATGGGATGGAAACCATCCACATCTTTGCTCGGATCAATGGTGTTGATCACCAGCTCTTCATTGATATGTTTTGGTAAAGGTAATTGTACAAGGATACCATCCACATCCGGATTTTCATTCAGCAGAATGATCTGGTCCAGCAGATGCTTTTCAGAGATCTGCGCATCAAAACGCAGGAGGGTGGAATTGTAACCGCATTCTGCACATGATTTTACTTTGGATGCTACGTAGGTTTCACTTGCCGGATTATTACCTACCAATATGGCTGCCAGGTGAGGGACCTTTTTCCCAGCTGCCTTCAATTCAGCCACCTGTGCGGCTAATTGGGCCTTTATAGCCTCAGAAACGAGTTTACCGTCTAAAATTTGCATGTGCAAAGGTAAGAAAAAGCTGTATGTAATCAGCTATGGGAAATCAGCTTTTTAGGGAAGCGCTGCCGGAAGGAATGGAGACAATCGTCTTAAATCGTCCGAAGATCCAGCAAAACAAGCTCCTGTAAAGGAACTTGCTTTGCTCAGGCATTGCGCCCGTCAGGAACTTACGAGTTGTTCAGTGGAAATTATAAGGCAAAACTTAAATATAAATCTTCTTGTTGATATATGCAACCGAAGAGCCAGATCACAGTACTTTACGAATTAGATTTTTGGAGCAGCATCCAGTATTTCCGGTGCTGATGCCCCTGCATATTTTTCAAAATTACGGATGAACTGTCCGGCCAGATCCTTTACCTGCCTGTCATAAGCAGCTTTATCTTCCCAGGTATTGCGTGGGTCCAGGATATTGGACGGAACGCCGGCGCAATTATCAGGGATTGAAAAACCGAATACAGGATGTGCGTGGAAAGTTTCCTTGTCAAGACTGCCATTCAACGCTGCCGTGATCATAGCACGGGTATACGATAACTTCATGCGGCTGCCGGTGCCATAAGCACCGCCGGTCCAGCCGGTGTTGATCAGCCATACATTTACATTGTATTTGCGCATTCTTTCACCCAGCATCTGCGCATACTGCGCCGGATGCAAAGGCATAAATGGCGCGCCGAAACACGCGCTGAACGTGGACTTCGGCTCTGTGACGCCCGCTTCGGTACCCGCCACTTTGGCCGTGTAGCCGGAAATGAACTGGTACATGGCCTGTCCGGGCGATAACCTGGAAACCGGTGGTAACACGCCATAGGCATCGCAGGTAAGAAAGAATATATTTTTTGGAATACCTCCCACAGAAGGTTCCAATGCGTTATCAATATAAGGCAGCGGATAAGATACGCGGGTGTTTTCCGTGATCCGGCAATCTGCATAGTTCACGGTATTGGTACCCGGGAAAAAGTTGATATTTTCCAGCAGCGCGCCTTCACGCACAGCATGAAATATCTGCGGTTCTTTTTCTTCAGAAAGATCAATACATTTTGCATAACAACCGCCTTCAAAATTAAAGACGCCGGTAGCATTCCATCCGTGTTCATCATCACCAATAAGCTTCCGCGAAGGATCAGCGCTCAACGTGGTTTTGCCGGTGCCGCTCAAACCAAAGAAGATAGCAGTATCGCCGTCATCGCCTACGTTGGCGGAGCAATGCATGCTTAACACATTTTTGTTGTGCGGCAATTCGTAATTCAGGATCGTGAAAATGCCTTTCTTGATTTCACCGGTGTAGGCGCTGCCACCTATGAGGATAATTTTTTTGGTGAAATTCACTACGGAGAAATTCTGCTGCCGCGTGCCGTCGGTGGCAGGATCTGCCAGACAGCCGGGCGCCTGGATAACGGTCCAATCGGGATGCATGTAATCCAGTTCATCTTCCGAAGGACGTAAAAACATGTTGTAGGCAAACAGACTTGACCACGGCAGTTCTGTAATTACTTTGATGTTGACCCGGTAGTCCTGGTCGGCACACGCATAGCAATCACGTACCCACACGTCTTTCCCGCTGAAATAACGGGTGATTCTGCTGTATAAACGATCAAAATTTTCTTCAGAAATGGGGAGGTTAAAATCGTTCCAGTTAACAGTGTCCGTTGTGATGTTGTCTTTTACAATGAATTTATCTTTGGGTGAGCGGCCGGTAAATTCGCCGGTGTTTACAGCTAATGCCCCTGTATCGGCATATACCCCTTGTTTACGGGCGACCGTTTGCTCCGCCAGTTTTTCGGGTGAAAGTTGGTAATAGACGTTCGTTACGTTCTCTATGCCAAGTCCCCGTAAGTCAGCAACTGGATTCCTTACGCTACTCATTTGCATAAAAGCAAGATTGTTTTGGTGTAAAAGCAAAACTAGCGATTTTTTGATATTGTCAAATTTTATAGGTGTTATACCATTGAAATTTAGAAATTAAATACCGGTTTAGGGGTGGTTGTTGCGATATCTTCAAAATGTCCACTTTTCATTGCAGGATTATCTAACCATATTTGAGAGAATATACTATTAAATAATTGTAAGGAAATATTAGTACGATTTTGTCATTTAATGATGCAGATATTGACCGATTTGCCGGTTCTGACCTTTTTCACATTTCTACCTCCCGAATTTTACATAGGTTTGAAGCCTCATTTGAAATTAAGCGATATGAAGAATCTGCCCTTGGATCCGCAGCTGTTCGTGAAGAACCGCCAGCGTTTTGTGGCTAAAATGCAGCCACAGTCTATAGCTATTATTAACTCCAATGACGAACTGCCCACCAATGGCGACGCCTTGTACAAGTTCAAACAGAACTCAGATCTGTATTGGCTTACAGGCATTGATCAGGAGGATACGATGGTAGTGTTGTATCCCGATAACCCGGATCCGAAGTACCGCGAAGTATTGGTACTGGTGCGGCCTAACGAGTTAAAGGAAAAGTGGGATGGTCACAGGTTGCGCAAAGACGAGGCATACGCCGTGTCTGGTATGGGCACCGTAGTTTGGCTCGATAGCCTCGATGCGCTTTTACAACAGTGGATCAACGAAGCCGCCAACATCTACCTGAATTCCAACGAAAATAACCGCAAGGCAAACCTCGTACCGGTAAAAGATTACCGCTATGTACAGGAACTGAAAGTACGCTATCCGGTGCATAACTATCTGCGTGCAGCCGTTATCTTTAAAGAACTGCGCGCAGTAAAAACGCCGGAAGAAATCAAGGTAATGCAGGAAGCAATGGATATCACGGAAAAAACTTTCCGCCGCTTACTGAAATTCATTAAACCCGGCGTATGGGAACATGAAATCCATGCGGAAATTTTACACGAATTCCTCCGCAACCGCTCTGCCGGTGAAGCTTACAGCACTATCATCGCTTCCGGCGACCGCGCACGCACGCTGCACTACATCTCCAATAACCAGGAATGTAAAGACGGGGAAGTGATCCTGATGGACTTTGGTGCAGAATACGGCGGATACAACGCCGATCTTACGCGTTCCGTACCGGTAAATGGTAAGTTTTCGCCGCGTCAGCGCCAGGTATACGATGCCTGCCTGCACCTGCATAACTACGCCAAATCTATTCTCCGCCCGGGTATCACCATTGCCAAATACCACGAAATGGTAGGAGAGGAAGCCACTAAACAATTTATAAAAATCGGGCTGCTCACAGAAGAACAGGTGAAAAACCAGGACCCGGAAACACCGGCCTACCGCAAATACCTGTACCACGGTATTTCCCACCACCTCGGTATAGATGTGCACGACCTCGGTCCTTCTTTCCATCAGCCTATCCCGGTAGGCGCTGTAATGACCATCGAACCAGGTATTTATATTGAAGAAGAACAGCTGGGTATCCGCATCGAAAACAATATCTGGCTCACCGCCGATGGTAATGTGGACCTGATGAAGAATATTCCTATCACGGCAGATGAAATTGAAGCCCTGATGGCCAAGTAATAATGATGATTTTTTATGATTATCCTGGTTAGCAAAGATTAAAAGATAGATGATATAATATAATTGTCAATATTCTATCTTCGCTCATCAGGATAATCACAAAATCATCATAATCACAGTTAATGAAACAAATACCGAATATTCTTACCCTATGTAACCTCTTCTGCGGTGCACTGGCCATTATCTGCATACTGCATGCGCCTGAATACCGCGCGGAAATTAACGGCGCCGACTATACGATTATCAGCCCGGAGCCTGTATACTGGGCATCCGCACTGGTGGTGATTGCAGGGATTTTCGATTTTTTTGATGGTATGATAGCCCGCCTCCTCAAAGTATCGGGCCCTATGGGTAAGGAACTCGATTCACTGGCTGATGTAGTAACCTTTGGCGTGGTACCCGGCATGATGCTGTACCGCCTCCTGCGCAGCGCTTATTTTCAGCAACCCGATGTTTTTGATGTATCCATTATAAATCTGGCGCCGGCCTTACTGGTGCCCTGCTTCGCCGCTTACCGCCTCGCCAAGTTCAATATAGATACCCGCCAGTCTGAAAACTTCATTGGGGTGCCCACTCCCGCAGTAGCCCTGCTGGTGGCCTCTTTCCCCCTCATCCTTTTATTTAATCCCTTTAACCTGGCCCACTGGTTCCAGAATATCTGGGTATTATATATCACTATTGCGCTGCTCTGCTACCTGATGGTGGCGGAAATACCAATGATCAGCCTGAAGTTCAAAAGTAAAAGCCTGGCCGACAACTGGCCCCGCTTCTTACTGATCCTGCTCACCCTGGTAAGCATACCGCTCCTGAAGTTCGCTACCGTTCCTTTTATATTTATTTGTTACGTAATATTATCGGTAGTGGCGCCGCCGAAAATAGAAGCGGTTTAACATTCTGGATTTTTTGATGTAGGTTTGCGGCAAAATTTCTAGCACAATGACTTTTACTGCACATATCAATGTGATGCCACTGAAAGAATTATTAGATCCGCAAGGTAAAGCGGTAATGAGTGGTCTCAAGAACCTCGGCCTGGGCCAGGTACAAGATGTACGTATTGGTAAACACATTACTCTGCAAATTGAAGCCGCCAGCCAGGAAGAAGCAAGGCAGATCGCTGAAACTGCCTGCCAGAAACTGCTGGCAAACCAGGTAATGGAATCTTTTGAAGTACAAATACAATAATTAATTGCGAATTGCGGATAACGGAGCTGTGGGGAGATGACTGGTAAAGTCTCCGGACTGCATCTCCCCACACATTCGTAATTCGTAATTCGTAATTAAATTATGAAATTATATCTCGTTCCATCTCCCATTGGCAACCTCGCCGATATTACCTACCGGGCCGTAAAAGTACTCGAAGAAGCAGATCTTATCCTCGCGGAAGATACCCGTACTTCCAGCGTATTACTGCGGCATTACCAGATCAATAAACCCGTTACACCCTACCATCAGCACAATGAGCATAAAATAGTGCAACACCTCCTGCAACAGCTGCAGGGCGGTAAAACAATGGCTATGCTCACCGATGCCGGTACCCCCGGAGTTTCTGATCCCGGCTTTTTACTGGTCAGGGAATGCGCCCGCGCCGGCGTACCGGTAGAATGCCTCCCCGGCGCCACCGCCTTTGTACCCGCGCTGGTTAACAGCGGTATCCCCATGACCCGCTTCGCCTTTGAAGGATTCTTCCCCCTCAAGAAAGGCCGCCACACCCTCTTTACGAAACTGGCCACCGAAGAACGGACCATCGTTTTTTATGAGTCGCCCATGAGACTGCTCAGAACCCTCTCCGACCTGATCCAGTATTTCGGACCAGACCGCCAATGCTGCGTATGCCGCGAACTCACCAAAATGTTCGAGGAAAATAAACGCGGCACATTACAGGAAGTACACGATTACTTCGCTGAAAAAGGCGTAAAAGGAGAAATTGTAGTAGTGGTGCAGGGCGTTGAATAATTATTTTTACCTTCCGGTTAGTTGCTGACATACTATTGTCGTACCCGTGCTGTTGTTTTGTATAACAAATCATTTAGCCATGCCCGTTACTGATATCGCCGCACTGCGACTGCAACATCAGCAGTTGCTGAAAACAGCCTTCAAAAAACCGCAGGACATCGTGGCCTTCTTTGGCGCCATGCAGGCACAGGAACATGCCAACAGCAAATGGGGCATCGGCGCACGGCTCCCCGGCTGTACAGACGCGGACATAGAAAAAGCCATCAGCAACAAATCCATTATCCGCACCACCGCCTTCCGCGGCACCCTGCACCTCATAGCCCCCGCCGATGTACGCTGGATACTGCAACTCATTGCTCCCACCATAAAAGCCCGCATGGGCAGCATGATGCGCAAACTGGAAATGGACAATGCCCTCCTGCAGAAAACCAATCAATATATCACCAAAGCATTACAGGGAGGAAACCACCTCACCCGCAAAGAACTCACCACCCTGTTACAGGAAAAGGGAATCAATACTGACGACCACCGCATGAACCACATCATCTATCACGCGGCGGCAGATGGAATTATCTGTAACGGCCCTCTCAGTGGAAAACAATTTACCTACACACTCCTCGATGAATGGCTGCCCGGCACGGCCACACTCAATAAGCAGGCGTCGCTGGTTACCCTGGCTAAACGCTACTTTATCAGTCACGGTCCGGCTACCTTGCCCGATTTCGCCCAATGGGCCGGCCTCCCGCTCACGGATGCCCGGGCCGGACTGGAAGGCGCGCAATCCGCGTTAAAACCACTGGACGTAAACGGTACGGCCTACTGGATGGCCCCCGGGAAAAAACAAACCACACCTGATACCGCCCTGCTGTTACCCGCCTTCGATGAATATTTCATCGGGTATAAAGACCGCAGCACACTGATAGATATGCAGTTTGCCAAAAAGGTAATGACCATCAACGGTATCTTCAATCCTATCATGGTACAAAACGGGCAAATCATAGGTACCTGGAAACGCACCTTTAAAAAAGACAGTGTAACCATCGTTACCGATCCGTTTAAACCACTCAAAAAGGCCGGCCTGAAAGCGTTTGAGCCTGCCGCACAACGGTACGCCGGTTTTCTCGGACTCACCCTCCACAGTTTTTCCTGATTAACTTCCGGCCACATTACACTCATCAAATATCAGGGACAAAATCGCCAAATGATCCTTATTTTAGCTGTTTTAAACCAAATAAAACGGAATGAAGTACCGGGTTACAACAGGCAGCTGTATTGCCATCGCTTTGCTGGCGGGCAGCTGGTTACAACTAAGCGCTCAGTCTGACCGCTGGCAACAGAGAGTAAAGTATACGATGGATGTGAAGGTGGATGCACCGGCCAATCAATTCAAAGGACAACAACACCTTGAATATTACAATAACTCCCCCGATACATTAAAGAAAGTTTTTTATCACCTCTACTGGAACGCCTTTCAGCCCGGCAGCATGATGGATGTACGCAGCCGTGAACTGGGAAAAATTGTAATAGGAAGAGATAAGAAAGGGAACGAACGCCGCGACTGGGATAACCGCGTACGCGACCGCATCTCCCAACTGAAACCCGATGAAATAGGCTACCAGAAAATCATCTCCCTGAAACGCGATGGAAAACCACAGGACTTCAAAGTAGTGGAAACCATCCTGGAAGTGCCGCTGGATAAGCCTATCCTGCCACACTCCAAAGCTGTTTTTGATATGGAATTCGCCTCACAGGTGCCGGTACAGATCCGTCGCAGTGGTCGCAATAACGCCGAAGGAGTGGACTTCTCTATGGCGCAGTGGTACCCTAAAATGTGCGAATACGATTACGAAGGATGGCACGCCACTCCTTACATCGCCCGCGAATTTTACGGCGTATGGGGCGACTATGATGTAAAAATCACCATCAATAAAAAGTATGTGATCGGTGGTACAGGCTACCTGCAAAACCCCGATCAGATTGGGCACGGATACGAGAAACCAGGCGTTAAAGTAACACCCCCCACCGGCAACACGCTCACCTGGCATTTCATTGCACCCAATGTGCATGATTTCATGTGGGCCGCCGATCCGGATTACAAACACATCACGCAGAAAGTGGATGGCTTTACGGCTCACTTCTTTTATATCGACAACGAATACACGCACAATACCTGGCCGCAGCTGGCGAAAATGGTGCCTGCTGCCTATGCCTACATCAAAGCGCATTACGGCGCCTATCCGTATGAGCAATACTCTTTCATACAAGGCGGTGATGGCGGTATGGAATATCCAATGGGTACCCTCATTATGGGCAACGGTAAAATGGATGGTTTGTATGGTGTAGCCATGCACGAGTGGATGCACAGCTGGTACCAGGGAATGCTGGCCACCAACGAAAGCCTGTACCCCTGGATGGATGAAGGCTTTACTACCTTTGCGGAAAACAATGTGATCTTTAATACCATCGATTCACTGAAAGGCCGCGATGCACTGGAAGATTCCTATGCAGGCTATTTTGCGCTGGCAAAAAGTCCTTTTGAAGAACCCGCTACCACACATGCCGATCACTTTAACACCAACTACGGTTACAGTCTTACCGCCTACTCCAAAGGCGCTGTATTCCTGGAACAGCTGGGGTATGTAATTGGCGCGCAAAACCGCGATAACGGCTTGTTACGCTACTATAATGAATGGCGCTTCAAACATCCGAACGTGAATGATTTTGTACGGGTAATGGAAAAAGAAAGCGGTATTGAACTGGATTGGTACAAGCAATATTTTATCAATGCAGTAAAGCATATCGACTATGGTATCGACAGCGTTTTTGCAAAAGGTAATAAAACAGTAGTGCGTTTACGCAGGGTAGGATATATGCCGATGCCTATCGACTTTATGGTAACGGATAAGAGCGGTAATAAAGTGCTGCACTATATTCCGTTGTCCATCATGTACGGCGAAAAGCCTAATGAGTATCCGAATGTAAAACGTATAGTCGACCCCGTTTGGTACTGGACTAATCCTGTTTATGAAGTAGAACTGGATACTCCGCTTGCAGATATTAAAGAGCTGGAAATAGATCCCAGTCAGCGTATGGCAGATGTGGACAGAAGTAATAACAAAGCAGTGTCTTAATATACACCGGAAATAAAATCCGTACCGGGATGTTGTTTGCAAAAGCAGCATCCCGGTATTTTTTTACAGCTATTGCAACACCGCAGCTGCCCGCTGTTCTCCTTCTTCCATCATTTCTTTCATTATCTGCGGTATAAATTCCAGTCCTCCCATAGCTGCATCCAGCGCTGTTTTCGGACGGATGATGTGCAGCTTTACCGCCCTTTTTCCCTGGAAGGGATTAATAGCGGGAAGATCAAAACACTGATCTATATCCGCAGCAGGGATTCCCTTTTTCTTCAGGTTATCTTTTACCGCATCCAGGTAGGTGAGCGACTGGTTGATGAGCTGTGTGATTTCCACGTCGGTGGCGGCTATTTCATTGGTGGTATTATCCACTTGTTTTTCGAGGATATCGATCAGGTTTTGGAACAGGATATCATCTTCGCCGGGAGTTTCAGGTGTGAGCAGGATGACATAAATTTCAGTGGCGCCTTTTTCAATGGCCAGTTTAACGGGGTGATAGTGAGCGCCGCCGGCATTGGTGAACTGCTGCACATGATCGGGGAGGGACGCCACTTCCACCGGTGGCATAAACACCGGCATGCTGCAGGATGCCTGCATGGCTTCACGGAATGTGTAATTATCAAGAAGGGATATTACATCATAATCCTTCTTCACCATATCGGCGCCTGACGGGGAAAAATAAGTGAGGCGGTTTGTTTGCAGGCAACGTGCCGCCACAAATACTTCTTTATTCAGCTTTTGCAGTGCGCTGAAGCGGGCATCGGTAAAGATGTTGGTAATTTTATGGGTAAGGGCGGTAGCGTTGTAAAGAGAGTTGTTTTGGGGGAAGCGTTGCAGCATGGTATTGGTGCTCACCAGGTCGGCGGTGGTGTTGCTGGTGAATAATTTTTCCAGCAATGTTATTTCCCCCAAAGCTGCGAGGGGAGCAATTAATGAGCTGATGCCGGTGCCGCAGAAAAAGTCGAATTCAATAGCTGGTTGTTGGGAATAAAGATACTTCAAAGCGCCAACAGCAAAAGCTGCCCTGGAGCCGCCGCCGCTGATGACTAACGCAGTTGTAGCCATGAGGATTTTTTAGGTAGCAACAATTTAACTAAAAAATCAAAATATCAGCTGCTGTAATTGGTTCTGCCAGGTATGGCCCTGTAATTCCTGATCTTTTAATTTGCTCAGGTGGTGTTCATTGTGATGTGCAATGTAATAAAGCATCTCCCGGATGGTAATCTTTCCGAGCAGGGGATGTGGCAGGCGGTACCTGTCCAGGTCACTTTCCGACCAGCCGGCCAGTTTGTTGATTAATTTATTTTTCTGGAGAAGAAAACCTTGTAGCAGCGCCGGTCGCTGCGCAGGATAGATCACCCCGGGCTGATAGGCCCTGGTAGCTTTTGCGCCGGCATCCAGGATCCGCTCATAGTCGGCCACCAATTGGTTGTACGACCGGGATGGTATGGCACTGGTGCCGAAATAGAGCAGTGTTACTTTGGGAAATCCCAGGGCACTGCTTACGGGTCTGATGGATTTGGTGAGATGATCCAGCTGCTGGCCGGCCGACCACTTACCGTAAGGGGAAGCGGTAAATCGTATATCCGGCAACGTATTCACAAAATCCACGAAGTTGTCGAAACTGGTATTTAATAGAGATTTGATCTCGTGCTGGTTCAGGTACATAGGAAACAAAATTTAGAGGATTTCAAATACACTATACCTGGCTTTGTAAACAATATACCCGGGCCGCTGCATTCTCTTTGAAGTTACGCCAGATTTGCGAGCCGGCCAATAGCTTATTACATATAAAATATATTTATGTATAATAAAATCGCCAGATGGCCCGGGAATATTGATCCGCTGCTGAAAAATCTCAGATTATTCCAGCACAGCGCATTCAAAACCTTGTTTTTGAACGAATTCTATAATAATATTCTCTTCCACCTGTAAGTCGGCAATGCGTAATACTTTATCGCAGTCGTCCAGGTCTACATGGCATGACCCAACGGGGAAGCTGGAAGCAATGGCCTGGATCATCTGCTGGCGCTCTTCCAGGCTGCCTATATTGGTTTTGAATATTCCTATCATCGCACAAATGTTTTTTAGTGTGATTCTTTTTCTTCGTTTTTAGGTTGTTCAGGATCACGGTGCCAGTCGTCGCGTTTCCACGCACCAAAGCCGGTTCTGCAGCGATTGCGCAGATGTTCTCTCATTTTATCCTGTTCTTCCGGGGTCATATTCGCCATCCTGTCTTTCAGGCGGGCTTTCCATTCCCGGCCGCGGCCAAATTTATCGTGATGGTTATGCCATCCAAAAAGTAACTTACCCAGTAACATCAGGCCCAGTGCCTGCCAGAAATTGATCACCGGTCCGTGGAACAGTTCAGGGATCAGGCAGTTCCATAATAACATGGTCGCAAATCCTACTACTGTAATGAACAGTACTCCCATGATTATAAACTTGAGGACCTGTGGCCCCCTTCTTCTGCCAAAATTGTTTCTCATATCTTAATAATTAAATCAGTCGTTAAGTAATTCGTTGTACAGTTCTGCCAGGCGTTCCCGCAGGAACAGTACTGCATAACGTTTGCGTGATAAAAGGGTATTTACCCCGATGCCGGTTTCTTCACTCATTTCCTTAAAGGATTTCCCCTCCAGTTCGTGCTGCAGAAATACCTGCCGCTGTTCGGCCGGTAACTCATCAATGGCCTCCATAATGGCTTCCGACATAATCTTTTTCGCCATCGGGGTGTCTGCCTCCATGTTTTTGTCGGAAAGTAGTTCGGGGAGAAATAACACTTCTTCGCCTTCTATCTCGCGCGTGAAATCGGAAAAAGGAGTTTCTTTCTTCTTACGGAACCAATCGGTAATCTTGTTCCGGGTTACGGCAAAAAGCCATCCGGTGATAGAATCTACCTGGCTTCCCAGGCGCAGGTATTCGGTAAACTGATAGAAAACATCCTGTAAAATATCCTCTGCATCGGACGCATTATTTACCCGTTGCCGGATAAAATGCAGCAATCGCTTGCGTTCCTGCTTCACGGTTGCCTGTATGCGTTCGTTTTGCTCTATGGCCATAATGCTATTTGTAAGGACCAGCTGTTTCATCTTAATAAGGATGACGAAGCAGCGAACCGGATATTTTATATGGACGAAAAAAAATCTTCTTAAATTACGTACCAGGAAATCTGTTGTTTATGCATGATCACGCCCACGCCCATACTCCTGCACTCAATAACGCCCAGGTTAACAGGGCTTTTATATGGGGTATTTCCCTCAATCTGGCCTTTGTGGCGGCGGAGTTTATAGCGGGTTTCCTCACCCATTCCCTGGCCCTCATGGCCGATGCCGGGCATAATCTCAGCGATGTGGCCAGCCTGGCCCTCTCACTGCTGGGGTTCCGCCTGGTTAAAATAACGTCCAACCCCGGCTATACCTACGGCTACCGCAAAAGTACAATACTTATCTCCCTGTTTAACGCCATGCTGCTGCTCATTGTGGTAGGCGTAATCGGGTATGAGGCCATCCGCCGCTTCAGCCAGCCCTACGAAGTACCTGGAACGCCCATTGCCGTTGTAGCCGGCATCGGTATCTTTATTAACGCTTTTACCGCCTGGCTGTTTTTCAAAGACAAAGAAAGGGATCTGAATATAAAAGGAGCCTACCTCCACCTGGCCGCCGATGCCCTGGTATCAATGGCAACCGTGGTTGCGGGTATCATGATCATTTACACAAAATGGTACTGGCTGGATCCCCTGTTGAGTATAATAGTAATGGTAGTAATTGTAATGGGCACCTGGGGGCTGCTGCGCGACAGCCTGCGCCTGTCGATGGATGGCGTCCCAAAGGATATCGACTTACAGGAAATCAGGAAAAAGGCCCTGGCCGTGAAAGGGGTAAAAGATATTTATCATATTCATGTGTGGGCGCTCAGCACTACCGAAAACGCTTTAACGGCCCAGGTAACCATAGATCCGCAGCTGGATGCTGCCGGCACAGAAGCTTTGAAGAAAGAGCTGCGCCATGAACTGGAACACCTGGGCATCCGCCACACTACACTGGAAACCGGGTTTAGCTCTTAGCCAATACCACAAATTTCTCCTTAAAACTTTCTTCCGGGAAAATATCATACACCTTTACCAGGCGTGGCTTTAAGCCGCTGTCGGAAATTTCCTGGGCCAGATCCCCGCCCTTCAGGCAAATCAGCCCCTTCTCAAACTGCTTGCCCGGTACGGTGGACTTCTTTAATACATGCTTGCTCCAGCGCCAAAGGTCGCCCAAAGGAGCCACCGCGCGGGAAACCACGATATCAAACTTCCTGTTCTTAATGTCTTCCACCCGGCTATGTGCCGCGGTAACGTTTTTTAGCTGCAGCGCTTCTGCAACGCCTTCCACTACCTTGATCTTTTTACCAATAGAATCTACCAGGTGAAATTGTACTTCCGGGAAGAAGATTGCCAGGGGAATACCCGGAAATCCGCCGCCGGTGCCCAGGTCCAGGATTTGGGTGCCTGGCTGGAAATCCGCTATAGCGGCTATGCTGAGAGAATGTAATACGTGTTTTTCATATAAGGCATCTATATCTTTACGGGATATCACATTGATCTTTTCGTTCCATTCCTGGTATAATCCCTGCAGTGCCTCAAACTGCGACAGCTGTTCCGGTGTAAAGTCGCTGAAATACTTTAAAATAACTTCCATGCGGCAAAAGTAAAGCAAAAGCAAATAAGCAGAAAGCTATTTGCCTGCTGCTTATTACCATTTATTTTTTGCCTTGAAAAGCAAGGCCGGTGTAAAAATGATATAATATAATACCATGAAGATGTCCATCAGCCAGCTGAACTTAAACAGGTCGCTTTCATCCAGCCTGCGCATGGCCGCATAAGTAATAATGGACTGTATCAGCACTTTACCGCCAAAAATTCCCAGCACATACCACAGGATGGGAGGCGGGAAAAATAAAGCGAAAATAAAGGCGGGGTAAAAAAGGAAATGCGTCAGCGAAAATAACCCCAGCACAAACTTATGACCGAAACGGTAATGCTTACCGGTAGACATATGCCGGGTTTTTTGCTGGAACCAGCTTCTCCAGCTCATCTTTGGCTCGGAGTAGGTGAAAGCCTGTTTGTCGATCACCACCCCCACATTTTTGCGGTTGGCAGCTGTGTTCACAAACAAATCATCGTCGCCGGAGGCAAGATGCTGGTGGCTTGTAAAACCCTTGTGTTTAAAGAACAGCTCTCTCTTATAGGCCAGGTTGCGGCCCACACCCATATACGGCATACCGCTCATGGCAAAGGAAAGATGCTGCAGCGCGCTGAAAAAGGTTTCGTACCGGATGATCTTATTCAGGAACCCCGGTTTTTTATGGTAAGCGCCGTATCCCAGCACTATTTCTTTCTGATCTGTAAAACCCTGGCTCATCAGGGAAAGCCAGTAGGTGCTGCCTGGTTTGCAATCGGCATCTGTAAGCAATACCTTTTCAAACTGGGCGCCTTTCAAACCTATGGAAAGCGGGTATTTTTTGCCGGGAATGAACTTGGCCGCCTGCTTGATCTCTATATGCCGGTAATGTGGATAACCTGGTTCAATAGAGCGCAGGTAGTATTTGGTGTCGTCTTCAGAGTTATCATTTACCACAATTACCTCGTACTCCGGTTTCATGTGCTGGTGATAACGCTGCTGCAACACGCCCGGCAGATTCTTCTGCAGGTTCAGCTCTTCATCCTTGGCACAGATGATTACCGAAAAAGGCCCGTCCGGTGCATGGTCCAGGTCAAATTTACGTCTGTAAAAAGCCACGCGGGAAAACACAAAAAGAAAATAAATGATCTGTATCCCGGCGATGGCAGCAAAAGAGTATAAGGCAATTTCACCCAGATGGTCTAGCATAATGCCCGCAAAAATATAATATTTTTATTATCTGTAAAAGAATTAATTATGAACATTGGAGGGATCCCCTCTGTGGGCAAAATCCACCAGCTTCCCCTTCCGCTCTGATCTTCACTTCATTTCAATATCTTTGCGGCCTGAAATATCGACGAGTGAATTTTGAACTGATAACTACAGATAGCGGCAGCAATGCCAGGGCCGGGAAAATCACCACGGCTCACGGGGAAATAGAAACGCCCATTTTTATGCCGGTAGGCACTGTTGGCAGCGTAAAAGCGGTTACACAGGAACAGCTGCGTGCAGATGTACAGGCGCAGATCATTCTTGGCAATACCTATCACCTCTATTTAAGACCCGGACTGGAAGTATTGTCGCTCGCCGGTGGCCTGCATAAATTTAACGGGTGGGACCGCCCCATCCTCACCGATAGCGGTGGATACCAGGTGTTTTCCCTGGCGGCCAACCGCAAGATCAAGGAAGAAGGCGTAGTTTTCCAGTCGCACATCGATGGCTCCCGCCACCTCTTCACTCCCGAAAATGTAATGGATATTCAGCGCACCATCGGGGCCGATATTATTATGGCCTTTGATGAATGCCCGCCCTATCCGTCGGAATACCGCTATGCACGCAAGTCGATGGAACTTACCCACCGCTGGCTCGACCGCTGCATCACGCGTCTCAATGATACCCAGCCTGCCTACGGTCACGAACAAACCCTGTTCCCGATTGTACAGGGCAGCACCTATAAGGATCTCCGCAAAGCTTCCGCTGAATACATTGCCTCCCGCAACTGCGCCGGTAATGCCATCGGTGGCCTCAGCGTTGGAGAACCGGAAAATGAAATGTACGAAATGTGCGGACTGGTATGTGAATCACTGCCCACTGATAAACCCCGTTACCTGATGGGCGTGGGTACCCCGTGGAATATCCTGGAGAACATCGGCCTCGGTATCGATATGTTCGACTGTGTAATGCCTACCCGCAACGGCCGTAACGGCATGTTATTCACCTGGAACGGCGTTATTAACATCCGGAACAAAAAATGGGCAACCGACTTCAGTCCTGTTGATGCCAACAGCCCCTGCTTTGCTACCAACACCTATTCAAAGGCTTACCTGCGACACCTGTTTGTAGCCGGGGAAATTTTAGGCATGACATTAGCCAGTATCCACAACCTGGCCTTTTACCTGGAACTGGTGAAGGAAGCCCGTAAACAAATATTGGCCGGCACTTTCGCCACCTGGAAAACCGGGATGATCAATCAGCTGAAAACACGCCTGTAAAAAGTTCGGACTATAAAATAAACTAATATCTTTGGGGTCATGACTAAAATTGACTGGTACATTTTACGCAAGCTCATAGGTACTTTCATTTATTCCCTGATGATATTCCTATTGATTTCTGTAGTGATCGACACTACGGAAAAAGTGGATGACTTCATGAAGCATCACTTGTCGCTGCATGAAATCGTAGTGGATTATTACTTCGGCTTTATCCCGCATATCCTGGCGTTACTGTTCCCGCTGTTTATATTCCTGTCGGTTATATTTTTTACTTCCAAGATGGCCTACCGCTCGGAGATCATCGCTATACTGGCTGCCGGCGTGAGCTTTCGCCGCTTTCTGCGTCCTTACTGGATGGGCGCTTTCCTGTTTGGCGGGGTACTCTGGCTCGCCAACTACTGGGTGGTTCCCAACGCAAACCGCATCCGTACCAGCTTTGAAAATAAATACCTCCATAGCCACGACGATGAGAAATCACAATACGACCGTACCACCCGTATCGATAGCTTCACTTACGTAACCTTTGGTACCTACGATCCCAACTATAAAAGCGGAAGCAACTTTGTGTTGTCTGTTGTGAATAAACAATCCATGACCTTCAAACTAAAAGCCGACCGTATCAGCTGGGACTCCACCACCAAAAAGTGGAAACTGGACTACGTATCCATGCGCACCATGAACGGCTTAAAGGAAACCTGGACAAGCAAACAGGATACCCTGCTCAAAATACCCCTGGTCCCAAAAGACCTGGTAGACGAAAAGAATATCCAGGAAGCCATGACCACGCCCGATCTCAGGCGATACATCCAACGGGAAAGCATCCGTGGGGCGGAAGGGCTTAATACCTATTGGGTAGAATATTACAGGAGAACTTCAGCCGCTTTCGCCGTAGTGATCCTCACCCTGATCGGTGGTATTATTGCCGCCAAGAAGGTAAGGGGAGGAAGTGGATTGCACCTGGCTGTGGGTATTGTAATCAGCGCCAGCTACATTATATTCCTGCAATTCGCCACCGTGTTTTCCGTAAAAGCCGACCTGAATCCCTTGCTGGCCGTGTGGATTCCCAATATCCTGTTCGGCGGACTGGCATTTTACCTGTATCGCCAGGCGCCTAAATGATCTGGCGCGGAGGTTGTCTTTCTCAGGATTAGGTTGATTTTACTGATTAGTTTTTGGTGATTAATGAAGGATTTTGAGAGAGTAGTGTACCCGTCAGATTTTAATTCCTGCATTGATATTTTCCCTGGAGAATTGGTTTATTTTCGTTTTGGTATGATTTCCGGAAAATTCAGTGAAATTTAAAGGCTGCTACCATCGCTATTCCTCAAATAATTTAAAAAGACGGGCAGCTTTTAACGGTAATGATTTATTGCTGCGGTTCATTCATTTTCACCAATATATTAATAAACCATTTCACTTATAGGGCAGTATTGCGTGGAACGCCCCGTTTTTTTTCGTCTGTAAAGCCCTGTGGTAAACGATCCTGGGATCAAGTCCACGTCCCCTCCACGTCCCCTCCGGGTTATCTCCATGTATTAAGCATGTAATAAGCATATGCTAAGCGTATGCAACGTAGGAATGAAGCATCCTACAGTCGATCTTTATGTAATCCCTGTCATCCCACCACTAATCTCCCCCTAATCCCAAAAAGTTAATCAGTCAAATCAACCTAATCCTGAGAAAGACAAAATCCGCTCAGATCATCGCATTTTTTCTTTCAATATTTTCAATTCATTCTGAAAATTTTACATTTCTTTAACGTCTATATACATACATTATATTATATATTCGTAATGGACTTACATGTATTATGTTAATGAAGCTCACCGCGGCTATATCGCCTTGCTTTTTCATTCGCAAATCGTTGTTAATTTGGCATTAAATACCACTAAAGGGTGGTAACTTCGTTAACAAATCATTACTTTTGACTATTGATCGATTTTGTTTTCATTAATAACAATAGCAGTAAAATGGGGTACATAAAAGAGAAATTCAAGGTTAAAGCAGATGAACTTAACATTGAAGTAAAAGACCTGGTAAAGAATCACGGCACCAAGAAAATTGAGGATGTAACACTGGCACAGGTTTATCAGGGTATGCGCGGTATTACCGGCCTGGTAACAGAAACTTCCCTGCTGGATGCCAATGAAGGAATTCGTTTTCGTGGATATTCCATCCCGGAATTAAGGGAACACCTGCCAAAAGCACCAGGTGGCGCAGAACCTTTACCCGAAGGTTTATTTTACCTGATGCTGATAGGAGAATTGCCTACAGAAGCAGATGTACAATACCTGTCCAGCATGTGGGGCCGTCGCTCTCATGTACCCAACCACGTTTTTGATGCTATTGAAGCGCTCCCGATCACTGCACACCCTATGACCATGTTCAACGTGGGTATTATGGCGCTGCAAACAGAATCCTCTTTTGCACAGGCTTACTCAGAAGGAATTAATAAAAAAGATTACTGGAGTTATACTTATGAGGACACCATGAACCTCATTGCCCGTCTGCCACGTATTGCAGCATATGTTTACCGCCGTAAATATAAAGGTGGCCAGCATATTCAGCCAAACGGTATGCTCGACTGGGCAGGTAACTTTGCACACATGCTCGGTTACTCCGATGAAGGCTTCAAGGAACTGATGCGTCTTTACATGGTGATTCACGCCGACCACGAAGGTGGTAACGTGAGCGCACACACGACACACCTCGTAGGTTCTGCACTGAGCGATGCGTACCTGTCGTTCGCCGCCGGTATGAACGGTTTAGCGGGTCCTTTACACGGCCTCGCTAACCAGGAAGTGATCAAATGGATCCTCCAGATGCGCGAAGAACTGGGTGGTGGCGTTCCTACTAAAGAACAAATTGAATCTTACGTACGCAAAACCTTAGCCGATGGTAAAGTAGTACCAGGTTACGGTCACGCTGTTTTACGTAAAACAGATCCGCGTTTCACTGCACAAATGGAGTTCGCCAAGAAACACCTGCCAAACGATGAACTCGTGAAAATTGTATGGCAAGTATATGAAACCGTGCCCCCAATCCTGCAGGACCTGGGCAAGGTAAAGAACCCATGGCCTAACGTAGATGCACACTCCGGCGCATTGCTGGTACACTACGGCCTGGTGGAATATGAATTCTATACCGTGTTGTTTGGCGTGTCCCGCGCATTAGGCGTACTGGCTTCCCTCTGCTGGGACAGAGCGCTCGGACTTTCCCTGGAAAGACCGAAATCTGTTACCACCGAGTGGATGAAACAGTTCGTGGAAGGAAAAGTAGATGCAATAGCCGAATAGTTTTATAATTGTTTTTTTAGTAAAAGAGGCAAGTGGTGAATTTTTACCATTTGCCTTTTTTATTTTTGTTGTTCACAAAAAATGAAATAGCCATTTCTACTTTTACCGCCATATTATCAAACCCGATAGAATACCTGAAAGGAGTAGGCCCGCAGAAAGGAGAACTGCTGCGCAAGGAAATCAAAGTATATACCTTCGGCGACCTCCTGCAATATTTTCCTTTCCGTTATGTAGATCGTACCAGGATTGATAAAATTGCCTCTCTCAGCGGGTATGAAGATTTTGTGCAGATCCGCGGGAAGATCATCAACATGGTAGTGATGGGAGAAAACAGGTCGAAAAGATTAGTGGCTACTTTTAAAGACGAAACCGGCACCATCGACCTGGTATGGTTTCAGGGCTGGCAATGGATGCAGAAATCGCTGAAGGAAAATGTAGCCTACCTCGTATTTGGCAGGATCTCTGTTTTCAATGGCGTTACCCAGCTGGCACACCCGGAACTGGATCTGCTCACAGAAGAAATCGCCACCGGCAAACAATTCCTGGAACCGGTTTATTACACCACAGAAAAACTCAAAGCCCGCGGACTAACGGCAAAGGCTATAGGAAAACTCACCAAAAACCTGCTGGAACAATTATCTCCCCTGGAAATCAGGGAAAACATCCCGGTGGAAGTATTACAGCAGTACCGGCTCATGCCCCGCGCTATGGCCTACTTCAGGATCCATATGCCTGCCAGCGAAGACGATGCACGGCTGGCACAGCGACGGCTGAAATTTGAGGAACTGTTTATTGCACAAATCCGTATATGCAGGCTAAAACTCAAAAGGCACAAGCAATCGCACGGCTTTGTGTTTGGTGCAGTAGGCGAATCTTTTAATGAATTCTATAACAATCATCTTCCCTTTTCTTTAACAGGCGCACAGAAAAGGGTATTGAAAGAAATAAGGACAGATACCGTTCACGGACGGCAGATGAACCGTCTCCTGCAGGGAGATGTAGGCAGCGGTAAAACAATGGTAGCCCTGCTAACCATGTTGCTGGCTAAAGATAATGGCTTCCAGGCATGCCTGATGGCGCCCACGGAAATCCTGTCGCAGCAGCACTTCAAAGGCATTTCCGAATTGCTGGAACGTATGGATGTAAAGGTAGCACTGCTTACCGGCAGCATCAAAGGCAAGGCGCGTAAACAAATACTGGCCGGCGCACTCGATGGCAGCATAGATATCCTCGTTGGCACCCACGCCCTGCTGGAAAAAGAAGTGGAATTTAAAAACCTGGGAATGGCCATCGTGGATGAACAGCACCGTTTCGGTGTGGCACAACGGGCACGCCTATGGGAAAAAAATACCATCCCGCCGCATATTCTTGTTATGACGGCAACGCC
The DNA here is from genome assembly GCF_900168065.1 of Chitinophaga ginsengisegetis. Taxonomy (GTDB): domain Bacteria; phylum Bacteroidota; class Bacteroidia; order Chitinophagales; family Chitinophagaceae; genus Chitinophaga; species Chitinophaga ginsengisegetis. Next base: position 2,719,811 of record NZ_FUZZ01000001.1, on the reverse strand, counting down.
TATACCAAGAACACTGGCCATGACTATTTACGGCGATCTCGATGTATCCGTTATTGATGAAATGCCGCCCGGACGTAAACCCATTACTACCGTACACCGCACTGAATATCAGCGTCCGCAGGTAATGGATTTTATAAAGGAAGAAGTGAAGAAAGGAAGACAGGCATACATCGTATACCCGCTGATCGAAGATTCGGAGAAGCTGGATTATGAAAACCTGATGAAAGGATATGAAGAAGTAAAAGCTTTCTTCCCGGAACCGCAGTATTACATCAGTATGGTACACGGCCGCCAGCCTGCCGAACAGCGGCAAACCAATATGCACCGCTTTGTAACCGGGGATACCCATATTATGGTAGCCACCACCGTGATTGAAGTAGGGGTGAATGTACCCAATGCCTCTGTAATGGTGATAGAAAGCACTGAACGTTTCGGACTGTCGCAGCTCCACCAGCTGCGGGGAAGGGTAGGCCGCGGCGCGGAGCAATCCTTCTGCGTACTCATGACAGGCAATAAGCTAAGCCAGGATTCCCGCGAACGGATCAACGTAATGGTGCAAACCAACGACGGATTTATTATTTCGGAGAAAGATATGGAGCTGAGAGGCCCCGGCGATATTGAAGGCACCCGCCAGAGCGGGGTGCTCGACTTTAAACTGGCAGATATTGTTGCGGACAAACCCATCCTCGACGCTGCCCGTGCCAGCGCAGAAAAGATCCTGGAAGAAGACACCGATCTGCTTCTGCCTGAGAATCAGGCACTAAAAGAATTTTTGGCTGCCCAGAGAAGTAAATCTATCTGGAGTAAAATTTCCTGATGGTTTTTACGTTTATTAACTGATGGATGAATTAAAAAAGTATAAAAGCTGCTGAAGCTGAGATTTACCTTGTTTCCCATTTAGCCTGTCATTCCTCAATTCAGAAGTTTTGTGCTTGTCCCGACCGTAACAATTTGAGTGGCTTCTGCGTTTAATAGTATTATATTAGTTTTTAAGAATAAAATAAATCTGATCCCGTTGAAATTTACCTTCCCGACCGGCCTTATTGGATTGATGATTTGCTTTTTGTTCACCGGACGATCCGCCCAGGCGCAGCAGCAACGTGCAAACTTCACCCCCCTGAATTTTACTGAGAACAAAGGCCAGTGGGATAAAGATGTTATCTACAAAACAGAACTGGATGGCGCTGCTATCTTCCTCAAAAAAACAGGATTCACTTTCCTGATGATGAACCAGGAAGATCTCTGGAGCCTGAACGAATATGTTCACGGACACTCCCACCGGAACGATACGGTGTATGTTCCGAAAAGCAGCGTGAAACCGGCGCCTTCCCAACCCGGAAACAGCCAGCCACCTCCACGGCCCGGCAAAATTCCTGATGTACGCGGACACGCCTGGAACGTTACCTTCCTGAACGCCAATCCTGATGTACAAATAGTACCCGAAAAAGAACAGGATGCCAAAAGCAGCTATTTCATCGGAAACGACCGCACCAAATGGGCGGCCGGAGTGGGTTCTTTTCAGGGTGTTAATTACAATTCCCTTTACTCCGGTATTGATGCACACGTTTACTCCGAAGGTTCCCAGCTGAAATACGACCTGATTGTGCATCCGGGCGCTAACCCGGATAATATCCAGATGGTATATGAAGGCGCCACCGGCATGGAACTGAAAAAAGGCCAGCTATATGTACATACTTCCGTAGGCGACCTGATTGAACAACTCCCCTTCGCTTATCAATACATCGATAATCAACGTGTAACCGTAAAGGTATCCTACCGGTTGAATGGTAATAAACTGGGCTTTAAAATATCCGGTGAGTACAACCCGGCCTACCCGCTGGTGATAGATCCGATCTATGTTTTCTCTACCGTGTCCGGCGCCCGCTCCGATAACTGGGGCTTTACCGCTACTTACGATGATGCCGGTAATTTATACGGCGGCGGTATCGTGTTTAATCCCGGCTACCCCGTAACAACCGGGGCTGTACAAAGCGTTTACGGCGGCGGTACTTTTGATATCGCCATTTCCAAATTCAACCCCAACGGTACCAGGCTGATATATGCCACCTACATGGGCGGCAGCGGCCTCGAACAACCGCATAGCTTATTCGTGGATCAGCAGGGCAACCTCGTGATCTCCGGCAGAACCACTTCCAACGACTATCCCAATACTGCTGTAAAAGGAACCCGCGGAGGATGGGACATCGCCATTACCAAAATAAACGCCACCGGCTCCGCTATCATCGGCTCACTGATCATCGCAGGAGGGGCAGACGATGGCGTGAATATGCGGGCCGACCGCCAGGGCGGCGACTGGGTACTGTTGCGCAACTATGGCGACGACGCCCGCAGTGAAGTAGTAGTGGATGATGCAGGCTATATTTATGTAGCCAGCTGCACCCGCTCCACCGACTTTCCCGTAACCGCTGGTGTATTCCAGGGTACTAACAAAGGTTCGCAGGATGGCGTGATCATGAAAATAAACCCGCTTTGCCAGGACCTGGTATGGGCCAGCTACCTCGGAGGCAGCAAGGAAGATGCCGCCTACGTAATTGCATTAAACGGTCTTAATACCCTGTATGTGGCCGGAGGCACCGCCAGCGACGACTTCCCCACAACTGCCGGCGTCATATATTCCCAGTACCGCGGTGGCGTATGCGATGGGTTTATTGCGCACATTTCAAACGATGGAAGAAACATCATTCAAAGTACTTTCCTGGGCTCAGATAATCCCGCAGCCGACCAGGTATACGGTATCCAGCTGGACAGGAGAGGATTTGTATACGTAATGGGCACCACTGAAGGCGCATGGCCCATCAAATTAATAAGCACCGACGGATACAATGAAAACGGATTGCAGTTTATCTCGAAGTTAGACGCAAACCTGTCGGCATTCGTGTATTCCACTACTTTTGGAAAAAGAAGAACATTGGTTTCCTCTCCCAATATTTCACCCACCGCATTCCTGGTAGACCGCTGCGAAAACGTATACGTGTCCGGATGGGGCGGAGGTATCAACACCTCCCTGCATTATCCGAATTCAGGAACTTCCGGTTTAACTACCTCCTCAGATGCGCTGCAACGCAGCACAGACGGGATGGATTTTTATTTCTACGTACTGCAACGTGATGCTGTAAGATTTAGTCCCACCCAGGGTCCATTGTATGCAAGCTATTTTGGCGGCTCCGGTTTGTATGAACACGTAGATGGCGGTACCAGCCGCTTCGACCGCAACGGGATTATCTACCAGGGTATTTGCGCCTGGTGTAATGTGAGCAACACCGGTTTCAAACCGAGGTACCCGACCACCCCGGGCGCCTACTCCAGCACACCACCGGCTTCCTGTAACTTCGGCGCGCTGAAAATTGCCTTCAACCTCGATGGGGTGAAAGCAGGCGCCAAAACGCTCGACCGACGCACTAACTACTGCGTACCGGATACCATCACTTTTGTGGATACCACCCGCTTACCGGGTAAATCCTATCGATGGTTCTTCCCGGATGATGGTACAACTAAAGATTATGGACCAGAGGGTGACACAGTGAGCCACATTTTTACAAAGGTGGGTACCTTCCGTGTGATGATGGTGAAATATGATCCGCAAAGTTGTAACGGATCAGATACTGCTTATGTAACCGTGAAACTGGGCAACAATGAAGCGATCCTTCATTTTGAAGCCCGGCGCCAGGATCCATGCGATAGCCTGAAGTACATGTTTACCAATGAATCCACACCGGCAGCAGATTTCAGGGATCGCTCCTTTATCCTGGACTATGGCGATGGCACACCTCCGTTCTATACCGGTATAGATACCTTCCCGCTATTCCATTATTATCAGAATGCAGGTATCTATAATGCCACCCTCACACTGGTGGATACCAATTTCTGTAACGCGCCGCAAACAATTACCTACACTCTGCGTGTAGCCGAAAACGTTATAGCGAAGTTTACAGATCCGGGAACTGTTTGCGTAGGTACAGAACTACAAATGGATAATACTACCGAAGGTGGTGAAACATTTACCTGGACTTTTGAAGACGATGGTTCTGTTTCACACGATCCTTACCCGGTACATAGATTTAATAAAGCCGGCCGCTGGAAAATAACCCTGGAGGTAGAAGATCCTAACACCTGCAACAAAAGGGATTCTATCACGCAGGAAATAAATGTGGCGGCGCCGCCCATAGCGGACTTTGACTTTTCACCCACCAAAGCAATTGAAAATACACCGATACAGTTCCTGAATGGTTCTTCAGCGAACGCCATACATTATCTCTGGAATTTCGGCGATGGCGATACTTCATCCCTGCCAAACCCCAGTCACCAATACCTGCGCACAGGTACGTATAATGTGTGTCTTACTGTTACTAACGCAGAAGGCTGTACGGATACAAAATGTCAGGAAGTAAGCGCCATAGTGGTACCGCTGTTTGATGTGCCTAATGCCTTTGCACCGGGTGGTAAGAACAATGTATTTTATGTAAAAGCTTTTGGAGCGACCAAATTCAATCTTAAAATATTTAACCGTTGGGGACAATTGGTTTTTGAAAGTTCGGACCCTCAAATCGGTTGGGATGGACGGTTTAAAGGAAATATTCAGCCTATGGACGCGTATGCCTATATCGTAAACCTGGAGTTTACGGATGGCACAAAAGGCAGCAGATCAGGAAGTGTAACCTTGTTAAGATGATGAGCCATGAATCAGATCGTTAAAATATCAACATGTCTGGCAATTTTATTAATTGTTTCAATGAACGGAGTGTATGCACAAGACCTCCATTTTTCACAGTTTTTTAATTCGCCATTGACAACTAACCCGGCCAATACCGGTTTTATTCCGGACGGCAACTACCGTATTGGCCTTAATTACCGCGATCAGTGGACCAGCGTTCCGATACCTTACCGGACCATGTCGGCATATGGCGACTTCCAGTTATTCCGCGATCAGCTGGAATATGGCTGGGTAGGCATCGGGGGGGTATTGCTCCGCGATGTGGCCGGCGCCGGCAACCTCACTTCTACCAAAGGATACGCTTCCATCGCTTATCACCAGCTCCTGGGTTTCAGCAGCTTGTTATCCGCAGGGTTTAACGTAGGTTCCGCCGGTAAACGGGTGGATATCACCAAGCTCACGTTCGCCGATCAGTGGAACGGCAAGTTCTTTGATTCGCAGATCCCCACCGGGGAACCCATCACCCAAAGCAGCGTTAATTACTTCGACCTGCAGGCAGGGCTCAATTATGCTTATTTTCCTACCGATAATATTTATGTAAACGCGGGCTTCTCTGTACAACATATCAACACACCCAGGGAAACCTTTTTTGATGGGAACAACACGGTTCCCCGTCGCTATATCGGGTTCCTGAATGCGAGTTTGAAAATGAGCGATAAAGTGATCCTGAACCCTGCGGCATATTATGCCACACAGGCCGGCGCCAGGGAACTGATGCTGGGCGCCAATGCAGCCTATAATCTTTCCGGCGACGGCGTACAGCAATTGTATGGCGGCGTTTATTACCGCGCCAATGATGCGGCTGTTTTCCTGGTTGGCTACCAGCTCAACTCCATAAAACTCATGTTTAACTACGATATTACTACCTCCAGTTTATCGGCCGCCAATAACAGGCGTGGCGCCTATGAAATAGGCATTGTTTATACGGGGCTTTACAGCAACCGTACTTTTAACAATGCGAGGAGATCTACGATTTGCCCTTCTTTTTAATGGCCGGATATTACCACCTAACCGGCATTATGATTATTTTTGTTCCATGACAACGTTTAATAAAGTAACTGCCGCTCATGTAGCGGCATTACGCGAAATAGCCGGAGCGCAATACGTATTGGCCGACGAAGAAAGTATGAGCCGTTATGCACAGGATGAAACCGAGGATCTGCATTATCTCCCGGAAGTGGTGGTGAAGCCGGATACTACCGAACAGGTAAGCCGTATCATGAAATTGTGCAATGAAGAGCTGCTGCCTGTAACTCCCCGTGGTGGCGGCACTGGACTCAGCGGCGGCGCGCTCGCCCAGTTTGGCGGCGTACTCATTTCAATGGAACGGTTTAACCGGATCACACTTATAGATGAAAGAAACCTGCAGGTAATCACCGAACCCGGTGTGATCACAGAAGAATTACAGAACGCCGTAAAAGAGAAAGGGCTGTTTTATCCACCCGACCCAAGCAGTCGTGGTACCTGTTTTATTGGCGGCAATATTGCAGAAAATTCAGGTGGCCCCAAAGCCGTGAAATATGGCGTGGTAAAGGATTATGTGCTGAACCTGGAAATGGTGCTGCCCAGCGGCGAAGTGATCTGGACAGGCGCCAATGTACTGAAAAATGCCACCGGCTATAATCTCACCCAGCTGGTAGTAGGCAGCGAAGGCACCCTGGGCATCGTTACCAAAATTGTATTACGCTTAATTCCGTTACCTAAAACAGACCTGCTGATGTTGGTTCCTTTCCGCTCCGCTGAAAGTGCCTGCGAAGCGGTGAGCGCTATTTTCCGCGCGGGTTACACGCCTTCTGCTATGGAATTTATGGAGCGCGATGCCATCGACTGGGTAACCCAATACGTACAAAGCAGTGCTGTTAAAATAGAAGACGATATACAGGCACACCTGCTCATAGAAGTGGACGGGAACCACCCGGAAGTGCTGATGCAGGAAATGGAAGGCATTGCCGGTGTGGTAGAAGGTTTTGATATCGGGGAGATATTGTTTGCAGAAGATTCCCAGCAGAAAGAAGAGCTTTGGAAACTGCGCCGCCGGGTGGCAGAAGCCGTAAAGGCAAATTCTGTATACAAAGAAGAAGATACCGTAGTACCCCGTGCAGAACTGCCGGTATTGCTGAAAGGCGTAAAGGAAATAGGAACCCGGTATGGATTTCATTCGGTATGTTATGGTCATGCCGGCGATGGCAACCTGCATGTGAACATTATCCGTGGTACCCTTACGGAAGAACAATGGAACGGCACCCTCACGGAAGGTATACGGGAAATTTTTCAGCTGGTGAAAACATTGGGGGGTACCATCTCCGGTGAGCATGGTATTGGCCTGGTGCAGAAAAGCTATATGGATATCATTTTTGATCAGACCTCCATGCAACTCATGAAGCAAATAAAACAGATCTTTGACCCGAAGAATATATTAAACCGGGGTAAAATTTTCGATTGTTAAACCTTTCTGCCGGTAAATAGTTAAACTTAATAAATCTGATCATGAAACGTTTACTCATATGTTTTTTCTTTCTGGCTGGAGTGCAGCTGGCACACGCGCAGTATTATAAAACGGACACCGCTACCCGCAAAGGTTTTGATCCTTCCCGTCTGGTACTGGGAGGTTCCCTGGGAATGGTATTTGGCGATGTTACCAATGTGGATATCTCCCCGCTGGTAGGTTACCGTTTTTCTGATTATATCGCTGCAGGTGTGAATTTAAACGCGCAGTACGGGCAATTTAAATCACGGGATTACTACACTGGTAATACCACTCAGCGTGATAAATACACCATCTTTGGTGGTGGTATCTGGGGCCGGGTATACCCGATCCCGATGGTATTTATACATATCCAGCCGGAATATAATTTTGTTACACAGAATTCTACCGTTTACCAGGCAAACGGGGATAAACAAACCTTCAAAACCAATTATGGTGTTCCCAGCTTACTCGTGGGTGCCGGTTATACCCAGAGCGTTGGTGGCAGGGTAGGTATAGGCATCTCTATTTTGTATGATGTGATCCAGGACAATCGTTCGCCTTATAACAACAGCCTGATATACAGGGTGGGCGCAGGACTTGGCTTCTAGCGGAGGATCGCCTTCGGCGATAGGAAATTGTCCTGGAACAGGATTAGGCTGATTATACTGATTTAGAGATTTTATAAATAATTAAGGGAGATATGCGGATCTATTCGCTTATCTCCCTTAATCATTTAAAATCAAAAGTGATCAAATCAACAAAATCAGTATAATCAGCCTAATCCTGAAAAAGACAACATCCGCGTATTAACCGCATGTTAAATGTTTATAAAGGCTAAACTTATTTTTAGTAAGTCATTATCTTTGCCACATATTAATACCGGGAAAAAGATGGGAATACAATTAGTTGTTTTTGATATTGCAGGCACTACCCTGCATGATGAATCCAATGTAGCAAAGGTGTTACAGCAGGCTATTAAGCTGGCGGGAGTTACCGTAACGCTGGAACAGGTAAATGAAGTAATGGGATACGCCAAACCGTATGCCATCCGTTACCTGTTGCAGCAGCAGCAGGATAGCCGTTATAGTGATGAAGCCTTTGTCCTTGAACTACACAGCCGTTTTGTGGCGGATATGAAAGCGCATTATGCAACACATCCTGCGGTACGGGAAAAGGACGGCGTATCAGCAGTATTTGCCGCGTTAAAGGCAAAGGGCATTAAAGTGGCGCTGGATACGGGTTTCGACAGGGACATTACCAACGTGATCCTGGAAAGGGTGGGCTGGCAGCAAAAAGGACTCATTGATGCCGTAGCCACCAGCGATGAAGTACCTTTTGGCCGTCCGTATCCATATATGATTTACCGGATTATGGAAGAACTGGAAATCCGCAGTATACAATCGGTGGCCAAAACCGGCGATACCATTTCCGACCTGGAAGAAGGTACCAATGCAGGTTGCCGCTACGTAATAGGTGTTACTACCGGCGCCTATAGCCGCGAAGAACTGGAGAAAGGGCCGCATACCCACCTGGTAGCATCCCTGGATGAACTACTGTCTATCTTTTAATCATACTTTACATTTTATATCATGCAACAACAACAGGCAGATGTAGCGGTAATAGGTGCGGGAATAGTGGGGTTGGCCATGTCTTACCACCTGGCATCAACAGGAAGAAAAGTAGTTTTATTTGAACGTAACAGCAAAGCGATCAGCGCTTCGATCCGCAATTTCGGGTTGGTATGGCCCATCGGGCAAACGGCGGGTAAAATGCACGACCGTGCTATGCGCAGCCGCCGTACCTGGAAAGACCTCGCCGCAGCCACCGGTTTGCAGTGCCAGGAAACAGGATCGCTGCACCTCGCGTATGAAAATGATGAACTGGCGGTATTGGAAGAATTTGTACAAGCCGCGCCGGGTAATGGTTACAGCTGTGAGCTGATTGCCCCTTCACAAATAGGAAAATATACCTCCGCTATTAAAACAAACGGGTTGAAAGGCGCATTATGGAGTGCCTCCGAAATGACCGTGAATCCGCGTCAGGCCAGTGCTGCCATTGCAAAGCACCTGGAAGAACATCTCAACGTAACGGTTCGTTTTGGCACCGCGGTAAATGGCATCAGCATGCCTTACATAGAAACAAAAGATGAACGCTGGAAAGTGGATGAAGTGTTTGTATGCAGCGGCGCTGATTTTGAAACGCTTTACCCTGCTGAATTTGCAGCTGCTCCCCTGAAAAAATGCAAACTGCAGATGATGCGTACCATCCCGCAACCGGGCAACTGGCAGCTGGGACCCGCCCTGTGCGCAGGTTTAACGCTGGGACATTATGCGGCCTTTGAAAGCTGTAAAACCCTGGAACCCTTGAAGCAACGCTTTGCGCAGGAAATGCCGGATTATGTGAAATGGGGCATCCATCTGCTTATCTCTCAAAATGGTGCAGGTGAACTCACCATCGGTGACTCACATGAATATGGTCCGGACTTCGAACCATTTGATAAAGCATTTATCAATGATCTCATCCTGCAGTATATGCACACTTTCTTGCAGGCGCCGGAGTATACCATCCAGGAACAATGGCATGGCATCTATCCAAAACTCACCAATGGTAAAACAGACCTGGTGTTCTCTCCTGAAAAAAATGTAACGATTGTAAACGGTCTTGGCGGAGCCGGCATGACATTGTCTTTCGGACTCGCAGAAGAAGTAGTGGCGGGCATGCATACCTTTGCGTAACCTTGATAAATTTAAATTAGGTTATTGCTTAAATAATTAATAAATTAATGGAGATTAAGCGTTATGAGAACATCTGTTGATTAAAACGATAGTACTATCTTAATAAATTTCAACATTATTTATTTTTTTGATTGCCAGCATTAGCAACGTTTCTGCAGCGATGTTTATTTAACATCGCTGCACGTTCATAACGTGTTAAATGTAAAGCAGGTTTCTATATAGTTACCTGCTTTTTTTATGCGTATGGCTGTTACTGTAAGCCAATTATTATATAAATTACATCATTCCACGTGCCTGCACGGGGAAGTGTTTTATAGGATAATAAAAAAGCAGTCGCATGAACAGTAGTATAAAGAATCTTAAAGAAAGAGACTGGACGGAAACAAGAGCGCATTCCAGCTGGCAGATATTCAAGATTATGGCGGAGTTTGTTGAAGGATTTGAGAAGCTGGCTAAAATTGGACCCTGCATTTCCATATTCGGATCAGCCCGTACGAAGCCGGGTAACCGCTATTACGATCTTACCCAGGAAATAGCCACCCGCCTGGCAGACGAAGGCTTTGGCATCATCACCGGCGGTGGACCGGGTGTGATGGAAGCGGCCAACAGGGGAGCCCAGGCTGCACATGGCAAATCAGTAGGGGCTAATATCAGCCTGCCGCATGAGCAGCATCCCAATAGTTTTATTGATCCGGAAAATAATCTTCATTTCGACTATTTCTTTGTCCGTAAAGTGATGTTCACCAAGTACTCACAAGGCTTCATTATGATGCCCGGAGGATTTGGTACCATGGATGAATTCTTTGAAGTACTCACCCTCATACAAACCAAAAAAATGGAGGAAACCCCTATGGTATTGGTGGGTAGAGAGTACTGGAGTGGCCTCCTGCAATGGATCCGCACCGTAATGATGGAAAAGGAAAGCAATATTAACCCGGAAGACCTCGACCTGCTGCAGTTATTTGACACCGCAGATGAAGTGGTGGAATATTTCCGTGTTTTCTATACAACCAATAAATTAAGACCGAATTTCTGATAAAGCCTGCCTCCGGGCCGGAAAAGCGGATATACATGAACGTACGCCCGGATAGAATAAAAACCGGCAGAATAACGTTTATGGATATATCCGCTTTTTCTGTTGGAAGCAACAGGCTGTCAGTTAGCCGCTTTTCCTTAGCTTTGCAGAAATTTTAATATATGGAGCTCATACCGGCAGCAGTGGAGGCCTATTCAGAAAAATATACCAGTCAGGAGAGTGAATTGATGTACCAGCTGAACAGGGAAACACATCTGAAAGTAGAGCTGCCACATATGTTGAGCGGGCAGGTACAGGGGCAGTTCCTCAGTATGGTAAGCCATATGATCCGGCCCCGCCGCATCCTGGAACTGGGCACTTACACCGGGTACTCAGCAATTTGCCTGGCTGCGGGCCTGGCCCCCGATGGCATATTACACACGGTAGATATCAACGAAGAACTGGAAACACTTTGTCATCATTATTTCTCGGCAAGCGGGAATGCAGATAAAATTAAAATGCATATCGGTAAAGCGGCCGATGTGATTGAACAACTGGATGAAGTATTCGACCTGGTGTTTATTGACGCGGACAAATCCGGATATGAACAGTATTACGACCTGGTTTGGGATAAACTGCGTCCCGGTGGATTTATTCTGGCAGATAACGTGTTGTATCACGGCCAGGTGCTGCTGCCTGAAAATGAACAGGGACGCCAGGCAAAGGCCATGATCAGTTTTTGTGAAAAAGTGTTGGCAGATGATCGTGCAGAACAGGTATTACTCACCATCCGGGATGGTGTACTGATGATCAGGAAGAAATAAAACGCCCATTAAATCCGAACATACATGCAAGTAAGAAAATTCTTATTGGTAGTCAGTTTTCTTATTGGCTTCGTTACCGTACTGCACGCACAGAACATCACAACGCAGCAGTACATTGCCACCTATAAAAACTTAGCCATTGAGGAAATGCGCCGCTCAGGCGTGCCTGCCGCCATTAAACTGGCGCAGGGGATTATAGAAACGCAGTCCGGCAACGGTACCTTGTGTTTACAATCGAACAATCACTTCGGTATTAAATGTAAAAATACCTGGACCGGCAAAACCATCAAATACGACGACGATGCCGCGCAGGAATGTTTCCGCGTATATGAATCCGCCCGCGATTCCTACCGCGATCACTCCGATTTCCTGCACGCCAATCCACGCTACGCTTTCCTCTTCCAGTTTGATGGCGATGATTATAAATCATGGGCTTTTGGTCTTAAACAGGCCGGATACGCCACCAATAAAACTTATCCGCAACAGCTGATCAAAGTAATTGAAGATTATAACCTCCAGCAATATACCATGATTGCTATGGGGAAAGATCCTTCCGCCGGCGATGCTGCTACCGATGGAACGATGTATGCTGAAGTAACGGAAAAAGGAAGCAAAACTTCTCCCGGAAGAAAAAATCCGGTTACCACTACCAAACAAACGGTCTACCCCAAAGGTATCTTTGAAATCAATGGCCGCAAAGCAGTGTATGTAAAAGCAGGCAGCTCCCTGATCCAGGTAGCCGACCAGCGTAACATGCGTCTCCGTAAACTGGTGCGTTACAACGACCTGGAAAATGACAATCCGCCCGCAAAGGATATGATCGTCTTCTTACAAAAGAAAAGCAAAAGGGGAAATAAAGAATACCACAATGTTGTTAACGGGGAAACCATGCACGATGTAGCCCAGGCAGAAGGGGTACAGTTAAGATGGTTGCGCCGCCGTAATAAAATGAATGAAGGGGAAGAACCTGCTGCCGGTCAGCGGTTAACGCTCGACGGCTTTGCTTCTGCGGCGCCCAGGCTGGCTAAAAACACCCGGGTACTGAAAGAAGAAGACCAGGAGCCCCCGGAAGATTTTTCTCCCCGTAAAGCACTGGATGGCATTAAAGAAGAAGTGGCTAAAAACGCAGCAGGCGGTGCTGCGGTACCGGAAACAAAACCAGCCCCACCACAGGGTGGTGTGCCGGTAGCCATGATAGAAGACCTGAAAAAAGCCGGGCAGGTAACCACCACCGGAAATACAGGTACGCCAAAGGCATCCCTGCCACAACCGGCTCCGCGGCCGGCTACACCTGCGCCTGTACAGAAGTCCGGTACACAATACCACGATGTACAGCCAAAGGAAACGCTGTATGGCATTGCCAGAATGTACAACCGCTCTGTTACGCAACTGCAGGAATGGAATAACCTGCAGGGTTTTGATATTAAAATCGGCCAGCGTTTGCTGGTAAATAAATAAGCAGCGATCTTTTTTTGCTGATGATTGTTAAATAAGGAAATGCAGAAGTATTATGTCAGTGATTAAAGTGCATGACAAAGAGTTCCAGCCCTATATTGATGAAGTGGCGTTGCAGCAGCGGGTAAAGGAAATGGCGGAACAGATTAACAAAGATCTGAAGGGGGAACGCCCTTTATTTATCGCTATTCTCAACGGCTCCTTTATGTTTGCCGCAGATGTGTTTAAATACCTCACTATTGAGGCGGAAATCTCTTTTATTAAACTGGCCTCCTATAAAGGCACCAAATCCACTGGTAACGTGGTACAGGCCATTGGTCTCGACGAAGATCTCTTTGGCCGCACCGTAGTGATCCTGGAAGATATTGTGGACACCGGCCGCACCATGAGCCAGTTCCTGCCGCAACTGGAGCATCAGCAACCTAAAAAATTACTTGTAGCAGCCCTGCTCACAAAGCCGGATGCGATGGTACATCCTATCAAAATAGATTACCTGGGCTTTTCCGTTCCGGATAAGTTCCTGCTGGGATACGGGCTTGATTATGATGGCCTGGGCCGGAATCTGCCAGCCATTTATCAACTGGTGGAATCCGGGCAGTAATTATTTTTTCCGGGCGCTTGCCCGGAAAAAATCTTAACTTAATACATGCTCAAGTACCTTTTACTCTTTCTTTTCTGGGGTGGAGGGCTGCAGGCGCAAACAATCTGGGTATCGGGAGCGGTAGAAGACAGTTTATCCCATCGCCCCGTTGCAGGAGTACAGGTGAAGGTGATGGATGACACAGTCCATGTGGTCACAAACGCTTTCGGTCTTTTTAAAATTTCAATCCCCACGGCATCTGCCACGTTATTGCTCACACAAAGCGGTTATCAATCCAAACAGGTAACGGTGCGCAAATACGACAGGCTGTTAATAACGTTATCGCCTCTACGTAAAGATGCCGACCCGGTGGCCCTTGCCAAAGCCCGGTCAAAACTGCTGCACAGCAGCAATCCCAATTACGGTAATACCGGTATGGGAATACATTCTTTTTACAACGAAACTTACGGCGCTACCTACGAAAATAAATTTGTGCGTACCTCCAGTCACCCGGTATCCACCTTCGCCCTGGATGTGGACAGGGCCGCCTATAGCAATATCCGCCGCTTCCTCCGGCTGAAAGAAACCGTACCGGTGGATGCGGTACGCATCGAGGAAATGATCAACTATTTCCACTACGATTACCCGTTACCGTTAGCTGGCCAAACGATGGCCATGTATAGTAATTATACCACCTGCCCCTGGGAAACTACCCACCAGTTATTGCAGATCGCCATCAGGGCGCGCGCATTGGAAACAGACAGCTTTCCCGCCAGCAACCTGGTTTTCCTGCTGGATGTTTCCGGCTCTATGGGCACGCCCAATAAGTTGCCTTTATTACAGGCGGCTTTCCGCATCCTGGTGAATAATCTGCGCCCGGTAGATAAAGTAGCGATTGTAGCCTATGCCGGCGAACCCGGCGTTCTTTTACCGGCTACACCCGGCGATCAGAAAGAAAAGATCCTCAATGCAATAGATAATCTCAGCGCCGGCGGCGCCACCGCGGGGGAAGCCGCTATAAAAATGGCGTACCGGATTGCATCGGAGCAATATATTCCTGATGGCAATAACCGCGTGATATTGGCCACCGACGGCGATTTTAATGTGGGCCTCAGCAGCGATAGTGAAATGGAAGAGCTGATCATTCAGCAGAAAGAAAGCGGGGTATTGCTTACCTGCCTGGGTTTTGGGATGAAGAATTATAAAGACTCAAAGTTGCAATCCCTGTCCAGTAAAGGGAATGGTAATTTTGCGTATATAGATGACCTGGAAGAAGCCAATAAAATATTTGCCCGCGAATTCGGCAGCACCCTGTTTACTATTGCCCGCGATGTGCAGTCGGAAGTATGGTTTAACCCGGCGCTTGTAAAGTCGTATAGGCTTATTGGTTATGAGAACAAAATACTGCCTGCCGACAGTTCGGAGAAGGGGGAATTTGGCGGAGGGATTATCGGCAGCGGGCATTGTTCCGTGGCGTTGTATGAGATTATCCCTGCACCGGAAGCCGCTGCCGGCGATACAGTGCTGGCCCGGGTAAAAATATCCTGGCGTGATCCGCAGGACACGGCGATGCAATATTTACCCGGTGTAATTCCTGCGGAACTGAAAAGTTTTGATAAAGCATCCGATGATTGCCGCTTTGCCGCGGGGGTGGCTTTATTCGGTATGTTGCTGCGCAAGTCGTCCTACTGCGGTAAAGGCAATATAGACATGGTGAGCGATATTGCCCGCAGGGCGTTGGGCGCCGACAAAGGCAACTATCGCCTGGAGTTTTTGAAGATGGTAAAAATGTTGCGTAAAGGAAAGCGTTGACCCCTTATTTTATTAGCCGGTAGCACTTCCTGATCATCTTCTGCTGAAAATCAAAAGGTAAGGTCTGATTGGTAATATCCTTGATGCTGGAGGCATTGATCTTATCGGCTTCCAGTACAAACCGGCGGTAGTTGTTGCTGAAGTAAACAACCCCATCCTTTTTGGTAGCCAGTAATACTTTATTGAGCATATCCGCATGATCGCGCTGTACATCGAGGAAATCCTTCATCCGCTTGCTGTTGGAGAAGGTCGGCGGATCTATGATCACGAGATCATAGGTGTTGAGCTTCAGGGTGTCGAGGTATTGGAGCACATCCGCATGTACAAAAGTATATTTCGGGTTATCGAACCCGTTCAGCTTCATATTTTCTTCTGCCCAGGCCAGGTAGGTTTTGGACAGATCCACAGAAGTTACTTCTGCTGCGCCACCTGCGGCAGCATACACGGAGAAGGAGCCCGTATAACAGAACAGGTTTAGTACTTTCTTATCTTTTACTTCTTCCCTTATCATGCTGCGTGTAATGCGATGGTCGAGGAATAAGCCGGTATCAAGGTAATCGGAAAGGTTCACTTTAAACTGCAGGCCTGCTTCGTAAGCCGTCATGATATGGCTTTCCAGGCTCAGTTTTTCGTACTGGCTTTTCCTGTTTTCTTTACGTTGCCGTTGTTTAACCCATATTTTATTGGGGGCTACTTCCAGTACTTTGCTGATCAGTTCCAGGCAGGTATCGAGCCACTCTTCGTGTGCATCTTCTTCCATGCCGTGTTTGCGGTGGTACTCTGCGATGTAAACATGGTCTTCATACATTTCTATGCTGAAGGGAAATTCAGGAATATCATCATCATACACCCGGTAGCAGGTGATGTTTTGTCGTCTGGCCAGTTTGGATGTATGCCGGAAAACTTTCGTCAGCCGGTTTTCGAACATCTGCAGTTTTTGTTCCATCGCGTAATATTTAGAGCGGATGTTGTCTTTCCCAGGATTACACTGATTTTACTGATTTAACTTTTGGGATTTTATTTTGATTTAATGATTAAGGGAGATAAGAGCGAATACATCCGCTTATATCTCCCTTAATCCTTTATAAAATCAAAAAAGTAAAATCAAGCTAATCAGTAAAATCAGTGTAATCCTGGGAAAGACAACATCCGCGTCAGCTAAAAATATCCCTTACCTTTTCGAAGAATCCTTTATCGGATTTTTCGGGGTTTGGTTTAAAGTTATCGGACGATTGTAGTTTATCGAGCATTTCTTTCTCTTCAGCGGTTACATGCTGTGGTGTCCATACATTCACATGAATAAGCTGATCACCTTTTTCATAAGAATTTACGGAAGGGAATCCTTTGCCTTTCAGTCGGAATATTTTACCGCTCTGTGTGCCGGCAGGGATTTTAATTTTGGCTTTCCCGTCGATGGTAGGCACTTCCAGGGAGGTACCATACACTGCATCGGGGAAGGAGATGTGCAGATCGAACGCCACATTGAGTCCGTCGCGTTGCAGTTCCGGATGTGGTTCTTCTTCGATGAGGATGAGCAGATCGCCGGGTGCGCCGCCTCTTTCGCCGGCGTTACCTTTACCGCTCATGCTCAGCTGCATGCCTTCCTGAACGCCTGCCGGGATATCGATGCTTACCATTTCCTCGCCATACATACGGCCTTCACCTTTACAGTGGCCGCATTTGCTGGTAATGATCTGGCCTTCACCATGACAGGTAGGGCAGGTAGTAACGGTTTGCATTTGTCCGAGGAAAGTTTGGGTAACTTTTCTTACCTGGCCGGAACCGCCGCAGGTATTACATGACTGGAATGCGTTTTTATCTTTTGCACCCAGGCCACCACAATGCTGGCAGGGTACATATTTCTTTACTTTAATTTTTTTGTTGGCGCCTTTGGCGATTTCTTCATAGGTAAGACGGATCTTAACCCGGAGGTTAGAACCGCGGGTACCGCGTCCACGACGGTTTCCACCGCCACCACGGGCGCCACCGCCACCAAAGAAGCTGCCGAAAATATCATCGTTACCAAAAATGTCACCGAAGTTGGAGAAGATGTCGTCCATGTTCATTCCACCACCGCCATATCCACCACCACGGTTGCCATTCATGCCGGCATGGCCAAAACGGTCGTATTGCGCCCTTTTATCAGGGTCGCTTAATACTTCATAAGCTTCAGCTGCTTCTTTGAATTTTTCTTCTGCCTCTTTGTTATTTGGGTTGCGGTCAGGGTGAAACTGCATAGCCACCTTGCGGTAGGCTTTTTTAATTTCATCCTGGGAAGCAGATTTGGCAACAACCAGTATTTCGTAATAATCTCTCTTGGTAGACATTATAATAATCACTTAATGCTGGTGCAGGCACCAGCTTTTGTTCGGTAAAAAATATTGCTTTACGTCAGCTTTTAGCATAGGCATCCTTAGAGATTATGCCACATCGTCATTATTTACCCACAATTACCTTAGCATGACGGATTAACTTGTCATTCAGGTAATAACCAGGTTGCAGCACATCTACTACTTTACCAACCAGCTCTGGCGTAGGAGCAGGGATTTCGGTAATAGCCTCTTGCAGATCCGGATCAAATGGGGTGTGTATACTCTCCATTGGCTTCAGTCCCTTCGCTTGCAGGGTACTTCTCAGTTTATTGAAAACCAGCATTACGCCATCTTTAACGGCAGCAACATCGGTAGTATTTTCCAATTGCTTTTCGGCCCTGTCGGTATCATCCAGCACATCCAGTAAAGATATGATAACTTCCTTACTGGCTGTTTGCATCAGTTCTATACGTTCTTTGGCAGTACGTTTACGGTAATTGTCAAATTCTGCCTGTAACCGGAGATATTTATCACGGATTTCACTTACTTCCTTTTCTTTCTTCTCCAGTTCTGTCACTTCATCTGGCGCATTACTCGTATTTGAACTATTGCTTATATTTTCTTCTGGCATGCTTTCGTTTTCGCTACCAGTGTTAGCCTGACCGTTTGTCTGCATGTCTTTTTCGTTTTCTGTCATAATAAGTAATAATTGTCTGCGCTGGTATGCAGTCAATTTCTTTGCCAACAGCGGTTTTGCCGACAAAAAGGCAGAATTGAAGTGAAAACCGGGAGGCTAACCGCTAAATAGCTACCTTTGCCCCTCGAAATACAATAAATGACTAAAGTTTTTTTAAAGAAACAGATACAGAACAGGGTATTACAAGGGCATCCCTGGATTTTTGGTAATGAAGTAGCCGAAATAAAAGGAGATGTAAATGCCGGTGATATTGTAGATGTATATACACATAAAGGTTTTTTCCTGGGACGTGGTTATATCAATCCTCAATCCCAGATTCTCGTACGACTGCTTACCCGTGATAAGAACGAAGAAATAAACCCGGAGTTCTTTTACCGCCGTCTCCTGAAATGCTGGGAGTACCGGCAGAAACTGGGCTATGTGGAAAACTGCCGTCTTGTATATGGAGAAGCAGATGATCTGCCTGCACTGGTAATCGACAAATTCAACGATTACTTCGTTATTCAAACGCTCGCATTGGGCATGGAGAAATGGAAAGATGCCATTGTAGATGCCATCAACCGCATTTTTTCACCTAAAGGAATCTACGAAAGAAACGATGTACCTGTAAGGGAACTGGAAGGCATGACCCAACAGAAAGGCTTTCTCAGCGAGCCTTTCGACACAAATCTGATCATCAATGAAAACGGTTTGCGGTTTCATGTAGATATCGTGAACGGCCAGAAAACGGGCTACTTCCTGGATCAGCAGGACAACCGCCGCGAAATTAAGCATATCGTAAAAGGCGCCGACGTAATGGAAGCCTTTTGCTATACCGGTACTTTCTCCTGTCACGCCGGTTTTTACGGCGCCAAAAGTGTACTGGGACTAGATATCTCCGAAACAGCGGTGGCTACTGCCCGCAGAAATGCGGAACTAAACAACCTGCAGGATATCTGCCGGTTCCAGGCTGTGAATGCGTTTGATCAGCTGAAGCAATGGACAAAGGAAGAGAAGAAGTTCGACGTGGTAATACTGGATCCGCCGGCCTTTACCAAAAGCCGTGAAAATATCTCGAAAGCCGTAACAGGGTATAAGGAAATTAACCTTCGCGGGATGAAGCTGTTGAAGCCCGGAGGCTTCCTGGTAACTGCGTCCTGCACCAACCTGGTATCGCCGGACCTGTTCCTGCAAACCATTGATGCAGCCGCAAAAGATGCGAAGAAGAGACTGCGCCAGGTAACTTTCCAGACGCAGGCCCAGGATCATCCTATCCTGAGAAATATTGAGAATACCACTTATCTGAAATTCCTTATTGTAGAAGTTTCCTGATGAGAGAAGATATAAAAAAGAAAAAGTCACGACGCAAATCGTGACTTTTCTTTTTTTATTTTGATGCCAGATATATCTATTATCTATTTCACTACATTGAATTTCCCGGATTCCACCAGGTTGCCCCGCTGATCTCTTAACTGGAAAATATACAGACCGTTATAATAATTATCCAGGCTCACCGTTGTCTTGGAACTGATGCCTTTTAACTGATCTATTTTTTTTCCGAGGAAATTATATACAATAAGATCGTATAAGCGGTCGTTATTATGTTGTTGAACTTCAAATGTTATGACGGTAGTAGCGGGATTGGGATATAGCTTCACAATTTTGCTACCCCCCTCCGTAGTAGGTTGGGATTTATCGCTTTGAGCCTTACCTATGCTGGTAAAAAGGCTGAAAACCATTATGAGAATCAGGGTAGAGGTTTTCCACATAGTATTATAAAAATAAAGTTTTTTTCAAATATTTCCTAATTTTTGTTTGATAAATTCAGCTCACTCGAGCGCCCATGTTTCTACATAAAAATAACAAACCACAGGCCATTTTGTTAGCATTTCTGCATATTTTATGTAATTTTTAACGCTTGGTAGTTTATTTTCATAATTAATTGATTTATAATAATTTAAAATCTGGGACAGTTTACGCTTTCCAGTGTCGAGTTCCTGCTGTTGAGAAATCCCTTGAAAACCAGTGAAATTTCAAAGCCGCCAAATGTCTGGCTGGCAGTTCTCAGTTTGGAAATATTGGTGTCATAGCTCATTCCGATCTCGTATTTATCCATGTCAATTTTGACAGTAGGGATAATGGCATCATTCCATCTCAGGAAGAGGCCGCCATAAATAGCCCGGGTTGATTCCAGCCCCTGGTCCATCAAACCATAACCGATTAATGCACCGCCGATAAATTCAGTATAAGTGCCCTGGTGCAACTGGTTGTAGTGTGCAATCACTTTTACCCGTTCATCTATTGGTATCGTAATACCCGCGTTGAACGTAAGTTTCGGCTGCAATTCAATATTCTGATCGTTATAGAAAGATATTTTAGCCCGGTTAAAATGGAAGTAGCCGGCCCCGATAAAGTAATTCACATCTTCCCCGATCACGCTGTTGTAACTCAGGCCCACACCGGCATCCAGGTAACTGTAGCCTTTCAGCGCCAGCTTGCCTTCCTCGCCGGTAGGGGAAGCCGGATCAAAACGGCCGCTCGTGTACTGGTTGTTGAAGGTCATGTTGGTAGGATCAAATTGCCGCTGTACAAAGCCGCCCATGAACCCCACGGAGAGGAAACTGCTCTTATCCTCATTGAGGGACTTATGATAGTTGATAGCCGGGAAGATCTGCGTGGACTGTAGTTTGGACGTACCTGCACGGTCGTAGGTTACCTGCAAACCCGTAGTCACATAGTCGTTGCTGCGGCCTACCGGGAACTTTATTTCGCCACTCACAGTGCCGGTCTGGTAAGGAATGGTAACGCTGTTCCACTGGTTGCGATATACTGCCTGCACGCGCACATCGCCGTTGAAAATGCCTATCAGCGCAGGGTTGCGGAGGATAGGCGTTTCATAGAACTGCGACAGATGTATATCCTGGGCATACAACGGTGTTGCACAGGGGATGCAAACTATCGCCAGTAATACGCGGTATATGATTTTCATGTTAGCCAGGTTAAAAATATTTATCTGAGTAATGTTACGTTGCCTTTCATCTGGAAAAATTCATTGGTATCACAGTATGCTTCAATAAAGTAGATATACACATCGGAAGGTTGCGGCTTGCCGTTAAAAGAGCCGTTCCACCCGGTGCTGATATCATCGATGTTGATTCTTTCGCGGTGATGTACTTCCTGTCCCCAGCGGTTGAAAATCCGGAAAGATTTTATCAGGCTGATGCCCTTTCCGCGTGGATAGAAGATATCGTTTTGCCCGTCGCCATTGGGACTGAAAGTATTTGGAATAAACACCACGTCGGTGTTGCAAACGAGGTCCACGTTCATGATATCGCTTTTCGTACAGCCGAACTGGTTAGTACCGGTAATACTGTAGGTAATGGGTTTACGTACAGCCGCCGTTACATACGGAGAGCTGGTGTTATCGAGATAATCATCCGGGCTCCATTTCCATTTCACGATATCCGGGCTTCCACTGGCCATGAGCCGTACAATATCTCCCACCATTACGGTCTGGTCTTTCCCTGCATTTACCTGTGGTACCGGCTTTACGGATACTTTCACGGAAAGCGGTGCACTCATCGGGCAAATGGCATCGTTGGTGCCGGTTACCTGGTAAGTGATGTCTTCTATTGGTGTGGTAACCGGGTTGGCGATAGTGTTGTTGGTTAAGCCGGTAACGGGCGTCCAGTTATAGATGGTAGCGCCTGTGGCTTTCAGCTGTACCGATGTGCCATAGCAGGCAATGGTATCATTACTTACGGCAAGATTTACTTTGGGCACCACTACTACATCCGTGGAATCATATACCGTACATCCGTACACGTTAGATGCCTGTACATGGTAACGGGTGCTTGCAAGTGGCGATGCTACCGGATCTGTACAGAAAACACAACTGAGCTGGTTAGTGGTGAGCCATTGTACGGTGCCATCTGATAAGGCGTTGAGATTAACGCTGTTGCCCTCACAGATTTTTGGCTGCTGCGCAGATGCTTTCACCACCGGCGTAGGATGAATGTTGATGGTTTTACTGATGGAGTCCCTGCAATTGCGGGCGTCTGTTACCACGAGTTTCACTGCTTGTCCGCCGGAAGCGCTGTACTTAGTGGCTGGCGGCGTTTGCGCGGTGGAACTCAATCCATTGCCCAGATCCCAGTACCAGTTGGCAATGGGGATATTGGGAGAAGTGATGGTGTTATTGATAAAGCTCACTGCCTGGCCTGCACAGGTAACCGGACCAGTGGTAAAGTCGGCCTGTGGTGCGAGGATGTCAATATCATCCGGTTTATACACAATATCATCGCAGTAAGCAGGGTCTTTGTAACGGATGGTGAGCTGGTTATCGAACGTGCCGGTGGTGGCCCATGTTTTTATGTAGGTTTGATCGGTAGTGGTAAAGGTGGTACCATCGCCGAATTGCCAGGTGTAGCTGGAAACCAGTCCCAGTGGCACATTCAGCACACCGTAGGTGGCTTTGCTTCCGCGGCAGATGGAGTTGACGCCGGCGGTAAAGTCGGCCCGGAAATAATAGATCGTTTGGAAACTACTATGGTTGCAGTTATTGCCTATTTCCCCGATAGTAAGTCGAACGGTGTAATTGCCTGGTATTGTATAGTTATGCACCGCATCCATTGTGTTTACCAGTGGTGAATTATCTCCAAAGTCCCACTGATAGGTGGAATTAGCGCTGGTGCCGATAGAATTGTTGGTAAAGATGAATTTACTTTTATCAGCACAATCGCGTACTACACTGAATTGCGACACCGGGCCGGTTACATCTACCGTAACCGGAGACGCTGCTGTGAAGCAGCCATTACTGCCCGCTTTCATTTGTACGGTAAGCATACCATTGGCATTAAAGGAATGCCTGATATCGTTGCTGCTGCCTGATTCCGTTTTCCCATCTCCGAAATCCCAGCTGTAGGTATCTGCAAAGCTCGCGTTAGCCAGCAATCTTACCGGGTCGCCTACGCAGGTACTGGCAGGAGATACCGTGAAACTTACATTGGAAGGCGGATTGCCGGTGTGTACAAATTTATCAAAGGAGGAGGTTACCACGCACTGGCCCTGTGTAGTAACGGTAACGCCTACGTTGTAAGTGCCCGTTTGCGTATATACGTGATTTACATTACCGTTGGTAGTGGATTGTGTGTT
This sequence comes from Chitinophaga ginsengisegetis, assembly GCF_900168065.1. Lineage (GTDB taxonomy): Bacteria > Bacteroidota > Bacteroidia > Chitinophagales > Chitinophagaceae > Chitinophaga > Chitinophaga ginsengisegetis. Next base: position 2,696,049 of record NZ_FUZZ01000001.1, on the reverse strand, counting down.
GCCATCCCCGAAATTCCAGGCCCAGGATACAACCGGATCGTTGATATCGTTGGTAGAAGTAGCCGAAAATGCTGCGGTATAAGGCACGCAGCCGGATAATGGCGTGGCCATTGTAATCTGAGGCAGGGAAATATCGATATAAGCATCTTTTTTCAAAGTGGCCGTACAGCCGTTACGGTTAGTAACGGTGAGGGTTACATCAAATTTACCCGCGCGGGTGTATTGATGTGGTATATAAGCATTGCTGGTGGTAACCGGCGCGGTGCCGTCGCCAAAATCCCACGTACGACTGGCCGCGCCTGTGGTGGCATCTGTGAAATTAGCGGTGAATACTTTGCAGCTTTTTGTTACATCTGCCGAAAAAATAACCTGGGGGGTAGCACCTACTACTAAATCCCGCCAATAGGTGCTGGTGGTTGTTCCGCCGCTTACTTTATATACTGCTTCCAGGGTAATTTTTACGGGACCGCCAGTGGTATAGGTTACCTGCGGATGCTCTTCATGTGAAGTTCTGCCATCCCCGAAATCCCAGTTATAAGTGAGGGGAGTGCCGGTGCTGGTATTTCTCAATGTCAGTGTTACCGGTGTACACAGGTTACCCGGCGAAGCGGTATAGGTAAAGTCCGCCTTCTGTGCCAGTAAGCAGTTTGCCTGCAAAAGGGATATAAGGAGCAGCAATGTCCGAAAACACTTTGCCTGTAGGTATTTCATAGGGTACACAGGTTTTCCATTGACTGAATGTCTACACAAATTAATAAAAATTACATATATAAACTTTTTGATTTTCGGAATTTTTAATAAGGGAAAGATGGAAATACAGCAGAGTGGCTGCAAATCAACAACATCCGTATCAAAAATTCCGTTGGCGGCGGTCCTACCTGATAAGGGTAATATTCCCTTTCAGCAGGTTCACAGCGCCTTTATCACACACCACTTCCACATAGTAAACAAATACATCCGGATTCAGGACGGTGCCTTTGTAGCGGCCATCCCATCCTGACGATGGATCATTGGTATTCACACCGGTACGCTCAAATACCAGTTGCCCCCAACGGTTGAAGATCCTGAATATGCGGATGGACTGCATGCCGCGGCCCCGCACATAGAAAATATCGTTCTGGCCATCGCCATTGGGAGAAAAGGTATTGGGGATGAATATGTTGCCTTCATCGCATACCAGCTTGATTGCCACATCATCGGTGCTCATACAGCCAAACCGGTTGGTTACCTTTACATGATAAGTAATATCGTCTGTTGGCGTAGCCGTTGGCGTTAGGCAGTCGTAGCAGCTTAAACCTGTTACGGGTATCCATTCAGTTTTAATGATATCCTCACTGCCGGTAACAGGTAACGGAATAACAGAGCCGGTGGCAATCACCATATCCGGGCCTGCGTTTACTACCGGTACCGCACGTACGTAAACCCTGGCCAACGCTGTATCTGTGAAGCAGGTACTGTTATTATAACCCACTACCTGGTAGGTGATATTGCCATCCGGACTGGCAACCGGGTCGGCAACATCCGCGCGGTTCAATCCCCTGGCGGGAATCCACTGATATCGTAAAGCCCCTCCTGCATTCATTTTTACGCTTTCCCCCGCACATATTTCCGCATCCTGTGCATAAATTTTAAACGGCTGGGTAACAGTAACGGCTACTTCGCCTGTATTCGTGCAACCGTATTCGTTAGTAGCGGTAACACGGTATATGGTATCGATATCCGGCGTTGCCTGTGGCGATACGCTGGCTACATCTGAGATGTTGTAATCAGTCCAGTTTACTGCTACATTGGCGGTAGTATTTGCCTGCAGCTGTAATGCCGCACCACGGCAGATAGTAGCGGTAGTGGGGGAAGGATTTAATACCGGTGAAGGATGTACGGTCATTTGCGCCGTAGTTTCCGAAGGACAGGAACCATCGGCATTAGTGATCGTTAATACTACGGGTATGGTGCCGGTGCTGTTTAAAAGTATTTCCGGTGGCACAGGTACATCGTAGGTTTGCCCTGTACCTACCTGCCACAGCCATTTGGTACCTGGTATATTTTTGCTGTCGCTGCCGGATAGCTGTATTTTCCCGGACACACAAAGCGGTGAAATAGGAGCGATTACAGCCACCGGTTGCGGCGGAATTACCACCGGCAATATCTTCTCATCTATACAGCCATAGGCGCTGGTTACTACCAGTTTAACATTAGTGGTTCCGGGCTGCGGATAATTAAACAAACCGTTTACGGTAGTAGCACTGTTACCGGGATTGCCCGGTACGCCGAAGTCCCAGGCATTGGTAAAGTCAAGCGCAAGTGAATCTTTCGTTAACGTTTTACTTTTATTGGTAAATGTTACCTCGCCGCCACCGCATACCTGGAAGTCATTGGTGATAAAGTCAGCGATCGTTTGATCCACAATGATCTTATCGTTTCCTGCTGCTTTTACCAAGCAACCCTGGTTGTCCAGTAAGGATACGCGCGGGTAATAAATGCCTGCTTTGGTATAGGTATGCGCCGGAGATACGGGAGTGGTAGAAGTAAGTACCGTACCGTCGTCGAAATCCCACATATAGCTGTCGGTTTTAACAGAGGTGGCGCTGATGCTGATTGCTAACGGTACACAACCTTGTGTTGGCGTGGTTTTCATGGTGCCGTCCGGCCCCTTGATGGTAATTGGAAGTGTAGCGGTGCTGGAGCATCCTCCTTCTGAGTATACTGTCAACACTACATCGTAGGTCCGTGCCCGTGCATAGATGTGTACATCCGGATCATTCTTGGAGGAGGTGCCGTTATCGCCAAAATTCCAGCTGGAGTTTACAAAATCGGTAGAAGTGTTAGTGAATAATACTTTCACCGGCGGACACAGATCCAGGTTATCCGGAATAGTGAAAGACGCTTTCGGGTCAGGTACCCTGATTATATTTGCCTTAGTGATTTCATCCGTACAACCCGCAGGGGTGGTTACTTTGAGCGTTACGTTATATTGGCCCGGTGCGCTGTAAACCTTTGCAGGCCTGTTTCCTGTGCCGGTGGTATTATCCCCGAAATCCCATGCATAACTTTGGATAGTGCCCTGCGACTGATCCACAAATGTAAACGACTTATCCAGGCAGGCGATATTGGATGGTACCATAAAGTCGGCCTTCACCCGGTCGAAGCGGATCACCTTCTGTACTTTCACTACACAGCTGAACTGATCGGTTACCGTTAATGAAACCGTGTAATCGTTCGCGTTAGTATAGGTATGTTTTATATCAATGGGTTGTGTGGTGTAATTCTCTTTACTGCTCTGATCCCCGAAATCCCATTCCCAGTTGAGTATGCTGTTGCCGGTGTTAACGGTGGATTTATCTGTGAAACTGAAAATCTCATCTTTACATCTCTTACCGGTATAATCAAAATCAGGTGTAGCGCCGTTTACATCAATGGTAATTGGCGGCGCTTCGCGGGTACAGCTGTTTTTATCTGTAATGGTGAGCTTAATGGTAAAGGTGCCTGTTTTGTTGTAAGTATGCGTGATGCCATTGGCGGGATTAAAATTATAGGCTGGTATATTTTGCAGGGCGCTGCCATCACCCCAATCCCAGCTATATTCATTGATATTATCATTATTCAGCGGCCCTAACGAAATATGGATGCTTTCACCTCTGCATATCCTGGGCTTATCGGGAGTAATGATTGGTTTTTCATCGATGATGTTCACCGATTGTGTAGTGGTAGAAGTACAGATACCATTGTCGATGGTAAGCCGCACCTGTTTCAGACCTGTTGTCTGATAGCGGAAATCCGGGCTTTGATCGGTGGACGTGGCGCCGTTTTCACCAAACTCCCACAGCCAGGTTTTTACCGCGGTGGGTATAGGCCCGAAGGTAGAGTTGTCGGTGAATTTCCGGTGATAAGGATCCACGCAATCCGGTGTGGTTTCAAACCGTGCAATGGGTGGGATGATCTGTATATAATTCCGTTTTATTAGCTGTTCAATACAACCATTATTATTTACTACCAGGATGACATCGTGATTGCCGATTTCATTGAAGGTATGATTAGGATTTTCTTCGGTACTGGTACTGTTATCCTGCACAAAGGTCCAGAGCCAGGAAGTGCCGCGGGGAACAGACAGGTTGGTGAACTGCACCGGGTCTTTGGCGCATGATTTCAGGGGAGTGGCCACAAAATCCACGACAGGCCTTGTTCCTGCCATAATAATAGTGGTGCCGCTGGCAGTACATCCACTTGCTGTAGTTACAGTAATGGTAACGGTGAAAGTTCCCTGTGTGGTGAAAATATGATTAGGTCTTGCATTGGTGGAAGTACTGCCATCTCCGAAATTCCATTGATAGCTGACAATAGGATCGGTAACATCCAGTTCTACGTAGAAGTCGGCCGGTAAAGGGATACAACCCTCTGTTGCGCTGCGGTAAATACTCAGATTGGGTTTGGCGATATTGATATAACCGGGATTGGTAACTGTTTTGCTGCAGCCCGAAGCATTGGTGGCGGTGAGGCTCACCGTAAAGGATCCTTCGCGGGTATAAGTGTGCGAAGGGTTTTCCAGTGTAGAAGTAGTACCATCTCCAAAGTTCCAGTTCCATACGGTGGCATTGGTGGACTGTGCGCTGAACTGCGTGGTAAAGGGCGTATTACAGGCGCTGAGTGGCGTAGCTACCGGGTTTATTTGCGGAGAAGGATTTATGTGAATGGTTTGCTGGATCTCTTCCATGCAGCTGCCCAGGGTAGCCTGCATTTTCACGATATAATCGCCCGGTGTAGTGAATTGTTTTACTGCGTTTGCCGTTGTTTGTGTGGTGCCATCGGGGAAAGCCCAGGTCACCTGGTCAGGAACGGGTTGCGTGGTATTGGTGAAGTTAACCGGTTGATCTGCACAGGGAGCGGAAAAAGTAAAACCTGGTTTAACTTTTTCAATTACGATATATTCCGTTTTGGTAAGTGGTGTGGAACATCCGCCGGAAGTAGTAGCGGTAAGTTTCACGGTAAAGCGGCCTTCCCTGGTATAGGTATGTTGGTTAGCGGTGCCGGTGGTGCCATCGCCGTAATCCCAGGTGTAGGTAACCGGATCGGGCGAGTTATTAACAGTATTGTTAAAGAAGTTTACAGTGAATGGCGTGGTACAGCTTTGTGTTTTATCGGCGGAGAAAGCGGGTGTGGGCGCGCTTTGTATTTTCACAGGTTCCGGTCCTTTAAAAGCCGTACAGCCGTAGCTGTTAGTTACAGCGCTGAGTACATTGTAAGTGCCAGCCTGTGTGTAGGTGTGGGTAACATTTGCGCCTGTGGCTCCGCCGCCGTCGCCGAAGTCCCAGGTAATATCCGCAATGCTGCCATCTCCCGGTGCAGACTGGTCCCTGAATGTAGCCATAAAGGGTGCGCATCCGGTAGTGTTGGGGATGGTGAAGTTGACAAGAGGTTTGTTATATACCTGGATGTCGAGTTGTTTGACGATGGTATTAGCGCCGTAGGTAGCTGTTAATTTAACATGATAAATGCCGGGGTCCTGGAATGTTTTAGAGGGGGTGGGGTCGTTGGTAACGTTGGCGCCAAGTCCGAAATCCCATTCTATCTGTTGGTAGCCTGCATCCAGTGTAGCGGTGAAATTCACCAGGAAAGGAGGACAGCCTGCTTTTTTATCCGCATCTATAGCAACTGACTGCGCGCGGGCGCTAATGGCCAGGGCCATCACCGGCAGCAGACAAAGCAAAATACGTCTTATGACAATCCGCAAATAATTGTGTAGGCTTTTCATGGCATAGGTTGGCGTTAAGGCCGTTTCACAGGTATATTCAAAGCATAAAAATAGCAATAATGTTTGGAAAAGCGATGCATTTATGTATGTGGCTGAATGGCCGTAACTTAGCATAAAAAGGAATACCGGATATGGACAGTCAGTATTGGAATAACCGCTATCTTAAAGGAGATACGGGCTGGGATATGGGAGCGGTGTCTCCTCCCCTGAAAGAGTATATCGATCAGCTGGTAGACCGGGATATTCGTATACTCATTCCCGGTGGAGGCAACAGTTACGAAGCTGCTTACCTGGCGGGTCAGGCTTTTAGTGATGTAACGGTGCTGGATATTGCACCGGTATTGGTTGAACAGCTGCGAAAAACGTTTGCCCGTACCCGTGTGAAAGTGCTGGAAGAAGATTTTTTTGCCCATAAAGGCAGCTACGACCTGGTATTGGAACAAACATTTTTCTGCGCACTGCCGCCTTTTCTCCGGATGGATTACGTAGAACATATGTATTCGCTGATCAAGCCCGGCGGGCATCTGGCAGGGGTGCTGTTTAACCGTCATTTTACACAGGACGGACCACCCTTTGGTGGCACTGAAGCGGAATACACCAAGTTGTTTTCTCCCTTATTTGATATTAAAACGTTGCAGCCCTGTTATAATTCTCATCCGGCCAGGCAGGGCACCGAGTTGTTTATTAATTTTATGCCGAAAATAAAGAAGATATGGGACGAGTTTTCTTAGCCATCATGTTGATGCTCACAGGCATTACCGCAATGGCACAACAGCAACAGGCGGTAGATGCTGCTGAATTTGATAAGGATATCCAACAGCCTGGTGTACAGGTATTTGATGTGCGTACCGCCGGAGAATTCAGTACCGGGCATTTGCCACATGCCTTACAGGCCGATTATACAAAGAAAGAAGAATTCAAAGACCGGGTGCAATACCTCGACAAGAAAAAGCCCGTTTATATTTATTGCCTGAGTGGTGGCCGCAGCGCCGCCGCTGCCAAATGGATGAGAGAAAACGGCTTTGCGAATGTAGTGGAGCTGGATGGTGGTATCAACGCCTGGAAGCGGGCCGGCAAGCAATTGGAAGGTGTTGCTGAGAAGAAGCCCCAGCTCAGTGTAGCTGATTATAACAAAGCGGTACAGGCAAAAGGATATGTGCTCACCGATGTGGGAGCCGCGTGGTGTCCTCCCTGTAAACAGATGGAGCCGGTGCTGGAAAAATTCTTCCAGAAACATCCGCAGGTAAAAAAGGTAGCGGTGGATGGTGGTAACGACCAGGATGTGATGAAATCCGTTGAGGCAACCAAACTGCCTACTTTTATTTTTTATAAGGATGGGAAAGAAGTAGCACGGAAGCAGGGTGTGATGGAACTGGCAGAGCTGGAGAAGCTGGCGGGGTTATAATTGAGATATACGTCAAATGATAGAAAAGTCCGGAACCATCGTTCCGGACTTTTTATTTTAGAAGCCATATATCCCGCCATATTTCCCTTTCGCATACGTGAGGAATTCCCCAAACACCAGCTGTTTCCCTGTTACTTTCTCACATAATTCATTCGATGTATAAAACCTTCCAAACGGATGAACGTTGGTACGCAACCATTCCAGTAACGGCTGATAATCGCCGCCGGCAATACGTGCATCTAAACCAGGCACCTGTTTTTGTGCAGCAGCAAAGAATTGTGCAGCATAAAAACTACCCAGCGAATAAGTAGGGAAGTAGCCAAAGCTGCCATGCGACCAGTGGATATCCTGCAGTACGCCGTGTACATCATCGGGTACCGTTACGTGCAGGTATTGACGGTAGTATTCGTTCCAGGTGTGTTTCAGATCTTTTACATCGATGCTGCCGTCGATCAGTCCTTTTTCAATTTCATACCGGATCATGATATGGAAATGATAGGTCAGTTCATCTGCTTCTGTGCGGATGAGCGACGGTTGTACTTTATTGATGGCTTTATAGAAGGCATCCAGCGATACATTTCCGAGATTTTCGGGGAAGAGTTGCTGAAGGCGGGGATAATGATATTGCCAGAAGAGGAGGCTGCGGCCCACGTTGTTTTCCCATAGGCGCGACTGGGATTCATGTATACCCAAACTGGTGGCTTCCCCGCAGGGAAGACCGTATTGTTCAGTGGGCAGCCCCTGTTCATAAAGGGCGTGGCCACCTTCATGGATACAGCTCCAGGTCATGTTCCCAAAATCATTTTCATCGATGCGGGTGGTTACCCTTACATCAAGTGGGTTGAAGCTGGTGGTGAAGGGATGCTCGGAAACATCCTGCCGGCCTGCTTTCAGATCGTATCCCATGTTTTCCAGCAGGGCAAGGCCAAATTTCCACTGTGCATCGCGGTTATAGTGCAGGTGCAGGAAATCCTTATTGATGGCGGGTTGCTGTTCTATTTGGGTGAGCAGCGGTGAAAGGGCGGTTTTCACTTCATTAAAAATGGTATCCAGCATACCGGTGTGGGCGCCTTTTTCATATTCGTTCAGGAGGGCATTGTAGGGATGTCCTTCATAGCCCAGGATATCTGTTTCCTGTTTCTTCAGTTCAATCATCCGGGCAAGCGCCGGGGCAAAAATGGAATAGTCGTTGGCTTTGCGGGCTTTGATCCAGGCGTGATAGCTTTCGTTGGTCACTCTCGACATTTCGGCCACAAAGGCTGCCGGGTATTTTTTATTCTTTTCAAAGTCTTCTGTAGAAAGAATGATATTTTTTTGTTCTACCGGATCCAGCGTAGTATTACCTTTCAGGCCCTGGAGAATAGTTTCCAGCTCCGGGGCGGTGAATAGTTCGTGGGCAATAGAGCTGAGGGTGGTGATCTGCTGACCACGGAACCCGGCGCCTTTTTCAGGAAGATAGGTTTCCTGGTCCCAGCCAAGTACCGCCAGGGCATTTCTTACATCTGCAATTTTTTGCATTTTTATTTTGTAATCCGCATACTGTTCTGCTGTAGATTTGCTTCCGGGCATAAAAGATAATTTTTTGCAAATTTAGCAGATGCCACGAATGAACCATTAATTTTTGCAGATATGAAGATAAAAGAGATCATACAGGCCATCGAACAGTTTGCGCCTTTGCAGTACCAGGAGAGCTACGACAATGCCGGGCTTATTTTCGGGCGGGCGGATGTGGAGCTGACCAATGCGCTGCTTACGCTGGATGCTACAGAAGCTGTTATTGACGAGGCTATTGCAACCGGATGTAACCTGGTGATTGCCCATCACCCGATTGTTTTCGGGGGATTGAAGAAGATTAACGGGAATAACTATGTAGAGCGGGTGGCGATTAAGGCCATAAAACATGATATTGCCGTGTATGCGGCGCATACCAACCTGGATAATGTGCGGAACGGGGTGTGTGCGCAGATGGCGGCGAAGCTGGGGCTGGAACAAACGCGGGTATTGCAGCCTAAGCGGGGATTACTAAAAAAGTTATTCACATTTGTGCCTTCGGCAGATGTGGAAACGGTGAGGGCTGCTTTGTTTGAAGCGGGCGCCGGCCATATTGGCAATTACAGTGAATGTAGTTTTAACGGAGCAGGTGAGGGTACGTTTAAGGGAGCGGAAGGCACTGATCCTTATGTAGGTACGCCCGGAAAACGACATTTTGAGGCTGAAATAAAGTTGGAAGTAATTTTTCCGGTATATTTGGAAGGAAAAATTTTACAGGCGCTGTTGGGCAGTCACCCTTATGAAGAGGTGGCTTATGATGTGGTAAGCCTGGAAAATGCTTATCAGCAGGTGGGTTCGGGATTGATCGGTACTTTACCGGAGGCGATGGACGAGCTGGAATTTTTGCAGTTTGTAAAGGAGCAGTTCCGGACGGGTTGTGTGAAATATACCCCATTGAGGGGGCGTTCCGTAAAAAAAGTGGCGTTATGTGGGGGAGCAGGCAGTTTCCTGTTAAAACAGGCGATAGCAGCCGGGGCAGATGCCTACATTTCGTCGGATTTCAAGTATCATGAATTTTTTGACGCTGACAATCAATTAATTATAGCAGATATCGGACATTTTGAGAGTGAGCAGTTCACAGTGGAATTATTTTATCATATATTGACCGAAAAATTCCGTAATTTTGCGCCTCTTAAATCTACGATTAAAACAAACCCGGTAAATTATTTATAATACATGGCAACCGTAAAAGAATACTCCGTTGAAGAAAAATTAGCGTCTGTACTCAGATTGCAAAAGATCGATTCCAAGCTGGATGGGATCCAGGTGTTGAAAGGGGAGTTGCCGATGGAGGTAAAAGACCTGGAAGACGAGATCGAAGGCCTGAACACACGTCAGTCTCACATTGAGAATGAAATGAAAGGTATACAAGACTTTGTTGCCAGCAAGAAAAACGCCATCAAAGAAGCGGAAGCGCTGATCAAGAAGTACGAGAAGCAGCAGGATAATGTGAAGAATAACCGTGAGTTCGAAGCCATCACCAAAGAAATGGAGATGCAGGCGCTGGAAATCAAGCTGGCTGAAAAGCATATCAAGGACGCTAACGAAGAGATCAAGGAAAAAAGCCGCGTACTGGAAGTAGCCAAGAAAGCGGTAGCAGATAAAGAAGCGAACCTGAAGCACAAGAAAGGCGAACTGGAAAAGATCATCGGCGAAACAGATAAAGAAGAGAAAGCATTCCGCAAAGAAAGTGAAGATGCTAAAACCAAGGTAGATCCCCGCTTATTGCAGGCTTACGAGAAAATCCGTAAGAACTACCGCAACGGTTTGGCGGTGGTAACTGTAGAGCGTGATTCCTGCGGTGGCTGCTTCAATGCAATTCCTCCTCAGCGTCAGGCAGAAATCCGTCAGCACAAAAAGATCATCGTTTGTGAGCACTGCGGACGTATCCTGGTGGATAACGACCTCGAAGCAACTGTGACTATCTAATTATAGTCTATCAGCAATAAACATTTAAAGGACATCTTCGGATGTCCTTTTTTTATTGGTGTATGTGCATAAAAAATATACTAATTTATTTAGTTTTGTTTTACTAATTATATTAGCTTTGTGTACATTGCCGTTGCGCAGGTACCTTGCGTAGTAGTTCTTTTATTTTGTGGCAGGGATTTAGCTAAACAATACAACTTTTAAAAAATGTGAAGTGTTATTTGGGATTTGGAAGATGTTATGAGAGATTTGGCCTTTAATTTTGGAATTTTTCCCCGTATGCGTATTATTTTTTCTTTGTTGTTATTGTTGAGCGTAGGATTTAACGTGAACGCCAGGCAGAAAGTATTTGATTTTAACACCCGCTGCGAGCAGGCATATGATGCCATCATGCAGTTGAGGTTAAACACCGGCAGGGCTTTGCTGGAAGCAGAGAAAAAAGAGCACCCGGATAACCTGGCGCCTTATTTCCTGGATAACTATGCGGATTTTTTCCCGCTCTTCTTTAATGAAGATCCTGCAGAGTATTCAAAGAAAAGGAGCCTGCGGTCTTTCCGGCTGAATAAAATGGCGGAAGGTTCCCCGGATTCTCCTTATTACCTGTATACGCAGGCTGCTATCAAATTCCAGTGGGCCCTGATCAAAATAAAGTTTGATGAGAAATGGGACGCTACCTGGGAAATCCGGAAAGCATATATGATGCTGAAAGAGAACCAGCAACGGTTTCCGGGCTTTGTTCCCAATAACCTGCTGCTGGGCGCCATGCAAACGGTGTTCGGCACTATTCCCGAAGGTTATAAGTGGATTACCAATATTCTCGGCCTTAAAGGCAGTATGAAAGAAGGGATGGCGAATGTGAACAAGTTCATTGAGAGCAATGCGCCGGAAGCAAAAATGTTCCGGGAAGAATCTTACTACTATTATTGCTACCTGATGTTGTTTATTGTGAATAAACCGGAAGAAACGTGGGAATTCTTACAAAGAAAACAACTGGATACTAAAAATAACTACCTGTTTGCTTTAATGGTGGCAAACCTTTCTTTGAACAACCAGCGGGCTGCTACCGGCATAAAAGTCCTGCAGGAGCGGAATGATACAGCGGAGTATGCAGACATGCAGTATTACAATTATGTAATGGGATTACTGAAACTAACGAGGCTGGATCCGGATGCACACATTTACCTGGAACGGTTTGTCAGTAATTTTAAAGGCAAGTTTTATGTGAAGGAATGTTTGCAGCGACTCAGCTGGTATTATTACCTGGAAGGGAACCAGGCCACGGCAGATAAATACCGGGCCATGATCCTGACGAAAGGCGGCGTGGAAACGGATGCGGACAAACAGGCACTGAAAGAAGCCAAAACCGGCAAATGGCCCAACCCGTTCCTGTTGAGAGTACGCCTGTTGAGTGATGGCGGATATTTCAACAAAGCGCTGGCATTGCTGCTCACAAAAAAAGCAGCCGAGTTCCCGGCGATGGAAGATAAACTGGAATATGCCTACCGTTTGGGTCGCATTTATGATGAAAGCGGGCAAGACGATCAGGCCATAGCCATGTACGAAGTAACCGTGAAAGTGGGCAGCAACAGGCCGGAATATTATGCGGCACGGGCTTCCCTCCAAATGGGTTACATTTATGAAAAGAGAAATGAAAAAGCCAAAGCCATAGAATGTTATCAGCGTTGTCTGAACATGAAAGGCCATGATTATAAAAATTCCCTTGACCAGCGCGCCAAAGCAGGCATGCAGCGGGTAAACGGAACCTGAGCTTTCAACATCATAAAGGAATTTCCTTACTTATGTTACAGCGATTAACCATCAAGAACTACGCAATTATCGATCACCTGGAAGTAGACTTCTCAGGGAACCTGAACGTGATCACCGGAGAAACCGGTGCAGGTAAATCCATCCTCCTCGGAGCCCTTTCCCTGATACTGGGAGAAAGAGCAGACCCGGGAGTATTGTTCGATAAAACAGGCAAATGCATCATAGAAGGGCTCTTTAAAGTAAAGAAATCACAAATCGCTACTTTCTTCCAGGAACACGAACTGGACCTGGAAGATCAGCTGATTATAAGAAGAGAAGTGAGCGCCACCGGTAAATCCAGGGCGTTTGTGAATGATACGCCGGTGAACATCTCCCAGCTGGCAGAACTCAGCGGTTACCTGGTAGACCTCCATCAACAGTTTGACACACTGGCGCTCGGTAACGCCGATTTCCAGCGGGAAGTGATCGATGCCCTGGTCAACAAACCTGCAGAACTGCAACAGTACCACCAGGGATTTGTTCAGTACACACAGGTGCAGAAGAAATACAAACAACTGCTGGATAACCGCGACAACGCCAATAAAGAGCTGGACTATAACCGCTTCCTGCTCGACGAACTGGCAGAAGCAGGTTTCAATCCCAACGAAATAGAAGATCTGGATGCAGAACTGCAAACATTAAGTCACGCAGAAGAAATAAAGAACACCCTGAACCGGGTGTATTTTCAGCTGAAGGAAGACGAACAGCCCATCCTTCAACAGCTGAAACAGCTGCAGTCATCGCTGCAGGCCTTATCCGCCTTTCATAAAGACATGCCCGCGGTATCTGAACGCCTGTTATCCACTTACCTCGAACTACAGGATATTGCCGGAGACGTGGAAAGCATCAACGACCATGTACAATACGACGCGCAACGGATAGAGCTGGTGAATGAAAGAATGGCGCTGGGATACCGTTTATTCAAGAAACACGGTGTACAAACCACTGCCGAACTACTGGCCATAAAAGAAGTGCTGACCCAAAAGGTAGAGGATGTGCTGAACCTGGATGAACAGCTGGCATCGCTGGAGCTGGAACAAACCCGGCTGAAAGAAAGTCTGCAGAAAGCGGCGGCTATCATCACCGGGCATCGCCAGGAACAGGCCGGTCCTTTTGAAAAACACGTGAATGCTTTACTGGCGCAGGTAGGCATGCCTAATGCACGCCTGAAAGTAGACATCATCCCCGGAGAGCTCAATTCATACGGACAGGATACTATCGAATTCCTGTTTGACGCCAATAAGAGCAACCAGTTTGCACCGGTGGGCAAAGTAGCGTCCGGCGGGGAATTGAGCCGTATTATGTTATGTATTAAATCGCTGGTGGCACAGTCGGTAGCGCTGCCTACCCTGATCTTTGATGAAATTGATACCGGTATTTCGGGAGAAGCTGCCCGCCAGGTGGGTGTTATATTGAAAGATCTTGCCAAATCGCACCAGATCATCTGTATTACCCATCAGCCGCAGATAGCCGGGAAAGCAGATGCGCACTACTTTGTATATAAAGACGCCAAAGCGGATAAAGTTACTACCAGCGTACGTTTGCTGTCGCAGGATGAGCGGGTGAATAAAATTGCCCAGATGCTGAGCGGAGAACGGCCTACTGCTGCGGCGCTGGAGAATGCCCGCGAAATGCTGGCTGTACATTAATAACTGCTATCTCATTATAGCTGTTAGCCTTTAGCAGGCTGCATTTAGTTAACGGGTAACCGTCTAAATGCTGGTCGCTGATAGCTAACAGCTTTTTTTTTCAACTATAACGACTATTTTTGCCGAAATTAATTTTTGACCAAATGGCTCATAACTTATTAAAAGGGAAGAAAGGTATCATCTTTGGCGCACTGGACGACAAATCTATTGCCTGGAGAACTGCACTGCGTTGCGTGGAAGAAGGCGCTGAAATTGTGCTTACCAATGCCCCTATTGCCCTGCGTATGGGTGAGATCAACAAACTGGCGGAAACCTGTAAAGCACCTGTTATTCCGGCTGATGTTACCAATATGGATGATCTGGCCAACCTGTTCAACAAATCTATGGAGCACTTTGGTGGTAAGATCGACTTCGTTCTCCACTCCGTAGCAATGGGTATGAACATCCGTAAAGGCAGAAGCTATACCGACCTGGATTACGATTTTAATCACAAAACATTTGATATCTCTGCGATGTCTCTGCACCGTGTTCTGCAAACCGCTTACAAGCTGGATGCGTTGAACGAATGGGCATCTGTTATTGCATTGTCTTATATCGCGTCTCAGCGTGTATTCCCCGACTATGGTGAAATGGCTGATGCCAAAGCCCTGCTGGAATCAATTGCACGCAGCTTCGGTTATCACTACGGTACCCACAAAAAAGTACGCGTAAACACCATCTCCCAGTCGCCTGTTAAAACCACTGCTGGTGGCGGCGTAAAAGGTTTCGATGGCTTTATGTCCTATGCAGAGAAAATGAGCCCGCTGGGTAATGCCACTGCAGACGAGTGCGCTAACTACGCCGTAGCCATGTTCTCCGACCTCACCAAAATGGTGACCATGCAGAACCTGTTCCACGACGGAGGTTTCTCCTTCACTGGTGTTTCCAAACCGGTGATCGACCAGATGGAAAAATAGATCAGTCATTTATGGAGCCTGGCGATGTTGCAGATATGAGAGGTTCATCTCTGCAACATCGCCGGATCTCCGAAATACCAAAATAAAAGCCGCTTCCTTATCAGGAGCGGCTTAGTAATTATTTGTCATAGTTGAACGGGAGTACGGTCAGCGATACTGGCTAATATTCATCTTCATTAAAGAAGAAGTCATCCTGCGACGGATAATCAGACCAAATATCTTCAATCCCCTCATAAATTTCCCCCTCATCCTCCAGCTCCTGAAGGTTCTCGATTACTTCGATCGGTGCACCGGAGCGAATGGCGTAGTCGATAAGTTCGTCTTTAGTAGCTGGCCATGGAGCGTCCTCCAGGTATGAAGCTAATTCTAATGTCCAGTACATCTTATTAAAATTTTTACTTTTTAATTTTTCGCAAAAGTATTATTTAATTTGAAATAAACAACTTTTACTATTTTATCGGTTAATTACTTTTCTTTGGGTTATGCTAACCGCTCGCAATGTTACCAAAAATTATTCCAATTTACCCATATTAAAAGGGGTAGACATTACTGTCAGTAAGGGAGAGATTGTAACCATCGTAGGTTCCTCCGGAGCCGGCAAGAGTACCTTGCTGCACATTCTCGGAACCCTCGATACGCCCACTGCCGGCGAAGTATGGCTCAATGATGTCAATCTGACCGGTTTAAAGGGAAACACCCTGGCCGATTTCAGGAACCGTCATATTGGCTTTATTTTCCAGTTTCATCACCTGCTGCCGGAATTCACTGCCCTTGAAAATGTTTGTATTCCCGGCTATATTGCCGGCACCCGCAAAAGCCAGGTAAAAGAAAAAGCCGTTTTCCTGCTGGAAACGCTTGGGCTGAAAGACCGGCTGGAGCATAAACCCAACGCCCTCTCCGGCGGAGAACAGCAAAGGGTGGCTGTGGCACGCGCCCTCATCAATGATCCGGACGTGGTAATGGCCGATGAACCAACCGGTAACCTCGACTCCCGCAACGCCCGGGAACTGCACCATCTTTTCATGGAGCTGCGCGATAAACTGAAGCAAACCTTTATCATTGTTACGCACAATGAAGAACTGGCGCCTATGAGCGACCGCCAGCTGGTGATGAAAGACGGGAAAATTATTTAGCCGTAAATACGGATGCCTGCCTTAAAAGTATTGCAGTGCGCATTTACAATATCGCGGATATGGGTGGAATAGCCTCCTCCCATGGCCACCGCGCAGGGGATGTGATGTTTTTTCAGCGAATGAAAAACCATTTCATCCCGCTCCAGGCAGCCCTGTTGCGTTACTTTCAGCTTCCCGAACTTATCCGTTTCCAGGATATCCACTCCCGAAAGATAAAAAACGAGGTCTGGTTTTACCCGGTTAATCAGCACCGGCAAGGCTTCTTCCAGTAATTGCAGGTATGTGCCGTTATCCATACCATCCGCCAGGGGAATATCCCAGTCGGATGTTTCTTTATGAAAAGGGTAATTGTGCGCGCCATGCATGCTAAACGTATATACATGCGGGTTACCGGCAAACAGCGCCGCGGTGCCATTGCCCTGGTGCACGTCGAGGTCTATCACCAGCGCCTGTTTGATCCGTTGCCGGTGCAGCAGGTAATTGGCGGCTACTGCAAAATCGTTGAGCAGGCAGAAACCTTCCCCATGATCGGCAAAAGCGTGGTGGGTGCCGCCAGCCACATTAAAACCAATACCATGATCGAGTGCATGAAGCGAAATGTCTATGGTGCCCTGCGTAATCACTATTTCCCGTAAGGTAAGCGCAGGAGATTGGGGGAAGCCAATTTTCCGCTGTTCGCGTGGCTCCAGTGTCTGATCCCTCAGCTTATGCCAGTACTCAGCGGTATGTGTTAAAAGAATAGTTTCTTCCGTAGCCGGCGCAGGGGCAAATAATTGTGCAGGGGTAATAACGCCTTCCCGCAGCAGCTGGGCCGGTATCAGCTCGTACTTGAGCATCGGGAAGCGATGGTCGGCGGGCAAAGGATGGGTGTATATATCGTGACTGGCAATTTTCATTGTGCGCGTATAATCGTTTTTCCGGCTATAACAAACACTGGATCCATTTCTTCGGGGTCGAGGCTGGCCGAACCGGTAAAGTGGCCGAATGCGGGTAAAATGCCGCAATGCCGGCCAAAATAGAAACAGGGTAAACGCAGCCGTTGCCTGCCGGCTCCATGCATTACGAAAGCCGGGTGCAGGTGTCCGGAAAAAGTATAGGCGAAGCCATTGTTATCTTCACAAGGCTCATGGATAAAATGAATGTTACGCAAAGTAAGCGCAGGATGTACATTGATCTGCAGTTCCTCGTACACGGCATCTGGCATAATATCATGATTGCCTTTCACCAGGTCAAAGGAGATCCGGGAAAATTGCTGCCGCCATAATTTGAAATAATGCACTTCGTTGTTCTCCCGGCTATGGAACATGTCTCCCACTATAATGATCCTCTCGGGCAGGAACTGCGTGATCAGCTGTTGCAGCCGGAACAGGTCTTCCTGTACAATGCCCGCCGGCACGGCAATCCCTGCCTTGCGAAAATGAGCCGCTTTCCCCAGATGCAGATCTGAAAGGATCAGCGCTTTCTCTTCTTCCCAGAAAATCGCCCGCTGGGGTGATAAATGCCAATGCTGCTCCTGAAAGTGAAATATTTCCGCGACCACTGAATCAACTGTTTTTTAATGAGGTGCAAATTAGAGATTTCTTAACCGTTCACCGTGATCAATTTTTTGATCCGGTCTTCCAGCTTTTCGCTGGTCATGGTATCGCGCAAACTGTCCACCTTAATCGGGAAGCAGAAGGGGGTGAGCTTTTGTGGGGTGGTGATCACGATCCTGCTTACTGCGATGCGCTCCAGCGTTTCCCTTAAACGAGCTTCTTCCATCTGGTAAAAAAAGGCTTCGTTGAAAGCCTGCTTCAGCAGCAGGTTTTGCGGGTCGTAGTCTTTGAACACGTTAAACAACAGCGAGGCAGAGGATTGCAGGTGACGGTTAGCCTTGTGTTTACCGGGATAACCCTGGAATATCAAACCGGCTATCACCGCAATGTCGCGGAATTTTCGCCGGGCCATTTCGGTGGAGTTAACACTGGTTTGCAGTTCCACGAGCAGGTTTTCGGTAGAAAAAAGCTGTTTGGCGTTTTCGGTTGTCAGCGGAATAGGCTGGTCAGATAACAACTCGAAGCCATAGTCATTCATGGCGATGGAAAAAGTAATGGGCTGGATACGGCTGATCCGGTAGGCCAGCAGCGCTGCCATTACTTCATGTACCAGCCGTCCTTCAAAAGGATATACGAAAAGATGATAACCGTCTTTGGTGGTTATCTGTTCAATCAGCAGCTCATTGGCCTTTGGAATATGCGACAGTTCTTCCTGCAGGTTGAACAGCGGCTGTAAAGCAATCAGCTCCGGGTCTTTTGTGTTCCCCGACAGGGCTTCATTGAATTTTTCGCGCAGCATGCGTCCCAGGTTGGAAGAGAGGGGAATACGGCCGCCCTGGTAGCTGGGCACAATTGATCTTTTGGAATTTGATTTGCGGACCAGTACTGTCATATCCTTAATGAGGATAAATTCCAGGTTGCGCCCCGCCAGTGTAAAGGAGTCGCCGGGCGACAGGCGGGAAATAAAACCTTCTTCGATTACACCGATATAGCCACCACTCATGAACTTTACTTTGAGCATGGCGTCACTCACGATAGTGCCTATATGTAAACGGTGCCGCATTGCCATCATCCGGCTGCGGCAGATGTAGAAATTCCCTTCCCGTTCTACTTTTTTGAATTCATCATAACTGCCCAGCGCTTCGCCGCCGGTAGTGAGGAAGGAGAGGAGCCACTGCCAGTCATCTTCCGTAATATGCTGATAGCAAAAGGTATGGCGTACTTCTTCCCATATTTCATGGGCATGAAAGCCATCGGATACTGCCAGCGTCATCAGGTATTGCAATAATACATCGTAAGCGAGTAACACTGGCATCCGGCTTTCTATAAGATCCTGTTCCATAGCGGCTTTCAGCGCGGCGGCTTCTACCAGTTCCAATGCGTGGGTAGGCAGGAAGAAAATTTTACTGATGGCTCCGGGTTGATGCCCGCTACGGCCGGCCCTTTGCAGGAAACGGGCCACTCCTTTCGGACTGCCCACCTGTATAACGCTGTCTACCGGCCGGAAATCCACGCCAAGATCCAGGCTGGCAGTGCATACCACCGCCTTCAGGATACCGTTGTGCAGCGCTTCTTCCACCCATATACGCAGCTCCATATCTATAGAACCGTGATGCAAGGCCAACGCGCCCGCCAGCATGGGATCTTCACGGAGAAGGGCCTGGTACCATAACTCCGACTGCGACCGGGTATTGGTAAATATCAGCGTGGTTTGGCTGTCGTTGATAATGGGTAATGCCTGCGGCAGCATTCTGATACCAAGATGTCCTGCCCACGGATAATTTTCTATCTCATGGGGGATCACACTTTTCAGGGCGATATTCTTTTTCAGTTTGGCGCGGATAATAAGGCCATCGCTATGATAGGGGCCCAGCAATACTTCCAGTGCTTCATCGAGGTTGCCGATGGTTGCGGAAATACCCCATACTTTCAGCCGGTCTTTACATAATCCTCTCAGCCGGCTGAGGCCCAGTTCCACCATTACGCCGCGTTTACTACCTATCAGCTCATGCCACTCATCCACCACTACGGTGTGCAGGTGTTTAAACACGGCGGGATATTCTTTTTGTGCCAGCAGCAGGTGCAGGCTTTCCGGTGTAATGATGAGTACTTCCGGCATCTGCTTTTTCTGTGCCGCCCGCGTTGCAACAGGTGTGTCGCCACTGCGGATGCCCACCTGCCAGGGAACATTGAGTTCCTGCAGTGCGCTTTCCATCGCCCTGCCCAGGTCTTTGGCCAACGCGCGCAATGGCGTTATCCACAATAGCTGTAAACCGTTTTTTGTTTTATGGGAATAATCTTTCGGGTGGGCATCTATCCAGGCGATAACGGCTCCCAGGAACAGGGAAAAGGTTTTTCCGAAACCTGTAGGCGCATTTACGATCCCCGATTTGCCCTGCAGATAAGCTTTCCAGGCATCTTGCTGGAATTTGAAGGGCTTCAGTTCTTTTTCGCCCAACCAGTTATTAATCACTTTCCATCCACCCGAACGTTGTTGCATAGGAATGAAATTAGGATAAAATGATAAATCGTGAAACGCTTATTTTTGCATTATGCTCGCAAAATTTTTCCGGCTCTCCGAACATCACACTACTGTTAAGAAAGAAGTACTGGCAGGGTTAACTACCTTTTCCACAATGGCGTATATCCTGGCCGTTAATCCAAGTATCCTGTCGCGCACAGGAATGGATTTTAATGCGCTGATCACCGCTACCGCCCTGGCCGCTGCTATAGGCACGCTGGTGATGGCATTATATGCCAGGCTGCCTATCGGCGTGGCGCCGGGAATGGGACTGAATGCATTTTTCGCTTACACCATTGTTTCCTCTATGGGCTACAGCTGGCAGTTTGCGCTTACTGCCGTTTTCCTGGAAGGCATTATTTTTATTTTTTTGTCGATGTTCAGGATCCGGGAGGCGATCATCAACAGCATACCGGAGAACCTGAAGCATGCTATTTCGGTGGGTATCGGGTTATTGATTGCATTGATAGGTATGGCCAACGCGGGCATCATTGAAACGGGTATGCATCATGTGGGAGATGGAAAACTGGATGGCGTGATCCTGAAAATGGGCGATGTTACCAGCATCGGCCCCCTGATTGCGTTGATAGGACTGATCGTCAGCGCAGTGCTGATGTACCGGAATGTGAATGCGGCATTGCTGATCGGTATCCTGGCTGCCACGGTAGTAGGTATTCCGCTGGGCATTACGCATTTGCCGGCCAACGGCCAGCTGGTAAGCCTGCCGCCTTCGCTGGCGCCGGTAGCGTTTAAGCTGCAATTCGATAAAATATTCACCCTGGATATGGTGATGATCCTGTTCACATTGCTGATGGTAAACCTGTTTGATACGGTAGGAACACTGATAGGTCTTTGTAATAAAGCAGGACTGCTGGATGAGAAAGGCCGTTTACCCCGCGCCAAACAGGCTTTGATGGCCGATGCCGTAGGCACTACTGCCGCGGGTTTATTAGGTACCAGCGTAGTAACGGCGTATGTAGAAAGTGCCAGTGGGATTGCTGCTGGTGGAAAAACCGGTTTAACTGCGCTTACTGTGGCCGTTATGTTCCTGCTCTCCCTGTTTTTTGCCCCGGTTTTCGCTATGATTCCTCAGGCGGCCACAGCGCCCGCTTTGATCATTGTAGGTATGCTGATGATGGGAGCTGTTACCAAAATAAACTTCAATGATGTAACAGAAGCCATTCCCGCATTTTTAGCTATCGTGATGATGCCATACAGCTATAGCATAGCAGAAGGGATTGTGTTTGGTATGTTGTCTTACGTATTACTGAAAGTATTAACCGGGCAATATAAAAGTATCAGCCCGGTCATGTATGTACTGGCCGTGTTGTTTATCATTACTTTTCTTGTGAAGTAATTATTCCTTTAACGTAACGGTGTCGTCGCCTACGTAGAGGCTATGCATCATACCGCATTTAAGGGCATAGTTATTTTTCTGATGTCCTACGGGAAAATTAAAACATACCGGGAAATTAAAATCCTTCACCTTTTCCAGTACCATATCGTATACGGTTCTGCCAAATTCTTCACCGGGATCATCGGGCTTGATCCGGTTAAACCCGCCAATGATAAGACCTGCGAGGTTATCGAGTTTATGTGAGCGCTGCAGGGTGCCCAACATACGGTCAAGACTATACGGATATTCGCCTACTTCTTCCAGGAACAGGATCTTTCCATTGGTATCAATTTCGGAATTGGTACCCGACATGCTTTGAATAATAGAGAGGTTACCACCCGTGAGTACACCTCTTGCTTTCCCTTTCCGGTTGCGGGTATCCGGCAAAGCGCTGTACTGCATCTTTTTGCCTGTAAGCGCCTGGTAGATAGACATGATGGTATCCTGGATAACAGGTTCCGCTTTTCCGAAATCGTCCGGGAAGCTGTTGCACATTTTTGAATGCAGGGAAGCTATGCCAAAGTGCCGGCCAATGTGGCAATGCAGTACGGTGGCATCACTGAACCCAATCACCCATTTGGGTTTCCGCTGAAAGCGGGAGAAGTCGAGTTTATCAACAATCCGTGCAGTACCATAACCACCCCGGCCACACATGATGGCTTTGATATCATCATCGTTCAGCATGGCCTGTAAATCCGCCAGCCTTTCCGCGTCGGTACCGCCGAAACTGTAGTCGCGGTCACCCACGGTTTTGCCTATACGAATATTAAACCCCCAGCTTTCCATAATCCGGATTGCCGGTTGGATCTCATCCCTGTTGATATATCCTGCGGGGCAGGTTATACCAATGATGTCACCGGGTTTGAGATAAGGAGGTACAAGCGGTTCCTTCTTATCTGAAGGTGTGGCTAATCCAATGCCGGCAAGTGTTTGCAGCGCCGGTAGCCCGGCGCCGGTGGTAATAAGAGCAGACAAAAAGTGTTTGCGGTTCATACGCTTAAAATAAGCATATTTCAGCAAATAATCAGGTGGTGATCATTTCACGGATAGACCAGTGAGCAACGTATTGCCCTTCTTTTAGCTGTATGATATCAATAATACGCAGGGTTGCTTTTTTGCCTGTGGGCGCCTGTCCCATAAAGGGCGCGGTGAAAGTGCCTGTAAATGCTTTATGGGTTACTACTTTGTCATCTTCTGCTATCATATCAAAAATTTCCAGCTGAAGATCCGGCAGCGCAGGATGTAATAACTGTAAGATAAAATCGCGGGTAGCATAGCGGTCGTTGTTACCGGCAGGTGCGGTATGGTTAATAAAGTCCGCCGCTACTATTTCTTCAAAAGCCTGCAGGTTGCCTTTTACCAGGAATTCTTCATTGAAGCGTTTTACCACTGCCTTGTTCTTTTCAGATAATGTTTGCATATTTTTCTTTTTTACAGATGCAAAATTATCCCGGAATACTTATGGTCAGTAACGGGAAAAGCTCAGATGATAGCCTTTTTGGCTCTTACATGATTGGGTGTAATGCCATACGTTTGTTTGAAGATGCGGATGAAGTGAGAGGTGCTTTCAAAGCCGCATGCAATGGCTATTTCAGCCACCTGCTGCGTAGTGGTTTCCAACAGGGTGTGTGCGAAGGACAGTCGCTGCTCATTGATCCACCGGCGGGGTGACGACTGGTACTGCTGCTGAAAATCGCGCTTGAAGGAAGCCAGGCTGCGGCCGGACAGCCTCGCCATTTCTGCAAGTGTAATGGGCTGAAACAGGTGTTGCTTTACAATAAAGGCAATATCCTGCGGCTGTGCATATACGATCTGTTGCATAAAGGCAAGCACAGCAGCATGTTGCGGCGTAGCCAGCAATAACAGGAATACTTCGTATAGTTTTACAGATAATAACGCCGCCAAAGTGGAAGGCTCCTGCGTAAAGTAAGCCGTATAATGTTCCGAGAAAGCCTCCAGCAACGGGGTGATGGGTAATGTGAGATGACTGGTGGCAGCAGCTTTTACAGGTGTTACGTAATTGTATTTATGCAGGAACCTGCGCAATTGTTCATCTGAAAAATATAACAGCAAACTTTGAAATTGTATTTCTTCCCTCACGTAGTCGGACATTACATAAAATCCACGTTTCATCAGCAGTATAGAACCTGCTTCCACTTTCACGGTATGCTGATCGAAATGCAATAGTTTGTGTCCCGCCAATACAAATATCATCACGTTTTCTGTCAGGAATATGGTGCGTTTATCGGCCTTACTCCTTTGTTTTAACATGGCGAAGTGGGTGTTGCCTGCTTTGAGGATCTGTTGCCCGTTTTGGTCTTTGGGAAATTTGAGTAACATGGGGTAAAGGTACGCGAAAAATGGATTTTAGGAAGCTGGTTGCTTGTTGGCAATTTGTTCGCGGATAAATTGTTTTTCGCGTTCAAGTTCATTTTTCAGTTCCTCTTCAGTTGGTAATACAAGCCGGTACTTTGCTGCGAAAAGGTGTTTGCCTTCCTCAAGCATACTATACTTAACTATGGCCTGGTCCTTTTCGGCACAGAGAATAATTCCAATAGTAGGATTATCTCCTTCCGTTTTTTTGAGATCTTCAAACATCCGAACATACATATCCATCTGCCCAATATCCTGATGTGTCAGGTCCTTTATTTTCAGGTCAATTAATACAAAGCATTTTAAAATATAGTTATAGAAAACCATATCTATGAAAAATACTTTTGTATCTGTTTTAATGCGATATTGGCGCCCGACAAATGAGAAACCTTTACCTAATTCGAGTAAGAATGATTGTAGGTTGGTAATAATTGCGGACTCAATTTCACTCTCTGAGTATCCAGTTGGCCATTCTAATCCCAGAAACTCCAAAACGTAGGGATTTTTAATGACATCATTCGGCTTTGTTTTCTCCATTTTTTGCTCGGCCAATAAGGCTTCTCTTTTATTTGAGGTTGATAGTATCCGTTCGTAATAAAGGGTATTGATATTGCGCTCCAACTGTCGGGTACTCCAGGATTGCTCTGCGGTTTCTGTAAGGTAATATTGCCTGGCAGTGGGACTATCAACGCGTAAAATAATACGATAATGAGTCCAGCTCAATTCGGGACGCAGTGCGTCCCGAATTGGGAATAATTGATAAAATTGACGTATACGGCGTAATTCTCTTTCATCAAAACCTTTTCCAAACTCCTTCGTTAAATGTCTAGCAAGTTCCTTTATCAGAAAGGTACCATAATCTGCACGTTCTTTCCCCAGTTGCTCTTCTTCGAAAATACGTTTGCCCATATTCCAGTATGCTTCCACCATTGCAGAATTAATAGTTGCATATACTTTCTGTCTCGTTGCGGAAAGCAGACTCTTAATATCTGCTACGAATGATGCTTTTATTTTGACCATTAGTTGTGATTTTTATGTTCAAAGTATATACACCATCGTTTGTGTTAACGTCACATAATTGTTGCAGTTTTTTAGGTATAATTTTAACTTTTCTGTTCAGCAATACGTTACTATACTGGCAGCATTTTTGAACTCATCTCCCAAACAAAAACTATGCGTCTCCTCATAATTTTCTTATCACTCCTATCCGCTACTTCCGCAGCCTTCGCCCAAAAGAGCGCCTGGCTAATCACTCCTGGAAAGTCTATCGGGCAAATAAAACTTGAAGCCCCGGCCCAGAGTCTGTCAGTATTAGGAAAACCGGGCGGCGGCGATGCCGCTATGATGAAAGCCTGGCGGATCTGGTACAGCCGCAGGAAAGATAACAGCATCGATTCATCGCATATGCTGGCGGTATTCACCGCTATGCGCACACAGGATACGCAATATGTAAAACAGATCCGCGTAAATTCGCCGAAGTTCAGAACCAATAAAGGCGTAGGACCAGGAAGCACCATTGCTGCCATCAAAAAGGCGTATCCTGGTATTGAAAAAACACAGGCTTATGAATCCGCTAATAAAGCCAGGAAAATTGTAGTATATGAAGATAAGAAACAGGGAATTGCTTTTGAAACGGCTAACTCACGTAGCAGGAAACCCGTATGCTTTATGGTCGTTGTTTTTGATCCGGGGGAATCTGCTGCCGGCTACCTCGATTTTCACGCAGGATTTGATCTTATGAACCCCGTGGCGCCATAATTCTTCGCCGGTCCTCCTTTTTTTTCTTCCTCATTTCACGGTCCAGTTCGTGGTAATATTCCCTGGGGTGTTCATAATGACGCCTCTCCCGGTGCTGATGAATACGGATGCCGATATTATACAGCAACGACATGCTAAAGATGCCTTTGACATCAGGATTATTGTTACTGAAATTAAACATGTAAGAAGACTGAAGGCTCCAGGAAGAATTACCCATCGGGAAATTGATCCTGCCATCCAGCACCAGGCCATGCGCATGCACTTCTGTGGTGTCTATACCAGGACCGGGATCTACCTCGCGCCGGCCATTATGTGCAGCATAACCTGCTCCAATGGAATAACCCATATATTTATAGCTACGTGGAGTGGCAGCATTGCCGAAAGTATAATTAACCGTAACGGGCACATTTACCATCCATCCTGGCTGTATAGGCCCGGGTCCTCCGTATCCCTTGTCAGTACTATAGTCATAATAAGAAGGCCCCATTGCAAAGCAGGCGCCAATTGATAAACTCTCTTTCTCAGAGAATTCATAAAAATTAAATCTTGGCTCAAAACTAAAAGCGAATGCACCGTAGTGATGGCCGCCAAGACCACCTATTCCAACAGCAGATTGAAAAGATCTTTTTTGGGCGGTAACAGTAATAGTTACAAACATTAACAGGGACAGGTAGAGGTATTTCATAGATTTAAAACGGACCAGTTAGATAACAGGTTACAGTAAGTGGCGATTTTTCTATGTCATTTTATCTTGTGCCCCTGATCCGCACACCAATGTTATAATCGATACCAATACCGGCAATGCCAGGAATGTCGGGGTTATATCGATTGTTATTAAAGAGATAAGAAAAGCGGATACCCAATGAATGATTGCTGACGGGTAGTCTTATTCCTGCACCCAGCGCTATTCCGGATACATGCACCTGGTTGGTGGTTACTTCTTCATCATCTACAAATTCTACGCTACGTGTGGAATTATGAAATCCATAACCTGCGCCCATAAAAAAGCCCCACTTTGTGAAAGCTTGTTTGGTGGCGGCATTGCCGTAGTTCCAGGTTAACAGGAATGGTATATTTGCCATGAAGATGCTGGTGGAGTTACCACCGGTATTGCTGTTGTAATTATCGCCGATAGAAGTACCAACACCAATGTGTGCGCCTGCCGACAGTGTAGATCTGTCGGAGAAACAGATCATATTCAAACGGGGAGAATATACGATGCCGCCACCGAGAAAGTTATTGCAGGAAAACAAGCCACCGCCTATTGCATGGGAAAATAGCCGCGATTGGGCCTGAGCCGCAACAGATATTAAAAAGCATCCTGCACACAGTAACGCGTATAGTCGGAACATAGGTATTGAAAATAATTGGCGTTAAAACACTACCTGGTGCGTAGCTTTAATCACTGAAATTACAAATATACTTTGTGTATGACTCAGATTATCTAACTCACCCAGCTTGTTCACATAAAATTCACGGTACTCATCCATGTCCTTTACCTGCACTTTGATCATGAAGTCGAACTCACCGGAAATATTCAGGCACTCCGTTACTTCCGTGAAACCGAGTATTTCCTGGATGAATTTCTTCCCACACTTTTTATTATGTTCTTTCAGGGTGATGTAACATAAAACAGTGAGACTCTTATTAATCTTCCTGGGATCCACAATCGCTGCGTATTGTTTGATAACGCCTGCCTGCTCCATTTTCCGGATGCGTTCGTACACGGGAGTAGTGCTGAGATTCAGTTGACGCGCAATATCCCGGATGGTCATTTTTGCATCCTGCTGTAATAACTTCAGGATACCCAGGTCTTTCTCATCCAGGTTCAATTGTATATCATCCGTATTATTTTCTTTTTTGCTTGCCATGAGGATAGGTGTTTGGAACAAATATCTAATTTATTGTTAGATAATAGTCTTTTGTTCCAAATTTTTAAGAATTAAATTCCTTTTGAGATGTTTTAATAGGTTTGTGCCGTGAAAAAGGAACGAATCATATTAACAGTAGCCTGCATGGCTATCTTCTTTGAAGCACTGGATGTATCTGTGCTCAACATGGCGATTCCGCAGATGGAATCATTTTTTCATTTTGGTGCAGCCGCTATTCAATGGGTACAAACCGTGTATGTTTTATTTTACGCCGGACTGGTATTGCTCGGCGGCCGGCTGGCAGATACCATAGGAAGAAAGAAAGTATTTGTAACAGGCGCATGCTGTTTTGTGTTAGCGTCACTGGCTGCCGGGTTTTCCATGAACTTCACCTGGTTGCTGGTATGCAGGGCCCTGCAAGGCGCTGGTGTGGCGCTGGCTATTCCCGCTGCAATGGCTATTATCACCAATACATTTAAAGAACCGGTAGCAAGAAACCGCGCCTTCGGAATTTTCGGCGCTACTGCGGGAATCGGGTTTGCCACAGGTCTTGCCATAGGCGGGTTAATCAGCAATTATCTCGGCTGGCAATGGGTATTTTTTATTAATGTACCGGTAATAGGACTGGCAGTGATCCTGGCAATCGTATACATTCCGGCAGATGAAAAAGCCGTGGTGAAACCTGCGCATAACCTGCTCAGCGCATTATTGATTACCGGCCTCATGATGCTGGCCGCATGGCTGATCCACGACCTCGGTAATATCGCCCACCACTATACGAAATATGGCCTGTGGTTATTGTTGTTCCTTGCAGCCGGTATATTTTTTATACGCCGTGAACGCGTACATCCGTCACCGTTAGTAGATTTCGAACTGTTCCGGTTACATGGGGTGATCACCGGGAACATAGGAGCAGTAATGCTTGGCAGTATCTTTCTGAGTTATATTTTTATGCTCACCATATACCTGCAGCAGGATCTGCATTTCACGTCTTCACAGGCGGGCCTGTTATTATTTCCCTTTAGTATTTTATCAGGTGTTGTTTCAAAATTTATATTGCCACACTTGTTTGGTAAACTGGGTGTGGTAAAAACAGGCATGCTGGGAAATGCTTTTATGGGATGTGGTATACTTTTTTTTATCGCCAGCTACTTTACGGATTATACATTGTTGTTTATTTTTTGCGCAGTAGCTTGTATCAATTCATTTGGTATGGCTATTACTTTTCCGTGCGTAACTATCCTGGCGGTGCAGTCGGTGCCGGAGCCACAACAGGGGCTTGCTTCGGGTATCAACGGTACGGCCAATGCGTTAGGTAGCGGGCTGGGACTGTCTTTGACAGGATTGATCATGCAGCTGGCGGCAACGAAAGGCTGGAGCAGTTATGGCGCGGGACTAACCATGCTGGCAATTATTGCGCTGGCAGCTATTATACAGCTGCTGGTGTTTTACCGCCGTAGTCAATCAACCATTGGTGTTGTGACCGTTCACCCGCAATAGTTCTTTCAGGTCTTCTAACGTATTGATTTCAGCTACCGGTTTATCTTTCCTCCACCGGTTAATGCGGGGGAAACGTAGTGCTACGCCGGATTTGTGGCGGTTAGATTCAGCAATGCCTTCGAAGGCGATTTCAAATACCAACTCCGGCTGCACGGTTCTTACGGGGCCAAATTTTTCAATAGAGTGGCGTTTGATCCAGTTATCCACTTCCGCAATTTCTTTATCCGTCAGGCCGGAATAGGCTTTGGTAAAGGCTACCAGCTGTTCGCCATCTTTTACTGCGAAGGTGTAATCGGTATATAAATTTGAACGACGGCCATGACCTTTCTGCGCGTATATCATTACGGCATCTATAGTCAGCGGGTCTATCTTCCACTTCCACCAGTCGCCGCGCTTACGGCCAACCTGGTAGGGAGCTATCTTTTTTTTGAGCATAAGCCCTTCGCTGCCTTTATCGCGTGATTGGAGCCGCAGTTGCGTTAGTTGATCCCAGCTGTCAAAAATAATTTCCGGCGACAGCTGCAATACGGGCGCTTGTGTATTTTGCACGAGTATTCCCAACAGGGCGCGGCGCTCTGCCAGTGTTTTTTCGCGGATATCTGTTCCTTCCCATTCCAGTAGATCGTAGCTCAGGAATATAACCGGGGCTTCCTGGAGTTGTTTGCGGGTCACATTTTTGCGGCCTATCCTGGTTTGCAGCGTTTGAAAGGGTAGTGGCAAACCATTGGCAAAGGTGAGTATTTCTCCGTCCAGTACGGTACCATCCGGTAAGGCTGCGGTTAATGGTGTGAACTCCGGAAATTTTTCAGTGATCAGTTCCTCTCCCCGCGACCATACAAATAGTTGTCCTTCCCGCTTGATGATCTGTCCGCGGATACCATCCCACTTCCATTCCGCCTGCCAGTCTTTTTCCGTGCCCAGTGTTTCCGGTAATCCTTCCAATGCATAAGCGAGGTAAAAAGGATAGGGCCGGGAAGCATCTGCGCCGGTTGTATGCTGATGCAGGAGTTCTTCGATCGTTACATTATGCGGATCCCAGTTGCCGCTGATCATATGTGAAAGGGTGGCGGGTTCAATGTGGTATGTTTTGGCGAGGGCGTTCACCATCATTTTCTGTGACACGCCTATACGAAATCCGCCGGTGATCAGCTTGTTGAATACAAACCTCTCGCCGTTATCGAGTGCATCCCATGCCTGCAAAATAAAAGCCTGTTTTGTTTCTTCGGTTGCTTTCTCCAGCTGTTGCAGCTGTTCCAGCCAGTAATGCAGGGGAGCCGCTATGGGAGTGGTGCGTGGCGGCAGCAATAGTGCAATGGTTTCTGCGAGGTCGCCTACGGTGTGATAACATTCTTCAAAAAGCCAGTCGGATAGCCCGGTGGCCTGCATGCACCAGGTTTTCAGCTGTGTGCTGTTGACTGTCCGTTTGGGCCGGCGTCCAGAAAACAGCGCCAGTACCCATGTTTTATCTTTATCCGGCGCTGTGGCAAAGTATTGGCTCAGCGCCCCCAGCTTCTCGTTGGTTTTGGTGCTGTTGCTTAATAATTGTACCAGTTCAGCAAATTGTTGCACGGCTTAGGATTCTGGGTTATTAATAATTTCTTCGTCGCCATAGGAAGTAGTTACTTCTTTGGCGGCAATACCTTTTTCTGTGAGGTAACGGGCAAATACGCTGCTGAAGCCATGTGTGGCGTATACCTGTTCTGCACCGGTAGCTGTTACGGCTTCGAGCAAACCGGCCCAATCTGCATGATCCGACAATACAAATCCTGCATCTGCATTCCTGCGGCGCATATTACCACGCACCTGCATCCAGCCACTGCAAATGCCCAGTGAGTAAGGCTGGAACCTGCGCATCCAAACATTATCTTCCGCCGAAGGCGGGGCAATAATTACCGCATTCTTAAAAGCAGTTTTCGGTGTGTCGGGTGTTATTCTTTCCACCGGAGGTAAAGGCCAGCCTTCCTGTAACAGTACTTCATGCGGAATGGCGATGGCGCCATGCGCCAGGAAATGATCCACTTTATCTTTCAGATGATATAACAGCCGTTGTGCTTTCCCCAGGCTGTAAGCCAGTAGTACGCTGGCTTTGCCGGCCTGCTGGTTTTCGTATATCCATTGGGTGATGCCATCGAAAATCTGTTGCTGCTTCGGCCACCGGTAAATAGGCAAACCAAAAGTAGATTCGGTAATAAAAGTATGGCAACGGACAGGCTCGAAGGGAGCCGACAATCCATCATTTTCCAGTTTATAATCGCCGCTGGCTACCCATACTTCTCCATCCTGTTCCACTCTTATCTGTGCAGAGCCAATGATGTGTCCCGCGGGATGCAGGGATACTTTTACACCGTTAAAAAAAATAGTTTCGCCGTAGGCAATGCCCTGCACCTGGATGTCGTTGCCAAGCCTTAACCGTAGCAAGGGAACACTGGCATTTTCACATAAGTAGTATTGATTTCCCCACCGGGCGTGATCGGAGTGTGCATGCGTGATCACTGCCCGCTTTACGGGTTTCCAGGGATCAATGTAGAAATCGCCTGCAGGACAGTAGATGCCGTTGTCGGTAAATTGCAGCACATTCATATAGGGAATGTACGTAAAAAAAATCGTGCCACGACAACCGTCGCGGCACGAAGCAAGTAGCGTTGCAGGGCAACTATTTATTCATTTTAATATCCATGCTATCACCCTTCTGGATGATGTAGATATTTTTATTTTCAAAGTAGGAAGGTGTTTCTTCTCCTTCTTTCAGGTATACCGGAAGAAAGTTATAATTGGTGATCACTTTGGGTGATGTACTCACCATGTTGTTGAAATAAACGCCGTTGGTATACAGCAGTTTTACAAAGTAGTAGGTCAGGTCAAAGCCTTTGAAAGCCATGTCAGACGGGCGTGCTTTGTATACCCTGCGGAAATAATCGGAGACATAACGGCTGTAGTAATCTGTTTTGTCGTTATAGTAGGGAGATGAATAATATACCTGTAAGCCTTTAAACTCGGGTTCTTTCAGCTTGATCACATCCCAGGTGGGCATACCAAAGATCTGCAATGGATAGGTAGCTGCAGAAATGCTCAGCTTGCGCAGCAGGCTTTTGGCGCCGGCTTCATCCAGGGCAGTTACAATAACGGCGTTGGTACGGTCGGCCAGCAGGTATTTGGAAATTTCTTCCGGCGTGGTGGCGTCATTCCAAACTACTTCCCGGATCCTCGATTTTTTGGTACTCTCCATTTTATCGTAGGATGCCTTGAAATCTGCTGCCAGTCTTGTTTCAAAGGCAGTATTCCTGCGGAACAGCACAATATTTTTAGTAGTGAATGCGTCCTGGATATAATTCTGGAGCGCGTCGCAGTGCGTTTTCAGGGTGCTGTTGGAGATGTATAAAAACGGGTTGTTGTTGATACCGCCGTCATTGGGGAAAGTACCGGAAACAAAATTGATTTCTTTGTTCCTGGCAAAATCGCTCAGTTCTTTCAGCTCCGGGTTGCTCACCGCACCCAGGATGAGGTCAGTTTCATCGAGCGCTTTATTGCGGATCAGGGAAGATACGCTTTGCCTGGATTTGCTGTCGTATACGGTTACTTTCAGGTTATATCCCTGTTGCTGCAGCGTATCCAGCGCCAGTTGTGCGCCTTCATAAAATTCGAGACCGGGCAATACATACCGTGGCATGGTACGGCCGGGAATTTCACTGCTGTTGGCAAAAACGGAATCGAGGTATAATGGTGCGAAGAAAGCAATGTTATAGGAAGCTTTTTTAACTTCTTTCCCGAATGCGGGCACATTAAAAGGCGCCTTTGCAGCTTCTTTCTTATTATCCTCCGGTTTTTTAGCCGGTGAAGGTTTACTCAGAGATGGTGGTGGCCCGTCTACCTTACTGGTACTTTTCCTGGTAGATGAGCAGGAGCTGATCAAAACCAATAAAGCCAATCCGGATAACAGGTGCTTAATTGAAACTAAGTGGTTCATAATTGGCGCTAATTTACAAAAATCATTCCGGGGAATGTGAAATAAAGCATTACGGAGTTATGGATAGAAGAAATTATCTGTCTATCCATAACTCCGTAACTATAGCTCAGTATTTTATTGCTTCCTTTTTTTATTCCCACTCAATAGTAGCGGGCGGCTTGGAGCTGATATCGTATACTACGCGGTTGATGCCTTTTACCTTGTTAATGATGTCGTTAGACATTTTAGCAAGGAATTCATAAGGCAGGTGCGCCCAATCGGCGGTCATACCGTCTACAGAAGTTACTGCACGTAAAGCTACTGTGAATTCGTAGGTACGTTCATCGCCCATTACGCCAACGCTTTGAACCGGCAGCAGGATGGTGCCCGCCTGCCATACTTTGTCGTATAAGCCGGCTTCTTTCAGTCCTTCTACATATACGCTGTCTGCTTCCTGCAGCATGTGAACCTTTTCAGGGGTAATAGCGCCGAGGATACGGATTGCCAAACCAGGACCCGGGAAAGGATGACGGCCCAGGAATATTTCACTGATGCCGATTTCACGGCCCACGCGGCGTACCTCATCTTTAAAGAGGAAGCGCAGCGGCTCTACCAGCTGCATATTCATCTTTTCCGGTAACCCGCCTACATTGTGGTGCGACTTGATAGTAACCGAAGGACCGTTTACAGAAACGGATTCAATTACATCTGGGTAAATGGTACCCTGACCCAGGAAAGAGATATCAGTGAGATGTGTGGCTTCCTGCTGGAAAACATCGATGAACAGGCCGCCGATGATCTTGCGTTTTTGTTCCGGATCGGAAACGCCTGCCAGTTTTCCGTAAAAAAGATCTTTTGCATTGATCCCTTTTACGTTCAGGCCCATGTGTTTATAAGATTCCAGTACGGTTTCAAATTCGTCTTTTCTCAGCAAACCGTTATCCACAAAGATGCAGAAGAGGTTTTTGCCGATGGCTTTATGGATCAGCTCTGCTGCAACGGTAGAATCCACACCGCCGCTGAGGGCCATTACAACTCTTTTATCGCCTACCTGTGCTTTGATCCTTTCCACGGTTTCATGTACAAAAGCGGCTGGTGTCCAGTCCTGGCTGCAATTACAGATATGTAGCAGGAAGTTGCGGAGGATCAGTTTACCTTCCAGGGAGTGGGTTACTTCCGGGTGGAACTGTAAACCAAACATCGGGTTGGCGGCCAGTGTGGTATTTTTGAAAGCCGCTACCGGGATATTTTCTGTAGTGGCAATAATTTCGAATGCTTCAGGAATACGTTTAATGCTATCTGCATGGCTCATCCATACCTGGCTTTTTGCAGAGATATCATATAATAACTTTTCCTCTTTGTCGTTGTGCTCCATAAAGGCGCGTCCATATTCACGGAGGTTGCTTTTAGCCACTTCGCCGCCAAAAACTTTGGCCATCATTTGGGCGCCGTAGCAGATACCGAGTACGGGTACCTTTGCAGCAATCGCGGCAATATCAATGATAGGCGCATTCTCGTCATTCACCGAAAAAGGACTGCCTGATAATATAACACCTTTAATAGTTTCGTCCCAGGCAATGGGCTGAAGGCAAGGTTTAATTTCGCAATAAACATTCAGTTCACGGATGCTGCGCGCAATCAGCTGTGTATACTGGGAACCGAAATCGAGGATAAGTATCTTTTCTGTCATGGTGGTGCAAAGATAAAGTCCTTCTACGAATTTCGGATTTGGAAATTCGAATTTCGGAAATCTGGCGTATCTTTCTGTTATAATTTAAACCCATGATATCAACAAAATCGCTCCTATGTCAGGCCATAGTGGCCTCTTCTGCTTCTGTACTCCTTTATTCCTGTGATGTAATCGGACAAAATCGCGTAAAAGGCAACGGCCATGTTATTAAGGAAGAACGGCAGGTAGTCCCTTTTCACAGGATTAAGGTAGAAGGAAGTATGAATGTATACCTCACACAGGGCGCTGCCAAAGCGGCTGTTATTGAGGCGGAAGATAATATAGCCCCACTGGTGGAGCTGGTAGAAGAAGACGGCCGCCTCATTGTAAGACTGAAGCGTGGCGTTTCCATCAGCACCCATAAAGATCTGAACGTATTCCTCACCACCCCGGAGGTAGATGAAGCCAGTCTGGCCGGCTCCGGCGACCTGAAACTGGATGGTAAATTTACTTCCCGGTCTGATGTGAAATTCAACCTGTCGGGTTCCGGTAACCTCAAAGGCGAAATCAATGCACCGGCAGTAAAGGCTTCCATTGCCGGTTCCGGCGATATGTCGCTCAAAGGTGAAACAAAGGATGTAAACTTATCTATTGCCGGCAGCGGTAATTTTGAAGCAGATGAGCTGCTGTCTGAAAATGTAAGTGTAAATATTGCCGGCAGCGGCGATGCAGATGTGTATGCCAGTGTAAAGCTGGATGCAAAAATTGCAGGCTCAGGGAACGTAAATTATAAGGGTACCCCTCAGATATCCTCTTCTGTAGCGGGTTCTGGCAGTATTAACAAGAGATAAGCTTCAACATTTACAAATCTTTAACATTTTGAATATCATATTTGGCGGTGTTAAAGAGTTTATAGAGATGTTTTGAAGAAAACAATATCAAGTCCTTGAGTCCAGGTACAGCATTCGCTATAATTAACCCGCTGATGCTGTACCTGGCTGGGGCACAAGACATTACCCCTTTAACAAATACCCCATCCCGTCAACATTTCACGTCAAATTATCATTAAATCACATGAATCATTGCCGTTTTTTTGTATGTTTACGGCTTGAATTGTAGATTTTACTATTTAAACTGTTTGATTTACGTTTTGAATTGTTGAACTCCTATTCCTTTTATGAACGAAAGACCGAAGATCCTGGTGGTATATTATACACAGACAGGGCAATTGAAAAGGATTATTGATCATGTGCTGGCTCCGCTGGAAGGCAAAGCCGATATTACTTTTGAGCAACTGGTGCCTGTAACGCCTTTTCCTTTCCCATGGGGGAAGCAGCAATTTTATGATACTATGCCGGAAACCGTTCAATCCACCCCCCGTGGTATTGAGCCGTTGAAAGTGGACGTGAATGCACATTTCGACCTGGTTATACTGGCTTATCAGCCCTGGTTCCTTTCTCCTTCACAGCCAACTGCCGCTTTCCTGCAAAGTGAAGCTGCCAAACAGCTGCTGAAAGGTAAAAAGGTAGTTACCCTGCTGGGTAGCCGTAATATGTGGCTGAATGCGCAGGAGAAGGTGAAAAATTATCTGCAGCAGGCCGGCAGTACCCTCGTGGGCAACATTGTACTGGTAGATAAATCGCCCAATCTCATTTCCGTGATCACCATTCTTCGCTGGGCGTTTAAAGGGAAAAAGGAAGCCACGCGCTTTTTACCGCAGGCAGGGGTACAGGAAAACGAGATCATTACCTCCAGCCGGTTTGCCGCCCCAATCGCAGAGGCATTGCAAAAAAATCAATGGGACACGTTACATTCGCAATTGCTGTCATTGGATGCAGTGGAACTGCTTCCCAACCTGGTAGTACTGGAAAACAAGGGGATCAGGGCTTTCCGTTTCTGGGCAAAGTTCATCAGTGCCAAAGGTGGCCCGGGCGCTCCTTCCCGTCAGGGACGCGTATCCATGTACCGGGGATTACTGCTGGCAGGTATTTTTGTTTTAACACCGATATCCCTGATTACTTCTCTTATACAGTTAAATCTGAAAAAGGCTAAGCTGCGCCGCGAAGTAGATTATTATAAGGGTATTTCCCTGAGATAGTAAGTATCAGGTCCACCTTAAAGGCGTATCAAAAGCGTACTTAAAGCGACCTTTACGCAGTGGCGTGATACTTGTAATTCCAATTAGAATTCTATATTTACGTCTGTATACAACGTATATTAAATTAAAATATGTTTTTCACTGTGAGCTGGCTGGCAAGGCAGGGCAGCTTTGACCAGGTTTTACATGTAGCCTTAAAAGACGAATAAATTCAAATGAAGGAAGTTTATATTACCAGGCTGTCTAAATTTTTACCTAACAAGCCTGTAGAAAATGAGGAAATGGAGAGTATTCTCGGCATGGTAGATGGAAAGGCTTCCCGTGCGCGTTTGAAGATACTTGGTAACAACAAAATCAAAACCCGTTACTACTCTTTGGACAAGGAAGGGAAATCCACCCATTCCAATGCAGAGATGACCGCAACAGCAGTATCTCAATTATTTGATGAGCAGTTTCCCATCAGCAAATTACAGTTACTGGCCTGCGGTACTACTTCTCCTGATCAGTTGTTGCCCAATCATGCTGCTATGGTGCATGGTATCCTGAAATGCCAGCCGGTAGAGCTGATTGCAGCCACAGGAGCCTGTGCGGCAGGAATGCAGGCATTTAAATATGCCTGGATGTCTATCCGTTGCGGTAATACTTCCAACGCCGTAAGCACCGGTTCTGAAAAATTCTCCGCCTGGATGCTGGCACAGAAATTCCAGCCGGAAGCAGAAAATCTGAAAAGCCTCGACGAAAATCCTATCATCGCCTTTGAAAAGGACTTTCTCCGCTGGATGCTATCAGATGGCGCCAGTGCAGCCCTTTTCCAGGATAAACCCAATGAAGAAGGTTTATCCCTGCGGGTCGACTGGGTAGAAATACTTTCCTATGCCAATGAGCTGGAAACATGCATGTATGCCGGCGCAATCAAACAACCGGATGGCAGCACCACCGGATGGATTGATATGACCCCTGAAGAATGGGCACAGCACAGCGTATTCTCCTTTAAACAAGATACCCGTTTACTCGGTAAAAATATTGTTCCTTCCGGAGCACAAATGTGGAAAGAGCTGGTAGAGCGCCACAATATTAATCTCGATGAAATAGATTTCTTCCTGCCTCACCTGTCGTCTGAATTTTTCAGGTTAAAGATAGATGAGGAAATTACCCGGTTAGGTGTTCCTATTCCTTTGGAAAAATGGTTCACCAATCTGGCCAACGTAGGTAACGTAGGTACCGCATCACCATACCTGATGCTGGAAGAACTGATGAACAGCGGCCGCTTTAAGAAAGGACAGAAAGTAGTAATGATGGTTCCGGAAAGCGCACGTTTTTCATATGCTTATGCACATATTACCGTAGTATAAGCAATCACTTCTAAAACTGCCATCATGAAAAAAGAGGAAGTACCGCAGGATAGTGATAACCTGCATGGAGGTACATTCAAGCAGATTATGTATGCGGTGGATAATTCCGGCAATTATGTACAGGTGCAAAGTGCAGGCTGGGAGCCGGAAAACATTGCAATGGACCAGGCCTGGGAAGAAGTAAATGAAAGAGTAAAAGCGGCACGCGCCCGGGTAGAAGCAGGCGAAATAAGTCCTGTTGCCTATTACATGGAAAAGAACCTGATGGATCTGCCGCTATTGGCCAGTTACGTCGGTAAATTCCAGTGGCAGGTAAAAAGACACATGAAACCCGGCGTATTCAAAAAGCTCAGTCCTAAACTGCTGCAGCGTTATGCAGATGCCTTCAAAGTGAGTTTAACAGATCTGCTGCAGATCAAATAAAGCATACAGATATAACGGATTTGTGGGTAGATGATATCCGGTGATCTTCCCGCAAATCCGTTATTCATGATGCTGCTACAAAAAATATTATGACTAATTCTTTTTTCCAACACCACCAGACCGCCCATTGTGAAAGTGGAGTGATATCAAACCTGCTGGGACATTACGGCTTACAGATCAGTGAACCAATGGCGTTTGGTATCGGTGCCGGCATCTTTTTCGGCCATCTGCCTTTTTTAAAGGTGAACGGCGTGCCCGGTACTACTTACCGGATATGGCCCGGCGCTATTTTCCAACGGGTGTGCAAGCGGCTGGGTGTACGGATGGAATCCGAAAAATTTTCTACCCCCGAAAAAGGAATGCAGGCGCTGGACAAAGTAATTGAAGCCGGTATTCCCGTTGGATTACAATCCGGCGTGTATTACCTGCCCTACTTTCCCGCTTCCTACCGGTTTCACTTTAACGCACATAACCTGGTTGTTTATGGCAAACAGGATGGACAATACCTGGTAAGCGATCCGGTAATGGATACCGTTACCACCATTGACCCGGAAAGCCTGGCGCAGGCCCGCTTTGCCAAAGGATTTCCGGCCCCTAAAGGAAAAATGTATTACCCGGTACACGTACCACCTTCTGCCTCGTTTGAAAAACCGATTAAAGCCGGTATTGAACAGGCATGCCACTTTATGCTGAAAGTTCCTATCCCCTTGTTCGGCGTAAAGGGGATCCGCTTTCTTTCCAAAAAAGTAGCCAACTACGCCGAAAATCCCGGCGACCGGAAAGCTACACTGTATCTCGGAAATATTATCCGTATGCAGGAAGAGATCGGCACCGGCGGTGCAGGTTTCCGTTTCCTGTATGCCGCTTTTTTACAGGAAGCAGCGGAGTTACTGAAGAAAGATGAACTGAGCAGGCTTGCAGGTGAGCTAACTAAAACCGGTGACTTATGGCGTAATTTTGCATTTGCCGCCGGCCGTGTATGCAAAAGCAGATCGGCGGATAATGTTTCCTATAAAGAGCTGAGCCAGATGTTACTGGAGTGTGCGGCATCGGAAGATGCATTCTTCCGCAAGCTGGCACAGGTGAAGTGGTAATTAAATATCCAATTGAATTATGTCCGGCATATCTGTAAAAGATCTATATAAAACCTACAAGGGTAGTGCAGAACCCACACTGAAAGGACTTACATTTCAGTTTGGGAAAGGAAAGATTGCCGGCTTGCTGGGCCCCAACGGCGCAGGCAAAACCACCACGATTTCAATATTATGCGGTATTGTGCGGGGCGACAGCGGAGAAGTAATCATACACGATTTAAAGCAGCAGG
The DNA here is from genome assembly GCF_900168065.1 of Chitinophaga ginsengisegetis. GTDB lineage: Bacteria > Bacteroidota > Bacteroidia > Chitinophagales > Chitinophagaceae > Chitinophaga > Chitinophaga ginsengisegetis. The sequence continues at coordinate 2,656,111 of NZ_FUZZ01000001.1, read as the reverse complement.
CCGCCCACAGGGAGGAGATCAAACATATTATAGGGATCGTACCACAGCAGATAGCCTTGTATCCACAACTGTCTGCCGTAGAAAATCTCACCTATTTTGGTAACCTCTACGGTTTTAAAGGAAAGCCGCTGCAACAGAAAATTATGCACTACCTCGAACTGTTTGGCCTGGAGAAAAGTGCGCACAAAGAAATCCATAAATATTCCGGCGGTATGAAGCGGCGGGCCAACATTATTGCAGCCATCCTGCACAACCCCAAACTGCTGGTGCTGGATGAACCTACTGCTGGTGTGGATGTGCAGTCGCGCAGTATGATATTACAGTTCCTGCGCGATTACAACAGCCAGGGAGCCAGTATCCTGTATACTTCCCATCTGCTGGAAGAGGCACAGTCGTTATGTGAAGAAGTAGTAATCATGGATGCTGGAAAAATGATTGTACAGGGTAATCCGCAAACCCTCATCCATCAGCATCCGGATTGTAATAACCTGGAAGACGTATTCCTGCATTTTACCGGAAATGCACTCCGGGATTAATTTTTTAAAGCTAAAAGCTAAGGGCCAAAAGCGATGTTAAGACTACTGGCAACAATCAGGAAAGAGTGGCAATTGCTGTTACGTGATAAAACAGGGATCATCCTCCTGTTCATAATGCCTGTGGTATTGATTACTGTAATGGCACTGATCCAGGATGCCCCCTTTAAGGATTACCAGGATATCCGGTTTGATATTTTAACAGTAGATAATGATCATGGCCGTTTGGGCAGGTCCGTAAAAGAAGGGCTGGCTTCCGGCGGACAATTCAATATTATCGATTCTCTTGATGGGCAGCCGGTAACGGCAGAACGGGCCAAACAACTGGTGAACGAAGGCAAATACAAGATCAGTATTATCATACCCGCAGGCGCTACAGCCGCCATTGTGAGCAATGCTAACCGCATTGTAAATGATATCACTCACCGCATGGGAATGTCTGTATCCCTGCCGGTAAAGAAAGTACCTGATTCATTAAACGTAACGATCTATTTTGACCCCGCGGCGAAGAAAGCATTTAAAGGCGCTATTCACCAGTCGGTAGATAACTTCCTCACGCAGCTGGAAACAGATATGCTGATAAGCCGTATTAAACAGCAGCTACAGAGGAAAGACAGCACCGTTACTGCCACAGATACGCTGGCTATTCGCTTGCAGGCAGTAGGATTGAAGGAACAAAGCACCGGTACGGCCAAACAACTGGATGTAATTTCCAATTCTGTTCAACACAACGTGCCTGCCTGGAGCATCTTTGCGATGTTTTTTATTGTGATACCCATTGCCGGCAACATGATCCGGGAAAGGGAAGATGGCAGCCTGCTGCGGATGAAGCTGATACCCGGATCTTACCTGGCTATCCTGGCCGGTAAGATGCTGTTTTTCGTAGGGGTTTGTGTATTACAGTTTTACCTGATGATGCTGGTAGGCATTTATGTGCTGCCACTACTGGATCTGCCGCAGCTGGTAATGGGACAGCATCCGGGAGCCACTTTGCTGGTAGCCGGTGGAATAGGGCTGGCAGCAACGGCTTATGGTATCCTGATTGGCACGGTATTTAAAACGCCTAACCAGGCACTGAATTTCGGAGCTATCTCTATTGTGATATTGTCGGCCATTGGCGGTATATGGATCCCGCTGGAGGTAATGCCTGCCAGAATGCAGCTGCTGGGGCATTTGTCGCCTTTAAGCTGGGGACTTGATGCTATTAATGATATTTACCTGCGCAATGGAGATGTTGGATTTGTGTGGAAGAATGTGTTGAGATTAATACTCACCGGACTGGCTATGCTGGCCATAGCCGGATGGGTGGAAAAAAGAAGAATGAACTGATAAATGTTTTCAAAACAATAGTAAAACTGTATTTTTACTCCCCGCAAGGGCATTCGCCTGTTGTGAACAACAGGTGATAAACCTACATCATTATGGAAGAATTAAAAAAGAAACTGAAAGAACAAATCATTGAGGCACTCAATCTTCAGGATACCAAACCGGAAGACATTGATGACAATGCACCATTATTTGGAGAAGGTCTGGGTCTCGATAGTATCGATTCGCTCGAACTGATGGTATTACTGGAAAGACAGTATCACATCAAAGTAGAGGACCCGCGCGAAGGTCGTAAGATTCTGCAGTCTGTTCAATCTATGGCAGAGTTTATCCAGGCAAAACAACCGGCATAAGTAAACTGGCTACATGGCGGAAAGAGTGTTTATAACAGGGATAGGAATGATCACCGCCATTGGTGATAATGTAGCCGGAAACTTGCACCATCTGCGCTTACAGCAAAGTGGGCTGGGTTACAGCAGCTACATTGATACCATTTACAAAAATGTATTGCCTGTTGCGGAAGTAAAACACGCGAGCGAGGCCTTGTTTGCACTGGCCGGTATACCGGTAAAGGAAGGGTATACACGTACCACTTTACTCGGACTGGCAGCCATGCGGGAGGCTTTGCAGGATGCAGGTATTACGGATGTACAATCGGCTCCCACAGGCTTTATCAATGCCAGCACCGTGGGAGGGATGTGTGATACAGAGAAGTTATATTTTGATATTATTAATCCTGAGAAGACCGGCTCCTTTTTACAATATATAGATACACTGGATTGCGCGGATTGTACACAGCGTATAGCCGACACCGTAGGATTCAGTGAACATATTGCTACCATCAGCACCGCCTGTTCATCTTCCGCCAATGCACTGATGTTTGGCGCGCGTATGATTAAGCAGGGCATGCTTCCCCGGGTGGTATGCGGCGGCACCGAAGCGCTTACCCGTTTTACATTGAATGGATTCAACTCCCTCAAAAATGTGGATAAGCAGTTTTGCCGGCCCTTTGATCAGCAACGCACCGGTTTGAACCTGGGTGAAGGCGCGGCTTACCTGGTACTGGAAAGTGAATCTTTCGCCAGGGCCAACAACAGCCGCATCCTGGCTGAGCTAAGCGGGTATTGTAATACCAATGAAGCTTTCCATCCAACCTCTCCTTCACCGGATGGCGACGGCGCCTACGAAGCCATGAAAATGGCGCTGGCTATGAGCGGACATTCACTGGAAGAAGTATCTTACATCAATGTGCACGGCACTGCCACTCTTAATAACGATGTTTCCGAAGGAAAGGCGCTGGAACGTTTATTCGGGGATAAAGTTCCCCTGTTTAGTTCTACCAAACCTTTTACAGGGCATACACTGGCGGCAGCAGGTGCGATAGAAGCCATCTATTCTATACTGGCTATTCAACATGGGATAATATTTCCCAATCTCAATTTCTCAGAAAGGATGGAGGAATTGAATATCAGTCCGGTTACCACCCTGATGGAAGGGTACCCGGTAAATCATGTTATTTCAAACTCATTCGGCTTTGGGGGCAACAATGCTTCCCTGGTGATCAGCAAATATGAAGGGTAAGTGTTACATACAAGCAATGGCGGCCATCTCCCCGCAGCCAACTTTTGAAGGGGATATTTTTTCGGCGCAGTTGGTACATACAGATAGTAACCTGCTTGCCTGTATAGAACCCGATTATAAGCCATTCATCCCCGGCAACAGCCTGCGTCGCATGACAAGGGTGCTTAAAATGGGACTGACCGCTGCACTTAAATGCAGCCAGGAAAGTGGCATCACCATACCAGGACCCATTATTACCGGCACCGGCAAAGGCAGTTTACAAGACACGGAGAAATTTATCAAAGAGATTGCCGAATACAAGGAAACAGCCCTGAACCCAACTCCTTTTATTCAATCTACCTACAATTCTGTGAATGGATTAATTGCGTTGCAGCAAAAGTGCACAGCCTATAACAATACTTTTGTACACCGCGGTTTTTCCTTTGAAAATGCTTTGCTGGACAGCATGATGCTGTTGCAGGAAGGCGCCACACATACGCTTACCGGCGCATTTGAGGAAATTACAAAAGAACATTTTTATATCAAAAGCCGGATCGGTTTCTGGAAAGAAGCGCCTACCGACAACCGGGAATTATATCGTCATCTTTCGCCCGGCAGTATTGCCGGAGAAGGCGCTACTTTCTTCACACTAACAGGCACGCCTACACCGCAGAGCTACGCAGCCATTTCTGATTTCAGGATGCTGTACAAACCACGCGGCGGAAAACTAGCCGAAGCCCTGAAAAGCTTTACCACTTCTCCTGACCTGATCATTACCGGTCGTAACGGCGACAGTAATCACGAGCATTATTACCAGGAGCTGGATCAATGTTTTCCAGGCATACCACAGTTGCCATTCAAGCATCTTTGCGGTGAATATGATACTGCCGGAGCGTTTGGGTTATGGTTAGCCGCGCAGATTATCAAAGCGCAGCAAATACCGGCCACCTGGTTTCCTGGTACGGAGCATTTGTCTGCGCCTGTTCGCACTATCCTTTTCTACAATCATTTTTACGGGGAACAGCATGTTATGCTGAAACTGGAAAGGGTTTAACTTTCACATCTTCTTAATTCACCCGCCAGGAATTGTTGTAACTCTTCTTTCGTTGGCAGTTGTACGGCGTAGGTAGAGATAAACATCTGCTGATCCATTCCGGAAGGAATGGCATATTCAGCGAGTGCCTCATCTTTATTGGTGACCAGCAAAATACCTATTGGAGGATTATCACCAGGCGCCGTCATTTTTGCTTTGAAATAGTTCAGGTATGTTGTGAGTTGTCCGGCATCTGCATACGTGAAATCACCAACTTTTAATTCGATGAGTACATGGCATTTCAGGATACGGTGATAAAACACAACATCTACAAAATAATATTCCTGTCCTATCAGGATCCTTTTCTGCCGGCCTTCAAGGCAGAAGCCGTGTCCCATCTCCAGTAAAAATTCCTGTAAATGATCCAGCAGTTTTTGTTCTACCGTACTTTCCTTTTCTATTGCTTTTTGCGGAAGATCGAGAAATTCAAATGAGTATACATTTTTGATGAGATCTGCGGGTGTAACCGGGCTTTCTGTTGATTGCTGTATCAGCCGGGACAGTTTGTGCGGATCTTTGGCAAGACCCATGCGCTCGAAATAGAGACTGTTGATTTGTCTTTTTAGTTCGCGTACACTCCAGTTGCCCTTAATGCATTCTACTTCAAAAAAGGTCCGTTTGAAATCATCTTCAATTGTAAGCAAACTGGCAATGTGTGTAAACGACAGATTATTTACAATTTTCTTACCTGAAACCCTGCCAATTTCTACCGGGGGCGTTACTGAAGAAACACTTGAATTATTGGACGCTAGCAATTCATCAGACACTGTCTGATGAATTGTATGTTGCTGATTACTAGTTATTTGTAATTCATCAGTCACTGACTGATGAATTCGCATGTTGATTTTTTCAAATTCGTCAGTCAGTGACTGATGAATTTGAATGGGATTATTTTTTAATTCGTCTGAAACAACCTGACTAATCTGGGGATAATACTGATAGAATTGTCTGCATAGTCTTAGGTTAGTTGCAGATAATTTTAGCACAGGAAGTTCTTTCGAAATCTGTTCCAATAATTGCGCTCCATATCTGGCTCTATCCACGCCCTTCTGTTCATATTCTACAATATAACATCCAATCATCCAGTTGCGGATGGTAAGGGAACGATTAATAGCTTTGGCGGCTACTTCCTGGAAATGTACATGTGTGGTTTCAATGCTGTTAAGCAGATGGTTAAATTTCATTTTGATAATGGTTTTATGTTAGAGATGTTGTTGTAAGTGAGGAATGCTAATAAACGTGTAAACGTGAACTGATACGGTGTTTGGGGGATTATTAATGTGAGTTATTCATTATCATTTTTATAGCATTTTTCCTAATGCCTCCGCATCGGGCAAAAATTCTTTCATGTTTTCGGGTATGCTATGGGCATGATAATGTGTATAGGTGCCTACACTCATCGCTTTATCGATAGATTTGATAGCATAATCTACTACTGTATTATCTTTCTGTTTACAGAGTATAATGCCGATACTGGGATTTTCGTGTGGTAATTTTACTTTATCATCCAGCACATTCAGATAAAAGTTCAGCTGGCCGGCGTATTCAGGTTTGAACTTTTTACGTTTCAATTCAATGGCTACAAGGCATTGCAGGTGCCGGTTATAAAAGAGCAGATCTACAAAGAATTCATTGTTATTTACTTCCAGCCTATACTGATTACCAATAAAGGAATATCCTTTACCCATACTCATAATGAACTTCCTGATGTTGTTCACTATTTCATTTTCAAGGATCCCTTCATCATCCTCTTCATTAATATTAACAAAGCCGATGAGGTATTCATCTTTAAATACTTCCAGTGCTTTGGATTTGATATTTTCCGGCAGTGTTTTATTGAAGTTGTGGGGCATATTACCCTGGTGTTTGAAAAGATTGGCATTGATTTGATATTCCAATTCTCTTACTGACCAGAATTGTTCTGCGGCCTGGGAGATATAAAAATGCTGCGCTTCAGGCTTACTGCATCTGTTTATTATAAGGATATGATGAGTGAAGCTTATACTATAAAAGGATTTTTCCAATTGTGCAGTCACCGACTGCACAATTGGAAAAATTTTGTACGTCTCATAAAATTGCCTCATGTTATTAAGGTTCCTTGTGGAAAATCCTTTTAACCCAGGTAGTGCCTGTTGCAGATCTATAGAGAGTTGCCCGATAACTTTCGCTCCCCAGTTCTCAGCATTTATCTTCTCGGAAAGCATCTGCCCGATTTTGAAATAGAGTTTTAATTGCTCCTGATTAGCAAGCCTTGCAGCAATGTATCTGCTCCTGACAATGTTCTGTTTTAAATCCTGTACAAATTCCTTGTAAGACATGTTTTTGGTTTTTTGTTTAAAGAATATGAGTTTGAAAGAAGAGTATTTATAGAACTCCCTATGTTGAATACACACAAACAACTACCATGAATGAAGAAAAAATTACTGCAGAATTCATGTTGATATGGTTTTTATAACGGAAGGATTATGCCCACTTCATTTCTCTGAAGTATGTTAACAAACATCTAAACGCGAACGAATTTAAAGCATGCATCAATAAAATCCCGTTCATTTTATTCAGGGGTGAAATGATCCGTTCATTATCATGAACAGGATGCATAAAAAAAGCGGAGACATAAGCCCTGCTTATATCTCCGCTTCCATAACTGATAATATTTTATCGTACTCTATACACCGGGTAACGCATGTATTCCGGCTCTGCATAAGGTGAATTTTTAAACACAAAATTCAGCTGCGCACTGGCGTTGTTGGCGAATGCAGTATCACCGGCTTTCTTCTTATTTAATAATTCCTGTAACTCCGGATGTTGTTTTAAATATTCAGCACCGGTATCTTCAAAAACATAAGGAGAATATCCTTCTTTTTGTCCGAGGATGGCATCAAAAAAGTTCCAGGCAAAAAAAGAATCGCCACCGGTGGGTTCCAGTGTTTCCATCAGGAAACGGTTGGCATTCTGGTTCATGGGAATATAGCAATCACCTTTGCGGAAACGTATAGAATCCTTGCTGCTGGTTACTTTGATGTTGGTGTGCAGGTAATGTTTTTCAAATGGTTTGGTGTAGCTCTGGAAGTCGGCAATATGATATACTTCTACGAGGATGGTCGTATCATGTTGCAGCAGCTGCATTTTTACCTGGTTATTTTTCAGCAGATTGATTACTGCCCACCAACCTTGCGGAATAATATATGCCTGCGGTTTTTCCACAAAGTTTTCTTCGGTAGCATAGTTATAGAATTTCACCTGCCTGGTGTAGGGTTTGGAGCGGTCGTAGTACAACCTCGGGAGGCCGGAAATTGCGCTGGGTTTGTGCCCGGAAGCAAAGCCACGGAATGTGATCAGGCTGTATTTGTTCATATCAAACTGCCACGCGAGCGGAAACATTTTCTGTGTAAGAGCAGTTTGCTTTGCCTGTTCGCGCAGGTGTTTAATTTCTTCACTGTGTGTGGCGGTAAATTCGATGAAGCATTCCATCAGGGCGTAAGTTGCTTTTACGCGCAGTGGATAGGGTTTCAGCATATGTGTTTCGGGTACAAAACCGAAAGTATGGAAGAGGGTTGTATAACCGGTAGAGTAACGGGGAGCGTCGGCAAATTCCACCCATCCGCTGTCGGGTGTTTCACCAAAGTGATTTACATAGGGAACCAGGTCGTAGCCTTTATTTTTCATCAGGGCGTATAATCCGGGTTCAAATGTTTTGTTCATGAATTCGCCCATTGGTCCGCCGAGTTTATTGTGCTGAGTAGTGAGGAGGGTCATGATATGCTGATAATCTGCGCCATTGCTCACGTGGTTATCTACAAATACGTCCGGATCGGTGAGGTGATAGATTTGCTGGAAGGCGAGGGCATTTTTTGAATCGGCTTTGATGAAGTCGCGGTTAAGATCCAGGTTCTGGGCGTTGCCGCGGGAGCCAAAGGCATCGGGGCCGTTCTGATCTACCCGGTACCAGGGGGAGCGGTTGAGCATTCCGCCGATATTATATACGGGGATTACAGCGAGTATGATATTTTCCGGGAGATGGATTTTCTCCTGTGCGAGGTCGCGTAGGAGCATCATACTGGCGTCTATACCATCGGGTTCACCGGGATGGATGCCGTTATTGATGAGGATAACCCGTTTATTTTGTTTGTGGAGGCTTTTAAAGTCGAAATTCCGGCCGGGGGAGTAGGTCACCAGGTGCAGGGGAAAACCGGCATCGGTGGCGCCAATGGTTTGTATATTGATCTGCGGGAAGCGCTTGGCAAGTTGTTGGTAATACCGGATCACCTCGTCGTAGGTGGCGGTTTCGCGGCCATTGGTTTTCTCGTATTGCGTGGTGAGGTCCTGCGCGGAGGAGAGCAGGGGAAACAGGGCGGTCAGAAGCAGGAGTATCTTTTTCATCATCTTGGTAAAATGGAAAAACAAAAAGCCCTTCCTTTTCGAGGAAGAGCTATAAATATTGTTACTGAAGCAATTAAGCCAGAGCTAATACTCTCTTAGCCAGCTTGCTTTTCAGATTTGCAGCTTTGTTCTTGTGAATAACGTTACGTTTAGCCAGCTTATCAAGCATAGAAGCTACCTCAGTTAAATCTTTCTCCGCTGTTGCTTTATCGGTAACTGCTTTCAGGTCACGGATGGCGTTACGGGTAGTTTTACCATAGTAACGGTTACGCTCATTACGCTTTCTGCTTTGACGTACGTCTTTCTTTGTTGCTTTATGGTTTGCCATTTTTCAAATTTCAAGTTTCGGACGGCAAAGGTAACTATATTACCTTTACAAAACAAACTAAATGTAGTTTTTCCGGTGAACTACAAATATAAGCACCTTTTATCACAGATAAACACTTGATTTTTTCTCATTTTTTCCAACCAGCGTATCGAAAAACGAGCGATATTTGCAATCCCATATATTAATATATTGGGATCAACAGAAAAGTATTTGAACTGAAGATCAGCAAAACTCGTTGTAAATGAAGGACTTCTCATTCGTCACCAACTCACATCCTGCTTACATTGAATCGTTATACCAGGATTTCCGCAAAGATCCCAACTCTGTAGACCCGGATTGGGTTAAATTTTTCGAAGGATTTGATTTTGCAGTATCCAATGTAAACGGCAAGGCGGCAACATCAGCGCCGGTAGCAGGAGGCAGCACTTCGTTGCCCGTGAGCGACGACCAGCTGGCGAAAGAACTGGGCGTGTACCGCCTGATCCAGGCGTATCGCAAAAAAGGCCATTTAATTGCTAAAACCAACCCCATCCGTGAAAGAAAGGACCGCAAGGCCAACCTGGATCTTGCCAGTTTTGGATTAGGGGACGCTGATCTTAAAACCGAATTTTACGCAGGAACCACTATTGGCGTGGGTAAAGCCTCCCTGGAAAAGATCGTTGCCTATCTGCAGCAGATCTACGCTGGTTCCGTAGGACTTCAATACACTTACATCAACGACCGTGATAAAGCGAAGTGGATGGAGAAAGAATTTGAGTCCATTATGTTGCAGCCATTGTCGCTGGAGCAGCGTAAACGCATCCTGCAGAAGCTGAACCAGGGCGTTATTTTTGAAAAGTTTCTTCACACAAAATATATCGGACAGAAGCGTTTCGGCCTGGAAGGCGGAGAATCCACCATTCCGGCGCTGGATGCCATCATTAACGTAGCCGCAGAGTATGGCGTACAGGAATCCGTGATAGGAATGGCTCACCGTGGCCGTTTAAACGTACTGGCCAATATCCTGGGTAAAACCTACGAGCAGATCTTCAATGAATTTGAGGGCCTGGCCGTACCGGATATGACCATGGGCAGCGGCGACGTGAAATATCACCTCGGCTTCCGCTCCCAGGTAACCACCCCCGGTGGCAAACCCGTTAACCTGCAACTGATGCCCAACCCTTCCCACCTGGAAGTAGTAGATCCGATCGTGGTCGGATTTGCGCGCAGTAAAGCAGATGTGATCTACAACAGCGATTACGATAAAATACTGCCCATCCTCATTCATGGCGACGCCGCCGTTGCCGGTCAGGGGATTGTGTATGAAGTGGAACAGATGAGCAAACTGAAAGGATACTACGTAGGTGGTTCTATTCACTTTGTGATCAATAACCAGATCGGCTTTACCACCGATTTTGATGATGCCCGCTCCTCAGATTACTGTACCAGCGTGGCATCGATTGTACAGGCACCGGTATTCCATGTAAACGGCGATGATGCAGAAGCAGTGGTGAAGGTATCCCAGCTGGCCGCCCGCTACCGCCAGGAATTCAACGAAGATGTGTTTATCGACATGGTTTGTTACCGCAAACATGGTCACAACGAAGGCGATGAGCCCAAGTTTACACAACCGAGCCTCTACGCCCTGATTGAAAAACACGCTAATCCGCGTGAAGTATATACCCAGTTCCTCCTGAACAACGGAGAATCTGACGCACAGGCATTGGCCAAAGAAATGGAAAAAGGCTTCTGGGACGATTTACAGGCACGCCTGGATGAGGTAAAACAACATCCGCTGCCTTATGTGAGTCAAAAACCGGAGCAATGGTGGCAAGCGCTGCGCAAAGCCACCCCACAGGATTTTGACGCTTCCCCGGTAACCGCTATCAAGGAAGACGACTTTAAACGGTTGTTCGACGGCCTCATGAAATGGCCTGAAAACTTCGTGCCCCTGCGTAAAGTGAGCAAACTGCTGCAGGACAAAATAAAACTGTACCAGGATGAAGGCAAAGTGGATTGGGCCACCGGTGAACTGCTGGCCTATGCCAGCCTCCTGATAGAAGGGAAAGATGTAAGAATGAGCGGGGAAGATGTAAAACGCGGTACTTTCTCTCACCGTCATGCGGTACTGTTTGATGAAAATACCAATGAAACGTATAGCCGTCTCAGTCATCTCCAGGAAAACCAGGGTAAATTCAGAATTTATAACTCTTTATTGAGCGAATATGGTGTATTGGGCTTTGAATATGGCTATGCGATGGCCAATCCCAATAACCTGGTATTGTGGGAAGCGCAGTACGGCGACTTTGTAAACGGCGCACAAACGGTGATTGATCAGTACATCAGCAGCGCAGAACAGAAATGGACTACGCAGAATGGCCTGGTAATGCTGCTGCCTCATGGTTATGAAGGTGGGGGACCGGATCACTCCAATGCCCGTCCGGAACGCTTCTTACAACAATGCGCAGAAGAAAATATGGTGATCACCAATATCACGACTGCCGCCAACTTCTTCCATGCGTTACGCCGTCAGTTAACCTGGCAGTTCCGCAAACCACTCATTAACTTCTCTCCAAAAGCAAATCTGCGTCATGTAGGCGCTTACTCTGCTATGCAGGAATTTACACAGGGAGGCTTTAAGGAAGTACTGGATGATCCGTTTATCGACGACGCCGCTGTGGTGAAGAAGGTATTACTGTGCTCCGGTAAAATGTATTTTGATCTGAGTGACAAACAGGCTAAAGATGATCGCAAAGATGTAGCGATTGTTCGCCTGGAACAACTGTATCCGCTGCCGGTTAAACAACTGGAAGCCATTGCACAGAAGTATAAGGGAGCTACTTTCTTCTGGGTACAGGAAGAACCACTGAACATGGGTGCTGCAGCTTTCCTGCAAATGAACCTGAAACAGATCAACTATGGTGTTATCAGCCGCAACCCGAGCGCTTCTACAGCAACCGGTTATGCGAAAGTACATGCCCGTGAACAGCAACAGATCATTGACACGGCTTTTAACATCTAAAAAAATTCAAAGTATAAACAGAATAACGGGGTTTTACGTTAAGCTAAAGGCTAACCGCTAAACGCAAAACCTGGTATCACCATCAACTGATTAAATATGGTTATCGAAATCAAAGTCCCTACGGTAGGAGAATCTATTAGCGAGGTAACAATTGCAAAGTGGTTGAAGAAAGACGGAGATTATGTTCAGCAGGACGAGGTATTGTGTGAAATGGAATCAGAGAAAGCAACCTTCGAACTGAATGCAGAAAAGGCGGGCGTTCTCAAAATTGCCCCCGCAGCTCAGGAAGGAGCTACTTTGAAGATTGGTGATGTAGCCTGTACTATCGATACAGACGCCGCCGCACCAGCAACCGGCGCCGCACCGGCAGCTGAACCTGCTGCACCTGTAGCAGCCGCACCAGCGCCTGCTCCGGCAGAAGCTGCACCGGCCGCACCTGCAGCAAATAAAGGGACGATTGAAATGAAAGTGCCTACAGTAGGAGAATCTATCAGTGAAGTAACACTGGTAAAGTGGCTGAAGAATAATGGTGATTATGTAGAGCGTGATGAAGTGGTATGTGAACTGGAATCTGAGAAAGCTACCTTTGAACTGAATGCAGAAGAAGCCGGCGCACTGATTACTGTGGCAAAAGAAGGCGATACTTTAAAAATAGGCGATGTTGCCTGTAAAATTGATACCAGTGTTGGCAGACCAGCAGGCAAAGCCGCACCGGCAGCCGCTCCCGCTGCACAACCAGCTAAAGCCGCTCCACAGCCGCAACAGGCCCCTGTTACCAGCATCCCGAACGATGTGAAAGCATCACCGGTAGCTGCCGCAGTGATCGCCGACAAACACGTGGATCCCTCCAGCATCAAAGGTTCCGGCGCTCATGGCAAGATCATGAAAGACGATGTATATGCTGCCCTGCAGAATCCGGGCGTAGCCATCGGTCAGGAAATGTTTACCCGTGCCGAACGCCGCGAAAAAATGAGCAACCTGCGTAAAACCGTTTCCCGCCGCCTGGTGGAAGCGAAAAATACAACGGCCATGCTCACTACCTTCAACGAGGTAGATATGACAGAAATTATGGCGCTGCGTGCCAAGTATAAAGAAGTATTCAAAAAACAGCATGAGGTAAACCTCGGCTTCATGAGCTTCTTTACTAAAGCATGCTGCTTCGCTTTACAGGAATTCCCTTCCGTAAATGCTTATATCGACGGAGAAGAACTGGTGTACCACGACTACTGCGATATCTCTATCGCGGTATCTGCTCCGAAAGGACTGGTAGTACCGGTGATCCGCAATGCAGAAAGCCTGGATATGGCAGGTATTGAAAAAGCAGTAGTAGAACTGGCCACTAAAGCCCGTGATAACAAACTGACCATGCCTGAAATGACCGGCGGTACTTTCACCATCACCAATGGTGGCGTATTTGGTTCCCTGATGAGCACACCTATCATCAACATCCCGCAGTCTGCTATCCTGGGTATGCACAAAATCCAGGACCGCCCGATGGCTATCAACGGCCAGGTGGTGATCCGTCCGATGATGTACCTGGCACTGAGCTACGACCACCGTATCATCGATGGCCGCGAATCAGTAAGCTTCCTTGTAAGAGTAAAAGAAATGCTGGAAAATCCTGAACAACTGCTGTTTGGTAAAGATCCGCTGAAAGCACTGCTGAAACTCTAGTTTCAGCTGATAAGATAAAATGAAATCCGGTCTGTTATCAGGCCGGATTTTTTTGTGTTATCTCCCACAGCGTCAATATTAGCCCTTATCTTCGCGTATGACCCGTTGGGAAAATTACTTAGCATCCGCAGAAAAAATTATCGGCGCCTACCAGGGCAGCCTGCCATTACATCATTTCCTGAAATCTTTTTTTAAGGAACATCCCTACATGGGGGGCCGCGACCGGCGCTGGATTTCACAGCTGGTATATCATTACTTCCGCCTCGGGAACTGGGGTAAAAGCCTTTCCGTGAACGAGCGGATCATTACCGGCGCCTTTCTTTGTGAAACCACGCCGAATGATTTCCTGGCAACTATCCGTCCTGCATGGAACGAGCAAATTGCATTGCCGCATGCCGATAAGGCTGCGCTACTGCCTGTTCCTTTAACCCCCGACACACTTTTCCCGTTTCTGCCGGAGCTGTCAGCCGGTATAGATGCTAACGCATACGCCTATACTGTTTTAAAGCAGCCGCGGTTATTTATCCGGGTACGCAACAATAAGCTCGATAAAGTGCTGCAATTGCTGGATAAAGCAGCCATTACGTATGAGCTGTTCGCTAATAACACTACCATAGCCTTGCCCAACGGCACTAAAATAGAAGTGGTAGTGCCGGAGAAAAGCTGGTATGAGGTGCAGGACGCTTCCAGTCAGCAGACCGGTGAATTGTTCCATCCGCAGCAACACCAGCGCTGGTGGGATTGTTGTGCTGCCAGCGGCGGTAAATCCATCCTGCTCAAAGATCAGCAGCCTGGTGTGCAATTACTGGTATCTGATGTGAGAAGATCTATCCTGGAAAACCTGCAGCAGCGTTTTGCAACGGCAGGAGTGAAGCATTTTGAAGCACGGGTGGCCGATCTTACGGCAGAGAATTTCCCTGCGTCTATGGGGAGTCAGCAGTTTGATGGTATCATCCTGGATGCACCCTGCAGCGGCTCCGGTACCTGGGGGCGTACGCCGGAAAGTATCTCCTTCTTTAAAAAAGACGAGATCGGGAAGTACCAGCAGTTGCAGAAGAAGATAGCCCATAATGTGGCGCCATTTGTAAAAAAAGGCGGCTCGCTGATCTATATTACCTGTTCTGTTTTTAAACAGGAGAATGAAGAAGTGGTAAAGTATATAGAAGAGATCAGTGACTTGCGGAAGCAGGAAGGGGGCGTGATTGCGGGGTATGACAAGGGAGCAGATACGATGTATGCAGTAAGATTGTCTTAGTTTTTGAAGATAAAAAAAGGGTGGGAAGATCTGTCTTCCCACCCTTTTCTGTTTATCTATCTTATGAAATTAATTCTTACAAAACAACCGGCATCGTCCGCTGGATAATTCCTCCGCCAACTACATCGTCGCCTTCATAAAAAACAGCCGACTGACCCGGAGCAATGCCCTTCACGCTTTCGTAGAAGCTTACTTTTACCTGCCCGTTTTCATTATACAGGTTACTCAGTGCGCCTTTATCTTTATAGCGGATCTTGGTAACTGCTTCCATGCCTTCGGGAATGGTATCGTATTTACCCATGTTGATACCGCTTACGAACATCTCACTTCTCTGTAATTCATCTTCATTACCTAAAACCACGGTGTTGGTTTCGGGGATGATTTCGGTTACAAAAACAGGGCGTCCGAGGGCAATATCAAGCCCTTTACGCTGTCCGACAGTATAGAAGGGGTAACCCTTGTGATGGCCAACGATAGTGCCGTCTGCCAGCACAAAATTGCCTCCGTTTACTCTTTCTTCCAGACCCTCTACTTTTCTTTTCAGAAAACCGCGGTAGTCATTATCCGGCACAAAGCATATTTCATAGCTTTCTGCTTTTTTAGCCAGTTCGGGATAGCCGAAATCAAAGGCCATCTGGCGTATTTGTGTTTTACGGTATTTGCCTAAAGGAAGAATGGTGCGGGCCAGTACATCCTGTTGGATGCCCCACAGTACATAGCTCTGGTCTTTGGTTTCATCCAGACCTTTGCTGATCACATAACGGCCGTTGTCGTGCTGACGGATCTGGCCATAGTGGCCGGTGGCAATAAACTCACAATCCATTGCGTCGGCACGTTTCATCAGTGCGCGCCATTTTATATGGGTATTGCACAGTACACACGGATTGGGAGTACGTCCTGCAATATATTCCTCGACAAAATTATTCACTACAAAATCACCAAATTCATCGCGGATATCCAGCACAAAGTGCGGAAACCCGTGATGCACCGCTGCCGCGCGGGCGTCGTTAAAAGAATCCAGGTTACAGCAGCCGGTTTCCTTTTTACTGGAACCAGCAGATGCATAATCCCAGGTTTTCATGGTGATACCCACCACGTCATACCCCTGTTCATGCAGCATCAACGCCGTAACAGTGCTGTCTATACCACCACTCATGGCTACCAGCACTTTACCATGCTTGCTCATTTATAAAAGTTTAGAGCAACAAAATTACTTAAATTTAAGCCAACGGCCATCTGTGCTTTATTGATCCTGACAATGGCCGGATTGATTCTGATTATATCGTTGATACAATTTTAACGTGTTTGAACGATTATTTCCGGAAACATTATAAATTGTTAATTGTGAATTATATATTTATTAGTTTTAGCCACCTTATAGCATAAATCAGTTGTAATGCTACCTATATTAAACAAAGAATTTATATTAAAAAATCAGGATTCCGGCGTTCATGAAAAAACATTCACCTTCCCGGAAAAGATCCTTCAATTTGGTACTGGCGTGCTTTTGCGCGGTTTAGTAGACTATCTCGCAGACAAAGCCAACCGTCAGGGAATTTTTGAAGGAAGGATTGTGGTGGTGAAATCGACCGACGGTGATACTGTTGATTTTTCCAGTCAGGACTGCCTGTTTACCACCCATATCAAAGGTGTTTCCCAGGGAGAACTGGTAGACCAGGTGCTGATCAACTCCGCTATTAGCCGGGTTTTGCAATCGAATGCAGAATGGCAGGAAATATTAGCTGCTGTTCATCAGCCCGCTTTGCAAACAATTATTTCCAACACCACGGAAGTAGGGATCCAGTATGTTCCGGAGAAAATAGCTGACGGCGTACCGGCCTCGTTCCCCGGCAAATTGCTGGCAGTGCTGTGGGAGCGGTTTACCTACTTTAAAGGCAGCGCCAACACCGGCTTTGTGATTGTACCTACAGAACTGGTGGTAGATAACGGCCGCCTGTTAAAAGACATTGTACTGCAACTGGCCGCTTATAATGAACTGCCACCGGCTTTTATTACATGGATCCAGCAGGATAACCAATTTTGTAATTCCCTGGTAGACAGGATCGTTCCCGGCAAACCCCGCAACCTGGCTGAAATTGAGCAAAAAGCAGGGTACACAGATAAATTATGGATAGAAGTAGAACCCTACCTGTTATGGGCTATAGAAGGTAATGAACATACCCGTTCTGTATTATCTTTTTATAAGGCAGATGAAAGGATGCTGATTGAGCCCAGCATTACGCCATTCCGTGAACAGAAGCTCCGGTTACTGAATGGCAGTCATACAGCAGCAGTGCCATTGGCTTTCCTGTCGGGCCTCAACACGGTATACGAATGTATGCAGGACGACTATATGAGTCATTTCTTCAAAGAAGTGGTGCTCCGCGAAATACTGCCTACTATTGAAGATACCTGTCCTACCGCTACTGCATTTGCGCCGGAAGTACTCGACCGTTTTGCCAATCCGTTTATTGCGCATAAGCTCATCAGCATCACTTTCCAGGAAAGTTCCAAGATGAATGCCCGCAATGTGCGCACACTGGTACGCTACTACGAAAAGTATAAAACACTCCCGCCCCACCTGTGCCTGGGCTTCGCCGCCATGCTGCTGTTCCTGCAGCCGGAGCGTGAAGAAGCCGGTAAATATTATGGCAACAGAGACGGGGAAGAATACGTTATTACAGATGACAATGCCCCGGTTTTTGCAGCCTGGTGGCGAACTCACACCGACATAAATGATATGGTAACCGGGATCAGCAGCGACAAACGTTTGTGGGAAACAGATCTGACGGCCATTCCAGGCTTTGCTGAACAGGTAGCCGGTATCTTAAAAATGCTGAAAAGCAATGGTGTGAAAGCATTTATTCAATCGCAGCTGCTCAAAAATTAATCATGTTATGAAGGAATTTCTGTCTGAGGATTTTTTATTAAAAACGGAAACGGCTAAACGATTATACTTTGATTACGCCGTCTCTATGCCGGTGATCGATTATCATAACCACCTGCCACCGGATGAAATAGCAGGGAATAAAACATTTGACAACCTGTACGCCATCTGGCTGAAAGGAGATCATTATAAATGGCGTGCTATGCGTGCCAACGGCGTGCCGGAGGAGTTTATTACAGGCCCCGCCGACGACTATACGAAATTCCGTCACTGGGCAGCTACTACGCCATATACAATGCGCAATCCTTTGTATCACTGGTCGCACATGGAGTTAAAAAATCCTTTCGGCGTAACCGACCTGCTGAATGAAAAAACAGCGGAGAAGATATACCACGATTGTAACGCACAATTGCCCCGGTTATCCACACAAACACTCCTGCAACATTATAAAGTAGACACGCTGTGCACAACGGACGACCCGGTAGATTCGCTGGAGCATCACCGTGCTATTGCCAATAAACCTTTTGGTACGCGGGTGCTGCCTACTTTCCGCCCCGACAGGGCAATGGCGGTGGATAACCCGGAGGTGTTCAACCGTTTTATTAATGAGCTGGCAGCAGTTACCAATAAAGAGATCACGAAGTTTGAGGACCTCATTGAGGCACTCCATAGCCGGCATACTTATTTTCATGAAGCCGGCGGCCGCCTGAGTGATCATGGCATCAGCACCTTTTATTTTTCACCGGCTACCGGAAGGGAACTGGATACTATTTTTTACAATACCCGCAACCACCGCGCTGCCACACCATACGAGAATGCGCAGTTTAAAACGGCCGTCCTGCTGGCGGTATGCGAATGGAATCATGAAAGGGAATGGACACAACAGTTCCATGTGGGCGCTATCCGTAATAATAATTCCCGCTTACTGCAGCAGGTAGGGGCGGATGCCGGTGTGGATTCAATCGGCGACTGGCGCGTTGCGGAAGCCATGAGCGCATTTTTTGATGCACTGGATAAGAAAGATAAGTTAACAAAGACAGTAGTATATAACCTGAATCCTTCCTACAATGAAGTTTTTGCTACGATGGCAGGCAACTTCCAGGATGGCGCCATTCCCGGCAAAATTCAGTATGGTTCCGGATGGTGGTTCCTGGATCAGAAAGATGGTATGGAAAAGCAAATGAATGTATTGAGCAACATGGGTTTGCTGAGCCGGTTCGTAGGAATGTTAACCGATTCCAGAAGTTTTCTGTCTTATTCCCGGCATGAATATTTTCGCCGTATTTTGTGTAACCTGATCGGCAACGATGTGGAACAGGGAGAGCTGCCAAATGATGTTGCCTGGTTAGGGAAAATGGTACAGGACATTTGTTACTATAACGCAAAAGCATATTTTGGATTCTAATGAAGCCGGTAAAAGTTATCACATTCGGAGAAATATTATTACGCTTGTCGCCGCAGCTGGCGCAAAACACGGCCGCCGTTTATGTAGGCGGGGCGGAAGCCAACGTAGCAGCGGCATTGGCCAATTGGGGCACAGAAGTGGCCTATATCAGCAAAGTGCCTGAAAACGGGTTGTCGAAAGACGTGCTGGAGCAACTGAGTAACCGCGGTATCCATACCGACAGGGTGTTGTGGGGTGGTGCGCGCATTGGTATTTATTACCTGGCGCAGGGCAGCGACCTTAAACATGCGGAGGTAGTGTACGACAGGGCCTGGTCGTCTTTCAGCGAAATAGTGCCGGGCACTGTTGACTGGGACGCATTGCTCGGTGATGCGGAATGGTTTCACTGGAGCGCTATTACACCCGCATTAAACCCTGCTGCCGCGGAGGTTTGCAAGGAAGTATTGCAGGCCGCCACCCGGAAGGGAATGACCATTTCTACGGATCTTAACTACCGCAGTAAACTATGGCAGTATGGCAAAAAGCCGGTGG
Organism: Chitinophaga ginsengisegetis; assembly: GCF_900168065.1. Classification (GTDB taxonomy): domain Bacteria; phylum Bacteroidota; class Bacteroidia; order Chitinophagales; family Chitinophagaceae; genus Chitinophaga; species Chitinophaga ginsengisegetis. Next base: position 2,636,138 of record NZ_FUZZ01000001.1, on the reverse strand, counting down.
AGGTAATGCCGGAGCTGGTTCAGTACTGCGATGTAATCATGGGCAACATATGGGCCGCCAATAATATGCTGGATACCGCGCTGGATACCGCTGCGCTGGAAGCCAATACCAAAGATATTTTCCTGCAACAGGCAGAAAAGGTAGCCGCAGAAATCACTGCTACGTATAAACGCTGTAAACGGGTGGCTTTTACTTTCCGTTTCAGTCATGCTGCCACGCATAATCTGTACTACGCCTTTTATTATAACGAAGGACAGATGAGCATTTCCCGTGAGTACGATACCAATGACGTAGTGGATCGCGTGGGTAGCGGAGACTGCTTCATGGCCGGGCTCATACATGCCCAGCTGCAGGGACTGGATGATCAGCAGATCATTTCCTTTGCTGCTGCTGCCGCGTATTCCAAATTTTTTGTGAAAGGAGATTTTAATACTACTTCTGAAAAAGAAATAATAAAACTGATATAAGATATGGCACCAAGTCCTGAAACAATTATAGCAGCATTTGAGCAAAGCGGGATTATTCCGGTTTTTTATCATGATGATGAAAATGTTTGCCTGGAAGTACTGCAAGCCTGTTATGATGGCGGCTTACGGGTATTCGAATTTACCAGCAGGGGAGAAAATGCACGTAAGAACTTCGCTACCCTACGCGACAGGAAACTGGCTGCCATGCCGGATTTATACCTGGGTATCGGAACTATTAAAAACGCATCGGATGCAGCCGTGTATGCCGGTATGGGCGCCGACTTTATTGTATGCCCGGTAACTGATCCCGAAACGGCTGCTTATTGCAGTGCGGAAAGCATTACCTGGATTCCCGGTTGTATGACGCCAACGGAAATTTCTGTTGCAGAAAAGAGTGGCGCCAGGCTGGTGAAGTTGTTCCCGGGTAACGTACTGGGGCCGGGTTATGTAAATTCCATCAAACCGCTGTTCCCGCAACTGAAATTTATGCCTACGGGCGGTGTAGAACCTACCCGGGTTAGTATGGATGCCTGGTTTGACGCCGGGGTGGTATGCGTGGGAATGGGGTCTAACCTGTTGTCCAAATCCCTGATCGAAAGTAAGGACTGGCGCGCGCTGAAAGATAAAATAGTGCAAACGTTTGCATTTCTCAGGCCGAAGAAGTAACTTATACACTTTATAAATTCCAAATAAACCGTAATGAATTCCACAACTTTAGGTAAGTATCGCTGGCGGGTATGCGCACTTTTATTTGTTGCGACGACCATCAACTATATAGACAGGCAGATATTAGGATTGCTTAAAACTGATTTATCAGCTGAATTTCACTGGTCAGAAACAGCTTACAGCAACCTGGTGATGGCGTTTTCCGCTTCCTATGCGATTGGCTTGCTTTTCTTTGGCGCATTGGTAGATAAGATCGGTTCCAAACTGGGATACGCGGTTTCTATTGTGGTATGGAGCCTGTCGGCTATGGCGCACGGACTGGTGCGTTCTACGCTGGGTTTTGGTGTGGTAAGGTCTATCCTCGGCGTAAGCGAAGCGGGCAACTTCCCTGCGGCTATTAAAGCCACCGCAGAGTGGTTTCCAAAGAAGGAGCGGGCGCTGGCTACGGGCATCTTTAACTCAGGTTCCAATATTGCGGCTGTAATAGGACCGGCAATGGTATACTGGCTGGCCAGCAATCATGGCTGGAGAAATGCCTTTGTATGGACAGGCGCCATCGGTTTTATCTGGTTGATATTCTGGTGGATCTATTATGAAGTGCCTGCCCGTCACAAGAAGTTATCCAAAGCAGAATTTGATCATATCCACTCCGACCAGGAAGTAGAAGAGGTGAAACCTAAACCCATTAAATGGAGTAAGCTCCTGGGCGTGAGACAAACATGGGCTTTCATATTTGGTAAATTACTGACTGATCCTGTGTGGTGGTTTTTCCTGTTCTGGTTACCGGGTTACCTGGAATCCATCTTCCACGTAAATATGAAAGAAACGCTGGGTTTGCCGGTGATCATCATATATTCCATTACCAGCTTTGGCAGTATCGGTGGTGGATGGTTATCTTCCCACCTGATCAAATCCGGCTGGCCGGTTTTCAAAGCGCGTAAAGTGTCTATGCTGATCTTTGCGCTTTGTGTATTGCCCATTATGCTTATACAGTATTCCAATAATGTATGGTTCGCTATTGCATTGATCAGTTTGGCCACGGCGGCTCACCAGGCATGGTCTGCCACCATATTCACCACGGCTTCTGATATGTTCCCGAAACGGGCCGTAAGTTCTGTGGTAGGTATTGGAGGTATGGCCGGATCTATTGGCGGTACGCTGTTCCCGATGCTGATTGGCGCTATGCTGGATCATTATAAGTTAATCGGCAACATCGGTATTGGTTATAATATTCTGTTCACTATCTGCGCCCTGGCTTACCTGGTGGCCTGGACAGTGATGCACTTCTTTGCACCTAAAATGGAGCAGGTGAATTTGAATTAGCGAATTTTGTCTTTTTCAGGATTAGACTGATTAGACTGATTACTTTGATTTTACTTTTTTGATTTTATAAAGATTTGTAAAGTTAATTTTCAAATAGAAAACGTCCGGGCAGATGTCCGGACGTTTGTTTTTATTCTTATGAGTATCAAAAATTATTCGCTTAATTTATCTTTCTTCATCTTATAAAATCAAAAAAGTAAAATCAAAGTAATCAGTCTAATCAGTCTAATCCTGAAAAAGACAAAATCCGCGCTGCTTACAGGGAAACACCCCGTTTCCACGGAATAAAATCATCCTGGTTAAGTTGTTCTGCCTTTGTATACACTTCACCACTGGCGGTTTGGATCACATATTCCAGGATTTCTTCACCCATACCGGCAATACTTTGTTCGCCACTGATGACGGTACCGGTATTGATATCGATAATATCTTTCATACGGGTAGCCAGTTTGGTATTGGTAGCCAGTTTTACTACCGGCGCAATCGGGTTGCCGGTAGGCGTACCAAGCCCTGTGGTAAACAACACCACGTTAGCGCCGGAACCTACTTCCGCTGAAGTGGATTCAACATCGTTACCGGGTGTGCAAAGCAGGTTCAGTCCGGGTTTGGTTACATACTCTGTATAATCCAGTACATCCGTAACCGGTGAGGTTCCTCCCTTTTTAGCTGCCCCGGCGGATTTGATGGCGTCGGTAATCAGGCCATCCTTGATATTTCCCGGAGATGGATTCATGTAAAAACCGGAACCTACCGACTGGGCCTGGTTTTCATATGCGCGCATAATGCGGATGAACTTATCGGAGGTTTCTTCTGTCTGACAGCGGTTAATCAGTTCCTGTTCCACTCCGCACAGTTCAGGAAACTCGGAGAGAATGGAAGTACCACCCAGCGCTACCAGCAGGTCGGAAGTATGACCTACAGCCGGGTTAGCTGAAATGCCGGAAAACCCGTCGGAGCCGCCGCACTCCAGTCCTATTACCAGCTTGGAGAGCGGGCTCGGCTGGCGGGTCAGCTTATTGGCTTCTACCAGCGCGAGGAAAGTATCTTTAATGGCGGCAGACAGCATCGCAAATTCGGAAGCGCTTTTCTGCTGCTCGTATACCAATACCGGTTTGTTAAAGGCCGGGTTAAGTTTTTTCAGTGATTCCTGGAGGATAGATACCTGCGCGTGCTGGCATCCCAGGCTAAGAATAGTGGCTCCGGCAACATTGGAGTGATGAATATAACCGGCCAGCAGGGCGCACAGGGCGTCTGAATCCTGGCGGGTACCACCACAACCTCCTTCGTGGGTGAGGAATTTGATACCATCAATATTCGGGAAAACCACATTACGTTTACTCGTTTCCGTTAGTGCGCCAGCCTCATAGTTTTTAATGGCTTCCAGGTTGCCGCTTTTATAAAGGGAAACCAGGTCAGTTACCTGTTCGTTATATACTTCGGCAGGAGAAAAACCAAGTCCTTTTTCGAAAGCGGTTTTAATCACACTCACATTCCTGTTTTCACAAAAAACCAACGGAATCACCAGCCAGTAGTTACGGGTACCTACCTGGCCATCGGCCCGATGGTAGCCCATAAAGGTGCGGGTTTTCCATTTACTCACATCGGGCGCCTGCCATTCCAGGGAGCTGTCTTTTTCATGGAATGCGTTGGCATCATGAATCACATTTTCTGTGGTAATGGTTTCGCCCTTCCCGATGCTTTTGCTGGCTTTGCCTACCAGTACGCCATACATCGTGATGGGATCGCCCTCCCGGATGTCATTTATCAGGAATTTATGTTTAGCAGAAATATTTTGTTGCAGTTGAATGTTATGTCCGTTAAATGAGATATCGGTTCCTACCGGTATATCCTGTAAGGCTACCAGCACATTATCATCAGGATGAATTTGTAAATAAGCGTTCATAAGAGCTAAAGTAGTAAATAACTGCTCCGGCTGGTGATAGTAAAATGTTAATCCATGATAAGATTTTGACTATTTGATTATTCCGCTGGAACACCTTATGGGAGCAGGTCAGGAATGAATTATAAATTGTTAATCGGCTATCAGTGCCTTTTAACCGCCCGGATGTGTAAATGTCCCGATCCTGTAATATTTATGCAAACGTTTGTAATTTACCTGTATTTTGATATTTTTGATCTATCAGCGCGGGTCTCCGGCGATGACGCCAACAAATTCCATTGGAGCAAACTGAAGAGATCATTTTGAAGATACCGGTAATCTGAATTGCTGACCTGAAGCGGTGTGATTCCGGCAGAAAAAAGCACCAGCCATACACTCCGGCGCGAACAATTGAATGACAGTATGGCAACAAATACAAACGTTTACATCATGACGCGGTTTGGGAAATATACCATCCCTTTAACCTATTACACTGCCCTGTTTTTATCTTACAAAAAAATAAATGTCAAATGCACGTTAAAAAACTGATCTGCGCGGTATTGCTTTTTTCAGGTATTAGTATAGCCGGTAACGTTAGTGGCCAGGATGCCGGTAAAGCCAGGAATTATTTATATGAAGAATACAGGCAGAAAGGTGGTGATGCTGCTTTCAAGGATATTATTCAGTGGAGGGAACAACGATACAAATCTGTTACGGAGAAGATTGCTGCCCTGCCGGCGGCCAGCAAGGCGATATTGCTGAAGGAGGCGGACAAGGGATTATCGTTCGACTGGCCTTCATTACCGGCTACTTTATATCTTCAATACCGTGATAATGGTAACCGCGTAAATTTTGAAAATGCGCAGTTTGAACGCCGCAAAGTATTGGCGGCGTTAGTGGCCGGAGAACTGGTGGATGGAAAAGGAAAATACATGCCACAGATCGTAAACGGTTTATGGCTGATCCTGGAAGAAAGCACCTGGGTATTGCCTGCGCATATTGGCGCACAAAAAGCAGGCAGTGGTTTGCCCGATCCGGCGGAACCGGTGGTGGATCTTTTTGCCGGTGAAACTGCTGCTACACTCAGCTGGGCGCAGTTCCTGCTGCACGATCAGCTGGATAAATTTTCCCCCATCGTAAATAAACGGATTACCTATGAACTGCAACACCGCATTGTGGAGCCTTACCTGGAGCGGACTGATTTCTGGTGGATGGGATGGGGCGGCCGCGCAGTGAATAACTGGAATATCTGGATCAATACCAATGTTTTACAAACTGCATTGCTGGGTATAAATGAAACGGATATACGAAATAAGGTAATAGAGAAAACGATCCGCAGCGCGGATAATTTTGTGAACGGATATCCTGATGATGGCGGCTGTGATGAAGGTCCCACTTACTGGGGACATGCAGGCGGTAAGCTCATCGAATTTATTGATCTGCTGAACAGCGCTTCTGCACACCGGTTGAGCTGGAGCAATAATGAACTGATTCACCGGATCGGCGCCTATATTTATAAAATGCATGTAGACAGCAGCCGGTTTGTGAATTTTGCAGATGCTTCTGCGAGCACCATTCCACCTTCACATACCGTGTATTTATACGGAACTGCTTTTCATGACCCATTGCTAATTAACTTCGCCGCTTACCTCTCAAGGCTGGAGAACCCCGACAGTAACAGGGTTAAAACGCCTTCCCTGGCTTTCTTTGTGTATAACGTGGAATATCGCAGTGCCTTGTTATCTGCCAAAGCAGCAGCCCCTTATACCGCAGAAAACTGGCTCCCTGATTTGCAGGTATTGTCGCTCCGCTCTGAAGCCGGTGTCTCCAAAGGTTTATTCTTCGCCGCACAGGGCGGACATAATGCAGAAAGCCATAACCATAACGACGTTGGAAATTTTGTGCTGTACATGGATGGAAAGCCGGCCATTATTGATGTTGGCGTGGGTACCTATACAAAGCAAACATTTAGTGCCGACCGTTACAAATTATGGTTTATGCAATCGCAATGGCATAACTGTCCCACTATTAACGGTGTTCAACAGCAGGATGGCCGGAAGTTTCAGGCTACAGCTGTGGAGTACAGTCACAATAAGCTGAGTATGGATATTGCCGCTGCTTATCCGGAAGCAGCAATGGTACAATCGTGGAAACGTACATTTACATTCAACCCTGCCAAAACTTCCCTGCAATTATCGGAGGTATACCAGTTAAAAGAATGGAAGGAGCCCTTCCTGCTGCATTTTATGACCTGTCTGCCTGCCGGCACCGGTACACCCGGAAGGATTGTATTAAAAGGCGGAACTGCGGACCTGTTACTAACCTACGATCCTTCCTTATTTGAAGTGGTAACGGAGCAGCAGGAGATAAAAGACAGCCGCTTGTCACCGGTATGGGGCGACCACGTAACACGTATCAGCCTGAAGGCCCGGAGCCAGGCACTAACCGGTAAACACTCGGTGGCGTTTGTGATGCGCCGTAAATAGGTACGCATACTATCCTGTAAAAGACATTTTTTAAAATAAATGCTTGATTTTTGCAAACGTTTGCATTACTTTAGAGCTTTCGCCCAAAGCCATGTAATGGAACCGCTTTTTTAACTTTATAAAGGAAAGCCACATTGGAAAGCAGAAATTTTATCAGAATAGTGTCACTGGCAGGGCTTGCCGGAGCTATGAGCCCCGCGCAATCCATCACAGCAGCGGTAAACGGGCAAACAGTGGGCAATACTCCTGTGGCCGGGCCAATAATGAATCAGCATTCTCAATAGATAAAAACATTCAAACATCATATGAGCACCACGTTCGAATCAAGATATGCCAGCAGTCCGGCTGAAGTAAAGCACATGGATACGGCACAACTCCGGCAGGCATTTTTAATGGAGAAAATTTTTGATGCCGACCACATTGCCTGGACGCATACACATTACGACCGGTACCTGACCGGCGGCGCAATGCCCGTTAAAGGTCCGGTGGTTCTGGAAACGATTGACCTGCTGAAAGCAGCCTATTTCCTGGAGAGAAGGGAACTGGGTATGATCAACGTTGGAGGCGATGGCATAGTGGAAGTGGACGGGGAGAAATTTGAACTGGCGTATAAAGAAGCGTTATACATCGGCAAAGGAAAACAACAGGTGATCTTCTCCAGTAAAAACGCACAAACACCCGCTAAATTCTACCTGAATTCCACTCCTGCTCATCATAGCTTCCCCACCCGCAAAGTGTCTAAAAAAGAAGCGGAAGTGGTAACACTGGGTGCGCTTGAAACTTCCAATCACCGCACCATCAATAAACTGCTGGTGAACAGTGTGCTGGAAACCTGCCAGCTGCAGATGGGCATGACAGAGCTGCAACCAGGCAGCGTGTGGAACACCATGCCGGCGCATACGCACGACAGAAGAATGGAGGTGTATTTTTACTTTGAAGTGCCGGAGGGGCAGTCCGTATGCCACTTTATGGGACAGCCGCAGGAAAGCCGCCATATCTGGATGCAGAATGAACAGGCGGTTATTTCCCCGCCCTGGTCTATTCACTCCGGCGCCGGTACCAGTAACTATACTTTTATATGGGGTATGGCCGGTGAGAACCTCGACTATAGTGATATGGATCATTGCAAGATCACTGAACTACGTTAATGAACTGATAATAGCTGCTATCATGATGATGAAAAAAATTATCGCAGGAAGCTTGCTGGGCTTGTCTTTCCTGCATGCCGGCTTACCGGTGCATGCTACGGAACCTGTTACCGGGCAGCATGCCACGGTTTTCACAGATGCCTATACCGCTGCCGCGGTAAGGACGCAAATGGAAAAAGTGGCTTCCTGGCAATGGCGCCATATTACTGCCAATGGCTGGAACCATGCGCCTACCGACTGGACCAACGGCGCTATGTATGCAGGCATGATGTCGCTGGCACAGGTAACATCCAATCCCTTCTTTATTGACCGCCTGGTACAGGTAGGAAAAGATAATGACTGGAACACAGGACCGGACCGTTTCTTCGCAGATGAATACTGTGTGGGACAGCTATACTCACAACTAAACAGTGTGTATAAAGATCCGGTAATGATCGATAAATTCCGTAAGCTGGCAGATAGCATTGTGGCAGCGCCGCATACAGAATCGCTCGAATGGAAAGATGGTATTCATCATCGTGAATGGGCCTGGTGTGATGCGTTGTTTATGGGGCCTCCGGCGCTGGCTTATTTAAGCACCGCCACCGGTGATTCCCGTTACCTGGAAACCGCAGACAAGCTGTGGTGGAAAACAACAGACTACCTGTATAATAAGCAGGATAGCCTTTATTACCGCGATGGCAGTTATATCGGCAAAAAAGAAAAGAATGGCACCAACGTATACTGGAGTCGTGGTAACGGCTGGGTAATGGGCGGCCTGGTGCGTATGCTGGATAATATGCCGGCTGGCTACGCCGGGAAGGCACGTTTCCAGGACCTGTATAAACAAATGGCTTACCGCATAGCCGCCCTCCAAACTGCAGACGGTACCTGGCATGCCAGCTTACTGGACCCGGACAGCTATCCGGCAAAGGAAACAAGCGGTACCGGTTTCTACGTATATGCGTTGATGTGGGGTGTGAACAATGGTCTTTTACCGGAGAAAAAATTTTTACCGATAATACAGAAGGGATGGGAAGCACTTACCGGTTGCGTACAGCCAAATGGTAAACTGGGCTTTGTCCAGGAAATAGGCGCTGCGCCTGGAAAAGCTACTGCTAACGACACAGAAGTATATGGCGTAGGTGCGTTCCTGTTAGCCGGTTCAGAACTGATCAAATATGATCTCCGGAAAAATGCAGCTGCTCACCTGGTCATCTCCAATAACACCGGCATCAACAGGATAGAAGAGGTTACAGAAATTCCTTATCCCGCTTTCAGCGCGAAATTATCCAAACAAACGTTGAAAGGTTTTAAAGTAGTGGATATAGTGAGCGGACAGGAAATTCCTTATCAGTTGATTTATGAAGGTGGTAAATCAGCAAAGAAGATATTACTACAGGTAACGCTGCCCGCCGCTGCAAGTTTGTATGCCGCAGTGGCAGAAGGTGCCCCGGCGCCGGTAAAGGCGAAAGCGTATGGTCGTTATGTACCTGAACGCAAAGATGATTACGCCTGGGAAAATGACCGCATGGCCTACCGCATGTATGGCAAGGCGCTTGAACTGGTACCGAAAGAAATGGCCTATGGTATTGATGTATGGGCGAAGCGCACCACCGATATGGTGATCGACACCTGGTATAAACTGGATAACTATCACCACGACAACGGGCAGGGACTGGACTACTACAGCGTGGGCTTAACACTTGGCGCAGGTGATACAGCGCCTTCCGGACAGGATACCATCTATTTCCCGAAAAACTACCGGCAGTCGAAAACCCTTGATAATGGTCCGTTGCGCACCACTTTTTCCCTGACCTACGATACCTGGCAGGCGGGCAACACGGCTGTTACTGTTACCAAAACCATTTCCCTGGATGCAGGTTCCCAACTCAATAAAATGCAGGTACAATACAGTTTCAAAGGGAATGACATCCCCGTGGTAACCGGTATTGTAAAACGCAAAGAGCCGGGTACCGTATTGCTGGATGAGAAAACCGGCGTAATGGGCTACTGGGAGCCCGCTCATGGCGATGATGGCACCTTGGGTATAGGCTGTGTTTTTGCCCGGGAAGTACCGGGAATGAAAACAGATCGCGTACATTTGCTAAGCCCCGGAACAGCAGGGAGCCAGCAGCCATATGAATACTATTTCGGGGCGGCGTGGAACAAAGGCGGAAGAATTACTTCCGCCGAAGAGTGGTTCAGCTACCTGGAAACATTCGCCCAAAAAATTAAGCAACCCTTACAGGTAACGATTCAATAACTTTTCCGGCAGGCCACCAGTGGTGTGCCGGAAAGCTCCAACTTATTCATCATGGACTTATTTCAATTAAAAGGAAAAACTGCGCTGGTTACCGGCTGCAAACGTGGTATAGGAAAGGCGATGGCGGTGGCACTGGCTTCCGCAGGCGCCGATATTATCGGGGTGTCAGCCTCCCTGGAGCTGAGTGGCAGCGAAGTGGAAAAAGAGGTAAAGGCATTGGGCCGTAGTTTTAAAGCTTATCAATCCGACTTTTCCAACCGGGCCAGCCTCTATGCATTTATTAAGCAACTGGAACAGGATGTTCCTGTAATAGATATCCTGGTGAATAACGCAGGTACTATTCTCCGTAAGCCCGCTGCAGAACACCCGGACGAGTACTGGGACGAAGTGATTAACATCAACCTGAACGCTCAATTTATCCTGACCCGTGAAATCGGGAAAGGAATGATTGCCCGTGGGAGCGGAAAAGTTATCTTTACAGCATCTTTGCTCACCTTCCAGGGCGGTATCAATGTGCCGGGATATGCAGCCAGTAAAGGAGCCGTAGGATCACTGGTAAAGGCATTTGCCAATGAATGGGCTTCCAAAGGAGTGAATGTGAATGCAATAGCCCCGGGATATATTGCCACGGATAATACCGCAGCACTGAGGGCAGATCAGCAACGCAGCAGTGCTATACTGGACCGTATTCCAGCCGGCAAATGGGGTGAACCGGAAGATTTTGCCGGACCAACAATATTCCTTGCCTCAAAAGCGGCTGATTATGTACATGGTACTATCCTTACAGTGGATGGTGGCTGGATGGGAAGATAACAGAACACTTACAGCTAATAGCCTCTATACATGAGCAAACGTACCGAAAAAACAATTGTGGATATTGCAGAAGAACTGAAACTCTCAGTATCTACTGTTTCACGCGCGCTGAATGATAATCCTAACATCAGCGCACGTACGAAAGATAAGGTGAAGAAGATGGCCCGTAAACTGGGTTATCGTCCTAATGCCTTAGCCGCCGGTTTGCGCAACAACAAAAGCAAAACCATCGGGCTTATTGTTCCGCGTATCTCCATGTTCTTTCCTGCCGCTATCAGTACGATCATTCAAAATAAACTGCAGGAACATGGATATAACCTGATCATCTGCCAATCCAATGATTCCTACGAACAGGAAATAGCACTGGTGAATACGCTGTATTCCGCACGGGTAGACGGATTGGTGGTATCCACTACGTTATATACCACCGACTTTTCCCATTTCGATATATTCAAGGACAACAACATCCCGCTGATATTTTTTGACAGGGTCCCTAAAGATTACAATGTAAAAGTGATTAAGGGAGATGATTACGTAGGAGGTTACACCGCCACTACCCACCTGATAGAAAAAGGTTGTAAAGATATTGTTCATATTTCCGGGCCGCTAAGCTGTAACCTGTATGTGGAAAGAGTAGCAGGGTACAAGAACGCCTTACAGGAGTTTAAGCTGCCGTTTAAAAAAACGCGCGTATTTTATCACGAGCTCACGCGCGATAACGCCTGGCAAACGTGTGAAAAAATATTCTCGCAACCACCATTTCCGGATGGCGTATTTGCATCTAACGATACTACTGCTATTACCATCATGGAGTATTGCCGTAAGATCAATGTAAGGGTGCCGGAAGACCTGAAAATAGTAGGGTATTCCAATGATCCCCGGACAGAAATTGTTACGCCGCCTGTTACCAGTGTAGACCAGTATCCGGCTATGATGGGAGAAAGGGTGGTGGCTGCCCTCATGGAACTGATTAATACCGCCCCTTCCAGCGTACCACGTTATTCACAGGAAATAATACCTATTCAACTGATAGCCCGCGAATCTTCTGCCGGTACAGTCAAGAGCAGCGGAAAAAAGAAATGATCATACTCTAATCACGTTATTATGAAAAAGAACCTGTTCTTTACAGTACTGTTGTTGCCTGCATTTTTGATGCAATCGTATGCACAAGCGGGTAAAGCAGATAAAGTCTTACTGGCAAAGGCAGATGCCACATTGCAATTTGCCGCCAGGCAGTATAAGCTGATGATGAAGCATGTGCCCGACAGCTTGTTACCCCGTAGCACCAGCAAAGACGGCAGTTTGATGACGTCTAACTCCGGCTGGTGGACCTCCGGTTTTTATCCCGGTACCAACTGGTATCTTTTTGAATACACCAAAGATCCGGCCTTTAAGAATGAAGCCCTGAAAAGAATGGCGCTTGTACAAAAAGAGCAGTACAATACCCACACACATGACCTGGGCTTTATGATGTATTGTCCTTTTGGCAATGCGCTGCGCATCACAAAAGACACCGCTTACAAAGCTATCCTGCTTACCAGTGCAAAGTCATTATCCACGCGGTTTAATCCAACTGTAGGTTGTATCAAATCGTGGGATCACGGCGCCTGGAAATTCCCGGTGATCATTGATAATATGATGAACCTCGAACTGCTGAACTGGGCCACCCGCGAAAGCGGCGATAAACAATTTGCAGACATTGCACGCATACACGCCAACACCACCATGAAGAATCATTTCCGGCCGGATTACAGCTCTTACCACGTAGTGGATTATGATCCTGCTACCGGCGCCGTAAATGGACGTAAGACGCACCAGGGGCTGGCAGACAGCTCTGCCTGGTCGCGCGGACAGGCATGGGGCCTCTATGGTTACACCCTGATGTACCGCGATACAAAGGACAAAGCTTACCTGGAACAGGCACGTCATATTGCAGACTTTATCCTGAACAACCCGCATATGCCGGCCGACCTGGTGCCTTACTGGGACTATGATGCACCGGATATTCCCAACGCACTGCGTGATGTATCTGCTGCATCGGTAGCCGCATCTGCACTGCTGGAACTGAGCCGCTACACAGGCAAAGCCGATGGCAAACGTTACTGGAACGCCGCAGAAAAAATGCTGGCAAGCCTTTGCAGCCCGGCATACCTGGCGAAGGAAGAAGAGAACAATGATTTCATACTGATGCATAGCGTAGGCCACCTGCCTAATAAATCGGAAGTAGATGTACCGCTCACCTACGCCGATTATTATTTTGTAGAAGCATTGCTGCGGTATAAACAATGGGCGAAATAACGCCGTAAATTTATTTGCATGGACAGACGCTTTTTTATCAAGGCTATTCCTATGGCAGGAGTGGCCAGCACCATAGGCACAGAAAAAGGATTGCTGAAAGCAATGGCTGGTGAAAAGCCTGCGACCGGCGACAGGGAGTATAATGTGGATCTGATGATTCGTATATGCCGTCCCGTTATAGAGCAGCTGAGCAAAGGGAAACTGAAAGCTACCATGCCTACCGAAGTGGCGCCCAGCTATGGAAAGCCGGTGGATAAAGTAACCTATCTCGAAGCATTTGGCAGAACCCTCGCCGGTATTGCACCCTGGCTGGAACTGGGGGAAGATAATACAATGGAAGGCAGCAAACGTATTGAGATGCTGGAGATGACCCGTAAAGCTATAGCAATGGCGGTAGATCCTGCCTCTCCGGACTATATGAACTTTACCGGTAAGTTTGATGCGCAGCCATTGGTAGATGGCGCTTTCCTCGCACATGGATTACTACGCGCCCCCAAACACGTTTGGGGCAGGCTGTCTGCTAAAACACAACAACAGGTTATAGATGGCCTGATCAGCTTACGCAGCATTAAAGCATTTACCAATAACTGGGTGTTGTTCTCCGCTATCATTGAAGCCATGCTGCTGAAATTCGGCGCCGACTGGGACCGCAAACCAATAGACCTGGCCGTACAAAAAATGATGGAGTGGTACAAGGGCGATAGCATGTATGGTGATGGTGCGCATTTTCATTACGACTATTACAACTCCTTTGTAATTCATCCCATGCTGGTAGATGTACTAAAGGTGATGGCTGAAAAAGAAGAAAGCAGCAAAGCCAATTATGAACTGGCATTAAAACGGATGCAACGCTATGCTGCTATTCTTGAAAAACAGGTATCTCCTGAAGGGACTTTCCCGGTAGTGGGTCGCTCGATGCCCTACCGCAACGCGGCCTTCCAGGCATTGGCGCAAATTGCATTAGAAGAGAAATTACCAGAAGATATATCCCCTGCACAGGTAAGGTGCGCACTAACGGCAGTGAATAAACGAATATTTGAAACGCCCGGTACCTTTGATAAAAAAGGCTGGCTGCAGATTGGTTTCTGCGGGCATCAGCCGGAAATTGCAGATGTTTATACCTCTACCGGCAGCCTGTACTTATGTAGCACCGGCTTCCTGGCATTGGGGTTGCCTGCTTCAAACCCTTTTTGGTCGGCGCCTGCGCAACCATGGACATCAAAGAAAGCATATGCCGGGGCTCCTGTAAAAAAGGATCACGCTATTGATTATTAATGACATTTCTTCTTAAATAAAAACAGCGGCAGAGAATATTTTTCTGCCGCTGTTTTTATTTAAGAAGAAATTATAAGTCAGGAAGAGGTGGAAACAATGGAACTGGTTTCTTTCCATCAGGAGTTAGCCACTTCTCATATACCAGCCGTACCGGTTCATAATCTTTCGACGCGAGGAACTGTTGCATACGATGGTTGTTGGCCAGTGTATATCTTACTATTCTACGGATACCCATCTCTACGTATATCCGTTCCAGTTCCTCATTCATCATCCTGTAAATACCCTGCCGGCGGAATTCATTGGCCACATAGCCATCAGATACATACAGGGTGTTACCGGTGTAATCTTCAATCCGGCTTTCATCCGGTTCTTCCAGGTAGGCAAAGATGAAGCCTGCCGGCTGCGCATCAACATATGCCAGCAGGCAGGTACCATTGCAGGTTTCCTGCATTTCCATTACATGCTGCATGTAGTTTGAAGCAATGCTTTCCCAGGCGGCTGTTTTCAGAAAGAATGTTTTTTCCGAGAGATGCAGCTGCTCCATCATACTGCTGATAAGATCATAGTGATCTCTTATCTGTATGGACCGGATGATGATCATTTTCGTATATACGGTAGCGTTATTCGGGTTTAACCGGGCTGCCTGTCCAGCTGGTACCCGGTTGTAATTTTTCTCCTTTCATTAACAACGAGAGGGGTGCAATGTTTACATCATCGCCTATCTCGCTGTCGTACAGGATGATGGATCTTGCGCCAATGCTGCTTCTGCGGCCTATTTTAATGGGTCCTATCTTCATTACCCGGTCTTCAAACAGGTGTGTCTGCGGACCACTGTCTTCATTCAATACGCTGTCAGTGCCTATTTCCACCATATCAAACTCTGTGATATCTGCGGTATTCAGCAATACGCGGCGGCCTGTTTTTACACCCAGCAGCCGGAGTATCACCGGCAGCCATGGCGTTCCTTTCAGGTATTCCAGCAGGAACGGAATAGAGAGGGCTTCGTAAGTAGAAGTAATCGCTTCGCTGCGCCATACACTGGACGTCCACATAGGACTTTGCAAAGCCTTGTATTTGCCGACAAGGATCCATTTGAGCAATACCGTGAAAAGGAATGCGGGCAGCCCCAGGAAAAAGAGATAATAGAAAGGGAACTGCAACAGGATCATCCACCAGGCTTCATCTGTTACGAGGTCGTGGGCATAGGCGATGAACAGGATACTGCAGCAGATCACCACTGTTTCGGGGATCAGGATACGTATAAACTCTACCGTAGCCCTGGCCAGTTTGCGTTGTGGTGATGGGTGAGTGGTGAGTTCCGGCGGAAAGAAATGACTTTCCTGGCGGCGTGGCAGCGCAATGGCCGGCGATCCAAACCAGTCGCGCGCAGTACTTGCTGCCAGCTGTTCTTTGGATGGCGGCGTGGATAGCACGCCTATCAGCATATTCTCCGGTAATTCATATCCCTGCGGTATCAGGGCGCTGTTGCCTACAAAGCTGGTATTATGGATGATCGTTTTTTCCAGTATTAGTTGTTGCCCGCGTACATCGGATTCGCCGAGCGTTACCGCATCCGCAATAAAGGCGCCGTCGCCGATTTCCAGCAAAGGATGGGTAACGCTGCTGGCGGTAGATACTTCTGTATTGCGGCCTATCTTAGCACCCAGTGCGCGGAATAACGAAGAAATATATACCGTGGCAAAAATTGGATGGATCACAATCAGGGATAACGACATCAGCTGATCGGCAAACCATTTACGGGCATAAAACGCACTGTAAATAGGGTAGGTACCCGGCTTGATGCCCCATTGCAGTAAACGGGTGAGCAATACTGTCTGCCCGGTAAATAAAATAATATAACTCAATGCCAGTGCCGGTGTGATCACCATATAATTGAAGTTATAGTCCGGCGCTGCATTATCCATCTGGTTGAGGGTAATGATAGTAGGCAATAACGGCAATAACACCGTGAATGGAAATACCAGCAGGAACAGGGAAAAGATAGCGCTGTATTTTCTGCGGGTAGCTTTTGATACGGGCAATGGTTGCGGCAGATCGCTGATACTTTTAGTTACTTTTAACACTGCCGGACTACCCTGCCATACTTCGCCTGATTTCACGGTACTGTTGGCGGGCAAAAAGCTAAGGTCCTGTAACTCGCTCCAGGCTTCCATTACCGTATCACCGCCAATAACTGCACTGCTGCCTATGTACGCATGATCGCCAAGATGTACGGTGCGGAGTTTCAGCAGGCCATCTTCTACAAAAGCATTATTAATCACTGCCTGTGAACTGATACTTACATCACTGCCAATCGTAACAAGATCTTCCGCGCCAATAGTCACCGCGCCGAGTTGCGCATCCGGCGCTATTTTCACACCCAGCATCCGGAGATAAGCGGGGTATAGCGGTGTACCATTAAGGAACTGTGAAGGCATGAGACGCTGGATTGTTTTTACCAGCCACCAACGGAAATAATAAGTACCCCATAAAGGATAATCTCCTGCTTTCATTTTTCCGATGACCAGCCATTTTGTACTGATAATAAGAATAGAAAAGAGAGGAGGCAGCAGGCAAAACATGATGAGCGCGGTAACGATAGCATATCCCAGGTGGCTGGTATCCTGTTCTACATAATAATATCCCAGGTAGGGAAGAAATATCTGCATGGCAAATAATCCGAAGATCACCAATACAGCGATGGTTTGCGCTATCCAGCAACTGAGGTGACGCCACCACGGCACTTTATTAAAAACACGATGCGGCTTTGGGGCCGACTGTGGCTGTGCTGCCCATACATTTACCAGTTCCTGCAGGGGGCGATGTATATAAATGTCTTTGAGAGATGCATTCGGCACATTGGCTTCCCGGCGCAGTCGTGATACAAAAGCAGCTGCCAGCAATGAATGTCCTCCGAGGTCTGTAAAAAAGTCCTGCTGAAGATCGATTGTCCTGTCCGGAAATACCTTTGCCAGGATAGCGCTGATCCTGTCGGCAACGGGTGCATCCGGATCGATGGCTTCATGGGTGGTTACCTGTGTAAAGGCAGCCGGAAGTGGCAGCGCCTTGCGGTTTATTTTACCGCTGGGCAGGCGGGGCATATCTTCCAGCGCTACAATGGTGCCAGGCACCATATAGGGCGGTAATGTTTTGGCGAGTGTTGCGCGGAGGGAGGATTCATCAAAAGGAGAATGATCTTCCTGTACAATATAACCCACCAGCTGGTCCTGGTCGTTGCTGTCTTTTTTTACAGCTACTGCCGCTGCGGCGATGCCGGCAATGGCATGGAGCTGGTTTTCAATTTCTCCCAGTTCGATCCTGTATCCGCGTAGTTTGATCTGATCATCGAGGCGGCCCTGGAAGTCGATACTGCCATCCGGTAAAATGATGGCGGCATCGCCGGTGCGGTACAGGCGGTTGCCGGGCAACTCCGTCATGGAAGATGGTTTATCCACAAATTTTTCCCGGGTTAGCTCCGGGCGGTCGATGTATCCGGCGCCTACTCCGGGTCCTGAAATAACGAGTTCCCCGCGTTCGCCTACCGGCAGGATATCCAGTTTTTCATCTACCACGGCCATGTTGTAATTGGGCAGTGGCTGGCCGATGGTGATATAATCTCCCGGCCTTAGTGCGGCGAAAGTAGCGCTGACCGTTGTTTCCGTAGGGCCGTAACTGTTATAGAAGTGACGGGGAGGCGCTGCCCACCTGGATAACACCTGTGGTGTACATGCTTCGCCACCGGCGTTGATGAGGCGCAGTGTGGGGATGTTATCATCCATAATGGCGAGCAGGCTGGGAACGGCGTGTAGTACGGTAATTTTCTCCCGGCGCAATACGTCGCCCAGTTCATCAATGGCCTTCGCGGTAGTAGCGTCGGCCACCCAGAGGGTAGCGCCGGCGAAGTAACTAAGCCAGGTTTCTTCACACCACATGTCAAAGGATACGGAGAAGCCCTGGTACACTTTATCGGTGGCGCGGATATTTAAAACGGTTTGTTCTGCCCTGATAAGGTGGCAGATCTGCCGGTGACTGATCGGAATACCTTTGGGTTTGCCGGTACTGCCGGAAGTGTATAATACGTAGGCAAAGTTTTCGGGTTGTGGTCCGGCATGAAGGGTGAATACTTCGGTGCTGTCGGGTACCGGTGGTATGGATAATACCGGGGCTTCCAGCTGGAGAGGCACTTCGCTGAAGCAGGCGGCAGCCTTTACTTCTGTAAGTACGCCTTCCACTCTTTCCGCGGGCATTTCCCGGTCGAGCGGAACATAAGCTGCACCGGCTTTTATGATACCCAGTATTGCGGCGTGCAGTTCCAGGCTGCGCGGCCACCAGATGCCTACTACACTGCCGGGGCCTATTCCTTTGGATTGCAGGAATGCGGCGATGGCATCGCTCCAGTGATCCAGCTGTTGATAAGTAAGCGTTTGTTGCTGGAATATCAGTGCAGTGTGATGGGCGTGTTCCTGCACTGTTTGTGAAAAGATATCTGCCAGCGTTTCATGGTGAAGCAGCTCTGGCTGTTGGGGCCCTTTAACTATACTGTAAACATTCATAAGTTCGCGTTCCCGTAGGTACTTTGGTGTTTGGTATAGCAAAGTTAGGGGTAAGAATCGGAGCGCCGCCTTATAATACGCTTAAAAATGGTCCGGCAAAATTTGCCTGTAACCGGATAAGGGCTTTTTTAGGTTTGATGCTTACCAATAACTGTATATGCTGGTAGTATAACATAGATAAGCAGCTATATGTTCGATCAGATTGTTTCACTGATTTTATCCAGTACCTTTTTCCAGTAGTCGTTCATTTTGAGTCTTTCTTCGCCGTCTTTCAGCCATTCGTGATGAAAGGCAATGACGGTCTTTTCTTTGGCGGGAATCACTCTTATCTGCAGGGTAGAGGTATTTGTACCGGGGGCCTGCTGCCATTTCATGCGGATCACTTTACCGGTGGTAACGGAAGCTACGTGGATAGTGATACCGGATCGGGTGGTATAGGAGTCGCCTTTTTCAAAGGGGATGTTTGCATTATTATCCAGCCATAATCCCAGTATGGGTTGTGTAAACAGCTTTTCCCAGGCTTCCATGGGAGCGATCGCAAAAGTGCGTCGGATGCCGGTTTCCCAGCCCTGCGAGGTAGTCAGTCCGACAGGTTTCTTTCCGGAGGTCATCGTTTTTTATGGAAAGGTAAGAAAACGCGTAGATATTGGCATATGTAAAGGGTTGATACTAAATGTCGATATAATTTTTAGTGCGGTCTGCAAACAAACAGGAAATTTATATATGAAAATGCAAAATTATTTTTTATTTTTAAGGTAACCTATTAAGCACTACTGAGCATCTGCGGGAGGTGTGTTTATAGTAAGCAACCAAAATCTGAAAAACAGGAGTATCACAAACGATAAACTAACTTGATTAACATCTAAACCAGACGCTGATCTTTCGTGAGAGAACTAATGCTCATGCCCTGCAGGCATGTTGATGACGTTTATACAATGGTGATATTTTGACTTTTCTGACAAACTTTTTTCCTCGTCTAACCGGCAGGCACTATTTAGTGCTGGTCCTTTTTTTCATAAGCAAAAACGGGGCTGTCCTACACAAGCGGGCAGCCCTTTGTTTTTTTGTCTTTGCAGAATATTGATAAGATTACGGGATGATTATATTTCCCCTCCGGCGGTATGCCCTTTCTTTGCGGCTTCCCAGCCGATGATGGCACTTTTACGTGTACTGCCCCAGTGGTATTGCCCGGTGTCGCCGGTAGCTTTAATTACGCGGTGACAAGGGATCAGGAATGCCACAGGATTCTGCGCTACGGCTGAACCCACTGCACGGGAGGCATTCGGGTTTTGAAGGGTGGTAGCCAGCTGGGAGTAGGTGGTTAAATTACCCATCGGAATTTTCAGGAGCGCTTCCCATACTTTCAGTTGAAAGTCCGTTCCCCGCAAATGCAGTTTTATTTCCGACAGCCGGCTCCAGTCCTGCGTAAATATATACAGGGTGTTTTGCTGGATGAGATCCACCATCTGGGTAAACTGCGCATGAGGAAACTGTGCAGTCAGCTCCTGCAGGGCGAGTTGCTGATCGTCTGCAAAGGCCATGTGGCAAATACCTTTTGAAGTGGATGCCACTATGATATCACCAAACGGACTTTCAGCAAAACTGTAATTAATGCGTAGTGCCTTGCCGCCGTTTTTATATTCTCCCGGTGTCATACTTTCGATATTGATAAACAGGTCGTGCAGGCGCCCGGTACCTGAAAGGCCCGCTTCAAAGGCGGCATCGAACACGGTCACCTTTTCTTCTCTCAGCATCGTTTTGGCGTAATCCAGTGTAAGGTATTGCAGGAACTTTTTAGGTGTTACCCCTGCCCACTCAGCAAATACACGTTGAAAATGAAATGGGCTCATATGTACTGCCGCAGCAATTTCCTGTAAGTCGGGCTGCGTTTTGAAATGCTCTTTAATATAGTCTATTGCCGTGGCAACGGTGTTGTAATGATTCATGGCTTCAATGTTTTTAAACAAAGGTAGCCTCGTGAATATCGGTAAAAAACCCGGTTATTGCGGATTAAATCCCACCGCCTGATATCCTTTGTTTTAGTATGGTTTATAAAAACAGATATTAGAAGAATAAAAAAATTCCTGTGAGAATTAAATATATAAGCTGCTGATACCTATGTATTAGAGCAGTAGAAAATCGTTTTTGGAGAGATGAATATTAAGTAATATTTATCGCTGCGATGAAAAGTTAAATTTCTTTTTTATTTTTAAGCAACCAGTAATATTTACCGGTGAACCTTATTGTGTGTATTTGTATTGTAGCTGCAACCAAAATTCTGAATCTAAACCTTTAATTATTATAACTAAAACCTTAAAACTCTGTGCTGTAAAGCCTTTTAGCTAATGTAATCACCTGGCCTTTTTAACGCATGCTAATCCGGTTTCATGAACCGGAACAGGATGTCTATTGCCAAAATCTCGATACCACCATTGTAATTTTTTATCAACAATTAAATCTAACTGACATGAGGAAACTTCTACTCGTGCTGGCAGGTATGCTATTGATAGCCACCTCGCTGCTGGCACAGCATCCCCGCACTGTGAAAGGAAAGATAACAGACGATACCGGTAATGGATTACCTGGTGTTTCTGTAAGCTTACCCGGAGGCAGAACAGGCACTGTTACTGATGCAATGGGCGAGTTCTCGCTTTCCGTACCTGAAAATGTTAAATCGCTGAAAGTATCTTTTGTAGGATACGAAACAAAAACACTGCCTATTACAGGCAATTCTACAGGCAATGTAATCCTGTTGCCTGATTCAAAATCTATTTCCGAAGTGGTGGTAGTGGGTTATGGCACGCAACGTAAAAAAGATGTAACCGGCAGCATCGCCTCTGTGAAAGGCGGCGCCATCGCGGAATTGCCGGTACAAAGCTTTGAGGCTGGTTTAGGTGGCCGCGCGGCAGGTGTGCAGATCACCGTACCTAACGGAATCGTGAACAACCCGCCGGTATTCCGTATCCGTGGTTCCAATTCTATTTCCATGAGCGCCTATCCGTTGATCGTTATTGATGGCGTACCCGCATTTTCAGGAGATGTGGGCGCGGGTATTTCCAACTCACCGCTGAATCCATTATCAAGTATCAATCCTGCTGATATCGCTTCTATAGATATCGCCAAAGATGCTGCTGCTACTGCTATTTACGGTAGCCGTGCCGCCAATGGTGTAGTGTTTGTAACAACCAAAAAAGGCAAGGCCGGTCGCCCGAAAGTAACCTACGATGGTTGGGTAGGTACTACCAGACCTACACGCCTGCCTACTGTATTGAATACAGAACAGTTTCTTGAAATGAAAAATGAAGCGTTGAAAAACGCCGGTAATACAGATCGCTATGTAGCCAACCTCGATGCCAATGGTAAAGTAATTGATACCAAATGGATGGATGTGGTGTACCGCGACAAAACAATATCGCATAATCATAACGTAAATGTTTCCGGTGGTTCCGAAAGCACCAGCTATTACTTTTCTGCAGGGTATACCAAACAACAGGGTATTCTGAAAAGAAATGACTTCGCACGCAAGAGCCTTCTGTTCAGTATTGATCAGCAATTGGGAAAAGCCTTTTCCATCGGTGCGCGGATGTCTTACTCCAATGAGCAAAGCCTGATCTCCGGATCTTCCGGCTCACTGGAAGGGGAAGCCTTTAACTCCGGCGGTCTTGCCCGTCTGGCTTTCCTTACTTCTCCGTTAGTATCTCCCTATAACAATGATGGAAGTTATAATATCAGTGGTTCCGGTATGAGTGGCGGAAAAAATACGCTGCCCATAGGTATCTACAACCCGCAGGTTCTGCTGGATATGGATCATTCCAATACAGAAGCCAGTCATATACAAGGCAACGTTTACCTGCAGTTGAAACCTGCTGAGTGGATCACTTTAAAAACCCAGTATGGTGCGGATTACATCCTGATGAACAACGATATTTATCTCAATTACCTGTCGGGCGACGGAGTATCTTCTACCGGTGATGTTACCAGTATTTATACACAAAACAAACGTTGGGTATGGACCAATACCGTACAACTGGACCGTTCTTTCGGTAAACACAATCTGAGCCTGCTGGCGGGTTTTGAACAACAGCGTGATGCACGCGAGCGTTATGGTTTGCGTCGCCAGAAACAGATGGATAACTATTTCAATAATAGTGAAGGAGGCTGGCTCACGGACCTGTCGCGTTATTTGCTGCGCAAAGAAAATTACCTGTTGTCTGCCTTCTCCCGTTTAAATTATAATTATAACGAGAAATATTATTTAAGCGCCAACGTAAGACAGGACCAATATTCCGCTTTCGGGCCCAACTTTAAGAAAGGTACTTTCTATGGTTTTTCTGCAGGATGGGAAATTACGAAAGAAGCATTCTGGACAAACGCCGGTCTTAATAATGTATTCAGCAGTTTCAAGATCAGGGCCAGTCATGGTAAAGTGGGTAACTTCGCGGGCCTGGGCGATTATGACGCCTTATCATTGTACAAGCCTGCTCCTTACGGTGGTAGTTCTTCTATCTATTTCAACCAGGCGGGTAACCCCGATCTGAACTGGGAAACCAGTAAAAAAACAGACGTAGGATTTACCTACGGCATACTGAATAACCGGATCAGTGGTGAGTTTTCTTATTACTATAATGATATTAACGGCTTAATCCTGTTTGTACCGCAGATGCCATCTGCCGGTATTCCTATCACCAGCACCACGGCTACTATTGCTACCATCCCCACCAACGTGGGCAGCATGTATAACAAAGGAATAGAGTTCAGTGTAAACGCTGTGGCTATTGATAAACGTGATTTCTCCTGGAACATCGGTTTCAACATTGCGCATAACAAAAATGAAGTGACATCACTGGCCGGTGATATCACTGCGATCCCTTTTGTTACCAGCAGCCTGGAACAAACCAGTATCAACAAAGTAGGCTATCCTACCAGCATGTTGTACGTAGTACGCACCGATGGTGTGGACCCGGCAACAGGCAGAAGGATTTTTATCAATGCCAACGGCGACAAGGTTTATTTTAACAATGCAGATGCCGTTAAGTATAAATATGAAGATGGCAAAGCTGCTCCTACCGTGGGTGTGAAAGATGCGGTGGCGTATAGAAATACCAATCCGAAAGTACTCGGCGGACTGGAGAATACCTTCCGCTACAAAGCCTTTGAGCTGAACGTGCTGCTTACCTATCAAACAGGATTTTACGTGTACTATGGCAGTAATGCAGGATTAAGAGATCAGCGTTACTGGAACAACAGTACAGATGTGTTAAACAGATGGCAGAATCCAGGCGATCAGACTGATATGCCGCGTGTAGTATACGGGGATAACATTTCCAACGGTTCTTCTTTTGCAATTGCCGCGAATGTTTTTAAAGGCGACTTTGTAAAATTAAGCACCGCTGCACTCACTTACCGTCTTCCTGACAACATCGCAAACGCCATCCGGCTGCAGGGCGCCAAAGTTTATGTAAGAGGACAAAACCTCGCGCTGATTACAAAGTATCCCGGTCCGGATCCGGAAGTTTCTTCCAATGGTAATAATGCTTCCGGTCAGGGTGTTGACCGTAATACGCTTGGTAATGGAAGAACACTGACAGTGGGTCTTAATGTTAACTTTTAAATTGAAAGAAGATGAAAAAATATGCTTTAAATATATTGGCTGTTACTGTGATGGGTTTAGGTGCTTGTCAGAAAGGATTACTGGAGCCGGTTCCCTCTACGGATATTCCTGATTTCAAGGCTTTTGAAACCAAAGAGCGGATTGCCAGCCAGGCGAATGGCTTGTATTCTGTAATGAAGCATGGCAAGTTCCTCGGTGGAAAATATGCCATTGCCAATGAAGTAAGGGGCGAAGACTTTGTGAATGAAAAGGCTAACAACGTAACATTGAATGCCAGCTGGAGAATGGTGCCTACGGGTGAAGCGCAGGAAGTGAAGGAGATCTGGTCGCAGGGTTACATCACCATTAACAACGTGAATGTTTTTCTTACGGGCATGAATGCTGTTGGCAACCAGGTGGTGGGTGACTCCATTGCGAAGCTGTATGCCGGCGAAGCGAAATTTGTACGGGGCGTGAGCTACTTTTCATTACTGCAGTTATATGCGCGTCCGCATTGGGATGGCGCCGGCAGTAAGCCCGGTTTAATTATTCACACCGAAGGACATGCTAAAATTGGTAGTTATGCCCGTGCGCGTAGTACGGTGAATGAAACATATGCGCAGATTATCCGCGACCTGGATTCTGCTGAAACGTTGTTAACAAAACCGGCTGCAGGCGCCCTGACGTCTATTACGCGCGCCAACGCCTATAGCGCTATTGCTTACAAAACCCGTGTGTACCTGTATATGGAGCAATATGATAAAGTAATAGCAGAAGCGGCAAAACTGGTGTCTGCCAGCGCGCCGTTTGTATCACCTGCCGGGCATGCATTGGAAGCGGATGTACAAAAGGTATTTGCGCCGCCGTATTCTACAAAGGAATCTATATTCTCCCTGCCATTTACCGGTTCTACAGACGATTTTCCGGGCACGCAAACACAGCTTGGATATTATTTTACGCCTGCTGCAAAGCCATTTACCGGTAATGGTGAGTACTCCATGCATCCTAATGGGGTGATCGCTGATTCTTCCTGGAAGTCTGACACTGATACACGAAGGAAATTTATTGTACAATCTCTCGGGAAAAAATACTGGACCAAATTCCCTACTCCAAGTCCGTTCACAGATTATATTCCTGTGATCAGGTATGCAGAAGTATTACTGAACCTGGCGGAAGCAAGGGCGCGGCAAACCAATTCAGTAGACCCAACTGCGGTAGCGTTGTTGTCTGCGGTAAGACACCGTTCCGATGCTACCATCACTTATACTGTAGCTGATTTTGCCAATGTAACAGCCTTGCTGACGGCTATTGCCCAGGAGAAACATATTGAATTGCTGGGAGAAGGTTTCAGAAGTATGGAGATTACCCGTCTTGGCATTCCGTTCCCTGCCAAAAGCAGTACGGTGCCTGTTATTGCGCCAACGGTTCCTCAGTATATCTGGCCGATTTCTTCTGATGAACTGATCTATAATAAGCTTTGTGTTGACAATAACTAAGTCCTCATAACTAGAAAAAGCCCCCGCATCCGTCTGGGTGCGGGGTTCTTTTTTGGCTGATCGTTGGGTTGAAAGAAAGAAAAAGCGGATGTATACACCTACAACCTATTATTCTTTTTTGTAGATTCCTTCCCTGAAGGAAGCATTTACAGACTTATTTAAACCCAAGATCAATGAAAATCAGGAAAAGCTTTGTAGTGGTGGCGGCATTTATGGCTGTCGGTACCCTATGTTCACTCGCATTGCCCCAGGAGCCGGAGAAGGCTACCAATCTGAAAGTATTGCCAAAAGATATCAGTCATGATGACCTGATCAAGGTAATGCGCGGTTTTAATGCTGCGTTGGGCGTAAAATGTAATTTCTGTCATGAGCCGCGGAAAGATGATGCAAAGAAACTGGACTTCGCCAGTGACGCTAATCCGCATAAAGGCACTGCCAGGGATATGATGAAGATGACCAAACGCATCAACAAGAAATTCTTTAAAGGCAGTGAAGTAATGGCGGTTTCCTGTTATACCTGTCATCATGGGGATGAAGAGCCAAAAACCAAACCTGATGCTGCACCGGAGGCGGCAAAGTAAGTTTTTAGAAGCCGCTGTGAAAGCGGCTTCTTTTATTTAGGCCTGATAACGGCAATTTCAGACGTTTTCAACGCGTAAAACACCCCTTTCATATGGCTTTTTTTTAATTTATCAGCATCTTGACCAGAAAAACAGTATCTTTGCTTCCGTCTGTTGAGTTAAAAGCATAAAGCACAGAAATATCTATTCTCTCCAGTCCGGAAATCTTTTCTTTACTGCTCTCCTCAATTGTGATAACGCTAAAGATGAAGAAGCGTTATTTTATATTTATTACATCAGATATATCAACATGTTATTTGAGCAATTAGGGCTTATTGAGCCCATTTTAAAAGCAGTTAAAACCGAAGGGTACACTACACCTACTCCTATACAATTACAATCTATTCCTATTGTATTGGAAGGTAAAGATCTCCTCGGCTGCGCGCAAACAGGCACCGGTAAGACGGCTGCGTTTGCTATCCCCATCTTACAGTTATTACATAACAGTACGCCGGAAAAACAAGGCTTTAAACATATCCGCACACTGATCCTCACGCCCACCAGGGAACTGGCGGTGCAGATCGATGAAAGTTTTGCCGCCTATGGCAAACACACCGGTCTGAAACACGATGTGATCTTTGGTGGTGTTCCGCAACACAGGCAAACTATTGCCCTGCGCAACGGAACAGATATATTGATTGCCACACCGGGTCGTTTACTCGACCTGATGAATCAGGGTTACATTTACCTGAACCACCTCGAAATATTTGTGCTGGATGAAGCCGACCGCATGCTGGACATGGGCTTTATCAACGATATCAAAAAGGTGATCAGGGAACTGCCACAGCAACGCCAAACGCTTTTCTTTTCGGCTACCATGCCGCCAAGCATCGCGCAACTGGCTAACTCTTTACTTTACAAACCGGAAAAGGTTACCATTACACCGGTATCTTCCACTGCGGAAAGGATTGAACAATCCGTTTACTTTGTAAAGAAGAAAGATAAACAGTCACTGCTGGAAACTATCCTGAAAGACCATCGTATTGAACGTACCATCGTATTTACCCAAACCAAGCATGGTGCCGACAGGATCGCAAAGAACCTGAAGAAACGTAATATCGATGCCGATGCCCTGCATGGGGATAAGTCACAGGCTTCCCGCCAGAATACCCTGAACAACTTTAAAAATGGCCGCCTGCGTGTGCTGGTTGCTACAGACATTGCTGCAAGAGGTATCGATGTGGATTCACTGGAACACGTCATCAACTACGATCTGCCAAATGTTTCTGAAACATACGTACATCGTATAGGCAGAACCGGTAGAGCGGGTGCTGCAGGTTATGCCCTCTCTTTCTGTGATACAGAAGAAAGACCATTCCTCCACAGCATCAATAAACTGATCCGTCAAACCATTCCTTCCGTGTCCCATCCATTTGAAGAAGCGGCACTGATGGAAGCCAACAGCGCCAACCCGGATATGCCGAAGGCACTTCCAAGAAGACCCAAACCACACAACAGGAGAGGGAAACTGGATAAACGCGACAGAACTTTTTAGTGTTAGAAATTAGTTATAGTGATTGGGATGTTGTACTGCAACATCCCTTTTTATTTTACAGACACCGGTAGCTTCCCGCCCTTTACCGCTTTCAGGAAGTCCGCGTAGTCTTTCTCTGTCTGATCTGCATAGGCTACTGCAAACTTACCGATGGCTTCATCCATCACCTCCGATTTACCCAGGTAGTTGCTGATCACGGCGCCCTGCCCGGTTTTGGCATGCGCCCTTGCCAGTACTTTTCCACACAAACCTGCATATGCCGCCAGTATCTCCTTATCAAAATGTTCGACATCCGGTGCAATTTTCCGGTCTCTCAGCTGCCGCAGGTAATAATGCCTGTTTTCCCCGTCGGTGCTCCAGCCCAGGAAAATATCGCTGGCTGCCTGTACCAGCCGCTGCCCCTGTACAATCCTTTCTCCGTTATGCGGGTATTTGCTTTTACTGGTATAGGCTTCCAGCACACTGGTTCTGGCTTCTTTTACCTGCAGAAAAAGAGGATCGTCTTTTGCATTCATGAGCAACGCTACGAGGCAACGGGTACCCACACTGCCTACGCCCACAACTTTCAGGGCAATATCGACGATGTTGTATTGACTGAAAAGATATCGCCGGTCATCCTGTAAAGTACTCTTGTAATGGTCCAGGAACGACTGTACCTTTTTTTTCTGCTGCACCAGGTCGATCGGGTGATAGATCAGCGGGTGCTGATCCGCAATTTCAAAACTTCCCAGCACGCTCTGGGTGATTTGATAAAACACTTTGGTATGTGAACTTTTTTCCGCTCTGTCCATTGCTTCTTTCAGCAGGGTTTTTACTTTTTCGCTACGGGTGCGGTTTAGCAGGTCATGCATTTCAAACTTCATATACCAGAGATCCAGTGCATTCATCCGGGCGTATTCTGCCATACCGGTACGATAAGCCATCGCCATATCAACGGCCATCTGCTGCGCATCTGTCTCCCGCATATTGTTATGCCGTGCTGCCAGTACAAAGCTGGTGGCCAGCCGTTTTACATCCCACTCCCACGGTGCGGGCAGTGTTTCATCAAAATCGTTGGCATCGAAGATCAGGTTACGTTCCGGTGTGGCAAACCCGCCAAAGTTCATCAGGTGGCAGTCGCCCATTGCCTGTACCTGCAAGCGGGTATGCGGTAACGAGGAGAGATCCCGTGCCATAATATCGGCAGTACCCCTGTAAAAAGCGAAGGGCGATGTACTCATCCTGCTCATCCGGATGGGGATCAGGTCTTTTACCCGGTCGTAGTTGGAAGCTTTAATGGCTTCCAGTATAGTAGGACGTTGGGCCGGCAGCCGGAAGATGCCCTGCGAAGTGCGGGGCACCGTATCCCTGATTTTTTTGCCGGGATTGTCTGTAGAAGTAGTCATAATCAAAGCACTTACTATCAAAACACAGGAAAGGCATTGGTTGTTGCAATTAACCGCCGGCCGGACATTGAAGGGGCTACCGGTAACGGATAAACGGTATTTAACCCGGCGCCGGGCCGGAGGCAATCTCCTTTCGGGTAGCTGCCCGTGAAGCTATTATTGATATTGCGTGCAGTCGTATCAGAACATTATCTATCTTTACAATACCTAAAGAAAAACTTTAACCTGGTTTTATCCGTAAATACCAGGAATTAGCTCATTTTAACCGAACCCTTAACCAATCCTGATGGATCAGCAGCACTATATGGAGCAGCAACTGCGCAATATGGGACTCAGCGAAGAAGAAATTGCCTTGTATAAGCAGCAGTTACAGCCCCCTGCCACTTCGGCAAACGATTGGCCAGCCCTGTTTAAGGATGTGAAACAGTTTAACCACTTATTTTCAGGAGATGATGCAGATGTAACGGACGGGGATGAACATCCGCCGGCCTTATCTCTGAATCCGAACAGCCGGCTGGATATCCGGCGGCAATGGGCAGTAGCCTGCGGAGCTGACGTTGCCTTTCTAAACCGTCTGTACCTGAATGATCTTACTACCGGTGCAGATGGGCTGACATGCCGCGAACGGCTGTCGGAATGGTGGGATATCAACAATACCGCAGCGTTGCGGGAAACGCTCGCCTGGCTGCAGGAGAGCGGTCACCGGATAGAATATGATATTATCTGGCAGGCGATCAATGCAGTTTCTATGAAAGAAAGCAAAGCCTTTCTGAAGGAACATATCGCCACCAATGAGCTGGAAGAGGCGGTAGTGATGGAACGCTTACGCAATACCCGTGAAGCCCTGGAGCTGTTCAGGCAACGGGAACTCATAAACGAAAACCTGCAACCGGATATGCTGATCTGGGACTTTGGCCGTATTATTAACCTGAGCCGCTCTGGCTATGATGCCGGTTATATCAGTTATGACGAGGCGCAGGAATACATCCAGGCCTGTGTTCCGCTGATTAAAAGAACTTACACTTCCTGGAAACATCTTTCCGTTTCCTACCAGTTTGCCCGTTGTGTGTGGAACGGGGTAGAAATGGGTAGTTTCGAAATTCTGCGCAATAATATGGAACACCTGCTGGCAGCGCCGGAAAGCCCGTGGGTACGGTTACCTTTTAACAGCCGCTTGTTTTAGTGTTGCATGATCCTGTTCTGCTCACTGTCTTTCAGGTGTACCAGGATATGCTTTGGCAGCAGTGGGCTGTCGAAAGCCAGGTCTATGGATGTTTTGTCGAAGTCCTTTACTTTTGCCACCCGGTGAAATATTTCATACAGCGCGATGGGTTCTTCATTAAAGCTCACGCAGGTACTTACAAAGTTTAACTCATTGATGGCATACCCGGATCTCTTTATATTATCTTCCATATCTTTCAGCCGGCCTATGAAATGACGTTGACGGATAAACGTAGTACTGTTCATGATAATAAAAATGTAGTTGGCATAAGAGGTTATCTTACCATAATACATATGGTTATCCCTTCCGGTGCGCTCCACAAGGTATTCATCGCCCGACTTATATATCTCCAGGGAAGATCTCCAGATACGTTCAGCCGCCTTCTTACCCGACTTAAACGGAAGGTTACGGTTATAGCAATACCAGTATCCCACCAGGTGATCCAGTAATTTATGATTGACTGCCGACAGGGGAATACCGATTTTAAGTTCATGAAAGGGATATACCTCCGACGAGTTATTGATGAAATCAATGTAACTGCTGAAGCCAAGTGCCACTGCTATTACATTCAGTTTAGAGAAATTCGGGCTGCTCAATGCTGCAATGGCAGTATTGTTTTTAGCGGCTTTCAGTTTCCGGATCACGAGGTGTTCATAGAAATAATTGTCGCCGAACAGGGAAGGAGGTGCGGCTAATTTCCTGAAGCGCTGCTGTTTGCCGATGATCGTGTTGAACTCATCTACAACATGGCTCCATTCTGTTTTTGAAACATCTTCCCAGCTTACCTTTTTCAGGTATTGATAAGCAATGTAATTCATCAGCCGTTCCAGGTTAAGCAATTCTTCCTTACTCATAATAATACGATTATAATACGGAAATAGGTCTGTCTAAGATACGCACAAGACTTTAGTATTCTAAAATAATTTCATCTTGGTAATAACAAATAAAAAATGAAATTATGATGATGAAAAACAACCAATTCGTAGCCTTATCACCGGGTACATTGCTATGGGAGCAGATCAGCAACTTCCGTTTGGATGAGCCGGATGTAAAGTTCCCGTTTTCGAAGAAGCTGGCCCGGGAACAGCGCTGGAGTGAAGACTTTACGCGGAAAGCCATACAGGAGTATAAGCGCTTTATCTATCTCTGCTGTATTTCTCCGACGGGCGCTTCCCCTTCTGAAATTGTAGATAAGGTCTGGCACCAGCATTTACTTTACACCCAGAATTACTGGGAAGTATTTTGTGAGAAAACGCTGGGTAAAAAGATCCACCATTATCCTTCCGGCGGTGGACGGGCAGAACAACAAAAGCACGCGGCCTGGCAGGAGGATACGCTGCAGTTATACCGGCGATGTTTTGGAGAAGATCCGCCTGAAGCTATCTGGTTAAATAAATCCCCCTCCCTTTCCTTCTCCCTGATAAAGCGCTTTACCTTGTTTTCCCGGCGCTGGTTAACACCCCTTCTCTTCTTATCCTTCTTCTTCTTTGCAGGTTGTACGGCCGACAGTGCGCCTTTCTTTGGATATACAATGGTGCTGTTGTTTCTGGGACTTCTTATTGCAAAAAGCAATAAGAAAAAGACGAAAGCTGACAGTGAGGATGATTCCGGCGGAAGTAATTGCAGTAGCGGCAGCAGCTGCGGAAGTAGCTGTGGCAGCAGTTGCGGAGGTGGATGCGGCGGGTGCGGGTCCTGATCTTAAAAAAATGATACGATGAAAAAAGAAATAACTCCACGACCCCTTTTTCTTTCTCTCCTTGCCATCGGCGCGTTCTTTTTGCCCTTCCTCTATGTTTACTGTGTTTCATCGCAGTGGAACCCCTTTGCCATCAACGGGAAAAAATTCCTGGTGTTCTATGGCGGGTGTATTATCATTGGTTACCTCGCTGTATTGTTCCGGCAATATGCCGGTTTTTTCCCTTTTATGAGAGGATTGGTGATAGTGCTACTGGGCGCCGGCGTAGCCCGGATGTGCCAGGGACTTTATCACGGGAAGCCGGTTGGCTACCTGCTCCTGTTATTGATGAGTTTGTTGGTATTATGGCAGTGGGTGCAGTATTTATATAATAAAAAGAGATAGACGGTTGTCTATCTCCTTTAGAGCTGTAAGGGGGAAATTCATAGTGTTTCCATAGAATAGAATAGTATTAGCAGGTAGATGTTCATACCCTCAGCTATAATCTTTTTTTGGAGTTCACGCAGGACAAAATTCGCTAGGTTTTCTGACCAGATTGGTGTAATATTATTAATAAGTTAAATGTCAATCTTTTAAGTGACAATGGTAACAACAATGGATGAAAGTATCTTTTGTGCAGGTTAATGCACGCTTCATCCTTGTTTTTGTAGAATTTGTAACGGCAAAGAGCTTAAGCCAGCGAACATATTCAGGCTTGCATCTCAAAAGTCAGCATTAAATAGCAAGCGATTAAACTTATTAGATGAATTGACTCATAAACGCGATGAAAATGCGGTTGTATCCAACATTGTGTACTTTGAGTGCTGGCAGAAGACATTCATAATGTGTAAGTTATAGACTGAAAAGGGTATTTGTATAATATTAAAAATTTATATGATAAAAGAAAATTCAGATTGGTAAAGTATTTTTATCTTACTTGCTTCCTGCTTAGTGTAAATTTTTTATATTCAGGGATACGATGCTAGCTTTTTTCAGAAGAAAAACCAATGGAGAGCCGCCTGATATCAGCCGGAAACTCATGGAATGGTTTTCATTTTTTTTATCTGATAAGTATTATGGAACAAGAGTCAGGATATGGGCGCATGTGCTCATGTGGGGATGCATGGCAATGTTCTATGCTTTATTATTGAGTGGTACTTTTACTGTTTCCGCCAGCGCCAGTCTTGTATTTGTTATCCGGAATGTGCTGGGCGCCATGTTCTTTTTTTATTTCGTTTTTTATTTTACAATACCGAAGGTTTTACTGAAGGGATACTTTTTTCTTACGATTGTATATTTAATAATACCTTTCCTGTTCTGGTCTGTTATTAATTACCTATGCTCGTTGTATGTACTTATATTTCTGGAGATTACGGATGTTCCGGTGAGGGAATTCCTGGAGCGGGTGGTTAACAGCGGATGGAGGGATACTTTTTCGCCTAATCATTTGCTGAAGATCTTCTTTCCGGTATTGATGACTGTAGCGCCGCCCATGTCGTTGAAACTGATACTGGACATTATCCGCGCTTCCACCCGTACATTGAGGCTGGAGCGGGATAACCTGAACCTGGAGGTTGATTTTCTCCGCTCCCAGCTGAACCCGCATTTCCTGTTTAATACACTGAATAATATCTATTCATTGTCTATCAGGAATGACGCGCTGGCATCGGACCTGATCATGCACCTGTCGGAAATGATGCGGTATACGCTCTATGATTCAAATACAGAAATGGTGCCGCTGGGTCTGGAAGCGGAGTTCCTGAAAAATTATGTAGAACTGGAAAGTGTGCGTTATGGAAAAAATGCCAGTATACATTTCGATTGCGATACAGAGAAGATGGAGGGCTACCAGATAGCGCCATTGCTGATGTTTCCTTTTGTAGAAAATGCTTTTAAATATTCACATAGTACTACAGCAGATAAATGCTGGATCCACGCATCAATGGATGTATCGGATAACCGGCTGAGATTTGAAATTTCGAATAGCAAAGGAGAGCTGCCGGAAGGCAAAAAGATATCCGGGGGGATCGGATTAAGCAACACCCGTAAAAGGCTTATTCTATTATATCCTGATCAACACATTTTATTTATTGAAAATAATCCCGAATATTACAAAGTTGTCTTGACACTAACGTTGAACTAGAAAAAATATGGATCAAGTAATTACCTGCCTTGTAGTGGACGATGAGCCGTTTGCGAGGGATCTGATGGAAAATTACATTGGAAGGGTGCCTTATCTGCAACCTGTAGCCTTTTGCGAAAATGCCTTTGATGCAATCAATGAATTGCAACGGCAGCCTGTGGACCTGCTGTTTTCCGATATCCAGATGCCCAATATTAATGGCATCGAAATGATCCGTTCTCTGAGCAATCCGCCTGTTGTTATTTTTACCACTGCCTCAAGGGACCATGCCATTGCTGGTTTTGAGCTGGATGCCGTGGATTACCTGGTGAAGCCTATTTCGTTCGACAGATTCCTTAAAGCCGTAAACAAAGCGCGGGCACATATCAGTCAGCGCTGGCAGCCCGCAGCCGCAGAAACCATCAAACCCAAAATTCAGAATACCAATCACCTGTTTGTAAAAGATAATAACAAGCTGACAAAAATTCTCTTCGACGATATTTATTATGTGGAAGGGATGAAAGATTATATCAAAATTGTATGCAGGGAAAAAAATATCATTACCTATATGCGCATGAAAGCAATAGAAGATATTTTGCCGCCTGATCAGTTCATGCGTATCCATAAATCGTATATTGTAAGATTGCAGGCTATTAAATCTATCATGGGTAATACCGTGGAAGTCGTTAACGGCCAGTCTGTGATTATTTCCAAAGCCTCCCGGCAAGACCTCAAGCGACTGCTTGGCATTGCCAACTATAACGAGGAGGACGAAGAGTAATTACCGGCATCCATAACCAGGGCTGTTGGTCGAAGAAAAAAGCAATTATGTCTAATAAAATATGATATTTAAGATCATTGGGCGAGATTCGGTCGTTGATTTGTCTATCAGGTCACTTTAAATGCATATTTTATGTCGGAAACTAAATTGTCTGTGAATCGCCGCCCTGTGTTAATTTTAGAAAAAGAAATTGTTTCAAAAGCTGATATAAGTACAATAGAAAACATAAGGGCATCCAGTTATGATGGAGCAGCAACAATACCTTCAAGTATTCCCACTACTCCTACTACTTTGACAGGTTTATTTCGCTAGGTCTTTAACAAATTTGATTATTATTCCTAATTGATTAACCCCTTTGGTAAGAAATGCAATACAGATGTGCCATAGTAGATGACGAGCCTCTGGCATTAGATATACTGGAAAGCTATATCCAAAGAACATCCTATCTGAAACTTGTAAAAAAAGCATCAGAGCTGGACACCGTGGAAAGCCTGATTGCTGAGAGAAAAGTGGACGTCGTTTTTTTGGATGTTAACCTAAGAGGCAATACAAGAGATATTATAGCGAAGTTTCTTAAAAAGGACTGCGTTTTTATTCTTGTTACTGCTTATTCCAGTCGCGAGGTCCAACATCTTTGCCAGGAAGAACGGCAGGGTTACCTGGGTAAACCTGCCAGTTATAAGAAATTTGTAGATGAAATGGAACGGGTTATTCCAGGTGTCAAAATAGCCGTCACCTGAGATCCTGAAAAAACATTTTTATCTTTATCAAGCATACAGAGCCGGAAGGCGTAGCTTTCCTACTAAAGTAAGTATGCCAGCTATCTATGTCCGTGCTGCGCACCTGCGATTTCTTTTTACTGAGAATGCCACTATTGTCATATGAGGAAGTGTTACAATTGCATTGTAACACCCGCAGTGATCAGCCTTCCTTTGTATCAGCCCTCCGGGAAATATATACCCATCCGTTATTACAGGAGGCCGTTTTCCTGGCCAGCCCCGCGCTTCATGCAGAAATGATGAAGTGGCTGCCATCCACCGATACTTCCCTGAAACTGCCGTTGGCGCTTTACCGTTACCTCCTGAGAATGAGCACCCGCTGCACTCCATACGGCTTATTTGCCGGTTGCAGTACCGGCTACATTCATACAGGCCCTACCCGGTTACCAGCCCCTGCCATACATCAGCACCAACCCGTAGCCCGGCTGGACATGGGGTACCTGTCTGAACTGATAAGCGAACTGGCACAATGGCCCGAAATAAGCAGGCAACTGCTTTATTTTCCCAATAGCAGTTTATATCATTCCGGTAACGCCTCCCGCTATTTTGAATACCAGCTGCGCGATAAAAAAAGGCATTACTTCCTCAGCGCCTTCCCGCAGAATGAATATATGGAAGCCCTGCTCGCAGCCGCCGGCAAAGGCGCCAGCATCGCCGGACTCACCGGTGTACTCACCAACCTGGACATACCGGCGGAGGAAGCCCGCACTTTTATTGAAACACTGATCCGGAGCCAGATCCTAGTTGTAGGATTATCCCCCGAAATTACCGGGAGTAATAACCTGGATGCCCTGATCCGCGAACTGCTGGCATTACATCCCGCGCCCGCCTGTGTTCCTGCTTTGCAACAGGTGCAGCAGCTTTTGGAGCACCCGGCTAAAGGAGTAAACCGCTACCAGGAAGTTAAGGATATCCTGGCATCGCATTTCCCGGCTATTAATGCCAAAGAGCCGGTACAGGTGGATCTTTTTTTTGAGTCTGGCCCCCGCCTGTCCGCATCTGTTACCGGTACCCTGTTACAGCGACTGGAACGCCTGCTGGTATTCAGCACTTCCGGCGATGGTGGGGACCTGCAGCGTTTTAAAGAACAGTTCCTTCAAAAATATGATCAGCGCGAAATACCACTGATGATGGCGCTGGACAGCGAATCAGGGATAGGCTACGGCGTGGTATCCGGTGAAGATGCAAGTTATACGCCGCTGATAGATGACCTCGTGATGCCGGCCGGCAAAAAGAACGGTACCATTCACTGGAACGCCCAAACGAAGTTTGTACTGAAGCACTTGCTCGCTTCAAAAGCAGCAGGCACGAATGTCATTTCCCTGGCAGATGCCGACCTGGATGAGCTGGCCACCGGCATGGATAATCCTGGAATGCCTCCGGCGCTTTGTCTCATGGGCTCGCTGATGGCCACTTCAGCCGCTGCAATGGATAATGGCGACTTTAAGTTTTTGCTGAAAACATGCCACGGACCCAATGCCCTCGCCCTGCTGGGCCGCTTTGCCGCCGGGAACAGGGTACTGGAAAACCTCTTACGCGATTTTACCAAACAGGAACAGTTACTGGAGAAAGATAAAATACTGGCAGAAATTATTCATTTGCCGGAAGGCCGCACCGGAAACGTATTACTACGGCCATCCCTATACGATTATGAAATACCATTCCTGGGAAAAAGCAGCCTGCCGGAAGCATTCCAGTTACCGGTGAGCGACCTGCTGGTGAGTGTGCGCAACAACAGGGTAGTGTTGCGTTCGCAACGATGGGGAAAAGAAGTACTGCCCCGGCTGACCAGCGCCCATAACTTCAGCCGTGGCTTATCGACCTATAAATTCCTGTGCGACCTGCAACAGCAGCACGCACTGTCTGTAGAATGGAACTGGGGGATTTTACAGGAAGAACCGTTTCTGCCCAGGGTGGTATATCACGAGGTGATCCTGGCACGGGCCCGGTGGTACCTGACCAGTGCGGCTTTTGCCTCACTCATGGAAACCCATTCTGCAGATGAGGCATTGCTGCTGCTAAAAGAGCAACGTCAGCTGCCGGGGCATGTGGTGTTATCGGAAGGGGATAACGACCTGTTAATAGATTTCTCCAGTGCCTTTGGCCGTATGCTGTTGATGGATAAACTGAAGAAAGGAAATGTAGTATTACAGGAGTGTTTGTTTAATGAAACCACCCGCTTATCGGCAAACGAACAGGGCGCTTTTTGCAATGAAATTATTATACCGCTGCGTAATACAGCATGGCAGCCATCCCCTGCATTGCCTGCCACGCAGGTGCCGGCTGGTTTGCAACGCAGCTTTGCCCCCGGCAACGAATGGATGTATATAAAAATATACTGTGGTCCCAAATGGATGGATAAGCTGTTGCTGAAGGTATTGCTGCCCCTCACCGTGAGATTGCAGTCGTCGCAGGTAACAGACCGCTGGTTCTTCACCCGGTACCAGGATCCGGATCATCATATCCGCATCCGCTTTCACCTGCCTCAATACCGGGAGCACAGCGCCGCCGTAATACAGGAGATAGATGCATTACTGTTTCCTTATCTTAACAGTGATATTGTACAGAAGATACAGCTGGATACTTATGTGCGGGAGCTGGAGCGGTACGGGCCGGCGCTGATGGAACAAAGCGAGGCTTTCTTTTTTCACGACAGTGAAGCGGTGTTGAGGCTGTTACTTACCATAAGCGGCGCAGAAAACGAGGAACGCTGGCTGCTGGCGCTAAAAGGAGCAGATGAATTATTAAACGGTTTCGGCTATACGCCGCTGATGAAATTGAAATTGTTGCAGCAATTGCAACAACAGTACTTTGCAGAGCATCATGGAGATGCCTCCCTGCTGCGGCAATTGAACAATAAATACCGGGAGCACCACAGGCAGGTTACGGATGTACTGTCTGATAACGTGAACGATTATACGTTACCGGATGGCGCGCGCGAAATACTTGCGGCGCGGGCGGCTGCGTGGAAGGACATCATCCTGGAACTCCGGACCAAACAACCGGCAGCCGTAACAGAATTGCCACCGCATTACCTCCACATGTTCCTGAACAGGATGTTTACGGCCAACGCCCGTTTGCATGAGCTGGTGATTTATCATTACCTGGTGAAGTATTACACTTCCCTGGTAGCCCGGAGCTGATGCCATTCATCCATAAATTACCAATTCCATAAAAAGCCTTATTATTTTTACACGGTAAGTTTACATATCCCCTCATCAATCATTGTAAATAAAGAAAATATGAAAACAAGAGTAGTTCTCCTGGGATA
The DNA here is from genome assembly GCF_900168065.1 of Chitinophaga ginsengisegetis. Taxonomy (GTDB): domain Bacteria; phylum Bacteroidota; class Bacteroidia; order Chitinophagales; family Chitinophagaceae; genus Chitinophaga; species Chitinophaga ginsengisegetis. The sequence goes on along the minus strand of NZ_FUZZ01000001.1, from coordinate 2,596,549 downwards.
TTTGTCCATGATGACGCTGTTATCTGTTCAATGCCTGGCCAATAACGGCGACAGCAGCGCTGTTCGGCGTACAGTGGCAGATCCCGGCAATGCAGGGTTGAAACTGCCCGCAGGATTCAAGGCACAGGCAATAGCGGAAAACCTGGGCGCAGCCCGCCACATAGCGGTCACTCCGCTGGGGGATGTCTATGTAAAAATCCAGACTTCAAAACCAGGAAAAGCAATTGCGGTTATACATGGCAATGACGTAAAAACCTTTGGCACTTACCGCGGTACCGGCATGGTGATCAAAGGGAAATACCTGTATACTTCCTCTGATGAGGACGTATACCGTTATGCCCTGAACGATAAATTTGAAGTGATCAACCCCGAACAACCGGAAAAAATTGTAACGGGATTGATTAACCGCCACCAGCACGAAGCCAAAGCCTTAACGCTGGACAACGACGGGAATATTTACGTGAACATCGGCGCCTACTCCAATTCCTGCCAGGTACAGGACCGCGCAAAAGGTTCCAAAGGCATGGAAGGCTGTCCTATCCGCGATTCGGCGGCAGGCATCTGGCAATTCCGCGCAGATAAGCAGAACCAGACCTATGGCGATGGCAGCCGCTACGCTACCGGTCTGCGTAACGTGGTGGGGCTCGACTGGAATACAACAGATAACCAGTTATTTGTAATGCAACACGGAAGAGACGGACTGTTTGACATGTTCCCGGAATATTACAACCTGCAGCAAGGCAACGAACTACCCGCTGAGTGTATGTATGCTTTGAAGAAAGGAGATGATGCCGGCTGGCCCTATATTTATTACGACGGCCAACAGCAAAAGAAAATACTGTCGCCCGAATATGGTGGCGACGGAAAGAAAACCGGTGGTGAAAACGCCATTGATCCGGTAGTGGCATTTCCTGCGCACATGGCGCCAAACGGTTTGTTGTTCTATACCGGCAGCCAGTTTCCAGCGAAATATAAGAATGGCGCTTTTGTGGCTTTTCATGGTTCCTGGAACCGTCAGAAAGGACAGAAGGGTTATTTCGTAGCATTTGTACCGTTTAAAGATGGGAAACCATCCGGTAAATGGGAAGTTTTTGCAGATGATTTTGCCGGTGTACCGGACATCCAATCGCCAGGCCAGGCAAAGCACCGCCCCTGTGGACTGGCACAGGGTCCCGATGGTTCCCTGTATGTAACAGATGATGTAAAAGGAACGGTTTATAAGATTACCTACAGTGGTAAATAATGATATTGTATGAAGAGGATCATTTTAACAGGTGTTGCATTCAGTGCAGTGCTTTCTTTTTTATCTGCGCAGACAAAAAAGCCCGGCGCCAATCCTGCGATGGCCCGCGGCAAAAAGGTATATGAGCAATATTGTCTTACCTGCCACCAGGTAGATGGCAGTGGCGTACCACATTTAAATCCGCCGCTGATTAAAACTACTTTTGTGCTGGGTGATAAACCCACATTGGTACAGGTGATATTAAAAGGCATGCAGTCGTCTGTTCCGATAGATGACGAGTATTATTCCAATAATATGCCGCCGCATAATTTTCTGAAAGACCAGGAAATAGCGGATGTACTGACTTATGTGAGAAATAATTTCGGTAACAAGGCCAGTGCGGTTACTGCTGCGGAAGTAAAAGCCATCAGGGCAAAAAATTAATCCGTAACGGAAAATGAGAGGCCGGGTCAAACGTTGATCCGGCCTCTCTTCATTTTGGTACATGTTACCCGTTTGTCGTAATTTTAAAATATGAAGGTTCTCTGGAACTATTTGAAGCCGCACAAGTGGCTGGTCATTTTATCTTTATTACTGGCCGGCGTCAGCCAGGTGCTGGTAATGACAGACCCGTTGATTTTCGGTAAAATCATCGATGACTACGCCGGTAAGGTAAACAGTATACCCGAAAAGCAACTGGTGAACGGGGTGTTGTTCTGGCTGGGCGTTGCAGTGGTAATTGCTTTGCTGGCACGGCTGGCAAAATCTTTCCAGGAATATTTTCTTCGCCTGGTAGTGCAGAAATTCGGGATGCAGGTATTCAACGATGGGCTCAAACAAACACTCCGGCTGTCGTTTGAGGAATATGAAGAGCAGCGGAGCGGAGAAACACTTGCCGTACTGCAAAAGGTAAGAACAGATACAGAACGTTTTATTACGGCTTTTATCAACATCCTCTTTACTTCCCTGGTGGGTATGGGATTCCTGATCTGGTACGCCATTACCAAACACTGGGCGCTGATACCCGTATTTGTGGTAGGGATTATTTTCCTGGGTGGACTCACCGGCTTGCTCAGCAAGAAAATGAAAACCGTGCAGCGGGCCATTAACCGCGAAACGTTGCAGCTCTCCGGCGCCATTACAGAATCATTGCGGAATATAGAACTGGTAAAAAGCCTGGGCTTAACCTTCCCGGAAATAAGGCGGCTGAAAACCTTTACCAAAGAGATCTTTGACCTGGAAATGGAAAAGACCAGGCAGGTAAGAACCTTATCTTTCTTACAGGGTACTACACTTAATATTTTAAAGCAGAGCATCCTGTTTATCCTGCTGTGGCTGATCTTCCGGAATATACTCACCACCGGTGAGCTGATCACCATGCAGTTTATTACCACGGCTATTTTTGTTCCGTTGCAGGATCTGGGGAATATTATTATCCAGTACCGGGAAGCAGAAGCCTCGTTGCAATTGTTTCATAAACTCATGCAACGCCCGGTGGAAGAGCGTCCGGAAGAACCGGTGGAAATCGGCGACCTGCAGCAGATGCGTTTTGAGGATGTGGTGTTCAGGCATAAAACCGCTGCCATCAATGCCATCGACCACATATCATTTGCCGTGGAAACCGGCGATACCATTGCATTTGTGGGGCCATCCGGCTCCGGTAAATCAACCCTGGTGAAATTGCTGGTGGGACTGTATAAACCGGTAGAAGGAGAAATATACTTCAATGATGTGCCTTCCGGCGATATCCGGTATAATGCGCTGAGAAGACAGATTGGCTTTGTAACGCAGGACACACAGCTGTTTGCAGGTACCATCAGGGAAAACCTGTTGTTTGTGAAATCCGACGCCACCGATGAGGAAGTGATTGAAGCATTGGAGAAAGCTTCCTGTACCGCCCTGCTGGCACGTTCCGGCAAAGGCATTTATGCCCGGCTGGGCGAAGGCGGCGTAAAATTATCGGGCGGGGAAAAGCAACGCATCTCTATTGCCCGTGCATTGATCCGTCATCCCCGTTTGCTGATCTTTGATGAGGCTACTTCCGCACTGGATTCTATTACTGAAGAAGCCATTACCGATACCGTAAGAAGTATTTCCGCCCGCAGGGAACAGATCACCATACTCATTGCGCACCGGTTATCGACCATTATGCATGCCGACCGGATCATTGTGCTGGAAAAAGGAAAGATCGCGGAAACCGGCACACATGAGGAGCTGGTGGAACATAAGGGGTTGTACTATGCCATGTGGCGCCAGCAGATAGGAGAACGGAGAACAGCTGAATTATCTGTAGAAAAGAAGGCGCCGGAAGAGGACGAAGACCCGGAATGGGACGCTTTATAATGCCGGCTTAAATTCCCCGAATTACAAGATTGTCTGTTAAATCCTATTTAAACTTATATTTTTGTGCTCCAAATTTGATCGTTTCGTGGGCAAAAAATACTATATAATCGACTTTGACAGCACTTTCACGCAGGTGGAGGCATTGGATGAACTGGCGCGCATATCCCTGCGGGACCATCCGGACAGGGAACAGATCTATAAAAAAATTGAAGATCTGACAAACCTCGCTATGGAAGGAAAGCTTTCTTTCAGGGAAAGTCTGGCTGCCAGGGTGCAGTTGCTGGAAGCCAATAAGCACCACCTGAAGCTGTTGGTGAAGCATCTGAAAAAGCTGGTGTCTACTTCTTTCTCCAGAAATAAAAACTTTTTTAAACATCATGCAGAAGATGTATTAATTGTTTCCGGTGGATTTAAAGAGTTTATCACACCGGTGGTGCTGCCGTTTCATATCAAAAAAGAAAATATTTATGCCAACACCTTTTTGTTTAACGACGAAGGGAAGATAGTAGGCTATGATGCGGCAAATCCTCTTTCCAATGAAGGCGGTAAAGTGAAATTGCTGCATGAACTGCAGCTCCAGGGCGAAATTCATGGTATTGGCGATGGCTATTCCGACTTTCAGCTGAAGGAGTCCGGGATGATCAAGAAGTTTTACGCCTTTACAGAAAATATCGAGCGTAAATCCGTTACAGAAAAAGCAGATCATATTACTCCGAGCCTCGATGAGTTTCTGTATGTGAATAACCTGCCTTCCGCCATCTCCTATCCAAAGAACCGCATCCTTTGCCAGGTAGCGGGCGATGTACCGGAAGCAGCAGTAAAATACCTGAAGAAAGATGGCTTTACCATTAAGCACGCCGGAACAGACGATAAACAGTTATCGGCTGCCGGAATACTGTTGATGGGAGAAGGAGAAAAGATCAGCGCGGAACAACTGAAAAAGGTGACTAAACTGAAAGTGATCGGTTACCTGGGGAATAGTAAAAAACATATCCCGCAGGAACTTTGCACAGAAATGGGGATCGTGATTTTCGATAATATCCGCAAGCCGGAATCCGTGGCGAAAAGAATTGCTAAGTTTATCAACAATGGCGACTCCTTTAAAAGCAGCAACTTCCCCAACATCCAATTGCCGGAAGTAAATAATGCGCACCGCTTTATCCACATTCACCGCAACGTTCCGGGCGTGATGGCAAAAGTAAACCAGGTGCTGGCGGATCATCGTATTAATATTGTTTCACAATTTCTGATGACGAACACCGCGATCGGTTATGTGATTACAGATACCAGCAGTGAATACGATAAAAAGATATTGAAAGAACTGAAGAAGATTAAAGATACTATCAGCTTCCGGGTGTTGTATTGAGGAAGTTGTGTTGTTATATAAAGAGGCTGTATCAAATTACTTTTGATACAGCCTCTTCTTGTTTTAACCCTGTGCTGCTTTCTCCGCCAATTTTCCACAGTTACCGTTATATTCCAGTGAAAGCTTCGTCAACTGTGCAGCCCATACAATAAACTTCGCCAGTATTTCTGCTGCTACTATGCCGGTTGCCAACGTAAAAGCTCTTGTAAGGATAGCAGTCAGGCCAAACCAACCCGCCGAGACTATAAGGAATTTTAAAATGGGCCATAAAACCTTTTCACGATGCATTTCTGTTATAATACCCAACCCGGAAGCAACGGAGATGGTAGTGCCGACCAAAGCGGTGATTTTTGCCAACAGCTTTGCATTCCTGACAACAAGATTGAAAATTTTAGTGGGAATCTGGTTGTAGGGCGAGAAAACCGGAAGCGGAAGGAATATGCCCAAAAATTTAACGGAGATGGCGAAGGTAAAAGTTATCCACCAGATAGTACAGTCAGTTACTTCTCCTATTGGACGGTCATAAATAAGTGTGTCTCCACGAAGGTCGTGGTATATGATCTTTGTTCTTCCATTTTCATCTGTTCTTGTATAAACTTTCCGGAGATTTTCATTCTCTGAGAGCATTTCTTCTGCCTGTGCATATGCTTTTTCAAATACTTCCCGGAAAGCATTTTGTTTTTCTTCATCCAGCTTCCAGAAGCTTACCAGGTCTGTAAATGTTTTTTCCTTATGAACAGCGGAGGATAGTTCAGGCTGAACAGCAGGTTTTATGACTGTTGGAAGAGGAAGGGGTTTTTCTTCCACATTGTTAAAGTAGCTGGAATTGATAGGCATAGAAACACCCAGCTGGGCTTTTCTGTCTGCCAGCTCAAGGGTAGTTGTTGCCATCATGTTGGCGGCATCGCCCAATAGTTGAACAGTATGGCCCATTGAATCCATCGGTGGAGTAGTGGTGAAATCGAAGTTGGCTACCAGTCTTGGATCGGTAATCACATCATTCAGTATCCATTGGCGTAGTTCTGCCTGATCCAGGCAATCTTTCCATAAACGAACGTTTTGAAAGTAACCGGTGAAGCCAATTCCGCCTAATATCAATCTTCCCTGGGCAACATTCGCTACACCGCCGGGAAAATATTCAGCTGTTTGCAGGTTCCCGTTTACGTAGAGGCTCATCATTTTTGTATCGCCGTTATAGGAAACGGCAAAATGATAGAAACGTCCTTCCGTGATTTGTTCCTTGGAATAGATGGCTTGTCCATCTGAATTCCGTTTTGCAATGATGCGCTGGTTGAGTTTATCGTACTGGATATAGTATTGCCAATGCAAATCTTTTTCAAAGGCTACGAGTACCGCCAAATCCGCTGTGGAGGAGGGGTTGAACCAGCCCTCAATGGTATATGGGTGATAGCCACCGAAATTATAATCCGGATAGACACCGCAATCAATAGCGCCATTTTCTGTTACCCCTACCGAAGGGATACTGTAAACATAACTGGGTGGAGGCGTACTGTAGGAGATCTCAATAGCATTACCGGAACGGTCTTCAGTTGGCATTTCCGTGAAGTCTGTCCATAAAACGAGATCAGTTGTTCTTGCCGGGGGTGGAATAATAGCCAGTGCATCTTCCACGATTTCAAAAACGCTGCGGGCCGATTTCCAAATGGCTACACGTGCCATTTGTCCATTGAAGAATTTCTGGTACCCGGTTGAGGTCTGGGTTTTTCCAACGCCGATATAGGTATGAAGCGGTATGGCCTGGTAAGGAACTCCCTGTACGGCGGTACTACCTGCTTCCACTCCATCCTGGTATAGCGTGATCAATTGCCTGTCACTATCAAAAGTAACTGCCACCTGGTGCCATTCCTGTAGTGATAGCAGCGTTGTAGATGTTACATGGAACCACTTTTGGTTATTATTCAGTGCCTCGAAATAAAGGTACCCGTCGGAAATGGAGAAGTTGAAGTAAACGCCGGTACCCATTGATGCATTGCAAAGAATGGTCCCTGTTGGTGTTGTTGAAAGGATCGTTGCTTCGAAAGTAAACGACTTCATGTTGTTAAGGAGGCCGGATGGGAAATGAGCATACGAAGTTCCATTGAATTGAAGCGCGCTATATCCCCAGCGCATTGTTAATCCGAGATTCATAAGTGTATTTTTTGGTCCTACTCTGTTATGGTTTTTCGGTTCCACCCCCTGCTTATTGTCAAGCCTGGCCGACCTGTTTTTTTCTGTGCTGGCAGCTGCACATTCTTCTTCACAAAAGTCTATTGATCTGCCGGCCTGGATAAGAGTGTAAATGAGTGTTTCTGAAAACGGGTATAAATACCTGTTTAGGGATATATAGCGGGTATTTATATCTGCCTGGTGCGCCATGTGCTAAAACGTTTTTTCCGTATCGCGTAAACCTTTTTCCCGAATCCGTAACCTTGCCCGGTGTATCGTAATTAATTTTGCGCCTGAATTTCTAAACAGAATTAACCGACCTATATGTTTTCATTTATCAACCGGATAACGGTGTACTTATGCTTTCTATGTGCTGTTTGCTTTTCCATAAATGTATCGGCTGTTACTGAGCCTTTATCTGCTATTAAGGGTTTGGTAGTTACGTCAGACGGCACGCCGGCGGCTTATGTAGCGGTGCAGATCAAAGAAAAAAACCGTGGCACACTTACCAATGAAAAAGGAGAGTTTGTATTCAAAAAGCTGATGCCTGGAAAATATACTTTGCAGGTAATGCTGATCGGGTATAAAACAATGTCGCAGGAAATAACTGTAGAACAGGATCAGATTGTGCAGGTAAAACTGCAACTGGAAGCTTCCGATAAACAATTGAAAGAAGTAATTGTGAGTGGTGCAAGAAACCGGTATAAGAACGACAGTCTTTCCGGATCACTGCGATTGAGAACGCCCATCCTCGAGGTGCCGCAGAATATCCAGGTAATATCTGCCAATGTAATTGCCGACCAGCAGGCATTTGACCTCGTAGATGGCATCACCCGTAATGTAAGCGGGGCCACACGTGTGGGGCATTGGGATAATCAGTATGCGAATATCAGGATGCGTGGTTCCAAGATCCCTGCTTTCCGAAATGGCATGAACATAGAAGCCAGCTGGGGACCTACCGCAGAAGATGCCGCTATGATTGACCGGGTTGAATTTGTGAAAGGACCGGCAGGCTTTATGCTGGCAGGTGGCGAACCCGGTGGCTTTTACAACGTGGTTACCAAAAAGCCTACGGGTGTTACCAAAGGAGCTGCCAGCATCAGCATGGGTAGTTTCAGCACTTACCGCGCGGCCCTCGACTTTGATGGTAAACTAAGCAAAGATGGTAAACTGCTGTACCGTTTGAATGTGGCCGGTCAGCAGAAGGATTACTATACCAAATACAACTTCAACAACCGTTACCTGTTTGCGCCGGTATTAAAATATTTGGTAGATGACCGCACTTCTGTTACGCTGGAATATACCTACCAGGGATCAACTTACCTGGCGAATGGGAACTATGTTTTCTCCAAAATTAAATTGCTGGATGAAGATATCTCCAATGATTTCTTTTATGGTGATCCCTCCCTCACACCGGGCAAATTGAAGGATCATAGTGTATACCTGTATTTCGATCATAAGATGAATGATAAATGGGAAGCACATGCGCAGGTAGCTTATTTCAACTTCGGTATGGAGGCAAACAGTATCTGGGCTTCCAATATAGACAGCGCGGGAAATATGGGCAGAACTTTCAGTGTGGCGGATGAAGCGGGGGAAAACCGTTTTGCGCAGGCTTCCATTTCCGGCGAAGAGTATACCGGTACGGTACGTCACAGGATTCTGGCGGGTGTGGATATGGGGAATAAAAAGTTTTGGGGAGATTTCAGATCATTGGCCAATATCGATATGGTAGGCGATAAGAAATTCAATGTATATAACCCTGTATACAGTATTCCTATTGGTACCCTGCCCACGATAGACCGCAGCCAGAGTGTAAAAACAAGAGCGGGCGGCAGTAACTATGTAAGCTCCGTAAACTACACCTCTGCCTATATACAGGATGAACTGGGATTTTTTAACAACAAGCTGCGTTTGTCGCTCGCAGGTCGTTTTACTTATGCAGAAACTGTTGGCAAAACCAAAGCACTGGCCATAAAGGATAATGTATTTACGCCCCGTGTTGGTTTGAGTTACTCTATAGATAAATCTACTACGATCTATGGTTTGTTTGATCAGTCGTTTGTACCTGTGCCGGGTGCTGACTCCAACCAGAACGCATTTAAACCTATTAAAGGGGTAGATGTAGAAGCTGGTGTGAAGAAAGAATGGTTTGAAGGAAGATGGGTGACATCTGCCACTGTGTATCGCATCGCCAGGCAAAACTCGCTTGTAAGCCTGAATATGAAAGACAGTCGTGGTGCTGATGTACAGGAGCAACTCGGCGAAACGCTTACCAAAGGCGTGGAAATTGACATCGCCGGGGAAATACTACCGGGTTTGAATGCCACGTTGAACTATGCTTATACCGATTCAAAGATCTCCAAAGAATCGCCAACAGCCACAACGAAAACAGTAGGTAATATAACGCCTAATACAGCTACGCATATTACCAACGCCTGGCTGAACTACCGCATCGGTAAAGGTGTGTTGAACGGATTTGGCGTAACAGGCGGTATCCAGTGGATGGCCGACCGCTACGTAGGAAGCGCCACAAAGGTGTTCAGCATTCCCAATTACTTCCGTACGGATGCCGGTTTAAATTACGTTAAAGGAAAGTATAGTATTGCAGTACTGGTGAATAACCTGCTGGATAATCAGCGGCTGCTTACTGCTGCTTCTATTCCTACTACTTCCACCGGGTTTTACAATTATATAGTAGAGGCGCGCCGCAATTTCAGGATGACGATCGGTTACCGCTTTTAATATCTTACTAAAATAATAAAACAAAAGGTGTACTATCAACAGTACACCTTTTGTTTTTATTCATTTACCAATACAATTTTACCTATGTGTTCACTGCTGCCCATCAGCCGGTGCGCTTCTGCGGCTTCTTTAAACGGAAAGGTGGCGTATACCACCGGCAGGAATTTTTTCGCTGCTATCAGCGGCCATACGTGTTGGTGGATATCGGCCGCCAATGCTTTTTTATAACTGTATTCCCTGCTCCGGAGCGTACTACCGGTAATGGTTATACGTTTTTGCATCACCGTGGAAATATTTACTTCCGCCAGGTTGCCTTCCATTGAGTTGATATATACCAGCCGCCCTTCGGGGTTAAGGATAGTAAGATTTTTACCTAGATATTTTCCACCCACCATGTCCAGTATCACATCTATTCCTGTTGTGGCGAGTGCTTTCTCAAAATCCTGTTTTTTGTAATTGATATATTGTGTGGCGCCCAGCCTGATACAGGCTTCCCCTTTTTCTTCCGTACCCACTGTTACCCATATTTTATTGTTTAATGCGTGTGCCAGTTGTATGGCAGTAATGCCAATGCCGCTGGAACCTCCGTGAATCAGCAGGGTTTCGCCCGGCGTTAGTTTTCCGCGTTGAAAAACATTGCTCCATACGGTGAAAACGGTTTCGGGCAAACTGGCCGCTTCGGCAAAGCTGAGCCCTTCGGGAACAGGGAGGCATTGCCCTTCTTTTACGGTCACATATTCCGCATAGCCACCTCCCGCCAGTAACGCGCATATTTTATCGCCGGGCGACCACATGGTAACGCTTTCGCCACTACTAACCACGGTGCCGGCCACCTCCAACCCGGGAATATCTGCCGGCACGCCCGGAGGCGCCGGGTACCTGCCTTCGCGTTGCGACAAATCCGCCCGGTTAAGACCGGCTGCATGTACTTTAATCAGCACTTCTTCCTGCCCGGGCACCGGCGCCGGATATTCCTGTAGCTGCAATACTTCCGGACCACCCGGTTTGGTAATAACGACGGCTTTCATGATGAATGATTTTATCAAAAATCGGTGTTTCTTCCGGAATATGTTTATTTTATCCGGAGTTGGAATGCAGAATGAAGAAACGATACCTAAGTCGCAAATGACCCGTATAATGTCGTGTTAGTACCCCGTGAGAACAGCAGGATTATACTAATTTTCAGAAAGAATTCAGCGATATGAAAACAGTAAGCGACATTGATCAGTATATCGCCGGTTTTCCGGAGGAAACCCAGGCGCTGCTGCAGCAAATGAGGGCGGCTATCAGGAAAATTGTACCTGAAGCAGGAGAGAAAATCGGTTATGGTATTCCAACTTTTACTTTAAACGGCAACCTCGTTCATTTTGCAGGATATAAACATCACATTGGCTTTTACCCCGGCGCCTCCGGCATTAAAGCATTTGAAAAAGAGCTTTCCGTTTATAAGAATTCCAAAGGCGCCGTTCAGTTTCCATTGGACCGCCCTCTCCCTATTTCTTTAATCAATAAAATAGTAAAGTTCAGGGTGAAAGAAAGCCTGGCAAAAAATGCCGCCAGGCATACTGCTGCTCCGGGAGATCTTTTTGCTTCCCTTTCCGCACCCGCGCGCCGCGCATTGGAGAGTAAAGGCATCACAACCATACAGCAGCTTTCCAAATTCAGCGAAGCAGCTATACTGGCGCTTCATGGAATGGGAAAAAGCTCATTGCCAAAGTTGCGCAATGCGCTGAAAGAAAAGGGGCTGTCGTTTAAGGCGGAGTAAGGAGGCGCTTTTTATGCAGGCTGCAGGAAGCTACTCAGTTCTTCCACGGTTTGCTTAGCCGTTCTGCCTACACCGATAAGTGTGGCAGAAGCAAAGCCTGTCCATGATCCATAGCCGGTTAACCAGAGGCCGGTAATACCTGTTGCTTTTGTTCCGTTTGTTTTAATCCTGCCATCCGGTTGTATTATTCCCAATGGAGCCAGATGCGCCAATGCGGGCCGGAATCCTGTACAAAAAATAACGGCATCCACGGCTTCCTGTTGGCCTGTATTCCATGCAATTCCATCGGGGTAGAAATGATCGAATGCGGGAAGGAAATGTTGATATACGCCTCTTTCCCTGGCTTCTTTTACAGGAGGCACCATTACAATGTGCCCCAGCGAAGGAGGCTGGTAATCCCTGCCTTGTTGTTTGGCCTGGTATAGCTGGGTAGCCGCATCAAAGAGATATTTGCCGTCAATATCATCCGGTAAAAATTCGGGTGGTTGCCGCGTGATCCACAGGGCAGATGCTACTTTGGAAACCTCCGCCAGGATTTGCGCGCCGGAGTTGCCTTCTCCCACAATGGCCACGCGTTTCCCTGAAAAATCTTCCGGCTCCCGGTACTGTGAAGAGTGAAGTACAGTACCCTTAAAAGAGGCGCTTCCGGGAATATCCGGAATGAAGGGATTGGCATAGCTGCCGGTAGCGCTTACAATAGCTTTTGCGTAATAATAACCGGCGGTGGTGGTTAAAACAAAAGTATCTTCCTTTTTAACTACTGATGTAACCTTTACGGGTCTTGCTACCGGGAATTTATACCGTAATTCATACTCCTGTAAATAGGTGATGGTTTCCGCGCGGCTGGGATAGTGGTGCTGACCACCCGGCATAAAAACACCCGGAAGGGAGCTCCATTGCGCCGGGGAGAACAGGGAAAGAGATTTCCAGGTGTACTGCCAGCTGCCGCCCGGAAGGGGCGCCGCATCCAGCATGATATATTTCAGCGTGGTCCGGCGGAGATAATATGCCACGGATAAAGCGCTTTGTCCGCCGCCAATGATGATTACGTCGTATATGGTTTGCCTTTCATCTGTCATAATAAATTGCTTTCGTCGACTTTATATTTCCCAACAATAGTAGGATCTAAATTAACCATTTTGGTATTCCCAATTGTGGCGCCAGGCGTATTTGCGTTAGGGCCTATTACAGGATAACCCGGACTATATTTATAGAAAAGATAGGGATAAGCCGGAGATAAGCCGTATCTCTATAGGTACGGGTTATCTATGGCTTATATACGGGTTATATACGGCTTATCTACGGCTTATCCTATAATGGGCCTACTCACGGCGCAGCATTACAGGTACCTGGTAATGATACAGAATTAGCATGATGGCCTTTTATTTAAGCCTTCTGATGGGAAATGGATATCAGGCATTGGCAAAAAAAGAAAACCCACTCACGGAGCGGGTTTTCTTTCGGACCAGGGGCCTGCAACTATTGCTTAACAAACTTATAAGTATGATTTATCTGTGCTGATCTGACTTTTAAGTAATAGGTGCCCGGTATCAGTTCAGCAATGTTAATAGACATACCCAATGCCGTTTTCATACGCTGACCATCATTATCATACACCTCAAGATGGGCGTTGTTATTTAGCCCGCTGATATAGAGCCTGGCGCCAACCGGGTTGGGATACAGCGAAATACCCTGTTTTGTGCCCTTCAGCTGGTTGGGGTTTTCCGGCCCTGCCAGGACATTGATACGCATATTGTTCAGACCCGGTGATGGTTCGCCAAACAATTCGATCTCCGACAACTGGAGCATTGTTCCGGTGTTATTTGACAGATTTAATCTATAAAATGTATACCCCGTATTATTGTTAATGTTGAAAATTCTTGTTTGGTTACGATAGGGGAAATCTTCATTGGAACGGCTATCAATAGTGGTCCAACTGCTTCCATCTGCCGACCCCTGTAACGTCCAGTTCATAGGATCCCGCTCCGGGGCGTCATTTGCTGAAGTGATCCTATAGCTTTTCACTACATAGCCGGATGGCGCCTGATACTGGATCCATGCGGAAGGGTTAAATGTCAGGTATTTGGTGTTACGATTGTTATCGGTCAGGTTTGTATATTCTTCACCTGCCGGAGAACCCGTTTGATATTGAGCGGTTAATATCCCGCCCAGATCTGTAATATCTGTTCCCAGGCTATCACCGGCATCAACGGGTGGAAGCCCGTTTTTTTCACGCAGCAATTGAAAAAGATGATCTGGTCGCACCACGATATGATTTGAATCGAGCGAGTTCATGACGTTCTTAAAATTTGTAGGCTTCACATCCTGCCAGGGTTGCGCCTGTATAATCATGAACCTCGGCGATGCTCCATCCCATCCTGCGGAAGCAGCGGCAATGGCATCCTTCATGGCTTGTTCCCCGGTGCAATAGTTACAGGAAAGCGGCATTCCCGGCAAAGTTTGGTTATAGATGCTAAGAGGGCCGCCCGTATTCTGTGCGGTTAACCCAAGTAATGATGGGGCATAGGTGGCAAAGCTCTCACCCACATTTTGGTTGATGCCACCTGTAATTGTGTTCCAGATGGTAACCACCCGGAACCCTGCCCGTTTGTTGTAATCCTCGGTTTTAGCAACAAATTGGTTGAGTGTATTTTGATTGGGGAAATTATTAGGGTAGGCGTAACCGTATCCCGAGGGGCCTGAAATCAGGTTGTCGTTGTTAGTGGAAGTTTGATGATAGAAGTTTAACGCTCCCGGCATGGCGTCCACCATTGCAGGGGACAAAGTCCATCCAATAGGAACCGAGCCCCGGTCAGGATTGTTCCAGAGCTTGCGCATCAGGTGCTCCACATATTGTAAGTTATCCCCGTCGCTTAATATAAACGCCACGTAAATTTTGTTCTTTAGTGCTGGTTTTGGAGGTATCGGTTTAACGTTGACGGTTCTGGGCATACCGCTATGAACCGTTAAATTGGTGGCATAATCACTGGCAACAGTGGCTATACCATAGCTGGATGCCCTGGTTATACCTGAACCTTCTTCCGGCCACCAACCCATGAAGGAGGCTCCTGCCGGCATGGAGGATAAAAAGCTGTTTAGCAGTTCACTTTCACCCGTTACCCGCGGATCTAACCAAATTACTGCGGCGCCCAGGGCAGTGGCGTATTCCCGCAGGGAGCCCTGATGCACTTCCGGACTTAATCCTATTAACACCCGGTGATCCAGCGTTGGCCAATAGGTGTTATATAAGGTTTGGTACACCTGCAGGTTACTGGTGAACTGGCCACGCAAATCGAGCAATACCGGAAGGTTATAAGGGGCGCCTGTTAAGCGTGATAATAACGATGGCGAGGCAATGAGCGCCTTTTTATTTTTTGCAAGCATGGTTGCCAGGTTTACCGTGGCTGACTGCGCCGGATCGTAAACGATCAGGCCGGATACCTCGCTGCGGTATTTGGTGATAAGCTCCCACCTGTCGGTATGTTCGGTCCAGGTTAAACCTAAAGACTGCATCCAGGTATACGGTCCTTCTGCAAAGGCATCGCCTTCATAGGAAAAGAGACGTGGCTGTGTGCTGTTAACGATGCCTTTCAGGGAGGCAAATAAATAGGTTTCGGCGGTGGCATTATCCTGCTGCACACCTACCCAGTCCACTTTTATATACGCCCCTCCTCTCCAGAATACACGCAGTTCAATGGCGTGACTGTCGGCCGGCATCGTGAAAGGCAATTTGAAACTTGTGTAATCGGACGCTATGGGGAATTGCTGACGGGTAATTGCCTTAAACGCAAGGATTGCACCGGTGGTGGCATCCCTTACATCGATATCCACTATAGAATCATTGTTGGCGGTATTATTATCTGTTTTCATTCTAAACTCCGCAATATTGGCTCCCGCTGTAACGCTGTTATCATAAGGCCCGTAAATCATATGTTCATTCGCCGCATCGATTCCAACCTGGCAAAGCCAGCCATCGGTTTCCAGGCGCCCGGTATGATGGCTAAGGGCGGGGCCTTCCCCTTCCCAGCGCCAGGACCGTTGAGACGTTCCGTTATTGTAAAACAGATCCAGGTTGCTGGCTGTTGCCGGAAACGTTGGCAGCAACTGACCAGCAGGCCATGCTATCTGGGCCGTGGAAGGCATGATCAACAATAGTAATAGAGGAATGAGCATTGCAGCCCGGGTTAAAGAGGACTTGATTTTGTGGGTCATCGTGGATAGAATTTGGGTCATAGAATAAGAATGTGCCTATTAAGGGTTTAAAGCGCTTACGGGTTCTCACGGGTTCTCATAAAACAAAATGCCTGTGCAGTACTTACATAAAATAGGCAATTAAATCAGATTTTTTTAATTTTTATTATTGACGGTTACGGCAATAAACAGAAGTGAGGGGGCGGGCGTATGGAAGGATGGTTAGCCTTTAAATCTGGTTTAAAAAGTTACTTAACGATTGCTCTGTTTGCAGGCCTATCTTTTTTCTTATCCTATACCGGCTTACTTCCACGCCGCGAACCGTGATGTTCAGCAATTGCGCCATTTCTTTTGTTGTGAGGTTAAGCTTGATATAAGTGCATACTTTTAAATCGGAATTGGTAAGCTGCGGATATTGCTTTTTCAGTTTATTCAGAAAGCCATCATTTAACTCATCAAAGTGAGCAGCAAATACTTCCCAGTTGGCGTTGTTTTTTTCAGTGTCCTTGATCAGGTCCGTGATACTTTTAATATCGTTGTTATTAGTGGTATCATTGTTAAGACGCGAAACTTTTTCTTTTATTTTTGTTAAGGTATCGTCTTTTTCCATCAGGTGCATACTTGCATTCGCCAATTCTTTTTTCTGGATAAAAACTTCCTGTTCTAATTTTTCATTTTGAAGCTTGATTATTTCCTTTTCATTTTTCTCCAATTCCAGGTGGTGGATGTATTTCAGTCTTTTTTGTTCTTCTTCAAATTTTTTCTGTTGTGAGAGGAATTTATTCTTTTGATGTTTGTTCATCATAAATAACAGACCAGCGAAAATGGAGATATAGCAGAGTATTGCCCAGATAGTTTTATACCACGGGGCATTGATGACAAAACTGTAAGAAACAACCGGGGATTCGTTATTCTGGTTGTCCCGGGCTTTTATTTTAAAAGTGTATTCCCCGTTTGACAGGTTGGTATAGTCTTTTTCCGTTTTAGGATCCCAGGGCGACCAGTCATTGTCGTAGCCTTCCAGTTGATAGCTATATTCAATATTCTTCTGGAATTCATATGATGGCGAGCTGTATTCAAAATGAAACGCATTGTAAGCTGATGGCAATTGCAATACCTGTTTGTCTGTGCCGCCATAGCCGCCAAAGATGGTGCTGTCAGTTTTACCAATAGCTTTTACCAGTCCTAAGAAAACGGTCAGCCCGGGCTTTACGGAAGAATATTTTTGATAATCAAGATGAATTAATCCTCTTTCTGAGCCAATAAAAACGTTTTCCTTATTATAAGGATAGATGTTTTCAAATTTTGGCAGGAGCTGCCCGGTTAGCTCCGGAAAATAAGTGACCTTAGGGGCGCTGACAGCATCAGCTGTAGAAAAATGCGCAACCCCTGTGCCTTTTTCGTTGCAGAACCAGATGTTGCCTTCTTTGTCTTCCGTCAGATAACGTACTTTCATTCTCCCGAAAACATCTGAAAGAAACGGGGAAGGAGAAAATTTATTTGTTTGGGGATTAAACTCGTAGAGTCCGCGGGCCGTAGCAAAGATGATTTGATTTTTTATCTTGAAAACAAAATTATTTAAGGTAGAAGGTAAGCCATCATTGAGGGTGTATAAACGGGCGGTGTATTTTTTCTTGTCCTGAGAAAGACTAAAGCGATAGATACCGCGATAGGGATGGGAGGCCCACACATCCCCGTTATGATCCAATGCCATAAAACGATAGGAATCATTCATGCCGTCCATCTTTCCTTCGTCCCTGAAATCATTGCCTTCGTACAGGAGCCGTTTCAGGCCATAATAGGTACCTACTATGATATCCTGTGCCGGATAAACCGAAGACAGGGGGAGGAAATACCAGCTACCTGCGCCTCCCGAAAGCAGCCGGGCTTCGTTTCCCTGTATTTCATAGCTTCCATTGTCGTTGCCAAGCAACAAATGTCCATTCACTTCGTTGAGGTTCCATGCCTCCCGGTTTTCTGTATTTTTTACCAGGGAGAAATCATTTTTTGTAACATGGTTCCCATTATTTGCCAAAGGGGCGCTATACAGTCCGTTGGAGGTAGCAACAAACAGCTTGTCATTTAGTATCCGGGTTGAATAGCCGGGCAGGTTGTTTGTTTTACCGATCTGGAGGTACCTGATGGCGGAATTGTAATTAATATAACTAATCCCGCTGTTCAACCCGGTCCATAAGTTTTTACCGGCGTCCATAAAAACGCTCAACGCATTGTTATTCTGGAGTCCTTGTTCGTCGGAGAAGCTTTCCCACGTATCCTTTTTTATATTCACCACCAGGCAGCCGGCAGAGGAGGTAGCTATAATAAATTCATCCTCACTTATTTTAGCGGCAGAATTGATGTAGAGATTATTTTGCCTGTTGTTGTTTTGTAAAGTTATCAGGTTGTTATGTAACAGGAAGATGCCATTTGTCCGGGTAACAATGAAGATACTGTCTTTGCCCATCTGGAACATACCGGCAATAAGCACTCCGGCCAGTTTTTTACCATCCGCTACCGGGGTCCATTGATTGTCGTTTAGTTGTAGTAACCCTGTAACACGATCTGAAGCATAGATGCTTTCACCGGCACGTTCTATGAAAAGCCATTGTGAATTGGCCATATAAGTATGAACGTTCTTTTCGTCATACTCGAAGATGCGATCGTCGGCCTGGAAGAAAACCCGGTTGCCCAGGATGGCAATATGCCATATATCTGCAAATTTTTTATATTGTTCCGGGATCTTATTATTTAAGGAGGTATATGTGAGCATACCATTGGGCCCGGGAGAAAAATACCCTATTTCATCCTGGCCGCCAACGTATATTTTCCCGTTATCACTAACCGCAAGTGACCACATCACTGTATTATTAGGCAGCGGATAAAGTTTCCAATGGCTGCCATCAAACCTCAGTAAGCCTTCATTATTGGCAAAATACATTACTCCCTGTTTATCTTGTCCTATGCCCCAGTTCTGGCTACCGCCGTTGTAATTAAACTTGGTATAGTTGATAACAGCAGGAATGCCGATGCCATTTTGGGCATATGCAGTGGTGCCGCTCACCAAAAACAGCCCAAAGAAAAACAGGATATTAAGCAGCATCTTATTCATGTTTCAAGCCCCCGCATAACAGATGTAGTAGTATTGTAGTAGTTGGTTTTGCCCTAAAAATAGGGAATTACGCGATAAGATGTAGTAGTGTAGTAGGGTTTTCTTAACATTTTCTGCCGGGCTAACCTACATTTGATTTTCCACGATTCACATTCGAGAACGAGTTAAAAATTAAATTTTACGTATGAAAAAAAGGTTCTTAGGAATTTTTATCCTCCTTGTGCTTTCCACTATTTTCCACTTAACCACCAAAGCCCAGAACAAAATCATAAAGGGTACCGTCACTGATGACAAAAATGCGCCTGTCATCATGGCTTCGGTAGGAGTGAAAGGCACCGCTACAGGTACTACAACAAACGAAACCGGCGCTTTTACGCTCTCGGTACCTCCCGGCTCGGATTCTATTATGGTGTCGGCAATAGGGTACGCCAGTAAGGTAGTGGCTATTACCGGTAATGTCTTAAATATTCAACTGCGGGAGTCCCTGACCGGGTTGGATGAGGTAGTAGTGGTAGGTTACGGCACGCAGAAGAAAGGCGACCTTACGGCGCCGATATCGATTGTAAATACAGACGATATGCTTAAGCGGACTACGGCTACGCCAATGGAGGCCTTACAGGGAAGCGTTCCCGGTGTACAGGTAGTAACCAGCGGGGTTCCGGGTAGTTCTCCCAATGTCCGGATAAGAGGAGTTGGATCGTTTAATAATGAAAATCCACTTTATGTAGTAGACGGGATGTTTGTAAGTGATATCAGTTTCCTTAATCCCAATGACATTGCTGACATGTCTGTTCTTAAGGACGCGTCTGCTGCAGCGATTTATGGGGTGCGTGCGGCCAACGGAGTAGTGTTAATAACCACTAAGAAAGGGAAATTAAACATGAAGACCCGCGTAACTTATAATGCATATGTAGGGGTTCAGAAGCCAACAAACGTTCTCAAAATGGCCAATGGACAACAATATACCGACTTCTCCCTGAAAAGAGGTTCCACCGCCGACAGTGGTACGGTGTTATTATCTTCTCAAAAATTTGGAGGCAGCGGGCTTAATCCAACCACCAGCACGGATTGGTACGATGTTATTTTAAGAAAAAGCGCCCTGATAACAAATCATGGCATTGATATCCAGGGAGGCAGTGACAAAATAACTTATTCAGTAGGTTTAAACTATACTTATCAAAACGGTATTTTGAATGCGCTGAATAACTTTAAGAGATATAACGGTCGGCTTCAATTGGAAGCCAGAGCCTTTCCCTGGCTTAAAGTAGGATTTTCGGCCATTTTTAATAATTCTATCACTTTTACGCCCAACAGCGGTGCTTTCCTGGATGCCTATACAGCTTCCCCTTTATTCCCGGTATACGACAGCACCAATGTGAATGCTTTCCCGGTAAAGTTCACAGCGGCTTCCGTTATTGGAAGATCGGATGATAAAAATCCAATGGCATCTGCCTATTATAATTATAACCGGTCAAAAGCATTTCAGATATTACCAACCCTGTATGCAGAAGCAGGCTTTTGGGATAATAAACTCACTTTCCGGTCCCAGTTGAGCCAGATATATGGATCGTTACTTGGCACCCAGTACAGCCCTTTAAGGAATCTGGGCCCTGGCGCCGATGCCACCGTATCTCACCTGACTTCTATCCAGGAACGCACTACCAATTATATCCTGGACAACCTGCTTACCTATAAGGATGGTAAAGGCCGCCATCATTGGAGCCTGTTGCTGGGGCAGTCTACCAGGGAAGAGAGATGGCGTCAAACCCGGACAGAAGCAGATAATGTACCCGATGTAGAGGAATCATGGTATACCAGCCAGGGAACGCCGAATGCGGCTTATTATAAAGAAGATGGTACCCGTAACGCCGGTATCTCATTCTTTACACGCGGCACCTATGATTTTGATAATAAATACTTACTGACAGCAACTTTTCGGGCCGACGGAAGTTCAAAATACCAGACAAAATGGGGCTATTTCCCTTCCGTAGGTCTTGGATGGGTAATCAGCAAAGAAGCATTTATGCGGAATCAGAAAGTGTTTGACTTTTTGAAACTCAGGGGTAGCTGGGGACAACTTGGTAACGACGGTGTAAATGCCAATGCGGGATATGCCATCGTGAAAACCGGCAACAGCACTTCCGCTGTTTTTGGTAGTACCGCAGCAGCCAATGGCCAATATCTGCCCGGCTATACAGTAAACAGATTTTATACAGATATCACCTGGGAAGTTGTAACAGAATGGGATGGAGGTGTTGATTTTGAAATGCTGAAAGGAAAATTAAACGGATCTGTTGATTATTACAACAGAAAAACAACTAAAGCAGCGCTCTATCGCCCATTCCCTTTTACTTATACTACTATTTATGGCAACTGGGCTGATATGGTGAACAGTGGTTGGGATATTGCGTTAAACTGGCATGATAAAATTGGTAACGTAGGATACCAGATAGGCGCCAATATGTCGACTTTAAAAAATAAAGTTACAAACTTAGGAACGCTTCCAAGCTCCACAAGTGGATTTCCGGAGTGGACAGCTGAGTTTCCTAACCGCATAGTTGTTGGGCAACCCATCAATTATTTTTATGGTTACGAATTTATCGGTGTTTACCAAACGAAGGCGGAGGTTGATGGTGATCCGGTTGCTGCCCATTATAACCAATCGGCTACCTCTCAGATTGTTCCCGGTTTCCCTAAGTATAAGGACCAGAATGGAGATGGCATCCTGGACGATAAAGATCGCATCAATATGGGAAGCTATTTGCCAAAAGTTACTTATGGTTTCAATTTTGGACTTACTTATAAGGGCTTTGATTTTAGCGTGGCATTCCAGGGTGTATCAGGAAATAAAATTATGAACCTCAACCGGGGACGGCTTTACAAAGCTTCCACGTCGCTGAACCTGGATGAAAAATTTGCCAGCAATCTCTGGACCGGTCCTGGTTCAACGAATGCATATCCTTCCGCGTATGCTTTAGGTCAGGGATGGTTTAAAGTGAGCAATTCCTTTTTTGTAGAAAGCGGCGCTTATTTACGTGTACAGAATATTCAACTTGGGTATAACTTTAATGTAGGCAAGCAGTCGCCCATTGCCCTGAGGGTATTTGGTACTGCCGACAGGCCGTTTATTTTTACCAAGTACAATGGTTTTACTCCTGAAGTAGGCACCAATACTTCCTTTGGTTATTCGGTTTCTGGTTATGATGCAAATGTTTACCCGGTTTCCTCCACTTACAGCTTAGGTGTAAGGGCTACTTTCTAGGATGAACAAACTCTTCAGGCTATAATAACAGTTATAGGAAAACAAAAAAAAGAATCATGAAAAACTATATATCAATTCTGCTCGTAATATTTTTGTTATCTTCTGGTTGCTCTAAGTTTTTAGACCGGCCATTAGAAAATCAGGCGCAGGCAACCACCATCAATTATACAGATTTGTCTTTAATGTACCAGCCGGTGTCGGGTGTTTACAGAACTGCTGCCAGCGGCACTTTTGCAAAATGGATAAGCGTGGCGATCCGCTCTGAGCGCAGTGATGATATAGCGCCGGGAAATGATGATGCAGGGCAGGTAGCCATTCATAATTTCCAGAGTGATGTAACGGTTAAAAGTTACTGGGGCATTAACGACATGTGGATCAGCATGTATGCAGTGGTACTTGGGGCGAACAGCGCATTGGCCGAATTGGAAAAGTTTGGAAAAAATATTCCCGCCAATGATGCGGCAAAAACAAAGCAGTTGGCACAATACCAGGCGGAAGTTCGTTTCTACAGGGCGCTTGCGCATTTCTGGATTTCCAGGACCTTTGGAGCAGTACCCATTCTAGGCATAGAAAGTAATGATCCTACCAATCTTGGCGCCGCTTCAAAAAGCAGTGTTGAAGATGTGAAAAAGCATGTTATTTCCGAAATGGATTTCTGCATTGCAAACCTGGAAGATGCCAGGCCCAATGCTGCCACACATATAGGAGCCGTTACCAAATACACCGCGTTGATGTTAAAAGCCAAAGCAGCAATGGACCTGGCTGGTAACAACAGTGGTAGTACTTATTGGGATGTTGTATTGGATTGTACCAACCAGATTATCAACAGCGGCCAGTTCTCTTTATTCAGCGATTATTACCAGTTGTTTAAGAAGCCAGGTAAACTATGCGATGAAGCTATCTTAGAATTGCAGTATTCCGATTTCGGAAAATCGACCGGCGATATCGTTATATCCGGCGGCCCCGGCGAAGAATGGGGTAATTTCTTTTTCTTCCAGGGTCCTGAAAATACGTTCAGCACGGTGATTACAGGTCCCGGTTGGATGGTGCCTACACAAAAAGCCGTCGATTTTTTGAAATCACGCAATGATAGTATCCGTTTAAAAACAGCGATTCAGTATTGCGGAATTGATGGTAATCCTGATACGTTTTCCTTTACACCGGATGGCGACAAGATCTCCGGTAACGCATCCCGGAAGAAATACTTCAATGGAAAGGCTTATTACCCCCGTTCACAAATGACCGATAGCCGGGTAGATTATTATGGAGCCAATAACAACGTCCGGATCATGCGTTATGCAGAGGTACTGTTGATGAATGCGGAAGCGAAGATCCGTAAGGGACAAAGCGGCGATGCGCAGGTAAACCTGGTCAGGAACCGGGTAAAACTGGCTTCCATCTCCAACGTCACCTTACAGCAATTACTGGATGAACGCCATGCAGAACTGATATGTGAGTGGTGGGGAGAAAGATTCAATGACCTGTTAAGAACAGACCAGGCCGCAACCGTACTCCCCGGCTTTGTAAAGGGACAAAGCGACTACATTCCCATTCCGCAGGCGCAGGAAGATGTGAATCCAAGACTTAAATAATTTTATTAACCGACATATCTATTGAATCTGAATCTGATGAAATATATAATAGTGTTGCTTATTACAATTGGTTGCTCGGGTATAGCTCAATCTCAATCCTTAAAGCGCCACAAAAAGTGGCAGCTTGCCTGGAGTGATGAATTTAACTACCAGGGGTTGCCTGATAGTACAAAATGGGGATATCAAACCGGCAGGTCGGGCTGGGGAAATAATGAACTGCAGCTATACACCGCTGCAGACACCAGCAATGCCAAAGTGGAAAACGGATCTTTGTACATCACAGCAAGAAATACCGGCAGCGGAGATAATAAATATACTTCGGCAAGGATGATTACCAAAGAAAAAGGTGATTGGAAATATGGAAAGCTGGAAGTTAAAGCAAAGCTTCCCGGAGGCAGGGGACTCTGGCCTGCAATATGGATGCTGTCGACCGATGATGAATACGGAGGTTGGCCGGCAAGCGGGGAAATCGATGTGATGGAACATGTTGGCTACATGAAAGACAGCATCTTCGGAAGTTTGCATAGCAAATCCTATAACCATGTTATTGGAACACAAAAAACAAAAGGTATCTATATTAAGCGGCCCTACGACAAGTTTCATGTTTATGCAGTAGAGTGGACTCCTGAAAATATCACTTTCCTGTTAGACGGGAAAGTATATTACCAGGTAGCCAATGAACATAAAACGGCCGCAGAATGGCCGTTTGATAAAAGATTCTATTTGTTGTTAAATGTTGCTGTTGGTGGTAACTGGGGAGGAAAGGAAGGTGTGGATGATACCGTTTTCCCTGCTGCCATGCAGGTGGACTATGTGCGGATGTATAAATGGGTAGAGTAACAGTTTGTAAACCTCTTGAATATAAAATATGAAACGGGTAAAAGTAGCCATATTAGGAGCCGGATTTATTGCCGATATCCACCTGGAAAGTTATGAACGGTTTGTGCCGGAAGCAGAGGTGGTAGCTGTTTATACAAGAAGTGCAGAGAAGGCAAAAGCCTTTGCAGCTAAGCATCATATTGCGCAGCACTTCTCTTCCATAGATGATTTGATCAGTAATGTTGACTTCGACGTAGTTGATATCTGTCTGCCTAATTTTCTGCACAAGGAAGCCACCTTAAAAGCCGCAGCGGCCGGGAAGCACATTATTATTGAAAAGCCGCTGGCTGTTACCCTGGAAGAAGCTGATGAAATGATTGCCGCCTGTGAAAAAGCAAATGTGAAATTAATGTATGCGGAGGAACTTTGCTTTGCGCCTAAATATGAGCGTGCCCGGAAGCTGGTGGAAGAGGGAGCTGTTGGAGATGTGTATATGTTAAAGCAATCGGAAAAGCACTCTGGTCCGCATTCCGATTGGTTTTATAATATCGATCAATCCGGCGGTGGCGTTTTAATGGATATGGGGTGCCACGGCATTGCGTGGTTCAGGTGGATGCTGAAAAACAACAAAGCACTCAGTGTTACGGCATCCATGAAAACCGTTTTACATAAAGAAAGAACTAAGGGAGAAGACAACTCCATCGTAATTATAGAGTTTGAAAATGGCGTAACAGGCGTTGTGGAAAACTCCTGGGCAAAGCAGGGAGGCATGGATGACCGGAGCGAAATTCACGGTACGGACGGAGTAGTGTATGCCGACCTGTTTACGGGCAATTCCGTACTGGCCTATAGCAAAAATGGATATGGCTATGCAATGGAAAAAACGGATACTACTGTAGGCTGGAGTTTTTGCATGTTTGAAGAAGCATTTAACCAGGGATATCCCCAGGAGTTAAAGCACTTTGTAGATTGCGTACAGCATAACCGGGAACCATTGGTTACCGGAAAGGACGGAAGGGCTGTTCTGGAAATCATTTATGCCGCTTACGCATCTGCCGGGCAGGGAAAGAAAATCAATCTTCCGTTTAATCAGCAAGTAGAAAAACCTATTGACCTTTGGCTGAAGCCATAGTTAACCGTTAATACAGGAATTGTGAAATTAACCATACTTAACACGTACCAGGAACTTTCAGCAGCAGTTGCAGAACAGGTAACTGAACTAATGTCCGGGCGTGAAAAGCCTTTACTATGCCCTGCTTCCGGCGATACGCCGGCTGGTTTATATAAGGTGCTGGTGGAAAAATATAAAGACAGAAAAAGTGATGTATCCCAGTGGGGCTTTGTAGGGTTGGATGAGTGGGTAGGATTAAACGGCAGCGATGAAGGAAGCTGCCGTTACTCCATCGACAAAGAGTTGTTGCTGCCACTGAATATTTCCGGAGATAAAATCTGCTTCTTTGATGGCCGTGCTACAGCTCTTCAGCAGGAGTGTGAAGCTGCCGAGCGGTTTATTGCGCAGTATAACGGGATTGATGTAGCCATACTTGGTTTGGGAATGAACGGGCATATTGCCATGAACGAGCCGGGTTGTGCCGCGGATGGCAGGGCGCAGATTGTTACACTACATCCGGTAACCATGCAGGTAGGTCAGAAATATTTTAACCAGCCGCAGGTATTGAAAGAAGGGATTACGCTGGGACTCGGTACGTTACTGGAAAGCAGGCATATTATTTTAATGGTAAGCGGAAAACACAAGGCAGGAATTGTGAAGAAGATGCTGGAAGAGCCGCCTACCAATGAATTGCCGGGAAGTTTGCTGCTCAACCATTCTTCTGTAACTATCTTTTTAGATGCAGATGCTGCTGCTCTCTTATCAAATATACACTAACATGGTTATAGGTATTGATCTGGGAGGAACAAATCTGAGAGCAGGTATAGTGAGCGACGGCGTGCTTTCATCCGTTATTTCCCAGCCCCTTTATGCACAGGAAAATGTACCCGGACAGATTTATAGTGTAATTGATAAAATAATCAACGACGATGTAACCGCAATCGGGATAGGCGTTCCAGGTTTGGTAGACCCATCCACGAAAGTTTTATATGATGTTGTTAATATTCCTTCATTGAACGAAATAGATCTCCGGGAAGTTTTAGCGCAGCGTTATCAGTTACCGGTGAAAATGGAGAATGATGCGAACTGTTTTGCATTGGGGGAATTTTATTTTGGAAGCGGGCGTGCGCATGAATCCGTGGTAGGATTGACAATAGGAACGGGGCTGGGAACAGGGATCATCCTGAACAGCCAGTTAGTTACCGGGAAATATGGCGGCGCCGGGGAATTTGGAATGATAAAATACTTGGATAAAAACATCGAGTATTATGTAAGTGGCCGTTTCTTTGAACAGGTGCATCATGTAAAAGGAGACATTCTCTATAACAACGCACTGGCGAATGATGCAGCGGCTATTGAAATATACAACGACTTTGGCAGGCATTTAGGTGAAGCCATCAAATTGATCCTGTATGCATTGGACACGGAGTGTTTTATTATTGGTGGCGCAGTAAAAGCAGCCTTCCCTTTTTATTCAGAAAGTATGTGGAGAACAGTGAACACTTTCGCATATAAACGCGCAATTTCTACTTTGAAAATTGAAGCGTCTTCCCTGGTGAATGGTAATATTTTAGGTGCGGCAGCTTTGCATTTGCACTAATAGCATACAACGTAGAACAACTTAAATAATAACAAGATAAATATTCACATATGGCCGGTAGTTCAGGTACTTCTGTTAAGCAGGAGGAAATAACTTCTTTTGATGCAATTGTTGTAGGCAGTGGTATCAGCGGTGGTTGGGCAGCAAAGGAATTGTGCGAGAAAGGATTAAAAACACTGGTATTGGAGCGTGGAAGAAATGTGGAGCATATAAAGGATTATCCAACTGCTAATACGCCTGTCTGGGATTTTAAGTATCGCGGAGCGCTTCCGGAGAAAGTGTTAGACGCCAATCCCTATATCAGCAAAGCCGCAGGATATGATGCCAGTACCGCGCATTTTTTTATAAAAGATGCAGACCATCCCTATATCCAGGAAAAACCTTTTGAATGGATACGGGGCTACCAGGTTGGCGGAAAATCCCTGATTTGGGGGCGTGCCTGCGCACGTTGGAGTGAGATGGACTTTACGGCGCCACACCGGTACGGATATGGAATTGAATGGCCCATTGGTTATAACGATGTGGCTCCGTGGTACAGTCACGTGGAAAAGTTTATTGGCGTTTGTGGCAATAAGGAAGGTATTGATACTATGCCGGATGGAGAGTTTTTGCCTGCTTTTGAATTGAACTGTGTAGAACAGCATTTAAAAGAAGCGGTGGCCAGTAAGTTCAACCGTCATTATGTATCCGGCAGATGGGCGCAGGTAACACAGCCGCAGGCTATCCACAAAGAGCAACACCGCCAGTGTTTAAGCAGGAATCTTTGCATGCGCGGTTGTCCGCTGGGCGGATATTTTAGCTCAAATGCCTCTACGCTGCCGGCAGCGGAAAAAACAGGTAATTTAACGATCCGGCCTTTTTCTGTTGTGCATTCCATTATCTATGATGAACAATCCGGTAAAGCAACGGGCGTGAAAGTGATTGATGCCAACACAAAGAAGGAAATCATCTTTCATGCAAAGATTATTTTCCTTAATGCCTCTGCATTAAACACGAACCTGGTGTTGTTAAATTCCACCTCCAGGCGGTTTCCAAACGGACTCGGGAACGATAACGGGTTGCTTGGGAAATACATTGGCTTTCACAATTACAGGGCAGGAATGAGCGGAGAGTTTGATGGTTTTGAAGATAAGTATTACAAAGTATCGAAGCCTTCGGAATGTATTATTCCCAACTTCAGGAATGTGTATCAGAAGGACACAGATTTTGTTGGCGGTTATGTCATCTTTAGCGCTGGTTACCGGGAGAAGTTAAATGATAAAAATATCCCGAAGGCACTGGGCGCTGCATTTAAAGACGCCATTAGTAAGCCGGGTAAATGGGGGGCGTATATGTATATGCAGGGAGAAACAATTCCCAAAGAAAGCAATCATGTAAGATTAAGCAAAGATAAAAAGGATGAATGGGGAATTCCTTTGTTGATAACATCTGTAGACTATGATGATAATGATGATAAAATGGTAAAAGATTTTATCGAACAGGGCAGGGCTATGCTGGAGGCAGCAGGCGCTAAGAATATTGTGGTAAATGAAAACCGCCAGCCGCCGGGATTGGATATACATGAAATGGGCGGCGTACGTATGGGAAAGGACCCTGCCAATTCATTGCTGAATGAATGGAATCAGCTGCATCATTGTAAAAATGTATTTGTTACGGACGGCGCCTGTATGACAAGTACCGGCAATCAAAGTCCTTCTATTCTTTATATGTCACTAACTGCAAGAGCTGCTAACTATGCGGTGGAGCAACTAAAAAAAGGAGCGTTGTAAATGAATCGCCGGGAATTAATAAAAACGATCTCTGTGCTTACAGGCGCGGCATTGGTAGGGGGAGAACTGTTTCTTGCGGGATGCAGGGAACGTAATGAACCGATTTTTGGTGAGCATGACATTGCATTCTTTGATGAAGTAGCGGAAACTATTCTTCCCCGTACAAATACACCGGGTGCAAAGGATGCAGAAGTGGGAAAATTTATTGCATTGTATGCATCGGATTGTTATAATAAGATGCAACAACAAACATTGAAGCAGGGAATTACCCAATTAAATGATGCCTCACTTAAAGAGTTTAAGGCAACTTTTGTAAAGCTTTCTGCTGAACAAAAAAATGTCCTGCTTACCAACGTGGATAAAGACGCGAAAGATCACAGCAGGAACAACACCACATCTCCGCATTACTTTACCTTGATAAAGCAGTTGACTTTACTGGGATTCTTTACATCAAAACCCGGTGCTACGGAAGTATTACGCTACCTGCCTTTGCCCGGGGGCTACCAGGGATGTATAGATTACAATGGAGAAACAGCGTGGAGCTGATAGCACAAGAGAAAGAACAGTATTCAATGAACAAATGAACACATGAAAAGAATTTCGTTAATCTTTGGCCTGGCCGGTTGTTTTTCATTTTCAGCTTTTTCACAGTACAAGGGAGAAGTTGACCGCAACCATTTACCGGCATTAAGCAGTCACTATCAACCGGAATACACCTTCGATAAAACAACCGATGAGCAGGCATGGGCTGCGCAGAGCCACGGCCTGCATGTATCTTTCAGCACTACCGATAAACTTTATTTCAGAACAGAAGTACCGGTGCAAAAGGCAGTCACCACCTGGGATGCCACCGGCTGGAAGGGAGAAAGACTGAATGCACAATTGCTGGTATGGTCGCCGGACACGCTGAACCAGGTTCGCTTTACATTAAGCGATCTTACCGGCGCCGGCGGTAATGTAATCAGCCGGGAACATACCAGTTTGAACATGGAGCGCTACGTACTTTCTAACTATCCGTATGGCGCCAAAGATGCCGTGTGTGGTGAAACGCCGTATAAGAGCGGTTACCTGATGCCGGACCGGTTTGAGCCGTTTGAGCGTTTTGATATTCCCGGCGGAACGGTAAGACCGGTATGGCTGTCGCTCAATATCCCGGCCAATACCCCGCCGGGCACTTATTCAGGCTCCATACAGGTAAACACGGATAAATACAGCACGGCATTACAGGTCAGCATCCGGGTGCAGCCGCAGCTACTGCCTCCGCCGCGTGAATGGTCGTACCGGCTTGATTTGTGGCAGAACCCCTGGGTTGTTGCCTGGCATAATCAACTGCAGCCGTGGTCCGCAGAACATAAAGCACTGTTGAAAAAACATCTGCAATTATATGCCGATGCGGGCGGTAAATATATTACTACCTATGCCGTACATTCCCCGTGGTCCGATAATTCGTACATGATAGAAGGAGGAATGATCGAATGGATAAAACAAAAGAATGGCAGCTGGAAATTTGATTATCATATTTTTGATGAATACATAGAGATGTGTATGGCGTTGGGTATTGATAAAGCAATCACCCTGTATACCGCTATCCCGTGGGCCAACCGGTTCCGCTATATGGACGAGGCCACCGGTAATTACCAGTATGCTTACTGGGCGCCGGAATCGGCAGCATATAAAACGCACTGGCATATTTTTCTCAACGATCTGCAAACGCATCTGCAACAAAAAGGATGGTTTGATAAAACATACCTGGGCATCAACGAGAATGAAATGAAGCAGACATTGGCGGCCATTAAGGTGATTAAAGAACATCCGGCGAAATGGCGTATCACCTATGCGGGAAACTGGCACAAGGAGCTGGATACGCTGCTGGATGATTATTCTTTCCTGTATGGCAATGAACCTGCTGCTGCTGAATTGAAGCAACGCGCCGCAAGAGGCGCTTCCTCTACCTTTTATGTTTGCTGCAATCCTGCCAAGCCCAATAATTTTGTTTTCTCGCCTCCTTCAGAAGGACGATGGATCAGCTGGTATTCTGCCGCTGTTGGATACGACGGTTTTTTACGATGGGCATACGACGCATGGGCGGAAGATCCGGTAAGGGATGCACGTTTCGGTTCGTGGCCTGCCGGCGATTGTTTTCTCGTGTACCCGGGAGGTAACAGCTCTGTACGTTTCGAAAAATTAAGGGAAGGCATCGCCGATTTTGAGAAGATCCGCATTTTAAAAACACAGGCGCTGGCATCAAAAGATAAAGCGGTAAAAGCCCTGTGGCAAACATTTGAGCAACATCTGCAACGCTTTGCTGCGGAAAAGGATTTTAATGAAGATAAGATCATCGAAGATATTGATAAAGGAAGAAGCCTGGTAGATGCATTAAGCGATAGGCTGGGCAGGTAAAATGTTATCTGAAAAAAACGGAATAATGAATATCAGGATATTGTTATTGCTGCTTGCAGGTAATATTGTTGGCAAATGTATAGGTCAGCCTGCCACTGGTAAAGTGGCCTGTTCTGAACACAGCGACTACCTGCTTACCCATGTGCTTACGCCCGCCGGCCCGGTTCCCCCGGTGTTTGATCCAAACGGGGTATATCCGTACACCAGTTATGCTGAAACATCCAACAGACCGGTGTTGAAGAAATATCGCTTTGTGACGTTGGAAAATGACCTGCTGAAAGTAACGGTATGTCCGGATCTGGGAGGTAAAGTAGTTTCTATGGTTCATAAGCAATCAGGAAAAGAAGTGTTGTATGTGCCGGATGTAATCCGGCAAACGAGGATCCTGCCCCGGTTTTATTTTGTGGCCGGTGGCATTGAAGTGAGTTTCCCAATTTCACATTCGCCTTCACAGAATGAATCTGTACTTTACAGGATCGACAGTGCGCCGGGCAGGACCTATGTTACCTGTGGCGAAAGGGAGCTGCGTTTTGGTATGCAATGGTCTGTTGAATATTCCCTGGGACCTGCGGATAATTTTTTAACCGAGCGGGTTAAATTTTATAACCCCGGCGCCAACGCCTATCCCTGGATGAGCTGGTCCAATGCAGCACTGCCTTCCGCTGCCGACACGAAATATAATTTCCCTGAAGGCCGGGTATTGTTGCATGCTTCGCATATTGATACCATTGACTGGGCCAGCCAGGGACCGCGGGTGGAAGCCGATATCCGGGAAATGACCGGCTATTTCTGGAAAACAAAAAATGCGAATGCCTTCGGCGCCTATACTCCTTCACTTGGCACAGGGTTATATCATATTGCCGATAATGCGGTTGCGCCGGGCATTAAGCTGTGGAGCTATGGTGATGGAGCCGACAGCACATGGGCAATGTTGAGCACCGCACGGCGCGCGCCATATATTGAATTGCAGGGTGGCCCCATAGCAGATCAATCCATCAAGCTGGAACTGCAGCCGAAAGAAATGCGCTGCCATGTGGAATACTGGATACCTGCGAACCGGGAACTGGATATTCATTCCCTGCAAACGCCCGCTATTAAGCTAAGGCCGGTAAAGGACATCCCTTTATTTGACTGGGCCAGGAACTCGGACGTGCAGGTTTGGAATGAGCTGGCGAAAGCCTGTGCTGCTAAAACAGCATTGCCTTTGCCTCCGCCTGTTGACCAATATACATGGGCGCCTTCAGGTATGGAAAACATGGACACTCCGTTTGAATACGCCATCAGTAAAACAAATGGAGAAGACAAGGAGATGTGGGAATTTTATTATGCTGCCTGGGAGGCGGGCAGGGGAAGAAGCAAAGAGGCGATACAAATGCTTGCTGCCAACAGGATGGGGCTTGCAAAAGTGCTGCTGGCGAGGCTATTGAAATTAGATGGGAATCTTAAAGGCGCCTGGAAAGCAATGGAAGCGATCAGTGAAAAATGGGTACAGTTGCATCCGCAGGTGGTGGTGGAAAGAGATAAGCTGCTGCGCGCTATGGGACCACAAACGATAGCTGAGCGGGAGCACTGGTTATCGGCAGTTGATGCATTGGCCGATGAATGGGTTATTGAAAGAAGGGTGCAACTGCTGATCGACAAAAAACAGGTGCAGCAGGCGAAAGACTTACTGCTCTCCACACATTTTCAGAAAGTACATCAAACCTATACCCGTACCGGTTTATGGATGCAGATATGTGAACAGCAGGGGATTCCTGCAATTCCGGTACCAGCGCAGCTGGGAGAGGACCAACTGGCAAGATTCGGCGCTTATAGGGAATATGAATAGTGCCAGGTTGTTCATCATTAGCACTATTCATGGTTTTTTTCTAAATTTGGCCAAACGCGAAAGGTTGGGCAATCAGCATGATCATATCAATATAGCCAGTGATAGGAAAATCCCGGAAGAAGATGTAAGGCAATTCTCCATTTTCTATGATAAATATAGCGCTGCAGTATATAATACCGCTATGGTGTTTACCAAAGGGGATCAGTCGTTATGTGAAGATATTGTGCAGCTTGTTTTTATGCGTATGTGGGAGAACCGTACCCAACCGGGAACGCTTGAAAAACCGGAACATTATCTGTATATACTTGCGCGGAATATTATTTTCGACACCTTTAAAGCGCGTGCGCGTCAGCTGCATCACCAGCTGCAATTGGGCGAATTGCTTCACGACGGCCCGGATTCGCCTATTAAGATTTTAGCAGCCAAAGAATATTCGGGGATTTTGAAGCAAGCGGTTGAAACCCTTACCCCGCAACAGCGTATTATATTTCAACTGGCAAAAGAATCGGGCATTCCCCATGCCGATATCGCAGAGCAAATGGGGATTAGTATCCAGACTGTTCGCACCCACCTGAAACTGGCTACCCGTGCGGTTCGTCACTATGTAATGGCCCATATAGAAGACCCCGAGATAATAATGATTTTGTTGGTGTTACTGATGCAATAATCGTCAACCCAGAATTTTTTTCAAATTCGGCTACCCACTTTTTGTGTGGCTGTCGTCTTTATACTGTACCGCTTTAAAAGCTGTTTATGGATGAGATTTATTTCCAATCCTTACTGGATAAATACCGGAAGAATGAAATTTCCGCCGGCGAGTTGTCTGAACTTACAGCAGCTGTAAATACGGGTGTTTACGATGAAACCGTGAAAGCCTCTGTGCAGGCTTCGCTTGAATCAGGGGAGCAGCAGTGGGATAAAACCCGGCAACAGGTTGTGTTCGGGGAAATACTCCGGCAAATTGAAGCAGAGGCTCCTGTAAGAAGAATCATGCCTGAAAAGCGGAGATGGCTGGCTGCTGCCGCCGCCGTGCTTGTTATACTGACTATTGGCTGGTATACCGTTAACAGGTTGAAAACGGGGCAGGTCCGGGATAACCAGGTAGCTGTACAGGACGTTGCAGCGGGACGGCCTGGTGCGGTGCTTATGCTGGCAAACGGCAGTAAAATAGTGCTGGATACTGCAGGTAACGGAACAGTGGCCTCCCAGGCAGGAGTTGACATCGTATTGAATAACGGGGCGCTGGCCTATGAACATGGTGCACTTGATGAAGCAGGTGCAGAAGCGCTGAATACGGTGCTTACGCCAAGAGGAAGACAGTTCTCCATTGTTTTACCGGACGGTTCAAAGGTTTGGATTAACGCGGAGTCCTCACTTCGTTTTCCCGTTCAATTTTCGGGAAAGGAGCGCCAGGTGCAGCTAACAGGGGAGGCTTATTTTGAGGTGGCGGAGAATGCATCCCAACCTTTTAAGGTATTGGTTAATAATAAAACCGAAGTGTTGGTGCTGGGTACTTCTTTTAATATAAACGCATATGCCGGTCAGCCACGGGCAAAAGCCACGCTTATAACAGGTAAGGTAAATATCCGCAGCGGGAAGGCAGCTGCTGTCCTGGTACCCGGGCAGGAAGCCAGTATAGCCGGCGATATTACCGTTGTTGATAATGCAGATATCAATAAGGCTATTGCCTGGAAAAACGGCGCCTTTGATTTCAATAATACTACCATAGAGGAATTGGCTGCACAGCTGGAGCGCTGGTATGATATAGAGGTAACTTATGATCAGCATATTTCGCAGATCCCATTTGGCGGCAAAATAAGCCGGAAGGTCAGCCTGAAAACACTGGTCAGGCTAATGGATGGTACGGGACTTGATTTCCGCCTGGCAGAAGGCCGTAAACTAATAATAACAGAAAGAAAATAACACTTCAGGAAGAAGTATATGTAAGAAAAAACAAGTGCCAACCAAAAGAAAAAACCGGAAGTGATTGGAGCCACTTCCGGTATAAGGTTTAGTCATTAAAGAGCGTGCGGCTCAATTTATCAACCAAACACCTGCAAATTATGCAAAAAACTGCTTATCAGCTAAGCATTTCCGGCGCGTGCCATATGGCGGCGGTCCGGAAAAAAAAGATTATCAACCAAACGTTGCTGGTAATGAAATTAACCATCCTCCTTTTAACAGGAGCTCTTCTACAGGTATCTGCATCCGGGCTGGCCCAATCGGTTACTTTTTCCGCAAAAAAAGCACCGTTGATAAAGGCTTTAAATGCACTGGAACAACAGACGGGCTATTACACTTTTTTTAAAAGCCGCGAAATTCAGCGGCTGATGGAATCCCGTAGTATCACCATTGCGGCGAAGAATATGCCTCTTAAGCAATTCCTGGACGAGTTGCTTAAAGAAACTCCTTTCACCTATGAGCTGGATGATAATACGATTGCATTACAGATGAAAGCTCAGGCGCCATTACCGGAAAAGAAGGAGGTGAGCGCCCCCGCAGCTTCACTTTCCGGACAGGTAACAGATCTTGACGGGAACCCGCTTCCGGGGGCAACAGTGATGGTAGTGAAAACAACGATTGCTACTTCCACCGACGGACAAGGCCGTTTCCAGCTGAATGGTTTACCGGATAATGCCAGCATTGTTATTTCATCTATCGGTTATATGCCAATGGGGCTTCGCCTGCTGGACAATAACACTATTGCCACCGATCCGATACGCCTTATAACAGGCAACGGGCAACCTGATCAAACCGAAGGCAATGCCCAAAGCAATTTCCGTATGCTGTCTTCCGGTATGGTAAATGTGCGCCTGGCCCGGCTGATCAAAGGCATTGAAGGAGTAGTGGTAACCGGGCTTTTCCAGCGCTCGGGCAATAATTTTACCGGGGCATCGAAAACAATTTCCGGTGCGGAATTGAAAAAGGTGAGCGCCAATAATGTATTTGCAGCGGTGTCGGCACTTGATCCTTCTCTCAGGATTGTACCCAACAATGTTGCCGGCGGCAATATTAACCAGCTTCCTGAAATCCAGATGCGCGGGCAAAATTCATTTCCCAATCTCACCGGTGAGCTGTCTGCCAATCCTAATGCACCGTTATTTATCCTTGATGGATTTGAAGTAACGCTCCAGCGTATCGTGGACCTGGACATGAACCTGATCAACAGTATCACTTTGCTGAAAGATGCGTCTGCCACTGCCATCTATGGTTCCCGCGGAGCAAACGGGGTAATGGTGGTTACTACTGTTACACCAAAACCTGGCAGGATCCAGGTAACATTCAACAATGATTTCAGGTTTACCTCGCCGGACCTGTCTGTATATCATCTTTTAGATGCTGAAGAAAAACTTGATTTCGAACAACGGGCGGGAGTATATACTTCTACAAGTTCGCAGGCACAGCACAAACTCAACGTGTTGCGTAATGAAAGATATAAAGCCATGAAAAGCGGGGTGAATACCGACTGGCTCAGGATCCCGGTTCAGGATGGCATTAGCAACCGTAGTTCATTATACCTGCAGGGCGGCGACCAATCGATCCGGTATGGGTTACAGTTTTCTGCTGACTTGCAATCAGGCGTAATGAAAGGACAGGACCGGAAAAATTATTCCGGGCAGTTTGATCTTAACTACGTAGTCAATAAACTACAGTTTAAAAACTCTGTCCGCATCTTCCAGAATAAGTCAAATGAATCTCCTTACGGCAACTTCAGTGAATATGTAACAATGAATCCGTATT
Source organism: Chitinophaga ginsengisegetis (assembly GCF_900168065.1). Lineage (GTDB taxonomy): Bacteria > Bacteroidota > Bacteroidia > Chitinophagales > Chitinophagaceae > Chitinophaga > Chitinophaga ginsengisegetis. Next base: position 2,559,520 of record NZ_FUZZ01000001.1, on the reverse strand, counting down.
GGGCCCCTTACGATGAGAAAGGAAAACCAAAGCAAATGCTGGAGAATCTGTGGATAAATAACACCTACTACAGGCAAGCGAATCCCGCGTATGATGCGGGTCTTCATTCTGTGAACAGCAACCAGTACTTTGGTATTTCCAATAACTTCCAGATGCGTTATACGCCGGTACCATTCCTGTACATGGAAACAAGCCTGAGTATTAATAAACAGAATGCCTCGGGAGACCAGTTTTATTCCGCCCAGGATTCCCGTTTTGCAGAGATAACGGACCTCAGCAGAAAGGGAAGTTATACCGTAAGAAATGAAAATAGTTTTAACTATGAGAGCCTGACAACCGCTAACCTCAATATCTCACGGGGACCTCACCAGTTGTTTTCAATGCTTGGGTTTAATGTTTCCAGCAGTAATAGCAACTATTACTCCGTTGTGACGGAAGGCTTTCCTTTTGACAAGCTGGATAACCTGCTGTTTGCGGCACAATATGAAACAAACGGACGACCAACCGGTGATGAGAGCACCATCAGGAGAGTGGGTGTGGTATACAGTGGAAGTTATAGTTATGACAACCGTTTCCTGGCCGATGTTTCCGCCCGCCGGGACGGATCATCACAATATGGAACTGAAAAGAAATTTGGAACATTCTGGTCGGCAGGTATTGGCTGGAATATCCATAATGAAGCATTTTTCAATAAAAGCAGCCTGGTGAACAGGCTTAAACTGAGAGCCAGTTACGGTTCTACGGGTTCACTCAATATTCCGGCTTACAGCGCCCAATCCCGGTATAACTTTGGTGTAAATACCAGCTATTTCGGAGAACTGGGAGCGGTCCTCATCGGGCTGGGCAACGAGTTCCTGAGCTGGCAGAATGTGTATAAGGCGAATGTTGGTATGGATGCGGTATTATTAAGAGAGAAACTGGATCTCCGGCTGGACTTGTATCGTGAGAATACCAAAAATTCGCTGACACAGATCACCCTTGCGCCATCCACAGGCTTTAGCAGTTTTGCGGAGAACTTAGGCCAGATCCAGAATACAGGGCTCGAATTCTCTGTACGCTATAAAATCCTGGAGAAGCCCGCTAAGGGGCTCTTATGGTCAGTGAACGTAAATGGATTCACCAATAAAAATATTCTGAAAGAGTTATCCAATAAATTGAAGGCTTCCAATAATAAACTCAATGTGGCTAATAGTGATCAGGTCATTCCCAATATACAGTTTGAAGAAGGAGAATCTATTAACACCATTTATGCGGTTCGTTCGCTGGGTGTAGACCCGGCAACCGGTTCGGAAGTCTATCTTACAAAAGACGGAAAAAGAACTTTCACCTGGGATGCAGCAGATAAAGTACCGGTGGGCATTAACCAGCCTAAATGGAATGGTAATTTTGGCACCAACTTTATGCTGAAGGGCTTTGAGGTCAACCTGATCTTCAATTACCAATGTGGTGGCCAGCTCTATAATCAGACACTGATAGACCGTGTTGAATCAGTGAATCCCGCGTTTAACGTAGACCGGAGGGCATATGATCTCGGCTGGTCCGGCCCGGGAGATGTAAGCCCATATACACGTATCGGTGTTTCCACCCAACCTACCCGCCTGACCTCCCGTTTTGTTCAAAACGATAACAACCTGACACTTAGTTCGGCTTCCTTCGGATATAACTTTTACAGGAGTCCGCTTATAAAGAAACTTGGCATGCGGAGCTTACAGGTAACAGCCATCACCAATGACTTTTTCCGTGCAAGCAGTATTCAGATAGAACGTGGTACCAGCAATCCATTTGCCCGTACTTATTCCCTTTCACTCAGAGCCGGCTTTTAAAATTATGAATATGAAAAAGAGTTTGACTATAATAATATGCCTGGTCGCATCTTTGGTGTTCAGCAGCTGTAAAAAATTCCTGGATGTAAAGCCTAAATCCGTTATTTCGGAAGATCAGCTGTTCGCTTCTGAAATTGGTTTCCAACAGGCGCTTACCGGTGTATATTCCCAGCTGGCCAGCCGGGCATTATATGGCGATAACCTGTCAATGGGATTTGTGTCAGCACTGGCGCAAAACTACGCAGTGTCCGGAGCCGGCGCGCCATTTGTTCAAACACGGGCATTGAACTTTGCATCTGCAGAGGTAATTGGATATACCAATAATATCTGGGATACGGCATATGCTGCCATCGCCGGTGTAAACAAGATCATTGCCAGCACTGAAAAAAGAAAAGATGTTCTCTCTGCCACCAGCTATGCGCTTATACGGGGAGAGGCGCTTGCGCTCAGGGCATTCCTTCACTTTGAAGTATTGCGAATGTTTGGTCCTGAGTATACCACAGGCGCAGCGATGAAGGCTATCCCCTATAAAACCACCGTTGACCAATACGCAAAAATACCTTCTGTTACGTCGGAAGTAGTGACATTGGCGCTCGCAGATCTTAGCGAGGCGGCAGATCTGATGAAAGATGCTGATCCTGTTTTAACGGGTTCACAGAACAGGCGTATCAGGATGAATTATTTTGCTGTAAAGGCCCTGGAGGCAAGGATCCGCATTTACGCAGGAGACAAACAGGGCGCTTTCCAGGCAGCAGCTGTGGTAGTGAATTCCGGTAAATTCCCGTTTGTAACCCCTTATGCCGCTTCATCCGCCGCAGGTTACCGGGATCGTCTTTATATTGATGAAGAAATATTTTGTATCCGTGTGCGTGATATAAAGAACTGGGCGGAACGGCAATATTTCCGCTTTAACGGAAGCGCCAACCAGAAGCTGACAAGAAGTGCCGGCAACTTTAGCACACTTTATGAAACTGCAGCAGGCGGCGCCACTGATTTCAGATTTCTTTACCGTATTGAACAGGACGGAGGCGTCCCCTTTCCTTCTAAATTCTGGCAGACATATCAGTTTAATACACTGGATTCAAACAGACTGGATCAGCATGTACCAGCCATCCGTTTATCTGAAATGTACTATATCATGGCGGAAGCGGCTGTAACACCGGAAGAAGGCGCCGGTTATCTGAATATAGTGCGGAAAAACAGGGCGCTGCCTGAGCTTCAGACAGGTACCATTACCCAGCAAATACTGGAGAAAGAAATCACTAAAGAGTATCAGAAGGAGTTTTACGCGGAAGGGCAGTTATTCTTTTACTATAAACGAAAAAAAATAACCAAAATGCTGTTTATGACCGCTGAGATTCCGCTTAGTAAGTATGTGCTTCCTATACCTGAGTCTGAACTGGAATTTAATCCTAACTACAACTGATAAATCCTGTTTTATGAAGTACCTGTTATTTCTCAACATATTGTTTCTGATGGCAGCCTGTAAAAAGGAGAATATATCAACCTATAAAGGTCCCGACGGGATTACATTTTATGTAGATGAGTATGAACCAGACAGCCTCAGTTATTCCTTTGCGTATTCCCCGGTTCCCAAAAACAGGGATACCGTTTTTCTTAAAATGCGTGTGGTAGGCGCGGCAGCCGACTATCCCCGGGTTATTTCCGTAACAGCAGGCGCGGGGTCAACAGCCAGGCAGGGTAAAGACTACGAGCTACCGGAAATTACGTTGCCGGCCGGCGCTTTAACTGTGCTGTATCCTGTGGTGCTGTTGAATTCACCGGAGATGACTACCACCACTTTCCGGCTTGTTGCCCAGGTTGCCCCGGGTAAGGATTTTCAGGTAGGCGCCACAGGGCGTGAGACCGGCGGAACAACCAGCCTCGAAAAAATTATCATTGACGTGAGTAACAAGATCATTAAACCTTCTTATTGGGACGAGGTAGAGAGTGCATTCGGAGCATTCAGTGAGCGTAAGTTCAGGTTTATGGTGCAAGTTACCGGTCTTTCTGATTTTTCTTCCGATGCAATCGGCGTGGATGGTTATTACAATTTGCCGGTTAAATTACGAAATGCGCTTGCCGAATATGAAGCCGTCAATGGGCCATTGATAGATGAATCCGGCAACGTGGTCACCTTTTAGTTCAACTCAAAATTAAATTCATGCGTAAATATATATTCAGAGCATTCCTCGCAATATTGGCGCTGGCCTGGGCTTCCTGTCAAAAGGATAATCAGCGGTTTGTTTATGATAAACTAAATACAGTTTCCATCAAAACAGCTGATTCGTCATTTGTGATAACACAACTGGATACACTTAGTATTCAAACACAACTGACAGAGTCTATACCTTCAGGGGATAGTTACACTTATGAGTGGAAGGCCTATATGGTAGGAGAAAATGCCGTGATATTATCTGATAAGAAAGACCTGAAAGTGGCAGTTAACCTGTCACCAGGCTCATATGACCTGATATATACCGTAACAAGTGTGAAGACGGGTATATCTTCTTTTATGTTGTATCCGCTTACTGTAAACGGAGCATTTTATGAGGGGTGGCTGGTGGCTGCAAACCAGGATGGGAAGGCCCGGTTATCTTTTATCCGGGCAAACGATTCCGTGTTTTTTTCTCCGGCGGAAGATGTGAACAAGACTACTTACCCTGGAAAGGCCCTGGGGGTCAATGCCGGTATTACCAGTAGCTATGCAAATCTTGCGCTGGTGATGTTTTATACAGACCAGGGTGTTTACAGGTTCAATGCCGACAATTTTATTCAGAATGGTACTACAGCAGATATTTTTCCGGAGCCGAAGCAATTTTCTGCTTCATGCGCGTATGCCATGAGTAAAATACCTTACGATCAGTATATTGTCGCTGACGGAGGACTGTATGCCGGCATCGGACCTTTGTTTTATCCCCAGGATGTGTTGAAGCCTTATTCTGAAAGATTAACAGGTGATTATACCCTTTTCCCGGTGGTGATAAACTCCGCCACTGCTGTCACCTTATTTTATGATAATAAGTACAGGCGATTTATGTCTGTTCCGCTGGGCGACAGAATGTTGAGTCCTGTATCTGCGAGTCCGGGCGCTGTTTTCAATATGGCTGATGTTGGAAAGAAGATGATTGGCTGGGACTATGGAACGCAGTCTGTAATTTCATCTGATGAAATCTACTTTGTTATGCAGGATGATGCCGGTATCCGCTACCTGTACTCGCTTAAAGGGGCAACCCCGGAATTAAGCCAGCAGATCGGCAATAGTCCGGACATAGAGAAAGCCTCCGCTTTTGCTGCTTCCGGGGTTGTAAAGCATCTTTATTATGCTGCAGGTAATAAAATTTATCTCTATGATATACTGGCGAATTCTTCGAAAATGGTATACACGTTTCCCGATGGCGTAAAAATAAAAGACCTGAAAATGTTGTCCATCACCAGTAAAAGAATTGTGGTGGCTACTAACACAGGAACTGTGGGGGAAGTATATTATTTCGACCTGGATAATCTGGGAGATATTATCAATCACACCTATGTTAAGAAATTCACCGGGTTTGGTGAGATTATAAATCTCAGCTACAGATCAGCTAACTGAGATAGGCAATAATTTTTTTCATTTTCTATTATTAACTAAAAGTATGAACAGCAATAGACTATTTTTTTTCCTCGGTTTTATATTATTTTCCCTGACCGCGTCCGGACAGCAGGTGAAAAATGCAAAATATACCTTAACCGGTAATATTGAAGGCCTGGTGAGTAAGGCCGGATATGCTAAAGGGAAGAACTTTACAGCAGGGTATGTTTACCTTTCAGGAATAGTGCGTAACGGTGCCTACACAACGGATTCCGCCAAACTAACTGATGGCCGTTTTATATTCACGGGAAATGTTGATGAACCTTCCATGGCCTATATTTTCTGTAAGCCCGGAGAACGTAATTCCCCTGTTGTCCTGATGATGTTTCTTGAAAATTCAAATATCTCTGTTACCGGCAAATACAGTCCGGATGAAAATTCAGTAAAGGATCCGCAAATAAAAGGATCTGCAGTACAGGATGAATATGCCGGGTTATTTGAAAATGCGAACAACATTTCAGGAAGAACTGAAATAAGGAGGCAGTATGAAGTAGCCATGAAAAAAAATGATACCGCGAAACTTGCCGCCCTCGGAAAGGAAGGAACAGCAGCGATGGAAAAGTATACTGATTATATGAGAGAATACACAAGTACGCATCCTGCCAGTTTTGTTAATCTGTACCTTTTAAGTGATTACATACCCCGTGAAGAAAGCGGGCTGACGGAACTGGAGAATGAATTGAAGAAGTTCGATAAACAACTTCAATCATCTTTCCTGGCAAAAAATATTATCAGTGCAATAGCTGATCAAAGAAAGCGGTTACAAATTGGACCCGGTATACAGGCAATTGATTTTAGTCAACCTGGTGTTGATGGCAAGATCGTTAAACTGTCCGATTATGCCGGCAAATATGTGCTGTTGGATTTCTGGGCGTCCTGGTGTGGCCCTTGCCGTGCTGAAAATCCCAATGTGCTCAAAGCCTACAACACTTTTAATAAAAAAGGCCTTGAAATATTATCCGTATCATTGGATGAAAACCGGGCAGCATGGTTGAAAGCGGTGAAGGCAGACAAGTTACCCTGGTTACAGGTTTCCGATTTGAAGGGCTGGAAAAATGAAGCCGGTAGCAAATATATGATCCAGTCAATTCCCGAAAATTTTCTGATTGATCCAAACGGGAAAATTGTGGCTAAAGGCTTACGCGGGGAACAATTGCATAAAGAATTAGAAAAGATATTTCATAGAGGCGACATCACTTCCAGGTAATAGCTTAAAAAAAGAGAACGTCCATTTGGACGTTCTCTTTTTTCTTAAAACAAAGTTATTGTTTCACTACTTTCATCGTCTTGCTTTGAGGGCCCTGACTAATATTGATATAATAAATACCTGGTTGCAGGTTTTGACCAACCTGGTAATAGGCACCGGTATTTATCTTTGCAGAATAAATGATGTTGCCGGTGTTATTAACAATAATAAGCAGCGCCGGTGCTTTCGAGGAAGAAGTCATTTTTACATTAAACACGCCACCGGAAGGATTCGGATATACTTCCGTTGTAAAATCCAGTTTGCCATGGTTGTTTAATTTGTTATCCATCACGGAGATGCTGTTTTGATTTTCCGTTATACTTTCCAGGGAATCTGCAGCTGTCAATGTCCGCACTTCGATGGCAGCTATTGAGCCGCTATAAGGATCATACAACCCTGTTTTAGGATAAAACATTACCGTTATCAGACCCGTGCTGTTTGCTGTTGCCCTGATGGTCCGTATAACAGCGGTATTCAACCTGTTGCCTGCGGCCTGGTAGATATTAAAGTCTGTAAGGCTGTCAAGGCCGTTGCTGGCTTTTACACTGAATATCCTTTTGTTTTTTTCCGTCTCCTGTGCTTCAACGAAATGCATCCGGATATTATACGTGGTGTTAGGAGTGAGTCCACGCAGGTAATAACGCATCTGGGAGACATTGCTTTTGAACACGCGTATATACTCGTATACCTGTGGTGGAGCGGGGTCGGTTACATATGACACATTTACGGGGGAAGTCACTCTTTGTACCCAGGTATAGCCTGCATGCCATAGCTTATCGGTACCGGTGGGTCCTTCCGGAACATATTGCGCAAAGGTGGTATTTGCATACGGGCCGGGAGGCGTAAGCGTAGTGCCCGCGTTGATACCATAAACGGCCGATTTATTTGTCTTTAAAACTTCTATACAATAGTCATCCACCCATACTGTGCCGGGTCCAACTTTGGATACCCAGTAAGTAAGCCCTGTTGCACTGTCAGGCACATTGATGGTATCTCTTATCTGGGCCCAGTTCTCCCGGTATGCGGTCACATTGTCTATCTGTTTTGAATAAACGGTATCCGTAGGAGCGCCCAGGCTATCTACAAACCCAATACCATATCCTGACCACCAGGGATAACCACTGGCGTCTTTTTCTACTTTAACCCATTGACTAAATACGATAACGCTGCCGCCTCTCACTGGTATGGAATCTTGTATGTTCAAAGAGGTGTTTGCTGTAGTGAAACCCATTGTGGTGGCTTTGTCGCCGGAATGGCCTTTCCCGCTAACGGTGTATGCAGCGCCTACTGTAGCAATGCGGTCTTTATAAGCTATCCAGTTAATAAGGCCACTTTCAAAACCATAATTGGGTATTCCTCCACATGAATCAAACGGCACCACTGTTACCGGCAAGGCAGCAGAAACGCCTGAGCTGTCCCGGGTATTGACGTTAATGGTAGCGGCGCCTTGTTTAATAGCGGTGATAAGGCCGGTACTGTCGACGGTAGCTACTGTTACATTGGAACTACTCCAGCTTACTTTTTTAATGGTGGTATTAGCAGGCAGGAAGTTAACTTTTACCCGTAGTGTATCCTTCTCCCCGATAATGGCGGTAGATGGTTGCAACGTAAGACCGGTAGCCAGCACATTGGCTACATGAATATTGGCCTGTGCAGCAATAAGCGGGTTATCGACCGAGGTGGCAGTTACTATTACATCGCCTTGTTTGATACCACTGATAGTGCCATTGCTGCTTACTTTGGCGATGGTTGTATCTGAGGATGTCCATACTACTCCTTTATTGCTGGCTTTGGCCGGGTTGATGGTGGCATTCAGCTGGAGGGTTGATCCTGCAAATACATTAGCCGAAGTGCTATCGAGCGTTAAGGATGTAACAGGTATGTAGATCACCGTATAGGTTTTGGCAGCCGTAAAACTGCTTTCCGCAGAGGTAGCGGTGATGGTAACCGTGCCGGCAGCTTTTCCTGTTACCACGCCATTCAGGTCTACAGTAGCGATGGCGTCATTGGAAGATTTGTACACCAGGTTGCGGTTGGTAGCATTTGCCGGTGTAGTGGTCAGTTTCAGCGTATCCGTATAGCTTACATAAAGATTGCTGCTGTCTGAACTGATGCTGATTCCCTGGAGTGGGATGATAGATACCTCAAGGGCGGCTATAGATGCGCTGTAAGGATCGCCGGTGCCCGTTTTAGGAATGAACATCACAGTGATTACACCTGCGTTGTCAGCTTTTGCCTGCAGGGTGCGCGTGATCACTGTATTCAGTTTATTGCCTGCAGCCTGGTAAATGTTGAAGTTGATGAGGCTGTCGCCGCTGGTTTTCACATTAAACACCCGGTTGGCTTTGTCGGTATTGCTGGGCTCAACAAAGTGCAGTCGCAGCGAGTAGTTGGCATTTGGAATCAGGTTGCGGAAGAAATAACGCAGCTGGCTCGCACTAATTTTACCGATGCGCATATACTCATATACCTGGCTGGGAGCAGGTGCTGTTACCTGGCTCAGGTCCATCGTTGCCGCGTTACGAACGCTCCAGGTATATCCTGCATGCCATAGTTTATCGGTTCCGGTAGGCCCTTCGGGTATATACTGGCCGACCGCCGTATTCTGGAGTGGCGTTGCCGGACTTCCCGTGGTGGCTGTTGTACCTGCATTAATGGCTGTTACAATGGTATTTACGACCAACTGCACGGTTTTAGTGGCGCCTCCGTCTGCGGTGGAAATGGTGAGAGTGGTAGTGCCCAGTTTTAAGCCGGTAACCACGCCGTTGGCATCCACTTTTGCGATAGTACTATCCGCCACGGACCAGTTCAGGGTTTTATTGGTGGTATTAGCGGGTGTAATAGCAGCAGTGATCTGCTTAGGTGTATTCATGGTACCATACGCCACACTGTCTATCGTGATACCGGTGGATATAGTGGGAGGAACGACGACAATCTGTCTTGTATCTGTTTTTCCTCCATCGACTGATGTAACGGTAATAATAACGGTACCTGCATTAATGCCGGTCACCTTCCCGACCAGATCCACTTTGGCGACGGCGGTATCAGAGGAGCTCCAGGTAACAGCCGGATTGGTGGGATACGTAGGCGTGAGCTTTGTGTTCAGCTTCACAGAGAATCCTTTTACAATAGTGTCTGATGCGGGGTTGACTATTTCTACCGACTGAACAGGGCCGGCTACCGGGGAGCCGAAAAAGATGCCATTCCCGCTGATGGCAAGAAACATTCTTCCCTTATTGTCTGCTGTAATATTCTGCACTACGCCTGGTACCCGGTCCAGGATGGTGGTCCAGGTACGGCCGGTATCATCTGAGCGGAAGGCGCCGTAGGTGATGCCATTGATGGGAAGGACCTGGGCGGTGGCGTACAAAGCCAGGTGCGCATTGGCGGTGGTGTCAGACATGGCGGCAGCGATCCACTTGGGTTTGAAATTTTCACCACCCACCTTACTGAATGTTTTACCGGTGTCTGAGGTATGATAAAGAGCGGCGTATTGAGGATAGGCGTCATCGTAAAATGCGATCCATACATCTCCTGTTTTCCCCGGCGTTGCTTCAATGTTGGAGGTAGTGGCATAAGAAGAGCCATTGGGATTGCTGCCTGCGTTTGCAGTAAGACCTGTGGCGGTTGTTTTCTGGAATGATTTCCCGCCATTGGCGCTTACATAAAAGGAACCACGGTCCCATATATAGAAATAATCGCCGTTCACCTTATCCGCTACGAGATGGTTTTGCCCGGGATACAGGTTGAACTGCGGGCCCGCGGGTAAGATGCCCGAAGAAGTACCGGTGGATTTTGTCCAGGTGGTGCCCAGGTCTTCTGACCAGTAAACATTACCGGGAGCATTCGCATCTATTTGGGTAAGCCAGAGGATGTTTCTGCGGTTAGCGGATACGGCTACACGCCCACGTAAGCCAGGCGATTTTGGAAAAAGCGTATAGGTATCGCCACCATCGGTGGAGTAACCCGCGCGCGATTTATCGATTTCCGAAGCCGCCGGGCCGTCGCAGCCTACCCGAACAATAAAATCAGGGTCGGTATACTGGAAAGCAACACCCTGCATATTAAACGCGGAGTAGATGCCGTAGTGCAGCGCGGTGCCGGAAACGGCGCCCTGGTTCAGCGGCTCCGTAAGGGAACGGTGATGGGCGCCTCCCACATCTGCAGTAGCGGTGAGCAACAGGTTCTTGCCACTGGGAGGAGCTGACATAGGACCTGTTATCACGATTTCTTCCAGGCCCACCACGCGGATCTTCCAGTTGGAAATGGGGTCAAAGATATTATCGGTGCAGAGCACGTCCAGCATATCATTGATCCATATCCTGTTCGGGTAAAAAGGGTCCCAGGTAAAAGCAGCAGCATTATGCCCTGGCGAATTGTAATATAACCCGTCATTCGCCGAGTGCGGCGCTTCAGAATTATCGCGGGTAATTTTTCCCTGTGTATAGGAGCCGGGGGCGCCACCCTGCCTTGAAATATAATAAGGATCTTTTTGCCAGCTGCCACGGGTGCTTACAACAATATCATTTGAATTGGCGGGGTTCACTGCAACTTTGGAGAAGTATCTGTCGCTGTTAATAGGATCAGGATCTAAAGTTACAGGAGAGACGTCCTGCCAGCTGCCGTTCTTATACTTGTAGACGCCTTTTTTTTGATTCTCTGTTCCGGCAGATACGTACAGGGTTCCATCTGCGTGAATCGTGGCCCGGGCAGAAAACTGGGGGCTGTTACTCATCAGTGTGAAAGAAGCACCACCGTCATCAGATATGAGTATACCTGTGGACTTGCCGATGTAAATGCGCTTGCTAACATTCTGGCCGTTTATGGAAACCGTACCGGAACTTTTGTCGAAAAGAATAAAAGAGCAGACACCTGTTGCTGTGACGGCGCTTACCTGCGACCAGCTGGCGCCGGCATTCTCCGTTTTCCAGGCGCCATTCTGGTCTGTAACCACCCATACATTGTTACTATTGGAAGGGTCTACCTGAATACGATCCCCGTAATTCTGCGTACTGTTGGGATGTACAACGATGGGAACATTGAGGTCGGTCCAGGAGTCACCCCTGTCGGTACTCTTCATGATAGTACCCAGTGAGCTTGAACCTTTGCCAGGCGAAGGACCGGCGCCGTTTTCCACGGTCGCATAAAGAATATTGCCGGTGGCATCGCTGGGATCTACCCCGATGCTGCCGCAACGCTGGTTAACTTCCCAGTTCCAGTAGTTGACGGGTATTTTTTTAAATAGCATTAAATGCTCCCACTTCTGCAGGGTTTTATTCCATCGGTATGGAGTGCCTACATCGGTGGTGATGAAATAAAGATCAGGTACCATCGGGTGCGCCACAAAAGAGGGCAACGAGCCGGACCCGCCTATCCGGACCTGGTTCCAGGTATACGTTTGCGCGCGTATGGCCTGCGAGCCGGTTAAGTAAAAAATTGTTAGCAGTAAAGTGTAGAAAATCTTTCGCATGTTCATAGTGGAATTATTAAAGGATTGTTTAGAATATCCTATTTGGTTACTTGTCCTTAGGTCGGAATATGATGTGGCACAGCATGCTGTTCATCCCTGGCAAAAAATCCGGTAACAGTGCGCCGACGTCCAGGTGAAGTTTATCTGAACTTCATTAAAGCCTACGGTAGAGATTATCTGGTTGATAATGTTTAAAGCGACATTATGCGCTGACTACGGATATTTTCTTTGCCTGCTCTTTTAATTAAATGAACCAGGTTTTCATAAATGGTCTACTGTGGCCGTTTTGAAGAGAATCGTGCGTTCTCAATGGAATTACTATGTCCCAGGTACTGCTTTAGTGCATGTATTAAAATTGAAGGATGAAAGAATAGTAATTGGTTGATAAATAGGTAATACGTTTGTGAAAGACAGACTACGTAGCCGGAACGAAAAAATATTTTTGGAATGGGGAATTCCTGCGCGATCTGCGCAAAACAGGGGAGGGAAGGGGGCTATACGCCTGTTTTAATAATACCCCCGGCATGCTATAAAAAACGGCGGCGTTAAATGAGTTGGTGTTGCTCATTTAACGCCGCCGGTATGGAGGAAGTGGATTATTTTTTTGCGGCTACCCGCCAGATAGTATTGGAGGCATCATCCGATACCAGTAATGCGCCATCTTTAGCCATAGTAACACAAACAGGGCGGCCATGAACCTCACTTTTAACTTCATTTGCGATAAACCCGGTCAGGAAATCTTCTGCTTTACCGGCAGGTTTACCATCTTTGAACGGCACATAGATCACTTTGTAACCAGAGAGATAATCGCGGTTCCATGAGCCATGTTGACCAATAAATGCGCCGTTGCGGTATTTTTCGGGAAATGCAGTGCCTTTATAAAAGTGCAGTCCAAGTGATGCCGAATGCGCCATCAGGGCAAAGTCCGGCACCAGCGCACTTTTTACCAGTTCGGGCGCCTGGCCTTTAAGACCTGGATCTTCATGCTGACCAAAATAGGAATAAGGCCATCCGTAAAATGCGCCATCTTTTACGCTGGTAAAGTAATCAGGTACGAGGTCGTTACCCAGCTGATCGCGTTCGTTTACTACCGTCCACAGGGTATGTGTGCCCGGTGCCCAGTCCATACCAACCGGGTTGCGTAACCCACTCGCATATACTCTGACGCCGGTGCCATCCGGATTTACTTCCAGGATGTTAGCCCTGTTTTTTTCATTTTCCATTCCGTGTTCTGCGGCATTGGTGCCGGAACCTACGGAGACATACAGTTTGGTGCCGTCTTCACTCCGGATCACATTGCGCGCCCAATGGTTATTATAACCACCTGCGGGAAGATCTAAAATTTTCTTTCCTTCTGCTTTCATTTCCGTCATGCCGGCAGTGTATGGATATTGTACCAGTGCATCGGTGTTGGCCACATAAAATTTGTCGTTCAGGATCAGCATGCCCATTGGCTGGTTGAGCTTTTCCAGGAAAACATGCCGCTCATCTGGCACTCCGTCCTGGTTGGTATCACGGAACATGGTGATCCTGTTGGCAGTAATGCTGTTATTTTCTGATTTGGATTTGCCACTGACTGAATTGATCACTTCCTGGCTAAACCGTTTGATGGCATGTGCTTCGGAAACAAAGATGTCGCCGTTGGGCGCCACGTAAATCCATCTGGGATTTTTCAGGCCGTCGGCAAATTTGTTGACTACAAATCCTTCCGGGGCAATTGGTTTGCTGTCATCTTTCCAGCCGATAACGTGACTGAAATTGGTGACCGACGGAGTAGCCCCGGGGGCAGGCAGTGAGTCAGGGGGAGTGTTGTTAATGATTTCCAGTGAATCAGCTGCTTTATGCAGCGTTTTGGGCTTGCCACCATTGCATCCATTCAGAACAGTGATCAACGCCATAAAACCGGCAGACAGTAATAGTCTTTCCATACTTAGTATCATTTATATTGTCATAGGGCGATTAACGCCGGGATGTACGCCTTGTTCGAACAGCGCATTTAATATTCTTTTTTATTGATTACCCGGGGTTCAGGTTAAATGGAGGCCATATATAGAAACTTACGCCTGGCCTTCGAAAAAAAATGCTGACAGATCCACCCTCGTATTATTCCGGCTTTATTGTATGCTGAGGACCTCCGGATTTAATCCGGGTTAAATATAGGATTCTTCTCTGGAAAATTTCTGCTTAAATTGCAGATAATCATAGTCCCCGCAATGGACGGGACCAGATATACCTCGCCCAATGGGAACTCAAATTCGCTGAAGTGCTCATTTCATTATACGACTTATGCCAACCACTTAGGCTCGCATACAGTGGCTTAAGTGGTTGGCATAAGTCGTAGTATCCTGTTATTTTACTTCAATTCCTTTTTGTAACCGGCAAGTTTCTTCTCCGATTCTTTAATGGTATCTTCCATAATGAAACCAGCGAATTTACCTTCCTTCAGGAATTGTCTGGCAGTTGCAATGGCTTTCTCCTGGTATTGCACAGCGCTTTTGTAATCATTCATATTTGCATATGCGCCTGCCATCTCCTCGTAGACCATAGATGCCGGCATCTGTGGCACTTGCAGCTGTGCATTCAGCAACTCTAAAGCATATTCATAAGTTGACTTCTTCCATCCCTTTTGCCTTGCAATTACTGCCGCTGTAGAACCTACATATCCGGGTTTAGTAGCTTGCCAGGGTCTTACAAAGGCCATTGCCGAATCTTCACTGACATGTTCAAGTAAGGTTTGGAACTTAAAGAACCCGAATGTTCCGGCAAAGGGAGGCATGGTGCCAATACCCGAATCCAGCAGCTCAATGGCTTTGCTGTATTGCTTATCAGCAATGGCTTTTTCATAGTCCTTCATTAGGTTTTGAAAGGGAGCCGTCGCAGCATCTGACTGTTCATTTCTTTCCTGTATCTTCTTCCTGGCAGCGGCTACATCGTAATTTCCCGACATTACCACATTTACTACGGAATCCAGTTCGACCGGATGACCTATCCACATAATAATGCCATCCTTCACCATAAATGTGCAGGGAATACCACCTTGTCCGGCAGCCTTCATCCATTCATTTCCCATAAACTGGTCTTTGCTGTCAGTGATAACATTGAAGTCCATTTTGTTGCCGATACCCTTCACAAATTTGCTGACTTTGGGAAGCGAAGATTCATAAGGTTTGTCACCGGTTTTTTCCCAGATATTCACAGCGATTACGGTAGCTTCTTTTTTGTGTTCCCGTGCAAATTCAGAAAGATGTGGCATAGATGCAATGCAGGGGCCGCACCAGGTTGCCCAGAATTCGAAAAGATAAAGATGGCCCTTTTTGTACTCCTTAACAGGTGTGCCTTTTAACCATTTCCCGTAACGAAGCTCCGGTGCTTTGTCGCCCACAAATAATTTAGCTTTTTCCTGTCCCAATGAAACAATTGTGAAACAAAGGATAGAAAGAAAAGTCAGACACGCAGTCCTCGAAATCTTCAGATTGTAACTCATTTTTTTGTTAGTTTTTGAAATTTTAAATGCAAAGTATTGTCCTTTAGAAGCCATTAGGCTTCTATGAAAAAGTTAATTATGACAGTAAGGGCTCTTAGAAGTTCGGTATAGTCAGTACCACTTTAGGATCGTCCGGTTGAATGATCAACGCTTTCCCGTTGTTATCGGCAGCCTTTCTGATCATGGGTAATCCATTGCGGAAATAGTCATATCCGGCATGTCCTTCAAATGCAAGCTCCATACGTCTTTCTTTGAGAATAGCAGCAAGCAGGTCCTGATCGGCGATGCTGGTGATGTCCGATTCGGGCAGTCCTGCACGGGTGTGGATGGTGCTGAGATCGGCCCTGGCCATTGTGTAATTCTTCATTTTAGCATACGCTTCCGCCCTGTTCAGGTACAATTCGCCGGTGCGCAAAAAGATGTTCGGAGCGCGGGTGATGAGCTGGTTTAGCAATACCAGTAATTTGGTGGTTTCCGTCAGTCCCGTTGCGGCATTAACCCTGAAAAAACTACTGCGTATATCCTGTGCAACAAGTAACTGCTTAAGATCCGAAGAAGGCATAAATATTCCACCCATGCCATAAAGCGGATCATAGTTGTAGAGAATGCCGATCCGGGTATTGCCTGTCATGTTGTCAAAAGCAAAGATGATTTCTTTATTGGAGGCGAATTTAGCGCGGCCAATAGATCCATCCTGGTCATCGGCAAACAGGTTTTTATAGTCGTTTCCCTGCAGCAATGCTAATTTCCCGTTGTTTTGAGTCAATGCACTGTCTGCATAGGTTACGGCTGCCTGGTTATAAGTAGCATCCGGATTGATCATGCTGCCGCCCATATACAGGTACACCCTTGATAACAATGCCCATGCAGCCTCTTTGCTGGCAAAGCTGTTTGTTTTTACCACGGGGGTTTTCATCAATTGCGCCGCTATTTTTAATTCTTCTGTGATATAATCGTACACTTCCTTCACAGTAGATGGTGCTGGAATTTCCTTTGTATCACTTGTCTTTTTTAACGCAACACCGGAACTGTTAGCAGCATTCTGATAGTAAGGCTTGCCGTATAATCTGATCAGGTTAAAATAAGCAAGTGCCCTCAGGAAATGATTTTCGCCTTTTGCATATAATACATTATTCCGGTCTGCTTCGGATGAGGAGGCGAGATTTGCTTTCTCGAAATCAGCGATTCCCTCCAATGTGGTATTAATGCTTACAATTAACTGGTAGGAGCCGCGATAGAAGTCATTGCTGAAACCGAGCGTAGGGCTGTTACTGTTTTGATAGAAGAAGCCGTCCGTCGTTTTTTCTGCAGGGCCGAAGATGCGCAAGGTTACATTGTTGCCACGGCTTTCGGACAAGTTTACCAATGGTTCGTCGTAAGACGGCGTGGAATTATCGCGTAGCAAGGAATAATTGCCTACTGTAGCTTCTACAATCCCGGCAACAGACGACAGCTCTCCGTCTTTATCAATTTTAATCAATGGGCTGATCTCATCGATCTTTTTATCGCATGCCGTCGCAAGGAGAGATATAAAAAATATAATGGCGTAATTTTTCATTTTAATACTTTTTAACTTTCAACTAAAATGTAACCTGTAGTCCAAATACATATCGCCGTGGGATACTTAACGGGCCGCCCGCATTGCCAAAGTCCTGTGCCTGTCCTACAGAAGGGCCTTCGGGACCGGAGGCCACGATATATTTATTGTAGATGGTGTACAGGTTATCGGCACTTACATACGCGGTAAAGTTGGATAATTTCAAGCGGTTGGTCAGCGACTGTGGCAGATCATAACTTAACCGGATATTGCGCAGGGAGGCATTACTGGCATCGCGCATATATTTGCTTGATCCGAAATAGTCAGTAGTTGCCTGGTAATAAAGTTCCGGCTCGGTAGCATTGGTTTGTCCGGGTGTTGTCCAGGGAATTTGGCTTTTAGTATAGGCCAGCTGGTTAAACCGGTCTACATGTGCTACCTGTGAAGACGCCGCATAGTTATCGATGATCGTATATTTCAATGCAAAAGTTATCAACACACTCAGTGAAAAGTTTTTGTAGGTAAAGGTGTTGGTAAGACCACCATAGAACCTCGGCTGGAAAGAACCAATTGTTTGAAACTGCCTGCTGTCTGAAGCTGCGTCTACTTCAGCAATTGTATTTACATATTCCACGCCGATTCTATTACCCTTCGCATCGAAGATCTGCTTTTCAAATCTCGGTTTTCCTGACTGAGGATCCACACCGGCATACTTAACAGCTTTTAATGCATTGATATCATCTCCTTTAAAAAGATAATAACTGTTCTGCGGGTAATATCCCTGTCTTAATGAATCATTGGCCACACTAACAATCTGATTCCTATTAAAGCTGATGTTGAAGGAGGTACTCCAGGAGAAATTTTTTCTGTTTAAATTTTGAGAATTCATCACCAGTTCTATTCCCTTGTTTTCTACTGTAGCTGCATTCTGCCATTGTGTTGGGAAACCAGACAAAGCCGGCAATAACACCTTCTGCAACAGGTCCTGGGAGCGGCGTTTGTAAACGTCTACTGTAGCCGTTAAACGTTTGAAGAATTCCATGTCAACACCTGCACTCCATGATTTGGTTACTTCCCATCTGATATCCGGATTACCTAATACTGAAATGGTGGCTGCTCCGGCTCCGCTGTATGTGTATCTTGGATCGTACAATGTTCTTGTGAGAAAGTTGTCGCCAAGTTGCGAGCCACTGGTGCCATAGTTGGCCCGTAGTTTTAAATAACTGATCCATTTTACATTTTGCAGGAATTTTTCCTCGCTGGCAACCCATGCACCACCTCCGGAATAGAAAGTACCATAGCGGTTATCACGGCCAAAGCTGCTGGATGCGTCCCTGCGTACAGAAGCACTTAAACTGTATTTACCTTCGTAAGTATATCCGGCTTCACCAAACAAAGAATAAATGGCTTTTACATCCTTTCCACCCTCAATATTACCCGCTTTGGTAGTGGGAATACCGAAGATCGATAAATCCGCCGAACCACCTATTTCCCGGGCAAGAGAGATAACCGGGTAACCGGCACGCACATGATTTACATTTACCAGCATGTCTTCAACGGTGGTTTGTCCGAATTCCATACCCGCCAGGGCACGGAACACATGGTCGCCCGTTTTTTTATTAAAGGTTAATTGGTTTGAGGTGAGGTAAGACATCAGGTTGCCGGTGGTGGTACCCAAAAATCCCTGAGGGGCAAAATAGGAACTGCCTCCGTTGTAAGTTCTCACATCTGTGTACCGGGTGTTTTTAGTATAGTTAAGATTGCCAGAGTTGGTACTGGAGATACTTAGCCAGTCGGTAATTTTATAGTCCAATTTAGCGGACCCGAAAAACAGCTGTGATTGGAGTTTTGAAAAATTATACTGCCTGTTGAACAGGGGATTGTCGATGATCTTCTGTGTCCCGCCCATTTTAAAGTTAAGCGCCTGGGTAACCGACCCATCTGCAGCATAAGGATTTGCCCACGGGATAAGGGTTTGAATGCCATCAACGGTGTAACCCTGGTCCTGACGACCATCATTCATAATGCCATTAATGGAAACAGTGGCTGTAAGCCTGTCTGTTAAACGGCTTTCAAGGTTCAGCCTGAATGTTTTCCGGATTAAACTATTGAGGATACCGGTAGCCTGCTCGTTGTAGTACGAGCCACCCATATAGTATTTAGTACGGTCGTTTCCTCCGCTGGCAGACAAGTTTACTTCTGTAGTATTGCTGGTAACGAAAGCGTATTTAGTCCAGTCGTAGGAATTATTCACCTGTTCCAGTGTAGGCAGGCGATAGTCCAGATAATTGTCCAGGGTAGGGAACATGGGAGAGAGGCTGGCATTATTCTGTTTATAATCTTCGGTGTAAAAGCGTTTTTGCAGATCATAGAGTTCTGCACCGTTCAGAAATTTCATGCGCCCGCGATTAGGCTGATTAATTCCGTATTTCACTTCGGCGTTAATGCGTGGTTTTGCATTACTTCCTCTTTTGGTGGTGACTACCAGTACTCCGGCTGCTGCTCTTGATCCATAGATGGCAGTAGCGGCTGCGTCTTTCAGTACAATGATGTCCTGGATTTCCTGTGGTGTAACCAGTTCTTTCAGATTTTGATTCGGCATAATTACTCCGTCCAGTACAATGAGTGGGCCGTAGTTGAGTGCGGGTACCACAAATTCATTGACCTGATCTACACCAACTCCCGCCACACTACTCTGGCCCCTTACAAATATTTGTCCCCCGCTGCTGGTGGGGTCGGCGGCATTCTGTTCAGAAATATACAGACCCGCTGCTCTTCCTTTTAGTAAAGATGCGGGATCAGACGATGTAATGCCCCTTCTGATTTCGTCGCCTGATATTTTCTGTATAGACCCGGTCAATTCTCCGGGCTTTTTAGCCATGTAACCGGTGGAAATGACTACTTCTTTTTGTTCGATCGCTTCCTGCTGGAGCGTGAAGGCAAGTTCCAATGGTTTATCTGTTACAATCAGTTTTCTGCTGATCGTGGAATACCCGATACTGGATATTTCCAGTGTATAAGTACCTGGCGGTACATTCGGCAACACAAATATTCCATCTTCATTGGTAGTTGTGCCTATCGTTGATGGCTTTAATTTTACTGATACACCTGGTAGCATTTTACCATCGGACCCCGCAATAATCCCTTTTATGATCACCGGGGTATTGGCCGCATTATTCTCCTGCAACGACGGATCAGTGCGGGGAGTCACTGGCGCCTTAATTGAAAGTGTGATGGTGGTGTTCCTTAAACTGTACTTTAATGGTTGCTCCTGAAAGAGCAGGTCGAGAAACTTTAATAATGGTAAGTCTTTGACCGTAATTGTCACTGGTTTGGCGATAGACAGCAGTTTCTCATCAAAGAAGAAAACATACCCGGTTTGTTTTTCAGCAAGTGCCAATACCGTCGATAGGTCTTTGTCTTTAACAGACATAGACACGTTACCCTGTGCTGCTATCTTTGCACTAACATGCAGTGTGGCAACAAGCATTAAAATAAATGTAATCCTCATAACTCGCAATGTTTGGTAGAGACAACGAGGCCCGGAGCTGCGGGTCCGCATGCTTTTCGCATTTTTTTGCATAATTTTGGTTGGTTTGGTAAATAACAGGATCTGTCCAGACTTGACTTTTGCCAAATTATAGCCGGGTATGTTGACGCATACCGGCTTTTTGTTTTTTGAAACGATTGGTTTTTGATTGTTAATTATATACTACTATTGTTTTTCCCTCCATTTTAAATTTAATATTCACATCCTGGAGTACTTCCAGTACTTGTATTAAGCTGAGGTCGCGTTTGATTTTCCCTCTGAATATCCGTGATGGAATTTGTCCCTCATAACGCACATCTACATCGTACCAGCGGCTCAGCTCATTCATGACGGATTGCAGGTTAGACCGGTCAAAGTTAAATAGCCCATACCTCCAGGCCATTACCTGGTCAATGTTAGCATCGTTCACTACCTTAATCTCTGCTTTTCCGGCCGCTGCCTGTTGACCTGGTTTGAGTAATACAGGAGAACTGGCCGGGGTGGACATTGATACGGCGCCTTCCAGCAAAGTGGTTTTAATGATGTTTTCCTCCGGATAAGCGTTTACATTAAAATGAGTACCCAGTACTTTTACCTCCGCCCTACCATTTACACTTACTTTAAATGGTTTTTCCTCACTCTTCGCCACCTCGAAATAGACTTCCCCGCTCATTTCTACCCGGCGCTCCTGCCCCAGGAAAGCAGTTGGGTACCGGATAGAGCTGGCTGCGTTTAACCAAACCGTGGTACCGTCCGGGAGAATGACTTTAAATTGCCCGCCACGGGGAGTACGCAACGTATTATATGTTACTGCATTCTTACCCGACGAAGCCGCATATACAAGCTGTCCACCCTGTTGCCGTATTGACGAGCCGCCTTGTTGTATGGTGCGGTTACCCGCACTATCCAGTTGCACCACGGAGCCATCGTTCAGGGTAAGGGTAGCACGCTCGTAGCCCGGCGTTACCTTTTCTATTTTTGCGACGCCTGTAATTTCCTGCTGATGCTTTAACTGGAAATAGCCGCCAATACCCAGAAGAAGCAATACCGCTGCTGCCGCGGCCCAATACCAACGTTGCCTTACGGGCTTCATCTGTACCGGTTTATTAAGAATAGCGGCCAACACGTGGGCTCCACTGGGCGTCTGAACCGTGGTTCCCTGCAGTGCTTCCCATCGTTGGCGCATAACCGATTCCAGCAGCACATCGTCCGATTCCATCACTAACGCCATTAACTTCTGGCGGTCGGCATCAGTGGCCGTACCGTCGAAATAACGATTAAACAATTCAGTCAACTGCTCATTCATGTGGAATAAATTAACGGGTATATATAAATGACACCTGGCTTTTCAAAAAGTATATGGGGAATCTTATTTTTTTTCAAAAAAGATAGAAAGTAGAAGAGTCAGGGCAAGACCCAGTGAAGAACGATCTTTTACGTACTGTGTAATCAGGCCGATGGCCTGCTGCATATATTTTTTAACTGTCGGCAATGCAATTCCCAGTGCTACTGCTATTTCTGCCTGCTTCATTTTCCCGATCCGGTTCATGGTCCATACCTGGCGACAATGTTCCGGCAACTGTGTAATCGCCTCGTCTATGAGGGAAAGATGCCATTCCCTGTTTTCTTCCGTTTCGGCGGTGGGGACTTGCCTGGCAAAATCGTCTAACAACGCATTGCGGCGCGCCAGGTTGCGCATGACATTGAGGGCATGGTGACGGGTCATCACCCAGAGGTAAGGACTGAATCGCTCTACATATTGCAAGGTTTCCCGCCCCTGCCAGATCTTCATAAAAATATCCTGTAAAATACTTTCGGTTTCCGGAGCGGATTGGATGATGCGATTGACGTATGTGTAAAGTAACGGGTAATATTGGTCGAATATGATAGCATATGCCTGCTCATCGCCTTCTGCTATCCTCGACAATAGTTCTTTTTCGTTATATGTTTGATTGGCTGACACCCGTTAAATGAAACACAATCTAGGAAAATTTCTGAAAATCCGCCAATATATGTTGGTCCACTAATTTGAATGCAACAATATAACCCATGCCATTTTTTATTGATTTTTTTACCAGTAACTATAAATAAGGCTTCACCTGCAAATTGTTACTGCTATTACAATTGCAGGAGCTTCTTTATGATTCACAATCCACTAAACCGGACATCAACTGTACAAAACCGGACAGGTTGAAAAATACCGGCAACTTTAATTCATTGGTTTTTATAATATTAAAAACTGGTATTTTATTAGCGATGGGAGTATTCAAACCTATCTCCATGTTTAAAAATTATTTTAAACTCGCCTGGCGTAACCTTATCCACAATAAATTATACAGTCTGCTGAATATATTGGGCCTGGCCACGGGGATGGCAGTAGCATTGATCATTGGTTTGTGGATCTGGTATCAGTATTCTTATGACAGGTTCCTTCCTGATAGTCAGCAGATCTACAAAGCCGGCTTAAAAGGTACCGCGAGTAATGGAGAGGTATATGCTTACCTCGTTTCACCTATGCCATTGGCTGAAGCATTGAGAAGAGACGTTCCAGGTATCAGGCATGTGGTCATGACGGACTGGATAAAACCGCATGGGCTGGTTGCGGGGGAGAGGAAGATATATCTGCCGGGAATAATAGCTGAAAATGATTTTCTGAAAATATTTCAATATCCTTTGTTAAAAGGCCGTAAAGAGCAGGTGTTAAATGATCCTTATTCGATTGTATTGACGGAGTCGACTGCAAAATCGTTATTTGGAAATGAAGATCCGCTGAATAAGATTGTTCGTATCGATAATCAGAACGATCTGAAAGTGACAGGTGTGTTAAAAGATATTCCGGACAATTCTACTTTGAAATTTAACTACGTTATTCCTTACGAATACCTTATTCAGAACAGCAATACCAAAGATTACCTTAGCATGTGGGGCCAGATTACAGCCAATGTGTATGTGTCATTACAGCCCGGAGTTTCCTACGCGCAGGTTGAACCGGAACTAAAGAAGATCATAGCCAGGTATAACCCCGAAGAATATAAGCATTCGCGTACTGAAGTAATCATGCAGGGGATGAAAGACTGGCACCTTTATACTGAATTTAAAAATGGGGTGGCTACCGGTGGGATGATCAGCTATGTGAGAGTATTTAGTATTACCGGGATACTTGTGTTGCTGATTGCCTGTATCAATTTTATGAATCTTTCTACAGCGCGATCTGAAAAAAGAGCAAAGGAAGTAGGCGTGAGAAAAGTCATGGGCTCCCAGCGATATGAACTGATTTTACAGTTTCTGACAGAATCTTTTGTTATCACTTTTTCCGCATTTATCCTGGCGTTGCTATTGGTACAAACTGCATTACCTTCATTTAATACACTAACACAGGCAACTATCCGCATTCCCTATACGAATGGAATATTCTGGATCGTTATGATCAGTTATTTGCTGCTCACAGGGCTACTGGCGGGCAGCCGCCCAGCTTTTTATCTTTCTTCTTTCAGACCTGTCAGGATATTAAAAGCAGATCGTGGCGCGGTCCGTTCAAGAAAAATGCTGGTATTAATACAATTTTCCTGTTCTATAACACTCATCATCAGCACCATCATTATTTATCAGCAGATAAAATATGCACAGGAACGTCCCGTAGGTTATGATCAGCAGCGGTTGATGATGACAGATGCCAGCAGTGATCTGAAAAAAAATTATCCGGCTTTAAAAAATGATCTGCTGCAGAGTGGTGTGGTAACAGCTGTAACTATGTCTTCAGAAACAGTCATTGCACTCAGGAACTTCAGCAGTATCGAAAACTGGCCTGGAAAAACGCCTGTGGAGGAAGTGGGCGCAGCAGTTGTGTTTGTTGCGGATAATAATTATTTCAGAACGATGGATATAGATCTGGCGGCGGGCAGGGACTTTACCGGTAATACCAGTGCCGATTCGCTGAATGTAATTGTGAACGAAGCTGCTATTAAACGGATGAATCTGAAAGACCCGATAGGACAGGTTATTGCTTATAATGGCCGTCATAACCTAAAGATCATAGGTGTTGCTAAGGATGCTATTATGGAATCTCCTTTTTCGTCGCCTACTCCCACCGTCTTTATGTATAGTCCTGGCGGAGCAAGATTTATTACCTACCGGTTGTCTCCAAAGGTGAGTACATCAAAAGCGATTGACAGGATTGCCCGGATCTTTGGACAGTATAATACAGCTTACCCCTATGTCTACAATTTTGTTGATGAAGCTTATGCAAAGAAATTTGAACTGGAAATGCTGATCGGTAAATTAACCGGTCTGTTCTCTCTGCTGGCAATTTTTATTTCCTGTCTTGGTTTGTTTGGACTGGCTTCCTATATGGCAGAACAGCGAACTAAAGAGATTGGCATACGGAAAGTATTGGGAGCATCTATCATGCAGTTATGGGCATTATTATCCCGTGAATTTATTGTACTTGTGATGATCAGTTGTTTGATCGCCTCTCCGCCGGCCTTCTATTTTCTTAATAACTGGCTGGATAAATATGTATATCGCATCAGCATAGGCCCACTGGTTTTTATCCTGGCGGCCATCATCACTGTCGGTATCACAGTGCTTACTGTGAGTTTCCACGCAGTAAGAGCCGCTATGGTCAACCCGGTGCGAAGTCTGAGAGCTGAATAGCTTTAAGATAGACGGGTTTCAAACCTTTCCGGGGATGACGTCAGGTTCAATCTCAAACTATACGAAAAAGCCTTCAGATTGAATAGTCTGAAGGCTTTTGATTATTTGCTAAATTGAGCAATTTATTTCGCGGGGTGAGACGTCCCTTAATTTTAAAGAATGCCCTAACATAAGCGGAATGATCCTGAAGAGACTATTCTGCTATTGAGAAATATAAGAGGTTATTTTCGTGTATTCACCGGGTTCGGCCTGGCTTCACCGCCACCAGGCAGGTTCACAAAATAAGGAGTTCCATATCCATTCCCTGGACGAAAAAAATCCGTAGAGATGATCTGGGCGCCGCTTTCAAAAGCTGCGTTGGCCCTGGTATGATCATTTGTCTTCGCCTCATATGTTTCGATATCAGAGCGGGTCCTGACCATGTATCCCTTTTGCACTGCCTGCTGTATTTCTTCCTGGCGTACAATGGCGTTGTCCAGCAGTAAAAAGGCTGCATAGGTATCCTGTGGAAGCGACTGCATGAACATCACCCTGCCTTCGAGGTTAGGCCTGTTTTTAGTGTAGTCGGATACCAGGTTCATACCGGCCGTGGAAGGTAACAACAGGAAGATAAATTTCCCTCTGGCAGCTTTTACAGTAGGCCAGTTTTGGGCCAGTGTAGCTTCGCGTAACGTTGGATATTTTCCATGTATGTCATCCGGCGTGATCAGCTTATCTCTACCGAGTTGGGAAACGATTTCCCGATCCAGTGCGTCAAAGGCTTTCTCATCAAAAGGCAACACCTGTGCGGAGTTGGGGAATAAAGGAATCCCCTTGTCTTTGGCTTCTATCATCACATAAATTGGAAAATGTCCGGGATGGGCATCAGACCAGGAGCGCATAGCAGCCAGGGCACCTTTGAAGGTGGTATAGTGTGTGCGGAAATCAATATCGGCCATGTGTAATACTTTGAAGCCCGGTTTATCCAGGTCTGTTGTATCGAATGGCGCCAGGTGCGTAATACCTTTCTTCCGCAGCTCACGATAAACGGCAGGGTCGTTAAAGCGGTTGCCCGTAGGGTCGTTATATACATCAATTTCCAGGCTCCGTACACCGGCATCCAGCTGCACGTCAAACGGAGGATGGTTGTAATGCAGTCCTTCGCTCATTTTTACAGTATTGGGGTGAAACTCCTGGAAAGCTGCGAATTGTTCTTTCGGCATACTTTTCATATAGGTTTGCCCCAATTTTTCAAAAATAGGATCAATATAAGCCAGCACGGCAGAATCCACGGGCCGGGCATAACTGTTGTGCGTACCCAGTACCTGTACCTGGTTTATTTTAAGGGTGTCCAGCTGTGAAGATTGTGCGCCACAAATGGTTGTTGCGCAGGCCATCAGCATTGTTCCCAACGCCCTGGTAATAGTTGTCTGCATCGTCAATTGTTTTTTTAGTTAGAAAATTTTAACACTCACGCCTGCCTGTCCGCGGATGGAGTACCATTCTGCCTGTTCCACCCGGTCAAACGTGCCATGGTAATAGCGCACCGGCGCATTGGTAATATTGTTTAACTCAAGGAATGTCCTGATTTTGGGCGTGATGGAATAAGAAGCGGAAAAATCGACCGTGAAATTCTCAGCATACCAACGGTAGTGGTCGGGGCCTGCAGCCTGACGGATTACGTCGAGGTATTTGCCTTTATAATTGCCTGCAATCCTGGCCATGAATTTATTGTACTCGTATAACAGTGATACGTTGAAAATATGTTTGGCCTGCTTAGGAATTGCGCTCTTGTCTTCTATCTTCTGATTATTCACAAAACGTGGAATTTTCACCTGTGAATTGGTATAAGTATAGTTGGCATCTACTCCAAATCCTTTCCAGAAACCCGGTAAGCTGGTAAATCTTTTCGCAAGGCCGGCCTCAAATCCTGCCAGCCAGGCGCCCTGCAGGTTATCCGGCTCACTTACGGCATATGGCACACCTCCGATTGTTTCGGACCACTGGTTGGTATAAACGAGGTCGGTGAGTTTTTTATAGAAAGCGCCAATGGTAGCCATGCCTATGCCACCGAAATAATGTTCGGCCATGAGGTCGAAGTTATTGGCAAACGTAGGTTTCAGACTGGCGTTGCCTCTGCTGATAACTTTGTTTGCATCATCCTGTGTGGTGCCGGGATTCAGGTTGTTGAAATCTGCACGGACGAAGCTGCGGGTATAGGCCAGCCGGACAATGTCTTTATCAGTCACATTATATTTCAGGTGCAGCATGGGCAGGAAAGCGTTGTAGCTGTTGTCCTGCGTGAGAGAGGTCACCTGCTTGCCGCCGGCGTTGGAGGTGACTTTGCTACCGTTGAAGGTTACCTGGTTATACTCATTGCGAATGCCACCTGTGATCGTCAGTTTGTCCAACACTTTATATTCTCCCATCACGTAGAGCGCATATACTTTTTCCACACCTGTGAAGTACTTGGTGGCACCGGATGCGTTGGTGGCAGAATCTACCTGGAAAGGATACAGGCCGTGCTGGCTGACACCTTCCGGTGTCACCAGCGATTTCAACTGGTTCAGGGCCATCTGATCAATGATCACATTGTTGTATGGAGATCCGATTTCAGACAGGAAGCCGCCGTTATAGGGGAATGGTTCAGTACCCAGGCTGGTCATAGTGGGTGACGGTTTCTGGATGCCCGCTACATATACATTGTAGGGAGATTGCACCACTTTGTCTTTATGAATAAACTTACCTCCAAACTTCAGTGTCAGACGCTCCGTAGGTGTGTATTTCAGATGAAAGCTGAAACGTTTGTTCTCTTCCCAGTTGGTGCTGCGCAGCATAATCACCTGGGAGAGTTTCATGGCGTTGGCGCTGATAGGGGTAGTGGACGATATATGTGGCAGTACTGCATCTATCACATCGCCTTTTCCGTCGGGAGCAGCCATGGACAGGTATTTTTTTCCGTCGGTAGCCAGACCGTCGTAAGTGACAGCCTGTTGGAAGGTGGCCATGGGATAATAACCGGGATCTTTAAACCGAAACTTTGACTTATCAGCACTAACTGCCCAGTCGAGGCTTAGTTTGCCGGAGAAAACAGATTGTCCGCTTAATTCGCCCGAATAAAGGTCTGTAAAGTAATTGGATGCCCTGTCGGTAATCGTTGCATTTTTGGTGTTGAAATAAAAGTATGTTTCCCGTACATTCTGTCCATCGAGAAACGCGCTATAAATACTTTTAAACTGTATCTTATGCCTGTCATTGAATTTATATTCCAGACCAGCGTTTAGCCCGGTTGTTTTGCGGTGTGCGATATAATCCCTCAGCTGAAGATCTGTAATGGAATAGGACTGGCGAACATTGGGATTGGAAAAATCGTAGGTCATGTTATAACGATCCTGAGCCGATGTACGGTCCCAGATCACAGCGGAAACAACAAACCCCAGTTTGCCTTTCAGCAGCCGGTCGCCGTATACAATGGAAGCATTGTAAGAACCTTTGCGGGCCTGGTCACCATATCCGCCGGCGGCATTGATCCGCAACATTTTCGACAACGGAGCTGCTTTGGTAATGAAATTAACGGAACCACCAATGGCATCGCCTTCCATATCCGGGGTGATGGCTTTAGACAATTGCACATATTCAATCAGTTCCGAAGGAAAAATATCCATTTGTATGCGACGGTCTGTATAGTCCAGGCTGGCAGTAGGCAGGCGGTTGCCGTTGAGCAGCGTAGCGCTCCATTGGATGGGAGTGCCGCGCACCGACACATATCTTCCTTCTCCCTGGTCCCTTTCGATGGAAACACCCTGCATACGCTGCACTGCCTCTGCGGCATTACGGTCGGGCAGTTTGCCGATGGCATCGGCAGCCAACACCTCCATAATTCCTGTTGCATTTTTTTTGATGCTGATGGCCCGTATCTGAGAGCCGGCGGAAGCGCCTTTCACCACTACTTCTCCGAGCACATCGTTGGAAGGCTCCATCAGGATAGCTCCCAATTGGTTTAATCCGGGTTTGACATCTATTTCTACCGTTTTAACGGCAAATCCTATATAGTTGATTTTAAGCGTCACCTTCCCGGTCTTTCGGAGTGTGATATTAAATATCCCGGAGAGGTCTGTTTGTGTTCCGGTGCCATCGATGACGATGGTAGCGGAGGGTAAGGGACCCTCTTTGGATAGAATGCTCCCCCTGATTTGTTGTGCCGTACAGAAAACAGGCAGGAGTAAAATCATTAGTAAAAGTCGGCTGCTCATGGGCAAAAAAGATTTTCCGCAAAGTTGAACCGGCTGCCGGCCGAAGTCGTCCTTGTAGATAAATCCGTACGACTTTGTAGATCGACGAAAATGAAACGGGGTGTTATTTATTAATAATCAATATCTTATGAAATGTTACCTTATTGTTAAGCCATTTATGTAAGGGAACTTTTGACTGCACCTGCTGGCATTGTTATCATCATATTTTTACTTTTCATATAGGCGGAAGGGGTATTTCCGGTTACTTTCTTGAAGTATTGGTTAAAAGAAGATTTGGAATGAAACCCGGCTTCAAATGCCAGGGATAGGATATTGGGCGTGTCTTTGCGTTGCCGGTGCTCATCAATTAGTTTGATCACTTCCCGGATCCTGTATTCGTTGATGAATTGATAAAAGGACTGGCCAATATATTGGTTGAGGGTTTCTGAAAGATGATGGCGGGATATTTCCATGGCTGCCGCGAGTTTGTCCAGCGTGAGTTCGGGATCTTTATATACTGTCTTTTCATACATCCACTGTTTTAGCTGGCAGGCAATGGCGGCCTGTTGTTCCTCAGGCAACAGTGATTTCCGGGGTTGCTGCGGAATGCCAGCTGCTGTTTCTTTGTCCGCCGTTTCCGCCGCGCTGGCCACAGCCGGGTCTGTTTCAGGTGACGTATAATCTAACAGCGGCAATGGAGTTTCAGTATCCATCAAAAATAAAATCCTTACCCTGCCAATGGCCAGGCAGATACTCAGCAGGGATATATAAGTAAATATCCTCCCCCACAGGTGCTGGTCGATATTGAACCGGGAAGCGGGCGGTAAATGGTTATTTAACACCAGTGCCAGCATCAACACTGTGATAAGTATAAACACAGTCGCTATAAACCGGACCAGCCATATTTCCGATTGCCAAAAGGAAGGGATACGACGGGCTTCCCGCAGAGACAAAGCTCCATATAAAGGAAAAGAGATCATCGCCGTATACCCTACTACCTGGTTATAATAAATGATCGCCGCTGGAGTATTACCGTTATGTACAATAATGTAACCCGCAATCGTAAAATATACCACGGCTCCCGCCATTGCAGGCAGAAAATGATAGTAGTTTTTTTGTCCCGCCTGTAGATGCCTGCCGGAAAGGTGTTTAGCATATATCCACAACAACGGCGAATACATCAGTGTGATAAAAGTATAGAACTGCTTATGGATTTCGGCATTAGGAAAAAGTGTATGTAGTGCGAAGCCACTACCCAAATGAACAAACACTAATATCAAAAACCAGCTTAATATATTATCCGAAGATCTTTTTTTATGGTCTATGATGAATATACTGAATACGACCACCGCCTGGAAAGCTCCCAGTAAAATAATATACTTCATGACACCCGTTTATATGATAACTTTCAGGTGTGAAGCTACATAACTACTGTTAAGAAATTATTACCTGTGGCATACCGTAAGGTTGGAATGGAAAGACTCATCTGTTTTGAAATGGAACAGATCGTAGGTAAAGTCTGAAACCTATGCATTTTAAAAAGCCCAAAGCGTGGGTTAACGTTATTTAATTTTACCAAGTGTTTGGGCGATTAGGGAAATATGCTCTTTTATTTTTACTATCTGAAGGTGCGCTGCTTTCTCTTGTCCGCCTATACCCAGCAGGGGCACATAACCGAAGCATTCATCATATCCCGGTTCACCTAATTTTGCTTTAGCGGCCACGTAGTTCTTATCATCTAAATTATCCCTTAAAAAGCCCTCGTCGGCTAAATCCATATCAAAAAACCACTCCATATCGTCCCCACTTTCGATAATGGAATCGTAGCCGTTTTTGAAGTAAACAGCCCGTATTGCATCCCCTGTCCATGTCAGGAAATCCCCAAGACCGGTAACAGCAAAAACAATTTCGTTGTTCATATTATTGTAGGCTTCATCAAAAAGCTGTTGAAATTCTGAAGGATCAACCATTTTGAGATAGCCGTTCATATATGTTCCAAATCCATAAGCATTCCAGAAATCCATAAGTTGAATGGGCAGTTTGCCCCTAAACTTATCCAATACATCTACTGCTGGCTTCTGTACGGTTGAATAATCCGGATATTTTTCAAAAAATGTATCAAACATAGTTCATACTTTTTTTTAGTCAAGTAAACTCTTGTAACAGTTTTTTAAAGGAGGGCAATCCAACATCTCTTTTCTACAAAGGGCTTTTAAAAAGCCTTTAACGCTTTTCCCTGAATTTGTCGGGATGCTGCACAAAGGTTTCCATAGCCGTATTTTATTTATAAGAGTATATAAATAAATGTAGCAAAAAGTTCTGTCAATAAAAACCAACAAGTAGCAATTATCAAAGTCAAATCTTCCTGGCCTCATTATAAAAGCGACCTTTGGGGCCCGCCCCCATGTTGCAGAAAGAAAAGAAATACTGTTTGAAATTCCTATTTATTCCTATTATTGTCTAAGTTATTTTTATTGGTCCGACACGTTATATTCAAACTATCTCTTCATCTAAAGGGAGCATTTGCCAATGAGCATCAATTACATACAGGACAATTTGGAGGGTGTGCCTCCTGATCATCTATGGTTTGACAAAGCTGCCTTTAAGGAGTTATTCACAAAACACTATCCCCCTCTTTGTATCCACTGCAAATTGAAATATGGCTTTGATATTCACCTGGCAGAGGAGCTGGTTCATACCGGCTTTATCAAACTTTGGGAAACACGCCAAACGCTTGTTCCTGGCATATCTCCAATATCTTATCTGTATAAAATTATTCACAATCTTAGTTTAAATACTATAAGACACGAAAAAATAAAGCAACAGCATACGGCCTATTTATTGAAAACAACGGCCGAAGA
Source organism: Chitinophaga ginsengisegetis (assembly GCF_900168065.1). Classification (GTDB taxonomy): domain Bacteria; phylum Bacteroidota; class Bacteroidia; order Chitinophagales; family Chitinophagaceae; genus Chitinophaga; species Chitinophaga ginsengisegetis. Next base: position 2,527,075 of record NZ_FUZZ01000001.1, on the reverse strand, counting down.
TATTTCGGAAACGGGCCTTAATAGTATTGATTTAAAACAGCTGAGTTCTGCTATCGACGCTGCTATTGCAGAACTGCCGGAACAGATGCGTATCATATTTGAACTCAGAAAATTTGAAGGACTGAAATATACAGAAATAGCCGACCGGTTAAATATATCTGTAAAAACAGTGGATACTCAGATCTATAGGGCTATGATAAAATTGAAGGAGAAACTATCGAAGTTTCTCACTATTCTCATTGTATTGACTTTCAATATTTTATTAAAAAAGTAAGAATATTTTTTTTCGTTGTAGGGAAGAATTCATCATTAGGTGTATATATAATATAGCGCACATGGAAGACAACAATCAATATGACGAGCTTTTGGTCAGGTACTTGTTTAATGAGGAAACAGCAGAGGAGAGAGTATTTGTTGAAAACTGGCTCAATGCCAGTGAGGAGCACCAGCGCTACTTTAATCATTTGAAAAAAGTCTGGCAACTAACAGAGATAAAGCAGGACCTGACATATCTGACGGACGAAGCGACCCTGGAGGAGAAATGGAATCGACTGGAGCAAGATCTGCCAGGGGCAGACGTCCGGAAATTATCCAGGCCGGTCAACATGCTGGTTGCAGTAGCTGTTGCGGCATCCGTGCTGTTGGTGATTGGTTTGAGCTGGATGTTTTTTAGTAACAAAAAACAGGATCTACCTGTTGTACAACATACCGGAGGAAAGGCGGATAGCCTGATGTTGGTAATGCGGCATGAAGTAAATACAACAGGTAAAGAGAAAAGAATTCAGTTGGCAGATGGCTCCCTGATCGTTTTGGCAAGCAGCAGTGCAGTCACTTATCGTGAACCATTTACCGACAGGCGGGATATAACACTGACCGGTAAAGCGTATTTCAAGGTCGCTCCTGACAAGGCAAAACCTTTTACTGTTATCAGTGGTGATATATCCATCACTGCATTGGGAACTGAATTTACTGTTACTTCCTTTGCCAATTCAACAAATGTGATCGTTCGTTTATATAAGGGAAAAGTGGTTGTGAAGAGAGTAGATAAATCGAATCGTAAAATGAACGAAGACGTATACCTGTTACCTGGCCAATCGTTTGTGTATGGCAGTCGAACAACTAGTGTGAAGACGTTTAAATTAAACAATCATGCTGTTCCGGAGCAAATCATCAACGATGAGTTATCTGACGATAAACCTTCGCTACCCGGCAATACAGAAGGTTCCTGGTATCAGTTCAATAATCAATTGCTGCCGGAAGTATTTGATCACCTGTCGCAAATGTTCAATGTACCAATAGTCTATAAGAAGAAGGATATTCAAAACATATATTTTACAGCCAAATACAACAGAACAGATTCTTTAGAGAGTATTTTAAAAGAAATAGCCATCCTTCATAATTTAACGATTACTAAGAAGGACAGTGCTTTTATCATAAGTAAGTAAACTGATAACACGTTATAAATTGCATCCTGCAGGATGAACCTTCAGTCATACTGATACAGACTTTTACTTTTATAAAAAAGAATTCCACATGAAATTTGAACTGCTTAAACTCAGGGCTGTTCTACCAGCTCTTCTATTGCTCATACAAATCCTTTCGCCATCCGATACAAAGGCGCAGGAAGCCACCACTATAGTAAAAGGGATTGTGCATGGTAGCGATAATGAACCGCTGGTTGGTGCATCGGTGATTATCCGCAACAACAAAACAAACTTTACATCCGGAACCAAAAGCGATACAGCCGGCGTATTTACCTTTTCCAGTGTGCCTGCCGGTGGTCCATATAGCTTTGTGGTAACAATGGTAGGTTATGAATCGCAAAAATTATCGGGTTATACGCTTAAAGGAGGCGCTACTTTTTCTTTGGTGATTGACATGAAACCATCTGCTACAGGCCTGGGAGAAGTGGTGGTTACCGGGGTGTTCGACAAACGGAAAAAGATGGAAGCCTCAGTAGCTATCAGCACTATTTCTGCCGCCCAGGCCTCCAAAATGTCACTGGTAAGCGCAGCCGACATCCTTAAAAATGTGCCCGGTGTGTATGTTAACTCTTCCCTGGGAGAAGTTCGTAATACCGTTTATTCCCGTGGCGTATCAGTGGGTTCCAATGATGGCGCTTCTGGTTATTATTATGTGAGTATGCAGGAAGATGGATTACCGGTAACAAACGTTACGTGCAGTAATTATGGGCCCGATTACTTCCTTCGTGCTGATGCCACAGTAGGACGGTTAGAAGCCGTTCGCGGTGGAACTGCATCTATCCTGGGCGCTAATGCACCGGGTGGTATCTTCAATTACATCACAAAAGAAGGAGGTGAGAAAACACAGGGAGAAGTTGTAGCCAAATATGGCCTGGAAGGAAACGGGAAAAACAGTTTCTATCGTACAGATGTTAATATCGGCGGGCCTTTGGGAAAAGATTGGTATTGGAATGCCGGTGGGTTTTACCGGTATGCTGAAGGGGCCAGATACCCCGGGTACCCGATGAATAATGGTGGACAATTCCGCGGCAACCTGGTGAAAAAATACAAATCAGGCTCACTGAAGTTTTATGCCAAATACTTAAATGATCACAACGGCTGGTTTGAATTTACGCCAACGCTTGGTTTTACGGATCCTAAGCCGGCACCCGGTTTTTCAGGCAATTCCAATGTGCTGATGCCTTCCATTCAGCAAAATTTCAACATCAACAAAACAGGCCAGGATGGTATTTACAATAACAAAGATCTGATTCATTCGACAGATAAATCTGCCGGGTTTAACTGGGAACAACGGTTTGGTAATGGCTGGTCGTTTAATAACGCCATGCGCTACTCTGATAAAAGCACTACCTGGAATACCAACGGATCTGTTTATCCAATACAACTGACTGATCAGGCGATCTATACCCGTATGAATACGATAGGACAACCGGGTACTTATCACATCCGCGACATAAAGAGCGGCCGGGATCTGGCCACTGTAGCAACGTTGGACGGTCGTAGTTTTACCGTTACCAACAGTGATTTGCCGGGTAGCCAGGTAGTTCCTAATTCATTATTCTACGAACCGCTGCTGTTTGTCAGCAATAAAGCAAAGGAATATCTCGACCAGTTTTCTTTCACCAGGAAGTTAGAGAATATGAGCTTCACTTTGGGCGGATTTTTTGGTACTACCCAACTGGACAGGCTTAACGGGCGCATAGGCTTTGCGCTGGCTACGGTAGAAGAACATCCGCAGGTAGTAGGTATTACACGTACTAATCCTGACGGCACCACCGCATTGGTCACAAATGCAAACGGTGTTATGACCGTTAACAGGGTCGGCCAAACAATTAACCATGCCACTCAAAATCAACTGGCTTTTTTCTTCGGCCATAACTGGCAAATTACACCGGCATTAAACTTCGATTGGGGAGTGCGTTACGAAACAGTACGGGTGAAAGGATACAACAGCCCTTCTGTGGCTAACCAGGATACTGCGGGCGGACTGGATAAAAATCCACTCACCTTATACGACAATGCCTACGCCACCACTCCGGCTACCTTCAACTTTAACGAGAGTTTAAACACTTTTTCTTATTCGGCAGGTCTGAATTATAAGATTAATAGTCACTTTTCTGTTTACGGGCGTTTTTCGCAGGGTAATAAAGCGCCTGATTTTGATCTGTATATTAATGCTACTACCGATTTCCTGGTGAAAACATTAGACCCGCAGGCACAGAAAGTGAGTCAATTTGAATTGGGGCTGAAAGCAAAAACCGGTAACCTGAATTTATTTGTAACACCTTTTTACAGCGTGCTGAGCCACGTCCCTAACCTGCAAACATTTCAAAATGCTGACCAGACTAATTATAATCCGGCACCGGTTTATAATAAATACAGGACTTATGGGGTAGAAGTAGAGGCCGACTATAGCTTTGCAAAACATTTCAATATTCATGGCGTACTTACTTTGCAAAGATCAAAAGCTTTAGACTTCAAAACATGGTTGGCAAATAACCCCGGACCACAGGATGATTCTTTGGTGACTACTTTTTCCGGTAATGAAACAGATAACATTGCCAGGAGTATGATCAACATTACTCCGTCGTATAACCTGGATAAATTTTACGCGCAGCTTACCTGGTCATTTATGGGCAAGCGGCAGGCAAATGTGGCCAATGCTTTCTTGTTGCCGTCATTCAGTCAGTTCAATTTTAGCGCTGGTTATGATATATCCAAAAGCTTCCGGTTAGGGTTTATCGTCAATAATATTTTCAACACTTATGGTGTAATGAGTTGGAGCCGGCCCGGTTCATTCAACGAGGCGCTTGACAGGCAAGGATTCACCAAACAAATGTATCAGGACGCTGTTAAGAATAACCGCCCTTACTCCACCGTTGCTATTGCGCCAAGAGCATATTTCATGACTGCAACATTTAAATTTTAATTTTTAATCGTTACAAATGCACGAATACGCTCATTCGTGCATTTGTAATATTCATTCATTCTAATTTTATTATTGTGCACAGGACACTAATATTTTTTGTGTTTATTTTTCTCTTTGTCAAAGGAAATGCACAACGGGTAAATAGCGATACCCTCTATAGAAATTTTATTAGCCCGCCCAATGAAGCAAAGCCCCGCGTGTGGTGGCACTGGATGAATGGAAATATTACTAAAGACGGCATCAGGAAAGACCTGGAATGGATGCACCGGGTGGGCATTGGCGGTTTTCATCAGTTTGAGGTGGAACTGGGTCGTTCGGATAAGTCGCAGATAGTTGATAAGCCACTGGTATATATGACACCCGAATGGTTGGATGCTTTCAGATTTGCTGCTAAAATGGCCGATTCCCTGAAGTTGGAAATGGCTATTGCCGCTTCGCCAGGATTTAGCGAAACGGGTGGTCCCTGGGTAAAGCCGGAAGATGGAATGAAGAAAATTGTGTGGACAGAAACCCGTGTAAAAGGTGGCGCCTCAAATATTAAACTAGCCGCAGCACCGGGAATTACAGGGCCTTTCCAGGATATGCCCGTTCAACCTTACGGGGAACGAAAGGTGGATATTTCAAAGGATATTTTATTTTACAGAGATGTGGCCCTACTGGCGTACAAAGTGCCGCAGGCCGACAGATCGTTGGCCGACTTAGGCGCAGTGGTAACGTCTGGCAGTAATAATTTTACCTTATCTCAACTTACTGATGGTGATTTACATACAAGCGTTCTTTTACCAAAAGATACGGTGAAAGGATATGCATGGATACAATTTGCCTTTCCTCAACCACAAACTATTAAAGCGATAAGCATGGTTGGCGGCGGCAATCCCGGCATGTATGGTAAGGGCGCAGACCCGGCAGATGGCCGTGCGTTGGAAGCAAGTAACGATGGCGTGAATTATCGGTTCATCACCTATATCCCACCAGGCGCCATTTTACAGCAAACCATCCCGGTGCCGGCAACAACGGCAAAATATTTTCGTATCACGGTTAAAAATCCCCCCGTCCCTTTTAACAGGGCGGCCACCATGGGACTCGCCGATAAGAGCAAAAAAAATGTAGCCGGAACTGAGATCGCGGAAATCGTGCTGTATACTGCTGACCGGATAAACAGGTTTGAAGAAAAATCGGCCTTTGCACCGGCAGGCAATTTATTAGATACCAAAACAACTGCTGCCAGTAAAGATGTGGTGAATGCAAACGAGGTGATTGATATCACAGATAAGCTACAGGCCGACGGATCCATCAATTGGACCGTGCCGGAAGGAGGAGAGTGGAGAATAATCCGTTTTGGGTATTCGCTGCTTGGTACGATCAATCATCCTGCTTCTTACCCTGCAACAGGACTGGAAGTGGATAAGCTGGACCCGGTGGCGGTGAAAAATTACTTCACCAACTATTTAGACCGGTATAAAGATGCCACCGGTAGCCTGATGGGAAACAATGGCCCTTTGCAATATCTTATCACAGATAGTTGGGAAGCGGGTGCACAAAACTGGACGGCTGATTTTCCCGCTGAATTTCAAAAACGCCGCGGTTACAGCATTATTCCCTGGTTGCCTGTAATAACAGGGGCAATCATTAAAAGCGCTGATGCCAGTGAGGCTTTTCTGTTTGATTTCAGGAAAACACTGGAAGAAATGGTGGCAGCATATCATTACGATGCACTGACCAATATCCTGGCACAATACGGTATCAGGCGCTATTCCGAATCGCATGAAGATGGTCGCGCATTTATTGGAGATGGTATGGAGGTGAAAAGAACGGCAGCCATCCCTATGTCTGCATTATGGACACCCAGTCCTGTTATTAATGAAAACGATCAGACAAGATATACGATTGATATCCGGGAATCTGCATCAGTAGCGCACCTGTACGGACAAAATCTCGTAGCTGCAGAGTCCTTAACCGCCCTGGGGATGGGCGGATCCGCATGGGCGTATTATCCCGGAAATTTAAAATCAAGCGCGGATCTGGAGCTGGCAAGTGGTGTAAATCGTTTTGTGATCCATTGTTCACCCCACCAGCCGTTAGATAACAAAATTCCCGGTCTTGGCCTCGGACCTTTTGGCCAATGGTATACACGCCATGAAACATGGGCGGAACAGGCAAAAGCATGGAACGACTATCTGGCCCGCAGCAGCTATTTATTACAACAGGGCAGGTTTGCAGCTGATATTGTTTATTACTATGGAGAAGACAATAATATCACCAACCTGTTTGGTAGAAAACCACCTGCCATTCCTGAAGGATATGATTATGATTTCATAAATACTGATGCGCTTATCCATTTGTTGTCGGTAAAAGACGGCAAATTAGTTACGCCAGGCGGTATGAGTTATAGTGTACTGGTGCTGGACAGCAGCGCCGTTAAAATGACTTTGCCTGCCTTGCGTAAACTAAGGGAACTGGTAAGATCCGGTGCTACTGTTACCGGTGTAAAACCATTGACCCCGCTAAGCTTGACAGACGACCCCAATGAATTTAATCAATTAGTAAATGAAATATGGGCTTCCTCAAATCCTAAAGTCACCACAGCCAAACCATTGAGGGAAGTTCTTTTTGCTTCAAATATGCTACCTGACTTTGAGTACGCCAAACCACATGATAGTACGCAATTACTATATGTGCATCGCAAGCTGCCGGGTGGCGATATCTACTGGGTAAATAACCGGAGCGACCGGAATGAAGCCATGAAAGCTGTTTTCCGGGTTAGTGGAAAAACGCCACAGATCTGGCATCCGGAGACAGGGAGCATGGAACCCGCTTCTTACAAAATAGAAAATAACCGCACAACAGTGTCTTTAAAGCTGACACCGAATGATGCCGTGTTTGTAGTATTCCTTTCGCCAGCCACCAGGAAGGCAAATGACCTTCCTGCCAAAACAGAAAAAGAAATCACAACAGTAGAAGGTTCCTGGAGGGTGATGTTCCAGCCCAACCGGGAAGCGCCGGCCAGCGCCACTTTCGACCGGCTCACCTCTTATACGGAAAACAGCGATGCCGGTATCAGGTACTTTTCCGGTACCGCTACCTATACAAAGCATATTAATCTTCGTAAGAGCCTTATCGTGAAAGGTGCGCAATTGTGGTTAGACCTGGGCGATGTAAGAAACCTTGCCGAAGTAGTGATAAATGGAAAGCCACTGGGTATTGTGTGGAAGCAACCCTTTCGTGTAAACGTTACCGGTGTTTTGAAAGCAGGAGATAATAAGCTGGAGATAAAAGTCACCAATCTTTGGGTAAACCGCTTGATTGGGGATGCGCAACCGGGTGTTACCAATAAGCTTACTTATACAACGTTACCTTTTTACAATGCCGATTCACCCTTGCAGTTATCGGGTTTATTGGGACCGGTAAAAATAATCTCAGTTGAATAAATCTTTATAATACTTTAATCATAACGAGAGTTAATCCGGCTGCTATTCCTGGCAGCCGGTTTCTTTTTACAGAACTGAACCGGCGCCTGCTTCGCCGCTCTTGGGCTTCGCTACCCGATTCCGATATAGGAGCAGTAAGAATAGGATCCCATTTATATATATTTTCCTTACTTTTACGTTGTCTGTAATTGCTCCACCATGACAGCTACTCCCATGCTTACTGATGATGCCTTGCTTAGAATGATGAAAAGTGATGATGCGGAAGCATTTACTTTTATCTACCGTCGCTACTGGGAACCGCTGTTTATTACTGCTGTAAAAGCCCTTCGTGGAAAACAGGAAGCAGAAGATATCGTCCAGGAAGTTTTTCTTTCTCTCTGGAACCGCCGGCAAGAAATTAATATTGAGAGCTCACTGGCTGCATACCTGCAAACCAGTGTTCGCTATAAGGTTATACATTATATAGAAAAGAATATTACCCGACGCGATTATCTCGCCTTACTTATTGACGCCACTGTTAATTCGTTGCCTCCCACTGCTGATCAACAACTACGTTTAAAAGAAGTACAGGAAACTATCCGGGATGCAGTAGCAAAAATGCCTCCCAAAATGCGGGAAGTCTATCACCTCAGCCGGCATGTACATCTGACCCATAGAGAAATCGCAGAAAAATTGGGCATCTCCACGGAAACAGTCAAAAAGCATATCCAGCATGCGCTGCATCTTATTAAAACAGCCCTGGATTACAACACCGGAACAGCAGCCGTTCTCATCTTTTATCTGCTGGTTTAAAAAAAAAATAAATTTTTTTTGCCCCCTGTACCCTGTTGGGCGGACTATATACCGAACCAACTCACGTTATGATGGATGCAAACCAGGCAAAAGCTCTACTGGAAAGGTATCGGGCGGGTAAATGTTCCCCTGAAGAACAGCTGCTGGTAGAGCAATGGTACGATCAAATGGTCGAAACCGGGGAATGGCATTGGAGTGAAGATGAAAAACAGGCTGTAGCAGCCAGGATGGAAGCCCATTTACTGAGCCAGATAATGCCAAAACAATCAACACCGGTTATTCAGGGTCATTTCCTGCGAAGGGCACTATGGTGGGCAGCCGCTTCCTTTTTATTGCTCCTGGGCGCAGGTATCTATTTCCTATCCACTAAAAACGGATACAAACCCAGGATCGCATCAGTTAGCTCCCAGATGGCGAATGATATTCTTCCTGCCAAACAACAGGTCGTACTCACTCTGGCAGACGGCTCCACCAGGGTATTGGACAGCGTTTCAAACGGCGCAGTGGCCAATACGGAGGCCATTAAAAAAGATAATTCTATTTCCTATCTGAAAAGTAATACGACGGAGTCCACCATCAACGCCATACAAACAGGTCGAGGCAGAACATTTTCTTTACAGTTGCCTGATGGCAGTAATGTCTGGGTGGATGCACTTTCCTCTATTCGGTTTCCTACAGCATTTTCGGGGACAGAAAGACTGGTGGAGATAACAGGTCAGGCCTACTTTGAAGTGGTCCGGAATCCAAACCAGCCGTTTAAAGTAAAAAGTGGAGGTCAGGTTATTGAAGTACTGGGTACAAACTTCAATGTAAACTCCTATGATACCAGGCTCGTACAAACAACGTTGCTCGAAGGAAGCGTAAGGGTGAAAGCCGGAAATGGAAAAGGGGTGTTGATCAAGCCCGGCGAACAGGTGGTTAACCATTCCGGTGAGGCCTTGACAGTAGACCATTCCGTAAATATCGACGAAGTAATGGCCTGGAAAAATGGGCGCTTTCAGTTTAGCGAAAGCAGTATTGAGGAAATCATGAACCAGCTTTCACATTGGTATGATATAGATGTGGTGTATAAGGACAAGATCAGGGAAACATTTGTGGCTGATATCAACAGGGACCTGCCACTATCAAAGTTGCTCACGTTATTGGAAATGACTAAACAAGTTAAATTTTCTATTGAAGGAAACAAGATAACAGTTATGAAATATTAGTTCCACCTACCATGTAAAAAGGCCAGAAATGCTGGGAACATTTGCTGGCCTATTTGGAATAATAAACAAGACTTTTCGACGGTATCATTTATTAACAACCAAACATTGCAAAGCTATGCATTTAAATGGAATTCCACGTTCTGTTAGCTGGGAGAACGTATTGACCCGGAAAGTAAAAAGGGTTATGAAACTAACAACCATTTTCTTAATTGTAACATGTCTTCAGGTGTCGGCATCCACAAATGCCCAATCAATTACCATGTCGGTAAAAAACAAACCGCTTGAAAAAGTATTGAGCGAGCTTAGAAAACAAAGTGGATTCCGCTTTATCTACGGAAAAGAACTGATAAGCAAAGCTCAGCCGGTGACTATTATGGCCAAAGATGAGCCATTTACAGAAGTCCTGGACCGTATATTCCGGGACCAGCAGCTGAATTACAAGATCGCCGATAATTATATCGTTATCAGCGCCAGGCCGCAACCGTTGCCGCAAAAGGACAAGGCTTCCGAAGCGCCCGATCCTGGCAATGTATCTGGTAAGATAACGGATGAGGAAGGCCATCCTCTGGAAGGCGCCACGGTACAATTAAAAGGAACCAGGAATGGAACCAGTACAAACGCAAAAGGTGAATTTGTGATAAAAGCGAATCCCGGCGATGTACTGATTATTTCCTACCTGGGATTCCAGACGAAAGAAATTGTAGTAGACGCTCAATCTACCGTGAAGGTCAGCATGGTAGCAGCCATTCAAACCAATAACGAAGTGGTGGTAATAGGATACGGCACCACCAGGAAAGCCGATCTCACGGGAGCAGTATCCACAGTTAAAGTGTCGGATATGGCGAAAATGCCGGTGGCCAGGCTGGATCAGGCTTTACAGGGACAAGTGCCCGGAGCACAGATCCTCCAGAACAACGGGGCTCCAGGCAGCCCGATCTCCTTCTTTATACGGGGCGCCGGTACCATCGGTAATACAGACCCGCTGTTTGTTGTAGATGGAGTACCCACCAAAATAAATATTAACACGCTCAACATGGCAGACGTTGAGTCTATCTCTGTTTTAAAAGACGCCTCGGCGGCTGCAATGTATGGATCCCGCGCGGCGAATGGCGTGGTGCTGATCGTAACCAAATCCGGCAAAACCGGTAAAACCAAAATTGACTTCGATGCTTACTATGGTCTTCAACAGGCATGGAAGAAACTGGATTTGCTGAACGCTACCCAGTGGGCAACCGTCAGAAATGCTGCATTAAAAAATGATAACCTGCCTCCTGATTGGGGAAATGTTGATACGCTGGGAGCAGGCACAAATTGGCAAAATGCCGTGTTCCGCACCGCGCCTATCCAGAGTTACAACCTGTCTGCTTCCGGTGGAAATGACAAGACTTCCTATTTTCTCTCTGCGGGTAATTTTCAGCAGAAGGGTATCGTACGGTACTCCGGCTATGAGCGGAATACGTTACGGGCCAACGTTAGTTCAACTCCGGGAGCCAGGTTGCGATTGGGCAACAATTTTACTTTTTCAGATATAAAATCTGATGTTGTTCCTACTGAAGTTGCAGGGGTGTTAAAAAATGCAATCCTGGCATTACCCATTATACCAGTATACCGGGGTAACAGGTATGCCGGTCCTTCAACCCCCAAAGAAGGTACAGGTGCGAACCCATTGGCGCAGGCTGCAAATGCAAACAGTACGGATGTATTAAGACGATTGACCAACAGCATGTTTGCCGAATATGAACTGCTGAAACACCTCAAGTTGAAATCCAGCCTGGGCCTGGATGTAGTTACACAGGAGCAAAAATCGTTTAGTCCAACCTTTGCCTACGATAACTATATTAACACTGTATCAGGTTTATCCCAGTATAATTCCAATTCAATGGACTGGGTATGGGAGAATACAGCGACTTATAAAAACAGCTTCAAAAACAAACACTTCCTTACCGTATTACTGGGAACTTCTGCCGAAAATTTTAAGAAGAACTATACTTACATCACCAAAACCGGATTTCCTGGAAATGATCCAAACCTTCAATATCCCGATAATGGTTCTATTGTACAGGCCAGTGGCGTACAGGGAAATACAGAGGAATGGTCCCTGCTTTCTTATTTTGGCCGGTTAGATTATAATTTCCGCGATAAATACATTTTTTCTGCCAATGTAAGGGTAGATGGTTCCTCTCGTTTTGGCGCCGCTAACCGCTATGGTACATTCCCTTCCTTTGCGGCAGGCTGGAATATCAGGGAGGAAAAGTTTATGCAGAATGCTCATTTTATTGATCATCTTAAACTTCGGGCCAGCTGGGGACAACTGGGTAACCAGGAAATAGGATTGTATTCATTTACCAGTACCTTGTCACCATACTATACTACGTTTGGTCAAACGCCTGCTGCCGCACCAGGGTATGCTCCTGCCAGTCCTCCCAATCCGGCAGTCAAATGGGAAACTACTACCCAAACAGATATAGGGCTGGAGCTCTCTGTTTTAGATTCCCGCCTGGCATTTGAAGTGGACTACTATACCAAGAAAACAAATGATATGTTGCTGACGTTGCCAACACCACTTTCGTCAGGTTATCCGAACACTTCATTTACCAATGCCGGCAGTGTAAAAAATACGGGTGTTGAATTTTCAGCGACCTATAGAAAATCAACGGGCGATTTCAATTACTCTGTCAGCGCCAACTTCTCTGCATACAAAAATGAAGTGATTAGCTTAGGGCCCCTGAATCAACCGGTAGTGAATAATTTATTCTTCGATTTTGCCACCAGCAGCAATGTGGGGTATCCCATGTACCAGTTTTATGGTTATGAAGCAGAAGGATTATTTCAAAGCCAGGATGAAATTACCAAACACGCTACCCAAACAGGGGCTAAGCCTGGAGATGTCAAATTCAGGGATATCAATAATGATGGCGTCATAGATGCTAAGGACCGTACATTTATTGGGAATCCTTTTCCCAAATTTACCTATGGACTTAATGCCAACTTCTCTTATAGGAATTTCGATTGCTTTATTCAGCTACAGGGCGCACAAGGGAACAAGGTATACAACGCCGCCAGATTTTGGGGGATGAATATAGGCGAAACAGTTAACTACAGCACGGATGTATTGAAGAGCTGGAACGGAGAAGGCAGCAGTAACGAAATTCCACGTTTAACCACCCAGGATCCCAATAACAATAAAAGAGCAAGCACCAGGTTTGTGGAAGACGGATCTTATATGCGCATAAAGAATGTACAGATCGGATATACGATGCCGGAAAAAATATTGAATAAGATTAAACTTCGGTCGTTGCGGGTATATATGGGTGCAAATAATTTGTTGACGTTTACGAAATATAGCGGTTTTGATCCTGAAGTGGGCCAGGCATTCACTTCTACGACCAATGCAGCCGGGACTACTCCCAACCTGGGATCCAGCAACTTTGTGAGAGGTAGCCTCGGATTTGACCAGGTGAGCTTCCCGCAGGCGCGCACGTTCACTTTTGGACTACAGTTAGGTATTCAGTAATGTCAACATCTTTCTTAAATCATTTGATCATGAAACAGCGGTTAATAAACTATAAAACGCTCGTGAAATATATTGCATGTTTCCTTATTCTTTTTGTTTTAGCGACTTCCTGTAAAAAGGATTTCCTGGAAAAGAAGCCGGGCTATCTCAGTTCAGAAGGATTTTATCAGACAGATCAACAGGCAGAACAGGCGATGAATGCGGCCTATTATCCCTTGCTGTCATTCTGGACCAATAAAGTCAGTTTTGAATCAGACGTGCTGTCTGATGATGCGGTGAAAGGACAGGGAAGCGATCTGGCAGCACTTAACAGTTTTGATATCTTAAATATAGATGCAGCTTCAGATCCTATTAAGAATAACTGGGCAGACAACTATACCGGGATTTACAGGTGTAACCTGGTGTTGGATAATGTTCAACCAGATTCCGATACTAAAAAACGAGTGCTGGGGGAAGCCCATTTTCTAAGGGCTTTCTTTTACTATCGCCTGGTTATCCGTTATGGCGGCGTATCCCTCTCCAAAACAACACTCGGTGGAGATATTAAATTACCACGTTCAACGGCCGATGAAACGTATCAATTCATTATCGATGAGCTATCGCAGGCAGAGAGTTTATTACCTTACCCTGCCGATGTTACCAGCGTGAATGTTGGACGGGCTAATCGCGGCGCTGCATCTAGCCTGAAGGGAATTACTTACCTGCAATGGGGAAAGTACCAGGATGCCTATAATGTGCTGAAAGCAGTAGTTAGCAATGCCGGCGGAAAATTTAACTATGGTCTTACGCCAAATTTCCTGGATTTGTTTAAAGTAGCTTCTAACAATAATAAAGAATCTGTGTTTGAGGCGCAAACCCGTGAGGGAGCAGACTTCGATCAAAGCAATGGGTTTAATTTCTGGGTTCGTCCCCGTAATGGTTCCACCATATTCGGATTAGGCTTCTGCTTACCGACCAAAAGCCTGTTCGATGAATTTGAGTCCGGCGATCCCCGCAGGGCAGCAAGTATCTTCGCCCCTGGCGATATTATTTCAGATGAACCTATTCCTGGTTCTTCTGGCGATAATGTGAATAAACATCCTTTCCAGGCTGCCTGGGCTCCCGAAACAGGTTATGGCTGCGCTAAGTATGTAAAGGGAATATTTGTAGGGAATAACGCCGAAAAAACCGGGCAAAATAAACGTTTGATCCGGTATGCGGAAGTATTGCTGGCTTTTGCGGAAGCTGCCTATAAAACAACCGGGCATGACAACGAGGCGTGGGATGCTATCAGCCAGGTGCGGACGAGGGCTTTCGGATATAACAAGCCATCGCCCCATACGCAACTTTTTGATGCCATTGTTCACGAACGCAGGGTAGAGCTTGCGCTGGAAGGCAAAAGATATTTCGATCTTTTGAGATGGGGACTGGCAGACAGATATTTAGGTGCATTGGGCTATCGGTCTGAAACGAAAGGATTGTATCCCGTTCCCATTGCAGAACTGGATGCTAACCCCAATAGCCGGCAGAATGCGGGATTTTAGTGGAGCACTTATTTAAGAAAGATTAAACTGGTTTTATGATTGTTAGAAAGACGGCAATGATATCAGGTGTCTTTTCTTCCTTATGTTTATTTACACAGGCGCAGACTTTTGATCAGTATTTTACTGTCGGGATAAGCAATGAGGGAAAGCATAAAGGAATGCCATATGTGGCTGCCGGCGACCGTTCCTATATCATCGGCAACCAGGATGGTAATTTCCCGGATATGGGCGGGCATGTGAAAGGGGAGATGGGTGGACTCTGGGCGCATCCCATTAAAATGATGGATGGTTTTTGGGTGAAGATAAAAGATATCCATTCCGGAGAAAGTGCCTGGCTGAAGGATGCCGATGAATTCATTAACTATCCACACGGAAATAAACTCGTTTATGGGAAGCCGCTCGTCAACACCTCGGTGACACGGTTTCAGTTTTGCCCTGATGGGAAACCCGGTATTATTGTCGAATACACCCTGAAAAACCACGCTGCCGAAGCGAGGAGTATTACGCTGGAATTCGCCGCTAAAACAGATGTCAGCCCGGTTTGGTTCTCAAAGGAAACAGGCGTTAATGATGCCAGCGATGTAGTGGAATGGAACGCTGTACAATCTACTTTTACTGCCAGGGATGAACAACATCCCTGGCATATAAAGTGGGGGGCGTCGCAACCGGCTGTTGAGCATCTTGTGGGAGACAAGGTTTTCCTGCCGGAACAAACCATTGGAAATGGAGCAGCGGCTTCCTTAACCTACAAAATAGCGCTGCCGGCCAATGGAGCGGCCACCATAGTTTTCGTGGTGGCAGGCTCCAACCGCAACGGGAAGGAAGCGGACGCCGTATACCAGGATCTTCAGAAGCACCATGCGTTGTTGTTGAAAAAAAAGAATACCAGTTACCGGGTATTGTTGGAGCGTGCGAAAATCACTGTTCCCGATAAGTCGCTACAGCAGGCGTACGACTGGACTAAAATAAATACGGCGTGGCTTACCCGTACCGTACCCGGCATTGGAACTGGGCTTGGCGCCGGGTTGATGGAATACCCATGGTGGTTCGGTTGCGACAATACTTATGCGGTACAGGGATTGTTAGCAACGGGGAATATAGAGCTGGCAAAACAAACCTTGCATTTGCTGTTTGAACAATCGCAAAAGGTAAACGGGAATGGCAGGATTGCTCATGAGATTTCCACAAATGGTACTGTTACCAATAAAGGCAATACGCAGGAGACGGCGCATTTTATCATGTGTGTAGGCCGCTTATACGAGTATACCGGCGATACTTCTTTTATCAGGGAAGTATATCCATACATCCGGCAAGGCATTGACTGGCTCCTGGGAGAAAAAGACCAGAATCATAATTTATTCCCCGAAGGGTACGGGATAATGGAGATACGTGGCCTGAATGCAGAACTCATTGATGTAGCGGTGTACACCCAGCAAGCCCTGGAAGCAGCTACTATGTTGGCTTCTGCCATGAACGATACTGGCGCCAAGGCACGATATGATAGCTTGTCGGTATTGCTGAAGGATAAAATAAATAAAGAATACTGGAGTAATGAGCAAAGCCTCTACTGCGATTTTTATGGCACCACCGCAGATGCCATTTCTGCCTGTAAAGGAGCCATAGAACAAGTACAACTGGGTGAGCGGAGCGATACAGGAACAGCCAGGATGGTGACGTATTATCAGCAATTAAAAGACGCGGTGGAAAAAATGCCGGCGGCTAGCCAGGGATGGGTGCTGAATAAAAACTGGGTAATCAATACGCCAATGGAAACAGGGATTGCCCCCCGCGAGAGGGCGTTGCATTCTCTTGATGTTATCCGCAAAGAAAATTGCGGTCCTTATGGCCCCTATTTATCGGCAGCCATCGACCGGCGTCATATGATGACCATCGCTACCGGCGTACAGGCGGTAGCGGAGTGCCGCTATGGGCGTATTGATGAAGCCATGTGGTATGTAGGAAAAATTGTGGAAACGTTTGGCCAAACCTTGCCCGGATCTATTTCTGAAATGATGCCCGACTATGGCTGTTTCACCCAGGCATGGACCAACTACGGAATGACAGTGCCGCTGGTAAAATATGTATTTGGAGTACAACCCGATGCCATTCATAAAAGGATCTTATTGGCGCCTCAATTTCCTTCGAATTGGAAGGAAGGCAAGATAGAACACCTGCCGGTGGGAGATAATGTATTTTCTCTTTCGGTGGAAAAAGCCGCCAATACCGTTAAATATACGGTTATACAACAAAAAAAGCAGTGGGGCATTGTATTCAGTACGGAGTACGAAAAAGGAAGCCAATATTATCTCAATGGAAAACTACTGGATGGGAAACCGTTATTGATACCTATGAATGGCGGGAAGAATGAACTCATTATTAAAGATTAAATGTATGGAGAAAAAGTTCGTCAGTAAACGGAGCAAGCATCTTTGCAGGGTTGCACATATGGTTTGTTTTTTCCTCCTGTGTAAGGAAGTTACCGCGCAGGATAAATGGAAAGCAGAAGCGCAGAAAATTGATCCATCCGCCTACTATGGCATCACGGCGGCCAACGGCATGATTGGTATCGTATCTTCTCCCGAGCCGTTTAAGGTAAAAGACGTCGTATTGGCCGGGGCTTTTGATCTATATGGGCGCGGGCGCGTCAGCAATTTCCTGAAGAGCTTCAACCTGTTGAATATGTACCTGGAGGTAGATGGCAAAAGAGTAGATGCAAAATCGGTTACAAATTTTCAACAGTCGCTCGACATGCGGTATGCAGGATTCACCACTTCTTTTGACGTCACTGATAAAGCTTTTGTGAAAACAACTTACTATGCTTTACGTCATTTACCCTTTACCGTGCTGATGGATGTGGAGGTAACGGCGAAAAAGGATATTACCATCACAGGCGCCAGCCTGATGGAGGCGCCGGATGCACTGCGCGATGTTCAGAATTATTATAATGAAATTGACAGGCCCCATACCTCCATATCACTCCTGACTTCATCTGCCAGGAGTCCTACGGGTAAGTTGCTGATGTGTGCTTCCAATACTTTCCTGTTTGCGGAACCGCATGGCCGGGAGCCTAAGGTGATCCACGAAATGTGGGATAACAATATGCATGGAATGAAGTTTAGCCGTACGGTTAAAGCCGGGGAAACCTACCGTTATTCCCTTGCCGGTTCCTCCATTACTTCTGCCCAGCACAACGATCCATTAAACGAAGCGGAGCGTATGACTTTATACGCAAAGCTGGAAGGTCGCGACCGGCTTATCAGTTTCCACAATAAGGCCTGGGACGAATTATGGAAAAGCGATATTGTGATTGACGGAGATGCACAGGCACAGCAGGATGTGCATAGCATGATGTATCATTTGTATGCATTTATCAGGGAAGGTACCGGATATTCCTTGTCACCTATGGGGTTATCTGGTTTGGGATACAACGGCCACGTTTTCTGGGATGCCGATTTGTGGATGTTCCCCGCCTTGTTGGTACTTCATCCGGAGTTAGCCAGGAACATGGTGGAGTATCGCTACGAAAGGCTGGAAGCAGCCAGGCGCAATGCATTTGCACATGGATTGAGAGGCGCCATGTTCCCATGGGAAAGTGCCGAAAGCGGTGAGGAAGAAACGCCGGTATGGGCATTGAGCGGGCCTTTTGAACATCATATTACTGCCGATGTAGCTCTGGCAGCCTGGAACTACTATCAGGTAACACAGGATCGGAAATGGTTAAAAGAAAAAGGTTGGCTTATCCTTTCTGCTACTGCCGATTTCTGGTCAAGCAGGGTGGAACGCAACGGACCTGGAAAATATGAAATCAAAAACGTAGTAGCCGCAGATGAGTGGGCAGAGAATGTAGATAATAATGCATTTACCAATGCCGCTGCAAAAGCTAACCTGTACGCTGCTATTGAAGCGGCAAAGATATTGGGGGAAACACCCGGCGCCGATTGGAAAAATGTAGCTGATAATATCCCCATTTTAAAACTCGGCAATGGTGTTACAAAAGAGCATGCCACTTATAATGGCGAAGGGATTAAACAGGCGGATGTAAATCTGTTGGCATACCCGCTGAAAGAAATTACCGATGCCGGACAAATAAAGAAGGACCTGGATTACTACTCCACACGCGTACCGAATGAAGGGACGCCTGCTATGACACAGGCCATCTTCTCCCTGTTGTATGCCAGGCTGGGAAATGCAGAAAAGGCAGCTCGTTTCTTTAAAGACGCATATGAACCCAATCTGAATCCACCATTCCGGGTTATTGCAGAAACCAAGGGCGGTACCAATCCTTACTTTGCAACAGGTGCGGGCGGTATTTTGCAATGTGTGATGATGGGCTTCGGTGGACTGGATATAACGCCCGGAGGGATTAAGCAAGTACCGTCAGTATTACCCAAAAATTGGAAAAGCCTCACGATGACTGGCATTGGTGTGGAAAAGAAAACTTATAAGGTGAGTAATAAGTAGTACTGGTAGATGAATCTAGACTGTTCGTAAAAGGACGTCTCAATTTTGTATTGAGGCGTCTTTGTGCTTTTGTGGAAGATATCGTGGAGCAACGAACGCACTCAGACGCGGTGGGATTTTCAGAAATAAAAACTATCTCAAAAAAACTAAATATTTCGATCATTTTACAAAATCACTACGAAGCAATCTTTCGTAGATTCATTCTATGAAGAGAAAAATGCATGCTAAAAGAAAGTTTGTTCGGAATAAAATTGGAGGCTTACTGGCAACAGTTTGACCGAATGAAGTCTTCGCTGGAATCAAATATCGAAGTAGTCCATAAAAGAATCGAAAGTTAAGGTGTGGAAGTGGTGAATTGTTTGCCTTAATAGAGATGGAGATTAATGCCGCAGCCGATCACGGTATTAACGTTTTCATTTTCGATTGGTACTGGTATGACGGTCTGCCTTTCCTGGAAGGCCATTTAAATGACGGGTATCTTAAAGCGCGTAATAATGACCGGGTGAAGTTCTACCTGATGTGGGCCAATCACGATGTGAACCTGGCCTGGGATAAAAGGAATGCGGACGACGCATTCAACGGTAAGAACAATGACCTGATCTGGCGTGGAGATATTGACCGGAGGGAGTTTGAAAAAATAGCCTTGCGTTGGATTCGAAAGTATTTTAGCCATCCGTCTTATTACAAAATAGATGGGAAACCGGTGCTGATGATCTATGATCTGAAAAAACTGGTGCAGGGGTTGGGAGGTATTGAACAGGCAAAAGATGCGATTGATATGCTGGAAAGAAAAACAAAACAGGCTGGTTTCCCTGGAGTACATCTGAATGTGATGAGTTGGATGCTCAACAACAAATTTTTGCAGCAGGTGCGAGGTGTATCCCGCCCAAAGGATTTACAGGCTTTTCTGGACGGACTTAATTGCGGCAGTGCGTCTACTTACTGCTATCTCCATCATAATGAATATAGTGAGAAGGATGGATTTCCTTCCGCGCCCATTCAAACTCTCTTTGCTTCCATGGAGAAGTACTGGAATTCTATTATAAAAGAATTCCCTGGCGTATTGTATACCCCGAATATATCAATGGGATGGGATGCAAGTCCGCGTTGCATGCAAACGGATAAGTTCGAATATAGACGTTATCCGTGGACACCGGTGTTTACAGGAAATACACCAACAGAATTTCAGCGGCAACTGACGAAAGCCAAAGAGTTTCTTGATATCTACAAACCACGGGAGAAAATTGTCGTGATCAATTCCTGGAATGAATGGACAGAAGGGAGTTACCTGTTGCCAGAGAAAAAGTATGGCGATGCTTATCTGAAAGCGATAAAAGCTGTGTTTGGAAATAACTAGTGTACGAATAGTTCCGGTTTGTTGACCCCAATTCTGTACGTACCGGTGAGTGCGTAAATCTTTCAGGGCAGGTAATTAATCAATATGGAGGCTTTATTAGGAGTTATTTTTCATTTCATTGGCGGTTTTGCCTCCGGGAGTTTTTATGCGCCCTATAGAAAGGTAAAGGGATGGCAATGGGAGAGCTACTGGATCACCGGAGGGCTTTTCTCCTGGTTGATAGTGCCACCTGTTGCGGAAGCCGTTACTATCCCGGGATTTATAGATATTATTAAAAGTACGCCCTGGGAAACGATCAGGGCTACACTGATCTTTGGATTGCTGTGGGGGATAGGGGGGCTTACGTACGGACTGGGTATAAGATACCTGGGTATGTCGTTGGGAAATTCAATAGTGTTGGGATTTTGTTCTGCCTTTGGAGCATTGGTGCCTGCCATTTACTATAACTTCTATCCCGCGGAGGGTAAATCTACTTTTACCGAATTGCTTACAACGTCCTGGGGCAGAGTAATACTGGCCGGGATCGCAGTTTGCCTTCTTGCCATTTATGTATGTGGCCGCGCAGGAGTATTGAAGGAAAGAGAGCTTACCAAATTGCAACAGAGTGCGTCCGTTGCTGAATTTAATCTAACGAAGGGATTGATTGTAACGATCGTAGCCGGTATTCTCAGTGCCTGTTTCAATTTCGGCATTGAAGCGGGGAAACCGATGACAGAGGTGGCGGTGGCCGCAGGTTGTAATCCCCTGTATCAAAACAATGTGATATATGTTACGCTGCTGTGGGGAGGACTTTTAGTTAACCTGATATGGTGCGTATTGTTAAATGTGCGCAATAAATCCTTTAAAGACTACACCAATGCCAAAACACCGCTGCTGAAAAATTACCTGTTCTCCGCATTGGCCGGCATCACCTGGTATTGCCAGTTCTTCTTTTACGGCATGGGAGAAAGTAAGCTCGGAAATGGCGTCAGCAGCTGGATTGTTCATATGGCATTTATTATCCTCATTGCAAACATGTGGGGGGTACTCATGAACGAATAGAAAGGCGTAGGCAAGAAGGCGAAGCTACATGTACAAGTTGGTATTCTGTTGATTATCGCCTCAGTTGTGTTGGTATGGCAACTCTTTGAAATAGTTAGCCGTCATTCGTATACAGGTGATCCCATCATAAATAAAACACCAGGCTGAATGCCCGGGTGACGGCTACAGGCAATCAAACCAATTTGTCCGGGCATCTTTTTCGGTTTGGTCAAAATTTGATTAAATTTGTTACTCAGATAGTATCATGTCCGGGTTAAATGAATTAAATGACAACCAACTTTATCAGCGTTTAGCTGATGATGATCAGCGCGCGTTCGAATTGCTTTATGAAAGATACTGGAAACAAATGGTGTATAAAGCATTTTGTAAACTAGATTCTTCTAAAGATGCTGAGGAACTCGTTCAGGACACCTTTATTGATATCTGGAAAAGCAGGAAGCGAATTGTGCTTAAACATAGTTTCCATACCTTTATTGCTGCTATTGTGAGATATAAGATCATTGCCAAAATAGCAGCCAGAAACAAGTCTCCTAGAGATTTCGTGGACATTTCCCAAATACAGGTTACCGAAGATAGCACTGAGCGGTTGTTATATCTACGTGACCTGAATGCTGAGATAGAATTGGCTGTAAAGGCATTGCCGGAGAAATGCCAGATGGTTTTTCGCATGAGCCGGGAAGAAGGGAAATCCGATAAACAGATAGCTGCCGAGCTTTATATTTCCCAGAAAACAGTGGAAGCGCACCTTCATAAGGCGCTTAAAATTTTACGGAGAGCTTTAGGAAAGCTCCATTTCCTACTACTTCTTGTTTACCTCATATGCATAATTAAAAAATAATTTTCGCCGGAGTAAGGGCAAACCCCAAATTTGATACACTATGTAAGAAAAGTATAGAATGGAGCGCCTTACAATTGAGCAGATAAATGAGCTTGCCGAAAAATGGTTGAACAAAACAATAACAGCCGAGGAAGAAGCACAACTGTATCAATGGTATGATACAGATGGTGAGCAACCATTAAGCTGGACTGGTGAAGACGAATCGGAAGAAATGCTCAGAAGCCGCTTATATAAAGCGATAAAAGAAAGAACAACACGCTCACGGACCTTAAGAATATGGGTCTCTTCTGCTGCGGCTGCCATCCTGGTTATGGCTATCTCCTCTATATATTTTTTGAACAATAGACAAGCTTCCACAACCGGACAGGCCAAATACGAAAAACGTCAAAGCACTGCCCCCACACTTACTTTATCTAATGGAAAAAGAATAATACTAAGCGATTCAGGCTCAGAAACTTTTACGGAGGCCTCGGGCATAACCATAACTAAATCATCTGGAGGCGGGCTGATATACCACATCTCCGAAACAAATGAACAGGCAGATAAGATAGGATATAATACCATCGAAACCCCCAAAGGTTGCCAGTATCAAATCGTATTGCCAGACCAAACCAAAGTCTGGTTAAATGCGTCATCGTCGCTAACCTATCCAATAAAATTTGAACGGGACAAAAGAGCAGTTAAACTTATTGGAGAGGGCTATTTTGAAGTTGCACACAATAAAAAGGCTCCATTCAAGGTAACATCATCTTCACATGTAGTGGAAGTATTGGGCACGCATTTTAATATAAACGCTTATGCTGATGAACCAAATGCCAAGGTTACTCTGCTTGAAGGCAGTGTACTTGTTGAAAACTACAATAAGTTAAAGCACTTCCTTTCACCGGGGCAGCAGGCTGTTATTACAGAGAAAAGCATGAATGTGAACAACGTGGATACTGAATTGGCAGTAGCATGGAAGGGTGGCAATTTCTTCTTTGATGACACGCCTATTTTTGAAATTATGAGACAGATTTCCAGGTGGTATAATGTAGAAGAAGTTGTGTACAAGGGCGATCTATCAGCCCTCAGGCTAGGAGGTTCCATATCCAGGACAAAAAGCCTGGAAGAGGTGCTTAAGTTGCTGGAAGTAACAGAGCTTGTGCACTTTACAATTAATGGAAAGAGGATTATCGTGACAAAATAAAAACCTTTACGGGAATGCAAATGAAAAATAGTTGGAGGGGGATCTCCCCGATCCAATGGGCTTCTTATGTCAATTGAGCTAACATTTTATTCAACCAACCGGCAAGTGTGATTAAGACTTTATACTCAATCATCGCTTACCAAAAAAATCTAATCAAATGTATAAACTTTGCACTGGAATTGTGTATTGGGTAAATCGTAATGCCTTAACTTCTCGGCTAACCAAAAAAAGGATTATACGATTCAACCCCATATTCCTTACTTTATTTATCACTCTACTACAGGTTAGTTATGTGTCTACGGCACAAAATGTGTCATTATCCAAAAAGAATGCTACTCTTCAGGAAATTTTCAGGGAGATTAAAAAGCAAACGGGTTATGACTTCCTTTATAGCAATTTGGAATTGAGAAAAGCAACGCGCGTAAGTATAAATGCCAGGAATCAACCTGTTAGCAAGGTGCTGGAAGAATGTTTCAAAGGGCAGCCCTTTGCTTTCTCAATCAGTAATAAAAGTATCGTCATTGTTCCTGCAAAGCCTGTAGGTGCTGAAACAGTAGTAGTTAAATCAACGGTAGTGGTTAAATCATTAGATGTTAAAGGCCGGGTTCTGGACGAACGCGGACAGCCGCTTCAAGGTGCAGGCATTAAAGTGAAAAATGGTAACCAGGCTACCCTAACAAATTCCAGTGGTGAATTTATACTTTTAGGTGTTAACGAAAATTCCGTTCTGGTTATTTCTTATCTGGGTTACGTAACACGTGAAGTAACTGCCCTACCTGATTTAGGAAACATACAGCTCGAAATCAGCAATTCAGGTTTGAACGAAATCACAGTTATTGGATATGGCACTACAAGCAAACGCCTGAATACCGGATCGATCAATTCAGTGAGCGCAGAGGAAGTTGGAAAGCAACCTGTAAACAGTCCGCTATTGGCTTTGCAGGGAAATGTAGCAGGGATGTATGTTACCCAATCGAATGGTTTGCCAGGAGGAGCGGTCAATATCAGCATACGCGGGCAAAATTCAATTGGGGCAGGCAATAATCCATTGTATATAATTGACGGGGTTCCTTTTAATGCCCAGCCTATTGAGCAACAATCAGGAGGGAGCTATTCGCTTGGTGCCAATGGCAGTACCAGTCCTTTTTCCAGCATCAACCCGGCAGATATTGAAAAAATCAGCGTACTTAAAGATGCTGATGCGACCGCAATTTATGGATCAAGGGCTGCGAATGGCGTAGTACTGATAACAACCAAAAAAGGAAAGGCTGGAAAAACCAGCGTCATCTTAGATGTTTACACGGGCATTGGTCAACCCGCAAGTAAAATGAAAACGTTGAGTACGGAACAATACCTGAAGCTGCGGAGGGAGGCCTTTGCCAACGATAATGTGGTTCCCAATCAATCTAATGCTCCCGACCTGACGACCTGGGGTACACAAACCCGGGATTTCCAGAAGCTATTAATCGGGAATACAGCACATATTACTGAGGCTACAGCTTCGATATCGGGGGGGAGCAACCACACCACCTTTTTTGTCAGTGGAACCTACCGCAAAGAAGGCAGCGTATTCCCTGGGAACAAAGGATACCAGCGTGGTTCCGCCTTACTCAATGCCAGCCATGCTTCGAGCAATAATAAATTTACAGCTTCAGCCTCTGTATCCCTTTCAAAAGACCTTAATACACTTGCACCGAGCGATATAACACCTTCTGCTCTGACTTTACCGCCGAATTACCCGCTTTATAATTCAGATGGCAGCTTATTTTGGGATAACAACTTTAGCAATCCAATTGCATCGGTTAGTAATCCTTATGAGACAAAAGCCAATAATATCCTAGCAAACATGGCTTTAGGCTATCAGTTGGCTTCCGGCTTATTGTTTAAAACCACATTTGGCTATAATAAATTGCAGAGTGATCAGCGCTTCGCTTACTTGCAAAGTAATTCAGGACCAAATAGTTTTGGTACTGTAGCGGTTCTGGCATCAAATTTCACAGAAGGGCTTATTGTGGAGCCTCAGCTGAATTATGAAAAAGGCTTTGGCAGAGGTAAGCTACAGGTACTGGTAGGTGGAACCTATCAGAAATCTATTTCCAAAACACCCTACTCTACGGGCCTGACAGGTTTTTCATCAGAGAAGCTGATCTATAATCTTGCCTCAGCCACTACCACTTATTGGCTGTCCAATTCGTCGTCAGAATACAGATATGCCTCTGTTTTCGGAAGGGTCAACTATCAGCTCGCCGAAAAATACATACTGAACATCAGTGGTCGCAGAGACGGTTCATCACGTTTTGGGCCCAATAACAAATTTGGAAACTTTGGCGCGGTTGGTGCGGCATGGATATTTTCCGAAGAAAGCTTTGTAAAAGAATCAATGTCATGGATCAGTTTCGGGAAATTACGTGCCAGCTACGGTACAGTAGGGAATGACCAGATTGCTGACTACGGTTATTTGTCAACTTACAGGAACAACAATTATAAATATGGCGGTGCAGTAGCAATATCTCCGGCAAGGATTGCCAATCCTGACTACAGTTGGGAGAGTACCCGGAAAATAGAGATGGCAATAGAGTTGGGCTTTGCCAGGAACCGCGTTCTGTTTTCTGCCGCAGCCTTCAGAAACAGAACCAGCAATATGCTGGTGAATAACCCATTAAGCGTACAGACAGGGTTTTCTTCTTACCAGGCCAACCTTCCAGCCTTAGTGCAAAATACCGGTCTGGAATTCGAACTGAATTCCAGGAATATTGAAAAGAAAAATCTGAGCTGGAAAAGCACATTTAATCTGACTATACCACGCAATAAACTGATTAGTTTTCCTGGCATAGAAAATTCGACTTACGCAAACACCTATGTGGTTGGCCAGCCACTTAGTATTTTGAATTTGTATCGGGTTAAAGATATTGTTGATGGAATTGTTCAAATAGAAGATGTCAATGGTGATGGAGTGATCAGTAGCGGTATTGCAGCCAACGGCCTTGGTGACTATGTTAATGTTGGACAACTGGCTCCGAAAATGTACGGTGGTTTTACCAATAATTTCAGCTACAAAAACTGGCAACTGGATGTATTTTTACAGTTTACGGTACAAAAAGGCTACAGTAACCGATATGCATCCACGGATCCACCGGGCAGTTTCAGTAATCAGGATGCCGATATTCTGAATGTAGGCTTAAGGCCAACAGCTAGTTTTGGTACACCAGCTTATAATAGTTATCTCCTTTATACTTATTCCGACAGGGTTATCAGCAACGCTTCCTATATCCGTGTAAAGAATATTTCGTTGTCTTACCGTTTCCCGGCAAAATGGACCGGGCGTATGAATATCAACAATGTCAATTTATACCTGCGGGGCCAGAATCTATTCACTATTACCAGTTATCAGGGACTGGATCCGGAAACCCAGCAACCATATGGAATTGTGGTACCGCCGCTCAAAATGTTTACTGTAGGTATTCAGTGTTCACTTTAACTTGTAAAATCATGTTAGCTAAAATCATACTTGCGCATTTTAATAATAGGCAGAGATTTTTAATCTCTCCATTTTTTCTGCTGCCTTTACTGTTTTGGATGGCTGGCTGCAAAAAACTCATCGAAATCCCGGCCCCGGAAAACCAGCTTACCACACCAGAGGTATTTACAGATTCAGCTTCTGTAAATTCAGCGGTATCCGGCCTATACAGTTATATGTACAATTGGAGAAATGTAGAGGGCAGTCCCTATAAGAGTTTTATCACCACACTGTCTTCCCTTACAGCGGACGAAACTTATTATTTCAGCGGAAACCGGTATCCTCAGTTTGAGCAGAATGCCATTCCTGTAGCAGACACCAGGAATTTGCAGCTATGGGCTGATTCGTATACGGCAATTTATATGGCCAATAATATATTGGAGAACATCAACATGCTCGACAAATCTTCTCAGGGTTACCGTAATCAAATTACAGGAGAGGCAAAGTTCATGCGGGCATTGTGCAACTTTTACCTGACCGATATGTTTGGCGACGTCCCCATTATTTTAACAACCGAGGTATCGAAGACGGCTCTATTGCCTAAATCCCCTCAGGCCAATGTTTATAACCAGATCGTTGCCGACCTGAAATCTGCCCAGGAACTGCTTTATGAAGATTATATAGGAACCGGAGCCAGGAGCCGCGTGAACAAATTTGCAGCCATCGCCCTGTTGTCGCGGGTATATCTATACATGAATAAATACCCTGAAGCTGAAGCTGCCGCAAGTCTCGTGATTGGTAAAAACGCGTTCTACAGACTGGAGACAATAGACAGGGTGTTTTTACGCAGCAGTTCAGAAGCAATATTTCAGTTCAATGCCGATCAGAACAATGCAACTTATGTGGCCCGCGATTTTTTGCCTGCAGCAGGAACTGGTATGCCTAATTTTGTAGTCAGGGACAATCTGCTCTCAGCTTTCGAACTAAATGACCTCAGAAAGTCTAACTGGATTGGCAAAGTTGCCTATGGAGGTAAGGATTATTACTATCCGAATAAATATAAACAGACCGGAGTTATTCCGCCTGCGGCCGCAAGCAAAGAGGACGATCTGGTCCTCAGATTAACCGAACAATACCTGATCCGTGCCGAGGCACGTGCACAGCAGGAAAATATCGTTGGAGCAAAAGAGGACCTGAACAAGATTAGGTTTCGTGCCAATCTTCCGGATGTTAATTTAGTCAGCAAAGCGCAAATGCTGGCCTATATTGCTCATGAACGCCAGGTGGAGTTGTTTTGTGAATGGGGGCATCGCTGGTTTGATCTAAAAAGAACAAATAAAGCAACAGAGGTCCTGGCACCACTTAAGCCAACCTGGAAGGCAACTGCAGTACTCTTCCCTGTTCCGCAACAAGCTATCAACAGCAATAAAAATTTAGTACAGAACCAAGGATACAATTAAATAAGAAAACGTGAAAAAAATCATCAATACACTATTACTGATTTTCACTTTA
The DNA here is from genome assembly GCF_900168065.1 of Chitinophaga ginsengisegetis. Taxonomy (GTDB): domain Bacteria; phylum Bacteroidota; class Bacteroidia; order Chitinophagales; family Chitinophagaceae; genus Chitinophaga; species Chitinophaga ginsengisegetis. Next base: position 2,498,345 of record NZ_FUZZ01000001.1, on the reverse strand, counting down.
GCAGGTGTTTCAATTGGCCAAACGCAAAAAACCAATTATATCGTGAAAGGTCATATAAAGGGATTAAAAGATAGCTGGGTTTTTCAATTTGCGAAAGGTCGTGACTCAGTGTTCTCCAGGTCTGGTGAATTTACATTCAAAGGCCTGATCACTGAACCTACAGCCGCTTTTATTTATATACCAGCTGCCCATACCCATCTTGAATATTATTTAGATGAAAATGCAGTTGTAGAAATAAATTCGGATCTGGATAGTCTTGAAACCACCAGGATTAAAGGGGGAGTAACTCAAAACGAGTTTAATAAATATCGTGAATATCTGGGAAAACTCCCCATTTCCGACCGCGATGAACATCGCATAAATGCCATCGAAAAACAATTTATAAAAGACTACAATGGGAGTTTTGTCAGTCTAAACATGATCAACCAAATGTCTTATAATTCAGATTTGGAAATTTCAGATCCACAGCTGCTAAAAGACCTGTTTGATCAACTGACACCGAAGGTAAGAGCCTCTAAATCAGGTAAAAGAATCTTGAATAGTTTAGAGGTTGGAATTAGAACAAATATTGGCCAAATGGCACTGGATTTTTCGCAGCCAGATTCATTGGGTAAGCCAGTGAGCATGTCGTCATTCAGAGGAAAATATGTTTTCCTTGACTTCTGGGCTTCCTGGTGTGGTCCCTGCCGGGCGGAAAACCCCAACGTACTAAAGGCCTACGAAAAATTCAAAGACAGAAATTTCACGGTGCTTAGTGTCTCTATTGATACCAACCGGGAAGCCTGGCTAAAGGCAGTTCAAGAGGATCATCTGCCCTGGGTACAGGTATGCGATTTAAAAGAAAGTAATGTAGCCTCAAAAATTTATGCAGTTACCGGTATACCTACAAATTTCCTGATTGACCCTCAGGGAAAAATCATAGGCAGGAGTCTAAGGGGCGAAGACCTTATTAAGAAGCTGGCAGAAGTTATACCTGAATAAGGTTCAGGTTTGATCCGACGAAAGATAAATTTTTGGGCAGCTGGAGGTGGATCATCCAGCTGCTTTTCTTTTGCCAGATGTAACGTTTTTTCAAAAGTTTGTGCCGGTGTCCTGCCAAAGCAATAATCTATGGTACTTTCTGAATCATAGAAAAACATCTATTGGCACTGTACATCACTATTGGTAGGGAGGCTGTAAATATAATTGCATCTTAGTAAGTGATAGTTAACCTTAATAAGGTAGCAAAAAAAAGAGGAGAGGATTAACCGGTACCCGACTAAACACCCGACTTAAAATAGAAAACCCGCGACCAGCGCGGGTTTCTTCGAGATTTTGCGGACCGGACGGGACTCGAACCCGCGACCTCCGCCGTGACAGGGCGGCATTCTAACCAACTGAACTACCGATCCTTCCTACAGGCAAGCTTTTCAGCCATTCTGTATTCCCCATTTGGGGCTGCAAATATATAAATAATAAATTCATTTCTCCAAATTTTTATACTCCAGTAATGCCAGTCGTCCGTAATGATCGGAGATCCGGGTGGTTTCCGGTAAGCGGTATTGTGTACAAAGTTTCAGTACAATGTCAGTGGCAGTGGCCAGCGATATTTTATGTCCTGTAGAAACAAATACCGGGTTGGTAGCCGTTTGTGTTCGCAGGGCGTTGCCGATATGTTCACTGCTTTCTATTAGTGGTGCAATGCTGCCTCTTTCTTCCCCGAGGTCGTGATATTCGCCGCATAGCCATGTTTTGCCGCAGCCGATTACGGGTTTGTTAACCGTTACTCCAAAGTGGCAGGCCATTCCAAAACGGCGCTGATGGGCCAGTCCCTGGCCATCGCAAACAATGAGGTCCGGGAGCAGCGGGAGTTTTTCCCAGGCTTTCAGGAGGGGAGGCATCTCCCGGAAGGAGAATAATCCGGGGATATAGGGAAAGGTAACTTCCATGCAATGGGTGGCTACGGCCACTACCTGCAGGGTGGTATAATCCAGCAGTACAATGCTGCCTGCAATCAGGTTGGAATCTTTGTCGTATTCCACATCGGTGCCGGCAATAATTTTAATGGTATCCGGCAATTCATCTGTGGTGATTACCTGCCGGCGTAATTCTTCCTGTATGGCGATAGCTGCATCTTCGGTGAGCATAGGTAACTTTTAAAACAGGTAGAAAGATACCGTTTTTGAGGTAAGATGTACGCTTATAAATATTCTTTCCCGTTTGAAAAAGTAAATTTATATTTGATTGACGCCAATCAGTCCACATTAAATTATCAATCAAAATACAGTAACAATTTAATTTTCAGTTCACGATGAAAAGTACAGGAGCAATGTCACGTCTTCCTGTAAGGTCTTGCTAAATCGATTTTTAAAAAGAAAAGAAGCCTGGAATTCCTAACGTTAATATCCACGTAATATTAGACAATTACTTTTGTAGGGACTGTTATATTCAACTTATGTCTGCGCTTAAGAAAATATCTTTCCATCATACATCCGGAAGCTCCGGCCAGGCTGAATTTGAGGCGGCTGTAGCGGCCTATTGGGATAAGTTACTCGGCATCGCCGTGGCGAAAACCAATCCGCACGACGCCTTTGATATTGTGCAGGATGTACTGCTTTCACTATGGGTGAAATGGGAAGATGTGCCCAAAGATGAAACGCTGGAGTTTTACCTGCTCCATGCCCTGAAACTGCGCATCTTTAAGTACTATCGCACTAATGGCCGTTACCAGGCACACCTGAAAAAACTGGAAGTATTATTAAACGACACACTGGAATCACCGGATGCAATAAACTCCGATGAACTGCACGGACTGAAAGAAACCATTATTTCTGAAGCGCTGGAAATCCTCTCTCCCAGTCAGCGCCAGCTATTTATCCTTCGCGTAAACCATCACTATTCTTACCAGAAAATTGCGCAGCAACTAGGTATAGATGCAGGATCCGCGCGCGTTTTATACAGCCGTGCCCTTAAACAGGTAAAGGCACATATTAAAGCAAATCCGGCTTTGTCTGCCAGCCTTATTTCCTCTTTTTTGTTGTTTACAATTCCTTAACCTTAGATGGAGTTAACATTTTTTGTGTTGCGGGTATTCATTAACAGATGGCAACACAAAAATATCCGAGGGCTGAAGCCCTGTTGAAAAAGTTTCATGAAGGAAAATGTACGCGGGAAGAACTGGCGCTACTGGACAACTGGTATGACGGTTTAAACAGCGAAGCAGATTTGTCTGCCCTGGAATCAAACCTTTACCGGCAGCAGTTCCTGGCTAATTTTCACAGCATGCTCCCGGCAGCTCCGGTAGCCTGGTGGAAGAAACGTTCCATTCAATGGGCCGCTGCAGCCAGCATATTATTGCTGGCCGGCGCAGGATTTATGTGGCAGCGTTATTCACAACAACCGCCCGCCCGCCTGGCTTATAATAAGTCATTCCAGGTTACCAACGAAACCAGCGATATTAAACTGGTAGTACTGCCGGATAGCTCCCGTATCTGGCTGAATACAGCGGCCTCCCTTAAATGGAAGGAAGACTATAATAAGCAAAGCCGTAACGTACAACTCACCGGGGAAGGCTTTTTTGAAGTACAAGGCAACCGGAACAAACCATTCGTGATCCACACCAGGGATCTCGCTATCCAGGTACTGGGTACGCAGTTTAACGTGGAAGCCTATGCCGGCGAAGGATTAACCCGTGTATCACTGGTACAGGGTAAAGTAAAAGTATGCTCGGGAAAAGACAGTACCGTACTAAAGCCCGGCTACGCCGCCGCCTATAATAATGAAGATAAAGCACTGAATATTTCCGCTACAGAAGCCGGCAAAGTAGCCGCCTGGAAAGAAGGCGGCTTCAGCGCTACTGATCTGCCTTTCAAAGATGCCGTTATGCGATTGTGCACACGCAACGGTTATCAGGTGAAATGGGAGAACACACAAGGCATCGAAAAAAATGTATCTGTACTCTTCAAAAAAGACAGCTTCGTAAAAATGCTGGGAAATCTATGTTACATCAGCCGTAAACAATTCCGTATTTCCGACAAACAGGTGATCATCTATTAAATAACACGTGAACGCTCCTGAAAATTTCAACACATGAAAATGACATTTACTTCCGCTGATCAGCATACCCGCAGCAGCGGGCGGGCTGTATCCCGCATCAAACGATTCCTGCTAATGGGATGTGCCCTGTTGCCAGCTACCTTCGGATACGCCAGGCAAAACGGGTTGAGCGAAAAAGTGAAACTGGATATTTCCCGTGCCTCCCTCTCCCAGGTGCTGAGCGCACTGGGACACCAGAGCAGCTTTACATTTAACTATGTAAAACAGGACTTCGACAAAATTATTGTCAGGGATTTCAAGCCGGATAATATTACGCTGAACGAAGCCCTTAACATGCTCCGTAGTAAATCAGGTATTGAGTACAGCGTGAGCGACAAAGCCATCCTGCTCCGGAAAGCAGAGAAAGATCCGGAAGTACAAACTACCCAGGCAGTTGCCCGCAAAATCACTGGTCGTGTTACCACTGAAAATAAAGAACCTATTCCCGGCGTATCTGTTTGGGTAAAAGGCACTAAAACAAGAACCGTTACAGATGCCGATGGCAAATTTGAAATCACCCTGGAAAGTGATAAAGCCATACTCAGCTTCAGCTATGTAGGCTACGAAACCGTGGAAATGCCTGCCGGTAGCTCAGATACGGTAAACCTTACACTGAAAACCAGCAACAACGCACTGAATGAAGTGGTGGTACTTGGTTACGGCACCGCAAAAAAAGGTGACCTCTCCGCTGCCGTAGCAGTAGTACCAGACATGAAGCAGATCAAGGAACGCCCGGTACTGGATGTGGCCAATATGTTACAAGGTAAAGTACCCGGTATCACGGTGGTAAGCAATGGTGGCCATACCAGCAATGCCAACAGTGTAGTAATCCGTGGCGTAGGTTCCCTGAATGATAATGTACTGTATGTGGTAGATGGTGTACCTGGTGCGCCTTATAACCCTGCTGATGTGGAATCCATCACAGTATTGAAAGATGCTGCTTCTGCGGCTATTTACGGTGCTTTCTCGGGTTCGGCAGGGGTTATCCTCATCACTACCCGCCAGGCTGCAAAAGGACTACCCAGCGTACAGTATACCGGCTTTGTAGGCGCCAAGCAACCCTGGCGCACCTTGCAGTCACTCACTGCAGAACAGCAGGGTAAAGTATCCGACCTCGCGCAAACCAATGCAGGACTGACTCCGCTGGAAGGATGGAATCCTGCGAAAAACCCGGATGGCCTGGTAACGCGCACCAACTGGATGGATGAAATTTTCCGCACCGGTTTGATACAACGTCACAATATCAGCGTAAACGCCGGAACAGATAAATTTTCCACCCTCTTCCAGGCACGTTATGAGAAAGAAGAAGGTACGCTGATCAATACCTATAATAAAAATATTTCCCTGAGATTTAATGCAAATTACCAGTTTAGTAAGAACGTTAAACTGCGCCAGGATCTCTTCTGGAATAACAATGATAACAGGGATGCAGAAACCGCCAGCGGTTACAGCGGCGTTATCCTTTCTGCCCTGTACATGCCGCGCTCCGCTACCCCGTACTACAGCGATGGTACCTTTGGTGGCGTAGGTCCAAGAGGTTCCCAGTATAACGGGATTTACGGAGACGTGATCAACCCGGTAGCCACCCTGCTCAGAAACCAACCCTATAACAAACGGAATGACCTGCAGTCGGCAACGGAGTTAACGGTGTCTGATATTATCCCTGGTCTTACTTACCTGTCCCGTTTTTCTTACCGTCAGCAAAATGCACTGTGGAAAAACTTTGAGCCTAGAAGAACAGAGCCCGGAAAACCAAATGATCAGAATACTTTAACCTATTCTACAGATAAAGGATACAAGTGGATCTGGGAAAATACCCTTAATTACAATAAGATCATCAACCGGCATAACATTGGTGTGATGGCATCTATGACAGGGCAGGAAGAATCCAACCGCAATTTTTCTGCCGCTGCCAAAGGATTTGAAAACGAATCCGACTGGGCGCAGTTCTTTACCAATGCCACCATCTTTGATCAGAATCAACCAGCTGACGATGAATGGAAAGACAGAACAGTTTCCTATGTAGGAAGATTATCCTATAGCTGGGCAGACCGTTACTTTGTAACCGCCAGTTACCGTAATGATGTTGCCGGCAGGTTAGCGGAAGGTTATCGCTCCAAAGGTTTTCCGGGTGTAACTGCCGCATGGAAAATCAGCTCAGAGTCGTTCATGGATAATGTAAAATGGATGGATCTGCTCAAAATCAGGGGAAGCTGGGGAAGGATTGGTAACCTGGGTTCCATCGGACATTATTATGGTTATGCTAAACTCGCTCCGGATTATACTTTCCAGGTGGGCGACGGTGCGCCAAGATCCAACTCACTCGCTAATGGAAGTGCATTTAACCGGTCCCTGTCCTGGGAAACTTCCCAGCAGTCAGATATCGGTATCGACATCAGCGTCCTGAAACAACGACTGAATATCACCGCCGATTATTTTGATAAACTTACCTATGACCTGATCCAGCTGCAATCCAACTGGCCCAATACTTTCGGTATAGGTGCACCGTATATTAATAAAGGAGAAATCAGCAATAAAGGTTTTGAAGTAGCTGTAACCTGGAACGATCATATCGGTATGGTAGGATATAACCTGGGGGCTAATATCGCTACATTAAAAAACAGGGTGAAATCCATAGATGAAGATCCGGCTGCTACGTGGGTACATACTGATGCCTTCAGAGGAGTGCTCACCCCTTTCCGCTCTAAAGTAGGAGAACCATTTTATTCTTACTGGTTGATAAAAACGGCCGGTATCTTCCAATCAGATGATGAAGCAAAAGCTTATCAGAAAGATGGTAAAATGATTCAGCCTAATGCAAAAGCCGGCGACCTGAAATTTGTGGATCAGAATGGAGATGGCGCTATCAACGACGGTGACCGCGTATACATGGGCAACGCATTTCCAAAACTCACTTACGGATTCACCGCCAGCTTCACCTGGAAAAATTTTGATCTGAGCCTGTTTATGCAGGGAGTAGGCGGCGTAAAGCTGTTCAATGCTTTCAAGATGACTACCTTAAGCGGCTCTGAACAAGGATACAACCGTTGGGATAAAATCCTCGATGCCTGGTCCTCTGAAAATAAAGGCTCCAACATCCCCCGTATCTCTGCTAATGATCCCAACAAAAATTTCCAGACCAACTCCGACTGGTATCTTGAAAATGGTAACTACCTGAGATTAAAGAACCTGCTGATCGGCTACACCTTTAAGAAAATGAGCTGGAACCAGGGCCTTCGCGTATACTTTAGCGGCGATAACCTGCTCACCTTTACCAAATACACCGGTATGGACCCGGAAGTAGGTGGTGTTGGTCTTGATGGCGGCCAGTTCCCGGTATCACGCGTGTTTTCCCTGGGTGCAAATATTAAATTCTGATCAAATCAAACGCTTTTATGAAAACAACATTCAAACATATATTTCTCGCGGGGTCGCTGATGTTGGGTGCAAGTGCCTGTAACAAATGGGTAGACACAAAACCCAACGGCGCACCTACTACTGCTTATTTCTGGCAGAGTGATAACGATCTCCGGAAGGCTACCAACGACATGTACGTAGCCATGCGTTATGAATCTACCTGGGGACGTGACCTCTTCTGGGTACAGGACGCCAGCGACGACCTGATTGTAGGAAGGGCGAAGGCCGATGGGGAGAATATCAAGAACTTTATTCCAAGCGGCCGTGAAGGGTATCTGAAAAACGGATGGTCCGATCTGTATAAAATGATCAACCGCGCCAACCAGGTGATCCAGAATGTACCCACTTCAAAAAATACCACAGAAGCCGCACGCAACCAGGCTTTGGGCGAAGCGTATTTCATGCGCGGATTTGCACATTTCTGGGTGGCTTATCTCTGGGGACATAAAGACCAGGGCGTTCCTTTCGACGGACCGGAAAATCCTGAATTTGGAAAACGTATCCCTCCTCAGTTGCCATCTGTAACGGATAACTATGCGCAAATTATCAGTGATATGGAAAAGGCAGCCTCCCTGCTGCCCCTCTTTGAAACATATAGCACCTCCGACCAGGGACGCGCACACAGAGCTGCAGCCTGGGGGTATATGGTGAAAGTATACGCTTACTGGGCACAGTACGACGCTTCCAAATGGGCGCTGATCCCCGCACTCGCCGATAAGATCAGGGATGAAGGACACCGTGCCCTTATCAAAGGAAAAGAAACCAGCCAGCAGAATTACCGCGCCGTTTTCAGCATTGCCAATAACTGGAGTTCAGAATATATGTGGTCTGTTACCTCCGGTGTACAGGGCGGTTCCGAATTTCCGGGCGTAGTACTGGAAAATACCGGTTGGGCTATCTTCAACGGCTGGGGCTATTTTCAGCCAACGGAAGAACTGTATGAAGAATACGAAGCGAATGACCCAAGACGTGAAGTGACTATCCTGAAATTTGGGGATAAGTTCACCTTCTTTGGCCTGGTGCGTTCTTACTACTCTACCAACAGCCTTTCTGGTTTCCAGATGAATAAGTATATGGAGCCATACTCCTATGGTAAAGATGGCGTTATTACTACCAACACCAATATCAATCAGAGCCCCGATTATCCAACTACTGCACTCAATTTGCCATTGATGCGCTATGCGGAAATCCTGCTATTTAAAGCAGAAGCGCTGATCAAACTGGGCCGGAGTGGCGAAGCCGCTGCACCGCTGAACGAAGTACGCAGCCGCGTAGGACTGGCAGCTATTGCAAATCCTACAATGGAAAATCTCAAGCATGAACGCCGGGTAGAGCTGGCCTGCGAATGGACCGACAGGCTGCAGGATCTCAAGAGATGGGGTGATTATGCAAAGATCAATGCGCCTTTGCATGGCCGTATCCACAGCGATAAGGTAAACCCGTTGTCTTCTTACGAAATAAAACAGGTATGGCCGGCACGTAATTTTGATCCGGCCAAACATATGGCATGGCCCATGAATCCTGATGTAATAGCGCAGAGTAACGGCGTATACAAGCAGGTGCCGGGCTGGAGAAACTAACAGGTAATAGCGAACAATGATACAGGCGGATGGTAAGAGTGAGGATATTTATATATCTTCACTCTTACCATTCGCCTCTTTTGTTTCACTCCTTATGCTCATTGTACTATGCCACGGAATTATTTGTTTACCACCATCGTCTTCTTTACTGCTCTTATGACCGGCTGTGCAGAACATGGTCCTGCACAAACGAGCCAGGCAGCCACCGATTCCATACCGGTTACCAGCCGGCCATTGTTCAGGGATTTTATGGGCATCAACGGGCATCTTACTTTCAAGCCCGATTTATATAAGCAGGTTTGCCGGCTGGTGCGCAGTTATCATAACATCAGCTGGGATGTGAAAGCGCCCGGCGATGCCATTACCATACCTAACACCATCAATAATATTAACTGGAAACGGGACGCCTACGGTCCGTGGAAAGCCGCCGGGTTTGAAACAGATATCTGTATGCAGTTCCTGGGAGTAGGATTGGGCAGTCCGGATTACAAACAATTGTGGGCTGGTAAGGAGCAATGGGCATATGATTACGGGAAAGCGATGGCCACTTATTATGGGCCATCCGGGGCGGAGAAATTATGTACCTCCCTGGAAATTGACAATGAGCCGGGCACCCGGTTTGATCCCGCGCTTTTTAAAACCCTGTTCACAAAAATGGCGGAAGGGGTACGTGCCGGCGATCCGGCGATGAAGATCGTTACGCCGGCAGTGGCGGTGAAAGCAGATCCTTATTCGCAGGGATTGAATGATTTGTATATAGATAAAAAAATACTTCCCCTCTATGATGTGATCAATGTGCATACTTATCCTACCATAGAAAAATCTGCTGATAGTGAAAACAGCTGGAACCGGAGCTACCCGGAAGATAATTCCCTGCAGTATCTCAAAGTAATTGAAGACGCTATTGCATGGCGCAACCAGCATGCAAAAGAGAAGGAAGTGTGGGTAACCGAATTTGGATATGATGCGTGTACGCCGGAGGCTATGAAGCACCGGAAAGACTGGGCGCTGAAATTGAACTGGCAGGGCGCCAGTGATCTGCAACAGGCGCAGTACCTGGTGCGGTCATTCCTGGTGTTTGCCACGCTTGATATCCGGCGCGCTTACCTGTATTATTATAACGATGAAGATGAAGCCTCTTTTCACGCCGCTTCCGGGCTTACGCGGAATTTTGTTCCGAAAATGTCGTTCTGGGCAGTGAAGCAGTTGTACCAGACGTTGGGCGATTATCGTTTCCGGCGTGTGGTAAAAAAAGAAACGGATTCCCTGTATGTGTTTGAATTTATAAAGGGAGATGATCCGAATTTGCTGGTGTGGGTGGCCTGGTCGCCTACCGGCGCCAGAACCCATCAGCAGAAAGGCTATCAACCGCACGTAATAAATGCGGTACTTGATAACCCACCGTCGTGGCCGGTTAGCACTGCTGCCATGACCACGGCCGATGAACCTGCAAAGCAAGTGAAGTGGGAGAAAGCGGGGGATACGGCTATACGTTTGGAGGTAGGGGAGAGCCCTGTGTACATCATGTTTCAAACGGGCCAATAAAAAGGTTTTTTTATATTAGCCGGATGAATGAACAGCAAACCCGCCCACCTGTGAAACGACCATTTGTTTTATCCGGTGGTGGCGCCAGGGGATATGCCCACCTGGGCGTTTTAAAAGCATTTTCCGAACAGGATATTTACCCGGAAGCAATTTCTGCTACCAGTGCGGGTTCTATCGCTGCTGCTTTTATTTGTGATGGATACAGTACCGATGAGGTGAGGGAAATATTCCGGGTGCATAAGCTCGGGTTGTCGATGCACTGGCGGAACTGGCGAGCCGGTTTCCTGTCTCTCAAAAAAGTAGCAGAAGTACTGAAGCAAACACTCAGGCATCAGACATTTGAAGAACTGGATACTCCTTTATACGTAACAGCCACTGATTTTTTAACAGGCAATCAGCGTATTTTCAGTGAAGGCCCGCTGATCCCGGCCATCCTGGCGGCATCTTCTGTGCCGTTGTTATTTCCGCCCGTGGAAATAAACGGGGTGCAGTATGTGGATGGCGGTCTTTCCGGCAACCTGCCCATAGAGCCGCTGCTGGCGGAATACCGCGATATCATTGGGGTGCATGTAAATCCGCTTACACCTTATAACCCGGCAGAAGGCTTCCTGGCCAATGTGGAAAGAACCCTGCACCTGGCTATCCGTGAGCCGGTGCTGAAGAATAAGTTGTTGTGCAGTTATTTTATTGAGCCGGAAGATCTGGGCAAATTCGGCATGTTTGATTTCAAGCGGCTGGAAGCCATTTATACATCCGGTCTGGAATACACCCGCCGCCGGTTACAGGAACAGCCGGTGATGCTACAAGGATAAACAGCCGGTATTATTGATGCGATCTGTTAATTTGTAGTACATTTAAACAAAATATCACACCTGTTTTATGGGAATTGGGAATTTACATATCGATATTGAAAAAGTGAGTTATAAAACGATGGCAGATGAAGTGGAGATGAAGCTGCTGGAGTATCTCAAAAAGCAATCCTTCAAACCCGGGGATGCATTGCCAAAGGAAATGGAGCTGACCGAAGCCCTGGGCGTGAGCCGCAACGTATTGCGCGAAGCCCTCAGCCGTTTGAGGATGCTGGGTATGATTGAAACAAAAAAGCGGCGGGGCATGGTGCTGTCCAGCCCCGATATTTTGGGGTCGCTGGAACGGGTGATGGACCCGCTTATCATTGACGATGCCACACTGCAGGATATTTTTGAATTGCGGCTTACGCTGGAAATGGGACTGGCAGACATCTTATATATCCGCAAAACAAAAAAGGATATTGAAGAACTGGAGAAGATCGCCCTCAGCCAGAAAACAACTCCCACCAAACAAAATTTCCGGATCAAACATGAAGTAGAGTTTCATGGCAAAATTTACCAGATGACCGGTAACCGCACTATGCAACGATTTCAGACGATGTTGCTTCCTATTTTCGGCCACCTGGTAAATGAAGAAAAAGTACCGATTGTAGGCAAAGTGTCGCATATCGACCTGGTAAACCTGCTGAAGAATGGTACCCGGGAACAGTTCCGCGAAGGCATGCGGAAACATCTCGAACATCATTTCAAGAAGTTGAAAAAGTAAGCACGATAAGTTACAGCATACCACTGCCTTGCTTTCAAAGTGGCCACAGCATTTACTTTCATACATTATTCCATACACGTCCTTTTCTTTTTTTTGAGAAATGTTTTGCGGTATGGATTTTTTTAGGCAATTTTAATATGTAGTACATAAGTATTTAAGAATATTAGTACAAGTTTAATTGTCTAAACAAATTCCCGTATGAAAATTGCTCTCAACAAACTGATGGGGGTACTCCTTGCCATTGCCATCAGTACAATAGCTGTAGCTCAACCAAAGAAAATCACCGGCAGGATCATCTCTTCGGAAGATCAGCAGCCACTACCTGGTGTTAGTATTGTCATCAAAGGAAAGAAAACAGCTGCCATTACCAATGCTGAAGGCTATTTCAGCATAGAAGCCGCACCCGAAGATGTGTTGCGCATTTCCTATATCGGGTTTACGCCGCAGGAAATTGCCGCAGGAAACCGCAGCACGGTAAACATCTCCCTGGTATCTGCTACTTCCAAAATGGATGAAATAATAGTAGTGGGATATGGTACGCAAAAGAAAAGCAGTCTAACGGCATCGGTAGCACGACTGGACAAACGTATCCTCGAATCCGGTATACGCGCCAACCCCGCACAGGCGCTGGCGGGCACTATTGCCGGGGTGAGAGTGTCTACCAACTCCGGTAAGCCCGGCGCTATCCCCAACATCATTCTCCGCGGAGGTACCAACTTCGACGGCTCCGGCAGCCCGCTCATCATCATCGACGGACAATTCCGCCCCTCTTTAAGCGATATCAACCCGGAAGATATTGCCAGCATGGAAGTACTGAAAGATGCATCCGCCACCGCCATCTATGGCGCCCGCGCCAGCAACGGCGTAATCATGATCACCACCAAAAGAGGAAAATCAGGGACATCTGAAATAAACCTGAAAGTAAAAACAGGCTTTAACTATTTAAATTCTCCCTATACCCTGCTCACCCCGGAAGAATATTTATACTGGGGCAGAAAAGCATTGGTAGAAACCTATAAGGTAAACGGTAACCAAAGCCTGCTCAACGCTTCCGGCCCACGTGGCACCGGTAACGTTTACAAAGATGCTGCAGGAAATATCATTGACGGCAACTATGATCTCAATGCCCTATTCAGTCCCATGCGCCTTACCGATCAGAACAGGGAACTGCTCTCCGCCAACGATGGCTGGAAAGTGATGAAAGACGCTATTCCCACCAATGCCGCCGGTCAGTATGATCCCAACGGTACCTATGCAGACCTTATTTACAAAGGCTTTAGTTATGGAGACAATGCCTTCAATAAAAAATCACTCACACAGGATTATAATATCAGTATGACCGGGGGCAACGAAAAAGGCGCTTACTATGCTAACCTCGGTTATTATAATGAAGATGGTATTGCGCGCAAGTCGTTTTACAAACGACTGAATTTTACACTCAACGGTGACTATAAAATAAGAACCTGGCTGAAGTCGGAAAGCAACGTATCCTTTTCCCGCGCCAACTCCAGGGATCAGGCGCAAACCAGCGATGTGAATTACTGGGGACGTTTACTGATGGCCGCACCCACCATGCGTGGTAATAACTCCAACGGAGAACCGCTCCTGGGAAGGAATGCCGGCGATGGTAACCCCGCCGTGAACATGGACAAATATTCCCGGAAAAACCAGGCGGACAAGTTTACCCTCGCGCAGTCTTTTAAAGTAGACCTCTATAAAGATCTATACTTCAGAGTGGGCGCTATTCTCATGTACGACGAAAGCTTTAACGAATCATTCAATAAAGATTTCCGTACCGGCGTAATGAGTAAAACAGATCCTAATGCGGGGTGGGACCGCACCCGCAGCAGCAATGCTGCCTTCGACCGCACGGTTCGTCAAACCTATAATGCTACTCTGAACTACACCAAAATTATCCACGATGATCATAGCATCGATGCGATGATCGGTGGTGAATTTTTTGATGCTTATAACTATGGATTATCTGCCAACGGAAAACTGGCGCCTACGGATGATTTTCCCACACTGGGGTTAACTTCCAGCGACGCCAACACCCGCGGACAAAATTCGTATCACCTGCGGGAACGCATCCTGTCAGGCTTTGGCCGTATTAACTATGACTGGAAAGGAAGATACCTCGCCACGTTTACCGCCAGGAGAGACGGTTATTCCAGGCTGATAGGCGATAACCAGTATGGTCTGTTTCCCGGTGCTTCCGTAGGCTGGCTGTTGCACAAAGAAAACTTTATGGTGAACACCAGTAAGTGGTTATCCTTCCTAAAACTCCGCGGCAGCTGGGGAAAGAACGGTAACATTGGTGAAGTGGGAAAGCGCGCTGATAACACCATCGACGTATACTCGCTGCAGGGCGGATATCCGGCTACTACCCGCTATGAAAGCATAATCGGTTTTTCACTGGGTGGTATCCCCAACCCCGGCTTACGATGGGAGAAAACAAACACCATCGAAGGCGCCGTGGAATATGGCTTATTCAATAACCGCCTGAACGGAAGCATTGCCTATTACAACAGGAATACAACTGATAAAATTGCAAGCGTAAGTTTGCCCGGATCTGCAGGTGTAAACAGTATCCTCACCAACAACGGATCCATGCGGAACAGGGGATTTGAAGCAGACCTGAATTATAAAGTACTGCAGTCGGGCAACTGGAATGTTAGCGTGGGCGCCAATGTAGCGTGGAATAAAAATACGGTGTTGAAACTGCCGTTTAACGGAAATGAAAAGAACCGTCAGAACGGGGCGCAAATCTACGATCCTGCCAGCGGCAGAGTGATATGGGCAGGCGGTTTGCAGGAGGGACAGGAACCCGGCGAAGTATTCGGCTACTTAACGGATGGCATCATCAGAACCACCGCTGATTTAGCAGCCTATAATAAAATTGATCTCGCTGCTGGCCAGGTGCAGCTCAACAACGCTGCAGGGCGGCCTGTAGCCAGTCAGCAGCTGATAGATAAAAATGGCCTCACCGGTTTCTGGGCCACCAGCCTCGGTGATATGAAATGGAAAGACCTTGATAGAAACGACACCATCGATTTCAGGGACCGCGTATCATTAGGCCGCACTATCCCACGATGGACCGGCGGATTCAATGTAGCCGCCGGCTGGAAAGGCTTACAGTTGTTTGCCCGTCTTGATTACGCCATCGGTTTTATACAGATGGACGTAAAACAGATGTGGGCGCTGGGTAGCATGCAGGGCGAATTCAACGGCACCGACCTGGTGAAAGACACCTGGACACCGGAAAATCCCAACGCAAAGTATCCTATCTATGTAAACCAGGATCAGCAGCTGAAAAAGAACTACGACCGGCACAGCGATATGTTCTGGAAAAACTCCAGCTATCTCGCTTTCAGGGAAGTAACGCTGAGTTATACAGTGCCGAAGAAGATACTCAATAATGCAAACATTGCCGGCTTAACGGTGATGGTAACCGGGCAAAACCTCGGATACATCAGCAATAAAATGCTGGCGCTGCCGGAACGTACCGGGCAACAGGATGGGGTATATACAATTCCTACTTCACTGGTGTTTTCCGCTAACCTCACTTTCTAACGTATCAAATCAGCACTCATGAAAACAACATATATTTTCCTGCTGGCACTGATATTAATTGCTGCCAGCTCCTGTAAAAAAACATTGCAATTATCGCCGGAAGATTCTTTCGGAGATGCTAACTTCTGGAAGAACGAAGCACAGATCACCAATTACATGGTAGGATTGCATAACGAGTTCCGCAACGACCAGTTCCAGTTTTTCCGGCTGGGTGAAATGCGCGGTGGTGGATTAACTACAGAAGAGGCATTTACCTTGTCGTTGCAGGAAAGTCCCGTTATTGAACAACGGCTGGAAGAGAATGTTTCCGGCGTGAATAACTGGGCCGGATTTTACTCACCTATCTTACAAATAAATCTCTTTATACAAAAAGTAGAAGCAGCAGGTTTTTTGGGAGATGATAAAAAGAAGTATCTGCTTGGCCAGGCATATGCCATGAGGGCCTATTACTATTTTCACCTGTTACGTACCTACGGTGGTGTGCCGCTGCGGTTAACCCCTGATGTAGCCAACGGTATAACAGACCCGGTATTGCTGCGCATGCCGCGGGCTACGGAAGCAGAAGTGCTTGCATCGGTGAAGTCGGATGTGGATAAGGCGGTTGGCAGTTTTGGCACAGCCACTGCAAAGGGCAAAGGACAATGGTCGCCGGCGGCGGCATTAATGCTGAAAGGTGAAATATATTTATGGTCCGCCAAAGTGTATAGTAACACGGCGGATCTGGCTACCGCAAAAACGGCGCTCAACGCCGTAACAGGTACCAGTTTGTTGCCAAAGTTCAGCGACGTGTTTGCTTATGCTAATAAGAAAAACAGCGAAATTATTTTTGCGATTTCTTTTATGGTAAATGAAGCCGAAATGTCTACGGTGTCGTTGTTTACCTACGACCTGCCCGGTATAGCGCAGGACTGGTACGCGGATTCACTCGCCTCTGCGCCAAAGCTCACCGATCCGCTGAACATCGGACAGGTAAATTCAAAACAGATCATTCAACGTTACCGTTATAGCTTCAGATTATTCCAGAGCTATGATAACCTGGACCAGCGCAAAGCAGCTACCTTCTATGATCTTTATAAAGTAGATAAAACCAGTGGCGCCCCGGTGGTGAAAGTAAGGAATACCGTATTGCGTAAATTCCTGGGCACTTTTGATGCGGTAACGCAAAAGCGCTATTTCTCCGACGACTGGCCCGTTTACCGCGAGGCAGATCGCTTGCTGATGCTCGCGGAAATAGTGAATGCAGAAGGAGGTGATCCGTCGCCTTACATCAAAGCCGTGCGCGACCGTGCTTTTGGCGGTCCGGGGATAGATCCTGCTCCTTTTGTAAATTCGTCTAAAGATGCCAATGAACTCGCCATCTTCACAGAACGCTGCAAAGAATTTGTACATGAAGGCAAACGCTGGTATGATCTGCGGAGGATGAAATACGGCAATGAGCCGCTGGTATTTATCAATGCAGGTCATCCTTTTGGAGTGCTGAATAAAGCCACGCAGGCATATAAAATATTATGGCCAATCGACGCCAATGTATGGACCACCGATTTACTGGTTAATCAAACACCTGGTTACGCTACTTCAAAACCCGAATAACCCAATATAAAAGTATCATTTCATGAAGCATGAACATATCGAAGGACTGATTGCTGCCGCATTTACTCCCTTTCACGGGGATGGTTCCCTGAACCTGGAGCTGATACCTGCTTTAACAGATAAGCTGGTAAAAGATGGTTTAAAAGGAATATTTGTTTGCGGCAGTAATGGCGAAGGTCCTAACATGACCACCGAAGAAAGAATGCTGGTAGCGGAAGCATTTGTAAAAGCAGCCAGGAAGCGTTTGCTGATCATTGTGCACGTTGGTCACAGCAGCATTGCCGAATCCCGGAAACTGGCTGCGCATGCCGCGTCCATCGGTGCGGATGCATTTTCCTCGGTAGCGGCATTTTATTTTAAACCCACTTCCGTACAGGTGCTGGCGGATTGTATGGCAGATATTGCCTCCGCCGCGCCCACGCTGCCGTTTTACTATTATCATATTCCTACACTTACCGGTGTAGGCATGGATATGATGGAGTTCCTGGAAATAGCCGGCAGCAGGATCCCCAACCTGGCAGGGATCAAATATACTTCGTCCACCATCCATGAATATCAGTCTTGTTTTAATTACCAGAACGGCCGCTTCGATGTGCTGTTCGGGTTCGATGAGTTGTTGCTGCCCGCGCTGGCGGTAGGCGCAAGAGGTGCTATCGGAAGTACGTATACTTTTGCAGCGCCGCTATATCTGCAAACAAAAGCGTATTTTGAAAAGGGCGATATAAAGGCCGCACAGCAACAGCATTTATTCATGGTGGAGGTGATCAGGATCTTTGCAAAATACCCGCCTATACCTGCTCAAAAAGCCATTATGAAGATGCTGGGCTGGGACCTGGGTCCGTGCAGGCTGCCATTAACCACGTTTACGCCTGCGCAATACGATAAATTGTACCAGGAGCTGGAAGCTATCTCATTTTTTCAGAAAGTACAACCTTCATGAAACGGATACTTTATTCAATATTTATGATAATGACGGTGAACACAATCAACGCCCAGGAAAAGAATGTGGATAAAGTGCAGTGGTCGGTGGCAGCGATGCTGCCGCCTGCATCCGGGCAATCTGTACAACCCGGTGTAGCCGGGCCGGTAGCAGGCATCAGCAATAATGTAATGATCGTTGCCGGCGGTGCTAATTTCCCGGCTGCCATGCCCTGGAATGGCGGTGTGAAAAATTATAAACAGGACATTTATATTTTCCGGAAAGATGAAAAAGGCAACGTACTACCCGGCATTGTAAGCCGGCAAACATTGCCGCAACCACTGGCCTATAGCGCCAGTGTGAGCACATCAACAGGACTTATTTACGCCGGTGGTGAAAACGATCACGGTCCCACGGATAAGGTGACGCAATTAACCTGTGATGCTACCGGTCACATTGATTTTACAACGCTGCCATCGTTGCCGGTGGCGCTCACCAATTTATCAGGCGCATATTATCAGCATACGCTGTATGTAGCCGGTGGCGAATCGGTGAACGGGCCATCCGCTAAATTCTTTTCGCTGGATCTGTCCACGCAGGGCGCTGCCTGGCAAACGCTGGCAGATATACCGGTGGCCGTTTCCCACGCAGTGGTGGCCATACAGGATGGCGGCGTGTACCTGATCGGTGGCCGGCGAAAAAACAGCAACGGCATCAGCGATATTTTTAATACCACCTACCACTATGATTTGCATACAAAAGTATGGACGCTCAAAGATCCACTGCCTTACCCCGTTTCCGCAGGAACTGGACTGGCCGTGGGGGATCATGAAATCCTGTTTTGCAGCGGCGACAAAGGAGAGGTGTTCAGCAAGGTAGAAGTACTGAATGCCGCCATCATCACGGCCACTGACAGTATCAAAAAAGAAACGCTGACAAACGAAAAGAAGGCATTGCTAAACGCGCATCCGGGGTTTACAAAAGAAGTATGGTTGTATAACACCACCACCGGCCGGTGGAAAGCAATAAATGCTTTAACGATGGAAGGCCCTGTTACCACCACCGCATTTTTGTGGAACGGGGTTATCATGATTCCTTCGGGAGAAATAAAAGCAGGGGTGCGTACGCCGGTAATAATTTCAGGCACATTATTTTTCAACTGATCTGTGTATCATGTCCAATAAAGGAAGTTATCGCTGGGTAGTAGTAGGATTGCTATGGGTAGTAGCATTGCTGAATTACATGGACAGGCAGATGCTGTCGACCATGAAACCCGCCATGCAGGTGGATATATCGGCATTACAATCGGCTGCCAATTTCGGCTACCTGATGGCCATTTTTCTGTGGATCTATGGATTTATGAGTCCGTTGTCGGGCATCATTGCGGATAGGCTCAACCGGAAGTGGCTCATTGTGGGAAGCCTGTTTGTATGGTCCGGAGTAACGTTTGCAATGGGGTATGCCACGACTTTTCAGCAGCTGTATTGGTTACGCGCTGCGATGGGCGTAAGCGAGGCATTGTATATACCGGCGGGACTGTCGCTCATTGCGGATTTCCATTCCTCTGCCACCCGGTCACTGGCCGTGGGTATTCATATGACCGGGCTTTACATGGGGCAGGCGCTTGGTGGCTTTGGCGCTACTATCGCGGCCAGGTTCTCCTGGCATGCTACCTTTCATACGTTTGGCATCATTGGCATTGTATACTCGCTGATACTGATTGTATGTTTGCGGGAAGCCGTGAAAGATGCTCCCGGTGCGGTGAAGGAGCGGCCGCCTTTCGGGAAAGGGTTAGGTTTACTGATGACGAATATTTCTTTCTGGATCCTCCTGTTTTATTTTGCTATTCCGAGTTTCCCCGGCTGGGGAATAAAAAACTGGCTGCCGACTTTATTTTCTGAAAGTTTACAGATAGATATGTCGGCCGCAGGCCCTTTATCTACCATTACTATCGCGGCCTCCTCTTTCCTCGGCGTGATTTTCGGAGGCATATTATCTGATAAATGGGTACAGCGGAATAACAGGGGGAGAATTTATACCAGTGCCATTGGCTTATCGCTTACTATCCCGGCATTGCTGCTGATAGGACTGGGGCATAGCCTGGTGCATGTAATGGGCGCGGCCATCCTGTTTGGTGTTGGCTTTGGTATGTTTGATGGCAACAACATGCCTATCCTCTGCCAGTTTGTGCCATCGGGTTCACGGGCTACCGCCTACGGGATCCTGAATATGTCCGGCGTATTTGCGGGCGCTATTATCACCGATCTGTTGGGACGCTCCACGGATGCGGGCAACCTCGGACAAAGCTTTGCTATGCTGGCAGGGATTGTACTGGTAGCGATTATCATTCAACTATGCTTTTTACGTCCGCAAACAAATGATATTGACCTGATAAATAAATAATGATGATTAAAAAGATAATGGCAGTGCTGCTGATAATGTGCTTCGGCACTGCGTATGCACAACAAAAAGAAGTACCTGTTTTTATTTCGGGAACCGACGGTTACAAAACATTCCGTATCCCCGCAATTATTGCGTTGCCCGATGGCGATTTGCTGGCCTTTGCAGAAGGCCGGGTAAACGGTATGGATGATTTCGGGGATATTGATATGGTGATGAAACGCAGCAAGGATAAAGGCAAAACCTGGTCGCCCATGCAGGTAGTGGCCGGCGCCGATAACCTGCAGCTCTCCAACCCCGCGCCGGTGGTAGACCTTACCGATCCGGCCTATCCACAGGGAAGGATCTTTCTTTTTTACAACACCGGTACACACCGGGAAGGGGATATCATTAAAGGCAAAGGGATAAAACATTGCTATTACATTACCTCTGCGGATGGTGGCCGTACCTGGGCCGCGCCGGTAGATATTACGCTGCAGGTGCACCGGCCGAAACAACCGGATATTGACCCGGCGTTTAATTTTGCGGAAGACTGGCGCTATTACGCCAACACTCCTGGCCATGTGATGCAGTTTCCCGAAGGTATTTTTAAAGGAAGAATTTTTATTGCTGCCAATCATACCGCGGGTAAAGCATTGCCCGGCGCGCGGCATTATGTGGCGCATGGGTACTACACCGATGATCATGGTAAAACATTCCACTTAGGCAACAGTATTAATTTGCCCGGCAGCAATGAATCGATAGCGGCTCCGCTCTCCGGCAACAAGCTGATGATGAACAGCCGTAACCAGGCAAAAGATGTGAAGGTGCGGATCGTGTCTGTCAGCAGTGATGGCGGCGCCACCTGGGATACTACCTATTTCGATCACCAGCTGGTAGACGCCGTATGCCAGGGCAGCATTCTGAATATAGGTACTTCCAAAGGAAAAAATATACTCGCCTTTTGCAACGCTGCCGATTCGCTGGAAAGGGATAACCTCACACTCCGCATCAGCTTTGATGATGGCCGCACCTGGAAAAAAAGCTATGTAATATATAAAGGCGATGGCTCAAAGAAAGCCGGTTATGGCTATGCCGCTTACTCCGATATTGTGCAGCTGGCCCGGAAGAAAATAGGCGTGCTGTATGAAAAGGATCACTATTCTTCCATTGTATTTACGGTGGTAAACTGGAAATAAACCGGTATTGCGGAGGTTGTCGCAAACAGGATGCTATTTTGTCGTATTTAGCCATGCCGGGAATAAAATAGAGGTGCTATGTTTGCATTAACAATAACGATTAACATTTAAATCTTAAAAACATGCAAACAGCCAATAGCACAAAGATCACCGTAAGCGCCACTATTAACGCACCTGTTGC
This sequence comes from Chitinophaga ginsengisegetis, assembly GCF_900168065.1. Taxonomy (GTDB): domain Bacteria; phylum Bacteroidota; class Bacteroidia; order Chitinophagales; family Chitinophagaceae; genus Chitinophaga; species Chitinophaga ginsengisegetis. The sequence goes on along the minus strand of NZ_FUZZ01000001.1, from coordinate 2,476,313 downwards.
AAAAGTATGGGAGTTATGGAATGCGCCTGAGCATATTGTTAAATGGAACACCGCTTCCGACGACTGGCATAGCCCAAAATCTGTAAACGACCTTCGTCCGGGCGGTAAGTTTGAAACACGCATGGAAGCCAAAGATGGCAGCTTCGGTTTTGATTTCGGCGGCGTATACAACGACGTGATAGAACATGAACTCATTACCTACACTATGGGCGATGGCAGAACAGTAAAAGTGACTTTTTCTGCAACAGGTAACACTACTGCTGTTACAGAAACTTTTGACGCAGAGGATACCCACAGCATTGAAATGCAACAAGGCGGCTGGCAGGCTATCCTGGATAATTTTAAGAAATATACAGAAGCGTTGGCGTAATAGTCTTCCTGGATAAAAACCGCTCCTGTTCTGCAGTAATATATTGCCGCATGGATCTATGGATTCATGCGGTATTTTTATGAGACACTACCTGTTTACCGGTATATTTAAATGACTATTTGCAGGTATTGCTAAAGTGCCGCGGTATGCCGTCTTTTGGGGTACAATTCTTCCCGTGATTATCATGTTACAGGGATATTAAAAAAGGAGCTTGTTATGAACCGGAAATCACTGCTGATCAGTTGCATATTATACTTTGCATCGGCTTCTATTACGGCATCTGCGCAGAAAGGGGTGGAATATGTTCTTCCTGCTGCCTCCTTCGATGAGGCAGCTACCAGCAAGTTACTGGAGCCAGGTACCGCTACCATCCGGGGCAATGCTTCTCTGAAAAAGAAAGGCAAAGTAAATTTTGCTGCAAAAGGCCATAATATCATCCTGTTTCCGGTAACCCCTTATTTTACTGAGTTTGTTGAGCTGAAGAAAAAGTACAACAGCCGGAAGAAACAGGCTACCATGACTAATGATGCCTTCACTTATCGCATAGAAGGCCGTTACCTGGATGACCAGGGCAATTTTGAATTCACTGAATTAAAACCGGGCAGGTATTATCTCGTTACCTGGATTGAGTATGAGCGGAAGAAGAATATGGTTCTCCGCACGGGCACCCGTACCTTTTACAACGTGTATAGCGGCAATGAAGTTGGGTCTGAACCTATTTATAATGCCTATTCCTACCACTATAAAGCAGAAGATGAAGTAGCAGGGTTTGTGGAAGTAAATAAAGAAGGAGAAGTAGTGAATACTGTTATCAGCAATTAAACAAAGCCATGAAAAAGATATTCTTATTTGCTATTCTTTTGATGGCATTGCAAACACAAGCACAAACCATCAAAATTCCGGATGCCAACTTCAAAGCGGCACTCATCAACCAGGGATTTGACACCAATAACGACGGGGAGATACAGGTGGCCGAAGCCCAGAAGGTGACCAGGCTGTATGTAAATGGCGCCGGTATTACCAATCTCACCGGTATCAAAAGTTTTACCAGGCTGGAGGAATTCGGTTTTTATGATAACCAGATCAAAACGCTGGATCTCGAAGGAATGAGCAGTCTGAGAAGTATTTACGGTGGTAATAATAACATGCAATACGCACGTGTGAAAGGCCTCACTAACCTGGAAACCATGTACCTCCACGATAACAAGATCAAAGCGCTTGATCTCACCGGGCTTAATAAGCTAAATGACCTGAAAATGTACAGGAACGCTTTGTTTAAAGTGAACTTCAGTCATCTGCCAAACCTGGAGAATGTGGAACTGCAGTACAATAGCCTGGTGGACTTTGTTGCAGAAGGATCGGGGGTGAAGAAACTAAACCTTAGCAATAATAATATTACTTCCATCGATCTTACTTCCATGAAAAAACTGGAAAGTGTGAACCTCGATGACAATATGTTTTTGTCGACCCTGAAAATCCGTGGATTACGGTCTCTCAGATCATTGTATTGTAGCCCCAATTTAATAAAGAACTTAAATATGAGTGGTACGGTGAGCCTGCGGGAATTCAGCTGGTAAATCTGTTATAGTTTATATGAGGGGGATGTTATATTTTCACGTAAGATCTATTGTCCGCATCATTTAAACTTTTGGCACATGGGACTTACTTTCCTGCAGATTTTACTGGGAATGACGGCTGTCTCCACTGCATTAATGGGAGGACTTTTTTACGCCTATTCCTGTTCTGTAAACCCGGGGCTTGGCCGCTTATCTGATATGGGTTATCTGTCTGCCATGCAATCTATCAACCGGGCTATTCTCAATCCTGCATTTTTCTCTTCTTTCCTGGGTTCCCTGGCTTTGTTGCCTGTTTGTACGTGGGTGTATTTCAGTTATTCCGTGTCGCCGGGAAGCTGGTGTGTATTGGGTGCTACGGTTGTTTATTTTACAGGTGTTTTTGGCGTGACGATGGTTGGCAATGTTCCGCTCAATAATGCGTTGGATAAGGCGGATCTTGCGGCTGCTTCTGCGGGGCAGCTGGCGCAGCACCGGGCGGCGTTTGAGGAAAGGTGGAACCGGTTGAATACGGTGCGGACGGTAGCGGCTGTTGCTACCGTGGCGCTGATGGTGGCGGGATGTATTGGGTTTAAATGAGGATATATTTTTAATGTACACCAGTTTCCCATGCACATAATAATAAAACAAGCCTCCCCCAAAGTAAGCCACCACATCCCGGATATCGCCGGTATAGTCGGCAGAAAACCGTGGCATTACCCATTCAAAAACCACCGACATATATAGCGCAATGAACAGCAGGTAAGAGAGGGGATAGGTGTAATGTTTGTCGCGGATAATACAGTTACGCGTAAAAGTAAGCGCAACATGCGCCATAGCAGGTACTGCAATAAAGTCGGTGAGGTACCCGTTGACCAGCGGAACCGGCTGTTGTATATACCTGAAGAAGTGGATGATGCCCCATAGTCCGCAGTAGATAAGGAACAACGGATCCAATAAACCTCTCATCTTACAATACAAACATGATGGCGCCTCCGAGCAGCAGCGTCACAAGTAATGCCATTACGGCAAACAGGTAAAATGCACTGTCTTTCAGCAATTTTACGGATGTGGTATCTGTTGGCTTAACCGGGAAAACGCTGCCTCTTAGTCTTTGCAGTAAGGGTTTATCTTCCTCCTGCTGATCATACGATTCGTTATTCATATCGCCTGTATTTAGAACAAATGTACTAATTATTATTATTTTTAGAACAATTGTTCTAAATTTGGATATGGATACGCGGACAAATATTCTCAAAACGGCGCTGGAACTTTATAACAGCCAGGGTGTAAATACAATTACCAGCAGGCATATTGCGGCGAAAATGGGGATCAGCCCGGGTAATCTTCATTATCATTTCAGGCAGACAGATGAAATCATAAAAACACTTTATGAACACCTGGCTGCTGATTTTGATGTACTGGTGTCTGAACTGGAGTCAATTCATCCTGTAAGCCTGGATACGCTCCGGGATTTCGCTGTCCGCTCGCTGGAACTGGCATATAAATACCGGTTTATATTTTTACATTTTGTGGAGATAAGTCTGCGTGTGCCGGCTATCAGGAAAGACTATTATGCGCTCACACAACGCCGGGAAAAGGAATTCTTTGCTATTTTCAGGCAGTTAAAAAAAGAAGGGATTTTCCGGACTGATCTGCCGGAAAGTATCTGGGAAGCGTTGGTGACGCAGATATTTATTATGGGCGACTTCTGGCTGTCAAATAATGAATTAACCGGGAGGTTGAAAGGAAGCAATGCTATAAAACATTACAGCGAAATTTTTTCCGGTATGTTTTATCCTTATCTCACCCCAGCGGCGCAGGCGCGTATGGCGGAGTAAATCTGTTCTCCGCTATGTTATTCTTTCAAAAATGCTATAATCATCGTTGTTACCAAAGCAGGTATTTTGCTTTGCTTGCCGGGCGCACAAATTTCCCCGATATAATCGCCGTGGCCGCCCGGCAGGATAGCCAGTTGTGCGTGTGGTAAAGTGCGCGCCAGTAACAGCGCATGTTCTGGCAGGATCGGCTCTGCATAGCCGTTTATCACCAGCGCCGGCGCCTGGATACCTTTTATTTTTTCCGTGCTGATATCTTTAAAATTCTCCATCCTCGCCACATCCCGGTGAAACATCGCTTCAAGTCCTTTGGGATCGGGATTGGCCTCTAAGTATGCTTCCTTTAGTTGCGGCGGCATTTTGTCCATAGTCGCATTTTTGAATCCATCAAAGAAACCGGGAGGCGTGCCATCGCGCCTGTAAAGTGTAGAGGCCAGTACCAGTTTATTTACCAGCTCCGGATGCCGTATGGCGATTTGCAGCGTAGTGGTGCCTCCGTTGCTGAAGCCCATAAAGTTGGCTTTGGCAATATGCAGCTGCCCGAGAAGCGCGGCCACATCATCCGCATCCTGTTCAAAGCTCAATGGCCGGTCGATATCAGGAGTATGACCATGCGCCTGTAGCTCTACGGCAATCACCTGCTGTGTTTTTGCCAGCTCCGGGAGAATAACGCCGTAGTTGGACTTAATGGTGGAACCTCCGCCGTGAAGCAGTACCAGCGGGGCGCCGCTGCCATGGATCTCATAATACATCTTTAAGCCATTCACTGTTGCATAATGGCCTGTTTGTTTTTGCTGTGCGTTCATCTGCAAATGTGTTACGAATAGCAAAAGTATAATAATAATGTAGGTGCGTTGCATACGATATTTATATTTTGATAGGGTAAACCTACATCAAAACGGAGGATACGGATGGGGGCAAAAACGCCAATTTTCATGGAGATTCCGACAGTAGAGCCAGTACGTGTGCCAGCGTTGCCGCGCATGCGCCTGGTGATGAATATGGCTTTTTTCACAACTTGGCTTATATTAGAGTTGTTTATTTGTATTAACCTACTATTCTTATGACACCAGAAGAGTACAAACAAAGATTCCGCGAAGATGATGCCGTTGGATGGCTTTCAATAGATAGCGCCCTGGAAACGGTTTATGGTAAAACAGAACCACGTCATTATGGCCCGCTCTGCGGCATCCATTTTATGGCCGGAGGTACTGATCCGATAGACGGCGCCAGCATCTACGATTCCAACAAATCTGAATACCACAGGCATATCATCAGTTATGGCATGTCGGAACTTTACTACGATCATGAAAAGGCCGGTGGAGAGTTCAGTAAATGGGGTTTTGAATTTACCTTCAGATTGAAACCATTTGCGGAAGATAAAGATGATCCGCTGTGGACAGTTCATGTAATGAACAATCTTGCGCGATATGTATTTAACAGTGGGAAATGGTTTGAGGAGAATCATTTTATACCTGCCAAAGGTCCCATCCGGCTTGATACCCAGACGGAAATAACCGCTTTTGTACTGGCGCTTGACCCCGAACTGGGCAGGATAGAAACGCCACATGGCGAAGTGTCTTTCCTGCAATTGGTGGGAATAACAAACGCTGAACTGGAAAGGTTAATGCGGAATCCCACCACCACTGAGGTGGCTACGCTGATTAATGAATTACGAAAAGATAATCCCCTGTTGATAACTGATCTGAACAGGAAATCTTAACGATATGCTGGAGTTGTTGTCTCTTCAAAAATAAAAATACAATGCTGGAAAATTTCAATAATGGCCGATAATGAGACAAAGCGACTTTCACGACTGGCTGCAATTTTAACCCAATTGCAAACGAAACGGCTTTTGACAGCACCGGAACTGGCCGGCAAATTTTCGGTCAGCAACAGAACCATTTACCGGGATATTAAAGCGCTGGAACAGGCTGGCGTGCCAATTCTGACAGAAGAAGGAAGAGGTTATACCTTAATGGAAGGGTATAGAATTCCACCGGTAATGTTTACGGAAAACCAGGCCAACGCCTTAATTCTGGCAGAACAATTAGTGCTGAAAAACAAAGACGCTTCTTTTGTTAAGGATTATTCAGAAGCTATTGAAAAAATCAAAGCTGTATTAAGACATAATGTAAAAGATAAAGCCAACCTCCTGGCCGAACGCACACAATTTGACCAGAATATTAACCGGGAAAGAAACAGCAACAACTTATCTGATCTGCAGTTTGCCCTTACAAATTTTTATGTGACAAAAATTGAATATGCCAATGAAGCCAACAAAGTTACCAGCAGATTGATTGAACCTTTTGCTTTACTAAGCACACAGGAAAACTGGTTATTGGTGGCATGGTGCCGCTTACGCAGTGAATTCCGGTATTTCCGGCTGGACAGGATTAAAAGACTGGAAATCCTTGCCGAAAAGTTTACCCCTCATAAAATGACCTTGCAGGAATACTTCGACAAATATTATTAACTCCTTCCTACCCTTGACATAGGGCTGTCATTACCTCCTTATAATTTTGCTGAAACATTAAATTAGTAAAAATGAATCTGCAAAATTTAGTTACAAATTATGCCGGCTATAATTTGTCGGTAAACCAACAATTCGTGAATTGGTTGTCCAGAAAATCAGATGAACAATTGCACCAGGAGGCGCCGTCGAGTTTTTCCAGTATTCTCAAAACCTTGAATCATATTTGGGGGATGGAGGAATATTGGTATAGTATTATTTGCCAGAAACCAGACTTTGTAAATCGTTATGGTATAGAGGATCTGAAAAGGGAAGAAGTTTTTCAGGGACTGGTGAACAGGTCGCAAATACTGGCAGAGGACATAAAATCATTTTCGGAGCGTGATCTGGTGGAAAAAATAAAAGTGGTAAGTCCGTGGTTTGAAGCCAATCAATCCCGCTATGAATACATACAGCATTTTGTGAATCATGGTACTTATCACAGGGGGCAAATAGTAACTATTGGTAGGAATATCGGAATAACTGATGCCCCAGGAACAGATTATCTCTTTTTCAATTTAATGAAGGAGCAGGAATAAAGCAGTCCGGCATTTTGCTGAATGGCCCCTGCAATGGAAATTTGCAGGGGCTCTTTGCTTTAAGCACTTTTAATTAACTTGCTTTCTCATGCCGGACAACAGGAAGGTCAATAGTTTATTTAACTGATAGCATCTGTTTATGCGTTTTCTTACTTTAATATTGCTTTTATTCGCTGGTAGTGTATCTGCGCAGTTTACCAATGCTGACCAATTTGTCCGTTCCAGGGAGGGGAAAAATGTGTGGGAGAAAAGTACCATGTTCTGGCGTTGTATGAAGGCCATGAAAGCGGATCCCACAAATAAAGAAGCCGTTCAGATCTGCAATTGCCAGGTAGACCAGATTGATGGATATTTTCCCATGAAACTGATAAAAGAATATGAATATTTATATCCCAATTTATCATTGGCTAAACTTATAGAAGCAGATACTGTACTGCAGGCACGCATCGACCAATGTTACAAAGATGTTTCGCAAACCAACCTTTTTTTCTCACCCGCTCAGATTATGTCCTACCGCGATTCTATGGCCGCTTATATTCGCCGGAATAAAAAGGAGGAACTGGATGAGAGCAGGGTAAATTCCTATTGCGATTGTGCCGTATCTGTAATGGCTAAACGAAAAATAAATGCGCAAACCATTAACGATATGAATGATCCCAATTCCATGCTGTTTAATGAAATAGCTTACCGTTGTGGCGGGTATCCCTATAAAAGAGTATCAACTACCACCGCCTGGAAAGCCACCGACAGTTTGGATGTAACCAGTAATAAAAGGATCGATTCTATAGATGTAATTACCGTAAGCGCTATGACGAAGCTGAAAGTAAAAATAGGACCGCTGGTAAACGTATGGATGCTCGATTGCGGCGCCACGGATATGCTGGTGTCGGACACGATGATCAATAAATTGCTTCAATTGAAACTGGTTTCCGGAAATGATTTCCTGGGGCGGCAAACATACACTCTTGCCAATGGAAAGGAGATTTTATGTGATGTGTATAGAATCAACAATGTTCAGGTAGGGAAGTTCACCGTTAATAACCTCGTAATTGGCGCTTCCAAAGAAACAGATACCTTTTTGCTGGGTAAAACTTTTCTTAATAAGTTCCGGCGCTGGTCTATTGATAACCAGCGTAACCAATTGATTTTGGAGAGATGATTTTCCCATGTTAAAGCAAATAATTGATTTAATAGTTAAATTACATGATAACCAGTAAAAAACAGATTATGACTGTGGATGAAATTTATTCAAGCATAGGACAAGGTATTTCCAACGCCATCGAAGAAAGTAACTGGACAAATGCCAAACTGGATATAGAAGTTGTCGGAAACGGCGTTGTGGGTTACACCGGTGATTACCGGGTTGATAATACAACCGTTAATCTGTCTGTTAGAAAAATCCCCAGGGATATTAGAAATTGGCTGAAGGAATTACACAGTATTACTACTGAGGGAGGGAAAAATAAATGGAACAGGGCCATTTTCAGATTGGAGCCTGATGGTAAGTTCAGTATAGAATTTATCTGGGATCAGCAGTTACATGACCAGGTTGAAGAATTAAACTAATAACAAAGCCAATATTTAAAACCCTATCATATCCATTTGTTTTTTGTAGTTCCCCGGAGACATCCCGGTGATTTTTTTAAAAATTTTAGAGAAGTAAAACACATTTTCAAAACCCGTTTGTGTGGCAATTTCCGAAAAGGTCATCTGTGTCGTTACAATGAGGTATTGGGCCCTTTCAATTCTTTTTTCGTGTATATACTTTACCGGCCTTTCCCCGGTGTGTTGATGGAAAAGACGCGAAAAATAATCTGTATGCAGGTTTGCTCTTTTCGCCAGGGAGGTTACTGATAAATCGCGACTCAGGTTTAATTGAATATAACTGATAGCATTTAAAATTTTAACCGGCACATGACCTCCGTCTTTATATTTAAATATCTCCTGTGTCAAAAAACGGGAAACCAGTTGTAAGAGAATGCCGTGTGTTTCCGTAAATGTTGACATGCTTTGCAGGTTATTAAGATCCTGATACTCTTTATAGAAGACGTTTTTTTCATATATCCTCGGATTGTCGGAACGATTGATGCCCCTGCCTGGGTTTATTTCCAGCAAACGTGCAAAATTCAGTATATCAATATCAGTCGCTTTTACCTTAAAAATGGACCTGTTATTTTCGAACAGGGAAATACCATCCGACGATTCCTCAAAAAACTGGACGAAATACTGACTAAGGTGGCTGGGGCAAACCAGGTTACACAATGTAAAGCTTGGTATGATGTACAGAAAACCGGGCTCAAGTTTGATTTTAGCTGAAACGTCCCAGATCTCTCCTTCTCCGCCGTCAATATAATATAGCCTGAAGTATGGGCTGATTACGTTTTTGTAATTCCACCTGGAGTCAAGCTTTACATGATCAACGTTCAATAACGTGAATGTATGTTTTAGCGCTCTTTTAATCATGTTGTATAATTAATTAGCAATACCAGTTGAAATGCCCCCGTATGGAAGGCTGCTTCCACTTTTCAGATATTACGTTTTTTTAAACATTACGATTCCGATACAGCAATAATACACAAATAGTCGGTTTTGTATAAAGAAAAGTCCTATTACGCCAAATGTTTGATGAGTATTTCGGAGTAAGTTTGATTTATCAATTATAAGCGGCGGATTATTCATCAATCAACCGGTAACCCGGAACTTATATTAGAGCTAATAAAATAAATTCCATGAAAAGAAGAACGCTGATAAAAGGCATAGCCACAGGCTTGTCTTCTCTATATCTATCTGATCTTTACGCACACAGTTTGCTGGCATCTCAGCCAATTCCACGCATGGCACCAGGTCCATTTCTACCTACCTGGGACTCACTCAGGCAATACCAGGTTCCGGACTGGTTTCGGGATGCAAAGTTTGGAATCTGGGCCCATTGGGGGCCGCAATGCCAGCCGGAACGCGGCGACTGGTACGCCCGCGGCATGTACCAGGAAGGCAGCGACCAGTATAAATATCACCTGGAAAAATATGGACACCCTTCAAAATTTGGTTTTAAGGATGTCATAAACGAATGGAAGGCAGAGAACTGGAACCCGGAAGAACTGGTTACTTTATACAAAAAAGCCGGCGCCAAATATTTTATGGCGATGGCCAATCACCACGATAATTTTGATCTGTTCCCCAGCAAATACCACAACTGGAATTCTACCAAGCTAGGACCCAAAAAAGATATCATTGGCGGCTGGGCAAAAGCGGCCAAAGAACAGGATCTGCCCTTTGGCGTTACTGTTCATGCCTCCCATGCCTGGACCTGGTATGAGGTGGCCCAGCGCTCAGACAAGAGCGGCCCCTATGCAGGAGTTCCTTATGATGGCAAACTGACTAAAGCCGATGGCAGCAATAAATGGTGGAATGGTTATGATCCGCAGCAGTTGTATGCTCAAAATCATGCATTGAGTAAGGATAGTCTTAATGATGGCAGCATGGGCGGCTATTGGGATTGGGGTAACGGCGCAAGTATACCTGATAAAGCTTACTGTGACAGTTTTTTAAACCGGACCATTGAACTTATCAATAAATATGGCCCCGAACTGGTTTATTTTGATGACAATGTGCTGCCGCTTTTACAGGTAAGCGATGCGGGCCTCAAAATAGCTGCTCATTTCTATAACACCAGTGTGAAGAAACATGGAAAATTACAAGCTGCTCTATTTGGAAAAATGTTGAATGAGCAGCAACGTAAATGCATGATCTGGGATATTGAGCGTGGCCAAAGTAACCAGATAGAACCCCTGCCCTGGCAAACGGATACCTGTATCGGTGGCTGGCATTACGACCGCCGCCTGTTTGATAACAAAGGCTATAAGAGCGCCAAAACAGTGGTACATACCCTGGCTGACGTGGTAAGTAAAAATGGTAATCTCTTACTGAATGTTCCTGTACGCGGTGATGGTAGTATCGACAGTGAAGAACGCGCGGTAGTAGAACAGGTGGCGGACTGGATGAAGATCAACAGCGAAGCAATTTATAGTACACGTCCCTGGAAAACATTTGGAGAAGGCCCGGCGATACAGTCTGTTGTGGCTTTGAGCGCACAGGGTTTTAATGAAGGGAAAGGCAAGCCATTTGAAGCAGGAGATATTCGTTTTACTACAAAAGGCAAAACACTTTACGCAATAGTGCTCGGATGGCCGTCAGATAAAGTTACTTTAATTAAATCTTTGGCCCCGGATAATCAGGCGGGAAATGTAAGCCACGTAAGCATGCTGGGAAATGACCGGTTGAACTTTGAGCAAACATCCGAAGGGTTGAAGGTGCAGTTACCTGACCAGCCACCGCGGAAAGAAGCATTTGTGTTGAAAATTGAAGGAGCGATCGTATAAATGTTTTTTTGTTTGATCAGTCAATGTAAATTTTAGATTTTAATATGGCAAAGGCCCGTACACTTTTCCCGTTTATATTGATTACAAGCCTGTTCTTTTTATGGGGTTTTGCACATAATCTTGATCCTATACTTATACCACATTTGCAGAAATCATTTACACTTACCACTGTACAGGCTACGCTGGTTGATTCTGCAGTGTTTATCGCGTATTTTCTCATGGCTTTGCCCGCTGGGTTCATCATGAAAAAATACGGGTATAAAGCAGGGATTATAACGGGACTGCTGGTTTTCGCACTGGGTTCGTATTTATTTATCCCGGCTGCCAATACCCAGCAGTATACCTTTTTCCTGATAGCCTTGTTTATCATTGCCTGCGGACTCACGATCCTGGAAACGGCGGCTAATCCTTATGCCTCCTCGCTTGGCGATCCTGAATCCTCTACCCAGCGGCTTAACCTTGCACAATCATTTAATGGCCTGGCGGCCACACTTGCGCCCGTGATCGGCGCACGCGTTATACTTACAAAAGGCTATACTGCAGCACAATTAAGTACAATGACGGAAGAAGGCCGGAAGCTGGCCCTTGCTGCTGAAGCTGCCACCGTGAAGATGCCTTATTTTATTCTCGGCAGCGTGCTGGTGTTAATAGCTGTGGTTTTTGCGTTTACCCGTTTGCCGGCCATTCAAACAAATGAAGGACATGTAGCCAGTAAGAATATTTTTCACGCTTTTAAACACCGTCATTTAACCTGGAGCGTTATTGCACAATTCTTTTATGTAGGCGCCCAGGTGTGCGTGTTTAGTTTGTTTATCCTTTATGCACCAAAGGCTGCCGGTATATCGGAAGTAAAAGCCGCTGATTATTTAGGGTTATGCGGACTGGCATTTTTAATTGGAAGATTTATAGGCACCTATCTGATGCAATACTATAGTTCGGCCAGGTTGCTTGCTGCGTATGCAGTCATCAATATTTTACTTTGCATCATCGCCATCTGGGGATATGGTATGATCACTATCTATACGGTTGTTGGTATTTGCTTTTTTATGTCCATTATGTTTCCTACTATTTTTGCGCTTGGCATAAAAGATTTACGCGGTGATACTGAATTTGGAAGTAGTTTAATTATTATGTCCATTGTTGGGGGCGCCGTTTTGCCAAGAGTATTCGGTTACATAAGCGATGTAACAGGTAATATTCAATATGGTTACGCAGTACCATTGATCTGTTTCGCGGTAGTGGCCTTTTTTGGAATAAAAGGTCACCGCGTAATAGTGAAGCCTGAAAATTTACCTGTTTCAGCTATTCTTTGAAAATAAGAGATTTTTATATGGAGGAACTCACACTGCCCAAAGTAATTTTTGGCACCAGCGGGTTGGGAAATTTATATGTTGCGCTACCGGATGAAGTGAAGCGGTCTATTGTTAATGAAAGCATCAAATATTCCCCCAGGCCGGCTGTATTTGATTCCGCCGGTAAATATGGCGCCGGGCTGGCGCTGGAGTCCCTGGGACGATCCCTGAAGGAATTAAATATCAATCCCAAGGATGTACTGATCAGCAATAAGCTGGGTTGGCTGCGTACTGAATTAAAAACAGCCGAACCCACTTTTGAACCCGGAATATGGAAAAACCTGGAGTATGATGCCGTTCAGAAAATAAGTTACGATGGTATCCTGGAATGCTATGAGCAGGGGAATAAACTGCTCGGTAACTATCATGCGCAGCTGGTATCTGTACATGATCCCGACGAATACCTCGCCGCATCAGACGATGAGGAGGATAAAAAAAGGCGCTACCAGGATATTCTGGATGCTTACCGGGCATTAAATGAATTAAAACAGGCCGGCAAAGTTAAAGCGATCGGCGTGGGCGCAAAGGATTGGCGCATCATAAGAAAAATAACGGAGGACGTAAAACTGGACTGGGTAATGATTGCCAATAGTATGACTATTCACAGTCATCCCACGCCGCTGGTGAATTTTATGCAACAACTTTCGCATCAGGGTGTTGCAGTTATAAATTCTTCTGTTTTTAACGGAGGCTTTTTAACAGGATCGGCTTATTATAATTATCAATTGACAGATCCTGAAAAAGATAAAAATTTATATCACTGGCGGCAACAGTTTTATCAATTGTGCGAGGATTATAAAATAAGACCGGTAGAGGCATGCGTAATTTTTGGCCTGAATGCACCCGGAGTTACAAGCATTGCTTTAAATACCACCCAGGTAGAAAGGGTGGTACAAAATGTTGCATTGCCCAACTCAATAATCCCCGAAGGATTTTGGAAGAAGATGAAAGAACGCGGACTGATTGATCAGTTCTATGCTTCCAGCTATTTGTAAAAGTTAATTGAATTTATGAAAAGATACTGTTTAGCCCTCGATTTAAAGGATAATCCGGAGCTGATAGCAGAATACGAGTATTGGCACAGGGCAGAAAATGGTTGGCCGGAAGTACGGAAAAGCATTCTTGATGCAGGGATTGTGGAAATGCAGATCTATAGAACCGGCAATCGCTTAATGATGATCATGGAAACCAATGACCAGTATGATGAAACAGCAAAAAATGCTTCGGATGCAGCCAATCCAAAAGTACAGGAATGGGAACAGTTAATGTGGAAGTTCCAGCAACCGTTGCCCTGGGCGAAAGAGGGAGAGAAATGGCTGTTGATGGAACAGATATTTCAACTTTAAAAAATAAAATATAAGGCACCTGGCGTTTTAATGCTTCAACAAAAGAAAAATCGTTACAGCAAATTTGTCATTTGATTTGGACATGTTATCCCAATCATTTTATTATCTTAGTTCTTGATTTTACGGGATTGTAGACCGGACAACGCAAATTTTTATATGTCAAATCAGATGCAATGCGTTACCTTTTTTGGATTATTTTGCTGTTACAATCTCTTTCTGTTTTAGCACAAAGCGAACATTATAATTTTTCCAAGCTCAATACGTATACCGGTTTGTCACATAACCAGGTAAATACTGTGCTAAAGGACCCTGATGGGTTTTTATGGTTTGGTACTACGTATGGACTTAATCGTTATGACGGATATTTCTGTAAAGTATTTCGTAAAGATCACAATGACAGTACTTCCATAAAGGACAACAATATCTTGTCACTTTATGAACTTCCTGATAGGAAAATGTGGGTATCTACAATGGGTGGCCCCTGTATTTATAATCCGGATACGGAAAAATTCAATGGCAGCTCTGATGACTATTTACATGCTATCGGTTTGCCGCCTGGTACTATTGCCAATATAGTAAAAGGAAATAATAACAGGTACTGGTTCCTGTATGAGGATAAGGGTTTGTTCCTGTATTCCGCTGACAACAAAATAGTAAAGCCATTCAAACCGAAAGCAACACAAACTTCCGAAAAGATTACTTCCATTAGTGAAACAAACGACGGAAAGTTATGGCTGGTATATCAATCAGGTTTTTTACAGGAGTATGATATAAAGCTGGACAAAATAATTTCTTCCACCACTGCTTTCCAAAAACGTAATAAAGATGATAACCCCTATAAGCTGTTTATAGATAGCGATAATGATCTCTGGCTTTGGCGTTATAACTTCGGTGTTTTTCTTTTTCACCCGGAAGATAACACCATCACGCAGTTTGATAAGAATTCGTATCCGGCGAGATTGAATTCAGAACTGGTAAGCCAGGTGGTTCAGGATGGCAATGGTTTGATCTGGGTAGGAACCGATCATGGAGGAGTAACGTTGATCGACAAAAAGAACCGGCTCAATACCAGTTACCTGCTGAACAACCCCAATGATCCCAAAAGCATCAGCCAGAATACCATTACCACGATGTACAGGGATGATCAGGGGATTATCTGGCTGGGAACCTACAAGCAGGGCGTGAATTATTATAACGGCAACATCGTTCAGTTTTCGTATTACCATCACCAGGAATTAAATGCAAAAAGCCTGCAGTTCGACGATGTAAACCGTTTTGTTGAAGATAAGATGGGTAATGTCTGGATTGGAACCAATGGTGGAGGATTGATCTATTTTGACAGGAAAAATAATACTTTCAAACAATATCTGTACGATCCAAAAAATGAAAACAGCCTGAGCAACAACGTAATTGTGAGCCTGTGCATGGATCATGAAGATGTTCTCTGGATTGGAACCTACCTCGGTGGCCTCAATCGCTTCGATGGTAAGAAGTTCACCCGGTACAGGCATAATGAGAATGATTCCTCCAGTTTGACCGACGACAAAGTTTGGGAAATTTTTGAAGACAGGAACCGGAATTTATGGATCGGTACTTTAGGTGGTGGTTTGGATCGTTTCGACAGAAGGACTAACCAGTTTAACCACTATAAAACCACGCAGGGAGTATTACTGTCCAATTATGTTTCTGCTATTATGGAGGACAGAAAAGGAAATTTATGGATCGGTACAGGTTACGGCATTGCTGTTATTGAAAAGAATAAACCCGCTGCTGTCTTCTACCTGGATACAAATGCAGGGAATAGCTTAAGCGATAATGGTGTTATCTGTCTTTTGGAAGACAGTAAGGGACGGATATGGGTAGGAACCAGGGAAGGTTTGAATTTGTTTGATGAACAGAAAAAGGAGTTTCGGACATTCACAGCATCAAACGGCCTTCCCGATAATATGATCCTGAATATTCTTGAAGATGACCATCAGACCCTGTGGATTTCTACGCCCAGTGGGTTATGTAACGCCATTCCCCGCCAGGATAATAAGCATCTTGATTTTTCTGTTATCAGTTATGATGCAACAAACAACCTGCAGAACCGCGAGTTTAACGATAACGCGGCATTAAAGCTGAGGAGCGGCGAATTAATCTTTGGTGGGCCATCGGGGTTTAATATTATCAATCCGGCTGCTATCGGTAATTCTGTTTATCACCCTAAAATTGTTTTCACCGGTTTTCAGATATTAAATAAAAATGTTGAACCCGGAGAACTGGTTAATAACCGCGTGTTGCTCAAACGCTCCTTATCCCAGCTGCAAAGTATTGACCTGAAGTATAAAGAAAATGTTTTTTCTATCGACTTTGCTGCGCTCGATTTTTCTCATAACGCATATGATAAATATGCATATATGTTGGAAGGGTTTAATGAAGACTGGTTGTATGCAGATGGTCATCAGCGGAGAGCCACTTATACCAATCTCAATCCCGGTCATTATGTTTTCAAAGTAAAAGTGTTGAACAGGGCCGGTTTGTGGAGTGAGGTGAAAACGCTGCAGATCAATATTGAACCCCCGTTCTGGAGAACCCCTGTTGCATACATTATATATCTGTTGATTGCTACGGGATTGTTCCTGCTTATCCGGCGCATTACATTAGACAGGATACATATGCGCTTTGAAGTTCGCCAGCAGCGCAGGGAAGCAGAAAGGGCGCATGCACTGGAACAGTTAAAAACAAAATTCTTTACCAATGTAAGCCACGAATTCCGTACGCCGCTGAGTCTTATCATCGCGCCATTGGATAAGATCATTAAAAATACGGCAGATGAAGAGCAGGTAAAACAACTAAACCTGGTACAGCGTAACGCAAAACGCCTGTTAAGCCTTGTTAACCAGCTACTCGATTTCAGGAAAATGGAGGTACAGGAAGTAAAACTGCATCCTTCCATAGGCGATATCGTCCGGTTTTGCAGGGAAACCAGTTACTCTTTTACTGATATTGCAGAAAAAAAGAAGATAGGATTTTCATTCTCATCTGACATTGATAGCCTCGAAATTTATTTTGACAAAGACAAAATTGAAAAGATTTTATTCAACCTGTTGTCCAACGCTTTTAAATATACGCATGATGGTGGGATGGTGAGCGTTAACTTAGTGTATAGGCAGCCGGCAGATAATGATTCCGATGGAACGTTTGCTATTGAAATAAAAGATTCAGGTATCGGCATCCCGGCCGATCAGCATGAAAAGATTTTTGAACGGTTTTTTCAGACAGATGTTCCGGAGAGCATGGTAAACCAGGGAACCGGTATAGGGTTGGCTATCACAAAGGAGTTTGTAAGATTACACAACGGGATCATCACCGTAAAAAGCGAACCGGATCAGGGTACCTGTTTTACAGTATTGCTTCCTGCAAAGAAAGTGTATGTTTCTTCCGGCCGGACCTCAACTACGCCCACATTCCCAGAGGAAACGGAGCAAATAATAGTGGAAGAAAAAAAGAAAGGGGATAAGAAGAAGACAATAATCGTAGTGGAAGACAATGAAGACCTGCGCTTTTATTTAAAAGATAACCTGAAAGGGCAGTACCATATTGAAGAAGCCGCAAACGGGAAGGAGGGCTGGGAGAAAATAAAGCTGTTAAATCCTGATCTTGTGGTAAGCGACATCATGATGCCTCTAATGGACGGCGTTGAACTTGCCCGGAAAATTAAAACCGAAACACTCACGGCTCATATTCCTGTCATTTTGCTTACCGCTATGGGAAGCGAAGAAAAACAGCTGGAGGGATTGAAAGCCGGCGTGAACGATTATATTACCAAACCCTTCACCTTTGAGATCCTGGCTTCGCGGATCAATAATTTGCTGGCACAACAAAAATTATTGCAAAAGAGGTTCCAAAAGCAGATTGAAGTCAACCCCGGGGAGGTGACCATCACCCCTGTAGACGAAAAATTCCTTAAACAGGCATTGGACATTATCGAAAAACAAATAGACAATCCGGAATTTTCCGTAGATGAGTTCAGTAAAGAGATGTACATGAGCAGGGTTACCCTGTACAGAAAGATACAATCGTTAACCGGTAAGTCGCCGTTAGATTTTATCCGTTCAATCCGTTTGAAAAGGGCTATCCAGTTATTAGACAAAAGCGGCATGTCTATTTCAGAAGTTGCCTACCAGGTAGGATTCAATGACCCCAAAATATTCCGTAAACTTTTCAAAGAAGAATTCAAAACCACCCCTTCAGAGTACCTGGCAAATCTTAAAAATAAAGGCCTTTAATAACCTGCCTCCCGAAATCCTACCAGTGATATTCAGGCATTTGTAACATTTGAACCCCTTGGTTGAATCATTCGACGCCCCGGTTTCTGGTGCCATAGCAATAGTTTTACGGCATCTAATCCACGTATATGAAATTACGATTGCTGCTGCTTAGCCTGCTGACTTTTACGTTATTTAATAATTTATTGGCGGCGCCACCTGCTTACATTAAACTTCCGGATGGGGTTATAGTTTTTACAGACTCCCTGCTTACAGGCGCTACAAATGCTGTTAAACTTGAAGTTGTTTCGGATGATATTATAAGAGTGATCGCTGCTCCCGGAAAAGAAATAGTAGCCGGTAACAGCCTGATAACCGTTTATCGTAAACAACCAGGGCTTACCTGGGATATCAGTACTTCCAAAGAAACACTGACGCTCAAAACAAAGAAATTGATTGTCACCGTCGACCGGGGCACAGGGGCCGTTACTTTCACGGATCTGGCAGGCAAAAAGATCCTGGCTGAGAAACAACTGTTCGGGCGGGATTTTCAATCCGCCATATTCGACGGCAAACGGTATTACACGATTAGCCAAACATTTCAGACGGCTGCCGGAGACGCATGGTATGGGCTCGGGCAACATCAGGACGGGATTATGAACTACCGTGGCCAACAGGTTACCTTCTTCCAGAACAATACAGAAGTGGCCGTTCCTTTTATGATCTCCAATAAAAACTACGGTATTCTGTGGGACAACTATTCCCTCACCAGGGCCGGCGATATCAGGCCACTTCATCCACTTTCTTCCATGCAGCTTTTTTCAAAGAAAGGCGAAGCCGGCTGGCTTACTGCCTCTTATTCCAATAATGCGCATAAACCGCAGGAAATAAGTACCGAAAGAGCCGAGACCAATATTAATATGGAGTTCCTGGGAGATTCAAAAGTCCTCTTGCCACGGGAATTTACACCTGCCTCCGGCATGGTGACCTGGGAAGGAAGTCTTTCCAGTTATCTCTCCGGTCTTCATCAGTTCCGTTTCACTTATGGCGGCTCCGTGAAAGTATGGCTGGATGGAAAACTTGTTTTGGATCGCTGGAGAAAAGCATGGAACCCCGCATCGGCACTGGTTTCCTGGAACTTCAAAAAAGCGGAAAAAGTACCTGTCAGAATTGAGTGGATACCTGAAGGCGGCGAATCCTATTTTTCTTTGAAATGGCAGGAGCCATTGAGCGAGGAGCAGCAAAACAGTTTTGGTTTCTGTTCCGAAGCCGGCAAACAGGTTGACTACTATTTCGTGTATGGCAATAATATGGATGAAGTGATTTCGGGTTACCGGTCGCTTACAGGTAAGGCGCCTATTGTTCCGAAATGGGCATTAGGCTTCTGGCAAAGCCGGGAGAGATACAAAACACAGGAGGAGTTACTGAACGCAGTTGCTGAATTCCGCAAAAGAAAGATTCCCATTGACAACATTGTGCTGGACTGGAGTTATTGGAGAGAAGCCGAATGGGGCAGCCAGGAGTTCGATGAAAAACGCTTTCCTTCTCCCGATAGCATGATTGATTTGCTGCATAAAAAGTACAACACTCAAATCATGATATCAGTATGGCCGAAATTTTATGATGGCATATCAGCTTACCATGAATTTGATAAGAAAGGATGGCTTTATAAAAGAAACATCGCTGATCAACAAAAAGACTGGATAGGCAAAGGATATGTTTCTACTTTTTATGATGCTTTCAACAACGCGGCCCGGAAAGGCTTCTGGGAGCTGATCAACGAAAAAATATATAGTAAAGGAATTGACGCATGGTGGATGGACGCCAGTGAACCGGACATTGTTTCCAATGTAAATCCCGAAAAGAGAAAGCTGCAAATGACACCCACCGCTTTGGGTAGCGCAGCAGAATTTCTGAATGCTTATCCCCTGCAAAATGCAAAAGGAATTTATGAAGGGCAACGTTCAACGGATCCGGATAAAAGGGTCTTTTTGCTGACACGTTCCGGCTTTGCAGGTTCGCAGCGCTATGCTGCCGCGATATGGAGCGGTGACATTGGCTCTACCTGGAATGATATGAAAGCACAAATAGCTGCAGGCGCTAATTTCTCTATGTCCGGACTTCCTTACTGGACGATGGATATTGGTGGTTTTGTGGTACCCCGCAAATTTGAAAACCCGGACGCAGCGGGACTGGAGGAGTGGAGGGAACTGATGACCCGGTGGTCGCAGTTTGGCGCTTTTGTTCCTTTGTTCCGGTCTCACGGGCAATTCCCTTACCGCGAAGTATTCAATACTGCTCCTGAAGGTCATCCTGCTTATGAAAGTTTCCTCTATTACGATAAGCTGCGTTACCGTTTACTGCCATACATCTATTCGCTGGCCGGGTGGACTTACCACAATGACTACACTATTATGCGGGGACTTGCGATGGACTTTGCAACAGATACCGCCGTATTGAATATTACCGATCAATATATGTTTGGTCCTTCGTTGCTAATAAATCCCGTATATGAATACCGGCAAACGAAACGCGCCCTGTATCTACCCAGGAGTGCAGGATGGTATGACCTCTATTCCGGGAAGTGGTATGCAGGCGGTCAGAAAATTACTGCCGACGCGCCATACGAACGGATGCCTTTATTTGTAAAAGCCGGATCCATCGTTCCCTTCGGACCCGGGTTACAATACACCACAGAAAAACAGGCCGATACCCTGACGTTGAACATCTACACCGGTGCAGACGCGTCTTTCAACCTGTATGAAGATGAAGGGGCCAATTACAATTATGAAAAAGGCGCCTTTTCCATTATCCCGGTAAAATATACCCAGGCAACAGGAACTGTTACTGTCGGAGACCGGAAGGGATCATTCAATGGCATGTTACAGAAAAGAACTATCCGTATCAATATTATTGCGCCCAATGAACCCAGGCGTCTGGATCTTGATGCAAAATGTGATAAGGAAGTAGTTTATGAAGGAAGAAAAATAGATATAAAAAAGTAGTCAGTTAAATCCACAATTATGAAATCAGCCAAACTTTTTTACTTGCGAGTATTGCTGCTGTGGGGCGCGCTTTGGGTCTTCGCCCCGGGCAAAAATGCCTATGCCCAAACTTCAAAGGTGAATGGAACGATCACCAGTCAAAGTACTTCCGTTCCGGTCCCTGCAGCATCAGTAACCGTTAAAAGCACCCGTGTCTCCACCATTGCGGATGATGCAGGAAAATTTACTATTGAGGCATCAATTGGTGATGTAATAGTAATTACATCCGTTGGTTTTGTTGAAAAAGAGGTAAAAGTTACCTCGCGCGAATTGAAAGTTCAGTTGCAGGACGCCGAAAGCCAGCTGGAAAATGTAGTGGTAATTGGTTATGGCGTACAGAAGAAAAAACTGGTTACAGGCGCTAACATACAGGTAAAAGGCGCCGACATCCAGAAACAGAATACTACCAGTGCCATGCAGGCTTTGCAGGGACAGGCGCCCGGTGTGCAAATCACTTCCTATTCGGGACAGCCAGGTTCAGGAATGAATGTTATCATTCGTGGTAAAGGTACTGTTGGTAACTTTGCTCCTTTATACATTGTGGATGGTGTTCAGACAGGTGACATCGCCTACCTGAACCCGGCGGACATAGAATCCATCGACATCCTGAAAGACGCTGCATCTGCTGCTATTTATGGTTCCCAGGCCGCCAACGGCGTTATCCTCGTTACCACAAGAACAGGAAAAGCCAACCAAAAACCACAGGTCACCCTGGATGTTTTTTATGGCGCCCAGCAGCTTGCCCGCAAAGCAAAACTGTTGAATGCAAAAGATTATGCTACCATTATAAATGAAGCCGCTGTTAACTCCGGTAAGGCGCCTTATTTCAGCAATGAGGTAGTCAACAACCTGCCGGTAAACACAGACTGGCTTGACCAGATGTTTAAAAAGAATGTACCGACTCAAAACTATGTATTGGGTGTACAGGGTGGCGGACCGGCTTCCACCTATTCCTTATCCCTGGGATATACCAGCCAGGGCGGCATCGTGGGCGGATCTGATATCTCTTACCTTGACCGCTACACGTTCAGAATAAATTCTGAACATAACTTATACCAGAATATCGTTAAGCTGGGAGAGCATCTTACGTTCAACTATCAAAACAACCACGGAATTGCTGTAGATGGTCAGTATAATAATACACTACGTTCTGCTTTTACTACCAGCCCGTTCCTGCCAATGTATGATACAGATGGCAGTTATTTCAGCAGTGATAAAAAAGGCTGGTATCCGGGAAAACCTGATCAGGCATGGAATAATACAGAAGCCAATCCGTATGCAGTGATGGACTATAACACGCGCAACCGGAACAGCAGCCAGGGCTTATTTGGCGATGTGTATTTACAGGTGGAACCTGTTAAAGGTTTAAAATTCCGCTCCAGCCTCGGTCTAAATTATTTCGCTAACCAAAGTCATGGTTATACACCGGTTTATCATCTTTCTATTTATTCCTTGAATGATACCGCTAAGGTGAGTCAATCAATGGGCAATGGACGGACTATCCAGTTCGACAATTTAATCAGCTATGATTTTGATGTTGCGGCTGATCACCATTTCGGCGTAATGGCGGGTAGTTCTTCGCTGAAAACACAAACTGTTGGTATGAATGGTTCCAACTGGGATCTGCGTGTTGCCGACATGCAACATGCCTACCTTTCTGTTGCTCAGAATGTGACCAGGGGCGCTCCTTATATGAGTCTTGGCGGCGGTCCGTCCGAAAATGCGTTGATGTCTTACTTCGGACGGTTGCAATACAACTTCCGGGAAAAATACCTGGTTAATGTAACATTCAGGGGTGATGGATCTTCCAAATTCGCTCCGGATCATCGCTGGGGATATTTCCCTTCCGTGTCTGCAGGATGGGTAACTTCTATGGAGAACTTTATGGAGGGCGTACAATGGTTGAATTTCCTTAAACTTCGCGGCAGCTGGGGCCAGGTTGGCAATCAGAACGTAGCGGCGTACCAGTTTGTATCTCCCATCAGCTTCAGTAATGCAGGTTATATATTCGGACCGGTAGAAGGAGCCAATACGCAGGGCGCTTATCCAAGCCGTATTGCCAATCCGGATGTAAAATGGGAAACATCCGAGCAAACCAATATCGGTTTTGACGCTACCATATTACAGCGCCTGAATGTGACATTTGATTATTATGTCAAAAAAACAAAGGATTGGTTAATTACAGTGCCTATTCTGGCTACTGCCGGAGCAGATGCACTGCTGATTAATGGGGGTGATGTGAAAAACACCGGCGTTGAACTGGCGCTGAATTACCGTAACAGCATCGGTAAAAACTTCCATTATTCAGTTGGTGTAAACGGCGCCTATAATAAAAACAGGATAGGAAATATTCCTACAAACGATCATGTGCTTCATGGCAATACCAATGTGCTGTATGCCAATGCCGGTGAATTTTACCGGGCAGCAAACGGTGAACCGGTAGGTTATTTCTGGGGATTTAAAACCGCAGGCGTTTTCCAGTCGGATGATGAGGTAGCGGCTTATAAAGGCAAAACAGGAACTCCGATTCAGCCCACCGCTAAGCCCGGAGATGTTCGTTATATCGATTTGAACAACGATGGTGTTATTGATGCCAATGACAAAACCAATATCGGTGATCCCAATCCTGATTTTACCTATGGTTTTAATATATCGCTCGATTACAAAGGGTTTGATCTCCTGGTACAGGCCTCCGGTGTAACAGGTAATCAGCTTGTTCAGTCGTACAGAGGACCGGGCGGCTTTGGTAACTATACTTCAGAAATACTGGACCGCTGGCATGGCCCGGGAACTTCCAACAGAATTCCCAGGGTAACAGAAGACGGTGCTAACTGGGCACAGTTCTCTGATCTGTACGTTTATAAAGGAGATTATCTGCGTATCAACACTATTACCCTTGGTTATGATTTTTCAAACCTGATCAAAAAAAATTACCTGGGCAAAGTAAGATTATATGCTTCCGTGCTGAATGCTTTCCTGTTTACCAAATACAATGGTATGGATCCTGAAGTTGGTTATAACGAGGGCTTTTCATCGGGAGTGGACTTAGGATATTATCCCAGGCCCAGAACATTTATGGTTGGAGCAAACATCCGGTTTTAAATTAAAAATGAATTGGCGATGAAAAACTTGAAATTTTATATACTGGCTTCTGCATTGTTGACATTGATTGCCTGTAACAAGGACTTTCTGGATTCAGAAGATGTAACGGCTGCCACAGAGCAGAATTTTTACAAAACACAAAATGATGCCTGGAAGGCATTGGTAGGCGTATATGATGGATTACAGCGTGTTTGGTCAGGTGGCGTTGCTTTTCCTGTTGCATCGGAAATCATGTCTGACGATGCATTTGGAGCCACCGGCAATGCTGACGGCTTCGGCTTTCAGATGATGGACGAGTTTGACAAACTCCGTTCGCCCTCAGATCAAAATATGTTTGGAGATAGCTGGGCGCTTTACTACAAGGCTATCTATCGCGCCAATATGCTTTTGTCGCACCTCGACGGAGTAGATTGGAAAGGAGATAACAATTTGCGTAAGACATATGAAGCGGAAACAAGGTTCATACGCGCCTATTGTTATTTTGATATGGTGCGGTTATGGGGAAATGTCCCATTGATCACCGTACCTACTACCGATAATGTGCCACAGGCCAGCGCAGACAGCGTTTATAAACTCATTACCGACGACCTGATATTTGCAGCTTCCAATCTTCCTGCTACCGGTTATGGTGCACAAAGCCCCTCTACCCGTGGACGGGTAACCAAATGGGCTGCCGAATCACTGATTGGTCGTGTGTTCCTTTGCTATACCGGTTATTACAATAAGCCCGACCTGGTAGGAACTGTTTCAAAAGCCCAGGCACTTGCTTACCTCGAGGATGTTATCAGTAATGGAGGATTTGGGTTGGTTGACAAATTTGCCAATTTATGGCCTGCTGCCTCTCTCAATAATTATGTAGGAGAAGATAATAAGGAAACGGTGTTTGCCATCAAGTACACTTATACCAGCGATTGGAATGGAAATGTGGATGGTAACCAGTGGATGGTGATGTTCGGTATTCGCGTTCAAAGTATTTATCCGTATGGAATGGGCTGGGGCGGCGCCACCGTGAATCCAAAACTTTGGAAAGCTTTCCCTGCCGGCGACAGCCGGAGAAATGCCTCTATCATTTCAATAGTGGACGAGGGGCTTGATTTTCAGAACATAAAGGATCAACGGGAGTATACCGGCTACTGCATTAAAAAATATACCCCCATGGCTGATGAGGCAGGAAGAAGTCTTGCAGAAAAAATGGGCGGCGCGAGCTTCATGATCAGCCAGTACCAGGATTATGTATCTATCCGTTACGCTGATGTTTTGTTAATGGCGGCTGAATTGGGCGCCGGCGGCGCGCAGGGTTACTTTGATGATGTGCGCAGAAGGGCGCTGGGAACCAGCTTTGTGCAGGTTCCGGTGAGCCAGGCAAATATTATAAATGAAAGAAGGCTGGAATTTGCGGGAGAAGGGATCCGTTACTGGGATCTTCTTCGCCAGGGGCTGAATGTTGCGGCATCAGCTATTGCCGAGTCGGTGACCCTTCAAAATGGCGGTGTGAATACCACCAAAACCATTTTGGCATCGAAGGTAATAGAAACAAAGGGCTTCGTGCAGATCCCTTATTCACAAATTACATTATCGAATAACGTATTAAAGCAAAATGCAGGATGGTAATAAGCTAAACCATTCTATAATATTATCAGGAAGACCGGGTAGGTAGAAAATGTGGTTGTTGGATGAATGCAAGATGGTGGCCCCGGTTTTCCTGGTTTTAAATTCAAGCGCTGTCAAATCATTGGCAGTGATATTCACCGAATTGTAACATTCGGGTCTTATGGTTGAATCAAATGACCCCCTTGATTCAGGCAACATAGCAATAGCTTTACAATATTCAATCCACGTATATGAAACTACAATTGCTGCTACCTTGCTTGCCGGCCTATGTCTCGTATGGAGACTTATTGGCAAGTCCTTCTGCTCATAGTGCAGATCCTGACCACCTGTTTACTTTTTCAATCCCTCTACTTAGTCATTCACCTCAGGCTGTTAAACCTGAGGTCGTCACCAATTACATTAAAAAAGTGACTAATAGGAACTATAGAAGTTGCTGAAAAAGAATTGGCGCTTAACAATTGCCTGGTTCCTGTTACGAATATTCTGGCCTTATGAAATATCATCCTCGCTGAAAATGCCGCTGAGGATCATCATCCGCACACGTTAAAATGAAAAAAATGAAGTCAACCAAAATGATTCGCTTGCGAATACTACCGCTATTGGGTATCCTTTTGGGATTCCTTTCCAGCACAAACCTCTCCGCACAAACAACAAAAATAAGTGGTAGAATCATCAATAAAAGTAATTCCTCCCCGGTTCCGGGTGCAACTGTTACCTTAAAAAACACCAGCCGCTTCACTATTACCAATGGAGAAGGAAAGTTTACGATCGACGCTCCCACCGGAAGCGTATTGGTAATTACCATGATAGGTTTTCAGAAAAAAGAAGTGGTGGCCAAAACACCTTCCCTTGAAATAGAAATGAGTGAGAATATTTCACAACTGGAAGATGTGGTAGTGATTGGTTATGGTAAAGCAAAACGGAAGGACGTTACCGGCGCCATATCTTCTGTTTCCGGTGATGAGCTCCGTAAAACACAGCCTGTAACCTTTGACCAGGCTTTGCAGGGAAAGGTTCCCGGGTTAGTGGTGCAACAAATATCAGGTCAACCAGGTGGAGCTGTATCGATACAGATCCGTGGCTTGTCTTCTTTTGGGGGAGGTTCGCCTATGTATGTAATAGATGGAATCATTATTGGCGGCACCGCCACATTGGGCTCAGGCGTGAATCCATTGGCAGGTATCAATCCTTCTGAAATTGAAACCATTGATGTATTGAAAGACGCATCAGCCACGGCCATCTATGGTTCGCAGGCAACAAATGGCGTAATAGTAATAACCACCAAGAGGGGGCAGGTCGCTCCGCCAAGCATTTCCTATGATATGTATACAGGCTACCAGCAAATACCTAAAAGGTTGCCTGTAATGAATTTAAGGGAATACGCCACTTTTATAAATGAAAGAAATACCGGATTAGGATGGGGATTTGATACCCGCCCGGAATTTGTAAATCCAAAGTACCTGGGCGAGGGCACCAACTGGCAGAAAGAACTTTTCAGAAATGCCCCGATGACCAACCATACATTATCCATTAATGGAGGAGACACAAGAACACAATACCTCCTGTCAGGCTCCTATTTCAACCAGGAAGGTATTGCGCTCGGTTCCAATTTCCGCAGGCTTTCATTAAGACTCAATCTCGATAATAAAACAACCAACTGGTTAAAGATCGGTACCAGCCTGCAATTGGTTAATATCAAAGAGAACGTAAATTCAACCAGCTCGAATGTAATTAATACCGCATTAAGCCAAACGCCGGATATAGCCGTAAAGAATGAGGATGGCAGCTGGGGAGGAGCCTATAACCCGAATGGATGGGTGAACAGCACCGTGAACCCATATGCGATCGCCCTTATTAATAAAGACGAAGCAAAAAGAAACCAGCTCTTTGGTAACTTATATGCAGAAATTGCTTTTACCAAAGACCTGACCCTCCGGAATGAAGCAACAGGAAGTTTTTCAATGGCAACGCAGGACAGGTTTAATCCTTCCTATACATTTGGCCTTGTAAAAAACAATACCAACAGCGGGTCTTATGAATTTTCGCAAAATTTATTTACAACTTTAAGAAACTTCCTTACCTATTCACATCTGTTTAAAGAGAGATACAATGTAAACGTATTACTGGGGCATGAGGCACAGCTAGGCACCAGTGAAAGTTCCAGCGCGTCCAGGTCAAATTTCCCTTCAAATAGTGTGCAGGTAATCAGCAGTGGTGATCCTACCACCGCCACCAATAGCGGCAGTAAAGGACAAAGTGCCCAGGAATCGTACTTTGGCCGTATTAATTTCGGCATCAACGACAAGTACCTGTTTACCGTTAATCTCAGGGCAGATGGTTCTTCAAAGTTTGCTCCTGAAAACCGCTGGGTGAATACTTACTCAGGTGCATTTGCCTGGAAATTGAATAACGAAGAATTCCTGAAAACGGTAAAGGAGGTTAATGAGTTAAAGCTGCGCCTGGGTTATGGATTAACCAATAATCAGAATATCCGGGATTATGCCTATACCTCCACATTGGCTACTGTGGCTACCGGGTTAACGGGTATCGCACAACTTACCCAGAATGTGGGCAACCCTTACGTACAGTGGGAAAAAACAAAATACGCCAACATCGGACTGGAAGGAACGCTTTTTAACTGGAGATTGAATTTCTCTGTTGATTTTTATAACCGCAAAACTGATGGTCTTGTCCTGCAGATCCCTTTACCTATGTATTCCGGAACGGCGATTGGTTATTCGCCAGGCGCGATGGAAGCCCCATATGTCAATGTTGGTACTGTTAATAACAAGGGCTTTGATTTCAGAATCAGTTCCACCAATATTAAAACCAAAAATTTCAGCTGGAAAACTGATGTGACGGTTTCCCGCAATATTAATGAAGTGCTTAAGCTCAATACCGATGGCGCTTCACTGAACAGGCAGTATAGTAAAACAGTTGTAGGCAGATCTATCGGCGAGTTTTATGGCTATGTCATTGACGGTGGCGTATTTGCAACGAAAAAAGATTTTGAAACCCACGCATTACCCACTAAAAATGGTGTGCCATTGCCAGTAGGAGCTGCAGGTGGAAGTATCTGGTATGGTGATCTGAAGTTTAAAGATTTTAATGGCGACGGCGTTATTAATGAATCCGATCAAACCTTTCTCGGTTCACCCATACCTAAATACCAGATTGGTTTCAATAACACTTTCTCCTATAGAAATTTTGATGTGAATATATTTTTCGCAGCAAACATTGGCAATAAAGTATTTAACCAACTTCGCGTAAATGGGGAATACCCAGGTACCAGCTTTGGTTATTTCAAGTCATTAAATGACTATGCGAAACTAACCCTGATTGATCCGAAAGGAAGTGCCACTGATATTAATAATATACAGGTCACTAACCCGGAAACAAGGATAGTCGGCATTAGGAATGATAACACTAATGATAATAACAGGAATTCTGACAAGTTCGTAGAAGACGGAAGCTTTTTGAGATGTAAGAATATTTCCTTAGGATATACCCTCCCCGAAAAGCTGCTTGCTAAAGCCAGCATTAAATATCTGAGAGTTTATTTCAATGTTTCAAATGCATTCATTATTACAAACTATAAGGGAATGGACCCGGAGATTGGATCATGGGACCCGCTGAGTGCTGGTGTTGACGGCGGTTTTTATCCGCAACCCCGTGTGTTTACCATTGGGGCGAACATTAAACTGACTAAATAAAATATTCATCTGTTAATATAAATAGTTATGAGATTAATATTGGATAAAATAATTGCCTTCCTGCTGGTTACGATAGCTATAACAGGATGCTCCAAAAGTTTTTTGGATCGTCCGCCCCTGTCGCAGATAAGTGCTGATAATTTTTATCAAACTACGGGTGATCTCAGGTTGGCAACAGCTGCATTGTATGCTGGTACACCCTGGGCCGACTGGAACTATACTTGTTATTTACCTGTTGGCGAAGTGCTGAGTGGAAATATGGCGGTTGGTTATTGGGGAGATGCTGTGCAGCTGAATACTTTTACAGTTACCGGTTTAAATGGTATCATGATTTCCAATTGGAAAGGAATGTATAATATCATTGCACACTGTAATGTTACCATCAATGCCATCGCGCAAAAAGCGCCGGCTTCCATCACTGATAAGGACAAAAATGCTGCTATCGCTGAAGCCCGCTTCATACGTGGATTTGCTTATTATAACCTGGCGGTATTATGGGGGGCTGTACCCGTTATTGAAGATAACAGCCAGCTGATTGTATCTCCATTGATTAACCGTATAAAAACGGAGGATGTATATAAATTCGCCATTAACGACCTGGCTTTTGCAGCTGCAAATCTCCCGCCTACTGATGCCGCCGGAAGGGTAACTACCTGGTCGGCACAAGGCATGTTAAGCAAGGTTTATTTGACAGTAGCCGGATTAAATCAGCAGGGAGGTACCAGAAACCAGGCTTACCTGGATAGTGCAAAAAAATACGCCGGGAATGTGTGTAAAAACAGTGGCCGGGCACTGGTAAATAATTATGCCGACCTCTTTAAAACCCAGTTTAACGACAATCCAGAGTCATTGTTTGCATTGCAGTGGGCCCCGGGTGGAGGTTGGTTGGAAGGAAATATGCTGCAGATCTATTCTCCGGGAGGTGTAGAAATATCTGCCAATGGCTCGGCTGGCTGGTTTGCTATTAGCCCAACCATAGATATGTACCAACTTTACAAAGCAAAGGATTCTGTAAGGCGTAAAGCCACTTTTATGATTAACGGGGATTATTACCCGGAGTTGAACGCAGCAGGCGGAGGATTTAAGTATACAGGTAGTTCTGGATTGAAGAAGCATATTATCGGCACGAACAAGGATAATAGTGCCCCAACTATGACGCTGACTTCCTCCACAGAGCATAATGCATTATTAAGACTGGCGGATGTTTACCTCATTTACGCTGAAGCCATACTCGGTAACAGTGGTTCTACTGCGGATGGCGAGGCGCTTCACTACTTTAACGAAGTTCGTACAAGGGCCGGGATGGCTCCTGCTCCCAGAATAGATATTGACTCCGTAATTATTGAGAGAAGAATTGAACTGGCGGGAGAAGGACAATATTGGATAGACCTGGTTAGATTATCTTATTATAATCCAGTCAAGGCAATCAGCAAATTAAATGGAGAAAGGCGTGCACCATTTACCATTTCGAATGGTGTTATAACGCCAGGAGATCCATATGGTATTGTTACGCCTGCAACTATTCAAAGTTTCACTTTTCCAATACCTTCTTCTGAGGTTACGGCCAATCCAAAATTGTTGGAAGCTCCGGTGTCATATTATTAAGAACTACTAAAAACATTATACCGTGAATAAAATACTATTCAACCAACGCTATTGGAGGTTGCCGTTTTTGGCGCTTGCTGCTGTTTTTGCACTGATGCAATCAGCCTGTAAGAAAGATGTAACTGAAGCAGCTCCAGTTATAACCAGCGTTAGAAATTATGCAGCTTCTCCTGCCGATACGCTTGTTAATTCAATCATTACCGGGCAATGGGTGGTGCTCGTCGGGCATAACTTAAAGGATGCGGTACAGATCTCTTTCAACGGCGTACCCGCTACTATCAACAGCATCATGTTTTCAGATACCAGTGCTACCGTATTGGTACCGGCTGTGATACCATTTCCGTCGGTACCTGCAGAAAGTCTGAATACCATCCGTTATGTTACCCGGCATGGGGCTACTACTTTTACATTCGGCATCGTGGCTCCACCACCTACTATTACCAGCATTTCCAATGAAAATGCCAAAGCGGGCGATTCCGTTTATATCTATGGGTTAAATTTATTTTTTATAAACGAATTGACTTTTGCCGGCACGCCAATAACCGATTATGCTGCCGCCGGCGATGGTACGTCCATCGGATTTAAACTGCCAACGCTTACACAAAGCGGCCCCGTAGTGATCAACACAAAATCCGGCACAGTTTCCACCGCCTTTAATGTAAACGATCCTACAACCGGTGTTCTCTGTAATTTTGATGATATCAATACTTTCAGTTGGGGTACCGGCACTGATAACAGCAGCGTCAATTTCCCCGGCAACAAGGGCTATTATGCAGTGTTAAATAATGACGTGCTGCCTGCAGGCGATGGTAACTGGTGGAACTGGCAGCGGAGTATAAATACCAACGACGTGCAGTGGATTCCGGTTGATAGTTTAAACGTTCCTATTGATCAATATGCCATTAAGTTCGAGATCAGTGTTCCCGCTGCATGGACCGGCACTTCTATTTATGTACTAAAAGGCAACTCATTTGATTATATGGCCCGTTATGAGCCGTGGCAAAGCGCCGATGGCGTTATTCCCTTTGTCACAAAGGGTTGGCATACAGTAACCCTTCCGTTATCAGAGTTCAGGGGCAGTGACGGTAAAGGTACGGCAGCGGCAAGTTTGACCACTTTACTGGGTAGCTCAGCTAAAGGATCTGTAAATATTCATACTAAAAACTTTTCTGCCTCTCCCTCGGCTTCCGGTTTAAAAGCCGCTATAGATAATATCAGGGTGGTAAAAATTAAATAGCAGGAAAAATTTTTAACCAAATATCATGATTATGAAAACCAGAAACTTGTATGGACTTATCGGACTTGTGGTGTCCGCCGTAATGTTTGCTTATTGTAGTAAGAAGAGCGTCGTCACGCCTGAATTGTCAGTTTCTTCATCTGAAATTGCTTTTCAGGCAGATGGCGGCGCTTCCGATGTAACCATTGCCAGTAACGTGGAATGGAATATTAATAACCCCGCTTCTTCCTGGTTGCAGGTAAGCCAGTCGACCGGTAGCGGCAGCAAGGCTTCTATCCGGTTGACCACCGTTCCCAATACCACAGGCGCAGCGCGGTCCGTTGTGCTGGAGGTGAATGCCGGCACCAGCCAGCTGCGCAGGGTTAAAGTAACGCAGGCCGCCAGTATATACCCGGGCTACAATACATCGCCGGCACCGGCCAATTCAACCGGCATGGGAAGTAACGCGGTGCAGTTGGCCGCTAAATTTAAACTGGGCTGGAACATTGGCAACACCCTGGAAGCTATTGGCGGAGAAACCGCCTGGGGAAATCCTTTGATCAGTGAAAGTTATATACAGTCTGTAAAACAGCAGGGATTTACTGCCATCCGTCTTCCATGTGCATGGAACCAGTACTCCGACAAAACTACCGCTAAGATCCAGGATACCTGGCTCAACAGGGTAAAACAGGTAGTTCAGTATTGTGTGAATAACGATATGTATGTTTTACTCAATATCCACTGGGATGGTGGTTGGCTGGATGCCAATATCAACAGCGCAAAGAAAGATTCCGTTAATGCCAAACAAAAAGCATTCTGGGAACAAATTGCTACTACCATGCGTGATTTTGATGAGCATGTGATGTTCGCCAGCGCCAATGAACCTCCCGCCGAAAATGCGGAGCAGATGGATATCCTCAACAGTTATCATCAAACTTTTATCAACGCAGTCCGTTCCACCGGCGGACGTAACAGCTACCGTGTACTGGTGGTGCAGGGGCCGTCAACCGATATTGATAAAACCAATAACCTGATGAATACGCTCCCCACAGATGCAGTGAGTGGTCGCATGATGGTAGAAGTACACTATTACACGCCATACCAGTTCTGTTTAATGGATGCTGATGCTTCCTGGGGTAAAATATTTTACTACTGGGGCGCCGGCCATCATTCTACCATTGAACCTGACAGGAACGCCACATGGGGAGAAGAAGGTGATGTAAATACCGCCTTTGGCAAAATGAAAACCAAATTCACAGACAAACAGATTCCTGTTATAATGGGTGAATACGGCGCTTACAGACGTGGCGGCAGCAATTATGTGCCCAAAGATCTGGCCACCCACAACGATGCCGTGGATTATTGGTTGACCTATGTAACCAGGCAGGCAATCGCCAATGGTATTAAACCCTTTTTCTGGGATACAGGTGGCGCTTTGGACAGACGAAATAATACCGTGCGTGATCAACGCACCATTGATGCGCTTGTAGCTGGTGGCAGATAATTCACCGGCAGATAAATTGTTTCCGGAATGTATAAGGGATGAAGTTTAACGAATCCCTTATACATTTCTTTCGTAAAAACAGGTATGGTTGCGATTGAACGTATTGAAACAGGAAATTAACATAAATGAAAAAAATAGTAAGGCAGTTAGCACTCGGTTTTACCGGCATAATGATGACAGGTATAGCCAGTGCGCAGCTGGTGGTAAACGACAAAATGCAGGAGGAGAAGATCCACTCATTAATCAGCCGGATGACCCTGGAGGAGAAAGTTAGTCTCCTGCACGGGAATTCAAAGTTTTATGTATCGGGAGTAAAAAGATTGGGTATCCCTGAATGGGCATTGAGCGACGGGCCTCATGGCGTGCGGGCAGAAATAAACCGGCACGACTGGGCTTATGCAGGATGGACCAATGATTCGGCCACCTGCTTTCCTCCGGGCACAGCGCTGGCTGCCACCTGGAATCCCAGGCTGGCTTATGAGCGGGGAATTGTATTGGGTGAGGAAGCGCGCTTCCGGAAAAAAGATATTTTACTCGGACCGGGTATCAACATTATCCGTTCGCCGCTTTGCGGAAGAAATTTCGAGTATATGAGTGAAGATCCGTTTCTTATCTCAAGAATGTCGGTTGCTTATATCAAAGCGTTACAGTCAAAAGATGTGGCGGTAAGCGTAAAACACTGGCTGGCCAATAACCAGGAGGAGCACAGGGATTCTATCGATGTATACATGAGCGAAAGAGCATTGCGTGAAATTTATTTACCAGGATTTAAGGCATCCGTAACGGAAGGCGGCGCCTACACGGTAATGGCGGCGTATAATAAATTCAGGGGCGACTGGTGTTCTGAAAATAAATACCTGGACAGGGAAATCCTTCGTAAAGAATTTGACTTTAAAGGGGTGTTAATGACGGATTGGGCGGCTGCACATTCCACCATAAAGGCTGCTTTAGCCGGGCTTGACCTGGAAATGGGCACGGATAAAAAAGATTACAACGAATGGTATTTTGCGAATCCGCTGATCAGGGCAGTAGAAGAGGGAAAAGTGCCTGTTGCTGTTGTTGACGAAAAGGTTGCCAATGTGTTGCGGGTAATGATAAAAACAAAAATGTTTGATGAAGGAAACCGGGAGAAAGGGAAAATGAATACGCCGGAACATCAGCAGGCGGCATATAACGATGCAGCGGAAGCAGCTGTATTGTTACAAAACAACGGAAACATACTTCCACTTAATTTCAGTAAAATAAAATCAGTGGCGGTTATTGGCGATAACGCCACCCGCAGGCATTGTAACGGAGGGCTTAGTTCCGAAATAAAATCGTTGTACGAAATTACCCCGCTTGAAGCCATCCGGAAAAAGTTTGGGGCTACCGTGAAAGTGAATTTTGCACAAGGATACGCCAGACAATCCACTTTCAAAGAAGGCAGTAATGCCGGCCAAACAAGCGCAGATAAGATTGATTGGAAATTGATTGAGGAAGCTGTTGAAGTTGCAAAACAGTCGGAAGTAGTGATCGTTTTCGGAGGATTAAATCATGATTTTGATACAGAATCTTTCGACAAGCAGAATATGGATTTACCTTATGGGCAAGATGTTTTGATTCGTGAGGTTGCCAAAGCCAATCCTAATACAGTGGTGGTTATTATTGCCGGATCGCCGGTAAAATTATCGGGCATTGTTCAGCGGGTGCCTGCTATATTGTGGTCGTGGTTCGGCGGCATGGAAGGCGGCAACGCAGTAGCTGATCTGTTGAGTGGTAAAATAAATCCCTCCGGTAAACTCCCTTTCACATTACCGGTATCGCTGGATCAGTCACCTGCACACGCATTGGGTAATTTCCCTGGTAGAAATCTTATTGTAAATTATGAAGAAGATATCCTGGTAGGATATCGTTGGTTTGATACAAAGAAAATCGTTCCCCAGTTCCCATTTGGGTTTGGTCTTTCTTATGCAGGTTTCTCGATCAATAATTTTTCTACAGACAAAAGTAGTTACGGGAAAGGAGAAACTATTCACGCAAAATGCACGGTGAAAAATACGGGTTCCCGCGCGGGAGCAGAAGTAGTACAGCTGTATGTGAGTGATCCGGTTTGTTCTGTTTTGCGTCCTGAAAAAGAATTGAAGGGGTTTGAGAAGATTTTCCTGCAGCCTGGCGAATCAAAAACGGTGGAGCTGACAGTGAAAATTTCAGATCTGGCATTTTATGACGAAACAAAAAAAGCCTGGAATGTAGAAGCGGGCGATTTTGTATTACACATCGGGAATTCATCACGTGATATTTCAAAATCGGTGAAAGTTTCGGTTAAGTAGTTAAATGCAATGGCCCTAAATAAAAAAACAATGAATCTTCCGATGAATAAACGTGCAATACTTGTTATTATAACCATTTTAATCTCAGGATTGAATGCAACCTCGCAGGTGGCCAATCGATTTTTTCCTGAGAAGGATCTCACCACTACCGGCATCTATTATTATCCTGAACACTGGAACGAAAACCAGTGGGAACGGGATATAAAGAGAATTGCAGATATGGGCTATGAGTTTGTACATCTGGCCGAATTTGCCTGGTTTAAAATGGAACCCGAAGAAGGGAAATTTGAATTTGCCTGGCTCGACAAAGTGATAAGCCTCTGCGCTAAATACAATCTGAAAGTGCTGATGTGTACTCCTTCCGCAACTACACCGGCCTGGATGAGAGCGAAGTATCCTGAAACTTTTGTGATGGATGGCCATTACATTCGCGGTGAGCACGGCACACGCGGATTAGGATCTATCGTTAATCCGGCCTATCGAAAATTTGTAGAAATAGTGGTGGCTGAAATGGCCCGCCGTTATGGTCAGAACAAAAATGTAATTGGCTGGCAACTCGATAACGAGCCTGATGCCAAACCCGATTACAGTCCGTCTTCGCAGGAGGCATTCAGGCAGTGGCTGCAAAACAAATACAAAACGGTAGATGCGTTAAATGCTGCCTGGGGAACCGCTTTCTGGAGCCAGTGGTATAATAATTTTAGTGAGGTTATTATTCCCAATACCAACCTGGTAGGCTGGTGGGGCAATAATCCGCATGCCTTGCTTGATTTTAAAAGATACTCGGCAGATGTACAGGCGGAGTTCCTCGATTTTCAGGCAGCCACATTACGGCGCTCCATTTCGAAGGACCAGTTTGTAACGACCAATTATACGGCCGTTTCCACAGGTGCTGATCCGCGGCGGACAAAACAGCTTGACTTTGCAACCTATACGGCCTATCCCAACGGAGGTACCAACAATATCGGTGATCTCGGATTCAGGCTGGGAAACAGCAGGGTTATCCTGTTTGCTGCCGAATATTATAAAGCAGTTGGCGGCGTATCCGGCGTCATGGAAATCCAGCCGGGCCCGGTAAACTGGGGCAATTACAACCCCTTGCTTTTACCAGGTACCGTACGTATGTGGCTGTACCACACATTTGCAGCAGGCGGAAAGCTTGCCAGTTCCTACCGGTTCCGTCAGATCAATTATAGTTCGGAGCAATATCATGCCGGCGTAATGCAAACAGATGGTGTAAGTCCTTCGCAGGGAGGTGTGGAGTATATGCAATACATGAAAGAAATAAAAGAGCTGCGGAAACAATACAAACCCGGCGCTTCAATGCCTGAAAAACTGGCTGCACGGTCAACGGCTATTCTTTGGAACCTGGAAAATTACTGGACCATCGACCGGCAGAAACAGACCTGGCAATGGGATACCTGGAATTACCCGATTAAATTCCTGGAGATAGCAAAGTCATTTGGTGCGCCCGTAGATCTGGTCGCGGAAACGGCTGATTTGTCGAAATACAAATTTGTGATTGTCCCGGCATATGAAATGGTTGATAGTGCTTTGGTGAAGAAGTGGAAGGAATATGCCGCAAACGGAGGACACCTGATTATTACCTGCCGCACAGCCACCAAAAACCGCATGGGACATTTCTGGGAGGCAGAATGTGCCGCTCCCATATCCACGCTGATAGGAGCGCAGGTGAAAGCAACCGATATGCTTTCAGGCAGCGCCAAAGGAGATATCCTTATGGGATCTACCCATTACAGCTGGAACAACTGGGCCGATTTACTGGCGCCGGATAAAAACACGGAAACCCTTGCTGTATTTGATAACCAGTTTTATAAAGGAAAAACAGCAGTGGTAAAACATAAGGTTGGCAAAGGTGCTGTTACCTATATCGGTGTGGATACAGATGATGCCAGACTGGAAGCGGACATACTGAAACAGGTTTATACCGGCGCAGGTGTTACCACTGAAAATTATCCTCCCGGCGTATTTGTTTACTGGCGGGATGGGTTTTATGTGGCTGTAAATTATTCCTCGGATAATTATGAAATGAAAATACCCGCCGGAGCCAAAATACTGATCGGGAGCAAAGTACTGGAACCAGCGGGCGTATTGGTTTGGAAAGAATAAAAGTAACATTATGAAAAATAAAATGAGTAACAGGTATTTATTTATTTTGATTGTATTTATTGTGGCCGGTCATATCTGCCTGGCACAAACAGGTAAGGGTTCTTTTAAAACGGACTCTGTTCCCACGTTTCCTGATCCGCCGGCCGGATTTAATGTGCAGCGTAGTGATGTGCCTCACGGAAAATTAACCATCGTTCAATACGATTCAAAAACGCTTGGGAAACGCCGGGAAATGAATGTATATACGCCTCCGGGATATTCTGCTGACAAGAAATATCCTGTGCTGTACCTGTTGCATGGTTTGGGGGCAGACTATCGTCAATGGACGGAATGGTGCCAGGCAGATAACATTATGGATAACCTGATTGGAGATGGTAAAATTCAGCCTGTAATAATGGTTTTCCCAAACTGCGATTCAAAGCTGACAGTGACAGATACATCAACAGCAAACCGTTCCGGGAGGGCGGATGGTTTTGAAGGGTACAGGAAACCATTTGAAGAGGATTTATTGAAAGATATAATTCCTTACATCGATGCACATTATTCCACTATTAGTGACGCTGAACATCGTGCTATAGCAGGTTTGTCGATGGGTGGAGGACAGTCGTTGAATATAGGTTTGTATCACCTGGGAACTTTTGCCTACATCGGCGGATTTTCTTCTGCACCCAATACGAACATGTTCGGTGGCATGTATACCGATGTCAGATTTGTGCCGGATACTAAAGTGGCCCGGGAAAAGTTGAAACTGCTATGGATAGCATGTGGCAACAAAGATGGTCTTTTTGGGATTAGTGAAAAGGCCCATCAATATCTTAGCGAAATAGGTGTCACCCATGTTTGGAATGTGGATACTAACGGGCATGACAACACGGAGTGGGATCGTAACCTGTATCTATTTTCTCAGCGCATTTTTTAAACGGTTATAGAAAGGTAAATATACTTAAAGATGAAAAGAATTTTATTACTGTTAATGCCGCTGCTTTTATCCATTTCAGGAATACTGGTAGCTCAAACCACAAAACAAAAGAAGCCGGCCACACAGGAAAGGGTTATCAATATTGACTTCAACAAAACATCCGGAAAGCTGAACAGGATGTTTAATGATTGTGTTGGCGCTGGCCGTGCCAATGAAGGGCTCCGGGCAGATTGGCAACAGCAGCTTGCATATGTAAGAAAAGAATGCGGTTTCAGATACATCCGTATGCACGGTCTTTTAACAGATGATATGGCTGTATATACGGAAGATAGTAAAGGCAACCCGGTGTACAGCTATATGTACATTGATGCTTTATTCGACTATTTACAAAGTATAGGCATGAAACCCTTTGTTGAACTAGGCTTTATGCCTTCCGCACTGGCCAGTGGTTCTAAAACAATCTTCTGGTGGCGCGGTAATGTAACTCCACCAAAGGATTACGAAAAGTGGGCAGCATTGGTGCGGGATCTTACCAGGCATTTTACGGAACGTTACGGCGCAGAGGAAGTGAAAACCTGGTATTTCGAAGTTTGGAATGAGCCAAACCTGGGTGGTTTCTGGGCCGGTACGCAGGAAGACTATTTCAAGTTATACTCCTATAGTGCAAAGGCTATTAAAAGCGTTAATTCATCTTATCGCGTTGGAGGTCCAGGAACAGCCGGGGCTGCCTGGGAACCTGAAATGATTGCCTACTGCAATAAAAATAGTGTACCGATAGATTTTATAAGCACGCACGCCTATGGCGTAAAGCAGGGATATCTGGATGAATTTGGCAACTCGGGCACAGTACTCGACAAAAATCCCATGAGCGTTAGCGGTGATGTGCTTCAATCACGTAAGGAAATTGCCGGTTCTGCTATGCCAAACCTGGAATTGCACTATACCGAATGGAGTGCCTCTTATACCCCAGCAGATCCTATCCACGACAGCTATCACGAAGCTGCGTATGTTTTGCAAAAATTAAAACAGGTGGGTAAGGCCGCCAACTCAATGTCGTATTGGGTTTTTACGGATATTTTTGAAGAACCCGGTCCCCGTTTTACACCGTTCCACGGAGGCTTTGGCATGCTGACTACGCAGGGTATTAACAAACCTGTATTCTACGCTTACCAGTTTTTGAACAGGCTGGGAGATATGGAATTGGTAAATAGCGATTCCACTTCATGGGTATGCAGGGATGCTGCAGGAAATATCCAGGCACTCGCCTGGGATTTTACCCATACTCACCCGGGAGATTCCGTACATAATCAGCAATACTATATCCGTGATCTTCCTTCAAAATCAAAAGGAAAGTTGAAGGTCAATATTGCAAATGTACCGGATGGTACCTATACCCTGGAAGTATACAAAGTAGGTTACCATAGCAACGATGCTTATTCCACTTATCTCTCTATAGGAAAACCGGCACAGCTTAACAGGCAGGAAGTTGAACAAATTAAGAAGCTAAATGATGGTTCGCCCGTTACCAGGGAAATTATTACCGTAAAAGCCGGGGTCCCTTTCACAAAGGAGCTGGAGATTCGGGAGAACGATGTTTTCTTCTTGAATATTATCAAACTGTAATGATTGCAAACAACTACTAAAAACAAAACCAATGATCAGGAAAACCCTTTTGTTTTTGTTGTGCCACATCATCCTTTATACAGCCGTTGCACAAAACGTTACTATTTCAGTTAATCCTGCTCAAAACAAACGCCTGATTTCCCCATACATATATGGCCGGAATGAAGGCTTTGATAAGCCTGCACAATTTTACAAGGATGCAGGTTTACGTTTCGCCCGTATGAATGGAGGTAATAACGCAACATGTTATAACTGGCGCAAAAAAATTACGGTCCATCCCGACTGGTACAATAATGTTTATGGCACCGATTGGGATGCTTACGCACAAAATATTGCGACCAATTATCCTGGTATGCAGGGAATGTTTGCCTTTCAATTACTGGGCAGGGCTGCATCCAACACCAGTAACAACTTCGATGATTGGGCTTTCAACCAGGCCCAGTATTGGGCCGGGGTTGGTCAGAATTTAGCTGGTGGCGGCGTACCCAATACTGCCAATCCTTCCGGTAAGGCGTTGGTGGAGGGGAATACTGATTTGTTTACGCAGACATGGCCTGGCGACTCCTCAGTGGGCATTCTTAATCATTGGTTTGGAGCCAATGGTTTAGGGCTAAACAGAAATCAATTTTTATACTGGAATATGGACAATGAAGTAGATATATGGAATGGCACACATGACTATGCTATGCCAACACAAATATCGGCTTCTGTTTTTATGGATCATTACATAGAATTAGCAAAGAAAGCAAAAGCTTTATATCCCGGCATCAAGCTCTGCGGGCCTGTTACAACCTCGGAATGGCAATGGTATAAATGGTCAAATGAGAGTTTATACATTAATGGCCGGTATTATTCCTGGATTGAGTATTTTATAAAACGTCTTGGAGATGAATACAAAGCAACCGGTATCAAGCTGGTAGATGTTGTAGATATTCACAACTACCCCTGGTATAATAATGATGACGCTGCGGCATTACAAGGACACCGGATTTATTATGATACGACGTATGATTACCCGGGTTCAAACGGTATCAAAACAAGTACCGGCGGATGGGATGCGTCACTTACCAAACAATATATTTTCAAACGTATCGAGGGTTGGTTAACTGAACATTTTGGCGCCAACCACGGCATAACATGTGGTATAAGCGAATGGGGTACCATGTCAAGCAGCAACCCTAGCCTTGAATCTGTTATATATGCTTCGCATCTTGGCACATTTGCCAACAATGGGGTTGAATTCTTTTCGCCATGGAACTGGTCTGTTGGCATGTGGGAAACATTGCACCTTTTTAGCAGGAATGCAAAAAAGTATAGTGTTTCAAGTACTTCTTCTCTCGAAAACACGGTATCAGCTTACTCTTCAGTAAATGAAAATGCCGACTCGTTAACGGTGATGCTGGTAAACCGGGATAGAACTGCTTCCCGCACTGTTACCATCAATCTAAGTAATTTTACTGTTGCTGATGGGAATTATCAAACATTGCAGTTGTCGTCGTTACCGGCACAGGAAACTTTTGTGTCGCACACGCAGAATGCGCTGAGTCAAAATACAGTGGCGGTAAATTCAAATTCACTTACTATAACTGTACCGGCTCTTTCTACAACGGCAATTCTGCTGGTGAAAGCCGGAGGTGTTGCCACTTACATTACGCTGACCAACCGTGCTACTGGCTTACTGCTTGATGGTATGTACCGGTACTCCGATGGCGCCAATGCGGGGCAATGGAGTAGCAGTGGCAGTGATGCACAGCAATGGGCGCTGGAAACAAACGAAAGTTATGTAAAGTTGAAAAACCGCGCTTCAGGTTTGTATCTTGATGGTATGGGAAGAACCACCAATGGTGGCCTGGCTGGTCAATGGAGCAATAGCAGCAGTTATAACCAGCAATGGCAACAGGAAACAGCCGGCAGCTATGTGAAACTAAAGAACCGTGCCACCGGGTTGTACCTGGATGGTTTGGGTCAGATTACCAACGGCGCCGATGCCGGTCAGTGGCCGGAAAGCAGTAGTTATAACCAGCAATGGACAACAGGGACTGTTGCACTGGCACGAAGATCAACGGTCATAGATACTTTATCATCATCACTGAAAATGCCTGAGCCTACCAGTAACAATGTGTCAGTATATCCAAATCCTTTCTCATCAACATTCAATATAACGATTGACAAACCTGCTGAGGTAGAACGGATTGTTATATTTGACGTTATGGGCAAGCAGGTTGAAATGGCGAAACGTCTCTCAGTTTCAAGCTTAATGTCAATGGGAGGAGCCCTGAAAGCCGGTACGTATATAGTCCGGGTAGAAGCAGCAACATGGTTGAAGACATTTAAAATTGTTAAGGTAAATTAGCAGGAAATAGGTTCTCAAAATAATATTAACAATATGGTTCTTAGTACGATGAGGTATTTGCTGTGTGGAATCGTTTCTTTCCTGTGTTCAATCAGTATTAGCTATTCCCAGGTGAAGGCTCCCGGTCCATTTGGCCCGGTACCAACGGAAAATCAGATGAGATGGCAGGAAATGGAATACTATGCTTTTGTCCATTTTTCTTTAAATACTTATACAGATCAGTCGTGGGGATTTGGCAATGAAGATGTCAAATTATTTAACCCGCTAAAGCTGGACTGCCGTCAGTGGGCCCGTATATGCAAAGAAGCGGGTATGAAAGGAATAATACTTACGGTAAAACACCACTGCGGTTTTTGCGTCTGGCCGTCTAAATACACGGAGTATTCTGTAAAAAATGCTCCCTGGAAAAATGGGCATGGAGATGTGGTGAGGGAAATGGCGGACGCCTGTAAAGAATACGGCTTAAAACTGGGAATATATTTGTCGCCCTGGGATAGAAACCACCCGGATTATGGAAAGCCTGAGTATATCACCTACTTCAGGAATCAGCTTACAGAACTGCTCACCAACTACGGACCAATTTTCGAAGTGTGGTTTGACGGGGCTAACGGCGGTTCCGGATATTACGGCGGCGCTAATGAAACCCGTACTATTGACCGCACTACTTACTACGACTGGCAAAATACATATAAACTGATCCGCAGGCTGCAACCGGATTGCGTGATATGGAACGATGGCGGCGACAGGGCAGACCTGCGCTGGGTAGGTACCGAAGGTGGTTTAGTGGGTGAAACGAACTGGAGTTTACTAAATGGCAAAGGCGAGGTGGAATGGAATATGTTGCATCATGGCCTGGAGAACGGGGATTCCTGGGTGCCGGCCGAAGTAAATACTTCTATCAGACCGGAATGGTTCTATCATCCACATGAAGATAACCACGTAAAAACAGTGCCGCAATTAATGGAAACGTACTATAATTCTATAGGTCGCAACGGCACCTTGCTGCTAAATTTCCCGATTATGCCAAATGGGCTGATTCATCCAAATGATGAAAAAGCTGCGCTTGGATTGGCCAAAGCCGTAAAGGAAGCATTTGCCGTGAATCTTGCCACCAATAAGAAGGCGGAAGCCTCCAATGTTCGCGGAAATGCGAGGCAGTTTGGAGCAGATATGTCCATTGATAACAATAAGAATACCTACTGGACAACTGATGATGAGGTGACTAATGCGTCGCTAACGATAGATTTGGGTAAACCAACCACGTTCAACCGTTTCCTGGTTCAGGAATACATCCGGTTAGGACAACGTGTGAAAGCCTTCACGGTGGAGGCTTTTGTTGATGGGAACTGGAAACAGCTGGCAACAGCCACCACAATCGGATATAAGCGAATCCTCCGTTTCCCGGCTGTAAAGGCAACGCAGGTTCGTCTTAATATTACCGGTTCGAAAAGTAGCCCTTTA
This sequence comes from Chitinophaga ginsengisegetis, assembly GCF_900168065.1. Taxonomy (GTDB): domain Bacteria; phylum Bacteroidota; class Bacteroidia; order Chitinophagales; family Chitinophagaceae; genus Chitinophaga; species Chitinophaga ginsengisegetis. The sequence continues at coordinate 2,431,584 of NZ_FUZZ01000001.1, read as the reverse complement.
ATTTCCAATATCGGCATTTATAATGCACCACAGATTCTCGCCGCTCCTTCCATTATCAGAAATCAGTCCGGTGAAATAACTATCACTCCTGCGGATATGGAGTCGGTGGTTTACTACACGTTAGGTAGCGCGCAGCCTACTTCTAAATCAAAAAAATACACTGGTCCCTTTCAATCAGAAGGGAAACTGGAAGTAAGCGCTATTGCTTACGAACCAGCTACTGGTAAAAGCAGCCCTGTGTCCCGGGAGAAATTTGATATTTCCCGGAAGAACTGGAAAGTTATAGCACAAAATGATGAAAAGGCCAACCTGATCCTGGATGGAAATCCATTTACTGCATGGCATCAAAACAAAAACAAAGAAATGCCTATTGATCTGGTGCTCGATCTGGGAAGCGAGCAAAAGCTATGCGGTTTCAAATATCTGCCAGACCAGGGAAATGCCTCCGGTGCAATTGCAAAGTATCAGTTTTTTGTTTCGCAGGATAATAAGGAGTGGAAGCTCGTAGATGAAGGCGAATTTGCCAATATAAAAAACAATCCATTATGGCAAACGAAGAGCTTTACAGCCGTAAAGGCCCGTTATATAAAGCTTCGCGCGGTGCGTGAAGTGAATGGTAACAATGATGCAGGGTATGCGGAAGTAGATGTGATCACTCAATAGCTGATGTCTGCCCATATACCTTATATGCCGATTTAAATAAAATTTACAAGGATTGTAACGAATGAAAAAGATCAAAGCACGTTAATATTTTTTCTGAGAATCCCTGTTTATATTAAAGAGGATGTATCAAAAGTAATTTAACAGGTTTGAGAAACCGGGTAAATTACTTTTGATACATCCTTTTTATATATTCACTTATTTTGCCTGGATACTTTTAAAAAACGTATCTACTTCTTTCACCCACAATTCCGGCGCTTCCAACGCTGCAAAGTGGCCGCCTTTTTCCATGATGGTGAACCGTTTTAGGTTTGTTTTTCTTTCCGCCCATTCCCGTGGTGTTGGGGCATCACCGGGGAATATTGCAACGCCGGTGGGGGTATTAACCTTTTGGCCTGAGGCCAGTTGCTGAAAAGAGCCTACGGCATAAGTGCGCATGGAGGAGTTAATCGTTTGGCTTACCCAATAGATCATAATGTTGGTGAGTAGTTCGTCTTTTGTGAAATGATCCTCGATAGTGCCACCCGGAGTACCCCAGGTATTGAACTTCTCAACGATCCAGGACGCCAGGCCTACAGGGGAATCATTCAGGCCATAGGCCTGCGTTTGCGGTTTGGTGGCGTGCAGCATGGCATATGCACCTTCCCGGTACCACCATTGCTGTATAACCTGTCCGAATTCCTGCTCAGCTTTGGACATGGTACTCCAGTCTTCCGAACCGTTGGGATATCCCACGTCCGTCAGGTGGATGGCTGTTACGTTTTCAGGATACAGATTGGCGATTGATTTGGCGATGCCGCTGCCTACGTCGCCTCCGGCCACCAGGAAAGTCTGATAGTTGAGTACATCTTTCATCAGCGTAGCAAAAATTTTTGCAGAACCGTCGTCTGTCATGGCTACATGACCGGAGAAACCGAAGCCGGGAATGGAAGGCACTATCAGGTCGTAGTCGTCTGTTAACAGGGGAATGACTTTGTAAAAGCGATAAAAACAGTCAGGCCATCCGTGTAAAAGCAGCAGTGGTCTGGCATTGGGATTTTTACTTTTGATGTGCAGGAAATGAATGGGGAGGCCATCTATTTCCACTGTGAACTGTGGAAATTGGTTAAGGGTGGCTTCCTGCCTGCGCCAGTCGTACCCGTTTTGCCAATAGGCTACGAGGCTTTTGAGAAATTCAGGGTCAGTACCGTATTGCCAGCCAATGTTTTCAGGCGCATCGGGCCAGCGGGTTTGGCGGAGACGGTTTTGGAGGTCGTCCAGTACAGTTTGTTGTACATCGATTTTGAAGGGCTTTACAATGAACATATTGTTATTTTTTTTGGTTTGCGCGTGGGAGGTTACTGTTATCGTTGCGATGACCAGTAAAATAATGAATTGTTTCATATCTGTGTGTTTGTTGAAACAAAATTATATACGGGTTGTGACAACAGTATGTCAGTTGCAAACCGGCAATTTCATTAATTTTTTTTGACTGCTTTTTAATGATTTTAGAAGATTTGACCCGGTTTGCTCCCTTAGCCCTGATAACATTGGTATCGGGCTTAAGGGAGACGTCAAATTCCCGGGATTTTAGGGGTTGAATATCTTATGGTTTATTATTCTGCTGCTATAACAAATCCTCCATTTGCATTTATGGAAACGGAGAGCATGCCGTTATCCGGGATAGTTGTTTTTTCCTGTTTCAACAGGTTTTTATCATCATCAGAGATCAGTATTGCTTTTTTCTTTTTAAGGAAGGATAAATTAAGAGGAAGGGTCTTTGCCGTGGGTTCTCCATTCATTCCGGCAATAAACCATTTCGTGCCTTTCCGTCTGGCAATCACAACCAGTTTACCGGGGTAACCGTCTATAAAGCGGGTTTCGTCCCAGGTATCAGGCAAGGTGCGCAGATAGTTTTTAGCAAAATCAGGTACATGCTCTATTCCTTCGGGAGACTCCGCCAGGTGTTGAATGCCGGATAGGAAAACAATGGTAGTGGCCAGCTCAAAAGCTGCGGTGGTTTTACGGACACTGGTTGATGGGATTTTGTACAGATTCATCGGAGTGAAGTCCATCGGATCAAATACATTCCGGGTAAAAGGCAGCATGGTGGCATGGTTTGCCTCCAGGTCCGCATCCTCCTGGCTGAATGTAATGTACTCAAAACCCCTTACTGCTTCGGCAGTCAGCAAATTCGGATACGTGCGTGCCCATCCTCTTGGCAGTGTTGCTCCATGAAAGTTTACCATCAGGTTATAGCGGGCTGCATCCTGCAGAATATCGTGGTAATACTTTATCATTGACTGGCCATCGCCTCCAAAAAAATCGATCTTAACTCCTTTGATTCCCATGGACTGTATAGTGGAAAATTCCTTTTCCCTTGCTTCTTTGGTAAGGAGTATATTGCGGGGAGTATATTTTACCGTGTTCCAGTCGCCGGCAGAATTGTACCAAAGTATCAACCCAACATTTTTTTGCCTGGCATAATCCGCCAACTCCTTTATCTTTTCATAACCGATTTTCTGGTCCCAGTTTACGTCTATCAGGCAATACTGCCAATGCATATAGGAAGCAAAATCAATATATTTCTTCTGCTCATCGTAAACGATAAAATCATCTTTACTATTAATCCAGCTCCAGCTTGATTTTCCGGGCTTTATAAACGAAGTATTTGTAATAACGGAGGGAGTGGCAACGTCAGTACCCAATGTTGATTCCACGATGGTTTTTAATGAGCCAATGGTAACAATGCGCCAGGGAGAAAAGCCATTCATTTGCTGCTGCGGCAATAAACCATCGTGATACATCACTTCCCGGGGATCGGGGAATTTTACCTGGTAGAGAGGGCTTCCTGCTTCACAATTGAGACGGGTAGCGCACCAGTCGGCTCCTACTGCGGCTTCCGTGATCAGCAGCCAGGTATTGTCCACCTTAAATAGTGCAGGATATACAAAGCCGGCGCCGAGTTTTGATGTTGTACCTACGGGAACATCCTGGTAATAGTGTTCTTCATAAGATGGGTTTGCCTTTTCCCAGCCGGATTGAGCAACGGCTATTGGTTGTATGAAGGCTTTGGCAGAGGAAGGAAATTTAAAAGAAGTGCTTTCGGAGCGGACAATCTTAATTTCCGGACCGTCTGAAAACTGGTACCTGAACGCAAGGCCATCATTTGAGACCTGGAATATAATGGTAAACTTCTTACCATCTTTATTCTGAAAGGTGAAACTGGTTTTTCTTGCCTCATATTGAATGGATGATTTTTTACCACTCAACATGTTGTAATGATCGTGTACTGTACTGGTAGCCGATACAGTAGTTAATTGTAAGCCATTGGAGAAATTGATTCCGTCAAGTTCAATTCCCAACGGAGAGGGCTCCAATACCGTTGTCTTATTATATGTGACGGAGTACCGGGGAACACCGGTGTTGTCTACAAACACGGTCACTGCAATCTTTCCATCGGGACTGGATATTTGATTCGTTGCGAATATCTGCAGGCAAAGCAATATTGGCAATGCCATCAGTATTATGGTTTTTTTCATCAATTGATTAATTTAATATTAATATCTAAAGAAGCAGGATGTTAGTAACAGGTAACGGTTCTTTCATGACGAAGAATCATTTGTATGGAACAATGCATCAAAATTATGCAGTTCCATTGAAAAGAAGGAGTGCAGATGTTTAGAATTAGGGTATGAAATGTTACAATTGTGCGACGAGTGCCAAATAATGGGGCGATACCCGGTTTTATAAAGAATATGGTTTGTTCTTAATTTTTACTCATAAAATGCTCCTGCAATTCCCGCTTGTAGGTTTTACCAACCGGCAATATCAAGCCATTTTCAAGATGCACCTGTGTTCCTTCCAACTGTTGTATTCTTGCCAGCGCAACGATATACGACCGGTGTATCCGTTTAAAGTACCGCTTATCTAACTGTTGTTCTATTTCGATGGTAGTTGATGCACTCAGGTACATTTTCTCATCTGTAAATACCTTGACATAGTTACCATAGCTTTGTATATGTGAAATAGAGCCGGTTATTATCCTGATTATCCCGCCATCAACTTTCAGCATTAAGGAGTTGTTTGCCATCTGTCCTATTGTTGACGCAGTATTGCTGGCAACCGGCGGCTTATAACGGGCAAACACTTTATCTATTGCGGCCATAAATTTGGCAAACTCAAAAGGTTTAACAAGATAGTCTACCACCTGATATTTGTATCCTTCCAGTGCATACTGGGTGTAAGCAGTGGTTAACACAATTAATGGCGGATTGGACATTGCCTCCAGCATTTCCATCCCTGATAAACCTGGCATGTTTATATCCAGGAAAAGCACGTCGACGGGATTTTTAAAGATGAAATCCATAGCGTCAACGGCGTTATAAAAATTCCCCGTTAATGCGAGGCTGCTTGTTCCTTTTATATAATGACCAAGAACCAGGTGCGCTCCTTCTTCGTCATCGACGATAATACAACGTAGTGATTCCATAAACTACCGGTGATTTAATAGTATTTTTAAAACGACCCTGAATTCGCTTTCATGCTGAAAAGTATCGAGTTGATAATTTCCTGCGTATAGCAACTCCAGTCGCTCCCGGATGGTTGCCAGCCCAATTCCTGTAGAATCTCTTTTCAGTGCTTCATCTCCTAAAGAATTTACAATATCAACGATTAATGTCCGTTGTTCCAGTTGTATGTTAATATGTACATACCATTTCCGGGTGATGGTAATACTGTGTTTAAATGCGTTCTCAATTAACGTGATGAGGATTAATGGCGCAATGGAAAGCTTATCCGGTTCCAGATCTCCTTGTTGTACAGCATAAGAAATTTCACAACGTTTTCCAATCCGTTCCTTTTCTATGGCTATATAATTTTCGATGAAAGCTATTTCTGCCTGCAGCGCAACGAGGGGCCTGCGCCCATCTTCAAGCTGATACCGTATCAGGTTGGATAGTTTCAGAATTAAATCAGGCACCCGTTCAGGCTCTGCCAAACTCACACCATAAAGATTATTGAACATATTGAAAAGAAAATGCGGGTTCAGCTGAGCATGCAGCAGCCTTATATTCATTTCAGCGAGCAGCAGCTTGTCTTCGGTTCTCTTTCGGATTTGCGACGCATGTTGCCTGATTAAAAACAGGAACATGATGGTACTTATGCTGGCGATACTGATAACAAAATGATAGAGTAAAACAGACATGACACTCTCTTGCTGTAAAATACCCGGTTCAATCCAGAAACAATCTACCGGAAAAAGTACCAGTGTTCCTATGAGCAAGGCACCGAATGTTACGATGGCATATGTTCCATATTTCCTGTTCCAGAATAATGGCAGGATGAAATGCCAGTGGAACTTTGCCTGTGCATATAGAATTACAAAGAAAACCAACCCCTTTATAATGGCATTGAATGAATCCAACCGGAACCACTGATTCACCATAGTCAAAATGAACATGGCTGCAAAAATTCCGATTTCCTGCAGGTAACGCTTATTAAACCAATTTATCGTATATGCCATCTTCTGTGTTTTTCCGGGATACCCAAAGGTCATTCTTTCACGTAAACAGGAAAAATTCAAATGACGAACGTCGTTCGTCATTTGAATGGCGGTTTTGCTCATTCTCTTTTCCCGCTGAAAAATTAAACTTTTTCCTTTGCCTGTGGTAAGATAAAACTTCATTATTTAAAACTAACAATTCCGATGGCTGGAAAATTTCTTGCTTTATTATTGCTGACACTCGCTTCAGTGGCAGTTAAAGCCCAATCTATACTCTCCGGCGGAAAAGCCATCTTTCAAATCAAAGGTATTGTGATGGACACCGCAGAGAACAAGCCCCTGGACCTGGCCACAATCATCCTGCGATACAAAGATAGTGCTGTAGCTAAAACTGCTGTAACCGGCAATGGTGGCCGGTTTATTTTGACGGCGCCCGTACGCGGGACTTATGTCCTGAGTATTTCACATACCGGTTATGAATCATATTCAGGAATTGTAGAGATAAATGTGCCGGACCTTGACCTCGGTAAATTTATCCTGATGAGGCAAAGCAAACAATTAAATGAGATAGTGGTGCAGAGCCGTAAAGCTTTGCTTCAGAACAAGGGAGATAAGCTGGTGTACAATGCTTCCGCCGATATCGGAAATAAGAGCGGGTCGGCAGCGGATGTTTTGCGCAAGGCGCCGATGGTAACTGTTGGCTCAGATGGCGTTGTAAAACTTCGGGGAGATGCCAATGTCAAAGTTTTGCTCAATGGCATTCCATCCGGGATTCTCGCTAAAAATCTTAAAGAAGCCCTGAAAGTAATCCCGGCCAGTTCCATACAGTCTATTGAGGTGATCACCGCGCCTTCTGCCAGGTATGAAGCAGAGGGTGCAGCCGGCGTCATTAATATCGTTACGCGGAAAAAAGTACAGCACACATCCGGCAGCCTTAACCTGGGTGCCGGCAACCTGGAACAGTCTGCGAACCTCGGTTTGAACATCTCCCGGAATAAATTTGATGTTAGTCTCATGGCGGGTGGCAATGTTGAAAAGGAACGGAGAAAAACTGACTTAAGCAGGGGGTTACTATACAACGGACTAAATACCGGCAACCTTGTTCAGCGTTCCGACGCGACACAGAAAACCAAAGGGGCAAGTATAGAACTGGGAGCGGAGTACCGTCCTGATTCATCACAAAAGATAGGCGCTACACTTTCTTACTGGCGTGAACAATGGCCCGTGAAGAGCAGCTTATATAATTATTATAAGGATGCCAAAGGCATTACCGAGTATAATCAAAACGCTGATCAGCAAGGAAGTTATCACTACTATGATCTTGCACTCAATTATCAGAAGCGTTTTAAACGTAAAAAACAGGAGTTGCAGTTATTGGGAAATCTGAGCCGTTCCACAGATCGCTCTGACTACAGCACAGATCAGTTCAGTCCTGATGGCAGGCATTTCTTTCGTGAGCTGAGTCCTAATAAAGGACGCAGCAGGGATTATAGCTTCCAGTTGGACTATACCCATCCACTCAGCAAAAGCGGCAAGAATTTCCTGGAAACCGGTATGCGTTGGAGTAAAAATAATGCTGCCAGTAACTATACGGTGTTCAATAACCGTAATAACCCCGGTAGCAGTGATCTGCAGCAGGACCTGGAGCGTAGTGATTCGATGACTTATTTCCAGGATATTATGGCGGCTTACCTAAGCACGGCATTTGAAACCCAAAGCGGGTGGCGCTTCCGGCTGGGCGCCCGTTATGAATATACCCGGCTTGGTGCCCGCTTCAGAGGAACAACCCCTTCTTTTGAAACTGGTTTTAGTAACCTGGTGCCCAACATCCTGGTTGCGAAGAAAGTAAGTGAGGAACAGGAATTTAAATTCAATTATACAGAACGCATTCGCCGGCCTTTTATCTGGGACCTTAATCCCTATGTAGATGCAAGTGATCCCCGTAACCTCATGCAGGGGAATCCCCGTTTGCGTCCGGAAATTACGCGTATGCTGGAAGTTTCTCACGCTTACAATATGCCATCTGGTTTTACCCTGATCAGCAGTGTCTACTTCAGTTTTAACTCAAATTCAATAGAGTCTCTTGCAACAGTTGACAGCAACGGTATATCAAGGACCATTCCCCGGAATATTGCCTCCAACAGGCGTTTGGGCGCAAATGTCAATGCCTACACTGTAGTGAACGACAACTGGACCATCAACGGTGGCCTGGAATTTTACCAGGTATGGTTTAAAAGCCAGGCTTTACAGGTTGGTAATAACGGCTTCTTTCACTCTTTTAATATCAACACTTCTTATACCGCTCCCGGTGGTTACATATTCGAACTATCCGGTGATTATAGTAATGGTTTTATCACGCTGCAAGGCAAAAACACTGCTGACTATACCTACCGCCTGGCCATTCAAAAGGAGATCTTGCAAAAGAAGGGAAGTATTACCCTTTCATTCAACAACCCTTTTCAGCATTACGTAAAACAGCGAAGTATGGCTACCGCCCCTTCTTTTCAAAGTGAGGCCACTACGCGGTATTATAACCGCTCCCTGTCGGTAGCCTTTAACTGGCAATTCGGAAGGGTTCATAAAAGTGATGAAGAGAAGACGCCAATTGAGCAGGCAGAGTATCCTGGTCGCCGGAGAAGGAACAGGTAGTGGTTAATCAGAATGGAGGCGGATCCGTTTTTCCGTGCATGAAATCTCAGGGTATATATTCGGGCTAATTTAAATCCGAAATTAATCAGCTGGTCTTTCTAGCAACAAATATTTGAACCTTTCAGCAATAAATAGCAATTGTAATTGGTAGAACTTTGCTCTGTACTTCTAAATGAATATAAAATGAGCAAAACAATTTTGATTACAGGTGCGGCAAGCGGTTTTGGAAAAATCGCAGCATTTGATTTGGCGAAAAAAGGACACAAAGTCATTGCAACAGCAGAAGTTTATCCTCAAATGAGTGATTTGATCCGCGAAGCAAAAGAAGCGGGTATCGAATTAATCGCGGATAAATTAGATGTAACCAATTCCCGTGATATTGAATACATCGTAAACAAATACAACATTGATATCCTTATCAGCAATGCCGGTATCATGGAAGGTGGACCCATCGCGGAGCAGCCTTTGGATTTAATCCGCTATATGTTTGATGTGAATGTTTTCGGTGGATTGCAGTTAGCACAAGGATTTATAAGAAAATGGATAGATCAGAAAAAAGCTGCTAAAATCGTTTTCACTACGTCCATGGGTGGTCTTTGGACGGTTCCCTATGTTGCGGCGTATTGTTCTTCCAAACACGCCATGGAAGCCATTGCAGAAGGTTTGAGAACTGAATTGAAAGAATTTAATATCAAAATCGCTACCTGCAACCCGGGCGTCTTTGGTACAGGATTTAACGACCGTGGTGTGGATTCCATTTTCCGTTGGTACAATCCGGAGAAAAACTTTACACCGCCAGCAGCGTTTGACGGCGCGGCAGCATCACTGAAAGACCAGTTAGACCCCCAATCCATGGCAGAAACGATTGTGAATGTGGCATTGGACGATAACTCTTATTTCAGAAATGTACATCCAAAAGAAACGGAAGATTATGTGAAACAATTGCAAACGGAAGCCTGGACCGCAAAAAGCTAAATGAAACTTGAAGCACTCTACTAAAAATTACAATTCAAACAAGATGAGTATAACTTATAGCGAGGCAATACAAGTGTTGAATGCTTCGATTGAGAAAGCCAAAGAATTGAATATTCCTGTGAGTATCGCGGTGGTAGATACAGGTGGTCATTTGGCGTCTTTTGCACGATTGGACAGTGTTTATGGTGTAATTGATTTCGCCGTAAAAAAAGCAAAAACAGCTGTGATGTTTGGTGTTGACAGTGATATTATGGGCGCTATAATTGCAGGCGCAGAACTTCACAGCTATGGAATGATTAATTCAAACGACGGACTTTTGACTATTGCCGGCGGTATTGTGATAAAAGATAGAAACGGAAATATCATTGGCGCAGTCGGTTCTTCAGGAGGAACCCCCCAGCAGGATAAAGAAATTGCTGAAGCAGGCGCAAAAATGTTTGCTTAATTTTTTAGACATTTGCTTAATGGGAGAAAGTAGCGAAATCATATTTGATAAATTGGTGTATTCCTGTGCATTTGAAAAACACAGAGGGGATGAAGAGTTTATACCGGAACATTTTTTGGGATTCCAGTTGTCGGGAGAAACCCACGCTTTTTATGCGGGCGGCAATACGATTATTTCCGAAAATAAAATTGTCCTGGTTAGGAGAAACCAGCTCATCCGTACTGTGAAGTATCCCGGAAAGTCAGGCAAATATCAATTCCTTTCGATTTCATTGGATAGTGAAACCCTTCGCCAGTATGCATTGGAGTTCAAAATAACAGTGGGAAGCAGTAATAACAAACAAAAACTGTTTTTTGAACCTGATGAGTTTCTAAATGCTTATTTTCTTTCACTCAGTCCGTATATCAACAAAACGAAGGAAGCTACACCCAAGCTGGCAAACTTAAAAATCAGGGAAGCCATTGAGCTGATCCTTCAAAGCAACCCTGATTTGAAAAACATTTTATTTGATTTTTCCGACCCTTATAAAATAGATTTGGAAGAATTTATGAGCCAAAATTATATGTTCAACGTTTCGGTGGAAGCCTTTGCAAAATTGACAGGAAGAAGCATTTCAGGCTTTAAACGTGACTTTGCAAAAGTATTCAACACCACACCTAAGCAATGGTTGAAAGAAAAACGACTGGACGAAGCGATGTATCGCATCAAACAAAAAAGGGAAAAGCCTGCGGATTTTTATCTCGACTTAGGATTTGAAAACTTGTCTCATTTTTATTTTACGTTCAAACAAAAATTTGGACTCACTACCACCGAAGTATAATGGATTTTAGCCTTAATGAGGTAACATAAAAACGGGAGAAATTTAACCGGACCCCGGCTAATACCCGACTTAAAATATAAAACCCGCGACCAGCGCGGGTTTATTCGTGTTTCTGCGGACCGGATGGCCCCCAGTTATGAAAGAAACCGGGAATGCTTCGCTGGAGCATTCCCGGTCATTGGCGAAAAAATTGTCAATTAATGACGAGTTTCTTAGTGGAACTAAATCTTTTCGATTCTATCGTGATAATGTAGAACCCTGGATTGAGCCGTGAATCAATCTCTATCTTTTTATTCCCGTGAGTTTTCTTTTCATAGAGCATTCTGCCCTGGTTATCATAAATTCTTACGAACGCATTTTCCGGAATTTCCGGAAGAAGAATCGTAAACCTTCCTGTACTGGAGGGATTCGGATACAGGCTAACAGCATCGTCATTAATATTTACGTTCGATGATAATTTGGCTGCCAAAGTACCGCCTGTTCCCGGAATGAAGGGGGAAAGGTAGTTTCCGGCGATTACCTGTTGTGAGATACCAGGACCCTGCCAGGCTACAGATATATTATCTCCACCACTACTTTCTTTATGAAGGACCTCAATGTAGTATTTCTGACCGGCAACCAGGTTAATGGAAGTGGATTGCTGTGTGTTGTATTTATTCCATTCTCTGGAATTCGTCCACCCATTCACATAAGCTATCCTTGAGCTATTGGCTGCGTTGTCGCCGGAGCTCAGGTATAAATCGGCGTTGTCATCTCCCGCTACCCAGAAGGTATAGCTGCCGCTTGCAGGAGGATGGATATATCCACGGATCCTGGTTCCATAGTTATCCGACGAGTTTGTGGGGCCTTCCAGGCTGGTGATCTGATCTCTGCCTGTAGGGTTGTTTGGATAATTGGTAGTAGAGGTCAGGCTATTGACAGCAGTTCCGCTAATTCCGGTCCAGGATTCCCTCAGTATGGAGCCGGTCAGGGTAATGCTGAAGGTTTGGGTGCTCTGGCATCCTCCGCTATTGGTATAGGTGGCTACATAGTTCCCTGCCTGGTTAGCCTGGATATTTGAAATGAATACTTCACGGGTAGCAGCACTAAAATTATTTGGCCCGCTCCAACTCCATGATCCTCCCTGCGTAGGCTGAGGACCCAACTGAATGGTGCCGCCTGCAGTTAAAGAGGCACTGGCTGTTTGCTGCCAGGTTCCGCCATTAATCTGTAAGTACGGGGTAATGGCAGTAGGTGTACAGGCGGATGGATCTCCATAAACGATACCTCTGCCTGCTGTACTCATATATACTCTTCCGAAGATGTTCATATCTCCCTGTACGAATTGCCCGTTACCGGGACCTCCGTATTCATGCGTATCATCATTTACACGAACCCATGAAGCACCCTGGTCTGTGGAGCGATAAACGCCTCTGACATTATTGACGGTACCCCAAATGTAAATCGCAGGATAATTTGCCCCGGGTGCAGCCACCCCAAAACCAACGGCTCCGCAATTACTGACACCGCTTATGGTGGAAAATGATTGCCCTGAATTAGTTGAACGTGCCAGTCCTCCATTGTTCAAAGCTATCCAGACATGACCTTCCCTTCCAGGCGCCAGGCGAATGACTTTGGAGCCACCGCCCGCAACTGAACCAGCCTGGGAAAAAGAAGATCCACCGTTGGTACTCACCATTACCGCTCCATTTCCGGGATTATAGGCATAAAATTTATCGGAATTGACCGGATCGCCAACCGGCCGTGCTTCATTAAAACTCAAACCACTTACCGCAGACCAGGAGGATCCATTATTAGTTGACCGGTATGTAGCAGAAGATTCCTTCGGGGAGTGCAGCACAGTATTACCATTAGCTGATAATGCCACCTGTCCGTGAGAGCCATTCATACTATTTTGCGTCCAGGTTAACCCCATATCGTTGGAATAATACATAGCGTTTCCTACCCGGACGATTTTGTTTGTATTTTGAGCTGCTACTGCCAATCCGCTTGTGGTCCCCATTTGCGGATTATGAATTGGTGCATATTGGCTAACATTGGTGGTGTGTCTGAACCCATCATAGTCGCCAATAACAGACATTACAGGACCATTGGGGATACTCTCCAGGCCAAGCGGTACCGTTTCTTCCAGCCCTCTTACTGCAAACCGCCAGGTGCCGCTGGAGCTGATATTATCATTTCTAAAAACACCATTACCTGAAGTGACCCAAACCTTTTCAGTATTGAAGGGGTCGAATTCTATTGAGCCTGCCCAATGGATGGCATGACCGCTAACCCAGGTGATACCATCCGGGTCCATGGTAAAGCCCCTGTCTACCACATCCACCCAGTTTGAACCACCGTTTGTACTCAGTAACATCCTGTCGCCCCAGGCGCCATTTTGGTTCATATAGGTGTTGATGGTACTAGCCACAATCCTGTTGGGATTATTGGGATCAACGCTGATGCCTCCGAATGCCTTGTTGAAACCGGAAGGTGTAATGTTTGTCCATGCGCCTGTGGAAATGCTGTACTTCCAGATCTGTCCGTTATCCATAGGTTCCGGTAGCGACCAATGCCCGCTTGGCCCCGCACCATTGGCATAAGTGAGATACAGGTTTCCGTTACTTGCTAAAACAGCCCGGTGTGGCATATAAGTGGTGGTAGCGCCGGAAATAGCAGAAAAAGATTGTCCGCCATTATCACTTCTGTACAGGTTGGTACTCCCGCTGCGTGAAACTCCGACAATGATCCTTTGGGTAGCTCCTCCTGAAACACTGCTTCCGTCTAAAACCACAAAGCTTATCCCGTTTTCATTAGGGGTTGTGGTTACATCCAGTGAGTTCAGCCTGCTCCATGTAGCACCAGCGTCGGTACTTCTGAATAATCCATTCCAACGGGTACCACAATATAGAATATTGCTGTTGTTAGGGTCTACTACAAGCTTTTCTCCGGTTTGCCGGCCCATACCATTGCCATGTGCCTTGAATTGTGTAGTAACGTTTGTAACGGCAAAGGTATTGCCGTAATCGGTAGACCGGAGTATGGCTGTTTTCCCGCCGTTGAAATAAGAGATACCTACCAGCATATAGACCCTGCCGGGCGATTGGGGATCTATCGCTAAAGACTCGACACCAAGATACCCGACTTCATCGTCCGACACCCAATCTAACAACGGCACCCAACTTGAAGTGGATGCATTCCAGCGGTAGGCTCCTCCCACATCTGTCCTGGCATAAACCAGGTTTTGCTCAGTTTTACTCGGAATTATAGCGGAAACAAATCCGCCACCACCAATAGCTACATTCTTCCAGGTATAGCTGGCTGTGGATTGGGCCTTCAGTTCATAGGCATGAAACATAATAACAACGGGAAGTAAATGGAGGATGGCAAGTGATTTTTGCCTGACCTTCGAAAATGTTCCGATGGATTTAAAAAATCCGAAATCCAAAAGAAGCATAATCGTTTGTTTAAAAGGTGTCTGTGATTTTGTTTTCATAAAGGTTAATGGTTTAAGTAAATTAAGCCCGGAGAAGGCAAAATTGAAAAGATAGTGTTACCCTTTGCCTGCCGCTTTTTATCCTCGTCTAAAGTGCCATTTACCAACCCTGGATTGAGTAAAAGTATCATCGCCAGTGATGAAAAGTAATAAAGTACCGATAACAGCAATAGTCGAAAGCGGGTGGTTTGGTTGACTCATATTTACAGATTAATTGAGTGCATAATGGCTACAGAAACACAGCATCCCATCGGTTTAGAGTGAGGCTGCAATTTGGAATGGAAAAGAGAAATTGACTTTGTGCGGAGAAAAATTGGTAAAACGATTAGCGCTAACCTTTGTTTGGGTGTATGACGATGGTGCTGACAACATGTCAATACACAAGGGCGTGCCCTGAAGGATTAGTCGCAACAGACATATTTTCATAACTGGAATCTTTCTCTTAATCGAATACTATAAAACTACAGAGATTATCTTTGGGGCAGGGTACTCAAATGTCGCAAATTAGGGGTGGAAATGATACAGATGCGGATTACATGCTGATAGTCATACTCTGGGCAGCAACAATCATTTCTCTGACTGTCATACCCATATTCATGTACCATCCAACAATCTTTCCGCTGGCGAGTCCATGATCGTAATCAGATAAAGCCAGTCGCTTTTTATGATTACGGATACTTAAGTGTCAAAGTGACATGTGTTTCGCCTGTTACATGTGAGGCCGATGGGATGCCGGACATCGTAGGGCATTTCCCTGATAGTTATGACATCATTTTATATATTTTTCAGAAATATTGGCTATTCTTTTTTTCTTTTTATAATTTCAGCAGAAATTAATAATAAGGGAAGTGGATATCATACAAACCACCGATGAGAAGGAGCTGTTACGCAGGTTGCAGGAAGGGAATGAGTTTGCTTTTAAAGCCCTTTATGAAATCTATGCCCCCCGCCTGACTATGAAGTTACTTCAATTGCTGCGGTCTGAAGAATTAGCAGAGGATATTCTCCAGGATCTGTTTATTAAGATCTGGGAGGTCCGTCATAGTATCAATCCGGAACTTAGTTTTGGTGCTTTGGTATTTAAAATGGCAGCCAATCTTTCAAAAAACGTATATAGAAGAAGTGTATATGATCAGTTAATGCGCAAGCAAATTAATGCGGATGGTAGTCATAATCCCATAGAAGAATCCCTTAATCAATCTGAAGCCAAAGAGTTACTGTATGCTGCGTTAAATAAACTTACACCAAGGCAGCGGGAGGTATATACCATGCATAAGATAGATGGCCTCAGCTATCAAGAAATAAGCAGCCGGTTAAATATTAGTGCCTCTGCTATCAATCATCACATACAAGAGGCTAATAAGCAGCTAAGAAATATATTAAGATCCAACTACATTTATTTGTTCGCGGTACTGGTTCCGGTTTTTTTTGAAAAATAATTTTTTCCAGGGGTGCTATTTTTTATTTCCCGTGTGTATTTATCTGTAATCATGCATTAACAGGGCTGTTTGCTAAGATGGAAAACATTAATATAGAAGAACTTTTCAAAAAATATATTGAAGAAACAATTACCGATGAGGAATTATCCCACCTGTATGATTTTTTCCAGCGTAAAGAAAATCAGGCAGAACAGGATGCCCTGCTCATATCCCATTTTTTAGGGGAGAACAGCATGTCATCATTACCGGATACAAGAGCCAGGATAGTTAAAGATCAGGCGTGGAATGGTATCCGGGAACAACTAGGTATAACACATGCGCCAAAATATAAGCAAATATCATGGTGGAAGGGGGTAGCCGCCGCCGCAGGCTTACTACTCGTATTGTCGTCCGGATTTTATTTCTATAAAGAGTTTGCAAATAACCGATATGCCACCTCGCAGTTGGCCAGCCGTGATATTCCACCTGGTACAAATCGTGCAACCCTTATCGCATCAGATGGAACGGTATATCCATTGAATGGTGAGAAGCAGGAAATTGTGGTAGACAGGGAAAGTATTCATTACAAAGATGGTGATACCCTGTCTGTAAAAGAATCTATCCAACGGGTCACCTTAAGTACGCCAAGGGGGGGACAATACCGTGTTACCTTAAGTGATGGCACACGGGTTTGGCTGAATGCAGCGTCTTCGCTTTCATATCCAACGGTATTTAATGGAAAAGACCGGCGGGTAATCCTGAATGGGGAGGCATATTTCGAAGTAGCGCATAATGCCTCCCAGCCATTTATCGTGCATACATCTAACCAGGATGTAACAGTATTGGGCACTGGTTTTAATATCAACTGTTATAAAGATGAGAACAATACAGTGACCACACTTGTAAGCGGCAGCGTAAAATTAGACGGCAGAGAAGGAGCAGCGTCGGTACAATTGCATCCGGGGGAGCAGGCTATACTGGATAAAGCAAATTTCGATGTAGCAGTTGTTGATGTATCATTGTACACTGCATGGAAAGATGGTGACTTCCGGTTTAAAGCTACGCCATTGGCTGAGGTGTTGCGCCAGGTAGCACGATGGTATGACCTGAAGGTGGATTACACCGGAGTTCCGGAAGATATTAAAGTTCATGCGTCTATCAGGAGAGATAAAAAATTGTCAACTGTGCTGCACGCACTTGAAAAAATAGGAGATATAAAATTCGAAGTAAAGGAAAGGAATATTAGCGTAGTGCATTAGTAAATTACCAAAATCATTTATTGGCTGTCATTTGGAGTTGCATGTTGATAACATGCCAGCTGGTGGGAATCTTATATTTATAATCAACCAAAAACCAACTATTCACTTATGGGCGCTTCCCTTTTTCGCAAAGGCAAAGGAAGGTATGTACTTTACCGTAAGCATTCGGCAAAGAACAAAGATGGTAGCACATTATCCTTTCCGCACAAATTTTTTTCTATCCTTTTTCCTGTTCTGTTCTTACAACTGTTCACGTCTGTATGGGCGCAAACAGTTACGTTGAATGTGAAGAATGCTCCCTTTGTGAAGGTGGCAGAAGAAATCAGTAAACAAACGAAGTATGATTTTTCTTACAATGACCGCATTCTGAAAAAGGCCAGGCCCGTTACACTGAAGCTGGTAAAAGAGCCGCTTACCGGCGCGTTGCAAAAACTTTTGTCAGAACAACCGTTGAGCTATGAAGTCAGAGACGGTTTGATCATCATTACGGAGAAAAATCAAACCGTTGCAGACCAGAATGCCGGTTTATTATCTGACGTTAACGGCCGTGTTACCAACGACGCCGGAGTACCACTGGAGGCAGCTACCATAAAAGTCAAAAATACCAACTTCGGTACCAGAACGAATAAAAACGGTGAATTTATTATTCCGGGCAAGTATGCCAATGATATCCTTCAGATACATCTGCTCGGATATGCAGATTTGGAGATAGGCGCCCAGAGAGCCCGGATAGTAACCCTTGCACTGACTACCGCAGACCTTAACGAGGTAAACGTAGTGGTTAATACAGGTTATCTGAAAATAGACAGACGTCATCTTACCAGTGCTGTCACTACTATCAGGATGGACGATATCAGAACCCCTGGAGTGAATACTATTGACAAATTGCTGGAGGGTAGGGTACCTGGAATGATATTCATGCAGAACTCCGGCCAGGTAGGCGCAGCTCCCAAACTAAGAATACGAGGAACATCCACCATTCTTGGCAACCGTGAACCTCTCTGGGTGCTCGATGGTATTGTACTGACAGATCCTGTGAATGTAGATCCGCAGCAGATCAATGACCTCGATTTTGTGAACCTGCTGGGTAATGCAATTGCAGGCTTGAATCCTGACGATATTGAGCAGATCGATGTGCTGAAGGATGCTTCTGCAACTGCGCTATACGGGGCAAAAGCCGGCAATGGTGTGATAGTGATCACTACCAAAAAAGGGAAGCCCGGAAAGCCTATGATATCTTACTCCTTGTCATCCGGGTATACACGACGCCCGAGATATGCTGATAGAGGCATGTATATGATGACTTCCAGGGAGCGCATGGACGTATCCAAAGAAATGGTGGAACGTGGCATGCATTATAACAATATAACACAATGGTCAGGATATGAAAGGGCCTTGCAGGATTACTACGAAGGGAAGATTCCCTATGATGAGTTCAAACGCTTAAGTGATTATTATGCGAATGTGAACACAGACTGGCTGGGACTCATTACACGAGACGCTTTTACCCAAAATCATACGCTAAACCTCTCAGGTGGATCAAATGATATCAAGTATTATTCCTCGATCGGTTATCTCAACGAAAATGGCGTGATCAATGGAGAAAATAACAAACGTTACTCCTCCATGCTGAATGTCACCGCTGACTATAAGAAGTTCATGGCCCAGATCGCATTCAACGGTAGCTACCAGGTGAGGAATTATACGCCATCGGATCTGGGTATCATGAACTATGCCTATAATACCAGCCGTACGATCCCGGCTTATAACCCGGATGGAAGTCTCTTTTATTACCCGCAAACCAATGGGTTGCTCAATTATAATTACAATATCCTGAACGAGCGTGATAACAGTAATGATCATACTGACCTCATTTCTGCCAACATCAAGGCCCTGTTAAAATGGCGGATAACAAAGGGATTAGATGTGGAAGGCACTTTCGCCTTTGGCATCAGCAACAACAACAGGGAATTGTACTATACCAAAGATTCCTATTATATATTTAAGCTGCGCGCTGATCAGACAACCAGGTGGGACCTGGCCCCGGTCGGAGGTGAACTGCAGAAGTATGAAACGCGGAATAAAAGTTATACCGGCCGTTTGCAGGTAAATTACATAACAACATTGGATAAATCCGGCAGACACTCTTTAACAGCTACTGGTGGTGTGGAAGTAAAATCTAATGGATACGATGGGTTCAATATTACCAGGAGAGGTTATTTCAGAGAGATGGGTGGGTACTTTGATATTGTACCTACCACCTACACAGGATATTATCAGCAATGGATGTCGACAAAACCTGCCTTGGGCTATTTTAACCGCCAGCTCACCAATGATTTTGCCTGGTTTGGTACAGCGGGTTATTCGTATGATAACCGCTATCTGCTGAATGTCCATATCAGGGGGGAACAATCCAACCTTTTTGGATCCAGGACCAACAATCGCTTTCTGCCTATCTGGGCGGTTTCAGGCCGGTGGAACATGAAGAACGATGTACTTAGTGATGTCGCCTGGATCAATGACCTTGCGCTCAAAGGATCCTGGGGCTGGCAGGGGAATATGTTGCCTGGCCAGTCTGCCAACATGGTGATCCGCCAGAACCTGAATACAAATCCCTACTATAATGAAACATCTTCCAATATTATAAACTACCCTAACCCGGATCTTAAATGGGAAAAGACGTCATCGTTTAATGCCGGCCTGGAATTTTCGATCTTAAAAGGAAAACTCAGCGGATCGCTTGCCTATTTCTATAAGAGAACCAAAGATGCATTTCTTGACAAAACAGTATCTGAGATCAATGGGGTAGAAAAGTATGTTATCAATAGCGGGACCCTTGAAAATAAAGGTATAGAGGTAGCATTGTCGATAAAGGCTATTGATAACGCCTCTTTAAGTAGTTCCCGCCGCGGATTTGTATGGCGTATAGATCCGCAATTGGGACAGGTATTGAACAAAGTTTTGAACAGGGCCATCAATAACAGGAACAATGTGCTGGTAGACAACATTACCTATGATGATTTCCTGAATGGTTCTGTACAATTGTCCGGGAAGCCGATCAATACTTTTTACTCCTATAAATTTAAAGGTCTGAGCCCTGTTGATGGTTCTCCCATTTTTTATGGTGCAGAACCAGGACTGGCAGATGAATACAACAAGAAATACTCCCAGATGAAAAGGGAGGATGTATATCTGTCCGTGATGAGTGAGTCCGGTCGCAGAGAGCCTTTTATACAAGGTGGTATCTCCAACTATTTCGGCTGGCGTAATTTTGGTCTGTCCTGCAATATTACCTATTCTCTTGGCAACAAGATCAGGATGCTGAAAATAGCGTCCGGATATGCTTCTGCTATTACTTATCCACAGCAAAACCTGCGGAAAGAATTTGTAGACAGATGGCGCCGGCCGGGTGACGAGAACTATACCAATATTCCCGGTTTACAGGCCACTAACGCTCTTAACATTCCCTGGTGGAATATTTATCCGGCAAGTGCTTATTCTTTTGCAGGCAGCGTATACGACATGTATGACAACTCGGATGTAAGGCTGGTAAGCGCTGATTATGTGAAACTTCAGTCTGCCTCGTTCAGGTACAACTTCAATGAAAAAATGATGCGGAAGTTAGGATTTGCTTCAGCCTATGTCAGCATTACCGGAACAAACCTGTTCACCATCACCAACAGGCTGTTAAAAGGTCAGGACCCGGAACAGTCAGGCGGCTCTCCCAATATCAACCTTTCGATAAGACCTACCTATACCGGTAGTATTAACGTTTCATTTTAAAATATAAGCACCATGAAAAATGTATTTGTTCTGCTTACGTGCTTACTGTTGTTGTCGTCATGCCGCAAATTCCTGGAGGAATATACTACAGATCAAAAGTATGCCTCCACCACGGCAGATCTCGAGAGTCTGATGATCGGCGAAGCTTTTATAAATAATATACAACTATCTATCTACAGCCAGTCCACCCTGTCGGATATATCATCAGAATTAAGTGTCTTTGCTCCATGGCTGCATGTAATGGATGACGACAGTGAAGCATTTGTGGCGGACGTCGTGGAAACAAGTCAGGCCACCCCACTTTACAAACTGTCCGGTTTTCATAACTGGGGCCAGGTGCCTGCGGTTGATATTCTGAACGCCACGTGGGAAGAAACTGCCTGGCGTAGATTGTACAAACGTATTGGAGCTTTGAATGCAATTCTTTTCCAGGCGGCTAAAATGGCCGACGGTTCAGCCCAAAATCTGCAGTTAAAGCATTTACGCGGCGAAGCTTATTTTCTCAGGGGATATTATTATTTTATGCTGCAAAATATTTATGGAGCTCCCTACCGGAAAAGTACTGCTACAACAGACCAGGGTGTACCTGTAAAAGTTTCTGAAAAGATAGACGACCAATATTTTACCCGTGATAATAATGAGAAGGTCTACAATCAGATCATAGCAGATCTTAATGAAGCGGCCACCTACCTGGAAGGGTATAATCCAGACAACAGGATAAGGGTGGGCATTGCAGCTGTTAAGGCTTTGCAAAGCCGGGTATACCTGTATACAGAGCAATATGATAAAGTTGTTGCAACTGTGAAGGATTTTGAAACAATGGGCTACAACCTTACTGACCTCAATCAGTATGTAGCGGGCAACAGCTTCACCTACCGGGGCGCTGGTGAGTCTATTTTCACCATGGGCTCATATGTTATTCCTGCCGTTTTTATGAACGATTCACTTTCTCAGTGGAGCGGCAATGATAACCGGGTTTCTGCCTTCAAAGCTTCTAATGATTTAGTGAGTATTTATGATACGGCGGATCTGAGACGTGTTGCTTTCTTCAGCAGGGCTGCTAAAAGTAAGTCCTGGTTACCGGCCAAATACCGCGCCTGGAGCACGTATAATGATCCTGACCAGGTATCCTGCATTTTTTCTTTCCGCTACGCAGAAGTAATATTGAATCGCGCAGAAGCATTGGCTATGACGGGGGCGGACGGCGAGGCACGGGCTGAATTACAGCTTCTGCGCATGAAACGCTTCAGGAATGCCGGTACAGACCAGCTCCCTTCATCCAATGAGGCGCTTGTTAATTTTATCCGTGCTGAACGGCGTCGTGAACTGTGTTTTGAGGGACATCGCTGGTTTGATCTCAGACGTTATGCGGTGAATTCAAAATATCCATTACCATCTTCCTTTGTTATCAAACATCCTGTCTACAGTTATGATGCGCCATCTAACACGCATACGCTGGTGGGTAATTATGTACTTAAATCCGTTGCGGAGGACGGGGCTGGCTGGCAGGTGCCGATTCCTAACTATGCCATAGAGTTCAATCGTGGCGCTCTTACTAATCCAATTCGTCCTGTTCGTCAGATTCAACCACTATAATCCAGTGCACATGAAAAATAAAATATCTCTGATCGCCTTTTCTTTATTGACTTTGGCGGCATCATGCAGAAAGGAGGAAGAAACAGTTTTTCCTGACTATGATAAAAACTGGCTTGTGGTGGCGGATGATCCAAATGATGCAACGATTCATGCCAATTACCTTTTCTACAAGGAAACCGGGATACCTATATACATCAATGATACCATTGGTTCCCAGCAGCGGCGGGATGTGTTTGGACATGATTATACTTATTATGAAGTTTTGTCGATGAGCTACTCATTGGGTGGCCTGCAATCCGGAGCGCCACCAATAGTGCAGTCATTTACTTATTGTTCAAAAGCAGATGCGCCTGCTGCATTGGATTTTCTGAGGACAGAGATCATACCGGCACTGCCGAAGGGAGTGCATATACCCAGTATCCTGCTTGTAGATACACTGAACAGCAATGCATTTGGTAAATATGCCTTTAAGGGATTCAATACAATTGTTATAGGCGCTGTGCCACAAATCCCTGGTATGAACGAAGCCACCAGGGCTGCTTATAAAGGAGCTATCCTGCGTGCTTTTCTTACCAATGCAGTACTCAGTGATAAATACAGCGCTACCCTGGAAAAATTTTACAATGCCTCCAGAAAATTTGTGACCTCGCGCGATGTATATGGTGTGTATCAATTCCAGCTTGCCAGCCTGGTAACAGGTCTGCCACCAGGGGTGGCGGCTACACCACAGGCCATTGGATTCCTGGGTACCGATCCAAGAAATACGTATTACACGCCGATTTCAACATGGATGGATGTGTGTATGTACCTGGAGGCCGCGCTGGGCAATTCAGAGGCGCAGTTTAAACAGCTTTATGGAAACCAGGATAATATCATGATTAAATACAGTTATATCAAACAGATACTTACTGATATGGGGGTGCCTCTTAAGTAGCCGGTAAGGAAGCAGATCCCGGCAAAAACATACTATAAATAATAATTAAAATCAAATATGAAAAAGACAGTTTTATCTATCCTGCTGCTGGGTATTTCAGCGGCGGCCTGGGCGCAGCATGCCGTGATCAAAGGTAAGTTTGTGAAAGAAAATACCATTACAATGGGTACCAGCCAGATGTACCTTTTCAAGGCAGCTGATGGTGGTATGGTACCTGTGTCTATGATCCCGGTAGCCAGGCAAGACCATTCCTTTCAGGCGCAGCTGGCAGACAGTGATCTGAATGTGATCCGCTATATCGGATTCGCTGATGAAGTATATCCGGTATATATGCGGAAAGGCGATTCACTGACGATCGATGCAGGCTTAGGGAAGATCACCTACTCCGGCAAAGTAAATGCGGAGAATAAGGTGTTTGCTGATTGGAATAAAATAGTAGCGCCACTTAGAAATTTTAACTATGCCAAAGATGGCTGGAAACGGGCAGCGGACGATTATGCCCCTACACTTGATTCCCTGGTAAAACCGGCAGAAGCATTTGTGAACAATATCAAAACAGGCAACACAAAATTTGACCACTATCTAAAAATGATGCTGCCATACAGTTTCAGATACGATGCCTTAGGTCCGTTTTTACAAGGGTTGGGATATGCCCGGCATGATCAATACCCGGCTTTTATTTCCAACATGTTTAAGACCGAGAATTATTCAGATCAGCAGATATGGACACTCCCTTTTGGTTATAGTTATATTCAGAATTCAGCATTTGTAAAACACTTCGTTTATAATTTAGAGAATGGATACCTGGAGAACGTCATTGTTCCTGAGATCACTAACCCAAAGATGAGAGCTGACTATGTGCTTACAGTATTAGCTCGCAGGGAATATCAGAAAATGGCTGCTTTTGTAAGTAAGAACAAACAATATATGGTCACAGATCAGCAGAAGAGCAGGATGAAAGTTTTTGAGAAAAGAGCCATTTTGAAGGAACCCGGCGGCGAGTCAATTGATTTTGCATATCCTGATAGAAATGGTAAAGTACATCATCTCAAAGATTTCCGGGGCAAGGTAGTATTGGTTGATGTTTGGGCTACCTGGTGTAAACCTTGTCTTGCAGAACAGCCGGCGCTGGAAGCACTCGAGAAATCATTCGAGGGGAAAGAGGTTGTTTTCCTCAGTATTTCAATAGACACCGAGAAGGATAAATGGACGAATATGGTAGAGACAAAGAACTTATCGGGCATCCATTTATACTCTAACAACCAGGGAAGTTTGATCCAGGATTACGAAATAACAGAAGTGCCACGGTTCATCCTGTTTGACAAAAACGGTAAAATGGTGAGTTATGATGCCATCAGGCCCTCTGATCCGAAATTAAAAGAGTTAATCGAGTCAAAAATTTAATACTTAACAGCATATGAAATTTTTTTTCATTTCCATTCTGTTAACAATAGGCGTTTTGGGTAAACAGCATACTATTGCACAGGGAATAATATTCCAGGAGCTGACGCTTCAACAGGCCATGTCGAAAGCTGCTGATCCGGCAACGCCAAAACTGATCTTTGTTGATTGCTATACCAGCTGGTGTGGACCTTGTATTGAAATGGCCAAACAAGAATTTCCTAAAAAAGTATCAGGAGACTTCTTCAATCCTAAGTTTATTCCTGTCAAATTCGATATGGAAAAAGGAGAGGGCATTGATATCGCTAAGAAATATGATGTCAAAATGTTCCCGACATTTCTGATCCTCGATGCAAAAGGGGAGGAAATTAACAGGGTAGTAGGAAAAGCGGGTGCAGAGGAGTTTATTGAAAAGGTGAAGGTGGCTTTAAACCCTGATAATTCAATGGCAAAGTTGAAGGCAGCTTACGAGAAGGATAAGAATTTTCGTACAGGATTGCCTTATGCAAAGGCGCTATACGAAAATGCAAAGGATCCGTCTGTTGTGCTGAGTGAGATTTTTGACAATGCGATGGATTATGAGCGATTCAGTGTTGACTATTTAGAATTGACGCTGGGAGCGGTGGAATTTGGCAGCCCTTTCTTCAGAAAGCTGATGTTAGATAAAAGCAGCATTGACAAGGCATTGGGTACAGAAGTTACCAACAGGATGATATTTGACAAAGTCCGTAAGCATATGTATCTGATCGCAAATGAAAATGGCGCCAGGTATAATGTGTTTTACACGCCCCGGCAGGTGGAGGATATAGCATATACCATTGCATTGCTGAAGCTGGATCCGATGAAGCAGGAGGCCCACCTCTGCAGGGTTGCGTTGTATGTTGTTAACAAGGACCTGGATGGGATGATTGATTACTATAAGCGGTATATAGTGTATTTACCGGATAATGATGTCTTTAAAGGTATACTGGATGGTATCCTGGCGGGTAAAGTATCTAAGGCTACAGATGCCCAGAAAACTGCTATCAGGGAGTATTTTCAGATGGGAAGCAGGAATGCTGAAAGGCAGGCAAAGCATTATAAGTCCCAGTTAGAGAGCATCAGTAAATAAGGGGAAGCATTGAGGTACCCGGAACTTTAAAAAGAAGTCAAATGAGTTTTTTTTCGAAAGGATATGCAATCAAATGGACCGTTTTATTGGTAGTGAATATTTTATTTATAGCTGGTATAGCGGTCGGACAGACGTTTACGGACGATGCAAAGATAGCTGCCGGCTTCCTGAAATCTTTCGATTCCTTATCTGCAAAAGAAAGGAGTATTAGTGCAGAAGACGTACAAAAGGCACTTATTGCAGAACGGAGTGGGGTAACGGTGGACCTGGTGAAGCCGGTTTCAAAAGAGCTGTCAGCCCATACCCTGTATGAAAAGGCAAAAAACGCAACCGTTATTACCGGGGTGGCCTATCTGTGTCCCAGGTGTGAAAACGTGCATCTGAGCGAATCAACGGGATATATCATTGATCGCAAAGGAATCATGGTTACCAATTACCATGTTGCGGCTTCCTATGCCTTTATGAAAGACGGCAATAAACCAAAGGGGTTTGTAGCGCGTATGGCTGATGGACGTACCTATGCAGTAAAGGCCGTCCTTGCATCGTCTAAAAAGAATGATCTTGCCGTCCTTCAATTGGATACCCATGGTGACGTCTTACCCGCTCTTTCGCTGGCTGATTCAGTTGAAGTTGGCGACAAGATCTATATACTTGGTCATCCCAAAGGAATACATTATTTCTTTTCCCAGGGGAATGTGAATAATAGGTATTTGGAAGAAGTTGGTGAGGGCGACCAAAAATTCTTCCGCGAGATGATATCTGTATCAGCTGACTATGCCACCGGTTCCAGCGGCGGACCTGTAATGGATATTTACGGTAATGTGGTTGGCACGGTAGCCAACACACGTATGTTTTTGCATAGTGATATAAATGCAGGTGTACAAATGGTGCTGAAGAATACGGTGCCTGTTGAATCACTGTGGAAGCTGATACGGGAATAGTTTTTACGCGTGGGATTTTTATTGGCCCCTCTGATTTATTGGAGGATCGTTTTTTAAAAACGATCCTCCAATTTTGTTAAGAAGTATCGTTCAATACTCGGAGCAGGACGAGGTGCTTCCTGGGAATTTGAGAAGGCTTTTAATTTTCTGAATGAAATTGAAACAACTTCTGCAGAGCAATTTTCAATTATCAGGTATGGGTGTTATATTTACCCCCCAAAGTATTAAGCGCGATTATGAAAAAACTCCTTCTTTACGGTATTGTGTTGCTGTTGCCTGCGGTACTTCATGCCGCCATCAGGTTACCGGCACTCGTTGGCAGCAATATGGTGCTGCAGCAAAACGACAGCATAACCATCTGGGGATGGGCAAGCCCTTCAGAAAAGATTACGGTATTTACGGGCTGGGATAACAAAACGGCGACTGTTACCACCAGCGGAGATGCGAAGTGGGCTTTAAAAGTACATACTCCGGCAGCAGGAGGACCTTATGAAATAAGACTGAAAGGATCCAATGAGATTGTACTGAAAAATGTCCTGATCGGCGAGGTATGGCTATGTTCAGGGCAATCCAACATGGAATACAGTTACTATAACGGTATCCGGCAGATAGCTGCCGAATTGCCTGTTTGCAGTAACAATAACATCAGGTTCTTTAACATACCCAAAACTACCGCGCCATATCCACAGGACGATTGTCCGGGAAGCTGGGAAGTATGCGACAGCAATAGCCTGAAGCCTTTCAGTGCAGTGGGATACTTTTTCGGAGTACGCCTTCAGAAATCGTTGGGAGTACCTGTTGGCCTGATCAATGCCAGCTGGGGAGGAACACCAGCAGAAGTATGGGCACCGGAGCATCTTGTAGCCGATCAGCAACAACTTTCTGCAGCCGCTGCCAAGCTGGCCCCGGCCGCATGGTGGCCACATAAACCAGGTTATGCTTACAATGCGATGATAGCTCCTCTTATCAATTTTAACATAAAGGGAGTTATCTGGTACCAGGGAGAAGCCAATGTGAACACCGCCGATACTTACATGCCATTGTTCACCGGCATGATACAGGCATGGCGTGAGGCGTGGCATAAGCCACTGCCCTTTTACTATGTTCAGATAGCACCATTTACCTACGAAAAGGAGTATCAGGCTGCATTCCTTCGGGAGGCACAGGCACGCAGCAGCGTCCTTCCCGGAACCGGTATGGTTGTAGTATCTGACGTTACAGAAAATGTGAAAGATATTCACCCACAGGATAAGAGATCAGTTGGTAACAGGCTGGCCGCCTGGGCCCTGGGGGAGAACTATGGCAAAACAGGGTTTACCTGGAAAAGCCCTGTATTCAAAGAAATGAGCATCAGCAAAAACAAAGCAGTACTTCGTTTCACCAACGTTCCCACTTCTCTCCGGATCAATGGCAAAGCACCGGTTGCCCTGTATATAGCAGGAGTGGACCATATTTTCTATGAAGCATCCGCAAAGGTGGAGAAAGATGCACTGATCGTTTGGAGTAAAAAAGTAGAGAAGCCAGCATCGGTGAGATACGCTTTCTCCAATGCTGCTATCGGTAATGTTTTTTCTTCTGAAGGTTTACCTGTTGGTCCTTTCCGTACTGATAGCTGGCCAGTTGCACAGTAGATGAAAATAGGAATTGGGAAAAGCTGAAAGCTTGTTTTTCAAAGCCGGAGTGAAGAAGTCGTTGATGCCGATTATTGATGCCATGAACCAATGGGGTAATGCTAATCGCAGCTTTTGGGAGATTGTTATTAAGAATGATCCTAAGATTGGCGAGACTTCAGAAGCGACGTACCAGAATTATAGGAGCATGAATATAGAGCGTAAGATCGGATGAGGGTTTCTCAAATTCTTCAGAAAAAAAAGTCTCCAAATCTTTCGACTTGAAGGCTTTAAAGCTTGCGGCCCCAGGTATCGTAACCTCGAACAAATTATGCAGGATTCGGTGGATTTGGGAGGTGTTGTAGTTTAGCCATGCTGATATGCTTCCTGCAAAAACGTTGTTATCGGAGTTAGTTTTCTGCCGATAAGTTTTTCCATATCATCACTTACCATCTCTGCATCGCCCTGCGCTTGTGCCAAAATAATACTAATGTATTCTTCAGGAATGCTTACGCCTTGTTGCTGCAATGTTTTCCTGAATTCTTCTTCCGTCGGGGAGATATAATTAATGGTCTTTCCTGTGAACTCAGAAATATATCTTGCAATATCTTCATATCCGTAGGCTTCCGTATTCACAAAATGATAGGACTTATTTTCATGTCCTTCCATAGCAAGAATGGTTGCGGTTGCCTCCGCCATTTCTGAACGTAACGCCACACTTATTTTCCCGTTACCTGCGGGCAGATAAATTATTCCAGTTTCCAGCACATTACCAATAAAGTAAGGTATATACTCCATATACAAACCGTTTTTCAGAATGGTATAGGTTAACCCGCTTTCTTTTAACCACTTTTCAGTTTTAATGTGCGCTTCAACGAAGTTCCATAGTGGAGAATCCTGACCTTCTATCCTAAACTCGCCGCTAGTGTAAATGATATGTTTAACACCTGCATCCATCGCTGCTTTTAGAACCTGTTCATGTTGGGAAGTGCGATTGGGTATGTCAGTTCCAGAAACAAATAGTAACTTATCGATACCTCTGAAGGCTCTCACCAAAGATGAGTAATCATTATAATCTCCCACACGGATGTTTATGCCTTTCTCATTTAGATCTGTCGCTTTTTCTGTATTACGCACTAGTACGGCTATCTGACTGGTTTCAATTCCTTTCTTCAACAAAAAATCAATGGTTAATTTTCCGAAATGTCCTGTTGCTCCTGTTATTAAAATCATCTTTTTGAATTTTTACTTTTAAAAAATACATTTGTTACCTAAAGGAACTATAATAGTTTCAGATGTTAACCTGTTACAAGAAGGTAACAGGCAAAATAGTGGTAACGATATGGTAACTAAAGAACGCAGTTGTAATGACTTTAATAATTGCCCAATAACGACGGCAATGGAGATAATCGGTGGAAAATGGAAACCGGTAATTTTGTATAATCTTCTTTCTGGTACGAGACGGTTTGGTGAAATCGCAATTCGTATTCCGACCATTTCAAGAAAAATACTTACTGAACAATTGAAGGAATTGGAAAGAGACGGATTGGTCATACGCAAACAGTACCAGGAAAACCCACCCCGCGTTGAGTATTCTCTTACTGATAAAAGCAAAAGTCTTATATCCGTGTTTGAGAGGATTGCTGATTGGAGCAATGAACACCTATTGACGAAGTCCCCTCCGGATAGTAAATGATAAACAACCTGAAATCGAACATGGTTTCAATGGCATACTATCTATAATATCCCCCATGCGCTCTGAGCAAACATTTTGAATAAGCAAAAAAATTACGGGTAGTGGTGAGCAGGCTTATGATTTTGAAGAAGTGACTCAGCTCATTTCTGAGGCAAGCGGCATTAAGATCAATTACGTTTCTCCATCGGAGGCCGAATTGAAAAAACACTAAAAGATTACGGCTTTCCTCCAACTTTAATCGAACTGAGTTCATTATCTGCTAAGGTAATAGTTGAAGGTGAATTTGATAAAACTCAGATCCATTTGAACTGATCATTAGCCGCAAGCCGATCAGTTTAGCAAACTTTCCAGGCCAACAATATGGTGATGAAAACAATTAAGTAATATTCTATAATTCAAATCAGCTGCGGGGGGCCCCGCCCCGTCAAACATGGGATCTTTATTTGAAGGCAAACATCCACCAAAGAAAAAAGGACAAACTATCTTTCGATAATTTGTCCTTTCTTGCGGACCGGACGGGACTCGAACCCGCGACCTCCGCCGTGACAGGGCGGCATTCTAACCAACTGAACTACCGATCCTTAATACAGACGGGCCTTTCAGCCGATCTATATCCCCCTTTGGGGAGTGCAAATGTAGCAACATTATTTTCAAACAACCAAATTTTTTTGAAGAAAATCAGAAATTTATTTCCCTGCGGGAGAAATGCAGATCGCTGTTACCCGCTACTGTAGGATATTTTGGACGTAAGCATCTAACGGGAACGGTTATATCACCGGAAAAGAACTATCACCCGGATTTTGATATATTTAAAGTATTTCACATATTGCAGAGGTGTTTGTAAACGACCCGTAAATAAAATGAGTTATACCGGTATCATCACCCTGGCAATTATTCTTACTAATGTGGTTATTTCCTGGAAAGGATTTAAAAGCCGCGCCTTTTTCAATAAGTATGAATTTGAAGTGGAGAGGATCCGGCTATACAGGGAATACCGGCGTTTAATCACCAGCGGATTCCTGCACGTCAGCTGGAAACACCTGATCTTTAACATGATCTCCCTCCTGCTTTTCAGCGGGATGCTGGAAGCGGATATGGGGCCTGCAGCTTACGTTTGTATTTACCTGGGAAGTCTTATCGGGGGGAACCTGCTTTCCCTGTACATTCATCGGCGTGAAAGCGACTATAGCGCAGTAGGCGCATCCGGGGCGATCTGTGGAATCATTTTCGCTTCCATCGTCCTGTATCCGGGTATGATGGTGAGCTTCTTCGGACTGTTTCCCGTGCCGGGATGGGGGTATGGCATCGTGTATATATTGTATTCTATTTACGGCATTAAGTCGCGCCGCGATAATATAGGCCACGACGCCCACCTGGGAGGCGCTATGGCGGGTATGCTCATCGGACTGATGATAGAACCGGCGGTGATCATGCAGCACATCGCTGTTATCATTGCGCTTACGGTACCCTGTGTATTCTTCATGTATGTAATTATCCACAAACCTCATATTATCCTGGTTGATAACTACTATTATAATCAACACCATGTGCTGGCGGATATCGATGATGTATATAATGTGGAAAAAGCCAACCGCCAGAAAGAACTGGATGCTATTCTCGACAAAATTCATCACAAAGGGATCAACAGCTTAACCAAAACAGAAAAGGAAAAGCTGGAACGATACTCCCGCCAGATAAGTTAATAACGGAGCAGCCGACGGCCGGTTTCCTGGATGAAACCTGATCCATCCGGACAGGTAGATAGGTAGGGGGCATGTGTATCCGCCCAATTTTCATTACTTTAGTGGCGATACCACCAACCTTATCAACCATCAGCGTATTCTGCAACGATAATGCACGATAATATCTATATTGACAAATCACTGTTTCAGCGCATTTCTGAGGGCGATGAAGCGGCGTTTGGTATCCTCTTCAATACTTCCCTGACAACGCTGGAGCCATTTATCCGGAAAATGGTGAAGTCGCCCGAAAACGCCAAAGAAGTGATCCAGGCTACTTTCCTGCGGGTATGGCTTAGCCGCGACAAGCTTGCGGACATCGATCATCCGAAAGCGTGGCTTTATAAAGTAGCCGCCAACGAATGCTACACTTACCTGAAGAAAGAAGCTACTGAATACCGGTTGCGCGGAACAGTAGCGGCAACAGCCGACGAAACCGACACCGCTACCAGGCGGCTTACCTTAAAAGAATTGCATACTATTATTGAGGAAGCCGTGATGTTACTGTCGCCGCAACGCCGGCGTATTTACCAGATGAGCCGAAACCGGGGCATGAAGATCCCGGAAATAGCCACTGAGCTGGATTTGTCGCCCAGCTCCGTAAAAAATGCACTGGTATTTTCCCTGAAAGCCATAAGGGAACACCTGCGCCGCAACGGGCATGCCATCCCGCTTGTTTACCTGATCTTTATCTGTAAGTAAAAAAATATTTTTAAACAGATAGGTCCTTTATGTCGTCAGCCTATTCTTAATACCGGGGAGCCGTTTAAATCCCGGTTTTCTTTTTACGCATGCAGGAGCAAAGGGTTATATATTTATTGCAGCAGCGGCTTTCCGGGAACGAAACCGCCGCAGAGCAGGAAGAGTTGTACACATTGCTGGAAGATGACGGCAATATGGAAATACTCATGGCCGCGCTCACGGATCTGATGTGGCAGGCCCCTGCTGATACAGCAACGCCGGATACAGCCGCCCGCACCGCTTTACTGCAAAGTATTACCGGCGCCGATCTTACCACTCCTTTTGTGGAAACCGCACAACCCATGAAAACGGTGTACCGCTTCTGGTGGGCTGCCGCCGTTGTGGCCGGCCTGCTGTTCGCCACCGGTTTATATTTCCTGTTCCGGCCGGTAGCATCTGTAAAACCCACTCCTGCACTCGCACAGCGTTATAAGAACGATATCGCCCCCGGCGGCAATAAAGCCATGCTTACCCTGGCAGATGGCTCCCGCATTGTACTCGACGAAGCCAAAAATGATACGCTCGGCAAACAAGGCAGTACCAGCATCATCAAACTGCAAAACGGACAGGTGCTGTACCATGCCACCGGCGCCACCACCCCGGTTACTTACAATACATTAAGCACGCCCCGCGGCGGACAATACCAGCTTACCCTGCCGGATGGCACACGGGTATGGCTCAATGCGGCCAGCTCCCTGCATTTCCCCACTGCCTTTACAGGTAGCAACAGAACAGTGGAACTCACCGGCGAAGGGTATTTTGAAGTAGCGCCACTATCCGGAAAACCTTTCCTGGTAAAGGCCAACGGCGCCGACATCACGGTGCTGGGCACTCATTTTAATATCATGGCTTACACCAATGAAAGCGCCCTGGCGGTAACTCTGCTGGAAGGCGCCGTAAACGTAGGCCGTAACGGTACTATAAAGAAACTGCTGCCCGGACAACAGGCACGCAT
Organism: Chitinophaga ginsengisegetis; assembly: GCF_900168065.1. Taxonomy (GTDB): domain Bacteria; phylum Bacteroidota; class Bacteroidia; order Chitinophagales; family Chitinophagaceae; genus Chitinophaga; species Chitinophaga ginsengisegetis. The sequence goes on along the minus strand of NZ_FUZZ01000001.1, from coordinate 2,397,891 downwards.
CAGCAACAATAACAACATCACGGTAACAGGCGCCGATGTGCAGGAAGCCGTAGCCTGGAAGAACGGCTTTTTTATCTTCGACCGCGCCGACATTACCACCGTGATGCGGCAGCTGGAACGCTGGTATGATATAGAAGTAGTGTATGAGGGCACGCCGCCCCAAATGCGCTTTGGCGGCGGTATGCAGCGCAGCCTCCCGCTGTCGGGTATCCTGAAAATCCTGGAAAAGAATGGAGTACTGTTTAAAATAGAAGGAAGAAAAATAACCGTATTACGATCGTAAACAAGCCATATTTTTTAACACTTAAATCTGACCAGCTATTGTATTAGAAGTAATCATGATCAACTAAAACCAGCGCCATTAAAAAACCAGTGATGGGCAAACATCACTGGTTACAGGCAATAAATTATTCGCGTAAACTCATTTTTATCACCGAAATCAAATGTATGATTTTAACTGCTTTGTTCCAAAACAGAGAAGAGGGATCGTATTCCCTTGTCCGCAGGCCTGATCATCACCACATCAACACTTCCGGAAAGCATCACCACCAATGCAGATCTTACACACCGGTATTTGCCGGTACAATGAAAAAAAATAATCTGCCAACCAAAATTTGGAGGATCATGAGGTTATCTGCTTTATTACTAATGGCAGGCATGCTGCAGGTCAGCGCAAAAAGCACTGCACAACGCGTAACACTGTCTGTCAGAAACACACCGTTATCAACGGTCTTTAACACTATCAACCGGCAAACGGGGTACATCGTTTTTTATAACTACGATGCACTGCAAAGTTCCCGCCCCGTTACGCTGGACATGAAAAACGCTACTATCCAGGAATTACTGCATGCCTCGCTGATGGGGCAGAACCTGGAGTATGCCATCGAAGACAAAACCATTACGGTTACCCGCATCCTGCCGCGCACACCGGAACTGCCTGCTGCTCCGGCGCAGATAGTGATCACTGGCCGCATTACCGATGAAAACGGTGTTCCGCTGCCCGGCGTTTCTGTAGTGGTGAAAGGCACAGCCAAAGGCACACAAACCAATAACAACGGAGAATATACCGTTGTGGTGAGAGATGAAAATGCCGTGCTGTCGTTCTCTTATGTTGGCTATGAAAAACAGGAACTCGTAGTGGGTAAAAGTGGCGTCATCAGCATACAGCTGAAGCCATCCAATAATAAACTCACCGGCATCGATGTGGTGAACACCGGCTACCAGACCATTTCCCGCGAAAGGGCCACTGGCTCGTTTTCCGTGATCGATCCCTATCGCCTCCGTGCCAAACTGAAGCCGGACGTAAAATCGGCCCTCGAAGGACAAGCCACCGGCGTGGTACTCACCAAAGAAGGCAACCTGGAAATCCGTGGCGTGTCTACCCTGCTGGGCACTGCTGCCAGCGCACCACTGCTGGTAATTGATGGGTACCCTTCCAGCGCAGGGCTGGAATCTCTCAATATCGATAATATAGAATCGATCACCGTGTTAAAGGATGCGGTAGCCGCTTCCATTTACGGCGCCCGTTCTTCCAACGGCGTGATCGTAATTGCTACCCGCTCCGGCAGAAAAGGCGCGTTGCAGGTGGAGTACAAAGGATCTACCGGCATTACGCTGAAACCGGATCTGTCGAACCTCAACAGGGCCTCGTCCGCCGATTACGTGGATGCGGAAATAGAACTCTATAACCAGGACCCTAACAGCTACCTCACTACCTATAATAACTATGGCAGCACTTCCCGTGTCAACTACCTGATGATCGCCAAATCACAGGGATGGATGAACGAAAAAGATGTGAACGCCGAGCTGGATGTGCTGAAGAAAAACGACGGACTGGCGCAGATGGAGAAATATTATTTCAGGAACCAGTTCACGCAGCAACACAATATTTCCTTATCCGGCGGCAGCGAAAAAAGTATGCTCAACGCCGCGGTAAGATATATATCCAATCAGAACAACACGGTCCGGAATTCAGACAACCGCCTCATCTTTGATGTGAAAAACGACTGGCAGCCACGCAAAGGTGTGAACATCCGCCTGTTCTCCAATGTGAACTACGCTACCTCCGCTTCGCCGGTACGTGGCTGGCAGGATATGCTGGCGTTTACCAACACATCTTTGGTACAGCCGTACAACCTGCTGGTAGACCCGGCCACAGGGGAAACACTGAATGTGCCTTCTAAAAACCAGAAGAAGGAAGACCGGTATGCAGCCTTAACCGGGTTGAAACCACTGTACTATAATCCGCTCGATGACCTGGGACTGGAAACCTACAACACAAAGGCGTTACAGATCCGGTTGGGCGGCAGCGTGAATGTAAAAATCTTCGACGGGTTAAACGTAGAAGCAGGAGGTACCTGGAGCCGCGGCGATGCACAAACCCGCTCACTGTACGATAAAATGTCTTACCGGGTGCGGCTCTGGTACGATGATAATACCTCCATCTCCAATGGTTCCAAACATTATATTCCCGATGGTGCAGTGGTGAATGAAGCCCGCAACTTCAACCAGAGTTACATGTTCCGCACACAGCTGAACTTCAACCGGGTAATTGCCACCAAACACCGTGTAAGCGCTATTGCCGGTAATGAAATAAGCCGGAACACAGCGGATAACAATAGCCTGCCAACCCGCTTCGGATATAACGATCAGGCAGGTACGTTTTCTACTTTTAACTATGCTGATTATAATGCCGGTTCCTATAATGCTGATATGCTGGGCACCAGCAGGCCCTCTGCCAGCATAGGCAGTTATGCTTTCCAGGATAACCGTTTCGTTTCCTGGTATGCCAACGGTTCCTATGAGTATAATAACCGCTTTATTCTCAGTGGAAGTATCCGGCTGGATCAAACCAATTTCTTTGGCACCGATCCGCGTTACCGCTACAAACCGTTGTGGTCGGCCGGCGGCACCTATAAACTGGCAGAGGAAAAATTCTTCCAGGTACCATTGATCGATCGCCTGGATCTGCGGGCATCTTATGGTATCAACGGAAATATTTCCCTGAACTCAGGACCTTTCCTGATCATTACCCCTGGCAGTTATTCCAATTATACCGGAGATGTATCTTACAGTATCTCTTCACCGCCAAATAACTCGCTCCGTTGGGAAAAAACAAAAAGCACCAACTTTGGTGTGGATATCTCCCTGCTGAACAGGCGGATCAATGTAACCGCAGATTACTACCTGCGTAACAGCAGCGACCTGCTGGCATCTGACGCCATTGATCCTACCCGTGGCTTTAGTTCCCTGGTAAAGAATATCGGGGAAGTAAGAAATACAGGCTATGAAATCTCCCTGAATGCGGATGTATTGCGTAAACGCGATTTCGTTTGGAATACCTTCCTGAATTTCAGCTACAACAAGAACACGGTAGTTACCTACAATGTTACCTACCAGTATCCTTCTACCATCACCAGCGGCGCTATCAAAAAAGCCGGCGATCCGCTGGATGCCTTGTACAGCTACAAGTATGCCGGCCTGGATAACAACGGCGTGTCGCAGTTTTACACGGCCAAGGGAGAAAAAAGCGGTGGTGGCAATGTGGCGGTAGGCGACCTGATTTACAGCGGTACCCTGCGTCCGAAATATGCGATCGGCTTAACCAACTCCTTCCGCGTGCAGCGTTTCGATTTGTCTTTTATGTTTATTGCAAAACTGGGAAATGTGTTAAGGAGAGATGCCTTTAGCGGATCTAATATCCTGAATAAACATGTATCGGAAAGATGGAAGCAACCGGGTGATGAAGCCAAAACCATTTATCCGAAACTCAGCAGCTGGAATATGGATATGTTCTATTTCCCTTATTCAGATATTCTGATAGAGAGCGCCAGCTACATGAAACTCCGGGATATAACATTAACCTACGATCTGAATCCGCAGCTGCTGAAACGTATCGGCTTCACCAGTACCCGGATTTATTTCCAGACAAGGAACCTGTTCATGATTACCGCCAACAGCGATCACCGCGATCCTGAAACATCGGAACTGAACCTGTCCGGCGGCACCGGCGCATTTACGGAACAAGGATTTTCTTCCCTGTCGCTACGGCCGGAATTCTATGTAGGGTTATCATTCAGTCTTTAACAATTAATTACGGCGATCATGAAACAGCGTATACTCATACTGGTTATTATCATGGCAGGAAGTATCAGCTCCTGCACAAAATTCCTGGATGTAAAACCAAAAGGAAAACTGATCCCTTCAGAGGTGGCAGACTTTGATCACCTGCTGGATAACAGCAACATTGCACAATGGGTGTTTATTGACAATAACACTGGTTGTAACCTCGGTTACTTAACAGATAACCTGTCGCTTTCCAATGGTATCGGTAATATTAATTATAAGGCCAACAACCATCCTAACATCGACCGTTACTGGGCGTATGTTTTCAGGCAGCCTTATAAAAATCCGTCTACATCGGATTATTTCTGGGACTGGGGCACTTACCGCTCTATGGCTTATTTTAACAACGTGATTGATGGCGTACGGGCTATTCCCAATCTCAGTACAGAAAATCAGCAGTATGCCAAAACGGTAGTGGCGCAGGCGCTGGTAAACAGGGCATGGTCGTACTTTATTACCACCCTGGTATACGGACCTGTATATAAGCCCGGTGCTCCCAACGATACCAAAACCATTCCTTATGTAACCAGCTCCGATATGGGCGCGCCGTTACCGGATCTGTCCACACAGGAACAAGCCTTTGCACAGGTACAGAACGATGTGCTCACCGCTTTGCCGGACATGCCGGAAGTAACCAACTGGCCTTCCCGTCCGAATAAAACGGCGGCGCATGCATTGCTGGCGTACTATCACCTGTTTACACAGAAGTACGACAGCGTGGTGTATTATGCCAATCTCGCGTGGACGGCAGCCAGCAAAGGCGGCACCGATAAACTGATCTATGACTACAACAGCTTTTCGTGGACGGATCCAACCAATCTTATCAACAGCACTATTAAAGGACCGGATAACTTCCTGAGCGCTGCCAATAGCCGCGAAAACCTGCTGTACCGCAACCTCGATGCCGGCGCCGGCAGGTCTTCTTCCAGCTATCCTTCCGATGAAGTGATTGCGTTGTATGACCAGGCCAATGACCTGCGGTTTAAATATTTCTTCTTAACAGCGCCAGGTTATAAAACTACCTACAATAATGTGGTGTATGACGATGGTAACCGTATCCAGTATTATCGCGGTTCCAAAACCAACATGACTGCCGGCTTCAGTTATCCGGAACTGCTGCTGATGCGTGCAGAAGGATATGCCCGCACCAATCAGCTGGCCGCTGCCATCGACGACCTCAATACCCTGCGCCGCTACCGCTACAAAACCGGTACGCCCACGCTTCCGGTAGGTTCCAAAGATGAAGTGATCCAGCAGGTGCTCGATGAAAGAAGAAGAGAGCTGCCCCTGGGTTCATTCAAACGTTTCCTGGACCTGAAAAGACTTTGCCTCGAAACCGGCAAGCCCTGGTGCAAGCCTAAAATACAACATAAGATAGGCACGGAAACACACGAAGGAACCGTGGATTCGAAAGATTTTATTTTAACCATCTCCAACGTGATATTGAAGTTTAACCCGCAATGGAATATACCGTTGGATGGAAGACCATTTTAAATCATAAAATTAAAAACCACATGAAACACATCTTAGTATCAATGCTGGCTTTATTCCCTGCCGCACTGCTGGCCCAGGACGGCACCTACGTGCTGAAAGGGAAAATAGGGACATTGGATGCTCCTGCCAAACTGTTTCTCACTTACCGGGCCAATGGCACTACCGTGAGGGATTCTGCCGCGTTGCAGCAGGGCGTATTTGAATTTAAAGGCAAAGTGGGCGACCCGGTGAAAGCCTCGCTGGTATTGCGTCATGGCCCGCCTACCAATATCATGTCTTACAAATCAGATCTGTTGCAGGTATATCTTGAAAAAGGCACCATTATCGTTAGCGGTAAAGATTCCGTATACAACGCCACCATCAAAGGTTCCCGTCTCAACGACGATCAGCAGCGCCTGCAGGCAAAGCTGAAAGCCACGGTTGCACAAAGGGATCAGCTTACGGAAGATTACATTGCCGCCAAGGAAGAAACCCGTAAATCGCCGGAATTCCGTAAATCTTACGATGAAAAAAGTAAGGCCATCCGCGAAGAAGAGAAGAAAATATACCAGGCATTTATAAAAGAAAATCCTAAATCACCGGTAAGCCTGGATGCCCTGCAAAGCAGTGCCGGCAGCATTCCTGACAATCCTGCTGAACTGGAAACGGTTTTCAATACTTTATCTGCTGCTGTGAAGGAAAGCAAAAAAGGAAAAGAAGTAGCAGCGCTGATCAATGGCTGGAAACAAACTGCTGTTGGCGCTACTGCACCGGTATTTACACAAAATGATACACTGGGCAAGCCGGTAAACCTCACCGACTTCCGCGGCAAATATGTATTGGTGGATTTCTGGGCCAGCTGGTGTGGTCCCTGCCGTGCAGAAAATCCGCATGTGGTGGCAGCCTTTAATAAATATAAAGATCAGTCCTTTACCATCCTGGGCGTATCGCTGGATCAGGCCAACGGGCACGATGCCTGGCTGAAAGCCATTCACACCGATCAACTCACCTGGACGCATGTATCTGATCTGAAATACTGGGAGAATGAAGTAGCGAAATTGTACGGTGTTCGCGCGGTACCGCAAAATTTCCTGCTGGATCCCACCGGGAAAATAGTGGCTAAGAACCTGCGCGGGGAAGACCTGGATAAAAAACTGGCAGAAATACTGCCGCATTAATAACAGCCGGGTTAATCCCGGCCGTTATTGGTTAAAGGGTTACTACGATCTTTCCTTTCGTAGTACCCTTTTTCATTTCATCGAAGGCGGCGCGCATCTGGTCAAACGGGAATACTTTACCGACGTAGGATTTTATTTTTCCTGATTGCAGCAATCCGGCGATAGCATCAATGGCTTTTTCATCGGAGGTAACGCCGGTGAAGCGCACATCAAAACCTTTTGATTGATAGTATTGGGTGGTGGCTGCCGGCAGGCCATGCGGCAGGAAGAACAGGGCAGCGCCGGGAGCAAAATGTTTTTCATAGAGAGCAGCCGGGAATCTTCCGCCGATATCCAGTACCAGGTTCAGTTGCAGGCTGCCGGCCTCTTCAAAATTGAAGTGGTTATAATCAATGATGTCGTCTGCCCCCAGCTGACGTACCCAGTCGGCGTTAGCGGCGGTAGTTACTGCTATTACATGGGCGCCTGCCGCTTTGGCCATTTGCACAGCATAATGTCCTACGCCGCCTGCGGGTGCGGTGATGAGCACACGGTCGCCTTCTTTTGTCTGGTAATGTGTATGCAGGTTTTGCCATGCCGTAATAGCGGCGAGTGTTGCTGCAGCTGCTTCTGTAAAGGATATGTTGACCGGTTTTTTAGCGAGATGGATAGCCGGCGCCGCAACGTAGTCCGCGAATACGCGGCCATGCCCCGGCATTTTTATCATCCCGAATACTTCATCGCCTGTATTGAATTTGGTGACGGCGCTGCCCACAGCCGTTACCACGCCGGCAATATCTGATCCCAGGATCAGCGGTGAAATGCCATCCAGTGCGGGCGCCCAGCTGGCACGTAACCCGTCGGGAGTGGTATAGTCTTCCAGTGTTTTATAATCTACCGGGTTAATACCAATCGCTTTGGTTTCAATGAGTACTTCGTCTGCAGCAATAGCAGGTATGGCGGTGTGTGAAATGGTGAGGGGGGCGTTTTTATCCAGTCTCTCTAAAATAATTGCTTTCATGTGATCTTCATTTTTTATGAAAGCAAAGCTAGTCAGCCGCCTGCCGTTATACCCGTACCGTAAAAGGAAACAGCAGTAACAGGATGGGATGCCCCTTACGCAGCGGTAGTTTATTACTTACATTTACAGTATGGAAAAGGTACACGACCCATTTAGCATCAGCGTTACCACCCTGGAGCGCTGGGAAAAACGTAACCGCAGGAACAACTTTTTTGAGCTGGTGTATATCCTCGAAGGCAGCGGGGAACAGCAGGTAGAGTATACCCGTTCCCGTTATAGCAAAGGAAGTATTTTCCTGTTACCGTCTTCCGACTGTCATACCTACCGGATAGACCAGCCCACTACTTTCCTGTTTATTCAGTTCAATGCCAGTTTTTTTTCGGGAGAACAGGACTGCGTAATAGATTTCGGGAAATGGTTCTGCCGGCTCAATTTCATTATTGGGAATTATAACCGCAAAGCGGGGGAGCTGATCAGCGGGGAGAATGATAAACAGCATCTTATCCGTTTACTGGAGTTGCTGATGTATGAGCAGCAGCGTTCCGACAATCATTCGCGGCGCATTATGCAGGGGCTGATGGTGGCGGTGCTGGAACTGATAGCCCGCAATGTGGCGATGGTATTGCCCGGGGAGCAGGGAGTGGAAGGCAAACGGTTCGCGGAAGTGCTGCTGCATATCCAGTTCCATCTGCTCGACGAAGAAAAAATTACGTTGTCTTATTTATGCCAGCGTTTCAATATCTCCGCTACTTATTTCAGTGAGTATTTCAAACGGAACGCCGGTGAAACTTACCAGGAGTTTGTACTCCGTTCCAAATTAAAACTGGCCGAGGCAAAGGCATTGTACACCGACCTGTCCTTTAAGGAAATTGCGTGGGATCTTGGTTTCACCGACAGCAGTCACCTGAATAAAATGATGAAACGGTTTTACCAGAAGGGGATGAGTGATATCCGGAGGCAGGCTATGCACGGCGCCGCCTGATGGTTATCTGACTTTTTCAAAATCATAATGTCCTTTGATGTGTTTGTTAAGATAGATGCCCTTTGAGCCGGACGACTTCATAGCTAAGTATACCGCTTCGGGCACGTCTTTATAATCATATACCATTCCTGATACGAATATGATCCGGAGCGTACGCGTGTCTGCATTATATATCATATGGGCTACCACAGATGAAGGCATACCGGGGCCGGTTCAATTATCATACCGGTGCGTTCATCACTGGATGGGTTCCCAGTGGCTCTGGGTAATTAGATGCAAACGTTTGTCATTTTACAGCACCTGGAATTATTTTGCTTTTTTCTGATGGAAAATTAACATTAACTTAATAAGTTCTTGCATAATTTGGATAATTATATCCAACTAATTAAAATTTTCATAAAAGTTCTTGTAAAATTTAAAGAAGTTTGCCTACCTTGAATCAACATTTCGCTGATAATGTTGTTCACTTGTACCAAATTGATGTAGATTTAAAACTGTAAGCAAACAATCATCTAAATGGTGTCTGATCGCCAGGAAATATTCAAGAAAACGTTATTAAAACACCTGTACTTTAACAAGGAATTGTCCTGTGCTGATCTCACGCTGCTAACCGGCAGGAGTCTTCCGCATACCACCAAAGCCTTGAATGAACTCGTGAAAAGTGGTTTGGTGCTGGAATCGGGGTATGCCATTTCCACCGGCGGCCGGCGCCCGCAGATGTACTCTGTGAAGCCGGACTACATGTACATTTTATCGGTAGCGATGGACCAGTTTGTAACCAGTATCAGCATACTGGATATGCAGAACAGGATCGTGGGAGAAGAACTCCAGGTGTCGCTGGACTTATCAGCGCATCCGGATGCCATTGCACAACTGGGCCAGGAACTGAAAACATTTATTGATCATTCAGGAATACCTGTGGAAAAGTTTGCGGGTATTGGCATCGGAATGCCGGGTTTTGTAGATGTAACAAAGGGCATCAACTATTCTTTTTTCGACAGGCAATACGGCAGCATCAATGAATACCTCGAAGCGCTTACCGGCGTACCGGTTATCATTGACAATGACTCCAGTTTAATTGCGCTGGCAGAATGGAAGCTGGGAGCAGCCCGCAACAGGCAAAATGCACTGGTTATTAATATAGGCTGGGGTATTGGTTTGGGGATGGTGCTGAATGGTGATCTTTTCAGGGGAGAAAACGGATTTGCCGGAGAGTTCTCGCACATCCCGCTCTTCACCAACAATAAGATCTGCAGCTGTGGAAAGATGGGATGCCTGGAAACAGAAACGTCATTATCAGTGATTGCGGAAAAAGCAGTGGCAGGCATCAATGAAGGAAGAACTACCGTTATGAAAGATTTGTCGATGGACAACCGCGACAACACGTTTAGAAAAATTATGGATGCAGCGTTGAAAGGAGATAACTACGCAGTGGAATTATTATCACAGGCAGGTTATCACATCGGACGCGGGATCGCTATCCTTATTCACTTGTTGAATCCTAACCTGATCATCTTAAGCGGGAGAGGAACATTGGCCGGAAAATTATGGCTGGCACCTGTACAGCATGCGTTAAATGAACATTGTATACCAAAAATTGCTGAAAATATTGAAATAATAATCTCGCCTCTGGGGTATGCGGCGGAAAGACTTGGCGCTGCAGCACTTGTTATGGAACACCTCGATAAAGGCCAACTGTAGTAAAGCAAAAACGTTCACTTGTATCAATCAAAAATGAGGCAGTAACTACCTGCAGCATGCGGGCTTCCCATGCCATCAGAGAAACTATGCCTTGATTATTCATCTTCATCTAAATTCACACTAATGAAAAGGTGGCTAGGCTTCCTGCTGCTAACATGTTTAGTGGCTACGTGCTATCAAAGCGTTTCCGCACAGGAAAAAAAATGGGTATCCGGTACCCTGAAAGACGCTTCCGGCGCTCCCGTAATCTATGCAACAGTCATTGAAAAAGGTACAACCAATGGCGCAACAACCAATGAAAAAGGAGCCTTTAAGCTCCAGGTAGGCGCTGGCGCAACGTTAGTTGTTTCCAGTGTAGGATTTACTACCAAAGAAGTGCCGGTAGGTACTTCCATTAATTTTGATCTGATTTTGGAAGAAACTTCCAAAGGGTTAAATGAAGTAGTGGTAACCGCATTAGGTATTAACCGCCAGAAAAAATCTGTAGGCTATGCCATGCAGGAAGTAAAAAGCGCTACACTGATCGATGCGCATGAGCCTAACCTTACCAACGCACTTACCGGTGTGGTGGCCGGTTTACAGGTAATCCGCTCCAGCACAGGGCCCGCAGGTTCTTCGAAGATTAATCTGCGCGGAAATAACTCACTCACCGGAAGTAATCAGCCGTTGATTGTAGTGGATGGTATTCCGGTAGACAACTTCGTGGGTGTAACAGATGGCAATAATGATTTCTGGAATCCATCACTGGATATGGGAAATGGCCTTGCTGATCTGAACGCGAACGACATTGCCAGTATCTCTGTTCTGAAAGGTCCTTCTGCTGCCGCCTTGTATGGTAGCCGCGCAGGTAATGGTGTTATCCTTGTTACCACCAAAACCGGGAAGAAGTCAAATGGTATGGGCATTGCCGTATCCTCCACAGTAGGTTTTGAAAGTGTATTCACAAATCCTGAAATGCAGAAAAGTTTCGGACAGGGATCAGTGAATGATTTTGATCCTATCGGAGGAAACAGCTGGGGACCAAAAATTACAGGTCAGGATGTTACTAACTGGAACGGTAAAACGGAGAAACTCCGCTACTTTAATAACATCAACAATTTCTATAAGACAGGAGTAAACCACAACGAAAACATTTCGTTCCAGCAACAGCTGGATAAAACGTCGGTGTATACCTCCCTCAATTACATGAACGATAACAGTATGATTCCGGGTACAAAGCTTTCCAGGGTAAATCTCATGGCCAGAGCTACTACCAAATACGGAACATCTGAACGTTTATCTACCGACTTTAAAGTTCAATACTCTAATACCGATGCCAGGAACAGGCCCACAAGCGGTGTAAACAGCAGGAACTATTCTTCCCTGCTTTACACAATGCCTGTTACGATGGATATCACCCAGTTCAAAGATCCTTTGAACGAACTTGGTAAAATGCGCTGGTATGGTACCGGTAACCAGGTGAATCCATACTGGGTAAGCCGTTACGGTCAGAACGAAGATATCCGTAACCGCTTCATCATGAACGGAAGCATTAAGTACCAGTTCACCGACTGGTTAAATGCAGAAGTGAAAGCAGGTGCTGATATTTATACAACCAACACAGAAGCCAAAACATATTCAGGTAGCCCGCTCTCTACCAATGGTAGTTATAGCGTAGGTAAGTTTACGTTCTCTGAACTGAACTACAGTACCCTGATCACTGCAAAAAAAGACAACTTGTTTAGCCGGTTTGGCGCATCTGCAAGCGTAGGTGGTAACCTGATGCAGCAACATTCCTCCCGACTGAGCAACAATGCTGCTTCATTGCTGGTACCGGATCTGTTCAGTATTAAAAACTCACAGGGTAACCCGGGTATCACGGATGAAGTGACCGAACAACGGATAAATTCCCTGTACGGAACTGTTGGTGTAAACTGGGATGGCTACCTGTTCCTGGATGGAACAATGCGTAACGACTGGTCTTCTACACTCAGTCCTTCTAACCGCTCTTTCTTTTATCCTTCTGTGAGCTTCTCTTATGTATTTACCGAACAGTTTAAGAGTTTGCCCAAATGGATCAGCTATGGTAAGCTCCGTGCTTCTTATGCAGAAGTTGGTAACAGTCTTTCTCCCTACCAGTTGCTGAATACTTATACGATCGACCGGGATCCGAATGGCAACCCGATTGCCTCCAGGAAAACTACCCTCTTTGATCCAAATGTTCGCAGTGAGCTGATCAAATCTTATGAGGTAGGTACTGAACTCCGTTTTGTGGATAACAGGTTTGGTGTTGACTTCAGCTATTATAAGTCAAATGCCACCCGTCAGTTGATCGATTTGCCAATGGATCCTGCCAGCGGTTACGAAAAGAGAAAGATCAATGCCGGTAATATCCAGAACAGCGGATTTGAAATTATGGCAGATGCAAAGATTCTCGATAAAGGACTGATCTGGAATATCTCCGGTAACCTGTCTATGAACAGGAATAAAGTTATCGAAATATCTGATGCTGATAAAGTGAACAGATACCAGCTGGGTGGCTTCGATGATGTATCTATCGTTGCAGTTGCCGGTCAGTTGTACGGTGAAATTTACGGCAGTAAATTCCTGCGCGTAACAGACGAAAAAAGTGAACACTATGGTCAACTGCTGCTCACTGCAGAAGGCCGGCCACAACGTGGTGAACAGAATGTTCGTTTGGGTAACCAGCAATCCAAAGCATTACTCGGTATTACCAACAGTTTTGGTTACAAGAACTTCACCTTTGCTTTCCTGATTGATGCCCGTTTTGGCGGAGACATGTTCTCTGTAACCCAGGCAATGATGCAGAGGGCGGGAACAGCGGATATCACAGCCCCTGGTGGTAACAGGGATGATATGACGCTTGCTGGTGTGGTATCAAACGGCGCCGGTGGTTACACTGCCAATACCAAATCAATTACCACGCAACAATATTGGGAAGCCGTGAATACCAACGTAGGTAATCTCGGTGTTTCTGAACTGAATATCTATGACGCTTCCAATATCCGTCTCAGAAACGTTCAGCTGAGCTATAACTTCTCAAAAAAATTACTGGGCAGAACACCTATCCAGTCTGCTAAGGTGGGCGTATCCTGCAACAACGTATGGATGATTTCCAGCCATATGCGTGGCCTGGATCCGGAATCAGTATTTGCAGTAGGTACAAATGCCACTGGCTTTGAAAACGGTGCTCCTCCAACCACCCGTACCTTCCTGGTGAACCTGAGCCTTAGTTTTTAACTTTTAATTGTAACTGAAATGAAAAAGATACTCATAAAATCAGGTTGGGCGTTGGCTGCTTTTGCGATGGTGATGTCTGCCTGTAATAAGTTTGAAGAGATCAATCAAAATCCGAAAGACGCCAGCCTTAACCAGGTACAGGTGGAATACTTTATCAATAATTCCATCATCGGCGCCCAGATGGATCCCAATATTGCGGAACGGTCTTTTGTATTATACTGGAAAACTGCCAGCCGTCAACACCTCAGTGGTGGCCTGTCTTCCGGCGCCGTAGATGACGGATGGTCTTCTGAATATTACCGCTATAGCTCCGGCTGGTTAAACAGCATTAATACCGCTATCCAGATTGCAGATGAAAAAGCACAGGCCGGTGATACCAAACCATATACTGATAACCTGAAACAGGTGGCCCGTATCTGGCGTGCTTATTTGCTGAGCGAATTGTCTGATAACTTTGGTCCAATTCCTATCAACGCATTTCAGGGTACCAACCCGGAATTCGTAAGCGTGAAGGACGTGTACTACTTTGCATTGGCTGAACTGAAGGATGCCAGCTCAAAGCTCAACACGACGATTGTTCCGTCTGATGAACTGAAGAAAACAGATCCAGCTTTCGGATATGATTTTATGAAGTGGAAACGTTATGCCAACTCCATGCGTTTACGCCTGGCTATGCGTTTGTCTGAAGTAGATCCCGGCAAGGCGAAAGCAGAATTTGAAGCAGCTGCAGCGGGCGACTTAATGACTAACATGCTCGACATTTTCCAGGTACAGGAAAAACCAGGATGGGATGCGCTTACCGGCGTAATGAGCCGCGAATGGAATTCCCAGATCCTTTCTACTACCCTGGAAAACATTTATACCGGTTTGGGAGATATAAAAACTGCCGACCAGGTAGATGCTTCCCTGCAATCATATATCAGACCAGCCAACTGGGCCGGTTTGCAGTTAACAGACCATTTCTCTACCATGACGAATGATCCGTTTGCAGGTTTCTGGTTTGATGGATTACCACAGACGGTTGACCCCCGTGCCTATAAAGCATTCATCCCGGCAGGGGATTTTACTAATCCAAACTTTAGTAAATATCCTTCTTACGATCAGGCTACATGGGAAACAACCGCCCGTAACCTGCTGGATGGTACAGGCGCTGTGGTGAAAACGCTGGACGGTAAATTTGCCTGGAATGGTTCCAATGCAGGTGCATGGGGCGTAAAAGGAACCAGGAACCAGTGGAGAGCCTACCCTGGTGCGGCTCCGCGTCTTGGTCAGCAATTCAGGAACAGCTCCAACAAACGTGTTTTCTTTGCTCCGTGGGAAACACACTTCCTGCTGGCAGAAGCGGCGGTAAGAGGATGGGCTGTACCACTGGGAGGTAAAGCTGCCTATGAAAAGGGCATCGCCCAGAGTTTTGAATACTGGCAAGTGGAGGGCTTCCTGGGTACCTATCTGGCATCTACCAGCTATAACATGACCGGTACCTCTGTAAGCTGGGACCACACCGCAGAACCACCCGCTACCCATACAATGGATTTTAAAAATGGTTACACCGGTACTGCAGGTACAGTAGCAATAAAGTACCCGGTAAATAATCTGTATAAGAATGGTACCGTTAAAAACGACCTCTTAACAAAGATTATTACCCAGAAATATATAGCACAGGTTCCCTGGCTGCCACTGGAAGGATGGAATGATAAACGCAGACTCGGCCTGCCTTTCTTCGAAAATCCAAACGTGGAAGAGCCATTGGGCACCTTACCAACCCTCAATGCTTCCAATTACATGACCAGCAATGTGAAGTTTTTCCCTCAGCGCCTGAAGTATCCTTCTTCCCTGAAGAATACCAATGCTGCCGGGTATAACCAGGCCATCAGCTTCCTGGGAGCAGGCGGCGATGAAGTTTTAACACCATTATGGTGGGCTATTAAGCAATAGTTTGCTGTTCACTTATATTAAAAAGAGCTGACCGGCTGTAAAACCGGTCAGCTCTTGCCTTTAAAGCAAGCCGGACCACGGTCCGGAAAAAAACTCTTTAGGTGATACGGATATATAAGTCTACCTTGTGAGCAAATACAATATAATGCAACAAGGTACAGTTAAATTTTTCAATGAATCCAAAGGATTTGGTTTCATTACCCCATCAAATGGTGGACAGGATATTTTCGTTCATATTTCCGGTACTACTGGCGAACTTCGTGAGAATGACACCGTAACGTATGAAGTTGAAAATGGTAAAAAAGGTCTGAATGCAGTTAACGTAAAAGTTATCTAAGTTTACATATCTTATTTCTGGAGGGGCTGATCAGCAGATCAGCCCTTTTTTTATGCATATAGGTCAACCTTCGCTTTTCTTGTCACGGAAGGCTTTGGGCGTTTGCTGGGTACGCGCCTTAAACACTGTGGAAAAGTAAGCAGGGGAGGAAAAGCCACACTCATAGGCTATTTCCGCTACCGATAGCGTTGAGTTTACCAACAGGTACCTGCCCTTTTTCACCCGCGCATCCAGGATATAGTCGTTTACATTACAGTTCAGCAATTGCTTCACCTTGCGGTACAGCTGCATCTTTGAAATAGCCAGCTGCTGGCAGATATCCTCTACTCCAAACTGGTCGTTGCCGAGGTTGGCCTCCACAATGGCGGTAAAGTCATTCACAAATTTACGGTCTGGTTTGCTGGACTGGGTGCTGTGTACCCGTGTTTCGGGTTCCGCGATATAGTGATCTTTCAGTAAAGCCCGGTTATTGAGCATGCTGCTGATGCTTTCCGCCAGGTATTTCAGGTGGAAAGGTTTACTGATATAGGCGTCTGCATTGTGTTGCATACCTTTTATGCGTTGTTCCTCGCTGCTGTTGGCACTCAGCAGGATTACCGGGATATGGGAGGTACGGATATCCTTTTTTAGTGTTTCCAACACCTGGATCCCATCCATGCCCGGCATCATAATATCACAAAGGATGAGGTCCGGAACATGCTCAAAGGCCAGTTTCAGCCCATCGGCGCCGTTGCCGGCATGAAACACTTCATACTGCCCGCTGAGGAAATCGGCCAGGAAATGATTCAGATCGGGGTGGTCTTCAATCAGCAGCACGGAATGCGGATGTGCCTGTACCGTTAGTGGCAATTCTTCCGCGGGCGTGTCGTTGAGGTCATCGGTATAGCTATGCAGGGAGTGATTGATCACATTCATGTGTTCATCTTCCTGCTGAATTTCTTCCGGTGCAAAGGGGACGGAGGTACCCGGCAGGGTAATACTGAAAGTGGTGCCGGCGCCTTTGCTGCTTTTTACAGTGATGCTGCCGTGGTGCAGGGAAATAATTTCACGGGTGAGCGCCAGCCCGATACCGGTGCCTTTATGCTCATTGTTCCGGCTCTGGTAAAACAATTCAAAAGCATGCGCCAGGGTATTTTCATCCATGCCGCTGCCATCGTCTTCAATACGTATTACTGCTTCCTGCTCGGTTGTGGCCTGTTCCAGGTATATATGCACCTTGCCGTAGTCGCTGGTAAATTTGAAAGCGTTGGACAGCAGGTTATACAGTACCCGGTCAAACAGGTGCTGATCAAACCAGGCCTTAATGCCAGGTTGCCGGCTGATAAGCCGGAAATCGATATGTTTTTTAACCGCGATGCCTTTATATGCTTCCATAATATCCAGCATAAAGGCGGGCAGGTCATTTTCAGATACTTTCAGTTGCAGCTTGCCGCTTTCAATCCGGCGGAACTCCAGTAATTGGTTCACCAGCCGCATCAGGTGGATCACATTTCTGCGCATCAGCTCCAGCTGTTGCTTTTGCGGGGAGGAAAGCTGCCTGCTGCCCATCAGGTTTTCCAATGGCGCCTGTATGAGGGTTAAGGGGGTACGGAATTCGTGCGACAAGTTAGTGAAGAACGTAAACTTGGCCTCTGTGGCTTCCTGCGCACGGGCGGTCATTTCTACCAGCTGATCCCGTTGCTGGAGGATTTCATCCCGTTGCTGTTTCAGTTGCTGGTTGATACGGCGGTTGGTGCGCAAAATAAAGATCAACACAATACCGAGCAGGAAAGCGATGCCCAGCGTGGTAACCACTATCCGCAGGAGGTGTTGCTGATCCTGGTACAGTGATAGCTGCTCCTGCAGCAACGATTGCTGTTTTTCTATTTCCTGGTGCTGGGCCTGTATCTTATCTATCTGTAACCGCATCAGCTTTACATTGCTGCTGTCGATCAGTACGGTTTGAAGCAGTGTATTACGGGGCACCTTTTTCCCCGCTAGGATGTCCGCGGCCATGCTGATGGCTTCTTTGCCGCCGCTGGGATACAGCAGCGAGGCGCTCAGTACGTGGCGAGATACCAGGTCGATACCGGCGTCGGGGTAGGGAGAGGCATCCACGCCAATAAACCGGGTATGTGTGAGGCCCTTTTCCCGGCAATAGCGGTACATGCTATATGCCATTACGTCGTTCTGTGCAAAGATCACATCTGCCTGTTGCACGGCGGAGTCGTTGCGGGCGGCGGCTTCCCGAGTTTTTTCGGCCACCCAGCTGCCTTCGAGGGTGGCTATCACTTTCAGGCCGGGGTAGTGCGCAAGGGCATCCCGGAACCCCTGGTGTCTCTCCACCGTGGGAGAAGAGCCTCGAAGCCCTGTTACCTCTATAATACGCCCGTGGCCATTCAGCCGGGCGGCAATATATTCCGCTGCCAGTTTGCCGATGTTGTAGTTGTCGCCCCCGATGTAAGCGGTGAATGAGTCGGTGGCTGCTTTACGGTCCAGGATGATCACCGGGATGCCTTTGCCATAGGCAGCTGCAATTACCGGCGCCAGTGGCGCTGCCTCATTAGGCGATACCACCAGGATGTCTATTTTCCCCGCCAGCAGTTCCTGGATTTGCTGTACCTGCCGTTTGCTGTCACTTTCTGCATCGCGGTACAGCAGCTGCATCTCCGGATGATAGAAAAGTTCCCGCTTCATTTCTGTGAGCATGTTCCGGCGCCAGTCGTCGTTGCCGGTACACTGCGAAAACCCGATCCGGTATTTCGGTCCTGTTTCCGGCCGGCATCCTGCGGCATACATCAACAGTGGAAGAACTATTAAACAGAGATATCGTTTTAATACTGCTGGCAAGTGGGAATGTTTTTGGTTTTATTTCTAAAAACAATGATACAAAATTGAAAGACATCTCCCTGAAATATATCCATCTTAATGTATAAAATATTATTTATCAATATATTATTCTGTTTTACACCCTTTGTTATAATTTCGAAAGAAAGCGGTGCTATACGATAACAGCAGCCTTTTTCAAAGGAGTAGGTTTGACCTATCGATCAAAACTTATTTCTACGTTATGAACAACAAGATTGTTTTCTTCTGGGCTTTTGTGGTAGCACTTGGCGGTTTTCTTTTCGGTTTTGATACCGCTGTCATCTCTGGTGCGGAGCAACATATTCAGCAATACTGGCATTTAACGGAAGTACAACATGGATTCACCGTATCCATTGCATTAATAGGAACCGTGTTTGGCGCATTGGGAGGTAGTACGCCTTCGGATAAACTGGGGCGCCGTGCTACCCTGCTGCTGGTAGCGCTGGTATACCTGGTGTCGGCAGTAGGTACGGCGATGGCAACCAACTGGTACTTTTTCCTCGTATGCCGTTTTATAGGTGGCCTCGGTGTAGGCGCTTCATCTGTAACGGCCCCGGTATATATTTCAGAGGTGTCACCAGCTTCCTATCGTGGCCGAATGGTCGCTTTATTCCAGTTTAACGTGGTTTTTGGCATCCTGGTGTCTTATTTATCCAACTATTTCATTGGCGGATATGGCGGTGAAAACTCCTGGCGCCTGATGCTGGGTATCCAGGCATTCCCTGCGGCCCTGTTCCTGTTGCTGCTCCGCTGGGTACCGGAAAGTCCGCGCTGGTTGCTGCTGCACGGCAAAAAGGAAGCCGCCGCCATTAAAACCCTGCAAATCATCAACCCCGCCGGTTATGCGGACGATATCGCTACCATCCGGCAGTCGAGGCACCAAAGCATTGGCGCGCCAAAGGAACGGTTGTTCTCCGGGAAGTACCGTACCCCGGTAGTGCTGGCGGTATTGTTTGCTATTTTCAACCAGGTATCCGGTATCAACGCTATCATTTATTATGCGCCGCGTATTTTTGAAATGTCCGGCTTAGGTACAGCGTCTTCTTTGCTCTCTACAGTCGGACTGGGCATCGTGAACTTCATTTTTACGTTAACGGCTATACGGTTTATCGACCGCATCGGCCGCCGGCAGCTGATGCTGATAGGCACCGTTGGCCTTATCGCTACACTCGGCCTCACCGCCATTTCCTTTTATATGCATACCGGCGGTATTGCCGTGATCTCTTATCTGCTGGTATACATGGCCTTCTTTGCCTTCTCGCAGGGCGCGGTGATATGGGTATTTATCTCAGAGATATTTCCAAACGCCGTACGCGCCAAAGGTCAAACGTTGGGCAGTTTCACTCATTGGATCATGGCCGCTCTTATCGCTTTTACCTTTCCCTGGCTGGCCAGCCACATCGGCGGTGGTCACATTTTCGCCTTCTTCTGTGTGATGATGGTATTGCAACTGCTTTTTGTATGGCGCTGGATGCCGGAAACAAAAGGACAAACCCTGGAAGAAATTGAAATGACAATGGTCATGCATTAAACAAACATTTTATGACAAAGTATAACATCGCCTGCCTCGGGGAAATATTGTGGGACATCTTACCGGATCAGGAATTGCCGGGCGGCGCACCCATGAACGTAGCGTATCACTTGCAGAAACTGTCGCAGTCCGTTGCGATGGTGTCGGCCACAGGTACAGATGATCATGGCACGAGGCTGCTGCAACTCATGAACAACATGCAGCTCTCTACCGCTTACGTACAAACGAATACTAACTACGCCACCGGCAAAGTAAATGCCTGGATGGACGCGCATAACGATATGCAGTATGATATCCTGTACCCCGTGGCCTGGGATCATATTGCCTGGAATGCTTCCCTGGAGGCTTTACTAACGGGAGATGACCTGCAGTATATTGTTTTTGGCAGTTTGATGGCAAGGCATGAGATCTCCCGGAATACGCTCCGTAAAGCATTGCAGTCAACCGCCATAAAAGTGCTGGACATCAACCTGCGTGCGCCCTGGTACTCCCGCGAAACACTGGAATGGCTTATGGGTAGCTGCAACCTGCTGAAGCTAAACATCGCAGAACTGGAGCTGATCAGCGCCTGGTACGGTACCTGGCCAACGCACGAAGAACAGGTACGGGCATTGTCTTCCCGATTTAACATCTCTACTATAGTTGTCACCCTGGGCAGTAAAGGCTGCATGGGGTACATCGACGGGGCTTTTTATTACCAGGAAGGACAGTCCGTGATAGTAGCAGATACCATTGGCAGCGGCGATGCTTTCCTGGCCGGCTTCCTCGTATGCCGGCTGCAACAACGTTCCCCTGCCTGGAGCCTGGCGTATGCCAATGCACTGGGCGCACTGGTGGCATCGCGCCCCGGTGGCTGTCCGCAATATGATCCATCCGAGATATACAGCCTGATGAAAATACCACAGCACACTTAGCCAATTATTACATTTCCACACCACCATTTCACAAATTCCATTATGAAAAAGTTGTTTTACTTATTACCGATGTTGCTGTTCGGCCTCTTCGCCATTGCACAGCAACGGAACATCACCGGTACCGTTGTCAGTAAACAAAACAGAACACCTTTGCCCGGTGTAACCGTACAGGCGGGCAACAGGAACACCATTACCAATGGCAGCGGGCAATTCACACTGCCGGCTGCCGTGGGGGAAGTGCTCAACTTCTCTTATATAGGCATGAAGCCTATGTCGTTAAAAGCTGCCGAAGGCAATATGTCCGTAGAAATGGAAGATAATGCCACCGACTTAAACCAGGTAATCGTAACCGGTTACCAGACACAGAAAAAGGCCGATCTTACCGGCGCTGTATCCGTAGTGAATGTGAGTGAAATAAAAGACATTCCGCTCGGCAACCCGGTGAAAGCCCTGCAGGGCCGCGTTCCCGGCGTATTCATTACCTCCAACGGCGATCCCAACAGCAATGCCACGGTGCGTATCCGCGGTATCGGTACCCTGGGTAATAACGATCCGCTGTATGTAATTGATGGTATCCCTACCAAAAGAGGATTGCAGGAACTGAACCAGAATGATATTGAATCCATCCAGGTATTAAAAGATGCTTCTGCTGCTACCATCTATGGTTCCCGTGCGGCAAACGGCGTAATCATCGTTACTACCAAAAGAGCGAAGAAAGGCTACAGCCGCATCACCGCAGATGTATCTGCCTCTTTGCAGGATTACAGTACCAAATTAAAAACACTGAATACGGAAGGCCGCGGCCGCGCCTACTGGCAGGCTGCCGTGAATGACCGTACTGATCCCAACAACAACCAGATTTATCAGTACGACTGGAACGGCGATTATAACAACCCGGTGCTTAACAAAATTAACCTGCCGGAATTTATTGATGCCGCCAAAACCATGAAGCCGGCCGATACCTACTGGTACGACCAGATTGCACAAACTTCCCTGCTGCAAACCTACAACGTGTCTATTGCCAACGGCAACGAAAGAGGGAACTCCTATTTTTCGGTTGGCATGTACAATAACAAAGGCATCGTAAAAGAAACACAGCAACGGAAAATAACTGCCCGCTTTAATACGGATTATTCCTTTTTCAAAGGCCGGCTGAAAATAGGAGAGAACCTGTCTGCTACCTATATCAGGGATGCGCTGGTACCTGCCACCGACATTCTTTTTGCAGCATTGGTACAACAACCGGTGGTGCCGGTACATACCGTTGATGGCGGCTGGGGCGGCCCTGCTCCCGGCATGACCGACAGGCAGAATCCCGTTCGGCTTATTGAAGATAACCGGCAGAACAAAAGTAATTTCCTGCGCTTATTCGGTAACGTATATGCCGACATAGAAATTATTCCCAACCTCCACTTCAAAAGCAGCTATGGTATAGATTACAATGGTACTTATCAGCGTACATTGCGTAAATCGTATACTTCGGGATTCCTTTCTGATCCGTCCAACTTCTCCCAAACCTCACAGGATTATAATGGTAACTGGGTATGGCAAAATACGCTCACTTACAACGTAGCACTGCAAAAGCACCGGTTCGATTTCCTGTTGGGAGAAGAACAGATTAAATACATGGCGCAGAATTTTTACGCCAGCAGACAAGGGTACGCGTTGGAGAATATCGACTATGCCTACCTCAATGCAGGATCTTCCAATAAAGATAACGGAGGTACCGGTAGCGGCTATACGTTATTATCTTATTTTGGTAAAGCAAACTATTCTTACGATAATAAATACCTCGCTTCGGTTACCCTGCGCCGCGATGGTTCTTCCCGCTTTGGTAAAGAAAACCGTTTCGGGATGTTCCCCGCGGTATCTCTCGGATGGCGTGTAAGCGAAGAAAATTTCATCAAACAAAACCTGCCTTTCCTGTCGGACCTGAAACTCCGCTATGGCTGGGGCAGATCGGGCAACCAGGAAATTGCCAATAACGCCACCTATACTTTATACTCCGCTATTTATGGTATAGATCCTACCTGGGATTTCGACAGCGGCAGCGCGTATGATCTTGGTGGCGCAGGCTCCGGGCAGTTATCGTCCGGATATACACTGATCCAGCAGGGCAATCCCGCACTGAAATGGGAAAGCACCATGGAATCCAACGCCGGAATAGATTTTGGCTTGTTTAATAATCACCTTAGCGGTTCCGTAGATTATTTTATTAAGAAGACATCCGACATCCTTATCAGCCCGGCTTACCTCGCAGTGATTGGTGAAGGCGGCACCAAATTCGTGAACGGCGCCTCTATGCAAAATAAGGGACTGGAAGTATTGCTGTCGTATAACGGCAACATTGCACCTGGCCTGGCGCTCACCGTTACAGGTAACGTAGCCACCTACCGCAATAAGATCACCAAACTGCCGCCGGAAGTACTTACGTCCTATCCCGGCAACGGACAGGATAAAACCATTCTCGGCCACTCTATTAATTCCACCTTCGGGTACGTGGCAGATGGATTATTCCGCTCGCAAAAAGAAGTAGATGACTATGCCACACAAATTGGGAAAGGCGTGGGCCGTATCCGGTACAAAGACCTGAACAGCGACGGCGTTATCGATGATAAGGACCGCGACTATATCGGCAAAGGAGATCCTGATTTTACCTACGGACTGAATGTAACACTGGAGTATAAACACTTTGATCTGACCTTCTTCCTGCAGGGAATACAAGGTATCCAGGTATATAATACCTATAAAACATACACCGACTTCTCTTCCATCTGGCCGGGAACTAACTGGGGCGCACGTACGCTGGATGCATGGACACCACAAAATCCAAACGCTTCCATTCCTGCGCTCACACTGGTAGACCGTAACAATGAAAACCGGACATCTACCTACTTCCTGGAATCAGGTTCTTATCTCAAACTCAGGAACCTGCAACTGGGATATAGTTTCCAGCACCTGTTCAGCAAGCGTTTGCAAACAGCACGGGTATATCTGCAGGGCAGCAACCTGCTCACGTTAAAGAACAAAGGTTTTACCGCCACCGATCCGGAGAATCCCAACAACGCATATCCTATTCCGGTGATTGGCACGATCGGCTTAAACCTGTCTTTTTAAACACACAACACAGCCACCATGAAGTACACAAAATATATTCTTTTACTCAGCTGCCTGTTGCTCGGCGCTTGCAGCAAATTCCTGGATCAAACGCCACAGGGCGTTATTTCAGGCGACGACCTGAACTCGCCGGCCAATCTCGAAAAAATGGTGACCGCCGCCTATGCATCGCTGGGTAATGATCACTATACGGCTCCTTATTCCAGCATGTGGCCTTACGGCAATATCCGCAGTGGCGATGCGTATAAAGGCGGTGACGGCGCCGGTGATATCAGCGACTACCACTTTTACGAAACCTTTTCCCTGAACAGGGTGGATAATGGCTCCTCCGACCTGGTATGGTTTCGCCTGTATGTATGCATTGGCCGTGTAAACGATGCACTGGCACGCCTGAACAAAGCCACTGAAACCCAATTTCCGGAAAAGGTAGTACGGCAGGCAGAGATGAAGTTCCTGAGAGGACACTATTATTTCCTGTTGAAAACATTATTCAAATATGTTCCTTACATCGATGAAAATGCGCCAAAGGAAACCTATGATACCATTTCCAACCGCACTTATTCCAATGTGGAACTATGGACGAAGATCGCAGATGATTTCACTTTTGCCGCTTCCCATCTTCCCGATATACAACCGCAAATAGGAAGAGCCAATAAATTCGCGGCAAAAGCCTACCTGGCTAAAACCCTGTTGTATGAAGCCTATAAGCAGGATGAAAACAACCATGTGACCGGTATTGACGCTGCCCTGCTGCAACAGGTAAATACCTTGTGCGATGAAGTGATTGCCTCCGGTAAATACCAGCTGGCTATTGATTATGCAAATAACTTCCTGTCGAAAAGTGAAAACGGTCCGGAGTCCCTTTTTGCTATCCAGTATTCAAAAGATGATGGAACGCCCAAAGGCCGCCTTGACTACGGACATGCGCTGGATTACCCGATGAACCAGGAGTATGGCTGCTGCGGTTTTCATTCGCCCAGCAGTAACCTGGTGAATGCTTTTCAGACAGGCGCCAACGGGCTCCCGATGTTTGAAACATTCAATAACGTGAACATTACCACGGAAGCGGATTTTCATACCCATACCTTTGATCCGCGTTTAGACCATACCGTGGCTATTCCCGGGCATCCTTACAAATACGATCCCGCTTTTCTGTACAAGCGCGCCTGGGCCCGTGCGCCGGAAGTATATGGCAGTTACCTGAGTCTCAAAGAAGCGGTGTTACCCGGTGATGCTACTTTTCAGAAGGTGCCGCCTTTTATGTCGAGTTCCAAAAACTGGGAGATTATCCGTTATGCCGACGTACTGTTATTTAAAGCAGAAGCATTGATAGAACTGGGACGCGCTGCCGAAGCATTGCCACTCATCAACCAGGTGAGGGGAAGAGCCGCTGCCAGCACCGGCTTATTAAAACAGGCAAATGGTACCTTTACATCCAGTTATAAAATGAATACCTATCAGCCGGGTGTTAACTGCACCTGGTCCACCGACTTTGCCCGGCAGGCTTTACGCTGGGAGCGCCGGCTGGAATTTGCGATGGAGGGCTCCCGGTTCTTCGACCTGGTACGCTGGGGTATTGCGGCAGATTATCTCAATGCTTATTTTGCCGTGGAAAAAACACGCCGGGCTCACCTGAATGATGCTTCCTTCAAAAAAGGCAGGGACGAATACCTGCCCATACCATTAAACCAGATTAACTACAGCAAAGGGTTATATAAACAAAACACCGGCTGGTAAAATTAAATATCATTGTTATGAAGAAGAGACTTTTTTCCATATTACTGGCAGGATTATTACCCGGATGGCTACACGCCCAGGAGGCTACACCGCAATGGCGCCCCGTGTATCATTTTACGGCGCCCAAAAACTGGCTGAACGATCCCAATGGATTGATCTATATAGATGGGGTGTATCATTTGTATTACCAGCACAATCCATTTGAAAACAAGTGGGGCCACATGAGCTGGGGACATGCTACCAGCAAGGACCTGATTAACTGGAAACACCTGCCCGTTGCTATTCCGGAAATAGAAAAGAAAGATACCACTACCTGGATCTTCTCCGGTTCCGCAGTATTGGACGAACATAACAGCAGCGGTTTTGGTAAAAATGGAAAGGCCCCCATTGTAGCTATTTATACCGCAGATCAGCCAAAGCAGCAAAAGGAATCACAATTTATTGCCTTTAGTAACGATGGCGGTTTAACCTACACCAACTATAGCGGCAACCCGGTAGTAGATATTCAGAAGAAGGATTTCCGCGATCCCAGCGTGATCTGGCTGGAAGACCAGCACAAATGGCTCATGACAGTAGCGGTACCTGCCGAGCATAAAGTACAGTTCTACTCATCAGAAAACCTGAAGAACTGGGAGATGCTGAGTGAATTCGGCAACCAGGGCGATACCCGTAAAATATGGGAGTGCCCGTCTTTAACGCCCCTGTATGTAGATGGTGATCCTGCAAAAAAGAAATGGTTGCTGATGGTATCTTCCGGCAACCAGGACGCGGCTACCGGTATGCAGTATTTTACCGGCGACTTCGACGGCAAAACATTCACCAATGATAATAAACCGGAAAGCCAGCTGTTTGTGGATTACGGCAAAACCTTCTACGCTGCCATACCTTACAATCATCTGCCGGATAACCGGCAAATGATGATCGGCTGG
Organism: Chitinophaga ginsengisegetis; assembly: GCF_900168065.1. Lineage (GTDB taxonomy): Bacteria > Bacteroidota > Bacteroidia > Chitinophagales > Chitinophagaceae > Chitinophaga > Chitinophaga ginsengisegetis. Next base: position 2,370,845 of record NZ_FUZZ01000001.1, on the reverse strand, counting down.
CTCATGCCATTTGAAACGCCTACCTCACCGTGGCGCGGACAGATGTCGATTCCGCGCGATCTGCAACTGAAAACTACGGCATCGGGTATACGTTTATTCCAGCAACCATCTGCAGCGATCAGCACCTATCTTCATAAATTACCTGCCGCTAAAAAACTAACACTGAAAGCGCAAACCATTAATAGCAAAGCGCTGGAGTTGAGCAGCAGCAAAGGTTTTAATACCAATACCAATTGGGTGGATGCTGAGTTTACCATTGGCACCGCCACTGATTTTGGCTTTAAAATAGCAGAGCAGGTAGTTGTGGGGTATAATGTACAACGGAATGAACTGTATATCCGCGATGGAAAAGATGTACAACACGTAGGCATTCCACCGGCTAACAATAAAATCAGGTTACAGGTGCTGGTGGATAAATCATCTGTAGAAGTATTTGTAAACGACGGAGAAAAAGTGCTCACCACTTTAATATTCCCCGATAAAGCGGCTACGGGATTAGCAGTGTTTGCAGAGAACGGAGATGTGCAGTTGAATACATTGAAAGCGTGGGATCTGAGTAAATAAGGGGGAGTTGTTTTATAGACAGGCGCCGGCTCTTTTTTGAGTCCGGCGCTTTTTGTATTAACTTGGGGGAATAAAGTTTGTTTCATGCCCTTTGGTAAGCAAAAAAATGTGGTTAACATTGGAATAGCCCTCGTGTGGATGATAAATGGCGTATTTTGTAAGGTGCTGAACTATGTTCCACGACACCAGTTAATTGTAGCAAGAATACTTGGTGAAACCCATGCAGCTTTACTTACCCGTACCATTGGCATCCTGGAAGCCGGGATGGCGATATGGATACTTTCCAGGATAAAATCCCGCTGGTGTGCTATCGCGCAAATCCTGCTGGTAGCGGCTATGAACGTCATAGAGTTTATAGCAGCTCCCGACCTGTTGTTGTTTGGGAGAATAAATATCATCATCGCTGCCGTTTTTATATTTATTATTTACCGGAACGAATTTAAAACCCATGTTAGCCTTTCTTAAAAATCATCCCTTTGCCGTGGAAGCTTTTTTTGAAAGCTCCCTGGTGCTTACTTACGCCCTCCCAATAGCGGTTTTGGAACCGTTGATACCCCCGCAGCTGGAGTTGGATGTATTCCAGGAACAGTGGGCATTTATTGCTATTGCCATAGTGAAAACAAAGCACCTTCGCCCCAAAGGGTTTCCTGCTTTTATGGGAAGTGATTTTGTGTTAACCGGTTACCGCGTGTTTGTACGTTATTCTAATAGCGAAGGAAAGCGGTTGCGGGGTTTGTATATTTTGAAATCAGAAACAGACAGTAAGAAGATGGAGTTTTTCGGAAATCTGTTTACCCATTATAGTTATACCACTACAGATATCAGCATTACGGAGGAAAACGATATGATGATTGTTAAATCAGCGGCATCGGGATTGGATATCACGGTTGATACCGGCAATGAAACAGCGGCATTGCCGGCGGAATCGCCCTTTAATAACTGGAAGGAGGCGAGGCGGTTTGCGGGCCCGCTGCCTTTTACATTTACCTGTAACAGGCATTCTGATGAAGTGTTGATCATTGAAGGCGTGAGGGAAAACTGGACGCCTGTACCGGTATCGGTATTACATAACGAGGCAGGATTTTTAAACGCTCCCGCATTACAGGGCGCCCGGCTGGCGAATGCATTCATCATCCGGCAAATTCCCTATTACTGGAAAAAAGGAAAAGTAGATATATGGAGAAGATAAACAGAACGCCATTTCAGGGCATTGTAAATATTGTCCGTTTCAACTGGCATTTGTATGTGTTGTTTTTGCTGTTACTGGTAGGAGGTTTGCTATTCACGCAATACACGTTAACCCGGCTGATGTTGTGTGGCGCTGCCATTGCTACCTTATCGTCGTTAGTCGTCTCCTGGTATATTTATGACGGTTCAGATTTATATACCTTACTGTGGCTGGACGATATGGAGCTTCGGCCATACGGGCGAATAGTAAACATTCACGCAGGGTTTGATGAAACCAGCCAGTTGTTGGCGAATAAATACCCGGAAGCCGACTTACAGGTATTTGATTTTTATAACCCGGAGATGCATACCGAGGTATCTATTGAACGTGCCCGGAAAAGATATGCGCCTTATGCTGGTACGAAAACCGTCAGCACGGTCGCTGTTCCGCTGGAGCCTGCATCGGTGGATGTAGTGTTTCTTTTGCTGGCAGCACATGAAATCAGAGATCCTGTGGAAAGGACCATATTTTTCAAAGAGCTGCGTCGTTGCCTGGCTGCTGATGGCAGAATTGTGGTACTGGAGCATTTACGGGATACGCCTAACTTTATAGCATATACGATTGGGTTCCTGCACTTTTTTTCGGGTGCTACCTGGAGGCGGACTTTTGAAGGAGCGCAGCTGACCCTGGAAAAAGAAAAGAAGATCACCCCTTTTTTATCGGCCTTTATATTGCAGAAAAATGGAATTGCATCTTAAAATTACCGGTTATATACTGGTGCTATTATCCCTGGCACATATTTTCTTTCCACGCTATTTTAACTGGAAGAAAGAGTTCACGGCGATTAGTCTTTTGAGCAGGCAGATCATGTATGTGCACACCTTTTTTATTGCATTGATGGTTTTGCTGATGGGGATAGGGTGTATTTATGCTACCGAAGATATCCTGTATACGCGCCTGGGGCATGTGTTGTCGTTCGGATTATTTGTTTTCTGGCTATGCCGGCTGCTTTTCCAGTTCTTTGTTTACTCTCCGTTGTTATGGAAGGGCAAACGGTTTGAAACTATTATGCATGTCCTGTTTTCATTGACATGGGGATATTTCAGTATAGTGTTCCTGCTCGTATTTCGTGCGGATGCGTCATAATAAAGTATTTTGATTTAAAAAGAAGCAATTTCTGTAGCTATGCCTGTTAAGCTTTATACAGGATTGTATTCCGGAATACGATACGAAGGTATGCATTGACGAAGCAGGGGAAAAACAAATCCGCCGTTTTTGCCGTTTTTTGTCGGTTTATGCCGGAATCGGTAGGTCCGCAAAATAGTCATAGTGTATGGGGAGTGTATTGGAAGTGTATTATGAGTGTATAGTGAGAGTATGGGAAGTGTATGGGGAGAGTATAGAGACTGTATGGGGACTGTACAGGGACTACAACGCATAGACGAGTCCTAAGTATCTGAGAAGTATTTGAGAAGTATGCGAGAAGTAATGGACTTATATATTAAAAAATATAAAGCGACGCTTGCAACCATTCGCACCGATTCCTCCAGGGTAAAGCCCATAAATTATAAGATGGATTTGAAATTAAATTTCCGTAATATTTGAAGCCAATGAAAATACTAACGTGTCTTTGTATCGGTTTTTTGGGGATCGTTAATAATGTTGATAATCCCAGTATTTATAATTTACTTCAACATTGGAATAAAATGAGTTTGTCTGTGTTGAAAGAGAATGCAGCATCAGCAATTACTGGACAAGAGAGAGAACTGTATCAGAATAGATTGGAAGCAATGCCGGAAGCATGGGAAGGAGTTGACAGTATTAATTATAAATCAATAAGATTGCTTTTCCTGGAACAAATCAGCGCTGATTTTAATTGGAAAGATAAGAAGTGGGCTGTCATTGAGGTTGTAAAAAACGGCGAAATAAAGCGATTGGTAAATTATCTAATATATTATAATGGAAGTCAGGCAAATATTATTGCATATCGCTACTATCTTGATAAGTGGATCAAAATTCATGAATGGCAGGAGCATTTAAAGATGGTTACACTCTTTAAAAAAAAGGATAAGGTCCCTATGGATAAAGGAAGTAATGTGGGCGATGTTATTGTTACGAGTTTTAAATCGGGGTTTCCTCTACAATCAGCGTATTTTGTCGAAAATACTTTGGACCAGGGAAGCATGATTAAGAGCATTATTTCACACTCATATTGACGAGCAAGTTTTGATTTTTCGGGAAGCAACGGAATAGTCTACATCTACAATAGTACCGGAGTGATTGCAACTGTTCCACAAGATAATCTTGTGACGCATAAGAAGTAATATATGAAAGTAGCCTTTTTTATAACGATCATACTAGTCTGTGTTTTAACGGTTCATGCGCAGCAAAATAAAGACGACTATAAAACAATGGTTGATTCAGCCATCACCATGATGTATACACAATTTTTGGAGACGAGTAAAAAACAGAAGAGTTGGCATTATCTTGAAAACCTGTATTTGTTAAATGAGCATGATCAGCCATTAAGCTATGTGTCATTTAGTAGTAGGTTTAAATTTATTAATATTCATGATGACCGGAATAAGAAAATACTGTCAAAAGGTATTTATGCCTGGAAAGTACTTACTACATTAAATAGAAATAAGTTTATAGTCACTATTATCAACTTTTATATAACTTATAAGAATCGCAATTATGACTTCTCTAATGGAGGAGGGTCAAAAACAGTATTTGAATATTCCTGTGACGAAGATGAATGGAAGTTAATTGCTTTCGATAACCGGGGCATTTAGTCGCAATATGATCTTCTTTTAGTAATAAACGCATCCAGCGTTTTTTAAGATTAAATCAATGATAAAGAAATTAATATTTTACATAGGGTTAATACTATTGGGGATATCATGTAAAATCCCAACGGGCGGCCGTGATAAGAGTTTAATGAGGCAGGTGTATCAAAATCAAAGGTCTTATTATGATGTAAAAATCAGTGATAAGGAAAACTATATAAGTATTATCAATTTTGGCAGTAAAGGCAGGGAAGAACTATATAAGAAAAACAGGATACAGCTATCAGAATTACAGGATTGTATTGTATTGGAAGGATTTAATCCTGGCTGGGGAAATTATTGTGGATTACTTATAAGCAATAAGGGGAGTTATGTTTATGGAAATAAAACAACAGGGAAATGGGATATGGCGTTAATCAATATTGATAGTGATGATATTGAAAAAAAAGCCGGGATTACAAGGGATGTTATAGATAGAGTGAGATTATGGGATACTTTGTATATCAATAAAATAACCAAAGCAAGCAGTTAGGGACTTATGCGACTGATGGATTTGTTTTTATGGCAACACGGGTCCGGTATATTGACAGGCATAGTACGAAAATCGAAACTATAGCGTTCAATGAATTTGGACATTAATTTGTAAAAGTTACAAATAGAAATTGGCGGTTTTAACCTGCAAGTTCCCCCACCTGCCTCACCGCATCATTTTTTTTCTTTACTTTGTCCACAGAAGCAGCTAATCACTTTCACTTTATGTTCCACGCGAATGAAATAAAGGAATGGCAGCGTCGTATCGGCTTATACGACGACGAGGTAGCGTACAGGGAACTGTTCCTGCACTTCTATAAGCCACTGCTGAAATTCGCCACCTCTTTTGTAAAGTCTGCCGAAACGGCCGAAGAAGTAGTGTCCGACGTGTTCATCAGCCTCTGGGAACGCCGCCAGCAGCTGGAAAACGTGAATAACCTGCAGGTATACCTGTATGTAAGCGTAAAAAATACCTCTCTGAAATACCTGCTCAAACAAAAGAAGCAGTCTGCTATTACGATTGATGAATTATCCGTAGAGCTGGCAAGTCCGCACCAGAACCCCGAACAGATGCTGCTGACGGCAGAAATGCTCTCGCGCATTGAGGCTGCTATCGAAGGATTGCCGCCCCGTTGCAAGATCATTTTTAAGCTGATCCGTGAAGACGGCCTGAAATATAAAGAGATAGCCGAAATCCTGAATGTGTCCGTTAAAACCATTGACAACCAGCTCGCTGTTGCCCTCGCTAAAATAGCCAGGGTACTGAATGTGCAGCTGAAGAAATCCTCCCGCTGATACCCCGTCCCAAAAATATTTTTGTTTCCTTTAGTAGATATTGATTCCAAATGGTACCTATATACAGAGTAGCTATCGAAATCGTTATGAATAATAAGCGCGTATGGGAACTGATAGGCAGGAAACTGGCCGGAGAAGCATCTGCAGAAGAACTGCAGGAGCTGGAAGGTTTATTGCGTGCCCATCCTGATCTTCACTTTCCCGTGGAAGCCATTACAGATATCTGGAAAACAACGCCGGATCCGGCCGACAGGGCGGAAGGAGAGGACGCGCATACCCGTCTTATCAGCCGCATGCAGGAGAAGGGGATAGCTATAGGTTTACCAACGGAAGAACAACAGGCTGCTATTTTCCAGCTGGAAACCCGGACAAGAAGCCCCTGGCTGCGTTACCTTGCAGCCGCTGCACTTGCCGGTATCCTCATCACAGCAGCTGCCTGGTGGTGGCGGCCCGCAGGAAAAGCCGCTCATTCACCCGCTATCAGCGAAGTAACTACCCGTAATGGTTCCCGCACTTCCATACAACTGCCCGACGGCTCCCACGTATGGCTCAATGCCGGCAGTAAACTAACTTACAACAAAGATTTTGGCAATAACAACCGCGAGGTAAACCTCAGCGGCGAAGCCTTTTTTGATATCGCTAAAAACGCGGATTACCCCTTTATTATCCACACCGCCCGCATGGATGTGAGAGTATTGGGAACCCGGTTTAACCTGAAAGCTTATCCGGGCGATAAAATGACCGAAGCCACGCTGCTGCAGGGCAGTATTGAGGCTTCTCTCGCCAGCCGCCCCGGCGAACGGATCATTCTGAAACCCACGGAAAAAATCCTGGTATCGGACGACTCTTTACATGAGGTGAAAACCAATGATCCGGTAATGGCCGTAAAACATCTTACTTACTATGCAGAACAAGAAGATGCGATTGTAGAAACTTCCTGGATGGAAAATAAACTCGTATTCCGCGATGAGTCATTCGCATCGCTGGCCGCCCGTATGGAGCGCTGGTACGGGGTAACTATTCAGTTTGCTGATAAAAAGAAAGAAGAGCTGCGGTTCACCGGTGTGTTTGCACAGGAAAACATTCAACAGGCATTGCAGGCATTACAAATGACTGCTGCATTTAATTATACCATCCACGGTACAGAAATTATTATTAACCAGTAATATTTCCGTTATGAAAAAAGGACACAGATTTAATTCGTCTTGAGCTACTGGTAACTAAAAAGGGAAATGCGCCAACATTTCCCTCCTGAAGCATAACAGGAAGCTTCGCCAATCCTTAAAAACAGCTGGCTTCCATTTTATTACCTCTAGATCTAAAAGTATGAAAAAATCGCTAACAACTGCGAAGCGACCCTCCCATGCCTTCAAAAAAGTCTTATTAATTATGAATTGGACCGCCGTACTGCTGCTGGCAGGTGTGCTCCAGGTATCTGCCAATGCGAAGGGGCAGGGAACGATAACTCTCCGGCTCAAAGAAACGGAGATTGCCAAAGTGCTCAGTAGTATTGAGAAACAAGGCGAATACCGGTTCCTGTATAACAACGCATTGAAAGACATCAGGAAGAAAGTGGATGTGGATGTAACCAACACACGTCTGGCTGACCTCATGAGCGAAATACTCAACAATACCGGCCTGAAATATAAAGTAATTGAGAATAACCTGGTGGTCATCATGGCCAACACCGGGGAATTGCAGGACATCAAAATTACCGGTAAGGTAACCAGTAAAGATGGAAATACACCGGTACCCGGTGCTACCATCAGCGTCAAGGGAACCTCCCGCGGAACCGTTACCGGGCCGGATGGCACGTATACACTGACGGTACCGGAAAATGCCACGCTGCTGGTATCCTTTATTGGCTTCACCAGCCAGGAAGTACCGGTTAACAGCCGCTCTGTGATCAACATATCCCTGGTAGAATCAGTGAGCATGGTGGAACAGGTAGTGGTAGTGGGTTATGGCGTTCAACGCAAGGTGGATGTTACCGGCGCTATCAGCCAGGTTAAAGGAGAAGAGATCAATAAACAGCCTATCAATAACGCGGTAAGCGCCCTCCAGGGAAAAGTGCCCGGCGTAACCATTACCAATATGGGAAAGCCCGGTGCAGCGCCTGAAATCAAGATCCGCGGTACAGGTACCATCTATGGCAGCGCCAACCCGTTGTATGTGGTAGACGGTGTGTGGTATGATGATATCAACTTCCTCAACCCTGCCGATATCGAAAACATGAGTATCCTGAAAGATGCTTCCAGCGAAGCTATTTATGGTATACGTGCGGCAAACGGTGTAGTGCTCATCACCACAAAAAAAGGAAAATCCGGAAAGCCGGTCGTGAATTATAACGGCTATGTAGGCTATCAGAAAGTAACCAACGAGGTGAAAATGGCCGATGCCAGTCAGTATGCCACCCTGGTTAATGAACTGCAGGAACGCAACGAGAATAAACCCCCACTGTTCGATGATCCTTCCCAGTTTGGAAGAGGCACCGACTGGTACCACCAAACCCTCCGGAATGCACTGGTAACCAATCACCAGCTGTCTGTAAGTGGTGGATCAGAAAAATCTACCTATAATTTCTCTATAGGTTATCTGCACCAGCAAGGTTTAGTGAATACCAACGACTTTACCCGCTATACCGCCCGGTTACAAAACGATTTCCAGGTATTTGAACCACTGAAGATTGGTTACACGGTTACTGCGTCTGCCAATAAATCAAATGACGTTCCCGACTTTATCTGGCGCCAGTTGTATAGTGCCGGCCCCGTAGTACCGGTGCATTATGCCGATGGTACTTATGGTGATCCGAACGATTATAACCTCGGTGAAGGTGCAAACTTCAACCCACAGGCAACCCTCGACTTTTTCAACCAGTTCACTAAAAAACAAACCGTTACAGGTAGTTTATACGCTGACCTGCGGTTTGCCAAACACTTTACTTTTCACACCAGCATTGGTGGTGAATACGGCGAAAACCTGATGCGCAACTATGTGCCCGTGTTTGCGGCTACCATTGCACAACGCGCTACCAACAGTAAACTCACCCGCGAAAATACCGATACCCGCAACTGGATCGTGGAAAATACACTGACCTATCAGAATAAATTCAAAGACCACGACCTGAGAGTATTGCTGGGCCAGGGCGCACAGCGTTATCAAACTTATAAGCTCACTGCTACCGCACCTAATGTGCCGAATAACAGTGAAGGAGATATGTACCTGAAACTTGGCAGCACCGCCGGCAGGGAAATAACAGATGAAGGAGATATCTACACCGTATCTTCTTATTTCGGAAGAATCAATTATTCCTTTAAAAACAGGTATCTCCTCAATGCTTCGCTGCGTGCCGACGGCGCGTCCCGGTTCTATGGCAATCAACGCTGGGGTTATTTCCCTTCAGTAGGGGTGGGCTGGATCATCAGCGAGGAGAGCTTTATGAAGCAACAACATTTCTTCGATAACCTGAAACTGCGTGGCAGCTGGGGCCAGATAGGCAATGCCTCTGTTACTTCCAATATCTCCATATTGAGAGTAGCCCAGGATCCTTACCTCACTGCTGTCTTTGGTGGTAATGTATACACCGGCGCCAGCATCAACTCCGTAGTACCGCCTACTACCTACTGGGAAAAAGGCGTAGGTACGGATGTGGGATTGGAAGCCAGTATGCTTAATAACCGCTTGTACCTGGAAGCAGGTTTCTATAACCGGAAAACAGTGCAGGCCATTTTTGATGTAAACATTCCAGGTTCTGTGGGTACTAATTCCGGTACTATCATCGCCAACCAGGCCGATCTTCAGAACCGCGGCCTTGAATTTGCAGTAACCTGGAAAAGCCAGATAAAGAAAGACTTTACTTACTCCGTTGGAGGTAACCTCGGTTATAACGAAAACAAAGTATTAAGTGTGGTATCCGGTAAAAATCCTATCTATGGCGGCGGTGGTGGCCTCACCAGTGGCGCACTGAGTACCCGTACTATGGTCGACAGGCCCATAGGTGAGTTTATAGGCTATATGGTAGATGGAATTTTCCAGACAGATGCGGAAGCATTAAACTCCGCACAGCCCAAAGCAAGAGCGGGAGACTTTAAATACAGGGATGTAAGCGGACCAAAAGGCGTGCCTGATGGCGTTATTGATGCAAACGACCGCGTGCCATTGGGTAACCCGAACCCCCGCTTCAGCTACGGTATTAATACCTTTTTTTCGTGGAAACAATTTGATCTTACCCTCGATTTCCAGGGCGTGGCAGGTGTAGATGTATACAATGTAAATCTCGGTGCGCGTTTTGGTAATGAAAATTTCACCAAAGATTTTTACGATAAACGCTGGCATGGACAAGGTACTTCCAATACCTATCCTTCTGCTTTCATCGGCGGCCGCGATAACTACCTGCCTAACTCTTTCTTCGTGGAAAACGGCAGCTACTTCAGGATCAGGAACATCCAGCTGGGATATAACTTCCCCGCTACTATGACGGAAAGATGGGGCATGAAAAACCTGCGCGTATTTGCAAACGCACAGAATGCTTTCAACTTCTTCCAATACCGGGGATTCACACCGGAAATTGGCGGTAAGCCCAGGGAAGCCGGTATCGATAACAACGTATACCCACTCTACGCAACCTACAATTTTGGTGTAAATGTTACTTTCTGATAATAAAGCAGACTTGTTATGAAACGAAATACTCAACTTAATATACAACGTTTAGCCGGTGGCGTTATATTGCCGGCATTATTGGCCATCGCTGGTTGCGGGAAATCATTTCTCGATGTACCCCCACAGGGACAGCAACCCAGCGAACAGTTCTGGAAAAATGAAGCAGATGCCACCAAAGCAGTAAATGCTATTTATGCTAACCTCCGCGAATGGAAACAGGTAGCATTTGCCGCCATCGCTATAGAAAGCCTGGGCTCCGACGACGCCGAAAAAGGAAGTAACGCATCCGATGCCAGCTTCCTCAATAAGTACGACGATTTTTCGGTAACTGCTACAGAAGGACAAATCCTTGATTTCTGGAAAGGACAATACCAGGAAATTAATTTCTGTAACCAGGTACTGGATAATATTCCTGCCATCAGTATGGACGATGCACTGAAAAACCGCTACCTCGCTGAAGCAAAATTCGTACGTGCGTATGCGTACTTCCGGCTGGTACGCGCCTTCGGTGATGTGCCCCTGCGCCTGAAAATAGCAGTGGACGCCAGCGAATATAATTTACCAAGAACGCCAAAGGCAGAAGTATGGGCAGCTATTGAAAAAGACCTCACGGAAGCAGCAGCGGTATTGCCGCCGGCATATCCCGCCTCCGACGCAGGACGTGCTACCAAAGGCGCCGCACTGGCCCTGCATGCAAAGGTGGCCATGTACCTCAAAAAATGGCCGGATGTGCTCAATTATACCAACCAGGTAATGGGACTGGGATATACCCTGTATCCTAACTATGAGCAACTGTTCCGCATTGCGAATGAAAATTCCAAAGAATCCGTTTTTGAAATCCAGTGCCAGCTGATCCTGAACAGTAAAGATGCCTCTAACTCCCAGTACTCGCAAATACAGGGCGTAAAAGGTGTTGTAGGCGGTGGATGGGGCTTCAACGTTCCCACACAAAGCCTCGTAAGTGAGTATGAACCCGGCGATCCGCGAAGGGATGCTACCATCATTTTCAGGGGAGAAACCACACCGGAAGGCGATCTTATCCCCCCTACCGGCGATAACCCGATGTTCAACCAGAAATCGTATGTGCCTTTCCGTTTGTTCGTAACCGGCTATACAGAAGGTGCCGATCAGAATGTGCGTGTAATCCGTTATTCGGAAGTGCTGCTCATGAACGCAGAAGCCGCTAACGAACAAGGTAATACAGCCCTGGCACTCACCTCGCTGAACGCTGTAAGGGCCCGCGCACGTGGCAACAATGCCGCCATACTTCCTGATGTAACCACTACCAATAAAGAAGCATTACGCAATGCAATATGGCATGAAAGAAGAGTAGAGCTGGCCATGGAAAACGACCGCTACTTTGATGTGATCCGCCAGGGAAGAGGCGCTGCCTTATTTGGTACTAAAGGCTTCGTGGCCGGAAAAAATGAGGTATGGCCTGTTCCGCAGAATGAAATTGATATCAGCGCAGGAACACTGACACAAAATCCGGGTTACTAATCTCTAATAAAACTATTATGAACTTCAGATATCAATCATACGTACTGCTGGCAGCCATCACGCTGTTCGCGTCGTCTTGCTATAAAAAGTTTGATGCCGACAGCTATAAACCGGCATTATCTATCGGTGGTTATACCAGCGCATCCGAAATTGCTCCGGGCAACCTGGTGGCCTACTGGGGATTCAACGATAACCTCACCGACAGCATCTCTAAAACAAACTGCGACAATAGCGGTACCTCTTTCACTACAGGTATCAAAGGCCGCGCCCTTAAAGGCGCAGACAAAGCATATGCGCTGTTCACACCAGGAACTGCTATCACCGGTCTCAAAGCATTTACTATCACGCTGTGGGTAAACAACCCGCAAAATACCAACGGTATCGTAGGACTGCTCAGTCTCAGCAATACAAAAAGCTTCTGGGGCAACATCGATATCTTTTTTGAAAATGGCAGTACCGACACAAAGGCGATACTGAAAATGCACGTAGCCAGCGCACAGGGAGAAGCATGGCTGGGTAACTATGAGTTACAGAATGTTTGGGACAGGTGGACTAACCTCGCATTGTCCTACAACGGTGTGGATTCTTTTAAGGTATATGTAAATGGATTAAAGATCGCCACACACGTGATGAGCGGAGCCGGTCCGATCCAGTTCCTGAACCCGGGCAAAATGGTGTTTGGTACTTCCCAGTTCCAGACCGTTCCCAGTCTTACTTCTGAAGCTACGGCACAGGACTGGGCCAGCTATCTCACCGGTGGTCTGGATGAAGTAAGAATTTATAATAAAGCATTGGAAGAAGCAGATGTCAGCGCCCTGGTTAAACTGGAAGGGCGGGGTAAATAGTTTGATATGAAATGGATAGCTTGTTTATTATTGATAATAACAGCAGGCTGCGGTAAGAGCGGGGGCGACAATACGTCGCCTCCGCCCGTTACGCCGGCCTCCTTCAGCTTTCAGGCGCAGCGTGTGGATAGCGTGTCTGCCGGTTTTTCTTACTACGGTACCGGTACACAACCCGCTGTCAGGATTTCTTTTTCCGATGCAGTGTTGCGTAGTTCTGTTGCTGCTGCCTGTTCTTTTACCGCTAAAAGCGGTGATAACGTGCCTTATAACGTAACGTGGGAGCACGGCGACAGTACCCTTGTACTGAAACCCGTTGCGCCACTGTCTAACCTCACCGCCTATACGGTTACTGCGGGTACTACTTTGCTGTCGGTGAAGAACGCCAAACTTCAAACAGCTGTTTCATTGTCGCTGGTAACCGCCATAGATACCACCGATAAATTCCCGCGGATCTCTGATGATGCACTACTCACGCTGGTGCAACAGCAAACATTCAAATACTTCTGGGACTTTGGTCACCCGGTAAGCGGCCTCGCACGCGAAAGAAACACCAGCGGCGAAACCGTTACTTCCGGTGGCTCCGGCTTTGGCATCATGGCTATCATCACCGGGATAGAACGCCATTTTATTACCCGCAGCGAAGGACTGGCACGCATACAAAAAATAACCACTTTCCTCGGCACAAAGGCGGCGCGCTTTCACGGCGCCTTCCCGCACTGGCTCAATGGCAGCACCGGCGCAGCTATTCCTTTCAGCACAAAAGATAACGGCGCCGACCTCGTGGAAACATCCTATCTCATCCAGGGACTTTTAACCGCACGCCAATACTTTAAAAATGCAGATATAACGGAAACGCAGCTACGAAATGATATCAACGCGATCTGTAATGCAGTGGAATGGAACTGGTTCAGGAAAGATAATGCAAACGTGCTGTACTGGCACTGGAGCAACGAGTATAAGTGGGACATGAACCTGCCGGTGAAAGGATGGAATGAATGTTTGATTACCTACATCCTCGCGGCCTCCGCACAAACGCCGGTACCCAAAGCTACTTACGACAGCGGTTGGGCAAATAACGGCGCCATACGCAACAACAATTTATATTACGATATCAAACTGCCGCTGGGACCCGCTTTGGGCGGACCGCTGTTTTTCTCGCATTACTCTTTCCTCGGCATCAATCCCAAAGGATTAAAAGATACGTACGCAGATTATGAAGAACAGGTGGTAAATCATACACGCATCAACTACGCCTATTGCGTTGCCAACCCGGGAAAGAACTATGGCTATGGCGCCGATTGCTGGGGCCTTACTGCCAGTGATATCCCCAACGGCTATACGGCAAGTTCGCCTGTCAATGATGTAGGCGTTATTGCGCCCACTGCCGCCTTATCGTCGTTTCCTTACACCCCGCAGGAATCCATGCGGGCGCTGAAATTCTTCTATTACAAACTGGGCGATAAAATCTGGAAGGAATACGGCTTTACAGACGCCTTTTCCCTTCAGCACATCTGGTTTGCCAATTCATTCCTGGCCATCGACCAGGGGCCGGTGATAGTGATGATAGAAAACCATCGCAGCGGGTTATTGTGGAACCTGTTAATGAGCTGCCCGGAAATAAAAACCGGTATGCATAACCTGGGCTTTACCAGCCCCCATCTCTGAAAAAAGAAAAGTAATGAAGTATATCCTGTTTATCGGCTGTTTGTTTTTCCTGCTGCAGCCGGCTATGGCACAAAAGAAAATAGCGGTGAACCGGCAAAAAATGTCGGACGAACAATTATTGGAGCTGGTACAGAAACAAACCTTCCGTTACTTCTGGGATTTTGGTCACCCGGTATCCGGTATGGCGCGCGAACGCAGCAACAAAACCTTTGATTACGGCGATGAAGTAGTGACCACCGGCGGCACCGGCTTTGGCGTAATGGCGATCATTGTGGCTGCAGAACGTAAGTGGATCACGAGGGAAGCCGCCGCACAACGGCTCCTGAAAATTGTGGACTTCCTCCGGAAAGCAGATAGTTATCATGGCGTTTTTCCACACTGGCTGAATGGCAACACAGGTAAAACAATTCCCTTCAGCCGTAAAGATGATGGCGGCGACCTGGTGGAAACATCTTTCCTGTTTCAGGGTCTCCTTTGCGCGCGTCAGTATTTCAACAATGACTCACCAACGGAAACGGAGCTACGAAATAAGATCAACTGGACCTGGAACGAAACAGAATGGAACTGGTACACACAGGGCGGACGCAATGTATTGTACTGGCACTGGAGCCCTAACAATGGCTGGAGTATGAATCATGAAATCAAAGGATGGAACGAATGTCTTATTACTTATGTACTGGCCGCTTCCTCCCCCCGTTACGCCATCAGCCCGGAAGTATATCACCAGGGCTGGGTGAACAATATTTATTTCAGGAACGACCGTACCTTTTATGACATCAAACTCCCGCTGGGATTTGATTACGGAGGACCGCTCTTTTTCTCACATTACTCTTTCCTCGGGTTAAATCCGCACGGATTAAAAGACCGGTACGCTGATTACTGGGAACAAAACCTGCATCATACGCTTATCAACCGCGAACACTGCGTTCGCAATCCAAAAGGATTTAAAGGATACGGCGCCAACTGCTGGGGGCTCACCGCCAGCGACACTTATGACGGGTATAATGCACATTCGCCAGAAAACGACTGGGGCACTATCACGCCCACCGCAGCACTATCCGCGTTCCCCTACACGCCTGAATATTCCATGCAGGCGCTCAAACATTTTTACTACGATCTGGGCGATAAGATCTGGACGGAGTATGGCTTTACCGATGCATTTAATGAAACAAAGCAATGGTACGCATCTTCACACCTGGCTATTGATCAGGGCCCTATTGTGGTGATGATAGAAAACTACCGCACCGGTTTGTTGTGGAAGTTATTTATGAGTTGCCCGGAAATTAAAGAGGGGTTGAAGAAACTTGATTTTGAAACTACGGTAAAATAGTTATGATGAGAAGATGGATATATGCGCTGGTGGTCATGTTCATATGCATGGATACCACTGCGCAAACTACCTATTGTAACCCGGTGAATATTGATTACGGCTATTGTCCTATTCCCAACTTTACTACCTGGGGGAAACACCGCGCCACCGCGGATCCGGTGATTGTAAATTATAAAGGCGACTACTACCTGTTTTCCACCAATCAATGGGGATACTGGTGGAGCCCGGACCTGCTCAACTGGCATTTTGTAGAGCGGAAATTCCTGAAGCCGTATCATCATGTATATGATGAACTATGTGCTCCTGCAGCGTGGGTAATGGGCGATACCTTGCTCGTATTCGGCTCTACCTATACCAGCGATTTCCCCATCTGGATGAGTACCAATCCCAAAGGAAATGAATGGAAAGAAGCGATCGACTCCCTGCAGATAGGTGGCTGGGACCCTGCTTTTTTTGCAGATGACGATGGCCGTTTGTATATGTACAACGGCAGCAGCAACCGCTATCCGTTGTATGGCGTGGAAATGAATCGCAGTACCCTGCAACCAAAAGGCACGAGAAAGGAAATGTACCTGCTGGAGCCGGATCGCTATGGCTGGCAACGGTTTGGGGAAAACCTGGATAATACTTTCCTGGACCCCTTCATTGAAGGTGCCTGGATGACAAAGCACCACGGAAAATATTACCTGCAATACGGTGCGCCCGGAACAGAGTTCAGTGGCTATGCCGATGGAGTAGTGGTAGGCGATCATCCGCTGGGGCCCTTTACACCGCAATCAGACCCTGTTTCGTATAAGCCTGGGGGTTATGCCCGTGGCGCAGGTCATGGCGCTACATTCCAGGATAATAAAGGGTTTTGGTGGCATGTATCTACAATGGTAATTGCTGTGAAAAACAGCTTTGAACGCCGTATCGGTTACTGGCCCGCCGGTTTTGATAAGGAAGATGTGATGTTTTGTAACACCTCTTTCGGCGACTACCCGCATTATATTTCAAGAAGCGCCGATACCACCGCTTTTGATAACGCCGGGTTTACCGGCTGGATGCTGCTGAATTATAACAAACCAGTTACCGTATCTTCCGTGTATGGCAGTTATCTCCCCAATAACGCCGTAGATGAAAGCATAAAAACATACTGGAGCGCGGCCACCGGCAACAGGGGCGAATGGATACAAACAGACCTCGGAAGAGTTAGCCGCGTAAATGCAGTGCAGGTAAATTATGCCGATCAGGATGCGCCATTTTTGGGTAAGCAAACGGATATTTATCACCAGTATATACTTTGGTTTTCGGAAGATGGAAAACATTGGAAGATGCTGGCCGATAAAAGCAAACAACGGAAAGATGTGCCGCACGATTATATCGAATTAACAAAACCGGTACAGGCGCGTTATATCAAAATGGAAAACATCCATATGTCCGGCGGAAAATTCGCACTCAGCGGGTTAAGGGTATTTGGCAACGGCAACGGCGCTGCACCGGATACGGTGAAAGACCTGCTGGTGCTTCGCACTGAGAAAGATAAACGAAGCGCCTGGATCAAATGGTCGCCGGTAGATAATGCGTACGCATACAACATTTATACCGGTACCTCACCGGATAAATTGTACAGCTGTATCATGGTGCATAACAACAACGATTATTACTTCAAAGGCATGGACAAAGACCGCCCCTATTATTTCTGTATAGAGGCCATCAATGAAAACGGCGTATCTGCCAGAACAAAAGTGATAAAAGCAGAATAAAACAAACAGTATGAAACATACACATACCCTTTTGAAAAGCGCGCTGGTGGCGCTGGCCCTGTCGGTTGCCGGCCAGGTACAGGCGCAAACAACAGACGCGAAAATGAATACGTTTGTGAGCGCGCTGATGGGAAAAATGACATTGGAAGAAAAGATCGGGCAGCTGAACTTACTCACACCAGGTGGTGGTGTGCTTACCGGGTCAGTGGTAAGCAGTGATGTGGAAGCGAAGATCAGCAAAGGCAATGTAGGCGGTTTGTTTGGCGTGATCGGTGTGGAAAAGATCCGGCAGGCACAGGAACTGGCGGTTACCAAAAGCAGGCTTAAAATTCCGCTGATTTTTGGATCGGATGTGATCCACGGATACAAAACCACTTTCCCTATTCCGCTGGGATTATCCTGCAGCTGGGATTTGCCGCTGATTGAACACAGCGCCCGGCTGGCGGCTACGGAAGCCAGTGCCGATGGTCTTTGCTGGGTGTATTCCCCGATGGTGGATATCGCCCGCGATCCGCGCTGGGGCCGTGTTGCGGAAGGCTCCGGGGAAGATACTTATCTCGGTTCAAAAATAGCTGCCGCTATGGTACATGGCTACCAGGGCAACCGGCTGGGTGATAAGAACAGCGTGATGGCGTGTGTAAAACACTTTGCCCTGTATGGCGCCGCAGAAGCCGGAAGGGACTATAACACTACCGATATGAGCCGCATCAAAATGTATGAATACTACCTGCCGCCGTATAAAGCGGCCATAGATGCCGGCGCCGGTAGCGTCATGACTTCCTTCAACGAAATTGATGGCATCCCCGCTACGGCCAATAAATGGCTGCTGACAGACCTGCTCCGCAAACAATGGGGCTTTAAAGGCTTTGTGGTAACGGATTACACTGCTATCAATGAAATGATGGCGCATGGCCTCGGCAACCTGCAAACGGTATCGGCGCTGGCATTAAAAGCCGGCGTGGATATGGACATGGTAGGCGAAGGTTTTGTTACCACCTTGCAACAATCCCTGAAGGAACATAAAGTAACGCTCACCGAAATCAATGATGCCTGCCGCCGGGTACTGGAAGCAAAATACAAACTCGGCCTGTTTGAAGATCCATACCGCTACTGCAACACTGCTACCGCCACCAAAGAAGTGCTGAGCGCAGATAAAAGACAGGCAGCAAGGGAACTGGGCGCCCGCTCCTGCGTGTTACTGAAAAATGACCGGCAAACATTGCCGTTGAAAAAATCAGGCACCATCGCACTGGTTGGGCCACTGGCCAATAACAAAAGCAATATGCTGGGTACCTGGGCGGTAAGTGGCGATGCGCAGTTATCGGTACCCGTACTGGATGGCATGAAACAGGTAGCCGGCAGCGGTGTGAATATCCTCTACGCCAAAGGCGCTAACATCAGCGATGATACCAGCTTTGCCAAAAAAGTAAATGTATTTGGCGAAAGAATAGACATCGATACCCGCACGCCGGAGCAACTGCTCACAGAAGCACTCACCACCGCCGCCAAAGCAGATGTAGTGGTAGCCGTAGTGGGTGAAGCATCAGAAATGAGCGGAGAGGCGGCCAGCAGATCAGATATCGGTATCCCTGAAAGTCAGCGTAAACTGTTAGCCGCACTGGCGCAAACCGGCAAACCGCTGGTAGTGGTACTCATGAGCGGCCGTCCGCTCACCCTCACCACCGAAAATGAACAGGCTACTTCCCTGCTGGAAGTATGGTTCCAGGGTCATGAAGCTGGCAACGCCATTGCAGATGTCCTCTTCGGAAATTACAATCCTTCCGGTAAACTCACCATGAGCTTCCCCCGGAATGTAGGACAGATTCCCATCTACTATAATTATAAAAATACGGGCCGTCCGCAGCCGGAAGGGCCTACGCAGAAATTCCGCTCCAACTACCTCGATGTAGCCAACGACCCGCTGTTTCCTTTTGGATACGGACTTAGCTACACCACCTTTAAATATGAAGGTCTTACACTGAGCGCCAATAAAATAAGCGGTGGCAAAACCATCGATGTAGCCTTTAAACTCACCAACACCGGCGCTTATGCCGGCGAGGAAATAGTACAGCTGTACCTGAGAGACCAGGAAGCATCCGTTACCAGGCCGGTGAAAGAACTGAAAGATTTTCAGAAGATAAAGCTGCAGCCGGGAGAAAGCAAAACTGTTCACTTCACGATCGATAAGGAAAAGCTGTCGTTTTTTAACAGCCAGCTGCAATGGGTAGCTGAACCGGGTACATTCGACCTGATGATCGGCGCGTCATCGGCTGATATCAGGCTGAAAGAGACCTTTGAATTATTGTAGGGCGCATATGGTTTTTTACTGGTTAAAATAAGCAGGGTCGCCCGGAAGGGCGGCCTTTTGCTTTTGGGGTGCTGAAAGCTTATATTTGAGCACTGACCATTAGCACTTATTTTATGGAACCTATCACTGCAATACAACTAAAAAGTATTCCTGCTCTCAAAGAGGTGCCGCTGGAACAGCTGCAGTGGCTGATCTCCCAGTCGGAAGAAAAGCTGGTGCCGGAAGGCGAACTGATGTTTAAAGCCGGTGATCCGGTGATCGCCACCATCATTGTGATTTCAGGAAAGGTACGTATCTCCGCCACCATCAACGGGCATTACCGGGAAATTGTAGAGCTGAACGACGATAACATTACCGGCTGGCTGCCGTTCTCCCGTGTGAAAACCGCAATGGGAAATGGCCTGTGCCTGAAAGATACCAGGATCCTGATTTGCCCCGCGGAAAAGATCAAAGCGCATATTGAGCAGCATTACGAACTAACGGAAGCGCTGGTGCATATCATGACAAGCCGCGTGCGGGAAACCACTTCCTCACAGCAGCAGAATGAAAAAATGATGGCGCTGGGAAAATTATCCGCGGGGCTGGCCCATGAACTGAATAACCCGGTAGCCGCCATTTGCAGAAGCTCGGATAAACTCTTTGAAAATATCAGCCATATCCCCGCGATATTTAAAGAGATGGCAGCGCTGTGTTTATCACAGGAACAGGCCACCGCCATTGTTGATAACCTGCAGCAGTGGTGGAGCAACAAGCCGTCAAAAGCGCCATCCCTGCTGGAACTATCTGATAAAACAACTGCTATCGAAGACTGGCTGGAGAGCAAAAACATCTCCCGGATAGAAATAGCAGAAATACTGGCGGAATATGGTGTGGAAACTACCACCCTGGATGATTTCAGCCGGCTGTTTGATCCCGCACACCTGGATGTGATTTTCAGCTGGATACATGGTGCACTGGAAGCCAACAGGATGGTAGGCGACCTGCAGATCTCTTCAAAAAGAATATCCGACCTGGTAAGCGCCGTGAAAAGATATACCTACATGGACCAGGAGCCGGATAAACAATTCATTGATATCCACAGCGGTATCAGCAACACACTCATTATGCTGGATTACCGCCTCAAAAAAGGCAATGTGGAACTGGTGGAAAATTTTGATACCTCACTGCCAAAAATAAAAGCGCTGCCCGGAGAACTGAACCAGGTATGGACCAATCTCGTGGATAATGCACTGGATGCAATGGAGCCCGCAAAAAAAGGACGGCTGGAAATAGCCACCACAAAGGACCGCCAGTGTGTGCATGTAACCATCACCGATAACGGACCAGGTATCCCGGAGGAAATACAATCGCGTATATTTGAACCTTTTTTTACCACCAAAGACCTGGGAAAAGGAACGGGGCTGGGACTGGATGTAGTAGCGCAGATCGTACAGCGCCATCGCGGATCGGTGAAACAAACTTCCGTACCCGGTAAAACTATTTTTACCATTTCATTTCCCATAGAGAATAATTAATGTAGAAGATATGAGTCTGCCTATAATATTTGTTATTGATGATGATAGACAGGTGCTGAACGCCATCACGCAGGACCTGAAATCGTATTACCGGAAGTCGTACCGCATATTAAGCACGCTGTCTGCCAACGAAGCGCTGCAAAGCCTGGTGGAACTGAAAAACAGGAACGACACCGTAGCTATATTTATTTCCGATCAGCGGATGCCGGAAATGGAGGGCGTTGATTTTCTGCAGCAGGCAATGGAAATATTCCCCGCCGCCAAAAGGGTATTACTCACCGCTTACTCCGATACCAACGCTGCCATCAAAGCCATCAATGAGCTACGGCTGGATTACTATCTTCAGAAACCCTGGGACCCGCCGGAAGAAAAGCTGTATCCCATTATCAATGATCTGCTGGACGATTGGCAAACCGACTACCGGCCCGAATTTCAGGGGATTAAAGTAGTAGGTTATCCTTTTTCGTCAGATGCCTACCGCATTAAGGAATTTTTGGCGAGCAACCTGATTCCCTATCATTCCATTGATGCTAATGGCGACGAAGGAAAATTGCTGTTGCAGCTGAATAACCTCGATACATCTGCTTTACCCGTAGTCATACTGGAACAGGGAGAAGTAATGAAGGCGCCCGCCATCATTGATATTGCGGCGAAAATAGGATTGAATCCAACGCTTAAAAATGAGATCTACGATGTAGTGATCATTGGCGCCGGCCCTGCAGGATTGGCTGCCTCTGTATACGGCGCCTCCGAGGGATTAAAAACCCTGCTGATAGAACGCCATGCACCCGGCGGACAGGCAGGCACCAGCTCCCGTATTGAAAACTACCTGGGGTTCCCTTCGGGATTGAGCGGCGCAGAACTCACCCGCCGCGCCATTACACAGGCCACCAGGTTTGGTACGGAATTTTTATCGCCACAGTCGGTGAAAGAAATTAAACTCAAAGCAGATTACAAAATTGTTTGCCTGGAAAACGGCACAGAAATAAATGCACGCGCCGTTGTAATCACCACCGGCGTGGATTACCGTAAGCTGGATACCGTTGGTATAGAAAAGTTCACCGGCGCAGGAATCTATTACGGCGCCGCTACTACGGAAGCGGCCTCCTGCCGCGACCGCAGCGTGTACATCCTGGGTGGTGGTAACTCCGCCGGCCAGGCAGCAGTGTACCTGTCTAAGTTCGCAAAGGAAGTATTCATCCTTATCAGGAAAGAAAACCTCAACGCTACCATGTCGTCGTACCTGATAGATCAGATCCGCGACATCCCCAATATCAGTATTCTGAACAACAGCGAAATAGTGGAGGCTTCGGGCACCGACCGGCTGGGAAAGCTGAAGATAGAAAACCTGCAGACACATGAAGTAAAAGAAGTGCCTGCGGATGCGTTATATATTTTTATCGGCGCAAGACCTTATACCGATTGGCTGGGAGATCTCATCATCAAAGATGAAAAAGGCTATGTGCAAACCGGCAGGGAAATGAAATCATTTGATTATTTTGGTAAACTCTGGAAGCTCGACCGCGAACCTTATCTGCTGGAAACCAGCTGTCCCGGCATCTTTGCAGCCGGTGATGTACGGTCCGGCGCTATGAGCCGCGTGGCCTCCGCCGTAGGAGAGGGCTCCATGAGTATTAGCCTGGTGCATAAGTACCTGGCAGAAGTTTAAAATCTTTTTTATGGCTTTATGTTCACATCTTGAAGCAATTACCGAGGTAAAAGTTAGCGCCAACCATGTTTGCGAAGAATGCGTAAAGCATCATGGTAAATGGCTGCACCTGCGTACCTGTCAAACCTGCGGCGTTACGCTTTGTTGCGACGACTCGCCCGCAAAGCACATGACGCAGCATTATCATCAAACGGATCATCCGGTGATATCTTCTGCGGAGCCGGGAGAACAGTGGTTGTGGTGTTATAAAGACGGGGCGTTTGCGGAGTATTAACAGGATAAAATCTATACCTGATGGGATATAAGATATCTATGATTACTATTAAGAATCCGATGACACAAATATCAGAAGAAGATTTGTTGGTACATCTTGGATTCGGGAATCTCATATTGTCTGAAAATACTACACTAGATGTTTGCATGTGTCCGCGTGATAAGTCGGTGAATATAGGAACGTACAATAATTGTATTATTATTTGTGATGATTATCAGTTGACTAGCGTACTGGAAACGCAGGCACGCCCGGAAGCCTTGAGCGACTATGAAGATATATTGTCTGCTTTATACCCGGGTTCCGAAATATTAACAGTAGCCTGTCACAGTGTGGTGGACTATCATATGTATTCTTTGGTTAAAGGAGGAGAAAAATTTCGCTTTAAAATCGTAAGCAGTGGAACGCCTGTTCGAATGTATGGTGAGGAAATGGAAGAAGAAAAAGAGATCTATGCACAATCGGTGGTAATTGATGGGGAAAGACTTTTCCGTGACAGGCCTGATAAAGAAGAGTTTGAATATTATGAAGATGCGATGATGGAAGAGTTTACCTTCAATATAGCAGCCCGGCACCTGGGAGTTAATATTATTAAGGAAAATGGAGATGAATTGTTGACTGAAATACCTTTCAGAAAATACAAATGGCCAATCATTAAGGAACAACCAAAAAACTCCTGGTTTTCGCGATTGTTTGGAAAAAAATAAACGATGATTTTATTTACACTACCGTTACTTTTACGCCCATATCTTCCATTTTCTTCACAATATGTTCGGAGATACCGCTGTCGGTAATAACTTCATCTATTTCTTCCAGGGAGCAAATGCGCCCGAAGCCACGTTTTCCGAATTTGCTGGAATCCGCGAGTACAATGGTTTTCTGCGCGGTGGCCATCATTTTCTGGTTCAGGTGCGCTTCCATAATATTGGTGGTGGTGAGTCCAAACTCCAGGTCGATACCATCCACACCGAGGAATAATTTACTACACGAGAAATCTTCCAGAATTTTTTCTGCATAAGATCCGGTAACAGAAGTAGAGCTGTTACGGAGATGTCCGCCGAGTTGGATCACTTCAATCTCCGGCCGGCGCAGCAATTCCAGCGCTACGTTCAGTGCGCCGGTTATTACGGTAAGATGCCCTTTGGGTTGGATATTTTTTGCCAGCGCCTGCACAGAAGTACCGGAGGCTATAATGATAGCATCATTGGGTACGATGAGCGCGGCGGCGGCCTGCCCTATAATTTGTTTTTCCTCCCGGCGTATATTTTCCTTTTCATTCACCGGTTTGTCCATTGTATATGGATTGTGAATCGTAGCGCCTCCGTGTGAACGGAATAACAGCGACTTGTCCTCCAGCAGCTTGAGATCTTTTCGTATAGTCACGCCCGATACATCCAGCTCCTTACATAGCTCCAGTACATTAACATATCCTTTCTCGTGCAGTTTGCCGAGAATAAACTTATGACGTTCCGCAATATTGATCATAGACATATCAGATAAAAATAACGTATTAAAGTGTGTTGACACGGGATAATCTGAAAAAAATGCTCCTTACAAATATCCGGTAATTTTGTTTCAATTAGTTAATTATGGTTACATATTAGCTGGTTAGTATCCTTCGTTTTTATCTCATAAAATAAGATATGAAATAAAATGAAGTTATAGAGACGTTATAATTATATGTAATAATATTGATTTATAGTAATTTATATTTTTCTTTTTGTTTCTTTTCCGCTCATCAATAACTTTTTCACCTTTTTCATTTTATTTTATACTTTGGTTTCGAATTATTTCTTTTTGTTTTTATTACTATTGTAAAGAAAACAAATGAAACTAATTAAAAGTTATAGGGAGATAAAATGAAAAGAACTGAATCAATCAGGCAATTAAAGGAAGCAGGTGAACAACCGTGGGATCTTATCATTATAGGCGGCGGCGCTACCGGTCTTGGTATCGCTATGGATGCCGCCACCAGGAATTACCGGACCCTGTTGCTGGAACAGGCCGACTTCGCCAAAGGAACTTCCAGTCGCAGTACCAAACTGGTACATGGCGGCGTAAGATACCTGGCGCAGGGCGATATCGCCCTCGTACGGGAAGCCCTGTACGAAAGAGGACTGCTGCTTAACAACGCCCCGCACCTGGCCCATAACCAGCAATTTATCATCCCGCAGTATAACTGGTGGCAAGGCCCCTTTTATACCATCGGCCTCAAAATCTATGATCTCCTGTCCGGGAAACTGAGCCTCGGACGCTCCCGGCATATCGGCAGGGCAGAAGTGATCAACAGGCTGCCCACCATCCGGAAAGAAGGACTGAAAGGAGGGATCGTTTATCACGACGGACAGTTTGATGATGCCCGCCTGGCAGTAGACATCGCACAAACCGCCGTTGAAAACGGCGCCGTACTGCTCAACTACTTCAAAGTAAATGGCCTCGTTAAAAACAGCGCCGGCAAAATAAGCGGCGTACGCACACAGGACCTGGAAACCAATGAAACCTTCACCCTCCGGGCCAAAACAGTGATCAACGCCACCGGCGTATTTGTAGATGAAGTACTGCAACTGGACAACCCCGCAGCGCCTAATATGGTGAAACCCAGTCAGGGTGTACACCTGGTGCTGGACCCTTCTTTCCTCAACAGCAAAAGCGCTATCATGATCCCGAAAACGGACGATGGCCGCGTACTGTTTGCCGTGCCCTGGAATAATAAAGTACTGCTGGGAACCACCGACACGCCGCTCGATGAACACAGCATGGAACCCATTGCACTGGAAGAAGAGATCAGCTTTATTTTAAATACCGCAGGTAAATATCTTGATCGTCCGCCTGCCCGTGAAGATGTACTCAGCGTATTCGCCGGGTTACGTCCGCTGGCAGCGCCACAAAAAGAAACCGGTAGCACAAAGGAAATTTCCCGCAGTCATAAAATACTGGTAGCCCCCTCCGGACTGATTACCATCACCGGCGGTAAATGGACCACCTTCCGCAGGATGGCGGAAGATACAGTGGATCAGGCCATCAAAACCGGCGGACTGGTACCGGTTGGATGCAAAACAAAATCGCTGCATATCCACGGGTACCAGCAACAACCTTCCGCGCCTGCACCGCTGGACGTATACGGCAGCGACGCCGCCAGGATACAGGCATTTATGGCACTGTACCCCGGCATGAAAGAACAGCTGCACCCACGCCTGCCCTACATCAAAGCACAGGTGATCTGGGCAGTAAAACATGAAATGGCCCAAACCGTGGAAGATGTGCTGGCCAGGCGTTTGCGCGCACTTTTCCTGGATGCGCAGGCCGCTATAGACATGGCGCCCGCAGTAGCTGCGATCATGGCTGCAGAAATGAACAAAGACATCACCTGGCAACAAAAACAGGTGAAGGATTTTATGCAGGTGGCACAACACTACCTCCTGAAAAACGGTACTACCTATAAACAACTGAAGGTTACGGCATAGACTAAACGAAAAAGAATACATCCACGTAAACATCCACGTAGAAAAAGAAAAACATGATCAGATACATTATGGCAATGGATCAGGGCACAACCAGCTCACGGGCCATTATCTTCGACAAAGCCGGCGCAATTATCTCCACGGCGCAGAAAGAATTCACACAACTGTTCCCGCAACCCGGATGGGTGGAACACGATCCCGCTGAAATATGGAGCAGCCAGATCGGCGTAGCCACAGAAGCAATGGCGAAAGTAGGGCTGGAAGGCGGCAACATCGCTGCCATTGGCATCACCAACCAACGGGAAACCACCCTGGTATGGGACCGCGAAACCGGTAAGCCGGTGTACAATGCCATCGTATGGCAGGACAGGCGCACTGCCGCTTTCTGCGACGATCTTAAAGCTGCAGGCAAAGAAACGCTGGTACGCGAAAAAACGGGTCTTGTTATTGACGCCTACTTCTCCGGAACAAAAATCAGGTGGATCCTGGACAATGTGTCCGGGGCACGGGAACGCGCCAACGAAGGCAAGCTGGCTTTCGGAACAGTAGACTCCTGGCTGATCTGGAACCTCACTCACGGCGCCGTGCATGCAACCGATATCACCAACGCTTCCCGCACCATGCTGTTTAATATCCACACACAGGCGTGGGACGATGAACTGCTGGCCATGCTGGATATCCCGGCATCTATGCTGCCGGAAGTAAAACAATCCAGCGAAGTATGCGGCGAAACCGCGCCCGGCATCTTTGCCGTACAAATCCCCATTGCCGGCGTTGCCGGCGATCAGCATGCGGCCCTCTTCGGACAAATGTGTACGGCTCCCGGCATGGTGAAAAACACCTATGGCACCGGTTGTTTTATGCTGATGAACATCGGCGACACACCCATCATCAGCAAAAATAATCTCCTCACTACAGTAGCCTGGAAAGTAAACGGACAGGTACAATACGCACTGGAAGGCAGCATCTTTATCGCCGGCGCTATTGTACAGTGGCTGCGCGACGGTCTTGGTATCATCCGGGCCTCTTCTGAAGTGGAAGCGCTGGCCGCCAGCGTGGAGCAAAACGACGGCGTATACCTGGTGCCCGCCTTCGCAGGGCTTGGCGCCCCGCACTGGGACCAGCACGCGCGCGGTACCCTCGTAGGCATGACACGTGGCACCAACGCCGCGCATATTGCACGCGCCGCACTGGAAAGTATCGCCTATCAAACCATGGAAGTGCTGAAAGCAATGGAAGCAGATGCCAACATCAGCATAAAGGAATTAAGAGTAGATGGCGGCGCTACCGGCAACAACCTGCTGATGCAGTTCCAGGCAGATATCCTGCAAACAAAAGTAGTGCGCCCGGGCATTACAGAAACAACCGCCCTGGGAGCAGCCTATCTCGCCGGACTGGCTACCGGCTACTGGCAGAACCTGGAAGAAATTGCCAGCCAGTGGAAAATGGAAAAATGCTTCTCTCCAAAATTAGAACAGGAACAACGGCAGCAATGGATCAACGGATGGAACCGCGCAGTAAATGCCGCAAAAGCATGGGCTCACCAATAAAATTATAAACTATGTATCCTTATTTAGCTGAATTCATAGGTACCGCCTTATTGCTGCTGCTGGGAAACGGCGTGGTAGCCAACGTGGTACTGCATCAAACAAAAGGTAACAGCAGCGGCTGGATCGTGATCACCACCGGCTGGGCGCTGGCCGTATTTGTTGGAGTAGTGTTTGCCGGCCCTTACAGCGGCGCGCATCTTAATCCCGCTGTTACCATCGCACTGGCCACAGCCGGCAAATTCAACTGGACTGATGTGCCTTTGTTTATTGCCATGCAGATGCTGGGCGCTATGCTGGGCACTACGCTGGTATGGCTCAATTACAAAGATCATCTCAATAACACACCGGACAAAGGATTGCAGCGCGCCGTGTTTTGCACGGAGCCGGCTATACGAAATATCTGGCGCAACTTCATCTGCGAAGCTACCGGCACCTTTGTATTGCTTTTTACCATCTTCTATTTTACCAATGCAGAAGTAGGACCGGAGAAAACGCCGATGGGCCTGGGCTCTCTCGGCGCACTGCCGGTAATGTTGCTGGTATGGTCTATCGGGTTGTCGCTCGGCGGCACTACCGGCTACGCCATCAATCCGGCCAGGGACCTGGGGCCGCGTATCATGTATGCGCTGCTGCCAATAAAAGGAAAAGGACACAGCGACTGGAACTATTCCTGGGTACCCGTTTTCGGACCAGTGGCCGGTGCTGTACTCGCCGCTTCATTATACCTGTTACTGAAGTAAATAACGTTTACCGATATACGCAATTAATAACACGTTAGAACCACGCACAATGAAAAAAAAGATCAATATCAGCCTTATAGGCAGCGCAATGGCAGTTGCCGCGATATGCACCTTTAATGCCTGTAAAACAGCCAAAACAACTACGACCGCAAAAAATGGATACCCTTCTTTCTATACAGTAGGACATCGCGGCACAAGGGGCCTGATGCCGGAGAATACCATTCCCGCTATGTACCGCGGCTTAACCGAAGGTGCCAATACCATTGAGTTTGATGTACATATCACCAAAGACGGGCAGGTAATGGTATACCACGATGCCTCTTTTACACCATCGTATACCACCATGCCGGATGGAAAAGATATCCCTGCGGAGAAACACACGGACTATGTTTTTTACCAGATGAACTATGCTGATATCCGCCCGTTTATCATCGGTGAAAAACCATACCCGGCCTACCCGGAGCAACAGCGCATGCGCTCCTACGCACCACTGCTGTCTGAAATGATAGACTCCGTGGAAGCCTATACGAAAGCGCATCACCTGCCCGCGCCTTATTATCTGCTGGAAATAAAATCTTCCGAAAAAACGGATGGTAAGGAACAGCCGGCGCCGGAAGAGTATATGGACAAACTGATGGCCGTAAAACAATTACAACCGCTTGGGAAACGGTTGCTGGTGCAGTCTTTCGACATGCGCCCACTACAGGTACTGCACCGCAGGTATCCTGATATGGCACTTGGATTTCTGACAGATGATAAAAAGAACGGGTTCGATCAGCACCTGGCGCAACTGGGCTTTACGCCGTTTTTCTATAATCCAAACTATAAGCTGGTAACACCGGAGCTGGTGAGCAAATGCCACGCTAAGCATATTAAAATTGTTCCGTGGACAGTGGACGATGTTAACGAAATGAAAAAACTGAAAGCACTGGACGTTGATGGTATTATAACCGACTATCCAAACAGGTTACGCGAAGCAGGGCTCTGACCATTATTTATCTACCAGAATACTAACAAAAAAAACAAACACACTTATGAAATTCTTTTCACGATTCCGCCTGTTAAAGCCGGCGACTTTCCTGTTGCTGTGTATCGGGATCATTGGCGCCGGCAGCCTATCCCTGCATGCGCAGGATATTCCCGTTACCGGTAAGGTAACTGCCGCCAACGGCACTCCGCTGATAGGAGTGAACGTTCAGGTAGCGGGTACCAGCCGCGGCGCCGCCACCGACGTAAACGGTGCTTTTAAACTAACTGCACCTAAAGACGCTACACTGAAATTCACCTTTATAGGCTACCTGCCCAAAGAGGTGAAAGTAAAATCTGCTACTGTACTGGTAGTGCTGCAGGAAGACATTCAAAAATTAAACGACGTAGTGGTAGTAGGTTATGGCACGCAGAAAAAAGCCACCCTCACCGGCGCCATTACTACGGTAAATATGGTGGACAAAGAAGGCCAGCCGCTTACCAACGTGAGTAACGCACTGCACGGCGTACCCGGCGTATTCGCTAACCTCAGCAACAGTCAGCCGGGTGTGGATCGCAGCACCATCCGCATCAGGGGATTGAACACCTTCGGCAGCAGCGATCCCAGGGCCAACGACCCGCTGGTATTGGTAGATGGTATTGAATACTCTATGGATGAACTCAATCCAAACGATATTGAAACCGTTACTGTACTGAAAGATGCCGCTGCAGCCATTTACGGCTCCCGCGGTTCCAACGGCGTTATCCTTGTTACCACTAAAAAAGGAAGAGGTACCTCCCGCGTAAACTACAGCTACTACTACGGTCAGCAGAAAGCTACTTACCTGCCGGATGTGATCACCGATCCCATCGCGTACATGAAACTGAAAAACCAGGCGCTCATCAATGAAGGAAAAGCAATTGAATATGCAGAAGCGGATATAGACGAATACCAGAAAGGAATGGCTACAGATCCTTTCACCTATCCTGCAAACGATTGGTATAAGATTGCCCTGAAAAACGGCGTGATCCAGAAACATGACCTGAGCATTTCCGGTAGCTCCGATAAATACCAATACCGCCTGTCACTCGGCTATCTCGATAGAAACGGTATCCTCTTCGGACCTGGCAACCATGAAAAGAAATATTCTGTGGGGCTGAATGCTTCAATGGATGTAACCAAACGTTTGCGCGCCGGTATCACCATGGATGGTTACTACAGAACCTACACCACACCATTTTATACGGACACCTGGAACTACCTGGCCCGTACATTGCCTATTCTCACGGATACGCTGCGGGACGGCCGCTACGGCAACTCCTGGCTCAGAACCGCCGGTCGTAACAACTGGGAAAACCCACGTATGCTGGCATACAACGGTTTACAGACCAAACAGATCCAACGTTTCCTGACTACCGTTTTTGCAGAGTATAAACTGCCTTTTGATATCAATTATAATATCAAATTTGGTGTGGATAAGTATGATGGTTTGCTCAGCGGCTTTACGCCACGTATGCAAACCTTTAATCCGAAAACAGGCGCGCCTATCAACTGGAACAGTCCCGCTACTGCACCACGGTCAGCTAAAACGGATTTTAACGATATGAACATCCATTTCTATAACACGCTCGACTGGAAACACCAGTTTAAAGAGAAACATAACCTCTCTGCCATGCTGGGCGCCAGTTATGATAACTTCGATTCTGACTCATGGGCAGCCAGTATGTATGGCTACCTGGATGGGCGACTGGATGCTTTAAGCGTAGGTACCACCTGGAACGCTACCTCAGGAAATCTTACCCGTGATGTACTGGAATCTTATTTTGGTCGTGTTAACTACGATTACGATGGCAAATACCTGCTGGAAGCTACCTTCCGTTATGATGGTTCCAGCCGCCTCGGAAAACATAGCCGCTGGGCATTTTTCCCTTCTGTATCCGCCGGTTGGCGTATCGATAAAGAAGCCTTCTTTCATTCAGATTTCATCAATGTGCTGAAGCTGCGCGCTTCCGCCGGTAAATTGGGTAACCAGGCCATTGCACTCTACACTACAGAGCCAATGGTAAATCTTGGTGAAGACTATAGTTTCGGCGGCGTATTAAATTCCGGAGCCGCAAAAATTGCAGATGCAGATTCTACCCTCAGATGGGAAATTACCAATGCATACAATGTCGGTGTTGATGTTAACCTGTGGAATAATCGTATAGGCCTTACCGTTGATGCGTATAAGAAACGCACAAACGGTATCCTTCGTGAAGTGGGCATGCCTTCCCAGGTGGGTAACCTTGCCGGCGCCAAACAAAACGTAGGTACGGTAGATAATACAGGTTTTGAAGTAACGGCGCAATACCGCGATCATATCGGCGAAGTGGATTTGAATGTGTATGGAAGTGTGGCTTACAATAAGAATGAAGTAGTAGACCTGCATGGTGAAATTATTTATGGTACAGGTACCATCACACAGGCGGGATCTCCTATTGAATCTTTTTATATACTGCAGGCAGAGGGTATTTTCCAGAACCAGGCAGAAATAGCTGCCAGTGCAAAACAATCTGCCAATACAAAACCAGGTTACATCAAATTCAGGGATGTTAATAACGATGGTATTATTAATGGCGATGATCGCGTAATTGTGAACAGCTCTTCCTCTGTACCAAAGTATACTTATGGTTTCGGGTTTAATGTAGGCTACAAAGGGATCACGCTCAGTGCTGCATTTCAGGGTATTGGCGGTGTAAAGGTATTGCCTACTGCCAACCTTGCCTATCCGTTCAACAATGGCGCCAATGCTACCTGGGAATGGACAAGGGATGCCTGGACGCCTGAAAAACCCAATGCACGTTTACCAATCGTAACCACCAGCACCGGCAGCATCGATAATTTCCAGCGCTCTACTTTCTGGTTAAGAGATAACTCATACCTGAGAATGAAAAACATCCAGTTGGGCTACGCACTGCCGCAGCTATGGTTGTCGAAAGCAAAGATCCAGAAAGTGAGTGTGTTTATCAACGCAGAAAACCTGCTGACTTTCTCCCGGTATAAAGATTTCGATCCGGAATCCATACTGGATCAAACCACGTTGTATACTTATCCAATGTTGAAAACCTTTAACGGTGGTATTAACGTTACCTTCTAAACATCCAAATCATGAATAGTATGAAAAAGATATATCTCTTACTTTCCTGCACAGGTCTACTTGCTGCAGGTTGCAACAAAAGCCTGCTGGATACTTCTCCTCACGACCGCTACCCGGAATCAACGTTCTGGCAAACACCGGAAGCGGCCAATGCCGGCCTGGTAGGCTGCTACTCCGTGTTGCGTAACCAGGGCGTCTTTGGTGGTAAAACTTCCAACAATGCCACCGCGCTTTGGGAAGAAACCCTTTCTCCCAACGCTTACAACCAAACGGATGCGATGAGCTTTAACTCTATTGCGCGTGGTACACAGATGTCGAGTACCGGTGGTATCGTTACCGCCCGTTACTCTGATTGTTACAGCGGTATTGGCCGTTGCAATACCTTTTTGAAGAAAGTAGATGAAGTAACAGCCATTGATGAGGCTACCCGGAGAAGAATGAAAGGAGAGGCCTATTTCCTGCGTGGACTGTACTACTTTATCCTGGAAAATTATTACGGTGCGGTGCCGTTAATCCTGGACCCGCCGGATAAAAGCACCCAGGCCAAGCTGCCGCGCACACCACGTGCAGAAGTAGTGACCAGTGTGTTGAAAGACCTGGACAGCGCCGCTGCTATATTACCGGTAAAATTCACCGGGGCAGATCTGGGTCGTGCCACCAAAGGCGCAGCTATGGCGCTGAAAGCAAGGATCCTGTTATACGAAGCCAGCCCGCTGCTGAATACTTCCAACGATCTGGCGAAATGGAAAGCAGCTGTTGATGCCGCCAAAGCAGTGATGGATTTGCCGGGTACAGGCTACGGACTCTTTGCTGATTACCGTGGATTGTTTTTACAACCCAATGAAAATAACAAGGAAGTTATTTTTGATGTACAGTATGTTTTCCCGCAGCAGGGTAGCTCATTTGACCTGATCTGTACGCAATACAACACCAATGCGCCTTTGCTGGATCTGGCCAAAACCTACTACATGAATAATGGACTGCCTGTTACTGATCCGGCTTCAGGATACAAGGCCGACAGTCCGTATCTCCGTCGTGATCCGCGTTTATACGGTACCTTCACTTACCCGACCGATATGTACCGCGGTGCTGTTATTTCTGCCACCCGTTTTGCTATTACCGGTTATGGTATGAAGAAGTATAGCCTCTATGATAGTATTGCTCCGCCAAAAGATAAGGCAGATCTGAAAGACGGCCAGTCTGATATCAACTTTATTGTACTGAGATATGCCGACATCCTGATGATGTACGCAGAAGCACAGAATGAAGTAAGCGGCCCGGATGCTACCATCTTTGCGGCACTCGACAAGATCCGCGACAGGGTGAAGATGCCGCATATTTCCAATACTTTATCCAAAGACGCGCTGCGTGCGGAAATCCGTCATGAGAGAAGAGTGGAATTTGCCGGTGAAGGATTGTATTACAACGACATCCGCCGCTGGAAAACCGCTGAAACCGTGATGAATGCGTCTATTGAGAATTACAACGGGAAGAAGATTGAAACCCGTACGTTCGATAAACTACGCGATTACTGGTGGCCGATCCCGGTAGGGGAAAAAGATCTGAACCCTAACCTGGAACAGAATCAGGGATATTAATTGTCAGGTATATTATGCAGATATGCAGTTACACAGTAGCTGCATATCTGCATTTTTTATTAGTCATAGATGGATACGTCGTCAATGGAGAAGTCTTCCTCCAGCTGTACTTTGATCTCCGAACCCGGAAAGATTTTTTCAGAGATAAAATTAAGCATGAAACCCTCCGGAAATACTTCAATGCCTGCTAAGGTAAGGTCATTTATGAGGGCCGTCAGTTCATCAGAAGAGGGCGGCACATCCTGCTGCCCATAGGCGCTTTCGTTGATCTCCTTTGCGACGGCGTCAACAATTTCCTGGTACTTCCCACTATCCAGGTAGGCCACCAGCTTTTTTGCTTCTTCCACCAGGGGCGCAAAGTCGTCCGGTTCAGTACTCACCGTTTCCGGGTCTATCATCAGGGAAACGGGCTCCTGTATGGCGGCCAGCTTTACTTTGGCGGTAAGCATATTTTCTTCGATATGGCCATCTATAATTTCAGGGCCAAAACTATGTTTCTTTGCCATCTTGTTGAAATTGACCGAATATAACAAATCGACGGGAATATAGGGCCGGACTTTTACCGGATTTTTTCTTCAGGAGATATAAAAAGGGAATGTTATTTTTGTTGGTATAGAATAGGACAGCAGCTTTGCTTTCCTGAAAACGCAATTTAACAGTGACAATTTAATTAACCCGGTATGAACCACGTATTTGAACAGGTTTACGAGATGGAGGCGGTGAGCGGATTATCCAAACATGAACAATTGGTGAATGGTATTTTAAACGCCATACAAAATAAAGGTTTGGCACAGGGGGATATGTTGCCTTCTGTAAATGAACTGATCAATGAGTTTGGTTTTGCGCGGGAAACAATTGCAAAAGCCTATAAAGAGCTGGTAAGCAGGGGGATTGTAGAGCCCAGGAACCGGGTTGGCTTTTTCGTGGCCAATGTGAATATCAAGCAGCACCTACGCATCGCCCTCGTACTGTTTGCATTCGATGCCTTCCAGGAAATGTTCTATAAAACTTTTCGCGCCGGCTTAGGCAAGGATGTGCATATCGATATTTTCTTCCATCATAATAATATAGAGGTACTGCAAAGTATCGTGAACAGCATAAAAGGGAAGTATGGCATGTACGTGGTGGCGCCCATTCCGCACAACAAAACCGCCGGTATCCTTGGTGCATTACCTATGGATAAGTTCCTGATGATTGACCGCTACGAACCTATTCCCGGAGAATACTCCTATGTGGCACAGGAGTTTAAGCAGTCTTCCTACAAAGCCTTTTCTGCCCTGGCAGGCGTGATCAAGCAATATAAAGGAATGGTGTACTATCACCGGCCCGTAGCCGATACCCCCATAGAGATCCTCCAGGCGTTTAAGAAGTTTGTAAAAGATTTTAATATCAAAAGTGAGATAAAGCCAGAATACCTGCCTGGCACCCTCGAGAAAGGAAAGGTGTATTTCACTATCAACAACGCTGAGCTGTGGACCATGCTCAAGGATTGCAAGCAAATGAAACTCAAGCCCGGTAAGGATATCGGTATCCTGTCGCACAACGATGATATTGTAAAAGAACTGATTTTCGACGGGATCACCACCTATACCACCGATTTCAAGCTCATGGCGGAAAAGGCCGCTGCTTTTGTACTGACCCGCGAAAAGATCCAGGAAATAATCCCCACTGTACTCATCAGGAGGAAGTCGTTATAAACCGTTTTATGCAATTTTCCATGTGTAAGGGATACGTCTTAAACGTATCTCTTACGCTTCTTATGATATTGTTTTAGCCTAACCTGATTGCCATTTAACCCTTCCTTCCTTTTTTTGCAGCGCTGTAAAAAATAATCCCGCATTTCTTTTGGCGGTTATGAAAAAAATATATATTTGCTATAGGATAGTATAGGATAGTACAGTATAGAATCAAATTCCTATTTCACGTGATACCAGAATCAATCATTAATTACGATAGAACTATAGTTTCCAGGTTATGACGGAATGAATGAAGCAAACGTTATGAAATAAACTTTTTCTCCCTTTTACATTAATTACTGAATGCCACGTACACTTATGATGGCCGTTTATCCTGCTGGGTATCCGGAAGCGTCATGATGCTTTAATACACGTTATGGTTTTTTATTCTTCCAATAATTGCTCTTAATATGTTCAGGAAATTTACTTGCTACAAGAAGAGATTTACTGCCGCTTTGCCAACGGCATTATCCACTCCCCGCTACCTTTTGATCCTGCTGCTGTTGATGCTGGCAGGCAACGTTCATGCGCAAACACCGGCCCGGGTAACTATTACCGGATCGGTGTCCGATACCACCGGCAGATCCCTGGAAGGCGCTACCATCTCGGTAAACGGCAGAAGTTCCAGCGGAACAGCCACCGACCGGAATGGTAAATTTATCCTTGATGTACCGGTAGGCGCTACCATCCAGGTAACCTTCGTAGGCTTTATCGAACAGCGGTTTGTGGTAAACGCCACGCAAAAAGATTATCATCTCCGGATGAAAAGTGTGATCGCCTCTGTAGATGAAGTAGTAGTAACAGCCTTCGGCCGAAAGCAAAGAAAAGAAGCGGTAGTTGGCTCGGTTACCAGTATTAATCCCGAGGACCTGAAAATTCCTACCAGTAACTTAACCAACGCCCTGGCCGGTCAGATGGCCGGCGTAATCGCCTTCCAGCGCGGTGGTCAGCCCGGGGCAGATAACTCGCAGTTCTTTATCCGCGGGGTTACCACCCTCGGGTACAGCGCCAGTCCGCTTATCCTTGTGGACAACGTGGAACTGAGCGCCAACGATCTGGCCCGTTTACAGGTAGATGATATCGCCAGCTTTTCTATTTTGAAAGATGCGAGTGCTGCAGCCCTGTACGGCGCCAGGGGCGCCAACGGCGTGATCCTCGTTACTACAAAAGAAGGTAAACCGGGAAAAGCCAGGGTAAGCGTACGCCTGGAAGATGCCATCTCAACACCCACACAAAACCTCAAACTGGCAGACCCGATTACTTTCATGAATCAATACAATGAAGCCGTAACTACCAGGAACCCATTGGCTACACCGTATTTCACGCCTAACACCATACTCGCTACCAAAGCTACTATCGATAAAGCACCGGGCAGCAATCCGTATGTATACCCGGCGGTAGACTGGATGAAGACATTGTTCAAAGATCAAACTACCACTAAACGCGCTAACTTCAGCGTACAGGGCGGATCAGATGTTACCAAATATTATATCGCCGGATCTTATGCCCGCGACAACGGCATCTTACAGGTAAACCCGGTGAATAACTTTAACTCCGGGATGAAGTTTGAAAACTACCAGCTGCGCTCTAACGTGAACGTAAAAATCACCAAAACAACAGAAGCAGTGGTGCGCCTCTGGGGTAACTTTAACGACTATACGGGACCTATTACAAGCGATGCCTCCGGCTTGGCCACCGACCTGTATTCCAGGGCGCTGCATACCAGTCCGGTGGCATTTCCAGCCTATTATGAACCGGATGCGGCAAATGCCAACACCAATCATATCCTGTTTGGCAGCGCCTACGGTAACGATGGCTCCCTGTTAAATAACCCCTACGCCAACCTGATGTACGGGTATAAGAACTTTTCTGAATCCAGGATGTCGGCGCAGTTTGAGCTGAACCAGGACTTCAACTTCATCACAGAAGGGCTTACCTTCAGAGGTATTTTCAGTACCAACCGCTATTCCTATTTTGACCTCAGCCGCTCCTACAAACCGTTCTATTACGGTGTGGGCAGCTACGATCCCGATGCCAATTCGTATGTACTCAACTGGCTGAACAGCTCACCCGGCCAGGCACAGGAATTCCTCGGTTATTCTGAAGGCGCCAAAAACATTTACAGCTACATCTATTTACAGGGTGCTATAGATTATAACCGCGACTTCGGGAAAAGTAACCTGAGCGGAACGCTGATAGGTACCCGTCAGCAAACGCTTTACGGCAATGCCGGAAGTTTGTTAGGATCACTACCTTATCGCAACCTCGGTTTTTCCGGAAGGGCAACTTATTCATTCGATAAAAAGTATTTCGTTGAGTTTAACTTTGGTTACAACGGATCGGAAAGATTTGCACCGCAACATCGCTGGGGCTTCTTTCCCACCATCGGCGGCGCCTGGGTGGTATCCAATGAATCATTCTGGGAAGGCGGCATCGCAAAAATTATTTCCCGCCTGAAGATCCGCGGCAGTTATGGACTGGTAGGGAATGATAATATCGGTAACCAACGCTTCTTCTATCTCTCCAGCGTAACCCCGGATGATGCCAATGGTCCCGGTGCTACCTTTGGCACCAACAACAGCTTCACGCTGAAAGGTACTACCATACAGGCTTATCCTAACCCGGACGTAACCTGGGAAACCTCTAAGAAAGGCAACCTGGCAGTAGAAATGACCATCGCCAACAAACTCAATGTAACCGCAGAAGTATATAACGAAAACCGCTACAACATCCTGATCAGACGCGGCTATATCCCTGTTACCGCCGGTATTGAAGGTTCTGCCTCCGATAACCTCCAGGCAAACCTCGGAAAAGTGGATTCAAAAGGTTTCGATCTTCATCTCGATTACAAACAAAATTTTTCAAAAGATATATGGTTGACGGTGATGGCCAACCTCACAGTAACAGATAATAAAGTTCGCTACTTTGAAGAGCCGGAATATAAATATGCTTACCGCTTCTCTACCGGTAACCCGGTTAACCAGCAGTTTGGATATGTGGCCGAACGCCTTTTTGTAGATGACAAAGAAGCCGCCAACTCGCCTGTGCAAAACTTTGGCAGCGAGTTTCCTAAAGGTGGTGATATCAAGTATAGAGATATTAATGGCGATGGGGTAATTAACCAGGACGACCAGGTGCCCATCGGTTTACCTACCACACCACAGATCATTTATGGTTTCGGTTTTTCCTTCGGGTATAAGAGTTTCGATGTGAGCGCTTTTTTCCAGGGACTGGCAAGAGAATCCTTCTTCATTAATCCCAAAACTACCGCGCCATTCGTAGACAACGCCCAGTTGTTACAGGCATACGCCGACAATCACTGGTCGGAGGAAAACCAGAACCTCTACGCCCTGTGGCCGCGGTTGTCTACCTCACACATTGCCAACAACGAACAAAGCAGCACCTGGTGGTTGCGTGATGGAAGTTTCATGCGGTTGAAGTCTGTTGAAATGGGTTATTCACTCCCGAAAAGATGGATCGCGCCATTACGGTTAACCAACTTCCGCGTATACTTCAGTGGTCTGAATCTGCTCACCTTCAGCAAATTCAAACTGTGGGATCCGGAGCAGGCGGGTAACGGCTTTGCCTACCCAATCCAGAAAGTATTCAACCTGGGTGTAAATCTTAATTTCTAAGTATAAAAAATATAAAACAATGAGATTTTTTAAAAGAACATTGTTGGTAGTATTGCCGGTCATCTTATCAGTATCCTGTAAAAAATACTTAGATGTAACACCGGACAATGTGGCTACGCTGAACAGCTCATTTGTGAACGCAAATGAAACGCAGGCTTACCTGTTTGGTTGTTATTCCAACATGCAGGGCCTGGCTGATGTAAGGCGTAACGCGGGTTTCACCAGCTCGGGCGAAGTGATTTTCCCCATTGACCTGCTGGATAAAAACACACTCGGCGGTGCCGGCGGCGACAACGGTTTTAACGTTATGCGCGGTTTGCAGAACAGCCCCAATCCTATATTAAACTACTGGGATGGTTATAACATGGGTTTAAACCTGTGGCAGTCTATCCGCATGTGCAACACCTTCCTCGATAACGTAGATAAGCCGCTGGATCTCCCGGAATACCAGCGCAACAGGTGGGTGGCGGAAGCGAAGTTCCTGAAAGCATACTATCACTACTGGCTCATCCGGATGTACGGCCCCATTCCTATTTCTGATGTGGCCCTGCCAGTGAATACGCCTACAGAAGAAACCAGGTTGAAACAACAATCCGTGGACTCCTGCTTTGGTTATGTAGTGAGCCTGCTGGATCAGGCTATTCCCAACCTGCCGGATGTGATCCAGAATGCCGGCGCAGAAGCGGGCCGTATTACTGCTGTAATTGCAAAAGCCGTGAAGGCGGAAGTGCTGGCTACACAGGCAAGCCCGTTGTTTAACGGCAACCCTGATTATGCATCTATCAAAGGAAAAGAAGGACAGAGTCTTTTCCCTGTGGCATATGATGCCACAAAATGGCAACGTGCCGCCACAGCCTGCAAAGCGGCGATTGATGCTGCAGTAACCACCGGTGCAGCGATCTACCAGTTCAGGGCCAGCGGTGGTATTGTGCATATGTCCGACAGCACCAGGCAACTGGTAACAATACAGGGCGCACTCACCGATCAGTGGAACACCGAACAGATCTGGACCCTTAATCCGCAATTCGGCTGGCAGTATATGGCTTCCCCAAGAGTAACGGCGGATGCGGCTTCAAACGGTTTTGCCGTGTACTCTAATTTCTCGGTTCCAATGGCGCAGTCGGAATTGTTCTATACACAAAACGGCGTGCCTATCAACGAAGACAGAACCTGGGATTACGCCAACCGTTATAAGCTACAGGCCGGCGACGACGCACACCGCTATTATATCCGCAAAGGCTACACTACCGCCCGCGGTAACTTCTACCGCGAAGCACGCTATTATGCCGATGTAGCCTTTGATGGCAGCACCTGGTTTGGCTCCGCCAACACCGACGATAACAACGCCAACTATGTAAACGCCGTAAATGGTTTCG
This sequence comes from Chitinophaga ginsengisegetis, assembly GCF_900168065.1. Classification (GTDB taxonomy): domain Bacteria; phylum Bacteroidota; class Bacteroidia; order Chitinophagales; family Chitinophagaceae; genus Chitinophaga; species Chitinophaga ginsengisegetis. Next base: position 2,329,293 of record NZ_FUZZ01000001.1, on the reverse strand, counting down.
CTGCGTATACCCCTACCCGTTATAACGTTACCGGCTATTGGCCAAAGAAGCTGGTGCCGTGGCAAACTGCGTTCGGACAAACATCCGTGCAAACCAATTACTCCTGGCCCTTCATGCGCTTACCCGCACTGTGGCTGCTGTACGCAGAATGCCTGAATGAAGTAAATGGTCCGGGTGCAGAAGTATACAGCTATATCGATAAGGTAAGGGAAAGAGCCGGCTTGCCGGGGGTAGTCCAGGCATGGTCCAACTTCTCCCGTAATCCCGCCAAATACGGTTCTAAAGAAGGATTAAGAGCGATCATCCACCAGGAAAGAAGAATAGAACTGGCCTTTGAAGGACAGGCAGGATGGGACCTGAGAAGATGGAAAGAATTACAGGCAGTACTCAACGGACCTTTCCAGGGATGGAACATAAGACAACGTACCACGCAGGGGTTCTACCAGGTGACAAACGTTTATCAACCGGTATTCGGACTAAGAGATTACCTGTTTCCTATCCAGGACTACGACATGCTGACCAATCCCAACCTGGTGCAAACACCTTATTGGTGATAACAGCCAGGCAGGACAAAATCATTTCAAACCAGTTTTCAATTTTTTATATGGATGCTATATATAAAATATTCCGCGTGTTGATACCGGTAGTTACATTACTGATGCTCCAGTTTTCCTGTAAGAAAAACGATGGATACAATGATGTAATTTCTGACGATAAAACAAAACCACAGCCGGTTTCCAATATCCAGGTGATCAATAAAAACGGCGGCGCCTATATCACCTATACATTACCGGATTCCAAAAATGTACTCTATGTACAGGCAGAGTACATGATCAATGATACCAAAAGCAGGCAAACCAAATCGTCCTTTTATTCCGATACCATCGCAGTAGGCGGCTTTGCGAAAAGCCAGGATTATACAGTAACGCTGTACACCGTTACCCGCGCGGATGTAAAGTCCGATCCCGTAAAAGTAACCGTGCATCCCGGCACGCCCACTTATCTCCAGGCATTGCCTACCGTGGTAATGCGTGCAGATTTTGGTGGTATCAACATCAGTGTAACCAACACCGCTAAAGATAATATCGGGGTAGTTACCATCACGGAAGATGCGACTACAAAGAAGATGGAAATCAAAAATCAGAACTATACCAACCAGGAAAATATCAACTACAGCATCAGGGGCTATGATACCATCCCCAGGAAATTCGGCATCTACCTGGCAGATGAATTCGGGAATATATCGGATACGGTGTATGCTACTATTAAACCTATCTATGAAACGATCATGGATAAATCAAAGTTCAATGTGTACAAACTCAATTCTGACGACGGCTCCAGCTTTGGATGGGAGCTGCGTTATATGTGGGACAATAATCTCGGCAGACCAGGCTATCACTCTACTTATCCTACCACCGCACCATTGCCCAAATGGGTAACATTCGACATGGGGCAGGTAGCAAAGCTGAGCAGGTTTACCATGTGGGGCAGGGGCCTGGATGATGGCAATTATCTCTGGGGATACGGTAATCCCGATACCTGGGTAATGTGGGGCCGTGCAGATGAGCCGGTAGACGAAATACTGCCGGATACCACCAACCTCCCGGCATTAGGACAGGCAACACCCGGCGGATGGATCAATATGGGCGTTTATCATTTGCCCGCGCAACCATCCGGACTGGTATCACCGGCCTATAACAATGCTGATCTGGCTTTTTGGAACGCAGGCTTTGGATATAACTTTTCGCTGAATCTGCCCAAAGTAAGATACATGCGGTTTGAATGTGTTACTAATGCAGCGCATAGTAATGAATTCTTTCACATCATGGAGCTCAGTATTTGGGGCGATAACAGGTAGCGTATTATTTACCTGATCTCCCTTACCGGTATTGTTTAAAGTTATTTTATTAAAAATATAAAGAGATGAGAAAGTATCATATAGCTGCAAAACTCCTCTTACCACTTTGCGGTTTATTTTTCTTCATAGCCTGTACGCGGAAGGCAACTGACTTCCGGGATTTCCTCGGCAATACGGAGGTGCAGTATCCCGGCACCGTATCGGGTATTACGCTGTTTCCCGGCAACGGCCGCCTGATGATAGGATGGAAGCCCAGCCCGGACCCCAGCATCAGCAAGTACGTATTGTTCTGGAACAACCGGCAGGACTCCATAACCATTAACGCCACCTCGCATAATCCTACCGATACCGTGCGCTGCCTGATCACCGGGTTAAACGAATACGCCTATACGTTTTTTCTGTATTCCTACGATGCGGCCGGCAACCGCTCTATTGTAACGGAAATAGATAATGCACATGTATACGGCAACATTTATAAAAGCACGCTCCACAACCGCCTGCCCGACGCTGCCACGCCTTATAAAGTACGTGACGATGGCTCTGTAACATTGTTCTTTACAACGCCCGATACTATTAATATCAGCACCAGCATCAGGTATACCAACGCCGCAGGTGTGGCTGCCGTAGCAACAATTGCCGGCAACCAGGATTCTGTTAATTTACCCGGCTATAAAGCTGGCCAGGCGGTAACTTATCAGTCGTCCTATATCCCTTCAAAAGGCGCATTGGATACTTTTTATACCAACAGCTACGATACTTTTCCTGATATCTACAAACTGGTGGCCTGTGATAAAAGCTTATTCCAGGAACACGACCTGCCAAATGATATGGGCATCTACCAGTCGGATACCCGCGTCAGCAAATTATGGGATGGCAGCGTAGGGCCGCAGGGCTACCCTAACATCTTCCATAGTGATGATAATGGTTCCAACGATCCATTACCGCGCACCCTTACTTTCGATATGGGCAAATTATACAACCTGGGTCAAATCGAAGAAACAGGCAGGAACTGTTGTAATAATCCTTCCGAATTTGAAGTATGGGGCATTGCGGATATCACCAATGCAGCTACTTCACTGAAGGCCACCGATCCGGGATGGGCCGCTGAAATGAGCAGCAAGGGATGGACGCTGTTAACTACTGCCATCAGGGGCGACGACGGGAATGAAGCGATGAAATTTAACTTCATTCCACAGGCGCCGCCGGCACGTTATATCCGCATCAGGGTGTTGCATACGGTGAATAATTCCAATTCGATAAACATGAGCGAAGTTACCATGTACAGCAAGCAGTAAAGCAGTTGGCTGTCAGCATAAAAAGCAGCAGGCGGAAAGTAATATACTTCTGCCTGCTGCTTTTTAAATGATGATACCCGCATCAATTCAGAAAAATTTCTAATTTCGCTGGCGGCCTAAATGTCCGAAGCCTGAGTATGCAGCATAATAAATGTCCCAATTGCGGCGCCACTGTGTTTTCGCAACCTATCACCGATGATAACCAACCGCAGGTAATTATTCACTGTGAGTATTGCGGCTCACAGTTTAATGTACAGAACCCGTTTTACAGGCCGGAGCCGGTGGTGCATACCACTACCTTTAGCAGTTATTCCACCACCTACACTTACAGTAATATTTCTCCCCGGAAATCCGGTGGATGGAGAAATGCAAAAGACCGGGAGCATAAGGTAGCGCGCTTCCTGGGCTATGCTATTGGTGGTCTTATGGCGCCCTTTGTGCTGGGAATGTGGTTTGTGTCTTTCTCTAAGCCGAAGGATCTGCCGGTAGAAGTAACAGCTATATTAACCGGTTTAATGTTATTCTTTTTCTTTCTTGCCCGCGCCAGTGGAAAGGAATTGAAGAGAAGGAGAATGGAAGGGGAGATAATGTAATAAAAAACTTCCTTTGTTTTTTGTAGTTTTGGGAAAAAGGACTGATGCCGGATTCCCATAACGCCAGTGCCGCCTCTTTTAAAGCAGCCCATTATCAGCTCAATAATAAGCCGGTGGATTTAACACCTGCCCGGAGGGACTTTTATAAAATCTGGCTGATACAACAGGAAGGTTTTCTTACGCTTGAACGGGATACTATTCACATCGGAGAGTCCGCACTTGTTTTCCTGCATCCGCTTGCCAGGTATTCTTTCCGTCCGGTTGTAAGGAAGCGCAGCGGCTACTGGTGCATCTTTACCGGCGAATTTTTGGATGATGCTTCCAGAACCTCACTTGCCCAGGATGCCACTTTGTTTCAAACGGCCGGGCAGGTTTTTTTCCCTGATGAGCAAACACTGGGCATCGTCCGTTTTTATTTTGAACAAATTGTCCGTGAGTACGGCTCAAGCTATCCTTTTCGCTTCAGCAGCGCCAGGAACCTTGTTGAGTTGCTGATACATGAGGGCAGGAAACTGCAGCCTGTTGTTGCGCATAAACAGCAGCAGAATGCTGCCGCAAGGCTTACCACCCGTTTCTTAAACCTGCTGGAGGAGCAATACCCGGTTGCCACCCCGCAGGATTCACTGAAGTTGAAAAAGCCCGGGGATTTTGCCAATGAACTCGCCGTGCATGTTAATCATCTCAATGCAGTGGTGCAACAGGTAACGGGCAGGTCTACGCGGCAAATCATTGCCGCCCGCATGCTGAGCGAAAGCAAGGCACTGCTTTATTATTCTGATTGGTCCGTGGCCGACATTGCCTATAGTCTTGGTTTTGAATATCCCAATCACTTCACCACCTTCTTCCGGAAAAATACAGGTCATCCTCCATTGGCGCTCCGGAAATAAAATTCTTTGTTTTGCGTACTTATTCCTTTGATCGGGGCTAGCCGGGCATATCATCCGTTACGACCTTTGTGCTGTCATAAAACGGATATTTATGGAAAAGCAAATGAAGGCATGGCGCCTGGAAAAGATGGGGGGCAAGCTCGAACTCAGGGAAATACCTGTGCCGGAGGTACGTGCGGGCAGCGTATTGATAAAGGTGGCCGTGTCGGCCCTGGTATCTTACCTGAAAAATTACACAGCGGGCAAGCTGGCAGTGTATAATCCGCCCCCGCAGGAATTTACGATGGGCAGTAACGCCATCGGTTATGTGGAAGCAGTTGGTAAAGATGTATGGCATTTGAAACCCGGCCAGCGTGTAGCGTTATCTTCTCACATCACTGCACGGGATAATGTGAAGAACCCGGTGATGATCCTGTTGGGGATCACCAAAAACGGGGATGCGGCATTACCAGCGCAACTCGACTGGCCCGATGGCACCCTCGCGCAGTATGTACTGGCGCCGGTAGAAAGCATTACTGCATTGGATGGTCTGGATGCCTACAGTGATGCGCAACTGTCTGCCATTACCCGTTTTGTAGTTCCTTACGGCGGGCTGCTCAAAGGTCAGCTTACGGCAGGTGAAACCCTTGTTGTTAATGGCGCCACCGGATCTTTCGGCGCTTCTGCTGTTTTCCTGGGAGTGGCTATGGGCGCTTCCCGGATCATTATTACCGGCCGCAATAAAGCCGCGCTGGAAGCAGTAGCCAGGAAGGCCGGTCCGCGCATTATTCCCGTCACGCTGCAGGGCGATGTCCGGGCAGATGCCAAAGCCATCCGCGAAGCCTGCGACGGAGGCGCGGATATCGCTTTCGATATGGTTGGCAATGCCGGCGATCCTAATTCTACACTGGCGGCCTTATTCAGTTTGGTCCCCGGTGGGCGCCTGGTCATCATGGGTAGTATGGGGGTGGATCTGCCGCTTCCTTATACCTATGTGATGCTCAATAGCTGGTCTGTTATAGGCAACTTCATGTATCCGAAAGATGCCATCCGCAAAATGCTGGAACTGGTGAAAAGCGGTCAGTTACCTATCGATGTAATCGAACCAAAAGTGTTCCCGATGTCAGCACTGGATAAAGCAATGGATGCTGCCGCTGCTGCAGGCAATCTCGAAAATGTAATGATTGATTGTCAATCTTAATCTTACTAACTATGAAATCAATAGGGCAAAAAGAATTGGAACTGATCCATCTGCATTTATAAACTATTGATAAGGTCCATGAAATGCAGTTCCAGTTTGCGGTAACTGATACGCCAGCCGTTGGCGGTGCGCACCAGTTCATCGGTAAAGGCGCCGGCCACATAAAGCGATGGTGCGGATTTTCCTTCGATGGGTTTTCCTTTATGGGTTGCCCAAAGATCGGTTCTGGCAGCGGCTTTGTCGCCATTGATGGTTACTACGGGATTACCCATCAGATGCTGCCAGTTGGAGAATCCACTCATATTGCCTGGAGTGGCGCCATTGCCACGCATAATTTCGGCCATGTTTTCATAAGAAGTGGGTTCGCTGCCTGCCGCACGGTAATCGAGTACTGCATCTGTTGTAAATACATCTCTCCAGGTTTCCAGGATATTCCTGTCATCACCCTGGTGCATATCCTGACCAAAAGAATACCGGGTGATAACATCCTGTATTTCGAAGCGGTCCAGTACGTACTGCACTTTTTGTTCTATGTCCATAATCGGTTTGTTTTGTTGGCAAAAAAACTCAAAAATGACATGCCTTTGGGGCGCACTTTACTTTTGTATACTAACTTCACAGTATGGGACCAATATGCAAAAAAGGATATTCAGCAGGAGACCTCCGCTTTGTACAGGACGCGCTGTACGTGCTCGGTGGCAAATGGAAACTGGAGGTTATCCGTTCCATCGCCCAGGGCAATAGCCGCTTTGGTGAGATCAGGAAAAGTCTGCCAAAAATTACCACCAGGACATTGAGTAGAGAGCTTAAGGAACTGGAGGCCAATCATATTATTGAACGAACAATCCAGGACGATTTTCCACCTGTTGTTAATTATACTTTCACCAGTTACAGCAAAGCGCTGGCGCCGGTGATCGATTACCTGATTAACTGGGCAGCCGCGCACAGGGAAGAGGTTATTCGGGCTGGCTCATTAAGCGCTTCTTCGTGATCAATGCCTGGTTGTAAAACAAGAAAAACCGCGACTGGCGCAGGTTTTTCAAGTGCTGGAATATCAGCGGATCTGAGTTTGTTTTTAATGTTGCCAGGTATAGCTGAAGTTTTCTCCTGCACATCCTGCAATTAAAATAATAGTAAACGGTGGGAGAGAACTAATCAATCATTTTTTGATCAGCCAATCTTCAACAGCCCGTGAAAAATCGGCTACATCGATCGGGTGCCTGCTGGTGATGATATTACCATCAGTAACCACGGGTTCATCGGTTACAGTTCCCCCTGCATTTTTCAGATCAACCTGGATATTCCAGTAACCGGTCAGTTTTTTCCCTTTCAGGACATCCGCAGATGCTAATACAACCGGTGCGTGACAAATGGCTGCGATCAGTTTTCCTGACTTGTTGAAATCCTGAATGAATTTGATCACATCTTTATCATAGCGAAGATTATCTGGGTTCCAGGCGCCACCAGGAATAAACACCGCATCATAATCGCTTACTTTCACCTGATCAGCCGTGTGATCGAATTTGATCCATCCTACAGGTTGCAGATATTGGATAGCCATGATATGTGTTTTTGACATCTCCGGGTAGCTCAGGCCATATCTTGCCGGAGCGGGATTAAATTTAGGTGCCACGATGTCGACCTTTGCACCCAGTTGTTTGAAATACCAGACAGGACCAGTTAATTCGATCTCTTCAAAACCGTCTGCTGCTATCACTGCAATCTTCTTTCCCTGTAATGTTTTTTCGTTGACAGGTGTGAAGAAAAAAGCTTTCAACGCCTCATTACCGGGCGCATTCAGTAGTTGAGATACAGGCATATTGACAATGGCTGCAGAAGTAGTCAATTGATTTACTACCTCCAGCTCATGCGACTTTACTTGTTCGGCTTTCATTTTTGTCTGGGCATTTAAGTTAACTAAAGAAGGTATGCTTAAGAAACCTGTCATCAGGATTTGATAAATTGATTTCATTGCTTGAATGTTTTGATTTTAGTGTAATGGAGTTTAATTATTGGCGGATAACCGGTGCAAACTCAATCAACCTGTGGAGGCCCGTTTCGAAAGGCTGTTGTTTGATGCTTGTATTCAGATAATCGATCACGGGTTGTATCGGCGGAAAATTCAGGTGATACTGAAACGCATCTTCGTTCCTGAATTTTTCATACGTAACGAATTGGGTACTGTCTTCTTCCAGCTGCGAGAGCTGGTAACTGATAACTCCCGGTTCGCTACGGAACTGCGGCATGACAGTGTGATAGACCTCTTTAAAATTATTTTCCGTTCCGGGTTTTGCATCCACAAACAACATAATGGTAAGCGGCTGGTCCTGTTTTTGGGCAACACTGCGCCATTGTTGTTTGGACAATGGTTCAAGATCTTTCACATAGATTATCTTAGCCGGTTGTTTCAGCGCACTACGTGATAAAGATTCGATGGCTTTGAATCTTGAACTTTTATTGGCTTTGTCCAACTCGTTTTTGTTGCTCCATCTTTCAATAACCCACAACACGGTGGTATCTGCCTGCTCGTGGTATGCTTCCGATAAAACGTTCGTTTCTGACTTAAGTGAATGGAATACATAATCGCTTACTGCCTGGCGGAATGCGGCCTGGAATTCCGGTTGTACTTCATAACGGATCAGCCGCGCCACAACGCTATTCAATCGATCCGGTTTTTCTTGTTTCCCGATTTTGAGCAGCAGATCGGAAAGTTCATGGGGCCGCGACAAAAACGGGGAATGACTGGTATTGACAGAATAGATCGTTTTGATACCTGCTCCGGCGATCATACGGTCCTGAAGTCCGGGTGAAATCACCATATCCTGGAGTGTCTTGATGTACACTTTCTCCACCGCACCGAAATTTTCCCTGGTCAGCGTAACCTTGCCGGTAAAGGGAATGGCAGGCTCAGCACGATAGTGGTTAAGTACTTGTTGCTTAGCGGCATCCGAACCATCATTTATAAAAAGATAAGTCAGGCTGTCCCGTTTCACATCGAGTGTTAACTGATCGGCTGAAGGAATTAGCAAAGGTCCCAGTTTGGAATCAGGATCCGAATACGAAAGATCAGTGAGGGCCTGTCCGGATGAAGGCAGAAAAGCTCCGATGTATACCAGCTTCCTGATCTTTGAGGGAATCTTCTCGGCTACATCTGTTATCACCATTCCACCCATGCTCTGTCTTTGCCTTCATATTCTGCAGTAGCTGCTTCCAACAGTGGTAAGAATTCATTAATAAATATATAACGGTAAATAATAAAATATAAAGGTATATAAATCAATATTGCATTGACAATAAGGCTAACCAAATGCAACGCATTTAGCGAATTGAATGCGGAGAAAGGCATAGTAAATAATATGCCTGCGATTGCAATTAGAAAATAATGTAATTGAGTGGAAGTCCAATAATTGGCAATTAATTTCCTACGAGTAGATGTCACTGGCCAAACTGATATCGAGTTGGAATACTCTTTATGTGTATCACGAAAACTCAAATGAATGTAAAGGTAATTAACTGGTAGGTCGAACGTCACAAAGGACTTAATCTTCTTGAATTTTAAATTTCTCATATCTCTTCACATTTTCAGAATTTAAAAGTAAGTACTATGAATATACAATAACGCCTTAAAAATTCAAAAGAATATGTTGCTTAATATTAATAGTTAAAAGGACTGATACATATATCAGTCCTTTTAACTATTAATATTAAGCCCAGATCACCTTGCCATTTCGGAGAAAAAAATGGCTCTTACAGCCATCTGTTTTCCAAACAGATGGAGATAACGTAGCTTTCTGATTTTTAATATTACATTCCCAGTTTGGCTTTTTATGTTTCATTAAGGAAAGCGTCAAGGGCACTTTGCAACCGCATGGGCACTGCATTACTGCCCATTTTGGAAAACCGGGATGGCCTATAATATAAATAGTTTTATCAAAAATCTCGAAGTCTGTTGGGAACCTAGTAACGTGAATCGGTTTATAATCGATTTTCCGAAATAATACCATCAGTTTTCCCCAAATATAAAGAAAAGCCTTTTTCATTACTTCAATTTACCTGATCAAGAAATGGTGTGATATCCCCCCTTCCCCAGTATTCTGCGCTTTTGCAGATCGGGCAATCTGCATTACCGTGAGCAGATGGTGTTCTATCTGTCCCTTGATCGAAAAAGCGTACCAAATGGTGTTGTGGGCCTTGTTTCTTGAAGCCGGTGAGCCTGTTTATTAACTCATTGACGCTCATAGTTGCTACTTCTGAGGTGAATGTGATTACTGCAGGACTAGGGTTGCCCATTCCAATTACGTAAGCTTCTTGTTTCAATCTTTCAAACCCATCAGGGTCAGTTCTTTTCAATTCCTCTTCACGAGCCAGTTGATGATTAACCACGTGTCTGCAAATTAAGCATGCGTTGTGTGGTTGCAATACTGTAAATCTGCCTTGTGCAGCACGTATTCCGATATCGGGTGTTAAGAGAGGGTCTATGGAAATTCCCATATCGAAAACCGGTAAAAGGTAAAAGTAGGCTAACCGGTTCAAAAATATTCTGCCGCTATTGTCATCAGTGCAACTGAAAACAATGTCGCATGATTTTATAGGGTTTCTACAAGCTTCATCCCCAACCCATGATGTGTAATGTCGCACCCGGCATCCCATTCCAATATTTGCAAGGTAAGATGCCAGCACCTGGGACTTAAATGCACCTAGATCGGCGTCAGCGGTTCGAGCTCCGTATAGCCTACTAAGATTACTTCGCTCAACAAGGTCATTATCTATGAGTAGTAGATGTCCAACACCTAATCTTGCAAGCAAATGTGCAGTAGCCGACCCCGTTGCACCGCATCCGATGACCGCAATACGCAGACGAGAGAGATCAGCATTTAATGCCGGACCTAACGCAAGAGCCTGACGACTGAACTCTTCTCGTGTTTGGAAGGTATATTTCCCCTTATAAAAGAACGAAAACCGATCGCCCAAGACGCGAATTAGTTCGATCTCAGAATATTTTAATTGTACGGAGCATGCTCGTGCTGATAAATGTCCGTCAGCTGTTATTAATAGACTTAGATTAGAAATGGAATTTCCGTTTCTCTTATGGATAGACTCAAAAAGAGAACGTTCGTTTATGTCATCTAGATCTGAAAAATTAATGCATCCCTCAGGGTGAGAGTGTACTAGGCAAATGGCAAGTCCCTCGTCTTTTGCCCGTTTCATCGCCTTTCGAAAGCAGGTAGTATCCCACGTTACCTGAATTTCATTATGTTTCAGTATCTCGGTATCAGGAATCTCTATTACCTCTTTTGATAAAAAGCGAACCTCCAGCCCTCCATCCCATGGATCATTTGCATTATTGGATACGCCGCATAATAAGATGGCCGGCCTTTCATTTCGATCCGGATGAAGAATTAGCTTTTTAAGCTCTTTCAGGTGATCTTCTAATAATGTCAGAGTGTATCTCATTATGCAGCATTTAATGCGTTGAATACTCGCTGTAGATAGGACTGTAGTCCGTCTGTGCCCGGACGCCATGCGTCAGGCGGACCATGCCTAGACCAGCGTTGCCAGGTAGCCCCATGGAAAGTAAGTATTTGGTCCGCTTGAGCCGGTAGACTGCCAGTATTAATTAGCCGAAGCGCAGGTATAAAGTAAAACATATCCGGCGCGACATCTGGATAGCCATTAGGTAGCAAGATTAGTAATGAGGCACTGTTAGAGGAGAATTTTCCTTCCGGGTGAATTGAAAAATTATCAATGATGATGCCCTTTTGGACACCATCATTGATTTCACGGTATGTAAACCCTTTACTTTTAAGGAAACTTCTGTCTTTAAGTGGTAAGAATGAGTTATCCATTAGTAGTATTAGGTTTACATGAATAAAAGTTTTCAATTCCAGGCCGAGCCAAGTTCACCCTGACATCATCGCTGATCAATTCATCTTCATAAGGACCTGAGATTGAAAGATAAATCTCGTAGTCCGCCGGTATTTTACCCAACTTACGAAGTTCGGTACCTGTGATATACTGACGATCAGTTTCATAATCCTTACAGTCTAATGTAAACTTCAGCTTTTTCTTAATGTAAAAACCTTCTATGCCTGGTCGTGCAAGATCCACCTGTTCATCATCTGAAATTGGGTCATCTTTCCACGGCGCAGAAATAGTAAGAAAGAGTTCGGTATCTTTGGAAAGACCTGCTTTCTGCTTGATCTCAGCACCAGTTAGGTACTGTTTTTCCGTTGAATAAGGCTTGTCTTCAACATTAAAAGACAGCACCCGGCCGCATGTTTCGGCTTTAGTAAGTGGGTTCATTGAAAAATAGTTTAAAGTAATTTCCCCTGTTTTTCACCGGTTTAATCTTTGGGGAAAGAATGACCGATAGCGGGTGATTCCTGGCATTTTTGCTGGATTCGTGAAAATCACTTTAATTTGTACCAAGAATTTTAAGAGGGCCGTATAGGTGGTAAGCCTTACGGATGAGTCGCCAAACTTTTCCTCTCAGAACTCAACTCTCCCCGCTGGGAAAGTTGAGTTTTTTTATTAATACCAATTACTGAGTTTATTCTGCAGCAAAGATATAAAATTAAATCTATCAAACAAAAAAATTTGATAAAATTTATTTTTAATTAATAAATCTGTTTGCTATATTTAATTTAATGGTGTTAACTTTGCAATATGAAATCATTAGGTATCACCTTGAAAGAGGCACGAGACAGAAATGATCTGACACTGCGACAAGTTGATGAAGCAACTGGCATATCGAGTGCTTATTTGAGTCAGTTAGAAAACGATAAAATTAAAAAGCCTTCAGCTAATGTCCTGTATAAATTAGCTACGCTATACGGTGAGCAGCTTAATAATCTACTGAAGGCTGCTGGGATTATTCAAACTTCGAATATAATTAACGAAGATGAGTCAGAGGAAATGAAATGGGCTAATAGGCTTGCTTATTATGCAAAAGGCCTCACACCAGATGAGCAGGAGGAGATCGTGAACTGGATAAAATTTAAAGTTCAGAATAAAAAGCATGATTGATTTAGTCGCTCAAAATGACATCGAACGCTTATCAAATGATCTCCTTAAACAATCTAAAGCGCTTGATGTCTACCCTACACCAGTTGAAAAGATTGTTCAGTGTGCTGATTTGGTTATCAGCGGTTCTGTCGATCTTGTTCATGTAAACGAATCATTTCTTTCAAAAATTCCTTCTTGGTTACGTAGTATAAAGGAAACTGTTCGTGGTATCCTTGATCGAAAGGAGAGGACAATCTATTTGGATTTGAGCCAAATGCCATCTCGGAAGAACTTTGTTACTCTCCATGAAACCGGACACGACATTCTTCCATGGCAACGAGAAATCATGGCCTATCTTGAAAATGATCAGACACTTGATCCAAGTACGAACGAAGAGTTTGAAGCTCAGGCTAATTATTTTGCTTCCGGAACTCTTTTTCAACAGGATAGGTTTAATGATGCGGTGAAAATGATAGGTACAGGCATCGATGAAGCAAGGGTTATCGGTAAAAAATTTGGCGGCTCAGTTCATGCCACATTACGAAGGATGGTCGAAAAGACTAATAGGAGATTTGCCTTGATCGTTTTGAAGCCCATGCCGAAATCAGTTGTAAAATGTCAATTAAGGGATTTGTTTGTGTCACCAGCATTTGAAAAGGCATTTGGGAAAATTCTTATTCCACATGAATTTACTCGGGATTATAAGTTTGCGGCAGATTATCTAAATGGTCGAAAGATGTTAAAGGATCAAATCTCGACAATACCCACAACTTCCGGATTACATGAATTTCAATACCAATACTTTAATAACAAGTACAATGCTTTTGTATTAATTTTTCCTAAGGGTGAACAACCAAAAACGAACACACAAATTATCATTACCAGAGGTTGATATGGTTGAATAATTCATCTAGGGTTACTCGCAATTAAGTTTAGCATTATTTTGCTAAACTTAATATTTATTTTGTTTATATTTATTGTCTCGATTATGAAACTTTCTAGCTGAATTCTTTACGGAGTTCTTGTATTAAATTTCAAAGTGCAACCTCAATTAGCTAAGCTATGTCTCCCAATCAAATTGAATTTAAAATTACTAAAGATTCTTCAGCACAAAATGTTGACCTTGACAATATGTCAATTGAGGCCAGTGCTGCTTTTGTAGTTTTGTTAAATTCTATGAATAATATATTGAAGTATTATAATAGCAATAACGAGATTAAGGTAAAATTGGTTAAAGGATCTGCAGCAATTAATGTTGTTTCAACTGAAAATATTATCTCTACAATTGAAAGCGATTTTGAAGATGTATTGGGAAATAAATCAGGTAATCAAATACTAGTTGAGAATTGGAGGGAGATCCAGAAAGTTCTTTCCAGCGACGGATTAGAATACGAAGCTAAATTTGCCTATACCAATAAGCCCCCTTCTTCTTCTCTTGTAACAAGATTAAGAACGAGTAATCAAATAAGACTTAGAAAGACTGAATATATCTTTACTGGAATAGAATTTCTGACAGGTAAACTGATTGAAGTGGGTGGTAAAACGCCCAATATTCATATTCTGGACCAATTTGATAATAAAATTAAAATTGGCTGTACTGAAGGCAATGCAAAAGTTGCAAGAAGATATTTATATGAGCCTCTTTATGTAAGCGCTTTTTGTAGGACTAAAGATAACTTTCCAAATCTTTATTGGTTTTGTGATGTATATAATGACGGAGTGATGATGAATGAACTTAATGCGCTTTATAACAGGATATTTACAACCGACTCTGTAGTAGGTCAGCTTATAAATATACATGATATTGGTAAAGAAGTGTTAGAGAAGGATCCATCCTATATAATGATGAGAAGATTCATGAAAATGTTTGACTATGAGTATGTGGATTACCGTTATATGAAGAGTTTAATGGTACTCACAAAAGGAATCAAAAATCATGGCGAACTGGGTGGTATCCGTGAGAAAATTGTAGAAAAATATAATAAGCGAAATTAAATAGCTCCATGAATTTAATGTTAATCGATGAGTCCGAGATCGTTCCTATTAACAGCACAACCTTACCAAGCAAATTCGTTGCAGCAGCTGTAGAACTTGATCCCAATACAAGAAAAGCTAAGCATTCAGGAATTGTGATGAAGCATGATTCCACTTATAAATTATTTCATTTTGATGGCAGGCTATGGTTTGACGATGCTCCTGTCAATAATTGGTATTTTCATAAAAGGCTTGATTTTATAAAAGAAGAGGAGATTGAGAATTTTATTGCGCACTGTGAAATTATTAAGAAGGAGTCTAATCCTCGTTACGGATTTTACTACCCCGGTTCACATTATGACTCAACAGGACAATATTTTTCGAAAATACCTAATACGGAGTTTATGACATGTGTGGGATTATGTTTAAACACAATTAAAGGGTTTATTGAGGATGATGAATATTTTCGATATACTGATTGGACAATTGCTGATAATCATATGACTATGAGTTTTATAACTGACACTATTATAGGAATTAGAGCAGCTAATCCTACTTTGAGTAATGTTCAAATTATGGAGGATATAAGAAGAATATTACCTGATGAGTATTTTGCATCTACCTATTTAAAAACAATGCCAATTAGAAAACATGAAATAGATGTGATCATTGATGCTGTTAGAATTGCTCTTATTAATAAAACATGATTCATAGAGATCAATAATCTATAACCGCGGAAGATTCGCCTTTAAATATGTTAGATGTTATAGTTGATGACTCTATTATGAAATTACTCCTTTTAAGTAGCAATAGCTATTGGGTTATTTATCGCTTACAGATTACAAAGGGCATTTTATGTGCTTTAATTATAACTTAGTAAACGAACGTTAACCTGAGTAAAGTAATATAAACTGACCGGGGAAAATTAAACTGAAATCGACTAACTAATCGACCATAAAAGAAAAACCCGCGACCAGCGCGGGTTCCTTCGAGATTTTGCGGACCGGACGGGACTCGAACCCGCGACCTCCGCCGTGACAGGGCGGCATTCTAACCAACTGAACTACCGATCCATTCCATTTTGATCCTAAGAACTTGTGTCCCAATTCGTTGTGTTGTTCCGTTTTGGGATTGCAAAGATAGCAACAAAGTTCCCAATTAAGCAAATCTTTTTTAAAAAATATTTTCAGCATTATCTTTACACCCGATCTTTAACCAATTTAATCAAATTATGCAATTCCTGGATTTCGAGAAACCTATCGCTGACTTATACGATCAGCTGGAGAAGCTGAAGGAAAATGGTGAAAAATCAGGTGTGGATGTTTCTGCTACTGTTAGCGAGTATGAGCAAAAAATTGCTGATACCCGCCAGAATATCTACGACCACCTCACCGCCTTCCAGCGCGTACAGCTGAGCCGTCATCCGGATAGGCCCTATACGCTGGCGTACATCGAAAAAATGTCCACCAATTTTACGGAACTGCATGGCGACCGGAATGTAAAAGACGATAAAGCTATGGTAGGCGGCTTCGCCGACCTGGATGGCGAAACGGTCATGTTTATTGGTCAGCAGAAAGGCGTAAACACCAAAATGCGCCAGCTCAGAAACTTTGGTATGGCCAACCCGGAAGGGTACCGCAAGGCCCTGCGCCTGATGAAACTGGCCGAAAGATTTAATAAGCCCATTGTTACCCTCATCGATACTCCCGGTGCTTATCCCGGTCTGGAAGCGGAAGAAAGGGGCCAGGCGGAAGCCATTGCCCGCAACCTTTTTGAAATGGTAAAACTCCGCGTGCCTGTAATCTGTATCGTAATCGGGGAAGGCGCTTCCGGTGGCGCATTAGGCATCGGCATCGGCGACCGCGTATTTATGCTCGAAAACAGCTGGTATACGGTGATCTCTCCCGAAAACTGCTCCACAATTCTCTGGCGTAGCTGGAATTTCAAGGAAAAAGCCGCAGAAGAGCTGAAACTGACCTCCGATTATATGAGCCAGTTTGGCCTGGTAGACGGCATCGTGCGCGAACCACTCGGCGGCGCACACGTAAATCCTGATGAAATGGCCCACCTGCTGAAGGTCCGCATCAAGGAAACACTCGCAGAATTAAAGAAAATTGATCCGGATACGCGCATAGAACAACGGATCGATAAGTTCTCCCGCATGGGTTTCTACGAAGAGAAATAAAAAATATTTAGAGATAACAATAAAAATTTCGAATTTCGGCCTTCGAAGTTCGAAATTTTTATTTTCCCGTAAACGCAATATGGAACAACTAAAAGGCACCGGGGTGGCATTGGTAACACCCTTTAAAGCAGATGAAAGCATCGATTGGAATGCTTTGGAAAAGTTGATCAACTACGTGATCGATGGCGGCGTGAACTATGTTGTGTCTTTAGGCACAACTGGCGAAACACCTACTCTTTCTGCAGATGAAAAGCTGGATTTGATAAAATTCACTTTCGAAAAGGTGTCGAAGCGGGTGCCGGTAGTGATTGGCGTTGGCGATTATAATACAAGAGATGTGGTGAAACGGCTGGAGAAATGCCCGCTCGATGAAGCGGCTGCCATCCTCAGCGTAGCGCCTTACTACAGCAAACCTACACAGGAAGGCATTTATCAGCACTATAAAACCATTGCTGCCGCTTCCCCAAAACCGGTGATCCTGTACAATGTTCCCGGCCGTACCGGCAGGAATATGACTGCAGAAACCACCCTGCGCCTGGCGCATGAGGTGGAAAACATCGTGGCCATGAAGGAAGCTTCCGGCGATATAATGCAGTGCATGCAGATTATCCGCGATAAACCAAAGGATTTCCTCGTTATCAGCGGCGACGACGCACTGGCGTTGGGACAGCTGGCCTGCGGCATGGACGGCGTTATTTCGGTGGCGGCCAACTATTTTGCGACCGATTTTTCCAGCATGGTACACGCTGCCCTGTTAAACGATTATCCCGCGGCTCGGACGCTCAATTACAAAATGCTGGAAGGATTTGAACTGATGTTCTCCGAAAACAATCCCGCCGGCATCAAGGCATTCCTGCATTATGCAGGGATTATGGAAAATACTTTCCGCCTGCCTGTAATGCCTGTTAGCGACGGACTGTATAGCAAGATAGCTGCCTATCTGAAGAACTACTAACAGTAAAATGTAAATAAAAAAGCAGCAGCGGTCCACCCGGATCGCTGCTGCTTTTATTTTATAACCCTAAATAATATACGTTACGCCCTCTTCCGCAATTTCCGTATTCCCGAAAACCGGCCTGGATTCATCCAGGAAAGGTTGTAATTCGGTGTACTTGGAAGAAAAATGACCGATCAGCAGCCGTTTTACTGCCGCTGCTGCCGCCAGGGAGGCCGCCTGTACAGAAGTGCTGTGAAACCGCTCTGCTGCCCGTTGCTGTAAGTCGTGCAGGTAAGTGGTTTCATGATACATCAGGTCCGCATCCTTCAACACCGGCAACAGATTCACGTCATACAGGGTATCGGCACAGTACACATACCGTTTGCCGGGAGGCGGCGGCAAAGTTACCCAGTCGTTTTTCACCAGGGTGCCGTCTTTCCGCTGATAATCGGCGCCATCCTGCAACCGGCTGAAGTAGGCAGCGGGGATTTCGTAAGCCCTGGCCTGTTCCGGGATCAGCTTACGCTTGCGTTTCTGCATCTCAAAAGAAAAACCAAAACAGGTGATCCGGTGCTGGGTGGGAAAACAGCTTACCGTCAGGTCCTTATCTTCCAGGATGATACCGCTGTATCCCGGTTGCAGGGGCACAAAGCTCAGTTCAAATTTCAGTACCGTACCCGAACAATCCAGCTGGAGCTGGATAATTTGTTCCAGCTCCGGTGGCGCATACACGCTGATAGGATCGGTACGGCCCATCAAACTGAGCGTATTCAACAGGCCAATCAGCCCGAAATAATGATCTCCGTGAAGATGGCTGATAAAAATATATCTCAGCTTACTGCGCCTGATCCGGTACTGCGCGATCTGTAATTGTGTGCCTTCTCCGCAATCTACCAGCAGGAGCTGCTCATTGCAGGTAACTACCTGGGCGGTGGGGTGCCTGTCCAGGGTGGGGATAGCAGAATTGTTACCTAATATCGTGACTGCGAACATGTAAATAGCTTTAATCGTTCAATTGCCTTTTTTTAAAATCACCCTTACGTGGGAGTAAAAAAGAGCGGCAATCCATCCTTATTCCAATCCATTCAGTAATTCTCTTTCCAGCTCTTCCATCATTACAAGGTCTATTGCCTCTGCCATCGTAGGAGCCAGATTGAGCATATCATCCCCTGCAGATTTCAACTCAGCTGTTAAAGTGTTGTTAAGGCCGGTGATTGCACAGGATAAATTATTGTCATACATACGCTGATAAACTGTTAAAATGGCTTCAACGCCCTTTGCATCAATTTTTTGTACCAATGTCATATCCAGTATGAGATTGCGTCCCTCCAGCTCCGGCAGCGCGGTTGCAGTGGCCACAAAGTCGTCTGACAAATTAGCATCCAGAACTGTTTCTTCCGGACAAAAAACGACTATTTTTTCTTTGGTATCAATTTTGAATTTCATGCGTTGGACGTTGTTTTATACTTTTAGTAAATAAATTTTGAACAGAGGGAACCCGCCTATAAAATATAACCGCAAGAGATCGAAAACAAAAACCTCTTTTTCTTCGTAGATATTTTTAAACGAACGTACCCGCATCACCGCAAAAATAATCTTATACTATTAAAGTGTAAGTTGTTTAAGTTTAAAAAGGAATAACTTCATTTCCGTACAAAGCGTGATAATCTTAAGTCAGAATTATTCGTTATTATTGTATAAGCAAGCCCCCGTAAGGGTTTTTGATAATTTAATAATCTCACAATGGACCAGAATTTTTCACCGCAAGTTAAGGAGATCATTTCGTTCAGCAGAGAGGAAGCTTTACGCCTGGGAAATGACTTCATAGGTACTGAACACCTGCTGTTAGGTATTATTCGAGAAGGCGAGGGCACGGCCGTAAAGATTCTGCAGGCTTTGAACGTAGATCTGTATGAGTTACGCAAGGAAGTAGAACTGGCTGTTAAAGATAAGACAGGAAAGAATATCGCTAACATCAATAGTCTCCCGCTTACCAGACAGGCAGAGAAAGTTATACGGGTTACCGTACTGGAAGCCAAAGCACTGAAAAGCGCTACGGTGGAAACGGAACACCTCATGCTTTCCATACTCAAGAATAAGGAAAACGTTTGTACACAAATCTTACAACAATTTGACGTGGACTACGATACTTTTAAAAACGAACTGGGCTTTGTAAAATCTGCGGACCCTAAATCTGAATTCGACGATCCGGGCGAAGAAGAGTTTGAGGACGAAAGAAAGAGTTACGCAAGCAAAGCCAAACAGACAAATACCAAATCCAAGACGCCCGTACTGGATAACTTTGGTAGAGATATTACCAAGCTGGCCGAGAGTGGCAGCTTAGACCCGATTGTTGGCCGCGAGCAGGAAATTGAAAGGGTATCCCAGATACTTTCCCGCCGTAAAAAGAACAATCCGATTCTTATTGGTGAACCCGGTGTGGGTAAAACCGCCATCGTGGAGGGTTTGGCGCTGCGTATCGTGCAGCGTAAAGTTTCCCGCGTGCTTTTCGATAAGCGCGTGGTAAGCCTCGACCTCGCCGCCCTGGTGGCCGGTACCAAATACCGTGGCCAGTTTGAAGAAAGGATGAAGGCCATCATGAATGAACTCGAGAAAAACAGGGACGTTATCCTGTTTATCGATGAAATTCATACAATCGTGGGCGCTGGTGGCGCTTCCGGTTCGCTGGACGCTTCCAACATCTTTAAACCTGCACTCGCAAGGGGCGAACTCCAATGCATTGGCGCTTCTACCCTCGATGAGTACCGCATGTACATCGAAAAAGATGGCGCACTCGACCGCAGGTTCCAGAAAGTAATGGTAGAACCACCAAGCGTGGATGAAACCATCATGATCCTCAATAACATCAAGCCCCGTTATGAAGAATACCATAACGTAAGCTACACAGATGCAGCCATTGATGCCTGCGTGAAACTGAGCGACCGCTACATGACCGACCGTCTCCTGCCCGACAAGGCAATTGACGTACTCGATGAAGTAGGCGCCCGCGTTCACCTGAAAAACATCAATGTTCCTCAGAATATCCTCGACCTGGAAAAACAGATAGAAGATATCAAACAGGAAAAGAATAAAGTAGTGAAAAGCCAACGCTTCGAAGAAGCAGCTGCTTTACGCGATACTGAAAAGAAACTGGGTGAAGACCTGGAACGCGCAAAAGCAATGTGGGAAGAAGAAGTGAAGCACAAACGCTACCCGATCGATGAAGAAGCTATCGCGGAAGTGGTAAGCATGATGACCGGTATCCCCGTTAAAAGGATGGTACAGGCCGAAACTGAAAAACTCCGCCGCATGGGTGAAGACCTTAAAGGCGCCGTCGTTGGACAGGACGAAGCCATCAGCAAAGTCACCAAAGCCATTCAGCGTAACCGCGTAGGTCTGAAAGATCCGAAAAAACCAATCGGTACCTTCATATTCCTCGGCCCTACCGGGGTAGGTAAAACAGAGTTGGCCAAATCACTGGCCCGCTATATGTTCGACTCCGACGAAGCGCTTATCCGCATCGATATGAGTGAATACATGGAGAAATTCTCTGTTAGCCGCCTCATTGGTGCCCCTCCGGGATATGTTGGATACGAAGAAGGTGGTCAGCTGACTGAAAAAGTTCGCCGCAAACCTTACTCCGTAATCCTCCTGGATGAAATTGAAAAAGCACATCCGGATATTTATAACCTCCTGTTGCAGGTACTGGATGACGGTATCCTCACCGATGGCCTCGGCCGTAAAGTGGATTTCAAAAATACCCTCATCATCATGACCTCCAACATCGGAGCCCGTCAGCTGAAAGATTTCGGCGCCGGCGTAGGTTTTACCACCAGCGCAAGAGCCGTAAATGAAGAAGAGAATACCAAATCAGTGATCGAAAAAGCACTGAAACGTACCTTCTCTCCGGAATTCCTGAACAGGATCGATGACGTGATCATCTTTAACTCCCTGGCAAAAGAGCATATCTACACCATCATTGACATTACAATGAAAAGTGTACTGAAACGCCTGAACAACCTCGGATTCAGCCTGGAACTGACAGATGAAGCCAAAGGCTTCCTGGCAGATAAGGGTTACGACCAGCAGTTTGGCGCCAGACCGCTCCACAGGGCCATCCAGAAATACCTGGAAGATCCGCTGGCAGAAGAAATCCTCAACATGAACATTCATGATGGAGATGTACTCGTAGCGGACCTGGACAAGGAAAATCAGAAGCTGATCTTCACCCTGAAAAACAACTCTTCCAAGAGTAAATCAGAGAAATCAGAAGCGTAAGTAACACGCAAAAAATACAACAGCAGCAGCCCGTCAGAAATGATGGGCTGCTTTTTTTATAACATGAACATGTTAACCTCCCCATCCCCACTAGATTATTTTAAGCAAACCCATCCTGTTACAGCATATATTTCCTTCTCAATACTTTATCTGCAATCGATCTCCCCACATTTTAATACCCATATATGGTTAGGTGGTACACCGCCAGTGAATAATTATCTGAACTAAAATGGTATGATCATGTCATTTTTTAAAAAGATTTAATATGTCACATTTGCACCATGTTGTTTATATAGATTATGTAATGATAATTATATCAAACTATAATAGTTTATATTTTTTATTATTATTTAGATGATATGAAAAGCATGACTAATGAATTCCCTGAGACACGATAATTGAATCTATTTATCCTATTACTATCACGCCGGCAACACCAATGCCGGAAGTGGGCTTGACATTAAATATTTATCCCTATTTCTATGAGAAAATCTTTACGCATTGTAGTACGGGTGATGCTGGTTGGCGGTGTGGGCATGATCGCCTCAAAGGCAAATGCACAGCTGAAAGTCGGTAAAAATCCCACTACGATAGAAAAATCCGCTATCCTCGATCTGGATGCAGACAAACAAGGCTTATTACTGCCACGTTTAACCGATACAGTAGGTATCACAGGCTTAACACCTCCCGATGGGATGGTCATCTACCTGAAAAAAGCCGGTGAAGAAGGCTTCTACGTAAGAAATCACGGCTACTGGCAAAAAATGGCCAACACAGGCGATGTAGCCAACACCTGGGGCCTCAGAGGTAATCCCGGTACCGCCGGCGACTTTATCGGAACTACTACCAATGTACCGTTTTCCCTCAAGGCAAACAATGTGGAAGGTTTCGTGATCGACAACGGTTACGCGTTCCTGAAAAAACTGGACCTGGTAACCACCGGTGTGGACGTGTTACTGATAGATCCCGTTACAGGTAAAATCAACAAGCGCACCATTTCTGAAACGGCTTTTACAACCGCGATCAATAAGATCAACGGTTTAACCGCCGCCGATCAGAAACTGACCACCGCCGCGCCGGTAGCAACACCAAACGACTACGTGTTTTCTACCACCGGAACAGATACCCACGTACTCACTATCGCCACACAGAAAGGTGTAACCGGCGCCGGCGAAGTAACAGCGGGTTTACTGAGCCTCACAGATTACAAACGCTTTGATAAAGCCACACTGGCAATGATCATCGGCGCATTCGATGCCACACCGGTGAACGATGGTTTGACTATAGACAATACCAATCCGGCTGTTGCTCCGAAACTGATCCTGCACGCCGCGGATGCTACCCATCCCGGTGCTGTTTCTACCGGTGCCCAGTCATTCGACGGTTTAAAAACCTTCCTGCAATCTGTTACAGGTAACGAAGACCTGACCATCCTGAAGAAAGGTCAGTTCGGAACCGGGTTAACAGTACTGGCGAATGGCGCTACCATCACCGGTAACTCAACTATCACCGGCAACCTGACTTTACCAGGTGCTACCAGCAATCTCGCTGTAGGCGGTAACTCCGTTCTTACCGGTACCCTGAACGTAACCGGTGCCACTACACTGGCCAGCACCCTCGGTGTTACCGGCAAAGCTACCCTGGATAACGATCTCCAGGTAAAAGGAAATACACAGCTCGACAATAACGTGGTGCTCACTAACATCGCAGACGGAACCACGCAGGACATAGTATTACTCCGCGATGCTACTTCAGGTAATGTGGTGAAAAGAAAACTCTCCGCCACCGCATTTAAAGACCTGACCTTCAAGTCAGATCATGCTGGCCTTGATCTGGCTGTGACACAGGCTGCAGATGAAGTAACTGTAAGCATCCCCGTAGCTTCACCTGCCACTACCGGTGGTTTGGTAAGCAACGCCGCACAGAGCTTCGCCGGCGCAAAGAAATTTGGCAACGAAGTCTCTATAAAGAAAAATGTACACATCGGCGATACCAATAACATCGGCAATTCTACCTTACAGGTAACCGGTTCCGTATCCATGTCCATCACTACCGTTACGGCCGGCGGCACCTACACCGTGGCAGCAACAGATAATACTATCCTCGTAAGCGCCAACGCTGTTTGCAGCGTGGTATTACCGGATGCTACCACTTGTACAGGACGTATCTACACGGTGAAAAAAATACCTGCTGCTTCCGCACCGGACGATACACAAATCAACAACGATGTGCAGATTACCTCCGCCGGCGGCACGCTGGAAGGTGGCGCTAAACTGACCATCTACAACGACTGGACCTTCTACACCGTTCAGTCTAACGGAACAAACTGGTACGTGATCAAGAAATAGGCTGAGAAAATAATTGGAACGGCTATGTGGAAATCATAGCCGTTCTATTCCTTTGGGTACATTCCTTAAATGTTGATGTATGAAGCTGCAAGGGCTTATAAAAGTATGCGCTGCAATGTTGTTTTGCTTAGGCACTCAGCAGTTGACGGCACAACAATTAAAGCTGGGAACTAATCCTTCTCTGATAAAACAATCTGCTTTACTTGAGCTGGAAAGCAAGAAGCAGGCACTCCTCCTTACCCGTATTGCAGATACCAACCAGATCGTCACCCCGGTAAATGGGATGATCATCTACCTGGAATCCGATAACACTTTCCGTGTCCGGGCCAATAACTACTGGACAAAACTGATAGCTGATGGCGCCGCCATCAAATCAATCAACAACGATTTTTCTCCCTCACAGGAAATTAAAGCCACGTATACGCCTGGCGGCACTTTTGGCTTTGCTACTGCCGGCGGTATTCATAACCTCACTATCCCGGATGCTTCTCTTACTGCGCCCGGATTTGTTAACTACAGCGCCCAGTCGTTTAAGGGATTAAAAAACTTTACAGAAGGACTGCAAACCTACTCGCTGCGTGTAACCAACGACGTTAGTACACCCATAAAAATATTAGGAAAGGATGCCAGTGGTGATGTGGCCTCCATGACCATTGATAATAACTTATCCATCACCAGCGGGCAACTGGCCGTGAAGAACACAATTAAACTATGGAACGCTAATAAGATAGCAGACTACGATGTATTGTTTGGTACCGCTCCCGTTAACAATGACGTACTCACTTTTAACGGTACACAATGGATTGCCAAAGCTGCGGCCGCCAGCGGCGTTACTTCGGTTGGCTTGTCGCTGCCATCTTTGTTTAATGTAACCACGCCAACGGTAACTACTTCAGGAACGTTAACGGCTACACTGAATACGCAAAATGCCAACCTCGTTTTTGCCGGCCCCGCCACAGGAGGCGCAGCTGTACCTGCTTTCAGGGCATTAACAATAGCTGATCTGCCGGTGAATGCTTTTATTCAGAACACTACTACCACACAGGCATCTTCAAATTTTGATATATCCGGAAGCGGTGTAATTGGCACAACGCTTACTGTGAAAGGGTTAACACCGGGTTCTATCCCGTATGTGGGAACCGGAGATGTAATTTCCGAGAATAACGGACAGTTATTCTGGGATGCAACCAAGTCATTGCTGGGAGTGGGCACCGGCGCGCCTGTGAATAAAGTGGAAATATCAGGCCCTCCAACTACAGCCGCTCCTTTCTCCGCGAATACTTCGGGTCTTCGTTTAACAAACCTGGCCACTGCTACTCCGGCAGCCGCTACTTCTAAAGTACTTTCCATTAACAGCACCGGGGACGTTATCTTAACAGATAACCCGGCCACCACCAACTGGCTTACGGGTGGTAACGTGGCTACGGCAACGCAGTTCCTGGGAACTACCAATGCGGTGGATATGGTAGTGAAGTACAACAATAAAGAGCTTTTCAAAGGAACCAGAGGACAAACGGCCGCGGAAAGCGGAGGGGGGGACTTTTCAGCGTATACATTAACCTTGTTTAATGGCGCGCAGAAATTTAATGGACACCCTGTTATTATTCGCGCCAATGGAAATGATGTACTGGCATTTGAAGACGCGGCAGGTGTGCCCAGATGGCACTGGAATATGCTGGGTAACGGATTAAATTTTGTGGAAACCAACGTACAGGATTACCGTTTGTTTCTGCAGAATGGAGGGAATGTAGGTGTGGGAACCAATACGCCTGCTGCCTTACTGGATGTAAATGGTACTGCGAAACTTGGCGCTACCGGTACTGTTTTAAACGGTGTATATAGAGCCTCAAATATTAATTGCTTTAGCATAAATGGTTCTACCGCAACAACCAGTGTGCCCAGTAGTGCCACGGCAACTGCAACGGTAATATTCAACATTACGGGGCCTACTGTTGCATTGGGTGGAAATGTTATCATAAACCCCCGATTTGATTTTCCTTTCAATTTGCGCTTAATTTCTTCAAGGGTATCCGCTGATAATACCGTGACGGCTATTTTCGTCAACACCACCGGTAGTGCATTCTCTTTGTCAGGAACAGGCAAACGCTTCGATATTACTGTAATCCAATAAAAAACATTGGTGAAGAAATTATTGCTGATATTATCCCTTTTATTTTTGGTGGGCTTCACCTCCGCCCAGCAGGGTGTTTACATCCCTGCCGGCGCCACCGTATGGCTCGCCGGTAATACCAACGTAGGCATCTTCGCTGATATGACGAACAACGGTATCCTCGGCTCTAATCCCAATACCACCTTTTATTTCCTCAGCAAATTATGGACTAACGGAAACGGTGCTACGCTGCCCGATGAAAGTGCAGATGGTACCTCCGGCACCGGCGGCACCTTCCTCTTTTCCGGCGCCGGTCAGCAAAGGGTTTTTGGCGCTTACAGCTTTATTGCCGGAACAGGCGCCAGCTTTCCCAACCTGCAGCTCAATAATCCCGCCGGCTTACTGCTGGAGGATTTCACCGATCTGAAGATCAGGAATAACCTTCATTTTGCCAGCGGACGTATTTATCTTAATGGCTGGAACCTCCAGGTAGGCGATAAAACACCCGGTACCATTACCGGCTACAGCGACTACCGCTATGTGGTTACCGGCAAAGGGATCGCAGGTGGATTATTGTACCGCGCCGCTATCACAAATGCAGCCGGAAAAGTAGTGTTCCCGGTAGGAACAGATGACTATAGTTATTCACCCGCCGCGGTGCTCATTACCGGCGCAAAAGACATGATAGGCGCCCGTGTATACGACAGCGTATATACCGTGGCCGCCGGTGGCAGGGCTTACCCCGACAGCTTTGTGAACAAATCCTGGAATATCCGCCGGGCAGATAACAGCGGGGGAGAAGTAGATGTAATCCTGCAACACATGGATGTCAGCGAATTACCGGCCTATGCCACCTCGCGCGATAGCAGCTTCATTACCCGCTTCGTTGGCGGAGTATGGGACGCTGTACCCGTAATCACCACCAGGCCACTACCCGGTACATTAACCACTGCTGCCATGACTCAGCCGGCGACCATGCACCTCCGGCACTTCGACGGGCTAGGCGCCAGTGAATATTTCACAAAAACGGCTTTGATCGGTTCTGCCAAACCAGCCATGTTCCTCAGCTTTGAAGCCTACAGAATTGCCCCGGTACTGGTGCAGCTGGACTGGACCACCAGCCGTGAAATTTATAATGCCACCTTTGAAGTGGAACGCCGCTATGAAAGACAGGAAGCCTTCGTTAAAATCGGCGTACTGCCAACAAAAGCCGTCAACGGCAATAGCAATGTACCGCTGAGCTATACCTTCCCGGATGTGAATGATTATGACGACTGGACCTATTACCGCATCAAGGCAGTAGGCCGGAACGGCAAAATTACCTATTCCGAAATACGCGCAGTACCACCGTTTGTACAGATCAAGGTATTCCCGAACCCGAATAACGGTAACTTCAAAGTCACTATTCGCGGTATCCGCGGCGATATGCTGATGCAGCTGCACGACACCTGGAGCCAGGTAATGCGCCAGTACGAGGTAAGAAGGGATGCCGAGGTGAATATCTCAAACCTGCCGTCAGGCGTTTATTTCCTCGTAATTTATCATAAAGACACCATGAAAGTGGCCTACACCTGTAAGGTGGTAGTAGCCCAATAAAAGGCCGGAATTTCCTTCAACCGGAAATTCCAGCCTTTTGTTTTGATTTCTCGGAGATTTGCCCCAATTTTGTAGAGTTCTTCCCTATAGGCGATTCATTTAAACAGATAGTTTTGAAAAAAATAATCATCACGATAGATGGCTACTCTTCATGTGGCAAAAGCACTTTGGCCAAGCAACTGGCTAAAAAGCTGAACTATACCTATATAGACAGCGGTGCTATGTATCGTGCGATTACCCTTTACTTTATTCAAAACAGGATCGACTGGATGTCTCATGAAGCAGTAACCACCGCACTGGAAGATGTACACCTGGATTTTGTTCCCAACTCCCTCACAGGGCTCAGCGAAATGTACCTCAACAATGAAAATGTGGAACACCTGATCCGCGAAATGATCGTAGCTGAAAAGGTGAGCGAAGTAGCCGCTGTAAAAGAAGTACGCGATCTGGCCGTAGCACAGCAAAAGAAGATGGGCGCCCGTAAAGGCATCGTGATGGATGGCCGTGATATCGGCACGGTGGTATTTCCCCATGCAGAACTCAAGATCTTTATGACCGCCGACATCACTATCCGCGTTGAACGCCGGTTTAAAGAACTCTATGAAAAAAATAAGAACATTACCCTCGAAGAAGTAAAACAAAATCTCGAACTGAGAGATTATATCGATGCCAACCGCGAAATAAGCCCGCTCCGCAAAGCAGAAGACGCTATCATACTGGATAACAGCCACTTGAACCTCGATGACCAGCTTCAACTGGTGATGCAATGGGTGGAAGATGCTATTATGGCGCACTCCTCATAAAATATTATTTCCTTTTATTAAAACTCTTTTATACATTTGCTATGTGACTTGTAGTCACCAACCCAATAATTTTTCCACATCCTCCCGAATTTCCAGTAGAATTTTATTTTCATGCCCGAATGATGTCAACTTTTATTGACCATTTCTGCATAGCCAACCTGATCCTCCCTGAAAAATACTGCTTAGGCATTTTTTGTATGGAAAAGTCACTGTGCCATTGATTTAGTGTAGTCGACCTGTATAAGACATTAAGAACAAGTGCGTAAGACGCGTTATCATATATCGTGCTTTCGGAAACGTCTTATCCTAGCTATATCCACAAAGGACCCTTTGCTATTAACCGATTATAATGTTGCTATAATATAAAATTCAGTCTGCGTGAGCATAACCGCTGCCAGCAGACATTTAAAGGTAATGTGGGATGGCGTGGTACGCCACGGCCGTTCCATGTTTTCAGTAGGTGTATTCGGTTAATAGGAAGAAGGGGCGAATTCTTTCGCCCTTTCGCTTTTTAAACTTTTTGATTGTCAGTGAAGCAGGTTTGCCCATAGCGTTATCCCGTTTAACCGGATATCTTTAAATCGCTACGCGTTATTCGTAATTCTTTTTTTAAATTGTGTAGTCACACAGACCAGCCAATGTCTATAAAAGGTGTATGTTTTTTATGCTTGCTCCTGTCAGGGGCCTGTTTTGAGGCGATAGCCCAGGACTCCCTGCGGATATACAACCTGTTCGATTCCGTTCGCCGGCTCCCTTCCGATACCGGGAAAGTGTCTTTACTGCTGAAAAAAGGCGGATTGAATAACCGTTTCTTTGAATCACATAAAATAGAAAATCCTTTCTGGCAGGAAGCACTCACCTTATCGCTCCAACTCAAATATCCCAAAGGAATATCACAGGCATACAATGAACTGGGAACCGCAAAAAGGAATAAGTCGCTGTACATCGTTGCGGAAGACTACCACGAAAAAGCACTCAAAGCCGCAGAAGACGCGAAAGATACTTCCCTTATCGTATTTTCCCTGAATAACGCCGGGGTAGATTGCCGGCGGCAGGATAAACTGCAGAAGGGATTTGACTATCACGTGAAAGCACTGATACTGGCGGAAAGGATCAACGACATCCGCAACGTTTGCGTGGCTACCAACAGTATCGGGAATATCCAGCTCACCACGGAAAAATATGCAGATGCCATCACCCATTTTAACCGCGCCCTCGAACTGGAAGAGAAAAGCAATAACCAACTGGGCGTAGCCATTAATCTCGGTAACCTCGGATACGCATACCAGGGGCAAAATAAACTGGACCTGGCTATTCATTACTATAAACGCTCTCTCGCCATCAACCAGAAAATGGACCGCCCCATCGGTATGGCAATATGTTATAACGCCCTCGGCGCCGCCTATAAAGAAAAGAAAGATTATCCGGCGGCAATGGAATACCTGAAAAAAGCGCTGGAAGTAAATGATAAGGTAGATGATAAGGTACATGTGGCAGAAAGCTACCTCAGTATCGGTAAACTGCTGGGGGCACAGGGAAAACACGACGAAGCCAGGAAATACATGATGCAATCTATCGACATCAGTACTTTCTGGGGCTTCAAAGCCATGCTGATGGATGCTTATAAAGCACTCGCAACAGACTTTAAAGAAAGCGGGGAGTTTAAAAAATCACTGGAAGCCACCGATAAATCATTGCTGTACAAAGACAGTATCCTTGACGAAAAATCAGCAATGGCGCTTGCCCAGATGCAAACCATTTATGAAGTAGACCGGAAAGATAACCAGATCCGTAATCTCGAACATGATAAAATGGTGAGCACCCTGCGTACCAAACGTAATGTGGTGATCACTTTTTTCCTGGCCGCCTTCCTGTTAATGGCTATCGTGGGCGGCTTTTTCTATATCCGTCACCGTAACCTGAAGGCCAACAAACAAACCTTACAGCTGGAGTTGCGGTCGCTCCGCTCCCAGATGAATCCACACTTCATCTTTAACTCCCTCAGCTCTATCCACCGGTACATCTGGAGCAACAACCAGGAGGAAGCGTCGGACTACCTGACCAAGTTTTCCCGGCTCATGCGCCTTATCCTCGATAACACCCAGCACACTTTTGTTACATTAAATAAAGAACTGGAATCATTAAGGTTGTATCTTGACCTGGAATCATTGCGCTGTAACGGTATCTTTGAATACCGGTTTCTCATAGATGCAGATATTAACGATGATGAAGTACTGATACCCCCGATGATATTACAACCATATGTGGAAAACGCCATCTGGCACGGACTCGTGCATAAGCACCCGGATGAAAAAGGGATTCTTGATATTGAAATCTTACTAAAAAAAAGAAGCCTGGTATGTACTATTACAGATAATGGCATAGGCAGAAAAAAAGCAATGGAGATAAAGGAAAAGAAAGGCCGGCTGCATAATTCTGTAGGCATGAAAGTAACGGAAGGCAGGATAGACCTTATCCGTAAGATTAATAACAAAGAAGCAAAAGTAACGGTAACAGACCTGGAAGATGAAGCCGGAAACGCCACCGGAACAAAGGTGACTATTATTTTACCCGCAGAATTTATATTTTAGTTTACTCACTGATAAACCATAAAACAGCTGATAGCTAACAGCTAACAAAAGCTACTTGTATGAGCGAAATAAAAGCTATCATCGTTGATGATGAGCAACACTGCATTGATGCACTACAAACGATGTTACAAAAAAAATGTCCCGGTGTACAGGTGATTGGTTGGGCTAAAAGTGTGAGGGAAGCAAAGGAAATGATTGATGAACTACAGCCGGACCTGGTATTTCTGGATGTGGAAATGCCATATCAGAACGGGTTTGAGCTGTTGAAGCTATTTGAAAAGGTATACTTCGACGTTATCTTTACAACAGCCTATGAACAGTATGCTTTAAAAGCCATTAAGTTCAATGCGCTGGATTACCTGCTGAAACCCTTTAGTGTAAAGGAGTTGCAGGATGCGTTGGAAAAATGCAGGGAGAAGAAAGTGAACCGGCCAAAGGACCAGGGCATCTCTCCGATGGAAGTGTTTTTGCAGAACATGAAAACAATACAGCAAACACACAAGAAAATTGCATTACCTACTATCAACGGCCTGGTATTTATGCCCGTGCAGAACATTGTCCGTTGTGAATCTACCGGTAACTATACCCGCATCTTTTTTACAGACAAGAAAAATCTCATGGTATCCCGCCCCCTGAAAGAGTTTGAGGAGTTGCTGTCTGATGTGGATTTCTTCCGGGTACACAATTCACACCTGATAAATATGCAGCAGATGCAGTCTTATATCCAGGGCGAAGGAGGCTTTGCGCTCATGAGTGATGGTACGCAGGTGGAAGTGTCCAGAAGACGCAAAGCAGAGTTCCTGAAAAAGGCAATGCAGTTCTAAGTAGTGATTTACAGCGTATTCGTAGATGTGTGTATTCCGATTTTATTCGTTTTTATGCCAGTTATAATTAATTACCTACCATATAATAAATGGCTATTGCGGGCATATTAGAGATAAGCTACTTTTGAATTACGATTTCAATATAAACGCAATATAAAGATTTTATACTCTGCATTACTAGCGTGATTAGCCCCAAAGAAAAAAGACACCACGTGGTGTCTTTTTTGTTTTTATGATTTTTTAGCCAGTTTTATACAGATAGATATTTTTAGTCAATTATGGCCATTTCATCTGCTTTGTGCTCCAGCTGGTAAAACGAGAGCAGCCGGCGTATCACTCCTTCAACGAGGGCGTCCGGACAGGATGCGCCGCTGGTCAGCAGGATCGTCACCTTTTCCTTTTCCGGTAAAAAGCTACCGGCATTGATCTCTTCTTTATGATGAAAGTCCCAGTGATTAATAGCCTTTGCGGAGAGCATTTTTTCGGGAGATGATATAAAATAAGTAGGCAGCTTTTCTTCACACAGTTCCACGAGGTGCGAAGTATTAGAGCTGTTGTAACCGCCCACTACAATGGCCAGGTCGGCAGATTCCTGCAACATACCGGTAACGGCCGTCTGGTTATCATTGGTGGCGTAACAGAGCGTATCGCGGGTATCTGCAAACCTTTCCCCGGCGGTGGCTTCTGTGAGCTGGAAATGCGTCATCATCACCTGCCGGATATAATCGGCAATGGCCTGTGTTTCGGTAGCCAGCATAGTGGTTTGATTCACCACGCCTACCCGCTGCAGATCTGTAGCCGGGTTAAAGCCGGGTGAATATTGTCCTTTGAACAAAGCATTAAACTCATCGGGTTTACGCTGCCCGGTGATAAACTCCGCCAGCAGCGCTGCTTCTTTTATATCCTTCACTACTATGGTAGGCGTGCCGGAAGCGCTGTGGGAAAATGTAGCCCTGGTTTCTTCGTGCTTTGGTTTGCCGTGTACAATTACGGTATAGTTTTTCTTACCGATCTGGTCGGCCTTGTTCCATACACGTTCCACAAAAGGGCAGGTGGTGTTGTATTTCAGGGGCTCAATACCCAGCGAGGCCAGTTGCTGTTCGGTTTCCAGGGTGGTGCCAAATGCAGGGATGATCACAATATCATCTGGCTGCAGGCTCTCCCAGGGAACCAGCTGATTGCCGGAGGTATCCATAATAAACTGAACGCCCCTGTCCAGCAGGTCGTTGTTTACATGGGGGTTGTGGATCATTTCACTGAGCAGGAAGATCCGTTTGTCCGGATTTTCATCCACTGTTTTAAAGGCAATTTCAATGGCGTTTTCCACACCATAGCAGAATCCGAAGTGCCGGGCCAGTAAAATCCTGAGCGGACCAAAATCCAGCTCGGTGGGCGTGAAGTCCTTTTTCATGCGGTCCTGCTGTTTGCGCTGGTTTTTGATGGCGCTGATCAGCGGACTGCGATATATAACCGGAACGTTAAATGTTTTCATGTGTTAAATGACAGAAAATTGAAGGACAAAGTTAATCAGTTTTCTTTGCTCACTTTGTCCAGCCATGCTTTTTCTTCGGCGCTGAGGCTATTATAGCCTTTTTCATTGATTTTGTCCAGCAGTTGGTCTAATCTGGAAGGGTCTCTGTCTTCAGCTTTTTTTACCACTTTCAGGGGTGATTTCTTAGGTTTGAATTTACGGGTAACAGCCTGTTGCTGGCGGCGGTTTTTGAAATCAAACAGCCATATCAGGGGCTGGCAGAGGTCAGTACCTGCCTGCAGGGTGCGTATATAGAGGAAGCCCAGCAGGGAACCTCCCATGTGGGAAATCAGTCCGCCGATGTTGCCGTTGGGGATGGAAATCAATCCCAGCACCACCAGGGCCATCGCCAGCCATTTCAGTTTCACGCTGCCCAGGAACATCAGGCCGATTTCAAAGTTGGGCATCAGGGTAGCTGCTGCCACCAGGATACACATAATGGCTGCTGAAGCGCCCACCATAGTAGTGCCTACGTAGCCCGGAAAAAGACTGGCACTCAGCAGGTACAGTAAACCGCCGGCCATACCACCCAGTAAATAAAGGGGGAGTACCCGTTTATTCCCGAGAAAATCCCGGAACAGGTTACCAAACCAGTAAAGGTTGATCATATTAAAAAGGGCGTGGAATATTTCCACATGCGTAAACATGTAGGTGATCAGCCCCCAGGGCTTTAAGATAAATGCGCCGAGCGGCACATTCATAGCCAGCTGTTGATATGTCCATTCAAAAGGGGTAGGCTGCTTGGTCAGGAACGCAATAAGACGCAGAATATTTAACCCCAGGAAGATGACGATATTCCAGAAAAGCAAATAATTGACCGTGTTTCCCTGCCTGAGCCAGTAGCGAATATCCGATTGAAATGAGGTCCCGTTCATATACACAAATTAAAATAAAATCCGGGATTAAATAATAGTAATTAACATTTTAAACGCAGGAAAAGTAAGCCTGTTCACTGCTAATGAATATCATCTTTCCTGTATCTGTTAACAACAATTAATCCGGATGCTGGTTCTTCCTGCGGCAAAAAAAATGCCCGTTTACGCAGTTTAATTTTTTGTCGTAGTAAAATTATTAATAATGCAATTTAAAAATATCTGAAAAGACCACCCCATACCGCAGCGGAAGGTGATTTTCTTCAATAAAAATACGTATAAACGGGTATTTTTTCGTATTTTTGCCGTCCCATAAAACAGGGTATCCGGGTATTCCGGGTAAAATTTTAATTTTTTATGAGCGAAAACAACATTTCTAACGAACAAAACGCTGAACAACAGGCTCCGCAAGCAGCTGCTGCGGTTGAAACAGCGACACCAAAGGCACCTGTAGCAAAAGTTGAAACTGCACACGACGATTTCGACTGGAGCGTTGACAAACGTAACGTTTCTTCTTACAGCAAAGAAGAAAAAGAAAAGTACGACGTGACTTACGACAGCACTTTCAAGGTGTTTGAAGAAAACAGCCTGCTGACTGGTACTGTTGTGGGTTTAACCAACACAGATGTAGTGATCAACATCGGATTCAAATCTGATGGTTTGATTTCTCTGAACGAATTCCGTGATTTACCAGGTCTGAAGATCGGTGATGAAGTGGAAGTGCTGGTAGTAGAAAAAGAAGACCGCGATGGTAACCTGCACCTGAGCCGTAAACAGGCTCGCCAGAAACGTGCATGGGAAAAAATCGTGGAAGTTTACAAAACAGGCGAAGTGGTTACTGGTACCGTTACCAGCAAAACCAAAGGCGGCCTGATCGTAGATGTATATGGTATGGAAACATTCCTGCCGGGTTCTCAGATCGATGTGAAACCAGTTACAGATTACGACCAGTTTGTAGGCAAAACTATGGAGTTCAAGGTGGTGAAAGTAAACGAAACCATCCGTAACGCCGTTGTTTCACACAAAGCGCTCATCGAAAGCGATATCGAACAACAGAGAGTGGATATCATCAGCAAACTGGAAAAAGGCCAGGTGCTGGAAGGTACTATCAAAAATATCACCGACTTCGGTGCATTCATCGACCTGGGTGGTCTGGACGGCTTACTGTATATCACAGATATCAGCTGGGGCCGTATCTCCCATCCGAGCGAAGTACTGCAGATGGATCAGAAAATCAACGTTGTTGTGCTTGACTTCGATGACGAAAAACGTCGCATAAGCCTGGGCTACAAACAACTGACCCCGCATCCGTGGGATACTTTACCAGCTACTATCACCGAAGGTGCTAAAGTAAAAGGTAAAGTAGTGAACATCGAAGATTATGGTGCATTCCTGGAAATCATGCCAGGTGTTGAAGGTCTGGTTCACGTATCTGAAATCTCATGGGCTTCTACGCCAATCAACGCTAAAGAATTCTTCAAATTAGGAGAAGAATACGAAGCCGTTGTAGTTACCCTGAGCAAGGAAGAACGCAAAATGAGCCTGTCTATCAAGCAACTGACAGAAGATCCATGGTCTACTATCGAAACTAAATTCCCGGTTGAAAGCCGTCACAAAGGTATCGTGAAAAACATCACTCCTTATGGCGTATTCGTTGAACTGGAAACTGGTATCGGTGGCATGATCCACATCTCTGACCTGAGCTGGATCAAACGTTTCAACCACCCATCTGAATACACTAAAGTAGGTAACGAAATAGATGTAGTAATCCTGGGTATTGATAAAGACAACCGTAAACTGAGCCTCGGTCACAAACAGATCGAAGAAGATCCATGGAACACTTTTGAAACTATCTTCCCGATCAACTCCGTACACGAAGGTACCGTTGTGAAGAAAGATGATAAAGGTGCTACGGTTCAACTGCAGTACGGTCTGGAAGCTTACGCTCCTGCACGTCACCTCAGAACTGAAGATGAAAAACCAATCAACGTTGAAGACGTGAAAGAATTCATGATCATCGAATTCGATCGCAGCGAAAAACGTATCCTGGTTTCTCATACCAGAGTTTGGGAAAAAGCACAGGCTGAAGAAAAACAGGCTGTAGTGAAAGAGAAGAGAGAAGAAGCTGACAAAACCCGTAAGGCTGTGAAAAACATCCAGGGTAAAGTGGAAAAAGCTACTTTAGGTGATCTCGGCGCTTTAGCTGAACTGAGAGAAAAACTGAAACAATCTGAAGGCGGCGAAGAAAAAAGCGCGCAGTAAGATCCGGTTTCATTAAATAATAAATCCCGCTTCGAGTAACATCGGAGCGGGATTTTTTTATAGGAAGATTTTATACTTTACTTTATCAGCAACGACAGCTTCGCATCGTTAAATTCCAGCAAACTGTCCAGCTTCATATTAGCCAGTGCATACCGTGGATCATGCCGGTTATGCGCTTCCGGTACCACCACCGTGGTCATCCGCGCCGCCTTAGCCGCCGTCATACCCGTTACGGAATCCTCAAAAGCTATACAATCCAGCGGATCACTGCCCAACGCCTTGGCGCAGGCCAGGTACACCGCAGGGTGTGGCTTACCATAATCCTCAAACTCAGCAGAATATACCGCCTGAAAAACATCTTTTATCTGTAAATGTTCCAGCGCAGCATTGATCAGGCGCAGTGGGGAAGAAGAAGCCAGTCCCATTTTGAACCCTTTCTCCCGGAAATATTGAAGGATATACGGTAACCCCTCCATAGGATGGCCCTCCGCTTTGATCTTATATATCACACTATCAATAATTTCATTTACAACCTGCTCTGCACTCTTTCCTTCCCATTTATAGTAATTATGCCAGTAACTCACCACTTCCTTCGTGCGCAGGCCGGTGGTTAAATGCGTAAGTTCGGGCGATAGGTTTACGCCCACTGTAGCAAACACTTCCCGCATGGCGATGCCCCACAAAGGTTCTGAATCTATCAACAGGCCATCCATGTCAAATATTACCGTATCTATCATATGTTTTTCCGTTTATGCGCGGCAAAGATAAGAAGTTATAAGGGGAGATCACAGTTAGCCGGTAACTGTTTACCAGCCTGCATTTGCGCTTCAAGTCCACCTTTGCTCCGGGGATGCTTCCGGGATGCTTCGGGTTAAACCCGTATTTGTTCCTTCGGGCGTGCCCCTGGCTCTCCGGTCCCATAACAATAAGTTATACGCCATAAACTTTGGTTATCACGCCACTGCGGTAATCGGCCAGGTAATTCCCCCTGAATCCCTCCCTAATCAGCGTTTACACAGTTATGTCAACTGCAAACCTGCTGCCTCCGCCAATTTCCCCCCTTTTTGGAGCCTTATTGAATGTTGAAAAAAGTTTTGGAAAGATGCCCTGCATTTATATCTTTGTATTACTCTACTAAAATTATAGGGAATATGGGTAATGATAGAAGGAATTGTAACAGAAACAGTTGTTGTTCATCAACACCCATGAGGCGCGTGTAATATGGAAAATCAGTGATCAGCTTACTGTAAATCAACATTATACGAGGCCTCCGCAAACATTCCGGGGGCTTTTTTATATAAAAAAACGACCAACAGCCCCAAACCAGAATTAAATAATTGCTTTACCACCACCTGAAAATACTTTTTATGCAAAGCTTCAGAACAGAACTAGAAAATCCAATTGTTGAACAAGATATTATAGACCTGGAGAAGAAGATCCGCCTGTTCCGCGAAGGCGCTGTGTCAGACGAAAAGTTCCGCAGCCTCCGCCTGGCCAGAGGTATTTACGGTCAGCGTCAGCCCGGTGTGCAAATGATCCGTATCAAACTGCCATACGGTAAAATGACCCTGAAACAATGGCACCGCATTACGGAAATTTCAGATGAATATGCTACCAGTAATCTGCACCTGACCACCCGCCAGGATGTTCAGATCCACTATGTGAGCCTCGACAGAACCCCCGAACTATGGTCAAAACTGGAACAGGATGGCATCACCATCCGCGAAGCCTGCGGTAACACCGTTCGCAACGTCACCGCTTCAGACCGCGCCGGTATTGATCCGGAAGAACCATTCGACGTTACGCCATACGCCGACGCTACCTTCCGCTACTTCCTGCGCAACCCGGTGAGCCAGGAAATGGGCCGTAAAATCAAGATCTCTTTCTCCTCTTCAGAAAAAGATACGGCCTGGTCGTTTATGCACGACTTTGGTATGATCCCCAAAGTAAAGATCATCGACGGTAAAGAAGTACGTGGCTTCAAAGTATTGGTAGGCGGTGGTTTGGGCGCACAACCCTTTCTTGCTAAAGTAGTATACGAGTTCCTCGAAACAGATCAGCTCATTCCATATATCGAAAACGTACTGCGCGTGTTCGACCGCTACGGCGAAAGAACCAGCAGGAACAAAGCCCGCATGAAATTCCTCATCCAGAAAATAGGAATGGAAGAATTTGAGCGCCTCGTTAAAGAAGAATACAAAGCCATAAAAGTAAAAAGCGTACCGGTAGATGCAGACGCATGGCAGGCTACTACACCGCCTCCCGCAGCGCCAACACCGGCTTACAGCATAAAAGATCCAAAAAAATACGAAGCCTGGAAAGCTACCAACACCTTCGAGCAGAAACAGAAAGGATACTTTGCGGCTTATGTTAAAATAACGCTGGGTAACATCGGTTCAGCTATCAGCCGCAAACTCATTGAAGCGCTGCGTCCTGTAATAGCCGACGATGTACGTGTAACCGCCAACCAGGGCCTGTTACTGAAATACATCCTGCCGGCAAATCTCCCATACGTTTTCAGTGTACTGGAAGAAGCAGGCTTTGCAGAACCCGGATTCGACAGCATCGCGGACATCACCGCATGCCCCGGTACAGATACCTGCAACCTCGGCATCTCCAGCAGCACGGGCATCGCCAAAGTGCTGGAAGATGTGATCACCGATGAATTCCCGGATCTGGTTTATAATAAAGACATCAAAATAAAGATCAGCGGTTGTATGAACTCCTGCGGTCAGCACGGTATTGCCAGCATCGGTTTCCACGGCAGTTCCATGAAGAGCGCCGGTAAAGTACTGCCAGCCCTGCAGGTACTCCTCGGTGGGGGCATCGTAGGCGACGGCCTGGGCCGCGTTGCAGATAAAGTTATTAAAGTGCCAAGCCGCCGCGGTCCGGATGTATTGCGCAGCCTCCTGCACGACTATGAAATCAATGGCCGGGAAAATGAACTGTTCAACGAATACTACGACCGTAAAGGTGAAAAGTATTTCTATGAATTGCTGAAACCACTGGCGGATCTCAGCTCCCTCACTGCCGGCGACTTTGTTGACTGGGGACAGGCACAGGACTACGCTACCGCTATCGGTGTAGGCGAATGCGCCGGTGTAATCATCGACCTGGTG
Source organism: Chitinophaga ginsengisegetis (assembly GCF_900168065.1). GTDB lineage: Bacteria > Bacteroidota > Bacteroidia > Chitinophagales > Chitinophagaceae > Chitinophaga > Chitinophaga ginsengisegetis. Next base: position 2,289,045 of record NZ_FUZZ01000001.1, on the reverse strand, counting down.
GCTACCCTGTTGCTGGAAGCAGAAGAAAAACTGGAACTGAGCAGCGCCGCTATTATTAAAGGCGCCTACTCAGATGGTATCTATCACGCCTACTCTTCCTTTGTACAGGGCGCAAAAGCACTGTTACTCGGCGAAGCAGTAAGTGGTAACACACAGATCGGTATCATGAACGATTTCGATAAATACTTTGTGGCTACCGGTAAATTCAGCTTTGAGCCTGATTTTAAAACAGTAGTGCTGCAGATTAACGGTAACGAGCCTACGGAAAGTTTTGCAAAAACTTATTTCCAGCAGGCGCAGTCATTCTATAATGCTGCACAGGTATACCGTCAGAAAGCCAGCGAACTGGTTCAGGCTTAATTATTTATTTATCAAAAACACAACCACTCATGCAAAAGATACAACCCAAACTCACATTGATAGGTGCAGGCCCAGGTGATCCGGAACTGATCACTGTTAAGGGGTTAAAGGCTATTCAGAATGCCAGGGTAATCCTTTATGACGCATTGTCCAGCAACGAACTGCTGGACCATGCGCCGGCTAACTGCCTCCGTCGTTTTGTGGGCAAACGTGCAGGTATGCATGTATACTCACAGGACGAAATAAACAGGATGATTGTAAAATATGCATTAACTTATGGCAGCGTTGTCCGCTTAAAAGGAGGCGACTCCTTTGTTTTCGGCCGCGGTCAGGAAGAAATTGCCTTTGCTCAGCAGTTCGGAATTACCGCAGAAGTGATTCCCGGTATTTCCAGCGCGATCTCTGTACCTGGTGTCAACAAAATTCCCGTTACCGCAAGAAATGTAAGTGAGGGGTTTTGGGTGATCACCGGTAACACACAGAACGGGAATTTATCCCGCGACCTGGATCACGCCATCAGGGCTAATACTACGGTGATAGTACTGATGGGGATGAGCAAACTGGCGGAAATTGCAGGGATCTACAGCGCAGCAGGAAAAGGGGAAACTCCCGCCGCTATTATCCAGAATGGTACCTTGCCAACACAGAAAATGGGTGTGGGCAATGTGGCCGATCTGCTGGAAATAGCCGCTACGCACGATCTGCATAATCCTGCTGTTCTGGTGATAGGCGAGGTGGTAAGCTTCCATGAAGCTTTCCAGGCCTTGAAGAACAAGGTGTCAGAGGAACTAAAAATTGCCGTATAATGGAAGAAAATCATTTATTCCCGGTGTTTTTCAAATTGCACCGTCTGCATGTACTTGTTGTGGGCGGTGGTAATATCGGACTGGAAAAAGCCAATGCCATGCTGGAAAATTGCGCAGATGCAACCATTACAGTAGTGTCATTGGATTTTTTGCCTGAACTGGAAGCGTTAACACACCAGTATCCTAATATTACCCTGATTAAGAAATCATTTTCGTGTGGCGATCTGCTGGGGAAAGACCTGGTAATAGCCGCCACCAACGACAAGGATTTTAATTATCACGTATGGGAAAAAGCGAAGGGCAGCAAAGTGCTGATCAATGTAGCCGATACCCCGGAACTCTGTGATTTTTATTTGGGTTCTATCGTGAAAAAGGGAAATCTCAAGATCGCTATTTCCACCAATGGTAAATCGCCTACCATTGCCAAACGCCTGAAACAGGTGCTGCAGGAAGCCATTCCCGATACCCTCGATGAAGTATTGAACAAATTGTCGCTGATCCGTGAAAAACTGACCGGTGACTTTGCCAGTAAAGTTAAAAAGCTCAACAGCATCACCGAAGTATTGGTGAAGCCTGAAAGTGAAGGTGTGTAATTATTTTTTCAACAACTCCAGCAGCACCTGTGCCTGGTTGTTCGTTTCGTCTTTAGCCCCGTATAGTAATGTTACCCGCTGATGTTGCGCCCTCTTTTTAATACCGGCCAGCAAATCACTTTTCTCCTGTAATTCATGTTTATATTTTGTTTTGAACTCAGCAAACCGCGTGGGGTCATGGTGAAACCATTCGCGCAGTTCGTTGCTGGGAGCTATTTCCTTTGCCCATTCATCAATGTGGGCGCGCTCCTTTGAAATACCCCGTGGCCAGAGCCGGTCTACCAGGATGCGGTAGCCATCGGTTTCTGCATAATCTTCATATATACGTTTAACCTGTAACATACTTACATAACGTCTCGGGGAATCGTATTGTTTTTCATCTTCCTTCTTCACAAAAATTAATATCATTGCATCTATGATAAATCATGCTCAGATCATCACCGCAACGGTGGATTTTGTAAAAAAGGAATTAGAGGGGGCAGAAGGGGGCCACGACTGGTGGCATATTTACAGGGTATGGCAGCAGGCAAAACATATTGCCGCAGCTGAACCTGCCGATCTGTTGATAGTGGAACTGGGCGCCCTGTTACACGATATTGCAGATTCAAAATTTCATAACGGTGACGAAAATATCGGTCCTGCAAAAGCAGTAGCTTTTCTGCAAACGCTGGATGTGCCGGCGGCCATCATCACACAGGTGGAGAATATTATCCGTCACATTTCTTTTAAAGGAGGCAACCAGGAAAAAACATTTTTCTCTGCAGAGTTAGCCGTGGTACAGGATGCCGACAGGCTCGATGCCATTGGCGCAATAGGTATTGCAAGGGCTTTTAATTACGGCGGTTTCAAAAACAGGTCGCTGTATGACCCTGCGGTAAAGCCCAATATGCAAATGACAAAAGAAGCGTATAAAAACAGTACTGCTCCTACCATCACACATTTCTATGAGAAATTACTGTTGCTGAAAGACCGGATGAATACCGCTACTGGTAAAAAGCTGGCAGAAGAAAGACACGCATTTATGGAAGTATTCCTGGAGCGGTTTTATAAAGAGTGGGAGGGGGAGATATAATTTTTTTAAGGGAGATGTTGTTCCGCTCCGGAAACAACATCTCCACCTGCATTAAATCTTTTCGAAGAACAGCGCTTTTAATTCATCCGCATCTTCAGGTTTCATTTTACCACCCAGGATCAAACGAAGCTGCCGGCGGCGCAGGGCGCCCTCATATAATCTTTTTTCTTCTTCTGTGTCAGTAATGATGCCGGGTACCGGCCGGGAATTGCCATTGGGATCCAGGGCTACAAAGGTCATGAAAGCTTCATTGGATTTATAGCGGTACTGTTGTACCGGATCTTCTCCCCAAACCCTCATGTGTACTTCCATAGAAGTATTGAAGGCCCGGCTTACTTTAGATTCAATATGTACCACGTTTCCCAGTTTAATGGGATTTTCGAAAGATATATTATCTACAGAAGCAGTTACCACGGGTGCGCTGCAGTGTTTCATGCAGGCCAGTGCCGCGGCAATGTCCATCCAGTACATCAAACGGCCTCCCATGAGGTTGCCGAATGTGTTGGTATCATTCGGTAAAACCAGTTCGGTCATCTGTATAAGCGAGTCTTGGGCTCTCTTTGGCGTTAAAGTCATCTTTTATGTATTTCGGACGCAAATTTACTGTTTATATATTTATAGTCGCGTACGCATTTACAGAACATCACTGCCGGATAAAGGTTTTTAACAAATAATTTCCGGTACTTGAAAATTCTTTAAAACGCCCTGTAGATAAGTGATGAGAGCTGAATATAATCTCCAAAAAATTAACAAACAAATAAAGCGCTGCCGTAAAAAACTTGGGAGCGACGCAAATTTGTGTAACTTTGCATGACCTTCGGAAGTAGTTTACTTGATCGGTTTTACACCAAACGCAGTCCGGCACTTCCCCGTTTATAGGTCAAGTATTCTTAGCAGAATTTTAGTTTTATGGCAAAATATATCTTCGTTACAGGAGGTGTTACATCTTCTTTGGGTAAAGGAATTATAGCTGCTTCCCTTGCAAAATTATTGCAGGCACGCGGCTTTAGAGTGACTATTCAGAAATTTGATCCATATATCAATGTGGATCCGGGTACGTTAAACCCTTATGAACATGGTGAATGTTATGTAACGGAAGATGGCGCAGAAACCGATCTGGATCTCGGACACTACGAACGTTTTTTGAATACGCCCACGTCTCAGGCCAATAATGTTACCACCGGCCGTATCTACCAAACTGTGATCAACAAGGAAAGAGAAGGAGCCTACCTCGGTAAAACCGTTCAGGTAATCCCTCACATTACGGATGAAATCAAACGCCGTATCCTCCTGTTGGGTAAAGATGGCAAATACGATATCGTTATTACAGAACTTGGTGGCACTGTGGGTGATATTGAATCACTCCCTTACATTGAGGCGGTTCGTCAGCTGCAATGGGAACTGGGCGAAGAAGATTGCCTGGTAGTACACCTTACACTGATCCCGTACCTGCGTGCAGCTAAAGAGCTGAAAACCAAACCTACGCAACACTCCGTACGCCTGCTGAGCGAATATGGCGTACACCCGGATATCATCGTTTGCCGTACAGAAGAACCACTGTACCGCGATCTTAAAAAGAAAATCGCCCTGTTCTGTAACGTACAGGTAGATGCCGTGATCGAAGCAAACGACGTTCCCACCATCTATGAAGTACCCCTGGAAATGATGCGTGAGAAACTCGACGTTTCTGTACTGAAAAGACTGGGATTACCCGTGGAAAAAGAACCCGAACTGGTTAAATGGCGCGAATTCCTGGATAAACTGAAATATCCGAAATCCAAAGTAACCATCGGTTTGATCGGTAAATACGTGGAATTACAGGATGCCTACAAATCTATCCTGGAATCATTTATACATGCCGGTTCCCTGAACGAATGCAAAGTAGTGGTACAAAATATCCACTCAGAACATATTACACCTGAAAATGTATGTGAAAAACTGAAGAACCTCGACGGGCTCCTGGTAGCTCCCGGCTTCGGTCACCGCGGCATTGAAGGAAAAATCACCGCTATTCAGTATGCCCGTGAAAATCAGCTGCCGTTCTTCGGTATCTGCCTCGGTATGCAGATGAGCGTAGTGGAATATGCCCGTAACGTACTCGGCTGGAAAGATGCGCATTCCGTGGAAATGAACCCTGACACCGCTCACCCGGTGATCAACCTCATGGAAGAGCAGAAAAAAGTAACCGCCAAAGGTGGTACCATGCGCCTGGGTGCTTATGCCTGCGAACTCACGCCAGGCACCAAAGCGGCCGAAATATACGGTGGTACCAGCATCAGCGAAAGACACCGCCACCGCTACGAGTTCAATAACGACTTCCTCCAGCAGTTTGAAGATGCCGGCCTCGTTCTTTCCGGTAAAAACCCGGAAAGCGGTCTTGTTGAAATCATTGAACTGCCTGCCCATCCGTTCTTTGTGGGCGTACAGTTCCACCCTGAACTGAAAAGCACCGTGGAAAGCCCGGCGCCTGTTTTCGTATCCTTTATCAAGGCCGCCAAGCAGTACGCAGAAGCTAAAAACGGGAAAGCCAAAATGGAAGAAACAATTGTAAAGTAAGCGCGGATAGGATCGCCTTCGGCGATAGAAATTGTCTTGGTGCAGGATTAGACTGATTGAGCTGATTTCACTGATTTGATTACGTTTGATTTTAAAAGATAATGGGAGATATATGCGGATAAATATTCGCTTATATCTCCCTCTTTCATTTTAACTAAAATCTCCGGGAATATAATCAGTGAAATCAGCTCAATCAGTCTAATCCTGAAAAAGACAATCGCCGAAGGCGATCCCCTCCGCCCAAACCGCTCTGATCCTCAATAGGATACGCATTTTCTTTACTTATTTATTATTTTAGCCGCATTTAACAGGGGTTTCACCTAAAAAGCATGGTCAATTCATAAAATCCTGCTTACCTTTGCTGCCTAAATTTTAATTGCATTTCATGGATAGAAATTCGGTCATTGGGTTTTTACTGTTGGGCGTTTTGTTGGTAGGATATATATTCTTCAACCAGAAACAACAGGCAGGAGCCGCAAGGGAAAAAGCCAGGCAAGATTCCATCGCAGAGCTTAACAAGCCTAAAACACCTTTAGCAGATACTGTCAGCCTTGCTGCAGCCGCCGCAGGAGGCCAGCTGGATTCAGCCCACCAGGCGCTGTTAAACGGCGAATTTGGCGCGTTTGCCGCTGCTGCTACCGGCAACGTGCAGAACACAGTACTGGAAAACGATGTGGTAAAGATCACTTTTTCCAATAAAGGTGGCCAACCGGCAAGTGTACAACTGAAACAATACAAAACTTATGATGGCGGCCCGCTGATGCTCGTTGAAGGCTCTTTTAACCGCCTCTCGGTAGAAGTGCCTGCCAGCTTAACAAAAATGCTGAACAGTGCGGATCTGTTTTTCACCGCCGGCCAACCCCAGGAAGGCGCAGGTGGCGTAAAAACAATCGCTTACCGTCTTAATACCAATAACCCGGCTTCTTACCTGGAATTTATCTATTCCCTGAAACCAGGCAGCTACGTGGTAGACTATACCATTCACGCCGTTGGTATGCAGGGCTTACTGCCAGGCAACCAGAACTACCTGAGCCTCCAGTGGAACAGCCAGGAAGATAAACAGGAACACGACCTCGAAAACGAGCGCCTGAACAACCAGGTGCACTATATGCTGGAAAATGATAAGCATGATTACTTTACCCTCAGCCGTACCAGTCATGAAAAACTGGAAAACAAACTGAAATGGGTGAGCGTAAAACAGCAGTTCTTCAACACCACCCTGATTGCTAAAAAGGAACTGTTCACTAACGTGGATGTAAACACGAAAGTGCCGGTAAGCCCCAATATCGTAGGACAAACATTCAGCACTATACAGATTCCGTATAGCCGTACCAATGATTTCTCCTTCCCGATTGAAATCTATTATGGTCCTAACCACTATAAAACACTGAAATCTTTCGATATCGGTTTGCAGAAGATCATCCCGCTGGGCACCGGTATCTTTGCTTTTGTGAAGTATGTGAACATCTTTATCATTATCCCGGTGTTTAACTTCCTGAGCGGATTTATCAGTAACTATGGTATCATCATTATCCTGCTCACCCTCTTCATCCGCCTGCTGATAGCTCCTTTCACTTACCAGAGCTATGTTTCCCAGGCTAAAATGAAAGTGCTGAAACCTGAAATTGATGAGCTGAAAGCAAAGTATGGCGACGACCAGCAGGCATTCGGTGTGGAACAAATGAAACTGTTCAAGAGTGCAGGTGTAAACCCGCTGGGCGGATGTTTACCCGCATTGCTGCAGCTGCCTATCCTGGTAGCGATGTACAGCTTCTTCCCGTCTTCCATTGAGCTGCGCCAGGAAAGCTTTATGTGGGCAAAGGATTTGTCTACTTACGACTCTATCCTGAACCTCGGCTTCAACATACCATTCTATGGTAACCACGTGAGCTTGTTCACCATCCTCATGACCATCACCAGTTTGATCCTGGCGTTCTACAACCGTGGAATGACCGATCAGAGCAACCCGGTGATGAAGTACATGCCTTACGTAATGCCGGTAATGTTGCTGGGTATCTTCAACCGCCTCGCTGCGGCGCTTACCTTCTACTACTTCCTGTCTAACGTGATCAGTATCCTGTTACAGTTCGTGATCCAGAAATTTATCATCAACCATGATAAAATTCACGCACAGATCCAGGAAAATAAGAAGAAACCAAAGAGCAAATCCAAGTGGCAGGAGAAACTGGAAGAAGTCCAGAAACGCCAGCAGGAAATTCAACAGAAGAAAAAGTAGGATTAATACAATCTGAACATTTCAATAATATTTTTTCGCAGAAGGCTTCCCGTTAAGGAAGCCTTCTCTATTTTTGACCGGATATGATAAAGAGATGGTTTTTATTGATGTGCGCTGCTGGTACAATCACCGCCGCACAGGCACAGGATACGATTCCGGATGCTGCACGTATTCAGGGAATAGTGAACTACCTGGCCTCAGATAAACTGAAAGGCAGGGGCACCGCAGAAAAGGGTGGGAAAACAGCCAGCAATTACGTGGCAAAACAGTTTAAAAAACTGGGACTGAAGCCGGTAAACGGCAATAGTTTCTTCCAGGATTTTACCTTCACCCGGAAAGAACATAAAGATATCCCCAGCAGAAATGTGATCGGGTACCTGGATAACGGTGCCGCACGTACGATTATCATTGGCGCCCACTATGATCACCTCGGAACGGCCGCTTTATTCGATGGAAAATATCCCATCGGTGAAATCCACAACGGCGCAGATGATAACGCTTCCGGCGTGGCCGGCCTGCTGGAACTGGCGCGGTACTATGTAAAAAACCAGGGCCGCGAACCCTTTAACTTTCTCTTCATTGCTTTCGGCGGCGAAGAGCTGGGATTACAGGGCTCAAAATATTACACCGCACATCCGCTGATGCCGCTGGATAAAGTACATTTCATGCTCAATATGGATATGATTGGCCGTTATAACCCGGAGCGGGGAATCGGTATTGGCGGCTATGGCAGCGCGGAAGAATGGCCTGCTGTGTTCAAAGAAGTGCAGCAACCCGGCATTAAATACTTTACCGATGCAGCAGGGAAGGGCGCTTCCGATCATCATAATTTCTATATAAGCGGGGTACCGGTGATGTTTTTTCATACCGGTGGTCACGACGACTATCACAAGCCTACCGATGATGCGCCTAAGTTACAGGCCAAAGCAGAAGCCGGTATCCTGCAGCTGGAAATCCAGCTGATCAACCGTGCAATGGCATACCCGGTATTGCATTATGTAGGGGAGAAGAGTTAGGAAACAAGTTCCACTTCATATACAGGGCTGAAAAGAAACCATTTATTAGACGCTACCTCTTCACAGCGGTAGCGTTTTCTTATTTTATCCCCTCTGCGGAATACGCGTCCGTCTTTGGTTTTAAACAGTCCGTGTAACGGTACCTGCTCTACGAAAAAATGGTTTTCTTTCTGGAGGTCATAATTTTTCAGCACGCGCATGAGGTTTTCATCTGCGCAGGAACTGGCTGCGGGGTTGGCCATGCTCTGGCGCACGGCGGTTTCCACATCAGGCGGCAGCAGGCTTTTACCTACAAAGTCACGCAAAATAAAAGAGAACTCCTGTTTCCACTCCTTGCCATGCGACGCTACGCGGTTGGCGTATTTATTAAAGGTGGTGAGGTGTGCAATTTCATGCAGCAGGGTAAGCAGAAAAGCGTATTTATTCAGGGAGCCATTCACACTGATCCGGTGCCCTTTGCCCTGCCCGTCGGGGTGACGGTAGTCGCCGAGTATGCTGGACCGCTCACGTGTAACAGTCAGGTGTACCTTATAGGTAGTCAGAAAATCCATTACCTGTCCGAAAGTCCCTTCCGGTAAGTAGGACGCTAGTGCATTTAAGGGCGCCTCTTTTTTCAAATAGATTATTTTTTTAGCCTGGTCAGCCGGAAAAGGCTGATTGTTTCAAATACAGTATACACCAAGTACAGGAACAACAGCATGAAAATGGTCAGCTTGCTCACATTGGGCTTATAAATAAGCACGTAAGCAGCGATGCCTATTACGCAAAGAAAAAGTTTGCTGAGAGTAGAGCCATAAACAGCCCTGATAAATGCATTATGATTAGAAGAAGCGAGTCCCCGGCGACTCATAATATAAGACACCAGGGATATAATAGCCATGATCAGGTTACCGGCCATCAGCACATTCACATGTGTGCCGAGGTCCAGCAACCTGGGTTTGAATATGATAACAAGTCCATTTAAGATTCCAAAAACTGCGAATAACCGTATAAAAAATCTATCACTCATGCCGTCGGGTGTCTTTTATAATTTGCCACAAAAGTATGGCTAATGCAATTAAAGAAAAAATGATCAGGAATACCGGGAACCGCCAGCCAATCCATTGGTCTAGTTTATAACCCGCAAATACTCCCAAACCCAGTGTAGCCATCATCTGGAAGGCTAATCCGGCATATCGTAAGAGCAGATTTCGGTTATTCGGCTTCCTGGAGGACGGTTTTTCCATGTTTCTGGTTATCAGCCGGCTGCTGATCGTCCATGTAGCAACGGCCATTGAACTTAGCAGAAGGCTCCATTTCAAAATGAGCGGTGTATACATCGCCCTTTACCAGTGCATTCCCTTTCAGGAACAATAATTCTTCTACCTTGATAATTCCTGTTACCCGGCCCAGGATGTCAGCGCTCTGGCATACCAGGTCGCCGGTGATTTCACCCTCCGGACCTACCACTATCTTAGCTTTGGTAGATACCAGCCCGTTTACCTGTCCGTCAATTCTGATGTCGCCTTCACATACAATATCACCCTGTATTGAAGTGCCATTGCCTATAATGTTAATAGTTGATGTTGGCAACATGGCTTTGTTGTCACCTTTCGATTTGTTGTTGTTATTGAACATAGGGAGTTAGGTTTTTCAAGTTTAGTGTGTAATATAAATAAATATATATTAAATTTTTGTATTTATATACTAATAGGTACTGTTATCTACTGCAGGTACTTTTAACATCGTGGTATCCACTTTTCCGGTAAAGTCGCCGTTAATCACCTTTTTAATATTATCCAGGTACTGGTCGCGCGCATTGATAGCTGTTTCCAGCGAATCAGCCCTCATTTTCAGATGGATAAACTCTTTCCGTTGTTTCAGATCTCCATAACCCGGTATATAATAACGCAGCGGCGTAAACACCACCGTAGCTACCGTAATGGCCACCAGTAATACAAAAAGGGTGCTGAAGGCAATGTATACGCTCATCCGGGATAGTTTGAACGAGGTCACTTCTTCATAGGTATCTTCATTCATAATTACCAGACGGTATTTATGACTTAGTTTTTCCAGGTTTCGTCTGCTGTTTTTATTCCCCTTCTTGGCCATGTTTTGCGGTACTTCTTAAAGAATGCTATTTCTTTTAAGGCGGGCTAAAGTTAATCATTATTGCAAAATAGGAAACAGTGTTTTGAGGATTGTAGGCAGAAAGAAGTCTTTTTATCTGAAAACCAACCTATTAAAATATATCTGCTGCCGGAAAAAAGTCAGCATCACTTCTGCCACACAGATATTCAATCAACTATTTTATCCTATCTTTAAAATATTTTTTCAAACTGTAAGTTATATATATTTAGCCTATACACCCTGGCATCCATGAATTGCATCATCAAACTGCTACCAAAATATCTGGGAATAATAATTTTGTCATGTTGCCTGGTTTTGCAGGCTGCCCGGGCCCAAAATAAGCCTCAAAACCGGCCCCCGCAAACAAATTCCCAGGGCCAGGCACCCGATAAACAGCAACAGCAACAAAAGCCTGCTGTAAAGCCCCTTTTTAAACCCCGCGAACAACGGGTGCAGGATCGCCGTCCCCCTTCAGAAGTAATGCTGGAGAAAAAGAAATGGACCTGGAAAAGACAATTCTTCCAGAACATGGCTACCCGGTTCAACTATTACTTTCACGCCAGGGTTAAACTCGACAGGGTAGTGAAAACCGCTAACCGCGATGGCCAGGATAACTATAACATCCTCCTGCCGTTTTATCCGTTCAGTTTACAAAGCCAGGGCTTCAGCAAAGGAGAACTGGATTCTGTTATTGATAAAACAAACATGGCCATCCAGCTCCATGACCCCCGCGGTAAATGGATCGACGACTGCTTCCTCCTCATGGGACGCGCCTACTTCTACGAAGGAGATCTCGAAAATGCCAATAAAACATTCCAGTACATCAATATCGCCTTCGCGCCGAAAATGAAGTCGGAGTACAAAACAGTAGTGGGTGCGCATGAAAATGACCAGATCTCCATCGCCACAAAAGAAAAAAGAAAAGGCTTCTTCGGCCGCCTTAAACATACCAAAGCACGTAACGACGCCTTCCTCTGGAGAGCCCGTACCCTGCTGGAACAAAAGGAATATGATGAAGTACAGGCGCTGCTCAATATCCTGAATAATGATCCCAACTTCCCGCACCGCCTCGATGGCGACCTTGCGGAAGTACGCGCCTACAGCCACTACATCCAGAAAAGATACCCGGAAACAATAGAACCGCTGAAACTGGCCATCGATAAAAGCCACGACAAAGTAGCCAAAGCCAGGATGTCGTACATCCTCGGCCAGCTTTACCTCCAGCAGCAACACCCGGATTCCGCCCTCGATCAGTTCCGCAATGTAATCAGCATGAAACCCGATCCCATGATGGATTTCCAGGCCCGGTTACAGATTGCCAGAACCAACGCGGAAACCACCGGTAATGTAGCCGGCAGTATCGCAGGGCTTCGCCGCATGCTCAAAAAACAACGCTTCGAACGGTTCCGCGACGGGATCTATTATACAATGGGCGTGCTCGAATACCCCGATCATCCGGAAGCCGCCCTCAACTATATGAAACAATCACTGAAAATACCCAGTGATAACCTCATGCAACGCACCATCACCTACAAAGGGATGGCGGATATTTATTACGATCAGCGTAACTATACCGATGCAAAAAAATATTACGACAGCACCGCCGGCGTGATGACGAAAGACTTTGCAGACGCGCCTACCGTGGAAACCCGCAAAGAAGTGCTCACCGAAGTGGTGGCACGGCTGGAAACCATCCACCGGGAAGATAGCCTGCAGAAATTAGCCGCCTTATCCCCGTCGGACCGGAATATTGTGTTGTCGAAAATGGTGGCCGTTATGGCAAATGAAGCTGCTGAAAAGAAAAAGAAAGATAAACTGGCCGCCGCCAATCCACAGGAAAGTTCCTCGTCCTTCAGCATGAACGGGGGAGGCACCGCTTATTCACCAAAAGAAGAAAAAGGCGACTGGTATTTTTATAATGCAGGCAGTAAATCAGCCGGCTACTCCGAGTTTAAACGCCGGTGGGGCAGCCGTCAGCCTGTCGACAATTGGCGCCGCAGCCAGAACGGCGTGGTAAATGCCACCAACAGCGCCGGCCCGATAGAAATTACAGAAGAAACAAAATCTGTTGCCCTGGGTGAAGTGCCGGCAGACAGCATCAGCACGGAATCATTGGCGGCAGGACTGCCACTGACACCGGAAAAGCTGGCCGCTTCACAAAAAGCGGTACACGAAGCCTGGTTCGACCTCGGCAAATTATATCACGATAAACTGGAAAACTATTCCCTGGGAATAGAAACATACGACTCCCTGCTGATCCTCTACCCGGATCATCCGCGCAAGCCGGAAGTATTGTATTCCCTGTATGTATGGCATAGTAAACTCAATCATGCTGCCCAGGCCAATCATTATAAATCAATGGTGCTGAACCAGTACGGCAATACCAATTTTGCAGACATCATCCGCTCAGGCGGTTTAAGGGATATCGACAGCCAGAAAAAGAAAGAGATCAGTGCCGCTTACGATGCCGCCTATGAAGCCTTCCGTAAGGGCAACTATACGGAATCGATGGCGATGAAGAAACAGGCCGACAGTACCTATGGCGTCAACTTCCTCCAGTCAAAATTCGATTTGCTGGAAGCAATGCTGATCGTTAAAACAGATACACTGTTTGCCACCGATACCCTGCAGCTGTCGCGCAATGCGGTACAGGCCGTACTTACCAAGTATGCTGCTGATGAACCGGTACGCGCCCAGGCCCAGGCCCTCATGGATGCCCTGAACCACCGCGCAGAACTCTCCGATTACCTCTCCAGGCTGGAAGTAAGAAAGAAAGACGCTAACGGCGTATTGCTGGATGAGGATATTTCCATGCGATACCCCTGGCAAAATCCGCAGCCGGTACTGGCCGACAGGATCAACGGTGCCAAAACACCGGTGGACTCGGCTAAAATAGCCGCTGGTATGGCAGGTACCTTGCCCGCGCCAATAGTGCCCATTGCACCGCCGAAACCGGTAACGCCCTATAAAATATCGGCCGATAACCCGTTTTTTGTAGTGCTCTCCTTCCAGCGCGTGTCAAAAGAATTGATGGATGAAGGTCTCAACCAGTTCACCCGTTATAACGCAGCCAAACACGCCAATGATAAAATTGAAGTCGGCAGTTTTGTGCTCACCCCTAACGATGTGATGCTGATTTTCCGGCTTTTCCCCAACGAAGACAAAGCCCTGGCCTATTTCGACGAAATACGCGAGGAGGCCGCAGCGAATATCATTCCCCGGATAAGACCTTCGGAATACAATTTCTTTGTGATTTCCAGGGATAATTTCATCTTGTTAAACAGCACTAAAGACCTGACCGGCTACCGTAAGTTTTTTACAGATAATTACGTGACCCAGTAAGTATTTTTGGAATTTTAAATAGCTTTGTCGGTCAGGCTGCCATAAACAGGCGTGTTTATTGCATATAAACTTTATTGAAAAAATTATATATATAGCCAACAGATAGTAATAAATTGCTTCTCATATAAAGGAATCGGGCAAAATCCGGCTATAAAACAAATTAAATAAGCGCATGAAAAAATCGGTGAAAATATTGTGGCGGGTGGCTTTTGGTATCTTAGCATTACTTGTTCTCTTAGTTTTACTCATTAACTTCCGGATCATCGGCAGTATGCCGTCTCTGGAAGAACTGGAAAATCCGCGGGCAGCACTGGCCGCAGAAGTAATTGCCGACGACGGCACCATTCTCGGTAAATACTACCAGGTGGACCGTTCCAGCAGCGACTATAATGAGATCTCCAAAAACGTGATCAATGCGCTGATAGCAACTGAGGAAACCCGTTTTTATGATAACTCCGGTATTGACCCCAAAGGCACACTGGCTATTCCTTTTTACCTGCTCATCGGTAAAAAACGCGGTTCCAGTACCATTACCCAGCAGCTGGCCCTGAACCTGCAAACGGATAACCTGGGGAAACAGCGCTCCGGTAACCCTATCGGCAGGGCGTTTCAGAAAGTACAGGAGTGGATCATTGCCGTAAAACTGGAAAGAAACTTCACCAAACAGGAAATTCTTACCCTCTACCTGAACACCGTGGCTTTCGGGGATAACGTATATGGTATTGAAAACGGCGCCAGAACATTTTTCAGTAAAGATGCCGGTCATTTATCCATCGAAGAAGCCGCTATCCTGGTGGGCATGCTCAAAGGTAACACCCTGTATAACCCGCGCAGGAATCCGCAAAACGCCCTCCAGCGCCGCAACACCGTTATCAGCAATATGCAGGAAGCCGGCTTTATCACCCCAGCCGAAGCCGCATCTGCGAAAAGCAAACCGATTGTACTGCACTATAATAAAATTGATCACAACAAAGGACTGGCTCCTTATTTCAGGGAAGTATTGCGCGATGAGCTGAAAGGCTGGTGTAAAGTGCATAAGAAAGCCGACGGATCAGAATATAACCTTTACCGCGACGGGCTCAAAATATATACTACCATTAACCCGAGAATGCAGTTATATGCAGAAGAAGCCGTGGCTAAACACCTGGCTGTACTGCAAAAATCACTCTCTGCTCAGAACGATGTCAAAACCGGCAGCGTTTGGAAGAAATGGCCGAAATTCCTGGATCAGTACATGAAAGAATCTGACCGCTATAAATCCATGAAAGAGGATGAAGCAGACGATTCTACCATTGCGCGGGTGTTCAATACCCCCGTACGCATGAAGGTGTTTGGCTGGAGAAGCTCTACTGAACCAGACCTGAATGAAATAGACACCACTATGACTCCGCTGGATTCCATCAAATATATGCGCGCCATTTTACAGGCGGGCTTTATGGCAATGGACCCTGAAAGTGGTGAAGTAAAAGCCTGGGTAGGCGGACCGGACTTCCGCTACTTCAAAAATGATCACGTGGCGAAAACACGCCGTCAGGTGGGTTCTACATTTAAACCCTTCCTGTACTGCTTTGCCATCATGAATGGCATGTCGCCAAATACCGTTCTGCCAAACGAACCCATTTCCATCAACGGCTGGACTCCGCATAACTCGGAAGGCAGTACCGGCGGTAGCATTACGATGGCCGGCGCACTGGCAAAATCACTGAACCTTGTGGCCGCCTACCTGATCAAACAGATTGGCGCCAAGCCGTTTGCTGATTTCGCCAAAAATAAAGTGGGCTTCACCAGCGATATCCCTGCCTACCCGGCCATTGCGCTGGGCGCCGTGGAGCTGTCGCTGTACGAACTGCTGCAGGGATACACGATGTTCCCTGCCAGGGGCATCAATACCAAACCTATTTATATTACCCGTATTGAAGACAGAAACGGTAATATCCTGGAAACTTTTGCACCGGTAAAACGTGAAGTGATCAGCGAAAGGGAATCCTATACAATGGTGAAAATGATGGAAGGCGTGGTAGCACCGGGTGGTACCGGCGCCCGTGTCCGTTCCCGCTTTAATATACAAGGTGAAATAGCCGGTAAAACCGGTACCACCAACGATAACACCGATGGATGGTTTATGGGCTATACACCCAAAATACTGGCTGGCGCATGGGTAGGTTGCGAAAACAACTTTATCCACTTCAGCACAACGGCCATCGGTCAGGGTGCCAATACCGGCTTACCCATCTGGGCGTATTTCATGCAGAAAGTGTATGCTGATCCAACCCTGAAGATAAGTTCCAACGATCATTTCCCGGTACCGCCCAATATGAGCGAAGACGATATTTACATGAATTACGATTCCAATGTAAAACCGGGTGCTGAATCAGAAAACGTGGGTAACGGATCGGCAGATGATTATGGCTCCGGTGATGCCAGCGATTATGCCACTCCGGGCGCCGACAGCCAGGAACCTGCGCCGGCAAAGCCAAAGGAGGAACACAAAGACAATAAAGAAAACAAGCCGAAAGCTACTATGCCGCCGGCAGTTCCGAAAAAAGGAGAGTAGTGGATCGCCTTCGGCGATAGAAATTGTCTTGGAGCAGGATTACGCTGATTATATTGATTTATCGGATTTTTTTAGATTTCTATAAAAATGATTAAGGGAGATAAAAGTGGATACCCACTTCCATCTCCCTTAATTTATTAAAATCAAAATTGATCAAATCCTTGAAATCAGTATAATCAGCGTAATCCTGCTCCAAGACAATTTCTATCGCCGAAGGCGATTAGCTAACTGCTTTATTTACCAGTGCAGCTGCTTCGCTAAGCAGGATGGCTGATTGTACTTTCAGACCGCTTTCTTCGATCAGTACTTTTGCTTCAGCAGCATTGGTACCCTGTAAACGTACAATGATAGGTACGGTGATGTTACCAATAGATTTGTAGGCATCAATTACACCCTGGGCAACCCTGTCGCAACGAACAATACCACCGAAGATATTGATCAGGATAGCCTTTACCTTAGGATCTTTCAGGATGATACGGAAACCTGCTTCTACGGTTTGCGCGTTGGCGGTACCGCCTACGTCCAGGAAGTTAGCCGGTTCACCGCCGCTCAGTTTGATCATGTCCATAGTGGCCATTGCCAAACCAGCGCCGTTTACCATACAGCCTACGTTACCATCCAGTTTCACGAAGTTCAGGTTGTATTTGCTGGCTTCTACTTCTGTAGGATCTTCTTCAGAAATATCACGCAGTGCTTCCAGGTCGGGATGACGCATCAGGGAGTTGTCGTCCAGGTTTACTTTGGCATCTACAGCAATGATCTTCTCATCGCTGGTTTTGAACAGCGGGTTGATTTCCAGCATGCTGCAATCCAGTCCTACGTAAGCGTTATAGAGATTGGTTACAAATTTCACCATGTTTTTGAACGCTTCGCCGCTCAAACCGAAGTTAAAAGCAATGTTACGCGCCTGGAAGGGCTGCAGGGTCATATTGGGTTTTACCCATTCTTTGTATATTTTTTCAGGAGTGCTGTGTGCTACTTCTTCGATATCCATACCACCTTCAGTGGAGTACATGATAACGTTCTGGCTTTTAGCGCGATCCAGCAGGATGGACAGGTAGAATTCCTTTACAGGGTTAGCGCCCGGATAGTAAACATCCTGTGCTACCAGTACTTTGTTTACCAGTTTGCCTGCGTCGCCGGTTTGAATGGTAACCAGGGTACCTCCCAGGATATTTCCTGCTATGTTTTTAATATCTTCTGCATTTTTTCCTACTGCCACACCTCTCTGTTCCGTACCACGGATCTTACCTTTTCCACGTCCGCCCGCATGAATCTGGGCTTTTACAACGGCAAATTCATTACCAAATTGCACTTTCAGCTGCTTGTATGCTTCCGCAGCCGCTTCAGGGGTATCCACCGGAATACCTTCCTGTACCGGTACATTATATTTTTTCAACAGTTCTTTAGCCTGGTACTCGTGTAAGTTCATCGGAATAAAATTTGCCGCTAAAATAGGTCATTATGATTTAAATATAAAACTGCAGTCATTTGTGAATTAAAAAATAACTTTGCGCGGGTTTGTTTTTTAAATCCGGCTTTTAATTAATGTATAAACAGATGAGTGAATTAACAGCAAAGATCACAGCAGCGGGGGAATATATCAGCAAATTCTGGCAAAACAAGCCAGTGGCGGGCATTATCCTGGGTAGCGGCCTGGGTAACCTGACAGGGGAAATTGAAGACAGCATTGAAATTCCGTACAGCGACATACCCCATTTCCCCGAATCTACGGTGGAAGGGCATTCCGGCAAATTGATCCTCGGATTTATGCAGGGAAAGCCAGTAGTGGCTATGGCAGGGCGTTTTCACTTTTATGAAGGATTTTCCATGCAGCAGGTAACTTTTCCTGTTCGGGTTATGAAAGCCCTGGGAATCCATACTTTATTTATTTCCAATGCCGCCGGAGGCATGAACCCATCTTTCCAGGTAGGCGATCTGATGATCATCAGGGACCACATCAACCTGCAGCCGGAGCATCCGCTGCGGGGCAAAAATGAGGACACGCTGGGTCCCCGTTTCCCGGATATGAGTGAACCCTATGCCAAAACGTTAATCGATGCAGCGAATAAAATTGCTGCAGCCAACAATATATCTTTACATAGCGGCGTATATGTAGGCGTTCAGGGGCCTACCTTTGAAACACGGGCAGAGTACAGGTATATGCACATCATTGGCGGCGATGCCGTAGGAATGAGTACCGTACCCGAAGTAATTGTAGCGGCGCATGCCGGTTTGAAAGTATTTGCCATGAGTGTGATCACCGATATCGGTATCCGTGAAGAAGAAAATGTGATCACTCATGAAGAGGTACTGGCAGCTGCAAAAGCAGCAGAACCTAAGCTGACGCTGATATTTAGTGAATTAATCCGGCAACTATAAACGCTTTTGTTACTTTCGGATGAGGCAAATTTTCATTTTCATAGCCCTGCTGTTATTGTGCGGGAATCAATTAGTGGCCCAGTTTAACTCGGGACGCATCAACAATATGGGCGGTGGCGGAGGCGGCACCAGCAAAATGCAGCGGGATACATCCAAACATGAACACGAGCCGGATACGCTGACGTTGACCTACCGCATCCTCGGGGAGCCCACCGATTATAAGCTCGACTCCTCCGTGGCAGATTTTCAGACCAATTATCTGAAAGTACCGTCTTCGTACACCACACTCGGTAACACCGGTAGCGCTGCCTATAACATGATTTATACGCCACGCATGAAACCCGGTTTTGACGCCGGCTTCCATGCCTACGACGTATATTCCAATTCCCATAAAGATGCCCGCTTTTACTATACTACACGCCCTTACACAGAGCTGCAGTACCTGGTAGGCAGCAAACAGGAACAGGTTATCGGGCTGTCGCACACCCAAAACCGGACGGAACGCTTCAACTTTGCATTCGACTACCGCAAAATAAATGCGCCCGGATATTTCCGCTCGCAAAACACGAATCACGATATCTACCGGTTTACAGCCCGGTACCAGAGCAAAAACAAACGCGCCAATACTTACCTGAGCTTCTACTACAATAAAATCAATGGCGGGGAAAACGGGGGGATCAGAAGCGATACCTTCATGTCCAACAGCACTTATAAGCAACGCAAAACCATCCCGGTAAACCTGGGCAATGATGCGTCTACAACGTATGCTTTCTTCGGCGGTAGCATACCGGTGAAATCGAACTACCGCGAAACAGGTTTCCTCATCCAGCAACAATACGACTGGGGCCGGGGCGACAGTATTCACGTAAACGATACCACCGATTATTATAAGTACAACCCGATTTTCCGTGTGCAGTATACGTTCAACTACCAGAATAATAACTACGAATTCCTCGACAGCAGCCCGGATACCACGTTTTATTCCAGCCACTATAACTTTTTACCCGGCGACACGGTAAGCGCCAAACATCAGTGGAAAATGATTTCCAATGATCTGTCGCTCATCCAGTTCCCGGTACTCGGCAACCTCGGACACTTTATAAATATTGGCGCCCGCTTTGAAAGCCTCACCGGTACCTTCCTGGATGCAGATATCAATTTCACTAACCTGGCCGTACATGGGGAATACCGTAATAAAACCCGCAACCAGAAATGGGATTTCTCTGCAAGAGGCGAGTTTTATGTAGTAGGACAGAATATCGGAGATTACGGGTTTTATGGCATGTTAAAAAGACATATCAACGACTTCCTGGGAGATGTCCGCCTGTCGGTCAGCAACGTAAATAAGGAACCCTCTTACGTCTTCAAATATTTTAACAGTACCAATGATGCCTGGTATAATACCAGCCTGTCGAAGGAGAATATTACCCAGCTGCAGTTTGCCACCGAAAACAAAAAGCTGGATTACACCCTGACAGCCAATTATTTCCTGTTTACCAATTACACCTATTTCAAAGACTACTATCACAGCGATCAGTATAACTCCCTGTTTAACCTGTTACAGATAACGTTTAGCAAGAAGTTTACCATTAAGCCGTTTAACTGGTATGTAGATATTGCCTTCCAGCAACTGCATGGCAACGGACCACTGAACGTTCCTACTTTCTGGACCCGTAACCGGTTTGCCTTTGAAAAAAGACTGTATACAAACCTGAACCTCATGACAGGGATTGAACTGCGCTATAACACCGGTTATTATGCAGATGACTATTCCCCGCTCACCGGTCAGTTTATTTATCAGAATGCCGCGAAGATCAGTAACTCCTTGCCGGATATTGCTGCATTCGCCAATTTCAGGATCAAATCCTTCTCCGCCTATGTGCGTGCAGAGAACCTGAACACCTTCTTTGGCGATAACAATTATGCAGGACCGTTATATCCGTATAATAACTTCGCCTTCAGGGTGGGCCTCAGATGGTGGTTTATTAACTAGGAATTACATATAACTATATGATGACCGGTATGGTGGCAACACTATCCCGGTCATTTTTTTTCTTATCTTTGTGATTCATCATGAAGCGATTTTCTGCCATATTATTTGCTGTATTGTATATCACGCTCACCAGCGGGTTTGCAGTAAACGTGCACTACTGCATGGGCAAACTGGCATCTGTAGACCTGCAGGAAGCTCCGGCTGATCACTGCGGTAAATGCGGAAAGTCATCGAAAGGCATGGATTGCTGTAAAGATGAATTTAAGTTCTGTAAGGTCACCGAGTCGCACCAGGCTGCCAAAGCCCTGCAGGCCGGTTCCAACCTCGTTACAGATATGCAGCTGCCGGTAAGGGTTTTACCTGCTTCCGCTTTGCCGGTGCAGGAAACGCTCCTTCTCAGCCGTCCCCACGATCCGCCAGACATCCCGTCGGCGCCCATTTTCCTCCGGAATTGTACTTTCCTGATCTGATGCAGTTTTTAATGTAGTGTTTGTTGCTGTATTACAGCACAGCTATTACTTTAACTGTTATTCATCTTTTTATTCAATTTTATTTCATCAGATCATGAAAATAGTATCCATTATATTGCTCGCACTGGGCATATCTTTCGGCGCAAATGCACAATTTAAAAAAGCCAGCGTACACGCTACCGGCCTTACCTGCGCCATGTGTTCAAAAGCCACTTACGAGGCCCTGGAATCATTGCCTTTTGTTGATAAAATAGATACCGATCTCGATAATACTACCTTCATTCTTACCTTCAAAGCCGGTGCGCCGGTGAGCATCGATGCTATTAAAGATAAAGTGGAAGATGCCGGTTTTTCTGTAGGTAAACTGGTGATGACCGCCAACTTCGATGCCGTGAGCGTACAAAATGATGCGCATGTGGCATTTGCGGGCAGCACCCTCCATTTTATGGATGTAAAAAACCAGGTATTGTCCGGTGATAAAGACATCACGGTAATCGACAAAGATTTTGTTTCTGCCAAACAATTTAAAAAATTCAGTACTGAAACCACTATGCCCTGCTATAAAACAGGTATGATGGGTGACTGCTGCAAATCTGACGGAGCCACTGCTTCGAAAAGAATTTATCACGTCACCATTTAATAGCCGGCCGGTATATGAAAAGAATTTTAATAATAGCCCTGGTCATCATAGCCAGCGGGGGAATAGCAGCCGCACAGGAGTTATACGTGAATACGGAGCCGGCGAGCAATATGCCCGCCAACTCCCTGGGGATCAGGCTCTCCAATAAGTTTTTCAACATGAAGCATTCCGGCGATAACGGGATGCGCTTTGAGCCGGAAGTGATGTGGGGCGCCAATAAAAAGCTTATGCTGCATGTGCTGGGATACGCTTCCAACATGATGCAGTCGTCCGTAAAGCTTGAAGGCGGCGGGGTTTACGCCAAATACCGCTTCCTGTCGCTGGATCAGCAGCACGCGCATTTCCGCATGGCTGCATATGTAAGAGGTTCCGTGATCAACAATCCGTACTACCCGGAAATGCCTGATGGCGCGCATGCCATGCGGCCGTATGATAATAAGGAGCTGGACCTGGAAGGGGCTACGTCGGGCGTAAACGGGGGCATTATTGCTACACAATTGTTACATAAACTGGCATTGTCTACAACGTTAGGTTATTCCCGTTATATGAACAATGTGAAGGATAATATTCCGGACGACTTCTCCCGGAATTCCGTAAATTATAGTCTCTCTGCGGGGTACCTGGTGTTGCCGGTGAAGTATAAAAGCTTTCAGCAAACAAATTTAAACCTCTACGTGGAGCTGTTGGGCAAAACCAATACAGACGCGGTTGGCAGGGGTTCTTACCTGGACATAGCGCCCGCAGTGCAGTTTATTTTTAACAGTACTACAAGGCTGGACTTGTCTTACCGCACGCAGTTAACCGGGGATATGGCAAGGAATACCTCCAACTCTTTTTTAATCAGGGTGGAGCATAACATTTTTAATATCAAAAAGTAACCGATGGCAACAACAGATCTGTTTATAAAGAATATGGTTTGTCCGCGCTGCATCAAAGTAGTTACTACCACTCTTGCCGCGCAGCAACTGGATGTTAAGGATATACAACTGGGTAAGGTAACTGTTGAAGGCGCCGTTTCGGAGAAACAACTGCACCGGTTATCAGAAGCGCTTCAGCAGGAAGGATTTTTACTGATAGATGATAAAAAACAACAGCTGATTGCAGGCATCAAAAGTATTATTGTACAGGCAGTGCATCATTCAGAGCTGGATGAGATGAAAGAAAACTTTTCCACCTTACTGGCAGGGAAGTTGCAGAAGGACTATCATTATCTCAGTAATCTTTTTTCTGAAACAGAAGGCACTACCATTGAACAGTATATTATTCAACAGAAAATAGAGCGGGTAAAAGAGTTGCTGGTGTACAATGAATTAAGCTTAAGTGAAATTAGTTACAAGCTGGGATACAGTAGCGTAGCACATCTTTCAGCGCAATTTAAAAAAGTAACTGGTCTTACGCCAAGTAAGTTTAAACAATTGAAAGCTCCTGAACGTATACCATTAGATAAGATATAGAAGTTAGTTGTTTTAGTTTTAGTTTAAAGAGAAGCTGCTGCACACCGTGGCTTCTCTTTTTAAAAAAATCCGGACATGAAGAAAGTTGTTGTAAGCATATTGAAATTTATTCAGTCGCTTTTTGTGAAAAAGGATTGTTGCAGGTAGTATTAGCAGGGGGGAAATAATTAAAGCCGCAGATGTAATGTCTGCGGCTTTTGTATTATTAAAAAATGTTACGTATTGGAGTTGCTTCTTGGGTACTTCTCGGATACTTCTCAGATACTTAGGACTCGTGTATGTGTTGTAGTTCCTATACAGTTCCTATATAGTCCCTATACTGTTCCCATACACTCCCTATACTGTTCCCATACACTCACCATACACTCATGATACACTTCCCATACACTCCCCATACACTATGGCCCTTTTTGGGTAGCCATAATTTAGTAATAAATGTTATATGATGGCATTTTTCATTTGCCCCGTATTAAATGGAAAACCGGGTATCATGATTTGCTTGCAGCAAACAATTTTTCTGGTCTGTCATTCACCGTAGCATTTATATGGTGTCACATTTCATAATATCACTTCTTCTTTTCATTTTTTGTGATACCGAACATAAAACATCTTTCCTGAAAACAGCACAAAAGTTTCCGGTAGCAATATTGAAGAAACCCGTAAATGCCTTTGCCTCTTTTATCTCCAAAAATTTTCAGCACAGTATTTGTAAATCCCTATCTTTACCATAGCGATTTACTGCAGATGAAGAATAAAATTTTTATTATCAGTTTGTTATGCGGATCTGGAGTGTGCTTGTTGTTAGCCTGTGTAAATAAAAAAAAGCATACCGCCCCCAAACAAAAACAGATTGTAGCAAACATCAGACAATTAGACGAAGTGATTACCGAAAGTATCACTGAAAGACTGTCAGCCCTGAAAGATAACGATGGTGAACTGGAAGACAGTTTACAATCATTCCGTCCTTCAGCTATACAGGAATTTTACGGCGCCGATAAGCCGGCAGGCCAGTGGTCAAAGAACGGGATAACCAATCCTGCGGCTGATTCCATGCTGTATATGATCCAGCATGCGGAAGACGTAGGACTGCTACCCGCGCAATATCACGAGCCCGCATTAACCGCCGCCTGGGAACAAATCACCAACGACGCTACTGCAAAAAAAGATGCCGCCTTATGGGCAAAAGTAGATGTGCTGATGACAGACGCCTTCATGAAAATGGCCTCCGATCTGCGCTACGGCGTTGCTCCGCGTGATAGCATTACCCTTAAAAAGGATTCGGCGTTTACTGATGAACAACTCATCACGCAATTACGGCAGGCACTGGAAGAAAAGAATGTAGCAAATATCCTGCATGCACTGGAGCCTTCACATGAAGGATACATTGCGCTGAAAGAAGGGATTCAGTCTTTCAAAGCCAAATACGAAAACTATCACTGGGATACGTTACCACTCAACTATACCGACACGCTGGGATTCCGGCAACTGGTGATCAACCGGTTGGTGCAAAGCGGTCATCTCGATACCACGGGCCGCGAGCTGGATTCTGCATTGCTGAAAACCGGTGTGAAAGCTTTCCAGAAAGAGTTTAATATTTATCCCGATGGGGTAGCAGGGAAAAGAACAGTGATGGCCATGAACCGCTCTATGCACGACTGGATCATGCAGGCCGCTGTAAACCTCGACCGCTGGCGTAAACTGCCGGATACATTGCCTTCGCGGTATATCCTGGTGAATGTGCCCGGCTATAACCTGAAGGTGGTGGATAGCGGGGAAGTGGTGCTGGAATCGCGCGTAATTGTGGGCACGCCCCGCACCCGTACGCCGCTGCTCAATTCCTACATGACCAACTTCATGATGTTCCCTTACTGGCGGGTACCTTACAGTATTGTGTTTAAGGAAATGCTGCCGGCTATTAAAAAGAATGTCGGTTATCTTGCGTCCAAGAACCTGGAAGTAATAGATAAAGATGGTAATGCAGTGGATCCTTATACCATCGACTGGTCGAAACTCGGCAAGGGCCATTTCCCTTATGTGCTGCGCCAGATGGATGGTATCGACAATTCACTTGGCATCATGAAATTTAACTTCAGAAATAAGTACAGCGTATACCTGCATGATACCAATAACCGCGGACTGTTTAAAAATTCCATGCGTGCTATGAGTCATGGTTGCGTGCGGGTGCAGCAATGGGATAGCCTGGCGCAGTACCTGGTGCGGGCGGACAGCTTACGGCATAGCGGAGATAGTGTTCGTGTATGGCTGGCGCGGCAGGAAAAGAAACAGGTAGATCTGCCCAAACATATTCCTATTTACCTGCGGTATTTTACCGCAGAAGGGCAAAACGGTAATCTTGTTTTCTATGATGATATTTATGGAGAAGATAAAGTATTAAGAAAGAAGATGAAGTTGTAAGAACTCCATCTTGTTAAAATAAAAAAGCAGCGGATACATTATCCGCTGCTTTTTTTATTGTCTTTATCAACTTACGCGAGTTTCGCTTTCAGTGCAGTATCCAGTGCTTCCAGGAACTCTTCAGTATACAGGTAATGTTTACCATGTTCTACTTTGTTTCCGTGGATACAAACGGCCAGATCTTTGGTCATTTTACCACCTTCTACGGTTTCGATACAAACCTGTTCCAGTGCCTGGCAGAATTTGATCAGTTGCTGGTTGTTATCCAGTTTACCACGGAATTCCAGACCGCGGGTCCATGCAAAAATGGAAGCGATAGGGTTGGTGGAAGTAGGTTTACCAGCCTGGTGATCGCGGTAGTGACGGGTTACAGTACCGTGTGCGGCTTCTGCTTCCATTGTTTTACCATCAGGAGTGATGAGGGTGGAAGTCATCAGGCCGAGAGAGCCAAAGCCTTGTGCAACGGTATCAGATTGTACGTCGCCATCGTAGTTTTTACAGGCCCATACAAAGTTACCATGCCATTTCAGTGCGCTGGCTACCATGTCATCGATCAGGCGATGTTCATAAGTTAAGCCATGTGCCTGGAATTCAGCTTTAAATTCCTGTTGATAGATTTCTTCGAAGATATCTTTGAAACGGCCATCATATTTTTTCAGGATGGTGTTCTTGGTGCTCAGGTATAAAGGCCATTTTTTCATCAGTGCCTGGTTGAAACATGCACGGGCAAAGCCTTTGATAGATTCATCGGTATTGTACATTGCTAATGCAACGCCATCGCCTTTGAAGTTGTATACTTCGTGTTCGATCACTTCACCATTTTCGCCTTCAAACTTAATGGTCAGTTTACCCTTTCCTTTTGTAACGAAATCGGTAGCGCGGTACTGATCACCGAAAGCATGACGGCCAATACAGATCGGGGCAGTCCAGTTAGGCACCAGGCGCGGAACATTCTTCATTACAATTGGCTCACGGAATACGGTACCATCCAGGATATTACGGATAGTGCCGTTGGGAGATTTCCACATCTGCTTCAGGTTGAATTCCTTTACGCGGTCTTCATCCGGCGTAATGGTAGCGCATTTGATACCTACGCCTACTTCCCTGATAGCATTGGCTGCATCAATAGTTACCTGGTCGTTGGTAGCATCGCGGTGTTCCATGCCCAGGTCATAATATTTAATTTCAACATCCAGGTATGGAAGTATCAGTTTATCCTTGATGAATTTCCAGATGATTCGTGTCATTTCATCACCATCCAGTTCAACTACCGGATTAGCAACTTTAATTTTTTCTGCCATTTCGGGTTTTTTAAAATTAGATTAAAAAGCTTTTCACAACAATTATTCAAGCGAGTCCCAATCGGGATAATCACGAAAAATACGAATAGCTGTGAAAAAAACAAAATTAACCGGATTTTATCTTGGTTAAAAAAAGGGAGATGAAAACGGGTTTATCCGTTTCCATCTCCCTTTATATTAAAAAGATAGAATGCTTAGTGTTGCATCTGCTTGATCACTTCATCCGCAAATTCGCTGGTCTTCACCAGGGTGGCATCATCCATCAGGTTGTAGAAGTCGATGGTAACGCGTTTGCGCATGATAGCGGTGCTGAGGCCATGAACAATGATTTCAGCTGCTTCTTTCCAGCCCATGTATTCCAGCATCATTACGCCGCTCAGGATCACTGAGGAAGGGTTCATGGTGTTGGTGTTGGCAAAGCGGGGTGCAGTGCCGTGTGTGGCTTCAAACACAGCGTAGCCGGTCAGATAGTTGATGTTGGCGCCGGGGGCAATACCAATACCGCCTACTGCAGCAGCCAGTGCATCGGAAATATAATCGCCGTTCAGGTTCAGCGTAGCTACTACAGAATAGTCCTGTGGCGCCAGCAGGATCTGTTGCAGGAAGTTATCCGCAATTACATCCTTAATCAGCAGCTTGCCTTTTGCCAGGGCTACTTTCAGTTCTTTGTTGGCTTCTTCTTCACCGAGATCTTTCTTGGTTTTTTCCCAATGTTCCCAGGTGTATACTTTATCACCGAATTCTCTTTCTGCCAGTGCATAGCCCCAGTTTTTGAAACCACCTTCGGTGAATTTCATGATGTTGCCTTTGTGCACGAGGGTGAGTGACGGACGTTTGTGCTCCAGCGCATAGCTGATAGCAGCGCGTACCAGTCGCTCTGTACCTTCAATAGATACCGGTTTAATACCCAGGGAAGATGTTTCCGGGAACCTGATCTTTTTAACACCCATTTCATTTTGCAGGAAATCGAGCAGTTTCTTTGCTTCAGGCGTACCCGTCATATATTCAATGCCGGCATAGATGTCTTCCGTATTTTCACGGAAAATCACCATGTCCACTTTCTCCGGGTGTTTCACCGGGGAAGGTACTTTATTGAACCAGCGTACGGGCCTTACACAGGCGTAGAGATCCAGCTCCTGGCGCATAGCAACGTTCAGGGAGCGGATACCACCGCCAACGGGAGTAGACAGGGGACCTTTGATAGACACCAGGTATTCTTTCAGTGCATCCAGTGTAGCCTTGGGCAGCCATTCACCTGTTTGCTGGAAGGCTTTCTCACCCGCCAGTACTTCTTTCCATTCAATTTTCCTATCACCGCCATAAGCTTTCTCTACAGCTGCGT
Source organism: Chitinophaga ginsengisegetis (assembly GCF_900168065.1). GTDB lineage: Bacteria > Bacteroidota > Bacteroidia > Chitinophagales > Chitinophagaceae > Chitinophaga > Chitinophaga ginsengisegetis. The sequence continues at coordinate 2,260,404 of NZ_FUZZ01000001.1, read as the reverse complement.
CGAATACACGTACACTGGCTCTCCAGATGTCCGGACCTATTCCGTCGCCTTCTATAAATGGGATGATGGGTTGTGCAGGGACCTGTAACAGGCCATTGTTCATCGATATTTTTTCTGCCGGCATAAAACGGTTTCTTTATGCGTTACGTAATTGTTGTAATCGCGTGCAAAGGTAAGGGTTTTCCGTTTACGCAGGGGTAAGATTTACCCTTTATTTCAGCAAATTTAACACCTGCATATAACTTTTTGCTTATGTTAGGATTAATGTTATTTTGCTGCTCATTTTTTTGCAGCAACCAAATCTCAGATACCACCATGATTCCTGTTACATACCTCGCTCTTGGCGATAGTTATACGATAGGTGAACAAGTTTCCGCCTCCGAACGTTTTCCTGTACAGGCAGCCGCTTTGCTCCGGGAACAAGGCTTTGAAGTAACAGATCCGGAGATCATTGCCACTACCGGGTGGACCACCGACGAACTGGAAGCGGGTATTGCCGCTACTCATATAAGTAAAACTTACGATATAGTAACACTGTTGATAGGCGTAAACAACCAATACCGCGGCCGCTCCGTGGAGGAATATGAAACTGAATTTACCGCCCTGCTGCAAAAGGCAATTGTTTTTGCCGGCAACAATCCTTCCCATGTGGTGGTGCTGTCTATTCCCGACTGGGGCGTAACGCCATTTGCGGCGGATCGCGACCGGGAACAGATCCGCCGGGAAATAGATGCGTATAATGCGGCCAATAAAGCCATTGCTGAAGAATGGCTGGTGCCTTACCTGGATATCACGCACTTTACCCGTGAAGCCGCTCACGATCCCGAACTGGTGGCGGGAGACGGATTGCACCCCTCCGGAAAGGATTACAGCCGCTGGGCCAAAGCCCTGCTGCCTTTGTTGCAACAGGCATTGCACTGAGAAAGAAAATATCCTACATTCATATTAAAGAAAACCTGAACCAATGGAAAGCCATATCGTAAAAATCCTGGCTGTTACCCCCGTAACACATAACGTCCGCCAATTCACCGTGGAAAAGCCCGCCGGATATACCTTTGTACCCGGCCAGGCTACAGAAGTAGCGGTTAATAAACCCGGATGGGAAGAAGAAAGACGCCCCTTTACCTTTACGAGCCTTACCGAATGGGATCACCTGGAATTTACTATCAAGATCTACGACGACCATAGCAGCGTTACCCATGAACTCGGCCAACTGAAAGCCGGAGATGAACTGATCCTCCACGATGTATGGGGTACCATTCATTACAACGGGGAAGGCACCTTCATCGCCGGCGGCGCAGGCGTTACCCCTTTCATTGCCATCCTGCGCGACCTGCAGCACAAAGGCCAGCTGGGCAATAACCAACTGATCTGCTCCAATAAAACCCTGGGAGATATTATTTTAAAAGATGAATTTGAAGAAATGCTGGGCAACCGTTTCATTAACACGCTCACCGCACAGGAAGTTCCCGGCTACGACCACCATACCATCGATGAAAACTACCTGAAAGGGAAGATCAGGGATTTCAACCAGCATTTCTATATCTGTGGCCCCGATCCTATGGTACAGCAGCTGAAAGCCATCCTCGTAAAACTGGCCGGAAACGATGCCCTGGTAACGGTAGAAATATAACCCGCCGTTTTCACCGGCGATTTCCTGCTTTTTACCGGTGAGGGTACTTTATTAGCCTAAACCCTGTTTCCAATAACAGCGTGCCGTTCTACATTTGTATCATAAATAGTAAAACAAATGAAAAACGAAGATATCGACGCATCAAGAAGAAAAGGCCGCTTTATAGGCGGTGCGGTTTTCATCATCGTTGGTGCCTGCCTGTTATTACAACGCCTGGATCTCGACCTGCCCCATTGGCTGTTCTCCTGGCAAATGATCCTGATAGCGGTTGGTATTGTTATAGGGGCAAAGCATAACTTCAGATTCGGGGGATGGGTGGTGATGATCCTGGTAGGCGGAATTTTCCTGGCAAGCGAAATACTTCATCTGCCATATAACACCGCCCAGTTTATATGGCCGGTAGCATTGATCCTGGTGGGTATTGTGCTGATCTTTAAAAAGAGTTATCACCATCCGGAATGGCCGTCCAAAAAACACAGCTTCGGCTCCAGTGAGGAATTTGCCACCGGGGAAGATACGCTGAGCGCCAACGCTATTTTTGGCAGCGTGAATAAAGTAGTGATGTCTAAAAACTTTAAGGGAGGCGACGTAAGCGCTGTCTTTGGAGGTGCCGTCATTAACTTCATGAATGCCGATATCAACGGCACCGCTACTATGGACGTTTCAGCCGTTTTCGGTGGTTGCGAAATCATTGTACCGGCCAACTGGAAAGTGCAGGTGGATATCGACGCCATCCTCGGTGGTGTGGAAGATAAACGTAGTAACAGTGTGATACCTGCCGGACCCATTGATAAACTGCTGATCCTTAAAGGAGCCTGCGTATTCGGTGGCGTGGAAATAAAAAGTTACTGATCATTAAACATCCATATCTCAACCTGTATTCTATCTTCTCGAACTTTTAAATTTTAATTTTATGCATTGGTTTGTTGCGAAAGTTGTATATCAGATCATCTGCGGTGAAGGCAATCACACCCCGCAATTTGATGAACAATTAAGATTAATCAGCGCTGTTACCAAGAAAGACGCCTGCGATAAGGCCCGCGAAATTGGTATGCAGGAACAATATGCTTTTAAAAATCAACAACAGGAACTGGTACAATGGAAGTTCATCAACGTACCGGAAGTATATACCCTGGATCAGCTGACAGACGGTATGGAATTGTACTCCCGCATCGAAGAGCCGGGTGACCCCAATTCCTACATCGCCTGGTTGCAGATGAAATCTGCACAGTTACAGGGACAACAGTACTTTGAACTTAACGTATAACTGATAAATCACCTTCTTTGGTAAAGCAACTGATTAAAGGTAATGCCTGGTGGGCTTTTCTCGCCTCCTTCGCCATCTGGATGTTCCTGTATGGCGGGTTGCTGTGGTACTGGTTCGACCTTCCCCTCTGGCAATCGGTCACAGACAGTGCAGTGCACGTTATACTACTGGGAGCCGCCGGTATTGTAATAAGCCATAACGTGGCTTATTACCGCCCGGCAGATGGCACCATGAAGTTTGGCTATGTAGCTGTTCTGAGTTTTGCATTGTCTGTATTGTGGGTGTGCCTGAGCCGCTGGATACTGGTATCCGCCTTCCCGGAAGATGTACCGTATCTCAACTGGCTGAACAATGCCATCCCCGTTCATGCTATTGTTGGATGCATGCTGATTGCAGGGATCGGATTCAGGAGCCAGATGTGGTACGATGAGGAAGAACAACAGGAATACCGCCAACGCAAAGAAGCTACTGAGAGGATTGTAAGAGAAGCAGAACTCTTTAAACTGCGGCAGCAACTGCAGCCGCATTTCCTGTTTAACAGCCTCAACTCCATCAATGCGCTCATCATGCTACGGCCAAAAGAAGCCCGCGAAATGGTACTGAAGCTCTCCGACTTTTTAAGAGGATCATTGAAACGTGAAGATGACCAGTGGATCACACTCGCGGAAGAACTGAACTACCTGCAGCTTTACCTGGATATAGAGAAAGTACGTTTCGGGCATCGTTTAACCACCAACGTTGTGCCTTATGAGGAAGCAGATAAAATGATGATGCCGCCGATGCTGCTGCAGCCGGTAGTAGAAAATGCGATCAAGTTCGGACTATACGATACCACCGGTGATATCACCATCAGCATAAAATCATGGCTGCAGGATAACATGTTGTATATCGCCATACAAAATCCGTTCGACAACGAACTGCAGCAACCCAATAAAGGAACCGGTTTCGGCTTAACTTCCATACAACGCAGGCTGTACCTGCTGTTTGCACGGCAGGACCTGCTGGAAACCACGGCCATTGATAATATATTTACTACCATTATTAAAGTACCACAATCGCATGATAAAAGCAGTATTAATTGATGATGAACCATTGGCCCGTGAAGTGGTGAAGGAATACCTGTTAAGCTTCCCGCAAATAGAAGTGGTACAGGAATGCAATGATGGATTTGAAGGATTAAAGGCCATACAACAGCATCAGCCGGATATCATTTTCCTGGATATACAAATGCCAAAGATCACCGGTTTTGAAATGCTGGAACTCGTGGAAAATATGCCTGCCGTGATCTTTACCACAGCCTTTGAAGAGCATGCTATCAGGGCCTTTGAAGTGCATGCGGTCGATTACCTGCTGAAACCTTTTTCCAGCGATCGCTTTGATAAGGCCGTACAAAAATGGCTGGATCATTTTCAAACACCTGCAGCCACCAATACGGAAGCGTTGCTGGAAACTGCTGCTGCCACACCTTTGCAAAGCAACCGCGTGGTAATAAAGATCAATGGTAAAATCAAAATCATCCCGGTACAGGATATCCATTACCTGGAAGCAGCAGACGACTACGTGAAAATAGTAACCCAGGAAGGTAGCTTCCTGAAAAATAAAACAATGTCGTTCTTCGAAAAAATGCTGGACCCGCAACAGTTTACGCGGGTGCATCGCTCTTATATACTCAACGTAAACCAGGTAACACGTATAGACCCCTACGAAAAAGAAAACCACCTGGCTATACTGCGCAGCGGCGCCAGGGTGCTGGTGAGCAAAACCGGTTACCCGCGCCTGAAGGCGGCGCTTGGGTTATAGCGGATCGAAGCGGATTTTGTCTTTTCCGGGATTAAACTGATTATACTGATTCCGGGATTTGACTTTTTGAATTTTAAATGATCAGGGGAGATATAAGCGGATACTTTCGCTTATATCTCCCCTGATCGTTTAAAATCTTTTATAAAATCCTAAAAAATAAAATCAGCGAAATCAGTATAATCAGTTTAATCCTGGGAAAGACAAAACTCGCAATCGCCGAAGGCGATCTTACTGCGTAAACAACTTCTCCAATTTTTCTTTAGAAAGAATTTTCTGCACCTGTATACCTGTAGCAACGATACGGCCATTGCAAACGGCCTCGTAACTACAGGTGATTTCATGATGTTGTATTTGTGTGATCACGGCTGTAAAGTCCACCCGGCTGCCGGTTAAAGCGGGGGAGAGATGCTCCACGGTTAGCCGGGTGCCAATGCCTTCCTCCGATGTTTCCTTCATATCAAGTACAAACAAACGGCAGCACCATTCTGCATCCCGCGCCAGTGCAAAGGTGGCGTATACGGGATGCACATGCCCGCTGTCAAATGAGGCACAGTCTTCCGGCCGCACGATGCGGCTGAAATATTTGGTATCACCGGGTTTGAATAACGGAAGCATACATTTAAAATTTTATTGCACTACCAGCACCGGGATCTTTACCTGGTGACGCACCTGGTTAGCTGTTTCGCCATACAGCCAGTCTTTAAAGCCCCTGTGGCCGTGGCCTCCCAGTACCAGGAAGTCCGCTTTTTCTTCGTGTACAATGCGGGCAATTTCACGGGCGCGCCGGCGGAAGCCGAGCACGCCTCTGGCGCTGATGTTGCGGCTTTTCAGCAGGGCAATATAGGTATCCAGCTGTTCCTGGTCGCGGCGTGTTTCCAGGTCGTCCGAATCTTTACCAAAGTATTTGGCGGAAGCGCTTTCCACAATGTGAATAAGGATATACTGCGTGTGTTCGTTCCCGTGAGCAATGGCGTTGGTCACAATATCCTTGTCGCGCTCCGAGAAATCCAGGGCCATCGCAATACATTGATAGGTAGGCTTCTCCATATCGCCCAGCGATACCTGTGTGGTATGGATCCCGGCGGCGGCATCTTCGCGGTAGCGGCGGCGCAGCGGATACACGATGGTGATGAAAAGCAGCACCACAAAGCCGAGGCAGCCGGCTATAATTAATCCGTCTACAAAAATATTCCCGGTACCAGACATATAATCAAAGGCTTCTGATAATACCATCCGCATATTAAGGTACACCAATAAACTGGTGACCAGCCAGCTGAAAATTTTAGTAATGGGCTTGATGGCAAAGGTACCCATCGTTTTTTTATCGCTTACAAAATGGATGAGCGGGATGATGGCAAAGCCAAGTTGTAAGCTGAGCAATACCTGGCTGAACACCAGCAGCGCACCTACTTCTTCATCGCCGAAAATAAGGATCACCAGCAGTGCGGGGATGATGGCCAGCAGCCGGGTGATAAGCCGCCGCAGCCACGGGTTAATACGCAGGCGGAGATAGCCTTCCATTACAATTTGCCCGGCCAGGGTGCCGGTTACCGTAGAACTCTGACCCGCTGCAATCAACGCCACCGCAAACAGGATAGGCGCCAGTTTGCTTCCCAGCAGCTGATCCAGCAGCCGGTGCGCATCCTGGATTTCGGCCACATCTGTTCGGCCGCTTTTGAAAAATACGGCAGCAGCAAGTATTAAGATCGCAGCATTCACCAGGAACGCGAGGTTCAGGGCAATGGTGCTGTCGATAAAGTTCATTTTAATGGCCTGCTTGATACCGGCGTCGTCCCGTTTTATTTTCCGCGTTTGTACCAGTGCTGAGTGCAGGTACAGGTTGTGCGGCATCACGGTGGCGCCGATAATGCCAATGGCAATATACAACGCGGTGTTGTCCGGGATGGTGGGAATAAAACCCCGCACTACTTCGTGCATCTGGGGTTTCACGAGGATCAGTTCTACCAGGAAGGAGGCGCCTACAATGGCAACAAGACTGATAATAAACCCTTCCATTTTACGGATGCCGTAGCGTTGCAGGATCAGGAGCAGGAAGGTGTCCAGCACGGTCAGGCTTACGCCCCATACCAGCGGCAGCCCTGTGAGCAGCTGGATACCGATCGCCATTCCCAGTACTTCTGCCAGGTCGGTGGCTGCTATGGCGATTTCCGCCAATACATATAAGATGAAATTCACTACCGGCGGATAGGTTTCCCGGTTAGCCTGTGCGAGGTCGCGGCCGCGCACAATGCCCAGCCGGGCGCTCAGGCTTTGCAGCAGCAATGCCATGAGGTTACTCATGAGCAATACCCATAATAGTTTATAACCGTACTGGCTGCCGCCGGCCAGGTCGGTGGCCCAGTTGCCGGGGTCCATATAACCCACGCTTACGAGATAGGCGGGGCCAAAGAAGGCGAAGATTTTTTTCCACCTGGATTTTCCACTCGTTTCTACACTCTGATGTACCTCACTTAACGATGCTGATGAATGTGTATGCTCGATGCTCATAGTATATTGCTGATAATTAAACGGGTCTGACCATTATATTTTTTGCAACCTGCTCACTGATGGTAATGGCGGGTTGCCCTTTTACTTTTATTTCTATAGAATTGTCGTATTCGTAATGCGCTACTATTTCCAGCTGGGTGCCCAGTTTAATTCCTTTGGCGTTGAGAAAGGCCAGCAGCGCGGTGGATTGGTCTGATACGGCTGTAACTACCAGTCGTTTGGCGTTGGCCTGATCCAGTGAGGTTTGCGGGCGTGGTTTGGCCAGTTTTCCGTTGGCATCAGGGATAGGGTCGCCATGAGGGTCTATCACCGGGTTTCCGAGGAATTCGCTGAGCCGGTTGGTGAGCTTTTCACTGCGTACATGTTCCAGTTCTTCCGCCAGCTCATGCACTTCTTCCCAGCTGAAGGAGAGTTTATCTACCAGGAAACACTCCCACAGGCGATGGCGCCGTACAATTTGCAGGGCGGCTTTTCTGCCGTCTGCCGAAAGGGTGATGCCTTTGTATTTTTCGTATTCAATCAGCTTCTTCTCTTTCAGCTTCTTGGCCATGTCTGTTACCGATGCAGGCTTTGTATCCAGTTCATAGGCCAATGCGTTGGTGGTTACTACAGCGTCGCCTTCCTGCAGCTTATAAATTGATTTGATATGGTTTTCCTCTGCGATCGATAAATTCATGTTATCTAAAATATTATTTAGACAAATCTAAATAATAAATCTGAACATTTCTCTATCCGGTATGTTTTTTGATTTTTAACGCGCACATATAAAAATTATATCTAACTTTTCGCCCAGAATTAAATTTTCTAATGAAGCGTTTCCTTTTATTATTACTGGCAATCGGCGTGTTGGCAGCCTGCAAATCGAAGAAGAAATCAGGCAGCGGCGACGAGCCCATGACATTTGAAGACTTCCAGGCATTGTTTACGCCTGGCACCCTGCCCTACAGGCTTACACCGGATACGCTCCAGTTGAAACAACCGGATTCGCTGCGGCTGGATACCGCTGCCATGCGGTTTCTCACAGATACGCTGACAAAAGGTGATTTCGGCAAGAATGAACCGGTGAAATATTTCCCGCTGCAGCGGATTCCCGGCAGCGTAGTAAACTATATGACTGTGAAAGCAGCCGGCAGGTCACAATCTGTAGGCTATCTCTGCTTCCTGGATAAAAAAGGGAAATACCTCAACAGGATACGTGTAGCCAACACCGGTAGTGCGGATGGTACGGTTACCTCCCTGGTAATAGACAGTAAAAATGTAGTGAAGATCAGCAGCGAAACAAAATTGTCGGGCAGCCGGAGCGCATTGAGAGAAGATTTTTACATGGTGAATCCCGATGGTTCGGTAACGCTTATCATGACTAACTCCAACGGACCTACGAACGCCGGGCAGATCTTCAACCCGATTGATACACTGCCCCGTAAACATAAATTCTCCGGCGATTATACGGCCGGCGACATGAGTATCGTATCCATCCGTGATGGCGAGGATACGAAGTCTTTCCAGTTCTTCATCACCTTCTCAAAAGATAATGGCAACTGTAAAGGAGAACTGAGCGGCCGGGGACATTACATTGGCGGCAACCGGGGCGAATACAAGGACAAGGAATCTTCCTGTGGTATTGCTTTCCAGTTTACCGGCAACCGGGTGAATATCCGCGAAATAGGCGGCTGCGGCGCTTATCGTGGTATCAAATGCTTCTTTGAAGGCGGCTTTGTGAAGAAGGCGGAAAAGAAGAAAAAGAAATAAGAGATTTGATTTAATATTAAGGGAGATAAAAGCAGGTATACCGGCTTCTGTCTCCCTTTATCTTTCTAAAAAATAAAAAATATCCGGACAGATAATCATGCACATTATTGATGAGAAATATATATAAGTGCAAAAAAATGCAGGCATCTTTATAAAATTGAATCCGGTTTTTATTTTTCCTGTAATGATGTGTGGTAAAGGGTTTGGGAGGAGTGTGATAATGTGCCCCGGTTTCGTTTTTCCTGCTTTTTTCAAAAAATATTTGGTAGAATAAAAATAGTTTATACCTTTGCGATCCAATCGAACGAAAGGGACGATAGGTAAGAAACAAAAGAGGGAGCTTAGCTCAGCTGGTTCAGAGCATCTGCCTTACAAGCAGAGGGTCACTGGTTCGAATCCAGTAGCTCCCACACTACAGTAATTTGACATATTTTTCCAAAGATCTTTAAGAGGGAGCTTAGCTCAGCTGGTTCAGAGCATCTGCCTTACAAGCAGAGGGTCACTGGTTCGAATCCAGTAGCTCCCACACTACAATACAACACCTCCAAAAGATCTTTACGGGAGCTTAGCTCAGCTGGTTCAGAGCATCTGCCTTACAAGCAGAGGGTCACTGGTTCGAATCCAGTAGCTCCCACACTACACACAAATAAAAAAGGTCCTGCAGCAATGCGGGACCTTTTTGCGTTTAGCCGTTACGGGCTATCCATTATTTCTTGAATATCCGTTTCACCGCTTTACCCAGTTTATTCAGATTCGCAATTTGCTCCTGTATAGGCGCCAGCGTCAGATCTTCGGATTGAAGGCCCGCTTCCAGTGAATCAAACTCCCTTTGTTCAGGATACAGCAGGATTACATTATTGTCTTTAAAATGACGTTCCAGTTTAGCGGGAATGCCATCCATATAGGCATGATAGGAAAGCGTGCTTTTACGGGCAGTGACCACCACCACAAGGTCGTCCCTGGTTATTTCCCTGGAAAGGATCAGGAAATCCTCGATGGTGTCAAACTGGCGGAAACTAAGGTCCACGCTCATTTTCGTTTGCTCCGCAAAAGCAGTGGTGATGGTTTGCGTTTTCTCATTACAGAAAACCAGTAACCTGGCGCCGGCCTGTTTGGCCAGCATAAACATTTTCTGCATGTAATGCAGGAAGCCCAGCTCGTATTCCGCATTGGGCGGCATTACCAGCACCATTTTTTTAGTGGTATTGAGTGGCGAGTGGAAGTTGCACACGTACACGGTTTCCCATACCCGTTGTAATACGTTATCAAGTGTGGTACCGAAGATGTTGCCCAGCCAGCGGTCGGTGGTGCTTGTTTTATCGGTCCAGCCCAATATCACATCGCTGATCAGCAGTTCCTTTGTGGCGCGCGTAATACCGTCGGAAACGTTGAGGTCTATGCGGGTCACCACCTGCACCGCGCTTTCCGTGGCAGCAGCATGTATCACCGCTTTTTCCAGCATTTTATTGGTGAGATGGATCTTTTCTTTTGCTTCTTCATTATCCTGTACCACGGCCAGCGGATAAATAGGAGTAGGGGCGTTGCTGTCTTTAATCATTACTGCAAAGTCCAGCAGGGCCTCAATACGGTCGGGGTTGGAAACCGGCACCAGTATGCGTTCGGGCTGATCGTCCGCTTCGGGTTTGCCTTCTGCTTCCTGTATGGCCAGCCGGCGGCCGGCATTTTCTGTTACAAAAGAGCCCACCAGGCAGGTAATGAGGATCAGGATCACCGTGCCATTCAGCACATGTTCATCTACAATATGCATATTATACCCGATGAGTATTACCGCAATGGTAGCGGCAGCGTGGGCGCTGCTGAGTCCGAAGATCACCTTGCGCTGGTTGGCGCTGTATTTAAACACCAGTTGTGTGAACAGGGCCGCCAGCCATTTGCTGCTAAGCGCCATCAGGGTAAGCGCGCCGGCAATGATGAGGGCTTCAGGGCCCTTCAGTAATACCCGCAGGTCTACCAGCATGCCTACGCTGATCAGGAAAAACGGGATGAAAATAGCGTTGCCCACAAATTCAATCCGGTTCATCAGCGGTGAGGTATGCGGGATCAGCTGGTTCAGCGCCAGCCCGGCCAGGAATGCCCCGATAATACCTTCTACCCCTGCCAGTTCGGCCAGGAAGGCGGAAGCAAATACCAGCGCCAGCACAAATATGAAATGCGAAGTTTTATCGTCCTTAATCTTCTTAAAAAACCAGCGGCCAAGCATGGGCATCAGCCAGAGGATGATAGCGGCAAAAATGGCCAGTGAAATGCCCAGCCGTACCCAGAAGTAAGTATTGAGGTTGCCCGCCTGCGCACCGGTGATCACGGCCAGTATCAGCAGTACGGCCGTGTCGGTAATAATGGTACCGCCCACCGCTACGGTAACGGCCTCATTTTTTGTAATGCCCAGCCGGCTTGCCAGCGGATAAGCCACCAGCGTATGGGTGGCAAACATACTGGACACCAGCAGCGTGGCCATGAAATTAAACTGCAGTACATAGGTGCATACCACAAACCCCATTGTAAGGGGGATAAAGAAGGTAAAGGCGCCGAAAATCATGCTCCGGTAGCGGTTCTTACGGAATTCCGTCATGTCCAGTTCCAACCCAGCGAGGAACATAATATACAATAGCCCGGCTTTGGCAAAGAGATCGATACTATCTTTCTGTATAATTTTAAAACCATGATCGCCGATCAGCATCCCGGCAATGATCAGCCCTATGATACTCGGTATCCGCAGTTTACGTAACAGGATAGGCGCCAGCAGTATTATAAACAACACCAGCGAAAAGATCGGCACCGGATCTTTTAACGGCAAATTCGTATTCATCAATAAAACCAGTCCGTTCATCATAACCATTTTTTAAATTCGGAAGTATCCTGAAATCAACAGATCTCTGCTAAATATGGATAAATTAACGAATAATCCATGTAATTTTGCATAAAGCTTTTATTAAAGATGAGCGATCGTACAAGTACAAAAGGATTACCAGAGGAAGAGGTAGATGTGCTGGTGGCGGAAGATGAACAGTTTCCGTTCAGCCTGGTAGTCTGGAATGATGAAGTGAATACATTCGACTGGGTCATTGCTTCACTGATGGAGGTATGCGGTCATACGCATGAACAGGCAGAGCAGTGTGCGCTGATCATTCATTTTAATGGAAAGTATGCCGTAAAACAGGGCGAATACCTGAAACTGCGCCCCCTGTGTGAAGCCCTGCAGGAGAGAGGATTAAGCGTTACTATTGAAGAAATGGCAGGCAGCTGATTCCTGATATGTCCGTTTTCCGTCTTAACAAGCAACTGATTTTTCCACCCGTTCAGCTTTCCGAGCCGGACGGATTACTCGCCGTGGGTGGTGACCTGTCTGTAGAAAGATTGCTGCTTGCTTACCGCTCCGGTATCTTCCCCTGGTACGATGAGCCCCCTATCCAGTGGTGGAGCCCCGATCCCCGCTTCGTATTATTTCCGGATGAACTGAAAGTATCCGCCAGCATGAAACAGGTGCTGCGCAAAAAAGAGTTCCGGATTACGTTCAATGAAGATTTTGCAGGCGTAATTGCCCGCTGCAGCAGTATTCCCAGGGCAGGGCAAACCGGTACCTGGATTACCCGCGAAATGCAGGAGGCCTATATCCGGCTGCACGAGGCAGGCTACGCTATGTCGGTGGAATGCTGGCAGAATGAAGCGCTGGTGGGTGGCCTCTACGGTGTTAAAACAGGCCCTTTCTTTTTTGGGGAGTCGATGTTCGCTACTGTCAGCAACGCTTCCAAAGCGGCTTTTATCACTTTTGTACAAACCTATGCACACGAGCTGGAAATGATCGACTGCCAGGTACATACCGACCACCTGGCCTCACTGGGCGCAGGATTTATTACCCGGGAGGAATTTCTGGAGATCATCGGTTTTTCGTAACTTACTTGCTTATCTTTCTTCTTACTTACTATTACCCCCCATTTACTGGCACTTAAAATATTATCCACGATGAAAAAACTAGCGCTGTTACTCGCTATTGCTGTCTTTTCTGCGGTCACTGCTTTCCGGCCTGGTACCAGCGTCAGGGAAGACAGAACCCTCCTGATCACCCAGCTGCAACAAACAAAAGATCAGCTCCTGAAGGATGTACAGGGACTCACCGATGCACAACTGGAATATAAGCCTGCGCCGGATCGCTGGTCAGTGATCGAGTGCGTGGAGCACATCATGCAGATTGAAAAAGCTATCATGGAAGGGGAGCAGCAAATGGTACAGCAACCCGCCAATCCTGAAAGAAGAAAGGATATCAAAATTACCGATGAACAACTCATTAAGAATGTGGAAGACCGCAGCCACAAAGTAAAGGCGTCTGAAGCCGGTATTCCCAAACACAGCTATTCCTCCAATGCAGAAGCTATAAAAGCTTTCACAGACCAGCGGGATAAACTGATTGAATATGTAACCAGCACAAAAGACGTCATGCGTGATCACATCATGGATCATCCGGCGCTGGGGCCTATCGATGCTTACCAGTTATTGTTGCTGGATGCAGCGCATACCAACCGGCATACACAGCAGTTGCAGGAAGTAAAAGCAGATCCCGGCTTCCCGAAATAATTACCGGAGATCCCAGTCGATCAGCTGGTTGTGCCATTCCTGGCGGAAAGGAGTGGTTACTTTGATGTAGTTATCGGTGTAACCTTCCATCATACCATCTTTACCCAGCGATTCAAACAGCACCTTCCTCGTTTGATGGAGGTGTTGTTCATTAAAGTATTGCTGTTTTTTGTGGCTGAGGTTACGCAGCATTTTGTTGCGTTCGTTCCTGATATGAACAGGTACTACCGGTTTAATATCCAGTGCACTGGTGTTGGAGCGTTCTGAGTAGGTGAATACGTGCAGATAAGATACATCCAGTTCATGCAGGAAGTCGTAGGTTTCGCGGAAATGCGCATCGCTTTCAGACGGGAAGCCTACGATCACATCCACGCCGATGGCGCAGTGTGGCATAAATTGTTTAATCAGGGCTACTTTTTCTGCATACAGTTCACGGCGGTAACGGCGGCGCATCAGCCCCAGGATTTCGTTACTGCCGCTTTGCAGCGGAATATGAAAATGAGGCATAAACCTGCGGCTGTTGGCCACAAATTCAATGATCTCATTAGTGAGCAGGTTAGGTTCTATAGAAGAAATGCGATAGCGGGAAATACCTTCCACTTTATCCAGTTCCTGCGCCAGTTCAAAAAAGGTTTCTTCTCTTTTCTTACCCCCTTCAAAGCCTTTACCAAAATCACCCAGGTTTACACCGGTGAGTACAATTTCCTTTACACCGGTAGCGGCCAGGTCCTGCGCATGCTTTACCACATTGGCAACACTGTCGCTGCGGCTTTTGCCACGGGCCATTGGAATGGTACAGAAGGCACAGGTATAATCACAGCCGTCCTGTACTTTCAGGAAAGTGCGGGTACGGTCGTTAAGAGAATAGGAAGCATGGAAACTATTTACCTCGTCGATATCGCAGGAGCAGATTTTAGCGCTGTCTCCTTTGGTGAGTGTTTTGAGGTGTTCGGCGATATTGAATTTTTCGGCGGCGCCCAGAACCAGGTCCACCCCTTCAATAGCCGCAATTTCGGCGGGTTTCAGCTGGGCATAGCAACCGGTAATTACTACCATGCTGCCCGGTGCGCGGCGCTGTATGCGGCGTACCAGCATACGGCACTCCTTATCGGCATTGTCTGTTACAGAACAGGTGTTGATCACGTATACATCCGCTGTTCCATCGAAATCCGTTTTTACAAACCCATCCTGTTCCAGCAACCTGCTTATTGAGGAGGTCTCTGAAAAATTCAGCTTACAGCCGAGGGTATGAAATGCTACTGTTTTTACCTGTTCCATAAAGGGAAGCAAAGGTAGGAACTTTTTATGTCATAGTCAGGTAAGGAATTTTTGACTATTTTGCGCGGCGTTCTATTGTTTTTATGAAATCAATGCAAAAGTACCTTCCCGTTCTCCTGTTATCCATCTTATTGCTTGCCGGCTGGCAGCAGAAGTGGTGGAAAAGTGCGCCCACAACCCCTACCACAGGCAGCCGCCCCGTGGTAGCCCGTAGCAACTCTAACAGTCCCGCTATTGCCGGCGAAGTTATTAACCGGCACGCCCATCTTGAATATACCAAACATGCCATTTGTCGGATGGATTGCCGTCAGGTGACAACCGCCGAAGTGGAGGAAATCCTGGCAGAAGGTAAGATTAACCCGGAAAAGTCCAACCCGGAAGACCATCCCTGCCCAACCTATGCCCTGGAAGGCTATTCCAGCGAAGGCCAGCACCTGCGGATCGTTTTTGCGCCCTGCGATTCACAGAACGCCAAAGTAATTACCTGCATCGACCTGGATAAGGACTGGGTTTGTCACTGCGATTAAATCGGCGCCCGGTTCCACGTAATTAGTAATTTTCTTCGTAGTTTTCCGCCATATTAAACCTTCCGAGGCGTTTATGAATTTTTTACTGAAACCGTTGCGTGTTATTTATGTGATATACGCCGCCGCCACTTTCCTGGGCATCATGTTTTTAATATTGCCGCCCATTTTCCTGGCCTCTTTACTGGGCCGGCAGAAAGGAGGTAACATTATATTTTATTTCCTGCGCTTCTGGGCCCATACCTGGTTCCCGCTGGTTGGCATGTGGGTAACCCGTAAATATTTATGTGAGCGCGACAACGAGCCCTGCATCTATGTGGTAAATCACCGCTCTTACCTCGATGCTGCCATCGCCGTAAAAGTAATGCGCCTCCCTTTCCGCCCGCTGGGAAAAGTAGAAATGTCTAAAATTCCTTTCTTCGGTTTTATCTATAAAAATTCTGTGGTACCGGTGGACCGCTCCAGCGCAGCCGCCAGGGCCCGCAGCGTACGGGAAATGATGACCGCCCTCAAAGCCGGCATCTCCATCCTCGTATTCCCGGAAGGCACCACCAACGACACCGATCAGCCGTTACGCCCCTTTCACAACGGCGCGTTCCGGATGGCCATCGAATTGCAAAAACCAATTAAGCCGGTACTGTACCTCGATGCAGGCCACCGCTTACCACATAAAGGACCTATGCACATCTCCCCCGGCAAATGCCGCGTGGTATTCCTGCCGCCAATACCCGTAACAGGAATGACACTCGATGATATCAATACCCTTAAACAACAGGTGTTTGATGCAATGGACACCGAATTACGCAAGTATCACAAATATCCAACCCTGCAGCCAATAGGATGAAGTACGCAGATGTAATATTGCCATTGGCGTTACCAAAAAATTATACTTACGCGGTTCCTGAAAATATGTCCACCCTGAAGGTAGGAAGCCGGGTAGCTGTACAGCTGGGAAAACAAAAGAAATACGCCGGTATCGTGAAAGCCATTCACGAACAGGCCCCCCTGTATAAAACCAAGCCACTGCTGGATATGCTGGATGCCGAGCCTATCGTATATCCTACCCAGTTAGCCTTCTGGACCTGGGTAGCCGCTTATTATATGTGCACGGAAGGAGAAGTGCTGAATGCCGCACTGCCCGCCCATCTCAAGCTTTCCAGCGAAACGCTGCTGCTCTTCAACGATGCCTTCGGCGACGACTTTACTTCCCTCAGCGATGATGAATATCTCATTGCGGAAGCACTGCTCATCCGTAAAGAACTGCGGATTGAAGAAGTACAGATGATTCTCGATAAATCTGAAGTATACTCTGTTATCAAAACACTGATAGAGAAAAAAGTACTGCTGGTTTATGAAGAATTGAAAGAAGTATACCGGGAGAAACAGGAGAATTATGTGCAATTACATGCAGATTACCAGGAAGAAGAACAACTGGCCGCATTGTTCAATGATATGGGCCGCGCACCCAAGCAGATGGAACTGCTGCTCGCTTATCTTCACCTGCTGAAAACACAGGGCGTTGTACTGCAAAAAGAACTGCTGAAAAAATCCGGCGCTACTACCGCCCAGCTAAAAGGACTGGTAGATAAAAACATCCTCTGGGTGGAGAAACGTACGGTAGACCGTATTCCTACCGGTAAGGTAGATACGCAGATCGATTTTGACCTGAGCCCCGCACAGGAAACGGCCCTCGCAGAAGTACAAACACACTTTAAAGATAAACAGGTAACCCTGCTTCACGGCGTTACCTCCAGTGGTAAAACACAGGTATATGTGAAGATGATGGAAGCGTGCCTGGCCACCGGCAAACAGGTGCTGTACCTGCTGCCCGAAATAGGACTCACCACGCAGATCATCCGCCGCCTGCAGAAACATTTTGGCGCCAGCATCGGCATCTACCACTCCCGGTTCAATAACAACGAACGCGTGGAAATATGGAACAAGGTAAAAACCGGGGAGCTGCAAATTATACTGGGCGCCCGTTCCAGCCTGTTGCTGCCTTTCCGCGACCTGGGCCTCATCATCCTTGATGAAGAGCACGATGCCTCCTATAAACAGCAGGACCCTGCCCCGCGCTACCACGCAAGGGATGCGGCTATTTATTATGCCGGCCTCTTTAAAGCTAAAGTGCTGCTCGGCTCTGCCACGCCGTCCCTGGAATCGTATTTTAACGCCCAACAGGGAAAATATGGACTTGTTGAACTGAATGAACGCTATGGCGGCGTGGAAATGCCCGCCATAGAAATAGTGGATATCAAAAAAGAAATGGCGGAGAAAACAATGGACGGCCATTTTACCTCCGCCCTGAAAGTTGCCATCACACAAAGTATGGCAGAGGGCAAACAGGTAATCCTGTTCCAGAACCGCCGCGGTTACGCGCCTTTCCTGTTATGCACCACCTGCGGATGGATCCCGCATTGCAAACAATGTGATGTATCTCTCACCTATCACAAAAACCAGGATAAGCTGCACTGCCACTATTGCGGCACAAGATATCCATATGTACATACCTGCGCCGCCTGCGGCTCGCAAACTATTGAACCAAAAAGTTTTGGTACCGAGAAAATAGAAGACGACCTCCAGGTAGCCTTCCCGGAAGCCCGCATAGCCCGTATGGATGTGGATACCGTGAGGAACAAAGACAGCCACAACAAACTTATTCAACTGCTGGAAGACCGCAGTATAGATATTCTCGTGGGCACACAGATGGTGGTAAAGGGGCTGGACTTTGAAAACGTAAACCTGGTAGGGATCCTGAGTGCCGATAATCTCCTGGGCTTCCCCGACTTCAGGGTGAACGAAAGAGCCTTCCAGATGATGGAACAGGTTAGTGGCCGCGCCGGCCGTAAAAACGGCCTGGGAAAAGTACTGATCCAGGCCAGCAACACCCGGCACCCGGTATTGCATTATGTAATGGCGCACGATTATAAAGCCATGTTTGAAGCAGAAATTGCTGAACGGCAGGTATTTGGGTACCCGCCCTTTTTCCGTTTACTGAAACTCACCATCCGGCATAAAAACCAGCAAACAGCAGAACAGGCCGCACAGATCCTGGCCAGCTGGCTGCAGCCGCATATCGGCGCACAACTGGTAGGACCGGCAGCTCCGCTGGTAGCAAGAGTGCGCAATAACTATTTGCAGGAAATGCTGATCAAACTGCCGCGTGAAGCCAGGCTGATCACCCATATCAAAAGGGTATTGCAGGAGTTCATTATTCAACTGAAAACGGAAAAAAGATTCCGTTCCGTAGTGATCATTCCGGATGTAGACGGGGTGTAGAATTTATTCTTTCACCAGTACCAGGTCCTGCTGCTGAAGCGTATGGATCCTTTCCAGCAACTGCCCGAATACGGCTTTACTGCTTCCGGAGAAATCTGTTTTTTTATACCACTCCAGTACAAAAATGCGCAGTTGATTGCCGTCCTGCTCACACCGCATTTTAAAACCCAACGCAGGATCAGCTCCTTTATCATTTATTTCTGCCGAAAAATCTTCCTTGTTCGCTACTTTATAACCCGCCGGCAGAGGAATGATCACGCGCCTTTCCTGGTAATAAGGAAAAGTAATCTGGACCGGCAGATCGCCCGGCGGAAGCGGGATATCCACTGGTATATTACCACCCAGTAAAGGACCAACGTGGATAACAATGCTGTTATTTTTATTTTCTACGGAAGATGTGGTAAGTAACGTACTGCTCAGCAACACAGGTTTATCCAGGGTGCGGTTATTAAACACTTCGTTTTCTGCTTTCACTTCCGTGGGTTTCCTGATACCCGGTTCAAACGGAAGGATGGCATTATATACCTGCAGCCGGCCTTCCGGTGTGCTGCCGGTACCGCCAAAGGCTGTTTTCAGGTTAGATGCAGGGTAGCCGCCAAAAGATTGCTTTACATCCCAGGTAGGATCTGTTACCGACCGGAGCGTAGCCTCGGTGGTAATGTTACTCAGGGTATACGGCGGCGCCGGCGTTTGAATAAAATCGGTCAGCACTTTGCTTTCTCCCGCCACCAGCGTATCACGGCAGCGCAATGCAGGAATACCGGTCCACAATGAGGGGTAACACGGAAAACGTGTATTCGTTTCCGTTGGCGCCAATGCCTGTTGCAATCCGGGGAAGTACAGCAATACATTGGTGGGCAGCTGCCGGTACACCAGCTGGCTGTCCATCAGTAAACTGTCGCGGGAAGTGGTGAACAATATCTGCGTGGGAATATTCAGCATATAATACACGGCATTCATCAAACGGGTAAACCCTGCTTTCTCTGCCTGCTTATTACGGATAATGGAAATGATATCCACCGTTTCGCCGGTTTCAGAAGGCTCTACCAGCCGGTAATTGGATTTGATAAATTGTTCTACCAGGTAGATCATCTGCGGAACTGGAATCCGTTGTTTCAGGAAAGGCCACTTCTGCAATTCTTTTTCCAGTTGCTTATATTCTGCTTTTGATACCGCCACAAAGGGGATATAACTATCTTCCCCAAACTTTTGCCAGGTCATACGTACGGTATCTTTTCCTTCTATTGCCTGCTTCAATCCGAAATCAATCCGTTTCAGTTGCGGCAGGTAAAAATACAGGTCGCTGTTGGGTAGCGCCGGCATATTCTGCATGCTTAACTGGTAGTAGTGGTTGTTACCGGCAATACTGTCCTGCAACGCGGGTAAACCGGCGCCGGGCTTCACCATAAAATCAAGCGTTTTTGGCGCTATCAGCACAAAGCTAAGCTGGTTGCAGGGAATGCCGGACTGGAGGTAGTCGGTGCCGGCGTAATCGTACTGTACTTTCAGGCTCAGCTCATACTCAATTTCACAGCCGGCTTCCAGCACGAGGTTGTTAGCCACTATTGCTTTCCGTTCGCGGTCCATTTCAATCATCCTTACCTGCTCGTTCAGGCTGGTCACGGTGCCACCGGGATGTATCACCCGGATACGTAAGCCACGCAAGGCTTCGCTGGGTTCCATCGACATTACCAGGCGGGTGAGGCTATCCGCCGCACGCTGTGTGTTTACCTTTATATTTTTGTACAGTGTTTTATAGTGCGAAGTGGCTTGTGCTTTATCACGCGGACTTACATTAAAATCCCTGACCATTCTGTAATCCACGATCGTGTAAGGAGCATCGGTAGATGGAGTGGTATGCAGCTGTGGATTATCTTTCCATATCTCAGGAAAGTAGCTGTTTACCTGCGCCTGCATAGATAGCGGCAGTATTGCAATACCTGCAACAGCCAGAAGAAGGACCCATTTTTTCATACGGGTTAAAGATAAGACTCAAATTCCGGATTTTCACGACTCGCCCATGCTCTGAATAGCATCCGATTCATAGATGCTCACGCCTTCATCATTCTCCTTTGCTGCTATGATCATGGCATTGGCAACGGTTGCCGCTTTGATGCCCCGGTATTTTTTCCATCTTCCCTGTAATAAAAAATAAAAAAGCTGGATAAGATATCTGCCGATCCATTCGCCGAATCTGAATTCTTTACGCTGACCTATCAGCACCGAAGGCCGGAAGATATTCACGCTGTGGAAACCCACTTTCTGAATGGCTTCTTCTGTTGCTCCTTTTGTACGCAAATAAAAGTTGCGGGAGTTAGGATTGGCGCTGACAGAAGACATCAGCAGGAATTGGGTGACGCCCTGTTCCTTTGCAATCCGGGCACATTTCACAGGAATATCATAATCCACTGCCCTGAAACGTTCCTGGCTGCCGGCCTTTTTGATAGTGGTACCGATACAGCAAAAGAGAATGTCCCCATGCAGCGCCGCCGCCAGGCTCTCTTCATCTTCAAAGTCCACAATGATGCTTTCCAGTTTTGGCCTGGCATGCGCCCAGGGCCGCCGCACCAGTACCTTCACTTTACTGAAGGCCGGGTCGTGCAGCAGGGCTGCCACCAGGTGGGTGCCGGTGAGTCCTGTTGCGCCTATTACAATCGCCGTTTTATTCATGAAACTGGATTATAGGATTTATGATTTCTAAATGATTTGCGGCTATCTTTGCTGACCATAAATTTAAGTTATTATGCAGGTATCAGAAAATGTTCTGCTCAAATCATATAATACTTTCGGTATCAACGCCACTGCACGTTATTTCGCGTCCTTTTCCTCCGCGGAAGAGCTGAAGTCGTTCACAGAACATCAACAGCAGGATGGCCTGCCCCAGATGATCCTGGGCGGCGGCAGCAATATCCTGTTCACACAGGATTTTAACGGCTGGCTGCTGAAAAATGAAATCAAAGGCATCACCGTTACCGGGGAAGATAACGACTACGTATATGTGAAAGCAGGCGCAGGAGAGAACTGGCACGGGTTTGTGCAACACTGCATCGCGCAAAACCTCGCCGGCCTTGAAAACCTCTCCCTGATACCAGGTAACGTAGGCGCCAGCCCCATGCAGAATATCGGCGCCTATGGCGTGGAAATAAAAGATGTATTTTATGAACTGGAAGCCCTGCACCTGAAAGATCACAGCATCGTTACTTTCAATAATGCCGATTGTCATTTCGGTTACCGCGAAAGCATCTTCAAAAAAGAATATAAAAACCAGTTTGCTATTTTATCCGTTACTTACCGGTTAAGCAAACAACCGCATTTTAATACCAGCTACGGCGCTATCAATGAAGAACTCCAGCGTATGAATGTGCAGGAGCTTTCTATCCAGGCCATCAGCCAGGCAGTGATAAACATCCGTTCTTCCAAATTGCCCAACCCCGCAGAAATAGGGAATGCAGGTAGTTTCTTTAAAAACCCTACCGTTACCAAAGCCGTGTATGAACAACTGCACGCAGCGTTCCCCGCTATGGTAGCCTACCCCGTGGCAGATGAACATTTCAAGCTGGCCGCCGGCTGGCTCATTGAACAATGCGGCTGGAAAGGATACCGTAACGGCGATGCCGGCGTACACGCCAGGCAGGCGCTGGTACTGGTGAATTACGGTCATGCAAAGGGAAGCGAAATTTACCACCTGTCCCAGCAGGTAATGGATAGTGTAAAAGAGAAGTTTGGGGTGGAGCTGGAGCGCGAGGTGAATATTGTTTAGGATCGCCGCGGATTTTGTCTTTCTCAGGATTAAACTGATTCAACTGATTTCGTTGATTTTATTTTTGGGATTTTATAAATGATTTTGGGAGATATAAACGAATATTTTCGCTTATATCTCCCAAAATCAGTTTAAATCAAAAGTGATCAAATCAACGAAATCAGTTGAATCAGTTTAATCCTGAGAAAGACAAAATCCGCCAGCGCCGAAGGCGCTGCTCTACGCATTCGTTTTTATATGCTTCATAATCTTCTCCGCATGATCCCGCGAGTTTTCAATAAACCACACATGCGTGTTCATCCCGCCGCAAACCACGCCGGCTAAATAAATCCGCGGCATATTGGTTTCCATCGTTACCGGATTATACGCAGGTAGTTTGAGCTTATCATCCGATAAAGCAATACCGGACTTTTGCAGCAGGCTGAAATTAGGCTGGTAGCCGGTCATGGCGATAACGAAATCATTGGCAATGGTAACAGGACCATCGGGGGTGGCAATATCCACTTCTTTATCACGGATGGCGGTAAGCGATGAATTAAACCATGCTTTGACAGAGCCCTCTTTGATACGGTTTTCAATATCCGGGCGTACCCAGTATTTTACACGGGAGCCAATGTCTTCCTGGCGGATCACCATTGTTACGCGGGCGCCTTTACGGTAAGTTTCCAGTGCGGCATCTACGGCGGAGTTATGGGCGCCTATCACTACTACGTCCTGTGTGGCGTAGAAGTGAGGATCTTTGTAATAGTGCGTTACTTTGGGAAGCTCTTCGCCGGGTATGTTCAGCAGGTTGGGGATATCGTAAAAGCCGGTGGCAATTACTACATGCCGCGCATGATAAACACTTTTTCTGGTAGTAATCGTATATTCGCCGGCGTTAGGCGTTACCTGCTCCACTTCTTCAAACAGTTTTATATTCAGTTCATGCGAAGTGGCCACCCTTCTGTAATATTCCAGCGCCTCCGGCCGGGTAGGTTTCGGGTTGATGGACACAAAGGGAACATTACCAATTTCCAGCCGCTCAGAGGTAGAGAAAAAAGTCATGTACAACGGGTAGTTGTACAGGGAATTCACCACACAACCTTTTTCAAGGATAATATAGCTTAACCCCGCTCTTTTGGCTTCCAGCCCACAAGCGAGACCAATAGGTCCTCCGCCGATAATCAAAACATCAAACGCAGCAGTCATACAATCATATTTTATTTACAGCGCTGCCATATA
The DNA here is from genome assembly GCF_900168065.1 of Chitinophaga ginsengisegetis. Taxonomy (GTDB): domain Bacteria; phylum Bacteroidota; class Bacteroidia; order Chitinophagales; family Chitinophagaceae; genus Chitinophaga; species Chitinophaga ginsengisegetis. The sequence goes on along the minus strand of NZ_FUZZ01000001.1, from coordinate 2,236,795 downwards.
ATCCAGCAGGCGGTACATGGTTTCAGTGTTTTGCGTCAGCAGGTTCATATGCTGGCGGATCTTTTCTTCATTTTGCACAAACGGCCCGCCGGCTGCAATGGCGCCGGCGCCGTGCAGGATCATTTCCTGCAAACTTTCTGCCGTTAATTCCATATGGAACTGGAGGCCAATTACGCGGTCGCCGTAAATGAATGCCTGGTGGCTGCAGGCTGCGGAGGCTGCAAAGCGGGTAGCGCCTGCGGGCACATCAAAGGTATCGCCGTGAAAATGAAAGGTATTAAAATGATGGGGCAGCACTGTTTCCAGTGGAGCTGCCTGACCCTGGAAGGTGAGGTCCAGCGGGAACCAGCCGATTTCCGGCTGCGTATGCGGGTATACGTTAGCGCCGAGAGCCGCCGCAATCAGTTGTGATCCCAGGCAGATGCCCAATACTTTTTTATTTTGTTGGATAGCTTCCCGGATAAGGGCTATTTCGGTGGTCATCCACGGATGATGATCCTGTTCATACACGCCCATGGGTCCACCCATGATGATGAGCCAGTCCGCCGTTGCAAGCGCGGTAGTGTCGGTGCTTTCATACCAGCGGGTATAGGTTACCTGGTGCTGATGACTGCTGGCCCAGCCGGCAATGCAGCTGAGTCCTTCAAAAGGCACATGTTGAAAGTAGTGAATATGCATATGCAGAACGCTAAAATGATGCACCGAAGATACGGCTGCTATTTCACTTCTGCTCTTACTACTCTTAAATATTCATAGCCTTTCATCTGCTTGCTCTTTTCTCCGAAATATTTTGCGCGGTAATCCCCGCCGCCGCCATCATAGTGCAGTTTCATATGATGTAATTCCAGGAAGGCATACAATTCTGCCGGACGGATACCGAAATCCCAGTTCTCACCGGCACGGCTTAGCAGCTTATTTATACGCACAAATCCATAAAATGCGGTTGGATTTTCCAGCACTGCTTTTTCTACATAGGTAAAGATGATCTGTGTACCCGGACTAAAATTTTTGACATGATGGAAAATTGTTTCCGCCTGTTTGGCTTCCTGTTGGGTGGTGATTCCTTCCCAGAGGAACAATGTTTTTAAATGTGCGCCGTAGAAGAGTTCCGGGAATACTTCAGAGATCTGTTGCGTGTTCAGATCCAGCTGCACATAATCCACATGAATGGTTGGTAATCCTACCAGTTCCGAGAGTATTTTCTTCTTGGTATACTGAAGTGTTGGGTGATCCATTTCCACATAATGCAGTGGTACACCAACATTCAGGCGATGCGCCCTCGTATCAAAAGTAGCGTTGAGAATAATTACCTGGTTAATACCCTGCGATCTTACCGCATGAATGATCATGTCGTCAATCAGCCTTGTTCTGGCAACAGCGGCGGTGAAGCTGCCGGGCCAGCGGAACTGTATACAGGCAGTAACTATTTTCCTGATGAAAGCAATCGTGCAACCCGCCAGTAAGATCTGATAGAATCTTGACAGAAACGCGCTGGCAAACGGATCATACAACAGGCGCTCTTTCTCAGGTTTCGTACTTTCTATTGCCCGGAATGCAGCCATATAAGTGCCGGATTTGGTAGCAGGAGACCGGCTCATAAATTACGTGTAGTCATCTTGGTTATTGAGATAAATGATGCGAGTATCACAAATGATCGATGATCAAATATATGTAAAAATGAGAATAGGATTATCACGGGATTTTCCCCGGTATCAGGCCAGGCAGCAGATGGCCAGCAAGGTTCCGGCACTGATCAATACCCATAGTATTACCCCGTGGATCAAGGGTTTGCGGCCGATTCCACGCAGCGCCTCGCGGCTGAGATTGGTGCCTATCAGGAACAGGGTGAGCGACAAACCAGTTTTGGCGCTTTTTACCAGAAAGGGGCCGGCCTGCTGAAACAACGGTACCCAGGTATTAAGCAGCATGGCAGCGATGAACACGGCAATAAACCACGGGATCCTGATGTTGCCCGCATCTGTTTTAAACAACAGGGTGGTAATGAACGCCACGGGAACAATCCACAGGGCGCGCGACAGTTTCACGGTGGTAGCTATTTGCAACGCCTCTTCACCATATTTGTTGGCGGCGCCTATTACAGAGCTGGTATCATGAATAGCGATGGCGCTCCACAGACCAAACTGTTGCTGGGATAAATGCAGCCCGTGGCCTACTGCCGGGAAAATAAAAAGGGCCAGTGCATTCAGCAGGAAGATGATGCCCAATGCCACGGAAACCTGTTTCTCACCGGCTTTCATCACTGGTGCAATGGCGGCTATGGCACTGCCGCCGCAGATGGCGGTACCGCAGGAAATAAGATGAGCGGTTTTTTTATCAATCCCCAGCAGCTTGCCCAGCACGGCTCCTGTTAGTAAGGTACCGGCAATGGCAGCAATTGTAAAAAGAAATCCTTCGCTGCCGGCTTTCAGCGCGCTGTGCACATTCATGCCAAAGCCCATTCCTATAATTGACAGCTGCAGCAGCCAGTGGGTAATGCGTGGTGTTACTGTGGTGAAAGGATTACCGCTGGTTTGCGCCAGGGCGAATCCCAGCAGCAGCGCCACTGGCGGGGTTACTATCGGCAGCAGCGTAATAGCTGCTGCGGTGAGGAATATAATTTTCTGCGTGTTCTCCGGTAGCCAGGTGGCCGCTGTCTTCTCTTGTTGCATACACGAAACGTTTGTAATTGGATTACAAAGGTCCGTATCACAGGCCCGGAAGTCAAATGTCTATAAGTGATAGGTGATAACCAAAAGTTATGGACTTAATCAACAGAGAGAATGAACTTGTTGAACTTCACGGCGAAATCTTCTTTCAGGCTTTTATCGATGCCGTTGAGATAGTTGACAGTAAAGCCGCGTTGCAACCTGCGCGGAGTGCCGCCATCGAGTTGAATGGGCCGGGAGTGCAGCACGCCTATGAGTTGTTTTCCCTGGAAAACAAGGGCCAGGCGATACAACGGGCTGGGATCATCAATACCGCTTTCATAATTGAAATACAGTACATAGGGCTTGAGGGTGGTTTCTTCTTCCAGTTTGAAATTGTGGATAAAGGGTTCCATATCAGCGGCGCTTCGACCAGTATGTTGTTTCAGGTAGCTGCTTAAAGCAGATTCAATGATGGTGCCGTTACGGATACTTTTCTTTTGCGTATAGCCGTTAATGGTAGCCCACATCTTTTCCCCGTTGGTGGCTACGGGCAGTTTGATGTCGCGTTGCAGTACGCCTGCATCCACGCCATTTACTTTTATTTTGCGGCCCTTGTGAAAAAGGGGTTTGCTGAATTCATCTTTCGTAATATCAAAATCCACGCTTACCGGATACCAATCCTTTTTCACCGGCGCACAACGCAGGGGGATATAATCTACCAGGGTAACCAGTGGTTCTCCGCCGGGATTATTCAGTATGGTGGCAGCGCCGTTAATTCTTTCGCCAACAATAGGAGCCTTGCTACGGGCAGGTTTGGTAGCAGTTTCGGTAGCATTTTTTTTATTGTTTTTTGCAACGTTTTCTTCGTTATCGTATTTGCCTGGCTTGTTATCCAGGTTGCACGATACCAGTAATACTGCCAGTGTGAGGCAGGATAAATATTTATTGAGATACATATGAAAGTTACTGTTTTACGGGAATGGAAGGACTCCGGCTTCCATCCGCTGCTGCACCTGCACAAAGATTAGGCCTAGAATTCCGTGAATATAACGGTGTCGCCTATCTGCAGGCGGCGAACCTGTTTCATGGTGGAAAACGGGTCCAGCGGCGACCAGTCCTGCGCCGTATAAAGCTGTATGTTTTTACCCGTCAGTTCGTGTTCCAGTGTTTTTAAAGAGAGGCTGGTATTGGTTTTACGGGAGATGTAATAGATCCTGGGATCTTCCTTCAAATGGATAATAATGCCGGGAGGACCCGCTTTAATTTCCTTTACCACTCCGGTGATAGCAGTGCAGTGCTTCTTATCTGCCTTATGGGCAGAGGGAATACCGGAAATAAGCAATACCAGTATTAAAGTGGCTACCAGCAATAATGCGGTAGCGCCTTTTTTGTTGGCTTGTTTTTTCATGATCCGTTGGCGTAAGTCAGGTTAGATACAGCGGACTCAATTTACAAAATATATGCATTAAAAAAGCAGGCCGTAAGCCTGCTTATATTCAAGGTGTTATTTTTCTTTTTTATCACTGGCTTCCTCATCCCATTCATCATCTTCCTCCCAGTCTTCATCCTCTTCCCAGTCATCGTCTGCCTCGTCATCATCAATCAGCAAACTTTGTTCTGAGCCGGGTTCTATGTGGTTTTCCCGCCAGTGGGCCACAATTTCATCTGCTTTCTTTTGCACAGGGGCAAAGTCGCTGATTACTGAACCTTCAAATTCAACTTCCACATCGGGTAGAGCCTGAAGGGCATTGAAGCAGTCCTGGAGGAGACTGATAGTTACGGGAGCGTTGCGTAAAGCGCTGTAAGATAGCCGGATAGCGTCGAAAGGGCCGCTGTTATGAAATACTTCCTCCCCGTTGATCATGGGGAAAAGCCATATCAGCACGTCGTCGCCTGATTCTTCGCTGTTAAGGATACCAAAAAAATCATCGAGTTGTTCAAAACCCAATGGGGCCAGCTGTGCGAATGCTTTGTTCCTGGCCGGAAATTTAGGATGCTCTTCTCCTGTAATTAAGAATAATTCACCGAACCTGGGCTTCTCTTTTGCAGCAAACCTAAAGTCAATGAGGATATCGTTTTCCATTGATGGCTATTCTGTTTTCTACTGTAATTTAATAGTTTAATCGGAAGGCGTTGAAAAAATATTCTACTGGATAACGGCGGCCGCTATCCGGCGGTAAGCGTGCAGGTATTTGTTCAGGCGGGCAATATCTTTTTCCTTTACGTCGGTCATACGTCTGATATCCATGTTGTCTGTAAGGTCGTTGAGTTTAACCATACAGGCCAAACGGTTCTGAAGGGTACGGTCCACAAAGTGGTCGTAGTCTTCGTCCTCATCCAGTTTGGTCACACAGTAAAGAGCGGCCAGCAGGTGAGGGGCCAGTCCTTCCTGTTCAAGGGCTTCAAAGGTCCAGCTGGTGTCTTCTACCACATCGTGCAGCACCCCTACAATCTTTTCGTCTTCAGTGCGGCCCATTTGCATTACACGGAACACATGCCCTATATAAGGCTGCCCGTATTTGTCTACCTGGTCTTTATGGGCGGTGGTAGCTATTTCTATGGCTCTGCTCAGATTCATATAAAAAAATAAAGGGACTGCGATGGTTATCACAGTCCCCTAAAATTATGATTTATTTACATAAAATGGTAACGTACAAATGCTTCCATAGCGGCATACTTCTGTAAACCTAAACGGTCGTACAGGTCGGCGGTGTTGGCGTTACGGTCTTCAGCACGCTGCCAGAATTCGCGGAGATCGGTTCCCTGGAAAGGCACCACATCCTTCTGACTCTGGTGAATGAAGATACCAAGACGCTTCTGCATCACCTGGTCAGGGCTCATGGGAACAGCCATTTCAATTTCATGTATTTCCCACTCCTGCCATGCGCCTTTATACAGCCATACCCAGCAATCTTTGGCCCAGTCTTCTGTTTTCACAATTTCCAGTGCAGCAAAGATGATGTCCAGGCACACCTTATGCGTTCCATGCGGATCGGCAAGGTCACCGGCGCAGAAGATCTGTTGCGGCTTCAGCTTACGCAGCAGCTCTACAGTCAGCGCCACATCTTCTGGTCCCATTGGTTTCTTTTCCACCAAACCGGTTTCATAGAAAGGCAGGTTCATGAAATGGGCGTTTTCTTCCGCAATACCTACATAACGACAGGTAGCTTTTGCTTCGCAACGACGGATCAAACCTTTGATAGCGCGGATTTCAGCAGTATCTTTCTGGCTTGGCTTCTTGGTGCGGATAAATGCTTTTGCTTCATCCAGGATCAGGGAGCTTTTGCTTTTATCGATGTCGAACATACCTTCAAAACCTACGGCAAAGTCGATGAAACGCAGCAGGAACTCATCTGTTACGGCGATGTTGCCGGAAGTCTGGTAAGCTACGTGTACATCATGTCCCTGTTCGTGCAGGCGGATGAAAGTACCACCCATAGAAATGATATCATCATCAGGATGCGGGGAGAAGATCAGCGCACGCTTTTTAGCGGGTTCTGAACGCTCCGGGTGGTTTGGTAACTGTGGACCAGGCTTGCCACCAGGCCAGCCGGTAATGGTATCGCGGATGGCGTTAAACTCTTCGATATTGAGCTCATAGGCAGAACCATACTGTACGATCAGGTCGTTCAAACCGTTTTCGTTATAGTCCTTGTCAGTGAGCATCAGGATAGGCTTGTTCAGTTTCAGCGCCAGGCTGGTTACTGCTTTGCGGATCAGGCCCGGAGTCCATTCGCAGTCGCCGGTGAGCCACGGTTCATTGAAACGGGTCAGTTCAGCTGCTGCCTGTTCATCAATGATAAACTTGCAGTTAGGATGCTGTTGCAGCAGGGAAGCAGGTACCTGGTCGGTGCTGTGTCCTTCTACAGAACGGCGAACGATTTTGGATTTATGCGAACCCCACGCCATCAGTAAGATGCGTTTTGCCTTAAAGATGCTGCTAAGGCCCATTGTAATAGCCAAACGGGGCACCTGGCTCATATTCGGGAACTCATACGCATTGGCCAAACGGGTGCTGTTGTCCAGCGTAACGAGACGGGTGTGTGAATTGATATTAGCGCCTGGTTCGTTGAAGCCAATGTGGCCGTTGTTACCAATACCCAGCACCTGGATATCGATACCGCCTAATTCTTCAATACGTTTGTCGTAAGCCTCACAATATTTCTTGATCTGATCCTTTGGAATGGTACCATCCGGAATGTTGTACTGACCTTCAGGGATATCAACATGATTGAACAGGTGTTCTTTCATAAAGCGGTTGTAGCTCTGTAAAGCATCCGGCTCTATAGGATAATATTCATCCAGGTTAAAGGTGATGACGTTCTTAAAGCTGAGTCCTTCTTCTTTGTGCAGACGTACTAATTCTGCGTACAGATATTTAGGAGTAGAGCCGGTGGCCAATCCTAAAATACATTTTTGGCCGGCAGCCTGCCTTTCGCGGATCAGCGCGGCAATTTCCTGTGCTACTGCTTTGGAACCCTCTTTGGCAGAAGGATGTATTTCCACAGCAATTTGTTCAAAGCTGTCGATCAGTTCGATTTCCTGATGATTAATCGTCATTTGTAAACGTTTTTGATTAGATGCGGTTTAAAAACGAGCCGGAAAATTAAAGAATTTACTGCTAATGCGCATTATTATTTAGCAATATTTAAATTATATTTCTTTAGCTTGTTATAAACCATTTAATATTTGATCTCGTTAATATGTTTAGCACACAGCGGTTGAAGGCCGTATCATATATTTTGGTGTAGGAGTCATAAAATGAAAACCGTTCCGCATTTGCCGGGACGGTTTTCGATTTTTAGTTTATGATAAACTCATCTGCAAACAACCATGCGCCATTGCCTGCTCCTGCTGCACCGGCAGGGATCTTACCAAAGTTCTGCATCTGCACTTTTACAAAACGGCCGCGAACAGCCTGCAAATGGCCTCTTACCTTATTGATGCCCTGCTGTGCAAAAGTGTTCTGTTTGTACACTTCCTTATAGCTTTTACCATCGTCAGATACGGAGAACACTACCTGCTTCGGTGGGTAGATCCAGTCGCCCTTCACATTAATCGTATTAATGCCTACCAGGTGAATATCCTGTACACTGTCCAGTTCCACTATTGCTTCCATATCCGTTCCTTTAAAGCCAAACCATTCGTTATCGTTGTAAGCAGCATTGCCTTCCACGCCATTTACCAGGGTAAAGTCGCTGGCAGGGCGGTGAGCTGCATCCGCTGCAGAAGCCATGCTTACCTTTTTAGCCAGTCCTTTGTGAAACAGGAACGTTTGATCGTACTCGTTGCCAAAAGGTTTGCCATCCAGGAATACCTGCGCACGGAGCGTTCCGCTGCGGGTAATTTGTACAGGCGCTGTATAAGGAGTCGCCTGAGGGGTAGGAGCAGTACTATCGGTAGTGAAAAATATTTTACCGCCATCCAGTTTTGAATTCAGTACTACAGCCACGCCGCCTTTGCCATTATCGGTTACTTTGCCGGTAACTTCAAAAACATGTTTGGCATAATTTACCTTCTTCAGGTCCAGCCTTTTTACATGTACTTTCAAATGGTCTACAAAGCTGTCGTAGTTACGTTTATCCTTTGGCGACCACAGTACTTCTGATAATGCGGCTGCACGCGGGTATACCATGTATTCCAGGTAATTGGTATTGTTGATGTATTCTGTCCATACGTTGGCCTGCGCACCTTTGATGTATTTAGCTTCATCGCTGCTCAGTTCCGCCGGAATGGGCTCGTAGGAATACACCTGGCTCACCGGCAGGAATCCGCCTATAGCCAGTGGTTCATTCGAGCCTTTGGACTGGTAGTGGTCAAAGTAGCAGAATTCGCCCGGCGTCATTATCACATCATGCTTTTGTTTGGCTGCTGCAATACCGCCTTCAATGCCTCTCCAGCTCATTACGGTAGCATTGGGAGCCAGGCCGCCTTCCAGGATCTCATCCCAGCCAATGATCTGCCGTCCTTTGCTGTTCAGGTATTTCTCCATCCGCTGAATGAAATAGCTCTGCAACGCATGTTCATCTTTCAAACCTTCCTGCTTCATACGCGCCTGGCATTTAGGACATTTTTCCCAGCGTACTTTGGGAGATTCGTCTCCGCCGATGTGGATATACTTGCTCGGGAACAACGCCATCACTTCATCCAGCACGTCCTGTAAGAAAAGATAAACGCTGTCGTTGCCGGCGCAGTATACATCATCGTATACGCCCCAGCGGGTGCCTACTTCATACGGGCCACCGGTGCAGCCCAGGTTGGGATACGCGGTAAGCGCTGCAAGTGAATGCCCCGGCATTTCAATTTCAGGAATCACCGTGATGAAGTGATCAGCAGCATACTGCACTACTTCTTTCACCTGCTCCTGTGTATAAAAGCCGCCATAAGGTTTGCCATCGTATTTATTGTCGGCATAACGGCCGGCCATTGTTTCTTTTCTTTTGGAAGCCACTTCCTGCAGGCGCGGGTATTTTTTGATTTCAATACGCCAGCCCTGGTCCTCTGTCAGGTGCCAGTGAAACGTATTCATCTTGTGCATCGCCATCAGGTCGATGTATTTCTTTATAAAATCAACAGAAAAAAAATGGCGGCCCACATCCAGGTGCAGCCCGCGGTAAGCGAAACGTGGCGCATCAGTAATATTAACACCAGGTATAAACATGGCGCGCGCTTTTTCTACCGGCAGTAACTGGATCAGCGTCTGTACGCCATAAAAGGTACCGGCGCCGCTGTTGCCTTTGATGGTAATGTGGTTGTGATCTGCAGTAAGCGTATATCCTTCTGCGTTAGTAGTGTCATTGCCGGTTTGTAACAGGATGGCATTCTTATCTCCCTGTTCTTTTACCGCCAGTTCATACCCGGTTAATTCTTTGAGCCAGGCATTAAATAAAGCGGCTGTTTTTTTGTCGCTTTCATTATTGGCAACAATCACCGTTTGCTTGTCCAGTAAAAAAGAATCAGCTGTTTCGCTGACACTGGCAGGCATAGGAATGATGCTCACACTGCCTTTGGGGGCAACGGGCTGCTGAGTGGTACAACTCCACAGTCCTGCTGCTGCCATCAGTAAGCACAGGTGAATTACTCTTTTCATTGTCATATAATGGATTGTTTTTTCTCTTATTTCATTTCAAGTTCACACAACACCGGGCGATGATCGGACGCTACTGTTTCTTCAATGATACGGGCGCCGGTGATCGTCCACCGGTGTTTGGGAGCAAGCATGATATAGTCCAATTTTATTGTTGGTGAATCAGCAGGAAAGGTTGGTCCCATCTGGCTGGTGGCGTCCGCAAATACCTGTTTGAGCACATTGATTTCCTTTGAAGCAGGCGGGGCGTTGAAGTCGCCCGCAATAATCACAGGAGTGGCCGTTGCCTTGAAATAGTCTGCCAGTGCGTTGGCCTGTGCAATGCGGTCGGTAGCCTTTTTGCCTGCATCCAGGTGAGTGGTTACAAACTGCAGGGAGCTGTCTCCGGGGAGCCGAACGGTAACAATGCCGGCAGCCCTGGGTTCATTGCCTTTTGCAGAAGGTAACATCAGGGTAGTATTGTTGCTGATGGGAAAACGGGAAAGGATGCCGGTGCCATAACCGCCGCCGTCAAAATCCATTGATTTGGCAAAATACGTGTACATGCCGGTGATGGAGGCCAGTTCTTTCAGCTGATCACTTTGACTGGTGCGGCCGGTGGCGCTGTCTACTTCCTGCAGTGCCACCAGGTCGGGATTGGTGGCCAGTATTACATTGGCGATTCCCTGAAGATCCAGTACCTGTTTCATGTTTTCCCCGTGATGAATGTTGTAGGTGAGCACCTTTACTTTTTGCGTTTGCGCAAAAAGGACACTACCTGCAAAACATACCACCGTAAAAAGCAGCATTTTTTTCATATCAATATCATTTGAACGCTTCCGTCACTGGCCTTCCGGTCCACACCTGCGGTGTTTTCAACCCAAAGATCCAGGCAAGAGTTGCAGCAGTATCGTAGGTAACTACGCTGCTTTTAATCTCTTTGTTTTTTGCCACACCAGGGCCACGGATGATCCAGGGAATCTGCATTTCTTCCATCGTTTTGCCGCCATGTCCTTTCTTGATACCGCCATGATCAGCTGTCAGCAGGATAATCGTATTATCCCACATCCCTGCATCTTTCACTGCCTGCAGAATTTTTCCCAGCAACACATCATTCTTTGCTACCTGGTCGAAGTAAGGCTGTATATTATGACCAATATTATGCCCGGTTCCATCGGGTTCATCAAAATGGATGAACAGGAAATCCGGTTTCTTTTCTTTGATATAGGCTACAGATGCCGCAGTAGCCAGGCTGTCGTTGTCGTGTGTACCAAGATCTTTGTTTACCGCTGCTTTGGGAAACAAATAACCGATACCATCCCAGCTATAAATAACGCCTATCTCTGCCTTTGGTTTCTGTTCACGTAAAATGGTGTATATAGAAGGAAACATGCCATACTGATCCAGCTCGCGGGAAGGCAGTTCAGGTTTCCGGCTGTCCCATTCTGTATAACCGTGTACTTCAGGACCGGCGCCCATTACCATGGAGGCCCAGTTAACCGCACTGGAGGAAGGCAATACACTGCGGGCCTGTAAAGTCCACGCACCATCCTGCATCATTTGTTTCATATTGGGGTTGTTCACTTTCGGAAAACAGTAAGCGCCGAAGCCATCCATGCCTATCAGGATAACGTGCTTTACCCCTTTGATCTGTGCCTGCGCGAAGAATCCGCCAAGCAACAAACCTGTTACAATGATCAGTTTTTTCATTTCGTTGTTCACTTTTAAGCTAACATGCGTTAGCCCGTAAAATTAATACTGGGTTTTCAATAAATCTTTAGCTAAACATCGTGGGCTAAGATAGTAATGTTTTCTCGCCTATTTCACGGATTAATGTTACTTCTTTTTTCTGTGTGGCGGAGATGCCATATTCAGGAACGCCGGGAATGCCACCCATACTCACATTGGGATTGCGATAAGTCATCCCGCTTTCTTCATAGCCTTTTGCGGAAGTATGATATTCCGTAATACCGGTAGCGGTAATTAATTGTGCAATATTGTTGGCACGAACGCCGGAACCGGCCATAATGGCGATGCGGTCGTTAGCTCTTTCTACCAGCTCTTTCAGCAGGGAAGCGCCTTCCAGGGCGGTATTGTGTGCGCCGGAAGTAAGGATCCGTTCGCAACCAATGGAAATAATATCTTCCAGGGCTTCAAACGGGTTGTCTGTCATGTCAAAGGCGCGGTGAAAAGTAACGCCCATTGGCCACGCCAGGTCAACGAGTATTTTGCATCTTTGTTTATCCACCCGGCCATCAGGCAGGAGGATACCAATTACCACACCGTTGCAGCCCAGTAGTTTGCTTTGCTCAATATCGCGTTTCATCACTTCAAACTCCAGGTCGGAGTAAAGGAAATCGCCGCCGCGCGGGCGGATAATAGGGTAGAGGTCTATTTTTACTTTTTCCCTGGCCAGCGCAATGGTGCCATAGCTGGGCGTAGTGCCGCCTTCCAGCAGGTTGTCACAGAGTTCTATCCGGTTTGCGCCACCTTCTTCCGCAGCAATGCAGGATGCTACTGATCCTGCGCATATTTCGAGGGTGAAAGGCATAAAAAACAGCTTTTGAAATGAGGTACCAGTACAGGGATCAGTGATAACGGCTGATCCCTGCCTGCTAAAAATGATGTTTCCCGTCAATTAAAATATTGCTGGTATCACTGGTGCACACAGCATAGCTAAAGCCTTTCTGGAGGCAGTAAGCGCCATGTTCTCCTTTTTTATTGAGGGCCAGGAAACCAACCTGGATTTCTTTTGCTTTGGAAGGACTTCTTTTCACAATACGGTCTACCGCTTCTTTACATGCCTTTTCCGGTGGATAACCCTGACGCATCAGTTCCACCACCAGGTGGCTGCCTACTATTTTGATCACTTCTTCTCCAACACCGGTGCTGGTAGCAGCGCCCACTTCATTGTCTACATATAATCCTGCGCCGATGATGGGAGAATCGCCCAGGCGGCCATGCAGCTTAAAGGCCATGCCGCTGGTAGTGCAGGCGCCCGACAGGTTGCCGTCGGCGTCCATTGCTACCATGCCTATTGTATCGTGGTTGTATACATTCCCCGGCAGCATCAGCGGATTAAACGCAGTGGCGCCGTTGGAGGGTGTATACGATTTGTTTTCTATGTTGATGATGGGCTTATATTCTGATGTTTTCAGCCACTCTTTCCATGCTTTTTCTGATTCCGGCGTCAGCAGGTTTTCTTTCTGGAAGCCATTGGCCAGTGCAAACTGCAATGCGCCATCGCCTACCAGCATTACATGCGGCGTTTTTTCCATCACCAGGCGGGCTACTGAAATAGCATGGGTCACGTGTTCCAGCGCACCTACGGAGCCGCAGTTGCCATGTTCATCCATGATGCAGGCGTCGAGTGTAACACGGCCATCACGGTCGGGGTAACCGGAGAAACCAACGGTGTGGTTGTTGGGATCTGCTTCCGGTATCTTTACGCCGGCTTCCACAGCGTCGAGCGCGCGGCCGCCTTTTTTCAGCACCTCCCAGGCAGCAGCATTGGCCGCACGGCCAAAGTCCCAGGTAGATACTACAATCGGCTTTCCTTTTACGGGGCCGCGTTTCCCCTGCGAACGTGCAGGCGTTCCCGTTACTCCATCCAAAGAGAAAACAGCGGCGCTGAGGGCCGCTGTTTTCAGGAATGATCTTCTATTACTCATATAAAGCATTTTATACTTTTCTGCTTCCGCTGAAAGCTAGTCTTTCATTTCCCATGCCAGCGCACTGGCGCCCAGAATAGCTGCATCGCTTTCTTTCAGTTCAGAGAACAGCAATTTAACTTTATTCTGGAAAATAGGAAGCAGGTTCTTCTCCATATGCTCCCGTACCGGTTTCATGATGAGGTCTCCGGCTTTGGTTAAGCCGCCGAACAGCACAATGGCTTCCGGGCTGGAGAACATCACGAAATTGGCGAGGGCTGCACCGAGTATCTTACCGGTGAACTCATATACTTCCATCGCCAGGGGATCACCCTTCATGGCGGCTTCGTAGATGAGCTTGGAATTGATCTCTTCTTTGGTATGCTCCCGCATGATGCTGTGCGTATCCGGGCGGGTAGCCAGGAATTCTATGGCAGTATTGGTAACGCCGGTGGCAGAAGCATAGGCTTCCAGCGAACCATGCGCTCCGGTACCGGCATGCAGCCTCCCGTCGGGGATCACAATACAGTGACCCAGTTCGCCGGCAAAACCATCATGACCATAAATCAGTTGCCCGTTGGCCACAATACCGCTTCCCACACCTGTACCCAGGGTGATTACGATAAAGTCTTTCATACCCCTGGCAGCGCCGTAGATCAGTTCACCCAAAGCTGCCGCGTTGGCGTCGTTGGTGAGTACGGTTGGTAAACCGAATTTCTGTTCCAGCAAACTGGCCAGTGGCACTACGCCTTTCCAGCGCAGGTTTGGCGCATATTCTATATTACCGGTATAGTAGTTCCCGTTGGGAGCGCCTACACCAATGCCTTTCATGTTTTCAATGCCGCCTGCCTCGTTAATGAGGATAGACAGGTGTCCATGTAATTCGTCCAGGAAGCCATTTACATCTTCATGCTGATTGGTCAACATCCGACCATCACCAATAATATTACCCCTGCGATCTACAATACCGAATTTGGTGTTAGTACCCCCGATATCAATGCCCACCGCTAACTGCTGACTCATAATCAATTCCTTGAGATTTTAAAATGGTTTTAACTCTAAATGCGAAGAACGCGAGATAAGCAAAGCACAGCGCCGGAATAACATAAGAGGCGTGGATACCAATGCTTGCAATGTCTGCCAGACCGCCCTGTACAGGAGGAATGAGAGAGCCACCGAGGATCATCATTACCAGGAACGCAGAGCCCTGGCCAGTATACTTGCCCAGACCTGCGATTGATAATGCGAAAATGCTTGGCCACATCACAGAGCAGAATAATCCGCCGCTGATAAATGCAAACGTAGCCAGCTGACCGGTGGTAAATAATCCGATCAGAACAGAACCAACACCCAGCAAACCAAAGATGGTAAGGGTTTTGGCAGGTTTGTCCTGGCCGGCAAAGAAGCCAATGATCTGCACCACTATACAGATAGCATATGGATATAAAACACTGATATCATTGCCCTTGATGCTGTTGGCGCCGAGAATAACACCATAAGCTACAAAAGGAACAACTACACAGAGAATATTACGGGTGGTTTTAGATACGTTGAATACGCTGATGGCGCCGGTCCAGCGGCCAATCATCATACTTCCCCAGAACAGGGATACATACGGATCCAGTTCTGATTCTGCCAAACCTTTTACGGTCAGGAAACCAGGATGCTTCAGCAATGCGCCGAGGTTACTGGCAATGGATACTTCCACGCCCACATAAATAAAGATAGCCAGCATACCCAGGATCAGCTGCGGATATTTCATCGCGCCCCAGCCTTCACTGTTGCTGGCAGATGCCATTTTGGTATAAAAGAGGATACCGATAATACCCACAATACCCGCAATGAACATCGGCAACTCAAATTTCAGTATCAGCCCCATGAGGATCAACACAAACATAAATGTGATAGCCAGTAACGACCTGGTAGCTTTGGGAGAAGATTCAAAACCTTCTGTATCCTGACTTTCCGGCATCTTCACAAAAGCAAAAATAGCAGCAGCAACGAGGAACAGTCCGATGAGAAGGAAATATAAAGTATTGATTTTGCTGATATCCGTACTTACTTCGCCACCTTTAATATTACCAAACAGCAACATGCTCACGATAATAGGTCCGATGGTAGTACCAAAGGAGTTAACACCTCCCGCCAGGTTCAGGCGGTGAGTACCTTTGGCAGGATCTCCCAGTAAAATTGCAAATGGATTGGCAGCGGTTTGCTGCAGTGAAAATCCTAAGGCCACTATAAATAAGGCCATGAGGATAAGGGCAAAATATCCAAACGTAACGGTTTGTTTATAGTCAGTATCCAGTACAGTTACTATTTTTTCCAGGTTAGCTTTCGTAAAGGTGGCAGCATACTGTTTATGCTCCTCATCTTTTGTAAAGCCTCCGGAAACTGCGGAAATTAACTGCGGATTTGTGGTGTACTTTTCAGCGGATTCATTACTGCTGATCAGGAGGGAATAGGTATCCGGATTTTTCTCACGGCGGATCTTCACCTGCCTGTCGGAAGTCTGCAACTGTTGTTCTACCTGGAAACCGCTGATGTCAGCAATCGTTTCTTTGATAGGAACAATCTTCTCCTTATTCACACATGGAATCATAATTACCGAGCCAAGCACGGAAATCAGCAACCCGTAAATAATACCCTTCTTGTACCCGATCTTGTTGAGGATGTCCACTTTTCTTGCGGTGGAAGCCAGGTACAGGATCAGCGAACCTATAAAATAGGCACTGTAAAAAGAGAAGTCGATAAGCTGAGACTCCAGCTGGGTGAGGTTAAAGTGAGATTTGCAAAACGGGATAAAGATACTGTTGGATGCAGCCAGAAATCCCCAGAAAAAGAAAACCAGAATAAGCACAAAGAACGAAGGATGGGTGCTTTGTGCGTTTTGTTTTGATTGCTGAATCATAAACGTGTTAAGTTACGGTGAAATTTTGCCGGTTAAATGTATAATTATTTTTTTAAAATTTTTTAAAAAGTCAAAATATTCTTGCAATTTAGTGATTGGGTAAAACGTTTTAGCAAAAATAATTGCGAAATATACAAGAAATATAGGAGAAGTTTAATTATGTTCGTGCTTATCAAAAAAAATAATTCTGACAGCTTATGTCCAACCAAACAGTAACAATGAATGTCCCTCCCAAACAGGCCGGGTATGCGCAATCAATGGCCATTATCGGCATATTGTTTTTCGTATTCGGGTTTGTTACCTGGCTCAATGGAACACTGATCCAGTTTTTCCAGATCGTATGTGAACTGAACGTATCCCAGGCGCTGCTGGTAACTATGGCCTTTTATATGGCCTATTTCTTCCTCTCCATTCCTTCTTCCTTTATCCTGAACAAAACAGGTTTCAAGAACGGGATGGCCTTAGGACTCCTCATCATAGCCATTGGCTCCCTGGTGTTTATACCTGCCGCCAACGCACGCAGCTTCGCTATGTTCCTCACCGGCCTGTTCATCCAGGGCGCCGGATTATCATTGCTGCAAACCGCTTCCAACCCTTACGCCAGTATCATCGGGCCAAAGGAAAGTGCGGCCAAGCGTATCAGTATCCTCGGTATCTGTAATAAAAGTGCAGGCGCCCTGGCACCGCTGATCCTCAGCTCTATTGTACTGAAAGGAGCCGACAAGCTGGAAAAAGATATTGCTGCTGCGGTAGACGCGGTACAGAAAAATGCTTTACTCGATAGCCTGGCCTCCCGCGTAATCGGGCCCTATGTAGCTATCGCCATCATATTAACCATACTGGCGTTTCTCCTGAAACGTTCTTCTTTACCGGAAATTGATACGAATACGGAAGATGCAGCCACCGCTGCAGCTACCACCGGTAAAACGAGCGTATTCCAGTTCCCTCAGCTGGTATTGGGCGTGCTCTGTATCTTTGTTTATGTAGGCGTGGAAGTAATGGCCGGCGACGTGATCGGTCAGTACGGAAAAGCCCTCGGCATGAGTGTGGACGATACCAAGTACTTCACCACCTTTACCCTGATAGCTATGCTGGCAGGTTATGTAATAGGTATTGCTACCATCCCGAAATACCTCTCCGGTAAAAAAGGATTACAGATCTCCGCTATACTGGGCGTACTGTTTACCGTAGCCGCCTATTTCGCTACCGGCTTCTCCGCGGTAACGTTTATCGCTTTACTCGGACTGGCCAATGCGCTCATGTGGCCCGCCATTTTCCCAATGGCTATCGACGGACTGGGCCGCTTCACCAAAATAGGCTCCGCCTTACTGGTAATGGGTATCGCCGGTGGTGGCGTAATCCCGCAGATCTACAGCGGTATGTTTGACCAGCACAGCATGTTCAGCTTCCTCTACAGCAGCAGCATCGATTTCAGACACGCATTCCTGTACTGCATGGTGCCCTGCTACCTGTACATCCTGTTTTATGCCCTGGTAGGCGATAAAGTAGGCAAGAATTAACTACTCCTGATATTTTTTGAAAGGTTGTTCTGATTTTCAGAACAACCTTTTTTTATTCTCAATCATTTTTATATTTTTAGGTGTAAATTTTACGTTTAATAATCTTTTAATGATACAAGAAACCAGGGAGCAGTTTATCCACTTATTTGAAAAAGAGCCACTGATGGTCGTTTCCCCCGGACGCATCAACCTGATCGGTGAACATACAGATTATAATGATGGTTTTGTTTTACCCGCAGCTATCGATAAGAAAATTGTATATGCCATCGCGCTCAACAATACACAGCAATGTAATGTACATGCCGTTTTTACCAATGAAACGGTGTCGTTCAGCCTGGAAGAGGTAAAACCAACTCCCGGATGGATCAACTATCTCATGGGAGTAGTGTATCAACTGCAGGAACGCGGGCTGCCCGTACAGGGCTTCGACTGTGTACTGGCCGGCGATATCCCCGTAGGCGCAGGCATGTCTTCTTCCGCCGCTGTGGAAGGAGGTCTTGTTGCCGCTCTGGATCATATCTTCGCATATGGGCTGGATCGCATGCAAATGGCCCTCATCGGTCAGAAAGCAGAACATACCTTCCCGGGTGTAAAATGCGGCATCATGGACCAGTTTGCAAACCTGCATGGTAAAAAAGACCAGGTAATGCGCCTCGACGGCCGCAGCCTGGAATTTGAATATTTCCCTTTCAATTTCCCCGATTACAAAATAGTACTGTGTAATTCTATGGTTCATCACTCCCTCGCTTCTTCTGAATACAATGTACGCAGGCAGCAGTGCGAGGAAGGTGTTAAGGCCATCCAGGCAAATCACCCCGCCGTGAAATCCCTGCGGGACGCAGATATGAACATGCTCAACGAAGTTCGCGCACAGCTTTCTTCCAAAGTATACGACCGCTGTAATTACGTGATCGCTGAAATACAACGGGTACAGGATGCTACCGCACTGCTGAAAAAAGGCGACCTGCAACAGTTCGGTGAACTGATGTATGCCACCCACGAAGGACTGAGCAAACTCTATGAAGTAAGCTGCCCGGAACTGGACTTCCTCGTATCACTGGCCAGGGAGAGAAAAGAAGTAGCCGGCGCCCGCGTAATGGGCGGAGGTTTTGGCGGTTGTACCATCAACCTCGTAAAAGCGGATAAAGTAGAGGAATATGTATCCTTCATTAAATCCCGCTACCTGGATCAATATGGTAAGGAACCGGAAGTATATGTAACCATTATTGAAGAAGGGGTTTCCATTATCGACTGATAAATAAACGACATAAAGAAAAGGCAGCGGAATTTTCCGCTGCCTTTTTTATTAGCTGACAATGATAATTATTAGTACTGATCGTCCAGTGCGAAGATTGGCTTTCTGTTCATCCAGCGGCCACGGGTGAAGTCCGGAATGAACTGCACGCTGCCGCTTTCTGCTACGGATTGCTCACTCAGCGGAGTGATAGCATACCAGGTAGCCATGTCGTAAACATCCAGCGGATAGGGCGCACCACGTTTGATACACTCGAGGAAAGAGTTGAGTACAAACCAGTCCATACCGCCATGACCCGCGCCTGCAGCATCGTTGGCATACTTTTTCCACAATGGGTGGTCGTATTTGCCAAAGTAGCTGTTGGGGTCTTTAAAGTCGCCGGTCTTTTCCCACTCGTCGTGTTTACTTTTCTTTTCTACGTAAATAGATTCCTGGTCATCCATCCACAAACCATTGGTACCCTGCACACGGAAGTTCAGTGAGTAAGGCCGCGGAGAGTTGGTATCGTGCGACAGCATGATCGTTTCACCATTGTTGGTTTTGATCAGGGTAGACACGATATCGCCCAGTTTGAATTCTACTTTCGCATTTGGATGGTTTTCACCGCCGTTATCCACAATGTATTTATGTAAACCACGGGATTTGGTAGCCACAGATGTCAGCGACAACAAGCGGTTACCACGGTTAATATTGATGTAGTTGTTGACCGGACCCAGGCCGTGCGAAGGATACAGATCACCGTTGCGGTATACAGAGTGGGCAGTTCTCCACTTGGCTTCAGACAGTGCTTTTTCTCCGAATTCCACACCACCGCCGTAATACTGCTTGCCGTTATTAAACTTAACGCCACGAAGGTCGTGCTGGTAACCACCCTGCAGGTGGATCAGCTCACCAAATAAACCCTGGCGTACCATGTTCAGTACGGCCATCACATCCCTGCGGTAACACACGTTTTCCATACCAAATACAGGGATACCGGTTTCTTCACTGGTATTTACCAGTTCCCAGCATTCCTGGATATCTGATGCACCACAAACTTCCACCGCCGGTGTTTTACCTGCTTTCATACAGGCTACCGCCATGATAGAATGCCATTCCCACGGAGTGGCAATGATCACCGCATCAATGTCGTCACGTTTCAGCATGTTGCGGAAATCTTCCGGACCGTTCGTGTATTCAGCTACTTTTCTTTTGCCGCCGTATACCTTTTCGATCATGGCCCGTACCTTTGGGAGGGTGTAGGTGGTATCAGGATCCGCGAAAGCAACAACTTCTGCGTCTTCACGATGGAGACAGAAATTCAGGTGACCGAGTCCGCGGGCGCCAACACCTATCAGACCGATTCTAACTTTTGGTTTCTTTTCGTTGGCAAATAATTTGGCAGAAGAGCCGAGCATAGAAAGTCCTACGCCAGCTGCTACCGTGTTTTTCAGAAAACTTCTGCGATGCAGTGGATTTTTATTCATTGTTCAAAGTTTATCAGCGTATACATTATACGTCTTAGGAGGGACTAAATTTATAAAAATTGATTTATCTAAACCAACCCACCATAGAATAATCTTACATTTTTGTGATAAACGGCGGGTTATCACCACTTATCCTGCCCTCTACAGATGAGGGAAAGCGTATCAAGTCCACCTCAAAGGCATGTCAAAAGCATATCAAGGGGTGGGTTTTTGCAGGCGCCATTTAGGGATAACCCGTAGATAAGCCGTATATGAGCCGTATATAAGCCGTAGATAACCCGTACCTGTAGAGATACGGGTTATCTATGAATCATCACCATCTTTTTTATAGACAGAGTATAATTATACCTGGGCAGATCCCAGGATAGTTTATTGTTCAGGGCTTTTCTTATGATGGTATTTCCCTACGGTTAACTAAACCTTTGGGGCCGGTTTAAGCTAAAATTGAATTAATAATAGGGAATTTGAGATTGAAGGGTTCTGATTATCTGCTATATCTTCGCTCACATCGTAATCCGTAACTTTTATTTCAGGCAATGAAGAAAAACACGTTACTCCTCGCGGGGCTGCTCGGCTTCAATATGGCAATGGCCCAGGAGATCAAACCTTACGGCGCCCTGCCTTCCAAAGCGCAGGTATCCTGGAATGACATGGAATATTACATGTTCATTCATTTTGGACCCAACACCTTCACCAACAAAGAATGGGGACATGGCGATGAAGATCCGAAAGTATTCAATCCTACCCATCTGGATGCCCGTCAGTGGGCGCGTACCGCCAAAGCGGCCGGTATGAAAGGAATTGTGATCACCGCCAAACACCATGATGGCTTCTGCCTCTGGCCCAGCAAATACAGTACCCATACTGTGCGTGAAAGCGCCTGGAAAGATGGTAAAGGCGATGTGCTGGCCGAACTGTCGGCCGCCTGTAAGGAGTACGGTCTGAAGTTTGGCGTGTACCTCTCTCCGTGGGACCGCAACCATCCTGAGTACGGGAAGCCTGGTTATAACCGGGTGTTTGCCAATACACTTAATGAAGTGCTTTCCAGCTACGGTCCCGTATTTGAACAGTGGTTCGATGGCGCCAATGGCGGTAATATCAAGCAGCCGTACGACTGGAACCTGTTCCACAGCGTAGTCTATAAAAATCAGCCCAATGCCGTGATCTTTAGTGATGTGGGACCGGGCTGCCGCTGGGTGGGTAATGAGAACGGTATTGCCGGCACTACCAACTGGAGTACACTGAATGTAAAAGGCTTTGCACCGGGCGCAAATGGTCCGGCTACCAAGTCACTCAATGAAGGTAATGAGGATGGCGAACAATGGATCCCCGCAGAATGCGACGTATCTATCCGGCCAGGATGGTTTTACAGCCCCGAAACAAACGATAAGGTAAAATCTGTGTCCTCGTTGCTCGATATTTACTACGGCTCCGTGGGCCGCAACGGTAACCTGATCCTCAATGTGCCGGTAGACCGGGATGGTCTTATCCATCCGAACGACTCTACCCGCCTGATGGAGCTGCGCCGTGTGCTGGATGCGTCTTTCAAAAACAACCTGGCAAAACGTGCAGTAGTAACTGCCACCAACACCCGCAGCAACAATAAAGCTGTAAAGGTGTCTAACCTGAATGATGGCACCAACACCACTTACTGGGCCACTACCGACGATGCCACCACTACTACCATCACGCTTACCTATAAACAGCCGGTTACCTTTAACAGGCTGGTGCTGCAGGAATACATTGCGCTGGGTCAGCGTGTGAAAGCCTTCAATGTAGAAGTGCTGGAACAGGGCGCCTGGAAGCAGATTGCCAGCGAAACCACCATTGGTCACAAGCGTATTTTGCGTTTGAAGGATTACACCACCACACAGGTGCGTATCAATATCCTGGATGCAAAGGCGGCGCCGGTGATCAGTGAAGTGCAGCTGTATAAAGCGCCGGGGTTACTTACTTTGCCGCAGATTGGCCGTACCGCCGACGGAAAAGTATGGATCCACAGCGAATCCGGCGATCCTGATATTCACTACACCCTGGATGGCAGCGAACCTACTGTGAAGTCGCCGAAGTATATATCTGCAGAAACTACTGTTATCAACCTGCCCCGGGGCGGCGTAGTACGCGCCAAAGCGTTCCTGGATAACGGCAAAACTGCCAGCGAAACAGTTACCACCACCTTTGATATCGCTGCTGCCAAATGGAAAGTAATTTCCCCGGAGGCTGCGGCCAAAGACAATGACCCTGCTAAAGCCATAGATGGCAGCAATACTACTGTTTATGTGGCAGGCAATAAAGGATATCCGCATGAGTTGCAGGTGGATCTGGGCGAAACCCTTTCCCTGAAAGGATTTACGTACACTCCTCCGGTTGGCGAAGGCATCATTTACGGCTACGAGTTTTACACCAGCACCGACGGTAAAAACTGGGGCAGCCCGGTAGCCAGCGGTCAGTTTGCCAATATCAAAAACAACCCGGTGCAGCAAACGGTGGCTTTCAAAAAGACCAGCGCCCGCTACATCCGCTTTGTGGCTACTTCGCCGGCAGATGAAAAGCAGCCGCAGGCGGCCATTGCCGAGTTAGGCGTGATTACCCGCTGAGAGCGAAGTTTGTCTTTCTCAGGATTCGGCTGATTATACTGATTACTTTGATTTTACTTTTTGGATTTTAAATGATTTGGGGAGATAGAAATGGATGTTCCATTTTTATCTCCCCAATTTTCTTTAAAATCAGCATAATTGGCTAATTATCAGCATAAAAATCACAATATATAATTAACCAAATCAGCTCAATCAGTGTAATCCCGGGAAAGACAACATCCGCGTTTGTTAAAATTCTTCTCAACTCAAAAAAAATTCGACTATTTAAAAGGATATTGTTATAACTTTGCCGATAATCTAAACTAAAGACAATATTTATAACAATTTAACGCTGAACTGAAGTTGGAAAAAACCGCAACTCATACCAACATTTCTGCATATCATCCCGCTTTAACCGAGGGGGTATATTCTGTTGGGTTCAATGTCTTTAGATTTCTTTCCCGACGACCTAGAATTTGATAGCGCTTGTCTGAATATGGCCGCTATCGCACCGTGATTCCCCAATCCTCCGGTGAACCTTTCCAGCAATGGAATTTCAAGTTAGTTTATTGATTCACGATTTCAATTTAAAAAGTTGGAAAATCAACATATCATCGTTAGGGTAGCCACTCCTGACGATATTCACTATTCAAATACCATCACAGACGAGATGGAATCATCTGCAAAAGCAAGAGGAACCGGCATTGCGAAGCGTTCCCCTGACTATGTAGAGCTGAAAATGAACGAAGGCAAAGCGGTAATTGCTGTTACCGATAAGGGCGAATGGGTAGGCTTCTGCTATATTGAAGCCTGGGGTCATGAGAAATTTGTGGCGAATTCGGGTCTGATCGTTAATCCCGCCTTCAGAGGCCACGGTGTGGCTAAATCGATCAAAAAGAGAATATTCGAACTGTCGAGAGAGAAA
This sequence comes from Chitinophaga ginsengisegetis, assembly GCF_900168065.1. Taxonomy (GTDB): domain Bacteria; phylum Bacteroidota; class Bacteroidia; order Chitinophagales; family Chitinophagaceae; genus Chitinophaga; species Chitinophaga ginsengisegetis. The sequence continues at coordinate 2,212,778 of NZ_FUZZ01000001.1, read as the reverse complement.
TACCCGGATGCCAAGATCTTCGGTTTAACCACCGGCCTCGCAGTAATGAAAATCAACTCCGAACTCGGATACGAGCCGGTAACCTATTCTGAACTCACCGATGATGAAGAGTTCTGGAAAGGCTGCAGAAGCTGCGTGAACTTTGATATCCTCACTGCTAAAGAAAGGAAGAACTGCCTGTGCACGGCCATGCTGTACAACCCGCTGGAAAAACTGAAGGAAGCAGAAGAAAAAGCAATGGCCGACAAAGCGCCGGTTCCTGAACCACAACCGCAGCCACAATTATCCGTGAGCGCCAGCGGTCACATGCACCACGCCAGACGCCGCCGCAGATTTAAAGGAAACATAAAGCTCTACGAGCGATGGTTACGTTTTAAAAGATTTGTTTTGCTGAAAAGCAAAAAAGAAGGTGGCGCCACCGGATCTAAAAAGAAATTTTTCCTGTTCTGACTACAGGATCATCAATATTGTTATCTGGATTTATAAAAAAAGATGTCATAATGAAAAAAGTAGTACTGGGATTTAGCGGAGGACTTGATACTTCCTATTGCGTTAAATATCTGACCGAAGAAAAAGGATATGAAGTGCATTCAGTGATTGTAAACACTGGCGGTTTTTCTGAAGAAGAACTGCAGGAAATAGAAAAGCGCGCTTACAGCCTGGGCGTTAAAAGTCATAAAACTGTTAATGCAATACGTTCTTATTATGATGGTGTGATCAAATACCTCATCTTCGGTAATGTACTGAAAAATAATACCTACCCACTGAGCGTAAGTGCAGAGCGCATGAGCCAGGCACTGGCCATCGCGGAATATGTGAAGGAAGTAGGAGCCGACGCAGTAGCGCACGGCAGCACCGGCGCCGGTAACGACCAGGTGCGTTTTGATATGGTGTTCCATATCATGATCCCCGGCGTGGAAATCATTACCCCGATCCGTGATCTGAAACTGAGCCGCGAAGAAGAGATCTCCTACCTCAGATCCAAAGGAGTAGAAGTGAACTTTGAAAAAGCCATGTACTCTATCAACAAAGGTATGTGGGGAACTTCTGTTGGCGGAAAAGAAACACTCACCTCCAACGGTATGCTGCCTGAAGCGGCATGGCCTACCCAGCTCACAAAGCAGGGAGAAGAGCAGGTGAAATTAACTTTTGAAAAAGGTGAGCTTACTGGTGTGAACGACAAAACTTTTGGTCATCCATCTGAAGCTATTCAATATTTACAAACCATCGCCGGTCCTTTTGCCATTGGCCGCGATATCCACGTAGGCGATACCATCATCGGTATCAAAGGACGTGTAGGATTTGAAGCCGCTGCGCCGATGGTGATCATCAAAGCGCACCACGCACTGGAAAAACATGTGTTAACAAAATGGCAGCTGAGCTGGAAAGATCAACTGGCCCAGTTTTATGGTAACTACATGCATGAAGGCCAGATCATGGACCCGGTTATGCGCGACATCGAAGCCTTCCTGCAAAACACCCAGGAAAATGTTTCCGGCGAAGTATTTGTTACCCTTATGCCTTACCGTTTCCAGGTTACCGGTATCAACTCCCCTTACGACCTGATGAGCAGCAAGTTTGGTAAATACGGTGAAATGAACACCGGCTGGAGCGGAGATGACGTAAGAGGATTCAGCAAAATTTTTGGTAACCAGACAATGATCTGGCACCAGGTTAAAAATTCTATCTAAATCAGCAGGCAATGGCAAATGATAAAAAGATAAGAGCAGGAATTGTAGGCGGGGCAGGTTATACAGGCGGTGAAATGATCCGGCTTTTACTGAATCACCCGGATGTTACTATTTCGTTTGTACATAGCCGTAGTAATGCTGGCAATCCTTTGTACGCAGTACACGCAGATCTGTTAGGAGAAACAGAACAACTGTTCACCGGCGATCTGAGCAACGATATTGATGTGATGTTTCTTTGCCTGGGCCACGGCGAATCTAAAAAGTTCCTCGAAGCAAATGAGGTAGCTGCCCATGTAAAAGTGATTGACCTGAGCCAGGATTTTCGTTTAGGCGAAACCGTAAAGGACCGCGCTTTTGTATACGGTTTACCGGAAATGCAACGCGACCTGATAAAAACTGCGCAGAACATTGCCAATCCCGGCTGCTTTGCTACCGGTATCCAGCTGGGCCTGTTACCACTGGCAAAGGCGGGGCTGCTCACAGAAGTACATACCACCGGTATCACCGGTTCCACCGGGGCGGGACAAAGCTTACAGGCTACCTCGCATTTTACCTGGAGGGCCAATAATATTTCCACCTATAAAGTGCTGAATCATCAACACCTGAAAGAAATACGACGAAGCCTGCAGCTGTTGCAGCCAGGCTTCAATGGTGAGGTGAATTTTGTTCCCGTACGCGGCGATTATCCAAGAGGAATCTGGGTAACCTCGTACCTGCAAACCGACTTATCGCTGGAAGACGCTGTGAAGCTGTATAAAGACTTTTACGCCGGTCATCCGTTTACACATGTAAGCGATAAACAGATCGATCTGAAGCAGGTAGTGAACACCAACAAGTGTTTGATTCAACTGGAAAAAACCGGTAACAAACTGGTGATCCATTCCATTGAAGACAACCTGCTGAAAGGCGCTTCCGGTCAGGCAGTGCAAAACATGAACCTGATGTGCGGACTGGATGAAACGGCAGGACTGAAACTGAAGTCCATCGTGTTCTAAGTGTTTTTATCATTTTCAATTTATTGCCAACATGAAACTGTTCGACGTATATCCCGTTAACGATATCATTATAGAAAAAGCCCAGGACTCCCACGTTTGGGACAACAAGGGCACACAATACCTGGACCTGTATGGCGGGCATGCAGTGATCTCTATTGGTCACACGCATCCACATTATGTAAAGCGCCTTACAGACCAGTTGCATAAAGTAGGCTTTTATTCCAATTCTGTAAAGATGCCTTTACAGGAAGAGCTGGCGGCCTTGCTGGGCAAGGTTTCCGGTAAGGAAGACTATCAGCTGTTCCTGTGCAACTCCGGTGCGGAAGCCAATGAAAATGCACTGAAGCTGGCCTCTTTTTACAACGGTAAAAAGAAAGTCATTGCCTTTAAGAAAGCATTTCACGGCAGAACTTCCCTGGCAGTAGCGGCTACCGACAATCCGAAGATTGTAGCGCCGGTAAATGAAACAGATAACGTGGTATTTTTACCCTGGGAAGATGAAGCTGCACTGGAACAGGCTTTCCAGCAGTATGAAGTATCTTCTGTGATCATTGAAGGTATCCAGGGTGTAGGTGGTATCAACGTAGCCAGCGAATCTTTCCTGCGGAAGATCAGGAGCCTGTGTGACGCGCACAACGCCGTGTTCATTGCAGACTCCGTACAGTGTGGATATGGCCGCAGCGGTAAATTCTACTCGCACGATTTTGCGGGTGTAAACGCGGATATCTACAGCATGGCGAAAGGAATGGGAAATGGTTTCCCGATCGGCGCCATCATCATTGCACCTAAATTCCATGCGGTGTATGGTATGCTGGGCACTACCTTTGGTGGTAATCACCTCGCCTGCGCAGCAGCCCTGGCAGTACTGGAAACCGTACAGGCGGAAAAACTGATGGACAACGCAGCTACGGTAGGTAACTATCTTATGGAACAGCTGCGCACATTTGATAAGGTGAAAGAAGTAAGAGGCCGTGGTTTGATGATCGGTATAGATCTCCCGGAAGAATTATCACACGTGAGAAAAGAACTGCTGCATACCCATAAGATCTTCACCGGTGAAGCAAAACCAAACGTGATCCGTTTGCTTCCTTCCCTGGCGCTTACACAGGCCCACGCAGATCAGTTCCTGGAAGCATTCGGAAAAGCATTAAATAAATAAGTAAACAACCATGTACGGCAGGCAGTGTGCCTTTAACATCTTTCCACTGCCTGTTTAAAGCCTATAAGCGAAATGAAACAATTTATTTCTACAGCAGATGTTCCCAGTGTCCCGCGGTTAGTGGACATTGCGCTGAACTACAAGAAAGATCCTTTCAGGGATAAGGAATTAGGTAAGAACAAAACAGTGGGAATGATATTCCTGAATCCCAGTTTGCGAACACGTTTAAGTACACAGATCGCTGCAAAGAACCTGGGTATGGAACCGATCGTATTTAACATCGATAAGGAAGGATGGGCGCTGGAAATGAATGATGGCGTGGTGATGAATGGAAACACCACCGAACACGTGAAAGAAGCGGCGGCAGTAATGGGACAGTACTTCGATATACTGGCCATCCGTACTTTTCCGGGGTTGAAAAATAAAGAAGAAGATTATACAGAGAAATATATTAACCAGTTCATTAAGTATGCCGGTGTGCCGGTAGTAAGCCTCGAAAGCGCTACGCTGCACCCTTTACAGAGTTTAACAGATGTAATTACCATCAAGGAAAACTGGCAGCAAGCCCGTAAACCTAAAGTGGTAATGACCTGGGCGCCTCACGTAAAAGCGCTGCCACAGGCTGTTCCCAACTCCTTTGCACAATGGATGAACGCATGGGGCGAAGCAGATTTTGTGATCACCCATCCGGAAGGCTACGAACTGGATGAGAAATTTTCCGGTAATGCACAGATTGAATACGATCAGGATAAAGCCTTGCAGGACGCGGATTTTGTATATGTGAAAAACTGGTCTTCCTACAAAGACTATGGCAAAATTACCTGTACAGATCCTTCCTGGATGTTTACCAACGAAAAACTCAAACTCACCAATGCTGCCAAAGTAATGCACTGCCTGCCGGTAAGAAGGAATGTAGTGATTGCAGATGAAGTACTGGACGGTCCGCAATCCATCGTTATCCGGGAAGCCGGTAACCGGGTATGGGCAGCCCAGGCAGTGTTGAGTGAAATACTGAAAGGATAATTATGATCGACTTATTTATTATCAAAGTAGGCGGAAACGTAATCGATAACCCGGAATTGCTGCAAACCTTCCTGGAGAAGTTTGCAGCAATTCCCGGTAAAAAGATCCTGATACACGGCGGCGGCAAAATTGCTACCCGTATCGGTGATAAGCTGGGTATTGAATCGAAATACGTAGACGGCAGACGGATCACCGATGCAGACACTATCGACGTGGTAACAATGGTATACGGTGGTTTGGTAAACAAACAGCTGGTAGCCAAATTACAGGCCAATGGCTGTAATGCCATCGGTTTAACCGGTGCAGACGCTAACATCATTCCTGCGGTAAAAAGACCGGTAAAGGAAATCGACTATGGTTTTGTAGGAGATATACGTACGGAGATCCTGCATACCGGTCCGCTGAAAGCATTGCTGGATACCGGTATTACGCCGGTGTTTGCCCCGCTTACGCATGATGGTAATGGCCAGATCCTGAATACCAATGCAGATACCATTGCCTCTTCGCTGGCTATTGCGTTATCGCAACATTACAGCGTACGGCTGATTTACTGCTTTGAAAAGAAAGGGGTGTTGCGTGATCCTGCAGATGATGAATCCGTTATTAATCTCATCAACAAAGAAATTTACCAGCAACTGCTGGAAGAAAAAATACTGACAGACGGGATATTGCCTAAACTGCAAAATGCTTTCGGGGCAATTGACAATGGTGTAAAAGAAGTGCTGATAGGGCATGCAGACGATGTTCTGAGCAATACAACCCCGAAAGTGGCAGGCACTCTAATATGCTAACCTATGTGGAACGAAAAACTATATGATGTGGCGGTGGCCCTGCTCAAACAGATGATCGCCACCCCTTCATTAAGCCGCGAAGAAGACGGCACCGCGCAACTGATCAGTGAGTTCCTGACGGCAATGGATATTCCGCATGAGCGGCATCTCAATAATATCTGGGCCCTCAATAAACATTACGATCCCTCCAAACGTAATATACTCCTGAACTCCCATCATGATACCGTAAAACCCAATCCACAATATACCCGCGATCCTTTTAGTCCGGATGTGGAAGACGGAAAGCTCTACGGCCTCGGTAGCAATGATGCCGGCGGTTGCCTGGTTAGCCTGATTGCGACGTTCCTGCATTTTTATCATCGCAGTGACCTGAGCTACAATATCATCCTCACAGCCACCGCAGAAGAGGAGATCAGTGGCGCCAACGGGATAGAAAGTATCCTGCCGAAACTGCCCGCTATTGAGTTTGCTATTGTGGGAGAACCCACTTTAACACAACTGGCCATCGCCGAAAAAGGACTGATGGTACTGGATTGCACCAGCTACGGCAAAGCAGGGCACGCCGCCAGGGAAGAAGGAGAAAATGCGTTGTATAAAGCATTGCCTGATTTGAACTGGTTCAAAGATTTCCGTTTCCCGAAAGTATCGGAAACACTAGGCCCCGTGAAGATGAGCGTCACCGTGATCAATACCTCCAATAAAGCGCATAACGTAGTACCGGCCGACTGCACCTTTGTAGTGGATGTACGGGCTACCGATCAATATACACTGGAAGAACTGCTGGAAATGATCCGGGCCAATGTATCCTGCGAAGTAAAGCCACGGTCCATGAGAATGCGGCCTTCCTTTATTCCTATGGAACATCCGTTTGTACAGGCAGGCATAAGTGTGGGTAAAACCTGCTACGGATCGCCTACCACGTCCGACCAGGCGCTGATCCCGGCCACCTCTGTGAAAATGGGTCCCGGCGATTCTGCCCGCTCACATACCGCAGATGAATATATTCACCTGCATGAAATCAAAGATGGTATCCAGAGCTATATCCAGTTACTGGAAATGATCCAGTAGTGTATCTTTGGTAAATATGATTTTTAATTTCACGCTTTAACACCGCGTGGAAAAACTATAGTATTATGAAATTGTGGCAAAAAGATAAAGCCTCCTTAGCAGCGGTGGAAACATTCACCGTAGGAAAAGACCGTGAAATGGACGCCTTCCTGGCGCCGTTTGATGTGCTGGGTTCTATGGCACATATCACCATGCTGCAAAGTATAGGATTGCTGGAAGCAGAAGAACTCACGATATTAAAACAGGAACTCAAAAATATCTACCAGGAAATTCAATCCGGTGATTTTAAACTGGAAGAAGGAGTGGAAGATATCCACTCGCAGGTAGAACTGTTGCTGACCCGCCGTTTGGGCGAAGTAGGCAAGAAGATCCATAGTGGCCGTTCCCGCAACGACCAGGTTTTGGTGGATCTGAAGCTATTCCTGCGTCATGAACTGCAAACCATGACCGAGGAAGTGCTTGCGTTGTTCCACCTGTTACAGCAAAAAAGTGAAGCATACAAAGCACACCTGATACCGGGTTACACCCACCTGCAAATTGCCATGCCTTCTTCCTTCGGACTATGGTTTGGCGCTTATGCCGAAAGCCTCGTAGACGACCTCACCATGTTACAGGGCGCTTATAAAGTAGTGAACAAAAACCCGCTCGGCTCCGCAGCCGGTTACGGATCTTCGTTCCCCCTTGACCGTGAGCTTACCACCGCTTTGCTGGGTTTTGATGCGCTCAACTACAACGTAGTATACGCACAGATGGGACGCGGTAAAACGGAAAAAATAGTAGCTTTTGCACTGGCCGGCATCGCAGCTACCATTGCTAAAATGGCAATGGATGCATGTTTGTTCATGAACCAGAACTTCGGCTTTATCAGCTTTCCGGATGAACTCACCACCGGCTCCAGCATTATGCCGCATAAAAAGAACCCGGATGTATGGGAACTGATCCGCTCTCATGGCAACAAACTCCAGGCATTGCCCAATGAAATTGCCATGATGACCACCAACCTGCCTTCCGGCTACCACCGCGATTTGCAGCTGCTGAAAGAAAATTTATTCCCTGCTTTCCAAACGCTGAAAGACTGTATCCGCATGAGCCGCCTGATGCTGGAAAATGTACGCATAAAGGAAAACATTCTGGATGATGATAAGTACCAATACCTGTTCAGTGTAGAAGTGGTAAACAACCTGGTGTTACAGGGTACGCCGTTCCGTGAAGCCTATAAGAAAGTAGGCATGGACATTGAAAACGGTACCTTCTCTCCTGATAAAGCCGTGAAGCATACCCATGCAGGCAGCATCGGCAATTTAGGAACGCAACAGATTGCCGCGCAAATGGATGCGGTGATAAAAGGTTTCCCTTTTGAATCGGTAGATAAAGCGATAGAGAAATTACTAAATAGTTGATAAGATACAGGCATAAAAAAAGCGAGGTGATTACCTCGCTTTTTTTATGCCTGTATCTTTTAGAATCCTATAGTCACTCCGGCAAAGAAATTAATCCCTGCCATCGGGTAATAATAATTGTCGTACACCACGCGGTTGCTGGCCTGATCGTAGCTGCTGTAGGTACTTCCGTTGGGTTCATACTTCACGTTGAAAATATTGTTCAGCATGAATTGCAGTCCTAGTTCACGGAATAACGGTTGCGGCACTACGTAGTTGATACGCAGGTTGTTTACAAAGTAGGCATCCAGGCTGCCAGCTACATTAGAGGTGTTATCCATATACTGGCGGCTTACATATTTACCCAGTACATCGATGTTGAGATTCTTCACCGGTTTCACGGTTAACGTTAACCCACCTACGAAAGAAGGAGAGAACGAGATATCTGTTTTGTTGAACACCTGTGTATGCGGCGTATAGCCGGCATCGTAAGTAATGGCATGATAGTCCAGTACTTTGTTCTGGCTCAAGGCTGCATTGGCGGCTACGCTCATGAGGCTGCCCAGTTTTACATTTCCATTTACTTCAATACCCATGCGGTAGCTTTTGGGAATGTTGGTGCGGATGTATGCGCCAACATCGTTGAGCATACCTGTTTGCACCAGCTGGTTTTTATAGTTCATGTAATAAACGTTCGCCTGGATAGCAGCGATGTTGTTGTTCCATGAATAGCCGGCTTCCACATCGCGGAGTACTTCCGGTTTGGGGGTTGCTGCGCCGAAGTTGTTTTCAAAATCAACACGGTTAGGCTCTTTGTGCGCAATAGCCACCGAAGCGAATACACGGTTGGTAGGGTTAATGTTGTACGAGATCCCTGCTTTCGGATTAAAGAAATTATAATTCACGTGTGCCATGTATGTAGGTGCAGCTTCAAAGCCATCCATGTTGTAGATGATGTTGCGGTACTGCATATCTGCAAAAATGCTCAGTGCAGATGTGAGTTTATATTCTCCTTTCCAGTAAACATTGAAATCGTTTTTGGCGGCGGGATATTTATAATATTCATGGTCTTTACCGATGCCTGTTTGCGCCCAGATGATTTTGCCATAATGATCGCCGGTATAGCGGTTCCAGCCGCCGCCCAGGCTCCAGTTGAATTTGTTGCCGGTGCGGTTTACGGAAAATACGGAACCATAGAAGTAGTTATCCAGCCACAGCTGCCGGACAAGGTCGGTGGTATCTACCTGTTTGCCGTTGATCACTGGTCCTGTCAATCCGTATTCCGAGAAGGCTTGCTGCGCTTTATATTGTTCGTAGTAGCCGCGTCCGCGGGTAAGGTGGAAGGCTACGTTAAAGTTGAGATGTGAATTTATTTCCTGGTTCAGGAATAGCTGGTAATGATCCTGTTGATAGTTATCCGTTTCATTATCGTAGGGAGTGCCTGGTTTATCGGTACCGGCAGAATTGTAGGTGCGGTCTGTTTCCAGGAGTGCCTGTGGTACGCCATTCCATGCCTGGTATGTTTTTTCTTTTCCGGAGAAGACATTGAGCCTGATGGCTGTTTTGGCAGAAACATAGGCGGCGGAAGTATAGAAAGAACGCAGATCGGAAGTGGCGCGGTCGATATACCCGTCTGATGATATTTTGGAGAGGCGTGCATCAATGGTGAAGTGATCGTTGATGAGGCCGGAACCTGCTTTCACCGTGTGTTTCCAGCTATTGAAAGAACCGTAGCTGTTGCTGATTTCGCCGTATGCTTTTTCATTGAATTCGTTGGTGCTGAGGTTCAGCGTGGCGCCAAAAGCGGCGGCGCCGTTGGTAGAGGTACCTACGCCGCGTTGCAGCTGAACGCTGCTAACGGAAGAGGCAAAGTCGGGCATGTTTACAAAAAATGTTCCCTGCGATTCTGCATCGTTTACCGGGATACCATTTACCGTAACGTTGATACGGGTGATATCGGACCCGCGTACACGCATGCCGGTGTAGCCGATACCGGTACCCGCGTCTGAGTTGGTTACCACGCCGGGCTGCTGATCCAGCAGTATGGGCAGATCCTGGCCGAGGTTTTGTTTTTTAATATCCGCCGCTGTTAAAGTGGTGTTTACGAAAGGCGAATTTTTACCGGCGCGTAAGCTGCTGATCTCCACCGGCTTTACAAACAGTGCGGTTGTTTCCAGTGCGATGTCCGTCAGTTGCGTGGTATTATTCGCCGTGATGGTAGTAGTAAATGTTTTGAAGCCGATGTAGCTGGCGGTTAAGGGATAGTTTCCTTTTTTAGGAAGATGAATACTGTAGTGGCCTCTGCTGTCGGTAACAGCGCCGGTTTGGTTGACGGAGATGGTAACACCCTCCAGTGGCTGGCCGCTGGCTTTACTGGTAACGGTACCGGTAACCAGGGATTGTGCATGTAAAGCGCCTGCTATAGATAGCAGCACTAATAACATTAGCTGTTTCATTTTAAGTATGTCTGTTTTCTGTTAGTTCATTCCTAACCAGCATTACCTGGTCCAGGTTCATTGGGTGTGATCTCAGCCTGAAAGTAAGGCACCCCATGTGTTGTGTTAATGCAAAGGTATACTTGTATCTATAATAAATCAGAAATTATTTTTTGGGAGAAGGAAAAAGGCGTAATTTTCAGAGATACTTCTCTCAGTCATCTTTTATAAATTTTTAATCATTTAAATCTTTATTTCTGATGATGAAACTTCAGTTTATCGGGCATCTTGGCCGCGATGTAGTGAAAAAAGAAGTCAACGGCGCCACTGTTTTCAATTTTCCGGTAGCGGTAAATGAGCGTTTTAAAAACGCGCAGGGCATACTGGAAGAAAGAACCACCTGGGTGGATTGCTCGCTCTGGGACAAGGCCAATGTAGCTCCTTATTTAACGCAGGGTGTAATGGTGTACGTAGAAGGCGCTCCAAAACTGGAGGCTTATGTGAGTACTGCTACCGGTGCGTTATGCGGGGCCATCAGGCTCCGGGTGTTTTCGCTGCAGTTACTCAGCCGTAAGGATGAGGAAAAGCGGAAGACACCGGTTGCTGAAATGACCGTACCCGAGGCAGAGCCCGTTCAGGAGCAGCCCGCTGACGATCTTCCATTCTAACAATGTATGAAGCATTCCAATATGAAAGCCAACCAGTTACGGTTGGCTTTTTGTGTTTCTTTTAAAAAAGATTTGGAGTGGATTGAAATATTTGTATCTTTGCACCCTCATTGCGAGGTAGAGCAGAGGTAGCTCGTCGGGCTCATAACCCGAAGGTCAGTGGTTCGAATCCGCTCCTCGCTACAAAATAGGACTGAGGAGTCCATAAAAAAGATTAAGAGCCGAAGAAATTCGGCTTTTTTTATTTCGGTAAGTTTGAGTTGTGAAAGCAACATCACCAGGTTTTAAATGTCATCATGCATAAGGCAGGTTTTGTAAATATTTTTGGTAAGCCCAATGCGGGAAAAAGCACGTTGCTGAACGCCATTATCGGCGAGAAGCTGGCTATTATTTCCCCCAAAGTGCAAACCACGCGGCACCGTATTACAGGCGTATTAACGGATCCTGCGTATCAGATCGTTTTTTCTGACACGCCGGGTATCATTGATCCCAAATACAAGCTGCACGAGAAAATGATGGGTGCGGTTAAATCGGCCCTCGAAGATGCAGATGTGGCTTTGCTGATCATGGATTCGAAAGATTCTATGGAAGAAAACCTGGAATTGTTTGATTCACTGAAACTGAAAGTACCGATTGTTCTCATCCTTAATAAAATGGATAATATCCTCAAGGAGGATATGGAAGTTTTAGTAGAACGCGCCAAAGCCTGGGGCAAAGCAGCAGCGGTAGTACCCGTGTCTGCCATGCAGAAGAAAGGTATTAAGGAGCTGCTGGCTGAAATAATAAAGCTGCTGCCTGATGGCAACCCGTTCTACCCGGATGATACACTAACGGATAAGTCTACACGCTTTTTAGTGGCAGAAATGATCCGTGAAAAAGTATTCCAGCTGTTTGAAGAAGAGATTCCTTATCACACCACGGTAATTGTTACACAATTCCAGGAGAAGGAAACACTGACGAAGATCACTGCTGAAATCATCGTAACCCGCGACACCCAGAAAGGAATTATCCTCGGTGAAAAGGGCAAATCCATCCGCGAGCTGGGAACATTAGCCCGGCAGGAGATAGAGAAATTTATTGAGCGGAAAGTATTCCTGGAACTGTTTGTGAAGGTACGCGGCAAATGGCGCGACAACGACACTTTCCTGAAGGAATACGGATATTAATCATTGAAAAATTCCTGGATGTATTATCCAGGTTAGTACGACAAAATATAATAAAAAATGGCAGGATTTACAGTAGCTATAGTGGGTCGCCCCAACGTAGGCAAGTCAACGTTGTTCAATCGTTTACTGGAACAACGGAAGGCCATCGTGGATGACCAGAGCGGTGTAACCCGCGATCGTCAATACGGTATTGCCGACTGGAACGGCAAAACCTTCAACGTAATCGATACTGGCGGATTTGTAACCAACAGTGATGATGTATTTGAGCGGGAGATTCGCAAGCAGGCAAAAGTGGCAATGGAAGAGGCCAATGTAATCATCTTCATGTGTGATGTAACCACCGGTATTACCGACCTGGATGCAGACGTGGCAAATATCCTGCGTCGTACTTCCAAACCGGTTTTCCTGGTAGTAAATAAAGTAGATAACAGTCAGCGTCAGCTGGAAGCCACAGAATTTTACAGTATGGGCTTCGATCATATCCACTTCCTTTCTTCCATGACCGGTAGCGGTACCGGCGAATTGCTCGACGACGTGGTAAGCTTTATTACCCCGGAGATGGAAGACGCAAGACTGGATACAGATATTCCTAAAATAGCGATCATTGGTCAGCCTAACGTAGGGAAATCATCCCTGCTGAATGCATTGGTAGGCGTAGAGCGTAATATCGTTTCCGATATTGCAGGTACTACCCGCGATACCATTCACACCCGCTATAATATGTTCCAGAAAGATTTCATGCTGATTGATACCGCAGGTATCCGTCGTAAAACAAAGGTGCATGAAGACCTGGAATTTTATTCCGTGATCCGCGCCATCAAGGCGGTAGATGAATCTGATGTGGTAATGCTGTTGCTGGATGCTGAAAAAGGTATCACTGCACAGGATCTCAGCATTTTCAGTCTCGCTGCCCGTAAAGGTAAAGGCGTAGTGGTATTGGTGAACAAATGGGACCTTGTGGAAAAAGGTACCAACACCGCGAGGGATTATGAAAAAACGCTGAAAGAGCGACTGGCGCCATTCTCTGATGTGCCCATCATCTTCACTTCCGTAACTGAAAAGCAGCGTATTTTCAAGGCTATTGAAACAGCGCTCGACGTATACGAAAACCGTAAACGCCGGATCCAGACTTCCGTACTGAATGATGTGTTGCTGAAAGCGATTGAAGCATATCATCCACCGGTGGTAAGGGGTATTCCTATCCGTATCAAGTACGTAACGCAGATTCCTACGCATACACCGGCATTTGCCTTTTTCTGTAACCTCCCGGATGATGTGAAAACACCATACCGTAACTACCTGGAGAACCAGATCCGTACGAAATTTAATTTCACGGGTGTGCCTTTGAAAATCTTCTTCAGAAAAAAATAAATACTTACCGGAAAAAAGGAGTGCAGATTTTGTATTTTATAATTTTTGCATACCTTTGCGGCGGTTTTAAAAATAAAACAACCTAAAAAATGAAAAAATTATTCGTATTCGCTGTTGCCGCTGGCATGTTCTTCGTTGCTTGTAACGGTGGTAGCACTCCTGCTACTGATTCTGTTGCAACTGCACCAGTAGACACTATGAACGCTGCTCCAGTAGCAACTGCTCCAGTTGATTCTGCTGCTCACGTTGATTCTGCTGCTGTAACTGCTCCAGTTGATTCTGCTGCTGCTGCAACTCCAGCTAAGTAAGAGATTATTATAACAATAATATCTTTTCTTGCAAGAAATTAAAAAGCCCATCGCTTATGCGGTGGGCTTTTTAGTGATGTATACCGGTAACAGGATTAATCTTCGAGTATGCTTGCCAGGTTGATCAGCTCATCCTGTTTGTAAGCGTCTTTGTCGTCCCGGAAGCATTTGGATAATTCTTCCAGTAAGAACTGCACAATGCGTTTGTTGGATTGTGGTTTGAAGTAAGAAGGCACCGGTGGTACGGATACTCTTTTCAGATAGGTATCCACATCCTGCTGGGTGTAGATCTGGCCCTGTATGGGATCTATAAAGAAGAGGATCCGGTGGTCGTCAGGTTCTACCGGGGTGGAAAAATCAATGTAGCTGTCGAAATACGCCAGGATAAACTGCCGGGGGATATTCACCGCATACACTGGTAAATCCAGCATGGCGCACAGGCTCTGATAGATGATCCCATTGGTAACAGGGTTACCTTTTTTGGATTCTATCACCTGGTTAATAAAAAATTGATTTTTACGCTGGTAGGAAACTTCTTCTCCTTTGAGGCCAAAGTAGTTATAGATCATGCTGTTGAGCACATTGATCTGTTCCAGTGGTGTAAGATAATTATTGAGTTCCAGCCAGATATTACGTTTGATCCGGTCTATTTCCGCGATGATCTGTGCATCCATGAGATCGGGAAACTGGTACCGGGCGGCCAGTATGGCGCCCTGCATCAGGTCCTGTGTTTCTGAAAGTCCCCATACACGTAACGCCGCCTGCAAATCCTGGTAATGTACCCGGTGAATGAGCAGTTCTATCCTTTCCTGAATAGCCTCGTCAATTGTATTCTCCCACAAATTCTCCAGGTTCGGAATGATATCTTTACCGTACAGTAATATTTTACTGGCAACCGTATCAAATACCTCCAGATCCGGATCATCCAACAGGTGGAACAAAGCGTTTATTTCTCTGTTTTCGTTCATACCATTATTATGATCATGTGGTAATCATTAAATAATGTGATCCTGTCGGCAAATTAAATAATAAGCATACCCTTCACACTGCAGTTATTATCATTGCCCCATTTTTCAGCATATTCTTACCACAGTGTTATTCAGCTTTCTTCTTTCTGGGAGGCGCCTTTTTCTTCGGTGGATTGGCTTTAACGTCTTCAATGATCGCTTTGGCATCTTCCACTGTTAAATCAGCTGCGTTATCTATTTTCTCCTTTGGTATCTTATAGTTCTTCAGGCCTTGCTTAATATAAGGACCATATGGGCCCTTCAGGATCTGAATTTTCTCTTTTTCAAATATCTTAATGGTCCGTTCGTCTTTGGCAGTGCGTTTCTCCGCAATCAGCGGCGCTACTTCATCCAGTTCCACGGTGTAAGGGTCCATTTCCTTTTTCAGGGAATAGAACTTCTTATCGTGCTGTGCATAAGGACCAAAACGGCCAATGTTTACAATTACGTCAGAGTCCTCAAACTGCCCCAGATTACGAGGCAATTTAAACAATTCCATCGCTTCATCCATCGTGATGGTTTCGATACTTTGTGTGGACTTTAATTTGGCAAAGCGTGGCTTTTCCTCATCTTCCACACTGCCTATCTGGATCATCGGGCCATAGCGGCCCATACGGGCTACAATTGGCTTACCGCTGGCGGCATCGGTACCCAGCGGGCGTTCTCCTTTTACACGTTCTGCATTTTCCAGGGTGTTTTCCACATCTTTGTGGAAAGGAGAATAAAATTCGCTGATCATCGTGTTCCACACCTTCTTACCGCTGGCAATTTCATCAAATTCCCCTTCAATTTTGGCGGTAAAGCCGTAGTCCATTACATTATTAAAATACTGGTTCAGGAAGTCGGTTACAATCATTCCCAGATCGGTGGGGAATAATTTTGATTTTTCCGCGCCGGTATTTTCTGCATCGGTTTGTTTAGTGATCTTATCTGCCTTGAGGGTCAGGATACGGAAATCTCTTTTTATTCCTTCCTTATCTCTTTTTTCTACATAATTACGCTTCTGGATAGTGGTAATAGTAGGTGCGTAGGTAGATGGACGGCCAATGCCCAGTTCTTCCAGTTTCTTTACCAGGCTGGCTTCCGTGTAACGCGGAGCCGGGCGGGAGAACCTTTCGGTGGCTTTCATTTCTTTCAGGTCCAGCGACTGTTTTACTGCCAGTGGCGGTAAGGAGCCTTCCTGTTCTTCTTCTGTTTCATCCTCATCGTCGTGGCTCTCCATATATACTTTCAGGAAGCCGTCGAATTTCAGTACTTCCCCGCTGGCGCTCAGCTCTTCGTGGTTGGTAGAGATATCGATTTTTGCGGTGGTTTTTTCCAGTTCCGCATCCGCCATCTGGCTGGCGATGGTACGTTTCCAGATCAGTTCGTACAGTTTGCGGGTATCGCTGTCATCTACCGTGGTGTTTTCCATGTAGGTAGGACGGATGGCCTCATGCGCTTCCTGTGCGGACTCATTTTTATTTTTGAATTTCCGGTGTTGATGGTATTTGTCACCGAAACTGGTTTTAATTGCTTTTTCAATTTCACTGATGGCGGTATCCGACAGGTTTACGGAGTCAGTACGCATGTAGGTGATATTACCGCTTTCATACAGCTTCTGGGCCAGCAACATGGTTTTGGAAACGCTGTAGCCTAATTTGCGGCTGGCTTCCTGTTGCAGGGTGGAAGTGGTAAAAGGCGCTGCGGGCGATTTTTTACCTGGTTTAACCTGTATGTCTTTTACCGTATAGGCAGCTCCAACGCATTGTTCCAGGAATTTCTCCGCATCTTCCGCGGTTTTGAATTTGCCGGGGCCATCTGCCTTGAAAGAAATGCTTTTACCATTTATATCCTTACCGGTGAAATAGGCTTCCACTTTAAAGGTGCTCACTGAAGTAAAGGTATTGATCTCTCTTTCCCTTTCTACGATCAGTCGTACTGCCACGGATTGTACGCGGCCGGCGGACAGGGAGTTGCGCATACTCATTTTGCGCCACAGTACCGGGGAGATTTCAAAACCTACGATGCGATCCAGGATACGGCGGGCCTGCTGTGCGTTTACACGGTCCATATCCAGTTTGCGTGGATGCTGTACTGCGTTTTCTATAGCCGGCTTGGTGATTTCATGGAAAACAATACGTTTGGTCGTTTTAGGGTCCAGGTTCAACACCTCACACAGATGCCAGGAAATGGCCTCCCCTTCACGGTCCTCATCCGTTGCCAGCCATACCTCATCGGTATCCTTCGCCAGCTTCTTCAGCTCTTTCACCACCTTTTCCTTATCTTCCGGGATCACATACTTAGGCTTGAAGTTATTTTCAATGTCTATCCCCATGTCATCCTTCTCCAGGTCACGTATGTGACCGAAGCAGGACCTGACTTCGAAGTCTTTGCCCAATATTTTTTCTATGGTCTTGGCTTTCGCCGGGGACTCAACTATAACTAAATTTTTTGCCATGTATGCTTCTTTATTGTGCTGCTAAATACGCAAAATTCTGTAAAATAATTACTTCAATGAATTCCGCAATAATATAAAAGTACCTTCAAATTAAAAAATAAGGCCACTTTTAAACGTTAAAATACGTTGTAATGTAATGAAAAAAACGGGGACCCGCTAAAACACGTATATTAGAAACCACGAATCAGATGGATACCGGCGGTTTGTTATTTTAAAATTAATTATAATGGATGTAGTTATCGTTGGCACTGGCAATGTTGCGCATTGTTTCGGACACCTCTTAAAAATTCATGGTCACCAGGTAAAACAGGTGCTGAGCCGGAACAAGGAACACGCCAGGGAACTGGGAGAAATGCTCCACGCAGGTTATACAGATGATCTGCAGGATATAAATATGGACGCAGATGTGTACCTGCTCGCGGTAAGTGATGCTGCCATCCCGGAACTGAACGACCAGCTGCGCTTAGGAAAGCGTATGGTGGCGCATACAGCAGGGGCTGTACCCCTGGCAGCTATCTCCCGGATATCGTCTAATACCGGCGTGGTATACCCCTTACAATCGATCCGCAAGGAGGTGAAGAGCTATCCGCCTATCCCGGTGATGCTGGAAGCCAGCAACGACGAAGTGCTGCGGCGGCTGCAATCGCTGGCCCAGAGCATTTCCGGCAGCGTTACCATTACTACTTCGGAACAGCGGCTGAAATATCACCTCACGGCTGTATTGTGTAATAATTTTACCAATCACCTGATTGCGCAGGCAAAGGCGTATTGTGAAAAAGAGCAGCTTGACTTTAATTTGCTGCAACCTATTATAAAGGAAACTTTCGACCGGCTGGAAAAATTTGCACCGGAGTCGGTACAAACCGGTCCGGCGCTGCGCCAGGATGAAACCACCATGAGCCTCCACCGCGAATTGCTGGCCGGTGATCCCTATCTGCAACTGGTTTACCAGGTGATGTCTGACGCCATTTACCAGTTCCATAATAAATAGAGAATAAGCGATTGTTAATGCGTAATTGGCTATTTTTGGCCCCATGAACGTATTGGCTTTATTTAAATCTATCACCACCTTTGTGCTGGACGTGGATGGTGTACTCACCGATGGCACCCTGCAATTGCTGCCGGGTGGCGAAATGTCCCGCAGGATGAACATTAAGGATGGTTATGCTTTACAGCTGGCGGTAAAAAAAGGTTATCGTGTGGTGATTATCTCCGGAGGAAAATCAGAAAGTGTGGTGAGCAGGTTACAGGGACTTGGTATAAAAGATATCTTCACCGGCGTACACGATAAGCAGGAGAAGCTGCAGGATTATGTTTTTGAAAATGATCTTCGCTGGGAAGAGATATTATATATGGGAGATGATATCCCGGATTATCTGCCTATGCAACTGGTGGCTTTGCCCACCTGCCCCGCAGATGCGGCGGCTGAAATAAAAAGTATTTCCAGGTACGTGTCCCCATTGCCCGGAGGCCACGGCTGCGTGAGGGAAGTCATGGAAAAAGTATTGAAACTGAACGGACATTGGTTAATGGATGAAGGAATAGCATCGAAATAATAAAAGAGAAAACTATGAAGCTCTGGGCTGCATTTTTTAAACTGATCAGGTACCCGAATCTGATATATATTGGCCTCACCCAGTTTTTACTGCAATATTGCGTAGTAGAGCCGGTTTTACGCAGCTCCGGCGAAGAGCCGTCACTGCCGGTTCCCCAATTTATTTTACTGAGCCTGTCTACCGTACTGGTGGCTGCTGCCGGCTATATTATCAACGACTATTTTGATATCAACATAGACATTGTTAATAAGCCGGATAAAATGGTGCTGGACAAAATTATCAGCCGCCGCTGGGCAATGGCCTGGCACACCATGCTTAACCTGGCCGGCGTGTCGCTGGGTTTCCTGGTAGCGTGGAAAACAGGACAGTTTTACCTCGGCTTCACCCAGGTGATCTGTTCCCTGCTACTCTGGTTTTATTCTACTTCTTTTAAAAGACAGGTGCTGATCGGGAATGTGGTTATTTCGTTACTAACTGCCCTGGCAGTAGTGGTGGTAGGATTTTATGAAAAACAGATCTATCATAGTTTTGAAGCTATCATGTCGCCCACCGGCAGAAAGCTGATCCAGATAATAGGTGTGTATGCGCTGTTTGCGTTCCTCATTTCTATGGTCAGGGAAATTGTGAAAGACCTGGAAGATATGATGGGCGACAGCAAAGACGGATGCCGCACCCTGCCCATTGTCTGGGGAGTGCTGGCCGCCAAACGTTTTTGTAATGCGCTGCTGCTGGCGCTGATCATTATTATTCTCCTGGTGGAAATCCGCGTGTGGATCCTGGGCTGGTATGTTGCTATCGGTTATTTATTGCTGTTTGTACAGGTGCCCTGCGTATATATTTACCTGGTGCTAAAAAAAGCAAACCTCCCGGAACATTATCACCGGGTGAGTTCCCTGGTAAAAGTGATTATGCTTACCGGTATTTTATCCATGATATTTTTTAAACTTTATTTATAAAGATGTATAACCGCGCACCCGTTATCCTGGCCTCGCAGTCGCCGCGCAGAAAGCAGCTGCTGGAGCAGGCCGGCATCCCTTTCCAGGTGAAGGTGGTAGAAACCGCAGAAACTTTTCCTCCCGAACTGGCCATACCGGATATTCCTGTTCATATTGCGCGTCAGAAAGCGGCCGCTGTGCAGGAGCTGTGTGAAGCCGGCGATATTATCATTGCTGCCGATACGGTAGTAGTACTGGATAACAATATTATCGGCAAGCCCAAAGACCGTGAAGACGCCATTGACATTTTATCACGCCTCAGCGGACGTGAACATCGTGTAGTCACCGGCGTTATAATCCAGCAGGGGGAAAAGGAGGTTGCTTTTTCCAAAACAACGGCGGTACATTTTAAGGCGTTAACTACCGGTCAGATCACTTTTTACGTGGATAAGTACAAACCTTTTGATAAAGCCGGCGCTTATGCGATCCAGGAATGGATCGGCGCTGTGGGTATAGACAGTATTAACGGTTGCTTCTATAATGTAATGGGGCTGCCCGTAAGCAGGGTAGTGGAAGAACTGGAAAATTTTTAAGCAACAGGAACGGCGCAGGGAACTGCGCCGTTTTCATGATTGGTTTTTGCTTATTACATTTCTTTATTCCAATACGAGAATATTCACATCTTTATTTTTCAGCCAGCCGGCTTCTCTCAGTTTCTGTAAGTTGATAGTACCTACCACATAACGCCATTCAGTAGATTCATATTTTTCAGAGATATTAAAGAACTCTGCCAGATCTACCTGGTCGGGTGTTTTGTAGCGCAGGTATACTTTCAGTTTTACATCATTGGTAAAGCTGGGCTGATTGTTTTGTTTGATCTTTTTGTACTCGTAGCGGTAGTTGTATAACAGGGCAGAGATATCGGATAATACAGCGCTACCCGTAGCAGTACCGCCGGCGCCTTTACCTACAAAGAACTGTTTATCGGTGAATGCGCTTTCCAGCAGGATGCCATTGTATTCGTTATACACATCGTAGAGCAGGTTGTGTTCCTTAATGAGATGCGGCAATACGTATGCAAATACGTTACCGTTCTGACGGCGGCATTGTGCAATCAGTTTGATGGTACAGTTTCTTTGTTTGGCAAACTGTATATCAAAATCATTGAGGTGATGAATCCCGAAGTTGAATACTTCTTCCGGTTTCACAAAGGTGCCGAATGCGTGCAGCAGCAGGATCACTATTTTGAATTTCGGGTCATATCCTTCGATGTCGAGTGTAGGATCTGTTTCCGCGAAACCCAGGTCCTGGGCCTGTTGCAGGGCAGTGGCAAAGCTGAGGTTCTCTTCAAATATTTTAGTAAGAATATAATTCGTAGATCCGTTACAGATACCTTCTACGGCATTGAGCAGGTCGTTGTCATAATATTCTTCCAGGTTGCGGATAATGGGAATACTCGCACAGCTGGACGCTTCATACAGGAATGGCACTTTGTTTTCTGCCTGCAGCTGGTAGAGTGCGGGCAGGTTTTCAGCGATCATACGTTTGCTGGCGCTTACTACGGCTTTGCCGTTGCGGAGCGCTTTGCTCACTATTTCAAAAGCTGCTTCAGTGTCATTGATCAGTTCTACTACTACGTCAATGGTAGGATCTTCGAGGATTTCATTTTTATCTGTCGTAAAGTAACTGCTATCGATAGGTCTTGATTTATTAGGGTCTTTAATACAGATTTTTTTGATCCGTGCATTAATACCTTTTGTTCTGTTCAAAACTTCATAGAGTCCTTGTCCTACGACGCCGAATCCGAAAATGCCTAAATTGATGATCTTGTTTTCCATACTTTTTTTTGAGCTTTCAGCCGTAGTAGTCAGTCTTTCGCTGTGCAGAGATGATCAGGTTCTGAACATTGAAAGAGATGTGCTAACCGCCAGCGGCTTATTGTAAAACAGTAATTTGCTTGCCGGCCGGATGGTTTAATTTATCCAGCGCCTGTTTCAGGTCGTTGATCAGGTCATCGGCATCTTCGATGCCTACTGATAAACGGATGCAGGAGTCCTGCAGACCTGTTTTTCTCCGGAATTCTTCCGGAATGGTACGATGCGTCATGGTGGCCGGATGGGCCAGCATGCTTTTCACGCCGCCAAAGCTTTCTGCCAGCTTAAATAATTTGGTGGCGTTTACGATACGGATCGCATTTTTGATATTGTCGCTTTTCAGGGAAAAGCTCACCAGTGCGCCGTAATTTTTTTGTTGTTTACGGGCAATGTGATGGTTTTTATGTGTGGCCAGTCCGGGATAAAACACTTTATCCACCGCGGGATGTGCGGCCAGCCAGTTGGCGATGGCATTGGCGTTGCTGCATTGTTTTTCCAGGCGCAGGTATAATGTTTCAATACCGCGTATGGTGAGCCATGCTTCAAACGGGCTGAGGATACTACCGGAAATATTCTGGTTATACCGGATCTGGTCTGCCAGTGTTTTTGAGTTTACTACTACGAGGCCGGCAATCACATCACAGTGTCCTGCGAGGTATTTGGAAGCGCTGTGGATCACCAGGTCGGCGCCCAGCGTTAACGGCTGTTGCAGTAATGGTGTGCTGAAGGTATTGTCTACCGCCAGCAGGATATTATGTTGTTTAGCGATTTTGCTGATAGATTTAATATCAGAAACGCGCAAAGTAGGATTGGTAGGGGATTCCAGCCAGATGATTTTTGTATTGGGCGTAATGGCGGCCAATACTTTATCGAGGTTGCTGGTATCTACAAAATTCACTTTGATGCCAAAGCGTTCAAACATGTGGTTAAAGATCTGGAAGATGCCACCGTAGGTGTCTTCCACGGCCATGATTTCATCGCCGGT
The DNA here is from genome assembly GCF_900168065.1 of Chitinophaga ginsengisegetis. Classification (GTDB taxonomy): domain Bacteria; phylum Bacteroidota; class Bacteroidia; order Chitinophagales; family Chitinophagaceae; genus Chitinophaga; species Chitinophaga ginsengisegetis. The sequence continues at coordinate 2,189,927 of NZ_FUZZ01000001.1, read as the reverse complement.
CTTTAACAGCTTCAGCACCGCATCTATGGCCGACATGCCACTGGCAAACGCAAATCCGGCAAACCCTTCTTCCAGGTTGCAGATGAGGTCTTCCAGCACTTTTCTCGTGGGATTGTTTGCCCGCGAAAACTCAAAGCCTTTATTGATGCCGGGTGATTCCTGCACGAAAGTGGACGTTTGATAGATAGGCACAGAAATGGCGCCTGTCAGTTCGTCTACCGGTATGCTATGAATCAGTTGTGTAGCTGTTTTCATGTTATAAATTATTTTTAATGATGTTCAATGTGCACAATTGCCAACTGCAACGATATCATTAAAGATCAACTTAAACAACAACAAATCCATGAAAGGGGTGGGGAAGGGGCATAAAAAAAGCTCTCCCGATTGTTGGAAGAGCTCCTTTAGAAAGTTATATATATCTGTGAAGTATTATCTCTGCCAACTTATCTTTCCCCGATTTGCACCGGGGCAGGAATTAGCACCTTTTTCCTGATTGTAATAATCAGGAAAGGTTGCTAAGGCATCGCAGGGCCAAGTCCCTCCGCCTTTCTGGATAAGTGATGTGTAAGAACTGGCGCAAAGGTAATATCACTTTGAGCAGATTTCCAAATTGGAGTTGGAATTTATTTATTAATCGATGTTTTATTACCTTTGGATGATATTATTTTGTACCCAACCATATCTCTTATGTTTGTTAACCCGTTGCTCTCAGAAGAGCTGTTCCAGCACATCTGGGCATTCCGGCTATTTAAGCAGGATCATCTAACCACTACCGGCGGAGAATCAGTACAGGTACTGTTTCCCGGTATTCACAACCACAATGGCGGGCCGGATTTTTCGGCCGCAAAAATCAGGATCGGGGCTACCCTCTGGGTAGGCCAGGTGGAGCTGCACCTGCGTACATCCGACTGGTTCCGGCATGGGCACCAGCACAATCCCCAATACGGGCGTATCATCCTGCACGTGGTGTTTGTACACGACATGCCCGCCGTCGGGATCAGGGAGGCGCCCTGCCTGGAACTGCAGCAGCATATTCCCAAGCTGCTCCTGCAGCGGTATGAGGAGCTGCGGCGGTTGTCGCCCTTTGTACCGTGTGCGCCGCATGCTTCCCAGGTGCCGTCGCTTATCTGGCTCAGCTGGAAAGAGCGGTTGCTGGCGGAGCGCTGGGAACGTAAGATCGGCAGCCTGCGGGCCTGGCTGCAGCACAACCGTTACAACTGGGAAGAAGTGTGCTACTGGGCAGTGGCGCAAAGTTATGGTACGCCCGTAAATGCCCTGCCGTTCCTGCAGGTGGCACAGTCGCTGCCCTATAAAATGCTGATGCGGTACCGGCATCTGCTGCTCCAGCTGGAGGCCCTGTTGTTTGGTCAGGCCGGGATGCTGGAAACGCCCCAAACAGACGGATATGCGTTACAGTTACAGGATGTTTACGGGCACCTGCAACATAAGTTCCGGCTAAGCCCTATGGCCGGTCATCAATGGAACTGGCTGCGGATGCGGCCCGCCGCCTTCCCTACCATGCGGCTGGCTACTTTCGCCGCGTTGTTGCAGCAATCCCCTCACCTGTTTTCCCGGATACTGGACGCCCCTGACGTAACGGCGCTGGAACAGCTGTTCTTCGTACAGCCATCGGCGTACTGGCATACGCATTACCGCTTCGGACATCCCGTAAACCGTACGCAGCGGCCCGGGAAACAGGCCGTACAGGGTATCCTGATCAACACTGTGTTACCTTTGCTGTTCCTGTACGGACAGGATAAGAATGGGAAATATTACCAGGAAAAAGCGTTGCATTTCCTGCAGCAGCTGCCGCCGGAAAAGAACCACATCACCAGCAGCTGGAGCCAATTGGGTATTACGCAGGAAAGCGCGATGGAATCACAGGCATTATTGCAGCTGAAGCAGCACTACTGTGATGAGAAAAAGTGCCTGCATTGCGCGATAGGAGTGAAGATTATCGCGGGCACCTGAGCAGGGAGAGCGCAGCGGATTTTGTCTTCTTAAAAAAACAAAATCCGCTGTAATTTCTTACCAGTTAAAAGTTACATCCTGCACAATATCCGGATGCACGCTCTTTGCCACAGGGCAGGTGAGCGCTGCTCTTTCCAGAATGGTTCTTTCCTTTTCGCCGAGGGTGTGGCCCGCAGGGAAATCGAATACAATGGTTACGCCGGTAATACGGCGGGGATCAGAACCCATTATTTTCTGAACGCTTACTTTGGTGCCTTCAATAGCCCAGTTATTGTCCAGCGCCTTGATGCCCATGATGCTGAGCATGCAGGAACCGAGGGCGGTGGCCACCAGATCAGTAGGGGAAAATCTTTCTCCCTTGCCACGGTTATCAACAGGTGCATCGGTATCGATAACAGTGCCTGATTGCAGATGGGTGGCGGTTGTACGAAGTTCGCCGGTATAGATAATAGATGCTGTTTGCATGATATCTTTTTAAATGATCAATCCGTAAAATTAAATGTATTTTTATTATAAGTGTATCCCCTGGTAGTGAAGGCCCTGGTAAACTAAAAAAAAATTAGCTACGTTTGTAATATATACATAACAATACCTTTGTTCAAGCGTTTATTTATTATAATAATAGCCCACTGTGAAAAAAATATACTTAATCCTGTTTTTAGCAACAATATCCGGCGGCTTATTTGCGCAATCTACCTCACGGCAGCAGCAAAGCACGAAGAAAAGTGACAAGGAACAGCGTAAGCTGAAGAAGATTTCCATTTTCCGTGAACAGGAAGAGGGGGAGAATGTTTTCCAGCGCGACTTTTCCGCGGGCGCCCGGCTGAATACCGACGGATGGTCTGGTTTTGCGGAACTGGGATACCGGAAAACGAGGAAAAAGGTGAATTATTTCCAGTTTGAGTTTGGAGAGAAGAAAAGTAACAAGGAAGTAAAGATCAACAGCGGTTACGCATTTACCCAACGTCCTTTTATATACGGCAAACAGAATAATTTCTACCAGGCTAAGCTGGGTGTGGGCCAACGGTACCTGATCGGCGGCAAAGCCAATAAAAACGGGGTAGAAGTAGACGCCATCTATTACGGCGGCTTATCCCTGGGGCTGGTGAAACCTTACTACCTGAATGTGCAGGATGAAAACGGTGAGAATGTGGATATCAAATACACCCCGGAAACCGCGGACCTCTTTCTGCATAAGGAACAGATTAACGGCGCCGGCGGTTTTGGAAAGGGCTGGAGCAATCTCAGTGTGGTACCGGGTTTACATGCCAAATTGGGCATGCGGTTCGACTGGGCCCACTTTAACGAGGTGGTGAGCGCCCTGGAAATAGGAGTAAACGGTGAATACTACACCAAAAAGATCCCTATTATGGTGGCAGTAGATGGCGTTGACCCAAATAAACAGTTCTTTTTTAATGCATATGTCAGCATCCAATTCGGGAAGCGCTGGAATAAGAGATAAGTATTAACTTTGCTCTTCTAAAGAAAGGAATAAGCGATGCAAGAACTACCCGTAATAGCCGCCGAACCGGCTACAACAAGAGTAAAAAAGCCAGACTGGCTGCGCGTTAAATTACCCATAGGCGAGAACTATAAACAGGTTAGAAACCTGGTAGATACCCATAAATTACATACGATCTGCGAAAGTGGTAACTGTCCCAATATGGGCGAGTGCTGGGGAGCCGGTACCGCCACTTTCATGATCCTGGGAAATATCTGTACCCGTAGCTGCGGTTTTTGTGCCGTAGCCACCGGCCGTCCGGAAGCAGTGGACTTTGATGAACCACAGCGCGTGGCAGAAGCCATTTACCTGATGAAAGTAAAACATGCCGTTATCACCTCTGTAGACAGGGATGAACTGAAAGACGGCGGTTCCATCATCTGGGCCAATACCATCAATGCCGTAAGGGCATTGAACCCGGAAACAACAATGGAAACCCTGATCCCGGATTTCCGTGGTCAATGGGAAAACCTCCAGCGTATCATTGATGTGGCGCCTGAAATTGTATCACATAACCTGGAAACGGTAGAACGTTTAACCAAACAGGTGAGGATACAGGCCAAATATCACCGCAGCCTGGAAGTGATCCGTCGCCTGAAAGAAGGTGGCATGCGCACCAAGAGCGGTATCATGCTTGGTTTGGGTGAAACAAAAGAAGAAGTGGTACAGGCCATGCAGGATTTGTACGACAACGGTTGTGATGTGGTAACGCTGGGTCAGTATCTCCAGCCAACACCCAAACATTTGCCTGTTGCCCGCTTCGTTCATCCTGATGAATTTGCAGAATTACGCGAGATAGGTTACAACATGGGACTCGACTACGTAGAGTCAGGACCGTTAGTAAGATCCTCCTATCATGCGGAAAAACATATTGTCAGCGGTCGTAATAAAGGATGACCGGAACTGATTTTCACTTATTTGTTAAAATCCACCCAAAGGGTGGATTTTTGTTTTCATAACGTTATCTTAGCGCCCGAATTCGTTTTACCTAAGCAACAGAATCATTTGTTGTTCACCTACTTCGCTGTTATACGTTGTATTCAGATACCTGGAACCATCCTTGAAACCGTGCAGATAAAGTTTCAGAAGATTTTTGAATTCGCAACTCTCTTATCAACCTACCTGTTTGCTGTAACTATTACAGCCTGACATGTTTTTGCGGCAATTAAAAATGTTGTAATGCGCACAGCGTTGCAACAAATACGGGATGATAATGCTATGCCATTAAAGAAGCGATGCATACATTATTTTCTTTCGATTGGTACAATGATGAACTGAATGTCAAAAGCCTTTTATGAAAAGAGCATTTTATTTGTTAGCTGTGGCGTGCGGATTATTTATATCCCCGCAGGTATTTGCACAGCAATCTACGGACTCTCTGTTAACCAGCGCTACCCTGCAGGAATGTGTACGGTATGCCCTTTCCCACCAGCCGGTCATCAGGCAATCGCGCATCGATGAAGCGATTACCGACAGAACAGTGAAAAGTAAGCTGGCCGACTGGTATCCACAGATCAACCTGGATTATAATATCCAGCATTACCTGGAACTGCCTACCTCTGTTTTTGGTGGCAACCCTACTAAAGTAGGTGTGTCCAATACTTCTACCGCGCAATTCGGGCTGAATCAGAACCTCTTTACCCGCGACCTCTTACTGGCCACTAATACGGCAAGGGATGTACGAAAACAAAGCCGGCAAACCACTGCACGCAACCAGATAGACCTGGTGGCAGATGTGAGCAAGGCTTATTATGATGTACTCCTCACCACAGAACAGATCAAGGTATTGAACGAAGACATTACCCGCCTGGAACGCAGCCTGAAAGATGCAAACAACCAGTACGCCAGTGGCATCGTGGATAAAACCGACGCCAAGCGCGCTACCATTTCGCTGAACAATGCCCACGCACAACAGAAGGCGGCACGCGAACTGCTCACTTCCAAACAGGCGTACCTGAAGGAACTGATGGGATATCCGCTGAACAGCGGCGATGTGCCGTTAACGCAGGACTCTTCTGCTGTAGCTGCAGAAGTAACCGGCGCAGATACACTGCTGACAGCCGACTACAAAAACCGCATCGAATACCAGTTACTTGAAACGCAACAAAGTTTGCTGCAGGCTAACCTGAAGTATAATAAATGGAGTTACCTGCCCACTGTATCTGCTTTTGTTAACTACTCTTTTGCTTATCAGAACGAGCAGTTTGGTAAACTATACAGCGAAAATTTTCCTAACTCTTTACTGGGATTAAAATTATCCTTACCCATTTTCCAGGGAGGAAAAAGAGTACATAACATCCGCATGGCCGAACTCCAGATCCAGCGCACACAGTGGGATTTCGCGGCTTTAAGAAGCCAGATCAATTCACAGTATGCGCAGGCGATGGCTACGTATAAAAGTAACTACAACGACTATCTCACATTGAAAGAGAATGTACAGATGGCACAGGATGTATACGATATGTTGCAATTGCAGTATAAGGAAGGAATCAAAACTTATCTCGATGTACTGGTGTCTGAAACAGAACTGCGCTCTGCACAACTGAATTTTTATAATTCCATGTACCAGGTACTGTCCAGCCGGATAGACCTGCAAAAAGCATTAGGAACCTTAACAGCTAATTATTAAATGGTAACCGGAACGGATATGAAAAAAATGAACAACATTGTCTTAATCAGCGCTGCCAGTATCCTGGGCTTTACTGCCTGTAAAGGTCCTGCCCAGAAAGGAGTGCCTGCTATGCCCCCTACACCGGTAAATATTACGGAGGCATCCGTAGCACCGGCCGTTTATTATGATAAATATCCCGCCACGGTAGTAGCGTTGAACCAGGTGGAACTGCGTTCCCAGGTGTCAGGGTTTATTACCGGGATCTTTTTTAAGGAAGGCGAAGTGGTGCAGAAAGGAAAGACCCTGTATGAAATAGACCGTCGTAAATATGAAGCGGCTTATCTGCAGGCGCAGGCGAATGTGGCGAGTGCAAGAGCGAGCTTCGACAGGGCAAAAAAAGATGACGACCGTTACCAGCGGCTGGCCGACCAGGACGCGGTAGCCCGTCAGATCCTGGATAACGCGAAAGCTACCCTGGAAACTTCCCGCAGCCAGCTGGCCGCAGCAGAAGCCAATCTCGCAGCGGTTCGTACTGACCTGGATTATTCCCTGATCAAAGCGCCGTTTACCGGACGTATTGGTATTTCACAGGTAAAGCTGGGTGCACAGGTGAGCCCCGGCACCACGCTGCTGAATACCATCTCCAGCGAAAATCCCATAGGTGTTGATTTCGTGGTAACAGAAAATGATATCTCCCGTTTTGCTGCGATGCAGGGCGGCAAAGCCAGCGACTCTACTTTCCGTTTGCAGTTGTCTGACGGTACAGAATTCGTTCATGCCGGTAAGATCCTCGCGATCGACCGCGGTGTGGATAACCAGACCGGTACCATCCGCGTGCGTATCGAATTCAATAATCCGGACGACCGGCTGAAAGATGGTATGAGCTGCGTATTGCGCGTACTGAATGAACAATCCGGCGAAAGACTGATCATCCCTTATAAAGCGATCACAGAGCAGATGGGTGAATACTTTGTATTCATCGCAAAAGATTCTGTGGCAGCGCAGCAGAAAGTACATCTCGGCCCAAAAATCGGCGACAGGATCGTGATCATGGATGGTGTTCAGGCCGGCGACAAAGTGATTACAGAAGGCTTCCAGCGCTTGCGCGATGGCGGCAAAATACAGATAGGAATACCAGCCGCTCCAACAGGCGCGCCTGCGAAGAAATAGTTTATCAGTAGAATCAACAGCAGAAGATCATGATTGCAGATACTTTTATAAAACGACCCGTAACGGCTATAGTAATATCTATAGTACTGGTACTGGTGGGGATATTGGCGATGATGAACCTGGCCATTGGCCAGTATCCGGAAATTTCGCCGCCCACTGTACAGGTAACAGGTACCTATACCGGTGCGGATGCACAAACGGTAGAACAAACCGTTGCCACACCCGTGGAAGTGCAGGTGAATGGTACGCCGGGCATGACCTATATCAACACCAATAACACCAGCAGTGGTCAGATGAGTATGACGGTAAACTTTGAAGTAGGTACCGACATCAACATTGCCGCACTGGATGTGCAGAACCGTGTGGGTATTGCGCAACCTACCCTGCCGCAGGAAGTACAGCGTTTGGGCTTAACCGTTAGAAAACGTAATCCCAGCATTCTCATGCTGGTGGCCTTGTACTCACCCAAAGGCACACACGATATTACCTTCCTGGATAACTACACCAACGTATACGTAAAGGATGCATTGCTGCGTGCGAAAGGGGTGGGTGATATCTTTACCCGTGCAGATGATTTCAGTATGCGTATCTGGCTGAAGCCCGATAAACTCGCGGAAATGGGCGTAACTGCCGATGATGTCCGCGCAGCGCTGGCAGAACAGAATGCGCAGATCACCGCAGGTTCCGTAGGTGCGCCTCCGCAACAAACCGGGCAAACATTTGAATATAACATCTTCACCAAAGGACGTTTATCTTCTCCGGAAGAATTCGGACAGATAGTGGTGAAAACGCGTCCGTCCGATGGATCACTGGTGTACTTAAAAGATGTGGCCCGCGTACAGCTGGGTAAATTCAACTATGCAGGTAATAACTTTGTGGATGGCAAACGTGCCGCTTACCTGCTGGTATACCAGGCGCCAGGCAGCAATGCCCTTGAAACCGCCGCCAATGTAACTGCCGCGATGGAAGAGCTGAAGAAGCAATTCCCGCAGGATGTGGACTATGTAGTGCCGTTTGAATCCGTATCTGTAGTAAAAGTATCCATTGAAGAGGTGATACACACCCTCGTGGAAGCATTGATACTGGTAGTGATCGTGGTATTCCTGTTCCTGCAGAGCTGGCGCGCCACACTTATTCCGGTGCTGGCTATCCCGGTATCCATTATCGCTACATTTATTTTCTTTATCCCGCTTGGATTTACCATCAACACCCTCACCTTGTTCGGTTTTGTACTGGCCATTGGTATTGTGGTGGATGATGCCATCGTGGTGGTAGAGGCCGTGCAGCATAATATAGATCATGAGAAGATGTCGCCGAGAGATGCTACCGCATTGGCCATGAAAGAAATATCCGGGCCGGTAATTGCGATTGCGCTTATCCTCGCGGCGGTGTTTGTACCGGTAGGGTTTATACCAGGTATCGTAGGCCGCCTGTATCAGCAGTTTGCCATCACCATTGCCATCTCTGTAATGATCTCTGCTTTTGTGGCATTGTCGTTAACACCGGCGTTGTGTATCCTGTTGCTGAAACCGATGCACCTGGACAAAGATTCAAAAGGGCTCAACAAGTTCTTCTTTAAATTCAACCGCTGGTTTGGACATACTACTTCCCGTTATTCAATAGGAGTTAAAAAGAGTATCCGCCTGTTCCGTCTTGTGATAGTGATCCTGGTGTGTATTTTCGTTGGTACGATGATGTTATTCAAGGCGAAACCTACCGGGTTTATTCCTACGGAAGATGAAGGCCGTTTGATCATCACTTTCGATTTGCCGGAATCATCTTCTACTGAACGTACCGTGGATGTAATGACGCATATGATGAAAGACCTGGAAAGTATACCGGGTATTGCCCACTATGCGGCGCTGGGAGGATTGAATGCGGTGAGCTTTGCCACCAAATCCAACAGTGGCACCATCTTCTGTTCACTGGAGCCGTGGAAAAACCGTGAGGCCGATTCCCTGCAAATTACCAACATGGTAGCCAAAGTGAAGAAAACACTCAGTAAATATAAGGAAGCCAACACGGTGGTGATACAACCGCCGGCTATTCCGGGTCTCGGACAAACCGCCGGTTTCTCCTTTGTATTACAGCAAAAGGGTGCAGGTGAAATCAAGGCGTTTGAAGGCGTGTTACAGAACTTCCTGGCGGCCGCCAACAAGCGTCCTGAAATAGCGATGGCATTCTCCTTCTTTACCGCACGCACCCCTGGTTACCAGCTGGACATAGACCGTGAGAAAGCGAAGAAAATGGGTATCAGGATCTCTGATATTGCTACGGCATTGCAAACCTATATGGGTAGTGCGTATATCAACGACTTCACCATTTACGGCCGTAACTTCCGCGTGGTAACGCAGGCAGATTCTACCTACCGGGGAGATATCAAAAACCTGAGCCAGTTATTTGTACGCAATACAGCGGGTTCTATGGTGCCATTGAGTGCGCTCACTTCCTATAAAGTGATAGAAACGGCGCCGGTAATTTCCCACTATAACCTGTTCCGTTCTGCGGAAGTAAATGGTAACCCTGCACCGGGTTACAGTAGTGGTGATGCTATCCAGGCATTAAAAGAAGTAGCAGCAGAAACATTACCGGATGGATATGGTTATGAGTTCTCCGGTTTGAGCCGTGAGGAAATCCTGTCCGGTTCCAAAACGGTTTACATCTTTGCGCTGTCTATCATCTTTGTGTTCCTGTTCCTGGCAGCTTTGTACGAGAGCTGGTCCGTACCATTCTCCGTACTCCTGGCAGTGCCAATTGGCGCCTTTGGGGCCATTACGGTACTTACCTTCCTGCCTAAACTTAGCAACAACGTTTATGCACAGATCGGTTTGATTACCCTGATCGGCTTGTCGGCCAAGAATGCGATCCTGATTGTGGAGTTTGCGAAAGAACGTGTGGATAAGGGAATGGACCTGGTAACGGCAGCCGTGGAAGCAGCCAAGCTGCGTTTACGCCCTATTATCATGACTTCCCTGGCCTTCCTGCTGGGTATCCTGCCGTTGGTATTTTCGTCCGGCGCAGGTGCGGAAGCGCGTAAAACAATGGGCTGGACCGTATTGGGTGGTATGTTCACCGCCACGTTCCTGGCCATCTTTATAGTGCCGGTGCTGTACGTGGTGATTACCCGTTTGGCTTATGGTAAAGAGAAACTCCGTAAGATGAAAGAAAATTATCAGTCCGTACCAGAACACGATGTGCAGGGCAGACTGTAATAAAAAGAGAAGGGTTTATAATTGTACATACACGAAGAGGCGTTGCGCAAGCAGCGCCTTCTTTGTTTTATTCCGGAAGGATCCGCTTACCGTCTTTATCGAAATGACGGGTTAATTCCCACTCCGTATCTCCCACCAGGTACATAGTACCAGCTACTACCGCGCCCACGGTGATATACCAGAACCAATCGGACTGGCTTTGAAAAAGAAGTGCGCATGCAACGCCGGTAACTACCAGTATCACGCCTACACGCCGCGAAATATAAGCGGCATATTCATTGGCGGAACGCCACATTTCAGGAGTTTTGGTAGACAATACGCTGCGGTAACCATACCAGGATTTGGTGCTTTTGGGAGGGAAACGGTGTATGAAATAACCCATGAGATAGAAGACGATGCCCACAAAAATAGCCGCATTACAATAAGTGGAATGTAGAAAGCGTAACCACATGGTCCGGGGGTTTGGTTACCATAAGTTACGAAAAAAAACGCGGATGTTGTCTTTCTCAGGATTAAACTGATTATACTGATTAACTTGATTTTTAATTTTTGGATTTTATAAATGATTTTAAAAGATTAGGGGAGATATAAGCATATACCCGCTTATATCTCCCCTAATCTTTTAAAATCAAAAGTGATCAAATCCCTAAATCAGTATAATCAGTTTAATCCTGAGAAAGACAACATCCGCGTTAATGCTTTGTAGTATCCGCTGCCGGTTTCTTCTTTCCAAACAATCCGTTCAGGGTATTCTTCACAGATTCGCCGGCTTGTTTACCCACATTGTCCAGTGGTTTGCCGGTGGCTGGTTTGGTAGAATCTTTCTTTCCGCTGAGTTGATTTTTCAGTTGATCTTTCAGAGAGTTGACAGCGGTATTTTTGATCTGGTTAAGACTGTCCTTTACCGTATTTTTTACGGTGTCAATTTTGTTCTTTACCAGTTCTGTTGCCTGTGATTTGAGGTTATTGGCTGTTTCACGCAGGTCTGTTTTCACGCTGGGTTTGAGGATGTTTCCGGCCATCAGTACCTGCAGGTGAACGCTGTCGCCCAGGTTAATGGGGATACCTTTGCTTTGTGCCTGCGATGCCAGGTTGTTCACCAGCGTGTTGCCCGCGGCGCCCATCATGCTGCGTGGCAGGGCCAGTTGCAGCGTGTAATCGAGCGACTGGTCAAAGCCGTGGGAACCGGCAATATCCATTCGTATACCGGCCACCGTTACTTTGAACGGGTTTACTTTTACGCGGCCGTTTTCAAAAGAGAAATAGTTTTTGATGTCACGCAGCGAGAGATCTTTCAGCTGTGTTACATTCAGGGTGTTGGCGAGCTGGTCAACCGGGGCAAACTGTTTCAGGAATCCTTGTACAAGCAGCAGGTTGCCATCTCCGGTAAGTGTACTCAGGTCGGGCGACATATCTTTTCCCAGTTTACCGTGCATGGTTAACTGCGAGGTGATTTTACCGGAAAGGAATTTACCGATCGGCATTAATTTCTGTACGGTGTTGAAGGTGTTGAATGTTTGTTGTACATCCAGGTTTTGCACATCGTAGGCCAGGTTGATATCAGGATTTATTTTGCTGGCTTTGGTGCTGTAGCTGCCGTTGATTTCCATAGTACCCTGCAGGGCATTGGCTTTCAGCTGTTGCATGGTTACTGTTTCATCTTTCACCAGCAGCTTGCCGGATACATTGGTAAGATCGGCTTTATCATAGTGGATTTTATTCACATTGGCCTGAAGTCCCAGGTTCAGGTTGGCGGGTACTGCAAACGGTGTAGCAGCAGCGGAATCTTTTTTGGCAGTGGCCGGATCGGCAGAAGTGGTACTGGTGGTGCCCATCCATTTATCAAGATTTATTTCATCTGCTTTAAAATTCATTTGTCCGTCCAGCGGTTCGTTTTTAAACGTATAGGCGAGCAGGTTATTCACTTCCCCGTTGGCTTCAAAGTTAGTACCCAGGTATTGTCCGTTAAGGTCTTTTACCGTTACGTTTTTAGGGTTGAACTGTAAGAAGAGATTATTCACTTTTACACCATCGGGATAATCTTTGCTTTTATAGAGCATATTGCTCAGTTGCAGTGTGCCGGCGGCATAGAAGCGATCGTACTGTTGTTTTTCGATGGCGCTCATGTTGCCTTTGGCGCTGATATCGGCATCCAGCAACCCGGATAAATTGGTGCCTGCTTCGAGTTTTACAAACTGGGTGATTTTAGAAAGATCCAGTTTGCCTTTGGCGGCTGCATCTACATATAAATCAGATACCGGTGTTTTAACGAGCATACGCAGGTCCAGCGGAGTGTTATCCATTTCCAGGTGACCGGTGGGCATGTCTATCACGGTATGATCCGGTACGCCATCTGGGTTGCTGATCTTCATAGCAATCTGGATATTTTTTACCGGTTTGGGAAGATCAGGATATTGGAAGAAACCATCTTTTACGGCGAGGTCCAGTCCAAATGAAGGCATTTGCACGGGAGAATAATTGCCTTTTACGAACCCGCCAAAAGCGGCGGTACCGCTGGTTTTTATCTTATCAAAATCTGTTTTATATACCGCAGGTATTAAAGACAACAGGTCTTTAAAATTGGTGGAAGGAGCTTTGAAGCTCATATCCATACCATAGGTAGAATCATTTACCAGTTTGAAAAAGCCTTGCAGCGCCAGTTCCAGGTTGTTGAGCGATGCTTTACCATCTTTAAACGTATAGGTGTTGGTGTTATTATCTACCTGGATACCTGCATCCAGCGTGGTTTTTACCTGCGACAAGTAAGGAACGAGGCCATAGCGGAAGGTAATGCCGCCGGCGGTGGTGCTGGTTTGCAGGAGAAACTGATCCTGTGTAAAATCGCCTTTACCCTGGTGGTTCAGGCCAGTAACCAGTAATTCCATGTTGCCCTGGCGGTCGTCGTAACTCACCCAGCCATCTTCAATTTTATATTGCTGTAAACTAAGCGCGAAGCTGCTTTTGCCGGTGTCGGCAGGATTTACGGCAGCGGTATCCGGTTTCATGATATCCCAGTTAACAGCGCCGTCTTTATTTACAATAGCGTGTATGCGTGGCTGTAAGAGTGCAATGTTGTAGATATCCATCTTATCTCCCTTTATCACACTCATGAGATTAAGGGCTACATCTATCTGTTTTACAGCGAGAAGGGTGTCGGCGGCAAATTCACCGGTGCCGGTCACCTGTAAGTCTTCCAGGCCAACGGCCAGCCGTGGGAAGTGGCGGAATAAGCTGATATCCACATCTTTAAAATCCACTTTGGCGTTCAGCTGTTTATTCAGCTCTGTTTTTACTTTCGCTATTATCTTGTCTTTAAAGAAATAGGGGATGGCAATAGCGGCCAGTATCAAGACCACCATTGTGATACCCACAATTTTCAGGATCTTTTTGAGCATAGGTTTTTTATATTTTGGGAGTGAAGATAAGCATAATGTGTAAACGAGGAAATGCGGGTGCAGGACCATCTCTGCACTATTTCGTATTTTTGCGTTAATATTCAGCGTATGACACCGGAAAGAAGAGAAAAATTATTAGCTGTACTGGGCAGGCGGCAGGCAAATTTAACTGTAGTGCTGGAGGATGTACAGGACCCTCATAATGTGTCGGCGGTGATGCGTACATGCGATGCTGTAGGGATACAGGATATTTATATCATCACATCAAAAGCGCCACGGATAAAGAACTGGGGCCACAGAAGCAGCAGCAGTGCCAAACAATGGCTCACAATACATGATTTTGATAATGCAGCAGATTGCTTTGCCGCGTTACGTAGTAAGTATGATAAGATATTAACCACGCATCTGGCCGCGGATGCGGTGAGTCTTTACGATATTGACTTCAGTGGCTCTGTGGCATTGGTATTTGGTAATGAGCAGAATGGTGTGAGCGATGCCGCCAGGGCAATGGCAGATGGTAATTTTATTATTCCGCAGATGGGTATTATCCGTTCGTTAAATATTTCGGTAGCCTGCGCGGTGAGTATTTATGAGGCCATGCGCCAGAAAACCATTGCAGGGCATTACAACACACAGGGATTGCCGGAAGAACAATATCAGACGCTATTGACTGAATGGGGATTCAAAGCTGAAGATCTGGAAGAAGAAAATTAACCGCTCCTTATGGCATTTGCAGGTACACATTTCGAAGTTTCGCCGCCATTGTCGGACATTGTGAAGCACTTTTACGTGATGCAATCCGGCGGGGATTTCGTTACCACCACTGCGCACCTGTCGCCTAACTATGAAATGATGCTGCTGTTCAATTTTGGCGCTCCTGTGCGGTTCTCTTTTGCCGCAGACCTGCTGGGCAGTATGCAGATAGATAAAGTGGCTGTTTTAGGGCCTTTAAGGAAGATGTTGAACTACGAGTTGCTGCCGGAAACGGACCTGTTGGCCGTGGTGTTTAACCTGGATGGTTTTTACCGGCTGTTCCAGGTACCGGCAGATGCCCTTAATGCCGAACAGTTACATCAGTTGGATGATTTGTGGGAAGTATTGAAAAGAACACCTTCTTCAGCAGAAAGGGTAGACCTGCTAAAGGATTATATCTCCACGGCTACCTATCCGGCAGAAGAAGGAGCATTGCCGCTGCTTAACGGGGCTGATTATTTTAATGAGCCGCTGATCCAGCCGGCCAAAGCCATAGCGGCGGATGCAGACCTGTCTGAACGTACCGTGCAGCTGCGGTTTAAAAAATATGTAGGCTATTCTCCCAAAGAAATGCTGCGGTTTCTGCGCTTCAAGCAGGTGATTAACAATATAGAGCATAATGCTGCGGATACGATCGACTGGTTTGATCTGATCCATGATTTCGGGTATCACGACCAGAGCCATTTAATAAAAGATTTCCAGCATTACCTGGGAACTTCACCGGAGACGTTTATTAAGCAGATTGCCCGGAAAGAGTTTTGTACAACGAAGCCGGGAAGACGTTATTAATACAAAAAAAATCCCTGGCCATTTGGCCAGGGATTCGCATTTATACTTACATAAACCCTTATGCACTGCAGGTAACGCAACCTTCTTCCATTGTGCAAACTGCACCCACTACTATTTCTTCTTCTGCATTGCCACTGGTAGCAACCATTGGTTGGATTTGCTGACCGCCTTGTTTTTCCACGGTAAACTGAACCGCCTGAGTGGCTGCCTGAGTACGCAGGTAGTACATACCGGTTTTCAGACCCTTCTTCCAGGCGTAGAAGTGCATGGAGGTAAGTTTACCGGTAGTAGGAGTATCAACGAACAGGTTCAGTGATTGTGACTGGCAGATGAAAGCTCCGCGGTCAGCCGCCATATCAATGAGGTTACGTTGTTTGATTTCCCAAACTGTTTTGTACAGTTCTTTAATATTTGCAGGTATTTCAGCAATGTTCTGGATAGAGCCATTGTGTGAAATAATCTTTGTTTTCATGTCATTATCCCACAGTCCCAGTTCTACCAGGTCTTTCAGCAGGTGTTTGTTTACCACTACAAACTCGCCACTCAGTACACGACGGGTGTAGATGTTGGAAGTGTATGGTTCAAAGCACTCGTTGTTACCGAGGATCTGCGAAGTGGAAGCGGTAGGCATTGGCGCCAGCAGCAGTGAGTTGCGGATACCGTCTTTCACAATTGATTTTTTCAGGGTTTCCCAATCCCAGCGTGCGGAAGGTTTCACATCCCACATATCAAACTGGAGGATACCTTTGGAAGCAGGGGAGCCTTTGAAGGTTTCGTAGGCGCCGTCTACTTTTGCGAGATCGTTGGAAGCGCTTAAACCGGCGAAGTAGATGGTTTCAAATATTTCGCTGTTCAGTTTTTTCGCTTCATCGCTTTCAAACGGATAACGCATCAGGATGAACGCATCAGCAAGACCTTGTACACCCAGTCCTACTGGGCGGTGGCGCATGTTACTGCGTCTGGCCTCTTCGATAGGGTAGTAGTTGTTATCGATGATTTTGTTGAGGTTCAGGGTAGCCTGGTAGGTTACTTCGTATAATTTCTGGTGATCAAATTTACCATCAATTACGAAGCGTGGCAGTGCCAGGGACGCCAGGTTACAAACGGCCACTTCATCTGAATCGGTATACTCGATGATTTCAGTGCACAGGTTGGAACTTTTGATGGTACCCAGGTTCTGCTGGTTGGATTTGCGGTTGGCTGCATCTTTATACAGCAGGTAAGGGTTACCGGTTTCGATTTGCGCATCGAGGATGGCAAACCAGAGATCCTGAGCCTTTACTGTTTTACGGGCGCGTCCTTCCTGTTCGTATTGTGCGTACAGGGCTTCAAACTCATCGCCCCAGCATTCATGCAGTCCTGGCGCTTCGTGCGGGCAGAACAATGACCAGTCGCCATTGGATTCTACACGTTTCATGAACAGGTCTGGCATCCAGAGGGCGTAGAAGAGGTCGCGGGCGCGCATTTCTTCTTTACCGTGGTTCTTGCGCAGATCCAGGAATTCGTAGATGTCGGCATGCCATGGTTCCAGGTAGATAGCGAAAGCGCCTTTGCGTTTACCACCGCCCTGATCCACGTAACGTGCAGTATCATTGAACACGCGCAGCATAGGGATGATACCATTGGAAGTACCGTTGGTACCGCTGATGTAAGATCCTGTAGCGCGGATATTATGAATGCTTAAACCGATACCGCCGGCACTTTGTGAAATTTTAGCCGTTTGTTTCAGGGTATCGTAAATACCTTCGATGCTGTCGTCCTGCATGGTGAGCAGGAAGCAGGAAGACATCTGCGGTTTTGGAGTGCCTGCGTTGAACAGGGTAGGCGTGGCATGTGTAAACCAGCGCTCACTCATCAGGTTGTATGTTTTGATGGCAGACTCAATATCTTCTTTGTGAATGCCGACAGATACGCGCATCAGCATATGCTGCGGGCGTTCCTGTACTTTACCGTCTGTTTTCAGCAGGTAAGAACGTTCCAGTGTTTTGAAACCGAAGTAGTCAAAAGCAAAGTCGCGGTCGTAGATGATGCTGGAATCCAGGATCTCTGCATTCTTCCTGATGATTTCCCAAACGTCGTCAGACAGCAGCGCTGCATTTTTGCCGGTTTTGGGATCAATATAATCATACAGTTTCTTCATCGTTTTGGAAAACGACTTGATGGTATTCTTATGCAGGTTACTTACTGCTATGCGGGAAGCCAGCAGGGCGTAATCCGGGTGTTTCGTAGTAAGGGAGGCGGCCGTTTCGGCAGCCAGGTTGTCGAGTTCGCTGGTGGTTACACCATCGTACAAACCTTGTATCACTTTTTTCGCTACGTCTATGGCATCTACATATTCTGTATTGAAACCATAGCATAGTTTTTCAATACGCGCAGTGATTTTATCGAACTTCACTGCTTCTTTCCTTCCATCTCTTTTGATTACGAACATGGGTTTGCGAATTTAAGAGGTTAGTAATTCAAAATGTTTTAAAAATCTTCTTCCAGGCTGAATGTCTGTGATTCTTTTGTACCACCCATTACGCCGGATTTCTGGTAATCTCCCACACGTTTTTCAAAGAAGTTGGTCTTACCCTGCAAGGAAATCATTTCCATGAAGTCAAACGGATTAGACGCATTAAATATCTTGGTGTAGCCCAGTTCACCGATCCATCTGTCTGCCACAAATTCAATGTATTGCGACATCAGTTCGGCGTTCATGCCGATCAGTCCAACCGGCAGGGCTTCTGTGATAAATTCTTTTTCATAGCTCACGGCATCACGGATGATGTTGTGTACCTGTTCTTCACTCAGTTTGTTTTCCAGCATGCTGTAAAGCAGGCACGCGAATTCGCAGTGCAGTCCTTCATCCCGGCTGATCAGCTCATTGGAGAAGGTTAATCCCGGCATCAGTCCTCTTTTCTTTAACCAGAAAATAGAGCAGAAGCTACCGCTGAAGAAAATACCTTCCACGGCGGCAAATGCCACCAGGCGTTCTGCGAAGTTGCCGTTCTCAATCCAGCGTAATGCCCATTCTGCTTTTTTCTTTACCGCAGGTACGGTGTCGATAGCGTGGAACAAACGATCTTTTTCTGCTGCATCTTTTACATAAGTATCAATCAGCAATGCATATGTTTCAGAGTGGATGTTTTCCATCATGATCTGGAAGCCGTAAAAACACCGGGCTTCCGGGATCTGTACTTCACTCATAAAGTTTACTGCCAGGTTCTCATTAACGATCCCGTCGCTGGCGGCGAAGAATGCCAGTACGTGAGAAATAAAATGACGTTCTCCATCATTCAGTCCTGCCCAATCCTTAAGATCACTGCTTAAATCTATTTCTTCTGCTGTCCAGAAACTTGCTTCATGCTTTTTGTATTGCTCCCAGATTTTCGGGTATTTGATCGGCAATAGCACAAAACGGTCCTTGTTCTCTTTTAAAAGAATTTCATTCTCGTTACTCATCTTTAATTATTTTATGGGTACTGTCGAAGGTTTTTGGTTTTTCTTTTGGGGTCAGCATACCGAAATCTCACTTCTCTTGCCCACAAATCCCATTTCCATGTTTCTGTTTCCTAAAAATCCATACGCTCAGGATTACAAATGTAAGCATCCGGGTAAGGCATGCCCGATATAGTTTTCAACAGGTGTGGAAAAGATATACAACTTTAATGGGAGTATAGTGGCAATGCGTGTTTCACGGGTTTTGCACCTTGTGCATATGTAATATGATTAGCATGTGAAAAGGAGAACGTGAAAATCTGGCTTATATGATAATTTTTTAACTGCTACGGCTAAATGTATGATGGTCAGTATAAAAATGTACCCGGAAAATTTTTGTTAAAAAGATAACCTTCTTTAGATATATATGCGAGAATTTTTCATATTTACAGTTTTAAGCTTTTTCATATGCCCGATCCGGTTATTGCCCTTCATGCTGTCAAGAAGAACTACCAGGATGTACCCATCCTGGATATTGCCCGACTGGAGCTGCCCGCCGGCATTTACTGGCTGCAGGGGGAGAACGGCGCCGGCAAAACCACCTGCATGAAGGTAATGGCGGGCTTAATCCCTTTCAAAGGGGAGATATTGCTGCAGGGAAAGGTGAGCAGCCGGGAACACCCGGTACAGTTCCGCCGCCTGATCAACTACGCAGAAGCGGAACCCCTTTATCCCTCTTTCCTCACCGGCCGCGATTTACTGGAGCTTTACCTCAACACAAAAGGAGGGAACCCGGAAGAGATCCGGGCCATCAGCGAAAAGCTGGGGGTACATATATTTGTGAATAACCCGGTAAGCAGCTATTCGAGCGGCATGCTGAAGAAATTATCCCTGCTGCTGGCCTTCACCGGCACTCCGGCCCTCATCCTGCTGGACGAACCCCTGATTACCATAGACACCCGCGCACTGGCCGTTTTGTACGACCTGATCCGTGAATACAGCGCCAAAGGCGTTTCCTTTTGTATTACTTCCCACCAGCCACTGGATGAGGAAGAATTAACGGTAACGGGCACACTGAAAGTAGCTCATAAAAACATTACGCTCAGCTAACATGCGTACCACCTCAGCGATACTCAGTAAGATATTCACACAACGGTTCTATATTCAGAATACGGGCTTTTTCCTGGTACTGTTTTACCTGCTGTTCGGCGTGGTAAATGGCGCCAACCTGCTCGCCTATCATAAGGGATTGATGCTCGGGTTCCTGGGCAATTATACGTTCCTGGTCCTGGTGCTCCTGCTGTGGACTTCCTACGCACTCAAATGCGTGGGCTTTATGCTGAAAACCTTTCAGCTGCAGGGATATGATTTCCTGTATCCTACCATGGGCAGCATCGCCAAACCGGCCCGCCGCATCATCTGGCTGCGGCTTCATACTGCTATTTATATGCCGGTACTGGTGTATGTGGCGATTGCACTTGTTATTGCTGTTCAACAGGGATATTATCCACAGGCAGTGATCATCGCCGTTGTTAATATTGCCAATTGCATATGGCCGTTGGCGTTATATGAAAGAAAGCTGGAGCAACCCGATGTGATCTTTTTTACCGGCCACCTGCAACGCTGGATTAACCGCCACTTTACGAAGCCGCCGGTACTGTTTTTCCTGTATGAACTGTTTACCAATTTTCCCCGTCGTATTGTGAGCACGAAACTGTTTTCCGCAGGGGTGTTGTGGCTTACATTCCTTATTATGGCAAGAGGGGATTATTTTGATCTACGCGGATTGCAGCTGGGCGTTATGATCAGCGTGCTGTCGCATATGCAGCTGATGGTGCATCATCGCGCGTTTGATGACACGTACCTCAATTTCATGGAAAATCTTCCTGTTAGTTTGTTCACCCATTATATGCGGCTGGTGGGAGTGTATGTGATTACTTTTTTACCGGAGATGATCATCATTACCGCTAATGCATATACGAAAACAACACCGTGGGGACTGATAACAGTTTTCTGCACGGCATTGTCATTAATGATCCTGTTCCGTACCCTATTGTTTTTCCCGAAAATGAATCCGGAGGTGCATGTACGTTATACCATGCTTACTTCTTTCATTGTGCTGTTCATGATACTCGGACATTATGAATGGCCGGCTGTACTGTTGTTACAGACAGCATCGGCCATTATCTTCTTTACAAAATATCGTACCTACGAACCTTATATAGAAACAGGTTCATGACCCATTTTGTCGCTCAGCCGCGCCAGTGAAAGCAACAGCTGTGGTATCTGTTTAATGGCCAGTTCATCTGTCAGGTTGCCATCAGTATCAAATTTATGCTGGGCGTTGCCGATCATGATCTCTGGTTTGTTGATCACAAACGCATTCAGGAACACCATTACCTGCCGTAAATGATATTGCATCCTGGCGGTGCCGATCTGCCCCTGCGATGCGCCCATAATAGCTACGGCCTTTTCGCTGAATGGTTTGTCGGGGTGCCTGGAAACCACGTCTATCGCGTTTTTCAGGGCGCCGGGTATAGAGTAGTTGTATTCCGGTGAAACAATGATCACCCCATCCGATTCCTTAATCTTATGTACCAGCGGCACTACTTCTTCCGGCAACTGCTCGGTATGCAGGTCCGCATTGTACATCGGTATTGTATCAAAAAATACCTGCTCTACTGTGATGTTTGAAGGACATAGTTTTTGCAGTGCTTTCAGCGCCATTGTGTTGTAGGAGCCTTTCCGTAAACTGCCGGAAATGGCAACGAAATGATAGTGTTTTTCAGCAGACATATGCTCGTATATTTATTTAAATGCGTTTTTCTTTGTTCACAAATTTCCGGTGAATAACTTCCTGCACCGGTATGCTCTCGATTTTACTTTCCAGCCAGGAAATAATATCCAGGTAAAGGAAGGAACGGCGTTCATACGGATCTTCCGAAATCTGCTCCAGCCGGTCTTTCAGGTCCACGAAAGCATTGCGTAATGCTTTTGGATTGGCGTAAATATAACGGCGGAGGAATTTCATAATTTCTTCCATCACCAAACCAAGATCCTTGTGTTTTGAGATGAAATGGTAAACAGATTTGATCAGGTATTCCACCAGGCTGTAATTCTCCAGTTCGTAATGTGCAATGAGGTGCAGGATTCGCGCAAAACACTGGATATCTGCCCGGAGGTTACCAATTTTTAAATTGATAATTTTATTAAGATAAACAATGGCTTTGCTGTTATCACCGCTACCAAAGTATAAGCAGGCAATCTTATAGTAAAATACCAGCACCCGGTGCTGGTCTATTTTCAGGGTATGCCTGCTGATCTCTGTTTCGAGTTCCGGCACCATCGCCAAACCCTGGCTGAACGTGCCTTCCAGGAAGTAGCGGTTTATTTTGGCAGTATACAGGTATACAAAAGCAGAGGTGCGGGTGTTTTCGTGAAAGTTATCCTGGTTGTCCCGGATAAATTCTTCCAGGTCCTGCAGGGCGGTCTTGAACTTTTCAAAGTTGGAGGTATAAAAATGCGCGGTCAGTAAATTATGCTGCGCTTTAATATACAGGTCCATATCCGTTTGCTGCAGGGAGGGGTATTTGCGGAACAGGTCCACCCATTTCTGGGTATAGCGGTAATACATGACAAAGTCCTGCAAAATATAGTAGTACCAACTCGATGCCTGGTACATGTACACCTTTTCATAAAAGCTCATGTGCGCATGTTGTAAAGACGGCAGCTGGCTTTCAAAAAAGGACTTTACCATTTCGGCGTCCCGCTCGTTGCGGGCGTGGCCCAGTTTGAGATACAGGCCATACATCCGCAGGGAAAGGGTAGACAGGCGGCTGATATTGGTGAGCTGCTGCTCTATCTGCCTGGACTCGGCGCTCAGCACCTCTGCCCGGTTCTCCAGGCTCCGCGTGATATGCCTCGATTCAATCAGCTTTTCAAACTCCACAATTTCATAGGTAAGCATCACCTCTTCCTGCTCCAGTGCCATCGTTTTGGCTTTGGCGAGGATCTTCAGGCTCTGGTTGTACAGCCCTTTATTATACAGTACCCGCGCATGATCCAGCTGCTCGCGCAGATCGATCAGGGGGTCCTTTTGTTTATATAACTGCCGCAAACTGGATAACAGGTGTTTGTAAAGATGTGCTTTTACATTCGACAGCTGCTGCTTTTTGATATCCGTTATTTTCTTCAGTATCTGCTCTTCATCGTACTCTTTCATTTTGTCCAGCGTGGTGAATAATTGGATAAAGAGTACGTCTTCCTTGGTGTTGTTTTTGTTGAACGCCAGCTGAAAATTGCGTTTTTCTGCTTTTGTTAAGGTTTTTATTAATATGAATAAAGCATCAGTTTGACTGTTGGGCATCGTTATTAAAATCTTGTAAATTATTGATAAACAGTATGTTAATGTATATCAGAGGTGTTTAAAGGTTGTAATTAAAGCAAATTTAGCGATATGGCAATTAATTAAGGACCATTAGATTTGAAGGTATAAACAATTATAAAAGGAAGCAAAAGGATGGGAAAAACGTTATTTGATAAAATCTGGGATGGCCATATAGTGGTGAGCAAGCCGGGGCATCCCGATGCAGTGTACATCAACACGCACTTTATTCACGAGGTGACGAGTCCCCAGGCATTTGACGGACTCCGCAAGCGTGGCATCCCCGTATTCCGTCCGGCTAAAACCAGGGCTACCGCCGATCACAACGTACCTACCTTACACCAGGATCAGCCTATTAAGGAAGCGTTGAGCCGCCGCCAGGTGGAGATGCTGACGAAGAATACTTCTGAATTCGGCGTGGAACTTTATGGCCTGGGCCACCGGTTCCAGGGCATTGTGCATGTGATAGGGCCGGAGCTGGGCATCACCCTGCCGGGTATGACCATCGTGTGCGGCGACAGCCACACCAGCACCCACGGAGCTTTTGGCGCCGTTGCCTTTGGTATCGGTACCTCCGAAGTGGAACAGGTACTGGCTACCCAGTGCATTTTGCAATACAAGCCCAAGCGGATGAAGATTGAAGTGAACGGACAACTGGGCAAGGGCGTACTTTCTAAAGACATCATTCTTTATATCATCTCTAAAATATCCGCTTCCGGCGCTACCGGTTACTTTGTGGAATATGCAGGGGAAGCCATCCGGCGCCTCAGTATGGAGGCCCGCATGACCATCTGTAACATGAGCATCGAAATGGGCGCCCGCGGAGGACTGATAGCCCCCGACGAGATCACGTTCGATTATATCAAAGGCCGCGAGTTCGCTCCTAAAGGAGCCGATTGGGATAAATCCCTGGAATACTGGAAAACCCTTTACTCCGACAGCGACGCCGAATTTGACCAGGTGCTCACCTTTGACGCCGCCGATATAGAACCACAAATCACTTATGGCACCAACCCCGGTATGGGCATGGGCGTTACCCGCCACATCCCTTCACTGGAGCAGCTCGACGAGAAAGAAAGACCTTCTTTCAAAAAATCGCTTGAGTATATGGACCTGCAACCCGGCGCTGAACTGCTGGGCAAAAAAGTGGATTATGTATTCATTGGCAGCTGCACCAACTCCCGTATTGAAGATTTACGCCTTGTAGCAGATTTTGTGAAAGGCAAACATAAAGCAGATGACGTAGTGGTATGGATCGTTCCGGGCTCCAAACAGGTAGAAGCCCAGGCAATGGAAGAAGGCATCGACAAAATATTTGCCGAAGCCGGTTTCCAGCTGCGTGAACCAGGTTGCTCCGCCTGCCTGGCCATGAACGAAGACAAAGTGCCTGCCGGTATGTACTGCATTTCTACCTCCAACCGTAACTTCGAAGGCCGTCAGGGTCCCAACGCCCGCACCTTCCTGGCCAGCCCGCTCACTGCGGCCGCAGCAGCCATTACGGGCAAGGTTACAGATGTAAGGGAATTGTTAGGACAATAGTTAACAAGAAGAACCAGTTAAAGCCGAAAGCAATGGATCAATGGAACGCTGACTTATACAAAGAAAAACACGCCTTCGTGTTTGAATATGGCAACAGCCTGATCGACTGGCTGCAGCCACAATCAGGGGAAAGTATCCTGGACCTGGGTTGCGGCACCGGTGAACTCACCGCGCAGCTGGCGCAAAAAGGCGCCACCGTAACCGGGATAGATGCTTCCGCCGCCATGATAAGCAGCGCCCGCGAACATTTCTCTGGCATCTCTTTTGAAGTAGGCGACGCAACTACCTTTTCCCTGCCACAGCAGTTCGACGGTATCTTCTCCAACGCTACCCTCCACTGGGTGCGGGAAAAGGAAAAGGCCATCAGCCGGATGTATGCACAGCTGAAGAAAGGCGGCAGACTGGTGATAGAAATGGGCGGCAAAGGCAATGTGCAGCAGATCCTTACTTACCTGGAAAAAGCCATGCAGCAGCGGGGTTATACCTACGAACCATTCTGGTATTTCCCTTCTCCCGCAGAATATACTACCCTGCTGGAAAAGGAAGGCTTTAAAATAGACAGGGTGCATTTTTTTGACCGCCCTTCCAAACTGGTGGACCCGGAAACGGGTATCAGCGACTGGCTGGAGATGTTTGGCGCTCATTTTTTTGCCGGTGTACCGGAACAGGACAAAGGCGCTATCCTGCAGCAGGTGCAACATGAACTGGCGCCACACCTGATGAAGAACGGCGAATTGTATGCGGATTATGTGCGCCTGAGAGTGGCCGCCACAAAAATTTAAACTGTAAAATCACTATGAGTAAAATATTTCAACACCTCGTTTCATCTGCGGTACCTGTACCCATCGAAAATATAGATACAGACCAGATCATCCCGGCACGCTTTCTGAAAGCTACCACCCGGGAAGGTTTTGGTGAAAACCTGTTCCGTGACTGGCGCTATGAAGCAGATAATACACCGAAGGCGGATTTTGTGATGAACAACCCCATCTACAGTGGCCAGATCCTGGTAGGCGGCAAAAACTTTGGTTGCGGCTCCTCCCGTGAACACGCTGCCTGGGCTATTGCTGATGCCGGGTTTAAAGTAGTAGTGAGCAGCTTCTTCGCAGACATCTTTAAAAATAACGCCCTCAACACCTTCATTTTACCCATCCAGGTATCGGAAGATTTTCTGGACCGGATCTTTAAAGCCATAGAAGCCGATCCTAAAGCCCAACTGGAAGTAGACCTGGAAAACCAGTTCATAAAAATTGTGAGCACCGGCGAAAAAGAAAA
This sequence comes from Chitinophaga ginsengisegetis, assembly GCF_900168065.1. Classification (GTDB taxonomy): domain Bacteria; phylum Bacteroidota; class Bacteroidia; order Chitinophagales; family Chitinophagaceae; genus Chitinophaga; species Chitinophaga ginsengisegetis. Next base: position 2,163,907 of record NZ_FUZZ01000001.1, on the reverse strand, counting down.
CTTCGATATCAACCAGTACAAAAAAACATGCCTGCTCAACGGCTATGATGATATCGATTACCTGCTGAGCCTCCGTAAAGAAATTGAACAATACGAAACCACAAGAACATATAATTTCTAATCATCAAAAAAGCTAAATACTAAAAGCTACACACATATATGGGCGTTGAGAAGAAAATACTAGTTATACCCGGAGATGGGATCGGACAGGAAGTGACCGCATGGGGACAAAAAGTGCTGACAACAATAGCCAAAAATTATCATCACACTTTTACCTTCGAAGAAGGAATCATGGGCCACGTAGCCATTGAAGCTACCGGTGATCCGCTGCCTGAAGAAACACTGCAGAAGGCAAGGAACTCCGATGCTATCCTGTTCGGCGCTATCGGTCATGCTAAATACGATAACGATCCTACCCTGAAAGTAAGACCAGAACAAGGTTTGCTGAAAATCAGGAAAGAACTGGGATTGTATGCCAACCTCCGCCCGATAAAGTTATTTGATGAACTGCTGGAAGCATCCAGCATCAAACCGGAAATTTTACGCGGTTCAGATATTCTCTTTTTCCGTGAGCTGACCGGCGATGTGTACTTCGGTGAAAAGATCAGGACTGCCGACCGTAATACGGCGTCTGACCTGATGATCTACCACCGTTATGAAGTAGAGCGTATTGCCCGTAAAGCCTATGAAGCAGCACGCACCCGCCGCAAAAAGCTGTGCTCTGTGGATAAAGCAAACGTACTGGAAGCAAGCCGTCTGTGGAGAGAAGTAGTACAGGAAGTAGCCAAAGAATATCCTGATGTGGAAACAGAACATATGTTTATTGACAACGCGGCCATGCAGCTGATCAAAGATCCTAAACGCTTTGATGTAGTAGTTACCGGTAACCTGTTTGGCGATATCCTTACGGATGAAGCTTCACAGATCGCCGGTTCTATGGGGATGCTGGCATCTGCCTCTATCGGCGACAGCACCGGTTTCTTTGAGCCTATCCACGGATCTGCACATGATATTGCCGGTAAAGGTATTGCTAACCCGCTGGCTTCTATCTTATCTGCTGCCCTCATGCTGGATATTTCCTTTGGTCTGAAAACAGAATCACAACGCGTGATCAAAGCGGTGGAGGCTACCCTCAGACAAGGTTACAGAACAATGGACATCGCCAACAAACACACCGTGAACGATTTCATTATGGGCACCGACGCTATGGGCGCCAAAGTATTAGAGAATCTGAATTAATCATTCAATAAAATTATTACACTATCATGGATAAAAATCGTGTATACGTCTTTGATACCACCTTGCGTGATGGAGAACAGGTCCCCGGCTGTCAGCTGACAACCGTTGAAAAAATTGAAGTAGCTAAAAAACTCGAAGCATTAGGCGTAGATATCATCGAAGCAGGTTTCCCGATTTCAAGTCCGGGCGACTTCCAGAGCGTGGTGGAAATTTCCAAAGCGGTTACAGAGCCCGTGATCTGCGCACTTACCCGTGCCAATAATAAAGATATCGACGCTGCCGCGGATGCCCTGCGCTTCGCAAAACGCAAGCGTATCCATACCGGTATCGGTTCTTCCGATATGCACATCAAGTATAAATTCAACAGCACCCGCGACGAAATTTTACAACGTGCAGTAGCCGCTGTATCCTACGCCCGCAAGTTCACCGATGATGTGGAATTTTATGCAGAAGATGCCGGCCGCGCAGACAATGAATACCTGGCCCGCATGATCGAAGCCGTGATTGCAGCCGGTGCTACCACCGTGAACATCCCCGATACCAACGGTTACTGCCTGCCCGACCAGTATGGCGCAAAAATCAAGTACCTCGTAGACCACGTTTCCAATATCGATAAAGCGATCATCTCCGTTCACTGTCATAACGACCTCGGTTTAGCTACTGCCAATACCATTGCAGGTATTATCAACGGCGCCCGCCAGGTGGAATGTACCATCAATGGTATTGGTGAACGCGCCGGTAACACCTCGCTGGAAGAAGTGGCCATGATCCTGAAAACGCATCATGCGCTGGGTTATCACACCCAGATCAACTCAAAAGGAATCTACGAAATCAGTAATCTCGTGGAAACCATGATGCACATGCCGGTACAGCCCAACAAAGCCATTGTAGGCCGCAACGCATTTGCACACAGCTCCGGCATCCACCAGGATGGCGTACTGAAACACCGCGAAAACTACGAAATCCTGAACCCGGAAGATGTAGGGATCAACTCCAACTCCATTATCCTCACTGCCCGCAGCGGCCGTCATGCTCTGAAGCATCACCTGTCGCGCCTGGGATACAACCTGGAAAGAGTCAACATCGACGAAGTGTACCAACGCTTCCTGCTGATGGCGGATACCAAAAAAGAAATCAACGATGCCGATTTGCTGGAACTGATGGGCGACGGCGATGCCAAAACCTATGGCGACAATGCCATCAAGGTAACCTTACTGCAGGTGGTTTGCGGCGATCCGCTCCGCCCGATGGCTACCGTTAAACTGCGTATCAATGGCGAAGAAAAAGAAGCCAGTGCTGCCGGTAATGGCCCCGTTAATGCCACCATCAACGCTATCCACGATATTATTAAAGATGATATTGAGCTGGATGAATTTAATATTCAATCCATGCGCGGCGGCAGCGACGATGTGAGTAAAGTAAATATGCGCGTAAAACATAACGGCCAGTCGTACTACGGTTTCGGTATTTCTACTGATATCGTGAATGCCTCTGTGCATGCTTATGTAGACGCGTTGAACAAGATATATTAAATATAACAGCGAAGGGGAGCCCTTCCCCTTCGCTTTGTAACTTTTCCTCCGCCCCTTCGTTCTACAGGTGAAACATTTTCCCTGATGAGAACAATTACCCTACTCCTGACCATTTTATTTTTTGCCGGCTGCACCAAAGACGGGGACAATTGCTCCCAGTATGGATGGGCTGATATTGGCGGCGCGAAATACATGGGTAAATCCACTAACGAGGCAAGGGGGCAGAATGGTGTTTTTTATGATGTAAGCTGCACTTTCCCTAATTCCTGTTACACTATTAACAAGATTGTGGAGGTAAGGGACAAAGATACTGTATTGCTAAAGGCGGAATACCTGTACAACACCTGCACTGCTTGCACCCAGGCATTCACTACACAAACCAAAACTTATTCTTTTGTACCTGCTGATAACGGCACCTACTATTTAAAGTGGCAGGGGATTCCCAACCGGGTGGATACCGTAACAATTCCATAATCTTAAAAGAAGATATCCATCAGCGGGTATTTTTTATAATCCGGCAGATAGAAGTGCCACCATTCTGTAGAACTTCCTTTAAAGCCATGTTGCTTCATGGTATCTCTTAACAACTTGCGGTTGGCCGCTATTGCCGGGTCCGGCGGGGTGTAGTTTTCATGTGCTTTTGTGGTAAAATCATCAAAGTCCGTAGGCATTGCCACGGGCTTATTTGTTTTCAGGTTTATCATACTGAGGTCTATTGCCACGCCGCGGTTGTGCCCCGATCCTTTGCGGGGATCTGCCGCATAGAGGTCGTTGGGTACTATTTTAAACATCGTTTCCGTTACATGATAAGGACGGTAGGCATCGTAAATGAGCAGGCCGTATCCTTTTTTGCGCAGGGCTTCCTGCACGGCTTTGAGGGCTTTCGCTGCCGGCAGCCGGAGATAAATATCCGTGCGGGTATAGAGTTGTTGTTTGGTGAAGTTATTGGTAGTGGCGTAACGCACATCTTTTTTAATACCCGGTATATACTTTTCCAGGTCAACGAGCAGCTGGTTGCTGTCGGCCTTTACCAGTTGGTCATATTGCTGCCGGGTACTCAATACTGCGAGGCCGTATTTGTTAACCGGTATTTTCTGGGCGGATAGCTGACCGGAAATGGTCCACAGGAGCGCTGATAACAGTATTATTTTCATGTGCTTAAAATTGCAGAAAAAGCCCCGTATTTGGACCTGATTATTGAATTTTGCGAAAATTAGGCAAGAAAGTATGAAATACAGTGAAAATACAATTGCAATCACCTTATATTAATAGGTATTTTAGAACCCTTAAATTTTTAAACGATGGAACTGTTCAGATTAGATAATAAAGTGGCAGTTATCACAGGTGGTGGTAGCGGTATAGGACAGGCAATAGCGCAAACATTCGGGGCACAGGGCGCACAGGTGCATATCCTGGAGCTGAATGAGGAAGGCGGTAAAACCACGGCAGAGGAAATCAGGGCAGCAGGTGGCCAGGCAACTGTGCATGCGTGCAACGTAGCCGACCAGGCAGCGGTGATCGCTGTAATGGATGGTATTGTGCAAACGGCCGGTAAACTGGACATTCTGGTGAACTGCGCGGGCATTGCTCATGTGGGTAACCTCGAAAATACGGCTGAACAGGACTTCGACAAGGTGTACCAGGTAAATGTAAAGGGCACCTACAACTGCATGTATGCAGTGATCAAACAAATGAAAGCACAGGGCGGCGGTGTGATCCTGAATGTGGCATCCATCGCTTCCAGTGTAGGTATACCGGACAGGCTGGCCTACTCGATGAGTAAAGGCGCGGTACTGACCATGACATTATCCGTGGCGAAAGATTACCTCGGCGCTAATATCCGTTGTAACTGTGTGTCGCCCGCAAGAGTACACACACCGTTTGTAGATGGATTTATTGCCAAGAACTACCCGGGCAGGGAAGCGGAAATGTTTGAAAAACTGAGTAAAACCCAACCGATCGGCCGCATGGCCAAGCCGGTGGAAGTAGGCAACCTGGCGTTGTTCCTGTGTTCCGACGAAGCAGGCTTTATTACCGGAACCGACTACCCGATTGATGGAGGTTTTATCAGACTTAATAATTAATAATTAATGTGATGCGTGTTTTAAAGTGCGGACGATTACCCGTATCTTTCGAGTTATTCATTCATTAATTTTTAGTTATATCATGCAACATTTTCGAATAGGGCTGGCAATAGCAATAGCCGTATTATCTGCCTGTAATTCCGGTAATAACAAAGGCGCTGCCACCGGGGATTCCGCATCGGTGGTAAAGCCAGCCACACCGGATGGCACTGTGTCTGTTACTTTTTCTGATAAGGAAAAAGATACTTCGCTGATCACGATTAAAGTTCAGCTGAAAGAAGGCACAAAGGAAAAAACTTTTGAACAGGCGATCCTGAAAGGCGTGCCGGAATCAGACCTTTATAAAGTGTTGTGGAATGAACCCAACAGCTGTTATATCGGCGTTATGAAAGCGAATCATCAGCCACGTTATTACCACGCTTTTGTAGACAGTAAAAAAGACGTTAAAATATTATGGGCTGCCACGCCGCCAGAGCCTATCTGGGCGTACATGGAAGGTACGCTGGGTCTTGGTAAGGTATCCGCCGGAGGCGAATTGTTGCAGCAGTATAAAAAGAGCATCCAGTCGGGTAATATCCTGGCAGATTTTATCGCAGAGATCAAGCCGGATGCTTCACCCGACAGCCTGGAGCTGTATGTGGAATTTGGTGGTCTTCGTAAAAGCATGTACATGCCTGTGCCCAGTGGCAGTAAAGGCGTGATCCAGCCAACAGGACAGGATGATCATGTGTATTTCTCTTTTGTAAAAGATGGTAAAGCAGAACCGGTGATTGACCTGCATGTGGAAAACGGAAGGTTACAGATTAAAACACTGAAAGAAATTAAGTAAGACTAATAAATAAATAATATCGATATGAAACTGATCAGGTTTGGTTTACCGGGAGAAGAAAAACCGGGTGTTGCAACCGCAGCGGGAATGTTTGACGTGAGTGCATTTGGTGAAGATTTTGGAGAGAAATTCTTTGAAACCAACGGGCTGGCGCGCTTATCCGAATGGTATGGAGCGCATGCAGCGGAATGTCCACAGGTACCTGCCGGCACCCGTTTGGGCTCACCTATCCTTCGTCCTTCCAAAATTATCTGCATCGGTCTTAACTATGCAGATCACGCGCGGGAAACCAATGCGGCCATTCCTGCAGAACCTATCGTGTTCTTTAAAAGTACCAGTGCACTGGTGGGGCCAAACGACGACCTGGTGATTCCGCGCAACAGTCAGAAAACCGACTGGGAAGTGGAACTGGCAGTGGTGATTGGCAAAAAAGCCAGTTATGTGGAAGAAAAAGACGCTTTGGACTATGTAGCCGGTTACTGCCTGCATAACGACTACAGCGAAAGAGCTTTCCAGATTGAAAGAGGCGGACAGTGGGTAAAAGGAAAGAGCTGTGATACATTCGCGCCGTTAGGTCCGTGGCTGGCCACCAAAGATGAAATTGCCGATGTGAATAATCTTCGTTTATGGCTCACCGTTAACGGTCAGAAAATGCAGGATGGCAATACCTCCAATTTCATATTCAATGTAGCCTATGTAGTGGCTTACCTGAGCCAGTTTATGACCCTGCTTCCGGGAGATGTGATTTCTACCGGTACACCGGCTGGTGTGGGCCTGGGCATGAACCCGCAGGTATTCCTCAAAACAGGCGATGTGATTGAACTGGGCATTGATGGTTTGGGTACTTCCAAACAAACTGCTGTAGCGTATAAATAGTAATTATGAAAAGATATTGTCTGGCGCTGGATCTGGTAGATGATCCGCAGTTGATCAGCGAATATGAAGGGTATCACCGCAACGTATCCGCTGAAATAAAGAAGAGTATCACAGACGCAGGCATTACCGTAATGGATATTTACCGTGCCGGGAACCGCCTGTTTATGATCATGGAAGTGGATGATACTTTCTCCTTTGAACGTAAAGATGCGATGGACGCTGCCAACCCCGCCGTAAAGGTATGGGAACAACTTATGTGGAAATACCAGCAGGCATTGCCGGTAGCAAAGGAAGGAGAGAAGTGGATTATTATGGACCAGATTTTTGCATTGTAAAGTATACCGGGCAACGGAAGTTCCGGCGCCCGGTATGCAAAAAATATTTACATGGTTATTGACGCACATCAGCATTTCTGGCAATACGATCCTGTCCGCGACGCATGGATCGATGAATCGATGGAAGCAATCCGTCGTGATTTTTACCCGGAAGACCTGGCCCCGGTGCTGGCCGAAAACGGCGTTCACGGCTGTGTAGCGGTACAGGCAGATCAGTCGGCAGATGAAACCGCCTTTTTACTGGCACTGGCAGATAAGCATGATTTTATTAAAGGTGTGGTGGGCTGGACAGACCTCCGCGCTGAAAATATCGATGAACAACTGGCGCAATATGCCACGCATCCGAAGCTGAAAGGCTTCCGGCATATTGTACAGGGGGAACCGGATAACCGGTTTATTCTCGGTGAACATTTCTGCCGCGGTATCAAAGCGCTGGCGAAACATCAATTCACCTATGATATTCTCGTATATCCGAAACAGTTACCTGCGGTAGAAGAATTTGTACGGCAGTTCCCGGAGCAGCCGCTGATCATTGATCACCTGGCCAAGCCCGATATCAAAGCCGGTGAACTGGACGCATGGGCAGCACATATGCGCCGCATTGCACAGTCGCCGAATGTATACTGCAAACTGAGCGGCATGGTTACGGAAGCCGACTGGCAGCAGTGGGAACCGGCACACTTCCGGCCGTTCCTGGAAGTAACGCTCGATGCCTTTGGCGCCAACAGGCTGGTGTATGGTTCCGACTGGCCCGTATGTCTCGTAGCCGCCAGGTACCATGAAGTGAAGGGAATCGTTACCGATTTCATCAGCACCTTATCAACAAGTGAACAAGAACAGATAATGGGAGGGAATGCCCGCTCATTTTATCATCTATAAAAAATAATATCATACATACTATGGATTTAGGATTACAGGAGAAAGTGATTATCGTTACCGGTGGTGCAAAAGGAATCGGGGAAGCTATTGCAAAGCTGATAGCAGCTGAAGGCGGCATCGCTGTGATTGCCGGCCGGAGTACTGCCGATAATGAAAAAACAATGAACGAAATTATCGCGGTGGGTGGTAAAGCGATGGCCGTTACCGCAGAACTGGGTAAAGTGGAAGATTGTAAAAAAGTGATCTCTGAAACAATAGCAAAGTATGGTAAAATAGATGGCCTGGTAAACAATGCCGGCGCCAATGATGGCGTAGGACTGGAAAATGGCAGCCCGGAGCGGTTTATGCAGTCGTTGCAGAATAACTTATCGCACTACTACAACCTGGCGCATTTTGCATTGCCGTACCTGAAGGCCACCAAAGGAAATATTGTGAACATCGGATCTAAAGTAGCCGATACCGGCCAGGGCAACACCAGTGGTTATGCGGCCTCCAAAGGCGCTATCAATGCGCTTACCCGCGAATGGGCGGTGGAATTGCTGCCTTACTCCATCCGTGTAAATACGGTTATTCCTGCTGAAGTATGGACGCCGCTGTATGAAACCTGGATTAATTCGTTACCCAATCCAAAAGAAAAACTGGCGGCTATCACCGCTAACATTCCATTCGAAAAAAGAATGACCACGTCAACAGAAATTGCCAACAGCACCGTATTCCTGCTGTCACCACGTTCTTCTCATACAACCGGACAAATCGTATACGTAGATGGTGGTTACACTCATCTCGACAGATCCATCAGCTAAGGATAAAGAGCCAATACCGTTACCAATATTCAATCACCTGAAACATTAAATTCTTCGTTATGGCCGGAGGCGCAGTAAGTAATTCCACCTATACCACCAGTAAAGATACAGGCGCAAAGCCTGGCAACTACCTGTTCCCGCTGATCCTGGTTACCAGCCTGTTCTTCTTATGGGGACTGGCATACGGACTGCTGGACGTGTTGAACAAACATTTCCAGGAAGTATTGAGCATCACTACCAAACGTTCTACTTTATTACAAGGCGCATATTTCGGCGCATATTTCCTCATGGCATTACCGGCAGGTATGTTCATGAATAAATTCGGCTACAAGAAAGGAATTATCCTGGGCCTGCTGCTGTATGCTACGGGCGCTTTCCTGTTTTTCCCGGCAGCCGGTGCGCTGAGTTTTGATTTCTTCCTGCTGGCATTATTTATCCTCGCCTGCGGACTGGCCTGCCTGGAAACGGCTGCCAATCCATATGTAACGGTGTTGGGAGATCCGGCTACTTCTGAGCAACGGTTAAATTTATCACAGTGCTTTAACGGGCTGGGATCTTTTCTCGGACCTATTATTGGCGGTAAACTGTTCTTTGGCAGCGGCACCGGAGATCTTACTACTGTAAAGCTCACTTACATTGTAATAGGCATAGTAGTGTTGCTGATAGCAGGATTCTTCTACAGAACACCATTGCCTGAAATTAAAGAGGACGAACAGGAAAGAGAACAGGTGATGGCAGATACCCGCCCGCTTTCTGCTCACCGTCATTTTGTGCTGGGAGTAATAGCGCAGTTCTTTTATGTGGCTGCGCAGGTTGGTGTGGGCGCGTTGTTTATCAATTATGTAACAGCCTACTGGCATGGTATTACTACTGAAAATGCTTCTTATCTGTTGTCTGTAGGGCTGGGATTGTTCATGGGCGGCCGATTTGTGGGTACTGCGCTAATGCGTAAAATAGCTCCCAATAAATTACTGGCGATTTATGCGCTTATCAATGTGGCGTTAAGCGCTTTTGTAATGACTGGTGACGGGGCTCCTGCCGTGTATGCGCTTATTGCTATTTTCTTCTTCATGTCTATCATGTTCCCAACCATTTTTGCATTGGGCGTAAAAGACCTGGGTGTACATACCAAACGCGGCGCTTCTTTCCAGGTAATGTCTATCGTAGGTGGCGCTTCTGTTCCTTACCTGATGGGTATTGTAACGGAATGGCAGTCGCTGGCCATTTCTTACGGCATTCCTACTTTCTGCTTTGTAGTGGTGTTTTTGTACGGCTGGAAAGGATATAAAAGAGTTTAGTCAGCTGATTTCTTTTTAATATTTAATCCGCAAAATCATTGTAACTTTCTTTAACAAAAGAGGATACCATGATTTTGCGGATTTTTGTTTCCTATGCTTGCTGGTTCCTGGTTATAACCACGTTGTTTGCCGGGATGCCTGCTGATCCCGGGCCTGTACCTTCCCTGCAATTGTCGTTCACCCACGTTATGGGGCAGCAGCCGCTGGTAAGGAAAGAGGTTACCTACACCAATGCTTCCGGAGAAGCTTTTACGATCAGCCGTTTCCGTTATTTCCTCAGCAACTTTTCACTGGAGGCTGCCAATGGCAGCGTTGTTACTTTGCCGCCTGCTTATTTCCTGGTAGATGATGCGATAGACAGTTCAAAAAATATCCGGCTGGATAGTATTCCTGCCGGCGAATATAAAAGTATCCGTTTCCTGATCGGGGTAGATAGTATCCGTAATGTGAGTGGCGTGCAAACCGGCGCACTGGCCGTGGAATCCGGTATGTTCTGGACCTGGAACAGCGGGTATATTATGGCGCAGATAGAAGGCCACTCCACAGCAGTAAACACGCCCATGCAGGAGTTCCTGTTTCATTGCGGTGGCTATAAATCGAAAGACGGTGTGCTGAAATATGTGACCCTGCCGCTTCCGCAGCCGCTGACAATTTCGGCAGATAAGCAACCCCGTATTAATGTTACTGCCAATGTGGAAAAGTGGTTTTTACCTGATACCGTTAGTTTTAAAAAGATAACCGTGATTATGGCGCCGGGTGTAAAAGCAAGACAGGTAGCCGGTAACTATCAGCATATGTTTAACATAACAGGCATCTCTAATTAACCGCTGCGTGAATCATAGAGTGATATATATCGTTGGGGCGTTTTGCCTGTTGCTGGTGTTGGTACAGGCAGGTACAAAGAAGCGCGCGGTAAAAGGGCCGGAGCCCTTTTTATTGCAGTTGCCTGCGCATTTCCCGCGGCCGGTATATGACTTTACCCGTAACCCGCTCACCAAACCAGGCGTGGCATTGGGCCGGTTTATGTTTTATGATTACCGCCTGTCGCAGGACAGCACCGTGTCCTGTGGGTTTTGTCACCAGCAGTTTGCGGCTTTCGGCCATTTTGATCACGCATTGGCGCATGGTGTGGCTGGTCAGCAGGGCATCCGCTCGGTACCGGTGTTGTTCAATATGATCTGGCAAAAGGCGTTTATGTGGGATGGTGGCGTGAATCATCTTGAAATACAGGCCCTCACCCCGTTAACAGACCACAACGAAATGGCGGTAGACCTGAAAGAGCTGATGCAGAAAATGCAGACAGATCCCAAATACAGGGCGATGTTCAAAGCGGCTTTTGGTACGGAGGAGATCACCAGTGAGCGCATGTTCAAAGCATTCACGCAGTTTGTTGCCACGATGGTATCTGCCGGTTCCAAATACGACAGCGTAATGCTTAAATTACCCGGTGTTGCTTTCACTGCTGAAGAGAACGCAGGGTACACCGTTTTCCAGGAGAAGTGTGCGGCCTGTCATAAGGAGCCGTTGTTCACGGATCTTACCTACCGCAGTAATGGCCTGCCATATTTAGCGGCATTGAATGATGTGGGCAGAATGAAGATTACCGGGAGTACAGATGATAATCTTCGTTTTAAGGTGCCTTCCCTGCGCAATATTCTCAAAAGCGCCCCTTATATGCACGATGGACGTTTCTTCGATATTTTCCAGGTTTTTGACTTCTACGATCATGGTGTGAAGGTAACTCCCACCACCGACCCATTGGTGAAGCAGGGCATCCGGTTATCGGACCAGGAAAAGCGGCAGTTGTATTTCTTTCTGAATACGCTTACGGATTACTCCTTCCTCGGTAATGCTTCGCTTAGCGAGGTACGGATCGAGTAGGATCGCCTTCGGCGATGGTAAATTGTCTTGGAGCAGGATTGCGCAGATTATACTGATTTTTTTGATTTAATTTTTGGGATTTTTATAAATGATTAAGGGAGATATAGGCGAATATTCGCTTTTATCTCCCTTAATCATTTAAAATCAAATATGATCAAATCCAATAAATCAGTATAATCTGCGCAATCCTGCTCCAAGACAATTTACCATCGCCGAAGGCGATCACTTTTTCCAGCAATCTTCCATATGATCATCCACCATACCGGTAGCCTGCATATAGGCGTAGCAGATAGTGGAACCTACAAATTTAAATCCCCGCTTCAGCAGATCTTTGCTCATGGCATCCGAGATGGCTGTTTTGGCAGGAACGCCAACCATACCGCTACGGTAATGGTTAACGATCGGTTTGTGGTTCACAAATGACCAGATGTATTTGTCAAAACTGCCAAATTCCTTTTGAACCGCGAGGTATGCTTTGGCATTCCCGATTACGGATTTTATTTTAAGACGGTTACGGATGATGCCTTCATTCTGCATCAGTTCTTCCACCTTTTCGTCATCGTATTTCGCTATTTTTTTAGCGTCCCAGTTATCAAAGGCTTTGCGGTAGTTCTCTCTTTTGGTAAGTACGGTATACCAGCTAAGACCAGCCTGCGCACCTTCCAGGCATAACATTTCAAAGAGATGTTTATCCTCATGAGAGGGAGTACCCCATTCTTTGTCGTGATAGTCCTGGTAAAGCTTGTCTTTGTTAGACCAGTGGCATCTTACTTTTTCTATAGCTCCCATTCGCTGATGGTTTTATTTACCTGCAATTTATACTTTTCCAGGTCTTCAGCAGTTTGTTTAATGAAACTATTATCTTCCAGGCTGCCTATTACTGCGTTCATTTCTTTTTCGCTTTCATAGGCCAGCTGGCGGAATGGATTTTTGTAATCTTTTTCCCTGGAGCGTTTAATTTGTGCGGTGATCCACTCCATCGTTACAACAGAATCATTCATCCATTGTGCGAGATCGGCGGTGGTCATGTTTTTCAGGGAGCTGTCTTTTATTTCCAGTAAGCAGGCTACGGCATGTTGTAATTTGTCGGCTGCATATTCGTTGCCTATTTCTTCGTAGGCAGTATGCAGTTGCGGCCAGCTGCTGATTTTGTTTTTCCGGATCTTTGTTTTGAGCGTAGCTACTGTTTCTGCTTTCATCAGTTGTCCGCCGATGTTCTGCCAGTCGCCACGTTTGGCGGTTTTTACCGCCGCCTGTAAAGCAAGGAAAGACGGTTTGTCTGCTGCCAGGATATTTTTGACAGCGTATAATACCACCATTTCAATGAACAGGGGATAGGCCCGGTGTACTTTCAGGAGTTCTACTTCACGGGAGCTGTTTTCAAATCCTTTGGAGAGAATGGTGAGCTTTGCTACTTCTTCCGGGTTATTATTTAACAGGTCCTTTCCCTTTTTACGTATGTCCTTTTCCGTTAGTTCTTTCTTCGGTGCATTTTCCGGGAGGGCGTACCATGCTTTCCCGGTAGCAGTTTCCATGATGGCAAGTGCCTGGAATATTTCTTCTACTGAATCGGGCGCGAGGTAGTCGTATTCAATGAGTTGTTGTTTATCGGTGCGTTTATCGCGGTCAACATATTTCCAGGAGTTCCTGGCGATGGCGTACATATTGTACAGGAACCAGTAGCCGGGCATTATCTTCAGGCGGTTTTCGTGTTCATCATTTACCACGAGGCTGAATGGGATGGAGATATTCAGCTCCGACATATAATTGCCTTTGGAGATAAGTGTGAAGCTGGCGAAGCGGGAGTTATGTTTCAGGCTTACGCACAGGCCCGGCCAGAATCCTCTGCCGGCAATGATTTCACCATCGGCGCCGCGTGAGTTGTGATTGGAGCCGATAGTGGCGCCTGCCGCCATATTGCTCTGACCCATGATCAGCGCCGCACACAGGAACGAGTTGTTGTGGTGTTGTTCATGTGCCGGGAAGATGAGGGAGTTCAGTACTTCGCAGCAGGAGATAGTGGCGTTGTTACCGAGATAGGAGTTGATGAGCCGGGCGCCATATTTCAGCTGGGAGTGGGAGGCCATTACAAAACGAACTGCTTTCACGCCGTAGAATACGCGGCAGCCGTAGCCGATCACGCCATTTACCATTTCACAGCCTTCTCCTATTTGTGAAGAAGCTTCGCTGTTGCTGTTGATAGTAAGATTTTTCAGTTTGTTGGCGCCTTTCAGGTATGCGTCGGTACCAATGGTCACATCTTTGATCATCTTACAGTTTTTAATTACTGTACGATCACCTACCATACCGTAGTAGCCGCGTCTTTTATCAAACTGTTTTTCTGTGAAGGATTTGAATTGCTGTTGCAGTTGTTCATCATCGCGGTAGCGTGTCCACAGGTAAGCATCTCCGGGGAGCATGCCATCAAAGGGCATCACGCTTCTGCCACCGTTTTCGTTGCACAGTTCCATCCATATGCGGCCGCTTTCGCTTTCTCCTTCTTTCAGGATACCATTTCCAAATTTAGCATAATCGGTAGTAGCCATTTCGTTTACGTTGGCTACAATCACTTCGTTGCCGAGGATATAATGCGATAAATAATTTACGTTGTGTACCACTACATTGTCGCCGAAATCGCAGGCGCAGATGGTACTGTTGTACAATCCTACCGGCATCCGCAGGTTATGGAACTCCAGGTAATAGGGTTCCAGTTTACCGATACGTACCATCCCAAAAAAGTGACAGTGTTGTACCAGTTGCGGATCAAATTCGTTGGAAACAAAAATAATATTCCAGTCGTCGGAGGTGTTATCATTGCGTACCAGCGATTCTATTTCGTGTGCGGTTAATTTCCTGTACTGGTCCTGCCTGCTCCATTGCTCATTGCGGAGGTAATATTCGTCTTTGCCTTTCGGTAACGTGGTTTCAATGAAATTGTACCCCAGATCGGAGAGGGGTCTTTTTTGGATCTTATTCATGAGGATACATCATTTGAGGAGAAATGACTATCTGGTTATTTTATTATGCGTGCAGCTAATAAAATAACCAGATGAGTATCTCCATTGTCTTTATTCTACTGTAACTGATTTCGCCAGGTTCCGGGGTTTGTCAACGTCCAGACCTTTGAGCACGCCTATATGATAAGCGAGCAGTTGTAACGGTACTACAGAGATGATGGGTGCAACCATTTCATCTGCCGCAGGCACAAAAATCACATCATCCGCCATCGGGGGAATGGTGTTGTCGCCTTCTGTTACTACTGCGATCACTTTACCTTTACGGGCTTTAATTTCCTGAATGTTAGACACTACTTTTTCGTAGTAGCTGTCTTTGGTGGCTACAATTACTACCGGCAGGTTTTCGTCTACCAGTGCAATGGGGCCATGTTTCATTTCCGCAGCAGGATAACCTTCCGCGTGGATGTAGGAAATTTCTTTCAGTTTGAGCGCTCCTTCCAGGGCAACGGGGAAGTTGTATCCGCGGCCCAGGTAGAGGAAATCACGTGCATCTTTATATTTGGCGGCAACCCGTTTGATCTGGTCATCCAGTTTCAGGGCCGTGGCTACTTTTTCAGGAACCTGTTCCAGTTCATCGAGCAGGTGCTGGAACCTTTGCGGAGTGATGGTGCCTTTATCGGCGGCCAGTTTTAAGCCTACCAGGCAAAGCACTGCCAGCTGGGCAGTAAACGCTTTGGTGCTGGCTACGCCAATTTCCGGACCTGCGTGCGTATAGGCGCCGGCGTGAGACAAGCGTGCAATAGAAGAACCTACCACGTTACAAACGCCGAGGATGATGGCGCCTTTTTCTTTGGCGCTTTCAATGGCTACCAGCGTATCAGCCGTTTCACCGGATTGTGATACAGCAATGATTACATCGCCGGGGCCCACTACCGGGTTGCGGTAACGGAACTCGGAAGCGTATTCCACTTCCACCGGGATGCGGCATAATTCTTCAATCATATATTCGGCTACCAGCCCGGCGTGCCAGGAGGTTCCGCAGGCTACAATGATGATGCGTTTGGCATTGCTGAGTACATCGGCATATTCGCGCATACCGCCCATGGTGAGCGTACCTTTTTTCGCATCTAAACGGCCACGTAAGCTATCAAAGATAGTTTGCGGCTGTTCAAATATTTCCTTCAGCATGAAGTGATCATAGCCTCCTTTTTCGATGGCGGCCAGTTCAATATCCAGCTTCTGAATGTAAGGCGTTTGCCTTTCGTTGGAAATGTTTTTCAGGATCAGTTCATCTGCTTTAATGATGGCAATTTCATAATCATTTACATACACTACTTCTTTTGTGTATTCAATGATCGGGGAGGCATCAGAAGCGAGGAAGTGTTCGCCCTTGCCAACGCCTATTACCAGCGGGCTTCCCTTACGGGCGGCAATGAGGGTATCCGGATTTTCTTCATCAATGAGTACAATCACATAAGCGCCTACTACTCTTTTTAAAGCAATGCGCAGGGCTTCTTCCAGTGAACACTGGTTTTGTTTTTTGATTTCCTCAATGAAGTGAAGGAGTACTTCTGTATCGGTATCACTATGAAAAACATGGCCCTGGTTGACGAGCTCCTGTTTCAGCTGTACATAGTTTTCAATGATGCCATTGTGGATCATGGCCAGTTTACCATCGCCGGATAAATGCGGGTGCGCATTGCGGTCGCAGGGTTCACCGTGGGTAGCCCAGCGGGTATGCCCGATGGCAATATGACTCCGCAGGTCTTTTCCCTCTACGAATGCTTCGAGGGCGGCTACTTTGTCTTTTTTCTTGTATACCTGTAACCCGTTATTGATCAGGGCTACACCCGCGCTGTCGTATCCGCGGTATTCCAGTCTTTTGAGGCCTTTTAATACTACCGGGTAGGCTTCTCTCTGCCCGATATAAGCTACGATTCCACACATAAGGTTTTTGGATTTGTGCTAGGTTTTATCATTGCAATATCGCATTAAATGTTAAAATCACATCAGAAAATGTGAATATTGTTTAAGTAAAGATATGGTCAGCATGCATTCTACAATGGTCCTAATGTAAAATGAAAAAGGGAATACGGGAACGATCCTGGTGAATATTAAGATTCCTTAACATTAGCCTGCATCATTCACTGTATCCCCTTTTTATAATTTTTTTATTATGACGGAACTAAATAAAAAAATTTAAAATGCAATCATCTCTTCAAGAGCGTACTCTCGAAGAGCAAAAGTATTCTTTTATATTCATCTGTCCAGCTGCTGGGCGTAGTAAATCCATGATCTTCCACGGGATACACAGCCAGCTCCCAGTTATTCTTCCCTAATTCAATCAGTCGCTGCGACAGCCGCACAATATCCTGGAAATGCACATTGGTATCAACCATTCCATGACACATCAGCAGTTTGCCTTTCAGTCCATCTGCAAAATAGATAGGGGAAGACCTGCGGTAAGCAATACTGTCAGTGAATGGTTCATTCAATATATTGCTGGTGTAGCCATGATTGTAATGCGCCCAGTCCGTTACAGACCTCAGCGCAGCGCCTGATGCAAACACATCTGGCTGGGTGAACAAGGCCATCAGCGTCATAAAGCCGCCATAGCTGCCTCCGTATATACCAATACGACGGGCGTCCACCTGCAATTTTTCTGCCAGATATTTTGCGCCGTCTACTTCATCATCCAGATCCTTGCCGCCCATGTAACGGTAAATGCCTGTACGCCAGTTGCGGCCATAGCCGGCGCTGCCACGGTAGTCCATGTCCAGTACAGTATATCCTTTATCGGTGAGCAGGTTATGGAACATGTATTCCCTGAAATAGGAACTCCACCACTTATGTGCATTTTGCAGGTAGCCGGCGCCATGCACAAAGATAACCGCTGCACCGTTGTTTTTTGCAGGATCGGGTGTGTATAAGCGGGCATATACCGGCTGGTTGTCACGCGCGGTAAAAGTAATCACTTGCGGATCGCGCCAGTTGTACGATTTAAATTCATCAGACTGCGCCAGGTTCGTTACCTGTACTGCTTTTGCGCCAGGTGTGTTTGGCTGCACATACAATTCCCACGGCTTGTTGGAATAGGAATAACGGAACGCAATCCATTTGCCATCCGGAGAAACGGTTACTTCATTGGCACCGGGGAGAGTCGTGATCCGCTCGGCCTTTCCACCGGAAACGGCTATACGATAAAATTGCTTTTCACCGGGGTGTACTTCATTGGTGGTGATGTAAAAATATTTTTTATCGGGAGATAGTTGTGCTTCCTGTACTTCATAGTTGCCACTGGTGATTGGTTTGATGCTGCCATCGTTTACATTGGCGGTATACAGATGTGAATAACCGGTGGCTTCCGACTGGAACCAGCACGTGTTTTCATCTATCCAGCCGATGTTGCTGCCACCCATGCTCCAGCCGATGCCGGGGCCGCCTATCCAGGCTTCGTCGCGCTGGCGGTTCAGTGTTTTCACGGTACCGTTTTCGGTGTTGAGCAGTACAATCCAGCGGTCTTTGTTATCCTGTGAACGGATGTCGGCAATGGCGTGTGTGCCTTGCTCCGACCAGTACGGACCGTTCACGATTACTTCCCTTACTTTGGGCGTGTCTTTTTTCGTGTAGTCCTTTACGTAATCGGGCAGGTCTTTGATGCCGGTGAGATCAGTAGTTTTAATAGGTAACACCGTATCACGTTCCCGGTCGTAGATAAAGCTTTCGAAGCTGCCTTGCGGGGCGCCCACTTTGTCGCGGGCGGCAATATCGGTTGTGAAACCGGTGGCGGTTACAAATTCGGGAACGATGGTGTTGCGGGCATCGGTAGGTGCTGTGAAGAGGCTATAGGTAACGAAACGCCCGTTGGGACTGATTTGCAGCTCCCTTAATCTTTTGTTTTGCAGGTACAGGGATCGTAATGGTTTGAGCTCGTAGGCTTTGTCGAATGCCTCGGCGGCGTCTTTCTTTGCCTTTTTATCACGGATTACCTGTAACAGTTCCAGCTGCTGCGCTTTGAGGAACTTTTCTTCTGCGTTGCCGGTTTTACTGTCGTCTTTTTCGGCGGGCTTGCTGCCTGCTTCAAAGCTGGTAAGCTGACTGATTAAACCGGAGGCTTTGTCCCATCCGTACAGGTCGCGGTTTTGTTGAAACACCACCTGTTTACCACCGAAACTGAAAACCGGGTTAAACTCAACGGCTTTGGTATTGGTGATGCGGGTGGTTTTCCCGCTTTTTATCTCCAGTAAATAAATATCACCTTCATAGGAGTAAGCAAGTAACGATTTATCCGTATTCCAGGTACCGCCGGCTTTGGCGTTGATAAGCGAACGTTCTCCGGCAGCAGTAATACGGGGCGTATTGTTTTTAACGCCGGCATAGTAAAGGGAGTCGCTTAGTTGTTTGCCGGGGTTCCAGCTGAAATAAACGGTCTGGTTGTCGGTGCCCCAGAAAACGTTATCAGGAGAAGTTCCTATCCATTTGGGATCGCGCATGATCTTTTCTACCGTGAGCGGCACTGCCTGTTGGGCACTGATGCGATTGGCTGATAAAAAAATAATGGCGGGTATAACCCATTTTCTCATAGCGGTTCATTATTTTGTTGGGGAATAAATGTAATGGTTTAATCATAAATTGCCGTAAGTTTTGGATGGACGTAACGCGGTCATCTGCCTTAAATCCGCACTATGCGCATATTACCAATACTTCTTTCCCTCCTGTTCTTTACGGCTTGTAAGCCTAAACATCCCGTCCGGCAACCGGTACCGGTATCTGAAGACACCACTTTTTTAACAGGCACCTTTTACGTGATCAGGCATGCAGAAAGAAACCCGGGACCGGATTCTACTTTGACCGTTGCCGGCCAGGAAAGGGCAGGGGCTTTATACCGGCTGCTAAAGGATTCCGGCCTGAATAAAATTTATTTTACACCTTATAAAAGAACGGTGGCCACCGCCGATAGCCTGCGCATGCACCTGCGCATAGATACCTGTTTTTATGCGGCAGATACCAGCGGGGAATCCTTTATTTATCAGGTTACCCGGCATGGCGACTGGGGAAAGCGTTTGCTTGTGATCGGGCATTCCAATACCGTAATCCCTATTTTGCATAGCCTGAAAGCTAAGCCACATACGGATTCTATCGGGGAAAACGAATACGACCGGTTGTTTATAGTGCGGAAAACAAGGGAAGGAACGGAGCTTAAAGAGATTTGTTATTAGCGGAGGAAAAGGCTTTCCCCCGCTATCGTTGTGTATTAGAGCAGGATGCCTTTCATGAGTGTATACGCTACGGTGAAGTAGATCAGCAACCCGGTTACATCCACCAGGGTAGCCACAAAAGGCGCGGAAGACGTGGCCGGATCGGCGCCGCACTTCTTCAATACCAGTGGCAGCATAGAACCGGAGAGGGTGCCCCACAATACCACGCCTACGAGGGAAATGCCTACAGTAGCGCCTATCAGCACAGTATGTGCGCCATAAGTATTAAACAAAGTGTTCCAGAGCAGGATACGCAGGAAGCCGATGGCGCCCAGCGCGCCGCCCAGCAGCAGGCCGGAAAGGATTTCGCGGCGCATTACACGCCACCAGTCGCCCACACTGATTTCGCCCAGTGCCATTGCCTGTATGATAAGCGTAGATGCCTGTGAGCCGCTGTTACCACCACTGGAAATGATGAGTGGTACAAACAGTGCCAGTACTACGGCCTTTGCAATTTCATCTTCAAAAAAGCCCATGGCGGTAGCAGTGAGCATTTCACCGATAAACAATACTACCAGCCAGCCTACCCGTTTTTTTACCAGTTTGAGCAGGGGCATATCGAGATAGGGCTCGTCCAGGGCTTCGGTACCACCAATCTTCTGGATATCCTCTGTATGTTCTTCATTGGCGATCCACAACATATCATCGATGGTTACAATGCCCAGCAGAACACCCTGGTCGTCTACCACGGGTAAGGCTACCCTGTTTTCCATCCGGAAAACCTGGATGGCCTCTTCCTGGTTATCGTTGGCGTGGAGCGATACAAAGCGGTCGTCCATGAGGGTATGCACTACCGTTTCGGGCGATACGAGCAGGAACTCGCGGATCCGGAAGTCATCCAGCAGCTGTCCTTTTTCATCGATTACATAAATAACGTCGATGGTTTCACTGTCTTTGCCATGTTCCCGGATATAGTCCAGTACTTCCTTCACGGTCCATTCTTCCCTGACGGCAATGTAGTCGGGCGTCATGATACGGCCCACACTGTTCTCCTTGTAGCCGAGGAGGGAGAGGGTAATGCGCCGTTCTTCGGGGTCGAGCAGTTTGATCAGTTCTTTTACCGCTTCGCTGGGAAGCTCTTCCAGGAAGGCGGTACGGTCATCCGCCGGCAGCTCATTCATGAGCTCTGCTATTTTCGCGGGCGATAAAGTGCGTATTACATCTTCCTGTAAAGGAAAGTCCAGGATACGGAAAGCCGCTGCCGCTCTGCCGATCGACAGGTGATTGATGATTATTCCGGCATCTTCGGGGTCCTCGTGAATCAGTTCGGCTATATCCGTTATCAGCTGGTCGTCCAGGTATACTGACAGTTCGCGGTAGTTTCTTTCTTTTGTCAGTGTCTGGAATTTTTCCAGTAAAGCTTCATTTTCCATACAATTGCCTCTATCTGCGAAATTAAGTTAAAATAGCACGCTGCCGGGGCAGTCGTTATAATAATTCTGATACGTGCAGGCGGATGTTGCTGCAAATGCTATCCAGCGGCAAATCGTTGGCGTCTTTGCCAAACGGATCTTCAATTTCTTCTGCAATAAGCTCAAGGCTTGCCAGCACAAAGAATACGAATACGATCATGGGGATAATGAGGTAACCCAAACTGAACACGTATCCAAAGGGCATGGACATGACGTAGAAGAATATGAACTTCTTGATAAATACACTGTAGGAAAAAGGGATGGGGGTGTTTTTGATCCGTTCGCAGGCGCCGCATACATCTGCAAACGACTGCAGTTCGTTGTTCAGCACAATGAGCTGATCCCCGGTGAGCTGCCCGTTGCGGTACAGATCCATCGTTTTAGTCGTGATGAGTTGCGACAGCTGGTTAGGTACATGCTTACTGATATCAGTATGAAGTGGCTCCTGTCCTGGTATAGCCTCCATCTCGTCATGCACATAAGTTTTACGCAGGTGGTTTTTCAGGCCGTAAGCGAAGTTCGGGATCATTACTTTGAAGAACTCCCTGTCGGCCTTGTTCTCCAGCGGCAGCATGGCCTGGATCTTTATGGCCAGGTTGCGGCTGCTGTTCACGAGGGCGCCCCATTGCCGGCGGCCTTCCCACCAGCGGTCGTACGCCGTGTTGGTGCGGAACACCAGCAACAGGGAAATCACAAAGCCCAGCAGGCCATACATCAGCGTTATATTCTTTAACTCACTCTTGTCAGACATCTTCCATACCTCCAGTTCCAGCCAGGCTATAATGGCGGAATAGATGGAGAGGCCAATAAACATGGGGAACAGCTTCCTTACCGTATCCGCTTTATGAATACGGAAAATGAACGTAAACCACTCCTTTGGATTATAATTGATCATATATACTGGTTAATGAAAGGCAAAAAAAATATTTTCCGGGCGGCAAACCTAAATTTTTTAAACATGATTTTGATAACTTCCTGCTTTAACTTTACTTTACGTCTTCTTTTATTTGAAATTGCGCTATGATAAAGCCGTATTTGTACATTGATAAGTCGAAAGGAAAAGGCCGGGGAGTTTATACCAAAGAAAAAATCCCTGCCGGAACAAGAATCGAGACTTCACCGGTGCTCGTTCTCACTTACGACGATACCGAGATTGTGGATCAGACAAGACTCCATAATTATATTTTTCTCTGGGGCGCAAAAGAAACCCGTTCCTGCGTGGCACTGGGCTTTTGCTCTATCTACAACCATGATTACAATCCCAACTGTGAGTATGAAATGGACTTCAAGGAAGAAACCATGAGTATCATCACCCGTCGTGATATCAAGAAAGGAGAAGAGCTTTTTATCAACTACAACGGTGATGTAACGGATAGCTCCCCCCTTTGGTTTGATACCAAAAAGAAACAAACCGTAAAGAAGTAACAAACAGTACGAATAGTACCGTTGCGGGCGGATGACAGTGAATAATAATTCCTGCCCGGCAACTATATTATTCGTATTTCTTTCGTAATATTGTATAAGCGCTTATATAATATTAACGTCAACCTTTTCATATGTCATTCTATCCATCACTCGGCTACCTCGTTTTTGGCAGCCGCCTGCGCAGGCTGAGCGAATACTTCCTCATGGAAGTAAATAAAGTATACGAACAGGCAGGCATACCCTTTGACGCCAGCTGGTTCCCGGTGTTTTACCTCTTATCAAAACAACAGCCGGTACCCATGATAGATATTGCCGAACAGCTGGAAATATCCCACTCCGCCGTAAGCCAGATGGTGACCAACCTGAAAAAGAAAGGACTCCTGAAAACAACGCCGTGTAAGGAAGATGGCCGCCGGCAACTGGTAGCCTTCTCCAAAAAAGGCGAAGAGCTGCTGCAACAGATCCAACCCGTATGGGAAGCCATTACCACCGCCATGGAAACACTGGTAACGGAAAACAAACAAAGCCAGCAGATACTGGCAGCCATCGCCCAGATTGAACAATCGGTACAGCAAAAACCTTTGTCAGAAAGAATCAGACAAC
The DNA here is from genome assembly GCF_900168065.1 of Chitinophaga ginsengisegetis. GTDB lineage: Bacteria > Bacteroidota > Bacteroidia > Chitinophagales > Chitinophagaceae > Chitinophaga > Chitinophaga ginsengisegetis. Next base: position 2,140,496 of record NZ_FUZZ01000001.1, on the reverse strand, counting down.
AGTTATAACTACTTCATACACCAGAAAAATCTATTGACATGAGTGATATTTTTAAGTACGGTATTGACCAGCTCACCGTTGCCCGCGCTATTGATATTGCCGCCGGCAAGGTGAAAGGCATACTGGTACCGGAAGTCATTACGCGTGTACAAACCAGCTTCGGCTATGTACAAACCATTGTGGCGCAACATACCACGGTATATGGGATCAACACGGGCTTCGGCCCCCTGTGCGACACCAAGATTTCGGAAGCAGATACCCGCGCCCTGCAATACAATATCCTGCAAAGTCATAGCGTAGGCGTAGGAGAAAATATCCCGGAAGAAATTGCCCGCATCATGCTCATCACCAAAGTGCAGGCGCTGGCACAGGGTTACTCAGGCGTGGCATTGTCCACCCTCGAAAGGATCATCTGGCATATTGAGCATAAGGTAACGCCATTGGTGCCTGAAAAGGGCTCTGTGGGCGCTTCCGGCGACCTCGCGCCTTTATCGCACCTGTTCCTGCCACTGATCGGGCTGGGGCATGTGATGTACCGCGGCGTGAAAACAGATACGGCTTCCATGATGCAGCAGGAAGGGATACAGCCGGTAGTGCTGGGCCCTAAGGAAGGACTGGCGCTCATCAACGGCACACAGTTCATCCTGTCGTTTGCGGTTAAAGCCGTGCAACGCCTGCACAACGCACTAGAAGCAGCAGATATCATCGGGGCGTTATCACTCGAAGGACTGATGGGCACCGCCAAACCTTTTGATCCCCGCTTACATGCTATCCGCCCGTATCCCGGCAACCAGCTGGTAGCACACCGTTTGAAGGCGTTGCTCGATAACTCGGAGATCATGTCGTCGCATGTGGACTGCGGCCGTGTGCAGGACCCTTATTCCCTGCGTTGTATGCCACAGGTACATGGCGCTTCCCGCACCGCCTGGCAGCACCTGCAGGAACTCACTACTATAGAGCTGAACGCTGTTACCGATAACCCCATCATCTTCAGCGCAGAAGATACCATCAGCGGCGGCAACTTCCACGGACAGCCACTGGCATTGCCCCTGGATTACGCCACTGTAGCCGCTGCGGAACTGGGTAACATCTCCGACAGGCGTTGTTATATGATGATTGAAGGAAGATATGGGCTACCAAAATTACTGATCCAGGATGCCGGGCTGAACTCCGGTTTCATGATACCACAATACACCACCGCCGCCCTGGTAACAGAAAACAAGACACTGTGTTTCCCCGCCAGCGCCGACAGCGTACCTACTTCACTGGGTCAGGAAGACCATGTATCCATGGGTTCCATCAGTGGCCGCAAATTAAACCAGGTGATCGGCAACCTCGAATACATCCTCGCTATTGAACTGCTGTATGCCGCGCAGGCGGTGGATTTCCGCCGGCCGCTGAAATCAGGTCCGGTATTGGAAGCCGTGCATCAGTATACCCGTAAGCATGTAACCTTTGCAGATAAAGACCGCATCTTCGCCAATGATATTGCCGCTTTGCATTGCATCGTTACCGATCAGTCGCTTGTACGTGTAGCCAATGAGGCTGCCGCTAATCATCAACTTAACTTAAACGGACTTTATAATGACCAGTTTGGACTTTATTAAAACATATGCAGCTCACCCGCATTATAAAGCGCCGCGTGGTGCACAGCTGCACGCCAGATCCTGGCAAACCGAAGCGCCCCTGCGTATGCTGCTCAACAACCTCGATGCAGAAGTAGCCGAAAACCCCGATGAGCTGGTGGTGTACGGCGGCATCGGCCAGGCAGCGCGTAACCGCGAATCTCTTCAGAAAATTATCGAAATATTATTAACACTGGACGACGAGCATTCCCTGCTGGTGCAATCCGGTAAACCTGTTGGTATTGTACGCACACATCCGCAGGCGCCAAGAGTAATGCTGGCCAACAGCAACCTGGTGCCGAAATGGGCCACCTGGGAGCATTTCAACGAACTGCGTTCAAAGGGCCTGATGATGTACGGACAAATGACCGCGGGCAGCTGGATCTATATCGGTACACAAGGTATCCTGCAAGGGACCTATGAAACCTTTATGGAATGCGGCCGGCAACATTTCAACGGCAGTCTGGCCGGCAAACTGCTGGTAACAGCGGGTATTGGCGGTATGGGCGGCGCGCAGCCACTGGCGGCCACTATGGCCGGTGCGGTGTTTATTGGCGCCGACATTGATCCTACACGCATTCAGAAAAGGCTGGATACCCGCTACATCGACCGTATGACTTATTCCTACGAAGAGGCCATCCAATGGGCGAAGGAAGCACAGGCCAAAGGCGAGGCATTGTCTATCGGGTTGGTAAGCGATGCCGGTGATATGCTGGAAAGGATGTTGAAAGACAATATCATACCGGACATTCTCACAGATCAAACTTCCGCGCATGACCCGCTGAACGGGTATGTGCCCAACGGCATCACGCTGCAGGCCGCACTGGAACTGCGTAAGAGCGATGCTGCAAAGTACCGGGAGCTGTCGCTGAAAAGCATGGCTCGCCATGTAGGCTTTATGTTGCAGTTGCAGCAGAAGGGCGCCGTTACTTTTGATTATGGTAATAACATCCGCGAATTTGCGCGGGAAGGCGGAGAGCCCAATGCCTTCAACTTCCCCGGATTTACGCCGGCATATATCCGTCCGCTTTTCTGTGAAGGGAAAGGCCCCTTCCGCTGGGTAGCCCTTTCCGGCGATCCGGAAGATATCTATACCACCGATCGCGCGTTGATGGAAGCATTCCCGGAAAACACGCATCTGATCAACTGGCTGAAACAGGCGCAGGAAAAAGTGGCGTTCCAGGGATTGCCTGCCCGCATCTGCTGGCTGGGCCTGGGCGAACGCGAAAAGGCGGGTCTTATTTTTAATGAGCTGGTGAGAACAGGAAAAGTGAAAGCGCCGATTGTAATTGGCCGTGATCACCTCGACTGTGGCTCTGTGGCCTCCCCCAACCGGGAAACAGAATCCATGAAAGACGGCTCTGATGCCGTGAGCGACTGGACCCTGCTTAACCTCATGGCCAACACCGGCGGCGGCGCTACCTGGGTTTCTTTCCATCATGGCGGCGGCGTAGGTATGGGGTATTCACAACACGCCGGTATGGTAGTACTGGCGGATGGTACCGACCGTGCAGCCGATTGCCTCCGTCGTGTGCTTTTCAATGATCCGGCGCTGGGTATTTTCCGTCATGCGGATGCCGGTTATGAAAAGGCACAGGAATGGGGACAGAAATTTAATATCAGCATTTAATAACAGCGGCCAACCGCTCAATCATTGCCCATGAAAACATTAATCGGTCCTTTTGCCCAGATCCTGCCAATGACGGGCCTGTCGCTGAAAGGCGCCCTGCACGATGAACAGTTAACTGTGATAGAGAAAGGCGGGGTAGTGGTGGAAAACGGGGAGATCATTGCCATAGCAGGGTATAAATCGCTGTTGCAGAAATACCCGGATTGTGAAATTGCTTTCCAGGATACACCGCTGGTTTTATTGCCGGGATTTATTGATTGTCATACACACATTTGTTACGATGGTACCCGTAACCGCGATTATGCCATGCGCATTGCCGGTAAAAGCTACCTGGAAATAGCCCGTGCCGGCGGCGGTATATGGGACTCTGTTACCAAAACACGTATAGCCGACCTCGTTACCCTCACGGAAAATACGGTGGCCCGCGCTAACCGGCATCTGAAGGAAGGTGTTACCACTATTGAAGTAAAAAGTGGTTACGGTTTGAACCTGGAAAGTGAATTAAAGATGCTGCGCGCCATACAACAGGCGGGCATGCACACGCCTGCCACGCTCATCTCCACCTGTTTGGCCGCGCACATGAAACCGCGCGATTATACCGGCAGTGAAGAAGCTTACCTGCAATGGATTTTAACGGAACTGTTGCCGGTAATACAGCAGGAGCAATTGAGTAACCGGGTAGATATTTTTATAGAAGAAACTGCTTTTTCTGCAAAGGCTGCTGCTGATTTCCTGCAACAGGCCATGCAGCAGGGGTTTGTGGCAACGGTGCATGCGGATCAGTTCAGCGCCGGCGGTGCGGAAGTAGCGGTGAATGCGCGGGCGTTATCTGCCGACCACCTGGAGGCCAGCACGGAAAAAGAAATTGCTTTACTCGCTAATTCTGACACGGTTGCAGTAGTTTTGCCGGGTGCTTCACTGGGATTGGGTATGTTATATGCACCGGCGCGCAGGCTGCTGAATGCAGGCGCCTGTGTGGCTATTGCGAGCGACTGGAACCCGGGATCGGCCCCTATGGGCGATTTGCTGGTACAGGCTGCCGTAATGAGCGCCGCGGAAAAGTTATCCACCGCAGAAGTGCTGGCCGCGCTGACCGTAAGAGCAGCGCCCGCATTGCAACTGAAAGATGCAGGCCAGCTGCTGGCAGGTTACACCGCTGATATGCAGGCCTATCCCACCGCTGATTACCGTGATATACTTTATTACCAGGGCAAGATGAAGCCTGCACTGGTATGGAAGAAAGGAGTTTTAGTATGATAACAAAAGAAAGCTATCAGCCCACTGTAGCGGGTTCCTGGACCGGTCGTATTGATGGTACCGACCCCGACCTGCTGCGCTGGCACCAGGTGATCACTGTAACGGACCTGTTACAGTCGCCCTTACCTGCATTGCAGCCAGGCCAGAAAGGTATTGCCTTGCTGGGCTTCGCCTGCGATGAAGGGGTGCGCCGTAATAAAGGCCGGGCAGGTGCTGCAAAAGGACCAGCGGCCATACGGAAGGTGATTGCCAACTTCCCGGTTCACTTTTCCACACAAACGATTTTACTGGATGCAGGGGATATCCTTTGCCCCAATGGCGAGCTGGAAAATGCACAGCTGGTACTCAGCGAAGCCGTGAACGCAATCCTTACAGCGGGTTACCTGCCGCTGTTACTGGGTGGCGGTCATGAAATTACGTATGGGCATGCCAGTGGTATCCGCCGGTTTGCCGGAAAGCAATCCGTAGGCTATATCAACTTTGATGCGCACTTTGATATCCGTGTTCCCGGTGCAGAAGGCGCCAGCTCAGGTACCGGCTTCTGGCAACTGGCGCAGGACGCCAAACAATCCGGTACGCCTTTTCATTACCTGGCCCTGGGCATCCAGAAGAATGGTAATACCCGCCAGCTTTTTAATATTGCGGGAGAAGAAGAAGCTACTTATGTAAGCGCAGATGCTTTTCATTTACAGGATAAAGACACGCTGTTTGCGGCCATCCAGCATTTTCTCAGCCAGGTAGATAAAGTATACCTGACCACCTGCCTCGATGTATTTGCGGCGCCATTTGCACCGGGAGTAAGCGCTACCGCCTATAACGGTATTATGCCGGGAGGTTTGTTCCTGCAGTGTTTCCGCAAAATACTGGAAAGCGGGAAAGTGGCAGGCGCCGATATTGCAGAATTGAATCCTTCACTGGATACAGATAACCGTACTGCGAAACTGGCCGCAGCCCTGGTTTTTGAGATTGTGATGGCATATAGCGGGGAAGAGGCATTTTAGCGTGTAGCCGTTACCTTTAACGGGTATACGCTAAAAGCCGGCCGCGGCTTTTAGTTCCTTTACCTGCCAGGCGCATTGCGCCAGTTGTTCTTTCATATCCATTTGCAACAGCTGTATGAGCTGTTGCGCATTCACGGGCAGCGTTACCTTTTCTTTCTTCAGCTGCGCTACCGTTGCCTTTACAAACAATAATAATACGCTGGTATCATGCCATTGCCCGAGCAGCTCACCCGCTTTACGGGTAGGCGTGGCAAGGTTTTCTGTGAAAACAGCGGGGAGTACCTGTTCCAGTATATTAAGCTGATAGTATAATGCTTTTACTTCTTTCCTGACCTCATGCCACACGGTATGATGCGCCCTGCTGGCGGGCACCGTAATTTTTTTATGTTGCGCTTCCAGGTAGCTGATCAATGCAGCCGTAGCGGCTTTGGGGTCGGTATCTGCAATCGCTTCTTGGAATTGTTCCGGCAGCGAGTCCAGTTTTTTCAGGGAAGAGTATTTCAGGGTAGCCGCCAGCATTTCACTGGCGGTAGCGGCTTTGTTTTGCAGTAGCAGGTGCGCAACTGAAAAGCGCCAGGATACCTTTTTTTCATAGCGGCGCAGGTTTTTTTCCTGCAGGTGCGCATCCCGTGAAGCGCCGCCTATCGACTGTATAAGCCTGGCGGTGCGCAGATGTTTACCTGATCCGAATGAATAGTCCGGTAGTTGTTTTACCAGTGAAAAAAATGCTTTCAGCTTTTTTACGCCTACCCGCATGGCATGTATGGCATCGGCATCGCCGGGAGCCTCCTGCAGCGTGGCATATGCGGCGGTTACTGTATCGCATTCCTTACGGAGATAATGATATAGCGCTGTTTGTAGCATGCTTCTTAAAGTTAACGAAATACGCTGAAACCATCAGAACACAATGGTTTTGTTGCCGTGCAGGATCACGCGGTTGTCGATATGCGCTTTCACCGCACGGGTGAGCACCTGCCGTTCAATGTCGCGTCCCAGCATCACCAGGTCTTCCACGGTATGTTTATGGCTTACCCTGGCCACATCCTGCTCAATAATCGGGCCTTCATCCAGTTCGTTGGTAACGTAGTGGGCGGTGGCGCCAATCAGTTTTACGCCTCTCGTATAGGCGTTGAGGTAGGGCCGTGCGCCGGCGAAGGCGGGCAGGAAAGAGTGATGGATATTGATAATGCGCTGCGGATAATGGCTTACAAACTGTGGCGACAGGATTTGCATGTACCTGGCCAGCACCGTGAAATCTACCCCATGTTCTTCCAGCAGCCGGATAGCGGCGCGCTCCTGCAGTTCTTTGGTGGCGCTGCTTACCGGGAGGTAATGAAAAGGGATGCCTAATGCGGTGCATTCTTTTTCCAGGGAAGCGTGATTCGAGATCACGAGCGGGATATCTACCGCCAGCTCACCGCTTTTCCATCTCCATAATAATTCCAGCAAACAATGATCATACGCCGATACCATGATAGCCATACGTTTGCGGCGATCGCTGTAATCTATTTTCCATTCCATCTGCAGCGGGGTAGCTACCTGTTGCTGGAAAGCCGCTTCCAGGGAGGCTTTATCGAGACGCTCCAGCTGAAATTCCATGCGCATAAAAAATAATCCTTCCCGGGGGTCGGTACTGTGTTGACTTGCATCCAGTATATTTGCACCCAACAGGTACAGGAACTGTGATACACCGGCTACTATGCCTGGCCGGTCCGGACAGCAAATAAGCAGACAGGCGGTGATATGAGGGACTTCTTGTTTTAACATATGACTACCAAAATATAAAATATTAATACAATTCTCCGTTGAAAAAGATAGGACTAATGTCGGATACCCACAGCTATTTGCATCCACAGGTATTCAAATATTTTGAAGAAGTAGATGAAATCTGGCATGCCGGCGACATCGGTAATGTGGATCTGGCCGATAAACTGGAAAAATTCAAGCCTTTCAGGGCTGTTTTTGGGAATATCGACGGGGCAGATATCCGTATCCGTTATCCCGAAACCCTCCGTTTCAACCTGGAAGGAGTAGAGGTGATGATGACACATATTGGCGGATATCCGGGGAAATATGCCCCCGGCGTGAAGGAACAGCTGAAACAGCATCCGGCCAAACTGTTTATCTGCGGGCATTCGCACATCCTGAAAGTAATGCCGGATGCGGCACTTCATTTGTTGCATATGAACCCGGGAGCATGCGGACAACAAGGATGGCATAAGGTAAAAACACTGCTGCGTTTTCAGCTGGAGGCTGGCAATATTCAACAACTGGAGGTGATAGAGCTTCCCTGATCAATCAACATTGCTTACAACCTACAACACTTATGAACCTACGAATTTTAGCATGGCTGGTAATATTGGGACTGGGAACTGCACAGGCAAGGGCGCAGGGAAAATTCCTGAAATGGCTGAAAACAGAAAATGATACAGCGTATATCGAAGATCATACGGAAGATATTACTTTCCGGTTGTATGGCTCCCGTAAGTACACCAAGTACGATATCATGGACCGGAAAACAAAAACCGATATCCTCTACAGACCCAATACCCCTTTCAACGTAGGATTTGGCGCCAACTACCGGTTCATAGGACTTAACATCGGCTTTAACCTGCCGTTTATTAACAGTACGGAGCGGTATGGTAAAACAAAATACCTCGATCTGCAATCGCATGTGTACCTCCGCAAAATTGTGGTAGACATCTACGCCCAATACTATAAAGGCTACTATGTAGCCAACCCGGAGAAAGTATACGGCAAAGCCTATACCGCGCTGAATCCTTATCCGCAGCGGCCTGATATCAGGAATACCGACTTTGGCCTGAATGTGGGCTACATCTTCAACGACAAACGTTTTTCTTACCGCGCTCCCAACCTGCAGAATGAATATCAGAAGAAAAGCGCCGGTTCATTGATTGTGGGTGGGGAAGTGTTCCTGGCCCGTATCAAAGGCGATTCTTCCCTCATCCCTACCAACATGGCAGATACCGCATTTCTGCGGGATGAGCATTATTATAAAACCGGTATTAATTCATTGGCCGCTAATGTAGGATACGCCTACACTTTTGTGCTGAAGGAGCATTTCTTTTTATCCTTATCGCTCACAGGTGGGCTGGGAGGAAATATCACCACCCTGTTCCTGGAAAACGGGGATGTGAGCCGTAAAGCGGGACTGCAATTCAGCAATACTGTGCGGGCTTCGCTGGGGTATAATTCCAGCCGTTATTTTGCAGGGATACATTACGTAGGCATGAACACCCGCAGCGGAATGTCCATACCGCATACCTATCAAACTTTTGGTACAGGCAATTTCAGGGTGAGCCTGGTGCGCCGTTTCACCCTGGAAAAGCCGCTGTGGCGGTCAAAGACGATCTAGCTTTGCGCCGGTGAAATCCATTTGGACCTGGCCGGTGGCTGGTATCTTTCCATTTGTAATAACAGGTCGCTGATATCATTACTGCATAACAGCATATCGCGGTTCTCCGCCGTGAGGAAACCCTTTTCAGACATAGTTTTCGACAGGGCCATGAGGGCATCGTAGAAACCATTTACATTGAGCAGGCCGACCGGTTTTTTATGCAGGCCCAGTTGTCCCCAGGTGAGCATTTCAAACAATTCTTCCATAGTGCCGAAGCCTCCGGGCAGTGCAATTACGCCATCGCACAATTCATTCATCTTTGTTTTACGTTCGTGCATGGTATCTACCAGGATCAGTTCTGTGAGGCCGGTATGCGCCAGTTCTTTCTGTTGCAGGAAGTGCGGCAGTACACCAATGGCTTTGCCGCCGGCATTTAAGGCGCCATCAGCCACAGCGCCCATCAGTCCTACTTTAGCGCCACCATACACCAGTGTAAGGTTGCGTTGGGCCAGTGCGGCGCCCAGGCGGGTGGCCTGTTCCATATAAACGGGATCATGTCCGGCACTGGAGCCACAATAAACAACAATTCGATTCATATCCTTGGATTATAAAGTGTTCAATTCGGCCTGGATGTTTGTCCGGGCGGCGGTTTCATATAATTCACGGAACGCCGGTGTTACGTAAATAGCGGGCATTTCCAGGAAATGCTGCAATACTTTTCTGCGTCCGGGAATATACACATCATCCGGGTAAACCTGGTATTCCTGGCGGATCTGCTGTGCGTAGGCCCGGTATGTTTCCGGGGAGGCGCCGAGAATCTGCAGGTCGAAGTCGAGGAAGTAATCCAGGTCCGGATCGTGATGGGTATTGATATGTGTTTTGGTAGCGATAATGAAATCGCTGATTTTGGTGGTTTTTTCCACCGGGTAATTAATTTTATGAAGATGGGTTACTGCGGCAGCAGCACTGCGTTCTTCATTATCGGGTTGCAGTGGGTTATAAATGATATCATGAAAGAAGATGGCAAAAAGTACGGCTTCCGGATCTGTGAGCTGATGCGCATATGCCTGTTGCAGGCTTACCAGCTGCTGTATATGCGACCAGTTGTGATAGTACCTTCCGTGGGACTGATACGCATCCACCAGGGCCGTGTAGGAGCTGTTAACCAGCGTGGCGTCTGTGTTGGGATGAAGGAAAGACCAGATGACATTTAATGCAGACATATGGGTTCTTTTTCGGGTCGTCATGTAAAAAGAAAACGGGCAGAAACTCTTTCTGCCCGTTCCTTGTATGTTAAAGTTTTGAATTAAGCTTTTTTCGCAGCTTCTGCACGGATTACGTTCAGTGCGCCACCTGCTTTAAACCACTCGATCTGTTGTTCGTTGTACGTGTGGTTTACAGGGAACTCGCTGGTGCTGCCATCTTTATGATGAAGCACAACGGTGAGTTGTTTACCGGGAGCGAAGGTAGTAAGACCGAGGATATCGATGGTATCATCTTCCTGGATCAGGTCATAATCTTCTTTGTTGGCGAAGGTCAGACCCAGCATACCTTGTTTTTTCAGGTTGGTTTCGTGGATACGGGCGAAAGATTTCACCAGGATAGCACGAACGCCGAGGTGACGGGGTTCCATTGCAGCGTGTTCGCGGCTGGAGCCTTCACCGTAGTTTTCATCACCTACTACTACTGCACCGAAGCCGTGTGCTTTGTAGTCGCGCATGGTAGCAGGTACTGCACCATATTCGCCGGTGATGGAGTTTTTAACGGTATCACTTTTATCGTTGAATGCGTTGATCGCACCAATGAGCATGTTGTTGGAGATGTTATCCAGGTGACCGCGGTATTTCAGCCACGGACCAGCCATAGAGATGTGATCCGTAGTACATTTACCTTTTGCTTTGATGAGCAGTTTCAATCCTTTCAGATCGGTGCCTTCCCATGCAGCAAATGGCGCGAGGAGTTGTAAACGGTCGGAGGTAGGGGATACTTTCACCTGAACGCCGCTACCATCGGCAGCAGGGGCCTGGTAACCGGCATCTTCTACGGCAAAGCCTTTTGGAGGCAGTTCAAAACCTACCGGTTCGTCCAGCATTACTTCTTCACCGTTTTTGTTTTTCAGTTTGTCGGTCAGCGGGTTGAAGGTAAGATCACCTGCGATGGCCAGTGCTGTTACAATTTCCGGAGAAGCTACAAATGCGTGGGTAGAAGCGTTACCATCATTTCTCTTCGCAAAGTTACGGTTGAAGGAAGTGATGATAGAGTTTTTGCGGGTAGGGTCGTCGATATGACGGGCCCACTGACCGATACACGGACCGCAGGCGTTTGCCAGTACCACACCGCCTACCTGGTCAAAGGTATTCAGTAAACCGTCTCTTTCAATGGTAAAACGTACCAGTTCAGAGCCGGGAGTGATGGTGTATTCAGATTTCATTTCCAGTTGCTTGTCGATGGCCTGTTGTGCCAGGGAAGCAGAGCGGGAAATATCTTCGTAGGAAGAGTTGGTGCAGGAACCGATGAGGGCTACTTCCAGTTTTTCAGGCCAGTTGTTTTCTTTTACTGCCTGTGCAAATTTGGAGATAGGCCATGCCAGATCCGGAGTGAACGGACCGTTTACATATGGTTCCAGTTCGTCCAGGTTGATTTCAATTACCTGGTCGTAGTATTTGGAAGGATCTGCGTATACATCAGCATCCGGACGGAGATGGTCTCTTACTTCATCAGCCAGGGCAGCTACTTCTGCACGACCGGTGATTTTCAGGTAGTCGGCCATTTTGCTGTCGTATGCAAACAGGGAACAGGTAGCGCCGATTTCAGCACCCATGTTACAGATAGTTGCCTTACCGGTAGCGCTGAAGCTATCCGCACCTTCGCCGAAGTATTCCACGATAGCGCCGGTACCACCTTTTACGGTGAGGATACCTGCAACTTTCAGGATAATATCTTTGGCAGAAGTCCAGCCGCTCATTTTACCTGTCAGTTTCACACCGATCAGTTTCGGCATTTTTAGCTCCCAGGGTAAACCAGCCATTACGTCAACAGCGTCGGCACCACCAACACCAATCGCCACCATGCCTAAACCGCCGGCATTAGGGGTGTGGGAGTCAGTACCGATCATCATACCACCCGGAAACGCGTAGTTTTCCAGCACTACCTGGTGAATGATACCAGCGCCTGGTTTCCAGAAACCAATGCCGTACTTATCAGAAATTGAGGAAAGGAAATCGTAAACTTCTTTATTGGTGTCAATAGCAGTTGCCAGATCTTCTGTAGCGCCTACTTTTGCCTGAATGAGGTGATCACAATGAACAGTGGAGGGAACCGCAACTTTATCACGACCGCAGGTCATAAACTGGAGCAATGCCATCTGGGCGGTTGCATCCTGCATAGCTACGCGATCCGGCGCAAATTCAACATAGGATTTGCCTCTTTCGTAGGGCGTGGTAGTAGGTGCATACAAGTGTGCGTACAAAATCTTCTCAGCCAGTGTCAGCGGGCGACCCAGCATTTTACGGGTAGCTTCCACCTTACCCGGGAGTGCCGCATACACTTTTTTAATCATGTCAATATCAAACACCATGGGAAAAAAATTATTTAAGAGCGGTTAAAAATTGCTCGCAAAATTAACTAAAATCGGCAAGTTTTTAAATTAAATACTTAACATCCGGCCAACTGTGTGTAAACTTTTGGTACTTTAACGGTTCCCGTGATATTCAGCCGGTTATGGCGGAATAGCCTTACCAGCCGTTTTTTCCTTGTTTTTCCAGCCGGAATTTGATAAATTTGATTTATGAACCGGATAAAAGACTTTGTGGAATGGAAGGCGTTCGGTGTATGTGCCGCTATAGGAGATAAACTTGGGGTAGCCACATCCCGTATACGCATCTTTTTCATTTATGCCACTTTCCTTACAATGGGGTCCCCGCTCATTGTATACATGATTCTTGCCTTCTGGGTAAATATGAAGAATTATATTCTGAATGCCCGGAGAAATCCACTGCGTTACTTATAAGTTATTGATATAAAGAAAAAGAGGTGGTTCGCGTTATCCGTGAACCACCTCTTTTATTTGGTATATTTTTGTTTATTCCAGATGAAACAACGTCATGCCGTGATAATGGTTTTGCAACTCATTTAACGTGATCGGCTCTACGAGATTCCTCGTTTCGTCCCGGTAGTGCAGCTGCAAAAGCGGGTTATGGCCTTCCTCAAACCAGCGGATGGAGAACGGGCCTCTCACATACAATGTTCCTCCTGCCTTCGACGATGCCGCTTCATCTTTATGAAACTGCAGTTTCAGCAGGGTGGCCTCGGTCAGATGAACAGGTTCCAGGTTATCAAGATCGTACCAGAACTCATTTTCATCTGTAGCCACCAACACTTTCTTGTCCTCATGATCTACCTGCAAAATCTTCCCTTCCTTTTCTGTCCCGCCATAATTTGTGATAATGGTATCACCTGATTTTAATTCGTGGATATTAATCATAGTGAACTGTGTTTTATGTGTTTCATGAATTTACTGAAAAAAGTGCAAAGCTTCGTGTAAAGAAAAAAGCGATTATCACCTTCCGGTGGTAATCGCTTTTTTCTTTATGTGGTGCGGATTAAAACTTTCTCACTACCTGGCGGAGTTCCACCAGTTGTTCCAGCAATGGTTCCAGTAAATCCAGGCGGAGCATATTGGCGCCGTCAGATTTTGCACAGGAAGGATCGGGGTGTGTTTCAATGAACAGGCCATCGGCGCCGGTTGCAATAGCTGCTTTGGCAATGGTGCTGATCATTTGCGGGTTACCACCGGTTACGCCGCTGGTTTGGTTGGGCTGTTGTAAGGAGTGGGTACAATCCATTACCACGGGCTCACCCAGGTGTTTCATAATGGGAATGTTGCGGTAATCCACTACCAGGTCCTGGTAGCCAAAGGTGGTACCGCGTTCGGTAAGGATGATATGATCATTACTGGCTCCCTTGATCTTTTCCACAGCAAATTTCATGGATTCTCCGCTGAGGAACTGTCCTTTCTTTACATTTACTACTTTACCTGTTTCGGCAGCGGCCAGCAGGATATCTGTTTGGCGGCAGAGGAAAGCGGGAATCTGTAACACATCCACGTAAGCGGCTGCCATAGCAGCTTCTGCGGCGGAGTGAATATCTGAAGTAACGGGAACATTAAAAGTTTTACCTATCTTCTGCAGCAGTTCCAGCCCTTCCACATCTCCGATTCCGGTAAAGGAATGCACACTGGTACGGTTGGCTTTACGGTAGGAAGCTTTGAAAATATAAGGGATCGCTAATCTTTTACAGATGGTGGTCACTTTTTCAGCCACTTCCATCAGTATGGATTCTTCTTCAATCACACACGGACCAGCAATCAGGAAGAAATTTTCGGGGTTGTATTGCTCTTTGAATAAAGATTTTAAATGCTTCATATCTTGAAAAAATTGTGTCATTTAATTGAAGGTGCAAAGATAGGCATTCTCAGGCAAAGGGAGGCTATGAAGCCGCTTCATTTGGGCTAATTGTCATAACATTGTAATCCGAAAACCATGTGCATAACCCGGCGTTCATTTTATTGTTATAGCATTGTCATGCGCTGGGAAGGGGTGAGCGGAAATAGCGGCGAAGCTGTTAATATTACGGTCCGATTTAAAATAGCTTACAATTATATTTTTGTATGAAGAAAGATAAGATACTGGTTATAGGCGCCTGCGGACAAATTGGCGTGGAGCTGACCCTGGCTTTAAGAAAGATGTATGGAGATGCGAATGTGCTGGCTTCCGATTTGCGGGAAGAGCATGATTTGCTGAAGGGAACCGGTCCGTATGTGTCGCTGGATGTAATGAACAAGGAGATGCTGCATGTGCTGGTGATCCGTCATAATATCACCCAGATCTATCTGCTGGCGGCGATCCTGTCGGCCACCGGTGAAAAAAATCCATTGCTGGCATGGCATATCAATATGCAGAGCCTGTTGAATGTACTGGATATTGCGAAAGAAGAAAATCTTGATAAAATATACTGGCCAAGTTCCATTGCGGTATTTGGTCCTAACTCACCGGCGCAGGAAACGCCCCAGCACACTATCATTGAGCCTACCACCATTTATGGTATCAGCAAATTTGCGGGTGAGCGCTGGTGCGAATACTACAACCACCGCTTTGGTGTGGATGTAAGAAGTTTGCGCTACCCCGGCCTGATCAGCTACAAATCAGCGCCCGGCGGCGGTACTACGGATTATGCCATTGAAATTTTCCATGAGGCTAAAGAGCATCAGAAATACACGAGCTTCCTGTCTGAAAATACTTATCTCCCGATGATGTACATGCCGGATGCTATCCGCGCTACCATTGAACTGATGGAAGCCGACGCATCTAAAATAGCGGTACGTTCTGCCTATAACCTGGGTGCGATGAGTTTTTCCCCGAAAGAAATAGGTGCGGAAATACAGAAACATATTCCTGCTTTCACGATGGCTTATGAGCCGGATTACCGCCAGCAGATTGCAGACGGCTGGCCAAACAGTATCGACGACAGCCAGGCGCGTGCAGATTGGGGCTGGAAGCCTGAATTTGACCTGGCCGCAATGACAAAAGATATGCTTCAACATATTTAATTTAACCATTCCATGAAAACAAAAAAAGCAGCGGATCTCCGCTGCTTTCTTGTTTTTATAAAGAGGTACTGCTATTCAATGAAACCCACAGCCACGGTGGTGTTATTAAACTCATCGATGAGAATAAAGGCGCCGTTGGCAGGATTGCTCTGATAAGGATCTGCAAATATGGGCGCTGCTGTTTTCAGCGTAATTCTGCCGATATCATTCAGCGTCATAGAAGCTTTATCTGTTACCTGCACATGATTGGTTACATCTGTTATGTAATTGATCTGCTGCACCTTTGCTTTCACACGGTTAACGCCGTGCTGTAACAGGTAGGTTTTGCCCGGAGTAAGCGGCAGCTGGTCCATCCAGCAGATGTTGGCGCTTATTTCCTTCAGTTGCGGCGGCACTTCGTTTGTTTTCACGAGCATGTTACCGCGACTGCTGTCTATTTCGCCTTCCAGGGTAATCACCACACTTTCGCGTGCATGCGCCACCGGTAGTTGCTTTTCAAATTGCTCAATGGTTTTGATGCGGCTCTTTTGCCCGGAGGGCAGGGAGATCACTTCATCACCTACAGAGAAATGACCGCTGGCCACTTTGCCCGCAAAGCCGCGGAAATCGTGGTATTCGGTGGTTCTCGGACGGATCACGCTTTGAATAGGGAAACGGGCAGGGTGGTTACGGTCTTCATGATCGAACGACACCTGTTCCAGGTATTCCAGCAGAGTGCTGCCATTGTACCAGTTGATGGAGCCCGTGCGGCTGGCTACGTTTTCGCCATACAGGGAGGAGATGGGAATGAACTTTACTTCCTGTCCTTTAAACCCGGCGTTATCGAGCATTTGCTGGAAATCTTCCACTATCTGGTTAAAACGGGCTTCGCTGTAATCTACCAGGTCCATTTTATTTACGCAAACCACCAGGTACGGAATACGCAGGAGGTTAGCGATAAAGAAGTGGCGGTGTGTTTGTTCCACGATGCCTCTGCGTGCGTCGATGAGGATCAGCGACACCTGTGCATTGGAGGCGCCGGTTACCATGTTGCGGGTATATTCGATATGCCCGGGGGTATCGGCAATGATGTATTTGCGGGTAGGGGTGGAGAAGTAGATGTGTGCCACATCTATCGTAATTCCCTGCTCACGTTCTGCTACCAGTCCGTCGGTCAGCAACGACAGGTCCGTAAAATCCAGTCCTTTGCGTTTGCTGGCAGCGTGGAGCGCTTCCATTTTATCTTGCGGAATAGAATTGGTATCGTATAATAAACGGCCTATTAAGGTACTTTTACCATCGTCTACACTACCGGAAGTGGCTATACGTAAAACCTCCATTATTTTTATTTTTTTGCTTTTAGCGACTGGCGTTAAAAGATGTGTTCAATTAAGTTAAAGTGTGTGTTACAGGAAGTGTTGTTAAAAGTACCCTGCCTGTTTTCTCTTTTCCATAGCGGCTTCAGAGCGTTTATCGTCTATACGTGCGCCACGTTCGGAGATCTTTGCTTCCATGATTTCAGCAATGATATCTTCCAGTTTATCGGCTTCCGATAATACGGCGGCGGTACAGGTCATATCGCCTACGGTACGGAAGCGTACTTTCTGGCGGAACGGTACTTCGTCGGCGGTGGTGTTGAGGAAAGAGGAGTAAGGCCAGTAAAGACCGTCGCGTTCTATGATTTCTCTTTCATGGGAGAAGTAGATAGAAGGTATTTCCAGTTTTTCACGAACGATATAATTCCACACGTCCAGTTCAGTCCAGTTGGAGATGGGGAATACGCGTACGTTTTCACCGATATTGATTTTACCGTTGAGGATATCGAACAGTTCGGGGCGTTGCATTTTGGCGTTCCACTGACCGAATTCGTCTCTTACGGAGAAGATTCTTTCTTTGGCGCGGGCTTTTTCTTCATCCCTGCGGGCGCCGCCGATGCAGGCGTCAAACTTTCCTTCTTCGATGGCATCGAGGAGGGTAACGGTTTGGAGGGCGTTTCTGCTGGCGTATTTGCCGGTTTCTTCCTGGGCTTTACCCTGGTCGATGCTGTCCTGTACATTTCTTACGATGATGTCCAGTCCGAGTGTATTCACGAGCCAGTCGCGGAATTCGATGGTTTCCGGGAAGTTGTGGCCGGTATCCACATGCAGCAGGGAGAAAGGTATTTTGCCGGGGTAAAATGCTTTCTGTGCCAGTCGTACGAGTGTAATTGAATCCTTGCCGCCGGAGAACAGCAGCACTGGTTTTTCGAACTGTGCTACTGTTTCACGAAGTATATAGATGGCTTCATCTTCCAGTGCCTGAGGAAATTCCCAATTTATTTGATTAGTCATGGACTATAATAATTTATTCTAAAAGCTAATATTTGTTATCCGTGCAGGCCGCATTCTTTCTGCGACTGTTCCCACCACCACCGGCCGGCGCGGGGATTTTCCCCCGGCTCAATGGCGCGTGTACAGGGTGCGCAGCCAATGCTGATGAAGCCTTTATCGTGCAGTTTGTTGTAGGGCACGTTATGTTGTTCCAGGTAGGCCAGTACTTCGTCGTAGCCCCAGTGGATCAGCGGATTAAATTTATAGAGGTGGCGGTGTTCGTCCCATTCGAGGATTTCCATGCCCTGCCGGTTTTCGGACTGTTCAGCCCGGAGTCCGGTGATCCATACTTTTACGCCTTCCAGCGCCCTGTTGAGGGGTACAATTTTGCGGATGCCGCAACATTCCTTGCGGTTTTCCACTGATTCGTAAAAGCTGTTGGGTCCTTTGGTGGAAACCAGTTTTTCTACTGCGGTGGTGTCCGGGTAATAAACTTCTACAGGTTGTTTATAACGGGCCATAGTGAGGTCCATTACATCGTATGTTTCCTGAAAGAGGCGGCCCGTGTCCAGGGTAAAAACTCTAACCGGCAATTGGTTACGCCAGATAATATCTGATATTACCTGGTCTTCCTGGCCAAAAGAGGTAGAGAATGCTACAGCGCCGGGGTATTGTTCCAGCAGGTACTGTATGGCCTCCTCCACTGATTTGTTGACCAGCGCGGTGGTAATGTCTGTCATGTAGATCTTCCTTATTGAATTGATATGTCTAGTGCCAGCGGAGCGATTACGGTCACTCCTCTTACAAAAATACATAAAACCTATAAAAAAGATAGACTAATAAGGTAAAAAATTATTTCTTTCCTGTAAAGGGGCTGTGGTGGCGGGGAGAAAATGGGCGGAGATGGGGGAACCTGTTAAGATGGGGCATAGAAAGCAGCGTGGGAGTGGCCGAACCGGGGGAATGGGCAAAAGGCGGCATACCTGCTGTGAACATAGGGAGGATTCGCTGTGGAGTGGGATAGGAGTTACTTAGCACTGGGAGTATACGTGCTGTTAACCCGGAGGTGACGTGGAGGGGACGTGGACTTGATCCTGAAACCCTTTACTGTAGCGGAAAAGCCGGCACGTGGCCGGCTCGGATATTTTACACCCTGATTAGCTATTTCGGGTCAGGATATCTTTCAAGGTTTTGTTCTCGAGGATTTTCAGGGCGGAATCCCTCACTTTGCCCATTACTTCATTGAGGCCACAAACGGCTTCATCGCGGCAGTTTTCGCAGCGTTCGTAGTAATTGAGGCTTACGCAGGGAAGCAGCGCAATAGGTCCGTCGAGCAGGCGGATGATTTTCGCCAGCGCGATCTCTTTGGGAGGTCGCATGAGGTAATAACCGCCCCCTTTTCCTTTTTTACTGCCGAGGATGCCGGCATTCTTCAACTCCAGCAAAATATTTTCCAGGAATTTGATAGAGATATTTTTTTCCTGTGCAATTTCGGATATAAGGATGGGTCCTTTATCTACATTCTCTGCCAGGTGTACTAATGCGTGAAATGCGTATTGCGTTTTTTTCGATAACATACTGACTTTTTTGCATCCCTCCACGGATGAACTAATAGTGCGGTGCACACTTTATATTCCTGCAAAGATAAGCAGTTTTTAGCTGCCAGCAGTGAGTGGCTGGCTTTTAGCCACCGGAGCGGGGTCCGGCGGCTAACGCGTTTAGCTGCTGCTATCCTAAATTCAATACATCCCGCATGGTGAACACGCCGGTTTTGCCTTTCAGCCATTCTGCCGCCACTACGGCGCCGGCTGCAAAGCCTTCCCGGGAGTGGGCGGTGTGTGTGATGGAAATATCGTCGATGGCGGAAGTATACGTTACGGTGTGTGTGCCCGGCGCCGGATCAATCCTTTTAGAGATGATGGGGAGTGCTTCCGGTTGATTGCTTTCTTCGTTTACCCAGCCGGTTTTGCGAGGCACTGCGGCCAGTACCTGTTCTGCCAGTGTGATGGCGGTACCGCTTGGCGCGTCTTTTTTATGGGTATGATGGATTTCTTCCATCTTTACGTTGTATTGTGGCTGGCCGGCCATGAGGGCAGCCAGTTTCTTATTCAGTTCAAAGAAGATATTTACGCCGATGCTGAAATTGGTGGCGTGGATGAAAGCCTGGTTTTTTTCCAGGCAAAGCGCTTTTACTTCCGGCAGTTTATCCAGCCAGCCGGTGGTACCGGATACCACGGGAACATTTGCATCGAAGCACTTTAAGATGTTGTGATAGGCTGTTTCAGGTGTGGTAAACTCGATGGCTACATCTGCCTGGCCGAGGTGTTCTTTTTCCAGCAGGTGTTTGCTGCCAACGTCTACCCGGAGTATTATTTCGTGTCCTTTGGCAGTGGCAATTGCATCTATTGCCTGTCCCATTTTACCATATCCGATGAGCGCTATTTTCATGACCCTTGCAAGTTGTATTTAAAGTTGATGTATTAATGATGATCAGCGGCCGGCGAAGTACCGGCTTTTGCCTTTTTTACCGCCAAAAGAAATATTTACGCCGATGCCCAGTGTACGGTTGTTGATGATGGTGGGGGACACGCGCATGCTCAGGTCGTCCGACATATCGAAATTGCGGAGATGTGCAAATACGGTAGCGTCTATAATGTTTACGCCATAGGCCAGGATGAAGAACAGCACGGAGTAATCCACATATTGCCGGAACTGGTCGCGGCCCACCTTCAGTGATTCGGTATCGTAAGGTTTGGTATCCGGGCTGGTGTCGTTGGTATCCGGGTTGCCATCCACCCGGAGGCGGTAAGCATCGCGGTACAGCTTGTAGGTCTTCATGTTATCCACAAAGAAATAAACGCAGGTACCAATGGCGGCATATGCAATTGGAATTTTCCAGTATTCTTTATTGTATGCCTGTCCCAGGCCCGGCACCACGGCGGAGTAAAGGGCTGCTTTACGCGGGCTGTGGGGGAGTTTGGAATCAGGAATATAAGCGCTGTCTGTAAAGATGGCTTTGTTTGCTTTTACGGTATCCGTACCTGGTGCAGGTATAGGCCGGATGATAGTATCCATTGTTTTAGCAATGGGGCGCAGGGTATCCTGCTGTGCGTGCACTGGCATAACCACTACAACCGCGATTAAAAACAACAAAAAGTATCGTAGTGAATGAAATATGTATTGAGCCTTATTAGCCACCGTATATATCTATTTTTTCCAGGATACTATCCAGCTCTTCATCCGAATAGAATTCAATTAAAATGCTGCCTTTACCGCTTTTTCCTCTATCCAGTTTTACTTTGGTAGAGAAGTGAGTGGCGAGTTTGTCCTGTATTTTCTGAAAAGCAGGAGGTAGTTTTGCTTTGGCAGCCTTTTGCTGATGATTTTTATCGGCCTGATTGATGTTGCGGGCCAGTTCTTCTGTTTGGCGTACAGACAATCCGTTTTTCAGGATTTCATTATACAGGAAGAGTTGGTTTTCCACATTTTCCACGCCGGTGAGTACGCGGGCGTGGCCCATGCTGAGCTGGCCGTTGCGTACGGCCACCTGGATATCCGGGGGGAGTTTCAGCAGGCGTATATAGTTGGTAACGGTACTTCTTTCTTTGCCCATGCGGTCGGCCACCTGTTCCTGGGTGAGACTGCATTCGTCCATGAGTCTTTTGTAGCTGAGGCCCACTTCAATGGCGTTCAGGTTTTCCCGTTGCAGGTTTTCCAGCAGGGCGAGTTCCAGGAGTTCCTGGTCGTTTACCTGGCGGATATATGCGGGAATGTCTTTGAGTCCGGCGAGTTTGCTGGCTCTCAGGCGTCTTTCACCGGCGATCAGCTGGAATTTTTTGGCGCTGATCCTGGATACGGTGATAGGCTGGATAACATCGTGCAGTTTGATCGACTGGCTTAACTCCTGTAAAGAAACCTCATCAAAGTCACGACGCGGCTGTTTCGGATTGGTAGCAATCAGATCCAGTGATATGCGTTCTATACCGGTAGCAGCAGCTACTACCTTATCACCCAGGGCGCCGGCAGTTTGCTTCAGATCTGTATCGATGTTTTGAAGCAGTGAGCGGATGCCTTTACCCAACGCCTCTTTCTTACTTGGATTGGTCATCGTTAATAGCTAGGATTTTGTCTTTGGATTTAATTTTGGTGAAATTATGTTTCTGCAGGATTTCCTTTGCCAGGTTGAGGTAGTTGATAGCACCTGTGCTGGCTGCATCATACATAATAACGGATTTACCGAAGCTGGGAGCTTCTCCCAGTTTGGTATTGCGGTGGATGATGGTATTGAACACACTTTCTTCAAAATGTTGTTTTACTTCATCCACTACCTGGTTGCTCAGGCGCAGGCGACCATCGTACATGGTCATCAGAATGCCTTCAATTTCCAGTTCTATATTCAGGCGGCTTTGTACAATTTTGATGGTATTGAGCAGTTTGCCGAGGCCTTCCAGTGCAAAAAACTCGCATTGAACGGGTATGATCACGGAGTTGGAGGCTACGAGGGCATTTACGGTGATAAGACCGAGGGAAGGGGAGCAGTCTACAATTACAAAGTCGTAGTCCGCTTCCACGGTATCGATCACCTGTTTCATCACTCTTTCCCGGGTGGGATGATTGATGAGTTCCAGTTCAGCGCCTACCAGGTCTATATGAGAAGGCAAAACCTTCAGGTTGGGAGTATCTGATTCCAGGATAACGTCTTTGGCCAGCACGTCGTTCACCATACAATCGTACAAGCTCTGCTGCACATTGCGCAGGTCGAAACCCAGCCCTGTGGTGCTGTTTGCCTGCGGGTCGGCGTCAACCAGCAGTGTCTTAAATTCCAGCACAGCCAGGCTGCTTGCCAGGTTTATTGCACTTGTAGTTTTTCCTACGCCACCTTTCTGGTTAGCGATTGCGATTATTCTAGCCATTGTGTAATTTAAAAATTCAAAGGTTATTTATAGGATAAAGGATAAATCAGCAATGATCACTTCTTCCTCAAACCTCTATGGTACTACCTATTTCGGGTAGTAACAGTTCAAGCCCGGCATCAATAAACTGCATCTTTGCTTCGTCTGTATCAATCTTAACGTAGCCGAAAGTGTTGTAGTGTACCCCGATTATCTTCTCACATTCTATCATTTCAGCGGCTGCAATGGCATCTTCGATGCCCATTGTGAAATTATCGCCAATTGGCAGTACTGCAAAATCCAGGGAGGTAACAGCTGGTATCAGCTCCATATCCACAGTGAGCGCAGTATCGCCGGCATAGTAAAAGTTCCCTTCTTCCGTCATAAATATAAAACCCATCGGATTACCGCCGTAGGTTCCATCGGGTAAACTGCTGGAGTGCTGTGCCACCACACATTTTACCGTACCAAATTCAAATTTCCATTTACCGCCGGTATTCATGGGATGGAGCTTTTCGATCCCCTGTTTACCAGCCCAGGTCACAATCTCAAAATTGGATACTACTGTTGCATTTGTCCGTTTTGCCAGGTCTAACAGGTCGGCCGTATGATCTTCATGTCCGTGGGAAACAAAAATATAGTCCGCCGTTATGGCATGGATGTCTACCTTAGCCGCCAATTCATTATGGGTGATGAAAGGATCAAACAAGATCTTTTTCCCCATAATTTCCACCGCAAAACAGGAATGTCCATAGCAAGTATACTTCATAATCAATCCATTTGAATCCATCACGACAACTTCCGGGGAAATTTACTCTCCGTAATCCGTGATTAATCTACACCTTATATTTAAAAGTAACTCTATTAAAAGTAGCGTAATCGGACAAAAATACAACGATTACGTAAAATTCGGGTGCTGCAGTATATTTATTTATACACAAACTGTTCGCAGAACAAGCCCCGTAACCTGTTAATGGGTTAATTTTTAGCCAGTTTCAGCAGGCGTAAGATTAATATATTAATAAAATATTAAAATTATTTATTGTGTACCGGTCAGCCAGCAAATGTACTGTTTCTCCTTTCTTAATAAAAAAAATAAAAACATACAATTCTTCGCGTTGTTATTCGTCTTGTAGGTACAACCACCGGTTTTAACTTTTCAGACCCGGTTAGTTATGTTAAATTGCTTTATTATTACATATCTATATTAAATTTCTATAATGCGACCCGGACTTAATTCCGTAATACTCATCGTTTTCCTTTTGTTACTGGACCTTTATGTTTTCCAGGCCATCAGGGCTATGGTGTATATGTCTACTCCCAAAGTAAGGAACATCACCTATTCCATATACTGGCTTATATCCATTTCTGTTGTGCTGATGATAGCCTTGTTGCCCTATATCAACTGGCATAACTGGCCGCCTACGCTGAAATCCTACCTGATGGCTGTTTTCATGGGCCTGGTACTGGCGAAGCTGCTGGTAACGGTATTCCTGCTGATAGACGATGTGAGAAGGGGTGTACTGTGGCTGATCCGTAAATTCAGCAGTGCGCCGGCGGTGGCTGCAACTCCGGCCACCGGCGGATTATCAAGGTCGCAGTTTATTAACCGGCTGGGACTCATCACCGGCGGCGCTTTCTTTGGAACGCTGCTATACGGATTTTCCAATAAGTACAACTACCGGGTACATAAAATAAAAATGGCTTTCAAGCATCTGCCGGCCTCCTTTAAGGGGTTGCGGATTGTACAGATCTCTGATATCCATTCCGGCAGCTTTGCTAACCGGGACGCGGTAATGAAAGGCATTAAGATGATTAATGACCAGAAGGCCGACCTGGTGCTGTTTACCGGCGACCTGGTAAATGACCGGGCGGTGGAAATGGCCGAATGGCTGGATGTATTCCGCGAGGTGAAAGCCCCGATGGGCGTGTATTCTACCCTGGGGAACCACGACTATGGCGATTACTACCCCTGGCCGGATAAAAACGCCAATGGCTACAGCGCATTGCAGCACCAGAACCTGGAGGATTTAAAAGCGGTGCATGGAAAGCTGGGCTGGAAACTCATGATGAATGAGAACGTGGTGCTGGACCGCAACGGAGAGCAGATTGCGCTGATTGGTATTGAAAACTGGAGCGCTATTAAACGTTTCCCCCGTTATGGCGACCTGAAAAGGGCGTACGAGGGAGCAGAACATATACCGTTTAAAATTTTGCTGTCGCACGATCCCACCCACTGGGATGCCCAGGTGCGCACAGAGTATCCCGATATTGCCCTGATGCTGGCAGGCCATACCCACGGTATGCAGTTTGGCGTGGAAATACCCGGTTTGAAATGGAGTCCTGCCCAATATTTTTATAAAGAATGGGCGGGGTTATATAAGAAAGGGGAACAGTTCCTGTATGTGAACAGGGGCTTCGGGTTTCTCGGCTATCCCGGAAGAGTGGGTATCCTGCCGGAAATTACGGTGATAGACCTGGTATAAAAAGGCATCGTACGCATTGACCGATAGAAAAGCTTTGTTTAACCACATATTCGTCCTGTTCGCGGATATAGGGTTAAACGATACTGATTTACGCTTATCTTGCAAGCGACGTACTTTTTAAAACATGCGCCTATACTTCTTTACCTTCCTGTTGTTATGTAGCCGTGTAGCATCGGGACAAAGCCTGGCAGAGCTGGAGCGACAGCTGGATTCGTTGTTACAGAAACAGCAGAAAAGCGAAGTGGTGGCCGGTATCGGGTATGGGAACAATCCTGCCTATGGCAGTAAAGTGGCCAATTTTGAATATCCTCTTGTATTAAAAACATTTGTAGCGCCTTCTTTAAGTTATTATCATAAAAGCGGCCTGTATGCAGGTATTAGCGCTTATTATCTTTTTAATTCCGTGAATAAGCCCTGGTTTGAATGGGACTTTACCGCCGGTTACGACTATACGAAAAACAGGAATTTTCTTAGCGGCATCTCCTATACGAAATATATTTTTGCCGATTCTTCAGACGTTCCTTCCACTCCAATCAAGAATGAAATTTTTGCGTACTTCTATTACCGGAAATGGTGGGTACAACCCGGTTTGAGCCTGGACTACGGCTGGGGGAAGCATGTGTCAGAAGGTTTATATACCAAAGAAACGTTGCATGGCAATGATTTTAATATTATTGCATCTGTAAGGCATCCTTTTATTTTTTCCGGCGTTATAGGACGGTTTGATGTATTGATGGTGACGCCTTCTGTGAATATGACGCTGGGAACGGCCAACTACTACAGTAATCTCAAAGCAGCTCAGTATATCACGCGGTCGCCCCATATGGTGAAACTCAGAAATCCCCCGGGACCTGAACTTAATTTTGAAGATCATACCGAATTTGAACCCCGCGCGATAGATGTTACTATGAATATATCCTATTTTATTGGCCGGGTAAACCTGGCGCCATCCTACACGGTTTTTAAGTCCTTAACCGGTACAGATCAGGGTATTATGAGTTATTTCACGGCCCGTATTTTATACAGTTTCTGATTTCATTAACAAATAGCACGGAATTTGTAATTACTGGAAATGTAATTACAACATAGGGGTATTTTTTACTCCGGGCGTCTATATTTTAACCATTACTAACAATACATAGATT
Organism: Chitinophaga ginsengisegetis; assembly: GCF_900168065.1. Taxonomy (GTDB): domain Bacteria; phylum Bacteroidota; class Bacteroidia; order Chitinophagales; family Chitinophagaceae; genus Chitinophaga; species Chitinophaga ginsengisegetis. The sequence continues at coordinate 2,114,207 of NZ_FUZZ01000001.1, read as the reverse complement.
TATGAAAAAACTGTTTTTCGCCGTAGCAGTGCTGATGATAGCTGCTGTTTCAACCGTGTCAACTGTTAATGCACAATCAAAATTCCTTCGCTTTGGTGTGAAAGGTGGTGCTAATCTTGGAAAGCTTGATGGTACCGGTTTTCAGGATGGATTTAAGTTAGGTTATCACATCGGTGGGTTTGCCCAGGTGAATCTTGTGAAAGGATTCGGGGTTCAGGGTGAGTTGATCTTCTCTTCTACCAAAACAAAAACTACAGACGATTTCAGTGAAATTTATAATACTGGAAACCTGGAAGATAATGGTAAGAAGATCACCATGAGCTACCTGAGTATTCCGTTGCTGGCTAACATTGATCTGGGAACACCACGTCTGAAACTCCAGGTAGGACCTCAGTTCAGCGCATTGGTAAGCGACAAAAAAGTATTGGGTGCTGCCAAGGAAGCTTTCAAAGGCGGCGACATTTCCGGTGTAGCCGGTTTGTGGCTGCAACTGCCGATTGTTAATGTGAGTGCCCGTTATGTTATTGGCTTTAATGATGTAAACAATTACAAAGACGTAGCTAACACCAGCAACTGGAAAAACCAGAGCATCCAGCTGGGTGTAGGTGTAACTTTCTAGTATTTCGCGTTTAGCGTTAACTTTTGATGAAGCAGCAAAGATTAAAGTGTATACTTTATCTTTGCTGCTTTTTTTGTGAGAAAAGGAAGCTGCTACGCATTCTTCCGTTCCTGCCAGAGCGTCACTTGGCATCAAACTTGACTATATAGGGATACATAAAAAAAAGAGGACTTTTGCCGGGTTGTATGACAGAATGTCCTCATGAGGCTTTAAATATCTCAGATGAACAGATTTTATTTAGGAAATTCGGAAGATGAAATGGAGTTCATGCCTATTATCCCTTTGAACGAAGACGGGGAAGGACAGGAGGATGAAAAGATTCCCGATGAACTGGCATTATTACCATTACGAAATACAGTATTGTTTCCGGGTGTTGTGCTGCCGATTACGGTGGGCCGGGATAAATCTATAAAAGCGGTGAATGACGCCTACAAAACCGACAAATCGATCGGGGTGGTAGCGCAGAAAGACAGTACGATAGAAGATCCGGCTGTAGCGGATCTGAGTGAAGTGGGTACAGTGGCGCGTATTGTAAAGCTCATCAAAATGCCTGATGGTGGCACCACCATTATCATACAGGGCCGCAAGCGCTTTAAGATAGATGAAATAGTGACGGAAGATCCCTATTTCAAAGCAAAGATCAGCGTGCTGCACGATGAAGCGGCGGAAGATGATTCAGAATTTGAAGCGTATATCTCTTCCATCAAAGACCTGGCAGCGCAAATCATCCAGCTTTCTCCCAACCTGCCTTCAGAAGCGAGCATCATCCTGAAGAACATAGAGAATCCTTCTTTCCTGGTGCATTTTGTTTCTTCCAACCTGAACTCCGACCTGAAAGAAAAGCAGCAGTTGCTGGAGATCAATAACCTGCGTACCCGTGCAGAACTGCTGATGAAGCTGTTGCAAACGGAATTACAGCTGGCAGAACTCAAGAACAAGATCACCAACAAAACGAAGGCCGACCTGGACAAGCAGCAGCGGGATTATTTCCTGCAGCAGCAGATGAAGTCGATCAAGGAGGAGCTTGGAGGAGACGCCAACGACCGGGAGCTGAAGGAAATGAAGCGGAAGGCAGAAGAAAAGAAATGGCCGGCTGCCGCTGCGGAAGCTTTTTCAAAAGGGATCGAGAAACTGGAGCGTATGCATCCGAGCACACCGGATTACAGCGTGGTGTACAATCACCTGGATCTGTTGCTGGACCTGCCCTGGGGCGAGTATACCACCGATAGCTATGACCTGAAAAAGGCAAAGAAGATATTAGACCATGACCACTACGGCATGGAAAAAATAAAGGAACGTATCCTGGAATACCTGGCTGTGCTGAAACTGAAAGGGGATATGAAGTCGCCCATTCTGTGTTTCGTAGGCCCTCCGGGTATTGGTAAAACCTCATTGGGACGATCCATAGCTAACGCTGTTGGCCGTAAGTATGTTCGCCTGAGTTTGGGTGGTTTGCACGATGAAAGTGAGATCCGCGGGCACCGTAAAACCTATATCGGCGCCATGCCGGGTAGGGTGGTACAGTCGATCCGTAAAATCAAATCATCGAATCCGGTGATGATCCTTGATGAAATTGATAAGATCGGTAATGACATGCGCGGCGATCCGAGTTCTGCATTGCTGGAGGTACTGGACCCTGAACAGAACAGCACCTTCTACGATAATTACCTGGAGCTGGAATACGACCTGAGCAAGGTATTATTTATTGCTACCGCCAACAACATCAACTCTATTCACCCGGCGCTGCGCGACAGGCTGGAGATCATTGATCTGAGCGGGTATTCCATCGAAGAAAAAGTAGAGATCGCCAAAAGGCACCTGTTGCCCAAGCAAAAGGATGCGCATGGTTTGAAGGATACAAAAGTAAAGATCAGCAATACGGTGATTGAGCAGTTGATTGCCGATTACACCCGTGAGAGCGGTGTACGTGAGCTGGACAGGCAGTTTGCCGCTATTATGCGTAACCTGGCCAAACAGGTAGCGATGGATGAGAAGTTACCGGATGCATTAACCGAAGAAGGGCTTCAGAAAATACTGGGTAAACCCCGTTATTCCAATGAGATCTATAAGGTTGGTAATCCGCCGGGAGTAGCCGTGGGGCTTGCCTGGACTTATGTAGGCGGCGATATCCTGTTTATAGAAAGCAGTTTGAGCGAGGGTAAGGGTGATCTGAAGCTGACGGGTAACCTCGGTAATGTGATGAAGGAATCTGCTGTTACGGCGCTGACCTATTTGCAATCCCATGCGGAGGAATCGGGTATTGATCCGAAGAAGTTTACGCAGAAGAGTGTGCATGTGCATGTGCCGGAGGGAGCTGTTCCAAAGGATGGTCCGAGTGCGGGTATAACCATGCTTACTGCATTGGCTTCTGTATTTACGGGCCGGAGGGTAAAATCCTACCTGGCAATGACGGGTGAGATCACGCTTCGCGGGCAGGTATTACCGGTAGGAGGTATTAAGGAAAAAATACTGGCCGCCAAAAGGGCAGGTATCCGTGAGATTATTCTTTGCTGGCAAAATGAAAAAGATATTAAGGATATCAATCCGTCTTATATTAAGGGGATGAAGTTTCATTATGTGAAGCAAATGAACCAAGTACTGGAAATAGCGTTATTAAAGAAGTAAGCACGCGTAACATTGCTGTCAGTCATGACGGCAAACTATATACTGTTCATACCGGTTTAGTTGTGACTCCGCTATGAACTTCATGTTGATTGTTTTAAGGGTTGATAAAGCCATTCCATTAATCCGGAATGGCTTTATTGTTTTGTGTAAGTTAGTCGGCCAGTTGTCTTTTATACATCTGGATAGTATTTTCCAGTCCGAAGTAGAGTGCATCGGCTACGAGTGCGTGACCGATGGATACTTCTTTCAGCTGTGGTATATGCAGTTTAAAGAAGCGGAGGTTATCGAGGTTGAGATCGTGGCCGGCGTTGAGGTCCAGGCCAATAGCGGTGGCTTCTCTGGCGGTATTTTTATAGTCGTTGAACAGCTGCAGGTTTTGCGGCTGTGTGCGTGCATTCGTATATTCTTCTGCGTAAGGGCCGGTATAGAGTTCTATACGGTCGGCGCCGGCGGTTTTAGCGCCTTCTACTTTTGTAACGTCTGCATTGAGGAAGATGGAAACCCTGATCCCTGCTTTTTTGAGGGTAGAGATCACGTCTTTCAGTTGCGACTGACAGGCGATGGTATCCCATCCGGTATTGGAGGTGATGGCATCCGGCGGATCGGGAACCAATGTGCATTGGTGAGGTTTAACGGCCAGCACGAGGTCCATAAAATCCTGGGAAGGATATCCTTCAATATTGAACTCTGTGGTGACCAGTGGTTTCAGGTCTCTTACGTCCTGGTAGCGGATATGGCGTTCATCGGGGCGGGGGTGAACGGTGATTCCATCGGCGCCGAAGCGTTCACAATCCTGGGCCACTTTTAATATATCCGGTAGATTGCCTCCACGTGCGTTGCGCAGGGTAGCAAACTTATTGATGTTTACACTCAGCTTTGTCATGCGGCAAAATTACGGCTTTTAGCTTTTACAAAAAATGCAGCGGAGAAAAAGTAGTGACTTCTTCTCCGCTGCATTTGTATTTGTTAGTTGTAAAAAACTAGTATCTGTAGTAGTCTGGTTTGAATGGACCTTCTGCAGGAATACCGAGGTATTCAGATTGTGCGGTGGTCAGTACATCCAGTTCCACGCCTACTTTTTTCAGGTGGAGACGGGCAACTTTTTCATCCAGGTGTTTAGGCAGTACGTATACTTTGTTTTCGTAGTTTTCTGAGTGCAGCCACAGTTCCAGCTGAGCCAGTACCTGGTTGGTGAAGGAGTTACTCATTACGAAAGAAGGGTGGCCGGTAGCGCAACCGAGGTTTACCAGGCGGCCTTCAGCCAGCAGGATGATATCTTTACCATCGATGGTGTATTTATCTACCTGTGGTTTGATTTCAACTTTAGTATTGCCGTAGTTTTTGTTTAACCAGGCTACATCGATTTCGATATCGAAGTGACCGATATTGGAAACGATGCATTTATCTTTCATCAGTTTGAAGTGTTCGCCGGTGATGATATCGCGGCAACCGGTAGTGGTTACGATGATATCGGCTTCTTTAACGGCATCGTTCATTTTCTTTACTTCATAACCTTCCATTGCAGCCTGTAAAGCGCAGATAGGGTCAATTTCAGTAACGATAACGCGGGCGCCTGCACCTCTCAGTGATTCAGCGGAACCTTTACCTACGTCGCCAAAACCGGCAACAACGGCTACTTTACCGGCAATCATTACGTCAGTAGCGCGACGGATCGCATCTACGCAGGATTCGCGGCAACCGTATTTGTTATCGAATTTGGATTTGGTAACGGAGTCGTTGATATTGATAGCGGGCATTGGTAAAGTACCAGCTTTCATGCGATCGTATAAACGGTGAACGCCGGTAGTGGTTTCTTCACTTAAACCTTTGATGTGCTGGATCAGCTCAGGGTATTTATCAAACACCATGTTGGTGAGGTCACCACCATCGTCCAGGATCATATTCAGCGGACGGTCGGGGCTGCCAAAGAACAGGGTTTGTTCAATACACCAGTCGAAGTCTGCTTCGTTCAGACCTTTCCAGGCAAATACAGGTACTCCTGCAGCGGCGATAGCGGCGGCGGCGTGGTCCTGCGTAGAGAATATATTGCAGGAGCTCCAGCGCACCTCGGCTCCGAGGGCTACCAGGGTTTCTATTAATACGGCAGTTTGGATAGTCATATGCAAACAACCAGCAACACGTGCACCTTGCAATGGTTTGCTGTTACCATATTCTTCTCTCAGTGACATCAGTCCGGGCATTTCGGCTTCTGCCAGTTCTATCTCTTTACGACCCCAGGCCGCGAGAGACATGTCTTTTACCTTGTATCCGAGGCTAAAGTCAATGTTTGATTTTGCAATTGTTGACATTCTGAATTGTTTTTTGCAAATCTAGGGTTATTTTAACTTTTAACATAACCCCCTGCATATATAAGGCGTTATAAAGCCCTAAAAATTTGTTAATCGCCGTTTCCTGCTACCCCGACTTATGGTTAGATAAATTAATTTGATTTAATATAAATATTATTATAGATTTGCTAATTAAAATATATGATTTTATATTTAATTGTTTGAAGATGGGTGACAAGTGGAAGGGTATAGCATAATTGTAGAAATCATAAAAAACGCCCATGAGCGCGTCTCAGGCACCCACCAACACACGATTTAGAGATATATAATTGCCGGCGGGGCTGGTTTTTCAGTTTCATCAGAAAAAAAGAAGGAACAATATAGAAGCCTGCCGGGAGAGCCAATTACAGAGATTCGCATATAGGGTTTTACAAAGGACTGTTTTATCATTTTTGACTTAAAATCTATATGTATAAATAGAAATTTACACGCTTATATGTTACTCCTTTCCTATCCTACGAAATTAATTAAGCAAGGTATGCCCCATCGTATCCACGTGTTCCTGTGCCAGGCGTTATTCCTGACAGCCGCTTTTTTCCTGGTCAGCACGGGTGTACAGGCACAGGTAACCATCAACCCGCTTGGAGGGAATACGCTTACCGATGGATTAAGGATAAAGATCAATACGGATGGTACCTATGAGGTAACAAGGAACGGGAGATCAGAATCCAGGAAGGAGAATTCAAGTTCAGTGATGGGGATCCGGTCGAATTTCAAGATGCAGAATACCAGCGGTTTTCTTACCCCCACCCCGATCGACATTAACTTTGAGAAAATATCCGAGGTAATGGGTTCCGGTACAGTTGCGGACCCTTATAAAGTTTGTTTGGTTGATTCCCTCTCATATTATGAAAATGCAGGAAGGGGGCCGTTTGTGGCTACTGTGCTGATGACTATTACCTACGTTGTACCCAATAATTACTTTGTACTGGATTATACGTTTTATAACGACCGGCCCTCCACCACGTTTTGCCTGTACCTGAGTGAATTTCCCACCATGCAGGATGATCCGCTGGGTCCCATACTGGACAATAACAGGAGTGCCACCGGGTACATGAATCCTCCGGGCGGTGGTCTGAATCCCGATATGGTAGGGTTTATAAGGCCGCCGGGTTTTAATGCTGATTATCCCAATGCTACGGTAGGAGAATTTTCACATACCTATCACGCCTATACGACATTTTCTTCCTATGTGGCTAAGTCGGCGGGAGACAGGCAGATCTTTAACAATCTCTTACTGGTAAACGCAATTGATGAAGGAGGCGTAAATACGGCTCCTAAAGGATTGGCAGCAGGTATAAACCTCGGCGTGAAACCAACTACCAAAGCCATTGGTACCCGCGTGGCAGTAGACTATGGATATAACAATACACCGGTTCATATTAATCTCCAGGGATCGCCCCTCAGTACGGGCACTGATCCTATTTCCGTGTCGTTTGAGAAAGATTCCGCCACCGGCGCTGAAGGAAACAACGGGGATCTCAACTTACCTAACCTGTACCTGGTAGTGAACAATAACGCTACCATTACTTCGGAGATGTATGTGAAAGTGGCGCTGGTACCTCCTTCCGGAGGATCGCATAACGCGGTGCAGGGTGCTGACTTTACTTTTTACGGCGGGTTTATGATTCCTGCGAAGGCATATGTTGCGGGCGACAAAATACAGTTAAGTAACATAAAGATCATCGGGAACAACGCCCTGGAATACAGCCGGCATATGACTTTCCAGCTGGTACCTGTTACCGAAAATAAACTGGTAAATATTACCGGTCAAACCACCTGCGTATACACCATCCAGGATGATGAACCGAAACACATCACTTTGTCGGCTCCGGCAAAGATCCGCGAAGGCGTTATTGATTCCGTGCGTGTAACACTTCCTCCCGGTGTGCTGGCATCCGAAAGAACCCAGGTGGATTTATCGGTGGTAGCGGCAGGTACAGAGGCTATTGCATCAGATTTTACCTATGATAATGTTGCTTATATAGAGATAGGTTCCAACGGGGTAAGTATCCCGGTAAGACCTGTAAAAGACAGTATCCTGGAAAAAGACGAGCTGGTGAATTTCAAGGCGGATGCGGTGGTGATGGGGCAGCCCCAAAGCGCTTCCAAATCCCTGCATATCGAAGATGCCACCCGCCTTGATCCTACATTAACGGTGCTGTCTTTTGTAACCGATGATCCGGCATTGCTGAAAGAGCCTTACAACGGACTGGTAACGATTTCTTTGCCGGACGGTGTTACTACGGATCTGCCGATTGATGTGATCATCAATAAAAAAAGCACCTCTACTGCCACAGATGTTGCGGACTATGAACTCGCCGGTCCTGTTACCATTCCACAGGGCGCCGGCCGCATCACCCTCCCTTTTAAAATTAACAGTGATAATGCGATAGAAGGCACAGAGAAAATAGAGATTGAACTTGCTGCATCAGATCCTATTCCTTCCACAACTTACACCACAACTGTTACTCCTTTTGTAGTGAATATTACAGATGCGCAGCTGCCTATGACAGCTCCCATCATCTTACATATTTCTGCCAACAGCATTAATGAAGGTACTTCCCCGGGAGTATGGGCAGAACTGCCTGCAGGGCTTACCACTGAAATTCCTATCCAGGTTAACTTTACACCCGGCGGCTCCTCCACGGCAGCAGCGGGTACCTATACTTTCCCTTCCGGCACAGTAACGATACCTGCTGCCAGAACCCTTTCTGATACAGTAATAGTTGGCACCGCTGCCAACCAGGTGTTTGATGACACCCGCAAACTGGTATTAGTGGGAAGCACCGCGGATGCAGGGATCCTGGTAAAGGATAGTTTAACGCTTACTATCAATGACGCCACCTCTCCGGCCCAAAAGAAATTAACCATTGCCCCGCTCACGTATCACCTGCCAGAAGGCGATAGTACCCGTTTTACTATTGCGCTGCCTGCCGGGTATACTTCTGCAAAAGATATTGTCGTTGCGCTGAAAAGAAACGTGGCCGGCTCTGATGCCGGTGTTACAGACTTTGGCTGGATAACAGAAGACAGCATCCGGTTACCGGCCAACACGCCTTCTCCTTATACCACCACCTATACCATTATAAAAGCAGTGGGTGATGATCATATTATTGAGAAAGATGAACGACTGGGGCTGACTGGCAGCGTATTTGGTTTAACCGGATACACCGTGTCGGATACGGCCATTATCATTGATGATGCCACGCGTAGAGATGCCAACGCCACAAAGATCACATTCACATTGCCATCTGCGGCGGTGAATGAAAACAGCACTAACAATATCGGCTTCAGCTTACCTGCCGGTGTAACTACCGAGATACCGGTTAAGATTACACTGGGTGGCGCTACCGGTACGGCTATACGTAATACAGATTATTACCTGCCTGCGGATACTACCTTTACCGGTGCATCCGGCGTGGCGGAACTGAAGGTTACTGCAGATATCCTGGTAGAAGATGCAGAAGATATACATGTTACACCAGTAGTGAGTGATGCACTCAGCACGGTGTACACCTTCCTGCCAGCCACAATGGATATGAACATCAAAGATGCGCAGTATCCTTTCCCTGCGGGCGACTCCGTGTTGCTGACCAGCACACCTAACCCGGTAACGGAAGGTGGCTCCGCTATTATTACCGCCACCTTCCCGCATGGCTGGAAGGCCGGCAAAGCCTGGACCATCAACCTGGCGAAAGATGCGGTGCGGTCAACAACGGCTGATACCAGTCATGGTTCCATCCCGGGTTCCGTGACCATTGCGGCCAACGCATCGTCCGGCACCACTACGGCCATCACCACTAAAACCAACAATGTATTCGACGATGGCGGATTTATAAAAGTAGATGGTAACGCAGGCAACACCAACATGCCGGCTACCAGCGCGATCATTAACATCACGGATGGTACTGATCCTGCGCAGAAGAAGCTGACCTTAACCGCAGTAACCTCTCCGCTTGCAGAAGGCAGCAGCACTGCTTTCACGGTATC
>NZ_FUZZ01000001.1:2089338-2103432 GCF_900168065.1 Chitinophaga ginsengisegetis | reverse complement strand
GGTGCATCCGGCGTGGCGCTATTAAAAGTAGCATCGGATATTTTAGTAGAAGATGCAGAAGATATACATGTTACACCTGTAGTGAGTGATGCGCTTAGTACAGTATACACCTTCCTGCCGGCTACAATGGATATGAGCATTAAGGATGCGCAGTATCCTTTCCCTGCGGGCGACTCCGTGATCCTGAGCAGCACACCCGATAGTATTTACGAAGGAAGCAGCGCTGTTATTACCGCTACCTTCCCGCATGGCTGGAAAGCCGGTAAAGACTGGGTAATTAACCTGGCGAAGGATGCTGTGTCTTCTACGGTGGCAAATGCCCGCCACACGGCAGTACCAGCCAGCGTTACTATCCTCAAAACTACATCCGCTGCGGCTACTTCAGCCATCACCGCAGGTGCCAATGCGATACTGGACGATGAAGGTATACTGATCATTGATGGCAACAAGGGTAATGTTAACATGCCGGCCACCAGTGCAGACGTGTACATAAAGGATTACACTGAAAAACAACCCAACGCAAGAAAGATGACGCTTACCCCGGATGCCACACTGGTTCCGGAAGGCAATAAAGTGATGGTGACCGCAACGGTGCCTTATGCATCTACAAAAGATGTAAACATCCAACTGGCGGTAGACAATGCGCTTACTACGGCTAAAATCGTTGACGACTATACGCTGTCGGCTACTTCCTATGTGTTACCGCACGGACAAACCACCGCTACCTTTGAACTACTGAAAACAGTGGCTGATAAGGTACTGGAAAAGAATGAAGCCCTGGTGGTGAATGCTACCGTTAACGGATATACGGTGAATAACCTCCCGCTGGCGATACAGGATCTTACCCGCAACGATGCCGCTAACCTGGCATTAAACATTACGGCCTGGAAAACACCACTGACAGAAGGAGATAGCGGCGCTGTAACGCTTAGTTTGCCTGCCGGCGTTACCACTGATGTACCTGTTCATATACTACTGCCACAATCGGCAGGCAGCGCAGAAGCCGGACTGGATTATGTACTGGCGCCTGATGTGTATCTGAACACGGGCAACAGTATCGCCACCGGTTTGAAGATTAAGAAAGATAACTTCACAGAAGGTCCGGAAAACTTTACCATTAACGCCAGCGCTACCGATGGCATCAGTACGTATACCATTAATAAACCGGTGTTCACCATCGATGATGATCCAACACAGTATCCGTTGCCGGCGCCTGTTGTGCTCAAGAGTACACTGGCTGCTATTGATGAAAACGGTTCCGGTGCAGTGCTGAGTGCGCAGCTGCCAAACAACCTGCAGGCTGGTAAAGACATCACTATACATGTATCTAAAGACAACACACTGAGTACCGCGGTAAATGCAGATCATAATGCTTTACCATCTCCTTATGATATTATTATTAAAAAAGGACAAAACACAGGTACCCACACATTTGCGCTGAAAGCGTTGAAAGACCTGGTGCTGGAAGATGATGAAACCGTGGTGTTTAAAGGCAGTATTACAGACGTCACTTTTAACACCGCAGTTGTAAAAGATACCACCATTACGATTAAAGACAGAACACACGATGACCCGGTTACCGGCTTCATACATCTTACCGCCGTAACTGCGGGTACTAAAGTACTGGAAGGAAATGCTTACCAGGTGAAAGTAAGCCTGGCGCCGGGTGTTACTGCCAGCAAGGATATCCTTGTTATCTTAAACAGGGATGCAGCATCAGTGGCATCAGCAGGAGACATTGATAATTTGCCGGCTAGCGTAACCATTCCTGCAGGCATGCCCGATGTTACTTTCTCCTTTACTGCTAAAACAGACTTTATACTGGAGAAACCGGAACTGTTGTGGATAGCTGCAACGCCACAGGGATTTGCAGGTATGAAGGGAGATAAATTATCTGTAACAATTGATGATGCTACACGCTTGAATCCTGATAACCTGAAAGTAGAAATGCGTATAGACTCCTCCGTTATACATGAAGGCAGCAGCAGTGATGTAACCATCGGGTTTGTGAACAGCCAGATCACTTCTTCTGAAGATGTGGTGATCAACATCGGCAGAAACGCCGTGTCTACCGCAGATGATGCGGACTATACCGGTGTTCCTGCGCAGGTAACGCTGGTAGCTGGAGTACATAATAAAGTATACCAGCTGAAATTAACAGGAGATAATATACTGGAAGGAGATGAGCAGCTACAGTTTACCGCGCAACTGGTAACAACAGGTTATACACTTTCCCAGCCAGGTATGGTGCTGATTCCTGAAACCGGCGACATGCGCGTGGTATTACAAAAGAATAAAGACGCCGCTGAACCGGCTACACACGGTGCTTACACGGTGAAATTGCCAGGTAGCAGCACCGCAGCCGCCGATGTGAAAGTAGTGTTCTATGTAAGCAGCATTGCAGGCACTACCAATATTGCGCCGGTGCAAACATCCGCAGTAATCCCGGCCGGACAAAACAGTATATCCGTTCCCGTGAATGTGATCGATAATAAAGTAATAGAAGGAGATGAGCAGGTGAAATTGTCGCTGATGCTGGCACAGATGAAACGGTTTAACAAGAACATCGCACTGGATGTAGATGATAAAGACACCGTTACACTGATCGTGCATGATGATGAAAGTACCGCCCCTGGCCGTGAAATGATGATCGCAAAAACAGCAGATGCCACCGAACCGGATGTGCCCGGATCTTTCCGCGTGCGGTTCTCGGATACACAGTTATCTGCCGTGAAAGATGTGAGTGTAGCCTATACCGTTAGCGGTACTGCCGTAGCAGACACCCGTTACCGTAAACTGAGCGGCACGGTGCTGATCCCTGCAGGCCAGAATGGTGCAGACATTAAAGTACTACCCATCGATAATAACATAGTAGAGGGAGATGAAGATGTGAAAGTACAGCTGGGAGCGGTGAGCAGTAGCATGGCAGGTATTACCTGGCCGTTATCAGCCAGTGCAGCGGCTGATGTAATCATTCATGACAACGATACGCTGGTGGTGGAAATATCAGCGGAAGCAGCTACTGCTGCAGAAGGAAGCGGCGTGAAGTTTACATTGAAATCGCCTGCGTCAGCAGCCTACGATGTGCCGGTACGCCTCCGCATTACACAGGATGCCGCCCGCACGTTTACTGCTGCGGAAGGTACGGTGAGTGGTAACATCTTAACGATTAATATGCCGGCACTCACGAAACAACATTCGTTTATTATCACCACCGGCGACAATGACATCAATGATGATGACGGGTTCCTGAAAGCAGCTATACTGCCATACATTGGCGGTAGCAGCACCCTGGTATACAAAGCCGGCGCCACTGATACTGCGAGGGTGGCCATAACAGATAACGATCCGCTCACGCTCTCCTTTGCTGCCGATAAGTTCAGCGTGAAAGAAGGCAATACCGGCGAGAACACACCGCTGCGCTTTAACGTACAACTGAGCAGGCAAAGCTCCCGCCCGATTACGATTAATTATGATTTTGAAGCGTCCGTGGATGGGGTATCTTATCCTTATATGGATTTCAAAGCCACGCCGGGTGTTGATTTCGACAACACTGTTACACAAACGGTGATCCCTGCGCTGCAGACTATCGGACAGGTAACGGTGAATATTAAAGGTGATACTACGTTTGAACAGAATGAAACCTTTATCCTGAAGATGACCACGGTATCGGTGCCTTCTGGTCAGCATACGCCAACTTTAGGCGAGCCATCCAAAGCTACCGGTGTGATCCTGAACGATGATCCGATGTGCGGCAGTTGTGATACTGATGGTGATGGCTTAACAGACAAGCAGGAAGATATCAATGGCAATGGTGATCCGTTTGATGATGATACAGATGGAGATGGCATTCCTAATTTCCTTGACCTGGATTCTGATGGAGACGGTGTGGCGGATTCTGTAGAGAAGTATAGTACAGACGGGCGTCAGATCAATAACAACAGCGGTAAGATCCGGGTGCATCCGGCCCTTTCCCCTAACAACGATGGTATGGGAAATGACGTGATGTACATTGAGAATATCGACAAGTATCCGAATAATGAGGTGGTGATCTTTAATCGTTGGGGCGGCACCGTATTTAAGTTGCAACACTACGATAACAAGTCGAAGAACTTCCGTGGTAAAGCGAATGCGGGTGGTAGTTCAGGAAACGATGTGCCGGACGGTTCTTACTTCTACAATATTGAAGTAGAGATCGATGGTAAGAAAGAGCGCTATACCGGGTTTATTGTGATAAAACGTTAACGGGCATACGAATTTAAAGCAGGATGCATCTGACAAAAAAATATTTAAGCTGATACCTATGAAAAAGCATCTTATGAAAGCTTTAGGGGTTACTATCTTATGCTGGTGTTGTTGTTTACAGGTTGCTGCGCAGCAGGAACCCTTGTATTCGCAGTATATGTTCAACGGCATGATCATCAATCCGGCTTATCCTTCTATGGATGAATCTTCCAGTCTTACGGCAGTGGGCCGTAACCAGTGGGTGGGTGTGGAAGGGGCTCCTAAAACGGCCACGGCTTCATTTTATACTCCTATAAAGGCCACCAATACAAGTTTTGGCGTATCGCTGATGAATGAAAAGATCACCGTGAATTCGCAAACGGCGGTGAACCTGAATGTTTCCCAACGGGTAAAGCTCAATGAGAAGATTTACCTGGCGCTGGGATTGAAGGGCGGCATGTCGCATTTCAGGGAAGATAATAGTTCCCTGACTACCACCGACCCGGTGTTTGCACAAAACCAGAGCTACTGGAAAACGGATGTGGGCTTCGGTTTTATGTTGTTTACCGACCGGTTCTTTATCGGGTTGTCGTCGCCTACTTTCAAGAGTTTCGACCTCGGCAACAGTGTGAATAAAGTAGTGGTGGAATCGCACTATTACCTGCAAACGGGTTACCTGATTAATATTAATGATGATGTAAAGCTGAAGCCGAATGTGTTGTTGCGGCAGGTGAAGGGCGCGGGTTTTCAGTATGATCTGAATGCGAATATTCTCCTGAAGAACCTGATATGGCTGGGTGCATCGTGGCGTTCTGAAAAAACGATGACTGGATTGGTGCAGGTGCAGGCAACGAAGAACCTGCAGATCGGTTATTCTTATGATACGCCTATGCAGTCGAATCTGAAAGGCGCGCAAACGGTGTCGCATGAAGTGATGATTAATTATCGCTTCTCCTGGTCGAAGTGGAAAGTGGTGGCGCCGCGTTATTTCTAATTTTAAAATCAAGAATGGTATGCGAAAATACAATTTCTCTTCCCTCATACTTTTTCTGAGCATTGTTTCCCTGTTTGTTTCCTGCAGTTTTGTAAAAGACCGAGTGCAAATAGGCGGCTTGGGAAGTATGGCTAAGGTAAAGCGTGCGGAACGGCTTTACAAAAGACAAGAATACGAAAGGGCGATCTCGCTGTGTAATGAGGTAATTAATAATGGCGGCAGCGAAGAAGTTTTGCGCCGGGCCAAGTTACAGTTGGCGCGGGTGTACTTTGAAACAAGGCAGTTTGAGAAAACGATCAGTTTGTACGATGAGTTGTTGTACAAGCCGGAGAAAGACGTGCTGGTAACAGATGTAACCAACTACATTGATCTGCTGAAGCGCACCGGAAGGGTGGTGAAAGCCCAGGAGATCAGCGCCGTGTATGCCAGTAACTATAAGAATAATGCGCGTTTTACCAACCTGAAAGAGTCGCTGGTGAATTACTATGGTTTCTTTAACCGTGATTCTATGGAGAATATACGGGTGGACAGTCTTCGCCTGAACCTGCCCGGGTATCAGTATGGACTGGCGCTCTACCGTAATAACATTGTGTTTCTTTCCAATGATATCCGGAAAAACGAGCAACAATCTTTCTATACGAATTCCAAACTATACCAGATTTCAGAAGATGGCGTAGAGCCTTTTAATAATAGCTTGCGGGGAGTATTACAGGTAGGACCTGCTTCTTTCTTTGATAACGGGCAAAAGGTGATCTATACTTCCAACCGGTTTACCGATGTGAAGAACGACAAGAATTCTTATATTAATTATAACAATGGTACGCAGTTGTTATCTGCTGTTTATCAACCGGATCATGATGTATGGAGTAAACCACTGCCGGTGAAGCTGGGGAAAAACCTGGAAACTTATTCTTTCCTGCACCCATCAGTTGCACCTAATGGTAAACGTTTGTACTTTGCGTCCGATATGCCTGGTGGTCAGGGTGGTACAGACATTTACTACACCGACTGGGACAAGGAAGCCAAACGGTGGAAAGCGCCGGTGAACCTGGGTCCGCAGGTAAATACCAATGGAAATGAACTGTATCCTTTTGTGGTGGGTGATAAGTTGTTCTTTTCGTCGAATGGCCTCCGGGGATTTGGTGGACTGGACATCTTTGTAATAAATATAAAAAAACCGGAAGAAGGAACTGTACATTTGCCGTATCCTGTGAATACGCAGTTTGATGATCTGAATCCTGTACTGGATGAAGGCAAGCTGTTATTATATTTTACATCAGACCGTTCAGGCGCGCATGATAACGATCATATTTATGTGTTAAACCTGAAGAAAAATCCTTTGAAACAACTGGACCTGCCTTATCCCGGCAAGCCGGTAAAAGAAGATGACCGAGTGCCTTATACCATGAATCAGACGGATACCCGTCAACAGCTGACTTTAGTAGGAACCAAACAATACGATAACCTCTCCGTGCAACCGCCGGTGGTAGATAAAGTGGTATTGAAACCCGTTCCCGCAGTAGCCGTTGCCGTTAGTCCCGGGCGCAAAATGGTGGATTACGCCAATGATGTAACAGACAGTTCTCCCGAAATTATTCCCTGGCAAAACGATCACCCCGGTAACAGCAATACCCAACCGGTAGTTGTTGCTACTGCTACCGTGCAGCCGGCATATACCGGTCAGGCTGCCTACAGCAGCCCGGAAATGGTATCCTGGCAACAGCAAGCCAGTGGCCCAAATGCCACTACTAACGGTGTGGGTTACACGCTGGTAAGAGACAGTGCGGTGAAAGCGCTGGAAGCGTTGTGGAAAGTTCCTGGTGTGATTTACTACGATCTGAATTCTTTTGTTCCGCAGGACCAGGAATGGCGTAAGCTGGATTCTATTTTCCGGATATGGAAGTCGAACCCGCACCGGATCATACTGGTGAGCGGGCATACCGATATTATTGGTACCGAGCGGTATAACCTGTCGCTGTCGAAGAACCGTGCTGTATACATCCAGGAGTGCCTGCTGAGCAGGGGTGTTACTCCTGATAAAATAAGGATCAATTATTTCGGGTCTACCCGCCCGGTATGGATTGCGGGGAGCCAGCGACCGGAGGCCGACAGGGAGTATTTTATACAACTGCAGGGCGTAAACAGAAGGTGCGAGATTAAGATTCAATAAACTATTTATCGGTTATTTTTTAGCGTATATCAAACTAATACAAATGAACAAATTTTCCTCACTAATGCTATTACTGGCGGTAGGCACACAGGCCTTCGCACAGGAGATGCCTGTTGTGTTTAACAAGAGCTTCAGTGCTCCCAAAAACCAGTATAAGAAACTGGCTATTGCGGAGAACAATGCTATTGTTGCCATCGGAGGCGGAACAGATAATGGTTGCATTACCAAATTATCTGCAACGGGTACTCTTATTTACAATGCCAAACTGAATAAAGGCGGACTGGTAGCATACCAGGACCTGATTTTACTGCCGAAGAATGAACTGGTGGCTGTAGGTGGCGGTACCATTGCTTATGGTAATGCCCGTATTACCAAATTATCTGCTACCGGCGAAGTAGTGTTTGACAAGAGCATCGGTAATGGTCAGGGTGGTTATTTTACCCGGATCATTACAGACCGTCATGGCAATTACATTACCGTTGGAGTGGATGGCAGCAAGCCTGCGCAGGCCCGCATCACCAAGATGACGCCCGATGGTAAAGTAGAATTCGACAAGGGTTTTGGCGCACACAATGTTTTTACCAATGTGCTGATAGATGAAGATGAAAACATTGTTGCTGTAGGTGGCGACGTGGGTGATGGACAGGGAAAGGCTTACATGGTGAAAGTAGATGGAAAGGGAGAGAAACAATTTGAGCTTTCTTTTGGTAAACCCGGCGCTACATTTGAAAAGATGTTGCTCCTGGAAGATGGCGCAGTACTGGCTATGGGCGGTGGCGCTTATGGTACCGGCAACGCCAGCCGTATTGCGAAAGTAAATGCCGAAGGCCAGGTAGTATTTGATAAAGAATACAGCACTGCAGATGGTAAGTTCAATGCCATTAAAGTAAACGACCTGGGGCAGATCTTCGCCTGCGCAGAAGAAAAAGACCGTGGCCGCATTGTTAAGCTGCGTCCTGATGGTACTGAGTTATTCAATAAAGAAACGGATGCCGCTTTATACGCACTGGAAGTAGGTAAAAACGGAAAAGTAGTAGCGGCAGGTGGTAACGTGAGCAACAACACCGGTAAGATCGTGAAACTGCTCCCTGATGGCACTGTTTCCATTGATAAAAACCTGGGTTCTGTATTCCAGCACCTGTTACTCACCGAAGACGATGAGATCTGCGTAGTGGCAAAAGAAGGCTACCGCATGATTAAGCTGAGTCCTGATGGTGAAATGATGTTCGACAAGCAGCTGGGCAAGTATGATGCAAAAACCACACTGGCTTCTTTGCTGATGAGCCCTTCCGGAGAAATCCTGGCAGCAGGCGGCGGCGATGAAGATGGTAACCGTATTATTAAGATCAGTCATGGCGTATCTATCAATGACATCGCAGTTTCCGAGCCATTGAACGGTTTATCCAATGCTACGCTCACCATTACCTTATCCGGGTTTTTAAGAAGCAATGGTGTTCGTACACCCGTTAACGTTCATTACAAAACTATTCCGCATAAAGGTGGCGCCGGTTCAACCGACTTTGATGTTACCGAAGGAACAATTTCCTTTGTGCCTTCTGAGTTTGCAGCAGGCGCTATCATCTCCAAGTCCATCCAGATCCCTGTAAAGAGTGATAACCTGCTGGAAGGTAAAGAAGCTTTCCATGTGGAAGTGCTGGATGCATCGGAGCTGTATCTTACCAAGTCGAAAGGAGAGGTAACCATCCTGGATCAGCCGGCTATGGTGAAGTTCATTGGCGGTAACAATGGTGCAGAGCCGGCTACTGATGTAGTGTTTTCTGCCGGTTTGTTTAAACGGGATAATACCCCGCTGATCAATGCCACATCCAAACCAGTTAGGTTAACTTACAAATTTGGGAATGGTACCGCGCTGCCGGGAGCCGACTTTGTAAGCAGCATCAAGGCGCCTTTTGTAATTGACAGCGGCGCTACCACTGCGAGTTTGAATGTAAAGATCAAAGACGATAACCGCTTCGAACTGGCCGAAACCGTTGTGCTGGTATTAAGCGAAATTAAAGCGGAGAATGAAGCGGTAGTGGGTTATCACGGCGATGTAACTTCCATTTCTGCTTCCCAATACATACAGGATCAGCCGGCTTACATCACCCTGGTAAAACTGACAGATGCCAATGAATCTGCCACTGCACCTGTGAGTATGTTTAAATGTATCCTGGTAAAGGCTTCAGACCAGAGCGTACAAACCAATTGCACCGGTAGTGATATCAACATCTTCTTTGGTGTGGATTCTTCCAGTACAGCCGCTTACGGTAAGGACTATGTGATCATGAACGGCGACATGGTAAAAATTACCGGCGATTGCGCTTTCAGCGAAACCGATATACAGGTGGCGTTGGTAAACGACCGTGTAAAAGAGATAGATGCCCTGGTATCCGTGAAACTGCGTGATGCCACTGCTGCAGCAAATGCAGGGGTATTGAAAATTTCTCCTGAGCTGAAACTGAATAAGGCGGTAGCTGTTATCCATGACGATGATAACGACGAAGGCACCGTGCTTACAGCCAAATAATAACGGCTTGGATCAATAACCGATATACGCGCTTCAGGCACACCTGCATTCCCGCATAGTTAGCTATGCGGGAATTTTTTTAGAGAGATATTAAACTTAAAAGCAGCATCTTTTATATTAAAATATAAAAGATGCTGCTTTTTTATGTATGGATAAATCCGCTTATCAGCCGTTCTCGTACATAACGTTAGATTAACATTATTTTTTAAAAAAGAGTTGTGTCTTTTAATGGTTAACTTGGGAATAGCCTGGTATCTCCTTACCGGGCTTTTTTTATAGCGGTTTACGCATTACATAGTCGTCCATGATATAGCCGCTGCCGATATCGGTTTTCTTTTCCTTATAAACGCTGAATCCCTGTTTTTCATAGAACTGCTTTGCTTTGTTGAAGCGGTTTACGTCGAGTTCGAGGATGTTTGCGCCGCGTTCTTTTACCTGTTGGGCCACCTGTTCCAATAGGAATTTACCGACTCCTTTTCCCTGGTAATTTCCATCGAGATAGATCTTTTGCAGTTTGAAGATGCCGGGTGTACCGGTGGTGCTGTAGGAGGCAAACCCGATGGGAGTGCTATCGTCCTGCAGGATGAGAAACTGATGTTGCAGCTCCGTGATCTGTTTGTTCAGGGAGGCGGTGCTGTACATCATGTCTATCATATATTCTATTTGTTCCGGTGTCAGAATAGGCTGATAGGTAGGTCTCCAAATCTTTTCTGTGAGGTCCTGTATAACAGGAATATCGTTTACGGTAGCTGTTTTGACGTGGTACATAAAGTTATAAGCTGTTATTTTCTCTCAGTATATTTTCTATGGTTTCTTCCAGTTTATCCAGGGGCGTGTATCCCCGTGCGCAAAGGTAAAGTTGTTTACCGGTATCGAGGATGGCCGCGGGGAACCCGGTGATGCCCCAGTTCTGGATCAGCTGGAATTCCTGTTGGGTTTCGTAGCGGTAATTTTCATCGTGCAGGCGGCTGATGAATTCATCTTCCGGCAGGCTGAATTTTTTGATCAGCGAGCGGTAGGTGCTGTCGTTGTTCAGGCTCTGGCCATTATAGTTGAGTGCTACCTGCATATCGTGCGCAAAGGTGATGGCATTTTCCGGCTGGTATTGTTTAAATACTGTGAGGGCGATGCTGGGCTTTTCTGAATCCATAATTTCTTCCGAGGGGAGTAGTTTCTCCAGGAAGGCGGCGCCAAATTTCACACCTGTTGCGTTTTCCACATTGGTATGTTCGCGCTGGATGTATGCCTTCATGGAAGAGAAAGGATGGCGGTTATCGCCGGTGATCATTCCACCGGAGAGGATATCGAATTCCATGTTCCCATTGCTGCGTTCCTGCAGTTGCTGTACTACGGGGGTGAAGCCATAGCACCAGCCACACAGCGGATCGTATATATAAATGAATCTCATAGCAGTCGGCTTTTAGCGCCTTACAAAGGTAACTAAAAGCTGACTGCAAAACAGGTGACCTCAGGTGTTCTCTTCTTCAAAAAAGTGTTCCTCGTGCAGTTTTTTGGAGAGGGCGCTGTCCTTTCGTATAGCCTTGATGGATAGACGTACTGCAAAGATGAGGGTGATCACCGAAGCTCCCATGAGGAAGATATTATTACCGAGAAAAAGGAAAAAATCGAATGTTCCGTGAAAGAAAACGGCGATCATGAGTGCTTTGAACAGGAGTGAGCTGCTTTTATGCGGCACAAATTTAGCCAGGCCGGCATAATACCCCATGAGTACTGCAAAGGCGCCGTGGGCGGGCACGGAGAGGAACATGCGGGCTATCCCGGTGCCTACGCCGAACCTGCTTACATACGCAACATTTTCAAGCGTGGCGAAGCCCATCCCGATCATTACTGCGTATACGATGCCATCCAGTGGTTCGTTGAATGCTTTTTTGGGATAGGCGAACAGCAGGAGTACCAGGAACTTGGCCAGTTCTTCCGAGATACCGACTACGCCATAGGCGAATGCCGCGGTTCCGAGGAGGGTACCATTATTTTCGCGGAGGCCCAGCTCTACTGCGAGGCCCTGTACTGCCAGTGGCAGGGCTACGCAGAGCATGCCCAGCAGGAAACTTTTTACCAGGAGGCTGGTGGGTTCCCGGTCGTATTTGTCTATCAGGTAAATAAAAAGACAGATGGCAAAACCCGGCGCCACAGCCAATGCCAATAGCATCATGGAAGGATATTTTTTTGTTGCTTACGTTGAAGCAGGTAATTATTCAGCATGTCAACAGTGTAACTGCTAAGATTGTTTGTTTTTGTGATGCCTCCTTTTTGAGCGGCGAGGGTACCGTACCTGATATCCTGGAATCCGTGGATGCTGTGGGCATCGGGATCTATGGAGATGAGCACCTTTTTTTCCAATGCATAATGCAGCCAGGTCCAGTCGATATCCAGCCGGCGCGGATGTGCGTTGAGTTCTATTATCACGTTATGTGCGGCACAGGCGTCGATGATGGCTTTATGATCTACAGGGTAACCGTTGCGGCTGAGAAGCAGGCGGCCGGTCATATGTCCGAGGATGGTAGTGTATGGATTTTCGATGGCTTTCAGTAGCCGGGCCATTGCTTTTTCTTCTGTCATTTTGAGATTGGAATGCACAGATGCAATTACGAGGTCAAATTTTGCCAGGATTTCATCCGGGTAATCCAGTGATCCATCGTTGAGGATATCGGACTCTATGCTTTTAAAAATGCGGAAAGGCGCCAGTTTTTTATTCAGCTCATCAATCTCCGCGTGTTGTGCCAGGATCCTTTCTATATGGAGGCCGTTGGCATAAAAAGCGGAGCGGGAGTGATCGCTGATCACGAGGTATTCGAAGCCCTGTGCTTTGGCGGCGGTGGCCATTTCTTCCAGGGAAGATTCGCCGTCGCTCCAGTTGCTGTGGGAGTGGATGATGCCTTTGATATCGGAAGCAACGATGGTTTCCGGCAGTTGGTGGTTGCGGGCCAGCGTTAATTCATTGATGCCTTCCCGTAGGAACGGCGGTATATAGTCCATTCCTGCTGCGCTGAAGATAGCTTCTTCGGAGGTGGCGTTGTGGAGGAAGGTGGCGCCGCCTGCGGCGTTGAATTTATCGATAAAGGCAGGGGAGCCGGTAGTGGTAAATAAAGTAGCGGCGAAGCTGTCGGCAGTGCAGCTATGCGTGATTACTTTGAGTTTTTCGTTCAGCTGCCATACCAGGTTATCTGCGTTGGCGGTGGTGAGTGAAAAACCGGGGAGCGCGGCGAGTTGTTGTTGCACTACATCTACCGGTGCGGCGATGAGCAGTTCTATTTCATCGATGATGATGCTGTGGCGGCGGAAGGCGCCGGTGAGTGAAACGGCTGCGGGGGCCAGGAGCTGCTGTAGTTGTTTTTCCAGTTCCTGCCCGGTGGCGGCTACCTCTGCGAAGAGGAAGCGGTGGCGGTTGGAGAGATAGAATTCGATGTTCTGGCGAACGCTTTCCTGTGTTTTGGCGCCGAAGCCTTTGAGGAGCATCAGGCGGTTTTCGTTACAGGCATAGAGGAGTTCGCCCATGGATTCTATTTCCAGTTCTTTCCAGATGGTGGCTATTTTTTTTGGTCCCAGTCCTTTGATCTTCATGATTTCGAGGATCCCGGCGGGGGTAATTTCTATATAATGATTGAGCAGGGAGCATTGTTGGGTATCCAGCATTTCGAGGATATTTTTCCCGGTAGATTCCCCGATGCCTTTGATCCGGAATATTTCATCGCGGGGGGTATCTTTCAGGGGAGTGGGCAACTTTTCTATGGTGAATGCTGCGCTGGCGAAGGATTTGGCTTTGAAGCTGTTTTCTCCGTGGATGTCCATCAGTTTGGACAGGAGGGAGAAGTTATCTGAGATTGAATAATTATCCATGCCGTAAAAATACGGAGTTACGTGGAAATTGCGGAGGGGGATTGTGTTGGAGGATGGGTATAAAAAAAGATCCCGGCATAGATGCCAGGATCCTTATAACTACATTTTGTAATTCCGATCTTAGTTAGCCGGAGCTGGAGGAACTGTTGGTGCAGCAGCAGGTGCTTTTTTAGGAGCAGCTTTCTTCTTTGCAACAGCTTTCTTAGCAGGAGCGGCTTTCTTAGCAGCAGCTTTCTTCTTAGGAGCAGCTTTCTTAGCAGCAGCTTTTTTAGGAGCGGCTTTCTTAGCAGCAGCTTTCTTTTTAGGAGCAGCTTTCTTAGC
>NZ_FUZZ01000001.1:0-2089263 GCF_900168065.1 Chitinophaga ginsengisegetis | reverse complement strand
GCTTTCTTAGCAGCAGCTTTCTTTTTAGGAGCAGCTTTCTTAGCGGCGGCTTTTTTAGGAGCAGCTTTTTTAGCAGCGGCTTTCTTAGGAGCAGCAGCTTTCTTTTTAGGTGCAGCTTTCTTAGCAGCCGCTTTTTTAATTGTTGCCATTGTTTTTTGAATTTGGGTTAGTAAAAAAATTGGGTATTAAAAAAAACTTTATGGCTAACACTGATTAGGCTTCCGCCTGAGCAGTGGTATCAAATGCTTTAACAGAAACGTAAGTCTTGTTTTCGCGACCTTTTCTGAATTCCACTACACCGTCTGCTACTGCGAAAATGGTAAAATCTTTACCAACGCCTACGTTTTGACCGGGATGATAAACCGTACCTCTCTGACGAACAATAATGTTGCCGGAGATAGCTGGCTGACCACCGAAGATTTTTACTCCCAGCCTTTTGCTGTGGGAGTCACGGCCGTTTTTTACACTACCTTCACCTTTTTTATGTGCCATTGTATGATTACTTTAAACTTGTCTAATAAATAAATTTAGCTTAACAGGATTAAGCTATTTCATTGATTTTGATTCTTGTAAAGTGGGTACGGTGTCCAACTTTCTTTCTGAAGCCTTTTCTTCTCTTCATCTTGAAAGCGATGACCTTGTCACCCTGAACATGAGCCAGAATCTCTGCTTTTACTACTGATTTTACATCAGTGCCTACGGACAGCGCACCAGCATTATCTGTTAACAGTACATCGGAAAACTCCACCTTGTCTCCAATATTTCCTTGTAACTGCTGTACAAAAATTTCCTGGTCTTTTTGTACTTTAAATTGCTGACCTGCGATTTTTACAACTGCAAACATAATTATCCAAAATATAATTTCCGCAAAAGTAACCTTTTGTTTTCTAATAGACAAAGTTTTTCGGTCTTTTTTAAATCACCATGTATAAACACATATGAAGGACCGCCTAAAGCTTAATCTTTTCAAAGATACATACTTTCTTGAATTTTAAATTATTTTAACAAATAATGATTTCCGGCGCTGGGTCGCCATATGCACATTTTTATGCTATTTCCGGATCATTTAAAAACAGCTATCTTGCTGTACAAACCAACGCAAATTTGTATACTTTTGTCGTTTACACGAATAAAAACAGATAGGATGAGGACATTTATTTACCTG
This sequence comes from Chitinophaga ginsengisegetis, assembly GCF_900168065.1. Taxonomy (GTDB): domain Bacteria; phylum Bacteroidota; class Bacteroidia; order Chitinophagales; family Chitinophagaceae; genus Chitinophaga; species Chitinophaga ginsengisegetis. Next base: position 2,088,098 of record NZ_FUZZ01000001.1, on the reverse strand, counting down.
CTTATTTAATTACCAGAGAGGGATATTTCTTCCGGAAATCCCTAAAAATCAGTGCAATTAAATCCCCGGATAAATAAATATGCTCAGCTTTAGTCTCTCAATTATAAAACAACAGGCATGAAGTTTAAATCACTGCTGGCCAAACCATTTGCTTCTATCGTACATAATAAGATAAAGAAGGAAATGTTAAGGGCGGTAGAAGATCAGGATACTATCCTGCAGGAGCTCTTGAAGACAGGCAGAAAGACGGAATTCGGAACAGATCACAAGTTTAGCGGGGTACAAACCCACGAAGAATTTAAACAGGCTGTGCCTTTGCGGGATTATGAGCAGTTTAAGCCTTATATTGAAAAAATCAAGGAAGGCAAACAAAATGTACTGTGGAAAGGGCAGCCGATTTACCTGGCTAAGACCTCCGGAACGACCAGTGGCGTTAAATATATCCCCATCTCCAAAGAATCTGTTAATAATCATATAGATACAGCGCGTAATGCGTTGCTGAACTATATGGGAGAAACAGGCAATACGGCCTTTGCGGATGGCAAAATGATCTTTTTATCCGGGTCGCCGGAGCTGGAAAGGGTAGGAGGCATTCCTACCGGCCGGCTGAGTGGTATCGTGAATCACCATATTCCCCGGTACCTGCGTACCAACCAGCTGCCATCGTACGAAACCAATTGTATTGACGACTGGGAAACGAAGCTGGACAAGATTGTGGAAGAAACCATTAACCAGGACATGACGCTGATCAGCGGCATACCACCCTGGGTACAGATGTATTTCGACCGCCTGATGGAGCGCAGCAATGGTAAAAAGATCAAAGAAATATTTAAGAATTTTGATGTGATGGTATACGGCGGGGTGAATTTTGAGCCTTACCGTTCCAAGCTGATGGCTTCTATAGGTTCGCCGATCCATACGGTAGAAACGTTTCCTGCCTCTGAAGGCTTTTTTGCCTTCCAGGATTCGCAGGAGCGCGAAGGGTTGCTGCTGAACACCAATTCAGGGATCTTTTATGAATTTATACCGGCGCAGGAAATTTTTAATGAGAACCCTACGCGACTGTCGCTCAAAGATGTGCAAACCGGTGTAAATTACGCCATGGTGATCAACAACAACGCCGGATTATGGGGGTATAACCTCGGTGACACGGTGAAGTTTGTTTCCACTAATCCGTACCGTTTGCTGGTAACCGGCCGTATCAAACATTTTATTTCTGCGTTCGGGGAGCATGTGATCGGTGAAGAAGTGGAACACAGCCTGATGAAGGCGGCAGCAGAGGAAAATGTGCAGATTACAGAATTTACAGTAGCCCCGATGGTACAAACCAACGGTGAACTGCCTTACCACGAGTGGTTTGTAGAGTTTGAGAATATGCCCGCCAACATGGAGGCATTTTCCAGGAAGGTAGATGAAAACATGCGTCAGAAGAATATTTATTATGATGATCTGCTGACCGGAAATATTTTGCAACCCCTGAAGATAAGGACTGTACGTAAGCAGGGCTTTATCGATTATATGAAAGCTATTGGAAAACTGGGAGGTCAGAATAAAGTGCCTCGTTTGAGTAACGACAGGAAGCTGGCGGATGAACTGGCAGCGTATTTACAAAAATAACCGGCGATTCAGGGCGGAACGGCTGTCAGGCTATTTTACCGGCAGCTGATTCTTCATTTTTTGTTAACTGTAAAAAAGTAAATCACCGTAATGAATAAACGAAAGATTGCCATTTTCGGATCAACCGGATCTATTGGCATACAGGCACTGGAGGTGATCGCTGCGCATCCCGACAGATTTAGTGTAGAAGTATTGACCGCACAGCAAAATGCTGACCTGCTGATTGAGCAGGCGCTGAAATTCAAGCCCAACGCGGTAGTGATAGGCAGCGAAGCAAAGTACAAACAGGTAAAAGACGTATTATTTGATAAAGGCATCAAAGTATTTGCCGGTCCGAAAGCGATGGTGGAAGTAGCCGCCTGGAGTTCGATCGACATGGTACTGGCGGCCATTATGGGTTTTGCCGGCCTGGCGCCTACTTTATCTGCTATTGAACAGGGCACCCCGGTGGCATTGGCCAACAAGGAAACCCTGGTAGTAGCCGGTGATATTGTAATGGCTACCGCACGCAGGAAGAATGTACCCATTATACCGGTAGATTCTGAACATTCCGCCATCTTCCAGTGCTTGCTGGGAGAGCCTTTCAGCAAGGTGGAAAAAGTAATCCTGACCGCCTCCGGCGGACCATTCCTCGGTAAAAAGCCGAACTTCCTCATCAATGTAAAGAAAGACCATGCGCTGCAACATCCCAACTGGAGCATGGGCGCTAAAATAACCATCGATTCCGCCACCCTCATGAATAAAGGGCTGGAGATGATTGAAGCGCGCTGGCTGTTTGGCCTGGCGCCGGAAAATATTGAAGTGGTGATACATGCACAATCTATCATTCACTCGATGGTGCAGTTTGTGGATGGTTCCCTGAAAGCACAGATGGGATTGCCGGATATGAAACTGCCTATCCAGTATGCGTTGGGGTACCCCGACAGGCTGGCCAATGATTTCCCCCGTTTCTCTTTCCGGAATTATCCTACGCTTACTTTTGAGCAGCCGGATACCAAAACTTTCCGTAACCTGGCTATTGCCATTGAAGCGATGCACAGAGGCGGAAACGCTGCGTGCGTAATGAATGCCGCCAATGAAGAAGTGGTGAATGCCTTCCTGAAAAACAGGATAGGCTTCCTGCAGATGACGGAAGTGATTGAAGAAACGCTGGGTAAAATACCGTTTATTGAAACCCCCACCCTGCACGATTATTATGAATGCGATAATGCCGCACGTGAACACGCTGCATCCCTTATCAATTCTATCGTTATATAAATTGCCAGTAAAAATTAACAAAGAGTTTTGCCGGAATATGTATTAAAACTGATATATTAGGCAGATTAAAGCAGAAACAATTAAATGACTACAGAGGTAATATTGGTGAAAGCCGGACAGTTGTTACTGTCACTTTCTATTTTGGTAGTGTTGCATGAGTTAGGCCATTTTATCCCGGCCAAGTTGTTCAAAACCAGGGTGGAAAAATTCTATTTGTTCTTTGATCCGTGGTTCTCTCTCTTCAAAATAAAGAAGGGCGAAACAGAGTATGGAATCGGCTGGCTGCCGTTGGGAGGATATGTAAAGATATCCGGAATGATAGATGAAAGTATGGATAAAGAACAGTTGGCAAAGCCCCCGCAGCCGTGGGAGTTCCGTGCCAAACCAGCGTGGCAGCGTTTGATCATTATGATCGGCGGCGTAACCGTGAATATTGTCCTTGCGTTCTTTATTTATGCGATGATCTTATGGCACTGGGGTGAAACCTACCTGCCTACTTCTGCCGCAAAATATGGTGTGGTAACAGATTCCCTGGCCCGCAGCATTGGTATGAAAGACGGTGATAAGATCGTTACCATTGATCACCATCACGTGGAAGCCTTTGAGGCGATCCCCGGAGATGTAATCCTGTCGGAAGCCAAAAGCATCCAGGTAGAACGTGATGGTAAAACCCTTGATCTTCCTATCCCGGCTGGCTTTACCAGGCAGCTGCTGAAGCAGAAAGCGCCTTTTGCCATGCCCCGTCTCCCTTATATTGCCGACAGCACCCTTCCGGGATCTGCTGCCGCGAGAGTAGGTGTGAAGAGCGGCGACCGGCTTATTGCCATCAATGGCGCGCCGTATCTGTACTATCATGAGTTTGCAACCGAGATCAGGAAGCACAAGAATGAAAATGTAATAGTGACCCTGGTCCGTGGCAACGATACGCTGAACCTGGCCGCAAAACTGAGTGATAAAGGCACATTTGGCGTATATCCCAGAGATCCTTTTGAGTATAAAGTAAAGAAGTATACTTTCCTGGAATCCTTCCCGGCCGGTTTTCACAAGAGCGTCGACAAACTCGTAAAATATGTGCAGCAGCTTCGCCTGATCTTTGTTTCCAAAGAAGTGAAGGTGAGTGAGTCGCTGGGTGGATTTATGTCTATCGCCAAATTGTTCCCCGATGCGTGGGACTGGCAGATGTTCTGGGAGATGACAGCATTCCTGTCTATTATACTGGCATTCATGAATATCCTGCCTATTCCGGCGCTGGATGGTGGCCATGTGCTTTTCCTGCTGTACGAGATCGTTACAGGGCGTAAGCCGAGTGAGAAGTTCCTGGAGTACGCGCAGATTGTGGGTATGCTGATCCTGTTTAGTTTGCTGTTGTTTGCAAACGGACTGGATGTATGGAGAAACCTGCTGAGCGGATTATTTTAAAAATATTACTGGCATTTGATCGGGACGAATGATCAAATGCCAGTTTTTTATGCTATCTTTGTAAACTGTTTTACAGGGGGATGCCTGGTTTTGACAGCATAGATCTTTGAGAGTGTAAGCATGCCGTGCGTTGGATAATTAGCACGATAATCTGAATATTCAAACTCTAATTGGCGAATCTAACTACGCCATGGCTGCCTAATTATAAATTAGACACCCATTATAGCCGCTTGAAGTTGTTGCCTTATGCGACTTCCGCCGCCGAATCATAAACCCATAGGGATAGGTATTCATGGTTTCTGTGAGTGAATACTGAAGCTACAACGGATAAGGAAATGGTTGGTTCGTTACGCCCCTGCCAGATCCCGACAAAACAATGCGTAAATAAGCATGTAGAAAGCTTTCGGCGAATATGTTTGGACGCGGGTTCGATTCCCGCCATCTCCACAATTTTAGTTTATTTAATGTTTAAAAGGCTCGTAATCATTGATTATGGGCCTTTTTTATTGGTTAGACCTCCCTCATTTAACTGGTTTTAAAAACTGATTTAGTAACCTCAATCCAAAATTTCAGTAACCAGTTAAATTATTGACAATCAAGATAAGATTGAAATAACAACAGGAATATTTTTGAAAGAACAAGATTGGGTGGTAGAATGCGGCAGAGTATCAGATAAGGTAATTGATAGCGATATTTTTAATTTAAAAATTGAGGCGTTAACAAAATCCTTTAAAGAAATACACCTCCCTCCCTGATGATTTTTTTGGCCCGGTATCTTGTGAAAGAGAATAATTTTCGTGTTCAGGAGAGAAGATATTTGAAAACTGACTTCCTGCCCTCTGCCATTTTTAAAAGCATTGATCCTGGAAAAATCATTCCCCAGACTCTTTTAGATCAATTCATCAAAAGTTTCATCATTAAGAATGGTCATACATTCTTAATAATTAGATAACATTTAGCAAAATAGTATGGTATTCCCCTGAAAATCTGTGGACTATTCCCATTCGTGTTTACTTTTCGCCGCTGGCTATACCGTTAACCATTTGATTAACGTTTGCCTATCATTACTAGTCCATCCGTTTTAATACCTTTGTTCGAGTTATTTAGCAGCCTATGAGTAATGTATCACAGCGGGTATACGACACCGATGAAGAAAAGCGGTTTGACCTGCTTTTTCGAAATACGTATTCCCGTGTATTGGCTTATCTTGCTAAAGTAAGCGGACAGTTGGAAGTGGCGGAAGATATTGCGCAGAATATTTACCTGCAATTATGGGAGAAGAAGACGGCTTTGCCGTTGACAGAAAAAGAAACACTGTATTACCTGTTCACTATTGCCCGGCATCATTTTTATCAACACACCCAGAAACTATTAAAGGAGCAACAGGAAAAGATGTCGTTTACAGTAGTTAATGATAAAAAAGAACAATTGCCGGTGGAACCCAACTCTACTTTTGGTGAAAAAGAGATGATGGTAGCTGCGACCCTTGCCGGTATAGAACCAGTTAAAACAAAATATTTCCTGCTCAACAAAGAGAAAGGGCTTAGCTACCGCAAGATTGCGGAGCAAGAGGGCGTATCAGCTAAAACTGTGATGCGGCATGTTAATAGTGTCTCCAAAATACTTAGGTCTAAACTGACCAGCCTCTTTTTCTCTCTCTTTTGAAATATTGTCTTCTCAGATTTTTTGGTAACAATTCCTTAACCCGTCTACCTGTCCACATTGGCCGGTTTATATGCTTTACTATATAAACACTTGTCAATTGAATCAGGCAGCCATTCGTCAACAGATGCTTCTTTATTACGCCGGGGAATTATTACCCGCTCAACAGCAGGCGTTATTAGAAAGTCTTCAACTGGTCTCCACGGAGGAACTGGAAGTTCTTTACCCGTATTCAGAATGGGTGGAAATCAAGGGGGCAGTCTTTCCAACTGAAAAAATAGAAGTGGCGCTGCAAAAGCATCGGCAGTTGCGGCCGGTTACTGCAAACCAGCCTGTCAGGATCAGGCAACTCCCTGCTTTTCGGTGGCAGTTTAGAGTTGCCTGTGCAGCAGCCATATTGGTTGTATCCACTTTGCTGTTTACCCGTACTATGGATAAAAGCAAGGATACTGCACCTGCAGCGTTAACCGTATCCTACAAAACTGTACAGGTGAACAACGGGAAGAAAATACGAATCAACCTGCCTGATGGTAGTGTGATTACAGCTGGTGGCGGTACCACGTTACGGATACCAGAAGTTTTTACGGATTTGCAGCGGGAAGTATTCCTGGACGAAGGAGAAGTTTTTTTTGATGTTCACAGAGATACTGCCAAACCTTTCATCGTGCATACGGGCAACCTGGATGTCAAAGTGTTGGGCACTTCATTCAGTGTCAGGGATTATAAAGAGGAAGCGACAGGAACGGTAAGTGTCCGCACTGGTAAGGTTGCAGTGAGCAATCCTACGCAAAAAGAAAGTACTGTATATCTCTTACCTGGCCACCGGACTAAACTGGACAAAGCAGCGCGTCGTTTTCATCAAAGCCAGATGGATACAACGAGTGCCTTTGGTTGGTTGGAGGGAGTCTATGTGTTCCGGGGCGCCACGTTACAGGAAATTACCGAACAATTAAAACATGGTTATCCCGTAAATTTTGAGGTGCGAAATTCCGTCCTGTTAACTAAACGGTTCTCTGCCACTTTCCGGAAAAACAGCATCGTAGAGATCATGGAACAGTTGCAACTGATGGGCAAACTACGTTATACCATAAATAACAACACTGTAATTATTCAATAAAAAAACACCCTGCTCAGAACAGGGTGCGGACAAAGACGTACAATCTAAATACATCTATGCAATGAACAAATGTACAAAAACACGGGGCAAACCGTGCAGGGGAATTTATGCTCTGAGCCGAAACAAATTAATCCGCTTATGCCTGTTGATCGCTTCGCTGGGGGGGCTGGCTTTGTCACCGGTGCAAGGACAAGTAAAATCCCCTATAATCACCCTTTCTGCTGAGCAGCTTTCGTTGAAAGAAATATTCCGGCAAATTGAACTGAAAGGCAATGTGGTGATTAATTACAGCGAAGAAGTTGTGGATGCTACAACCAAAGTATCTGTAAAAGTCGAAAAGGTATCTGTTGCCCAGGCGGTGCAAGCTGCTTTGCGCAGTACTCCCTATGAGTTTGTGATCAGTGGTGGCGCGTATATTATCCGCCGAAAACCTTTCCCTGACCCTGGAAAAGGCCCTGGGGAGATCACGGGGAAAATCATTGATGAGGAAAATGGCGAACCGGTAATCGGAGCAACGATTCGAATCGCCAACAAAGGCGTTACCACCGATGAAAATGGTGCGTTTACCTTTCACCTGCCGAAAGGTAAATACGAAGCAGAAATAAGTTTTGTAGGCTATGGTGTTAAAAAGGTTACGGACATCATCATCAGAGATGGTGAAACCTTTAGCCTTAACATTCCATTAAAAAGAGAAAAAGGACAGTTGGGTATTGTTACAATATCTGCCCGGCGCATGAAAGAAACTGGCACCAATGCCGCCATAGTAAATGAAATACGGGAAGCAGATGCAGTTGTAAACGGAATTTCCAAAGAACAAATTACGCGAAGCCAGGACAGGGATGCGGCAGAAGTAGTTCGCCGTATACCAGGGGTAAGTGTAATGCAAAATCGCTTTATAGTAATCCGGGGGATGGGGCAGCGATATAATACCGTGATGCTCAACGGCGTAATTGCCCCCAGCTTTGAACCAGACAGCAGGGCCTTTAGTTTTGATATTATCCCTAGTGGGATGGTAGATCGTATTATGGTGTATAAAACGGCAGTGCCTGAACTACCCGGTGATTTTGCTGGAGGTGTGGTAAAGGTGTATACCACAGGTGTGCCAGTAAAGAACAGTCTCAATATTAGTTATTCGTCCTCTTACCGTCCTGCATCTACCTTCAAGGATTTTTATGGCCAAAAGGATGGAAAATATGCGTGGCTGGGGTATGATGATGGTATGTATAAAAGGCCGGTGGGTTATGTGCCTTATGATGCTGATTTTGCCACCAGAATGGAGGCAACACAAAAGTTTAACAAAAACTGGGAAGCGGAAAAAAAGGGTACGGCCATTCCTGACCAGCGTTTGAGTATAGATGTTGCCCGAAGGATTTTGTTATCCAATAAAACCCGCTTAGGAGTAGTGGGTGGACTGGGTTATTCCCAAACTAAACAGTATAAAAGGCAGTATAGAAATCCGAGAGGCCAATCCAACGCAGCGGGTACACTGGGTGGCGTGCAGCTTATCAATGCGGTGGATGAATGGTACGATCGGGATGTTCGGCTGAACGGCCTGGTCAATGTATCGTTGGATATAGGTGAGCAGCACCACTTTTCTTTTAAAAATCTTTATACCCATCTGGGAAGTACACGGTATATGTACCGGAAAGGTTATATGCCCTTTGATGGGATGGCCGAAGTGGGTGTTCCTCCAGGAGATAATCTGGAGCAGTTTGTGCTGACCAATGATTACAGAGGGATTTATACCGGGCAGTTAAATGGCAGCCATGAGCTCTTTGGGGGCGTTACCAAAATCAACTGGCTGGCAGGTTATACAAAAAGCAGTTTTTATGCGCCGGATGAGCGCAGGCGTACCCATAGCGCCAATGCGGGAACAGTGGACTGGAAGCCCTGGGTTATAAATTTTGTTGGTTTAGGTACACAGGGAAGAGATCAACGGGTTTATATGAATGGAACAGAAGGTGTAAAAACAGGGGGACTGGATCTGGAGCAGAAAGTAAGCATGGGCGATTTTCGGCCCATGCTGAAAGCCGGTTTTTACTGGGAAGATAAAACCAAATCCGCTTCGTACATATCCTTTACCCATATCGATGCTGCCATTGCTGGTGGGGCCGAAGCTGGATTTAATACCTACGAGGCATTCAATAAGTTAAAGGCAGGTTACCTGGCCACCGAAATCCCCTTTCTGAAAAAGTTTAAACTGTATGGCGGACTAAGGATAGAAGATAACCTGCAGCATATGGGCACCACCTCACGGGATGCAGTAGGGGCCGGTGCCGGCCCGATACTGCTCAACCTGCAAAAAACATCACTGCTGCCTTCGGTTAACCTGAGCTATAATCTCACCAGGAATACACTTATCAGGGCGGCTTATTACAAAACCCTGAACCGACCAGAGTTCCGGGAGATCAGCGCCATCTATTATTACGATATGGCCAATAACAGCTATGTATACGGTAATCCCAACCTATTGCCCCAGGCCGATATTGACAACATAGATCTTCGTTTGGAACATTATCCCGGACCGGGTGAGATGATCACACTGGCGCTTTTCCATAAAAAAATAACGAACCCTTATGAGCTATACGGTACTGCCTCTACTTCCGGGGTAACTTACAGGTGGCAGAATTCTGAAAAAGCACGTAACTATGGAGCTGAACTGGATGTGATGCTCGGATTGGGGCGGTACTTCACCGGGAGTGGCTGGCTATCTGGCCAGCTGCAGAAACTTTCCCTGTTGTTCAATGCCTCTTATGTTTTTAGCCGGCTGGAGCTGGGTAAGGCACAACGGGACCAGCAATTCGTTGATTATCGCCCCCTCATGGGGCAGTCGCCTTACCTGATTAATACAGGAATAAATTATACCGATGATCTATTGGGGTTAAAGCTGAACGTATCTTATAATGTCATTGGCAAGCGGATCGCAGCGATAGGTACACAGCAGCTGGCTACCGTGTGGGAATTGCCGCGCCATTCTCTTGACTTTACCTTTTCTAAACTGATCACTAAGGAACTGGAGCTGAAAGGTGGCGTCCAGAATATACTGAACAGCCGTTTTGTTTTTGCACAGGATATGAACCGTGACGGCACATTCGATATGATAGAGAATGACGGTGAATCGCTCTACCTTTTAGATCATGACAACCGCTACCAAAGCTGGTACGAGCGGGCTTATTTCACTTTAGGCATAGGTATTAAACTTTAAATGTCCCCGACATGAAAACTACAAAATATATAACGCTGTTTATACTCGCTCTTTCAGGAATATTTACAGCCTGTAAGAAAATGAATATGGAAAAATCATTTGAATTTCCGATCTATGAACCGGCGCCACCTCGCACTGTCGATATCAATCCCGACAGCACCCTGGCCTTTAAACTGCATTTCCATGATTCTACCTACAATACCCAAATGATGGCCGAAAAATTGAACTGGACATTGCCGCCATCCTTTAGCTTGCAGGCCAAATTAAACGACCGGGAGTCGCTGGAAATTCAATTACCCTTAAATGATTCAGGATATATTTCCGCAGGTAAATATATTGTACGGAACAACCGGGCCGAAACCGGCATACTCACACCACAACTCGTGGAATTTTTTAGATGGGGCGGAAGTTCTCAACCTTATTCCTTTTTTGCAGGCTATCCGAATCCAATCAACGTAGTGTCTGACAACGATACTGCTAAATACAGTTTTACGTTGGTAATGGAAATTGATTCCATGAACCGGAAAACACATCTTATTACCGGATTTATTGATACATTGCTGATAGTAGATAAGGCTGATACTTCCAGAAAAGTACTGATCACCGACGGGGAGTTCGCTATTTTATACAATCATTTTGAAATTGAAGTAAATGGCATATTGGAAACATCGGATGGCCAATGGGTTATAAGGCCTTACGGTCAGGCCTTCGACGGGGGCTGGGCAGGAACCATGTTTTCGTATAGTGATGGAAGACAATTCTCCGGTGGATGGCATACTGCCATTTGGTCACCTGAAAACGTTACTGCCTTTAATACCAACAAGGGCAAAGGTAGATATCTTTGGCCTTTCACCAGTATTAATACAGACTTTCCCATTTACTATTCCACTGTTGCCGGAGGTTTTATTATACCTTCTGATACTACCATTATCACGCTGGATAATTTTTATACCAATCAATTTGCCAAAGGAAGTATTGAATATAAAGGCAAAGAAGTTGATCTGAATACGTATACCGATTTTGCTCCGGCCAGTCCTGAATATAAGATAAAAGTATTTTTTGCCTACCGGATACTTCTTTAGTAATGATGGTTAAGGAAGATTTTTTATAAGTAAACTTATACGGATAAGCCCTGCCTGTTTTACAGGTGGAACATTTTTCTCGGTTTCATGAATCGGTTAATCTCCTGAATATAGAGCTGGTGTGCTTCTTGCAATAGAAAGTAGTCCCGCCATCTCCACTTTTGGACGCGGGTTCATTTACCGCTTTTCAAGTTAATAGCTGAAGTGCCCCCAAAAAGTCAGACACTTTTGGGGGCACTTCAAATTCTGACCATCTTTATATTACATAGGCTACTTCATATCTACAGGGATAAAAATTAATGGTGTTGGTAAACAGGAGGCGCCCGGAGGTGAATAGGTGAAATGAATGGTTTGCACTTCTCCGTTTGCGGCAGGTGGGAATACCTGCACTAAAATAGCTTCCGGTGATTTTTTGGTGATAAGGCGGTCTGATGGCAATTGAATGATGCCTTCTTTGAATTTTCCTTTGCTTACTATCATCGTATTGGCCATGCCACCGCACCACTGGTTATTATCGCTGCGGGCGTTCCAGGTTACCAGCGCGAGACCTTGTCCGTTGTTGCTTTTCCATTTCAGTTCCACGTTGTACATCACACCGTAGTTGCCGGCCAGGGTAGCTCTTTTTCCCGTGGTGCCTTCCCGGCCGAGTACCCAGGGGTCTTGCTCACCATCGGCCATCACCATTTGCACGATGCCTTTCTGTGTGTCGATGGTATCGTTGGAAACCACTTCATAATTGTTTACGCCAAAAAGGCCGCGGCCTGCGCCGCTCTGGCTTTTGGAGGGTAGTACGCTGGCGCGTGCAAGGGCAGTGGCGACAGGTGTTCCGGGGGCTGTTTGCACAACACTGATTTCGCCCGGCTGGTCAATCACAAAATCATACAGGCCATGCACCAGTTCATCATATTTTACCTGGTATTTTTCCTGTGCAGGATCAATGGCCAGGATTTTTCCGGGTGCTATGGTGCGGACTTCGGTTTGCGGTGTAGCAGCAAAATAATCTGCCAATCCCTGTTTACCTATCTGGAAATAGCTGGTGCTGGGCTTTTGGGAAGAATATTTCAGCATGCGGATATGCATGGGTGCGGCGCCGGTATTTTTTATCACCGCTACAATTTTGGTGGTGATCTTAGTTGGTTCTTTCACACCGTTTACGTTATATACATAAAGCCGTACTGTGCCTGGTGCTACTTTTTCTTTCAGTGCAATGGCTTCCGGCACGCGGATATATTCCGGATCATCTGAAATAATATATTGCGGGCCTGATAAAACTATCTTCTCATAGTTAATCTTTGGCAGTTGTTCATTGAGGATACCAGGCAGTTCTACAATGCTGCCTTGTTTGGTGGTCAGCAGCTTTTGCCGGATTTCTGCCGGCACCGTTTGTGCTGCGGCAGGCAAAGTAAGTACAAGATGACTGCTGATAAAGAGCATGGTGAGCCCTGAACGTGTGAATAATTTTTTCATGATGTTACTTAATAGAGATAGATAATATTTTTTATCAATTAAGACAAACTTAATAAAAAAATTAAGAAACAAATAGGTAAAAGAATATTATCTGCAAAAACATCATTGAACGGAGAGTAGTTTGTCTCTCGCAATCAGGCAGCCGCCTATGATACCGGCTTTTTCTTTTAGTTTGGACATCAGCAGCTGTGTATCGTTATTCACCAGGCTGAGGGAATACTTATTCAGTGCGCTGCGTATAGGGAGACGGATATACTCGTCGGTTTGGGAAAGGATGCCGCCCAGTACCACCAGCTCGGGGTTAAATATATTAATGAGTACGGAGAGGCCGCGGCCTATCTTTTCTCCGATACCGGCTACCAGCTCTATGCAGAGCACATCTTCATTACGGGTGGATTGTATAATATCTGCCAGGTGGAGTGGCTCGGGCAGTTTATTGTCGTGCTGCAGCGATGAGCCGGAGCCCTGTGCAATTTTTTCCTTGAACATCCTTATCAGCGCCTGTCCGGAGGCCTCTGTTTCCAGGCATCCCTTTTTGCCGCAGTGGCAGATCAGTTCATTGGTAAACAGCGGAATGTGGCCCATTTCACCTGCGAAACCTGATTTACCACGGTATATTTTGCCGTCGATCATGATCCCAAGACCAATGCCATAGTCAAGGTTTACGAACAGTACATTTTTTTCATCGCGTACAATCCCGTTGTGGAATTCCCCGTATGCCATTGCCCTGGAGTCGTTTTCCAGGTAGGTGCGTATGCCGGTGATCTTTTCAATGATGGTGCTGAGCGGTTCTTCATGGAAATGGAAGAAGCTGTAACTGTAGCCGTTTTCACTGTTCACACGGCCGGAGAGGTTTACACAGAGCGCCAGGATATTCCGGTGTGCAGCGGACAGGTTGCCGATAAATCCCTGGATGATCCGGATAAGATGATCAAAGGATTCCTGCGTGTTGGCCAGCAGGTAAGGCACCTGCATTTCATCGGACACCAGGTTTTTCTTGAAATCCAGCAGTCCTATATTCACATGATAATGTTTTACATCTACTCCTATAAAAAAGGCCGATTCGGCCACCAGTCCGTATATATTGGCGCGGCGGCCGCCTTTTGAATCTACTTTGCCTTCATCTTTTACCAGGCCGTCGCCTATCAGTTCATTAATTAGACTGGTGGTTTTGGGTACGCTGATGTTCAGCGCAAGTGTCAAATCTGTTATGGTAGCGTTGCCGGTTTTATCGAGATGGTTAATGATGGCCCGTTTCAGCGATTTATTCTTATAAGCTACCCCCGAAATAGTTTCTTCAGAAAAAAGATCAAAGATATTTTGATTTACCTGGGATTGCATTGGATCAGTTTTTTTCATTGTTCTAAGATAAATGAATTGATTTTAGTGAAAAGTAACCGTGTTATTTTGTTTTAAAAAAATATTTTTACAAAGTTTTGCTTAATTAATAATTTAATTTATAAATTTACGAACGAAAGTAAAATAAATTACAAAGATAGCGTTATTTATGAGGAGTGATCTACAGAATAAAAGCCAGGCACCGGAAATATTAGCGGCGGCATCCCTGCATAGCTCTTATGCAGGGCAATACCGCCAGGAACTGCTGGACAATGTGCTGCCTTTCTGGATGAAGCATAGCAAAGATGAAAAGAACGGTGGCTACTTTACCTGTTTGCAAAGGGATGGCCGCGTATTCGATACCGATAAATTTATGTGGCTGCAAGGCCGGGAAGTGTGGTGTTTCAGTTACATGTATAATCACGTGTCGCCAAAAGAAGAATGGCTGCAGATGGCATTGCATGGCGCCGGCTTTATGGAAAAATATGGACGGGACGCTTCCGGCAACTGGTTTTTTTCCCTGACAGCCGATGGAAAACCATTAACGCAACCGTACAATATTTTCAGTGATTGTTTTGCTGCCATGGCGTTTGCATCATTGGATAAAGCAGTGCCGAACGACCGCTACAAGGAAATAGCCATATCCACTTTTAAAAACATCCTGCAAAGAAAAGATAACTGGAAAGGCCAATACAATAAAGCATATCCGGGTACCCGTGCGCTGAAAGGGTTTAGTTTGCCTATGATTTTGTGCAACCTGTCGCTCGAACTGGAGCACTTGCTGGGTGCGCAACAGGTGAATGAGCTGATCCCGCCGGTGATCCATGAAGTGATGAATGTGTTTTACCAACCTGCCCGTGGGCTGATCCTGGAAAATGTATATGCCGATGGCCGTTTCTCCGACAGCTTTGAAGGGCGTCTTGTAAATCCCGGTCATGCTATTGAAGCCATGTGGTTTATCATGGACCTGGGTGTGCGGCTAAACGATACTGCATTGATACGCAAAGCGTGCGACATTATGCTGCGTACCCTGGAATACGGGTGGGACCAGGAGTTTGGTGGTATTTTTTATTTTATGGATATCCTCGGCAATCCGCCGCAGCAACTGGAGTGGGATCAGAAATTATGGTGGGTACATGCGGAAGCGCTGGTGGCCTTGTCCAAAGGGTATGAATTAACGGGTGATGAGCGCTGTTTGCTATGGTTTGAAAAAGTACACGCCTATGTGTGGGAGCATTTCAGAGACGAAGCATTCGGCGAATGGTACGGCTACCTGAACAGACAGGGCACGCCTTTGCTAACGCTGAAAGGAGGTAAATGGAAGGGATGCTTTCATGTACCACGTGCGCTGTACCAGGTATGGAAAACATGGGAACGTATCCAGTCTTAATACTATAAAATATCAACCAGATGACCACCAGTATCAGGTATATAATATTCGTTTTATTGTTGACGGGCTGTATGCAGCTCCGGGCGCAATCTGCCAATACGGATGTGCTGATTATCGGCGGTGGCGCCAGTGGCGCAACCGCCGGTATCCAGGCGGCACGAATGGGAGCGGAAGTGATTATTATAGAAGAAACTACCTGGCTGGGCGGGATGCTTACTGCAGCTGGCGTGTCGGCTATTGATGGCAATCACCGTTTGCCCGCCGGATTGTGGGGCGAGTTCAGGCAACAGTTATACAAATATTATGGTGGCCCGGATTCCGTTGCCACCGGCTGGGTAAGCAATACTTTATTTGAGCCGCATGTTGGCAACCAGGTATTGCAGCAGCTGGCATCTGCAGAAAAAAAATTGCAGGTATGGTATAACACCCGCTGGCAATCTGTAAAAAGAGAAAACGGTAAATGGACGATTACCGTAACACAAGGGAAGCACCTGCGGGTACTCACTGCCACCATCCTCATCGATGCCACCGAATTGGGAGATGTGATGGCTGCCGCCGGCGCACATTACCGCATCGGGATGGACAGCCGCCTGGATACGCGTGAAGAGCAGGCACCTGTAAAGGCCAACAACATCATACAGGATCTGACCTATGTTGCAGTACTGAAAGATTATGGCAAAAACGGTAACAAAATAATTCCCCGGCCGGAAGGCTACGATGCCTCTGTGTTCCAATGCAGCTGCGATGTAAGCGATCCGGCTACATCCGACAGCCCGCAGAACAACTGCTACCGCATGATGCAATACGGACGATTGCCACATAATAAATACATGATCAACTGGCCCAAATGTGGTAACGACATATACCTCAACGCGATTGAAAGTACCCGTGCAGAAAGGGAAGCTGCGTGGAAACAAGCGAAGCTGCATACGCTTCGTTTTGTTTACTATCTGCAAACAGCATTAGGATATAAAAACCTGGGACTGGCAGATGATGAATTTCCGACTGCTGATAAACTGCCCATGATACCTTATCACCGGGAATCGAGAAGAGTGAAAGGGCTGGTGACCTTAACGGTTAATGAAGTAGCGCATCCCTATGAAAGCACGCAACCATTATTTCGTACAGGCGTTGCCGTAGGAGACTATACCATCGATCATCATCATCTGAAAAATCCGGCTGCGCCGGCGATAGATTTCGTCAAGATAAAAGTGCCTTCTTATAATGTGCCTATGGGCAGCCTGATTCCGCAGGGAGTAGAGGGTTTGATAGTGGCCGAAAAAAGCATCAGTGTAAGTAATATTATGAATGGCGCTACACGCCTGCAACCGGTAGTGTTGCAGCTGGGGCAGGCCGCCGGCGTGATAGCCGCGCTGTGCATACAACTGCATCTGCAACCCGCGGCGCTTTCCGTACGTCAGGTGCAACAGGCATTGCTGAATGCCAACGGCTACCTGATGCCATTTATTGATATAACGCCTGCTGACCCTAATTTTGTCGCCGTCCAGAAAATAGGCGCCACCGGCATTCTTAAAGGAACCGGTGTGCCTTATATGTGGGCCAACCAAACCTGGTTTTACCCGCAGCAACCTGTTAGCGGTTATGAACTGGTGCAGGGCTTACGCGCTTATTATCCTGTACTGAACACCTATTGGGCTGCTTCGGGTGATATGCTAACGATAGCAGATTTCGTAAAGATTATTGCAGCAACAGGAACACCTGTAACTATACCACAAGTAAAGAATGATCTGGAAAGCGCCAGCATCAGGCTTTCCGGCAGCGAGCCTCTACACCTCAGCAGGTTGGCGGCAGCTGTCTTGCTGGACAAATACCTTCATCCTTTTGAAAAGCCTGTCACTATTTCAGGAAACCTGGAATAGCCTGTAGTTCGTATCAGTAACCACATTTTATTAACCAAAGTAATTGTTTATGAAACAATTCAGGCATTATTTATTATCCAGCCGTTATGTATGGCTGCTCCTATGCTTCCTCGCGTGCCAGCTGTCGTCGTTTGGCCAAACCAGAACGGTTTCGGGGATCATCACTTCTGCCGACGGGCTTCCTGTACCGGGAGCCACGGTTCTTGTTAAAGGAACCAGCCAGGGCGCTTCTACTGATACGGATGGAAAGTTTACGCTGCCGCTTACATCAGACAAGGCCACACTGGTAATTTCCATGATGGGATACACGCCGCTTACGCTCAGCGTAAAGCCGGGCGACCAGGTAAAGGCAACGCTGGAGCGGAGTTTAAAAGATCTTGATGAAGTAATGGTAGTGGCCTATGGCACGCAGAAAAAAGGAAGCGTGATTGGTTCGGTAGCGCAGATCAGCGGTGAAGAACTGAAGAAAGCGCCCGCCATGAACATCACTAATATGCTGGCAGGCCGGCTGCCGGGCATTTCAGCGCTGCAGCAATCGGGCCGCCCCGGAGCAGATGACGCTGCGCTGCGTATCCGCGGCGTAAGCACCTATGGCGCCAACCAGGGACCGCTGATCATTATTGATAACGTACAGCGTCCTTCGTTCTCCAACCTCGACCCGGATGAAATTGAAAGCATCACCGTATTGAAAGATGCCGTTTCCACTGCCGTATATGGTTTACAGGCGGCCAACGGTATCATCCTCATTACTACCAAGCATGGTAAAAACCAGAAGCCAACCGTTACCTATGATGGCTCCGTTACCTTCAACTCCAATACCCGCGTTCCAAAATTCCTGAATGGCCCGGATTATATGTCGTGGTATAATAAAGGAACCGATATGGACAACGACTACCTCGCGCATACCGGCGGCGATCCTGTGCCTTACGTATATACGAAGGAACAGATTGAGGCGCTGAAGAACGGCACCAACACCAACCCGCTGTTTGGTAATACCGACTGGATGGGTGAACTGATGGGAAAAACGAGTATGTCGCAGCACCACAACATCAGCGTGCGCGGTGGTACTGAAAAGATAAAATATTTTGTATCCGGTGGGATGCTCGACCAGGAAGGTATTGTAGAGAATACCAATTTCAAACGCTATAACGTGCGTTCCAACCTGGATGCAGCATTGAACGATTATATATCCGTAGGCGTGGACCTGGGCATGCGGCAGCAACTCACTGCCACACCTGGTATTTCGCCGGATAACGAGGCTTACATGAACCCGTTTTACCAGGCGGTGCGCATGTTGCCTAACCTGCCTATGTATGCACCCAACGGGTTGCCTACTGCTTACAACAGCGGCGCCGGCTGGGTAAATCCCTTAGCTGCCGTGCAGAACTCCGGTTACCAGAACGGGCAAACCAATGTGTTCCAGGGCAACCTGACCTTTAAGGTGAAAGTGCCGGGCGTAAAAGGACTGGAGCTGAAATTGCTGACAGCCTATGATAAAAGCAGCACGGAAAATAAAGGATGGTTAACGCCGTATACCGTGATGGGCCGCTATCGCGATCAGGTGAGCGGTGATTACACGACCATCAGTTCTTTGCCGGGCATCACCAAAACATCGTTACGACAGTCATACACCCAATATAACCGTAAAACATTCCAGCCAAGCGCCTCTTATACCAACCAGTTTGGCGATCATGCCATCAGCGCATTATTGTTGTACGAATGGTCGCAGCAAAAGTCCAGCCTGTTTTCCACAGGAGCCAGCAATTTTGCGTTAAGTGACCTGAAGGAGATCGATTATGGCAGCAAGGCTACCGAAGATTTTATTTCTCCCACAGGCTCCAGTGATATCGACGATTCCAGGGCAGGCGCCGTAGCGCGTATCAATTACAGCTACAAAGACAAATACCTGCTGGAATTGGCCAGTCGTTACGATGCTTCCGTGAATTTTATGCGCAACAACCGCTGGGAAATATTTCCTGCTGTGGGCGCAGGTTGGGTGATCAGCAAGGAATCTTTCTTTGATAACCTGAGCAAAACGATCAGCTACCTGAAACTGAAAGGATCTGTAGGCCGCGTGGGTAATGATGTGGCGCAGCGGTTTGCGTACCTGCAAACATTCGCGCTGACCACAAACCCGGTGGTGGTGATTGGCGGCAAACCTACGGCTGCCTTATATACCAGCGCACCGCCTAATGTGAACCTCCGCTGGGAAACCTCCACACAAACCAACATAGGGTTTGAGTCCGTTTTCCTGAATGGCTTGCTGGGCTTTGATTTTGAATGGTTCTATAAAATCACCAACGATATCCTCGATAGTCCTGGCAGCCTGTATCCTTTATCTCTGGGCGGTTACGCGCCTGCTGTGCTGAACTATGGTATTGTGGATAACAAGGGTTTTGATTTGCAGATAAGACACCGCAACACCATCGGTAAATTGCAGTACGGTGTTACCGGTAATATGAACTGGGCTAAAAACAGGATCCTGCGTTTGAATGAAAGCACCGGTTTGCCTGCATGGCAAAGCCGCGTGGGCCGCAGCATCGGTGATAAAATGGGTTTTGTGGTGGATGGTATGTACCAAACCTGGGAAGAAGCAGCGAATGGATCTTCACCAAGCGGCGGCGTTATTGTACCGGGCTTTTTCAAATATCGTGATCTGAACGGCGATGGCCGTATTACCCGCGCCGACGATATGACTTTTGTAGGACGCAGCAATATGCCGCAGCTAACCTATGGTTTGAACATAGATCTGAAATACGGCGCCTTCGATTTCTCTGCGCTATTCCAGGGCGCTGCACTGACCAGCATCAGCCTGGCCGGTACTTATGAAGGTTCCAGCGGAACCAGTGGCGTAGATGATAACACACCCTTTACCAAAACTTTTTACAACTACGGTAACGCGCCTTATTACCTGGTAGAAGATTCATGGACACCGGACAACCCGGATGCAAAGTATCCCCGTTTAAGCGCTTACAAAGCTTCTTTATCATCGCATAACGCCCATGCCAATTCCGGTTGGGTAAGGGATGCATCTTACCTGCGTTTGAAATCCGCACAGCTGGGATATAATCTTCCAAAGAGATGGCTGAACAGGGCTAAAGTGCAGCAGGTACGGTTGTATATCTCCGGCTTTAACCTGATCACCTGGGATAAACTGAAATACCTGGATCCTGAGATGCCAAACGTGAACAATGGTTTTTATCCGCAACAGCGCATGTATTCAGGCGGTGCATCTATTACTTTCTAAACCACAACACAGATCATTATGAACAAGGTAACTACCACCATACAACAGGCTTTACTGGCAATGGGTATCATCATAGCTGCGCATGGCTGTAAAGTGGATATAGACCCGACGGACCGCTACACGGAAACAGCGATATGGAGCAATTCCGCTAACATGGAGCTTTATATCAACGGCATGTACAGCGAGTTTAAAACATTCCAGTTCGGTGTTTTCCCTATTGGTTATGATAACGCTACCGATGCGTTAAGCGATATAGAAAAATATACTTCTACCGTTGCCGGTAATGGAACAGTGAACATATTGGCAACTGATGCGTCCAGGGTAAATTCGGCAGGCCCGCAACTGAACTACTGGCAAACGGGTTACTCGCGTATCCGCCGCCTGAACGAGTTCCTGGACGGTCTTGCGAAATATGCCAAAGTAGATGAGGCTACCAAAAAACAGTATGAAGCAGAAGCGCGTTTTATCAGGGGCTATGTATATTTCTGGCTGGTAAAACTGCATGGCAGCGTGATCCTGATGGACAACATCGGGCAGTATCTGACCAAAGAACATCAGCGTGCTTCGGAAGAAGACTGCTGGAAATTTATTGCAGCAGATTTTGCATATGCCGCTGAAAATCTCCCAGAGCAACAAGATGCCAATCGCACCGGCAGGGCCACCAAAGGCGCGGCCTATGGCATGCTGGCGCGCACCTGGTTATATGCCGCTTCCATTGCGGAATATGATAAGAAACAATTTAACCAGGATGCACTCACCGGCGTGAATGCCGCCAATGCACCCGCGTATTACAGGAATGCTGCAGATGCCGCCAAAGCGGTGATAGATCTCGCGGCAAAAGGGTACTACGACCTGGAGTCTGATTATGCTTCCATCTTTACCAATAAAAATACAAAGGAAGCCATCTTCAAACTGGACTATGTATCGCCACAGGTAACCCACAGTTTGGATCTGGGATTTGCGCCTCCCGGTGATGCGCCCGGTCAGTGCCTGGTGTACGGTGTGCCCACCGCTGAACTGGTGAATGAATATGAAATGAACGACGGCACAAAATTTTCCTGGAGCAATGCTGCTATGGCTGCTAATCCTTACAGCAACAGGGAGTCCAGGTTTTATGCGTCCATACTTTATAACGGCGCTTCCTGGAAAGGGCGTACGCTTAACACCACGCCTGGCAATGTTACCGAAGGCTTTGCAGAATATGCAGTAACCGGCGAGCCCCGCAAAACGGTAACGGGCTATTATATCCGTAAAATGCTGAATCCCGCTGTGAACGATTTTGTGGCGAACAAAAGCACACAGAGCTGGATAGAAATGCGCTATGCAGAAATACTGCTCATTGCTGCGGAAGCCAGGGCTAAACTAAATGATATTGCAGGCGCGCAGCTGGCGCTGAATACGCTGCGGAACAAACGCGGACTGCCCAATACGCCCGCTTCTACTGCTGCTGCGCTGATGACAGCCATAGAACACGAACGCAAGGTAGAACTGTCTTTTGAAGGACACCGTTACTGGGACCTCCGCCGCTGGCGTAAAGCGCATATTGTGCTGAACAATGTACGCTTTACCGGTCACCGGATAACGCCTACCGACGACGGCTTCAAATATGAAGTGGTGAACTGTGATAACATGAACAGGCAGTTCACGCCGGCCTTGTATTATATCCCTATCCCGGTGTCGGAACTGCAGAACAATGCAGCGCTTACCCAGATAAAAGGATGGTAGATCAAGATTCCCTGACAACAACCAAAATGAATCACATGAAACCAAACATATTTTTTATTGTCATCGCAGCTGCCGCCGCCCTGTTTTCCTGTCGCAAGCCCGATGCGGTAGTCCGCAAGCAACAGAGTGCATTGAGCGATATTTATCTCACTACAGATGGAAAGGGAAGCGAGCGCTTATTTGACGCGCGTTACAGCGCCAATAATGACACCATTTATTTTGATGTTCCCTGGTATTACCCGGCAACATCCGATAATGAGGTGGACCTTAAAAAGCTGATTGTGCGGGCTACCATTCCTACGGATGCTACAGTAACGCCGGCGATAGGGGCTGTAACGGACCTGAGCAAACCCTTAAACATCACAGTAACAGCCGGTAATGGCGCTAAATCTTCCTATGTAATAGTAGCAAAAAAAGTAGGGGATTATTCTATCACCAGCGCAAAAATCAGCGTTACAGCAGAAGGTGCGGCGCAGGAGATTGAAGGAGTGATACAGGAGAAAGAAGTGATCTTTTATGTGCTGCCTGGTGTGGATATATCCGGAGCAGTTTTCAATTATGAGATCAACAAACATTCTACGGCATCGGTGGCAGAAGGCGCCACTATCAGCCTTGCGCAGGAACAGCCTTTTACGGTAACCGGTGTTGACGGTGTATCCAAAACCTATACGCTGCGCGCCCGCGAGCCGCAGAAACTGGCTTACGGCGCAGGGATCAACCGGAAGCTGTGGATAAAAACCGGCGCGGAATTATCTTTCACGGCCAATATGGAAACTTCTATTACCGTGAGCGGCGATTACCTCGTAGTGGTACGCAGAACCAATCCTTCCAAATACAGTGTGTACAACCGGTTTACGGGCGCTTATGTAAAAGAGATGTATTATCCTTTTACGGGGCTGTCGTTCCAGATCGCCAGTGATACCACGGGTAATTTGCTCGCTGCTTCCTGGGCACCGAAAAACAGCAAATTCATATTGTACAAATACAGCAGCGTAGCGGATGCCGCTCCTGTAAAACTGGTAGACTGGACCAACAGCAATCCTACCGGCATCACCGGCGACGGTGGCGTAGGCAGGAGGGTGAATGTTTTCGGCGATCTCAACAAAGATGCAGTGATCATGGCTACCGGTGGGCAATCTACCATCATCTACAAATGGCGTATTGCGGGTGGCGTTTTGCAGAGCAATGATCCTGAAATCATCAATTATAAATCCATCGCCGGCGGCGCCTCCAGCTTATGGGGATATTACGCCGAAGCGCAACCTGTTTCTGCAGCGGCCAACAGCGATTATTTCCTGAACTACCAATTTGAAGTGGCACTGGTAAACGGCGCTACCAATGAGAGATCCGCAGCGCTTACCCTGGGTGATCCGGTGGTGTTTACGATGCCTACCGCTTACGGCACATTTAACAATGCCAATTACCTGGCCATTGTGAAGTACCTGAATTCTTATGATCTGAACCAGGTACAGATGTCGCTTTATGATGTTACCAGTCCTTCGAAAATAAGCCTGCCGCCTACGGATGCTGCTTACCCGCAGTTCAACATATTTAACTCAGACCTGTTTACCGGTACTGCCAATGGCAACGGTACCGCTGATATCTGTATCGGTTACAGCGATCACAAACAGCGGATGCAGGTATATATGATGCTGACCAACGGCGGTATCATGGCGCACGAATTCACTACTTATGCACCTTAAGAAACACAGCATACTGCCGGTTGCAACACCGGCAGTATGCCTGCTGAATACCTGTAACCATTAATCAATTTACCATGAAGCACCGCGTATATTTTATCGGGTTATCCGTTTGCCTCCTGCTGGCAGCGGCATGTAAGAAGTCGGGTAAAGCTGATCCAACGCCGGTTTTGCCGGTGGACACCAGCGGAACATTTGTGCCCGGCAGGAATGTGATTGTGTGGGTAGATGCGCGTTCCAACGTTTTCGGAACCTACGGAAGATTAAACGATACCGCGCAGATAAAAACAGTGCTGGACACACTGAAACAAACAGGCGTCACCGGTCTGGTGATTGATGTAAAAGGAAGCACCGGCTACACCATGTATCCCAGCGCATACGCCAAACAGGTAACATCGATGGATGGTAAATCACTGCCGGCCAATGTGGACTATGTAGGATTCATGATCAGCGAAGCGAGGAAAAGATCATTCAAGGTATATGCTTCCATCATCACTTTTGTAGAAGGAGATGGGGGCAGAAGCATTGGCACTGTGTTCGATGATCCTGCGTTTAAAAGCCGGAACGAATCCATTGTATGCGATGTGAACGGCAACCGCGTGCCGGTTACATCTACCGGTCGCAATGCCTTTGTAAACCCGGCCCGGCCGGAGGTGCAGACCAGGGCCTTGAATATCATCAAAGAGATTGTGCAGAAATATGATATCGATGGGCTGATTCTCGATTATGCCCGTTATACAGATATTGACGCTGATTTCTCCGACTTCAGCAAAGAACAGTTTATTGCTTTCCTGAAAGAGAAATACAACGATAACGATGCCGCGAAGATGAACTTTCCCGGCGATATTGTTACTTCATGGAAAAACACAAGTGGCCAGGTGTTGCCTGCTACCACCGGTAAATACTACAAGAAATGGCTGCTGTACCGGGCCACCGTGATCCACGATTTTTTTAAACAGGCCAGGGCAGCAGTGAAGAGCGTAAAATCGTCCGTGAATTTCGGCGTGTATGTAGGCGCGTGGTATGTTACCTATTACCAGGTGGGCGTGAACTGGGCCAGCGAAGAGTATGATCCTTTCAACGATCAGGCCATCCGGTTCGACTGGGCCTACCCGGAATACTATAAAACGGGATACGCAGAGCAGCTGGATATCATGATGACGGGAAATTATTTTACACAGATCCTGTTATCTGAAAACGCTGCTACCGCCAATCTTACTTATCACTGGTGGAGCGTGGAAGGCTCTATCCGTGGTACCCGCTACGTTACTAAAAACAAGGTGCCTTTATACGGTGGTATTGATATGGGGAATGTAGACTGGGCCAGCAAAGCAGAGATCACCAGGAGTATTAAATACATCACAGCCAATACTACCGGCGGCATCATGTTGTTTGACCTGGTACATATTTATGCACCGCAATACAACCGCCTGAAACAGCCTTTGTGGGACGCCGTGAAAGCGGGCCTGCAAAAATAAAAGTATTAAACAACGGAAACACATGCAGCATCGTGATAATAGCCTCGACGCATTGAGAGGGCTGGCCATACTGGCTATGGTACTCAGCAGCAGTATTGCTTTTGGCATACTGCCGGCGTGGATGTACCATGCCCAGGAGCCGCCGCCTGCACATATTTTTATGCCGGACTTGCCGGGTATTACCTGGGTGGACCTGGTATTTCCATTTTTTCTGTTCACGATGGGAGCCGCTATACCACTGGCTTTGAGCCGGAAGGTAAAAGAAGGCGCGAACTTCGGTGACGTGTTGTCCGTTGCCTGCCGGAGATATCTCTTACTGGTTTTCTTTGCACTGTTTACCATGCATGCCCGGAGCATTGTGCCGGCCGGTAATCCTTCGCCTTTTATGTACCTGTTACAACCGGCTGCGTTTATCCTGTTGTGTTTTCAATTGTATAAACCGGCCCGGCAAACGAAATTATGGACCGCCGTAAAGCTGTTGTCGTTTGCGCTGGCAGGTGTTCTGTTGTACCTGCTGCCTTTTAAAGATGGCAAAGGTTTTTCTTTATACCGCTTCGATATTATCATGATGGTGCTGGCTAATATGGCTTTTGCGGGTACGCTGGCCTGGTGGTGCACCAGGAATAATCCCTGGCTGCGGATAGGGCTACTCCCTTTTGTGATGGCGGTGCTGCTGGGCGCGGGTGTACCGGGTTCTATTAATGAAGCTGTTTTTCAATGGTCGCCTTTCCCCTGGATGTATAAATTCTATTATTTAAAATACCTGTTCATCATTATTCCCGGTACATTGGCGGGCGAGTGGTTATTGCAGGACAATGCTGTCCGCCCGCCTGCGGAGAATGCGGCGGCTTCCCGTACAGGTATGTTGGCTGTTTTATCGTTTGCGGTGATTGTTACCAACGTGGTATGTTTGTTTGGCCGGCATCTGCTGGTTAATCTTGTTATTACTACCATACTCTGTTTGCTGTTATATTATTTTTCCGGGAGATTTTTACATGCTGCAAAGCCGCTGCTGCTAAGGTTCTTCAAGGCGGGCGTATATCTTTTGCTACTGGGTCTCTTTTTTGAGGCGTATGAAGGCGGTATAAAAAAAGATCCTTCCACTTTCAGTTATTATCTTGTAACCGGGGGACTTGCCTTTTTTATGTTAATGACTTTTTATTACTGGCAGTTGAGCGGCGCCGGCGCCGGTATCTTGCGTTATTTAAGCATGAACGGCCGGAACCCTATGGTGGCTTATGTAGCGGGCAACCTGTTGCTGCTGCCGTTGTTGCGGTTAAGCGGGGGGATGAGCCTCTATACCGCTATGCAGCAAAATATAGCAGGCGGTTTTTTTAGCGGCGTATTGTTTACGGGAATAGTGTCCCTGATTACCGTGTTTTTTACAAAACGCGGATGGCTGTGGAAAACATAGTCATAACTGCTGTTAACATGTAAACTATTTTATCAATCATACCGACATCACAATATTATGAATCTTGCGACCATCGACATTTTAATTATCTTATTATACCTGGTCATTATCATCGGCCTGGGGTTCTGGATCTCCAAAAAAGCCTCCGGTAACATACAGTCCTATTTCCTGGGGAATAACAATATCAAATGGTACTGGCTGGGCTTCAGCAACAGCAGTGGTATGTTTGATGTAAGCGGTACCGCTTTTTATGTAGCGCTGTTATTTATCTACGGGTTTAAGGCTGCCTGGCTGCCGTGGCTGTGGCCCATCTGGAACCAGATATTTGTGATGGTATTCCTCGCTATCTGGATCAGGCGGAGTAATGCCATGACCGGGGCCGACTGGATCATCAAACGATTTGGCGATGACAGGGGAGGACGGTTGGCGCATATGATCGTAGTGATATTTGCAGTGGTAAGTGTGATCGGTTTTATCGGGTATGTATTTGTGGGCATCGGGAAATTTGCTGCCAACATGCTGCCCTGGGATCTTTCCAATGGGATGTTTACCAATCAGCAAACCTATGCGCTGATCATTGTGGCGCTGACTACCCTCTACACCGTGAAAGGCGGTATGTACAGCGTGGTGGCTACTGAAGTATTGCAATATGGCATCCTGGTGGTGAGTTGTATACTGGTGGTAATATTTGCCGTGAAAGGTGTGAACTATGATCAGCTGCATCAGCAACTGCCGCAGGGCTGGGCCTCTTTCTGGCCGGAATGGAAACTGAACCTCAGCTGGGATCACACCTTTCCGCAGGCCAACCGTAAAATAGCCGAGGATGGTTTTACCTGGTTTGGCGCATTGATGCTGATGATGATCGGTAAAGGTATTTTTGCCAGCCTGGCCGGACCGGTACCGGGCTTTGATATGCAGCGTATCCTCAGCGCCCGCCGGCCCTGGGAAGCGGCGAAGCTGTCGGGGTTCACTAACCTGGTATTATATATCCCGCTGTTTATGATGGTGAGCGCTTTAACGCTGATTGCCTTCAACGTATTTATGCCTTCTTTACAATCGCAGGCGAAGCCTGATTTTGAAACGATCCTGAGCCAGGTGGTAAGCAATTACCTGCCCGCGGGCATCCGGGGCGTTGTGCTGGCCGGTTTGCTGGCCTCGTTTATGAGCGCATTCTCCGCTTTTGTGAACGCGGCGCCTGCCTACCTGGTGAACGATTTCTATAAAAAATATTTCAGACCCGACGCGCCGCCCAGGCATTACGTTAAATGTAGTTATCTCGTTTCTATCGGCATTATTGCTACGGGTTGTTTTTTCGGCCTCTTTGCAGATTCCCTTAGTTCCCTTACCATCTGGCTTTCCTCTGCTTTATACGGCGGGTATGCTGCTGCCAACGTATTAAAATGGATCTGGTGGCGCTTCAATGGTTACGGTTATTTTGCCGGTATGCTGGCCGGACTGTTATCGGCCACATTTGTACCTAAACTGATGGAGTGGCTGAGCAATCATTATTTCAGCGGCTACAATGAAGTGTTTGGTAGTGGCATCGGTACACTGATCTCTTTCTTTATCATCCTGGTGTTGTCGATGTCGGCCAGCGTGATCGGATGCCTGCTTACGCCGCCAACGGAAAAGAACGTTCTGAAAATATTTTACGCCAACACCCGTCCGTGGGGATACTGGAACACTGTATTGCAATGGGTAAAGCAGGATGATCCTGCGTTTGAGCCTAACCGCCAGTTTAAATGGGATATGCTGAATGTGCTGGTAGGCATCTGCTGGCAGATGAGTATGGTGATTATGCCGGTATTTTTTGTATTCGGCTATTTCAGAAATGGCTTCCTGGCTGCAACTGTATGGATACTTTGCATGATTGTTTTAAAATTCACCTGGTACGACCGTCTTAAAATTACTGCCGCATGAAAAAGATGATGTATTTTTTAATGTGCCTGTTAACATCCGCGAGTGTGGCAATGGCCCAGGAGTCGCTGGATAGCAGCTATGCCAACAACTATTACAAAGAACGTGTAAAATTTTTTAATCAGCTGCCTGTACCCGCCAGGGGCGTGGTGTTCCTGGGCAACAGTATAACGGAAGTGGGTCCCTGGAGCGAAGTGCTGCCGGGTATGACCGTCAGTAACCGCGGTATCAGCGGCGATAATTCCTTTGGGGTATATGCCCGTCTGGATCAGGTGCTGGCTTTGCATCCGCGAAAAATATTCCTGCTCATAGGCGTTAATGATATAAAAAGAGGAACACCGCTGAATTATATAGTGGCCAATTATGAGCGGATAGCAGCTAAGGTAAAGGCCATGGCGCCGCATACTACCTTGTACCTGCAAAGCGTATTGCCGGTAACGGAACCGGTGTTGGCGGATATTTACGTGAAGATCCGCAACGAGAAAATAAAATTGCTGAACGAAGGGTTACAACAGATCGCCGCTAAATACCACTGTACTTATATTGACCTTCATAACGATGTTTTTGCAGGTGAAGATGGACAACTGAAACGGGAGCTGACAACAGATGGTCTGCATCTCCAGCCACAGGCCTATATTTTATGGGTGGAATACCTGAAACGTAAAAAATATTTATAGCATGAAAGCAGTAGCGTATTTTTTTAAACGTATTGGCTGTGCAGCTTTACTATGCGTGGGCTTCGTTTCTGCAGCGGTTGCGCAGAAAATCGACAGCAGCTACAACAACACCTATTACCAGGGAAGAATGGAGCTGTTTAACACGTTGCCGCTGCAAAAGAAAGCCATCGTTTTCCTGGGTAACAGCATCACGGAACGGGGCGCCTGGGGCGAGCTGCTGCCCGGCGTAAAAGTAATGAACCGCGGCATCGGCGGCGATAATACTTTTGGCGTACTCGCCCGGCTGGATGGTATTGTGAAAGCCGAGCCGCGCAGGCTGTTCCTGTTGATCGGCATCAACGATCTGAGCAGGGGATTGCCGCGGGAAGTGATCCTGGAAAATTACGATCATATCGTGGCTTATATCCGTACCCATTCTCCCAAAACAAAAATTTATATTCAAAGCGTATTACCTTTATACGAACCATTTACAACAGCTGCATATCTTAAAAATAAAAAAGACAGCATCCTGCAGTTGAACGTGGGCATCCGGAAAATTGCAGAGAAGTATGGCCTGCCTTACATCAACCTGCATGAAATATTTGCCGACGCCAATGGAGACCTGGTAAAAGAGCTGACGGCTGATGGCATCCACCTGAAGCCCGCTGCTTATGTAATATGGGTGGACTTCCTCAAAAAACGGAAGTACCTGTAGCAAGGAAAAATATCGTTATGAATAATAAAAAACTATACGTGCCGGCATTATGGCTATTGTTATGTATCCCGGCATTTTTGTATGGCAGTGCGCCATCCAGGGAAATTTATGCGGTGAAAGGCGCGGATACCTTATGGTTTGATCATTACCGTCCGCAAACAGCGGCCAATGGCATTTCTGTGCTGTTTGTACACGGTGGCGGTTTTACCGGCGGAGATCCGGTAAACCAGGCGCCGTTTGCCGAAGGCCTTGCCCGCATGGGATATAATGTATTTGTGATCAAATACCGTTTATACCTGAAAGGTAAAAGCTTTGGTTGTGAAACCGTGGTGCCGGAAAAACTGAAAGCCATCAGGCTGGCTGTAGAAGATACCCGTGATGCTACCAACTATTTACGCGGACACGCCGCTGCATTAAACGTAGATACGTTGAAGTTATTCCTGGCTGGTAGCAGCGCCGGTGCAGAGGCCGTGTTGAACCTGGTGTTCAATCCTTTTGTAAGCCGGAAAGACAGTAGCCATAAACCATTCCGTTACGCCGGCCTGATGGCCTTTTCCGGCGCTGTGCTGGATATGAACCCGGTATATGTGCAGCGGCCGTTTCCTGTATTGCTAATGCACGGCACCAATGACCAGCTGGTGCCCTACGCCACTGCAGCGCATCATTTTTGCAACGCTACCGATGCCGGATGGATCATGATGTCGGGCGGCTATACACTTTTTACAGAAATGCAGAAGAAACGATGGCCGGTAACCCTTTACACGTATGAAGGTAAAGGACACGAGGTAGCCAGCTTTATGTTCAGAAAGTTTAAGGAGATGGATAATTTTATGCAGAACGCTGTGCAGGGAAAAAAGCAGGCGCCGGTGCATTTTGTTGAAAAATAAATAACGGATTATAAATTTATAGGGAGATATGAAGATAACCGGAACATTCCTGGATGAGATCAGCCACGACATCCCCCATCAGAACTGGGGAGCCAAAGAATGGCGCAGGGATTTTGAGCACATGAAAGCAATCGGGATAGATACCGTGATCCTCATCCGCAGTGGGTACAGGCGTTTTATTACTTATCCGTCGGCCTATCTCATAAAAGAGCAGCAGTGTTACCATCCGCCGGTAGACCTGGTAGAGCTGTTCCTGCAACTGGCAGATGAGCTGGATATGCAATTTTATTTTGGGTTGTACGACAGTGGCAAATACTGGGATTCCGGGGATATGCAGCATGAAATCGACAGCAACCGTTTTGTAATAGATGAGGTATGGAAAAATTATGGTCATCATAAAAGTTTCAGAGGATGGTACCTGAGCATGGAGATCAGCCGTAAAACCAGGGGCGCTACCACGGCTTTCCGTACATTGGGATTGCAATGCAAAGCCGTGAGCAATGGCCTGCCAACACTGATTTCCCCGTGGATCGATGGGAAGAAAGCAGTGATGGCGGCATCGGCTGTGATTACAAAAGAAGATGCCGTTTCTCTCAAAGCGCATGAGCAGGAATGGAGCGAAATATTTGCCGGTATACAAGGCGCGGTGGATGCCGTTGCGTTCCAGGATGGGCATATCGACTACCACGAACTGGATGATTTTTTTGCAGTCAATAAAAAAATGGCGGACCACTTTGGGCTGCAATGCTGGACTAATGCAGAAAGTTTTGACAGGGACATGCCGATTAAATTTTTGCCTATCAAGTTTGAAAAGCTGCGTTTAAAGCTGGAAGCTGCCAGGAGAGCAGGTTATGATAAGGCCATTACTTTTGAGTTCTCTCATTTTATGAGCCCGCAGTCGGCTTACCTGCAGGCAGGACATTTGTATAACCGCTATAAGGAATACCTGGAAGAAATAAAGGGCGCGGAGTAATGTCATTCGGTTATTTCTTCTTCTTAAGAAAAACATAAGAATCTTTTCCCGGCAGCCCGTGCAGTCCGGTAGAGGAAGCAATAAAAACGGCGTTAGGTATTTAGCACGTCTAATAAAGTGGATGTCCGGATCTACCTGCGGGATATCCGGACGTCCTTTTTTTGCTCATTTTCCTCCAAAGAAGTATTGTGAACTACTTCACAAGCAGGGCCTGTCCTTCAAAAACCACTCCCGGCCAGCCATGAAGCATAAATTGCCTGATATTCTGGTGATCTGTTCCATCCGGATTATTTAACACCGATTGATAGTGTTCTGCAAACAGGTACAGCGTATCTTCTTTGTCCAGGTTATTTAGCCGGGCGAAAGCAAAAACCTTCGCGCTCCCCTGATTTTGGGTCGCTTCATTATGTGCCTCTCCGTTTTTAAAAGCGGTTGGCTGATGTTGATAGTAAGTTTCTATAAATTCAATCACCTCTTTGAAACTAAGTGAATTGTCTTTTAAGTTTTTAATCAAAGTAATTAATTGCTCTTTCATCCGGCGTATTATGTATTTAGAATCATGTGAGTTTATGCAAGGCCAGTACACCTCATTTAACGGATCAAAAATAGAAATTTAAGATGATGTCGTGTTGCTGAATATTTTCAGGATGGCCGCAGCCATTTTTTCAGCAACCGGGTGATCACAGGCATTACCACCCATGTTAACAAGGCTACCATGCAAACGGCAATAATAAGTACCCGCAGCGGCATGGGCAGGTTTTGAAGATAGGGGCCTACTGTGAATGACAACAACAGGCTGGTGGGGAAAACGCCGCATAAGGTGGCAACAGCCATTTTCCATCTTGGTGGTGGCAGCGGATAACGAAACCAGGCTTCCAGTCCTGTTAGCGGCCTGTAAACCGGTTCTTCGGTCAGTTTTGAGGCGTAAGCCTCCCAGTCTCTAAAAAGTTTTGAATTATAAAATGCGTCTCTTTCAGCTTCATCTGCAAAAGTTCTTAAAATGCCAATCTCATTCGAATCTGAACCCGGCAGCGACGTGATCATGGCAGCGCCATGAACGCCTCCATGTATAAATGATTCGCCGAGAAACTGCCTGAGGGCTTCCTTAAATTCCTCTTCTTTTCCCGGAAGTACCTTTCTTGTAATGGCTACGTGTATCGACATCTGTTAAATGATATTTAAAAGCGAACAACAAATAAATATACAAAAAACTGTCTTTACAGATGTAGATGGGCATAAGAGGTTACTTTGCCGAGGCCACTAATTCCCCGATATAAGCTGTCAATGTTGTGGTACCTCTGACCGGGCCGGGCGGTGTATATTTTCCCTTCAATGTAGCGTGGGTCATTGCCGCCATTGATTTCGCTGCCGGCGCTGAAAAGCCTGCGTCTTCAAGTGCCTGTATCCAATGGCTTTCAGGAATTTCTACCGCTTTCACATCTTTCCCCAGCGCAGCAGAGAATGCGTCTGCAACATCCTTTGCGGAGTATTGTTGCGGACCTTCCACATTATGCAGGCCGGTTTGGGTAACCGGTTCCAGCATCAGCCTGGCAGCCACGCCGCCAATATCACCGGGTGATACCATGGGGAGTTTGAAATCAACAGGATAAAAGGTATAAACAGTGCCTGCTTCACGTGCTGTTTCCAACGAAGCGGCCCAGTTGCTCATGTAATAAGCGCCGCGGATAATAGTGGTTGGTATATTCATATTCGCCAATGCCTGTTCCATTTCATACAGCACACCAAGATCGCCGAGACCGTTACCCGGCTGCGCACCGTAAGTAGACTCCGCCACTACTTTTTTTATCCGGGATCCTTCAAGTGCAGTAAGAATAGCATTCAGTGTTTCTTTTTCTTGTGCCGCCGTATCTGTTGAGGGGGCTGCCGGGGGATTAAGTAAAAACAACCGTTCACCGGTATTGAAAATCTTCTGCAAATGCTTTACATCCAACACATCTGCGATGGCTACGTCCGCTCCCTTTTGTTCCCATTCCTGCTTCTTTTTTGGATCGCGGGAAATAATGGTTACCAGCTCTCCCTTTTCTATGAGGGCCTCTGCCAGTGCAGGTCCTATATGTCCTGTACCTCCTAAAATAATATGCATGTCACCAGTAATTTAATGTTAGAATGGAATTCCACAAATCATACCATGATGTTGTAAATAACAACAGCTTCCCCTGAGAGAAGCTGTTGAGTGGAATGATAGCAATAAAGTTAC
Source organism: Chitinophaga ginsengisegetis (assembly GCF_900168065.1). Classification (GTDB taxonomy): domain Bacteria; phylum Bacteroidota; class Bacteroidia; order Chitinophagales; family Chitinophagaceae; genus Chitinophaga; species Chitinophaga ginsengisegetis. The sequence goes on along the minus strand of NZ_FUZZ01000001.1, from coordinate 2,053,734 downwards.
TGTCAGTAGAATACGGCTATGCTGTCTGGTTTCCAGTTGGTGTCGTTGAGATCCACCTCTATGCCACTGCTGGTGGGTGCAAAGAGATTGCCTTTTAAAACGGTGCGTTTGTTGGTTTCAAACTTAACATTGTTAATGACTTTGTTGGCCAGCAAATTACCCAGGGTACTTCTGCAAACAACTGTTATCGACGGCACTGTGTAGCTGCCCTGCAAGGGGAAGTAAGCCTGTGTTTTAAAACCTGGCTTTCCCTGGTTGTAAGCGGGTATCTGGAACGTATAGCCCAGGTAGTTCGAATAAGCGGTACCGTTAGCAGGGTTGCTTACCTCCCCGGTAGGAAAATTAAATATCCGCGGGATGCCGCTGAACTGAATGTCCATCCAGGCGGCATCAGCCGGCAGCGGGTCCTGGATAATAAATTGGAGTCGCGCCACAATACGGTCCAGTGAAACTTTGGCATTAGCCGGTCCATTTACCACCATTTCAAAGTGCTTGCTGAAAGCATCGCTGCCGGGATACTTGAAACCGGCATTGGTGATGTTTGGACGATACTTGTCGCCGGTAGCCAGCAAGGTAAACCTGTAATTACCGGGCGGCAATGTATCCCGGATTACACCAAAAGAAGGACTACCTACTTCCTGCACAATTTCATGTTTGATGGCAGCCTGTGCACCTGTACCATACACTTTGTAGTAAAGGTATTTTACATGACCATCCAGCGAATCTTTTGCAGTTGTGGCATCGCCGGCGATGCGGGCAAAGCTGTCCAGCTCCTGCGAAAAATCATCGACATTAAAAGTAACGGGGAAGACAGTTCCGGCACTGGCTTCAGGTTCGGTGTTGGCAGGTTGTGAGAGGTTTTTGTTACAGGAAACAAATAGCATGGCGCCGGCGAGCCATACCAGGGGTGTGGTTTTAGACATGGTTGAAGAATTTAGGTTGATTAAGTTAACTTTATTCTGTGCCTTTTTTGCTACTTGTAATAGTAGAGTTTGAAGCCTGTTTAGTGACAGGCTGTGATAAACCAGGCATACTGAAACGATCACGGTTAGCAAAGAGAAAATGTCCCGGTTCCTGGAATGGCTGGTACAGCCTTGATATAACGCCCAAAAAAAAGCCGCCCCCGGTAAAGGGAAACGGCTTTTGCATCATCACTCAAAAACAATCTTTATTTCTTTTCCGGCAAGGCAACAAAGCGGATCACATTTTCTCCGCCCAGGTAATTTTTTGAAGCGGCCTTAATGGATGCGCCGTTAACACGACCCAATTGTTTTTCTATATTAGGCAACTCTTTCAGCGCTTCATTACTTTCTATTTTTCCGGAGATGTATTGTAACCAGAATTCATTGCTTTCTACCTGTAATTCATATTGCTTCTGGAAGCCTGCTTTGAATTTCTGCACTTCATCGGCAGTAGCGCCCTGTTGCTGTAGATTGGCGATATCCTGCTGTACCAGTCCTACGAGGTGTTCTACGTGTTCAGGTGCACAGCCAAATGATACATTTACGGCGAAGCGCTGCTCGGGTTCTTTCGACATATTTGCATTTACAGAAGGGGTGTATACTTCGCCGGCGTTTTCCCGCAGGCTTGTTAACAGGCGGTATTGCAGTATTTCAGACAGTGCCTGCAGCTGTACTTTATTTTCGGTACTGTACACGCAGTCGCCATTGTAAACCAGTAATACAGTGGCCTTATTATCAGTTCCTTTGGTCACCGTTTTTACCAGTTGACCTTTAGGCACACGCAGTGGCAGTTTCACGGCTTTCTCCTTTCTGTTCAGGGAAGGCAATGCACCGAGGTATTGTTCCAGCAAAGGTTTGATGCTGTCGGTATTAAAGTTTCCTACAAATACGAAGTTAGCCTGTGAGGCATCCGCAAAGCGGTCGCGGTACACTTCATACGCTTTTTCCAGGCTGATACTATCGAGCCTGGCTAAGGTAGATGGGCTTGTACGGTAATTGTAGCCGCTCAATACTGCGGTCACGGTATCTTTAAATACATTGCCCGGATCATTGTAACGGGTTTGGATCTGCTCCCTGGATTGGGCCAGTGCATTTTCAAACAGCACGGTGTCTTTCCGGGGTGCAGTAAACCGTAGGTATACCAGTTGCAGCGCGGTCTCAAAATCTTTCACGGTGCTGGCGCCGCCCACACCCTGGCTACGTCCACTGATGAACGCGCCCACGGAGGCGGATTTGCCGTTTAATATCTTCGATAACTGAACCGGCGAAAGGTCAGCAAGACCGGACCCGCTTATAATTCCGTTTGCACTGGAAGCACTGGGGAACTCTTCATTTGAATATTTATTGATACCACCGGGGGCAAATGACATGAACTGGATCACATCATTTTTGTAAGTGGTGGGTTTGAGCCATACTTTCACGCCATTGCTCAAAGTTAATTGTTGTACGCCCAGTGCCGCATAGCTTTTTTGTGCTACTACTTTTCCTGGTGCAGGTAATTTTTTTAACAGCGGTTGATCGGTAACGTTGTCTTTGTACGCTGCCAGCGAGGCCGCGGCTATTGTTTTAAACCACCCGTTAACGGTAGCGGAATCAGGAAGATTGTTTTTCTCTTTGTCAGGAGCAACGATGAAGATATCGCGGTTGGTATCTTTGATGTATTCGTTGGCTACTGCTTTCATATCGTCAAGACTGATACCCGGCAATTCCTTTTTCAGGAAATTGTATTCCCAGTCGAACCCTGGTGAAGCCGCTCCTTCGAGGAACAACGCCTGGTATTCTTTCACATAGCTTTCGGAAACTGTTTTATCTTTTTCCTTTGCTGCTTTTTCGAGATTGTTGAGGTAGGCCACTTTGGCGCGGTCCAGCTCTGATTGTGTAAAGCCGAAACGTTTTACCTGTTCTACTTCCGACCAGCCAGCGGCAAAGGCTTCTGCCAGCTTACCGGGTTTAGCGGTCACGGAAAAGGAGAACTGATCCAGTCCGCCCATTAAGTTACCGATGCCTGCGTTTACACCCAGGAATGGGGGATTGGGTTTTTGAGATAATTCCCCGATCCGGGCGCCGAGTACCTGGTTAAACAACGACCGTTTTACCGTGTTGAGATAGTCGGTAGTAGTGATCATTTTACCGGCTGTATGCTTTATAGCCATTTCCAGGTTGGTGGCAGATACTTCGGGGTCGGTAATGGTGAGGAACTGATTTTTGCCGGTGAGGGCAATTTTATAATCGGGCCGGGGTTTTTCGTTAGCAGGGTTTTTCAGGTCTGCAAATTGTTTGCGGATCTGTTGTTCTACCTGGTCAACATCCACATCGCCTACTACAATGAGTGCCTGCAGGTTGGGACGGTACCAGTCGTGGTAAAAGCGACGGAGTGTAGCCGCCGGGAAATGCAGCAGTATGCTATCCGTACCAATGGGCGAACGGTTGGCATACCGGGCATTGTTTAACACCACGGGGAGTGTTTTGTCCTGTATGCGCGCTGCAACGCCTTCGCGCAGGCGTTTCTCTTCAATGATCACGCCTCTTTCTTTGTCAATATCGTCTGTTTCCAGCAGGGCTTCCTGTGCCCAGTCGCGCATAATATCCAGGCCACGGCTTACCATTTTTGGATCAGTGGTAGGAATAGGCAACTGGTAAACGGTTTCATCGAACGATGTATAGGCGTTCAGGTCAGCGCCGAAGCGCACGCCTGCTTTTTGCAGGTAATCGATCAGTTCATTTTTGGGGAAATGGGTGGTACCGTTAAAATTCATGTGTTCCAGAAAATGGGCAAGACCACGTTGGTCCTCATCTTCCAGGATAGAACCTACTTTGTTGGCCAGGTAGAATATTGCGCGTTTGGCAGGTTCATTGTTTTTGCGGATGTAGTAGGTAAATCCATTTGATAATTGCCCGGTACGGACTGCAGCGTCCAGCGGAATGACCTGGCTCTGACCGGAGCCCTGCGCAAAGCTGTCTGCTGTTGAAAAACACAGCAGCCCTGCTATGGCCAGATAACGATAATGCATAGCTATTTATCTTTTGTTGGTTTTTGTGTGTAACATGGTTCCGTTATAAGAACATTACAGCATGTCTAAGATACCTTCATTCTCAATAATAATCATTCCCTGTCTGTCTGTTGTAATACCTTTTTGCAGGGTATAGGTGTATTTCGGTACGGTACCTTCCATGATGGTTGGCAGGAATTCAAACTGTATATGATCGCCTTCGGTTTTTAGTGCGTCTCCCACTTCAAAGATATGAGTGGAAATAATAAAGAAGCAATCCCTGAAAGCGGTGAAAGCTGCTGTTACAGCCAGTGTGGCGTCATAAGCGTCTTTCACGTTGGTGCCTTTAAACAGTTCGTCGAAAATAACGAAGAGATGTTTGTCGGCGTCTACTTCTTCCGCTACCTTTTTTACACGGAGTACTTCTGCATAAAAATGGCTGTATCCGCGGTTCAGGTCATCAGGTACATTTACGGAAGAATAGATGCCATCCAGTACGGAAAACTCCAGCTCCTGTGCAGCCACAGGGAATCCCATATGCGCCAGGTACACCATGATCCCTGTTGCTTTCATGAGGGTAGATTTTCCCGCCATGTTGGCGCCGGTGAGAAACAGTACGTTGCTGTTGCCGTTAAACGAAAGCGTGTTGGGTACTGCTTTATCCAGGCCAGGATGTTTAACTCCTTTAGCTGCCAGCACATTTTTTTCTTTCGGTAATGCCTTTGCGTAGGAAAATCCTTTTGCTTTGGCAATACCGGAAACGGTGATATATACTTCTATTTCGTAGGTGAGCGCCAGCAAGGCTTTTAACTTATCCTGGAATACGTGTGCCAGCAGATAGTGTAGCCTGGCGGTTTGCAGCAGGGATCTTTCGTCGTTTATATTTTGCAGCCGTTTATCCCGGACAATGCTCCGGGCGCCTGCCACCCATTTTTCCCAGGGAGTGTTTTTATCGCGGCCTTCTTTTTCCAGCTGACCAAGTAGCGTAGTGAAGCCTTTCAACAGCTGTACGCAGTTAGCTATGCCCTGCAGTTGCAGTTCATATGCATCATCCTTTACCAACAGGGCGGCTAATTTTTTCCGGCTTATTTGCCAGAGGGCCAGGGGAAAGTTGCTGTTGCTTCCTTCATCCAGGAAGGCTTCTGTGCTGCCCAGCAGTTGTTCCTCAAAAGGGAAGGGAATGGGCTGATCACCGAAGTAGCGGAATGCGGCGCTCCTGGCATTGATCTGGTCTGCATCGGTTAACGGGTGCAGGAACATGGTATCCAGCAGTTTCTCCGCACCCCGGGTTTTTACCTGGTTGAAAAGACTGAAGATGGAATTGGCATTATACTTTCCCAGCAGCGACAGATCGTCCAGTGTTTGTTTATCTGCAATAAAGCTCATGTGGTCTTCTTTATTGATTTTTTCCTGGCCAATATGTCCAGGATACCTTCATTTTTTATAATTACCATACCATGCCTGTCGGAAGTAATGCCTGTGGCCAGTTTATGGGTATAAACGGGCTTGCTGCCTTCCATTAACGTTGGCAGATATACGAAATTGATATTGTCACATTTCTCTTTGAGCACGTCGCCGGCTTCAATGATATGTGTAGATACCACGAACATACAGTTCTTCCTCCGTGCAATGGCCGATGTAATGGCGATGGTGGCTTCGTATGCGTCTTTTACATTGGTGCCGCGGAACAGTTCATCAAAGATGACAAACAGGTATTTATCGCGGCTTAGTTCCTGTGCAATGGTTTTAACACGCAACACTTCTGCATAAAAGTGACTGGCGCCCTGGCTCAGGTTATCCGGCAGGTTGATGGTGGTGAAAATGCCATCTCTTACGGAAAATTCCATTTTTGCAGCAGGTACCGGGAATCCCATCTGGCCCAGGAACATAGCAATGCCCAGTGCTTTCATGAAGGTGGATTTCCCGGCCATGTTGGCGCCTGTCAGGAAAATAATATTGCTTGAAGGAGTGATGTTGAGTGTATTGACCACCGGTTTGGTTAAAGACGGATGGTAGAAATCTTCCAGCACTACTGTTTGCTTTTCCGCATCCAGGGCAACGGGGAAACAGAATTTACGCTCCCGGGCGGTGCGGGCAACAGACAGGTATACGTCGGCCAGGTAAATATGTCCCAGCAATTGCAATACGATACTCCGTTGCCGGAAGCGGAGTATTTTATCATACTCCGCTACCGTGGCAAAGGAAAATTTCTGTTTGGTATGTTCCTGCAACAGGGGCTGCAATTCCGCTGTTTGTAATAACCGGTCGATGGCCGCCAGTTCCTTGTTGTAAGGAAGATCCGCCACCTGTTGCCGGATGTTGTCTGCAAACGTACGGGTTGCCTGTAAAATACCGATCAGGCTCACTACACCTTTTTCAATGGCTTTGTACGCTGTATCGGCGGCAATCAGGTGATTAAACTTCCTGCCCAGTGTATGTTCCTGGTCATTCAGTTTGGTGCGTTCATCGGTATTCTGCAGGTGTTGTTCTGCGGCATCAAACCAATCGCCTTCATACGGGAAGCGTATTTCCTGTTGGGAAAACGCGCGGATGATAGTGCTGCGCGCATTAATGGCAGCTGCGTCTGAGAGCGGGCTGCGGAACATTTCTTCCATCAGTTCCGATCCTCCGCGGGTAAAGGTGCGGTTATATATCGTATACACTGAATCGCCTCCACCTTTCCCGAAAATGTTCAGGTCATTCAGCGTTTGTTTGTCGGTCATTAGGCTCATACCAGCTGTTTGTTTTATTTTCTTCTTCTCCTGATAAGTAAAATGCTGCTGCCTATCAGCAATAATCCGGGGATTACACCCATTAACCCGTATTTCACCACTTTCAAACTTCCTTTGGTGAGGAAGAGCGTGTTGTCTTTTGAATGCGGGCGACTTACATCTACCGGTACGGTGCCGTAAGATAGCCAATGGAACATACCTGGAATCAAAGAAAAGTTGGAAGCGCCGTAATATCTGATAGGCGGTTTCATACCACCGTTACTGATACAGTCGGCATCTCCTATAATCATGATGCGTTGCTCTTTATTACCTACTTTTCTCGATAAGGCCATTGCTGTAACGAAGCTGTCTGCTTTTTCTCCGGCCATAATATCTACGGAAGCAGAATCATTGACAAAATCGATGGTCTGTGTTTCGTTCCATGTTTTCATGGTATCGGTTTGAAGAACAGGAGTAGCTTTAAAACCTTTATCTTCCGCCATCACCAAACCAGCCGCTTTTACCATACCCACATACGCATGTTGTTTGATCATCAGCTCAAACATAGGTGCGATGCTGATAGCCGCATTTGTTGGCCGGCATATCACGGCATTGGCCGCTACATCCGTTTTAGGTTGTACCAGCTGACCAGGTATTGTTTTTACACCAAATTGTGAGATGAAAGATTCCATCACCGCTGATCCGGGTTTGATGGTTACCACCAGGTTTCCGCCATTGGCAATGTAGGCATCCAGTTTACGTTTTGAAACGGAATCCATGTCCTGTAGCATGTCGGAAACCACGATAATGTCTACGCCTTTGGGGATCTGGTTATTGCCGGAGAGGTCCAGTGTTTCCACATCGCAGCCCTGGTTGGTGAGGGCATAACGGAATGTTTTAACAGAAGAAAACAGGGTATAGTCCTTTATGCGGTCGCCTTCTATTTTCCGTTCTCCCTGGCCTTGCAGGAACGCGATTTTTGGCAGCTTCATCACCATGCGTTTGAACACGGCAGATATTTCTGCTTCATCGGGGAATTTCATCATATCTTCATAAATCCGCAGAAAAGCCTTTTGTCCGTTTTCTCTTTCTACCAGGCGAACAAAAACATTGCCTTCATCTCTGAGGTTGATTTGCTTTCTTATTTCTTCCGGTTTCAGGAACATATCAATATCCAGGTCTTTGATCTCTGCTTCCTTTTGCGCCATTTCCGCGAGGGATTTGTTTTTATAAACAAAATTCAGGCGGGGGTTATTACTGGCGGTATCATAATAATAAACGTACTTCAGCTTTGTTTCCGGTTTGAAACGGATATATTGTTTCAGTTGCTGTTTATCTTCATTTACCATTTCGGGCATCCCATTGTAGCCTTCCCGGTCGAGGAGATTTACATAGGTGGTGATGGTGAGACCGCCATCCAGTTTGGCCATGATGGCCTGGCTGTTGGGCGTGAGGGTATTGCGCTTTGTTTCGGTAGTATCATAATAGGCCATGAATATTGGCCGGGAGGTGGTGTAACCCAGCGCCATAGCGGCTATCACCACCAGTGCATACTTGCTCCATACGGAAGAAAAAGATGCATGCGTGCGGTTGGCCTGTAATTTCAGGATGCTCAGCCCCAGGAACATGGCTACTACAATAATGAAATAAAGTACATCTTCTGTACAGATCAGTCCGGCGATCATTTCGTTGCACCGGCCGGAAATCGATAGCCAGTAGGTGATATCACGTACAAAATCAATGCTCTGCCATACTTTGTTCATATAGCTGAGGGTGCCCAGCAGTACCAGCGTTCCGAGGGCGGCCACTACCTGGTAGGAGGTGAGGGACGACATAAACAATCCAATGGCAGCATAGGCGCACATCAGGAGGTAAATGGCAAGAAGTCCCGATAATACCGGCGCCAGTTCAAACTTGTCCACTATAAACATACACACAACCACATACACAAGCAGCACGGCTATCAGCAGGAGGCTATAGGCCATCATCGCCAGGAATTTACCGCGGATGATTTGTGAGGAAGTGATGGGAGATGAATATAATAATTTGATAGAACCGCTGCTCAGCTCCCGGCTCATCAATCCCATTGTGAGCAGGGGCATATAGAGATAGAGATAACTTTGCACCGAGGCAAGCAATCCTCGTTGTCCGGAAAAAATATTGGCGGAGATAAAGGACAAGCCAAGGCCGCTGCTCTGGCCCCGCAGCATCTCCTGCATGGTGTCTGCAAAACCCATCCCTGTCTGAAAAGTAAATACCACGAGGATCATCCAGGCGATCGGTGAATAAAACAAAGTGAATAACTCTGCTTTGGCGATCTTAAAAATTTGTCTCATTGAATATCTTTTATTGATTTTTTATTTGGTATTTTTTTTAGACAACCTGGCAAATACGGCATCCAGTGAACTCTTTTCAATAATCAGTTCCATAAGTCCCCAGCCTCTGCCCACGCTTATTTCCGCGATCCGTTGCGCCGTTTTCTTTTCCCCGTCGTATCCGAGTCTGAAACGGGAGGGGGCCAGTTGTTCAATAGACCTGATACCTTCCAGTTTCAGCAGTTCCTCCTGTGCGGGAGGGGTTTCCAGCATTACTACCAGTGAATTGGGTTCGATGTAGTTGTCGAACATTTCCAGGGTTCCGGAAAACACCATCTGCCCTTCTTCAATCATTTTGATTTCCTTGCAGGTAGCCTGTACTTCTGTGAGGATGTGGGTAGACAATAACACGGAGCGGTCTGTTGCAATTTCTTTGATCAGGTTCCTTACTTCCACGATCTGGTTTGGATCGAGGCCGTTGGTGGGTTCATCGAGTACTACAAACTTAGGGTTGTGCACAATGGCCTGGGCAATGCCCACACGTTGCTGGTATCCGCCGGAGAGGTTGCGGAGCAGGCGTTCCCTGAAATGCGCCACGCCGCATCTTTCCAATGCCTGCTGTACTGCTTTTTTTACCTGGTCTTTTTCCACCATCCGCAAATCGGCGCAATAGGTGAGGTATTCTTCCACGGTGAAATCGAGGTACAGCGGCAGCTTTTGCGGCATAAACCCGATATTTCGTTTGGCCGTTACCGGATCTTCTTTCAGGTTGATGCCGTTGATAAATACTTCTCCCTTTGATTGTTTTAACACCCCACAAATGATATTCATGGTAGTGGATTTGCCGGCTCCATTGGAACCCAGCAGGCCCACAACTCCCTGGCTATGGATCTCAAAATTTATGTCTCTTACCGCCCACTGGGACGCGTAACGGTGAGACAGATTCTCAACTTTTACGATGGCGTTTTCCATTCATTACGGATTGTTTATTGAATAAAATAGCAGGCGTAAGCTTTTGCTTACGCGGTTATTGCGTTTGAATATTTTTTTATAAAGATGGGTTACTGAAAAATACCTTTCGCCGGGGACAAGCCCCGGGCGAAAGGAAAGGTCAGGAATCAGTAGGCGGCGTTTGCAATAGCGCGTACATCTATATGATATTTTGTTTTGTAATAATCCACCAGGATATCAAACTTCTGTTTGATGAGCGGATACTGCAGGTACGGTTGCATTTGTGCATCCGTCCGGGTTGTAATATGCATGATAAATGAAGTAATATCATTTGACTTGGCCGTTCCCCAGGAATAGGTGCCATAATACCATTCGCCTATTCTGCCGCTGATGGGATCATAGCTGGTGGGTAAAAAGCCCCTGTTCCGGAAGGCTTCCAGGTTGTCCGGCATCGACAGCGGCGCAGTAGGTGCTGCAGCTGTAGCGTAATTGCTGACGGTATAAAATGCTGCGGGAATATCCAGGATATTGTTACTGATGTAATAACTCCAGATAGCGCTTGTGAGAATATTCTTTTTCGCTACTTTCTCTGCCGGGGTCATGGTTCGCAGGGATGCGTTCATGCCTGCGAAAGTGATAGACTTACCTACTACTTTGCAATCGAAATAAAGATATTCCCTGCCCGGCGGCATGCCTGGCCGGTATTGTTTGATGGTATCGGCCATCAGTACCCGGTAAGGAATCCCCTGGCTTTTCCTGAAATCTTCCGGGAGAAATTTCAACCACACATCATTGAGAAAGTTCAGCATATCCCCGGCATAGGCGGGATTGCCCAATACCGCTGTATCGATCTTTGATGCGCTGCCGCCGGCTGCCTGTGTCCACTCAAAATCCTTTTGTGTAAACACATACAGGAAGTAAGATCCGTAGTTGTTGTACAGCTGCTGGATTTTATCATTTGCCTCTTTGGGGGCGTTCCCCTGCGGCAACACATAATCAGGTCCGATCGGCGCCGGTGCGCCAATTTCATTATCCTTCGAACAGGAGAATAATAATATGCTGGAGATGCAGCCGATGAGAAATATATGTTTCATGTTAAAGATGGTATTGCGTGTTAAATAGTTACTGTCCGATCCTGTCGCTCATGGTGCCGGAAGGATTTTGTTTCAGTGCCGGATTCCTCTGCAACAAACTGTTAGGAAAAGGCAGCGTGTACATCGGGTCTTTTTCTTTCAGTGTGTAATGCAGAATGGCTTCTCCCAGTTCATGCTGATACCGGTGTGTAATGGCCGGCATGCCGTAACGGCGAAGATCAAACCAGCGGAATCCTTCCAGGAAAAATTCTTTCCGGCGCTCGTCCCGTACCGCCTTTAGCAGCACTGCTTTATCACCGATGTTTTCATCTGTATAACCGATGATACGCGTACGGCGCAGGTCATTCAGATCTTTCATGGCGGCGCTCAGTTTTCCGAGTTGCACATTTGCCTCTGCCCTGTTTAACACGGCTTCCCCGGTACGAAGACATTGAACAAGTTCCCCGGCTATGTTTGTATACTTCGATATGAGCGGCGCGTCGCCGTTTGAATCAGAGATGCCATATTTGCGGCGTACATCTTTCTCTGCATCATAAATGGACATAAGTTCCGGTGAAAACGTATAGGCGGTTTGGTCGCCCCCCTGTGATTTTCCGCCAAACATCCATTCCACTTCCGGGTTGGTATAGGTGAGGTAGTACCCGGTGGTGATGCCGGTCATATCCATCAGCACACTTCCCTGTTCAAACACTTTATTGGCTTCTGCTACACAATCCTCCCATTTCTCCATATAGAGATATACCCTTGATAAAAGAATATGAATGGCAGGCTGGTTGATGTGATAGTCCCTGCGAGCAATGGGCAGCGGGTCCATCAGCGTGGCAGCTTCTTTCAGGTCGTTGACGATTTGCTCATATACTTTTGCAACGGTCGTCTGCTCCATGTATTCCGCAGTTACACTGGAGTTCAGCTTTAAGGGTACGGCAAGCGCCTGTGGATTGCTGTTGTAAGGTTCTCCGTAGAGATTTACCAGCCGGAAATAATAGAAAGACCGCATCGCCAGGGCTTCTCCCTTCACCCTGTCTTTTTCCTGCTGGCTGCCGATGGCGGTGTTGATATTATCCAGCACGGCGTTGCATCCCATGATCCGTTCATAAAAATAGAAGTAGGCGGTAGATGCAGGATCTTCACTGATAAGATCGCCCAAACCATTTCTGTCGGCTAACTGAGGCTGCCACGTATAGTAGAGGTAATCCGTTTTCACAGTAGCCGTTCCTACAATGGAGTAGCCGGTACCGGCGCCCCATTCAATGTTAAGATCCACGTCGTCGTCCATGCGGGAAAGAAAATCAGTTGGCTCGTCATTTCCCATATAACCTGATCCCATCAACAGCTCCCGGAAGTCGGTGGCAGTTTTGGGAATGATTTCACTCTGGGATTGTTCTTCCAGGAATTTAGTGCAGCTGGATGCCAGCAGCGTGAAGACAAAGAAAACAGAGAATAACTTATATTTCATGCGCTTCAATATTAGAAAGTCATATTAAAAGATAATGACGTTGTTCTGCGGGCAGGCCATCCGTTTGTTTCGGGGTCATAGCCTCTCCATGCATCGTCAAAAGTTACCAGGAACGGGTTGGTCATGCTGAGGGATGTACTCAGTCGTTTGATGTGTATCTTTTTCAGCAGTTCCTGTGTAAACTCGTAGTTAAACGAAATTTGCCGGCAGCGGACAAAATCAGCATCTGCCACCATGTAGTCGGATTGGTTATACAGGTCATATGGTGTTACCCTGAATGGTACTGTTGTTGGCAGGTAGAATTCTATCCTGCGGGGATTGCCGGGTGGAACAGCAGGAACGTTGGTATATTTCTCATCGCCTGGTTGTTTCCAGCGTTCCTTCAGGATCCTGGGAGCATTCTGTTCAGGAGTGGGCGCACCGGAAGCGTTGTAGAACACGGGCAGTCTTTTTTGATTTCCGAATGCCATGGCGAATTGTGCGCTTAAGGAGAGGTTCTTATACCTGACCATTGTATTGAATCCACCGGAAAAGTCGGGATCCAGCTTACCTGATTTTACCAGGTATTCCAGGTCGTTGGCAGTAGGTTTAATATCCATGTTTTTGAAGAGCGGCACTCCATTGGCCGGACTTAAACCTGCATAAGCATAGGAATAAAAAGTGGAGTAGGCTTCTCCGTTCACAATAGCTGTTCCGTTCAGATAATCCTCTCTCGTATTAACCCTTTCGTTTTGTTTCAGCACGTTCCGGGCAAGACCTGTATTCACAGAAAACTGCCACATGAAGTCTTTGGTACGCACCGGTACTACACTGATGATCAGATCATAGCCGGTGTTTTCCATCAGGGAGCCAAATACGGTTGCGGAATTCATCCCGTTTTCAACGGGCACGTCCCGTGAAGCGAGGATGTTACTGCTTTTTTTGTACCAGTTGGCGGTAGCGCTCAGGCGGCCGTTAAACATGGCAACATCCAGTCCGAGGTTCCATGTTTTTGTTTTCTCCCAACCCAGTTCAGGATAAGGCAGCGATTTGATATTGAGGATATACTGTTTGAATACATTGCTGAGTCCTCCGTCGGTGGCAATCAGGTAAGGAGATACCGCTTCCACTGCATTTCCCTGGTAGCCGTAAGTGGCAGATACGTCGAAGGCATTCAGCCATTTCTGGGAGCTGAGGAATTTTTCGTTGGCAACGCGCCATTTTCCACCCACCGACCAGGTTGGCTGGAACCGCTTGTTTTTATCCTGCCCGAAACGGTTGGAGGCATCCAGTCTTGCGTTGAAGTTGAAGATAAAGCGCTGATCAAAACCATACACCGCAGAAAAATATTCACTCAGGAAATTACTCTTCTGGTTAACGATGCGGGAATTGACGCGCATGAGGTCAAGGAGATTGTCGCCATTGCCGGAGATCATCGCAGACAGTGCCGGAACAGGCGCATAACTTTCTCCGCGGTAACGGAGATAGCCATAACGGGTATCAGTGTTACCCTGCGTGAGTGCGGATCTTGCCTCCATTCCCCCCTGGAGGGTAACGGCATGTTTAGTACCAAACAGGTGGTTATACACCAGGCTGTTTCTCCAGGTATATCCACTGTTGTTGGCATTCTGCATTTGTACGAGTCCTCCGAAAGGCAGGCGGCTGGCCAGTTCCTGCGGAGAGTTGGACAGTACGCTGCCAAACTCATATCCTCTTGTTTGAGTGATATAGTAAGATAATTCCGTAGCGTAAGATTTTACGTTGGAATTGGTAAGGGTGTAAGATAACAGTCCCTGGTATTGCAGGTCCTTTGTTAACTGCAGGTTTACATCTGCAGTAGACGACAGGTTAGTGGTCACATTTTTATTCCCGGTATTATTAATTTCATTCTGAATGTTATACTGGTAGCTGTTGTTGCCGGGGAAAACGGTGCTGGATTCCCCTCTTTTCTCATGATAGAAAAGGGAGCCGTCGTCGTTATACATAGGAATGGTTCTGGCGGTATTGTAAGCATAGGTGAACGGATCTACGCCATATGCAAAACCATTTGTTTCCCGGCGGCTTCCATTCAGCATGAAGTTTACGGTTAGCCGTTTTCCAAACCGGAGCGTGGTATTGGAAGAGGCGGCGAAAGAAGTAAGGTCATTTCCTTTGGCTTCGCCGTTTTGCTGTTGCAGGCTCAGAGAGGTTCTGTTTGAGATCTTCTCGGTACCGCCGGAGATGCTCAGGCTGTGATTCTGACTGAACGGGTTGCGGAACAGGAGAGAGAACCAATCGGTATTCTGATTTTCCAGTTTCCGGTACCGTTCCACGTAAGTGGCGTAATCAATTTCTTTTCTTTGTAGTTGCTGGATCAGTGCAGCGTAGCCGATAGGCAATACTTCAGCAGTATAGCTGTCGCGCGCTTCGTATACTTCTTTCGAAAACTGCATCAGTTCCTGGGAGTTCATCAGGTCGAAGTCGCCGTAGGTAGGTTTCTGACCAACGGTGAGGTTGGAGTTGTAAGACACCGACAACTGGCCGGGACGGGCTTTTTTTGTGGTGAGTACAATTACGCCGTTGGCTGCCTGTGAACCATAAATAGCGGTGGCCGAAGCATCTTTTAAAACGGTGATGGTTTCAATATCGTTTGGGTTCAGCCAGGAAATTGCGTTAGAGGCGATCAGGCGCAGTTCACTCATGTCTCCTGCCAGTGATCCGCTGCCACTGGGCATTGGTAAGGGATCGCGCTGGATTACGCCATCCACTACCCAAACCGGTTCCTGGTTGCCCAGGATGGTAGAGGTACCGCGGATACGGATCTTTGGGGTGGAACCCACCTGCCCCGATTGCGTCATTACAGACATGCCGGGCACAACGCCCTGCAACATCTGGTCGATGCTGGTTTCGCCGGCTATCTTGATATCATCGGCTTTCACGGAGTAAACGGAACCTACGTAGTTCTTTTTATTCACGTTCATATACCCGGTGATTACTACATCGTTCATTTCAAAGTCTTTCCTGTTCAGCGTGATGTTCAGTAACAGGTTGGCGCCATCGGTTACCAGCAGCGACTTCGATTGTGCTTTATCAAGCGTGTTGGCAGTGAAACCATTATTCCCTTTCAGGACAGCGATTTCCAGGGTTTCATATCCCAGCATGCTGATCACGAATACCGCGTTTTCGGGAGGACGGTTAAAGAAGAAAGAGCCGTCAGACCCGGTGATGGTGCCGCTGACCGTATTTTTTATCCGGACAGAAACGCCTGGCAGTGGTTCACCGGTTGCAGAGCGGATGGTACCGGTGATGGTATTGGGAGGAGCCAGGATATTGCCGGCCGGCGCTGTTTTGCGGGACAATACAATTGTTTTGTCCTTGATCACATAGGTAACCGGAAAGTCTTTCAATACTTCATTCAGCAGATCTTTCAACGGCATATCACGTACGGAAAGCGATACATTCCGTGTATCATTGATCGTGTTATTATTACTGAAAACTACGTACCCTGTTTGTTGTTTGATGGCACTAAATACTTGTTTGATAGGGATGGCTTTACCCGAAAGGGTAACGGTTTGTGCGTGACCCGAGGCATTTGCCTGAAAGATGGCGGCGGCTAATAAAATGACAGTAAGTCTCATTACCAGAAAGATTTTGGTTAGGCCCATGTTTTTTCCCCGGCGATCGGGCGGCCAATAGCATTTTTTTTGCATAAATTGCATGAGATTTGGTTGTTAATAAATGTGAATTGCAATAAACCGTTTAGAAACCAACTAAGTCAAATACACCGTCACGGCCGCAATCCGTGACGGTTTTTTAATGGTTGGTTCGTTTAATAAAATAGTCAGGCCGGGCCATACAGGCCCCTTCTGTGATTCTCCGGTGAAGTGTATCTGATACTTATTTATTCAGCACAATCAATTTGCGTCCTTCTACTCTAAAGTCTACTTCTGTTCTCCTTAATATTTCCAGCAGGTCTGTTAATGATATCTGCCTGCTCATTTCTCCCATGAATTGTATATCCGGTATACCATTTTCATAAACTACATCTATATTGTACCAGCGTTCCAGCTGTCGCATTACTTCTTCGAGATTGGCGCCTTCAAAGTTGAACAGGCCGTTTTTCCAGGCCATTATTTTTTCAATGTCCGGATTGCTTACTATAGCTATTTTTGCTCCCGGTTTATTGGTGCCGGAAATATTGTTGATCTGTGCCTGCTGACCAGGTTTGAGGATTATGCTGGCAGGTTCACTGACTACTCTTACGCTTCCATCGAGCAATGTTGTATTGATCGTTTTTTCATTTTCGTAGGCGTTTACGTTGAACAACGTGCCCAGTACTTCTATGGAAGCTTTATTATTTACATTTACCAGGAAAGGTTTATTGACATCTTTTGCTACTTCAAAACAGGCTTCCCCGTATACTTCCACTTTTCGTTCCTTGCCCGCAAATACAGTAGGGTAGCGGATGGAGCTGGCTGCATTTAACCACACTTTGGTGCCGTCAGGTAAGGTCATCTGGAATTGCCGTCCTTTGGGCGTGGTCATTTTGTTATACTGGATATCGGAAACGGTTTCCCCGGAAGGATCATACATCAGTTTTCCGTTAGATAATACTACGGAGGTACCGCTTTGGTGCGCAACAATTCCGCTGGTCATGCTATCCAGTACAACCTGTCGTCCGTCGGCCAGGGTGAGTATAGCGCCCTGACTGCCGGGAGTGATATCCGCTACCTTTGATGCGATGACCGGCGACTGATCTTTTTTATTCATTACCAGCAGGTAGGTGCTTCCTGCAAGCAGCAGTGCTGCAGCAGCTGCCCAGCCCCATCTGCGGATGAAATGAACCCGGTGAACCGGGGGCGCAGCAGGTTGGTCAAATCCAGGGATCTGTTCACTGATCTTCCTGGAAATCCTGTCTGTATCATAGGCATAAAACCGCTGAAGATTCGCCACCAGCTGTTGCTGATCGGTTAGTTCTGCAAAAAGACGGCGGTTATCATCGGAGGTGTTGATCCACTCCGTTAATGCAATTTGCTCGTCAGCATTCAGACTATTGTCCAGGTATTTGCCAATCAGGCCGGCTATGTAATGATTGTTCTCCCTCATGTCGATACTACTAAAACAACTAACTCCTCCTTTTATACCGCCCTTCTCAAAAAAAAATCAGCGTTGCAGCAATAATAGTGCGGAAACAAGGACTGGCAGGGATATCAGCTCGTTTTTTAAAAGAGCGGTGCGTAATAATCCTACACCTTTTGCTTTTTGGTTCAGAACGGTCTGGTAGGCCATATTGAGTTCATCGGCTATTTCCTGCGGCCGTTTCCCGTCGATAACGGAGAGGCGCACTACCTGCCGGCATTGTGGTGGCAGCTTTTCAATTTCGAGGAAAATAGCCTGTATTACCTCCGTTTTTATATAGGCTTTTTCAACATCTATGGAAAAGCGGTCGGCTACCCTTTCTATCGACTGGTGAATATCACCATGTCGTTTTTGTGCCTTCAGATAATTAAGGGCGGCGTTTCTTGCGGCAGTGAACAGGAAAGCTTTCAGTTGGCCCAGTGTGGGGAAGTTTTCTTTTTTTTGAAATGCCTGGATGAAGCACTCCGAAACAATATCTTCTGCGGCCATGGTATCGGAAGTCAGCTGTTCCGTAAAAAAACAGAGTGGCCGCTGGTATAGCGCATAAATTTGATGCAGTGCTTTGTGTTCGCCCTGCTGAAAAGAAGATATCAGCTCAATTTCCCCGTATGCTTGCTTACTTGACAATGCTTATTTTATGTTCATGTTTGGAAGCACAAACTAGAGCAAAAATTCTCAAGGAAAAAGCGGTGTCTTTAAATAATTGAAAATTAATTGATTATGAATTAAGATTAAGGCCGGAAGTTCTTCCTGGTACCGGGAAAATGTTTTGGATGGCCGGTTCCGGAAGGTGCCTGTTTCTTCAGAAGTTACCGGCTGCCGGTGGAACCTTATTGACAATGTTATTGTTATCACCTCTTACAAGGTTCTTTTCTAATCATTTAAAAAGATCATCTTATGTCTATCGTAAAAGTAATTGAAGTCATCTCTTCATCAGAAAAAAGCATTGAAGACGCTATCAATAATGCTGTAAGCGAGGTTTCAAAAACCATACATAACATAGATTCTGTTTATGTAAAAGACATCAAGGCACATGTAAAAGACGGCAAGGTATCTACCTATGGCATCATTTGTAAAGTATCTTTCCGTATAGATGAAGAACGGAAATAAAAGGGGAATATAGCCATAAAACCCAGGCTGAGTTTATATCATAAGACCCCCGGATATCTTATGTAAGGGGATGCTCATGGCATATGTTTTGGGGCCATTTCCCTAAAAGGAGGGATTATGAAAAACTCACTTTTCTTCTGTTATACGCTGTCGTCATTGTTCCTCTTATGGGGTTGTAACAACAGGTCTTCCGACAGCGAAAAGAAAGCCAAAGAAGCCAACCGCGCAAAAATCGACAGCCAGATGATGGGCAGCCCGTCTGCGGAGTTATTAGCCGTTATTCCTTCCAAAGCAGATGCTGATTTCCTGGTAGAAGCCGCCAGTGGAGGAATGACAGAGGTACAGCTGGGACAGCTGGCCCAAACAAATTCTATGAACAAACAGGTAAAGGCTTTTGGGGCCTTAATGATAAAAGATCACGGAGCAGGTAACGAAAAACTGAAAGCATTGGCTGCATCCAAAAATATAATACTCCCTGATTCGGTGTCCAATCATCAGCAAAAAATGAAGGAAAGACTGGAAAAAAAGAAGGGAGAAGCATTTGACAGGGCCTATATCAGCATGATGATAGATGATCATAAGAGAGATATCCGCGCATTTAAAAGTGCGGCTAAGAATGCGGCAGATGTGGAGATAAAGGCTTTCGCCCTGGACAATCTGCCTATCTTATCAGCGCACCTTGACTCTGCCCTGAACCTGCAAAGAAAGATGGGTATACCGGTTGGGCCATTACCTTACCAGTAAGCAGGCTCAGGCAGCCTGAGTGCATGGATAGTGCATCAATAGTGCATGAGGAGTGCATGAGGAGTGCATGGGAACAGTATAGATAGTGCATGGATAGTCCATCAGGTACCCATGTCCGAAGTACCGGACACGCATCCGTGAGGCAACAGGGATACCTACTTTTTAGTATATAAAGGCAAAAAAACGGGAATACGGAAGTAAATTTCCGGTATGAAAGATTTCCGGCATCAGAACAGGTTGTATTATAGTCCTGTTGAATTTGCAATGAATTATATCGGGGGTACCTGGAAAATGCCTATCCTGGTGGCGCTTCGTGAAGGACCGGTCCGGTATGGCGATCTGAAAAAGTCCATATCGCATATCACCGATAAAATGCTGATTACGCAACTGCGCGACCTGGAAGAGAAAAACATGGTGACCCGGAAGGCATATGCTGAAAAGCCCCCGCGCGTGGATTATGCGCTCACCGAAAGGGCAAAGCAGGCATTGTCTGTTATCGATGCACTGCATGCCTACGGCGCATTCCTGATGAAGGAAGAAGAGATTACACTATAAGGAAGCAGCGACTGCGGCCGCTGCTTCCTTATACATTTACCTTTCCAGCTGGAAGCCGGGTTCCATTGCCGGCCGTTCTGCCAGGTTGGATACAGTAAAGCCGGTGGCATACATCCACCGGGCTATTTTTGTCAGCTTTTCTATATTGATGGTAGCCGCTTCATCGCCCGGGGTGTGATAAAGTGCGTGAGGTAATGAGCTGAAGTACAGTACCGGGATATTCTTTTTCGCATAGGGATAGTGATCGCTGCGGAAGTACCATACTTCCGGATGGGTGGCTTTATCCCATGCCGTATCCAGTTTGAATCCCGGCCCTTTACGGTTTTCTTCCAGTCCTATTTTTGCCAGCGCGGAAGAGCTGAGATGAGGCGGGATGAGGCCAAGCAGGGCGGCGCTGTCGGGCGCATTATTACCGATCATATCCGCATTTAATACAGCTACCAGTGATTCCCGCGGCACCGTTGGATGATCCGCAAACCAGGTGGAGCCAAACAGTCCTCTTTCTTCCGAACCATGCCAGATGAACAGGGTGGAGCGCTTGCCCGGTTGCCGGCGGAAGGCCCGGCCAATGGCCAGCAGGGCAACGCTTACGCTGGCATTATCATCGGCGCCATTGTAAATAGAATCGGCTACTCCGGGTACATTCCTTACCCCGTCATGATCCTGGTGGCCGCTGAATACGACATATTCTCCTGCCAGCTTAGGATCGCTGCCTTTTACTTTCGCTACCACATTTACCGAAGGGTAGGTGAAAGATTCAGAGAAGATGTGCGCTTTCAGTTGTTGCCCTGGCTGCTGTACCAGCGGCAGGGCATCCTGCTGCAGCCAGATGATGGGAACGCCGGTTAACAGCTGCCGGTGAAAAAGACTGCCTTCTATCTGGTAGGAACCTCGGTTGTTATATTGTGTGGCTTTGCCCCATCCTTTCTGTGCCAGTTCATCCCCAACAAAAATAATGGCCACTGCGCCTTTGGAGGCGAGGTACTTTGCCCAGTAGTTCACCACTATGCCAGCGTATCGCGTAGGTACCTGCACACGCGGATCATTGATGCCTTTGGCGGAAAACTGCAATGCCACTACTTTTCCTTTTATGGTGGCGGCAGATACGGTGTCGGCGTCATTTATAAATACAATAGGCGCATCCACCGATGCAAAGCCGGGTTCATATACAATGGCGTCCTGCCATAAATGAAACGACCGGTTGCCTATACTGATGGTGCTGTTGTTACTTACCCGTTCCCGTATCAGGGAAAAGAACTGGAAGTAGGTGCCATCATCACCGGCGGGCTCAAGACCGGCTTTACGCGCCTGCTCTGCCAGCCATACAGATGCCTTTAATTCGTCCAGTGTGCCGGCTTCCCTTCCCCTGAAATGATCGTCGGCCAGGTAGTACAGGTCCTTTTTAATATCGTCCGCTTTTATGGCGTCTATGGGTTTTTTGCTTTGCGCCATTAATGCGCTGCCGGTTAACAACAAGGCAGCCAGTGCGGCGGAGAAACGGTTTGTCATAAGCATATCTTTCTGCAATAAAAATAAGGTAATGAGGGCTAATATATTCATCCCGTTGGTGCACGGGAATTTTTTTTGGAAGTTTCAATACCGGAAATTATATTTGTAGAATAGTATAGTATAGTACAGATGCAAATAGTACAGGTCAACTAAAAAAGCACGTTATGAATGATTGGATCACAGCGCCGTTCCACGATTGATGTTTCCACCATTCGTATTCCATTTACGTTTTAAATTGAAAAAAAATGATTGCCAAACACTTGCTGAAATGCGTCATCGCATTTTTTGCTGCGTTTTGTTTGTGCATACCAGCGTATGCCCAGCAAAAACCATTCAAAGGTAAAGTCATCAGTTCCACCGACAAATCACCACTACCATTTATCTCCATAGTTGTAAAAGGCACCACCGCCGGTGCAAAAACAGATGAAGAAGGCAGGTTTGTGCTTACCATGCCGGCAGGCAGCAACACAGTAGTTGTTTCGGGAATTGGTTTCCGGCAGCAGGAGTTAACGCTCACGCAGGATTTCACCACTATCGCCCTGGAACCCTCTGTGGAAAAACTGAACGACGTAGTGGTAGTAGGATATGGCACCACAAAAAAAGCCACGTTAACAGGTTCCGTTGCGGCGGTGAAAAGCGCGGAAATAGTAAGAAGCCCGCAGCCCAATATCTCCAACTCACTCGTTGGCCGTATGCCGGGCCTCATTGCGCCCAACACCAGCGGGGAACCAGGTTACGACGATGCCCGGTTGCTGATCCGCGGGGTGGCTACCACCGGTAACTCTGCCCCGTTAATTGTAATTGATGGCGTACCCAATGCACTCGGTGGATTTTCCCGCTTAAACGCCAGCGATATTGAAAGCATCAGTATCCTGAAAGATGCTTCTGCCGCCATTTATGGCTCGCAGGCAGCGAACGGCGTTATATTGGTCACCACCAAAAAAGGAGAAGCCGGCAAAACAAATTTCAGCTTCAACCTCAACCAGGGTTTTATAAAACCTACCCGGTTGCCGGAATTTGTAGATGCGGCTACCTACGCCACTATCGTAAATGAAATAGGCTATTATAACAATCCTTCACAAGGCCAGCACCAGCGCTATTCCGATGCGGAAATAGAATTGTTCAGAAACGGAAAAGACCCCGTGTCTTACCCGAACACCGATTGGGAAAAGGAAGTGATGAAACCACTGGCGCCTCAAACTTCCGCCAATCTTTCCTTCTCCGGCGGCAGCAATAAACTGTCGTATTATATCTCCGGCGGTTATCTGAACCAGGATGGATTGTATCGCAACAGTCCACTCAATTATAAACAATATAACATCCGCGCAAACTTCGATATTAACTTCTCCTCCCGGTTTAAAGCAACGGTACAGATGTCTGGCCGGCAGGAAGAAAAGACCGCGCTGGCTGGCTTTGGCGCCTCCAACGTATTTGAATTCCTTTACCGCACCTACCCAACACTCCCGGCTTATTATCCGAATGGCATGATGGGGGCCGGTGTGGAAATGGGGAAAAACCCGCTGGCAATGGCACAGTTATCTGGCGCCGATAAAAGACCCATCACCACCGGTAGTATCATCGGTAAAGCGAGTTACGAATTAGCTAAAGGATTATCAGTAGATGGAATGGTATCTATCGACAAGCGTTTTGAATTTGATAAACAGCTGGCTAAAAACTGGATCGTGTACCAGTACGATAAAGGCACACAAACCTATGACGCGGTGAAAGGTGGTCCCAATAACCCTTCCATGTCGGAAAGCCAGATCAACTATACACTCCTGAACTCTTTTCTCCGTTTGAGCTATGATAAACATTTTGGTAAACACCAGCTCAGCGCATTTGCAGCAATACAGCAATCGAAAACAACGTATGAAACTTTTGGCGCCGGCCGTCAGAACTATATCACTACCTTGTTGCCGGAACTGAGCCAGGGCGGCGCTTTGCCAACAGATGCAAGTAACTACGGCAGCAGTTACATCATTACCCGCAGAAGTTACTTCGGCCGTATCAGTTATAACTATTCAGAAAAATACCTGTTGGATGTACAGCTCCGCGAAGATGGCTCCTCCATTTTTGCACCGGGAAGACAATACGGATTTTTCCCCAGCGCAATGGCAGCATGGCGTATTTCAGAAGAATCGTGGTTTAATAAAAATACGATCAACAGCTTAAAGCTCCGCGCTTCCTACGGACTGCTGGGAAATGAAAATATTAAACCGGACGATGCGCCCGGCTATCAATATCTTCAAAACCTGAACCTGCAAACCAATGTACTGAGTACATTAACAAACGCAGGACAGCCTTACGGCGCCAATATTCCCACCATTGTATACGCCAAACTGGCGAATCCAAATATCACCTGGGAAACAGCAAAGAAGGCCAACATCGGTATAGACGCTTCTTTATTCAATCACTTTAATGTTACCCTGGATGTGTTCAGTGAAACGAGAGACAATATCCTGGCGCCGAGAAATTTAAGTATCCCCGGCGTAAGCGGTATCAGCAGCAGCCAGATCCCCGACGAAAATATCGGTAAGGTTACCAACAAAGGCATTGAAGCCTCCGTGATGTATGAAACCCGCTTCAACGACGTGAAATTCAATATCGGTGGTAACTTCAGCTTTATCAAAAACAAAGTCATCTTCCTGGATGAAGCGCCTGGCACCCTTTCTTACCAGAAAGTGGAAGGACACCCGATCAATGCCGGCCTGTACTACCGCAGCATCGGCATCTTCAAAGACCAGGCACAGATCGATGCTACACCACATGCTCCCGGCACCAGGCCCGGTGACCTGATCCTGGAAGACTACGACGGTGATAAAGCAATCACCGCTGCCGATCGCGTAAGAGTAGACCAGAACAATATTCCGCAAATCGTATATGGCATCACGTTAGGCGCCTCCTGGAAAAGTTTTGATGTAAATATTTTATTACAGGGACAGGGAGAATCCGCACAATACCTCCTCTGGGAATCCGGTGAATTTGGCTCCTTCCTCAAGGAATGGGCAGATAACCGCTGGACACCGGAAAATACCAATGCTTCCTGGCCACGCCCCGTATCCAGACCGAATTCCAGCAACCTCGGCGCATACCCAAGTACTTTCTGGAACTGGAATACTTCTTTCCTCCGCCTTAAAAACGTAGAGATTGGCTATAACCTCCCCACTGCTTTATTGTCGAAAGCATCCATTAAATCCGCCCGCTTTTATGTGAATGGATTTAACCTGCTCACCTTTACAAGAGTGAAACAAATAGATCCGGAAGGCACCGATGGCAGCGGATATTTTTACCCGCAACAGAAAGTGTTTAACGTAGGCGTGAATGTGAATTTTTAAGAGGGGAAACAAATCATTTACTATTTCAATTGCAAAGAAATGAAGACTAAAAATATATCACTGATCCTGGTAGCAGCCGGCCTGGCCGCACTGGGAGCATGTAAGAAAGATTTTCTTGACACCGCACCAACCAGCATCATCACCGATGCTGCCGTGTGGGGCGATTCCTCGCTGGCGGAAGCCTATGTTACAGGAAGATATATCGGTGTGGGCGGTAGTAACGATGGTGGAAAACCCGGCTTTGGCCGCGCTTTTGAAGATGCCTGGATGAGCTCTGTAACAGACGAATCCGTGGTAGTATGGGACAACAATACCTGGTTTGTGCAACAGGGCGCCCTCACGCCGGACAGAACCGGCTGGATGAGCGATACCTGGATCAGGAGCTATCGCAGCATCCGCGAGGTGAATTACGCGTTAGCCAACATCGACAAAGTTCCAATGAGCGATTATGGAAAAGAACGGCTGAAAGGAGAACTCCACTTTATCCGCGCTTACCGCTACCAGGACCTGATCCGCAACTTCGGTGATGTGCCTTTGGCCGGCGACCGCGTATACAACCTGGATGATACCAACTTCGATTCGCTTTTTATCCGTAAACCGGTGCAGGAATGTATTCAGTATGCAGTGAATGAACTGAATACTGCCGCTACTATGATGAAGGATAAAAGTTATCCCACTGGCCGCGGCTCCTACGCCGCCGCACTGGCATTGAAAGCGCGCCTGTTGTTATACGCTGCCAGCCCTTTGTACACCAATGGCACCAACGATAAAACAAAATGGGCTGCTGCCGCTGCTGCCGCTTCCGATGTAATAGCGCTGAACAAGTTTACGCTGTATAACAACTACAAAACTTTATTCACCATCAGTGGTACCAGTGAAGATATTTTTGAACGGGTATATTCTCCTACCAACGAACACACCAACCTGGAACTGGTAAACGGTCCCAATGGTTATGGCGGATGGGGCGGAAATACGCCAATGCAGAATCTTGTAGACGATTATGAAATGGCCGATGGCTCCCGTTTCGACTGGAACAATCCTGCAGAAAAAGCAAATCCTTACCAGAACAGGGATCCACGTTTTTATGCGAGCATTCTCTATAACGGCGCTCCTTACAGAACCCGCAACGTGGAAACATTCCGTCCCGGCGGTAAAGACAGTAAAGATGGCAATGGTAACTGGAATACCAGTCCTACCGGCTACTACGTAAGAAAATATATCAACGAAGCCAACCCGGTTGAAAACCCGAACCAGACAGCTTACCAGCCCTGGAAATATTTAAGGTATGCGGAAGTGCTGCTGAACTACGCGGAAGCGCAGAACGAAGCTGTAGGCCCGGATAACACGGTGTATAAAGCGGTGAATGATATCCGCGCAAGAGCAGGCATGCCTGAACTACCCAAAGGATTGTCGGCCGACAGTATGCGGAGCCGCATCCGCAACGAACGCCGCATTGAACTGGCCTTTGAAGAACACCGCTATTTCGATGTACGCCGGTGGAAGATTGCAGAGGTAACAGAAAACGTTCCCGGTTACGGCATATTGCCATCCAAACAACCCAATGGCGCCATCGTATACACAAGAATTATTGCACTGGACAACCGCAAATTTGATAAAGCAAAAAATTACTGGGTGCCCATTCCGCAGTCGGAAATTAATTCATCCGGAAGAAAACTCCGTCAGAATGCGGGGTACTGATATACTCCTTAAAATGATACGGATAGCGGGCATACCGTTATCCGTATTGCTCATAAATACCTGTAGCTATAAGTTTAAAAAGATTTTTTTCATGATACGATTCATCCACTTGAAACAGGGCATCTGGTTATTGGCGATGTGCTGCTGCGGACAAGCCTTCGCACAGGATGCCAGGCCATTTACAATCCCTGTGGAATCAAAAAATAATGCCGTGGTATTACAGGTAGATGCAAAGGGACAATTGTCCACCATCTACTTTGGTACCAAACTATCCAATGCCGCAGAGTACCAGCAGGTACCAATGGCGTACAAACAAACCGAAGATTATTCAACCGTATCCAATGCTGCCTATACCGCTGCCGGTACAAAAAACCTGGTGGAACCCGCCATCGCGGTAACGCATGCCGATGGCAATAATGCACTGGACCTGCGTTATGTAAGTCATAAAGTAACTCCCCGCGGAGCAGATGTAGAGGAGATTAGTATCCTGCTGAAAGACCCCGTGTATCCCTTTGAAGTAACGTTGTATTACAAAGTGTATAAAGCTGAAGATGTAATAGAACAATGGTCCGTAATCAGGCACCAGGAAAAAGGAAATGTAACCCTGCAGAAATTTGCTTCCGCCAATCTTTATCTCAAAGCGCCGCGTTACTACCTCCGGCAGTATCATGGCGACTGGGCAAAGGAAATGCAGCCGGAGGAAACACCGCTTACACACGGCATTAAAACACTGGATTCAAAACTGGGTACCCGCGCCAATTTATTCCAGCCACCGGTATTCATGGTGTCGCTGGATAAACCGGCTACAGAAGACGAGGGCAGTGTGTTATACGGGTCCCTGGAGTGGAGCGGAAATTTCAGGATCGATCTTGAACTCGACAACCTGGATAACTTACGTATCATAGCTGGAATCAATAACTATGCATCTCCCTATGTATTAAAAACAAATACCGCTTTTGAAACACCGCCTTTCCTGTATACCTTCTCCACAAAAGGAAAAGGAGATGCCAGCCGTAAGCTACAAAGCTGGGCGAGGAACTATAAATTACTGGACGGAAAAGGAGAGCGGCTCACACTATTAAATAACTGGGAAGCCACTAATTTCAACTTCGATGAATCCGCACTGAAAAGCTTATTAAAAGATACCAAAGACCTCGGCGTGGATCTCTTCCTGCTGGACGACGGCTGGTTTGGTAATAAATTTCCGCGCAACAGCGATCACGCCGGGTTGGGCGACTGGCAGGAGAACCGCAAAAAACTGCCTAACGGTATTGCTGCGCTGGATAGCATGGCGCAACTTAATGGGGTGAAATTTGGGATCTGGATAGAACCCGAAATGGTGAATCCAAAGAGTGAGCTGAACACAAAACATCCGGATTGGGTGTTAAGACAACCCGGCCGCGAAGAACATTATTTCCGTAACCAGCTGGTGCTGGATTTGAGTAATCCGCAGGTACAGGATTTTGTGTTCCGGGTGGTGGATTCGCTGTTTATAAAAGCGCCCAAATTATCTTATATCAAATGGGATTGCAACGCTGTTATTTACAACGCATGGTCCGCTTACCAAAAGCAGCAGCAGTCGCAGTTCTATGTGGAATATGTGCGGGGCTTGTATAAAGTACTGGCCAGGGTACGCGCTAAATATCCCAATGTGCCCATGATGCTTTGCTCCGGTGGCGGCGGCCGTGTGGACTATGCCGCGTTACAATATTTTACGGAGTACTGGCCCAGCGATAACACCGATCCTTTGGAGCGCATCTATATCCAGTGGGAAAATTCTTACTTCTATCCGGCCATTGCCAGCGCCAACCACGTAACCGACTGGGGTAAGCAACCCATCAAATTCAGGGTGGATGTAGCTATGATGGGCAAGCTGGGTTTTGATATTGTAGTAAAGGATTTAAAAGAGAAAGATCTCGCTTTCTGCAAGGAGGCGATTAATAATTATAATGCTTTGAAAGATGTGATCTGGCACGGCGACCAATACCGGCTGGCAAATCCGCACGAGGGCAGCGTAGCCGCCGTAATGTATCTCGATGAAAAGAAAGCCACCGGCGTATTGTTTAACTACCTGGTAAATTACCGTTATGGCGAAGGCAGCAAATTTCCCATCCGGTTAAAGGGCCTGGACCCTGCAAAGAAATACCGCCTGAAAGAAATTAATCTTTATCCCGGAGAAGATACAGTTATCCCGGATAACACTATATTTACCGGCGAATTTTTAATGAACATCGGATTTAATCCACAGCTGCATGTTAAAAGAACCAGCGTGGTTATCCGGATTAACGAAGTATCCTGATTATCTATGAACAAATTCCAGTTAGAAGAGCACCCCCACCAGCGGTTAAATATCTTAACGGGCGAGTGGGTATTAGTATCGCCGCACCGTACCAAAAGGCCGTGGCAGGGCAAAGTAGAGAAAGTAAATAAAGATCCGCTGCCGGAGTACGATGCCTCCTGTTATTTATGCCCGGGCAACAGCAGGATGGGAGGGGATCAGAACCCTGCTTATACAGAGCCTTTTGCATTTACCAATGATTTCGGCGCACTGATGGCAGATACACCAGCAGGCGTTGAAGTGACCGACTGCTTATTACATGCACGGGCCGTGAAGGGTACCTGCCGCGTGATCTGTTTTTCTCCGCGGCATGATCTTACGCTGCCGCTGCTGGAGGTAGCAGACATCCGGAAAGTGATTACGTTGTGGCAGGAAGAATTCCGCCAGCTTGCTGCCGATACGGATATAAAGTATATCCAGATCTTTGAAAACAAAGGCGACATTATGGGGTGCAGCAATCCTCATCCACATGGGCAGATCTGGGCAACCAGCGATTTACCGGCGGAGTTGATCAAGGAAACATCTCACCAGAAAAAATATTATGAAGCTACCGGTAAAAGCCTGCTGCAAAGCTATGTAGCTTTGGAGCTGGAAAAGCAGGAAAGGATTGTTTGTGAGAATGATCACTTCGTGGCATTGGTGCCCTTCTGGGCGGTTTGGCCATTTGAAACCATGATCATCAGCAAGCGGCATGTACCGGACCTGCTGCATTTTAATGAAGCAGAGCAACACGCGCTGGCGGATATTTTAAAAAGACTAACCATAAAATATGATAATCTTTTTGAAACATCATTCCCTTACTCCGCCGGTATGCACCAGGCGCCTGTGAATTCGGGCGATCATCCGGAATGGCACTGGCATATGCATTTCTATCCGCCGCTGTTGCGTTCTGCATCCGTGAAAAAGTTTATGGTAGGGTATGAGCTGCTGGCCAGTCCGCAGCGGGACATTACACCCGAATGGGCTGCCAGGAAGTTACAATCGCTGCCTGAAACGCATTATTCACTGCAAAAAGTTGTAAGTGTAGAAAAAACGCAATAGCTTAGTAGGATAGTGTAGTACAGTTAATTCCAGATCAATTTTTCCTTACATGCAGGACGTATACGAACAGATACATGAACTGGACGGCATTCCGGGTCTTTCTAAACATGAACAATTTGTTCAGGGCATCATCAATGCCATCAACTCAAAGTTGTTGTCGAGAGGCGACTCATTGCCTTCTGTGAATAACCTGATCGGGGAGCTTGGATTTGCGAGGGAAACGATTGCCAAAGGTTATAAGGAACTGGTGGAAAGAGGGATTGTGGCGTCGCAAAACAGGAAAGGATTTTTTGTGAGCAGCGACGATACCGGGCAGCAGCTGAAAGTGGCGTTGCTGTTATTTGCGTTTGATACTTTCCAGGAAACATTTTATAAAACCTTCCGGGCAAATCTTGGTGAAAACATCCAGCTGGATGTTTTCTTTCATCATAACAACATCGAGGTATTTGAAAGCATTGTGGCTTCCGTAAAGGGCCGCTACGGGATGTATGTGGTAGCGCCTATCCCTCATCCCAAAACGGCGGAGATCCTGCGGGGGCTGCCGATGGATAAGTTCCTGATGATTGACCGGTACGAGCCGTTACAGGCAGATTGTTCTTACATTGTGCAGGAGTTCGGGGAATCTTCCTACCGGGCATTCACCGCGTTAACGGATACCATCAGGCAGTTTGATGAAATGATTTTTTATTACCGGCCATCTACCGATACGCCGATAGAAATACTGAAGGCATTCAAACGTTTTATAAAAGACCATCAGATCAATGGTATTATTAAAACGGAATATGTACCCGGCACGGTGGCAAAAGGAAAAGTATATTACACCATCAATAATACGGAGTTGTGGGCCATTCTGAAAGATTGTGTGGGAAAGAAAATGACGCTTGGAAAGGATGTGGGCATTTTATCTCACAATGATGATGTGGTAAAGGAAATTATCTGTAATGGTATCACCACTTATTCCACGGACTTTAAACTGATGGCGGAGAAGGCAGCAGTTTTTGTACTGAACCGGGAGAAGATCCAGGAAGTACTGCCTACCGTGCTGATAAGAAGAAAATCTTTGTAACTGTAATTATTAATGCCACTTTCTACTATTATAAGCTTTGCTTTTTTCGTGGTACTCATGACGGTATTGTCGTGGTACATTACAAGAAGGCACCAGTTGAAAACCGCCGCCGACGTATTTCTTGGCAGCCGTAGTTTAAACTGGCTGGTAATAGGTGGTGCGCTCATCATGACCAACATCAGCGCCAACCAGTTTATCGGTGAAAACGAATCTGTTTTCATCAATAACATGTCTATTATGTCGTGGGGTGTTACCTCTGTATTTGCGATGTTGCTGGTAGGCGAATTCCTGATGCCTATCTATCTGCGGATCGGGGCCGTTACCACACCCGATTTCCTGGAAGTACGGTATGATAGCGGCACCAAGAAAATAGTATCCGTTATTTTCCTGCTCAGCTATCTTGTAAACCTGATCCCAGCCGTATTGTATGGCGGGGCAGTGGCCTTTAACGGTATCTTTCACCTGAATGAGCTGCTGCATATCAGCTATTGGTCCACCATCTGGATGCTGGCCTGCCTGATAGGTATCACGGGCTTTTTCTATAATGTATTGGGCGGTTTAAAAGTGATCAGCATCTCCGACACATTGCTGGGCGGTGGTATGATCATCGGTGGATTGCTGCTGCCTTATTTCGGGTTTAAATACCTGGGGCATGGCGATGCGGAAACCGGTTTGCTGACTGTACTCGGAAGCCATACCGATCATTTAA
Organism: Chitinophaga ginsengisegetis; assembly: GCF_900168065.1. Taxonomy (GTDB): domain Bacteria; phylum Bacteroidota; class Bacteroidia; order Chitinophagales; family Chitinophagaceae; genus Chitinophaga; species Chitinophaga ginsengisegetis. The sequence goes on along the minus strand of NZ_FUZZ01000001.1, from coordinate 2,022,053 downwards.
ATGCCATCGGCTCGGCACACGACGCGGTTCCTTTCAGCACTATTTTTACTGGTATGTTGCTGGTGAATATTTACTACTGGGGCATGGAACAGTTTATTGTACAGCAGGCGCTGGGCTCCGTGAACCTGGAGCAAAGCCAGAAAGGGATTGCGCTGGCGTGTTTGTGTAAGTTATTGTCGCCGCTCATGCTCAATATCCCCGGCCTCATTGCCGTACACCTGTACATCCATCCGCAGGCAACGGCGGAAGTATTTCCCAGGATGGCAGCAGATGTGTTGCCGCCGGTATACACCGGTTTAATTGCGGCCATTGTTTTTGGTGCGGCACTCAGCACTTTTAATGCGGGGCTGAACAGTGTAGGTACGTTGTTCACCATGAATTTATATAAGCCTTTCATGATAGCCCGCAAAGGCAGTGTAACGGATAAAGAACTGATCAGCAGAACCCGTATTTTCCAGGTGTTGGTATTGTTGTCGGGTATTATCATTGCGCCATTTATCATGTTGTTCAAAGGCGGCTTTTATAATTATATCCAGATGCTGGCAGGGTTTTTCAGTCTTCCCATTTTTACCATCATGGTGGTGGGAATGGCCACCCGCCACGTTCCGCCGGTGGCGGCCAAAGCGGGACTGGTATTTTTCCTGGCCGTAAACGTATTACTGCAATGGGTATTTGATACCGGTATCCATTACCTGCATCTGCTGGCGATCACCTTTGTGGTAACGGCGGTGCTGATGCTGATCATCGGCAAAATAAAACCAATGGCAGTACCTTATCAGCCGGCAGTAATCCCGGTAGTATCCGTGGAGCCCTGGAAAAACCGGCACTGGTACAGCGCTGCCTTATTGATATTAATGGTGTTGCTATTTATGATCTTTTCACCACTAGGACTTGCAAAATGAATAACGCTCTGATCTGGTGCAGATACTTTTTATCTGTTACGGGAATGCTTTGCCTGTTAACGCCATTACACGCGCAGGAGGCCACTCATGTGAAACATATTCCTTTCGGGAAAAACAATTATATCGCCTACGATTTGCGCAAAGGCACTTACTCCGTTTGGACCGGAAATAAAGAAGTGATCCGGAATGCATTTGCTTTTTATGAAGATGCCCACCGGCCTGATACCCTCACTGCTACCCGTACTTTTGCCAGTGCACGCATAAAAGACCGGATGGGAGAAGGTACCCGGTATGTGATTACTTCTGCCGGTAACGGCATAAAAAAACAGCAGGTATTTTATGTGTATAAAGGGAAAGATGGTTTTTATACAGCTGTAATCCTGCAGGGAAAGGGCGCGCGCTCCCGGGCGATGAGCCCTTTAACAGGAGAAGCCGCGATGTATACCAGCGGGGTAGTGGTGCCCTTTGACAATGATGCCTGGATCAGGTATCGTGTAGCGGACCAGCAAGGCCCGGCATTCACCAGTTCAGAAGTAACCGCGTTGTACGACAGTATCACCAACGCCGGGCTCATACTCGGCTCGGTAGAACACAGCAACTGGAAAACAGGGGTAAAGGTGGAAAATTCACACGTTTCTGTGGTGGCCGGGTGGACTGACAGTCTTGTTACCCGCGATAAAATACCCCACGGCATCGTTACGCAGGGCGATACGCTGTGCAGCTCCCCGAAGATCCTGGTGCTGCCCGCCGCCAACTGGCGCAAAGGCATGGAGCAATATGGCAGCGCTAACCGCCTCGCCGAACCCCGCTATATTTTTGAATGGACCGCGGCAAAGCCGTTGGGCTGGAACAGCTGGGGAAGCATGCAAACGAAATTAAACCTGGCTAAAGCCAAACAGGTTGTCGATTTTTTTGCAGACTCCTGTAAAACGTTCCGTGGTAAAGACGGCAGCATTTACATTGACCTCGACTCCTATTGGGATAACATGACCAAAGGCGGCATGACAGGCGATTTCAGCCAGCTGAAAGAATTTGTGGTGTATTGCAAACAACGGGGATGTAAGCCCGGCATTTACTGGGCGCCGTTTGTAGACTGGTCCAAATCCTCCCGCGTGGTAGAAGGAAGCCACTACAATTATGAAGAAACCTGGACAAAAATAAACGGGCAATACCACGATTTTGACGGCGCCCGCGCAATGGACCCTACCCATCCTGCTACCCGCGAGCGCATCGCCTATCTCATTAAACGGTTCAAGGAAACCGGCTTTGAAATGATTAAGATTGACTTTATCGGGCATGCAGCCATAGAAGCAGATGCGTATTATGATCCTTCCGTGCATACGGGCATGCAGGCATTCAGGAAGGGCATGGAATTCCTCGTAGATCAGTTGGATGGCAAGATGCTGGTATACGCCGCCATTTCGCCCGGTATGGCCACCGGCAGGTATGTGCATATGCGCCGTATTGCCTGCGATGCTTTCAAAAATATTGACGAAACAGCCTATACCCTCAACGCTACCAGTTTGGGATGGTGGCAAAATAAAGTGTACGATTTTACCGATGCAGATCACGTAGTGTTTGCAGGCGCCGCTCCCGGTGAAAACAGGGCCCGTCTTGCCTCTGCCATCGTTACCGGCACTGTTATTACCGGCGACGACTACTCCGCGTACAGCAGTGCTTCCGGCGTAGCGCAGCAACTGCTGCAAAACCACGATGTGCTGGAAGCGGCACAGTTGCCAAATGGTTTTGTTCCGGTAGATCATCATACCGGTGATACGCCGTCCAGCTTGTTTGTACACAACAACGGCCGCTTTACCTACCTGGCCGTGGTGAACTATAACAAGCGCCCCACTACCTTTGAAGCTGATTTTAGCAAGCTTGGACTCGGCAGCGGGGAATATCTCTGTAAAGAATTATTTTCCGGTAAAACATCTACGGAGAAAGGGAAGATCCATATAACTGCAGATGCGGCAGATGCCATGATCTTCCGGTTAGAAAAGAAATAAAGGAAGAGCGGTCATGTGCCATTTTATCTCTAACTTTAATAAAAAAAATGGAAAATAAAGGGCTGCTTTTTATTCCGGATATAAGTGGCTTTACCCGTTTTGTGAATGAAATAGAGATTGAGCACAGCCGCCATATTATCCAGCAATTATTGGAACTGCTGATAAACGCTAATCAGTCGGGCCTGGAAGTGTCTGAAGTTGAAGGTGACGCCATCCTGTTCTATAAGTTTGGATCCCCGCCGGAGCTGGAAGTACTGTATAAGCAGGTGGAAAAAATGTTCTGTGAATTTCACCGGTACCTTGTCAACTACAACCACCGTAAAATTTGCCAGTGCAAAGCATGTGTATCCGCTATTGACCTCACCCTGAAGGTAATTACCCACTATGGCGAGTTCACCACCTACCAGGTGAAAAATTTCAGTAAGCTGATAGGGAAAGATGTGATTGTAGCGCACCAGCTGCTGAAAAATGATATTGAACAACATGAATACTGGCTGGTAACAGACAACCTGCTGCAGGATGAACCACCGGAAGGACTGGCGCAATGGATGACATGGGATGCCAGCACCAAACAAACAGAAACAGGCGCTATTCCTTTCCATTACACTCATTTAAGTGAACTGCGCAATGGGTTGCCGCCTGATCCTGATCCACAGATAGAGCTTAGTAACAAAACGAAAATGATTTCTGTGTCGAAGGAGTTTGACACGGATATCAAAACGCTTATTTATACTGTGGTGCATTTTGAGTTCAGGCACCTGTGGCAAACAGGTGTGAGCGCAATAGATGAGGTAGAACATTTTCTGCCTGGTATAGGTAGTCGCCACCGCCATGTGATGGATAACGGTAAAGAGGTGATCATGTACACCAGCAGTTTCTCGTACGATCCCGAACAAAAGGCGTTGTTCAGTGAAACAGATGAGAAGCGGCATAACGCTTTCTACTATACGGTTGAAAAGATAACAGACCGGAGAAGCCGGTTGACGATAGATTATTATCTTCCTAAAAATTTTATACGGCAATCTTTATTCCGGCTCACGGAGAAAGAAAAGATGGAAGCAGATTTGCGGAAATCGCTTGAGAAGCTGGAACCTGTTGTAATGAATATGGTATTGCCGCTGGATTTTTAGAAAGAGGGTAATACCTGGATTAATGGGCTATTGTATTAAATCCCAGTCCTATGCATTGAAGCAGGCATATTCTTTTTAATCCTCTCTCTATGCTGCTTGCCCCATTTCTCCATAGATGTTAACACTTCAGCGACGCTGTGACAATAATCAGTAAGCGTATATTCTATTCTCGTCGGATAATCGTCGTAAACTTTTCTTGAAATCAGTTCATTTTCTTCTAGGTGTCTCAATTCTTTCGATAGCACACGATTTGTTATTCTAGGAATCGATGAAAGGATTTCATTAAATCTTTTATTTCCGTGATAAACAGAAATAATAATAGGCAGTTTCCATTTACCACCGATTACATATTGTGTGTCTTGTACGAATTTGATTTTATCCTCAAAATTCAATTCTTCTTTTTTACTCATTTAAGTATCCTTTTGTATACAGGTATCAAAAGTATATCTTTTTGTCGATAATTTTGACACGCACAATTAAAAACTAATCATAGATGAGAAAGACCTGGTTTATTACAGGAAGTTCACGAGGGTTGGGCAGAAGCATAACAGAAGCTGTTCTGAAAAAAGGAGATAACGTGGTGGCAACTTTCAAATAACATAAGTAGCAATAAAAATTATATTAAAATGAATAATCAAAAAGAACAGGTTTGGTTTATAACCGGAGCTTCAAATGGTTTTGGCTTAGCACTAGTAAAGCAATTATTAGACGCAGGGTATAAAGTTGCTGCAACTTCGAGAGATAAGACACAAATCGAGGAAAAACTAGGACAAAGTACTGGTTTACTAGCACTTACAGTTGATATTACCAGCGATGATGATGTCAAAAGAGCGATTGAACAAACGGTTGCCAAATTCGGTAAAATCGATGTTGCGGTAAACAACGCAGGCTATATGCTTTTGGGGGCTTTGGAAGAAGTATCCGATAAAGAATTTCGTCAATCTGTAAATGTAAATGTATTTGCATTTCAAAATGTAATCAGGAATGTAATGCCTTATTTCCGCAGGCAGGAAAGTGGACATTTTTTCAATTTTGCTTCATCTGCCGGATATTCTGCTGATGCGTGTGCAGGTAGTTATAATGCTGTAAAATCAGCTGTTATAGGATTCTCCGAAGCATTGGCATTGGAAGCAAAACCTTTTAATGTAAAAGTAACCATTGTTTCACCGGGACTTTTCAGGACAAACTTTTTAGGAGCATTTCCGGTAGCTCAAAATAAAATTGAAGCATACGGCACACAACATCTGGTTGATGCAATGAACCAATATAACGGACAGCAGCCAGGCGATCCCGATAAATTGGTAAAGATTTTAATTAATTCCGCGGGAAAGGAGAATGCCCCTTTACATTTGTTGATGGGAGGAGATGCCTACGAAAGAGCTGTAAATTATTACAAATCTCAACTTGAAAAACTGGAACAATTGAAAGAGTTGAGCCTCTCAACCGGATTTGAATAAAACCCTGTATTTGAACACAACCCTAAGAGATTTGGATACAGTCAGCTTCTTGATATTCCTCAACTTTGGTTTATAATTTAAAAGCGAAATTATTAAGTCTTATGAGGGGAACATGTATGATAATTGGGTGCTTAAATGAAGGAGATTATTTATATGAATGAATGTAAGAAAAGACGGGAATTTCTTCCTGTCAATGAAGATAAAACAAACTGTTTTTTACAGTAAGCATTATGATGTGCATTTACACAATTGGATTTTCTCAAAGCAACCTAAATAATAATTAAAAAAATAATAAAATGAAAAATCAAGAAGTAATAACTGTAGATTATCAGCAGTTAAGAGAAGGAAAGAACAGGGTTTATTTTATGAGCCAGGGTTATAAATTAGCTGGAGATTTATACTTACCAGCAGGATTTGACAGCCAAAAAAAGTACCCTACAGTTATTTATACCCGTGTGGGTACACAAGTGAAGGAACAAACCGGAGCAACATATGGTAATAAGCTTTCAGCAAAAGGTTATGCTTTCTTAGTGTTCGATCCGAAAAACTTTGGCGATAGTGAGGGAGAAATCAGAAACTATGAATCCATGCATAATATGATTCCCAATACCACTGATGCAATAAGCTTTTTAAGAACACTGAAATTTGTTGACAGAGGCAGATTTTATGGTCTTGGGGCTTGCGCTGGTGCTCCTTATATCTGTAATGTAGCTATTGGAGATGCCCGGATAAAAGCAGTAGCAACATTGGTTGGTAATTTTGATGCAGCTGCCAGTTTATTTGGGGCTTATCAGAAAGATCTTCTTGACAAAATGCTGCAGACAGCGGCAGAAGCTAAGCAGAAATATTATGAAACCGGAGAATATGAAACCGCACCTATTTTTGGTGGAATGCCTTTGCCCCCACCTGATAGTGCGTCAAGAGCGATGAAAGACGCATATGGGTATTATTTCCTTAGAGCCGGGCAAGATAAGTGCCCTAACTATTCTCCTAATTATCCCACTGTAGGTTTGCCTGTTGATCCGGCAAGGGTATTTATGAACCAGGCAAAGTATTTTACTACGCCATTTTTGGTTATTGCGGGAAGCGAAGCATTTACACATGACATGGACAGAGAGGTATATGAAATGGCGGCGGGAGAAAAGGAATGGGTGGTCATAGAAGGGGCATCACACATGGATTTGTATGATATTGACAAATTTCTTGACCCTGCAATGGATAAGGTTGATGAGTTTTTCAAGAAGCATTGAGTGCGTACAGTAGGATTGCTAAAATAATGCAATCCTGCTGTATAGTATTAAATCTTAATCTGATAGAATTCATTTAATGAAATTAATAGGTAAATATGGACAATCGAAAAATCTGGTTTGTGACGGGGGCTTCAAAAGGGATGGGCTTGTTACTCACAAAATTATTATTGGAGAAAGGTAACAAGGTTGCAGCAACATCAAGAGATTCAAATTTACTAAAGTCAAATATTGGCATAGAAAGTGACCATTTTTTACCACTTGGATTGGATATCACAAATAGCGAGGATGTTAAAGAGGCAATTAATCAAACAATCCAATATTTTGGAGGGCTGGATGTTGCTGTTAATAATGCGGGATTTTCATTTATTGGCAGTTTGGAAGAATTAACAGATGAAGAATTCAGAAAAGCTTTAGATGTAAATTTGTTCGGAACGGTAAATGTGATTAGGGCTTCGATGGCACAATTCAGAAAACAGCGTTCCGGGCGAATAATAAATGTAGCCTCAGCTGCCGGGTATTGCGCTGGGCCGAATATCGGTAGTTACGTAGCATCAAAATTTGCAATGGTTGGCCTCACAGAGGCATTGGCTTTAGAAGCGAAACATCTTAACGTGAAGCCTACAGTGGTATTACCGGGGTCTTTCAGGACTAATTTTTTAGATGAAGGTTCTTTGAATTATGCAAGGAATCCTATTATTGACTATGAAAGTGCAAGTACATATCAAAGTTACGCAGAAAGAGCTGGAAAGCAGCCCGGTGATCCAGAAAAACTGGTTGCAGAACTGGTAAATCTGGTCAATATGGAAAATCCTCCGGTTCATTTAATACTGGGACCTGACAGCTTTAAAATGATCATGGATAAAAGAGCACGAGATTTGAAAGAGTTTGAGGTCTTTAAAAAGATATCATTATCTACAGATTTAGAAATAAATTAACTGGAATAATATTGTATTCTGCAAATATCCAATCAATATGAAAACAGAGAGGCCTTACCATATCAAATCAATATCAGAATATCATGACTTATTAGGTGTGGAAAAGCCACAGCACCCTTTAATTAGTTTGATTAACCATGAAAATATTAAGAATTACTCTGAGGAGAAGTTAAGAAGCAAAACCTATGATTTCTATACCATCAGCAGGAAAATAAATTATACTGGTACGATGAGGTATGGACAGCATTACTATGATTTTCAGGAAGGTGCAATGGTTTTCCACGGACCCAATCAAGTCATTGTTTCTGAACTCTCAGACAACGTGAACTTACAAGGTTGGACAATGCTGATACACCCGGATTTTATAAGGGCTTATTCTTTGGCCGCAAAGATTACTCAGTTTGGCTTTTTTTCTTATGCTGTACATGAAGCTCTTCACCTCTCCGACAAGGAAGCAACAATTGTTGAAGAAGTAATGGACACTATCCGAAAAGAATATAGTTCGAGGATAGACGTTTATAGTCAAGATATACTTATCTCACAAATTGAGTTGCTGCTGAATTATTGTAACCGGTTCTACAATCGGCAGTTTATAACAAGGAAAACAGCAAACAGTGAATTGCTTATCAACTTTGAAAAGTTAATGAATGATTATTTTGAGGGAAATAATCTTTCCTTAAAAGGAATACCTTCTGTCCAGTATTTTTCCACCGAACTGAATATGTCTGCTAATTATCTAAGTGATATGCTTAGAAGCCTTACGGGTCAAAGCACACAACAGCATATCCATGATAAACTAATTGAAAAAGCCAAACATATCCTAACCTCTACCAATATGACGGTCAGTGAAATTGCTTATGAATTGGGTTTTGAATATCCGCAGTCTTTTAGTAAGCTTTTTAAGAAACAAACGAACATTACACCGCTTGAATTCCGTCAGTCATTTAACTAAATGTGAGTATCACATTTTGTATTGGTTTATTTAAGTGCCAAATAGCTTAAATCGCATAGCGTTACAGCCATTGGATTTAAAGATTAACTTCTGGTTAGATAACCAGAAGGAGTTTCGGAAAGCATACACTTATCTTTATTAATTAAATCATTTTATGAATAAACTATTTTATCACAGGATCATCTACAGGACTTGGCGGAGCAACAGCGATATTATTTGCTCCAAAGGTTGGAATGTAATTGCAACCATGAGAATTCCGCAAAAACAAGAAGGACTTATCATCAATATTTAATCGGCGGGGGTAGAATGGCATTTCCTTTAGGAACGCTTTATCACCCAAAGCGCCCTATCTGCTGATGCAGTTGCACAGTTTATTTTTGAAACCTCAACTGACGGCAAAAATCAACTGAGGTACGTTATTGGACAAGACGCCAGAATGCTTTTGTCGAAAAGACAAAAAGGATGAAACTTTTATGAACAATATAAAAACACAATTCGGAATTTAAAATGTCTGTAATAGCAGGGCTGCCAGGTTCAAGTCTAAAATTACATCGGAAGGGTTAAGGCAGGAAGATTTCGATTGAGTATGGCGGTAAATTAGACTTATAGATAGAAAGGGAATTAATGGATGAATAATTGGGAAGCAAAAAAGAGAGGGTGTCTCACCATCCGGCTTTTAAAGTGGACATCTAAGCCCCACATAGATGTTCTGTCCCGTAAAAATTTTGAGGCACCCTCTCTTTATTTCATCCTCTACTCATGAAACACAGGCATGGCCGGGAAATACCATCCGTTGTAAGTGAGTGTTTTTTTCAATGTAGCGGTAGTAGCGTCATACATCAGGACCCTGTTCACATCTCCGGTGAAAGAGCCATTCAATGTAGTCATTACCAGTTCATTTTTATCCTTGTTATACGCAGCACCGGCGCCATAGAAATATTGGCCTGAAGGCAGTGTGATAAAAGGAGATGCAAGCGATGCGGTGTTGCCAATGATATAGCGGTACAATTGGGTACCACCGGCAAAACCGTTGTTACGCACAATGTAAACAGCATTCTCCGTCGTAGAGGCAGTGATCGCCGCGTGGCGCCATGCTCCCCACGGAGATGGTACTGTGAAAGGCAGTTTCACGGCAGTGCGCACCAGTGTAGCGGGGTCTATGCGGATCAGGGAATCGGAGTTGGTGGCATATACGCCGCCATCTTTACCGGCAGCGAAGGCCAGGTTAGCTGCGCCGAATTTTTTTACTACAGCGTACGTAGTGCTGTTTAAAGCAACGATACCATCTGTTTGGGACAACACAAAAATATAGCTGCCGGCTTTTAACATATCACCGGTATAACCGGCTACACCAGTTACTTTAGCGCCTACTGCAAGGGAAGGTAACGTAATGGGATATACGCCATCGCTTGCACTCAGCAGTCCGCGGGTGGCATCCACACCAATAAAGGCATGACCATCATTACCTGGCAGGGTAGTGATACGGCCGGTTTCAACCAGGCTGCCTGCATCTGTTACTACCAGTGGTCCGCCGGCTTTTACAACGATATACATTTTACCGTTGAATACAGTGGCATACTGCAGGGTATTGGAAGGGCCGCCCAATGCGCCTGTGGGGTTTTCTGCGTGGTAAATGTTGGTAACAAGACTATCACCGCTGTAGGAATAGAAATGCAGGTCGCCGGTACCGTGCCCAAACCATCCTTCGTTAGCGATAAAGAACCCATTGCCGTATTTACCGGCGATTAATGATGCCGTAACGCCGCCGGTACCCGCTTCGTTGGTGCGTTGGCGTTCGAGGGGTTGCAAGGCATCATCTTTTTGACAGGAAGCAACAAACAGCATTAATGCTGCAGACAGAAAGGATAATAACTGTTTTTTCATATTTATTGTTTTGTTAAGAAAATACAACGCACTTTTCTCCGGGGTAAAAACCCTGGAAAAATGATCATAATGTCGGTTATCCTCCCGGCATTACGCCTAAGGCTAAACGAAAAAAAATAACAGCGCATAAATGGCTGGCAGGCCTACATTCATGGCATTTCACCCGAAAGCGTTGAATGATCAATTACAAAAGGCAGGTCTTCTGGCTTACCTGCTTTTCCGGGACCTTCCCATCTGCCGGGCAGGCAGACAGTGGTATGGAGTTCATCCGGAAAAACAATTTATCTGACGATAAATGCAGGATTACAGCTACGGGGATAGCTCCGGTTTTACACCGGATTCCCTTTTAATCCGCCGCGGGGCGGAACCAAATGCGGAGGCAAACCTACGGTAATTAGGTATAAATGCCAAAATGAAGTGGAGGAGGGTGTGGGCAATGGATGGATGGCTCCTTTGTGGCCCGTATGTTGGCCCCTTTATGGCCCCAATAAAAAGCGTGATACAATTCAACATTGCATCACGCTTTCGTAAAAAGCACGTATATAAAACTTATCCTTTCATCTGCCACGCCTTTGTTTTCGTAAACGCCCTCAATCCCTGGTGCGATAACGTAGCGCCAAAACCTGAATGTTTCCTGCCTGCCCACGGTAGTCCTGCTGTAACCCGGTCGCAGCAATTCCAGTAGCCGGTGCCTGCATTTACCTGTGAGAGGATTTCCTGCGCACGTTCCCCGTTGGAGGAGTATACCGAAGCAGTGAGCCCGTACTCCGTATCGTTCATCAGTTCGATGGCTTCTTTATCACTGGTTACTTTCATGATGCCTATCACCGGACCAAAGCTTTCTTCCTGCATAATTTTCATGTTGTGATCCACATCTGTGAGGATGGTGGGCTCAAAGAAGTTGCCTTCATGTACAATGATATGGCCGCCAAGTTTCAGGGTGGCGCCTTTTGCACGCGCTTCCAGCACCTGGTTTTCGAGTACTTTTAGTTGTTCTTTCCTGGTGATGGCGCCAAAGTACACGCCGTCATCTGTGGGCAATCCCAGTTTCCAGGATTTAACTGCCTTTACAAATTCCGCTACATATTCGTCGTATACTTTTTCATGTACGTAGATGCGTTCTACGGCGCAGCAGCTCTGGCCGTTGTTGTAAAAGGCGCCATCGGCGGTAGCTGCGGCTACTGCTGCAATATCTTCGATATCGTCTGTTACATAAAGCGGATCTTTTCCGCCAAGTTCAAGTTGACAGGGCAACATCCGGGACGCTACTTTTTCATAGATGTATTTACCGGTTTTATAGGAGCCGGTAAAGAAGTAACCATCCACGCGCAGGTCCATCAGGTTTTCGCCGGTGGCTTTTCCACCAATGGCTATTTTGAAAGCATTTTGTTCAAGGCCGGCGTAATAGAAAAGTTTCTCTATTTCCATACCCGTGAGGGTAGCGTATTCCGACGGTTTATACAATACGGTGTTACCGGCCAGCAGCGCAGGAATAAAAACGTTTACACCTACCAGGTAAGGGTAGTTCCAGGCAGAGATATTGCAGATAACCCCCAGTGGTTCGTAAGAGATTTTTTCTTTTAGTGTATCCGTATTGGTTACCCATTCGTCCGACAGGTACTTCTCTGCATTTTCCAGCATCCAGTTGATCCGGGCTACGGCGCCGTTGATTTCATTGCGCGATTGCTGCAATGGTTTTCCTGATTCGGAAGTAAGTATGCCCGCCAGTTTCTCTACTCTCTTTTCCAGCTGCTGGTTGAACCGGGCAATCACTTTGATACGCTCTGCCAGTGGTTTGGCCGACCAGTGGGCGAATGCCAGCCGGAGTAATGCGGTTTTCTCAACTACTCTTGCCAGTGAATCTTCTCTGAGAACGGCGAGGGTTTGTGCGGTGGCAGGATTAAAGATTCTCATTTCGTATGGTTTCTAACTGCTTGAAGAAATTGTGTTTTGATTTGTTGGGAGAGCGGGTTGCTTTCTTTCTCCGGCATTCTTTCCGGATGCCATTGCACGCAAAGCATAAATCCTTTACCGGTTTTATCTTTGAATTCAATACCCTCAATCATTTCATCGCTGGTATCGGAAGTGGCGCTCACCATAATATTCTTCCCCAGCTTAGCCGGATGGATGCCCTGGTGATGCGCACTGTTCACCTGCCCTTTTTCCTGGCCGGTAACGGCGTACAGCAATGAATCTTTCCGGATGTTTACTCCATGTATTTTATCGCTGGTATCTTTTTTATGAATTTTGTTGGCGGCTTCGCCGATGTCTTCATATACTTTTCCGCCTTCGAGAATATTGATGTATTGTAACCCGCGGCAGATGCCCAATACAGGCAGCTGTTGCTGTTGGGAATACTCATAGATGCGTTTTTCAAAGGCATCCCTTTCGGGCAAAAATTCATGCGGCTGATGCGGATAGTTTTCAGCGCCGCCATACAGCGAAGGAATTACATCCACGCCACCGGTAAGCACCAGGCCATCGCAGGTATAAATATCTTCCACGTTATTACGCAGAAAGGAAAGGATCACCACTTCGAGGTCATCACCGAGATCTTCGGGTGTAAACCAGTTTTCATAATTGATAAAGCTGGCTTCTGTGTAGCTGATCCCTATCTTTTTCTTCATGGTCTATAGCGCGTTTAGGTACAACTGTTTGAAATCTTCCCGGGTAACCGGTTTCGGGTTGTTGGGATGGGCAAAATCGGCAAGGGCCAGGTCTGCCAGTGTTTCCACGTGTGCATCCGTAACGCCGATATCGCGGAGATGATGCGGGATATTTATTTTTGAATTAAGATCAAAAAGATATTGTACCACTGCTTCGCCGGTTTCTTCTTTTAACTCCAGGGTTCTGGCGATGCGGCGGAACTTCTCTTCGAAGCCTGCAATATTGAATTGCATGCCATAAGGAATATTTACCGCATTGGCGAGGCCGTGATGCGTGTCCAGCAGGGAGGAGAGGGGATGCGCAAGGGAATGCACTACACCCAGTCCTTTCTGAAAAGCGATGGCGCCCATCATAGAAGCCATGAGCATATTGCTCCTGCTTTCAATGTCCGGTTTGTTGGTGGCTTTTTCCAGTGAGTTTTTAATGAGATAGATACCTTCCAGGGCAATGCCATCGCACAAGGGATGTGGATTCTTTGCCAGGAATGCTTCCATGTTGTGGGTCAAAGCGTCCATGCCGGTGGCGGCGGTGATAAACGGGGGCAGGTCCATTGTGAGGGCCGGGTCTGCAAATACAATCTTCGCCATCAGTTTGGGCGAGAACAGTATTTTTTTCTGATGGGTTTCATCGTCGGCAATAATGGCGCTTCTGCCTACTTCGCTGCCGGTGCCGGCAGTAGTAGGTACGGTAATAAAATGAGGCACATCATTGGTCACATAAATATCGCCGCCTATGAGGTCGTCGTATTTAAAAAGATCTTCGCGGTGATTCACCCGCAGTACAATGGCGCGTGCCACATCCAGTGCGGCGCCCCCGCCAATACCGATGATACTGTCGCGTTGCGTATGATCCCAGAGATCAGTGCCTTTATACACATCGCTCTTCACTGGGTTCTTGTGGATATCGCTGAATACTTCCACGGAAATATGATGCGCCTGCAGGTCATTCACGATCGATTTAAAAAATGATAATCCTGCTATCGTTGGATCGGTAACGATCATAGGCCGTGATAATCCGTTTTTCTGTAGATAGGCCGGCAGCTCGCTGATTACGCCTGCGCCAAAACGGATGGTGGTAGGAAAATTATACTGAAATGCCATATGCTGATGCTTAGATGATTTCAAAATATCTTTTAAGTTCCCAATCGGTCACTGCTTTGGCATATTGCCGCCACTCCCATTCCCTGGTTAACGTAAAGTGTTCCACAAAAGATTCGCCAAAGAGTTCTTTTGCGAGGGCCGATTCCTTCATTTGTTGGGTGGCTACATGAAGGTTCTGTGGTAATACACCATTCGAGGTGTCTTTGTACCCATTACCGGTGGTTAATTTTTTCTCCAGGACCATTTTATTTTTCACGCCGTACAACCCGGCAGCCAAACAGGCGGCCAGTGCGAGGTAGGGATTGGTATCCGAACCCACCACCCTTGTTTCCAGGCGGGTGGCTTTTTTATCGCCCGGTAAAGCCCGTAATGCCACCGTTCTGTTATCTATGCCCCAGGTGAGCGTGGTAGGGGCCCAGGCGCCTTCTACCAGCCGTTTATAGCTGTTGATAGTGGGCGCTATCATGGGTAATATAAAAGGTAAACAATGCAGCTGACCGGCAATGTAACTTTTCATGACGGCACTCATTTTATGTTCGTCGTGTTCGTCGTAAAATAAATTCTGTTTGCTGCCGGCATCCCAGAGGCTCTGGTGTACATGCCCGCTGCAGCCTGGCAAACTTTCATGGATCTTAGCCATGAAGGTGGCCATTACGCCATGTTTGTATGCAATCTCTTTTACCGCGGTTTTAAAGAGTATGGCCTGGTCGGCCGCCTGTAAAACCGTACCATACTTAATGGCTGCTTCATATACACCGGGACCGGTTTCCGTATGTAATCCTTCTACCGGTATATCAAATTTTACCAGTTGCTCAAACAGGCTGCTCATATACTCATTCTTTAACGCACTGCGCAGGATGGAATAGCCAAACATGCCGGGCGATAAGGGCGTAAGGTCGCGGAACTGCTTCTGGTGGACCGTATCGGGTGTTTCTGTGAAGTTAAACCATTCAAATTCCTGTGAGAAATACGGCAGGAAGCCACTGTTTTCCGCATCTGCGAGTACTTTCTTCAGGAGTTGCCGCGGACAGGTGTATACCGGTGCATTGTCTGCCTGTACAAAATCTCCCAGGAAAAAAGGCACGTCGTTTTCCCAGGGAATTTTGCGGAAGGTACCCAGGTCAATTTTTACCTGCGCATCAGGATAACCGGTATGCCAGCCGGTATATTTTACATTGTCGTACACAACATCGCTCATGTCCCAGCCAAAGGTAACATCGCAGAAGCCCAGCCTGCTTTCGGTTACAGACGCAAATTTTTCTGCTGCAATATATTTCCCTCTCAATACGCCGTCGATGTCCGCTACCGCTACTTTTACCTTACCCGACGGATGGTTTTTTACGTACGTTAATATTTCGGAAGTTGTCATGTGTGTGCAGGTTTGAAAATTTTGTACAACAAGAAAGAAACGGCCAGCAGGGAAAAATAGATCAGTCCCAGTACGAGGTTGAAGATAAGCATCGCAACAATGGATATGGTGGCAATCACCAGTGCAATCACCGGGAAGGCAGGGTAGAAGGCTACCCGGAAAGGCCGCGGCAGATCAGGCTCCTGTCTTCTCAAAATAATAATAGACACCATTGAAATGATATACAAAGTGAGCGCGCCGAAAACGGATACGATAATGATTTCGGAAGTTTTCCCCGAAAGCAGCGCCAGTATCCCGATCACCATGTTGCCAAGCAGTGCGTTGGCGGGCGTATGAAACCGGGGTGAAATTTTGCCGAGAGCAGCGGGGAGATTGTGCACCCTGCCCATCTCGTAGGTGGAGCGCCCGGCGGCGAGGATTAATCCGTGAAAGGAAGCCACCAGCCCGAACAATCCTACCGTAATGAGCAGGTGATACATCGGGTGATTGCTCCCGGTGATTTTCGCCAGCGCCAGCGGAAGAGGCGAATCGGAGGTTTCCCCGCTTATCCCGTTTTTATATACAATCGCTTCCCATCCGGCGATGCCGGTGGCGGAAATAAATATCAGGATACAGAGAATAGCCAGTGTAAGGATGGCCCATCCGAAACCTTTGCTGATATCGCGCTGGGGATTTTTGGTTTCTTCGGCTACGTTGGCAATGCCTTCAATACCCAGGAAAAACCAGATGGCAAAGGGGATCGCGGCAAAAGCGCCGCCCCACCCGTTGGGCAATGCGTTGTTGGTAAGATGAACCGCCTGGAATTTCGGAAACGACAAACCGGCGAAAAGCAATAATTCTCCCACGGCAAAAATGGTAACAATCACCTCGAAAGAAGCAGCCGCTTTTACACCATATACATTCAGCCCGGTAAAGACGAAATAAATGGCAATGGCGCTGGTAAGGATGGGTACCTGCGGGAAAAAAGCGTTGAAATAAGCGCCGATGGCGAATGCAATGGCAGGCGGCGCCAAAATAAATTCAATGACCTGGGCTATCCCGGCAATAAAGCCGACGTTCTTTCCCATTGCCCTGTTTGCATAGTCAAAAACTCCTCCTGCTTTGGGGATGGCGCAGGCCAGTTCAGCATAGCTGAAAGTAAACGTTACATACATCACCATGATCACAAGTGTGGCAATGGCCATACCTCCTGTACCGCCCTTTTCAAGGCCAAGATTCCAACCAAAATACATACCTGAAATAACGTACCCTACTCCAAGTCCCCACAACATAAAGGGAGTCAGTGTTTTCTTTAAGCCCTTGTTTTGTGTCATTTGAAAGATCTCTATTGCGTGTATGTGTAATATAATATAAATTAAAATATTATTTTACTACAAGCCCCACGTAAAAAATTAAAACGGGCCGGATATCTTTACCACATGAAACTGATGGCAAACGGACGTATATGGATTGAAACCGAGGAAGGCCCTTTTCTCGGTTACGGGAGAATTGAGCTGTTGCAGAAGATCAGTGAGCTTGGGTCTTTGAGAAAGGCGGCTACGGAAATGAAGATTTCCTACCGGCAGGCATGGGATTTTGTGGACCAGATGAATAAGCGGACCGGCAAGCCCCTGGTGATATTTGAAAGAGGCGGGAAAAATGGCGGTGGCGCCTTGCTTACACCGGAAGGAGAACAGGCCATAAAGTTATTTCATGAATTAAATACCGCCTTCCGGCAATTCCTCGCTACCAGAACTGCCGGTTTACAGAAGCGTAAATAAGATGTTTAGTCTTTGGCAAATCGTACGGTCATGGTCGTTACCTCCCAGATCCACCGTGCCGGTTTCTTTTCGCCCGGAACCACTATCCTGAAAGGTCCTTTGCCATCGGGCAGCGGCTGCCCGTCCACCTGGTCGGCCAGGATGATTACACGATCCGTAAAAGCGCTATCCAGCTCCGCGAGGGAAAACAACACCTCATATCCATCGCCCGATTTCACGAGCAGGTATTTCGACATATTTTCCCCCTTTAGTTGAGCGCCCAGCGTTACGCCTGCTTGTTGCAAAATAGTTGTTACCGGTACGCCGGAGTAACGATGCGGTTTCCCATCGCGGTCAGCCGCGGTGACTTCGGTTCTTTGCATTTTGCTGATATCGGCAGCACCCAGCTTTAACGGGTGGGTTACTTCACCTTCTACGGAAATAGTTTGCGCGAAGGCGGCAGTGGCAGCGAAAATGGTAATGAGTAAACAGGCCGTGAGTTTGTATAGCATGATCATTTAATTGAAAGGATTGGAGAATGCAGGATTGGTGATAAAGGAAGAATCGGTGAGCAGTTGTAAAAAGGCGATGATGTCTTTCTTTTCCTGTTTGCTGAGCCGCAGGGAAGCGCCGCCTGCTTCATTGGAAGTATTTCTTAATACAGGACTCAGCGATGCACTGTTGCGGATATGATCGCTGTAGTGATCCAGTACTTCTTCGAGGGTACGGAATCGTCCGTCGTGCATATAAGGCGCTGTGAGCGCAATATTGCGGAGAGTGGGAACCCGGAACCGGCCTTTGTCTGCCGCCACGCCGGTTTGTTTTTCGCGGCCCGCATCACGCGGAATGCTATCCAGCCCATTGTTGTGAAACACTTCTAAATAAAGTTTGGGTCCGCCGTGACAATGCCCGCAATTGGCGCCACGTACCTGCCGCTCCGGCGCAGGGGCGGTCATGAATAACTGCATGCCTCTGAGCGCGGCACTACCGGGTTGGTACTGCCCGTTGAGGTAACGGTCGTACGGTGAATTGGCGGAGATCAGCGTTCTTTCAAATTGCGCCAGCGCCTTTACAATTGCTTCCCCGCTGATAATCTGGGTGCCAAAGGCCGCGTGGAAAAGACCGGGATATACCTTCGACCGCTGTAACTTCTCCGCGCTGATTTCCGGTAACTGCCCCATTTCATGTGGTGCGGCGAGTGGTGTAAGGGCCTGCTGCTCCAGGCTGGACGCCCGTCCATCCCAGAAGAAATTTTTTACCCAGAGGAGGTTGGCGAGCGACATGGCATTGCGGTCGGTAGGCACGCCATCGATACCGGTGCTGAAAGCTTTACCATCGGTAAATGCCAGTTGCTGCATATGACAGGCGCCGCAGGAAATTTTATTGCCGGCCGACAACATCTTTTCGTAAAACAGCCGCCGCCCCAGGTAAACGCCTTCTTTTGTAAGCGGATTATCAGCCGGGATATTGGTTCTGTTACCAAAGCTGGCAGGGTATTCCAGCGGATACGGCTCCCCGGTAAACGGTATCCTGCCGTTTACGAAAGTAAGTGCCATCATTCCAAACAATATCATCCACCACCCTTTTTTCATCTTACTAAAAATAAGAATAATTGAATAACACTTTTACAAAGTAGTTCCTGCCCTGCTCAGGATAACCTTCTGTGAGCATATAGTTTTTATCAAAGATGTTATTCACACCTCCCTGCACTTTTAACCAGCTAACAACATTGATGACGGCACTGGCATTCAGCAGGAAAAACGACGGCGCCACCGTGCCATAGCTGGTGCTGTAGCGGTTTGTATTGTATTCCCCGTTCAACAGGAAGCCAACGCGTGAAATATTGTATTGCAGCCACGCGGCAGCTTTGTGTTCAGGCACATCGGTAAAATGCAGTTTGGGGTTATCCAGGTTTTTGCGTTTGATATAAGTGTAATTGGCGCCGGCGGTGAACGTGGTGGCGATATGCCAGGTAACAGCGGCTTCCGCCCCGTAATACGCTGCACGGCCTTTATTCTGCGATTGCGACAGCCATTGCTTCCTGGTGGTATCGTAACTTACGTTGTTAACATTCTGGATCACATCCCGGATACGGTTATAGAAAATACTTCCATCCAGGCTGATGTTCCGGAGCCGGGTATCGTTGTATTGCAACCCGAAATTGAGGGTGTTTTCCGGCTTCAGATCCGGGTTGGGAATAGCCGTTCCCAACCTGTAGGAGTAGCGGTCTTTGATAGTGGCAAAGCGCGTCATGCGGTCCACGGAAAAAGTGAGTGCACGGCCCGCAGCAAAAGCATACGCCAGTTTGGCCTGTGCATTCAGTGCATGGCTGTTGTTGGAGGGGAAATCTGTAATGGTTTTTGTTTGGCTGTTATAATTCTGTGCTTCCACGCTCTGGCGGTAGTTAAATGCGGCGCCGCCTTCCAATGCCCAATGCTCATCGAACGTGTGACGATCAGTAATACCGGCGGAGAAAGTATTATCGGCTACTTTTCTTTCCGGTTCGCCCTCGTTATGCTCGCGGTGTACATCCTGTTTAAAATGTACTGCGCTTCTTAAACTGTTGGCTGCCGATAACGTATAGCCATATTCCACATTCCCGCCGAAGGTGTAATCATTATAGTAGCTGGTGAAGGCGTAGGGCTTTTTCTGCGTGGTGTAGGTAGCGTCGTCAAAGCTTTTCAGCACGTTGATGAACCGGTCGAAGTACAAGCGTGTTTTCAGGTTACTTTTGGCGCCCAGGGCGCTGTTGGAAAGGAAATAGATACTTTCCTTGTTCCATTTGGGCCACTGCCAGAAGCGGGGGCTTTTATACAATGAATTCAGTGTATCCGTTCCCGTATATACCGGCGTTCCTTTGGTGCCTTCCTGGTGGGAGAACCCGATGGCCAGTTCATTTTTTTCATTAGGGGTAAAGCCCAGCTTCACGCCGTATCGCCAGTCGTTGTTATAGGAGTTGTTCCTTTTGCCACCATCTTCTGTTTTGGTAGCAGTAAAACCATCCGGGAGATTATAATAATCCCGCTGGTATCCCGACAGGTCCGCCTGCAGATAAAATTTCTTCATCCGGCTGCCGATGTTAACCGCTTCTTCGTGCCCGCCGGTAAGCCATCCGGCGGAGGCGTTGATGTCGAGGGCGTGTACCGGCCTGGAGGAGAGGAGGTTAATAACGCCCCCCATTGTGTTGGGGCCATATAATACCGAGGCACCTCCTTTTTCCACTATTATTTTAGAGAGATGGAAAGTAGTGAACCTGGCCAGATCTACGTACCCGTCGTAAGGCACGTATACGGGGATACCATCCATAAAAACGGGTGTTTGCCGCAGGTCGAAGCCCCTGAGGTAGATCATGGATTCATTCCGGGGGCCCATGTTCGACTGGCTGATGCCCGGCAGGAGATGGAGGGCTGCGGATACATTGAGCCGGTGAAATTGCCGGATCTGTTCCATGGAAATGGTGCTGGCAGAATCTTCCTGGTGGGCATATGCCACCACTTCCCCGAGGGTAAATACTTTACTGCTGTCTGTTTTTATTTGTGCAGCGAGTGGTGTGGTAATACCCATCAGCAGGGCGGCGGCGAGTAACTTTTTTTGCATAGACAATTCGTTGTTCATTTTTTTGAATAACGGTGATAAATGCTTACCCGGATGCTGCAAAAGGCGATGACACGGAGCCGGAAAGGAAAGCGGAAAATAATGTGGTTGTTTGGGTGTATGGTTGAATCGGGTACAATATTAATATTTTAATTTCATTGTTGCCCGGGTAAAAATATTATTTTACTAAGGGGCGGAGCCCTTTCCGGGGCTTCAATAATATCGATTTACGGATAAAAAACGCAATATCATTTGACACAAATAATATCTAAATTTGAAATGTTCTACAAGAACAAATAATTTCTTTGTTCTCAGTTCCGGGCTAAGGACCTGCTATTCCAAAATAAGTTATCATGGAAACATTTGAAATATTGTTATACACCACTCCGGAAGGGAGTGGCACTATTGAGGTATTCTTTGAACACGAGACGTTTTGGCTTTCACAGAAAAAAATGGGAGAACTCTTTGGGGTAGATGTTCGTACTGTTAATGAGCATCTTAAAAATATATACGATAGTAACGAACTGGTGAGGGAGGCAACTATCCGGAAATTCCGGATAGTTCAAAAGGAAGGCTCACGTGATGTTTCAAGGGAAATTGACTTTTTTAATCTTGATGTCATTATAGCCGTTGGTTACCGGGTAAATAGTATTGAAGCTACCCGTTTCCGTATCTGGTCCACTAAAACTTTACGTGAATATATCATTAAGGGATTTGTGCTGGATGATAATCGTATGAAGCAGGGGAAGCAGTTTGGGAAAGATTATTTTGATGAACTGTTGGAGCGCATCCGGGAGATCCGGGCCAGTGAGCGCAGGTTTTATCAGAAAATAACTGATATCTATGCACAATGCAGCATCGACTATGATCCCCAGGCAGACACGACTCTGAAATTCTATAAGGTTGTTCAGAATAAGCTGCACTGGGCTATCACAGGAAAAACTGCTGCGGAGATTGTCCGGCAACGGGTTGATTCAGCTAAACCCAATATGGGGCTCACTAACTGGAAAAATGCACCGGACGGAAAGATTCTAAAATCAGATGTATGTATAGCAAAAAACTACCTGAGCGCTGAAGAAATTGACGAGCTTAATCGTATCGTGGTCATGTACCTGGATTACGCAGAAAACCAGGCCAAACGTCAGATAGTTATGAGCATGAACGACTGGGTGATTAAGCTGGATGGTTTTCTGCAGTTTAACGAGTATAATATTCTTAAAGATGCAGGAAGTGTAAGTCATGAGATCGCGAAACACCTGGCCGAGCAAGAGTTTGAAAAATTCCGGGTGATGCAGGACAGACAGTTTGAGAGTGATTTTGATAAGCTGACTAAAAGGATAGCTTCTACCAAAACTAAAAACAAAGAAGATAAGTAATGTAGCGTCCCCTATGCCTGGTTGTTAAACCAACATTTTCAGCTGGTGTCTAATAACATGTATTATTAGCTTAATGTTTAATTGGGCCAGGTGTCGTGGTTAAATTCTTTCCCACCCATTTAGCGCTGCTATTATTACCTTTAACTCCAAGTTAATCGCTTTATGAGTATCCGTATGCCAAAAATAGCGGGGATAAGTATGATCACTATTTTCTCCCTCCTGATCCTTTTTCACCTGCTGATCATTGCAAAAGTTCTACCTTATTCCATTGTATGGGGGGGCCGGTTGAAATCGCCCATGGAAATGTACCGGTTAGAAGCCATCTCGGTACTGGTGAATGTATTTTTCCTGCTGGTGGTGCTGGGGAAAAGGAAGATCTTGAAGCTACCGGCTAATAGCAAGGTGTTGAGCCTGGCGCTGTGGCTGATGTGTCTTTTATTTTTTGTAAACACCCTCGGCAATCTCATCTCCACCAATAAATGGGAGCAGCTGATCTTTACGCCGATGACGTGTATCCTGGCTGTTTGCTCCGCCATACTGGCCCGCACGCGATAGTATCCATGTGGATACAAAAATGGATGAGAAGATTACAGGAATGATGCTTAAATTACAGGCGAATAAACCGATGCTTAGATGAAAACTGGAAAAACACTCCCCGCCGCCATCACCATCTTCGGCGCCAAAGGGGATCTGACTAAAAGAAAACTGATTCCTGCGCTTTATAATCTGTACACCGATAAACATCTTCCGCCCGTATTCGTCATCTACTGCGTGGATTTCCTGCCGGAAGACGAAACTGCCTTTAAACTCGACCTGCTGGCAGGGATTAATGAGTTTAGCCGCAACGGGAAAGCAAATGAAAAAGAATGGGAAGGATTTGCTAAGAATATCTTCTATCTCCAGGGCGATTTCCTGAAAACGGAAACCTATACCGGCCTGAAAGGGAAACTGGATGCATTCGGCAAAAAACAGAAACAGAACGGCTCCCGCATCTTTTACTTTGCAGTAGCGCCGCGCTTTATTGAAATCATTGCCGAAGGCTTATACAAACACACCATTTGCAACCGCGATGGCCTGGACCGCATCGTTGTGGAAAAGCCTTTCGGCACCGACCTCGATACCGCCAAAAAACTCAACAGGTTCCTCACAAAACGCTTCGCGGAAAAACAGATCTACCGTATCGATCACTACCTGGGTAAGGAAGCGGTGCAAAACATCATGGCCTTCCGCTTTGCCAACTATGTGTTTGAACCACTGTGGAATAAAAAATATATCGATCACGTTCAGATCAGCGTGGCGGAAGAAGTAGGCGTAGGAAAACGTGGCGGCTACTATGAAGGCAGCGGCGCCCTGCGCGATATGGTGCAGAATCACCTGCTGCAGCTGTTGTGTATTGTTGCGATGGATTCACCGGAGTTTTACCAATCGGAACTGATCCGCGATGCAAAAGTAAAAGTACTGAAAGACATCCGGCCATATACACCGGCGCAGGTGCTGAAAAACGTGATCCGTGGCCAGTATACAGCCGGCAATGTACACGGCGTGCCACGTTTGCCTTATCGTAAGGAAGAACATGTGCTGTCTGCCTCCAATACAGAAACCTTTGTAGCCGCCAGGTTGTTTATTGACAACGACCGGTGGAAAGGCGTGCCTTTCTTTTTACGCACAGGCAAATCGATGCCGGTACAATCGTCTGTAATTGTGGTGCAGTTTAAAGATTCTCCCCATAAAATTTTTAAAGATGATATCACGCCAAACAGGCTGATCATCAGTATTCAGCCAGAGCTGGAAATAAGTTTATTGTTTGAAAGTAAAGTGCCTGGTTTGAAAATGAAACTGAAACCGGTGGAAATGGATTTCACTTACCAGGAATCTTATACAGAAACAATTCCGGAAGCATACGAAGCTTTGTTGCTGGATGTGCTGGATGGTAACCCTACCTTGTTCATGCGTGCGGACCAGGTGGAAGCTGCCTGGAAAGTAGTGATGCCCATCCTGGATACCTGGAAAAAATATCCGGCAAAAGAACTGCATTTGTATAAGGCCGGCACCTGGGGGCCTACAGCGGCTACCGCCCTGTTAAAGCCTTACGCGAAGGATTGGTTCCGTTTATCAGCAAGGGAAGACAGTATAAAATAAATAGTATTGCATAAAAAGAAGGGAGCGGGTTTTTAAACCCGCTCCCTTCTTTTATTAAGGTGTGTAAGTAACATTACTGCCGTAAAGAATACTGGATACACCGGAGAAGTACACATGTTTATCGGTGCTGGTGAGGTTATACCAGAGATAAATACCATAACCATTGTTCTTCGTTTGGGTGGCCAGCGAATTGGCGGTGCTCTGGCTGGTACTCTGGATATCTACCGCCGCCGGGCCTAACTGGGCCTTTGTAAGGCCGGCCACATTGGGTACGGAGTACGAGCCATAAATAGCATTCCAGCTGTAGTTAACAAAGTCGCCCACTTTTTTTCCACCCCACGATAACCTGGAAGCTGCCGGGCCATAGTAGTAGAATGAAATAATTTTTGTGGGCATCAGCTTGCGCAATTCGTCTACCAGCATTACAAAGGAGCTGTCGTTTGGCTGCGTGGTGCCGTTGTTGCCGTAGTCGGCATACTCATCATCAAAATCAATTCCATCCAGACCGTAGTAAGCAACGGTATCGCTGAGCTGCTGTGCAAAGGCTTTTGCAGCGGTTCTGCTGGTGAAGTTACAGAAGCCTGCTCCCTGGTGATTACCGAGAATAGACAGCAATACTTTCATCCCTTTATTTTGCAGGGGGACAATTTGCGTGGCCTTGTTGGTCAACACGGCGGATACGTTGGGATTGTTGTACAGCACGGCTTTCTGGGTGGTAGTGTTGTAATTGATATTGGCTGCGAAAATGATGGCAATATCAAACAGCTGTTGCCCGCCGGTGGTTAAAGTGTATTTGCCGGTATTCAGTAAACTGTTGCTGTTTACTTCCACATAGCAAACGGACATCCCTCCGGCTTTGGTAACGGTTTCTACATGTGCGCCAGTGGCGCTTTTACCGGTGTCTTGTGAAATACTGCCGGTGTTTTCTTTTTTACAGGCGGTGAAAAAGAGGGCGGCGCACGCCATTCCTACGGCCAATAGCCGTAAAGGGTGGAATTGTTTTTTCATACTGGAATGAATGTTTAAATGATCAGGAAATCTGGGTTCAAATTTTGGTTACGGGTTTTCCGGTCTGGTGGCTCTTATAACAAACTATGCTCAGGTTAACTTTAAATATTGATAGAAGAGATGACCGGCCATTCACCGGCCATCTCTTTAAGTGTTTTTTACTTTATTTATCCCACCAGAGACGGGTGCCCCCGTTATCTGCCGGTGTGCTCAGCAGCTGCACGGCAGCCGCCACTGCAGCGGGATTGGTATTATATTCATTTTGCGGGAATGGTAGTCTGCGGATCTGTACATCTGTTGAGATAGTATTACCGCTGTTGTTGTTCACTACCGGAAACAATTTAGGATAGCCGGTGCGGCGGAATTCCGTCCATGCTTCCTGTCCTTCGGGGAACATGGCGAGCCATTTCTGGGTCATGATGCGTTCCATTTTCTTAGCTTCAACATCGCCTTCATTCCATTTAATAGTAATAGTAGACGGGCTGTTTATATTATTAACCGGATTTTTTGGATCTGTGTAAGCATCGGCATGGCTTGAATCATTTGCCAGGTAACCGGGAGCGCTTACCTGCCACTGCGCCATAGATGTAGTAACGCCTTGCTCATACAGTTGTTGCGCACTGCCACCTGTATTGCTCCAGCCTCTTATAGTTGCTTCTGCGCGGAGGAAATACACTTCTGCGGCGGTCATTACCTGCATCGGTGTTTTCAGGGTGAAAGCAGGGGAGGCGCCGTCTTCTGTATTCAGGGAAGAGTAGGTCTGGTACTTCGGTTTATCTACGAGGCTGCCGATGCGGATGCCTTTGTATACGCCTTTAAGCCCGGTGGCGGGATCGGTGGCTTTGTCCATATACCTTGAAACCCGAGGGTCTTTATAACCGGTGAGGTAGCACTGCAAAGAAGCGCCGATGCGGATGTCTGCCCAGTTTTTCGCAATGAAAACAAGCGGGTTGGTAAAGTCGCCGGTTACTTTTACGGTCATGTTATCGGCGTTATCTGTAATTACGCCGCCATTAGCCGGGTTCAGCGCTTTCTCTGCTTCCAGTTTTGCGGTGGCAGGATCAGCTTTTACGATATGCATGGCCAGGCGTAACCGCAGGGAGTTAGCAAAGCGCAGCCACTGTGGGAAATTGCCGTTGTAAACAACATCGAAATTGGAAAAATTAAACGGCAGTTGAGTACCGCTGCTAATCTGGGCGCGCAGGCTTCCTGTTGCGGTGTCCAGCTGTGCGAAAAATCGTTTGTATACATCCTGCTGGCTGTCGTAGGGAACAGACGACAAGCCCTCACCTACACGGCTATACGGAATGGGGCCGTAAATATCCGTTACACGGCTCATGGCAGTAACCTGTATTATCTGCGCCACCGCCCATACGGCAGGAAAGTTTTTATCTATGCCACTTTCCCTTAGTTTCAATACCGGCGACATTACATTGAGATAACCCACTTTATAAGCTTCCCCATTCCAGCCCGGCACCAGGCCATAATTGGTATTATTGGAGCTGCTGAAGGGGTTGGGTGTCATGAAGTAACCGGAGAAACAGTCCGCGTTGAGGTTCTGTTGCACCTGGTAAGAGTTGGGATCTCCACCGCCGGAAAAGTTAAGGATAGACATCTGTGCGGATTTCAGATACAGTCCCAGTGAATTAAAATCAGGTCCCAGCTGACCATCTGTTACGCCGGTATTATCAGTATTATAACGTTCAAAATTTTTGGTACATGCACTCATCCCGGTTACCAGGGCTGCAGTAGCCACCAGTAAGCCAGATCTGTAACGCTTCATTTTATTATACAGTTTCATCGTTTTCAGTTTTGCGGTAAATGATTAGAAAGTGGCATTTACAGTAACGCCATAGCTGCGGGAAGCAGGTAACATAAATACATCCACGCCACTCAGTCCGTTGGAGGTAGACATGGTTTGCTCAGGATCAAACGGAGCTTTCTTGGAGAAGTAGAACAGGTTACGGCCGTTGGCAGATACCTTCAGCGCCTTCACTGCGTTGCTTTTCAACGGAATGGTGTAGCCCAGCGATGCTTCTCTTAATCTTACGGTAGTAGCGCTGTACATATATTCCCCGGAAGCACCGGTTCTGCCGCCTACTACATTATACCAGGTTTGTGCATCCACGGAAGTAACCGGGTTGCCATTCTGATCTACCCCGTTTACTTTTACGCCGCCGGCATCCCTTGCCTGGCCGGAAGTTGCTGAAACGCCGTAGCCGTCCATCATGGCCTGGGTTACAGACATTACCTGTCCGCCGAATTTACCATCTATGAGGAACGATAAGGTGAAGTTGTTGTATGCAAAACTATTGTTCCAGCCCATCTGCCACTTGGTGTTGGCGTTACCGAGGTATTGCATCTGGCCGCCAGCGAGGGAAGGAGCGCCATTGGTAATAATCACACGTCCTTGTGCATCGCGGTTTAATACAGTGCCATAAATGTCGCCAAACGAACCGCCTACTTTAAATTGTGAAGCGTAGTTGGCGCCGGTACCGTCGCCGGTCAGGCTGAAACGGTCCACAAACGGCGACAGGGAAACGATCCTGTTGTCGTTTACTGCATAGTTTAAAGCGGTATTCCACTTCAGTTTAGTGTCGCGCAATACATCGTACCGTATCATCGCTTCTACACCCTGGTTCTGGATATCGCCTGCATTAATGAAGTAGGTGTTATACAATGTTGCATTAGGTGCGGCAATTTCCATCGTCTGGTTAGTAGTATTGGTTTTATAGTAGGTAACATCCACACTCAAACGGCTGTCGAAAAAGCGCCATTCTGTACCTAATTCAAGCGATTTTGTTTTTTCCGGTTTCAGGTCCCTGAATGGAGCAGTGGTGTTCACCTTTACAGTACCACCTGTATTGATCAGGTTATCAGGTGTATTACTCTGGTATGCCAACGGAGAATTACCTACAATAGCATAGGAACCACGGATCTTACCATAGGTGATCGCAGTTGGCATTTTCAGCAGCTGTGTCAGGATTACATTCAATCCCACTGATGGGTAGAAATAGGACAACTGGTTGGTAAATGCCAGGTTGGAGGCCCAGTCATTTCTTGCTGTCAGATCCATGTATGCCCAGTCTTTGTAGGAAATATTCACACTACCAAAAACAGATTGCCACTGGCTGTGTTTCTCCTGTGTACTACCGGAGTTTGCAGCGTTGATCGTTTTCATATTCTGGATGGTGAATATATTCGGGAGATATAAACCTTCCTGTCCTGCAGCGAAGTAGATACCGTTTGTTTTTACATCACGGATACTACCACCAACAAGACCCGTAAAATGAAAGTCATTTGCAGGGATATTAAAGTTAGCGATCAGGTCTCCGTATTGTTGGGTGGTGGTATTGTTGGTGTAGTTATAGCCACCGTTTTTAGATGCCAGCGTGGTTTGGGTACCGGCGTATATCTTTTG
This sequence comes from Chitinophaga ginsengisegetis, assembly GCF_900168065.1. Lineage (GTDB taxonomy): Bacteria > Bacteroidota > Bacteroidia > Chitinophagales > Chitinophagaceae > Chitinophaga > Chitinophaga ginsengisegetis. The sequence goes on along the minus strand of NZ_FUZZ01000001.1, from coordinate 1,993,124 downwards.
CTCATACACATCATTCATACGGTCAATACTTCCCCTTCCCTGTACATTCAACCAGGAGTTAATGTCATATTTCAGGCTGGCGTTGGCGAGTATCCTGTTGCGTGAAAGTGAATTGGTATTGCGGTTGAGGATCCACCACGGGTTCTGTTGTACATCTTCTGAAAAAGGCCAGTTCTGCACCATGAGATTATTCCGGGAAGGATCAGGTATTTCGTAATGGTCCCTGTAAGGGCTGATATCTACTCCGCGGGGGAAGAGATATAAACCGGTGAGCGGGTTGAAATAAAAGCCGGATAAAGGCGTGTTGTCAATTTTCTGGGTCATGTAATTCACGTCTGCAGAGGCAGTGAGCTTATCGTTCAGAAAGTGACCGGTTTCTTTAAAGCTCAGGTTATGACGTCCGAGTTTATTGCCTTCCTCTAAACCTCTTGCGGAGGTGTTGGCATAAGAGAAATAAGTTTGTGCCTTTTCAGAACCACCGGCCAGGCTGATAGCATTTGTGAAGTTTTGCCCGGTTTGAAGAAAGTCGGATACGTTGTCGGTTGCCCCGCTGATCTTGCTGCCCCAGCTTTTGGTAGTAGGGTCGGTAGACTGGCCATAATTATTCTGGAACTTAGGCTTGTAGGCAGCCTGGCTGATATTGAATCCGGATGAGATGTTAATAACAGCGCGACCAACCTTGCCACTTTTTGTAGTAACGATGATCACACCATTGGCGCCCTGGCTACCATAAAGCGCTGCGGCTGATGCCCCTTTCAATACGGAGATACTTTCAATGTCTTCCGGGTTGAGGTTGGAGATCGGGTCGCCGCCATCATAAGAGGAGCTGCCACCATAGATACTACCTGGTTGGTTGGTGATGGTATTGTTCATGGGCACCCCGTCAATTACGTACAATGCCTGGTTGCTGCCTAATCCTGATTTACTACCGCGCAGGATTACTTTGGCGGAACCGCCTACGCCGGAAGCGCTGGAGGAAATAGTTAAACCTGCTACTTTACCGTTCAGGGTATTTACGAGGTTCGCATCTTTTGCTTTGGTAAGTTCCAGTCCATCCAGTTGCTGCGCAGAATAGGTAATGGATTTCTCTGATCTTTTGATACCGAGAGCCGTTACTACTACGGCGCCTAACTGGCTGTCCTGTACGGCCAGGGTTACCTGGATGTTGGGATCATTGCCCACGGTTACCTGTTTGCTTTCATATCCTATGATGCTGATGATCAGTACATCCCCGGGGTTGGCCGCTAAGGTAAAGCCACCCTGGGCGTTGGTTACGGTGCCTTTGGTGGTGCCTTTTATCTGGATAGATGCGCCTACGAGCGGCAGCCCTTTGGTATCGGTCACTTTACCCTGTATGTCAATCGCAGCTATGGCAGCGGCGGCAGGCGCCATTGCTTTGGCTTTCGGGCTGATCACAATTGTTTTATCTACGATGTTGTAGTTAAACAGTTTGTTATTCAAACAGGCATTCAGTACTTCGGTGAGAGATGCCTGGTTCATATTGAGATTTACCGGAGGCGCCTTCTCCAGTAGCTTCTCATCATAAATAAATTCATAACCTGTCTGGCGGCTGATGCTGTTGAAAACATCATAGAGGGGAAGACGTTTCCCTTTGATGGTAACAGACTGAGAGAATGTTTTGGCGCTCAGATTAAGGGTGAATACCAGTGTCAGTATTGCAGTTAATCGCATAATCAACAGTAATTTTCTTTGCATACGTCCTCCTTTCCCGGGGACTTTGCAGGTACCAAGTAGTTCCATACTTTTGTGTTGTTGGCTTAATAATTCAATTTTCTAAATGATTCAGGGAGTTGGGTTGCCTTCTATAGCCGGGAGCATTGCAGTGCTTCCGGTTTTTTTACAACCGGCAGTGGAATTATTTACGTCTTCATAACCTAAATAAGTTTAAAAATGATCAATTCATAAGTGGACAAATAGCGCCTATTGCTCAGGGTCATATGGTGTTACCACGACCCGGTTGTCATTAATATCAAAGTGAACTCGTTTTGTTGTTGACAGGATCTTTAATAAAGAAGCTGCATTTTCCCGCCGGGAAATGATCCCTGTTAAGCGCACGTCCGATAGATCACCCTCATAGGTAACCTCTATATTATACCACCTGGCTATCTGGCGCATGATGGTTTGTATGCTGGTATTGCGGAACCTGAATTTGCCTTCTTTCCAGGCCAGTGTCTGTTCCAGGTCTGCTTTTTCGATGGTGAATGCGGCATCACCGGCATTCAGACTGCCGCCGTAACCAGGTTGCAGCAGGCTCCGGTTGTTGCCATTTACCAGTTGAACAGCGCCGGCTTCCAGGGTAGTGGTAATCGTTTTTTCATCGGTGTAGGCCATAATATTGAAGCTGGTGCCCAGCACGTTTACTTCCATATCAGGATTGCCTTTTACTTTCACCCGGAATGGTTGTTTCGCATTGGCAGCCACCTGGAAATAACCTTCTCCGGAAATCTCCACCAGTCGTTCTTTCCCGCTGAATGTAGTAGGGAAGCGGATGCTGCTGGCGGCGTTCAGCCATACTTTACTGCCGTCTGCCAGGGTAAGCTGGTATTGCCCGCCACGGGGCGTTACCACGGTATTATATACTACTTCTGTGGCAGCGCCTTCTGCTTTATAGGCAAGGCCCTGCGCTGAATTTACGATGCTGCTGTTGCCTTGTTTTGCCAGTGCGCCGGTGTTGGTGCTGTCGAGCGAAATGGTTTTGCCATCCGCCAGCACCAGTACAGCGGTATTGGTGCCTGGCGCCAGGGGATTGGCTTTTTGTGCGGCCACTATAACCGGCTGTTGTTCACGGTTCAGGTAAAAGACGCTTGTTAGTACAGTGGCTCCCAGCAAAGTTGCTGCGGCTGCATACCAGATCATTCTGCGGGTATGGCCGGTAGCGCGGGGAGGTGTTGTTTGCAGGATGTTTTGTAAAATGGCTTCACTATCTTCCGCAGTCAGGCCGCTTTGCGACGCTTCGCTGCTGTACAGGGCCGACAGGATATCTGCTTTGATTTCCGGCTCATAGTCGTTTCCGGCTACCATCGCTTTCAGGCGCAGCAGTTCTTCCTGGCTGATCCGGCCATTCTTATATTTTTCAAGCAGTAACTGTACTTCCGTTATGGACATTATCAGCGATTTTGGAAGGGTGATATGGGGTAAAGACGAGCAACCGGCAAAAAAGGAGTATCCGGGATAAAATTTTTTTTTCGGGAGAAGATATTACCTGCGGAAGATGAGCAGGAACAGGAGAAAGGGGACGATATCATTTTGCAGCCGGGACTTCACAAAAGCCCGTACAGCGTGCATAGCGAGGCTCATTTGCTTCTTAACGGTATGTACCGAGATGTTCAGCTGCTGGGAAATTTCTTCGTTGCTCCAGCCCTGCCGGCGGGCCAGGTACACCTTTTTCCGCTCCGGTGGCAGGCCGGACACGGCTTTGTCCAGGATGGCATCGTATTCCCGCTGCAGCAACAGGTGATCGGTATCATTTTGTGCTTCCGGCTGGTTTTTGAGATGGAAATCATAGGCTTTCAGCCGTACTACCTGTTTTTTGAAGCCATCGTAAATGTGGTTGCGGGTGAGGATAAACAGGTAATCTTTGAATTGTTTGATGTGAGACATATCGGCTTTTTTCAGCCATACTTTCATAAAAACTTCCTGTACAATTTCCCTGGCGAGGCTGCTGTCTCTCAGGTAAAGCATGGCCACGTCATATACCTGCCCGCTGTAGCGTCTGAACAGGATGGTATACGCGTCCCCGTCACCCATGGCAACTTTTTGCAGCAAATCATGTTCATCAGTCAAGGAAATGTCTGGCAAAGCTGGAAGTTTTGTACCCTCACAAAAACAATAACGGGGTAAATTTAGTGGACATGAAATTAATAATAAAATAATTTATGTGAGAGGGAGGTTTTCGCAGCCGGGTTGAAAAGAAAGGAAATTATTGCGTATTTTCAATGCATGCCGATACACTGACCGCTGATTTTACTACGCATTTACACTGCGTTTCCTATGTATATCTTACAGTTAATTCTTAATGATCATTAATTTCTACTCTTATGAATGAATTTAAATTCTGGCAGATTATTGAAGAAGCGTGGGCTGCATCCCCGGCATTACTGGATATGCGCAATACGGCATTGAAAACCAATGATGCTATATTGATCGAGGACCTGACCGGTGAAGTGTATGGCGCTATCACCAATAATATCCGCGATATCCTGCTGCAACTGGATAAGGAGGAGCTGACAGGATTTAATCATATCATGGAAGAGAAATTATTTCAGATCGACCGGGAAGATATCCAGGCATATACGGATGGATCAGACGACGGTTTCCTCTATTGCAGATGTTTTATTGTAGGAATGGGGAAAGCGTACTATGAAATGATCGACGAAAATCCTTCAAAGGCTACCTGCGATGCAGAAGCAGAGATTGTTGGATTTATCGGGTATATGGTGTACCAGGAATTATTTGGAGAAGAATTTGAGCGGTATACGAGACATTGCATCGAAACCTGCTCGAATACCGATGGATGGGGTAAAGCGTAGTTTAAAACAACATATCTTATGAAAGAAGAAATCTATGGCATAGATAAAGATCATGCACATGCACGAGCTATTGCCCTGATATCTGAAGACTTTTTCTGGGACCCCGCCGATGAACTGGCGCCTTTTGGATCAGATGAAGGAGACACCGGACTTGCCTCATACCGGGAATGGCGCCGGGCATACCCCTTTACACCTACCATTGAATGTTTAAAATGGACCATTGAATCTGTAGGGGAAATGGCTTTTGAAGATTATAATGAAACACTGTTGGACAGGGACCTGATCATTCGTATGAAAGAAGATCCTGCATTTGATGATCAGCAGTTTATTTTTACATTGGATGTTTCTGTGATCGCAGCAGGCTTCGGACAACTGGCAGATGAAGGCGTGATTGAAGAAGCCAACAAACCAGTGATCAATATTGCCCTGGAACGGCAAATAGCCTGGGCGCAGCTCTCTGAAAGCAGTTCCTATGCGGAACAACATATCGGGTACCTGAATATCCTGAAACGCGTGCTGGAAGAAGCATAGTATACAGGCATCCCCGGCTGCGCACTGCGGATGCCTGTCTCTCTGAACCATTATCGCTGCCAGCCGGTAGCAGTTACTTCAAAATGCCAGCCCGCCACTTCATAAGCCTACTCAAAATTTTTATGCTTAGCGCCCGCTCCTGTAACAGGAAATACCTTACCGGAAAGCAGGTCCGGGATGAGCAAATGTTCTTAACTTGGAACGGCCTTACACTTGCAGCTTATGATCACACTAAATGATAAAACATACACCTGCCCGGTAGACGTAACACTCGGATTTATAGGAGGGAAATGGAAACTGTTAATACTCTTCCACCTGCATTATTTTACGAAAAAAAGTTACGCTGAAATCAGGGATAACCTGCCGGGCATCTCCGAAAAAATGCTCAGTCAGCAACTTAAAGAACTGGAGCGCGATCAACTGATAGAGAAGAATGTGATCACCAAAAAACCTTACCGCGTGGAATACTATTTATCCACCGAAGGAAAATCACTCGCCCCCTTGTATGAATTTGCCAGCGAATGGGGAATCGCTTATCTCAAAAAACACGATATCGATTATATACAGGACCAGCATCTGTATAAATAAAGCCCCGTGCATGCAACCGGGAGAAACCGCTTAATTACTGCGTTTGTTTGCTTATCTTAAGAAAACAAACGCTATGTTATGAAAAAACTAATCCTGTTATTTACGTTATGCTGTTCCTGCCTGGGTATACTCAGCGCACAGGACTCGCCGTTAGGCGCCTGGAAGTCAGTGTCGGGAGACGCAACCAGCGTGCTGCTCATTACCCCCACCTGGTTTACCGTTACGGATTACAATAGTCAACGCTTCATCACCTCATATGGCGGAACCTGGAAACAGGCAGGCGACACACAGGTGGATGTAGCCATTCTTTTTAATACTGCCAATGCCTCACAGGTAGGACAAAAAACTACGGTGCCGGTAGGCATGGAAAATGGGCAGCTGATCACCAGTAGCCCCGGGGGCGGCAAACAGGAGTGGACCCGTATCGACGATGGAACCGGCCCGCTGGCAGGCAGCTGGCAGATCACTTCACGGGAAAGAGAAGGTAAGATGACACCCATCCCCAACAGCGCAAGGCGAACCATGAAAATACTGACCGGCACCCGCTTTCAATGGGTGGCTATCAACCAGGAAACAGGCGAGTTCTTTGGCTCCGGCGGAGGTACCTATACTTTTGAAAACGGTACCTACACCGAAAAAATTGAGTTCTTCTCCCGCGATAGCTCCCGCGTTGGCGCAGCGCTGTCTTTTAAAGGCAGCGTAAACGGCAACAACTGGGACCACAGCGGCAACAGCTCAAAAGGAGATCCTATTCATGAAGTGTGGAGCAGGGAGTAATTTACTTACCAACCTATTCCATAATCTTCTCCATGATTACTACTGCCACCCCATAAACTGCCATGCACACGATCCATGTAAATAGCATTTATGGGGCCGCTGGTACGCTCTCCAAACGTGAGGTGATAACCCATTTGCTCCAGGGCCTTGCGTGTTTTCTCCGATGTATTATTATTGAGCAGGATGCTTCCCGGACGGGGCTCCCTGTCTTTGATGGTAGTACCGCCTAACGACAACCATAACTGGTTGGTATTTATATTCGCAGCTTCTGTAGCTTGTTGTACCGTCATGCCAAACTCCACTACGTTCAGGAAAAACTGCAACAGGTTCTGGTCCTGTGTATCGCCACCCTGTACGCCAAAGGCCAGGAAAGGCTTACCGTCTTTCAATGCCATCGAAGGCGTAAGCGTTACCCGCGGCCGTTTACCGGGAGCAATCACATTAAAAGGACATACCGCAGAATCCAGCACAAAGCTTTGTGCCCGCTGACTCATACCAATGCCGGTTTTGCCTGCAATACAGGCGGGCAGCCAGCCGCCACTGGGTGTAATAGATACTACCCAGCCGTCTTTATCTGCTGCTTCCACGCTGGTGGTGCCACGCCACAGCCGGTCCATATAGGCGCTGTCGGGTGTGTTGGCGGCATACAGCTGATTCAGATCCCCTTCCGGCGACATAGCATCTCCATGCTGCAACATCGTAGTGGCGTCATGTTTAGGAACAAATCCGCCGGGTTGGCGGCCACTGCTGGTATCTGCCAGCTGCTTGCGCTCCTCCAGGAAATGCAGGTAAGGATTGGTTTTCCCGATGAAAGGATAGGGATCACCCGGTCCTGCGTTTGCATCATTTTGTGCCAGATTGATCTGTTTGGCCCTCGCCTTGCCGTATTCTTTGCTTAACAATCCTTTGATAGCAGGATTGGTATTGAACGCAGGATCGCCGTAATAAAAGTCACGGTCCGCAAAAGTGAGGTTCATGGTTTGATACAGCGTATGAATATATGCAGTGGAATTATATCCCATTGATTTCAGGTCAAAATTTTCCAGGATGTTGAGGCTTTGCAGCAGCATGGGCCCCTGTGTCCATTCCTGCAGCTTATACACTTCTATGCCTTTGTAATTAATATGCAGGGGTTCTTCTTCCACCGGCTTCCAGCGGGCGAGGTCTTCCAGGGTGATGAGTCCGCCCTGCTCCTGGCAGCCACGTACAAATTCTTTGGCAATGTCTCCTTTGTAAAAACGGTCGTACGCTGCCATGATTGCCTCTTTCCTGCTTTTATGGTTGCGCAGTGCTTCCTGTTCTGCTGCTACCATTTTGGTGAGGGTAGACAAGAGGTCCTTCTGCACAAAAATTTCTCCTGCTTCCGGCGCTTCTCTTTTTTCACCGGGGTGTGTCAGGAAAACAGCTTTACTGTAAGGCCATTCGTTAATATATTTTTTCCCGCGTTCAATACTGTTGGCGGTTTGTGCTTCTATCGGGTAGCCGGCCGCCATTTCCATTGCAGGAGCCAGTACCTGTTTTAAACTGAGGGTGCCGTATTCTGCCAGCATGTAGCATAGTCCACCGGCGGTTCCCGGTGTTACTGCTGCAAGCGGACCGTATTCAGGCGGAAAGTCGTATCCTTTTCCTTTATAAAATGCGGGAGTAGCGCCGGTAGGAGCCACGCCCAGGGCATTGATGGCAATTACTTTCCCGGTTTTGGGATTATAGATCAGCGCCTGTGTTTCTCCGCCCCAGCTGAGTACATCCCACATGGTGCAGGTGGCCGCCAGCATAGCGCAGGCGGCATCCACAGCATTGCCGTGTTGCTGGAAGATCATGGCGCCGGCTGTTGCAGCCAGGGGCTTGCCGGTTACGGCCATCCAGTTTTTGCCGTGTAAAGGTGGTTTCTGCGTTTGCTGTGCCTGCATGCCGGTATAATAACCCAACACGAGGGAGAGAAGGAGGAAGCGTTTCATAGGGCTAATTTATAGTTTTACGGATAAAAAATATCCGGATTTACACGAAGGGTAATGGCGGCATCGCTTTTAACGCGCATGCATATCCAGCAGCACTTTGGCCGTAACAAGCAATTGCCCGGTGTGCCGCATAGTATGTTCTGCGGCATGAAACAGTAACCCCAACACGGTAGAGGGGAGCTGTTTTCTGCCTACACCCCGGAAAGCAGTGAGCGTGTCTTCCGGGGTGGCGGACAATTGCATCAGCGATTGATGTACCTGTGCATTGAAATGATCCAGCAGATCATGAAGAGTTGCGCCTGGGTTACCTTCATCAGCCAGGGCGGCAAACTGCTGCTGACTGAGCGCTTCTGCCCTGGCGTAGGTAAACAGCCGGTCGAGCACACCACTCACATGCTGAAGATGATATCCCGGAGAGGCCAGTCCGGCTGGCTTCTCCCATAAAAGATCTTCCGGGAAATCCTGCATTAAGTTATTGATCTCCTGGTTGGCCTGCAGTAAAGCATGCGCCACGGGTTGCAGTAATGCCGGTATATTTTCTACCGGCCCGCTCATCCAGTATTCCGTTGCCATGATATCTTTTTATACTTCTACGGCATCATAAACGATTACTTTCTCCCATAAATGACTACAGTTTTTTATAAACTCCAGGTGAATGGGATGGGTTTGATAGGTGGCCTGTCCGGCGAGGTCACTGAAAAAGATCAGTTCTGATACGCCCCAGCTGTTATCCACTACCTCGCGTTTTTCGGTACTCGCTACCACGCCTACACGCAGGTCACGAACAGTTTCTATTTTCGACAGGGTTTTTACGCCGGCCACCAGTTTATCGCGGTCTTCTTTGGAATCCGGGTTCTTCAGCCAGAAGAACACATGATGTACAATCGGGTATTTCTTTTCCATATTTGTTGAGGGGATTGCTGCGGCAGCGGCAGTACCGGCGGCAAGCGCTGCTGCGGTTCCTAAAAATTTACGTCTGTTGGATGTGCTCATATTGGGCTTGTTGAGGCGATGAAAATAATAAAGATTGTCGATTTATTATAATTATCCCTGTCAGCCCGACACTCATAGGGATGGCTTCCGGAGGGCGTTCTTATTTTACCATCAAAACCGATTTCATACCGGATTACACTACTTTCATCCCATTTTGCCCCTGCTGCATAGCAACAATTGCTATTATTGCCTTAAATACATCAACCTTATGAATCAATTTAAGAAAATTGAATTCGGCATCGTAACCGCCATTTTTGTGTTGCTGATGTTTTCGATCCTATACCCCAGCATTATTTATAACGTATTTGAGCTGCAGGAGATCTATGGCAGAAAGTTCGCCACCTATCACCAGGTGTTCGACTATTACATTCATTACCTGCTGCCTTCTATGGGACGGGTAACGCTGGTGTATGTGACCTTCCTGCTGGTGAATTTTGTAATTGTGCCGGAGTTCCTGGAGAAGGGGAAGTGGCTGGGAGGCATATTGCTGCTGATCCCGGTGGGGGCGTTTTATTTTGCCATGATGATGGTTGCCAATTCTTATTACAATGGCTACCTGCTGGGCGTATATGACACGGTGCGGGGGGCGCATATGTATTTTGCAAAAACAGCTTTCATCACTACTGTTTTTTCCGGCGTGCTCTATGTGGCGTATTATTATTTCCGCAAAGCACTGGTAAGTCTGCTGTCTCCGCGTATTGTAACAGATCCGGCTTTCCGGCAGATGCTTACAGAAATTTGCTGGGCTGCCGGCGCATTTGCGGTATTGTTTTGCCTGTCGTTTTCCGATTCCAGGGACATGGCACTGATGATCTTTTTCTTTGGTCCTTCGCAGATTGCCGTGTTTTTTATTCTCCGTTATAAAGTATTTCCGGCATTCGAGGACATCCACCGGAATAAGAGCTTACTGATCCGGGATGTAGTCTTCACCATCCTGGGAAGTAATGTGCTGATGGCATTGATATGCCGCGCACTGGTACACCGCGACGGAGGCTGGTTTGTGGCGCTTGCACTTATTGGTATAGCGGTATCCACAGGCATTGTGCTGCCCGTTTGCTGGCTGTTGTTTAAAAGCCGCCAGAAGCAGGTGAATACGGTGGTAACGCTGAAGAAAGCGCTGGGGCATTCCGCCGCCAATCTCGACTTCCTGCGTTCCCAGATCAATCCGCATTTTTTATTCAATGCCCTTAACACGCTGTATGGTACCGCCTTACAGGAAGAGGCTGCCCGTACCAGCGAAGGCATCCAGAAACTGGGTGATATGATGCGGTTTATGCTACATGATAACCATATGGAAAAAATTCCATTGGATAAGGAGGTGGCTTACCTGCAAAATTATATCGCCCTGCAACGCCTGCGCGTATTGTCATCTCCCGATATCCTGATAGAAGTAAATATAGATGAAAGTCAATGTCAGCATGAGATTGCGCCGATGTTACTGATCCCTTTCGTGGAAAATGCGTTTAAACACGGGATCAGCCTGCGGCACCGCTCCCGTATCGTGATTTCCCTGAGCTGCACTGCCGATCAGATCTTCTTCGATGTGTATAACAGCGTGCACCCCCGCCCGGAAAATGATCCGGAGAGGGAGGGTATGGGGATTGGTTTGAATAATGTAAAAGAAAGACTAAATTTATTGTACCCTCACCGGCACGAGCTGAGTATCCGTCACACGGCTACTGAGTTTTTTATCCATCTGACAATTGATGTTAATAAATAAGTAAATGAAAAAAGAAGAAGAAGTGGTACCGGGCCCCGATGGCATGACGCGCTTTTTATGGTGGCTGGCCGCTGCTGATGCCGATGTTTTGCAGGAGTGTAAAACCGAGAAAGAGCGGTACCGTATCATCGGTGTATCTGTATTGGTGACGTGGATGTTTGCCACACTGTCGTGGGGCTATTTCTTTTCCACCATCGTAAACGATGATATGGTGGTAGCCGGGCTGGCGCTGTTTTTTGGCTTTGCCATTTTATCGGTCGACCGTACGCTTATTGCCGCCATGTCGCGCACCAACGGCAGCATAAAAGTGATGCCGGTAATATTTCGTTTAGTCCTTGCCGTTACTATAGGTTTGTTTATTTCCCAGCCTGTGGTATTAATGTTATTTAAGAAAGATATCGATACACAGCTGGAACTTGGCAAGCAGGCAAAGCTCGATGCTTACCGCGCGCAACTGGTAAAGCTCAATGCCGGCCAGATGGCCACCCTGCAGCAATCCCTTGATCAGGGCAAGCAGCAGCTGGCGCAGAAAACCGCGGAGCTGAAAGTATATAAAGATGGCTACATCAAAGAAACCGACGGCACCGGCGGCTCCGGCAGAATAGGAGAGTCGGACATTGCCCGCGTAAAGAAATCGGCTTATCTCAAATCGGAGGAAGAACTGCAGGCCATGCAAAGAGCCTGGGAGCCGCAGCAGCAACAGCTGCAGGCACAAATGGCACGTATGCACAGCGTGGACAGCCTGAAGGAAGCCGTATATGTTAGCACACTCACCAACGGATTCCTGGCGCAGATAGAAGCCCTGAACGAACTGACCGAAACGCATCCGCCGGTAAAACAACGCTACCGCCTCATTGTATTTATCATTACCCTCATTGAAGTAATGCCGCTGCTTAGCAAAATACTGATGCCCAAAGGTGAGTACGATGAAAAGCTGGCTGCCGCCACTGCCCAGGGCGTAGCCTCCGCACGGCTGCAAACAGACACCGGCAAAGAATTAATGGAACACTACCAGGCTGCTGCACTGGCAGCCGATAAGGAAACGGTGGACCACCTGTTTGAATCTACCCGCGACCTGCGCCGCGAACAGGCTGATGCCCTCGTAAAAGAGTGGCAAAGCCGGGAAAACAGCCAGTACCAGAATCTCTGGCAGCAGGCCCGGCGACTCCTGCTCGGCAAAATTAGTTAGATCCCTGTATTGCTTACCCGTAAAAATAGCCAAAGATGACTGCTATTGCGATAGATGATGAACCGGTGGCGCTGGCTGTTATCAAAAATCACGCTGCCAAGGTTCCCTTCCTGGAAATGAAGGGTTTTTTTACCAATGCTTTTGAAGCAATCGACTTTCTCAGTAAGGAAAAAGTAGACCTGCTGTTCCTGGATATTAAAATGCCGGATATCTCCGGGCTGGATTTTTTATCCAGTTTGCCGCATCCGCCCATGACGGTTTTTACCACCGCCTATTCTGAACATGCGGTGAAAAGTTTTGAGCTGGACGCCATCGATTACCTGCTCAAACCCTTTTCCCTGATACGTTTCATGAAAGCCTGCAATAAAGCCAATAACCTGTTGCAGCTGAAACAACAGAATGGCGTTCCTGTGAATAAGGAACAAACAGACTACATCTTTGTGAAAAGCGGCTATGAACAATTCCGCATTGTGCTGGATGATATCCTCTACCTCGAAAGCGCCGGCAATTATGTGAACTTCATCCTCACCGACCGTAAGCTCATTTCCCGCCTGTCTATGCAGGAGGCGGTAGATCTGCTGCCCATCGGCTCATTCACCCGTGTGCACCGCTCCTATATTGTGGCTAATAAAAAAATTGAACGCGCCGACCGCAACTCTCTTTACATCAAAAACATACCAATCCCCATTGGGGCGGCCTATGCACCGGCGATTGAACGCATCTTTAATTTATAACTCCGCGTAGAAAAAATATTTGCCAGAATGGACCAATTGGTCTAATTTGCTAAAAGCATGGGTAAAGCAGAAAAAACACGCCAGTTCATTATAGAAAAAGCCGCTCCTATTTTTAACAAAAAAGGAGTGGCCGGCACCTCTATCAGCGACATCCTCAAAGCCACCAGGCTGGCGAAGGGAGGTGTGTACGGCAACTTTTCCTCCAAAGAGGAAATAGTGATGGAAGTGTTTGATTATATCGCGGAAGAAGAGAAGCTGAACCTGCGGCAGGTAACCGCTACCGCTAATACTTCGGCCGGTAAGTTTGAAGCGTTGTTTGAATATTATACCCGCTTCCCGGCGGAGCAGAAAATAGCCGGTGGCTGTCCTATGCTCAACTTCGGCGTGGAGGCAGATGACACCAACCCGGGGCTGAAGAAAAAAGTGAGCGAACTGGTACTCTACTACCAGTCGCGCATCGCCAAAATGGTGCAGTACGGAAAGGAACACGGCGAGTTTAAAAAAGACTGGGACGAACGGAAATTTGCTATCCGCATGTTTACCATGCTGGAAGGCGCTATACTCGTAAGCAGCGTACTCGGACATAATAAACAGATGCTCGTGGTACTGGAAGCGCTAAGAGAAGAAATCAGGCATCATTCTCTTTAACTTTTTTTATTCCTAAAAATAAACCAATCGGTCTAAAAATGCAACACCAGGTTTTACCATTGTCACTGCGGATGACCGGTGCGATATTATCCGCCATGAGCCGCCCGTTTCCGGTTACCACGGCAAAGCTGTTTTACCGGCTGTACTGCACACCGCCCGCATTAAAGCTCCGGCCGGTACATCAGCAGTTCCGCGATCAGGCCGTATTGCAGCATTTGGAGGTAACCAGCTATCCTTTCGATAATGCGCCCCTGAAAGTAACTACCTACCGCTGGGGAACCACCGGCCCCAAAGTATTATTGCTCCACGGCTGGGGTGGCAGCCCTCTTCATTTTAAACAACTCATCAGTTCAATGGTGGCGCAGGGCTACCGGGTAGTGTCCTACGATGGGCCGGCACACGGCCTTTCCGGCGGCAAACGCACCAACCTGGTGCAATGGATGCATGTACTGGAACAGGTGATGCAACAGGAAGGTCCCCTGCATGCTATCGTTGGCCATTCGTTCGGCGGACTCAATGCCGCGCTTACCCTTTCCCGCAAAAATGTACACGTGCCACGCCTGCTGATGCTCAGCACCGCATTGAGCGCACCCGTATTCTTTGATGAAGCGCTCCGCCTGTTCCGTATCCACCCGGTAGTAATGCCCGTGCTGCATCAACTGATCCGGCAAAGATTGAAAGAAGACCTCTCTGAAATGGACATGCACCGCTACATCAATAACATCAAGGCAGATAAAATATGGATGGCTTACGATACTACTGACACCCTCGCAAAAGCCACGGAAATAGACGACTACCTGCAGCAATACCCGGCTATACAATCGCTTCGCATCACCGGCGACGGCCATTTCCGTATCATGCGGCATGAAGCCGTGTTACAGGGTATCCTGGCGGTACTGGCAGCCGACGTAACATAAAAAGCTACATGGGACCATGAAATAAAATCCGGACCTTTGGTGATATAACTTCGCATATGCCCAGGTATATAACGGTTACGTCACTACTGAATAAAACCAAAAGAAGGGACCCCTGGTTCCTGGACGACTATACCATTAATCCGTATAGCGGTTGCGCATTCAACTGTTTGTACTGTTATATACGCGGTAGTAAATACGGTATCAACATGGCAGAAAAGTTATCGGTGAAAGAAAATGCGTTAACCATTCTTCGCCGGCAACTCGCAGCCAGGGCGCGTAAGCAGCAACAGGGCTTTGTGGTGCTGTCGTCTGTAACAGATGCATATCTTCCGCTGGAAGAAAAGGAACTGCTCACCCGGAGCATCCTCGAACTACTGCTTGAATACCGTTTCCCGGTACATATCATCACCAAATCGCCGCTGGTATTACGCGATCTCGACATCCTCCGGCAAATCAACGAACAGGCCGTATTGCCCGCTGATATGGCTTTGTACCGGCACAAGGCCATGATCACTTTCTCTTTTAGTACCATCGATCCAATTATCGGGAAACAGTTTGAACCCGGTGCGCCTGATCCCGCACAACGGTTGCTGGCCCTGAAATCCTGCGCAGATGCAGGGTTTATGACCGGCGTGAGTTTAATGCCTCTCTTACCGTTTATCACCGACAGGCCGGAGCAACTAGCACGGCTATACGCTGCTTTTCACCAGCATGGCGCGCGGTATGTATTTCCCGCTTCCACTACGTTGTGGGGAGACGAAGCGGCCGATAGCAAACAGCTGGTGATGCAGGCCGTGCAGCAATACTATCCGCAGTATGCGGAACAGTACCGCCTTCTTTTTGCCCACGGCAGCCAGGTTCCGGCCACTTACAACAACGCCCTTCAGGCCGCAGCAGCGGCGGAAGCGGCGCGTTATCATCTTCTTTCTGAAATCCCTTTTAAATAGTTCTTTTTTCTTTCTCCCTGAAAATTTATACGCTTAAACTTGCTTTCCCCCGTGTAAATGAATATTTTAGGAGAATGAATTTTAAAACCCACGTATATGAGTAATGTTAACAACCGCAGGCAATTCCTGCGTCAAATGGGCGTGTACACTATGGGAATGGGGATGTTGCCCGTTATACTGGCCGCCTGTAATGAGGGGAAGTCCACGAAGAGTGAAGGCGACAGCGCCGCTGCTGCAAAGCCCGGCGAAGCTACTGCCCACGAGCTTTTCTTTAAGATCTCGCTGGCGGAATGGTCGTTCCATAAAGCTTTGTTTGCAGGTAAAATGAACCACCTGGATTTCGCCTCCCGCGCAAAGAATGAATTCGGTATTGAAAACATCGAATACGTGAACCAGTTCTTCAAAGACAAAGCAAAGGATCAGGCATACCTCGCAGACATGAAGAAACGCGCCGATGATTTGGGTGTTCGCAGCGTACTCATTATGTGCGATGGGGAAGGAGAAATGGGCGACCTGGATGTGAAGAAAAGAATGAAGGCGGTTGAAAATCATTACAAGTGGGTGGAAGCAGCTAAGTTCCTGGGTTGTCATGCGATCCGTGTAAACGCAGCAGGAGAGGGATCTCCGGAAGAAGTAGCCAAAGCGGCTGCAGATGGTCTCACCAGGCTGGCTACCTTTGGAAAAGAACATGACATCAACGTGATTGTGGAAAACCACGGGGGCATGTCTTCCAACGGCGAATGGCTGAGTGGCGTAATGAAAACCGTGAACATGCCCAACTGCGGCACCCTGCCGGATCTGGGCAACTTCTGCATAAAAAGGAGCAAACCGGAAAGCAAC
Source organism: Chitinophaga ginsengisegetis (assembly GCF_900168065.1). GTDB lineage: Bacteria > Bacteroidota > Bacteroidia > Chitinophagales > Chitinophagaceae > Chitinophaga > Chitinophaga ginsengisegetis. The sequence goes on along the minus strand of NZ_FUZZ01000001.1, from coordinate 1,976,732 downwards.
ACGCCGGAGGCATGGGCTAAAACTACCTGCCTCGAAGAATACGACCGCTACAAAGGTGTGGCAGAACTGATGCCTTTTGCAAAAGGCGTGAGCGCAAAAACATACGACTTCGATGCCAACGGCAACGAAGTAACCATCGACTATACCCGTATCCTCAAAACAGTGAAAGACGCCGGCTTCAATGGCTTCATGGGTATTGAGTACGAAGGCGAAAAATTATCTGAAGAAGAAGGTATCAGGAAAACAAAAGAATTGCTGCTCAGACTCGGCGGTAAGTAAAGATATTTCAGCGGAGGGACATCTTCCCTCCGCTGAACATTTACAGTGAAAATGCTTTTTTCAGAAATGGCACCACATATCCATAGGCATCCGCAGTAGCGGCGCTGTCGAAAATAGGGTTGCTCGGATTGGCAAAGCCATGCGCCGCATCATAACGTTTAACCGTGAGTGTTTTACCCGCTTCCTTCATGTTCTTCTCAAATTCATCTACTACCTGCGGGTTAATGCCTTTGTCTTTGTTGCCGAATAATCCCAGTACCGGCCCGTGTAAAGTTTTCAGCTTACTCACATCTTTCTCAGGCATGCCGTAATACATCACTGCGCCCACATTTTGAGGCCCCGCCAGTAAACCCGACTGCAAAGACAATCCACCTCCGAAACACCAGCCAATGGACGCTATTTTAGCCGTTTTCCCGGCATAGGTAATTGCCCCCTGCATAATGGCCTGTAATCGTTCCCTGGGGGCTCCCTGCATTAATTTAGCGGCATCTTCCCGGTTGGTAGCTACCTTTTGATCATACATGTCCACGGCCAGCACATTTACTTTGCCTCCCAGGTCGTTATACAGTTGCTCCGATTGCTTTTTTATGTAGTCGTTGAGGCCATACCATTCCTGGTACACCAACAGGTATTTATCCGAGGTTTCTTTGGCTTTGAACAGAAAGCCATGCGCAGGTGTTCCATCTGTAGTGGGAAACGTGACAGCCGCGCCGGTAGTTCCCTGGTAGGTGAATGGCAGCGGGTCTTTGTGCGCCATGCGGAATTCTTCCTGGCTGGCCAGTGCGGCAAATTCCGTGATGGCATCTGTATGGCAGCAGGGAGCCGTTTGGGAAAAAGCACTCACAGCCATGAGTAAGCAGCTGGTTAAGAAAGTTAGTGTTTTCATGACAGTTTGATTTTGCTGACAGAAGATACGAATTTCTTTGGTGCAGCTTTTGTAAAATCAGTAAATATGGATCTTCAGTCAGGTTACCCTTATTCGCTCATCCGTAACGGCCTCCCATATAATTATCCCTGGCTGGAACAGGACATTCGTACGCACGTGGCAGTTATAGGCGGCGGTATTTCCGGCGCGTTAACGGCCTATGCCTTAACAAAAGCAGGCATCCCCTGTGTAGTAGCCGACGCCCGGACCATTGGCCTCGGCAGCACCGCTGCCAGTACTTCTTTGCTGCAGTATGAAATCGATACGCGTTTATCTGAGCTAAGGGAGAAAGTAGGCATTCGCAATGCCAACCGCGCATACGAACTATGCGCCGCTTCTATTGATGAACTGGAGGCTATTTGCAAAGCCCTGCGCTTCCCGCATTTTGAAAGAAAGCATAGTTTGTATCTCGCTTCTTACCGGAAAGATGTAAAAAAGTTATCGGAAGAACTGGAAGCCCGCCGTAAGCTGGGGCTGAAAATGGATTGGTGGGACGCCGCAACAATAAAAGCAAAGATGGGCTTTGATGCGCCGGCAGCCATCTATTCACATACCGCTGCACAAACAGATGCGTATATGCTCACCCATGCGCTGCATCAGCACAATATTAAACAGGGCGCATCCGTATTTGACCGTACCGCTATAGTGGATATTGATTTCCGCCCGCGCAGCGTGGTGTTGAAAACTTCGCAGGGGCACCAGGTTACGGCGCGCTATCTCGTAATCGCCACCGGGTATGAGGTGCTGCAATATATCAAAACTCCACTGCTGAAATTAACTTCTACCTACGCCGTGGCAAGTGAACCCAATCATGCGCAAGAACAATGGTACCAGGATTGCCTGATCTGGGAAACAAAATCCCCATACCTCTACATGCGTACTACCAGCGATCACCGGGTGCTGATAGGAGGGCGTGACGAACCTTTTTATAACCCCCGCCGCCGGGATAAGCTGATTCACCGCAAGGCGAAAGACCTGGAAAAAGACCTGCGGAAGAAATTCCCGGAGCTGCGTTTTCATCCGGAGTTTAAGTGGACAGGTACCTTTGGCGCTACGGAAGACGGGCTGCCTTTCATCGGCGCATTCGCGCCCATGCCGCATACCTTTTTTGCACTGGGCTTTGGCGGCAATGGCATCACTTTCAGCCAGATTGCCGCCAATATCATTACAGACCTGGTACAGGGAAAGAAAAATCCCGATGCGGCCATCTTTTCTTTCAACAGGAAAACAGGTAACTAACGGTAATGGATATACTAAAATGTAATCACTACCTTATTGTCACGGATCTTATATTTGAAATGCTGTTGCTCGCCGAGGTTGTTCAGCACATCTTCCAGCGACGCATGAAAAAAAGCAGCGTCTTTGATCGCGGGCGCTTTGGATGCATCGCCCTTCATTTCCACTTCCACGCCAAACCATTCTTCCAGCATGCGGGATAGCGCCATGGGATTAGTGTTATTTATCCGCAAAGTATCAGACAACCACGTTTCCAGTTCCTCCGGTTGATAGGTTTCTTTTTCCATCAGGTCAATTTCATTATTGGCCAGGATCATCTGTCCGCGTTCCAGTATTTCCGGCTGGTTATCGGTGGCGGAATGATAGGATTTTCCTACACGGATCTTCCCGTTGAGGAGGTATACGGTAGCGCCATGCTGACTGGCAAAGGAGCGCATTTTGAATTCGGTACCCAACACAGTAGCCCTTAATTTATCGCTGGTAACAGTAAAAGTATCGGTAGATGGAACAACGGCAAAGAATGCATCGCCATCCAGGATCACCGCACGGTTGCCCTGTAAATAATTGGCGGGTACTTCCAGTACAGAAGCAGAGTTAAGTATTACGCGGGAGCTGTCGGGCAGCGTAACGGCAGTACGACGGCCGGTGGTGCCCTTATAGGTTTGGTATCCGATGCCCGGCGTTTTCAGGTTCACAGGTGCATTTTCCGGCGCTTTTGTCTGGCAGCCGGTGATCACTATTCCACCCGTTAACAACAACGCCAGCGCATTACGGCTGGAAAAGCAACGGGAGATAGTATCAGGTTTAAATAGCATATTCCGGGAATTTTGTATGTATTCAAAAAGACCTAAAAGTAATAAAATAAACACCGGTAAAGGAGTATGCTTCAACAATTTCTGAGAAGCAATAGACAATATCTGTTAACGCTGTTAAAAAGATATGCTGATATTATAATGATTTTTGTTTAGAAGCCGGACGCACCCTAACTTTGCGGCCCATGGAAAAGCAGCTACCTTTATCATTTGATAATACCGCTATCGCATTTGAGGCAAAGACCGACAAGGCACTGAAAAAAGCCAACTTTCTCTTTAGTAATATCGGGAAGCCCTGGCTGGTAAAATTGGGCGCCGTGATGACTCCCATCGCCTTTAAACTGGGGTTACCCATTAAAGGCATTATTAAAAGCACTATTTTCTCACAGTTCTGCGGTGGGGAAACCCTGGAAGAAGCGGCTACCACTGCGCTGCAGCTGGGGAACTATCATGTAGGGGTAGCACTCGATTATGGCGTGGAAGCAATGGAAGGGGAGGAAAGCTACGATGCCGCTGTTCCTGAATTCATCCGTGCTATCCAATACGCTGCCACCAGACCCGATATTCCTTTCATCGCTATAAAAATTACCGGCTTCGCCCGGTTCGATCTGCTGGAAAAAGTACACCGCAAGGAAACTTTAACCCCGGCCGAACAACAGGAATATACCCGTGTGCGCAACCGCGTACATGCCATCGCTGAAGCAGGCGCCCGTCATAATGTGGCCATCCTCGTGGATGCGGAAGAATCCTGGATCCAGGACCCGGTAGACGCCCTCACCGATGAAATGATGTCACTGTTCAACAAAGGAAAGGTAATTGTGTACAATACCTTCCAGATGTATTGCCACGACCGTTATCCTTTCCTGAAGGTATCCCTCGATAAAGCGGTAAAGAATGGCTACCTGCTGGGCGCCAAACTGGTACGCGGCGCTTACATGGAAAAAGAAAACAAACGCGCTGCAGAAAATAATTATCCAACCCCTATCCAGCCAAGCAAAGAGGCTACGGATAAGGATTACGACGCAGCGGTAAAATTCTGTCTTGATAACATCGATAAGCTCGCCGTTTTCATAGGTACGCACAACGAAAACAGCTGCATGTTTGCCGCGAGGTTACTCCACGAAAAAGGATTGCCGCACAACCATCCGCATGTCAGTTTTTCACAGTTGCTGGGCATGAGCGATAACATCACTTTTAACCTGGCGCATGCCGGCTATAACGTCAGCAAATACCTGCCGTATGGCCCCGTAAAGGAAGTAATGCCTTACCTGATCCGCAGGGCGCAGGAGAACACCTCCATCGCCGGGCAAATGGGCCGCGAACTGGCACTGATCAGAAAAGAAATGAAGAGAAGGGCGATGGCATAAAGTCATAAAAAGAGCGAAGCGCATCCCCGGATGCGCTTCGCTCTTTTTATGACGATACTATTCTTAAATATTGTTTTCACTCTGCGGCAACGGATACCTCGGCCACACATCATCATCCGGCCTGTCTTTAGGCAAAGTTCCCAACAGGTTATATCTCCTTACATCTATCCAGCGATGGCCCTCCATAAACAGGGAATAACGCCTGTTGTATAACAGTTCCGTAATTAGTGCTGCCAGTGTAGGGGGGCCGCTATATACCGGAAGGTTATGCGCTGTGCGTATACGGTTGATGGCCACTGTGGCATCGGGGATCGCATTTTTCTGCATCTTCGCTTCTGCATAAATCAATATCAGTTCCTCGTTCCGGATAATGCTGATGGGCGCATTTAAGGAGGTCCATACTATCACATCACGGTTACCGGTTAAGCCGCTCTGGCTGGCGGAGGAAGTGCGCAGCGATGTTTTGGTGATGCGGTCATCACCTGCAATGATATTGGTGGCAAAAGAAGGATGCGCTACCCTTATTTCTCCATTGCCATTTGGCGGGAGATACATGGTATTGGCAAGGTCGCCGCCATTGGTGGAAAAGGCATGATAAACACCATTGTTCAACGGGCCGTTGAGGTCAAAGAATGATTCATTGAGCGCGCTCAGTGCGTTGTCCCATTTCTGTTGATAAGTATACACCCTGGCAGCAATGGCGCGGTTGAATTTAATCAGGCCCGCAGCATTTTTAAATCCCAGGAATCCATCTGACAAAGGAAAAATAACTTCCGATCCGGTGAGGTCAGCTTTTCCTTCATCGAGGAATTTTAATATAGAATCCATCACTACAGCAGGGTTGGTAATAACAGGCCCCAGGGTAGCGCCATTGGGTACGGGTATACGTACGCCATTGGTATTGGTCATGTTGAGATTCAGCAACAGCTGATAGCCGATCAGTGTTTTGGCAAATCCTGTGAATGCCTTCTTTTGTACATCAGATGCTACTTCTGTACGGGTATTGTTAATGGCATCGAGCAAAATGAAACATTGCCTTGCTACCTGGTAGCGGGCCGACCAGGGGTTGGTAATGTAAAAGGTGTTATTGTCCAGCAGTTTGGAGCCGCCACCCAGCAGGTCGGTGGTATAGCGGGGCTCTGCACCGGAGAAACGGTAAATTTCCCGGCCAATAATACCGGTGCCATCAAGGTAAGTGGAGAGACTGTTGCGCATACCGGATTCGGCGCCCGTTACCAGGTTAAACAAGTCGCTCCTGGAAGGATCGGTGATGATACCGCCTACCACGGGTGTATTCAAACTGTTGATCTCTCCTTTCTGACAGGCGTTGAGGGCCAGCAGGAAAAGAGTTACCGTTATAATGGAAAGATACTTTTTCATATGTAATGATTTTAAGCAGATGGATAATGATCAGAAATCGACGCCAACATGAAAACTGGCCCTTTTGGATGCAGGGAACGGCATAACATCTACGCCTGTTGATAAACCGTTACTGCCGCGGGTTTGAGCGGTAGTAATGGTGTTACTGCCGAAGTTGGATACTTCCGGATCATAGCCCACGTACTTTGTCCACGTAAAGAAATTATTGGCGGATACGCCGACACGGATCGCTTTCAGTATCGCAGTATTTTTGATGGGAATATTGTAATAAAGACCTATCTCACGGATACGCACATACGAAGCATCCTGTACATAGATGGATGCATCGCCGGCGCCAGGACGGTAAAGCCCTGCCTTCGTGCCTTTCATCTCATCATCATAATCAAAAGAAGTAGCTCCGAGATCGGTGAGCAGCTGGGTGAGGTTAATGTTGTCGCCGCCTTTTTTCCAGTGGATGAGGAAACGGAGGGACAGGTTTTTGAATACGGTTAATTCATTGAAGAAGCTCATCTGGAAATCCGGTTCGGCATTGCCGATCAGTTTCAGGTCGCCGTTCACGGTGCCTTTGATCTGCGTGGCAGGTTGTCCTTCTTCCAGGTAAAAAGTACCGAGTGAATTACCAAAGGCGCCAATGGCATACGGAGGAATGATCAGCTTGGTGACTTTGGAACGGTTTTGCCACCAGTTGATGCTGCTGTTCCATCGTACATTGGGCCTGTTCACAGGTATCAGGTTTAAGCCCAGCTCTATTCCTTTGTTTCTCAGGTCACCGCTGTTTTTCCACTCAGTGGCATAACCGGAGGAGCCGGGAAGCGCATGACGCAGTAATACATCGTAGATCTTTTTGTTATAGTAGGTTGCCTCCAGGCTGATGCGGCCATTCAGTACGCTCACATCCAGCCCGGTTTCAAATTCTGTTTGCCGTTCCGGTTTAATATCGGGGTTGCCCTGCAGGTTTTCTACGAGCACGCCGGGGAAGCCGCCGATGTTGCTACCCAGCATCTGGGTAAATTTACTGCCATAGGGAGGTACGTTGCCGGATTGGCCATAAGCTGCGCGCAGCTTGAGGTTATCCACACCGGGTACCTTCCAGAAATCCATTTTCGCAATATTCCAGGAAATGGACCCTTTGGGGAAAACGTAATATTTCTGGTATTCACCGTTGTTGGTAGACCGGTCGAAACGCACACCTGCACTGAAAGTAATGGCATCTATCAGGGAAAGGTCTTCCTGTATAAAAATACCATTGTCCCGGTATTTCTGGCGGAATTGCCGGGTAGTGGTGTTAGCGCTGGCATCCAGGTTACTTTGACCAGACACGAGGTTGGTAGCTACTGTAACAATATTATCAAGGTAGCCGGTTTCCAGTGTGGCGCCGGCTGTACTGGTTAAGCTGAGGTTGTTGTTGGGCGTAAAGGTATTCACAATGAATCCGCCGATATTGGTGTTGGTGTTATTGGTATTGCCCTGGATGGAATGTCCCTGCAGGCCGTTCTCTTCAAACTGGAGGTTGCGTGGAAATAAGGCAGCGGTTTTGAAATTAAAGTAGTCAATACCACCGCGTCCTACCAGCCTGGTAGTGGAGCGGTCGCTCTGTTGCAGGCGTATCTCTATATTACCGCCACCCACAAAACGGTTGGTTTGTTCGTTGTTGATCATGTTATCGCGCGTTTCCAGCGGGTTGGAGCTGGCAAAGGTATTGCGCGGATACTCACCCAGTGCATTGGGGAACAGGTTCACAAAATCAGGCGTGGACGACAACGCCACACCGAGCGAAACGCCGTTGTTATCATTATTGGTCAGCCCCCTGTCGGCGGAGGAGTTGATATAGTTGGTAGTAACGCCTACGGATACACGATCACTCACTTTGTGATCTACGTTCAGCCGGATGGAGTTGTTGAAATAGCCGGTTCCTTTCACAATACCGTTTTCCTGCCGCCGGTTTCCGGAAAGATAGAAAGTAGTTTTTTCGCCGCCGCCACTGAGGGAAATACCGGTGTTCAGCACCAGTCCTGTTTGCCCGAAAATTTCTTTTTCATAGTCAAAGATCTTCCCGGCATTTTTTGCTTCGGTGAACTGCGCTTTATAGGCGGCGCGTTTGGCCTGTACATCAGGATCGGGGTTATCGGCAGTACCTGCAAGATCGGCGGCCGTTTCGGGGGTAAAGGTGCGGACGCCCATCAGGTGCCGCACTTTGGTAAAGCCGGTTTCCTGGTTGAGGGAGATTTTTGTTTTGCCGGATTTACCTTTTTTTGTGGTGATGATAATTACGCCGGCAGCAGCTTTGGCGCCATACATCGCGGCGGCGGAAGCGCCTTTCAGGATTTCAATGTTTTCAATGTCTTCCGGGTTGAGGTCCGCAATACGGCTGGAAGGGTTATCCTGGTTGTTGGGACTTCCGGAGGTAGCAGCGCCGGTTACATCGTTCAGTCCCGCGGGAATGCTGCTGTTATTGAAGAAGATCCCATCTACTACATACAGCGGCTGAGAGTTACCAAATACGGAAGTGATACCGCGCATTTTTACGGAAATACCACCACCGGGGGCGCCGGAATTGGCCGTTATCATGGCGCCGGGCACTTTACCGCTGAGGGCTGCGTCAAATGTTTGTGCAGGCGCTACCCCGTTTAATTCCGTGCCTGAAATAGTAGCTACTGCATTGGCAAGATTACTTCGCTTCACATTGGTGGCTAACCCTGTTACCACAATTTCATCCAGCCGGGCGAAATCTTCTTCCAGGGTCAGGTTTATCACATTGTTACCCGGCGTAAGATTGATTGTTTTGGTTTTATAGCCGGTATAACTCACCATTAAACTTGTGGTGCCGGCCGTGATGGCCAGCGTATAATTGCCATCAGCATCGGTGATGGTCCCTTTGTTGGTGTTGGGAATGCGTACGGTAACGCCGGGAATGGGTTTGCCGCTGACGGCGTCCCTGATTTTTCCGGTGATGTTTTGCTGCGCAAATAGTGCCAGGGTACTGCATAGGCATAGCAGTACCAGCAAGCTGGATTTTGGTAGAAGCATAGCTTGTGATGGTTTAGATAAATGAATGATGATTAAAACGAGGTTACAATATCATGTTGCTGATTATTTTTTGGTTTACAGATAGCACAGATCCTGATCCGATTTTGGTTGTTTAATAAAGTTAATTTTGTTGTGATCCTTGCCGCAAGGGGAACTATAGGTTTTTCATCATCATCGCTGATGGCAAGGACTTCTCACTAAGCCGATCTTGTTGTAACGTAAAATGCTATAGCAGATTACGAAAATTTAAGGGTACTTCCGCTTTTTTTCTTTGACTTAAATATGTTATATTTTTTCAACTGGAAAACTTCGTAAATTGCGACCTTATGGAGCAGTATTTATCTTTATTACAACATATTATACGGGAAGGCGCTGTAAAAACAGACCGCACCGGCACCGGCACTACCAGCTGTTTTGGCTACCAGATGAGATTCAACCTGCAGGACGGTTTCCCGGTGGTGACCACCAAAAAGCTGCATCTCAAATCGATTATATATGAACTGCTCTGGTTTTTAAGAGGAGATACCAATACCGGCTGGCTGAAGGAACATGGCGTAAGCATCTGGGATGAGTGGGCCGACGAAAATGGCGACCTCGGACCGGTGTACGGAAAGCAATGGCGCAGCTGGGAAACCCGCAGCGGTAAGGTAATAGACCAGATCACTGAAGCCGTAAATACCATCAAAAATAATCCTGACTCCCGCCGTATTATTGTGAACGCCTGGAATGTGGGTGAACTGCCGGAAATGGCGCTCAGCCCCTGTCATTGCCTGTTCCAGTTTTACGTAACTCCTGCAGATACTGCTAAAGGGGAAACCCGTGGTAAACTGAGCTGCCAGCTGTATCAGCGCAGCGCCGACGTATTCCTGGGCGTACCTTTCAATATCGCGTCTTACGCTTTATTAACCATGATGATGGCGCAGGTGTGCAACCTGGATGCCGGCGACTTTATCCATACTTTTGGTGATGTGCACCTGTACAGCAACCATATAGAGCAGGCCAACCTGCAGCTGGGCCGGCAACCATTCCCGCTTCCGGTAATGAAGATCAACCCGGAGGTAAAAGATATTTTCTCCTTTAAGTATGAAGATTTTGAACTGGTAAATTACCAGTTTCACCCGGCCATTAAAGCACCGGTAGCCATATAACTTCCCATATGCGTATATCCATTATCGTAGCCGCTTCGGAAAATAACGTAATCGGTATCAATAATATGTTACCCTGGCGTTTGCCGCTGGATCTTAAATATTTTAAATCCACCACATTGGGAAAACCCATTGTAATGGGACGTAAAACATTTGACTCCCTCGGTAAACCACTTCCCGGCCGGCCTAATATAGTAATCACCCGTCAAACGGATTTTCAGCCGGAAGGTGCGTATGTAGTGCGTTCTGTGGAGGAAGGTGTTGAAAAGGCAAAATCTTTCGGCGGTGATGAACTGTTTATCACCGGCGGCTCCCAGATTTTCGAGCAGGCGTGGCCGTTAGTAGAGCGCATCTATCTTACCCGCGTATACGCAGTGGTTCACGGGGATGCTTTTTTCCCTCAGCTGGATGGGGCAGAATTTGAACTGGTAAGTGATGAACGCCATGAGGCAGATGAAAAAAATCAGTATCCTTTCTCCTTCCAGGTATGGGAGCGGATTTAAGCTACTAACGCGAACGCTTACTTGAAAATAACGGTACCCATACCGTTGGTAAGTTCTTTCTCCAGGGAGTTGAGGTGTTTCTGCATTTCAAGACAGCTTTTAGCCGCTTCGTAGTCGTTTTCCTTGAAGGCCTTTTGAACTTCGGCCTGATTTTCATAGATTAACTTTTTCACTTTCCGCAGGATCAGATAGTTGGTAGTGGAGAGTGTATCTTTTAAATATGCATCGTCGCCATAAACAGTATCTATTTCAAATTGTTCTTTCCATTTCATACTGAGATCGGCTTCCTGATCTTCCAGGATATTGGCAATCTCTTTTGAAAATTGCTGATCTTCATGATAAAGAAACCAGCGTTTATCCTGGAGATTCCCTGCATCATACAAGGCTTTGTATTCCCTTAAAATCCTTTTCACCAGCTCACTTTCCGCCAGCGCCTCAAAATCGTAGGGGAGATGGAACACATAATCTGCTACAGTACTATTGTCTTCTTCTTTAAAAGGCTTGTCGCCAAAACGTAACAGGATTTTTACCAGCGCCTTTTCCTGTTTTTCATGCCCGTTGATGAGCGAGTCAACCGAAATGCCTGTTTCGGCCGCTTCCATTGCGGCAATGGCTTCTTCACTCAGGTCATCATCACTGGGTGCGGGATTGTTACGCGCGTATGCCTGCTCGCGTTTAACGAGGCGGTCGCGGATAAATTTATTGACCAGCTGGATCAGCCCCTGCTCATCGATATGGAGTAACTGGCTGCATTGACGGATATAATCCTGCTGCCGGGTAAAATCTTCCGCCTTATCAATTTTGGAAATGGTTTCAGCGATTTCATTTACCAGCTGCGACTTTTTATTACTGTCGGTGCCGGCTTCCTGCATGCTGAGCTGCAGCTTAAACAGTACAAAGTCCTGCTTGTTATCTTTAATGAATTCACGGAACGCTTCCGCCCCGATCTTCTGCACATAGCTATCCGGATCTTCTTTGTCCGGCAGCAATACCAGCTTCACGTTCAGCCCTTCTTCAATAGCCATGTCCAGCCCGCGGAGCGCTGCTTTCACCCCGGCGCTGTCGCCATCATAAAGGATGGTGAGGTTATTGGTGTATTTCTTAATCAGCCGCAGCTGGTCCTGTGTAAGGGAGGTACCACTGGAGGCCACCACGTTTTCCACACCTGCCTGGTGCAGGGAAATTACGTCGGTATAACCTTCTACGAGCAGGCACTCATTGAGTTTATCGATGGCGTGCCGTGCAAAGTAGGTACCATACAGTACCCGGCTTTTTACATAGATTTCGTTTTCAGGAGAATTGATGTATTTGGGCGCCCGGTCTGATTTTACCAGGATACGCGCGCCGAAGCCCAGTATTTTTCCGGATTGGTTATGGATCGGGAAAATCACCCGGCCGCGGTAGTTATCGGCAGGTTGATCGTTGCGGATGGTAACCAGTCCTGTTTTTTGCAGGTATTCCAGGTTGTATCCTTTGTTCAATGCCGATTTGGCAAAAGCGTCAAAGGTATTCAGACAGTAGCCCAGCTGGAACTTTTTGATGGTTTCTTCCGTAAATCCTCTTTCTTCAAAGTAACTCAGGCCCACATTCTGGCCTTCCTCTTTATTAAAAAGGGTATCGGTAAAGTATTCACGGGCGTAGTTGTTGATGATAAACAAACTATCCGCCATCAGCTGGTGCTGCTTCAGTTCCGGGCTTACTTCCGTTTCCTCCAGTTCTATCTGGTACCGTTGTGCCAGCCACCGGAGCGCTTCTACATAGGAGTACTTTTCATGCTCCATGATAAAGCTGATGGAATTGCCGCTGGCGCCGCAACCAAAGCATTTATAGATTTCTTTGCCGGGAGATACGGTGAAAGAAGGGGACTTTTCGTTGTGAAACGGACACAGGCCCAGGTAGTTGGCGCCTCTTTTTTTCAGCTTAACGAAGGAACCCACAATTTCCACAATATCAATGCGGCTGAGGATCTGTTGTATGGAGTTCTGAGATATCACGGTTTGGTAAATGCAACTGCAAACATACGGGAAAATTAGGATTTGGAGAGAAGGAGGGTAGTATGTCCGCGTGGTTGCTGTTCCCGGCAACTTTTCCTTATATTTGGTAGATTATAAACTAGCCAAATCAATCTTATTTATCAGATGAAAGAAGTATTTATAGTAGCTGTGGCCCGCACCCCTATCGGTTCGTTCAATGGCGCACTGGCAAGCATTCCGGCCACTCAGCTTGGCGCTCACGTTATTAAGGCGGCACTGGAAAGGGCTGGTATTGCCCCGGCACAAGTAAATGAAGTATATATGGGCAATGTACTCAGCGCCAACCTCGGCCAGGCGCCTGCCAATCAGGCGAGCCTCGCTGCAGGCGTACCCAATAATGTGCCCTGTACCACTGTTAACAAAGTATGCGCTTCCGGTATGAAAGCCATTATGCTGGGCGCCCAAAGTATTATGCTGGGCGACAACGACGTAGTAGTTGCCGGCGGCATGGAAAACATGAGCGCTACGCCTTACTACCTGGATAAAGCCCGTACCGGTTATAAACTGGGTCATGGCGCTATCACCGACGGTATCATCCGCGATGGCCTCTGGGACCCCTACAAGGATTTTCACATGGGCAACGCAGCAGAGCTGTGCGCCACCGAATACAAAATTACCCGTGAAGACCAGGACGCCTACGCGATTGAAAGTTATAAACGCGCGGCAGCAGCCTGGGAGAAAGGATATTTTAAAGATGAAGTAGTGCCGGTGCAGGTACCCGGAAAACAGGTAGTAACAGTATCTGAAGATGAAGACTACAAAAAGGTCATCTTTGAAAAAGTACCTTCCCTGAAACCAAGTTTTCAGAAAGATGGAACCATCACTGCTGCCAATGCCTCCAACATCAACGACGGCGCGGCAGCCGTAGTGCTGGTAAGCGGCGAAAAACTGAAAGCGCTGGGATTAAAGCCACTGGCAAAGATTATCAGCTTTGCAGATGCTTCGCAGGCGCCGGAATGGTTTACCACTACGCCGGTAAAAGCCATCAACAACGCGCTGACCAAAGCCGGGCTGAAAATCAGCGATATGGACGTGGCAGAAGTGAACGAAGCATTTTCGTGTGTGCCTATTGCCAATGCGAAAGACCTGGGGCTGTCGCTTGATAAGGTGAATGTATGGGGCGGCGCCGTAGCAATGGGGCATCCTATTGGGTGCAGCGGTGCGCGCATTGTGGTAACGTTGAATGCTATCCTGCATCAGCAGCAGGCGCGTTACGGTGTTGCAGGGATCTGTAACGGCGGTGGCGGCGCCAGCGCAATTATCATCGAAAGAGTTTAATGAAGGGTCGTCAGCTGATGGTTGTTGAAAAACCATCAGCTGATCTTGATCTGTAGCGAACCGGGCAGTTATACGGTTCCCGGTTACCTGGATATTACTTCTCGCATACTTCTCCGGTACTTCTCGGATACTTAGGAGTCGTCTATGTGTCGTATTCCCCATACAGTTCCTATACAGTCCCCATACACTCCCTATACTCTCCCCATACTGTTCCCATACACTCACCATACACTCACCATACACTTCCAATACACTCCCCATACACTATCAATAAATAGCAATCACCGTATCTATGCTGTTTACCTGTATCCTTACGCTGTCTTTTCCCCGTTTTGCCATCTTCAGCGATTGCAGTGCAGCCTTCGGTTTTACCACATCCGGTACTATTTTCTCAAAAAACAGGTATTTGTCTTCCACCAGGCTGTAAACCGGGTAGGTGGATAATATGCCGGTGCTTTTCGTTTGCAGGGCGTAGTCGTCGTCGATATTGTAGCGGTGAAACTCGCTGTCCGACAGCAGGGTGATGGCAGCTACCAGGGTGAGGGTACGCAGTGGTGGCAGGAGCAGGCCAAGCAGCAGCACAAACGGAAACCCGAAGAAACCGGTCAGGTAGGCGTACCGGGCGTCGTTATCCGGCTTGGTGAGGCCGTAAATAAGCATGCCGGTACCTGCGTAGAGGGTAAAGAACACCCGTTCGGTTTGGGTGCCTTTGAAGCCGTAATCATTCAGCATCAATAATACGCATAAGAGCGCAAAACAGCCAAAAATCAGGTGCAGGTACCACAGGAGTGCCTGTAGTTCCGGCGCTTTTGCCTTTTTAATTTTACAGGAAAGGGCGGCTAAAAAGCATAAGGTAAGGATAGTGATGGTAATCATGACAGCGGGTAAAGTTGTTGGCAGGTCTTAATAAAGTTTGAAATATAAATATATGTATTTATTTTAATTAATACTATACACACTGCTTGTCGGAGGTATAATAATTATTAATCGGGTGTTTGCTTTGCTTTTTCGCTAACAAACAATATTTTTGCCCTGCCTTTCAATAAGGCATTTAAACTTTCAATTAAGAATAGCATGCGTCAGATAGCTTTCAGACAAGCCTTAAGAGAAGCCCTGCAGGAGGAATTTCGCCGTGATGAACGGGTATTCCTTATGGGGGAGGAAGTAGCCGAATACAATGGTGCTTATAAAGTGAGCCAGGGAATGCTGGATGAGTTTGGTCCAAAACGTGTTATTGACACGCCGATTGCTGAACTTGGATTTGCTGCTATCGGAGTAGGTGCTGCACAGAACGGCCTGCGTCCGGTGGTTGAATTCATGACCTGGAACTTCGCTGTACTGGCGTTGGATCAGATCCTCAATACTGCTTCAAAAATGCTGGCAATGAGTGGCGGCCAGGTAGGTTGCCCGATCGTTTTCCGCGGACCAAACGGTTCTGCCGGACAATTAGGTGCACAACACTCTACTGCATTCGAAAGTTACTACGCCAACATCCCGGGCCTGAAAGTAATCTCCGTTTCCAATCCATATGATGCAAAAGGTTTGCTCAAAGCGGCTATCCGCGACGACGATCCGGTTGTTTTCATGGAAAGTGAACTGATGTATGGCGATATGGGTGAAGTTCCTGAAGAAGAATATATCATCCCGATTGGTAAAGCAGATATCAAACGTGCCGGTAAAGATGTAACCATCGTATCTTTCAACAAAATGATGAAAGTAGCGCTGGGTGCAGCGGAAGAACTGGCAAAAGAAGGTATCGAGGCAGAAGTAATCGATCTCCGTACCATCCGCCCGTTGGACTGGTTCACCATCCTGGAGTCTGTGAAGAAAACAAACCGCCTGGTAATTGTGGAAGAACAATGGCCATTCGCAAGTATTTCTTCCGAAATTACTTACCGTATCCAGAAAGAAGGTTTCGACTACCTGGATGCACCTATCCGCCGTATCACCGCACAGGATGCACCTATGCACTACGCGCCTAACCTGGTTAAACAATATCTGCCGGATGTGGAACGTACCGTGAAACTGGTGAAAGAAGTGATGTACATGAAGAAATAGCAACCGCTATAAGTATAAAAAAGAAACGGAGCGAAGATTTTCTTCGCTCCGTTTCTTTTTATCTCTTTAAATATTAAATATTTATCAGGAAAACAGATCGCTGGAAAGGTACCTGTCGCCACGATCACAGATGATACTAACGATCACGCCACTACTTAACTCCTTCGATACCCGCACTGCCGCTGCCACAGCGCCGCCGCTGCTCATACCGCAAAATACCGCTTCTTCTTTTGCCAGTCTTTTGGTCATGATTCTCGCTTCTTCTTCTGAAATGTCCATAATACGGTCTACCCTCGGTTTTTCAAATATTTTGGGAAGATAAGCCTCCGGCCATTTGCGGATGCCCGGGATTTTTGAACCTTCTGTAGGCTGGCATCCCACAATCTGTACTGCCGGGTTCTGTTCTTTTAAATAGCGGGATACTCCCATAATAGTACCGGTAGTGCCCATTGCGCTTACAAAGTGGGTCACTTCCCCGTTGGTATCTTTCCAGATTTCCGGTCCGGTAGTTTTATAGTGCATGCCGTAGTTATCGGGATTGGCAAACTGGTTGAGCATATAATAGCCGCCTTTCTCCATCTGGGCATTGGCGTAGTCAATAGAGCCTTCCATCGACAGCTCCTTTGGCGTGAGCGTAACTTTTGCACCATATACTTCCATGGTGAGCACCCGTTCGCGGGTGGCGTCTGCAGGCATTACCAGCTCTATTTCAAGTCCGAAAATACTGGCAATCATAGCCAGCGCAATACCGGTATTACCGCTGGTAGCTTCTATCAGTTTCATGCCCGGTTTAATATCGCCCCTGTCCAGTGCGCCTTTGATCATGCCATAGGCGGCCCTGTCTTTTACGCTGCCGGCAGGATTGTTCCCTTCCAGCTTGGCGAAAATTTTAACGGCCGGGTTAACGGATATCTTCTTTAATTCTACCATCGGCGTATTGCCGATCAGATCTATGATGGAAGCCATTGTACTAGTCCTGGTTTGTATCTGAAAATTTATGTTCTGCTTTATAATAGATCCGGGAGAAAGGTTCCACACTTTTAATCAGCCACACATTCCCGCCTATTACGCTATGATGGCCTATCACTGTATCTCCGCCAAGAATGGTGGCGCCGGCGTAAATCACCACATGCTCCTCAATGGTCGGATGGCGCTTGCTGCGCGCCATACTCTTCTCAATGCTCAGTGCACCCAGTGTTACGCCCTGGTACAGCTTTACATGCGGTCCTATCACGGTGGTTTCCCCGATCACAATGCCGGTACCATGATCTATGCAGCACCACGGTGCAATTACGGCGCCCGGATGAATATCCACTCCTGTGCGGGAATGCGCCAGTTCTGTGATCATCCGGGGTAATACCGGTATCTTCAGCTGGTACAGGGCATGCGCAATGCGGTAAAAGGCAATGGCATAAAACCCGGGATAGGCGCGGATTACCTCGTATAAACAGGATGCCGCCGGATCGCCCTGGTAAATGGCCGAGGCATCTTTTGTCAGTTCATCATATATTACCGGTACTTTATTCATAAAGTCGCGGCTCAGGCCCGCGGCATCTGCGGGCAGCTGATTTTCCATTGATTGCAGCAATTGCTGCAACTGAGCTTCCAGTTCATGGCCAAAACGCTCCAGCGCCACCGGATCAGCAATTACCTGACCGGTATGTTCAGGGAATAACCAGTTTAACAGGTGGCTCACAAATTCATCTACTGCACCCGTGGCAGGATAGGCGTTCGCCGCTGCCAGCTGGTGCCGCCGCTTCAACTCTTCCAGAAAATCATTCATATGCGGATCGAATTACAGGTATTGGCACTTTAATAGTTACTGAAATTACGCATTAATCCTGTAAAGGTAGTAGACTGTCTGCTAATATTCAAGCCTTCTTATCTGCCCGGATATAGGCCACTTGTAGAACCAATGTGGTCAATAGCCAGCGCGTATTCACCGGCCGCATCGCCCGGCTCCCGGGCTATTTCGGGGAATTCTTCCGGCCAGCACGGACTATATGGTAATATCTCAATTGTTTCTGACATGTTAAATGATCCCTGATATAATGCAATTTTAAGGGATTAATCTTTATTTTTGCCCGTTGTATAAAAGGCAGGTATTGCCGGTCGTACAAAATAAAACTGATTATGGCTAACATTTTAATAATAGACGACGAAAAAAGTATTCGTAAAACACTCACGGAAATTTTAACTTATGAAGGTTATAAGGTAGATGAGGCCGCGGATGGTATGGAAGGATTTAAAATGTTCCAGGCAAAGTCATATGATGCCGTTCTTTGCGATATCAAAATGCCTAAAATGGACGGACTGGAGTTTCTCGAGAAAGCCCGTGAGGTGAACGGAGATATTCCTATTATCATGGTTTCCGGCCACGGTAATATTGATACGGCAGTAGATGCGGTAAAAAAAGGCGCCTATGATTATATTTCAAAGCCGCCGGATCTGAACCGCTTACTCATTACCCTGCGTAATGCAATGGATAAAACCACGCTGGTTACCGAAACCAAAACCCTGCGCCGCAAGGTGAATAAGGTGCCGGAAATGATTGGTCAGTCCAGCCCGATCCTGAAAATTAAAGAAACGATAGAAAAAGTAGCGCCCACGGATGCCAGGGTACTCATCACCGGAGATAACGGGGTAGGTAAAGAACTGGTAGCCCGGTGGCTGCATGAACGCAGTAACCGCGCCGCCGGCCCGATGGTGGAAGTGAACTGCGCAGCCATCCCCGGAGAGCTGATAGAAAGTGAACTGTTTGGTCATGAAAAAGGTTCCTTTACCTCTGCTGTAAAGCAGCGGATCGGAAAATTTGAACAGGCCAGCGGCGGTACCCTTTTCCTGGATGAAATTGGCGATATGAGTCTCAGTGCCCAGGCAAAAGTACTGCGCGCCCTGCAGGAAGGAAAGATCACCCGCGTAGGCGGAGATAAGGAAATAAGTGTAGACGTACGGGTGGTAGCCGCTACCAACAAAGATCTGCTGCAGGAAGTGGAAAACAAGAACTTCCGCCTGGATCTCTATCACCGTTTAAGCGTGATCCTGATCCACGTACCTTCCCTGAACGACCGCCGGGATGATGTACCTTTGCTGGTAGACAGCTTCCTGGACAGCGTTTGCAGTGAATATGGCATTACCCGCAAAGTAGCAGATAAAGAGGCCATGAAGGCTTTACAAAACCACAACTGGACTGGTAATATCCGTGAGCTGAGGAACGTGGTGGAAAGGCTCGTGATCCTTTCCGGTAAAACCATCACTGCGGAAGATGTGGACGATTTTGTGGTACCGAGCCGCGACAAAAGGAAAGTAAGCTCTTAACCGGCTAACAATATGCAAAAACACCTGTATCTGATCAGTGGGCTGGGAGCGGATGAACGCATTTTCAACAACCTGCGTTTTCCCTCCGGCTACCAGGTGCATCACCTGCATTGGATCCCTCCATTGCCGGATGAACCCATCAGCCGCTATGCGGCACGTATGGCCAAAAACATTACGGCTGATGGGACGGTAACCTTAATAGGCGTGTCTTTTGGCGGTATTATGAGCCTGGAAATAGCCCGGCACATCCCTGTAGAAAAGAACATCCTGCTATCAAGCATTAAACGAAGCTCGGAAAAACCTCCCTACTATAACTGGGTAAAGAAACTCGGCCTGCATAAGTTGCCCGACAGCCTGCTGTACCAGCGGCGAAGCGCTATTGTCAGGAAATTCCTCAATATTGAAACACCGGAAGAACGTACACTGGTAAACGAATATCTTGCGAAGCGCGATTACACCTATACGCGGTGGGCGGTAAATGCTATCCTGCATTGGGAAAACGAGCAGGTACCGGAAGGCGTGGTGCATATCCACGGTGCACGCGATATGCCTTTCCCGGTTAAATATCTTCAACCTACACACCTGATCCCCGATGGTGGCCATTTTATGGTGCTGAACCGCTCGGAAGCCATTAATCGTATCCTCGAAGAAGTGCTCTGAGAAATGGTCAGCTGAATGCCTGCAGCTCTTCCAGGCTTTTTATAACAAATACATTCGCCGGCAGCGGCATGGTCAATTGCCAGGACTGTGGCCCCGATAACAGGATTTTAATGCCCGGGAACTGCTGTGAGAGTGTGGCAGCAAAGCGGTTCATTACCTGTTGCGTAACATTGGTAAGCAGATGGGTATAGATGTGGGTCACCGGACGGGCCGGGGCAAATGCTTCCAGGTCTGCCAGGGGGACATTGGCGCCAAAACTGGTGACCAGTTTGCCACTCTTCTTCAACAGGTATTGTGCGTATAACAAAGGTATTTCATGAAATTCTCCCTCCGGGAGAAATAACAGGTAATGGGCGGTAGCCTGTTGGTTCATCTGCTGGCCGTCGATAGCCGTCATTATTTTAGTACGGATAATATTGGAGCAGAAGTGCTCCTGTGCCGGAATCACGTTGCCGGTAAGCCATAGTACGCCTATCTTTTCAAGGAAAGGGTAAATGATTTTTGTAATGCAGTGTTCAAATCCCAGGTGCAGTACCTGGCTGTAAAAAACACGTTCAAAGCGGAAGTAATCGTAGTCGAGTGTGGCGGCAATCAGCTCATTTACCTGGAGGCCGGCGGAAGATCCTTCAGCGGCCAGCTGCAAGGACAGTTTATTTTGTTCCTCGTCCGACAAAGCAGCTATGCGCGAGATCCTGATCCCGTGATGATATAAATACGCAATACGCAGTAAGGTTTTCAGATCCTCCCCGTCATAGATCCTGTGGTTGGTATCCTTCCGCCTGGCGGAGAATAACTGGAACCGCTGCTCCCAGATCCTGATGGTATGCGCCTTTATACCGGTAAAGTTCTCAATATCCTTAATCGTAAATGTATTCAACGGAGGTATAGTAAACGTCAAATTTAGGCAATTCGGCGTAGGGTACACCATATACCTAAAAATTATAATAAACAATCTTTTAATCTATTTTTAAGAAAACTTTTGTAAAGTAATAGCAACTGGCTAGCAACAGAATATTATATTTGCCTTTTTAAGCATCTAATAAGCGTAACTGAATGAACCTGGCATTTTGGAAAAAAAACAAAGACAGTCAGCCTAAGAAAAAGAAATCTGCGGTTAGAGAATGGTTAGACGCTGCGATCTTCGCTATTATAGCAGCCACGCTTATCCGCACCTTTATTTTTGAGGCCTATACGATCCCGACCCCTTCAATGGAAAAAACCTTACTTGTGAACGACTTCCTGTTTGTGAGCAAGATCAGTTACGGACCACGTATCCCAATGACCCCACTGGCAGTACCTTTTGTGCATCACACGCTGCCTTTCACCAAATCTGCCAAAGCCTATTCAGAGGCGGTAAAATGGAAATACAGACGTTTACCCGGTTTTTCAGCAATCAAGCGGTATGATGTAGTGGTATTCAACTTCCCCGAAGGAGATACCGTGGCCATTGATTCGCCCGATCCCAGTTATTATGGCATGGTGCGGCAGTTCGGCTGGCAGTCGGTCCAGAATTCTTACAAAATCATTCAACGCCCGGTAGACAAAAGGGAAAACTATATCAAACGCTGCATGGCCGAAGCCGGCGATACGATCCGGATCATTAAAGGTGCAGTATATGTAAACGGACAGGCAGCACCGGTTCCCCCTGGCAGCCAGCATAAATATGTAGTGGAAACTACCGGCGATCAGCTTAACAGCAGCCGCCTGGAAGACCTGGGCATTGCTACTTCCGGTTCTGACTTCTACCAGCTCGATGCCAGCAAGTTCATTTACAACCTCACACCGGCCAATGTTGCAGCGCTGGAACAATTTAAGCCGATCGTAAAAGACATTAAAATATACCAGGAGTCTGATTTTACAGATTTCAATTACAATAACGTTTTCCCGCACGATACTGCCCATTTCAAATGGACAGAAGAAAACTTCGGTCCGTTGTATATTCCTAAAAAGGGCGTTACCGTTAAGCTGGATGAAAGCAACATTGCTTTATACGACCGCATTATCCGCGTATATGAAGGCAATACACTGGAAAGAAAAGACGGTAAATTTATCATCAACGGTCAACCCGCTGATAGCTATACTTTTAAAATGAACTATTACTGGATGATGGGGGATAACCGTAACAACTCCCTGGATTCCCGTTTCTGGGGTTTTGTGCCGGAAGATCACGTGGTGGGTAAAGCCTGGCTGATCTGGATGAGTTATGGAGAAGGCGGTATCCGCTGGAGCCGTATCTTCAGAAATATCAAGTAAGCAACCGCCCGAAATATAATTTAAAGTAAATTACGGACCGGCACTATGCCGGTCCGTCGTTGTCTTACCCCGACAACGGCTATACGAAGAACCCTTTTCAACTGTTGTTATGGAGAAACAATTGCTGCATATCGAATACGAGGTATATGATGATCTTGCCGGTCTTTCCGACGCTGATGCATGGCTGCTGAAGGAAGCAAGGGAAGT
The DNA here is from genome assembly GCF_900168065.1 of Chitinophaga ginsengisegetis. Taxonomy (GTDB): domain Bacteria; phylum Bacteroidota; class Bacteroidia; order Chitinophagales; family Chitinophagaceae; genus Chitinophaga; species Chitinophaga ginsengisegetis. Next base: position 1,954,251 of record NZ_FUZZ01000001.1, on the reverse strand, counting down.
AACGGAATACGCTTATGCGCCTTATTCCCGTTTCCAGGTGGGAGCAGTGATCCGGCTGGCCAACGGTGAAATCATTGCCGGTTCCAACCAGGAAAACGCTTCTTATCCGATCGGGTTATGTGCGGAGAGAGTGGCGCTGGCTTCTGCTGCGTCGGTATATCCCAATATTGATATTGATACCATCGCCATCAGTTATAATAACCTCAATGGGGAGAGTACGCATCCTATTTCTCCCTGCGGGATTTGCCGGCAAACATTGTCGGAGTACGAAAGGAAACAGGAAAGCCCTATCCGGGTGATTATGGGGGGATTAAGCGGTAAGATATATGTGATCAGCCGTGCGAATGACTTGCTGCCCCTTTCCTTTAGCGGGGACGAGCTGGGTTTGTGATTACTACATATAGATAAGTTTTCATTTGCAATATATTCTTTATATATTTGTCCGGCGCCCCATAAGTGCTGCGACCTATGAAACCCTGTCAGCTATCAGTTAGTATCTGTTGTATTGTATTACTTACTGCAGTGTATAGTGAACCGGCAGCCTGTTACTTTGATAAAAAAGAAGTCAACTACCGTCCGGGGCTATACGTTTTTAAGGATACCCTGAAAAGAGTTAACCGTTATCAGCATCTGGCACACGACTTGTACGAAAGGAAACTTTTTAAACAGGCAATAGTGCAATGGAAAAAAGTTTTACACTTGCAACCTACCAATGCTTTTGCTATGTTTATGCTCGGAAAATCGTATATGGGTGCGGGTGAGCAGGAGAAGGGGGAACGCCTGTGCGATGAGGCCATCATAATGGGAGAACTACATGATAAAAATATTTGCCACAGTGTAGAGGGACTTTAAACAGCGCATAAAGGATAGGCAAGCTCCTTTTTCGCTGCGCTGCTTACTGTGGTATTTTCTTCGGCAATTTCGGCCACGGCGGCCGCAAGTTGCTAACGCTGCAACCCGTAAGGGCTGCAGCGTTTTAATGAAACAAAAAAGGAAGGCATTGCGCCTTCCTTTTTCTGTTTATAATTTTAACCGTTATTACATTCTTTCCGGTACACGGATACCCAGTAATTTCATGCTTTGAGCAATAGTGTGGGCGGTGAGCATGATAATCTGTAAACGCAGCTTCTTCTTTTCTTCACTGGTTGCGCGGATGATGGAATAGGTGGGTACCCCTTCCACTTTCTCGGCATAAAAGGAATTGAATAACTGGGCCAGCTGGAACGCATAGTTGGCAATCACAGAAGGACTCAGTTCGCGGTACGACTCTGCGAGTATACCCGGAAACTGTTCGTTCAGGATGATCAGTTCCTTTTCCAGCGGCAGCAATTCTCCTTCGTAGGTGTACGCCTCCAGCCCTTCTGTTGTGCCGGCATCGCGGAGGATAGATTTGATACGCGCGTACGCATACTGGATAAACGGAGCGGTAAACCCGTGCAAATCGATTGATTCTTCCGGATTGAAGATCATTTTCTTTTTAGGATCTACACGAAGCAGGAAGAATTTCATAGCGCCCATGCCTACGGTATCATACAGTTCGTTGAGCTGCTCATCGGAAAACATATCCAGGTTTTTGCCGGATTGTTGTGTTTTTTCGGCGGCAGTATTCACCATTTCTGTGATCATATCATCTGCATCCACTACGGTACCTTCCCGGCTTTTCATCCGGCCATGCGGTAATTCCACCATGCCATAGCTGAGGTGGTGGATACCTTTGGCAGAAGGTTCTCCCAGTTTCTCCATAATCAGCTGGAGTACTTTGAAGTGATAGTTCTGCTCATCTGCCACTACATATACACTCTGGTCCATGTGGTACTGTTCATATTTCAAACGCGCCGTACCCATGTCCTGGGTCATATATACAGAGGTGCCATCTCCGCGGAGCAGCAGTTTCTGATCCAGCCCGTCGGCGGTCAGGTCTATCCATACAGAGTTATCTTCTTTTTTAAACAGCACGCCTTTCTCCAGTCCTTCGGCTACGAGGTTTTTACCTAACAGGTAAGTTTCACTCTCGTAGTACATCTGGTCGAAATCAATACCAAGCCGTTTGTAGGTTTGATCAAAGCCTTCATACACCCAGCCGTTCATAGTAGCCCACAATTCCCTTACTTCAGGGTTGCCGGCTTCCCATTGCTGCAGCATGATCTTCGCCTGCTGCATGATCTCTGTTTTATTACGCGACATCTCTTTGATGTCGTCCATGATCTTGCCAGACTTTTCTTTATCGTCTTTTACTTCCGGCTTATGCAGCGCAGTAACCAGCTTCTCCAGCTTTTCAGTTTCGGCGCTGTCGAAGTCGCGGAAATCATTTTCCAGTACGCGGTCAATGATAATTTCTGCCTGTTCCTTCACTACAGATTCAAACTTCACGTAGTAGTCGCCCACCAGGTGATCGCCTTTTATACCGGTAGATTGTGGGGTGTCGCCATGTGCAAACATTTGCCATGCCAGCATGGATTTGCAGATGTGTATACCGCGGTCATTTACCAGGTTGGCTTTGATCACTTCGTAGCCATTGGCTTTCATAATTTCAGCGATAGCATATCCCAGGAAATTATTACGCAGGTGACCGAGGTGTAAAGGTTTGTTGGTATTGGGAGATGAATACTCTACCATGATCCTTTTACCATTGGCAGGCTGTATCCCGATGTTTACGTCACTATAATGTTGCTGCAGGAATTTTGTCCAGTAGGTATCGTTAATGCTCAGGTTCAGGAATCCTTTTACTACGTTGAATCGCGCAATCAGTTCCGGATAGTGGGCAGTCAGGTATTCCCCGATACGTTGTGCAGTTTCTTCCGGTTTCTGCCGGCTGAATTTTGTAAAAGAGAAAACGACAATGGTATACTCACCTTCGAATTCAGGCTTGGTGGTATTAATAGCAATATCTGCTGCTGTTAACTGCTGATCGTAAAGTGAATTAATGGCGGCCACGGCGGCCGTTCTGATGGATTGTACAACACTCATGCTGAAAATGATTAATGCGAGGGGCAAAGATAGTTAATTAGCCGAAAGCAGCGAAGGTTGTCTTTATCAGACAACCTTCGCTTATCCGGAATATTTTATTCCTGCATTAAAAAGTGTAAAACACACCGATCTGTGCTACGGAGTTTTTGCTGTCCACTTTGTCGGAATCATACACATTGGTAAGTCCGAAATTATACCGGCCGCTAACACCGAGGCCCATATCGAACTTATAACCAAAGCCGAAGCCCAGTCCAAAGTCTACGGATTGCATATCATCTTTGATATCTACCGTTACGTCGCCGGATTTAACCTTGGCTGCTGTGAGAAAGCCTACCTGCGGACCTGCTTCCAGGTAAAATTCAGGCACAATGGAATACTGCACCATTACCGGTACATTAACATAGTTAACCTTTACGGTGTTGGAAGTGGTTAACCATAATACACTTCTTTCTGCTTTGGTGCCCTGGGTAGAATACAATACTTCCGGTTGGATAGCCCAGCTTTTATCCAGCCCGATGTTAACAAGACCTCCTGCGTGAAAGCCTGCGAGGGTTTTGGAGCCGTCGGTATCAGTTAGTTTGGAGATATTCAAACCACCTTTAACACCGAACTTTACATTTTGTGCTTGTACTGCCAGCATAGTTCCAATGGCTAATACACCAGACAGAATAAGTTTTTTCATGATATGTTATTTTGTAAGCCCCAGTTGGCAAGAAGTGTGCCGGTTTACAAAGAGGAATAGAAATCCACCTGTTGAGGAAAACTACAAATCCTTCAGCATCCAGCTGTCACAGCCAAAATGGCCGGTATTACCCATCGGGCCTGTCAGGTACCGGAATCCGAACTGTTCATATACTTTTCTGGCCCTGGCTAATTCGGGGGCAGTTTCCAGGTAGCATTGCGTGTAGCCGTTTTGTTTAGCGTAATCCAGGCATAAGGTGATTAGCTTGCCTGCCAGTCCTTTTCCGCGGGCTTCGGGGAGGAGGTACATTTTCTGTAGTTCGCATACGTGCGCTTCACCGCCATCCAGCGGGTGGATGCCGGCCCCGCCGATTATTTCATTGTTTGCCACTGCTACGTAATAAACTGCACGGGGAATATCAAACAGTTGCGAGAGGTGGTCGGTGGTAGGGTCTGAAAACGCAGTACCGGCCTTGTTCATGCCGAATTCTGTCAACGTGGTTTTTACTATATGGGCAATTGCCGGATCGTCTGCTGGCGCTATTGTTCTGATGATATATGGTTCCATAAAATGAAAATAGGGATTTTTTGATTTTTACATCAAAAAATCCCTATCATCTTATAGTCAGCCTGTTAGAATATTGTAAACTCTACTCTTCTGTTTTTCTGCCTGCCTGCCGCTGTTTTATTGGAGGCAATAGGTTGTGTCATACCATAACCTACGGCTTCAATTTTAGAAGCGTTCACGCCTTTTTCCACAAAATAGGCTTTAACGGATTCGGCTCTTTCCTTTGACAGGGCGAGGTTCCGTGATTTGCTGCCTACATTGTCGGTATGGCCGGCCAGCTTGAGGTTGAGGTTTTTGCGTTTCAGGAGTGCTGCCACCCTGTCGAGTGCAGGATAGGAGCTGGGCTTGATACTGGCCTTTGCAAATTCAAACTCCAGGTTCTGAATGGCTTCTCTTACTAGACGGTTATCTTCTTCTGTAATCACTACTTTTTCTTCCTGCTTCACTACTTCCGGTACCGGCAACGGACAGCCGGAACCATCTACTTTGGTATTGGCAGGTGTGCCTGGGCATTTATCGAAGAAGTCGGAAACACCGTCTCCGTCACTGTCTTTTGTCAGTTTATCCACATCAGCCGTCAACCTGGCATTGTTCTGATTGGCAGCATCCAGTGAGGCTGCGAGGGTGGTTTTCTGGGCTTCCAGCTCGTCGTACATCACTTTGGCCGGATTGGACCACTGCAGTTGTTTTTTGCCTTTCTTTCCCAGGGCGAACTCCAGTCCTGCGTAGCCATAGGAGTACTTATCCTTATTGGGACCGTAGTTGTAACCGTCGAGGTTATCACCGTCGGTGTAATACATGGTATAGCCCAGGTCCAGGTTAACAGCTTCTGACAGTTTGAATTTGAGCCCAGCGCCTACAGGAATAATCAGTTCCTTGATGGCTTTATCTTCTGCTTTATAAGGAAAGCTGGTGTTATCGTTCCTGGTTACGGTTGGTTTATATCCGGCCAATCCGCCGCCTACAGAGGCGTACAGCTGAACAAAGTTCTCACGGAATAACCAGTTGACCGTGGTGATATTAAATACGGCGTTTAAAGTTCCTGACCAGTTTAGTTTGGTTTCGTAGGATTTATATGGTCTGACAGGAAGGGAGCCATTGCCGAGTTCCTTGCTGTTATCGGCCTGGAGTTTACCGCCTACATAATCGGCCCGGAGGGCAAAGAAGTGCAGGATCTGGTACTTCACATAGGCGCCGTAACCGGCAGATCCTTTCCACTTGGTGAAGTCGTTACTGCCACCAGTGGCAGCAACTGGCGCCAATACGCCGCCGTTTACGCCGATTGACCATGTTTTATAGTCACTGGGGCCACTGAATAATTTCGCTGTGGGTACAGCCGCAGAAGTGGCAGAAGGTTGATCCTGAGCCTGGCTCATCATTGGGGTGGTTGCTAACAACAAGCACGCAGCCCTCCATAAAATGGATGTGTTCATAAGAAATAACGGTTAGGTTACACAATTTGTACAATTATTAAAACAAAGGGTCAGGAATAAAATAGCTTAAAGGAAGGCGAGGTTATGAACAAATTAAACGATACAGTTATTAGTAATCAGGTGTGTTTACCAACAGGCTAACTGCGATCTATGATCAAATATAGGGTACCTGACTGACATAATTTCATATTTTTTTGCTTGGCATAATCATTGACAAACCAACGACAAACACGAAAATACTTACAACTAAAGGATAATCTTTAATACTATGGGAAAAATAATAGGCATTGACTTAGGAACTACCAATTCATGCGTTGCCGTAATGGAAGGTAACGAACCGGTAGTGATTGCCAATGATGAGGGCAGGAGAACAACCCCATCTGTAGTGGCTTTTTTAAAGAACGGAGAAAGGAAAGTAGGTGACCCCGCAAAGCGTCAGGCTATTACCAACCCCGTAAACACTATTATGTCAGTGAAGCGTTTCATGGGCCGTCATTTTGACGAAGTTGCCAGTGAAGTGAGCCACGTTACATATAAAGTGGTAAAAGGGGACAACAATACCACAAGAATCGATATAGACGGCAGATTATATACTCCGCAGGAAATTTCAGCAATGATCCTGCAGAAAATGAAGAAAACGGCCGAAGACTACCTGGGCCAGGAAGTAACAGAAGCAGTAATCACTGTACCTGCTTACTTTAATGACGCACAACGTCAGGCTACCAAAGAAGCCGGTGAAATTGCCGGTTTAACTGTTCGCCGTATTATCAATGAGCCTACTGCTGCGGCATTGGCTTATGGTATGGACAAAAAACACCACGACAGCAAAATCGCTGTATTTGACCTCGGTGGTGGTACCTTCGATATCTCTATCCTGGAATTAGGTGATGGCGTATTTGAAGTAAAATCTACCAATGGTGATACTCACCTGGGTGGTGACGACTTCGATAAAGTGATCATGGATTGGCTGGCAGACGAATTCAAAAAAGATGAAGCAGTAGATTTACACAAAGATCCAATGTCATGGCAGCGTTTAAAAGAAGCTGCTGAAAAAGCAAAGATCGAATTATCTTCTTCTCAGGAAACTGAAATCAATCTTCCTTATATCACCGCAGTGGATGGTGTTCCCAAACACTTAGTGAAAAAATTAACCCGCGCTAAATTTGAGCAGCTGAGCGACAGCCTGGTGGAAAGAACACTGGAACCTTGCCGCAAAGCACTGAAAGATGCCGGTATGAACACTTCTGAAATCGACGAAATTATACTGGTAGGTGGTTCTACCCGTATCCCTAAGATCCAGGAAGTAGTAGAAAAATTCTTCGGTAAGAAACCTAATAAAGGTGTAAACCCGGATGAAGTAGTAGCCGTAGGTGCTGCTATCCAGGGTGGTGTACTGACAGGTGAAGTGAAAGACGTACTGTTACTGGACGTTACTCCGCTGTCACTGGGTATCGAAACAATGGGTGGTGTAATGACCAAACTGATCGAATCCAATACCACTATCCCTACCAAGAAATCTGAAACCTTCTCTACTGCAGCAGATAGCCAGCCTAGCGTGGAAATCAATGTACTGCAGGGTGAAAGGCCAATGGCTAACCAGAACAGAACCCTGGGCCGCTTTATCTTAGGTGATATTCCTCCCGCTCCGCGTGGCGTTCCACAGATCGAAGTAACTTTCGATATCGATGCCAACGGTATCCTGCACGTAACTGCAAAGGATAAAGGCACCGGAAAAACACAGAACATCAAGATTGAAGCTGGTAGCGGTTTGAGCAAGGAAGAAATCGAAAAGATGAAAGCCGAAGCAAAAGCCAACGAATCATCAGATAGAGAACAACGCGAAAAGATCGAAAAGCTGAATAAAGCAGACAGCCTGATATTCCAAACCGAAAAACAGGTGAAAGAATACGGCGACAAACTGCCTGCTGATAAGAAAGCAACTATCGAAGCGGCACTTGAAAAGCTGAGAGAAGCACACAAATCACAGGATAGCGCACAACTGGATACTGCTACCGCAGAACTGGAAGCTGCCTGGACTGCTGCTTCTGAAGAGCTGTACAAAGCCTCTCAGGGTCAACCGGAAGGTGGCCAGCCAAATGGCGGTCAGCAACAGGGCCAACCTCAGGGTGGTGGCAACGATGGCGTTACCGACGCAGAATTCGAAGAAGTAAAATAAGCGCATATGCTGTCTTTCTCAGGATTAGACTGATTATGCTGATTTCTTTGATTTTACTTTTTAGATTATAAATGATTTAGGGGAGATATAGGCGAATATAATCGCTTATGTCTCCCCTAATCTTTTTAAATCACTGTGATCAAATCCCTGAATCAGCATAATCAGTCTAATCCTGAGAAAGACAACATTCGCTATTTTTTCCTACTTTGTTCCGGCTTAGCCGGGACCAGATGAGTTATAGTGTACGTTTTTATCTCCGTTATCATACTTATTACGGGCAGGATCTATACCTGCTTGGTAATTTACCTGCGTTGGGTAATGAAGTTCCCCTGCATGCCCGCCGTATGCAATGGGGAAATGAAGAATGGTGGTATACGGATATCCAGCTGACACCCGGTGGTGCTTTTACCCTGCGATACCAGTACCTGTTAAAAGAAGGGGAAGAAGCAGTATATGAAGGCGCTGTGCGCGAATTTGTTTTTATCCCCGGAGAACATCCCGATATTGTTTTCATAGATAGCTGGAATGATGCTTATCGCCCGGAGAATGCCTGGTTAACGGCTCCCTTTTCACGTGTTTTTTATAAAAGACCTGCCGCAGCAATTGCTGCTGTACTAACAGCCACGCATATATTCCGTGTACAGGCCCCCCTGTTAACTGCCGGTAAAACCGTTTGTTTGCTGGGTAGTGATCAACCGATGGGTAACTGGAACACCGGTAAACCCCTGCTGCTGCAATACGATGAACAGGGCTGGTTTTCTATAGCACTGGACCTTTCCGGCGTAACGGCGCCTGTGTATTATAAATACGGCATCTACGACCTGGAGCGGCAACAATTTGTTCAGTATGAAACCGGCAGCAACCGCGAATTACACACCACTGCTGTGGCAGGGCGGCAGGTAATTTTGCACGACGGATTTTTGCGTGTTGTGCATACCCCCTGGAAGGGCGCCGGTGTGGCTGTACCCGTGTTCAGCCTGCGCAGCCCGGAAGGATTTGGTACCGGCGAATTTGCAGACCTGCCCGCACTTGCGCAATGGGCGCAGCATAAAGGACTGCAACTGATACAGCTGCTACCGGTGAATGATACCATACAAACCGGTACCTGGAAAGATTCCTATCCATATGCCGCTATTTCTTCCTTTGCGCTGCATCCGCAATATATCCGCTTACAGGATGTAGGCAGCCTGCCCGCACAACACCCGTTGCAACGGCAATTCGACCGGCTACGGCAATGGCTCAACGAAAAAGAAACCGTTGACTATGAAGAAGTGATGTCGTTTAAACTGGCCTATCTGCGGGCACTGTTTGAAGCAGAAGGCAACCGCCTGCAAACGGCTGAATACCGGCAATGGCTGGGTGCCAATGAACATTGGTTGCTGCCTTATGCCGTGTATTGCTTCCTGCGCGATCGCTATGGAACCGGCGATTTTACGCTGTGGCCGGAGTATAACGTATATGACTATACGGCTGTAAAATATCTGGCGGAGACGGATAAAAATGCTGCAGCGGCCGTGCAGTATCACTTCTTTGTACAGTATCACCTGCACCGGCAACTGGTTGCCGCCAGCACCGCGGTACACAGCTACAACGTAGTGCTGAAAGGGGATATCCCCATTGGGGTAGCCCGCCACAGTGCAGATACGTGGATGAACCCGGATCATTACCACCTGGATATGCAGGCAGGCGCGCCACCAGACAGCTTTACCAGCGAAGGCCAGAACTGGGGATTTCCCACCTATAACTGGAAACGCATGATGGAAAACGGGTTGCAGTGGTGGCAGCAGCGGCTCCGTCATATGTCTGTTTACTTTGACGCGTTCCGCATTGACCACATCCTCGGATTCTTCCGCATCTGGCAGATTCCGCGGGAAGCGATACAGGGAATCCTGGGATATTTTCATCCAGCCGTTCCCGTTACCCCGGAGGAAATACACCGCCGCGGCATTCACTTTGACGAAAGCAGGTACTGCCTGCCTTATATAACAGACGCCATCCTCGGGGAATTATTGGGTAACTACGCAGGCATGATGAAAGAGCAGCTGATGCATCCCTTGCCGGATGGGCGCTACCAGCTATTGCCGGCATACAGCACGCAACGAAAAATAGAGGAATCAGCATTGCCGGAAGCAGTAAAAACAATCCTCTATACCCTGATAGCCGATGTATTGTTTATAAAAGTGACTGACGCCGGCAAAGCGTTGTACCATCCCCGTTATGATATGGCCGCCACCAGGTCGTTTGCCGCGTTAGATGCCAATAGCAGGGAAGCGCTGTCTGCATTGTACCACGACTACTTCTACCTGCGGCAGGAAAGCTGTTGGCGAAGGGAAGCGCTTGATAAGCTCCCCCTGATAAAAAGGGCCACGCATATGCTCATCTGCGGAGAAGATCTCGGCATGGTGCCCGCCTGCGTGCCCGGCGTGATGCAGGCACAGGGCATTTTAAGCCTGGAAATTGAACGCATGCCCAAATCAGGAGATGCCCTCTTCGCAGACATCTCAAAGGCGCCCTACTTGTCTGTTTTAACCCCTTCCACGCACGACATGAGCACCCTGAGAGGGTGGTGGAAGGAAAACGCATCTGTCTCCCGGAAATACTATCAGCAACAACTGCAACATACCGGACCAGCTCCTGCTACCGCCACGCCGGAACTGATCCGCGAAATTATCAGCCGGCATATGGCGGCTCCCGCCATGTGGCGCATCTTCCAGGTACAGGACCTGTTAGCTGCGGAAGCCCCGGAAAGCAACCGGCATCCTGATGTGGAAAGGATCAATATTCCCGCAGTAGCATCGTATTACTGGCGTTACCGCATCCCACGGAACCTTGCAGACAGATGACCGGGCGCAGTTAACAATATCATAAATGCGTTGTATTTTCACAGAAAGAACCCGTTAGTAAAATGAAGCTCACCCTTTTTCCTTTTGAACTGAAATTCAGGCACACTTTTACGATTTCCCGTAAGTCAAAAGATCTGCAACCCCTGCTGGTAGTAAAACTGGAACAGGAGGGCAAGAGCGGGTTGGGTGAAACCGCCGACAATGCCTATTATGAGATGACTATACCACGGCTGATGGCAGATATTGAACAGCACCGTTCTTTTATTGAAAATTATACCCTGCACACACCTGAGCTTTTCTGGCAGGATATGTATCCGCTGCTGAAAGACAATATGTTTGCACTATGCGCGCTGGACATCGCCGCGTGGGACCTGTACGCCAAACAACAGCAACAGAAACTCTACGAGGTATGGGGACTGGATATTTCGCATAACCCACTCACCGACTATACCATCGGTATTGATACCATTGAAAATATGGTGCGGAAACTACAGGAATTTCCGTGGCCTATCTATAAAATTAAACTTGGCACAAAGGAAGATATTGCCATTATCAAAGAGCTGAGAAAGCATACCACGGCTGTTTTCCGGGTGGATGCCAATTGTGCCTGGGGAGTAGAGGAAACCCTGCGTAACGCGGTTGCCTTAAAGGAACTGGGTGTGGAGTTTATTGAACAGCCAATGGCTGCAGCAGATAAAGAGGGTATGAAACGGGTATATGATGAAGTAGTGTTACCGGTTATTGCCGATGAAAGTTGTATTGTAGAGCAGGATGTAGCCCAATGCCACGGCTATTTTCACGGCATCAATATCAAGCTCACCAAGTGTGGTGGCATTACGCCGGCGCTACGGATGATTGCGGAAGCGAAGCGTTCAGGCATGAAGGTAATGACCGGCAGTATGAACGAAAGCACCGTGGGCACCTCTGCAGTGGCGCATCTGCTGCCGCTGCTGGATTATGTGGATATGGACGGACCGCTGCTACTGGCAGAAGACAGCGCTGATGGTATTAAGATGGAAAACGGTCGTATTATTTACGCCGACAGATGGGGAACCGGTGCTGAGTTATTACATGAAGATCACTCTTCTTCTTTCCACGTTTGAGCAAGGAAAACATAGTCTTCAATGCAGCCGGTGGCTACTATTATTTTGCCGGCCAGTGGCATCAGCGGGTTAGGCATAAAAGGATTTGCTCCTGACGGGCGTATCAGGTAATCTCCCTGATCTGTTACCAGGAATACGCCGAGGTGTTCACTTTTACTGTGTTTACCAAATGTGCGGAGCACCAAACGCCCGGTAAGTGTAATAAAGGGACTGTTTTTGTCCCTGTTGCTGTTATCTGCTGACATATTCACGATACCCCAGTATTTGATTATTCTTTTCTTTCACCACTATCACCTTTGTTGAAGGTGAGTCCCCAATGGTGGCAGATTCCGAAAATACGTGAAATTTTACAGATGGCATGGAACCGCTCACATCTTCTTTCACCGCCGGGTTATTTTTCTTGTTTATAAATACTTTCGGATCCCTTTTTTCGGCGAAGTTTTTTTCGTCCAACAGCTTGTGCATCGCATTGTGCAGCGCGGGATCTGTGGCATGCGAGCCGTCGGATGGATGGGGTACAGCGATAAAGTCGTCCAGCATTTTACCCCGTGCTTCGAGGTTATCGCGGCGGTTTTGCAGGGTGTTCACAAAAAGCTGTGTATCACCGGGGCTGCTGGGATCTTTGTCGTTGATCACCGGCTGCCAGGATGGATCGCCCAGCAGGTAAAACTGTGCAGCTGTTTTCAGTTCGTAGGGGTCCAGCGTGGGGCCCATTTCATTCAGGAACCGTTGCCTGGCCTCCAGCAGGGCTCTGCCGGTAGAGGCGCCGTTCAGCACATTGATCACAAAATACTGTGTAAGCAGATCTGCCAGTCCCTGCCCGGTGGGCGGGCCATAGGCAATATTGGAGCTGCCTACAAAAGCGAGGGCATGATTCAGCAGGTAGCTGTTGGCCATGCTAATCCGCTTACCGCTGTTTTTCTTCGGGTCAAACAGCTGGCCGCCATAGCAGCATTCTGCCGCTACGATGGTGCCGTGGGTGATTTTGTCTTTCAGGATATCTGATCTGAGCGCCAGTGGAAATTCGGTGGATTTTTGTCCGTAAAACCCAGGATTATAAATTGCCCCGTGGCAGTTGATGAAATGTGTTTTTGCCTGTAGTTGTGCGGCGGTCCAGTTGGTGCCATTCAGCGTTTCATCGCTGCCGGGAAATATCAGCAGGTTGGCGGTACTGCCAAAAATGTTCTGGAGCGTGTTCTGGGTAGAGTTCTGCCAGTCGAAAGTGCTCATGGAAAAATAGGGGAGGTAATCGCCCTGTTGGGAGGGCACTGCCGCCATAATATTGGTAATGAGCGTGTGCAGGTAAGAAGCATCCGCCACGCCGGGAATATCCGGCAGGCGGCCTACCACCCGGATAGGCGAAATAAACTTACCCGGGTCCGTATCATATGGCGTGTCGCACGCATAGGGCAGATCGCTGGGGATAAAGGTATCGGGGTCATTGTCTCCCGGTAATAAATTCTTCAGCCGCTGAAATGGAATGATGTCCTGTGAACCCAGCAACAGGATATATCCGGGTGAAAAGAAGCGGTACAACTCATCAATCGCTTTTTTATTCTGGGCGTCGTCCGTAACCTGTGTCACTGCGGTAGACTGGCAGGCTTGCATCTGTGCCGCATCATCAAGGAAAATAATGTGGGCATCCAGGTGCCTGTTGTTATCAAATGCCTGTAATGCGTTTATATCATCCAGGATCTGCTGGTGAGTGTCGCCGTATTTCTGTTGAAGGGCGGATTTATTGGTTATAATGAGTTTTGTTGTCAGCATATTAATGTGAGGGCCGGCCATAATTATCCTGATTAAGCGTTCAAAAATATTGAATTAAAGGGTAATATGGTACCGGTCTCCAAACAATATTAATATTTCCCTGCGCAAGGTATTTGCATACTGAAAAAGTAAACCGTATTTTTCAGGGAATCTACTGGCGCGTTATATGAAAAAATTCCACCTGTTATCGTTACTATCTGTTTTCTTTTATACCGGCACTTATGCACAGGTAATTGCACACTTTACTGTAAAGGCAGGGAAACTAAACCGTTATAACAGTATTGTATATACGGGCGTTCCTTCATCTGCCACCGGTCCGGTAGTGCTGGAAGAAATAGCCGGCAATAAACGTATACCCGTTGCCGTTAGCCGGCAGGCGGGCCAGCTTTGCTGGATTCTTACAGGAGCCACTGCGGCCGGTGCAGAAAGGAAGTATGAACTGAGCAAAGGTAAGGGCACCGCCGGCACCCTTATGAAAGCGCTTCGCCAGGATGGGCACGTACTGCTGGAACAATCCGCGGAGCCTATCCTGCAGTATAATTTTAAAACGGTGCCCGCGCCTGCCGGTGCAGATACCGTGTATAACCGCAACGCATTTATCCACCCGCTCTGGGCGCCCAATGGAGTCGTGCTCACCAACATCTTCCCCAACGCTGGTCACCGCCATCATATGGGCATCTGGAACCCGTGGACGCATACGCTTTTTGAAGGACGTGAAACTGATTTCTGGAACGTGCAGAAGAAAGAAGGTAAGGTTCGCTTTGCCGGTAAAATGGAAACCTTTTCCGGAAATGTATGGTGCGGATTCAGCGCCAGCCAGGATCATATCGCATTGCTGAAAGATGGTACCGAAAAAACAGCCATTCATGAAACCTGGCTGGTACAGGCGTATCCCGCCACCAATGATGGCGCCCGCCGCCTGTGGGATTTTACTTCTACTTTTACACCGGCAACTCCTACCGGCATCACGCTGCTGCAGTACCGCTATGGCGGCGGATTCGGATTAAGAACCACTGCCGACTTTACGGATAAAACAAGCCAGGTGCTTACCTCCGAAGGCAAAACGCGCCGCGACGCCGACAGCACCCGTGCCCGCTGGGTAAAAATATCCGGCGCCACCCCAAAGGGAAAGGCAGGACTGCTGATCATGAACTATCCTGATAATTTTGATTCTCCTGAACCGCTGCGTGTATGGCCCGAAAATGCGGAAGGCGGCGAACTGATGTTCAATTATACCCCCACCCGCATGAAGCCGTGGCAGCTTTATCCGGATGCCCGCTACCAGCTGAAGTACCGGGTAATGGTGTACAACGATGATATCACCGCGGAAGAAGCAGAGGCGGCCTGGCAGGATTATGCGTATCCCCCGGAAGTGATCACAGCGCCGTAATGTGTTTGTGAATTATCTCTTTTTCATTTATTTTCGTAACGTGAGTGATTCGGTTTCAATTCGGTTAACCTCGGAGAAGCCATGTGAACAACAGCCCTGTATTTAATAACCCTTAACCATCATCCAAATGAGTAATGTAAATGAACCTGGTAAAGACGTGCGTCCCGACAGTCCTGAAGAAGACGATGATCCGCCTTCCTGGGGTGGCGTTATTGTTGGCTTGTTACTCGGCATAGCAGGTATCGTGCTGATCTTCTACCGTTATAAACAATTTCACGCCATTAGCGACGCCAGTATCAGTATCACCAAAATTGAAATGCTGATCTATAAAGTAACAGGTGAAAGCATCTGGGCACTGATGGCTGCTTATGGGCTGGTAGCGCTGGCAGGATTCTATCTTGCTATCAGTAATTACAGCAAACTGCGGGCAAAATAATTTTTCAAAACCGTATCTGATGAATAACTTCTCCGAGCTGAAAACAACGCTGCTGGAAATCCATGAAAAAGACAGAAAGCAGACCATCACCGCCCTCATTACCGCAGAAGTATTGGCGGTACTGGTGTTTGGGCTCATCGGCTACAGCATCTTTGCCGGTAAAAGCACTGAAACACCTACAGCCGTTCTTTTTATACTGCTGTTTATGCCGGTAGGCGTATTGATCCCCTATCTTTTTATGTTTGCACAGATCAGGAAACGGCCGGAGAAAATTAATGATTTGGTGAGCCGTCTTGAAAGAGGCGAAGCTGTGAATAACGTGAACACCTATACGGACTATAAACTTACTTTGCCACTGCGGATTATCAGGGTGCGTTTATTTCCTATGGAATATGCGCATATACAACTGGGACAAAGCCGGTCGTTTTTCAAACTGCCTTTGTCTGCGGAAAATGTGCAACCGTTTAAAGCGCTCATCAGCCAGCCATTTACAGGCGAGGTGGTAAACAGCATAGGTGGCACTGCTGCACACTGGTCCTCTAACTGATAACAGCAATTGTAATGAAAACACTGGAAGAATTCAATGCCTTCCTGGATCAGCAGCTCGGGGATGAAGTAGAGTCGCTGGAACAGCAGCGTATTACCGGCCGCAACTGGGTACGCCGGATGTGGGTCGCCTCCCTGGTGCCGTTTGCTATTTTTGTTTTTTTTATGGTGCGTTTTTCCCTGCAACCCGCTTCGGGAAATGAAGGGAACAGAACGTTTATTATAGTTGCACTGGTACTGCTCGTTACCCTGGGCGGTTATGTAACACGCTATTTTATGATGAAACGGGGAGGGGTAAACGAAGCAACAGATTACCGGCCTGATTTTAAGAACAGGATTGTAAAACCGCTGATCAGCTTCCTCCATCCGGACTATCACTACCAGCCTCTCAATCATGCCAGCTACGAAGAGTTTACAGAAAGCGGGCTGTTTGAAAAGAAAGCATATCAGATGACCGGTAACGACCAGGTGTATGGTAAATTGGGAGAGATGAATTTTCAGTTCTGCGACCTCACGGTGACGCATATGCCGGTTGTAACCGTACGCGGACAAGGACCGGATACCGTTTTCTGCGGCAGCTATTTTATCGCGCAATTTCCACGGTACTTCAGTACGCCGGTGTATGTGCTGTCACGTAACAATAACGCTGCCGGCGACGGATATATCCAAACCTGGCATCTTGGTAAGAAAGTGTTACCGGCTGATGCCGCTTTTAATAAACTATTCATGGTGTATGCCCCCGATGATGCGGCAGCACAGCAGTTGCTTACGCCGGCGCTGATGGAAAGGATTGTGGCGCTGCATGAACGCACGGCAGCGAAATTGTTTATTTCTTTTTATAATAACCGTGTTTACGTGGGCATTGATCATGGAACGGATTACTTTGAAACGACCCTGAATAAGTCACTACATAACCGGCAGATGCTGAATAATTTTTACCTGGATTTTATGTCTATGTTACAACTGGCAGAAGACCTGAAAAGTAATCTGCCTATCTGGACGTCCCGTTCATTTTCCCCGTCGTGAAAATTCCGGATGAGTATGCCTGGATTTTTTTTCGGGAGATATAAAGACCGCACGTTCCTATTTAATTGGTAGACATCCTCCCTATATCCGCTGTTATTTTTTAATGATTATTTATATTAGTAAAATATTAAATAATATTGTTTGATTATTGACGTTCTTTAAAACCCTTTACTGTATTGTGTTTGGTGGGTTTTATTTATTGCGGGGGATAAGATATATATCCGGTGCCGGTGCGCTTAAAAAAAGAGTGCATTTTTTTCCGGAATGAATTCTATGTATATGTTTTCGCTGTATCTTTACTTTGCTTCCAAAAGAGGCAACCCGGTAATTGTAATTGTTAACTGAATTCTGAAAAACCTGGAATCATCCAAATGACCCTGTCAACCTTGACCATATTCGGCCCGGCATTGCAATCTGCTATTAGAATTGCAACAGCCATTGCAAAGGAGTATCATCATCCGCAGTTTACGCCTGCGCACTTATTGCGCGCCTGTTTGCATAAGGAAACAGGTCTGGCTCCTGCATTGCATCAAATGGATATCGATGTATACTACCTGGAAGAATGGGCGGAAGTGCGGCTGGATGAGATGCCCAGGGCATCGCGTATTCCGGATGAACCGGAGCCCGATGAAGCCGCAGCCGCAGTGTTGAATGAGGCCATCAGCATAGCGCAGGATAACGACAGTGAACCGGATGCGTGGAGCCTGCTCATCGCTTTGTGCACACCGGGTGTGGGCTTTTCCTATGAGCAACTCAAAACATTTCCGTTCACACGCGACCAGCTTATAAGCGCCGGCAAAAAGGGGAAAGAAACCAATACTGCTAATACCGTTGCGCCGGGCGTTATCAAACCGGGCGCACTGAAATATGTATATCGTATCACCGATCCGCAACTGCTGAAATCCTTTCACCCGGTAATTGGCCGCGACGGGGAAATCAGGGCAGTAACGGAAGTGCTTACACGTAAAGACCGCGCCAGTGTACTGATCATTGGTGAAGGCGGGGTAGGGAAAACCGCAATGGTAGAAGGATTGGCCCGCGCCATTGTGCAGAAGCAGGTGCCGCTGCAGCTGCAATCCTCTGAAATTTACGCACTGGACTATGGCGCATTTATAGCAGGCGCCGCCTATAAAAGTGAACTGGAAGACCGTCTCCTCCAGATCATCCAGCAACTCAAACAATCAGGCAGGCATATCCTCTTTATCGATAATCTTCACAGCCTGCTGGATAAACAATCCGGTACCGGCATGGCCAATGTGCTGAAAGCAGCGCTGGGTAAAGGAGAGATCATCCTGATAGGAACCACCACACCGGAAGGTTTCCGTAAACTTATTGAGCCGGACGCTATCCTGCGGCACCGTTTTGAAACGATTACACTGGCAGCGCCCGATGAAACGCTGGCAGGAAGAATGGTAAGTGCCGTGGTGCCGGTGTATGAAAACTTCTACCAGCTCAAAGTTTCACCCGAAGGGATATACGAAGCCATCCGTTTGTCAAAACGTTACCTGAAGGAAAGAAGCCTGCCGGATAGCGCCGTAAACCTGCTGGACCGCACAATGGCCGCAGTTAGAGCGATGGAAGATACCAGCCAGCCGCTGTTGCAAACTTTACAACAGGAATTTGCTGATCTGAATAGTAAGGAATCCTTACAGGAAGCAGATTTTCATTGGTTTTACCGCCAAATGAAAGAAAGACTGGGTGTACTGTTATCATCCCGTTTGCATACAGATACCGATCCTGATAAGATAACATCTGTTCCGGAACTGCAATCTTCATTGCAGCAATTACTGGAGCAGCTGGAAACAATAGCCGCCAACCGGCAGGAGGAAGTAACCCCGGTGGATCTGGCCACCATGATAGCTGCCATAACAGGTATTCCCCTGGGGAAGGTGCAATCGCAGGAAAGGGAACGGCTGATCAATATGGAAGCGCAACTGCGCAAACGCGTAGTAGGGCAGGACCATGCCCTCAAAGCAGTAGCAGATGCGATCCTGGAATCCCGCTCCGGCCTGAGCCGCCCCGGGCAACCAATAGGCTCCTTCTTTTTCCTGGGGCCAACAGGAACCGGTAAAACGGAACTGGCAAAATCACTGGCGGATTTTCTCTTCCAGGACGAACGCTCCATGATCCGTTTCGACATGTCGGAATTCAAGGAAGAACACGCCGCAGCGCTGTTATATGGCGCCCCTCCGGGATATGTGGGATATGAGGAAGGCGGATTACTGGTAAATAAAATACGGCAACAACCCTACGCAGTAGTGTTGTTTGATGAAATAGAAAAAGCGCATCCGTCTGTATTTGATATTTTTCTGCAGATCATGGATGAAGGGAAGCTGCACGACAGGCTGGGAAAAACAGGCGACTTCTCCAATGCGCTGGTGCTGTTTACCTCCAACATAGGTAGTGAAGCCATTAGCCGCTCCTTCCAGGAAGGCGTGATTCCTGCTTCACAACAGCTGATGGAGTTAATGGCCCGCCACTTCCGGCCGGAGTTTTTGGGCAGGCTCACGGAGATCGTTCCCTTCGGACCTATCCAGTCTGCCAACGTAGAAAAGATCTTCGATATTCATTTACAGCATTTACTGCAACTGCTGGAGCAACAGCAGATCAGTTTTACCGTAACAACAGATGCCCGCCGGCACCTGGCGCTGATGGGATATTCTCCCCAGTATGGCGCAAGGCCGCTGCGGGAGGTGATACGGGGACAATTACGGAAGCCATTGTCGAGAATGATCATCGACGGCAGCCTCCGGAAAGATATGACGGTAACACTGGATATAAAAAATGATCAGTTAGACTGGACAATAATTTGATGATTGTCAGATTCCAAAATTCTAAATTTATCTCAAATGAACGACAACTACGGAATTGGCGGCACAGAAGTGAAGCTGGACGCCAACGAAGCCATCGCGGAAATTTCGCACAACCGTACCTTGTTTGCTGAAAAGTTAACCCAGCAGGCACCTGTTAAACCGGAAATAGTGGAAGGGCTTACTTCCGTAGAAAGTGTGTTTGAACACTTCAAACCGGCAGTGAATGTAAGTTTCCATGATGCAGAAGGCCGCCCTGTGCCGGAAAAATTACAGTTCCACCACCTGGGCGATTTCGGCGTAAAAGGTATCACTGCACAAAGCGCTTTTCTGAACGACCTGGCCACTGAAAAGGAACAGTACCTGAAAATTATGAAACAACTGAAAACGAATAAGATCCTGAAGTCAGCCCTGGCAGATCCGGACGCCCGTAAAGCCATGCTGAACGCTATTCGTGGAATGATGAAAGACCTTAATACCAAATAATTAACCGTTGCCTATACGGGAACATAACCTCAATGATTATGGCAGAATTACAGAAAAACGAGGAACTGCAGAATGAAAGCCTGTCTTCACAGCAATCTGAAGTAAACCTTGCCGGAAGTATTGAAGACCTGGCAAAGTATGGCGGCTTCGACCTGCTGGAAGCAGCCGTGGAAGGTGCGCAAAACCTTAACCCCGATCGTAAGGCGCGCCGCAATATCTTTTTGACCGAAGCCGGCAAAAAAACAGAAAGAGATAAATTAAAGAAGATACTGTCCCTCTGGGAAAAAGTATTGTCCGAAACAAACGAACTGCCTGAAATGGTGGACTACTGTACGTCTCATGCAGAAGAAGCGGAGAAGGTGCTGTCAACTAATCTCGGGGAAGCAGTAGAGGCTACCCGCGAGCTGGAGCAGTCGTACCGCAATGTGGCCCTCTTCTTCAAAAATACAGAGTCGGACAAGGTGAAGAATATATCCTTCATCAATGTGGAACTGGAGCAGCTCAAAGACCTGGATAACACCCGGTTTATTGATGCCATCAGTACCGAACTGGTGAACAACTACGATCGCCTGGATCTTCGCACCAACTACAGCCTGCTGGTGATTCCCGGCTACCTGGGCTCCAACAAGGTGATAGAGAAATGGGCAAAAATTGCGCATGAAAACAAAGCCATGCTGGTAACAGATTTCGCGCATCTCGACGCACCGGATGATGTAATGGAGATGTTTGAACTGGCGAATCTGACCGGTGGGGAAATTCATCGCTCCAATGTAATCATGTCCTGCAACTGGCTGGTTGGCCGCGGGAAATTTGATGAAGTGGGAGAGCAGGAACACCTGTATGTACCACCTTCCGGCGCACTGGCAGGTAAGATCTATAAAACCCTGATGTCGCAGGTGACCGCCGGTAAGAAATTCGGTGGCATGAACGAAGTAGATGGGGTGAAATTTGAACTGAAGAAAAGTGAAATCGCCAGCCTGGAAAAAATGGGCCTGGTACCAATGGTGAAAGAATACGGAAAAGTGATGGCGTTCAGTGCCAAAACACTGTTCAACGGGGATAACCTGGGGCTGCAAACCTATTCGGTAGTACGTGTGTTCGACTTTGTAACCAAAGTGCTCATGGACTTCCTGAACCGCAGGGCCTTTGAAAATTTCAACGCCAATACCCGCAAGGACCTGATGAAACAGATCATCCGCTTCCTTGATGGCATCACCGGGCCGGACAAGCTGATCGAAGATTTTAATATCCGCCGTTTCGAGCAGGACCCGATACAGAAAGACCGTATCCACCTGGATATACATCTGAAGCCTTATTTCCCTGCCAAGAACTTCCTGATCAAAATGGAGGGGCAAAGAGGCGATGATGCGGCAGATTGGGATACTACTTACGAACAGGATGGTAAATAGCCGTCAGCGGTCAGCTTTGGGGCTTAAATGTGCATTTGGGAGTAACCTCCCATCCCGGAGCTGATTGCTTTAACCCCCGTAGATAAAATATCATAAGCATTAAAGCCAATTGAAACGATGAAACATGTGCTGTGCAGTTTGCTGCTTTGTTTGTTAATCACAGGCGCCTTGTCAACGGTAAGTGCCCAAACGGGCACAGATAGTATTCTGACCACCAAGGGGGCTGTGACGCTGATCACATCCGGTGCGCCTATCAGCACTTTCCAGATCGGCGACGGGAAAAACACCGACTACGATTACCGTATCGTGGATGGTAACATGGTTTTTCTGCGCCCTATAACGCCTACTCCCCGGCCTACCAACCTGATAGTGAGAGAGGGAGAAAATATCCACTACATGATTATTGCCTTCCGCGATAAAGTGGACCTGGCCCGCCTGAAGTATACGCTGTCCGGTAAAACCAAAACAACCGGCGCGTTTACCACACCAGAAACAGCGCCACAGGCGCCCCGCGCCGGCTATGGCGAAAGGGACGGACAAATCTCCCTGGCAGAAGTGCCCGAAGAAACCGGACACCTGATCAGTGTTGATACCGTAACAGTTGGTAAAATTGCGGAAGACTTCGGGAAAGACCGTAAAGTGAACCGCCAGTATGAAGTGAAAGTGGAAGATGTGAGCGTTGGATATGCACAGGCCATGACACTGAACAACATGAACTACTTCTGTTTCCGTATCCGCAATAAAGGAAAGGTACCCTTTGAAATAGTGAAGACCAGCCTGCTGCACAAGGAAAAGAAAGATACCGCCCTGCTGCATGCAATGCCTATCCTCTATAAAAAGGGACCGGAAACCATAGCGCCAAAAGAAGAGGCCAACGAAGTATTTGTGGTGCCTTCCAAACAATTCAGGAAGGAAGATGAAGTGATCATTGTACTGCAAACCACCGAAGGAAAACAACAGCTGGTATTGTATGTACCGGTAACCGTGTTCCCGAAATACATGCTGGCGAAGCAATAGAAAAACCAAATGAAGAAACAGGTTGTTCTGATAGGAATACTGCTGTTGCTGTTGCCGCGTTATACCACGGCGCAGCAGGTGGATTTCTGTGGTGAGGTGGTGCCAATGGAAAGGGACTTTGTTTCTTACCGCCTCATGGATGTTATTAAACGCAACCTGCGCTACCAGGGCTATCTGCCGGCACTGCGGCTGAAAGCGGAACAATATTTCCCGGTGATAGAACCCATATTGCAACAATACCAGGTACCACTGGATTTCAAATACCTGCCTATTGTGGAAAGCGGTTTAAGCAATGCCACCTCACCTGTTGGCGCACAAGGCGTGTGGCAGATCATGCCCGGTACTGCTGCTGAACTGGGACTAACCGTTAGCGCAGGTTACGACGAAAGGAATCATCTGATCAAAGCCACACACGCCGCCTGTAAACTGATACGGTTATTACACCAGCAGCTCAACTCCTGGACACTGGCCGCAGCAGCCTATAACGCCGGTTCGGGCAACATCTCCCGGAACATAAAACGCCAGGGGAGCAGTGATTACTACCAGCTACTGCTGAATAACGAAACAGCCCAGTATATCTATAAGATCATCGCTATAAAACAGCTTTTTGAAAGTCCCGAATTATACCTGCCGGGTTTTGGATATAATGTGTTCAGTAAAAGTTCTGCTAACGGTTCCGTCTTCTCTACGCCCGCACCAGTAAGCAAAGCGGGCGACAAAGATTTTAATTCTATCCGTATCTCTGTAGGTAAACAGGCCATTAGCCGGCCGGCAATGGTGACATATGCTGCCCGGCTGAAAATCAGCAAAGCCTTTGAAGATGGCCAGCTGATAAGCATCCAGCTATTGGACGATCTGCAGGCGAATGGCGTGTACATCCGCAAAAATGCGAGCCTCTCCGGCAAAGGCTGGATGGTGGGCAGCCGGATCTATGTGGATCTTGGCTTTGAAAATGCCGTAGTGTTATATGCCGCGGATGGCAAAAAAGGAGTGCCCGCCGACTTGCTGAAAACCGGCGGAGATGTACAGTTGCGCGGAAGAAGCGATAACAGGAGCGCTATTTCGGCACTCTCTTCACCAGCTGACGCACTTACATCAATACTTCATTAATAAACACCCGGAACGGAAAAGTATTGCTGGACTTTTCTTCCAGCTGTAAAAGCAATTCCTCTTTCATGTATTGCAAATTGGCAGCAGGATAACGTTCGGTTTGCTGGAATAATGAAATACGGATATCAAGCGTACGGCTGTAACCCGCATTCATACCAGGCTGCAGGGCCATCCCTTTAACAACAGCGGCCGATTTCATTTCCCTTCCGAAAATAGTACGGCA
This sequence comes from Chitinophaga ginsengisegetis, assembly GCF_900168065.1. GTDB lineage: Bacteria > Bacteroidota > Bacteroidia > Chitinophagales > Chitinophagaceae > Chitinophaga > Chitinophaga ginsengisegetis. The sequence continues at coordinate 1,930,260 of NZ_FUZZ01000001.1, read as the reverse complement.
AAGCGCCTTGATATCTTCCGGGGTAACCACACGGTTGTGCGACAGTAAATGAGAACGGTACAGGTTAATTTTCTCATCAATATTCAGCCTGTCTTTTCCCCCCTGCGTATTGCTCAGCAGTGTGATACTGTTGGGACGGGCATTGATGCTGCCATATTCCAGCAGCCGCGTACCCATGCGGATGTTATTCGCGGCGGTGCCGTTGGTAGAATAGAATTCCAGGAAGATGTATTCTGCATTTTCTTTGGGTTTCACCATCACATAAGGAATATTTCCTTTATTGTTACCGGGTTGCAGCTGTTCTTCCAGTGAGGCAATCAGCTGATGCAGTTCCCGCATGCGGTTGGTAACAAAATCATTCTTTACTTCTTCAAATAAAGAGCTTTCGTCGCGGATCACTTCCACGAGGTATGCAATCACTTCTTTGGCTTCGCGGGTATCAAAACGCCCGATGCCACTGCTGCGGATCACCAGCTCCCCTTCCTGCATTTGTCCGGCTGTAGAGAAGTTGCGCACATAATAATCGGTTCCTTCCAGATCGTACACGCGTTTGATATCAAAGAAGATATCCGGTGTTTGCAAAGGAATGATATTCAGATAACGATTCAGTTTCATGGACTGCTCGTTATTTTTTTTGTTGATAACCGGGAAACAGTTGATGCTGCAATACAGGTCTTCCAGCAGGGTATGGTGCAGCGCTTCGGGAAACTCGATGCGTAACCAGTGCACCTCTTTGTTTAAGCGGGCGGTATCCTGACCAAAGATCCTGGTGAGGGCTTCCGGTGTGCGGGAGGCCAGAGGAGGCTGCGTATCCGTGATGGTAAGGAAGTGACGGCGGAAACGTTGCAGGATATGCTGGCTGTAACGGGAGTTATTATTTACCGCCACCTGGATCATATTATCAGTTTCTTCTTCTGCCACGCTCCGGCTGTGGTGATAGCCGCCTTTTATCATCAGTTCCCTGTTGCCGCTGAATACTTTTGCCAGCGGGAGATAGTGATAAAACATTTCCTGCTGATGGATATTCCGCAGGTCAAAAAAGAAGGACATGCCTTCCCAGGAGTTCGGTACATCTTCCAGTGAAATGCCTATCCATAAATGATTTGGGGCCATATCCGGGAAAACCTGACCCTGTAATATCTGCTCTTTGAACCAGTGATCGCGGGTTTCGTACAGCTTATTACCAATGGCCATGTATTGTACTTGTCCGCGGAACAGGCGGTGACTGGTCACTGGCGCAAAGAACAGGTCGCGGTTATGCGTGCCTGATTTGGTATGATGATAAAACTGGTGATCGGCATGAATATCGGCTACCGGCTCAGTAGCAATGGCGTGGAGGATGCCATAGGCAGGCTGACTGCTGGTAATTGGTTCCGGCATCATGATCTGTGCGAGCCGCTCCACCAGCCGGGCATGTGAAACGTCTACTTCTCCTGAAATTTTCTCCAGCTCGCTGGCACAGGCTTCCAGCAGCAGTTGCACTACCGGGTCGAAAGAAGTTTCCACTTCAGCATCCGGATATCCCCATAAACGTGCAGCTGTTTTCAGCATGCGGTCTTTTATTCTTTCTTTTTTTTCTTTCATGAGAGTGGTTAATAAACAAGTAATCAATCGTACGACAACGGGCTGATGTAAAAGAAGCTGCTGTACTGAAACGGATGATTGTTTTTGGTAACGTTTCCTGAAACGGTTACCCGGATCTTCTTTTTCATCTTACGGGTAGATGGCAGCAACAGCTCTTCCTGGTTCACAGCGGCCACTACCCTTATTTGCGAAATCCGTTTTTCGTACCGGGTAATGGATGCTTTAACCGCATTTTCTATCTGTTCTTTTACTTCGTTATTGGAAGCTTTGATGTCAAAGTCGCTGTCCCACCATTGGCAGCCGTAATTGGGATCATCTTTATTTTCCCCCAGTACGGTAGTAATGAGCAGATGGATATGCTGTGCGATAGAGTCTTCCAGCGAAATGGCCGGCATATCTTTTTTCTGCAGCAGCTGCGAAAAGTCGATGGGTAATTGATAATATTTTCCTTTCATGATATCAGCTTAAAATATGCCCAGCACTTTTTTGCGGTCGTACATGATGAGAATTTCCTTTACACATCCTTTCTCGTCTTTTGCCAGGTTTACTCTTTCGATCTTGAATTTCTTCTTTCCATAAATCCGTTGGCAGAAGTGCGTGAAGTTATCCACGTCGTTGGTATTGAGTACTACTCTTGCGTTGAGGTTATTGCAGAGGTATTGAGCGAAGTCGTTAGCCGTTTTTTGTTTCAGCGTCACCTGGGTGAGCATGTATTTAAACTCATCATCGGAGATGGTAGGCCGTGGCTCTTCTTTCTTTACCGGTGCTTCCGGCGTTGGTGCAGGCAGTGGTACCGGGTTAAAGGCCGGTTCGGGCTGCTCTTCATGCTGCGGGGCTCTTGCAGGGAATACGGTGATATGTTTCAGTACCATATGGCTGCTATCGCCGTTGATGATCAGTGACAGGGTTCTTTCCCCGGGAGAGGAGAAAGTATAGGTAACAGAAGAACCGCCATGAGGCTCTGCATTATCCTGCAACAGGCGCCAGGTCCAGCTTTTGGCAGTTGGAGTAGAGTTGGTAAAGGTAACCGGCCGGCCTGCAAATGCTTCAGCGGGGCCATCAATAACCGGGAAGATATCGGGCTGACTGCTGGTGGCAGCAGGTGTATTCATGATTACCAGTACTTCTTTACGCCAGGTGCATTTGCCGGAAGTGAGGGTGATCATATAGCTGCCGGCTTTGTTAAAAGAGTGGTATACCTGTCTGCCGGTGGCCCTGGCACTGGAGTCGCCGAATTCCCAGGAGTAGTCTGCAATTTTTTTATCAGCGCTTTCTGCATTAAAGGTGATCACTTCTCCTACGGCATATGCTTTACTGTTACTATTTTGAATATGACTGAGTTTTATATCTGTATTACTGCAATCTTCCCGGCCGTCGAGCTGAAAAGCCAGCAGCACAATGCTAATGAGGAACAGGCCCAGGAAGGTCCACAGTACCATCGGGTCAACATGACTGGCAATTTTTCCAAAGGGTCTGAATGAATTTACCTTGCGTTCATTTTCGGGTTTACGGGGGGCCATCGGTTTTTCAGGTTTTTACAATTTTAGTGTTTTTTTTAGATAAATTGCCAAAGATAAATGACCGTAGAAAAAATTTTTTCCCGGTTCAAAATTTAAGCCGTAATATTCATAATAATAAAATCAAACCGCTATTTTTGTTACTGGAGTTGTTAGCCCGGAACCATAGACGAAAGATAGTTATGCTAACAGTTTACCGCTAATAGCAGAATCAGAGAAACCTAAATATGACCTCATGGTAAATAATGCGCAGAAGGCTGCCGTGCTGGAAGAAGTGATTGACCACGTCAATGCTTTACCATACGACGTAAGAGCCGAGGTAGTGGTGGGGGAATTACTCGATAATCATGTGCGGGAGGAGGAAATTGTAGTGCAGTTGCAAAATGTGTTTACCCGTTCTTTTGCAACAGATATTACAGGGGTGAAGCTGGACGACAGCCAGCCCTATCAGCCGTTTATTAGTTTTTCCCTTTCGCGCGATGGTATTTACGACCGGCTGCCGCAGGGAATGTTTCATGAATTTAAGCAGGAGCCCTCTTCCAGGCAGAACGCTGTTGCCGAAATGGTGGTGCGGTATAAAAGGCAGCAGCAGCAGCAACAGCAGGCGCGCCGCTTTTTTCAGCCCCTGGAAAATGAGTTCTTCCTGCAACGTGTATACCTGGAGCAACGGGAAAAGCACCTGTTGTTTGATGTATTCGGCAAGGATACGGACCAGTTATTTCATGAATTCTGGAAGTTGCCCGCCGGGCTTCCTGATGCCGCCGTGAACAGGCTGGTAAAGCTGTTACCATATGTTCACCGGATAGCAGGTAACATGACCCTGGTTAAACTTTGCCTGGAACAGGTATTGGAGGAAACCGTAACAATCAGCTGGCAACGCCAGCCACAGATGGTTAGCACAGGGAACAGTGTTCCGCTGGGCGAATGTATGCTTGGGGTAGATGCGATGGTAGGAACAACGTGCTATACGGATATGCCGGTAGTAACGGTGAGTATAGGCCCGGTAAAACGCCAACGGATATACGATTACCTGCCCTGGCAACCCTATGGGAAGCTGCTGGAAACCTGCTATGGCTACCTGTTTCCGGCGGATGTGGAAATTAATACCTTGCTGGTGCCTTCTTCCGGGGAGAAAAAAGTAATCCTGTCCGATAAGCAACCTGAGCAGGGAATTATGGGTTATAATTTTTTTCTCTGAAAACAGCGGGCAGCAGCTTACATGGAATCATTTTTGCTATTAACGACCATCTGAAAAAACCTGAAATGTTAGTACCCAAACCCGAAAAACCTTGACATACCAACAGAACTATGAGATACACCGCTAAGTTTTATATCATGCTGGCCGGCGCCCTGGCTATAGGCTCCTTTATAGTGGCTCTGCTCAGCAGGTACATCAAAAATTTCAGTCTTTATAAGAAGAAAGCACTGCTGTATTTAGTGTGTATGACGCTGGTATTTGCTGTAATCAGTTCCATTCCTTTCCTGTTTACCCACCAGAACCTCATGAACCAGTATCTCTTTTATGAAGTATGGTTCCTGGGATTAGGTGTAGTGCATTGTCACTTTATGTATACCCGCTTCTGGGCCAATGAAACCACCCTGGTATCTGAACTGGCTTTTATACTGGCCATCTGGTTATTTGGAGGCGCCGGATTTGTGTTGGTAAACCGCTTCCTGGATAAGGACACCTTTCTTTACTATCCGATGCTCACCAGCATGTTTTCCTTTGTACTGCCCACCTTCGTTTATAAAACTTTTGAAAAGATGATGGCCATCCCGGTAAAGGTGCATAAGTGGTGGCAGTATCCTGTTTATAAAGATGTACCGGAAGTGAATGAGGAAGAAATGAAAGACCTGATTGTCATTGGCCTGGAAATGGAAAAAGGACCGCTTGACAACAGCCGTACTTACTTCCGCGCACGTACCCCCATCAAGATGGACCTGGGCGACCTGTTCTATCATTTTATCAATGACTACAACGACCGTTATCCCAATACCCCGATTGATTTTGTGGATCACACCGGGCAGCCCTATGGCTGGGTTTTTCACCTGAAACCACGCTGGTTTGGCAGCGCCAAAACACTGGACCCGAATAAGGCCGTGTTTATGAATGGCATCAAAGAAAACAGTGTGATTATTTGCAACAGAATTATGTTATCGTAAAAGCAGTATTATGGCAGAACCGCTAAAGCATTTTCCCGTTAACTGGGTTGATGGTATGAAGATAAAAAAGCAGCATTTCATTGATACGGAAAATGCTTTGCTGGACCAGATCAGGGATGCATTGGCGTGTGGTATCCATGCACTTAATTATGGACTGCTGCCACCCAAAGCAGAAAATAAAGAGTCGCTGCGTTGCTGGTTTGTAAGCGACAACCAGCAGCAGTGGAGGATCAAGCTAACAGAGTGCCGTGCGGTAACCCCTGGCGGCGGCCGTATTGAGATCCCTGAACATACCGTGCATTCATTGAAGTATGCCACCACTTTTCCGGAGGCCACTTATACCTGGGACCCGCAGCACACAGAAAACACCTACTACATCTTAATACAGGTAAATCCCTTTAACAGGCAACCCAGCGGAGAACCTTTGCTGGATGAAGATCCGCCAAGACTGCCTTATGCTACACCGGAATACAGCCTTTATGTGGCGCCGGCGTCGCAGCTGCCTTCTGGCCAGTTAGGCAGCTACCAGATGGTGCTGGGCCGCATCAGCGTGACCGACGGCCGCCCACAGATGGATGATGATTACATTCCACCCTGCAGCATTGTTAGCGCGCATCCTGCACTGATAGATCTCTTTCATGAACTGGATCAGTTCCTCGGACAAATGGAGTTATACGGCGTGCATATTGTGCAGAAGATCTATGGCAGAAACCAGCAGAATGACCTGGCGCTTGTTGTGTTGTATATCACCGAAAAAATGGTACAGTTTCTCGGTACCAGGATCACACAATTCAGGTGGCTGGCATTACAGCAACCACCGGCTCAAATGCTGGAAATTATTGCGGGCCTGGCCCGCACCATGAAAAATGCTATTGATCAGCGTGCCGGCGCAGGTAAAGAGGAACTGCTGAACTACTTATCCGAATGGTGTGAGCTGCGTCAGGGTGAACTGGAAACACTCATGATCAACTGCGCCAATATCAAGTATAAACACCTGGATGTAAGAGAGTGCCTGCAACCAATGATTCCTTTTGTAAGGGCTGTGAATAAACTGTTTGAAAGCCTGAGCAGGCTGGATTATATCGGACGCAAGCAGGACAGCAATATTTTCGTAAAAGAAGAATCACAGGAAGATGCAGAATATCTGCGGAAGCATAAAACCAAACGCTGGTTTTTTACAGACTAATATGGTTACTGCAGTAATATAACGGCTACCATAAAAGGTGTAGGCCGGCTGCCATAACACTATATGTTTCAACAGGAATTCAGCAGATAAATCAACAAGATAATTTCCATCAAAAAAACGATCCGCAATATGCAAGTATTAAACAGGCAGGAAAGAAATGTTTCCTTTATTTGGTTCCTGTTATTTTTCATCATAACAGTCGCCTTATTTGTATTGGCCGTATTCTTTAATTACCAGGTGCCTGCCAGGGAAAACGCATCCCTGCGGAAAGAATTAACTTCATTCAGGGAAGAGCAGGCGTTCCAATCGGAGTTCCTGCAAAAGCTGGATAAGGTAAAACATAACCTCGATTCTATTAACCTGCCTAACCAGAACGCGAATTACATGGATCAGGTGATTGCCGCATCCCTGGCGGATATGCGCAACTCTATTCCAAAAAATGCGGTAACGCATTATGGCTTGTATGATAACATTGTACAGAACTGTTTGTCGTTGCAACAAACAAAACAACAGCTCCGCGAACTACAGAATGCACAACAAAATATTGCAGGTTTGAAAGAGCAGGTGGCCGACCTGAATGCGAAGCTGGAAAGTAAGAGCAGGGACCTTGATAACTGCAGGCAAATGATGTTGTTAAACAGCCGCGCTCACTAACTTTAAGAAGGGTATTAATCCGGTAAATATTGGAATAATAATTATTTGTTAGGAATCTTGACTATTAAAATTTTCATCCTATATTTGGTACTTATAATTCATAAATAAATACTAATTATTTTTTCTTTATTGTAACCTTAAAAATTAACCCAACATGTCATTCAAAGCCAAATTTGAAGCCGGCGGCAACGAGTACAATGTACAGCATGTCGCCTACGATCTCACACAAGAAGTAGATGCAACCGGTCGCCCTTCAGCCATTACGCGTGGCGGACGTATTAAGCTGACCGTAGAATCTACCGGAAAAACAGATCTCTTTGAGTGGATGGTAAACAACTTTGAAAGAAAAGATGGTACCATTACTTTTTACAAAAGAGACACTGATTCCAAACTGAAAACCCTCGAATTTAAAGAAGGGTATCTGGTAAAGTTTGAAGAGTCTTTTGACTACGAAAACAAAAACCCAATGGTAATTTCCTTTACCATTTCGGCCCGTGAAGTTAGCATGGGTAATGCAAAACATGTTAATGAGTGGGTATAAAAACTCCTTACATTATGCAGAAAGGGCTGTCACCGGAAGGTTACAGCCCCTTTTTTTTGCGGGCAAAAGCTCCGCATGAAATCCTTTTTATGAAAGACTAATCCATTCACCTTGTTCAGGGATAATCGCCGACAACTGTTCAGCGGCAACAGCTTCCCTCAGCGCTTCCCTGCTGAGGAAGCAGTGATTAATAGCACCCATATGCACCGCTATTACTTTCGGCTGCGTGGCATGCCGGATGGTTTTAATAACGTCTGCTGCAGTCATGGTGATAGGATCTCCCTGCAGGAATTGTGCAGCGCCTGCATTTACTACCACGTAACCGGGGCGGAAAGTATCCAGCGCAGCCACTACGTCCTCACACCAGATCGTATCACCGGCGATGTATAATGTAGTGTTCCCCTCTTTCAGTACAAAGCCGGAAACAGGTGCCATCATTTTACCTATTTCACCAGTGCCATGTTGCCCGCCTGTACGGGTAATCTCTATGTTTTCCCAATTAACCGATGTAACAACAGGAATCACCTGCGTAAAAGCCTGTTCCCTGATAACGGCCTCGTCTTCCGGCTGACAAAACAAGGGAATACTTTTAGGCAGTATAGCCTGTGCCGTTACATCCCAGTGGTCACGGTGCCGGTGGGTAACCAGTATAGCATCCAGGGAAGATAACAATTGTTTTAAAGCGTCGTCGTCGAGCGGAAGGTCGGTCATGGGATTCCGGATGCTGTTGGCTGCGTTGGGAACGGGGTCCAGGCTGTCTTTAACGCCGAGCATGGGATCAACCAGTATTTTCTTATTATTCCATTCTATCAGCAATGTGGCATTGCGTAAATAATGTATGCGCATGGTTAAATTTTTTATAGCATGGCATAAAGTTATTGATTAATTGATGGCCCACCATATCCATAAAATATAAACAGGTTGAAATAATAAGCGGCTCCATATGTACCAGGGTTTTGAAGGTAATCCACCAGGCGCCGGTAAGTTCAGCACTGCCACGCGGATGTTGGCGGGAAACATGGCTACCAGGAGTATTATTAATCCCCATCCGGCATAATATTGTGTAGCAGGAAACAGCAAACCTGCACCCAGCAGTATTTCCAGCGCCCCGGTAAACAGCACCATGAATAAAGGGTACGGGATCATTCCTTCAATCATATAAGTAAGCTTGCGTGGTTTGAGCAGATGCGTAACCCCTATCATGAGAAACATAACGGCAGCGGATATACGGGCATCCGCAGGGAGTTGCTGTAACAGCGGAATCTGGAAGATATAACCAATCGCCAGTAATAAGAGGGCAATGCTGCATAACCCGGAAAAGAAAGCCATTTGTATATTTTTTAGGACTCAAAGATCCACATCTTCCGGAGGAATAAAACTAACAAATGTTAGTTAATGGAGAGGGAGCAACTCAGGTGCTTCTTTTTTTCCTGATCCGGCTTAAACTCTCCGGCTCAATTCCCAGGTAGGAAGCAATTTGTTTGACAGGAATATGCTGCACAACTTCCGGGTGTTCGTGCAGCAGCTGCGTATACCGCTCCTGTGCGGAGTACTGCAGGAAGGATAGTTCCCGGTTGTATTTCCGCAGGTATTGCTGCTCGGCTATCAGTCGCCCGATCTTCTCCGCCTGGTGGGAGGTGCGATACAACTGTTGCAGATCAGCATAATAACAGGCGTATCCACTTACCGGCGTAACCGCCTGTAAACTAACCGCAGCGGGCTTTTGTGTAATGAAAGAGGCATAAGAAGTAGTGAAGTTGTGTGGAAAGGCAAAGTCCATACTGATGTCTTTACCGTCGTGGAGGGTATATACCCGCACTACTCCTTCTTCAATATAATAAATGGCGTTGGCAGTTTTACCGGCTTCCGACAGGTGATCGCCTGCCGGAAAAGTTACCGGCTGCAGGATGGCTTTAAACAGTTCCCAGTGAACTATTGGTTCCTGCAGCAGTGCCTGCAGCTGTTGCCGGATAATTTCTGTGCCTTGCATTCAGGTCTTCCTCAATTGAATGGATTGAACGAAATGATGATGACCTTTTTCCAGGATCAGGCTGGCGCGGTAGCGGGTAGGCGCAATATTTTGTTCCAGGTTAGGCTTGTTGATATCGTCCCATATTTGTGTGGCCAACTCAATAGTGGCAGCATCAGAAAGGTGTGCATAACGGTGGAAAAAAGACTCCGGGCTCTGAAAAGCAGTTCTGCGCAGGGTTTCAAAGCGCGCAATGTACCACTTGCGGATATCTTTTTCTGCAGCGTCTACATAAATGCTGAAGTCAAAGAAATCGGATACGAATACAGCGGGATCTTTTTGTTGCTGACGGTGACGAACCTGTAACACATTCACGCCTTCTACAATTACAATATCGGGTTGCTCAATCCATTGCAGCTGGCCCGGCAGGATATCGTATTCGAGATGGGAATACAGCGGCGCTGCTACCTTTTCTTTGCCTGATTTTACATCTGCCAGGAAGTGGATCAGTCTTTTGATATCATAACTTTCCGGGAAGCCTTTTCTGTTCATGATATTATTGGCTTCCAGTATTTTGTTGGGATACAGAAAACCGTCCGTTGTTACCAGGTCTACCCGCGGATGATTGGGCCATGCCTGTAATAATTTCTGTAACACCCTGGCGGTGGTACTTTTTCCAACGGCCACGCTTCCGGCGATGCCAATAATATAAGGCACTTTATGTACCTGGCTGCTGAGAAAATTGCTGGTGGCGGTATGCAGTTGTTGCGATGCTGTTACATATAAGTTGAGCAGATGTGCCAGCGGAAGATATACCTGTGTTATTTCTTCCTGTGTGAGTGGTTCGTTCATGCCGTGCAATGCTTCCAGGTCATAATCCTGTAGTTGCAGCATGGCATCATCGCTTCTTTCTGCCCATTCTTTACGGGAGAAACTGATATAGGGAGTATAGCGGTCGCGTTTCAGAGAGGTGGTCATTCCAGTGCTTTATTGTTGTATATAGACAGTCTTTACATTCAGAAATTCGTGTGTGCCTTCCAGTGATAGCTCCCGTCCGTAGCCCGATTGCTTTACGCCGCCGAAAGGTAAGCGTGCATCGGAGCGAACCATCGCATTAATAAATACGTTGCCGCTTTCTATCTGTGTGGCCAGTTGTGCCGCTTTGTCGAGATCGCTGGTCCACAGTGCTGCGCCCAGTCCAAATTCCGTTTCATTGGCCAGTGCAATAGCATCCGCTTCATCTGCAGCTTCGATGATCACTGCCAGCGGACCAAAGGTTTCTTCTTTGAAAGCAGTCATTTTGTTGGTAACCCCGGTAAGCAGGGTAGGTGCAAAGTTACAGCCTTCATGCGTGCCACCCAACTCCAGCTTTGCGCCCTGGTTAACAGAGTCCTGTAATTGTTTGGCCAGCTCCTCTGCCAGGTCGGGGCGGGCCATCGGGCCCATTTGTGTGCTTTCCTGTGTGGGATCTCCCTGTTTGAGGTCCTGTAAAATCCGTTTTACTTCCGCAGTAAACGCAGGAACAATATCTTTTTCTACGATCCACCGTTTTGCGGCAATGCACGACTGACCAGCGTTTTGCATACGGCCCTGTACTGCTGTTTTAGCGGCGGCTTCGAGGTCGGCATCTTTCAATACAATAAAAGGATCGCTGCCACCCAGCTCCAGTACCGTTTTCTTAATGTATTTCCCGGCAAGCGCAGCTACACTTTTACCTGCGGGCGTACTGCCGGTAAGGGTAACGCCCTGCACACGGGGATCTGCGATAACGGGTTCTATATCTTTGGAAGATATGAGTAACGACTGGAAAGTACCGGCGGGAAAATTACTTTCAGAGAAGATTTTTTCGATGGCCAGTGCGCAGCCGCTTACATTGCTGGCATGTTTCAGTATGCCGGTGTTACCGGCGAGGATATTGGGAATAGCAAAGCGGAATACCTGCCAGTAGGGGAAGTTCCAGGGCATAATGGCCAGGATAATTCCTTTGGGTTCGTACGATACATAACTTTTATACGCGTCCGAACCAATAGGTTTGTGTGCCAGCATTTCCACGATATTTTCCGCATAATATTCTGCGGAGGTAGCGCATTTCAATACTTCGGCCCGTGCTTCTTTCAGCGTTTTTCCCATTTCCTGTGTGATCAGCGCGGCATGTTCATCTGCATTGTCTTTCATGGATTGCGCTACCTGCATCATCCATTGCCGGCGTTGTTCCAGGGGAATCTGTAATAACTCCCGGTAAGCTTTATGACCCAGCTGCAATTTTTGCTCTATTTCTTCCGGTGTGTGTGCTGTATATACAGCGATGGTTTCCTGCGTAAATGGATTGATGCTTGTAAACATACTTATAGCATTTAGCTGTGCGTGAATAGTCAGACAAATTTACCGTTTTCCGGTAAAAGCTCGTCTTAAAAGCTAAAGCGTAACTGCTAAACACGAAAAGGCTATCTTTGCATCTCTCGGAAAACAGTACAATTTTATGGCGCTTAGCAGATGGAATATCATGATAATGGCCCTTTGCACAGGGCTGATCGTTGCCAATATTTATTACAGCCAGCCTTTACTGGTGTTGATGAGCGACGAATTTGGCGTATCCGAAAGTAACGCAGGACAGGTCACATTTTTTACGCAGGTTGGATATGCGCTGGGCCTGTTATTTTGTGTGCCGCTGGGCGACAAACTGGAGCGCAAGTGGCAGATCGTAGTGATGACACTGGCGGCGGTAGTGGCGTTGGTGGCAGCTGCGGAGTCTGTAAACATCACCATGCTGAAAATTACGGGTTTGCTGATTGGCTTTACTTCGGTAGTGCCGCAGCTGATATTGCCACTGGCGGCGGGCCTTTCTGATCCTGCAAGTCGTGGTAAAGTGATTGGTACTATTATGAGTGGCTTACTTGTGGGTATCTTATTATCCCGTACGCTCAGCGGCGTAGTAGGGCATCATTTCGGATGGCGGGCCATGTTCTGGATAGCTGCCGGTATCAGTGCTTTGCTGGCGGTAATCATGATCGTTTCCTTTCCTTCGAGTAAACCGAATTTTAAAGGAAGTTACGGCGACCTGATGAAATCTTTGCTTACGCTGATCAAAGAACAGCCGGTATTGAGAGAGGCTTCCGCTATTAATGCCTGTTGCTTCGGCATGTTTGGCATGTTCTGGACAACGGTGGTGTTTTTATTATCAGATGCTCCTTTTAAATATACCAGCGAACAGATCGGATTAATGGGACTTGCAGCTGCTGCCGGCGCTTTGGGCGCTCCATTGGTAGGACGGATTGCAGATAAAAAGAATCCGCGTATTGCTGTTGGTTATGGCATCATCTTTTTGTTTCTCGGTTATTTTCTCTTCTATATTTTCAAAGCCAATATTATAGGTATTATCATTGGTATCATCGCCATTGATCTCGGTTTGCAGGGCATACATGTATCCAATCAAACCCGCATCTACACGTTGTTACCGGATGCAAGGAACCGTTTGAACACGGTATTTATGACAACCAGCTTTATTGGTACGTCACTTGGTTCCGGCATCGGGTTGTGGGTATGGTCTTTTGCGCAATGGAATGGTGTATGCGTGGCCGGTACTGCACTGATCACTATTGCCCTGATCATTTACCTGGGCACGTATAAAAAAACGAAAGGAGCGGTTACTGCTTAAAAAAAAGCGGCGGAAAGGAACTTCCTCTCCGCCGCTTTACTAAATCCTTATAGCTTATTAGTCCACTTTCGTGATCTTCAGCATGTTTGTTGGCAGGTGTTCTTTAACAGGGGTGCTACCGGTGTTAACGGCTACATCTCCTGACTTGATGAATCCTCTTTCTTTCAGGATATTGATCTGATCGAATACGATATCATCCAGGCTTTCTTCTTCTTCGTAGTAGAAAGCGCGTACGCCCCAGCTCAGGCTCAGCTGATTTACCAGTGATCTTTCTTTGGTGAAGATATAGAGCGGGCTGCGTGGGCGGTAGCTACTCAGCATAAAGCCGGTGTAACCGCTCTGGGTCATACCAATGAGGGCATCAGCGTCCAGGTCTTCCGCAATTTTACAGGCGTTGTAGCACAGTGCATCGCTGAGGAAGGTAGGAGAGTGACGGTGAGGGATCAGGTTACGGTTGTAAATGATCGCTTCTTTTTCCACTTCCTGGATAATTTTATTCATGGTCTGGATAACCAGTTCCGGGAACATACCGGTAGCGGTTTCGCCGCTCAGCATTACCGCATCAGCACCTTCCAGTACAGCGTTTGCCACGTCGGTGATTTCACTACGGTTTGGACGGGTACGGTCCATCATGCTTTCCATCATCTGTGTAGCCACGATAACGGGTTTTGCACGGTGAATGCACTTGCGGATGATATCTTTCTGGATCATCGGGATCTGCTCTACCGGCAGTTCCACACCGAGGTCACCGCGGGCAATCATCACGCCATCACTTTCCCAGATAATTTCTTTCAGGTTCTGGATAGCTTCAGGTTTCTCAATTTTAGAGATCACCTTCATTTTAGAATTACGTGCTTCCAGGCGTTTGCGTAATACAGCCAGGTCTTTTACGCTTCTTACAAAGGAGAGCGCTACCCAGTCGCATTCCTGGTCGATGATGAATTCCAGGTCGATAATATCTTTATCTGTCAGCGCCGGGAGGGAGATTTTGGTATCCGGGAGGTTAAAGCCTTTTTTGGAAGACAATACACCTGGCAGGGAAACTTCAGCTTTGATTTCGCCGCTGGCAGTGATTTCTTTTACAATTGTCTCGATTTTACCGTCGTCCAGCAGAATTTTCTGGCCAACTCTAAGATCTTTGTACAGGTCAGGGTAGGAAACGTAAATTTTTTCCATGTTGCCCACCAGCTTTTCGTTTACGAAAGTGAGGATATCACCTTTCTTCAGCGGGAGCGCATTGTTTTCGATTTCACCCACACGCAGTTTTGGTCCCTGCAAATCGGCCAGGATGGCTACTGTGTATGGTTCTGTTTTATTGATCTGGCGGATATATTCAATAATCCGCAGTTTATCTTCGTGCGAGCCGTGTGAAAAGTTGAGGCGGAAAACGTTAACGCCGGCTTTCACCAATGTCAGTAAGCCTTCATAGGTATCGCATGCCGGGCCAACAGTGGCCACGATTTTTGTTTTGTGCGAAGAGTGCTCTCTACCCGCAGCGTTATCCATCTGCTTGTGATAGTATTTCGAAAGATCCTTTGTACTCATAAGTCTAATTTTTTAACTCGCAAGAATTTTAACAATCTTAAACCATTCGGGGTCAATTTCCTGTTTGGCTTTTACAGCTTTATCAAGAGGAGTGTAATGGATCTTGTCGTTGACAACACCGATCATTACATTGTGGATGCCTTCGAGAAGGGCATCTACGGCTGCATAGCCCAGACGGCTGGCCAGAATACGATCTGTGCAGGTGGGAGCGCCGCCACGCTGGATATGTCCGAGGATACTTACCCGGGTATCCAGTTGTGGGCACCTTTCTTTAATGATACGACCAACTTCAGTAGCACCGCCGGTTTCATCGCCTTCGGCCACTACAATCAGGTTAACCAGTTTTCTGCGGCGTTCGTTTGCCTGCAGTTCTTCAATAATGTCATTTACTTCGGTTTTGCGCTCAGGCAGCAATATGTGCTCCGCACCGGTGGAAATGCCGCTGTGTAATGCAATGTAACCGGCGTCGCGCCCCATTACCTCAATTACAAACAAACGGTCATGCGCATCGGCAGTGTCCCTGATTTTGTCGATAGCTTCCACCGCTGTATTCACAGCAGTATCAAATCCAATCGTAGAATCAGTTCCTGCAATGTCCTTGTCAATAGTACCAGGCAAGCCTATACACGGAATATCAAATTCCTGGCTGAACTTTTGCGCACCATTAAACGAGCCGTCTCCACCAATTACTACCAGCCCGTCAATGTTGTGTTTTTTCAGATTTTCGTAAGCCATTTTTCGCCCTTCATATTCATAGAACTCTTTGCACCGGGCGGTCTTCAATATGGTGCCTCCGCGCTGAATAATGTTGGCAACGGACTTTGACTCCATTGGGAAGATCTCGTTCTTCAACATTCCCCTATAGCCGTACATAATGCCATACACATTCAGCTGATGATAAATGCCCGTTCTTACAACGGCACGAACGGCGGCGTTCATGCCAGGAGCATCTCCTCCCGATGTAAGGACTGCAATGTTGTTCAGTTTTTTCATATAAATTGCTAAAAAAATATCTTAAAGGCGCACAAAAATAACATTTTGCAATTGTTTTCTAACTGTTATCTGATGAAATAACCTAAATTTTTAATTTCCATCAAACAAAGTAGATAAATTTTTCAAAAAATATTACGCATGTTAAATAAAAATAATAAACGGTGGGTCTTTATGAGCGTAAGTTTAATCGCCGGGCAGGCAATGGCACAGCAACAGCAAACGATTACTTATCCCGAAACAAAAAAAGTGGATACCATTGATAACTATCACGGTACCCAGATCGCAGATCCTTACCGGTGGCTGGAAGACGATCACAGCCCCGAAACAAAAGCATGGGTGGACGCCCAGAATAAGGTAACAGAAAACTATCTCTCCAACATCCCTTTTCGCGCAGAAATCCGGAAAAGACTGGAAGAATTGTGGAATTACCCCAAAAACGGCGCCCCCACCAAACATGGTAATTATTATTACTTCTTTAAAAATGATGGTCTGCAGAACCAGTCCATTCTTTACCGCTCCGCCACTTTAGGCGGCGCCCCGGAGGTTTTCCTCGACCCCAACAAGCTCTCGGCAGCCGGCACCACCGCACTGGGCAGCATGTCGTTCTCCAAAGACGGGAAACATTTTGCCTACCTGCTCTCCAAAGCAGGATCCGACTGGCAGGAAGGTTTTGTAATGGATGTGGAAACCCGCCAGCTCCTGTCCGATAAACTCGAATGGGTGAAGTTCAGCGGCCTCTCGTGGAAAGGTAACGGCTTCTATTACAGTCGCTACGACAAACCCGATGAACAAAACAAGCTATCCCAGAAGAATGAATTCCAGAAAGTGTACTACCACCGCCTGGGCGATCCGCAGGAGAAGGATGAACTGATTTATGTGGATAAAGAACACCCGCTGCGCAACGCCGGCGTGGACGTAACGGAAGATGAACGCTTCCTGATCCTCTCCACCTCGGAAGGCACTTCCGGCCGGGAGCTGTGGTTCCGCGACCTGCAGAACCCCGCGCAAAAGGAGTTTACCTTGCTTGTGAAAGGCTTCGCCAACGAGCCGGACGTTATAGATAACGACGGCGATAAACTACTGGTGCGTACCAATCACAACGCGCCCAACTATAAGATTGTGCTGATAGACCCCGCCAACCCGGCGGAAGCCAACTGGAAAGTAATTGTTCCCGAAAAGAAAGAAGCCCTCCAGGGCGTGGGCCTCGCCGGCGGCAAATTATTCCTGTCCTATCTGAAAGACGCTTCTACCAGGGTGTATCAATATGATTATAAAGGTAAGCTGGAACATGAAGTGAAACTGCCGGGTCTTGGAACTGCCAGTGGATTTGGCAGTAAAAAAGAAGACAAGGAATTCTTTTATACCTATACTTCCTTTATTACTCCGCCCGCTGTATATAAATATGAAGTGGCCACCGGTGCTTCTACCTTATATAATAAGGCGGAAGTAAAATTCAACCCCGCAGAGTACGAAACCAAACAGGTGTTCTTTAAAAGTGCCGACGGAGAGCGTGTGCCCGTATTCCTTTCCTACAAGAAAGGTATACAGCTGAATGGCAATAACCCCGTGTTGCTTTACGGCTACGGCGGATTCAATATTGCCATGACCCCTTCTTTCAGCGTTTCCAACCTCTACTTCATGGAACAGGGAGGCATATACGCAGTGGTATCGTTAAGAGGCGGCAGCGAGTATGGAGAAGCCTGGCACAAGGCCGGTATGATGGAAAAGAAACAGAACGTATTCAACGATTTTATCGGCGCAGCCGAATATCTTATCAAAGCAAAATATACCAATCCCGGCAAAATAGCAATCCGCGGCGGTTCCAACGGTGGTTTGCTGGTAGGCGCCTGTATGACACAACGCCCGGAACTGTTTAAGGTGGCACTGCCTGCCGTAGGCGTAATGGATATGCTGCGCTTTCAGAAATTCACCATCGGATGGGCCTGGGCAGTAGAATATGGTAGCAGCGACAACGCAGAACAGTTTAAATACCTGCTGAAATATTCGCCGCTGCATAACCTGAAGCCCGGCACCGCTTACCCGGCTACGCTGATCACCACCGCAGATCACGACGACCGCGTAGTGCCGGCGCACTCGTTTAAGTTTGCAGCCACGCTGCAGGCAGACAACGCCGGACCCAACCCAACCCTGATCCGTATTGAAACACAGGCAGGGCACGGTGCAGGCAAGCCCACTTCCAAAATGATTGATGAAGCCGCCGATATCTGGGCATTCACCATGTACAACCTGGGCATGCACAAGTAAAGTTGCAAGTGATTAGCTTTTAGCTGTTATTGAAATGCCCCGCATTTTGGTGAACAGCTAAAAGCTTTTTTTTCTTATCTTTAGAAATAGCGTATTGAACATGGCTCTATGAAGGTACTTATAACTGGTAGTAACGGATTATTGGGACAACATCTGATCCCGCTTTTTCTGCAAGATGGAAAATATGATGTGATAGCCACAGGCAGAGGCCCTAATCGTTTCCCCCTGCGGGATAAATACACTTATGAGGCTGTAAACCTCCGCGATGCAGGCAGCGTAAAGCAGCTGGTAGAAAAACATCAGCCGGATATCATTATTCATGGCGGCGCCATGTCACAGGTGGATGACTGTGAAAAAAATAAAGATGCCTGTTGGGATACCAATGTAGGAGCCACCCGTTACCTCGTACATGCAGCAGAAAGTTGCAACGCCTTCTTCATCTTCCTGTCCACCGATTTTGTATTCGATGGCTTACAGGGCCCCTACAGTGAAGACGCTACCGTAAATCCTATCAATTATTATGGTACCAGTAAAGTTGCCGCAGAGCGACTGGTGATTAACAGCAAACTGCAGTGGGCCATTGTACGCACCGTACTGGTGTATGGCGTAGTGGCAGACCCGCACCGCAATAACATGATTACCTGGGTGAAAAATAATTTGCAGCAGGGTAAAAAAGTGAAAGTAGTAGATGATCAATGGCGTACACCTACTTTATGCCACGACCTCGCGAAGGGGTGTTTGCTGATTGCAGATAAGAAAGCAACCGGTTTCTTCAACATCTCCGGAAATGAAATTCTCACTCCTTATGATATGGCCATTCAAACGGCTGAATACTTTAAACTGGATACTTCACTCGTAGAAAAGATCAGTGCCAAAACACTGGCACAACCTGCGGCCCGTCCTGCCAAAACCGGGCTGATAATAGACAAGGCCGCGAAAGAACTGGGATATAAGCCCCGTACTTTTGCAGAGGGGCTGGAAATTGTAGCAGGCGAAATAAAAGCTTAACAGCTAAAATTCAAGAAATACTTTATTACCAAACACTTTCCGGATACTGTCGCGTTGCACGGTGGTATCAGCCACCAGTGAATGCAGTTCCACGGCAGTTCTGTACATGCTGTCTCTTTTATAGAGCACCAGCGTTTTTCCCCAGGCGAGCTGCTGCTTCTGTTTTTTCACTGCGATAGTGCTGTCTTTATACCTTTCCACTACTGCATAATAAGTAATCGGCGTAATTGCTGCTTTCGCTGTGGAGTCGGCCAGGGCTTTTTGTATGGAATCTGCGGCTGCAGCGGCGAGCTGCTTTGCAGTAACTTCCATATCGGGAGGTGTTTCGGATTGGGATACTGCTTTGGAAATACCAGACAAATACCACCAGGCGGCTAATCCAATTACAATGGCGGCAATGGGAATAGCAGCCCACCACCATTTAAAACCACTTTCTTCCGTTACGGCTTCCAGCGTATCTTCCACTTCTTCTGTCATAATAGGCTCCAGCGCCTCGGGTGGTGGTGGCACAAAAGCTGGCGCTGTGCGGCTATCCGTTGTTCGTTCAATCGGTGTAAGATCCAGGGTTTCTTTTTCTACCGGCAGTTCTTCCGCATGGAAATGAATGTTGCCGGTAAAGTCGCCCTGTAACTGGCCGATGCCCGGCAATACCAGCGGCTTCCCGGATTGAAGTTCTGCTTTCAGTTCCTCCAGGTATTTTTCCAGCTTCCGCTGTGCCACGGCAGGCACCAGGTTTTCTTTCAGGGCAATCCATTCCACGCAGGAACCATCGTCCTGCCATTGCTGGGTAAACATCACCTGTTCACGCGGCGCCGTAAGCGTTTGTGCGTGGGAGTTATAATGTGCCGGGAAATGTTGTACAGAAAATGTTCCCAGCTGTGGTACTACACAAATCCGCTGTTTAAACAGCACTTCCTGGATATATTGCTGAAGTATCAAGTGGAGAAATTTTTAGTGAATAATGCCGTGGATGTTGTCTTTCTCAGGATTAACCTGATTTTACTGATTAATTTGGTTTTCAAATTTAAATTAATCTCAAATGTAAAAAATAGATCAATGTAATCAGTAAAATCAGGTTAATCCTGAGAAAGACAATCTCCGCATAAAGTTAAAACTTAATCATCACACCACCCACAATATTGAACCCATAAGTAGGGTAGAGGTAATACCGCTGGTAGTGTGTATTGAACAGGTTATTTGCATTCACCCATAGCCCGAAATTTTTACTGATATCACAAGAGGCGCCTGCATTCAGGTCCCACGCGCCTTTGGTTTTGCCAAAGTCTTTGTTGGGGAGCAGGTAATAGCTGCCGCTCAGAGCAAAGAGATCGGCATTCAGGTGTAATTTTTTAGCGATGGTGTATTGTGCAAACAAATCACCCTGGAAGGCTGGCAGATGCCACGGCTGCACTTCTGTTTCCTGTTTGTTATAATTATACCAGTCGAAGCTAACACGCGCCTGGAATTTTTCTTCCTCAATATATCCTACTTCGCCATGCAGCTGGAAAGCGCGCAGCTGGGCTTCGTTACGGGTGGTGAATTTTTTGGTGTCGGCGCTATCGTTTACAAACAGTGGCATATTGTACCAGGTAACGGAAGCGAATTTGGTGTTGTAGTTGAAATGGCTGCCCAGCGTACCTTTGATACCGGTATATTTTTCTTCTACACGGGTATTCATCATTTCTCCCGGTAAGCCGGCGAGGAAAGGATTTTTATTGGCAAGGTTACGGTAGGAATTCTTTTCAAAATAAGAGATCCATCCACTGCTCAGGATCAGTTTTTTACGGATCAGGTGCGACTCATTCACGATGTCGGGCAGCAGGTAAAATTCGCCGTTGCTCCAGGTGGGATTTACACCGGCATGCAGCACAAATCCGGGCTTCATGATATCTACCGCAGGGTGGATGGAAGCGATGTTGTTGTTGATGGCACGGTTATTATCTTCTTTATAGGTAGAAAGATCAAACACACCTTCTACTTTTATGTAGATATCTTCAAACACCTGCTTGCGTACCGGCACATTCAGCTGGAAGGTATTTTCGGTACGCTTGTAGGAGTCGTTGAAAAGAATAAACTTCACTTTTGGCTGGAAGGTAAATGCCCAGTCGTTTTGCGGCCTGTTCTGCATACCCACGGAAGCCGTGAGCTGGTTAAACGTTTGCTCGATATCCTTCTTCTTATAGCTGGCCGTATCATGACCATAACCATAGTAGTGAACGGTGTTGCGGTCGTACCCGATGCTTCCGTCGAACCGGAATTTTGGCAACAGGTAGGTACCTGCTGCCAATACATTCAGGTTACTATAGTCCTGGTCTGGAATTTCCTTGCCCTTGGAGCCGGTATAGTTTACATACAGGCCGTAGTTGTACATATCTTGCCTGCCGCTGCCGAAGCCCGCCTGTACATACGGTGTTTTATAATTGCCATATCCCAGTTTCACGAAGTTGTTCTGCAGGTACGACAATGAATCTTTGCCCAACGCCAGTGGTTTCAGTGGCATGGCCTGGTACATAAAGTTCAGGTTCAGCGCCGGTATCTCGTACTTCATGGATGGCCGGGTGGTATCGATCCCCGGCAAAGAAGCCGTGAGATTGAGTTTGTAGGCATCGCGCAGTTTGGGTTGGTTGGTGGAAATGATATCAATCGTTTCCTGTTTCAATACCTCCTGTGCGGTGGCCGTTTGTGCAAACAGCATTCCTGTCAGGCCCAGTGCTGATATAATAAAAGTTCGTTTGTTATATATTGCTTGAATGTTCATGCTTTGTTGCGCTTAAATGTCAGGTTCCGGAATCCGGGTGATTATTTCTTCGGTTTTTTGCCAGCCGCTTTTTCTTCTGCTTCCGCTTTTGCCAGTTTATCTTTCGCTTCCTGTTTCAGCTCAGGAATAGAGCTGTTGGTAACGATACTCTGGTAAGTAGCTTTTGCATTGAAATAATCCTGTTGGCGGGCATATACATCTCCCAGCAGGATATATGATTTAGCCACCCAATACTCGTAAGACGGCGTATTTTTAATCACATCAAAACCGGCTTTTTCAGCAGCGTCCAGTTCATTCTGTTGCAGGTAGCAATCCGCAATGTTGTAGCGTGCTTCGGCGCCAGTTTCAGATTTGGTCATGTTGGCCACTGTTTTGAATTCAGACAGGGCGCCGGCATAATCTTTTGCCTGCTGCAACGCTTTACCACGATAGAAATGCGCGATGATCTGATCATCTGTACTGATATTGGCAGCAGCCAGTAACATTTCCGAGTAGTTGGTTACTTCGTCCCAGCGTTTCAGCTGGTAGTTGCTGCGGAGTAATCCCCTGGTGGCGGTAAGACTGTTTTCCTTGCTGGTAGCGAGATCCTGCAGTTGCAGGTAGTAGCCTCTTGCCTTATCGTAATTTTTTACCTGGTAGAAGTTGATGTTAGCCGCCTGTAGTGCAGATCTTTCTGCATACAAACTGTTGTTGCGCGATAACACAAATTCGTAGGCAGGCAATGCGCTCGTATAGTCTTTACTGTTATAAGCACATTCTGCTTTGTAGAAATAAGCCGGCAGGATAAACTGGCCGTTCGGATATTTCTGGATATAGTTATTGAAGCCGCTGGTGGCGCCTGCGCAATCGTTGCTGGTGAACCGGGATTCGGCAGCAGCATAAGTGAGGGAGTCTTCAGCAGAAGTGGTAACGGTTCTGCCGCTGGCTTTCAGGAAGGCGAGGTAGTCGTCGGTTTTACCCTGACTTACATAAATCGACTTCATACTTTGCAATGCTTCATTGGATTCCGGTGAGTTAGGGAATTTCTCCACTACCTGGCGGTAATAAGCCAGCGCTTTGCTGTCGTTGTCTTTGTTATAGTAGCTCAGGCCCAGTTTCAGGAGTGCGCGTGGTGCATTCGGTCCGTTGGGTTGTTTCTGTAATACATTTTCCAGGAAGGGGATGGCTTCTGTATATTTTTCTTCCGAGAGATAGGTATTGGCTATCTCAATATCTGTTTCGTTATTAAAGCCGGACGATGGAAACTTGTTACCCAGTTGTTTGAGCAGTGCCAGTTTTTCACTTTGCTTGCCCTGTAAACCGAGGATCACGGCTTTCTGATAAGTGGCGTAATCGGCGCCGGGAGCGTTGTTGCTGATGATACGGTCATACAGCGATAATGCTTTCGGGAACTGGCGGAGCATATAATAGCAATCGGCACTGCGGAGGGCGGCGTCGGTGGCAATACGTTCTGCATTGGGGCCGCTGGTGCGCTGGGCAGATTCAAAGTAAGGCAGTGCTTCCGTGAATTTGTCCTGTTTCAGGAGGCTGTATCCCAGGTTGTAGCTGGCAGTTTGTGCATTCGCTTCGCCGGATACCGGGGCTGTATTATTCAGATAGGCGTTCAGGTTAGTAACTGCCTGGTCTGTTTTATTCTGACGCAGCGCAATTTCTGCTTTCCAGAAATGCGCCAGTTGTTTGATCTGCGGATCGTATGGGTTGCTGATGGCAACATCCAGCAGGCGGTCGGCTTCTGCCAGCTGCTGATCATTGATCAGCTGGGTGGCGCGGCCGTAGGCTACTTTCTGGTAGGCTTTCAGCACCGTAGGGTTTTTGTCGGGAATCGATTCAATCGTCGCTAAACCATCTTTATAGTTATTGCTGTTCATGAAAAGATTAACGAGTATTTCCCTGGCTTCTTTGTTATAAGCAGATTGCGGATATGTTTTTACAAATTGTGTAAGCTCGCCGAGCGCGGCATCGGGGTAGCCCAGTTCGTACGACAGTTTGCCGTAGTTGAACCGGGAAATTTCCTGTTGCTGTGCGTTGGAACTGTTGTTGGCACAAAAGGCAAAAGCGTTGCGCGCATTGGCTTTCTGACCGGTGCGGAGGTAGCAGTCGCCCAGCAGGTACATGGAATTTTGTCCCAGTGAATCTTTGGAGCTGCTCAGTTGTTTAAATCCGGCGATCGCTTTCGACAGGTTATTTGTCTGGTAGTAAGCGTATGATAGCTGGTAGATGTCTTCGTTTCTTACTTCATCTGCATTATCCTGGAAGTCCTGCAGGTAGGGCAGTGCTTTGGGATAGTTCTTTTTTTCAAAGTAGGCTTTACCGAGCAACTGTTTCAGTTCTGCTTCGTAGTATTGTCCGCCTTGCCGCAGCAGTGGCTCTGTGTAGGCAATCAGCTGATCTGTTTTCCCCTGGAAGTAATATATTTCAGCGATGTAATAAGGAACCACATTGCTGTATTTGGGTTCGTTCACTACTTTCTGGAAACTATTGAGGGCTTCTGCATACTGGTGATTGTAGTAGCTGATGAAGCCATAGTAATAGTTGGCCGGGATGCTGTATTTGCCGGGTACTTCTTTGATGGAGGCAAACAGGGGCTGTGCCTTTTTAAAATCTTTTAAATTGAAATAGCAATAGGCCAGTTCAAACTTCGCTTCCGCAATTTCTGCATTGGAGAGGTTTTCGATATTGGCTTTCTCATAGAGGGGAATGGCCTCTTTGAGTTTATTCTGGCGGAAATAATATTTTGCCAGCTGATAGCTCACCAGTTCTTCACGGGCATTGTTATTGGCCAGTTTCAAAAATTCCAGCGCCTGTTTTTCCGCATTGTCCTGTTGCAGTTTCAGTGCACAGATGGTATAGTAGTAATACGCATCTGTTTTAACAAGATCGCGGTTGGTTTCGTGGAAATAGTCGATGTTATCAAGGGTTTGCTTGAAAAGCTGCATGGACACGGCATATTTTTCCTGCTGGAAATATTGCTGGGCGTCCTTGAATACTTTTTCCGGATCTGTGTAAATGCGTGTTTGCTGTGCCTGTGCGGCAGGCAGTGCTATCAAACCTGTACCCGTAAAGGCCAGGAGTGATATATACAGATGTCCGGGAACAAAAACTCTTCTTATAAATTGCATGCTATAGCTGTTATTTCTTGAATATGCGTTTAAAACGAATCCCGGGAGGAAATATTTTCCAGCCGGGGAAGTACTCTGCCGTGGCCTGACCCTGGTAGTCCGTTTCTTTGGTGCCTGTGTGCCTCCGACAATCATGATGAGAAACGAACCAGGTGATATCAGCAAATATAAAAGTTATATCTTTTCCTTTCCGATTGTGTTTCTAACAATGTGGATAACTCCGGTAGCAAGGCAAAGGCTATTCATTTATCTTGCGGAAAATAATTTTTAAGTACAAAAACCTTACCTACTATGAGAAAACTGTTCTCTGCCGGCTACTCGAATGGCGCTGTAAGTTTTTCCATGCTCGTGCTCCGACTGGTATCCGGTGGTCTGATCCTCCTGCATGGCTGGCCCAAGCTGATCAATTTTACTGCCAAAATGAATTCTTTTCCTGATCCATTGGGAGTAGGACATAAAATTTCTTTGGGAATGGTGGTTTTTGCAGAAGTGTTCTGCGCGGTGTTGCTGATCATGGGACTGTTAACCAGACTGGCTTCTGTGCCATTGGTGATTTGTATGGGCGTAATCATTTTCATGATTCACGGACATGACCCGGTATCAGAAAAAGAAATGCCTATTCTTTTCCTGGCAGCATTTGTGACGTTGCTTTTTACAGGACCGGGCAGGTTTTCACTGGATGGCGCATTGGGCAAATAAAATATTCAAGTAAACGTTTAGGATAAAAATAGCAGGGAACCATGTTTATCAGCACAACAACAATCAGGGTACGTTATGGGGAAACAGACCAGATGGGATATCTGTATTACGGCAACTACGGCCTGTATTATGAAGTAGGCAGGGCAGAAGCCATACGCGAACTGGGGTTCAGCTACAGAGAGCTGGAAGAACAGGGCGTGATTATGCCGGTAGCCGAACTGAATGTAAAATACCTGCGGCCTGCCTATTACGACGACCTGATAACGGTGAAGACTATACTGAAAGAGATGCCGAAGGGCTCTAAGATACAGTTTCACAGTGAGTTGTATAATGAAAAGAATGAATTGCTGAATGTTGGGGTGACCACACTGGTATTCATTGACGTGAAAACGAAACAGAAAGCCGGCCTGCCGGAAGATCTGGGGAAAATACTGGCACCGTTTTTTGGATAGCAGTTTAAACAACGCACTATGGATAAAATCACCACCAGCATTATCACCATCGGAGATGAATTGCTGATAGGACAAACGATTGATACCAATTCTGCCTGGATGGCACAGCAGCTGAATGCAATGGGGATCTGGGTACACCGGCGTGTAGCCATTGGCGATATCCGGGATGATATCCTGGATGCCCTGGCAAAAGAATCGGCGGTGTCGGATGTGGTGCTGATCACCGGCGGCCTCGGGCCAACAGCAGATGATATCACCAAGCCTACCTTATGTGAATACTTTAACACCAGGCTGGTACAACACCAGGAAACGCTGGAAAATGTACTGCATATTTTTGAAAGCAGGGGCCTGCCCATCCTGCAAAGGAACCTGGATCAGAGCCTGGTGCCCGAAACGGCAACAGTCATTGAAAATAAAAGAGGTACCGCGCCGGGAATGTGGTTTGAGAAAGAAGGTAAGATCTACGTATCCATGCCCGGAGTGCCGCATGAAATGAAGGGAATCATGGAGGATTATGTGCTACCCCGGCTGGCAAAGGATTTCAAAACCCCAGCGGTAATACATCAAACACTGGTTACCTCCGGTATGGGCGAATCCTTTATCGCCGAACGGCTCGTTGCTTTTGAAGCAAAATTACCCGCCCACATCAAACTGGCTTACCTGCCCAGTTACAGCCTCCTGAAACTCCGGTTAACCGGCTTTGGTAAAGATAAATTATCAGTAGCCGCAGAGGTGAGTATCCTGTTTCACCAGCTGAAAGACCTGCTGGCAGATATCACCGTAACCGACCAGGATATTTCAATAGGAGAAGTATTGGGTAACCTGTTAAAGGAGAAAGGTAAAACGATGGGTACCGCGGAAAGCTGTACCGGCGGACTGATTGCCAGCTGGATTACAGCGGTTCCGGGAAGTTCTGCTTACTTCAAAGGCAGTGCGGTAACGTATGCCAATGAAATGAAAGTGAAGATGTTAGGCGTGAAACCCGAAACCCTGCAGGCGCATGGCGCCGTGAGCGAGGCCACCGTGCAGGAAATGCTGACCGGCGCACTGGCACTGCTGCAAACCGACTACGCCATTGCGGTATCAGGGATCATGGGCCCCGATGGCGGCACGCCGGAAAAACCGGTAGGTACCGTTTGGATAGCAGTGGGAAATGCAAAGAGAACGGTTACCGTAAAATACCAGCTGCGTTACGACCGGGAACGGAATACGCAAATGACAGCTGTTTATGCCATGAATGAGTTGCGCAAACTCATTCTGGAATAGGGATATTCACGTATTTTGAATTGGTACAATTCCCTTATTTTTGTTGCGCACTAAAGCAAAAATCAATCTTATGGCCATTGTAGAATTGGTAATGCCAAAAATGGGGGAGAGCATCATGGAAGCCACCATTTTGCGTTGGCATAAAAAGGCGGGCGATCACGTAAAAGTAGATGAAACCGTACTTGAAATTGCCACCGACAAAGTGGACAGCGAAGTTCCTTCCACTGCGGAGGGCGAAATCACTGAACTGCTCTTTAATGAAAATGATGTAGTACCGGTAGGTACGGTCATTGCCCGCATTAATACCAATGCCGATGCAGCGGCGGTTTCCGCCCCTGTTACGCCTGCAGCTCCTGCAGCCACTGAACCAAAATTCACTACCGCGCCGGCGTATACACCCGCTGCCGAAGCGCCTGTTTCCGGTGGCGGAGCCAAATTCTACTCCCCGCTGGTACTCACTATCGCACAACAGGAAGGCATCAGCTTTTCCGACCTGGAAAAGATCCCCGGTTCCGGCAACGATGGCCGCGTAACCAAAAGAGATATTCTCCAATACGTAGCCGATCGCCGCGAAGGAAAGGTAATTCCGGATGTAACGCCTGAACCGGCCACCTCCACCGCAGCGGCCACTACCCGTCAACCGGTGGTGACCACTACCGTGGCTTCCCCTACCTACAGCGGTAATGTGGAAATCATTGAAATGGATCGCATGCGCAAACTGATTGCCAACCACATGGTAATGAGCAAACAAACCAGTCCGCATGTGACCAGCTTCGCCGAAGCAGATGTTACCAACATGGTGAAATGGCGCGACCGGGTAAAAGGCGACTTCGAAAAACGCGAAGGCGAAAAACTGACTTTCACACCACTGTTTATAGAAGCCATCGTAAAGTGTATCAAGCGTTTCCCGCTGATCAACTGCTCACTCGACGGTGATAAGATCATTATCAAGAAAGACATTAACATAGGCATGGCTACGGCGTTGCCCAGTGGTAACCTGATTGTTCCGGTGATCAAAAGCGCAGATATGCTCAACCTCACCGGGTTAACCAAACAGGTAAACTACATGGCTAATTCCGCCCGCCAGAATAAGCTGAAGCCGGAAGATACCCAGAGCGGTACTTTCACCCTTACCAACGTAGGTACCTTTGGCAGCCTGATGGGTACGCCTATCATCAATCAGCCACAGGTGGCCATCCTGGCAGTAGGCGCTATCAAAAAACGCCCGGTGGTCATTGAAACGGAAGACGGCGATACCATTGGTATCAGGCACATGATGTACCTGTCCATGTCTTACGACCATCGTATTGTAGATGGTTCCCTGGGTTCTACTTTCCTGAGCGCAGTAGCGAAGGAGCTGGAGAATTTTGATCCGAAGAGAGGAATTTAAAAATAGCTATTCATTTAGCAGGAATGCAGCAGGGATCATTTTCTGCTGCATTTTTTGTTTTTTAAAGACAACAAAAAAAGAGACACTCGGAAGAGCGTCTCTTTTAGTTCCTTAGTGCCGAATAAAGGGGATTATTAATAACGACGGTCGCGGGAACCATATCCTCCGCCGCCACGGTTATTACCACCGCCACCTTTGAAATTATTATTCGGTTGTTTAGGTCTTGCTTCGTTTACCATCAATTGCTTACCTTCGATTTCGCTGCCGTTCAAACTATCCATAGCCTTTGCTCCTTCTTCTTGATTAGGCATTTCCACAAAGCCAAAACCACGTGAGCGGCCTGTTTCGTGGTCTTTGATAACCTTAGCGGAGGTAACCTCTCCAAAATCGCTGAAAATCTGATGGAGATCCTCATCGTTCAACCTATAGTGCAGGTTGGCTACGTAAATGTTCATGATAACTGAAATTAAAAAAATGAAAAATAATATACTGAAGTTATGAAAATTACGCTAATAAAAAAGTTAGCGTCAAAATATTTTTGTAATTACCTAGTTTTTTACTACCATTTGACATAGTCAGATCCTTTGTAGTACCCCATTTGACTGGCACAGAAATATTATTTAAAATACTGC
Source organism: Chitinophaga ginsengisegetis (assembly GCF_900168065.1). GTDB lineage: Bacteria > Bacteroidota > Bacteroidia > Chitinophagales > Chitinophagaceae > Chitinophaga > Chitinophaga ginsengisegetis. The sequence goes on along the minus strand of NZ_FUZZ01000001.1, from coordinate 1,900,864 downwards.
TCTGACGCTTATAAACGCTCCTTTTTACGGTTTTTTTTTCGTAAATTCAGTACATGATCCATTAAATTAAATTCATATGGGAGCGTTAAGTGAAACATGGTTTGCCGATGGTTATATAGACTTTGAGCTGAAAAAGTACACGCTATTGGCTTATTTACAGGACATTAATCAACACTTCACCCAGAGCAGGCTGTACCCGCAGTTGTCAGACATCATCTTTCATTACAACAACCTGGTTGCTTTCCGGGACAACAAACAGTTTTTACAGCAGCAATTTCCAAAAAGGCTCACGGCAGTGAACATCCAGAAGCTGGAATTATTGTACGAGCAGCTGATTGCCGACGATGAACTGATGGAAGAACTGGAATCCATCATCCATTATTCCCTGCCACAGCTAAACAGCACTATTAAGGAAGGAACGGAGATCTACGAGTACGTGGCGGAACACCTCAGTATTTTCCCCGTAGGACTGGTGCCGCTGGAAACAGCCGAAGGCTACCTGCTGCTGTGCGACGGGCGTGGCAGGCAAACGCTGGTATATACCTACCGGCTTACCATCTTTGAAAGACATGATGAAAAATACCGGGGTATTCATACCCAATATCTCCAGGCTTATAAAAAAGACCTGGTACATACCATCAGCCATATCAAAAGTATGCTGATCCGGGAGCGGAACAATTTGCCCAACCCCGCGGTGTATTGTGTGGAAACGCCGTTGGTAGTGCCGGTAGATGAAACTTTGCTGCCCATCGCCAAAAGAAGCCTGGTAAAGTACATTGCGCAGGAAGCAGCGTAGCTACTTTAAAGCCGGCGCGCTGGTTTCCCCGTCGTAGTGGATTTCCAGGGTATGATCCTTCATAAATGGGGCATAATACTGCTCCATTACTTTCCTTATTTTCTCTTTGGATTGCTGGATGTAAGTAGGATTGTTTTCCAGCTGGGCACGGGAGGTGCGGTAAAGTTCTTTTTGTACAGCGGTATAGGTTTCGTCATCCTGCGACAGCAGCCAGCCCTTACGGTTGGAGGTTTCCATCCGGTCCATTTTCAGCTCATAGCTGAGCAAACGGGGTGCCGGCAAATTGATAATGATCTTCTTATCAGTCATTTGCACTTTAAACAACTTATCGTCGATATTTACGCCGTATTTGGCCTGGTACGGAATAGTAACCCACACCGTATTTTCCAGGAAGGCTTTCTTCAGGTTATCTGTCCATTCGCCGCTGTTTTCAATATTACTTCTTTTAATGCTGGCGCTTCCCTGCACATCCAGGCTGGCCAGTTCTGCAATTTCCTTTACAATAGTGCTGTTGGAAATTACCTGCTGACTCACATTGGTGCTGCCGAAACGCTTGCCCAGCCAAAAGATCAGGAGCGCGAATAATATAAATACAACGGGGTAGAGAACTTTTTTCATGCCTAAATTTAGTAAAAATGTAAAGAGCCGGCAGCGGATAGGCGTTACCGTTACCTGGTAAGACTATCAATCAGCGCTGCATGTTCCGGGTAAGCCGCCTGCAGCGGCGCTTTTTCCGCCAGTTCAAAATCTGCAAAATCAAACCCCGGCGCTACGGTGCAACCGGTAAGGGCGTACCCGCCGGGTACTTCCACACGGGAAGCAAACCAGTTGCCCGCGGTGATGATCACCTGCAGGCTTTCGTTGTTTTGGATATCGCGGCCAAGCTTGTGTACCAGCAACTCTCCGCCGGGAGCTATCTCGTAGATCGTCAATGTATTGCCATCATAAAAATGCCAGATCTCATCGGCTGCGATACGATGGAACGCAGAAAACTCTCCTTCTTCCAGTAAAAAATAAATGCAGGTAGAAGCATTGCGGTTACCGCTCATGCCGGCAGGCAGGGTTTTCATATCGAGCACCCACTCTGACCGGTAAGTTTCGCGGAAAGCGCCGCCTTCAACATGGGATTGCAGTTTCAGTTGTTCACGCCAATGGGCTGCGGAATATTGCATAGTAATGCCTGTTAGGAAAAGTAAGTTAAACAAAAAGTGCGGTTATTATACTTTTTCGTGTATAGGTAGAGGTTATACTACACGTGGATTTTCCGGGAGCAGGCAGGGCCTGTTCCCGGAATGTTGGTTTTTTCCATATTTGTGCAAAAAGTATCTTTTTCTTAGCTGGCTACTGCTACCTGCTGCAGGTTATCCACCTGCATATGTGCAATAGTTCCTGTGGAAGGAGTGAAGTAAGAAGGTGTTTCATGATTAAACAGCAGGTAATCTTTTATAAACATGGCCTGGTTATACCACGGCGTTGCTGCCACCGGTGTTTGCCATTCTGGTAAATTCAGCTGGCGGAGCGCGCTCAGGGCTGTTTTATAACGGATCATCCGGGCATATAACTGCGGCGGAATACCTACTATTTTGCTGAAGAGTCTTTCCAGCGTAGGGCGGGAAAGTCCGTAGCGGGCCGTGAGTTCTGCGATGCTTACATTTCCCTGCATGATTACCAGGTAATCGGCAATGTCGTCTACTTCACGGAGATTGCCAGGTTGCTGTGAAAGCGCTTGCAGGCAAGCATCATCGAGCAATGATTCCACACGTTGCGGCTCCTTTTCCTGTTGCAGGGCGGTGATCAGCTCCTGCCACACAGGTTGTTCTGCCGTGAGCAGGTTGCGGTAATAGTTGGTGAAATTAGCGGCGTCCATGCCTAAAAGTCGGTAGCATCCGTAGGCGTTCAGCTGCACTACTGCTGCTTTTACCGGTCCCTGTACCTGCAACTGGCAGGCGCAGGTCATATGACCCAGTACCGAGCCCGCAGGCAGGGTGAATGCTTTGTGGTTCACCGGCTTCACTTCTGCCTTCCCTTCAAGGATGAATACCATGTACTGATCGCCCAGGGCAAACAGGTTTTGTGGTAGCTGAATAATACCACGGGTATCATCTTCCCAATAATAATATTGCTTTACAAATGGACGTAATGCATCCGCGGGATGATGGATATGGAAGTTCATAGGTACAATAATGTGGTGTTAAGGATATCGCTATCGCTGCAGATCACACCATACGCTAAAAGTGGCGATGTTATTGTAAATATATGTTAAATAATTTATATTAAGAAAAATATATTTAGAGAGAGATAGAATCACCTGACAGTGAACAGGATATCCCTGGCAGGGATACTTTGAATGCTTCCTTTTTTATCACTGATAATGAGTTCCCGGTTATGACGGGCACTCATTTCCACCAGGTTGCACATCGCTGTATTGAGCCCCTCCATTATTTTCCCGGAGCGCACTTTAAATTCATACCGGCCCGCTATTTCCGGTTCCTCCCTGCCGCAATGCAACGGGAATATATCCCATATACCGAAAGATTCCGCAGCGATGTTGGTGCCTGAACTTATTTCCAATGGCGCTGTACTGGTATTATCAATCATCAGCCAGTTGTCGCAGATGGGGATATATAAATTCATCAGGTTACTGATACCCCGGTGGTATCTTCTTTTAATTACTTCTGCCGGCATATCATGGCCTCCCTCTTCCACCCGTTTCAACACCCTTTTCTCCGCCATTTCGGGTGAATTCAGCCAGAAGAAAAGCAGGGTAACCGTGTACCCGGTTTCTTTTGCTTTTTCAATCAGTGATACATAGCTTCTGGTGGCCAGGGTAGTTTCAAAAGCAAAGTCGGTTTTTTCCAGCATCAGTTCCCTGATCCGGTGTAACATCTGCCTGCCTGCGGGCAAAGCAACGCTTTGGGGGTTAAGAGGGCACATCTCAGCAGCAATGATATCTGCATTCACAAATTCTTTACAGCCCAGTATTTCAGGCAATAAAGTGAAACTGGCAGTTGTTTTCCCTGCTCCGTTGCAACCAGCTATGATATATAATTCCGGCATTGCTCAAAAATGCGTCAACCATCGTTAATAGCTGTTAATAGGATTATCAGTGGTCCTGTATTAACAAAAAAACGCCGCAGAAACCTGCAGCGTTTTTTTGTTAATACGTTTAATTTACTGTTGCGGATCCCAGCCCCAGTTGATCCCTTTTTCTGTAGCAGGTACGCCGCTTTCCAGCCATTGTGGCGCCGGTGCGCCTTTCAGGAAGTGATCAAAAAACTGTTGCTCCCTGCGTTGAATATCTTTGCGGTTCTGGCGTTGTACCAGGTTATGCGCTTCATTGTTATAATTCAGCAACCACACCGGCTTGCCTAAACGGCGTAACCCGGTAAACATTTCAATGCCCTGGTACCAGGGAACGGCGCCATCGGCATCGTTGGCCATAATAGCCACCGGCGTGTTTACACGCGGCAGGTTGAACAACGGGGAGTTTTCAATATACAGTTCAGGCTTTTCCCATAAAGTAGCGCCGATACGGCTTTGTGAATGCTCATACTGGAACTGCCTGTTCATACCGCTTTCCCAGCGGATACCACCATAGGCACTGGTCATGTTGGCCACGGGAGCGCCGGCCCACGCCGCTTTAAAGAGATTGGTTTGCGTGATGAGATAAGCCACCTGGTACCCGCCCCAGCTCTGACCCTGGATCCCCATATTTTTTCCATCTACCCACGGCTTTTTGGCCAGATCTTCTGCGGCACTCACAATATAATCGTACGCACTTTTACCGGGATAACCATTTTCATAGCTGATATCCGGTGCTACTACCAGGTAACCGCGACTTACAAAAAATGAAATATTGAGTCGTGATGGCGTTGGCGCAGGCGCCTGGTAATTGTACAATCCATCTGTTAACTTCTCGTAGAAATAAAAGATAACCGGGTATTGTTTGGCGCTGTCAAAATTTTCAGGCTTATAAAGAATGCCTTCTGCAGGTTTGCCACTGAAGGTAGTCCACTTATATAGCGATGCGGTGCCCCAGTTATAATCCTGTTGCTGGGGATTAGTATGACTGATCTGCACAGCTTTTGCGATATCATCTCCTGTAAAAACGTCCGGGGAAAGCTCATACCGGCTACGGGTATACGAAAACACGTTGGCGTCTTTTGCTTTCAGCAAATCAGTGTAGGAATAAGGCCCCAGTACCACGGGTTGCAGGCTGGCGGCCTTACCGCTTTTACGTGGCAGTTCCAGTGAATAAAAGCCATTGTATTTGGTGCTGTCCTGGAAAGCCGTTAACGTCAGGCGATCGCCGGGCAGGAAAAACTTCTTATCAGGATCCAGGCGCAGGTAACGGAAACGTATTTTGCCGGTACGGCCCATACCTTTGGTAATGTTCAGCGGCGCTGCTTTTCCGGAAGGATCTACCTGCCATATATCGTAGCGGTCGTAGATGTACACGTAATTATCATCCGTCATCCAGCCGGCAATGCCATAGGCATCCGGTACATCGGGATGATCATCTTCCTCATCATATACTTTGGTGGGAATGCCTTTGCTTACACTTACCGCTGCGCCGGTAGCGTTGTTATAACTGAACCACTCCCGGTTTGCCAGGTCGTACCAGATGATATATTTTCCATTAGGGGAGATGAAAAAGCTACCGTCCAGTTTTTCTTTGATCTTTTTTCTCGTACCGTCATTTATGTTTACGAGGTAAGCTGTTTTCAGTGTGCGGCCCACCCATTGCATGGGAATGCGCGCGCCTTTGTCCGTATAGCCGAGCGCGTTAGGGCTGTTGCCTTCCGCTGTGGTGATCACCGTTTCCAGGTCTTTATCGCTTAACTGGATCACCCGTTTGCTACCCGGATAGTATACGGCGGCATAACTTCTTTTCAGTTCTTTATCTGCATTTTTTAACTGCATGGGCTGCAGGTAATCATCTTTATAATTCCAGATATCCACTTTAGCTACTTCGAAATCCACGAGGGTGGTATCTTTCACGGGCAGTATGGGAGCGGTGCCAAAAAACAGGCGCTGACCATCTTTGCTAAAGTAAATCAGGCTGTTGGGACTGATGCTCCAGTTGGCCGGAATGCCGCTGCTGTTTTTGTCGGCTACTTCGTAGGCGCTGTCCTGACTGGGTTTGAAATAATAGAGCTTATAGAATTGCTGTAATGCTTTGGCCGAATCGCGGGTACCGAAATACGCCGCCTGTTCTCCTTTTTCGTCGAAGGCGAATTGTTTATAATCGCTGTTGCCGTTGCTCAGTGCAGTAGCTTTCCTGTTGGCGGTATGCCACAGGAGTACACCGTTGCGCGACAGTGAATCTTTTTTATCTGCTTTTGTTTCTATAAGGAGTTGGTTACCGGGTTTGCTGAAGGCAAATTCAGTCACATTCTTAATGGTATCCTGTGTACCGCTCAGCAGCTGACGAATCACCAGCGTACCGCTTTCAGCGCCGGCAGCAGGTGTTTTGTCGTCATCTGCACGATCATCGCCATCCAACGGCTTAGGCGCTTTGTTGCCTTTGCCTTTGGCGCTATCAGCTGCTGGTTTTTCCAAAAGGTAGGCGAGTAAACCACTGCCTTTTTCCGGTGTTTTAAAAGATTTTACCGCTGGAAATTTCAGGATACCGGGTTGTCCCAATGCAATGATAGCCAGGGAATCTTTAGGCATTTCCGCCGCTTTCTTCTTTTTGATCTTTGCTTCGCGGGTATCTTTAAAAAACGGTTTGATGCTGCAGATCACGTAGCGGGAATCTTCCGTGATAACCGGGTTGCTGCCACGGGCAATGGTAGCTGACTGACCGGTTTTACGGTCGTAAATCACCAGGCTGGCGTCGCCTTCCTGTGGTACCACTGAATACACTACCCACTGTCCGTTATTACTGATCAGTTTAGTGCCAATGCTTTGCCAACTGTCGTAAACACTGTGGTCCAGCGGCTTTTTTGCAGGTTGCTGTGCATAGGTAAGAAGGGAGGAGCCCAGGAGGGACACCCCTAATAAAACTTTTCTCATAAGCGCAAAGTAATAATTACGGCGCTCAAGTTACAAATAAATGAGGATGAGCGGGGGGATTAGGATGCGGTTTTGCCCCTTACCACACGCAGCATTTGTAGTCCTACGGAAAGGATGATACAGCCCAGCCCGGCGTAGAAGGCGTTGTTCAGAAATTGGTTTTCATGAAACAATATAAACGCCATCACGATGCTGTAAACCGGTTCCAGGTTGAAACACAGGTTCACGGTAAAAGCGGATATTTTCTTTAACGCACTCATATTCAGCAGGTACATCAGCACGGTGCAGAACCAGGCCAGTATAAACAGGTAGAGTAAATCCATAGATGAGGGCAGCAGGGAAGGAGCCGGGAATAAGTGGAGGTACAAAGGCATAGCGAGACTCAGTACCAGAAAGCCTGTTGACAGCTCATAGAAAGTGATGGTGGGCGTATCGAACCGTTTGATCAGTCTTTTATTGAATACAGTAAACAGCGCGGCAAACATGGCGGAAATAATGCCCAGGATGATGCCGGTACGGTATTGTGTATCAAAGTGGAAGATCAGCAGGATTCCCAGCAGGGTGAGCATACTCAGTAACATTTCGGCTACATCAAAGCGGCGCCTGTTAATGAGCGGGTCAAATATGGCGGTGAACAGGCTGGTAAGCGAAAAGCAAACCACCCCGATAGATACGTTGGAATATTTGATACTGCCGTAAAAGAAAAGCCAGTGGAGGGCTATTACCACGCCGGTGCTGCCAATGGGAAGGATATCCTTCCAGGGAAGCTTTTTAAAAGTGCCCTGGAAGCGGAATAAAACATACAAAGTAACGGAGGTGATCAGTAACCGGTACCATACCAGTAATCCTTCGTTGAGGGAAATCAGTTTACCTAATATCCCTGTAAATCCAGCCAGAAATACGGAAAGGTGTAGCTGGAGAAATGCTTTCTTCATGGTCCGTTAAAATGTATTTAGGGACCAGGTCATTTTTTAAATGAACAGGTCCCTAAATGCTATGCAATTGATGTGATTTATTAATTAATTCTGTACTCTTCTTTTATAATTGCGGAAGAGGCTTTGCCATTGTATTTTGAGTACCCCGAGGATCCCTTCTTTTACAATGCCTTTGCTCATTTTGGAGTATCCTTCTTTCCGGTCTTTAAAGGTGATAGGTACTTCTTTTATTTTAAAGCCGAGCTTCCATGCCGTAAATTTCATTTCAATCTGGAAGGCGTAGCCTACAAACTGTATCTGGTCCAGGTTAATGGATTCCAGTACGGTATTGCGGTAACATACAAATCCCGCGGTGGGATCTTTTACGGGCATCCAGGTGATCATGCCAACATAAATGGAGGCGCCATAAGATAATACGGCGCGGTCCCATGGCCAGTTTTCGGTTTTGCCGCCTTTTACATAACGGGAACCTACGGATACATCTGCTCCTTCTTTGGCGCAGGCGTCATACAGGCGCGGGAGATCTTTAGGATTGTGTGAAAAATCCGCGTCCATTTCTATAATGTACTGATAGCCCCGGGCCAGTGCCCATTTGAAACCGTGGATATAAGCTGTACCCAAACCTTGTTTGCCGGACCTTTCTTCCAGGAATAATTCGTTGGGATGCTGCTGTTGCAATGATTTCACAATAGCGCCGGTGCCGTCGGGCGATCCGTCATCCACAATGAGGACATGAAAATTCTGCTGTAAGGAAAATACAGCGTCAATGATGTTACGGATATTATCCTTTTCATTGTACGTAGGAATGATGACAAGCTTTTCCAATCAGCAGATGATATTTTTGGACTGCGAAAATAATTCAATTCCGGCGCAAGATATGACGTTCCCGAATAACATTACATTTTTTTTAACATCATATTATGGAAGATCTCAGTCAGTTTCTGTTTGGTATTGAGCGGGAAATCTGCTTTCATCATCCAGTCGTAGTACTGAGGTTCTGCCTTTAGCACGTCTCTGACGGGACGGCCTTTATACTTACCAAAGTTAAATACTTCCTGTCCGCCCTGCATCACGAGGCGGCGGGCAAAGTCGATATAATCTTCCTCTTTTGTAAAATCGGCCAGTGAGTCGATATCCTGTTGTAGCTGTTCGTAGCGGCCCAGCTGGGCTTCCAGGATCTCGTATGTAGCCAGTGCGTCTGCTTCGGCGCTGTGTGCGTTTTCCAGCAGCTTATCGCAGTAGAACTTGTAGGCGGCGCCCAGGGTGCGTTTTTCCATCAGGTGGAAAATGCGCTGTACATCTACGAATTTGCGTTTGGATACGTCAAATTCGATGTCTGCCCGCAGGAATTCCTCTACCAGGAGGGGAATATCGAAGCGATTGGAGTTATACCCGGCCAGGTCGCAGTTGTCCATGAACTGTTTGAGTTCATGAGCGGCCTGTTTAAAGGTAGGTGCGTCTTTTACATCCTCGTCTTTAATACCATGAATTGCTGTAGATCCTGCTGGGATCGGCATTCCGGGGTTAATGCGTTTCACTTTGGACTGGGTTGTTTTGTCCGGAAACACTTTGATGATAGCAATTTCAATGATACGATCGGAAGCCACGTTGGTACCGGTAGTTTCCAGGTCGATTACGGCCAGCGGCCTTTTGAGGAGCAAAGAAGGCATTATGAATAATTTATAATTTAGTTTAATGTATTTACTAATCTGACGGCAATAATGCTTTCAGTTTGCTAAAATCGAGGCCATCGTATGTTCCGGAGCTCATCAGCAGCAGGTTGGTGTCCTGGTATTGTTGTGCGGCCAGGAATGCTTCCAGTTTTTCCCTGTTGTGGAAAACGTGGAGGTCATTACGGCCAAACCGCTGTGCAATCAGTTCCGGCGCCAGGTCCGGCATTCTTTTTATTTCCAGTGCATGTTTGCTGTAAAATACAACGGCGGTATCTGCTGTATCGAGGGCGCCGTGGTATTGTTCCAGGAAATCTGCATTTAAACTGCTATAGGTGTGTAATTCCAGCACGGCTATCAGCTTCCTGTCTGGAAACTGGTGTTTGGTGGCTTCCATAGTGGCTTTCACTTTAGAAGGCGCATGTGCAAAATCACGGTAAATAACGCAATGATCATTTTTTGCTACCAGTTCCAGTCTTTTTGCGGCGCCCTTAAAGGTAGCAATTGCTGCCAGGAATTCCGCATCAGACAGGCCCAGTTCATTACAAACCAGTTTGGCGGCGTGGAGGTTCAGCAGGTTATGATCGCCAAAAACTTCCAGGCAGGCCTGCTGGTTGCCGAAAATAACACGGGTTACGCCATTGGTAATGGTATGTTCCGGCAGGCCGTAGGGCACCAGTTTCAGGTGACCGCCGGTAGCAGTTACCAGGCTAACGAGTTCAGTATCCGTATTGTTGTAGATCAGTACCTGACCGGCTTCCATCTGCCTGATAAAAATGGCAAACTGTTCTTTATATATTTCGTAGGTAGGAAATACGTTGATATGATCCCATGCAATGCCTGTTAACACCGCAATTTGCGGGTGCAGGAAGTGGAATTTGGGCCGTTTTTCAATGGCCGAGGCCGGGTATTCGTCGGCTTCGCACACAATTACTGGGGCGTCTGTAATATTTACGGACTGGGCAAAACCTTCCAGCCGGGCGCCTACGAGGTAGTCGAACGACTGCTGATTAACCTGCAAAGCGTGCATGACCATCGCGGTGGTGGTAGTTTTACCATGACTTCCCCCGATGGCTACCCGTGTTTTATTTTTACTTTCCTGGTAGATATATTCCGGGAAAGAATAAATTTTCAGCTGCAGTTCCCGGGCTTTTATCAGTTCGGGGTTGTCGTCCCGGGCATGCATACCGAGGATCACTGCGTCCAGATCCGGCGTTATCCGGGCAGGGTCCCAACCCATGCTGGCTGGTAAAATGCCCGCCTGTTGCAGGTTAGACAGTGCCGGTTCGAAAATCTCATCGTCACTGCCGGTTACCTGGTAACCTTTATTTTTGAGCGCAATGGCCAACTGATGCATTACGCTGCCGCCTATGGCAATAAAATGTACTTTTGTCATAACGCTGGATATTTTCGGCTTGCCGAAAATTACATTGTTGTTTTTTTTAATGTATTTTCTATATTTGCAAAATAACGTTACAAAAGACGATTAAAAAAGTGGTCGTATCATATTTCCTGTGAAATTTCGTTTTAGTCATAAATTATTTAAAACTGCCAGTATGCAATCTTATGTAAGAATTTTGGGCTACACCGCTATGGTTTGTATCTTTGCCGCTTTCTTGACGTCCTGCGCAAGCCATCAGAAATTAGGCTGTCCCATGAAGGGCATGGCCAAGTCGCCTGCGATAGAACATAACAAAGCATGTTAAATGAATTGGAAAACGTTAACCAACGAGGAACAACTATCTGAAATCAATGCGGCATCAGCGCATCAGCCGGTAGTTATTTACAAACACAGTACGCGATGCTCTATCAGCTCAATGGCCAAAGCCAGGTTGGAACGGTCGGCTGAACCGGAAGGGTTAACGTTTTATTACCTGGACCTGATCACCTACCGGCCGGTATCCAATAAAATAGCGGAAGTGTATGATGTTCCGCATGAGTCTCCCCAGGTACTGGTTATCCGCAACGGCGAATGTGTTTATAATGAAAGTCATGGCGGCATCGCAATGGACGAAATAGTTGCACAGGCTGGCGTATAACCACCCAAATAGGCTAGCTTTGTAAATTCAACAGCATAGCCAATGAAACATCGTATAGTAGTAGCAGTTACCGGGGCAAGTGGTTCCATCTATGCCCGTCAGTTGTTACAAAAGCTGCAGGCAGCACATGAACAGCTGGACCAGGTAGCTGTGGTGATGACAGAAAACGCCAAAACGGTATGGGAAACAGAGCTCAGGGACGAAGAATATAAACACCTGCCTTTCCGTTTTTATACCCAACAGGATTTCCACGCTCCTTTTGCTTCCGGGTCCGGACGCTTTAACACCATGATCATCTGCCCCTGCTCCATGGGCACACTGGGACGCATTGCCACCGGCATTTCCAACGACCTGATTACCCGCGCGGCAGACGTAGTGCTGAAAGAAAGAAGAAAGCTGATCTGCGTAGTACGGGAAACTCCCTATAATCTTATTCACATCAAAAATATGGAAGCGGTTACCCTGGCCGGCGGTATTATCTGCCCTGCCACTCCTTCCTTTTACAGCGTTCCCGCCAACCTCGAAGAAATGGCCGCCACGGTTGTGGACCGGATCATAGACCTGGCCGGCCTGGAACAAACTACTTACCGCTGGGGAAGCGATAGTAATAATAAACAGGATTAATTATCTTAGTCCCTCATTCTTCATTCTATAACCATTATCATGCAAATAGCTATCATCAACGGACCTAACCTGAACCTGCTCGGCAAGCGTGAAACGGGCATCTATGGCAGCGAATCTTTCGAGCAGTATTTCAAACACCTGCAAAAACAGTTTCCGGCAGTAACTTTTAGCTATCACCAGAGTAATATAGAAGGGGAAATTGTAAACTATCTGCATGAAGTAGGATTTTCATACGATGGCGTACTGCTCAACGCCGGCGCCTATACGCATACCTCCATCGCCATCCGCGACGCTATTGCCGGCATCAAAACACCGGTGATGGAAATTCATATCAGCAACGTGTATGCAAGGGAAGAATTCAGACATACTTCACTGATAGCGCCTAAATGTATTGGCTGCATCTGTGGACTGGGGCTGAAAGGGTATCAGCTGGGCGTGGAGTATTTCGGGATGAATGATTTGTAGGAGGGCCTTCGGCGCTGGAAATTGTCTTGGAGCAGGATTAGACAGATTAATCGTGATTACCTTGATTTTATTATGTTTTGATTTTAAAAAGATTAGGGGAGATAAAAGCGGAATTCGCTTATATCTCCCCTAATCTTTTTATCAAAAACCCAGAAAATAAAATCAAGGTAATCACGATTAATCTGTCTAACCCTGCTCCAAGACAATCGCCGAAGGCGATCCCCACCCGCTAGCAACAGCTGGCTTCCTGTGCTTTGAAAGCCTCTCTGGGCTTCAGTCCCAGCAGCTCAAACATCATGTGGTCTTCTTCAAACGAAGGATTGCCTGTTGTTAATAATTTCTCTCCTGTAAAAATAGAGTTGGCGCCTGCCATAAAGCATAATGCCTGGTCGGACATACTCATTTCCGCACGGCCGGCACTCAAACGTACCATTGCCTTTGGCATCAGGATGCGCGTGGTGGCAATCATGCGCACCATATCCCAGAACTCAACTTTTGGCAGATGTTCCAGCGGCGTACCTTTTACACGGGTGAGCGCATTGATGGGAACAGAATCCGGATGGGACGGTAAGCTGCTGAGTGTCCACAGCATGGCGATACGGTCTTCATGCGATTCTCCCAAACCTATAATACCGCCGCAGCATACGCTTACACCTGCTTTTCTCACATTGTCCAGTGTTTGCAAACGATCGTCGTAAGTACGGGTAGTGATAATTTCTTCGTAGTGGTCGCGGGAAGTATCCAGGTTATGATTGTAGGCAAACAGGCCGGCATCGGCTAATTTCTTTGCCTGGTCTTCATTCAGCATGCCCAATGTGCAGCATACTTCCATGCCAAGCTCATTTACACCTTTTACCATATCCAGTACACGGTCGAAATCGCGGTTGTCGCGCACTTCACGCCAGGCGGCGCCCATGCAGAAACGGGTAGATCCCGCCTCTTTTGCTTTTTGGGCATAACTCATCACGTCCTCTTTTTTCAGGAGGCCATGCACATTGATGTCAGTATTATATCTGGCAGCCTGTGGGCAGTAAGCGCAATCTTCAGGGCATCCGCCTGTTTTGATAGACAAGAGGGTGCAAACCTGCACCTCTGCTGTATCCTGGTATTCACGGTGAATAGAGGCAGCACGGTACACCAGTTCCAGTAAGGGCGTGTTGTAAATAGCTTTAATTTCTTCTAACGTCCAGTCATGACGGATCATAGATCTGATTTTGTTTGAATAGCAAACGTAGCAAATTATTACGAAATACAAATTACCAATTAGTAGGAGTGAAAATGAGGGAAATTTGATTATTCTGTTGAAATACACTTAATTGCGGGACTCAATTTAAATAACCAACATCCAGAAAACCACTTCTATGAAACATTTCCCCAACGGCAGCAAGCTGTCCGTGCTCGTTCTATTTGCCGCGATGGCATTTTCCAGTTGCAGTAAAAATGATGATGACCCAATCCTGCCTCCGCCGCCGGTGTACACCCTGGATCAACTCTACAATCAGGCTGTAGACGACGCCATGATTGCAGACAGCAACGAAATTACCGATGCACTGTGGCCCATCACTCCAGACAACCCGGACCTCCAATGGAAAACCATCAATGGCCAGCAGTATGTGTTGATGGCTACCTTTATGCGTTTCCCCGGAAGTTACCCGGCCGGAGATTCCATCAACACAGTATGGGGCGAATCCTGGCTGTTCATCCCCAAACAGATGAAGAACCGGATCGGACCTTCCTTTACAGCTACGTCAGATACCATTCAACGTATCTGCCAGTTACTGGGCCTGCCACCGGTTAATGCAAAAACGAATACCCATATCGCTACCATGTGGGTAAGCGCTTCGAGGTTGTACCGCCCCGCCGGCAACCCCGCCATTACCACCAAAACCACCGGTGCCGTACCCATCAGCGGTGTATCGCCGGAGTTTTCCACCTGGTTTAATAACTACATCATTTTTGCTTATTACCGCCCGTTGACATCAGCTACGGATATGCATTATCCGTGGACGCGGCTGGGGTATACCTACGACTGGGCGCCGGGCGCCAGCAGGGTAGGACTGAGTGAATATGTGATGCAGGCCAGTTCCGGTGCATGGGTAGAGAAGGTGAACAGGGCGGCAGACTTCTTTAAAAACTAAGTACACACAAGCGTAAAATTAGTTTAAGCGGCCAGGATCCGGTGATATACCGGATCCTGGCCGCTTTGCTTTGGGGGCAAAAACCAATAGTGGCGGCAGCGCGTCGCTACGCTGAGCCGGGCCCTACCCTGGAATATTCCCGGGTATATTCATATTATATTTCCGGCAAAGACAGAGATAAGCTGTATCTATATAGGTACGGGTTATCTACGGGTTATCTACGGGTTATCTACGGGTTATATACGGGTTATCTACGGCTTATCCTATGATGGGGCATGCCGGACGCTACCAGAGGATATAGCCCTTGTATAAACAAAAATGCCCCCAAAAAGCACCTGGCTTTTTGGGGGCATTAAGTTGATCTTCTCTTTATATCTTACAGGTACTGAAAATTCGTTTTAGGCGTAATATTCAGTAATGTCTGGTAAATCAGCTGAATTGTATTTTCAATATCATCTTTCTTCACCATTTCCACAGTAGTGTGCATATAGCGCAATGGTAAGCTGATCAGGGCGGAAGGCGTACCGTCGTTGCTGTAGGCAAAAGCATCGGTATCCGTGCCGGTACTGCGGCTTACTGCATGCAGCTGGTGAGGAATGTCGTTCTTCTTGGCCGTTTTGATGATGAGATCACGGAGGATGTTATGTACCGCCGGACCGTAAGTGATGCTCGGACCACCGCCACATTTTATTTCTCCCTCAATATTTTTGTTGATCATCGGGGTGGTAGTGTCGTGGGTTACATCGGTGATGATGGCTACATTCGGCTTAATGCGCTTGGCGATCATTTCGGCACCGCGTAAGCCCACTTCTTCCTGCACCGCATTTACGATATAAAGACCAAAAGGTAACTGCTGCTTCTTTTCTTTCAGCAAGCGGGCTACTTCTGCAATCATAAAACCACCGATACGGTTATCAATAGCGCGGCAGATGTAGTAATCGTAGTTCAGTTCCTCGAAGCCATCTTCAAATGTACATACGCAACCTACGTGTATACCGAGGTCCTCTACTTCTTTACGGGAGCGTGCGCCGCAATCGAGGAAAATGTTTTCCACCTTTGGCTGTGGTTCTTTACCATCGCCGCTACGGATACGGGTGTGGATAGCCGGCCAGCCGAAAACAGCTTTTACGGTACCTTTCTCGGTATGGATATTCACGCGCTTGGAAGGAGCAATCTGCTGATCAGAGCCGCCATTGCGGATTACATAGATTAAACCTTCCGGGGAGATGTAGTTTACGAACCAGGAGATTTCATCTGCGTGGGCTTCTATCACCACTTTAAATTCCGCTTTAGGATTGATAACACCAACCGCAGATCCGTAAGAATCTACAAAATATTCATCGATGTAAGGCGTCAGGTATTTCAGCCAGAGCTTTTGTCCTTCTTTCTCAAAACCGGTAGGAGACGGGTTATTCAGGTAGGTTTCCAGGAATGTCAGGGATTCCTTATTGAATATTGATTTCTGTTTTTTAGACATAATATTTGCAGATTGTGACGCGACAAATGTAAGGAAAACGCGGGATTGTGCTGCCCCGGTTTAAACGATCATGAGATATAATACGGCCGACAAGGCCATGAAGCCATCCAGTACGAAGTAGAACAGGTAATCGGAATCGGTGCGTTGCGCTTTACGGGTAATGAGTGCGGTGGCGATAACGGGTATCATCAGGGTAACAACAGCAGGCAGCGTTGTATAGGACCACATCAAACCGGCGCTTATGGCGGCTATCACGAGGGATGAATAGTAGAGCCGCATCAGGTTTTTCTCATCCAGGGCGGTGATCAGGCTGCGGATACCTTCTTTCTTATCTGATTCCAGGTCGCGGTAATCAAATAAGATACAGATCGCATAGATGAGTCCAAAGCGGTGTATAGTAAGATATACCAGTGGCTGTGTAACCACGTTGTTGGCTATCAGCGCGGGAAGTACCGTGGTTACATACGTCCATACGAAGGTGAGGAACAAGGTTTTGCCGATGGCTATTTTACTAAGCCACCGGAATGCTTTGTGTGGCACTTTGGGGGCAGAGTACAAAAAGGTGAGTACTGCGCTGCCACTTAGTACCAGCCAGTGTTCGCGCAGTTGCCAGAAAAACCATAAAGAGCCGGCCAGGCCAATGCCGCATAAAATGAGCATAAGGGCACGGTGACGGTTACCCCAAAGTATTCTTTCTGAAGCGGAGTAGCTACCAGGTGTAAGGTACCAGTGAAAATTGTAGCTGCAGATAGTAGAAAAGAAAACGAAAAGATAAAAGGTATTATGTGGGTAATCGAGGGCCAGCAACTGGTTGGTTTGCCAGATCATCCCGATGGCGCACCCGGAAATATAAACGGACGTGAAGAGAATAAGATTGAAAAGGCTGCGGAGCATATGTTTAGCTTTTAGCCTCCCGCTTTTTAGCACTAAAAAGCGGGAAGCCAGTTGCTACAAAGGTATATTGCCATGTTTTTTTCGTGGCATATTTACCACTTTATTTTCAAGCATTTTGAAAGCCTTGATCAGTTTGATACGGGTCATTTCCGGTTTGATCACTTCATCGATGTATCCTTTTTCTGCTGCCAGGTAAGGGTTTGCGAACCTTTCCGTATAGTCGGCCACGAGTTCGTTCATGCGCGCTTCCGGATCGGCGGCGGCATCTATTTCTCTTTTGAAGATGATTTCCACAGCGCCTTTAGCGCCCATTACGGCAATTTCGGCCTGTGGAAAAGCGAAGTTGAGATCAGCGCCGATATGTTTGGAGTTCATCACGCAGTAAGCGCCGCCGTAGGCTTTGCGGGTGGTAACGGTAAGTTTGGGTACGGTGGCCTCGCTGAGCGCGTACAGCAGTTTGGCGCCGTTGGTGATGATGCCGTTCCATTCCTGGTCGGTGCCTGGCAGGAAGCCGGGAACATCTACCAGTACCAGTAGCGGGATGTTAAACGCATCGCAGAAGCGGGTGAACCGGGCGCCTTTTACGGAGGCGTGGATGTCCAGTACACCGGCGAGGTGGGCCGGCTGATTGGCTACTATACCGATGCTTCTGCCGGCGATGCGGGCAAAGCCCACGATCATATTTTCCGCAAAATTTTTATGTACCTCAAAGAAGCTGTCGGCATCCGTAATCTGTGCGATAGCCTCTTTCATGTCGTACGGCTGGTTCGGATGTTCCGGGATCAGCGTGTTGAGGGCTTCCCTTAATTCATTGCCAGGCTCGTACGGGTATACCGGCGCTGTTTCTTCACAGTTCTGCGGCACATAGCTCAGGAGCTGTTTGATATACTGGATGCATTCTATTTCATTGGCGCAGGCGAAATGGGTTACGCCGCTTTTGGCAGCATGCGTTTGGGCGCCACCCAGTTCTTCTGAAGTCACTTCTTCATGGGTAACGGTTTTTACTACGTTAGGCCCGGTCACAAACATATAGGAGGTTTGTTCCACCATCATGATGAAGTCGGTGATAGCAGGGGAGTATACGGCGCCGCCGGCGCAGGGGCCCATGATGGCGGAGATCTGCGGGATCACGCCGGAAGCCCTGGTGTTGCGGTAAAAGATATCGGCATAGCCACCAAGACTCACCACACCTTCCTGGATACGTGCGCCGCCACTGTCGTTTAAACCGATGAGGGGAGCGCCGTTCTGCATAGCCAGGTCCATGATCTTGCAGATTTTACGGGCATGCGGTTCAGATAAACTACCGCCATATACGGTGAAGTCCTGTGAGAAAACATAGGTCAAACGGCCGTGGATAGTACCGTAGCCGGTTACCACGCCATCGCCGAGAAACTGCTCCTGGTCGGCCGTAAGACCGCGGTTGCGGTTAGTAACCAGCATATCCAGTTCTTCAAAAGAACCTTCATCCATCAGCAGCTGTATCCTTTCGCGGGCGGTGAGCTTACCTTTTTTATGCTGGGAAGCAATACGTACATCTCCTCCGCCAAGCATTGCTTCGGCGATCTTTGCCTGTAGTTCTTCTATTTTATCCATATGCTAAAAATCAAAAGTAAAGCTAAAAATAAAAGGATCCCTTTAGTAAAAGGAATCCTTAAATGTATGATATTTTAGAATGTAACGTTTGTCAGGGAATGTTGTAAGGTATTTTTGGAGTAGCGAGGGTATCACTGATATTTCCGGCATTATCGCGGATAAATACCAGGAAGTGGATGCTGTCGTTCAGGCTTTGGTAGGTTCTGAAATCTACGGGATCGAGCCGGATAGCTACTTCTGCTTTTACGCTGTTGCCTCTGTTGGCGCCAATTTCAGGCATCCGTCTTACAATATAGAAGGTATCCTGTATTTTAGTATCGTAGAGGGGGGCTATCTGTAAAGTATCTTCTATATCACCGTCCCCGTCCCGGACATCAAGCGTTACAAACATTACCTGGGTATTGGCTACCACGCTGTCGAGCGAATATCCTTTGAAGCTGAGAGTGGGCTTAGTACCTATTTTATCCTTTTTACAGGCGTAAAATAACCCGGCCAGCAGGAACAAAAACAGAATTTTCTTCATAAAACAAACCTACATTAATTTAGGAAATATACAAATATTCGGTTATCGCCATCCATCTATACCAAAACGTTTTTTTGTGACAATTGTTACTTACTGCGGATAGATTTATTCTTCTCCCTAACTTTGTGCGATTTTAAATTCAGTTTTGCATGACCGCCGTATCACCGGAATATATATTTTCATTAACCGAAAGTGGGCTGGAAGCCGCTGCACTGGAGCTGTTTCAGTACCAGTACCGGGAAAATGACCTGTACAGGGCCTATACTGATGCCCTGCACATCCCGCCTGCTTCGGTGAAAAGCATTCTTGAAATTCCCTTTCTCCCCATACAATTTTTCAAATCACATACCGTGGTATGCGGCCGGTTTGAGCCGGAACTGGTCTTTGAAAGCAGCGGCACCACCCAAACGGTGAACAGCCGGCACCTGGTTAAACACTCCTCCATCTATACCCAAAGCTTCATGACGGCCTTTGAGCAGTTTTACGGCCCGGTGAGCGACTATGTGGTAGTGGGGCTGTTACCTTCTTACCTGGAGCGGCAACATTCTTCGCTGGTGCGCATGGTACAGGAAATGACCATCCGCAGCGGGCATCCGGAAAGCGGCTTTTACCTGTACGAACATGATAAGTTGTTCCATCAATTGCAGGAGCTGGAAGCACGCGGACAAAAGGTATTGCTGATAGGCGTTACTTTCGGATTACTTGATTTTGCAGAACAGTACACCCTTTCCCTGAAAAATACCATCGTGATGGAAACGGGTGGAATGAAGGGGAGAAGGGAGGAATGGACGCGTGAGGAAGTACATGCTTTCCTGAAAGAAAGACTGGGAGCAGCCTGTATCCATGCGGAATACGGCATGACGGAGCTGCTATCGCAGGCTTATTCCAAATGTGATGGTTTGTTTGAAACGCCGCCCTGGATGAAGGTGTTGCTGCGCGATGAGAATGATCCTTTCCAGCTCACTGCCGGCAAAGGCGCGGGCGTTATGAATGTAATTGACCTGGCCAATATATACTCCTGTGCGTTCATTGCCACTGAAGACATTGGCCGTATGCATGCCGATGGCCGGTTTGAAGTACTGGGCCGGCTCGATAATTCTGCTTTGAGGGGCTGCAGCCTGATGGTTAGCTAGTATGTTGAATTTATATGATGTATTTATTCGTCCATTGCGGCGAGGTGCAGGAGCGCCGGTAATTTCCCCGGATCGTGCATAATAGCGGATAGGGACGACATATAAGGAAAGGAGTGATGATCCATCCCAAATTTATGAAGCAGGTATACATCCAGTTGCTCCGGTGAGGTATGCCCCTGTATATAATCACTGAGGTAAAAGAGAAAACGTTGTCTTTCTTTTTCAGATAATAACACCAGTGCTACCTTGTCTTTCAGGCTGTTATGCTGGCCCGACCGGAAAATCCTCAGCGCCTGTTTGTAATGGGCCACTGCCAGTTCACCGGCGGAAGCAGGTAATAATTGTGTACAGAAATAGTCTACAGCGATATCATCAAAGAACCCGGTTCCATCGTCGGTATCCGGCTCGTTATGCCAGGTAGCCCACTGGATCAGCTGTTCCGTGGTGATATAACCGGTAAGCATTGCCTCCAGCTGGTGGATAACTCCTTCGCGTGTGGGAGTGGTATCGGAAGCATGGGAAATAGCAGTTACAATATCCTGGTAATAATGTTCATTGATTTCACTGGCAGTCTGGAACAGCAACCTGCTCACTTCAGTGTTTGATTCTTCTCCGGCCTTCTGTTGCAGCGGGGATACGCTGCGCAATTCATCTATTACTTCCTGTCTTGTTTTAGTACCACGTAAATATGCTTTCAATAATGTTACAAAGTAAACGGACGTTACAGGCGACATTTCATTTTTCATGGGCCGAGTTTAATTCATATTTCATTGGGTACAGGCCAAAAATAGGATAAAATGCTGAATAGTGGATGCCGTTATCCCGCCATTTACCTTCCTGTCCTTGCCGGTTATCCGCCTTTAACATTTTTTTGGGTTGCGGAGAAAACTAAAACAGGTAAATTTCGGTAACCTTTCTGCTACAACCGGCAAAACAATCATATGCGGGCAGAAGCTTTTCAGACAAGCGCAACTGGAGAAATAACCGGATTACCTGTAAGGATTTTTTAATCACCATGTCTACCTCTCAAACACATATATTTTCTCACCAGTTTTTTAAATTTTTAAGAAGATGAAAAACAACAATCCTATCAGCAAAAAAGTACTGTTTTCCGGCTCTCTTGTTGCCGGTGCTATCCTCGGTATGGCTGCATTGCAGGTAACAGCAAGGCCCGCCGGGTATACTAACCTGGGCTCCGGCGCAGCAGTAAGAAGCGCACTAACCGGCGCATCCGGCAATACGGCCAATGCCATTGAACTGTCTTGCGGCGCAAAAAAAGACAGCGCTGCGGCAGGTAAAACAAAAGAAGGTAAATGCGGTCAGGGCAAATGCGGTGAAGGAAAATGCGGTGACAAAAAAGGTAAGAAGGGAGACAAGCATAAAAAAGACACTACCAAATCCGGTAATTGATTTCCAGGTCAGGTAAAGGCCGGTGTGGTACGCACAGGCCGGTCTTTACTTTATTTTAACCTCCTAAAATGTACGATCATGGTAGGTGTAGGTTTTCGCAGGGAGTTTGCGGAAGAAATGATCAGCGGTGAACATATCCGGCCCGACTTTATTGAGTTTGCTCCTGAAAACTGGATGAACATCGGCGGATACTGGAAGAAAGTATTACATCGTGTAGTAGAAAAATACCCGGTGCTGTGTCATGGGCTTTCCCTGTCAATCGGCAGCCCCGAAGCACTGGACAAATCATTTCTGCAATATGTAAAAACATTTCTCCGGGAATACAACGTACAGATTTATTCCGAGCATCTGAGCTATTCCAAATGTGATAATGCACATCTGTACGACCTGCTGCCCATCCCTTTCCGGATGGATGCGGTAAAGCATATTGCAGGCCGGATACAGCAGGTACAGGATTATTTGCAACGCCCGCTGGTAATGGAAATTGTATCCTATTACACACCTGTAGCGGCGGAAATGAGTGAAGTGGATTTTATCAATGAAGTGGTAAAACAATCCGGCTGCCAGCTGCTGCTGGATGTAAATAACATCTATGTAAATGCTTTCAATCATCAGTATGATGCCAAAGCATTTATACAACAACTGCCGCTCAGCAAAGTAGCTTATATCCATATGGCCGGCCATGAGCAGGTAGCGCCCGACCTGATTATCGATACCCACGGGGAACCGATTATAGACCCGGTGTACGACCTTTTTGAATGGACCATTCAACACCTGCAACCGGTACCGGTTTTACTGGAAAGGGATTTTAATATCCCGGAAATGGCGGAGCTGCAGGGCGAGTTAACAAGACTGAAAAATATTTGTCATAAACAATGGAAACGGAAAGATGAACTTGTTGCCTGACACTTATCATATCCAGCAAACTTTTTCCACCTATTGCAGAACAGGTGAAAAAGTAAAGCTGCCCGGCGTAGCGCCTCACCGGCTGAAACACTACCGCCAGCTGGTGTTTAACATGATCCATGATACAATGGAAAATGCCTTCCCCATTGCATTCAAACATATTCCCACCGCAAAGTGGAATAAAATGGTGAAGGAGTTTTTTTCGAAACATGCGTGTCAGTCGTACCAGGTGTGGAAGCTCCCACTGGAGTTTTACACCTACGCGGTAGCGCATAACTGGGAAGATACTTACAGTATCCCCTTCCTCAACGACCTCCTCGCTTTTGAGTGGGCGGAAATGGAGGTGTATAACATGGAAGATATACCTGCACCCGCGTATTCCCTTTCCGGCAACTGGCTGGATACGCCGCTGGTACTCAATCCTGAACACCGGTTGTTATCTTTTCATTACCCGGTTCACCTGGTAGCGAAGCCAAAAGACATCCTGAAAAATAAGGGTGTTTATTTTGTGTTGTTGTTCCGCCACCCGGAAACAGGGCATGTGGAATTCACGGACCTGTCGCCCTGGCTGGCTTTTTTAACGGAGCAGTTAACATCGGGTATCACGGTAAGGGATATACTGGAATATGCACCGCAGCTGAATATAACGGATACGGGCACACTGGAACAGGACACGCTCGCTTTTCTGAAGCATATGCAGCAATTACATTTTGTGCTGGGCTTTCAGCAATAAAGAAAGTCAGGTTATACTTTCCCTCAGAAATCGTAATTTCGGCCCCGTTCTTAGTGATGATCATATGCAATTAGCCAGGGAAACGATTGGTAGCGAACTACAACGGTTTGAGGAGATTTTTCATGATGCCATGCAAAGTGATGTACTGTTGCTGAACAGGATTATGGCGGATATTGCGGCCCACAAAGGGAAGCAGATGCGTCCTATGTTTGTGTTGCTGTGCGCCCGCTTGTGTGGCGCCATCAACGATGGTAGTTACCGCGCCGCCCTGCTGGTGGAAATGCTGCACACCGCTTCCCTTGTACACGACGATATGGTTGATGATGCGATGAAACGCCGAAGCGCGTTTTCCGTAAATGCCCTCTGGAAAAATCGTGTATCCGTAATGGTGGGCGACCAGCTCTTTACAAAAGGTGTACTGCTGGCGCTTGATAATAATGATCCTGGTCTGCTTAAAATTTATGCCGCCGCCATCCAGCAAATGATAGAAGGAGAACTGTTGCAGCTGACCAAGGCCAATAAACTGAGTTTTGAGGAAAAGGACTACTATGATCTCATCAACGCCAAAACGGCTTCCTTCCTGGCCGCTGCCTGTGCCGCCGGCGCTTCTTCTGCCTGCGATAACCCGGAAACCATCCGGCTGTTACACGACTTCGGGCAAAAAGTAGGCATGGCCTTTCAGCTGAAAGACGACCTGTTTGATTATGGCAATACCGACATCGGTAAACCTACCGGCAATGATATCAAAGAAAAGAAAGTAACCCTTCCCCTGATCTATACCGTTCAACAGGCAGCCCCGGTGCTGCGGAAAAAGATCCTTCACATTGTAAAGCACCAGCATACCGATAAAGACAAAGTGAACTTTGTAGTGGAAACCGTGAACCGCTCCGGCGGCCTTGATTATGCCACCCAAAAAATGATGGACTACCGCGATGAAGCATTCCGGATCCTCTTTACCTTTCCGCCTTCCCCCACACGCGCCGCACTGGAAGAATTAGTGCGTTATACCACCGACAGGGCATACTGATCCTGGGATTTTTGCTGGTGGCACGCTTGCCTGACCTGCGCATCTTTGCGTTAATCCGCATGGGGATTCATGATACAGATAAAATTGCGCATATCCTCCGGTACTCAGTAAACACCATCAACACTTATAAAACCCGGATTAAGAATAAGTCGGTGGTGGCGAATGAAGAATTTGAAAAAAGGATCATAGAGATGAAGGCGGTGTAGCCCCTCAGGATTAAATTTTTAAAAATAATTCACAAAAAACTATGAAAAATCCATTTAGCTAATTACATTTGGTGCAGTAGCGTTAAAAAAACAACCAGAATTTAAAGAGCATTGATAGTACAAATGACCAGTTAGACCCTGTGTTTGCTGTAGTTTCCCCACTGTGCGTTGGTACTAGCAATTATTGAAAACCAGAATTACAGATCGATTGAAAATTTCACGTTAATTAATCTTTGTTTCCATGACTCAACGTTCATTACATCCTGACAGGGTTACCCGCTGTCCCTAACTACTACACGGGCGTTATGCTTTCACAGTCGACATTATTTTGGCATCCTGCTTATGCTGCACGAGGCATTTTGCATGGCAGATATTGTGCTGTAGTGGCCATGGCGTGCCCTGAACTCTAAATTTACAGACATTCCCCTAAAGGGAACAGGGCAACCTATGCCCGTTCATGTCAAAAAAAAATTAATGTGGTGTAAAGCTTCTTTTACACCCTGGGATTCTCATTCCTAAATATTGCATGTATGAAATACTTTTACTTTTTCCTGCACAGAGGTATTTATTTTTTTGCAGCCATGTGCCTGGTGAGTACCTCATCGGAAGCACAGAATGTGTTGTTTAAAAATAATAAAGATACCTCCGGTGTGAATGCAGATTCACTTGCCTTTTCCAAAGTGACATCTACCAGGCGCGACACGCTGGGATATTTTCCCAACAATGAACTTTTCCTGAAACGTAGTGCCAGCGGGGCTATTTCTTCAGTAGACATTGGAGAAGTGAAAAAACTCCCTTATACCAGTATCGATCAGATGCTGATAGGAAGGGTAACTGGAGTGGATGTACGAATTCCTTCTGCGGAACCCGGAAAGCGTAACAGCGTATTCGTAAGAGGCACCTCTTCCCTGCTATTGAGCAACCGCGACTTGTTTTACGCGCAACCTACCTATGTGGTAGATGGTGTGCCCCTCATCATGGAGCATGCGTTTGCCTACGACATCCAGCGGTTCGATTTTAACAGGATGGGAACAGAAACCAACCTGCTTGGTTTCCTGGATATCAATGATATCGAAAGTATTGAAGTGCTGAAAGATTTTGCTGCCAGCGCAAAATACGGTCCCAATGCAGCCAACGGCATTATCAACATCACTACCAAAGCGCCGCGTGTAGGGCAAATGCGGGTGTCTGTAAATGCTTATGCCGGTGTGGCGCTGAAACCCGCGGTAGATGCAGTAAACGGCAGATACGAGAGTGATTTCCGCCTGCCCTTCTACCAGAAATATGCGGATGAAACGCAATGGCGCAACTTCCCCCGCTACCTGGCAGATTCTTCCCAGGCCCGCTACTATGGCCCTGCCAACTGGGACGATCTTTTTCTCCGGAACGCATTTACAGAAGGTATACAGGCGGCTGTAAGCGGAGGTACCCCTTACGCGAACTTCCGTTTCAGCATCGGGCAATCCTCGCAGCAGGGCGTATATGATAAAACAGGAATCAAACGCTACGATGTAAACTTCGGTATCAATATTCAACCGGTCAGGAACCTGATTTTTACAACAGATATTTCCGTAGCTAATCAAAACCGTAAGAGGAATGAGTTTATCCGCGACCGTGCCGGGGATGAAGACTATCTCTTTAACTACGATGCCCCCTTATCACCTAACAAAGCCTACCTGCAACAGTATTATACGGCGCTGGAAAATACCATTAACCGGAACAAGAATAATTCAGCCCGTATCATTGCCAATGCGAAGTACAGCTTCTTATCGCACTTCACCTGGAATACCCGTTTCGCTATTGACTACGGACAAAATTTCCGCGACTTCTTTGTGCCTACGGCGCTCGGTGAAGGCAACAGCTATGTATCCAACTACGATGGCCTGAACAGGCGGATGATTCTCGATAACTCCCTGCAGTTTGCAAAAACTTTTCCTGGAAAACATCATGTTGAAATAACGCTCGGTCAATATGGTCAATGGGACAAATGGCGCTATGACTACGGCCGCGCCTACAAAGGCTCCAGCGATTATGTGAAGATTTACCAGCCAGGTACCGATCAGCAGAAAGAAGGCCGCTTCGGCAACTTCCGCCTGATGTTTAATACCAAAGATTTTACGCAGTCGCGCCTGGCATCTTTCTACACCAACATCGGGTATAACTTCAATGAAAAATATTTTGTTTCCCTGTATGTGAGAAGGGATGGCAGCTCTTACCTCGATGCGGATAACCGCTGGCTGATATCGCCTACCTTGTCTGCATCATGGAAAGTACATAAGGAAGATTTCCTGAAAGAATCTTCCTGGCTGAGCAACCTGAATGTCCGCGCCAGCTGGGGCCGCGTAGGCCGTTTGCTGATGGATGAAATGTATACCGGCGGACCGGTATATAATGTGGATGCAGGTTGGAACGGTGTGCCCAATATGTCGACCTACAACGGTTTCCCTGTTATCAACGCTGCCTATACCACCGGTTACGTAGTACCGGGTACTTCCTGGCCGGTAGTAGAACAGTTGAACGGCGGCATTGATATCGGTCTGTTTCACGACCGGTTACGTGCATCGCTGGATGTATACGCCAAAACAGACCGCAACCTGGTACTGAAAGTGCCTACGCTGGAAGAAGAAGGATATACCGGGATTGTAAAAAATGGTATGGACATCCGCAACTATGGCTATGAGCTGTCTATCGATGCAGATGTAGTGAAAGGAAAGAAATTCCAGTGGACCACCGGTATCAATATTTATACAAACCAGAATAAGCTGATGGCTTTGCCTGACGGGATTACCGACCTGGTGATCAACAACCGCCGCTTCCTGGTAGGCAAGCCGGTAGACCGCTACTGGCTGCTCCTCAATGAAGGCATTTACAACTCCGATGATGAAGTGCCCGTAAATCCAAAAACAGGCAGGAAAATGACCTACCAGGGTGTTACCCTGAAAAAGGGTGATCCCAAATGGACAGATTTAAACCGCGATTTTGATATCAACGACAAGGACCGTGTAATGAAAGGCCGCTTGTCGCCCGCTGCTACCGGAGGTTTCACCAACACCTTCCACTACGGCGCATGGGATGTGAACATCCTGCTGAATTATTCTTTTGGTCGTAAGGTGATTAACCAGGCGCTGGCCGATCGCTTTGATTTCGCCAACAGGGAAGCTATTGATGATCCAAAGGCGATCAAAGAAATCAGCTGGTGGTCGAAAGTAGAAGGCGACTACAGCAAGATCCCGCAATACAATCCCTGGAGCGCGGTATATGCCTATCAGCCCAATCAAACCCTGTTCCTTGAAGATGGCTCCTTTGTAAAGCTCCGCGCATTAACAGTAGCCTATAACATGCAAACAGAGTGGATGAAACGTTCGGGTGTTGAACACCTGCGTATTTACGCCACCGGTAACAACCTGCTTACGTGGACAAAGTATAAAGGCGGTGATCCGGAAGCAGTGAGCTACTTCGGGTATGACGAAGGGTATTACAACTGGGCGGCTCCACGCACCTTTACACTGGGCTTTAATTTTCAATTCTGATGTTAAAAAACAAGATCATGAGAAAGATAGGGTTGATACTATTACTGGCGGTGAGTATGCCGTCCTGTAAAAAAATGCTGGATGTGCCGTCACATCGTGCCCTGACAGAAGAAAATATGTGGCAGACTAAAAATGATGCACGCGCGGGATTGTCTGCCTGCTATGCTTTGATGCGTGCTGCCATGTCAAATGAAAACGCGCACTGGGTGTACGGAGACCTGCGTGGAGGCGACTTCCAGTCGACCAAACGCGGTGATCTGCGTGCGGTAGTTGAAAATAACCTGAACGCAAGTTATTCCACCATGGAAGAATGGCGCGACTGGCGAAGATTTTATACAGCTATTGCGCAATGCAATCTTACCATACAAAAATTACCGCAGGTAACTGCTACCGACTATCGTTACTCACAAAATGAGATGACACTGGACCGCGCACAGGCCATTTACATCCGCGCATTTTTGTATTACTATATAGTAAGGATCTGGGGAGATGTGCCACTGGTCACTGCTCCGTCTGATGGGACCTCAAAAACGATTGCCCGTGAAAAATCGGACAAAGTACTGGACTTTGCAGCTGCAGAAGCAAAAGCCTGTATTGATGGCTTACCCTGGAAATACAATGGTAAATCGCCGGAACAACAGGGTGATTACCGCGGCCAGGGCGAATCACATCATATCTCCATCACCATCACCAAAGGGATGGCCTACACGCTGCTCGCGCATATCTATAACTGGAAAGGGGAGTATGATAAGTCGCTCGAGTATGCCAACACCGTTATCAATAACCAGTCGAACACCGGTTACGGCTTTGTAAGCCTGAACGACCTTACCCGGCTGGATGGCGCTTTCCGCGGACGTATCGGGGCTAATATCTTCCAGATAGATATGAACTTTGACCATGCGGAAATATCTTCCACCGGTCAGCTGGAAGACTGGACCCTCCGTGAACCCTATATTCCAAAAAGGGAGTCTGAAATTTATGTGCCGAAAGACAGTGTACTGAAAATTTACAGCGAACCGCGCGAACAACGGCCTACTTACTTCTTCACAAAAATGGAAGAAGCCTATCCCATCTTCTTTAAGATGAAACAGATCAATGGCGCGGTGAAAGACCCGGTGTTGAAAATGTATTCGTCCTGCATTATCGTATTCCGGTATGAAGAACTGTACCTGCTGCGCGCAGAAGCCAAAGCGCGGTTAGGACAAACAGCGGAAGCACAAAAAGACCTGAACCAGATCCGTAACTCCCGCGCACTCAAAAATGTAAACGTAGCTATGGCCGGCCAGGAGCTGATGGATGCCATTTTGCTGGAACGCAGAAGGGAGTTGATGGGAGAAGGATGGTACTGGTACGACCTGGTACATTTCAAAAAGATCCCGCAATACACCAGGCTTACACAGGCTGATGTAGACAGGGGAGCGGCCCTGTGGCCACTATCGCAGGAAGCGCTGTCCAACAATGGCGCGCTGGTTCAAAATTCTTTCTGGAAATAATAAATCACTGCCATGAAAAAATATTTAATACTACTGGCTGTCACGGCTTGTTTTGCATGCGAAAAAGGGATGCAGGACTACCGGAATGCAAAGCCCGTATCGGAAGTGAAAGTAAGTACCTATGATTTTCTCAAACAGCAGGGAGGATTGTACGACACCCTGCTATTACTGATAGACCGCGTAAAGCTGACCGATACGCTTAAAAGTCAACAGGTCACTTTTTTTGTTCCGCAGGATAACAGCATCACCACTGCTATCAGGAACGTGAATTTTTCCAGGGAACGTCTTGGCGATAAAGGCAACTGGACGCTGGACAGTATTCCGCTTGAAGTATGGGACAGTCTTTTACGGCGCTACATTGTACGCGGACTGGTAACTGCCGATTCGTTGAGATACGCGGATGGCAGCGACCTGGAATCTTTATACGGTCATGAGATGAACGGCAAAACCGCCAGCACCAATGCTTCCGGTGCAGTGGGCGCCGGCACGGCGGTATTGCAGTACAGTGATAAAAACGAGTCGAGGTTTACAAAAGACTGGTCCATTGCGCTCACGCAAAACGTGGATATCAAATCTACCAATGGTTTGATGCACATCCTGGAAACCAGACATGTATTTGGCTTTACCTCCTTTGTTGGAAAAGCCTATCCCAAATCGCTGGAACCGCTGCAGGGGCCATACCTGGGCTACCCGATTGAAATACCCGGTATCGTAAACGCAGCGGATTATGATGAGGGGCCCAAAGAAGTGGCTTACCATTACGGCAATCCCAATGGCGGTCATACTTACCGTCCTGATGACCCGGGTACAGAAAACTGTTCGCAGGGGGATGGCTCCACAAGTCCTGGTGGCAACTACAACATCGGCTGGACCAGCGATGGCGACTGGGTACGATACACCGTTGATATCAAAGAAGCCGGAAAATATAAAGTGGAACTGAGGATTGCCGGTAATGGCGGTGGTCTTATTTATCTGCTGATAGATGAAGTAAGGGTATGTGAAGATATCCCGATACAGGGCACCGGCGGCTGGCAAAACTGGCAGGGAGCCTTTGGTACGGCAGATCTGCCCGCAGGAAAGCACCTGATGAAAGTGATGATTAAGAAAGCAAATCTTAACCTGCACCGTCTCATCTTCACCAAAATAAATCCATAAAAATGAAAAGGCAAGTATATACTTTATTAATAGCCGGCACACTGGCAATGATGGCAACAGGCTGTTACAAGCAGCTGTTGCCGGATGAGAAAGAACACTTCAGCAACAACGCTAACTTCGACGGGGATACGTACCAGGCTAATTTTGGACGTACCAATGTGTTCTACGGAAAATTCAACGCAGATAATTCAACGCAGCCACTCACTTTTGAAATGAAGAACATTGCCCGGCCGGATGGTATGCCTGCGCCGGAGCTACTGGAAGAAGTGAATACCTGGCAATGGAAAGAATACTACAGCGGTACAGAAAAATCCGTAGCGGAAATTGAAGCCAAACGCATCCAGGTGAAACGACCTATCCTCGATATGCGCTCCACTTCAGGCGATCTTGTGTTCTGGGCTACAGATACTTCCAAAATAAAACAAGGCATCTACACTTTTGATATCCTGGTGAAGAACAAAGGCGGACAGAAAACTTTCCAGAAAAGAAAGCTGGACCTCCGCCGCCCACGCCCGTATGAGCCATACGAGTTTGATGATATCACCGGCCTGCAAAAGAAAGAGTCTAATTCCAATAACCTTATTTACAACCATCCTACCGTAATAGGCGTGCAGGATATGCAGAACAACGAGATTAAAAGCGAACAGGTAAATGTGTATTTCGTTAAAACAGGTACTACTAAGAATACGCTCACATTTAAGTTTTATGATCAGGATTCCTTACCTATTAAAATGTCGAAGTTTAATGTTACCAAATGGGATAGCCTGAGATATTACAGCAATACCGCCGGCCTGAATGTGAATTTTGGCTTTAACCGGAAGTTTTCATCAGACAGCGCCATCGTTACCTGGGATGTAACCAGTCCGTACCCGGTACTGGCCGATGTAGGCATTAATGAAAAAGCCAGCATCATGTTCACCTATGAACGGGTTTCCTATGGTATCCGCCGGCAGGCAGGTATCGGTTATGGCTTTGCCGTATTTGAACCCGGCAGCTGGGACGTGATCTTCAAGTTTAAAGTAAATCCCAAGTTTACCAACGATTAACCTGGTAACTGTATTCTGAAACATTAAAATATTAGTGCCATGAAAAAACGGTACATACATACGCTGGTTGTTCTATTCCTGTTACTTGCAGGAGCCGGCAGCACGGTATATGCCCAACAGGCTGTTACCATCAAAGGCCGGGTGACGGATGCCGCTTCGAAAGAGGGGATTCCGGGCGTAACCATCATCGATATAAAAAATAATAAAGGTCTTGGTGTTACGGATCCCACCGGGCGTTTCACCATTTCCGTAGAACCGGATAAAACCATCCAGTTCCGCTACATCGGCTACCGCCTGGAAACGGTTAAAACAGGGAAGGTAACCACGCTCAATATTACCCTGAGCCCGGAAAATAAATCGCTGAAAGAAACGGTGATCATCGGTTATCAGAAGCGTACCAAAGAAACATCCTCCGGATCTGCCGGCGTGATCGATGGAAAGGCGCTGCAGGATGTACCGGTATCCAATATCCAGGAATTGCTGCAGGGTAAAATCGCAGGTCTTAATATCCAGAATAATTCCGGTGCGCCGGGTTTTCGTGGTACCATGTCCGTCAGAGGGGTTTCCCAGCTCGATGTAAGCGGTAGTGGTGATAACGCCTATCTCACCAGTAATAACCCATTGCTGGTAATTGATAACGTACCGGTAGATTTCGACGGAGGTATTTCCCAGTCGATGTTACAACCCGGCGCCGCCACCGGCCCGCTGGCATTGATTCCACCGGAAGACGTAGAATCCATCGTAGTAATGAAAGATGCGCAGGCTACTGCTTTGTATGGTTCCCGCGGCGCCAACGGCGTAATTGTGGTCACCACCAAACGTGGTAATTCACCTACCCCGATCATTGATATCAACAGCAGTTTGTTTGTGAACCTGCCGCCAAATCTGCGGCCTACTATTGGTGGTAATGCAGAGCGGAGGTATCGTATTAACTCCATCATGAAAAATGCGAGAGATGCACAAGCGGCGCGCAGCATACTGGGAGATCCCGATTCCCAGTTCCTGACAGATAGCCTCAATGCGTTTTATAATAATTCTACCGACTGGCAGGGATTATTTTACCAGACCACTTTAAATACCAATAACAACGTCCAGATCAGCGGTGGTAACCTGAAGATGAACTACAAGGCAAACTTTGCCTACCAGATGAACCAGGGCGTATTAAAGAATACCGGCTTTAATAAATACAGCCTGAACATGCAATTGAATATGCAGCCAAGCAAGAAGCTGCGTATCGGCGCACAGTTGTTCAGCGCACTGGGTCAGAAGCAACGTGGTAATGGTGGCGGATTAACCAACAATGGTGCGGGAAATTCCTTTACCTCTTCCCTGATGCCCGGCCCTTCTACCTTTGTAGGTAACCCCCAGCTGAGCGGATATGAAAATAATATAGACGATAATAACACCCTCAATATCCGTGGCTTCGTGGATGTAGACTATGAAATTATAAACGGACTGCGTATCAACTCCACTACTTCTTACGATTACTATACAGATACCAGGGACCGGTTTAACCAATCGTTTTCCAATAACAACCAAACCGGTTTGTATGGTTTCGTAGGCCGTCACGATGAGCTGAACACCAGGAATGGCGTGAACTACAGCTACAGCAGCAGACCGTCCGACCTGGAGAAAAGCCATAACATATATGCCAGCGTATTCAGTGAAATAAACATCAAATCAGATGACCAGCATGTGAAAGACATACGCAATGGTCCGAACGATTATTACTGGGGGCCCCGTGGTTATTCCCCGAGGTTTTATCCCGGTAACCCCTGGAATAATGCGAACGAAATAAACGTAAATGGTACGCCGGTATCTTATGTGTATCATGCCGCGTCGTGGGCGGGGTTCTTCTCTTATAACTACCGGACCAAGTATGTATTAGACCTCGCTTACCGGTTAGATGGAAACTCTTCTGCGGGTATCAATAACCCCTATACGAAAAATCCATCTGTAGGCGTACGCTGGAACTTCAACAAAGAGAACCTGATGCGGCGCTGGAACTGGCTGGATTACGGATCGGTGCGTGTAACGTATGGGGTTAACAGTCGCCCTACCGCTACTATCCTCAATTCACTGGGTGCCTATGAAAGTGTGAAAAACTACAACAACGCCGTTTCCATCAATCCTAATTACAATATACTGGCTAACCCCTACATGGAACCGGAGAAGTCTTCGCAGTTCAACTTCGGGGTAGACCTGGGCTTGTTTAAAGGCCGCGTGGAAGTTATCTATGATACTTATTATAAAAACAACTACAACCTGGTGCGGGATATCCCGTTGCCCAATTCTACCGGGTATGGCAAGATGCAGGTGAATGGTGGCGCTATTGTGAACTATGGTCATGAGTTGTCTATCACCACGCGCCCTATTATGAACCGCGATCCTAAAGGATTCCAGTGGATCTTTTCAATAAACGGCGCCTACAACAAAGGCGTGCTCACGGAATTACCCGGCGGCTCACAGCTTTTTATAGCAGTGGATCAAAACACTTACCAGAGCATTGCTTTGAAAGTGGGCAGAAATCCGCAGAGTAACTACATGTATCAAACAGACGGCGTATACAGCAATACTTCCGATGTACCGGTAGATCCTATCAGGGGCGTACGTTACAAAGCGTTTAAAGGCCCCGGTACCCAGTATTTCCAGGCAGGAGATCCTATCTGGAGAGATCTGAACGGCGACTACGCACTGGATGGCGCCGACTATATGATTATGGGTAACCCGGAACCAATGTTCACCGGTGGTTTGAATAATACATTGAGCTACCGGAACCTGTCGCTCAATATCAACTGTACTTTCCTGGCGGATCGCAGCATCCTGAATAACGCTATTGCTGCGAGGATTTACCGCCTGCAGTATCCCCAACTGTTGAGTAAAGACGGTACCGCCGCCGGCCCTATCAACCTGTATGATATCAGTAAAATCGACTACTGGAAAAATCCGGGCGATAAAGCATCGCATCCTGCCATCGTGGGGTCTTTTGATCACGATGCACAGGTAGCGCCTAACAGGCTGGATCAGAGCCTGTACATGGAAGATGGCTCCTACTTCAAAATTAACCAGATCACACTGGCTTACCAGTTCCGTGATTTTGATTTTATGAAGAAGTTAAAACTGCGTGTATTGCGTGCTTATCTCACCGCATACAATGTGGGCATCTTCTCAAAGTATACAGGGCCTAATCCAGAAACCGTGACTTCACTCGGCAGGGACGATATCAATGGATATCCGAATGCCACCAGTTTGACATTCGGTATAGGCGCTCAATTTTAATGACACTTAAATTATTTTCAGATGAAACATTGGTTTAAAATAGGAATACTTTTCTGCCTTTTGCTGGGAGTGGGTTCCTGTAAGAAGTTCCTGGAAGTAAAGCCACTGGATACGCTTTCCGGGAAGGATTTCTGGAAAACAAGAGGCGATGCACAAAAGGCTATCAGTGGTGCCTATGCAAAATTGCTGCAGAAATTTACCAACGGCGTTGTATATAATGTAGGCGATTTCCGGCCCGGTAACTGGAACTGGTTTGATAAGAACGGGTTCCGCAACCTGGCCGCCAACCGCCTGCTGCAGGCCGGTGGCGATGGTATTGAAGATATCCCGGACTGGGGATTGTTTTACCAGGCCATTGCTACCGCTAATCTTTGTATCGACAGGATACCCGGTATTGAAGATCCTGCCTTCAGCTCAAAAGAGAAGAAAGCCCTGGTAGCAGAAGCCCGCTTTATACGCGCCTTCATCTACTTCTATATGACACGGCTGTATGGAGATGTGCCCCTGCAAACAGACCCGTATGATATCACGCTGAGGCCGCGTGAAAAAATGCTGACCGTGCTGGACTTCTGTCTCAAAGATCTCGAAGCATGCAAAGAGGATATGGTAATTTCCTACGATGACCCTACCAACAGGGCTGTGCGTGGCACCAAAGGCGCTGCACTGGCGCTGATGGCACATATCAACATGTGGAGCGCCGGTTTTGATCCCGCCAATCAGCAAAAATACTGGACACAAACCGCCGATCTGATCAAAGAACTGATGGATCTGCACGAATACAAACTGCTGCCTTACACCAAAGAAACCTTCCAGACCATTTTCAAAGGCCGCTCTGAAGAAGGCATCTTTGAACTGTCGCTGGATGCCAACTATGGCGGCGCTTTCCACTATCTCATCTGTCAGTGGACTTTACACGATCCTATTATCCGGGATGGATTGAACGGTAACAGCGAAATTACCCCGATGGTAAGGCACCTGGACAGGGTATATCCCCGCGGTGAATCCGACAGAAGGCTGGAGCTGTGGTTTGATGACCCTTATGCCTCCAAGGGAGAGAAGAAACCGATGTTCCTGAAATTTTCTGCGATCACCAATCCTATTACCAGGGACTACGATGCCAACTTCATCCTGTTCCGCTATGCAGATGTAATCCTGCTGAGAGCAGAAGCACTGGCCAACCTGGGTAACAGAAACGCAGAAGCCATAGCGATGCTCAACCTGGTACGTGACAGGGCAGGCGCAAAACTGTACGCCGGCGGTGGCGGTGAGCCGCTGAAAACGGCTATTTTCTATGAAAGGGAAAAGGAACTGATGGGAGAAGGACACCTGTGGTATGACCTCATCCGCACCGGCAGGATTGGCGACAGAACCCTGACGGAAAATCCACTCACACCAGACCTGATGGAGAAAGGTGCATGGACCTGGCCAATAGCCACATCCGCAGTAAACAACAATCCGCTGGTCACCAGAAATCAATACTGGATACAATAACTGTAAAAAATATTCACTATGCGAAAGCTATTGCCCATAGCCGGCATTCTGCTGATAACAGGTCTGTTGTTATCTTCCTGTAAAAAAGATTATTATATCGACAGCGGTATTGCAGATCCGCACTATAAAGGAACCATTTACGAGTACCTGGTACAGAACCCGGACCTTTTTGATACCGTGGCGTATGTAGTAGAAAAAGCCGGGCTGAAAGAAATGTTGCAGAACGATTCCGTTACCTTCTTTACCCCAACAGATCAGAGCATTGTGGACGCGATCGACGATCTGAATGAATACCGTTACCGGATGGTGGAAGACAGCGTGAAACTGGCTGATATTCCCCCTAAAGTATGGAAGAAATTCCTGGGTATGTACATGCTCAAAGGCAAGTATACCGCCAATAAATTTGCGCGTATCGACCCGGTGAATGTATATGCTTACCCGGGAATTAACTACGTGATGAACAGTGGCTATATCCTCAACATCGGGTTAATTTACCAGAACTATAACGGCGTGGAAGCGGTAGGTGCGCGTGTACTGCTGCTCACAGACATCACCTATGATCCGGTGACTTTTGCCAATAATCAGAAAGTACAGGTGATGACCTCCGATATTCAACCAACAAACGGTGTATTGCATGTGCTGAATT
Source organism: Chitinophaga ginsengisegetis (assembly GCF_900168065.1). GTDB lineage: Bacteria > Bacteroidota > Bacteroidia > Chitinophagales > Chitinophagaceae > Chitinophaga > Chitinophaga ginsengisegetis. The sequence goes on along the minus strand of NZ_FUZZ01000001.1, from coordinate 1,863,637 downwards.
TCCGGCACAACTTCGGTTTCCGGCCGGGAGAATTTGTCAGAATAGCGGAACAGGAACTGCAGAATCAATAACTCATTAACGCATTCAGTATGAAAAAATATACGTATTTAATAGCGCTGCTGGCAGTGTTGGGCGCCTGTACCAAAGATAAGATCAGCTCCAAAGGGGACGATCCTTATAAAGAGCAGGTGAAGCCGGCGATCTATATCAATAAAGATGGTATCAGTCCGGCTCGTGCACGTGTAGGAGAGGAAGTGCTGATCAGTGGAAAAGGCTTCCTGGCAAACAAGGATAAGCTGGCCATCCTTTTTAACGGCGTGAGCGCGCCTATCCTGGCGCTTACAGATACCACCGCGCGCGTAAAAGTGCCTGCGCAGGCAGCCACTGGTAACGTGGCTGCACAGGTAGACCAGCAGTATTTCTTTGGTCCTTTCTTCCGCGTAACCGGTGTTTTCGAGATGGATACCCTTTTCCCCAGTAAAGTAGCCGCTAACGGAGGTATCTCGGATATTATACCTGTGGAAGACGGGAAGTATTTAGTGGTCGGTGATTTTACTGACTTCGATAACTCCGGTAAAGAAGGAAAGCTGAACCGCGTGGCCAGGATTAACCATGATGGGAAAGTAGATGGCAGTTTTGGCCCGGACAAGAAAAACGGCACCAATACTTTTGTGGCTACTGCCGCCGCACTGCCCGGCGCCGACCGGAGATACCTGGTAGCAGGCGCCTTTAATAACTATGAAGGCGTAAACTTTGTAAACAGTATTGCACTGCTGAATAACAACGGCTCACTGGCTGCAGATAAAATATTCAGTCCTACCGGGAAGGAAATCACTGTGTCTTCCCTGAAGGGCGGCATTTCCGGGCAGGTAGCCAATATGCATGTGCAGGCAGATGGCAGGATCCTGCTCACAGGCTTCTTCCGTTTTTATGTACAACCCAACTATAACCTCACCGGCGCTGCCGGTCAGGATTCCGTACATCTTGATTCCGTACAGATTAACGGACTGGTTCGGTTAATGCCCGACGGAAGCCTGGATAGTACCTACAACTACGACCTGGCGAAACACATGGGTAAAGAGGGCCCCAATGGTTATATCAACCGTTCTATCCTCCTGCCCGATGGAAAACTGCTGATTGCAGGTACTTTCACCAAATACAACGGACAAGCGGTGAACCGTATTGCCAGGTTGAATGCAGATGGTTCTATTGATCCTTCCTTTTCGGCAGGTGCAGGCCCCGATCAGAATATCCTGAATATGACCCGCCAGGCAGATGGAAAGCTGATTATTGTAGGCCGGTTCAATACTTTCGGCGGACTTAAACTCGCTAACGTAGCCCGTATCAACGAAAACGGGGTGGTAGATCCCACGTTTAATGTAGGTGCAGGCTCCAACGGTTACCTGTTCAATGCGCATGTAATGCCCGGAGGAGAGGTAATTGTGAGTGGTATCTTTACGGAGTTCAGCGGACTGGTTCGCAACAACATGATTGTGCTCACCGACAAAGGCGCTATTCATCCTTCGTATAACACTATTGGCGGTGTAACGCTGGACCAGAACGCCAACAGTGGCGGCATTACACAGATCCTGCCGCAGGTGGGAGAGAAGTCGCTGCTGGTAGTAGGCACCTTTACGAAGTTCGATTACCGCGACGCCAACAGGTTTGTACGGATTACTTACCCGTGATCCCCTAAAAGCAGCGTACCTTTGAGGTATGTATGTTTTACCGGAGATAATAAAAAGTATTTCGTCACAACATGATCAACATAAAGAACTGAATCTTTTTTATGGCGGGAAAAGCGCCGCACTGGCGTGGACGCCTTATACCAGGTTCCTGCTGGCCACCTATCCGCGTGAAATTTTACAATTGAACGCGGATGGGTTGACAGCAGGTTTGGTTAATTACCTCACTACCCAGGCCCAGCTTACTTTTTGCGCTGCCAACCAGTATATGAATGTTTCCGGTATTGCCGGCGAGTCGCTAAAGGCAGTATATGTTACGTTAATGGAGGATATTGTTACCCGCCTCAAAAGGAAACAAACCAATTTCGATGACCTGGAACAACTGCATGGGCAACGCTTAACAAAGTGGTTGCTGCACACCAATCCATTTGTAAAAGAACTGAACGGCGACCAGGAGCCTCATGTAAAAAGGGTGGTGTGTGCAGAATATACACCCGCCACGCAATTATCCGTGCTGCGGCTAAACCTGGCTACCATCAAAGGTCCTGTGCTGGATATCGGTTGTGGTCAACATGCTTACCTGGTGCGATACCTGCGTAAACAGGGCATCAAAGCATATGGAATAGACCGGTTTATTGAACAGCCGGAAAGTTATCTCGGGTCTGCCGACTGGCTGGAATACCGCCTGGAGCCCAATAGCTGGGGCACTATCATCTCCAATCTGTCTTTCTCCAATCATTTTCTGCATCATCACGGGCGCAGCAACAGCGCTTATATGAGCTATGCCAAAAAGTATATGGAGATACTGGCATCGCTGCAAACCGGCGGTAGTTACCATTATGCGCCGGCTTTGCCTATGATTGAATCTTACCTGCCTGCTGCGCAATATGATATCAGCCACGACAAAGTAGGCGATCACTTCAGGAGTACCGTGATCACCAGAAGATAGTTATCCGTACCTTCACTGCTATGGTATATGATCCGGAGCAGGCAGCAGCGGTAATAACACAAACTCAGAACTGGGTCAGGGAACTTGTGATCGGTTGTAACTTCTGTCCCTTTGCAAACAGGGAGGTAAAGAAGAACAGCATCCGGTACCAGGTGAGCGGCGCTGTATCGCTGCAGGTGGCCAGTGATGAGCTGTTGCAGGAGTGTTTGCTGCTGGACAGTGAACCGGCAGTATCTACTACGTTGCTGATTTTTCCCGCAGGCTTTCCGGTGTTCCGTGATTATCTCGACCTGGTGTCGGTGGTGGAAAAAATGATTTATAAGAAGAAGTACACCGGTATTTACCAGCTGGCGAGTTTTCATCCGCTGTACCAGTTTGCCGGTGCTGATCTGGAGGATGCGGCCAATTATACCAACAGGTCCGTTTACCCGATGCTGCATCTTTTACGGGAAGCGGAAATAGAGAAAGCGTTGCAGCAATATCCCCACCCTGAAAACATCCCCGAACGCAATATCAGCTTTGCCCGCGAAAAGGGCACTACGTACATGAAAATGCTGCGGGATAGTTGTTTATAGCCCTGACTTTGTAGAATTTCTTATAATCAGTGAAGAAGGAATCACCTGTTGCTGCTCCTGCAGCGGAAAGCTGCTGCTTTTGAGCGCTTTGAACAATACGGTGGCGGCGGCGTGTCCCATGTCGAAGGCGGGTTGCGAAACGGTGGTTAATGATGGCTGCAGGAACCGTGCGGTGCTGAGGTTGGAAAAGCCGATCACCTGTACATCGCCGGGGATAGCGAGGGATAGCTCTTCACAGGCGAGGTAAACAGCTGTGGCCAGTTTTTCCGTGGTGGCAATGAGGCCGTCGTAATGATTTTGCTGTAAGGCTGTTTGCAATAGTTGCTGGGTAGCTGCGGGATCATTGGAGCAATAGAGAATGCTGGCAGGAGTAAGCGGAAGCTGATGATCGGCCAGTGCCTGCCGGAATCCTTCTGCCCGCCTGTTGCTGATAGAAAGCTGTCTCGATGCTGATAACAGGCCGATATTCCGGCATCCGCCGGCAATCAGGTGTGTAGTGGCGTTATAAGCGGCGTTAGCGTCGTCTGTGGTGATCCTGGCGGCTGTTACTTCTTCACAAACCCTGTCGAAAAACACTACGGGTATTTCTTTCACCAGCTGTGTCAGTCCGTGTGCTGCTGCCGATGTTTCTGTAGTAACAGAAATAAGTACGCCATCTACCCGTCCGCTCTGGAAATCTTTCAAAATAGCCTCTTCTTTCGCAAAACTTTCATGGGTAAGATAAATAAGCACATGGTAGCCTTTCTCCTGTGCAACAGATTCAATACCGTTGATGGCTTCTGCAAAAAAGCTGTCGGCCACTTCGGGGATGACCACTGCAATGGTATGACTGGACTTTTTCCGCAGGCTGCTGGCATATGGATTGGGTACATAATTCAGCTCTGCGGCGAGCGCCAGCACCCGCTGCTTTGTTTCTTCGCTTATTTCATGACTGTTGCTCAGCGCTTTTGAAATGGTAGCGGTAGATAACTGCAACCTTTCCGCAAGCATTCTGATGGTGACGTTTTCCATATAACGGCCGTGTTACTTAATCGGTTAAGTAAATAAAGTTATTCTATTATGCGGAAGATTTTTAAAAAGATCGCATATTTAGAGGAGGATATTTTTCTGCATTTCCACGAACTTTTAAAATCTGATATTATGGATAGCGTTAACGGGCAGCCAAATCCTGCACCACTTACTTCACTTGATCAATGGGAAGATGATTTACTGGAGCGATATCCTGATCCCGCCAATATCAACAAGGAAAAAAGCACTGCTGAATTCCGGAATTATGAAGCGCCTCCACGTGACACCGTGCGGGAGTTTTACCGGTTAAATCATACTTACCAGTCTTATGCATTTGTAAAAGAAAAAGAGAAAGAATTTCTTTCTTTCAATAAAAGAGAAATGTCGGTATGGGATGCCTTCGATTTTCTCAACCAGTTGGTAGATGATTCTGATCCGGATACAGACCTGGACCAGTTCCAACACCTGCTGCAAACATCTGAAGCTATCCGTGCTGATGGTCATCCTGACTGGATGGTACTCACCGGCCTGTTTCACGATATGGGCAAAGTATTATGCCTGTTCGGCGAACCGCAGTGGGCAGTGGTAGGGGATACGTTTCCTGTTGGCTGCGCCTTCTCCGATAAAATTGTTTTCCCGGAATTCTTCAAAAATAACCCGGACATCAACAACCCGGATTACAACACAAAGTATGGCGTATATGAACCTAACTGCGGTTTGGAAAATGTACACCTGAGCTGGGGACACGACGAATATATTTACCAGATCATGAAAAATCATTTGCCGGAACCGGCCCTGTACATGCTGCGCTATCACTCCTTTTATCCGCAGCACAGGGAACATGCTTACGGTCACCTGATGAATGCGCATGATGTGGAAATGTTTAAATGGGTGGATCTGTTTAATCCGTACGACCTGTACTCGAAGAGCCCCACCCCACCTGATTGGAAAGTATTAAGACCATATTACGAAGACCTGGTAGCAAAATATCTACCATCCACCTTGAAGTTTTGAACAGTGATATTATGGATTACCGGTGGAGATGCGGCTTGCTGACGTCTCTCCGGTGATCCTTTTTTTTACATGCCGGAAAGTGTTATATTATATCCAGGTATTACCCACGTTAAAAAAACTGCTGATCAACCGCTCCACTTATGAGTAATCAACTTGTGTTCAAAGACTACCTGGTATTTGCGTTGTATTTTGTGATTGTTGCTACCTACGGATATTGGATTTATAAAAGAAAGAAGAAAGGAGCTGTAAGCGCTTCAAAGAATTTTTTCCTTGCAGAAGGATCTCTTACCTGGTGGGCCATCGGGGCTTCCATCATTGCTTCCAACATTTCAGCGGAACAGTTTATCGGGATGAGCGGCGATGGCTTTTTTGTGGGCATCGCGGTATCCGTGTATGAATGGGTGGGTGCAGCAGCGCTGATCATTGTGGCGGTATTCCTGATGCCGGTGTATATCAAAAATAAGATCTACACCATGCCACAATTCCTGAAAACGCGCTACAATGAAACCGTAGCGTTGATTATGTCTGTATTCTGGTTGTTTTTATATGTATTTGTTAACCTCACTTCTATTTTGTATCTGGGCGCTCTCGCTATCAACGGACTACTTGGGGGCGCCTATTTTCATGAAGTGATGGTGGCGTTGGCCATCTTCTCCGTAGTGATTACCCTGGGTGGCATGAAAGTAATTGGTTACACAGATGTAATACAGGTGGGCGTGCTGATCATCGGCGGACTGGCCACTACCTGGATGGCGTTAACCGTAGTAAGCGAAAAATTTGGTATGGGGAAAGATGTGCTGGCCGGCTTTAATATCCTGATACAGGAAGCACCCGACCATTTTCATATGATGCTGAAGAAGCCCGCTGTGGGCGCACCGCAGGACTATGTGAATAAATACCTCATCCTGCCGGGCTTTGGTATGTACATCGCTGGACAGTGGATCAGTAATCTTAACTACTGGGGCTGTAACCAGTATATCACGCAGCGCGCACTGGGCGCAGATCTGCAAACCGCCCGCACGGGTATCTTATTCGCCGGCTTACTCAAAATACTCATGCCGGTAATTGTAATGCTGCCGGGTATTGTGGCGTATGTGTTGTATCAGCATGAGCACCTTCCACAGCTGGAAGGAGGACAAAAAGACGGCGCCTATGCCGCCATTTTAACCCTGCTGCCGGCCGGTTTGAAAGGGCTTGCCATTGCGGCGCTTACGGCAGCTATAGTAGCTTCGCTGGCTGGTAAGTCCAACAGTATTTCCACGATTTTTACTTTAGATGTTTACAAGAAATATATCAATACCAAAGCAGATGAAAAGCAGCTGGTATGGACAGGCAGGCTCACTATTATAGCCGCTATCGTCATCGGCGTGTTATTCACCTGGAACGATGTGCTGGATATTGGTGGCGCCGGCGGTTATACTTTTGTACAAAAGTATTCCAGCTTTATCAGTCCCGGTGTATTTGCCACTTTTATCCTCGGCATGTTCTGGAAAAGAACCAGTGGCGCTGCCGCCATAGCGGGGATTATTACTGGTTTTGCTGCTTCGCTGTTCTTTAACCAGATTGCTGTGAAAATCTTTGGTCCTGAAACGGTATTGTATTCCGCTTTCCACAATGCAAAGGGCGAATACGAAATTCCTTTCTTTATCAGCCTGGGATGGTCTTTCCTTACTACGGTGCTGGTAATGGTGGCTATCAGCCTGGCGGGGCCAAAGGTGAGTGCCAAAGCTTTTGAGCTGGATTATGAGATGTTTAAGCTGAAGCCTTCTTCTGTGATTTTAATTGTAACGATATTATTGTTGCTGTCAGTTATTTATGTGAGGTTTTGGTAGTGAGGCGTATGGAAATAATGAGGTTCCTCATCTTAATAAATATTTTTTAGTAAGATGAGCAACTTAAAACACCAACGGTTATACGTTATTATCAACATACTTGCTGTTTGCTTGTTATTTTTATTGCTCTGGGTTTTTATGCGACAACCACGCCCTGTTCGTAACCGATTGGTTACATTTATCATGTTTGACCCTGAACGGGTAAAGCAGTATCCAGAAGTACTTCGCGGTCCTTATCCTGCTAAACGCAATTACCAGTTGATACGGCTCACCGGGAACAACAAGGCGGATAGTCTTTCATTAGAGTATTCACGGTTGGTAATCCATAGGATGCAACAGGAACACGATACCCTGAATGGTATTCATTTACAATTTGAGCGTGGTACGCGCTACTGGACGCTGATCACCGCGCTGGATATACTTGTTCAGGAAGGGGCGCAATCTTATATGGTCGAACCAGCAGATATCTGGTTTATGATTTATCCCGGTGACAGGGAATGATTAATTTTTTCAATTAAACGACTGCCTGTACTCCAGCGGCGTTACCTTCATTTTACTCTTAAACAGTTTGCTGAACGACTGCGGGTGTTCAAACCCCAGCTCGTAAGCAATTTCGCTTACAGACAAACCGGTGGTGGACAATTTCTCTTTTGCCTTTTCCATTAATTTGTCGTGGATGTGTTGCTGGGTGCTTTGCCCCGTCAGTACTTTGAGCAATGCGCTTAAATAGCCGGGTGATACATGGAGTGTGTCGGCGATGTATTGAACGGTGGGTAACCCTTTGGTTGCGAGGGAATCGCTGTTGAACCAGGCGGTGAGTACGCTTTCCATTCGATCAAGGATAGTATGGTTGGCTATTTTTCTTGTGATAAACTGGCGATGATAGAACCTTTCTGCATAGGTTAATAATAGTTCCAGTTGCGCTATCATTACATCCTGACTGAATTTATCAATGCTGGTATGATATTCCTGCTCCATATTCTGCACAATGCCTGTAATAATCTCCTCTTCTTTTTCTGACATATGCAGGGCTTCATTCACTGAGTAGCCAAAATATTCGTATTGCTTTATTTTCTTTGCCAACGGGGTGTTCCAGAGAAAATCGGGATGGATCAGTACAATCCATCCCGAATGTTGAAAATCTTCCTGCGTTTCAATGGAATACACCTGGCCGGGTGCAATAAAGAAAAGGATTCCTCCGTCGAAGTCGTATTCCTGCTGGCCGTATTTCACCCTGGTATTAACGGCCCTTTTCAGGGCAATAGAATAAAAATCCTGTATCAGGCTTTTCGGTTCACCCTCGCCGATGCGTTTAATCGTTTCAAAATTGATGACACTGATTAACGGGTGCAGCGGCCTGGACAAATTCCGGAGCTGGTGAAATTCGTTGATCGTTTTAATTTTATATGGTTGTACACCTGCCATAATTATTTTTTAAAAGCAGCAGCAAATTCTTTTGCAAAATCCTCCAGCTTTACTTTTCCCATAGCCGGTTTATTCAGGTAATAGTCGGCGGTTAACGCGCCGCTGTGAATACTTGCAAACATCTCCACGAAGCTGGTTCCGAGGGATGCAGGCACTCCATGTGCTTCCATACTGCTTTGCATTTGCTCATTAGTGATGACTGTCCACTTTAAATCCGGCTTTCTGATAGCGGCGCCCAGAATACCTGCAATTTCACTGGCAGTGCGTTCATCGCTGGCCACATAATGCACATTGCTGCCGGGAGCTGCGGGCGTTACTATTTCACCGGCGATGGCGGCCGCAATATCAATTGGCGATACCAGTACAATCCTATCTTCTCCGCCATAATTTGCCGTTATCACGCCTGTGTGTTTTATCATTTCTATAAAGCTAAATAAATTATAGTAGAAATAAGCGGGGCGCATATGCGTAACGGCTATGCCAGGCAATTCATTCAGCATCACTTCTACGTGGTGGGCGCCAAGAATCAGGCCGGTACCTTTATCCAGGTGGGCGCCATAACTACTGAGATGGATCACCCGTTTTACACCCGACTGTTGAATCGCCTTTATGTAGTTGCCGGCAATTCTGCGATAGTACGCAACCTGGTTGGGTTCGGAGAGATCAGGAGGTATCATGCAATACACGGCGTTTGCCCCGGTAAATGTAGCTGACAGGAAATCCGCATCTTCCAGTGAGCCGATGGCGGCGGTGGCGCCCAATGCTTCAATGTCTTTCTGCTTTTCCGGTTTGCTGCTGATCACCACTACGGCGTGACCTTGCTGTACTAACTCCTTTGTCAGCGGCTGACTGATATTCCCTAAGGAACCTGTAACGATGATTTTCATGTTGCTGTTTTTTTGATGCTACGAAGTTCCGTAGCGGCAAAGAAACAGCTGTAGCCGGATCTGCTATTGTTGTAGTCAAAACGAAGGTTGCTATCAATTTAAACAGGAGGTAATTATTCCTTTTTTGAAGGGATCATGAGTTCTGTGTTATTCACCAGCATTACGAAGTAAGCTTGTGCGGCTGTCTTTTTTTTCATCATCAGCAGGAATGGTTTATCAAATAGCATTGTCTTAGGACGAGGTCTTGATGAATCAACGGCTGAAACCGCTATTTCTGCTTCGCTTTCCATCATGCTGCCATGTTCATTGAATACAAGCGCAGTACGTTGGGCGGCTGTTATTACCTCGAAAAAACGGAGGCCGGTTGTAAAGGTCTGTCCTTCCAATTGCGGGTAATGGGCGGCAATGTTGAATGCTAATGCTGGTATCAGCAATTTATCTTCCGTTGTGAAAAACCGTTTCCAATATAAGTCACTGTTATTGGCTTCTTCCTGGCCCAGGCGCTCCTGTTTTTTCAGTTGTTTGATAATATCATCAAGATTGGTGGCTGTGTCTATCCCTTTCATTAAAATAATTTCCTGGGTGCTGTCTGCGGGAATTAGTTTAATACAGAAGTGATCATCATCTTTATAATACACGATATCTACATTTTGTGTCAAGGTGTAGTTATAATCGTAAATGCCAAAAGAAACCACCGGCTGCTTGTTAAACCGTAGTAAAGTATCCCATCGTTGCATGGAAGTGTAAAAAGGGAGTGATTTGTTAAAGGAAGCGGTGGCGCGGATCGTGTCGCGGCTAACATACACGGTTGTTTTAAACTCCGCCTTGCCCAGGGAAGCTTGATGGCTGGCGGATTTATTGAGCAATAAAAAATCCGCTGAACTTCCATCAGAAGGCAAAACCCCGCCAGGAAGATGTTCCTTTACCTCATCCCATGCAAACAATAGTGTAGGCGTATAAATCACATTTTTATCATGTGGAATCCTGCTTTCTAGTGTGGGTACAAATACGGTAGTCTTTAATTTTTCAATAGCTATAACGGGAGGGAATCCGCCGGGAAGGCTATCTGTGGCGTCTGTCAACGGCTCGTTACTGTTTGTATGGCAGCTGCTCATGGCCGCGGCCAGTGCGATTAATACAACATATACTTTCATAGGTAATAAATCTGCCCCAACATACAAATAAAATGTATGCCAGGACAGATTTATTGCGATCCAGCTATATCTTCACCACCACCTTTCCCAGCGTCTTTCCGGTAGCTACCTGCTCATGCGCTTTGCCTGTTTCCTCCAAAGCATACACATGTGCTATTTCAGAGTGCAGATCTCCCTGTTCCAGCAATGCGGCAATGGACTTCATATCATCGCCGTTGGAAACCACGGATATCCGGTGTGTATACACGTTTTTAGCAGCAGCTTTTTGTTTTTGCTCATCACTGAAAAATACGAGTAGGCTGATCAGGCGGCCACCATCTTTTACGGCTGCGAGGGAGCGGTCGATATGATCAGGGGCGCCGAGAGAATCGAGTACAATATCTGCATCGGTCACTACTTCTTCAAATTTCTGGCTGTTGTAATCGATGTGTTCATCTGCGCCAAAACGCAGTACTGCCTCTTTTTTAGCGGCGGAAGACGTACCTATTACATAGGCGCCAAAGTGTTTGGCAATTTGTACGGCATAATGTCCAACGCCGCCTGCGGCTGCATGGATCAGCACTTTATCGCCCTTTTTTATTTTGCCATAGGTTACCAGTGCCTGCCAGGCGGTGAGGGCAGCCAGGGAAGCGGCGGCTGCGGCTTCGTAGGAAGTGTTGGCGGGCTTCAGGGCCAGTTGGCTTTCAGGGGCGGCTACATATTCTGCATAGGCTTTACCATGACCGGTAAAGTTCACCATGCCAAATACAGCGTCTCCTGGTTTAAACTGTTTTACATTTTTACCTGTGGCGGTTACTTCTCCCGCAATATCCCATCCAATGATAATATCCTCGCCTTCCTGCGGTTGCAGGAACATGTTGAGTGCGCCTTCACTGGCCCTTACAAAGGCATCTACCGGGTTAATGCCTGCGGCATGGTTGCGCACCAGTACTTCATTATCCTTAATAGCGGGAACCGGGATATCCCTGAGTTCCAGGTTTTCTGTACCGCCTACCTGCTTTAATACGATTGCTTTCATATGCTTGTTTTGTTTTTTGTGATTTGATGAGTCAAAATTCCAATAAATTTGCAGGTATACCCTTGTACGAATCAGGGTACATTTTGTACAATTATAGGTTATGGAAGTATTGAATCTTTTTAAGCCGTTTGACATTGCGTATATAGAGGAAGAGGTATGCCCGATGGGACAACATCGTAACAATTTCTTTGAGCTGGTATATATTGTGAAGGGGACGGGCACCTTCCACAACAACCAGCATGCTTTTCAATATGAGCCGGAAAACCTGTTCCTGCTTATGCCGCAGGACGTACAGTATACCCGCATAAAAAGCCGGACCGGCTTCCTGTTTATCCGTTTTAACGGTATCTACCTGGAAGCGCAGCGTACGGGCAGTACTCATAGTAACCTGGGCGACTGGGCAAAGAAACTGGAGTTTATCTTCCATAATAATCATCATTTCCCCGGCTGCATTTTATATAATTCAGCAGACAGACCGATTGTAAATGCGCTGATAAATGCACTGATGCTGGAGTATCCGCGCGAACAATCCCTGCGCAACGAGGTGGTGCAGCAGCTGGTAAATACCATTATCACCATCGTGGCACGTAATGTATCGCTGCTCACACCGGAAAAAACGGCGGTAAACAGTGAGGTATCCAACGATATCATCGGTTATATCCATCAGAATATTTATTACCCGGAAAACCTGCGTGCCGAAAAACTGGCCGCGCGGTTTAATATCTCCCCGAATTATATCAGTGAATATGTGAAGAAGTTAACCGGAGAGAGCATTCAACGGTATGTAACCAATTATAAGCTGAAGCTGGTAGAAACGCGGTTGCAATACAGCGATATGCGGATGAGTGAAATTGTGGATGAACTGGGCTTTACGGACGAAAGCCATCTGAACAGGACGTTCAAGAAATACACCGGTATCAATCCTACCGACTACCGGAAAAAGATGTGGGCAGAGAGAAATTACCAGCCAGGGTTAAGCGGCTGATAATTTCCCGGAACGTTTACATGGCCATCAATACCGCCACATAATGACAGATAGCCGCTGCCAGTACCAGCAAATGCCATACGGCATGCATATAGGTGTATTTATCCCAGATATAGAAAATAACCCCTATTGTGTATAATCCGCCGCCAATGGCCAGCATAATGATCACCGGCAGGGGAAGGTTATCAAAAAACCGGCGGCCGCCAAATACCATGATCCAGCCCATCAAAAGATAGATGATAGTGGATACAATATCATATTTTCCCGTAAACCAGGTTTTAAATAAGACGCCGATCAGTGTAAGCCCCCATAGGATCGACAACAGCGTAATCCCAAAGGCATTATTCATATACACCAGCAGGAAAGGCGTATAGGTGCCGGCTATTAAAAAGTAAATACTGATATGATCAAATATCAGGAACAGTTTTTTTATGGCCAGCTCCTGCGATAAATGGTAAATAGTGGAGTTTGTAAACAACAATATAAAACAGAAGGTATAAATACACGCGCCTACAATACCCGGCGTATTGCCATGTGTGGCGGCAATACCCGCCAGCATGGGCAATGCACTTACCCCGAAAATAACGCCTGCCCCATGTATCAGCCCGTTCACGATTTCCTGTTTACGGCTGTACCCCTTTTCTTTCATTATAACTGCCATCCCTTCCTTTTTTCTAATGTTAGCAAGCTGCATTTCCGTGCAGTATCCCTGCAAAAATAAGCTAATATTACTCAGAAGGCAGATCGAGTTTATCTATTCCTTTATAAAACTATTCGTTTTATAAAGGGTAGTTGATTCTCAGCATAAATAAGCGTAAGTTAGACCACCAATATATTTCTTCAAAGCACTTCAATCCTGTGGACACGAACGAAATAAATGAAGCCACTATTAAAGAGGCGCTGAAACGCGGCGACAGGGAGGCGCTGGGGCAGTTGTTCCGCCTGTATTATCCCCGCCTGCTGGGATACGCATGCAAATTTGTGACGAAAGAAGCCGCGGAAGATATTGTGCAGGATGTGTTTATACAATTGCAGCATAAAGGCGCCGCCGGCGATATCAGGCAAAGCCTCCCCGGATACCTTTTCCGCTCCGTACACAACAGCTGTGTGGATCACCTGAGACATGAAATGGTACACCGGCGCTATGTAGACGCCGCCCTTTCCCTGGAAGAAGCAGCCTGGTACGACCCCGAAAAAGGACGGCAAAGCCTGGTCCTCACCGCGGGCGACGATGAGGTGCAGCAAGCCATCGGGCAACTGCCTCCCAAATGCCGCGCTATACTGGAACTCCGCTACAAAGACGGCCTCCGGACCAAAGAAATATCCGGTATCATGGGCATATCTGCCCGCACCGTAGAAACGCAACTCTATAAAGCCATGAAACAACTCCGCTCCAGTATTAAAAAGGTGAAAATCCTCCTCTGGTCGTTATACTGATCGCCCTCTCCGGCCGGTCAATAATTTTTTTTATCCACGTACGTAGAATTGATTTACTCATCCGTCTTTATATTATCATGGAAGAACAAGATTTTGATTATAATCTCCTTGTCAGGTTTATTGAAGGGAACGCAGATGCCCGTGAAAAGGAACAGGTAATGGATTGGCTGCATCAAAATGAACAACATAAACAGCTGTATTTCCAGGTAAAGGATATCCTGGACTATGCCGCCGCACCCGGCGTAACCGCCGCAGAAACAGAACAACGCTGGCAACAGGTATCCGCCCGGTTAGCAGCAGCGCCAGCCACCGCAAAAGTATTATACCCGTGGTACCGGGTGGCCGCAGCAGTAGCCGTATTGATGATCCTGGCCGCCGCCATATTATACACCTGGCTCCCCGCGCGTCCCGCCCTGGTAACCATCCTTAATAAGGATGCCGCTCCCAAAGTAGTGATGCTGCCGGACAGCAGCCAGGTATGGTTACTGAAAGGCAGTGAGCTAAGCTATGCCCCCGGCTGGGAAAAAGAAAGAAAAGTGACGCTGAAAGGAACCGCTTTTTTTGAAGTAAATAAACACACGGAGCATCCTTTCACCGTAAAGATGCAGCAGATGGACATCATAGTACTGGGTACCTCTTTCATTGCCAACAGCGGCGCTGCCACCGCCGCCGCAGCGGTGAGCGATGGTATGGTAAAAGCGGTGCTGCCGGGAAAAGAATGGACGCTGAAACCCGATGAAGGCGTTTTCTTTGAAAATGGAAAAAGCAGCAAACAGGTAGTGCATGGCAGCTACTACCGGATGATGAAAGCCGGCTACTTCGACTTTAATAATACCACGATGTCCGAAATCGCGGAAATCCTGCAGGTGGTATATGGCTACCAGGTAACGGTAAGGCAGCCGGAAGTATTGCAGCAACGCAGTATGAGCGGACATATGGCGATTAGTGATGAGGCCAGTCTCCATAAAGCCATTTCAATTATTATGCACGTAGAGATAATAAAAGATGGACAACAAATAATTATTCAACCAAAATAAACAGATCGAGCGATAATGAATGAGCCTGCCGGCAGGAACAGTGTACTGAAAAGGAAAACCAAAATTAAAATCAGATAAATCAAATCCCGTTATGAAGAATTTGCTTCCACTTACGTGGGGACTGGCACTGCTATGCCTGACTACCAACGTGTTTGCCGCGGACGACGGCTTACGGCAAAACTTTGCCGGTAATGGTTATAACCATAACGCCTATACGCCGGTAAACGAAAAAGTTTCACGCGATACGCAGCTAACACTAAAAGTTGCGCTGGAGGAGATATACAGGGTAAAAGGTATCCTGTTTATTTACAACGATCAGCAAATAGAAGGGATCACCTTTCCCCGCCAACTGCTGAAGCTGGAAGCAGCCCCGCTGATAACAGCCATCGATAAAATATTGACCAGTCACCAGCTGCGATGTAGTAAACTCAATAATAAACAGTATCTCATTGTAGCGGCATCAGAAAAAGATGCACCCGCTGCGCAAATCACGGAGCTACCGCGGAAACCGGCAGTCGTCATCTCCGGAAATGTAAAAGATGGTATCGGTAACCCGTTGCCGGGAGTAACGGTGAAAATCAGCCGCACAGGCAAAGGTATCATCACCAACGCTGCCGGCCATTATGCGATCGACGCAGAACCACTGGACACCCTGGAGTTTTCTTTCATCGGCTATAAGAAACAGCTGCAGCCGGTACGCAACCGCCTGGAAATGGAAATCACGATGGAAGCAGAAGAAGGAGGACTCAATGAAGTAGTGATAATAGGCTATGGCAAGCAACGGAAAATAAGTTTGATCGGCGCGCAAACAGGCATTAAAATAGAAGAACTCAAACAGCCGGTCCGCAACCTCAGCACCCTGCTGGCAGGCCGCCTCGCCGGTATCATCGGTGTACAACGCAGCGGCGAGCCGGGTTACGACGATGCCCAGATATGGATCCGCGGCATCTCCACTTTTACAGACAGCCGTCCACTGGTGCTGGTAGACGGCGTTGAACGGCCTTTCTCCAATATTGACCCCGAAGATATTGAGAGCTTTAATATCCTCAAAGATGCCTCCGCCACAGCTGTATACGGCGTAAGAGGCGCCAACGGCGTTATCGTGATCACCACCAAAGGGGGTAAAGCACAAAAAACACAGATCAACGCCGACCTCAACAAAGGCATCACCCAATTCACCCGCCTGCCTCATTATGCCGATGGCGTAACCTATATGAAAATGGCGAATGAGGCCACCACCACCCGCGGAGGCACTGCCCAGTATTCGGAAGAAGCGATCCGGAAAACCGCCACCGGAGAAGATCCGGAGCTGTATCCCAACGTGAACTGGATAGATGAAATTTTCAGAAAGAATGGCAGTAATAAACGCGCCAACCTGAATATGCGCGGTGGCACAGATGTTACCAGCTACTACGTGTCCGTTTCTTATTATGATGAAATAGGATTGTTTAAGAGAGATGATCTCGCCAAATATAATTCTGACATAAAATTTACCAGGTATAACTTCACTTCCAACCTGAACATGAAGGTGACAAAAACCACCCGCCTCGAATTTGGCGTGCAGGGTTATATCGGCAATGGTAACTATCCCGGCACAGGTACCGACGCTATTTTTGATGCCGCCATCAAACTGCCGCCAATCGTGCATCCTCCCAAATATTCGGATGGCCGCATCGGCGGACAACGGACCGGCGACGTAACCAATCCCTACGACCTGCTCACCCAAACCGGCTACGCCACCGAGTTCCGGAACCAGATCTTTTCAAATATCCGCCTCCGGCAGGATCTCGGTTTTCTCGTGAAAGGACTGTCGTTTACCACCATGTTTTCTTTCGATAGCTATAACCTGCATAAAATGGCCCGCACCAAAACAGTAGATAACTGGATTGCCACCGGCAGGGATGCAGACGGTAAACTTATATTTGAACAAACCCGTATCGGGACCAACTATTTGTCTTACGCCCGGAGCAACGGCGGTAACCGCCAGTTCTATACTGAAACCGCCCTTAACTACGACAATACATTTGGCAAACACCGCGTAGGCGGATTATTGCTGTATAACCAGAGCGATAAAATAGACGCTTTCAAAGATGATTTTATTGGCTCTATTCCACGCCGGCAGCGCGGCCTGGCAGGAAGGGGTACTTACTCCTGGAGCGACAAATACCTCGCGGAAGTGAACTTTGGTTATAATGGCTCTGAAACATTTTCCCCCAACAGGCGATATGGATTTTTTCCCTCCGCCGGTTTGGGCTGGGTAGTATCCGGCGAAAACTTTTTCAGACCCATCACCAACACTATCCAGTTCTTAAAGTTCCGCTTCTCCTACGGACTGGTAGGTAACGGGGAAATCCTCGATGGCGATAACATCCGCCGTTTCGCCTATATCCCTATTGTGGCATCTACCACCGGGTATACCTTCGGAAAAGACCGCAACAATACGTTTAACGGATATGATATCGGTGAATATGCTTCCGACGTAACCTGGGAAACCGCGAAGAAAACAAATCTCGGGATGGAAATCACCACGTTCAGGGACAAGCTGAATATCCAGGTAGATGTTTTTAAAGAGAACAGGAAAAACATTTTCCTGCGCCGCTCTTCCATACCCGCTTTGATAGGGCTGCGCAGCAATCCTTATGGCAACCTCGGCAAAACAGAAAACAAAGGCATCGACATCTCGATAGATTACAACCATAAAATCGGCGCCGTACAACTCAATCTTAAAGGCAACTTCACCTACAACCGTAACAAAGTAATAGATGACGATTTGCCTGCCTGGGCCTATCCCTACCTGGAAAGAAAAGGACAAAAGATTGGTCAGCGTTTTGGCTACATCGCTGAAGGACTGTTCGCTGATTCTGCAGAGATCCTCCGGAGCCCGGTGCAGAACGGTAATGTACGTCCCGGCGACCTGAAGTTTAAAGATATCAATGGAGATGGTGTCATTAATGCCTACGATCAATCGGCCATCGGGTATGGTTCCGTTCCTGAAATTGTATATGGCTTTGGTGTAAATGCCGCCTATAAAAACTTCTCCATTGGTTTATTTTTCCAGGGTATTTCCAATGTGGATATCTATGCCTACGGAGAAGGTTTTGTACCCTTCCAGCAGGGCGGTACCCGCGGTAACCTGATGGATGTGATCACCGACAGGTGGACGCCCGAAAATCCTAATCCCCATGCGTTTTATCCGCGCCTGTCGTTTGGCGATGTGAATGATAATTATAAGTCCAGCACCTGGTGGGTAAAGAATGGGCGCTACCTGCGACTGAAAAATGCAGAGATCAGCTACACCCTTCCGCCGCAGTGGCTGAAACGGGTAGGGGTACAGCGTTCCCGCATTTATGTGATGGGGTATAACCTGGTCACCTTCAGTCCTTTTCAGTTGTGGGACGTAGAGCTGGGCGAAGGCCGTGGTACTAAATATCCGCAGCTCACCACCTATAACGTAGGCGCATCATTTCAGTTTTAAAGCTAAAATCTAAAGGGATGAAAAACATGATTGTAAAATATACTTTGCTGGCGGTGATCCTCGTGATAGCGGCCGGTTGTAAAAAGGGTTTCCTCGACCAGGTGCCGGATGACCGTATTACCATCGAAGAAATTTTTTCCAGAAAAAGAACTACAGAAGAATATCTTGCCAATGTATATTCCTATGTGAGAGATGAAAGCAACCAGTGGCAAAGTAACCCGTGGACAGGCGCCTCCGATGAGGCAGACATGACCTGGGCGAGGAGCGGCTACAACTCCTATTTCATGAACATCGGGAGCTGGGATCCTACTTCCGGGTTCTTTGATTTCTGGATAGATAATTATAAAGGCATCCGTTCTGCTACCTATTTTATGGAGAACGCCGATAAGTGTCAGGAAATACTTAACCAGCCCGGCGGCGCAGATATCATAAAACGCTATAAAGCGGAAGCCCGCTTTCTGCGCGCTTATCTTTATTTCGGATTACTGCGCCAATACGGCCCTGTTCCATTGCTCGGTGAAAGCGCTTTATTACCGGACGTTCCTTTTGAGCAAACACAAATTCCCCGCAGCAGCTACGACGAATGCGTGAATTTTGTAGCGGCTGAACTGGACCGTGCAGCGCAGGACCTGCCGCTGCAGCAATCCGATGAACTGGAGTATGGTCGCATCACCAAACCCGTGGCAATGGCCGTAAAGGCCAGGATGCTGCTGTATGCTGCCAGTCCGCAGTTCAATGGCAACGCAGACTATGCCAGCTTTACCAACCAGGATGGGCAGCCGCTTGTCAGCACTACCTACGATGTGAATAAATGGAAAAAAGCAGCGGATGCGGCCAAAGCCGTCATCGACCTGAACCTGTTTCAGCTATACCGGGTAAATGATGCCAGCGGCGCCTATGATCCGTTTGCCTCCTGCCGCGATGCCATCATGTCGCCGTGGAATAAAGAGGTGATTTTTGCGCGGGCAGGTAACGGCGTGGACCAATGGGAAGTACATTGCTCCCCACGTTTTGCCGGCGGCTGGAGCGGTGTTGCGGCCACCCAGCAAATGGTGGATGCCTTTTTTATGGAGAATGGAAAAGCTATCGATGAAACCGGCTCGGGGTATGTGTCTTCGGGCTTCTCCACTGCGGATACACGCTACACCACTGCCGGCACTTACAATATGTATGTAGGAAGGGAGCCGCGCTTTTATGTGTGCATTACCTACAACGGCATGACCTGGTTTAATAAAAGTGAAGGAGAGAAGAAAGTAGAACTGTTTAATACCGGCAACACCGGGAAAAGAGGGACGTACGATTATTCCCGCACGGGTTATCTCGTCCGCAAAAACTATCACCCGGATACGTATCCCCGGTTGGGCCGTTATGTATACCGTCCGTTTGTGCTGTTCCGTTTGGCTGAAATGTATCTCAGCTATGCGGAAGCCCTGAATGAAGCTGAACCCGGAAACGCAGATATCCTGAAATATATAAACCTTATCCGCGACCGCGCAGGTATTCCTGCTTTGCCCGGCGGCCTTTCGCAAACAGAAATGCGGGAACGCATCCGCCGCGAACGCAGGGTGGAACTGGCTTTCGAATGCCATCGTTACTTCGATACCCGCCGCTGGAAAATTGCAGAACAAACCGATGGCGGACCATTTTATGGAATGGACGTAGATGCAGGTACCAGTTTAACGGATCTTTCTTTCTACAAGAAAACAGTATTCGAAACAAGGATCTTCCAGAAAAAACATTACCTGTTTCCAATACCGCAATCTGAAATAGACAGGAATAAGAAACTGGTGCAGAATCCGGGTTGGTAGAGCGGATGTTGTCTTTCTCAGGATTAACCTGATTATACTGATTACTTTGATTTTACTTTTTTGATTTTATAAATGATTTTAAATGATTTTGGGAGATATAAGCAGGTATTCGCTTATATCTCCCAAAATCATTTAAAATCAAAAGTGATCAAATCCCTAAATCAGTATAATCAGGTTAATCCTGAGAAAGACAACATCTGCATGACCATTAATAAATTGGCTTTAACCCCTTCGCTTTCCAGTAGTCGATAATGGGTTGATAAGGCCCGAATTTGTGTTGTGCTACAGAGAACGTATCTGCAAAAGGACCGTGGTCGTAGTCAATTGCTTTTTCCGCGATATGCGGATAATCAAAGCTTTTTGGATTGGGCCTGGTGTGGATCTTGTCGTTGTTTACAAATGCGGCAATGTCCATCGCTTCTTTATCGGAGAGGAATGGTTTGCCAGGTGTTACTTTATCGTAAGGCATATTGTTTTTCAGCCATTCCGCCTGTTTAATAACGCGGTGCATACTGGAACCGGGTTGATAGGCAGTATTGCCCCACAGTGGCGGATATACGTAAGTGCTTTTGTCTGTGTTCCATTGTCCCTCTCCGTTCTGACCATGACAGCGGGCGCAGTTGGTTTGATAAAGCACCTGTCCGTTTTCAGGATTGGCAGCAATATCAGGGAAGGTAACGTGCAGGTTTTTGGCGCCTTTGAAAGGTTTGTTTTTTGGAACAAATGTGCTGATCCATTTAAAGTAAGAAAGAAACGCTACCATCTCTTTACTGTCCAGCGGCAGCGGCTTGCCGTTGTGCGGACGCATCACGCAGTTGTTCACCCTTTCTGCCAGTGTAAGCACTTTGCCCTCCCTGCCGCGGTATTGCGGGTAGTTATCGTGCGACGACATCAGGTTAAAGGAAAATGCTTTGGTACCCGCATCCTGGTGACAGTTGGTACAGTTCATTTTATTACCAAGATATTTCCCGGCGCTGCCATCCGGCCCGATGTAACGGGCGGTGTTGAGCATCAGTTCCCGGCCATACTTCACGGACTCGCCAAATTTATCATTGGGTATAAGGGTGGTATCGATGTTGATGTATGTTTCGGTTTCAGGTATTGCAGCTGCGGTTGTTTTTGTTTCTCCTGTTACCGGCGCTCCGCAGGAAGATATGATGGCTATTATCCCCCAGCAACCAATCACGCAAATCACAATTAAGCGTTTCATGTATAGTTTTTTTAAGTACACAATTATTGTTAATAGCCTGGCTGAATGATGTAAGGGGCCAGTCTTTCCGCCGGGATAAAAGACGCCCTGTAAGACGACATGCCTGTTCTCAGCAGCCAGAGAAACCTTCCCTGGAAGTTGGTTAGGATCACCGTATTTCTTTTCGTAGCGCATTGCAGCAGGGTAGTGTCTCCCACTAAATAACTGCTTCCCATTCTCTCATTATAATTTTCCCGCGGCAGCAGGGTATTGATGCGAAGCTGCGCCTGTTTTGTGTTTTCATCCAGTTTAAAGGAAAGCGTTCTCGATGTTTTTTTACTCACCCCGTTGTCGAAGAACATCAGTTCACCGTGTTCATTGATATGCAGGCCGTGCGCCTGGTCAAACAGCGCTTCCGCCGGCATGTCAAAGTCGCCGTTTTTCCCGAATGTCCAGAGGCGCTTACCGGTGCGGGCATCTATCTTCCATATCTGCCCGTTGTTATAAAAAGAGATGAGGTAGTTACCATCTTTATCAAACGCGATGCAGTTGGCGTGCATCCAGTCTTGTTTTTCTTTTAAGATGTTTTTATCGTCCAGCGGATTCAGTGCATCAAATACTGTCCATTTCCATACCTGTTTGCCTTGCCTGTTCAGCACCAGGATGCCATCGCCTTTTACGGTATCCTGTTTACTGCCGCCTTTACTGCTCAGGTCACAGATTCTTTCTTCCACGCAAAGCGTTACAAACTCATTGTTGGGATTCAGCAGTATTTCGTGATGGATGGTTTGTTTGAAATCCTGTTGTCCTTTTTTGAGATTGGCCAGCGTATCGCCGGAAAGTGACAGCTCCAGGATCTGGTCGCCGTAACTGGTTTCGTAGCCGGGGCCGCCCAGCAGGGTGAGGAAGGTGTTGTTGTCCGTAAACTTAGCTACTTTAAAACCGGTGCCGCTTACCTGGTGGTACCAGGTAACATCGCCTTTTGCGTTGAGCAGGAAAAGCACACCCGGATCTTCGCGGCGGGTAAGCATTACATAGCCCTTCCTGAAGGTAGCCGGTAACACGGAGCTGTCGGGGCATACCACGCTGAACATATCTTTCATCCATACCGGGAAACCGGAAGTGTTGAAAGTATAGGTTTTGCTGGGATAAAGATCTTTACCATGACCGGTTAAGATACGGTATTCGTATGCTTTTCCCGGCAGCAGGTTGGTAAGTACTATCGTGTGATTGATCCGGTGTTTGGACAGTGGGGTAGTGGTGTGTTGTTGTGCCTGTTCTTTTGGCCAGTATTCCACTGCTGCGTCTACGGTGTCGGTACACAGGATATCCGTTTTTACCTTGATGGCATTTTGTCCCTGCGGGTTGAGTGTAATGGAAACAATATCGTTGCCGCCACTATTCATACAGCCGGGTGCAAACAGCAACAACGCTGCTGCCATTGATAGCAATGGCAGCAGGCGTTGTATTTTATTCAATTTAATCATTTGCAGTATTGAATAATTTAGAAAGACAGTAATGCCGGTTATTGACGGCGGCCACTGTTGCTGAGATTTTTATTAAGATCTGTTTGCGCCTGTGGATAAGAGAAATATTTATCCCGTGCCAGGTTGATGGTAGGGGTTTTTCCTACGGCGGTGAGGTAAGTGTTTACCATGCTTTCGTATTTACCCATGCGGATCAGGTCTTGTCTGCGTTTGCATTCAAAGAAAAATTCCCAGCCGCGTTCCTGCAGAATAGCATCGCGCAAACTTTCTTTGGTGAAGGTGCCGGCAGCGCCCAGGTTGGTAGCATGGGAGCGGTCTTTCACCTGGTTAATCAGCCCGATAGATTCGCTGTTGGGGCCATTCAGCTCATTCAGCGCTTCAGCTCTGCACAGCAGGATATCTGCATAGCGGAGTATCGGGAATACGTGACCATCGTAATAAGTAGTAGAACCATTAGGATCGGCAAACTTGGTGGTGGCTACATCCGGCATGTAGTAGTAACCATCCGGTGGATTGGTTTGTCCCGGAGGCGCCTGCATGTAATGCAAACCATCGGTACCGATATAGTCAGAATAGAACATCTTTTTACGGTCGTCGTTCGCTGCAAAAGTATTCCAGAAGTACCAGGTTAAAGCGAAATACTGCCATCTGTCGGTTACCTGCGGATTGTTGATTGGGCCGAAGTGGTTCATGATTTCCACGGCATCTACCAACGGATCGGCGAGCGCGCTGAAAATACTTTCCTGGCACCATTTGTTTTTCTCTGCAAATAACCCTGCGTAGCTTGGATACAGTCCGTAACCGAGCTTCATGATTTCAGTGGTAAGGTCCAGTGCTTTCTGCCATTCATGTTCACGCATGTACAGTTTGCAGAGTAAAGACATGGCGGCGCCTTTGGTGGCACGGCCAATATCGTTGGAGCTGTAGATGGCGTTGTTTAAATAGTTGACAGGAAGATGGGCTGCCGCAAATTCCAGGTCGCTGATGATCATTTTATTGATCTCTGCTACCGGTGTGGTAGGCAATGATGCTTCATAATCCGGCTGGGCCACATTCTTTGCTACTGTTTCTTCCGTTACTACTATTACCGGTCCGAAAGCGTCTGTGAGATCTACATATCCCAGTGCGCGCAGGAAACGGAGTTCCGCGGTGAACTGGTCTTTTTGTGCATCGGTGATGCTGCTCATTTTAGGAATATAGTACAAAGATATGTTGGCATCCGCCACCAGTTTGTACTGATGCTGCCAGGCAAAGGCAAGATAGGTATTGGCGGGCGCCCACTGGCAATCAGACATCAGGCCCACATCCCCGCCGGAGCTGGCGTGACCTACATCGGTAGTTAAATCTGAAATGGTTACCTGGAAACCGGCATAATACATCCATGCATCCGATCTGCCGCTGGGTTGTTTGAGTCTTGAATAAACACCGTTCACAGCAGCTTTGGCGTCACTCAAGGTGAGGAAGGCGTTGGCGTCTGTGAGATAACTGTATACTTTGGGTTCCACCTCTTTTTTGCACGAACTGGCGCCGAGCAGCAAGGTGGCTAATGCGATATATGCGTATTTCATTTGTTCCGGAATTTACAGGTTAAAAATTCAATTTAAGACCCGCGGTAAAGGTGCGGTAAGCAGGGAAAGCGGTATAATCCAATCCTGATGAAAGATTGGCGTTGCTGCCGCTGCTATTGAGATTGCTGTTTACCTCAGGGTCCGATCCTGTATATTTAGTAATCGTGAATAAGTTTTGTACGGAGCCATATACTTTAATGCCTCTCAGGCTTTTCAGGAAAGTTTTGGCTACCGGGATATTATAACCGAGCATCAGCATTTTACAACGGAGGTAAGATGCGTTTTCCACAAAGCGGGAGTTCATCATGCCGCCGTAAGCAATAGCGTATCCATCTCTTGGAATATCGGTGTTTTCGTTGTTGGTAGTCCACCGGTTCAGCGCCGCTTTACCCGGACCGGATTCCAGTACAAGACCGGTACCGTTATACAGGCTGTAGTCCAGTGCGCCCTGCAGGAAGATGTTCAGTTCAAAACCTTTATAGGCAAAGTTGTTATTGATACCATAGATATAATGCGGGTTGGCATTGCCGAGATAGGTACGGTCGTTGGCATCAATGATGCCGTCCGGCTTACCACCGGGACCACTGATATCCTTGAATTTTGGATCGCCTGCTTTTGAATTTGGTTGCGTAGGATGCGCTTCACCGGTTTTTATTACGCCATCATAAATGTAACCATAGAAAGTACTTAATTCCCTTCCCGGCTCCAGTTTGGTAAAGTCCATACCACGGCCGCCATACAGGTTAGCGGTTTGTGTAATTATATACGGGCGGCCACCCAGGTCGAGGCAGTTTTGTTTATTATAAGCGATGTTCACCGTGGTGTTCCAGGTGAATGCGTGATTGATGATGTTTTCTGTAGTAACTGATAATTCTACTCCTTTATTTTCAATGCTGCCGGCATTTACCGTTTGTACTGCAAAACCATTCCAGTCGCCGATAGGCATGTCAAAGATCAGCCTGTTGGTTTTTTTCCGGTAGTAATCGATGGTAGCGGAAACGCGGTTGTTGAAAAAGCCCATGTCTATACCGAGGTCCAGTTGCGCGGTGCTTTCCCATTGCAGATCGGCATTCGCTAAACGGGTGGCAACAATTCCACCGTAACTATCGCTGCCTGCTCCAAGCGACACATTGGTAGGACCAAACGTTGGCATGTAAATGTAGTCACCGATCCTGTCGTTACCGGTAACACCATAACCTCCTCTTACTTTCAGGTTGGAAAAGATATTCAGGTTTTTGATAAATTCTTCTTCGCCTGCTCTCCAGGCCAGGGAGCCAGATGGGAAAATACCAAAACGTGTGTTGCCACCAAACTTCGAAGAACCATCCCGGCGTACGGTAACAGTAGCCAGGTATTTATCTTTCAGGGAATAGTTTAACCTTCCATAGGCGGATGCCATCTTGGAGGGGATCAGGTTACTGATGCTGGATAACCGCTCTGTACCCGCTTCCAGGTTTTTGTACAGGAATGCGTCTGTACTGAATTTCTGCACCAGTGAATAATGTTTTTCGTATTTATCAGATTGATAAGACACCCCTGCTACTACGTTGAGGGAGTGAATGGTGTTAAACACTTTCCTGTAAGTGAAGTAGGCTTCCACCAGGTTACGCGTAACGGCCAGGTCATTTAAGCTGGCTTTACCCTGTACTTTTTCACCGTCTACCAGGTCGCGTGGCAGATAGGTGCCTTCTTTGGTAGTGGTATACTCGCTACCACCGTTCACGCGGAAGTTAAGGCCGTCCATGATCTGGTAGTCCGCATATACGTTAATATTCACCTTGTTTTCAAACCGGTCGTTGGTAGGCGCCATTAACCATGCCAGCGGGTTATCCCTTCCTTTGAAACGGGCGTAGGAGCCATCTTCATTATACACGGGGATGGCCGGTGAAGCGGTGAGTACGCCATACATTACGTTAGAGGGAACGATGTTACCATCATAGGTTTTGAAATTGGTATAAGCGTGTGAGGCGTATACGCTGGCTCCTGTTTTAAACCGTGCTGCGAATTGCTTATCGTAATTGAGTCTTACAGAATACCTTTCAAAAGAAGTATTTTTTAATGCACCGTCCTGTTTGAAGTAGCTGCCTGATAAGGCTACCCTGTCTTCCGCTGTACCGCCGCTTACGCTGAGGTTATGGCTTTGCACCATTCCGGGTCGGGTGGTTAATTTAAACCAGTCGTTATCCCGGCCGCTGGCCAGGTCGGCAGCGGTATAGAATGCAGGTTGTCCTTTTTCAATGGCTTTGGCGTTGGTGACCTGCATATTTTCCAGGCCATTCATTTTATCGTATTCTTTGATGATCCTTTGCGTACCGTAGTAGCCATCGTACTGAATGGCTGCCCTGCCGCTTTTACCTCTCTTGGTGGTGATCATCACTACGCCGTTGGCGCCGCGGGCGCCGTAGATGGCGGTGGAAGACGCATCTTTCAGGATCTGTATATCGTCGATATCATTCGGGTTGATGTCCTTTCCGGTTTCGGAAGGGAAGCCATCTACCACGTATAATGGTTCGTTGGTGGATTTGATGGAGTTGCCGCCGCGGATGCGCACAATGGTTTGTCCGCCCGGCGCTGCGTTCGACTGGCTCACCTGCACCCCTGCGGCGCGGCCCTGGATGGCCTGTGCGGCGTTGCTGGTTACACCGCCGAGGTTCATCTGGTCGCTGGAGATGGAGCTGATAGAACCCGTCAGGTCTTTCTTTTTGGTAGTACCATAACCCACAACTACTACGTCGGTGAGGTTAGATACTTCTTCAGAAAGCGTCACTTTAAAGTTGGTGGTTTTACCATCAAACTTTACGGACCAGGCTTTAAAGCCCACCATAGAAATTTCCAGTGTTTCACCGGGATTGGCATTGATCTTAAAGCTGCCGTCGGTGCCGGTAACCGTACCGAGTTTGGTGCCTTTTACGGTCACAGTGGCACCGGGTAAAGGCTGGCCTTTGTCGGTGGTAACCACGCCATGTACTTCAATTGGCGGCGGTGGCGTAGTAGCCGGTTGTATGGCCGGTTTTGTTTTTACAATGATAGCGCCACCTTCAATACTGTACGTGAGGGGCTGATTACGCATGAAAAGATTCAACGCATCATTTACAGGCATATTGCTTACCGTGATATTGGCCCTGCCGCTTTTTTCCAGCAAGGCTTCATCTGCCAGGATATTGAGGCCGGTTTGTTTATTGATTTCCCGGAAAACCTCTTTGGCGGTAGCATTTTTCATCGACAGGCTTACTACCTGGTTCTGGCTGCTGGCTACGCTCACCTGTGCCGTGGTGGCGAAACATAGCAGGGCCAGGAACTGACTGACCTTTAGATGTTTGGTTGGACGCCGGTTGTGCTTACACCGGGAACTGGCAATAGTACGTAATTGCATACTTGTGCTGAGTTTTGATTGAGAGAATGGTTTGGTTGTGCTATCTGTTTTAATAAATCCCTGTTACCATGACAGCTCCGTCATGCTGGTTGATATAATTGTTCACCTGCGGGCGTTAATCGCCCTGTACAATCAGTTTTTTTCCTTCTAAACGATAATTAACATCGTTGGCATTCAACATTTTTAAAACATTCACCAGGCTGCTGCTGCGGCTGATCATCCCAAAAAATTTTCTGGGCTTAATGTGTCCTTCGTATACAATCTCCACGTCGTACCAATGGGAAAATTGCCGCAATACAGTAGTAAGATCTGTGCTCTCGAACTGGAAGTATCCTTCTTTCCAGGCTATTATTTCTGCGGTATTTACACCGGTTACTCTTTTTACATTTCCGTTAGGGCTTACCTGCGATTGTTCGCCCGGCGCCAGTTGTATGCTGCCCTTTATACTGTTTATTTTCACTGCACCCTGCAACAGGGTGGTATTGATAGTAGCTTCGTCGGCGTACGAGTTGATATTGAAATTGGTGCCCAGTACATCCACGGTCATCTGGTTTACCTGGATGCGGAAGGGGCGGTGCGCATCATGCGCAATTTCAAAATAAGCTTCGCCGGTTAGTTCAATGCGGCGTTCATCGCCTGCGAAAGTAGCCGGGAAGCGGATCGAAGAGGCGGCGTTCAGCCATATCCTGCTGCCATCGGCCAATACCAGCGGATAGGTTTCCCCTGCCGCAGTAGTTAGTGTATTATAGATGGGAGCGCTGCTGGCGCCCTTTGTTTTTACATATACCAGTTGTCCGCCCTGGTTGTGGATAGCACTGTTGCCCTGTTGCGCCAGTTGCTGGATCCCGGCGCTGTCCAGCACTATTTTTTCCCCGTTGGCCAGGGTGAGTACCGCTTTATGCTGACCAGGCGCTGCTGCTGCCGGCGTCGTTTTTTTCACTACCGCGGCCACCGGAGTGGCTGGCTGCCGGAAATAATAAATAACCGGGATGGCGAGCCCAATGATCACGGCTGCCGCGGCCGCAAGTTTAAACGGACCAAAATTTCTCCTGGAGGGAGGCATGGATATTACAGGAGCGCCCTGGATATGCTGTAACAGCTCTTTCCTGACCCGGTCGCCGGGTTCGTGGGAGTTGGAGCCGCTATCGGGCTTTACCTGCCGGAATGCCGCCTGCATTTCCTCCAGCAGCATACGGCCGGAAGCGTCGTCCCGCAGATAGTCCATCAGCTCAAGGGCTTCCTGCGGACTACAAGTCCGTTGTTGCCAGCGTTGCAGCAATAACCGGTAATATTCATTGTTCCTTTCGGTGGGCATATATATACTATCCCAAAAAAAGAAGGTAGGGTGGGTTGGGAGAAAAAAAATTATTTGGAGGAGTCGAGGAGGATCCCTGAAACCAGTAACAGGGGGAGAATACCATCGGTATTGGTATAGAAGAAAAATTTAATGCTTTTCATGGCCAGCACCATATGTTCTTTTACCGTATTACGGGAGATGCCCAGTTCTACGGCTACTTCTTCATAGCTTTTGCTCTCTTCGCGGCATAGCCTGAACACCTTTTGCCGCTGAGGGGGCAATTGTGCAATGGCTTTATGGAGTAAAGATTCATATTGTTTCCATAATAAAGCGGTATCCGCATCTTCCGTTTGCTGCTGTAGTTCCTGCATTACCTGTAAACGGAGGGCGGCGTCGGCGCTGATTTTCTTCATCAGCTTAAATACATGATTCCGGGTAATACGGTACAGATAACCACTGAATGATAATTCAGGGTTGATCCGCTCCCTAATCTCCCAGATCTTTATAAACACTTCCTGCAGTGCATCTTCAGCCAGTTCCGGGATATTGATGAAGTGGAGAATATACGTGTAAAGTGAAGGGTAATACTGGTCATATAAGGTGATATACGCTTCAGTATCCCCTTGCTGCAGTCGTTGCAGCAGAACCGCTTCTTCATTGCTCACTGGATGCTCTATTTGATAACTAAAGTAAGCAATTGGCGGAAAATTTCTGCAAATTTTTGCGGGAAAGGAGGGGGAAGTGTTCCCCCTCCGCATGGCTGTCAGGAAAACAGGGGCGCATATTCAGTGGCAAAGGCCGCGAAATCCCGCGCTGGCTTCCCCGTTACGTCCATTACCGCTGTGGAAACAGCCGCTGCTTCGCCACGGGCGTAATGGGCATAGTCTTCAATAAGCCCCTCGGCCTGCCAGGTGGGAAACCCCGCGTGCAAGAGGGCGGGTAGCAGTTCCGCATCGGTAACGTTAATGTAGCGGATGGTGCGTCCCAATGCATGCGACAGGCTTTCGGCCAGCGCTGCATGGGTGAGCGGTTGTGGCCCGGTGATATCGTAGGTTTTGCCTTCATGCCCGCTGGTGGTGAGGGCCGCTGCCGCAACGGCGGCTATGTCGCGGGTGTCTACCAGGCTGATGGAAGCATTGCCGGCGGTGGCAAAGAATTTATTTTGCGTGGCAATTGTTTCGCGGAAGCCCAGTAGCCCCTGCATAAATAAATTGGGCCGCAGGAAAGTGTAGGCCATACCGGATAAACGGATCTCTTCTTCTACCGCAGCATGGTACCGTAAAAAACGTACGGGCGATTGCGCAGCTGCATGCAGCTGGGAAAGCTTTACGATATGTGGCAACCCGCTTTTAACAGCAACGCTTACAAAATTGCTTTGCAGTTTCCCGGCTTCTTCAGATGAATTGGTGAGCAGGAAAGCGCGCTCTATACCTTTCAGTGCAAGGGCTAAGCTGTTCGCATCGTTAAAATCGCCGGTTACTATTTCAGCGCCGGGTAAGGCGGCGATCGTGTTTGCGAGATGGTCTGTTGTCCGCACCATGGCCCGGAACGGAGCGCCCTGTGCAGATAAATGTTTGGCCAGTGTAGTACCAATGTGCCCGGTAGCGCCGGTGATCAGAATATTTGCCTGTTTCATAGCTGTTTGTTTTTATGATGTAAAACTCGGCTTTCCGCCAGGGAGGAAATTGTAAGAAAACGAAACGGATTTGATAGTTGCGGGGATTTACTATCTTCGCCCCCGGTTCTTTATGTATTACTAATCGAAGCAAATAATGGTTCCCGCTGAAAAGCGGGATTAAAAGGGAACTGTGTGTAAATCACAGGCTGTCCCGCAACTGTAAGCTTCCGGCAGCGTAATGCTGCAACTGGTAAATAATATGCCACTGTTCCTGACAGGAATGGGAAGGCGTTTACCAGCGGAGCAAGCCAGGAGACCTGCCTTTATTTCACTTTGACAATGCTTTCGGGGATTGAAGCGTGTCAGGTTTCGGTATCGGTAATTACTGAGAACAGGCGTATGCATGATTACATCATGCGCTTGTTCCTGTATGTATACCATGCCTTCTCCTTCCGTATATATCTTCTCAAAAACATTGCTGTACTATATAAAAGAGCGTGAACGTCATGTATCACCTTTTAAACAATCAGTAATGATTATCCACAACTTAGGCTATCCGAGGATAGGTAGCCAGCGTGAATTAAAAAAAGCCTGCGAAAGCTACTGGACAGGCAAAATTACCCTCGATGAATTACAGGCAACCGCCCGTAATATCCGTTTACAAAACTGGGCATTGCAGCAACAGAAAGGAATCGACTGGATTCCCTGCAATGATTTTTCCTTCTACGACCAGGTGCTGGACACTGCCCTGATGGTAGGCGCTGTACCACAGCGTTACCGCACCTTACAGGAAAAAAAGATCCGGGAAACAGACCTGCTTTTTGCAATGGCGCGCGGCTACCAGCGCGATGGCGACGATATCACCGCAATGGAAATGACGAAATGGTTTGATACCAACTATCACTATATCGTTCCTGAATTTACAGCCGGCCAAACATTTCATTTCTTCTCCCGCAAAGTAACTGACCAGTTCCTCGAAGCAAAAAAAGAAAACTATGCTGCCAAGCCGGTGATCCTCGGTCCTGTATCTTTCCTGTTACTCGGAAAAGAGAAAACGGCTGGCTTCAACCGTTTATCACTGATTGATAAACTGCTGCCGGTATACCTGGAGGTGCTATCGCAGCTCACCAAAGCCGGCGCTGAAGTAGTGCAGCTGGATGAGCCCTGCCTGTCGCTGGACCTGGATGAAGCAGCCCTGCAGGTATTTATCGATACCTACGCGCAAATTCACGCGGCCTTCCCGCAACTGCATATCCTCCTGGCGTCTTATTTTGAATGCTATGGAAAGAACCTGCCGGTAGCGCTGGCATTGCCGGTGCAAACCTTGCATCTCGACCTCGTGCGTTGCCCGTTGCAACTGGATGATATCCTGGAAACAGCCATTGCCAATACTTCTTTACACCTCTCGCTGGGCGTAGTGGATGGCAGGAATATCTGGAAGAATGATTATACACGGTCTTTACAGCAGATACAAAAGGCAGTAAGCGTGTTGGGAAAAGACCGTATTGCCATTGCGCCTTCCTGCTCATTGCTGCATGTGCCGTGCGACCTTGATAACGAAACAGCCCTTTCTCCCGAAATTAAAAACTGGATGGCCTTTGCCAAACAGAAATTGCAGGAGCTGAAAGACCTGCGTGATATCGTGAACGGCAACACTGCATTGCTGGACACCAACAAAGCGGCTATTCATAACAGGGCCACGTCGCCACTCATTCACCGCAAGGAGGTGAAAGACCGGGTAGCGGCATTTACCGCTGCAGATGCACGCAGGAACAGCACGTTCCCGGTACGTCAGAACATCCAGCAGCAACAGTTTGGGCTTCCGCTGTTTCCCACTACCACTATCGGGTCGTTCCCGCAAACAGATGACATCCGGCAGTTAAGGGCGCGTCTGAAAAAAGGAGAGCTGACTACCGAACAATATGAAGCCGCCATTGAAAAAGCCACCATAGAAGTGATCCGCTGGCAGGAAGAAATTGGCCTGGATGTACTGGTGCATGGCGAGTTTGAGCGGAATGATATGGTGGAATATTTCGGGGAACAACTGCAGGGATTCCTGTTTACAAAAAATGGCTGGGTACAGAGTTACGGCAGCCGTTGTGTAAAACCACCGGTTATTTTTGGAGATGTAAGTCGCCCGGCAAACATGACCGTGCGCTGGAGCAGCTTTGCACAGGCGCATACCGATAAGCTGATGAAAGGCATGCTCACCGGGCCTGTTACCATTTTGCAATGGTCTTTTGTGAGAGACGACCAGCCGCGTTCCACCACCGCCAACCAGATTGCATGGGCGATCCGTGATGAAGTAGTGGCATTGGAACAGGCAGGCATTAAAGTGATCCAGATAGATGAACCGGCTATCCGGGAAGGCTTACCTTTGCGTAAAGAAAACCGCGCAGCCTACCTGGAATGGGCAGTACAGGCGTTCCGTATTTCTGCCAGCGGCGTAAAGGATGAAACGCAGATTCATACGCACATGTGTTACAGTGAATTTAATGATATCATTGAGCATATTGCCGCGATGGATGCCGATGTGATTACCATCGAAACTTCCCGTTCGCAGATGGAGTTGCTGGATGCCTTTGCCGGTTTTAAATATCCTAACGAGATAGGACCCGGCGTATACGACATCCATTCTCCCCGTCAGCCGTCTGCGGAAGAAATGATTTCACTGCTGGAGAAAGCCGCTGTTACGCTGCCAGCCCGCAACCTGTGGGTAAACCCTGATTGCGGTTTGAAAACCCGTAAGTGGCCGGAAACAAAAGTGGCATTGTCGAATATGGTCCGGGCAGCGGAAGTGATGCGCGAAAAAGCATCTTTATAAAAAAGAAAAACAGTACAAACATGACTATAGAAGAAAAAATTCTTCATTCGGAAACCCGGATCTTTAAAGCCGTATTTCCCAGTACTACCAACCATTATGATACGTTGTTCGGCGGCACGGCCATGTCGCTCATGGATGAAGTGGCGTTTATTACGGCTACCCGTTTTGCACGTAAAAAAATGGTGACGGTATCTTCCGGGAAAATAGATTTTAACCGGCCCATTCCGGCGGGTACTATTGTGGAACTGATCGGAAAAATAACCGAAGTAGGCAATACCAGTGTTAAAGTGTTGGTAGAAATATACATTGAAGAGATGTATTCCTATTCACGGGAAAAGGCTATCACCGGCACTTTTAGCCTGGTGGCCATTGGAGAGGATAAGCTACCGGTAAGCGTGAAGTAGTCAAAAAAGAAAGAGGGGGCGCTTGTAAACAAACGCCCCCTTCTTTAGATTATTCACGGATATTTATTCGAGGTTAAGATCTTTTACGCCCAATACTTCTGTGGAAATTTCTCCTAACCATCCTGCTTCTGCACGGATAGCCGTATGTACTTTTATAAAGTTGATCCCGGTGAGCTTCACCGGTTTACCGGTTTTATCTACTGCCCAGTCCAGTTTTATTTTCGCATCACTATCATCATTCGCGTGGTTATCTGCATAACCCCAGGAGAAAGCGGGTGACACATAGTAAGGAGAGAACGGATCGCTGGAAGTATTTTTGATGTTGAGATCTGTCAGTTTAGTACCGGTAAAAGTGATGCTGTCGCCTTTCCACTGCGGGTAGTATGACTGATCATGAAATACATTTTTTGAGAGGTAACCGGTATGCCCCTGGTTGTCTTTCCAGCGGATATACTCTGTATCGCTGGTATACGGATCATCCGGATTAGTAACCCTGTCTTTTGCTTCGTTAGGTTTATAGTAAGTGATCTGGTAGTTCTTTACCGTTTTGGAACTGTTGTATTCCGAACCGGCAATTTCGTACCATTCATCATCGGGTAAGCCGTTTTTATTGGCGTCTACAGAAACGGAGATAACGCCGGGTTCTGCAAACTGGTTGAAAGCATTGCCTAATACGATGAAGGAATATTCGCCGGGTACATTTTTAATGGTATGGTCAAAGCCCATTACCACATAGCCACCGAACCCGCCGAGGGAAATCATGTTTTCCTTTCCCAAAGCTGCCAGTGCGTAATCAGCCATCTGTTTGGCAGAATCGCCCTGCTTCCATACGGGCAGTTCATTCGTAAATTGTCCGGGTGCGGGGAAGTATTCAAAAACTTTGGTCACCTTGTTCAGGAAAGGACCGGTAGGCTCCGGATCTTCTATGGGCGGTGTTACGTCTTTATCCTTGGAACAGCTGCTTACCATAACAGCGATGAACGTGGCGGCGAGTAGAAATTTACTTTTCATTTGTATAGATTTAGTTGGTTATGATTATTTGGTTGCAAAAACAAATGCGATGTGTGCAGGGATTTCACCCGTGGTGACCGACCATTTCTTTTTGCCCGTTTTATCAAAGCAGTAAAGGGTTCCGGAAGACACATAGTCCTTCGCATCCGTTACAAGAATTTCTTTGGTAGCCGGGTTTACCGCTACGCCGTAAGGCATACGGATGGATTTATCTGTACCATCGGTAATGAAATTTGTGTTTAACACCGTTTCTGTTTTTACGTTTACCATGTTATAGGTGATGGTCCATTGACCGGTGTTATAGCTGAAAACAGAGCCGTATACATAAGCGGTGTCGCCGGAAATACACAGGTTGCTCACCGGGATATCAAATTGTTTCTTTACCGCATCTGTTTTGGTGTCTATCACAAAAAGGCGGGATGGTGTATTGTAATAATCGCCGCGGGAAGTCACATAAATATCGCCATCGTTGTCGGCCTTGAGACGGTCGAGATTAATAGCCACGTCAATCTTTTTTATCTCTTTAAAAGTATTCAGGTCTATTACCGACACGGTGCGGTCGTAATCAGGTGCGCGGTAACCGCCGGAATTGGCTACATACAGCTTGTTGCCTACCACGGCCATTTCTTCCGGTTGATAGCCCACAATTACTTTGCGGGTAATTTCCAGTGTAGCCGTATCTATTTCTGCCACAAAACCGATGGGGGCGTTGGGCTCTACCACTACCGGGCCGGCATAAGAACTAACATATGCTTTGCCGTTGGCGAAAGTTATATAGCGGCAGTTGAGGATGTCGATTTGTTTGATCCGTTTGGTGCTGGCCGCGTCCATTACTTCTACCTTATTGGAAATGTTGATCACCGCATACAACTTTGTACCGTATGCTTCTATGTCATTGCCTACATCGCCCAGTTCCTTTACCGCAGTAGGATTGGCAGTAGCATAGATATTACTTTTGTAGACGCCCGTAGTATAATCGTAATAATCCAGGGAGGCTTTATTACTGCCCATATTGCCTTCGTTCAGGAGATAGAATCCATTGAGCAGAGATCCGGGTGTGGCCGTATCTACCGGCGTTACTTCGGGCGGAACAATCCTTTCTCCCTTCCGGCATCCGGTGATGGCCAGTGCTGCCAGGGCGGCCACCCATACTGCATTCCTTAATTGTTTCATCATGTTTATTAAATATTCACGGTTAAGATGAAGCGGTAATTTCTTCCCGGCATGGGATAGCTGATCACCACTTCATAGAACTGGTTGGCGAGGTTATTCACCTGCGCCGTTACATGGAACCGGGTATGTTTATAACTGAATTGTTTGCCCAGTGAAAGATCGCTGGTATACCAGGGTTCCACGTAGTTCTTTAACTTATTTTCCTTGCTGTTGTATCTTTCCCCGGTATAGATGAAGCTGTAGTTGGCTTCCCATTGTTTATAGTCGGCGCCCAGTATGAGCGAGCCGCTATGACGGGGAATATAAACGATCTGATCGCCATAGAAGCTGTCGGA
Organism: Chitinophaga ginsengisegetis; assembly: GCF_900168065.1. Classification (GTDB taxonomy): domain Bacteria; phylum Bacteroidota; class Bacteroidia; order Chitinophagales; family Chitinophagaceae; genus Chitinophaga; species Chitinophaga ginsengisegetis. The sequence continues at coordinate 1,827,069 of NZ_FUZZ01000001.1, read as the reverse complement.
CGGATCAGTGAAATCCTGTGCGCGCTGGTAGGTGTAAGTGAGGCGTGTACTGAACTGCACCTGTTTTTTTATAAGCCACAATGCTTTTGCTTTTACATCCACGCCTTTTATTTTTACAAATCCCAGGTTCTCCATTTGCCAGCTGAGCATGCTGGCGCCGGGAACGGCTACTATCTTATCATTTACTTCGTTGTAATAAGCGTTTGTTTCAATACCTGCCTGTGTGAGCCAGCTGTTGGCAAAGGTTTTATTCCAGGTGAATCCTACATCGTATTGTGTGGCGAATTCCGGCTTCAGGAAGCGGTTGCCGATCTCGGTATAATACAGGTCGTTAAAAGTAGGCATGCGGAAGATCTGTTTGTAAAACCCGCGCAGCCGGAAATCCGGTGAGTGCGTGGGTTGCCACGAAACAAATACTGCCGGTGTAAATTTCTGCTGGTATGGCGCCGATGCATTTTTCTTTACCGTTTCATTTACGAAGGTACCCAGCAGGCTGGCCTGTGCGCTGAAGCGGTTGAAGCTGATATTTGTGGCGGCGGCAGTCAGCGTTGTATAACGGGTAGGGTAGCTGAAGTTGGTAAGATCGGCATCCAGGCGGTTCCATTGGAAGTCGCCGGAAGCCGCGATGGTCCACCAATTGGTAAGGGCATACTGGTGCGCCATTGAGAAATACATTTCATATTGGCGGTAGTGGTTATCGATATAAAGCCGGGCGGTATCCGGCGCCAGGAAGCGCGTATAGTCGTAAGCGTATTTTCCGTTCAGCAGGATGCTGTAACGTTTGGTGATATCTTTCCGGAAGCTGGATTGCACAAAGATGTTCTGATCCCATTGGCGGTCCACATGCCCGAATACGCCGTTGACGATGAATCCTGGCAGCCCGCGTTCCGACTGGTAGTAATACACTTTGGTGCTCCATTCGCCGCCATTCAGCAGGCCATTGAATCCACCTTCCACGCGCACGGCATTGATATCGCCGTTCTTCCGGTAAGCGCTGGTATCATATACCAGGTGTCCGTTTTCATCGCGCTTCTGGTAAGAAAATTTATACCTGCCGGTTGCATTGATCCATTCGGTGCTGAAGGAGGCAGAAACTTTGCTGCTGATCTTTTGCTGCCACAGCAGGGAGGGGTTGAACAGGCCAAAAGAACCGGTTTTTATAGTGCCTCTGAGATGTGTTTTTTCTCCGGGTGCAAATTTGGGTTTGAGAGAAGTGAGATAGATGGCGCCGGCGGAGCCAAAGTCTTTCGCGGGCTGGAAGATGTTACTTTTCTGCCCGTTGTACAGGGCAATTTCTTCCATATTATCCAGCGAAAACCGGCCCAGGTCTACCTGGCCATTCTGGGCGTTACCCAGTTGGATGCCATCATAAAATACGCCTACCTGGTTGGTGCCCATGCTGCGGATATCAACGGTTTTGAGTCCGCCGATACCGCCATAGTCCTTTACCTGCAACCCGGCGAAAAAGCGGATTGCATCTGCCACGGAGTGACTGCCCAGCCGCTCCAGTTCTTTCGCCTGCATTTTCTGCCCGGGGCTTACTTCCCTGGCCGTGCGCGGCGCTGTAACGGAAACCTCCCGGAGGTCTTTGGATGTTACACTGTCGGCCTGTTGTGCAAAGGCAGCAACTACTCCGCAGAGCAATAGCAGCAACATCCCGGCGGCTTTCGCCGGTGTTTTGAAACGCATCATTCCCAAGCTTGTTAATGTTCCATCAACAGCTTTCGCAATAAGAAAAATAATCAGGAAAGAGACAAGATACGGGGGATACCCGCAGATTGAATTTATTCCCAAGCTTCATTCCACGAAAGCTTAAAAAATCAGTCGTATGGCAGGTATTCTGACTTATCTCTGCTTCAGGCGACCTTCCCATTGAACGTTCAACAGTGGTCTGATTGGCGATGCCTGAGCATTATATGAGACTTACAGCAGCGGGACTGTCCGGGATTTTCACCCGAGTTCCCTTTTAATCAGGCATATCCGGAGTGGACATACCTGAACCATAGCGGGGCAAAAGTAGGTTATTATTTGATCGATTCAAAACATGGGACAGATATCCGGACGGCAGGCAGCTTGCCGGTATCTGAACTGATCATGTGGAAACCTGCATTCACCAGTTCTTCGAAATTATGCCATGTTGGGTTGGTGGGGAAACAAATCCGCCGTTTTTGCCGCTTTTTGCCGGATTATGCCAGGCCCTTTTTATTGATAGTGTATGGGGAGTGTATGGAGAGTGTATCATGAGTGTATGGTGAGTGTATGGGAACAGTATGGGGACTGTATAGGGACTGTATGGGGACTGTATGGGGACTGTATGGGGAATACGATGCATAGACGACTCCTAAGTATCCAAGAAGTATCTGAGAAGTATGCGGGAAGTATGGAGGGAGTAATGTCATCTCCCGGCGGCAGCTGCTTCCTCGCAATTATCTTTGCGCCTGGTATCAATGAGATACTGGATCTTCCATCCATCGGGGAGCTTCACCATTTGAAAGGAGTCCACCCCGCAGTGGGAGAACTGCCCTTTGAAAAAGAAGCGGTAGGGAGTCCATACGGAAGCCAGCCGGCCATCTATCAGGATGCTGCCAAACACGATACGCTCGTCGGCCGCATTGAGCGGCAACTTGCCTATAAACGACGCAAATTCATGGATAGTAGTAGTACGGATGGTATCCTTACCTGCTTTGGTTTCCGCTACCGACTGCAATACTGCTCCCGGTGCGAAACAGGCGGCTACTGCAACGCTGTCTGAATTATTCATGGCCGTGAACAACTGGTTAATAGTGGCTTTCACCGCTTCTTCCTGCGATTGGGCATAGAGTGAGGTGCTGATGATGGTTAGTAGGAGGCTGAATATAACAGGGCGCATTTTTTTTCTTACAATATACTGAATTGTTCCCGGCGCGCTAAGGGATGATTCCTTTTTCTTTTAAAACATCTTCCTCGTTTTCATGGCTAACATACATGATTATTTTGAGTGCATCATTAACGTGATATAAAATGTAAGTAATCTCAAATTCAATGATCTCACTTGTATTTTTTGAGTAAACAGCTCCCCACCTCACCAACGCCCTGGTGTAATATTCCCCCATCGGCGATGTTTCCACTTTAATGACTTTCATTTCCTGCATGCCAATCTTCCGGTTAAATTTAAACATCTCTTCCAGCCATTGCGTGAACTTTTCATCGTTCTTAAAAGTCATGTTTCCTGATGGCCCTGCGGCCATGAAGTTTTCTGCATAGCAGTTGGCGATAATTTCGGCGTCGTTTGCCAGGGAGGCACGACCATATGCAGTGAAGAAGTCTGTGAATGATGTCATAACGGGGAGTTTTTTGAGAGATTGGATTTATGTTTTTTTATACAAAAATTATTCCCCGTAGCAAACAGGAAGACATTGCTCTAATGTTATCATGAGTCAATTTGTAGAACGTTACTAATTATATATGGATAACAATTTTGTCTTATTTTTAGCAGAACTTCTTAAATTATTTCTGCATGAAGATTTTCCCTATACTGCTGATACCAGAAAAGACGGATAATGAATTTGAACAGATTTTTGCAACCTGGACAGATAGCGGTGGAACTATAAGGCGATTGGGGAAATATTGGGTGAAGGATGAAGTTTTGACAAAACAACCGATCGCAATTTATGGAAACCAGACATTTGCGTTGGTACTTGCCCAGATTTATAATGTTGACCTTCTTTCTCCGGATGATACATTAATAGCCCGGTTGGAAAACAAATGGATCAGGCGGCATATTGAGTTAAAACAAGTAGGACAAGTTGTAGAAAATGACTTTCCCGTTTTTATTAAACCCGTTGTCCCGAAAATATTTACTGCCGGCATTTTTCAGACCATATCTGATTTCAGACAGATAACAACAGGTTTGCCAGACAATGAAGAGATTTTAGTGTCATCAGTTGTAGATGAAATTCAGGCGGAAGCGCGGGCCTTTATTATGGATGGTGTGATTAAAGATATTGCCTTATATGAAGGCACTGCTGACCTAACAGCAGGAAGAGCTTTTTTGACAGATTTTATGAATAGTCACAAGACCTTACTACCGAATGTCGTTGTCGTTGACATAGCTTTTAATGAATCAATAGGTTGGTTTGTTCTCGAGTTTAATGCCTGCTGGGGCGCAGGGCTTAATAATTGTAACGCGGGAAAGGTAATTGATTGTATTATAGAAGCAACAGTGAATAAGAATTCTTAAAACAATAAAGCCGCATAAACCCTAAGATTTACGCGGCCTGAAATACATTATTTTATAACAATCTCCGCTACCACCGGCAAATGGTCCGATGGATACGGCTCATTTACCACACTGCTGCTTTTTACCTTTTTAATCCATTATCGACACCGGAAAAGCTTCATTGATTTTATGGGTCCCTTCTTTAATTAAAACTTCATTTCCATTATCACCAATTTTAAAATCAATCAGGTATTTATTAATCCTTGATAGCATATTAAACTCGATTTCAAATTCATTTGTGGCTTTCCAATATCCTCTTAACGCATACAGATGGCCTGAACCGGCATCCTGGTAAAATTTATATGCGGCGCCGGTTCCTACAGGATAGGTGACGGTTTGTTCCCCTGTTTGCTTTAACACAAGGGATAGATTCCCTTTATTCCATATAATTACGGCGCTTTTAATAGCTAAACTGTTTGTTGGAAAAATGATCGTTTTATTAAACAACTTCCCTTTTTCAGTAGCGTTGTAAATGTACCTGGGCGAATCAATCACTGCTGTTGCCGCCTGAAGTTCCATTTTCTTAAAGCGACTAAAGGCTACCGGATCGCTTTTTAATTTTTTATCATCGTGGAGCGAATTACCAATAATATCACCAATCCGTTCCTTCTCCTCTTCAGCAAGTCCTCCTGCCGTAACTACAACAATTGCATTGTGTATGGAATCGATATGTAACCTTTGTGTACCCCTGCCTTCCAAATTATAGGAATGATCCTTCTCGATCCAGAAACCATAGCCGTAGCCGTTTCCGTTTGGAAACACCGTATTCATTGATCTGGCTTTCTTTACCCAGTTAGCAGAAACAATAGATTTATTATTCCATTTGCCACCGTCTAACAATAGTTGGCCAATTTTAGCCAGATCAAGTGGTTTTAGAGCAAGATCTCCCCAACCGTAATTAATACCATTCTTATTTTTCGACCAATAAATGGACTTTATCTCTAAATCATTAAAGAGATATTTTTTAGCAAAATCTTCAGGGGAAGATCCGGTTGCCCGGTAAATAATTTCAGCCAGCAGGTAATAATTGCAACTGCAATAAGAAAACTGCTGGCCGGGATTAGCTACAAAAGGAATATTGAAAATAAATTCAGACCAATTGCCTGATGGAAATAATTCATTAAACAGGCTATCTTCATTTGAAAAGCCACAATCAAAACCCGACGTCATAGTGAGCAGGTTTTTGATTGATAATGTTTCAAAATCCTTACCGGTTGGTTTGATCTCCGGGAAAAATGATGAAACCAATTGATCTTCATTCTTTATATAGCCTTTATCTATGGCTATGCCAATAAGTATGGATGTTATTGATTTTGTACACGATGCTATGTCATGCCGTAAATCTGAGCGAAAGGGATAAAAACAGGCATCAAATACGATCTTCTTATTCCGTACAATTAAAAGGCTGTGAATATTTACTTTGTTTTCTCTCACATAAGTAAATATATCACTTAAGCCTTTGGAGGAAAACGCTTCGTCTTCCGGTGTGGAGAAAGAAAATGTTCCATCCGGGATCTTTGGTTTTGGAACCTTTGTTATTTGAGAAAAAACCAGCCCTGTTTTAAACAGCAGCAATAAAGTAATGCTTTTATAATGGGAGTTATGCATAAATGGAAGTTCATATCCTGACGAAGATAAAAAAAATCCATAAGCGTTACCCCTGCGAATTCACTTAATGAACCTGTTTTCAGCTACCTCTTCCCGTATAACTGTATTTCCTTCACTGCAATCCTGCTGCTTTCAGGCTGTATACCGGTAATAAGATAACGGACATACCTCACGGCTGTATGATCGAAAAGCACCGGCTGATAATTTTGCCCGGACACCCGTTCTGTATTCTTTACACTTACCCAGTCGCTGCCATTGGTGGATACGGCAATGCTGTAAGTGTACCAGTCGCTGTCTTTTCCCCACACCACGCGGCTGCCGCTCAGCTGGTATTCATTTTTCAGATCCAGGGTGATGCTTACAGGAATACTTCCTGCGCCGGATACCCATCCTGTGGCGGTGTTGCCGTCGATAACCGCACGCAAACCTTCATCCGCAGGTTGCACAAAGCCGGCTTTGCCGGTTAGCTTAATCTCCTGGAGTTGTTTGACAGGGATGGTGTCTGTATAGTACGCCGCCATCGTTTTTTTATCTTCGTGTATCCATTGGCGGTGGGCGCCATCTTTTACGTATTCATACGGCGATGCGGTTGTTTTAATCACCTTGCTGCCGGGAGCCATGCCGGCGCTCTTTACATTGATCTGTATGTTTCCTGCAGTGGCAGCGTGACGGATAACACCGTAGGCAATACCTCCTTCAGTTTTCTGCAAAGCAATACCTGCTGCCGGAATATTTCCGCCTATGAGGGCGCCTTGTCCTGATACGCTGATCTGAACAGTATAGGATTGCCCGGCGGTTTCGTTGGATACAAGCGTGCCGTTGCGGTCGCATACCTTCACATAAAAAGGCGTCATAGAAAAGCCGTCGGCAACAGAAGCCGCAGCATCTGCCGGAATTTCAATTTCGAGGTGATGAGGCGCGCCGGGTGTTTTTACAATATGCGTGCAGGTAGCTTTCCCATCCAGGATACCGATGGCTTTCAGTTCCCCGGGCTCGTATTTGCCGGTGTGGAAAACAAAGTAGGGGCTGCCGCCTTTGGCCGCTACAAAAGGTGCGGTACGGGCGTTTTGCTCCCTGGTTATTTCGCCGCAGAATTTGTTGTTCCGGTAAAGCTGTACGGCGTCGCAGTTGGAGAATATCATGATCGCGCTATCCAAAGCCGGCTGGTTGTTGTAGCTGCCAATATATACCACAGGACCATACGCGGGATTGCGCGCATCCTGCATGGCCTGGAGCTGGTAGTAACTGAATTTTTCATAGCGGTCAAGATCGGTAACGCCGCTGAAAGCGGTGATAGGATCGGAGCCGCGGGTGTAATCGTTGTAGCTCCACACAAAGTAACCGCCTATCCTGGAATTGGCATCCAGTCCGCCGTGATCCCAGTAGCCGCCCAGTGCTTCAGACGTTTCCCCGTTCAAGGCATTTTGCCGCAGTACGCATTGGTTGATCAATCCTTTTTCCGTGTACATCCTGCTGGCACGCAGGCTGTTTTCTTTTTCCGCATCGGCCATCCAGGTATCGCCCCATTCACGGGTAATAAACGGGCGTGACGGCATAGGATCGGAGCCATCTTCATTGACTACTTTATAGGAAACGTTGTAATAATCTTTACTGCGTGCATTAAAATCGTCGGCTACAAACAGCTGGTTGCCGGGCATTTCCTCCCGCGCCGTTTGCACAGCCTGCTGCATCCATGCTGCCGTGGCAGGCGATTCATTGAGAGACGTTTCCCACAGGAAAACGGATGGGTGGTTGCGGTCGCGGCGGATCATCTCGCGTATGTCGCGGTAAGTGTTTGCAACAAACAGGGAATCTTTGGAGAAGAACTGCCATCCGGGCTCGCACGCAATCACCAGCAAGCCTGTTTTGTCGCACGCATCCAGGAATGCGGGGGAGGCGGGATAATGTGCAGCACGCACTGCATTAAAGCCTCCTTTCCTGAGCTGAAGGGCATCGCGGTATTGCAGGTTATCTGTTGCTGCGTCGCCGGTGTATTCGTATGCCTGGTGCCTGTTAGCGCCACGCAGGTATAATTTCGTTCCGTTGATATAAAAGCCGTCGGCAGCAAAGGCAATGTTTCGTATGCCCGTATACGTGATAAGGCTATCCACCGGTGCATTGTCTTCATAAACAACGGATACCAGGTGATACAGGTAAGGATGATCGGGATGCCATAAATGAGGTGCGCTCACGGTAAGCGATTGCCGGATATCCGCATCTGCCTGTGCAGGGATATGCTGCTCACTGGCTGCTGTTGCTACCGGCATATCGCTGGTATCTACCAGCGTTGTTTTCAGCGTGGTATGTACCGGTTTGCCGGTAGCATTCACGATATTGGTTTTTATGGCAACAGCCGCGGCGTCGCTGCTCACTGCAGGGTAGGTGATAAACACGCCGCCACCGGCTACCTTATTGGCTTCCAGCGGATGGGAGATAAACACTTTTTCAGTAACCACCATCGACACATTCCTGTAGATGCCGCCAAAGTAGTTGAAGTCGAGCTTCGATTGCGGCTTTCCCGGTGGGATCTGCGGGTTATCTTTATTAGATACTCTCACTGCCAGCACATTATCTTTCTCAAAGTTCACATACCCGCTGATGTCTACCACAAAGCCCATATAGCCGCCTGTATGGGTAGCTATTTTGTGACCGTTGAGATATACTTCAGCAGTGGTTTGCACACCCTCAAAACAAATGGTGATCCTTTTGTTACGGGAGGAGGGCGGTACTTTAAAATATCTCCTGTACCAGCCAATGCCCTGGTATACCGCATTACCGCCGTTATGCTTTTTCTCAATACGCATTACGTGCGGGATGCTGACGCCCGACCAGTTTTTATCATTGAATGTTAGCTGCTCCGCGCCGGTGATATCGCCTCTTTGAAAGGCCCAGTGGGTATTGAAGTTAAGAACGGTCCTGGCTTGCTGTGCGTACGAGGTGAAAGGAAGCATAAAACAAACCAGCAAACCGGTAATGAAACGATACATGTGAATACTTTTTGAGCATAAAAAAATCCCGCTCATCTTTCAACTCGCGGGATTTCGTTTGATTGTTACAGTTGTATTAGTAGCCTGGATTTTGTGTCAGGTTTTTGTTGATATCCCTTTCTGCCTGTGGTACGGGCCAGAGGTAATCCCTGTTTTCCACAAAGGTGCGCTGCTCTACGGCGATATGATCCCCGCTGAGGGTGAGCTTACCATTGGTAGGGTCTACAGTGCCCAGCCGGGCGCCATATACGGTGCCGGATCTAACGGCAGTGCCTATCTTCCAGCGCTGCACATCGTACCAGCGTAAGCCTTCCAGTGCCAGTTCCACCCTGCGTTCGCGTCTTACCAGTGTACGCATTTTATCAACGGTGTTATATACTGTTCTGTCTACCGCCGGCATGCCTGCGCGGGTTCTGATAGCATCTATCGCATCATACACGGTATTGTCAATAATGCCTGATTCAATTTGTGCTTCTGCATAAGTGAGCAGTATTTCTGCGTAGCGGATCACAATCATATTCAGGCCGGTGTTCCACATATCCGTATAGTCGGAGAGGTTAGACGTGAATTTTTTCGGGATATAAGCCGTTTTGGAATTGTTATCCCCGTTATAATAATCGCCGGATGTGTTTTGAATGGAGTTGTAGTACTTACCTTCATACAACTGGCCAGGGCACACGATGGTAGCGGTTAAGCGCGGGTCCCTGTTATTGTACGGATCATTTTCGGAATAGCCGGATGTTGGATCTGTGATGAGTTTGCCGTTTTTCATTTCGTAAGCATCCACCAGCGCCTGTGTAGGATCGAGGGAACCCCAGCCGCCAAAAGAAGAAGATGGCATTACGCCGATATCGGCATTGGGATAGTCATTCTCTTTGTATTGTACATCGAGGATCACTTCTTTATTGTTTTCGTTCTGGATACGGAACAGGTTCTGGTAGTTTGGAAAGAGTTCATAACCCAGGGTCATTATCTTTTTACAATCGGCGATACAGGCGGCGTAATTTTTATCATACAATTCCAGCCTGGCTTTCAGGGAAAGCGCAGCACCTTGTGTAATACGTCCAACGTCGCTGCCGCTGTAGCTTACCGGCAGGGTAGGCGCAATAGCGGCCAGTTCATCCAATACAAATTTGCGTACTTCGGTAGCGGCTGTTCTGGAAATGGTATTCGCTTCTTCAGTGGTTACGGTATTTTTAGCCAGCGGCACATCTCCATAAAGCTGTGTCAGGGTAAAGTACTGGTAAGCTCTCAGGAAACGGGCTTCGCTTTTGAACTGTGTTTTTAAGGTTTCGTCCATCTGCGTTTTATCAACGTTTTCCAGGAACCAGTTGCATTTCTGGATGGAGGTATAGCTCCAGCGTTTGGAGGCGCTGGTATTGGCAGGCGTAATGTTGCCATTGCCATAGTCCGTATAGCCTTCCCAGTAGTATTGGCTATACATATTATCGCTCACAGCGTCCATATAGAGCAGGGTGTAGTCGCCTTCCCAGTCTTTGTAGCAGCCGTTCAGCGCAGCCTGGGCGTCACCCTGCGACTTCCAGAGGGATTCGTTACTGTAGGCATATGGTGGTTGTCTGTCCAGAAAATCTTTGTTGCATGCGGATTGCAGCGCAGCAGAGAATAAAATTATATAGAGGATGTTCCTTTTCATGATGTTGATTGTTTTTCGTTAAAAACTAACATTTACGCCAAACGTGTGCACTTTCACCTGCGGGTAGTAATAGATACTGCTCGTAATAGATGCTTCAGGATCTATCCATTTATACAGGCCGTCGAAGGTGAGGATGTTTTGTCCGCTGTAGTAGAAACGTACTTTGTTGATACCGATCCTTTTCACTACTCTTTCGGGAAGTGTATAACCCACCTGCAGGTTTTTAAGACGCAGGTAAGATCCGTCTTTCACCCAGAAGGAAGAAGGCGTTCCACCAGGATCGTTTTGCGTATAGCCATTCCAGATACGTGGCAAAGCAGCGGAAGTATTTTCCGGCGTCCAGGTATCCAGTAAAGCAGAAGTAGGTTTACCCGCAGAAGAACTTACACTGCCCAGTTTACCGGCATCGATGTATGTTTTTACGCCGGCAGCGCCCTGCAGGAAGATATTGAGGTCAATATTTTTCCAGGAGCCGCCCAGGTTAACACCAAAGGTTACTTTCGGGAAATAGTTACCCAGGTATACTTTGTCGGCGCTGTTAATGGTATCGTTACCGTCTTTGTCTTTATATCTCAGATCGCCGGCAGCAGTCCTGTTGGATTGATAAGGCGATTTGGACACTTCGTCGGCCGATTGGAAAATGCCATCTGCTTCGTATCCATAAAGGGAGTTGATCGGGTAGCCTACCTGTCTAAAGGTATAGCCGTCGATAATCGGACCTGTTCCGTGAAGGTCGGTTACTTCATTCTTGATAAAGGCTGCGTTAACAGAGGCATTGTACTTGAAATCACCTGCGTTGTTCGCGTAGCTGAGTGAAAATTCCCAACCTTTGTTCAGCACAGAGCCAGCATTTTGAACAGGCGCGTTCAAACCATATACTCCGCCAACCGGTACTGAAAGGAGGATATCATGTGTTGGTTTATAGAAGTAATCTGCGGTAAAGTTTAATTTTCCATCCAGGAAGCCTGCGTCAATACCCACGCTTGTTTCTGTGGTGCTTTCCCATTTGATATCTTTATTAGCTCCATTGATAGGCGATACGCCGGCAGCAATAGCGGCTGCAGTACCACCAAAAGTATAGTTCTGGCTTCCGTCAATGGTAGAGATCCACGGATAGTAAGGAGCTGCGGGGTATTTAGTAGCATCCGGGCCTATTACGTTCTGGTTACCCAGTTGTCCCCACGAACCTCTTATTTTAAGATTGGAAACATATTTTTTCAATGGTGTAAAGAAATCTTCCCTGTCTATGTTCCAGCCGGCGGAAAAGGATGGGAATAAGCCCCATCTGTTGCCGGGAGCAAAACGGGAGGAACCATCATACCGCAGGTTTGCTTCAAACAGGTATTTACCGTCGAAGTCGTAGTTTAACCGGCCAAAATAAGATTGAAGTGCCAGTTGGTAGGAATAGCCGCTGGTTTTCTGTCCATCGGTTGAACCCAGGTTAACATCGGTTAACTGGTTATTCAGGAATCCTTTCCGGTAGCCGTCATCAAAGCTGAATTTGGTCAGCTCCTGGGAGTAACCACCCAGTATTTTGAAGTTATGTTTACTGAAGGATTTGGTGTAGTCCAGTAAAGCCTGCTGGGTAACAGTATTGCCAAAGGTATTTTCATCCGTTACGTAATTTGGTCCCTGGTAGAAGGTTTTATTACCGGAGGCATCATAATACTGCTGATCCGCAATGAACTTCTTGTTATGGGCGATCTTCATCACATAGGCAAGGGAGGGCTTGAAATGCAGTCCTTTCACAATTTCCCAATCTGCGCCCACATTACCTATCAGGTCGTAGTTATTGTATTTATTCAGGCTGTTTCCTTCCAGCCATGCCATCGGGCTACCATCTGAAATATAGCCATAGTAGCCATTTTCATATTTGTAAGGAATGGTAGGGGAGATGCGGTTGATTTGTCTTACCAGCTGCGTAAAATCGCCTGTGTAAGGGTTGCTGGGTTCATTTCTGCCGGAAGAAGTAAAGGCGATATTGCCGATTATCTTTATTTTATCGTTGATGTTAGAAGTGATGTTCAGCCTGCTGGTGTAACGTTTTGCATTTGTTTTTTCAATCAGGCCATTCTGATCAAATACGCCTAAAGAGAAAGCGTATTGTGTATTATCACTACCGCCGGAAACACCTACATAGTGATTCTGTTGCAGGCCGTTGCCCTGGTAAAACAGGTCGAGCCAGTCGGTATTGGGATATTTAAAAGGATCGGAACCATCTTTGAACTTCTGGATTTCTGCATCTGTCCAGCGGGCTGCTTTTCCTTCATTGCTCAACGCCTGGTTGTATAATGTGGCTGCCTGCCAGGAAGGTAAAAAGTCTGGTAAGCCGGTGGCCTTTTGTTTACCTACATAGCCGGTATAGGTAACCTGTGGCGGGCCTTTCCTGCCTTGTTTGGTGGTGATGAGAATAACGCCGTTGGCTGCACGGGAACCATAGATAGCAGAAGATGCTGCATCTTTCAGTACCGATAACGTGGCAATATCGTCGGGGTTAATATTATTAAGACTACTCAGGTTAGTAACTACTCCATCTATCACAATTACCGGGTCGGCATTGTTGAGTGTACCAATACCGCGGATACGGATTTGGCCTGCATCACTGCCTGGTTGTCCGCTCTTGGCTGCTGTTACGGTAATACCAGGCATTGTACCCTGTAATGCGTTACCCAGGCTTGTTACCGGCCTGTTAGTAAGTTGTTCTGTACCGATAGAAGTAACGGAACCGGTGAGGTTCGCCTTTTTCTGCGTGCCATAACCCACTACCACAAACTGTTTCAGCGCGCTTACATCCGGCGCCATTGAGATGTTGATCTGTGTTTTTCCGGCCACCTTGATTTCCTGGGAGATGTACCCGATACTGCTTACTACCAATACCGCGTTCTCCGGCACATTTGCCAGCTGGAAGCTGCCATCCGGTCCGGAAACAACCCCTTTCTGGGTGCCTTTTACAACGATGGAAACACCCGGAAGTGGTGCCCCGGTATCATCTATTACCTTTCCTGTAATGGTAGCAGGAGGAGGTGCGGCTACCGGCGCTGCTGCCGTTTTTTCGTTTTTTGTAATGAAGATGGTATTGCCCTGGATTTCAAAGCTCAGTGGCTGCTGACGCAATACTGCTTCCATCGCGGCTTGTGGCGACGCATTTTTTATGTCTACCGAAACAGGGTTGCTGTTCTTCAGATCATTTTTATCGTAAAAGAAAACATAGCCCGTTTGTGCTTTAATCACGTTCAGCACTTTCTGGAGACTCACCGCTTTGGCGGAATAAGTCACCGTTTGGGCGCTGCCCTCAGCGCTTACCTGCAAGGCAGCAAGGAGCAGCAGAAAAGAAGTTAGCTTCATAACTAACAAAGTTTTGGTTGAGAGCCCCGCAAATTTCCAATATCTGCGGGTACCGGAATTACAAATAGCCTTAAGTTGCATACTTTTGCAATGTTTGGTTGAATTAATAAATAATGTTTACCGACTTGTTTGTTGATTAAATTGAACAGCAGCCGGGGTAGGACGCCAATCTCAGCCCCGGTTTTTTATTCAATGCGCATAGAACGCCGCTGGCAATAGCTTTGATTTTTTCATTGTTCCTTATTTTTCATTGTTCATAACTATGGTTGGATAACGATCCGGTTACCATTCTCAATTCTATATTTAATCCTTGTTTTTGTGAGTCCTTTTAACACCTGCGATAAGGTGAGGTTCCGGCCTATTTCCCCGGTGAATACCCGTTGAGGAATGTTGCCTTCATATGTTACTTCTACGTTGTACCAGCGCGACAGCTGGCGCATTACTGTAGGAAGATCTGCATCATTGAAAGAAAAGAACCCTGCTTTCCAGGCCAGCACTTCTGACAGGTCGGCATGGTCCAGCACCTGGATCGACTGCCCCTTTGCGGCTACCCTGGCTTGTTGTCCGGGCTTCAGCATTTGTTGCTGCTGCTGCACGCTTACCCGCACAGCCCCCTGCACCAATGTAGTATTGATAGTGGCTTCGTCTTTATAGGCGTTAATGTTAAAATGTGTGCCCAGTACATCGATGGTAGTATTGCCGGCCTTTACATGGAAAGGCATCTTATCATTTTTCACCACTTCAAAGTACGCTTCACCGGTAACGGTTACACTTCTTTCATTGCCGGTAAAGGCAGTGGGATAGCTGATAGAAGAGGCGGCATTCAGCCATACGCCGGTGCCGTCAGGCAAAATAAGCTGGTATTGTCCACCCATCGGGGTGCTCATAGTATTATATAGTATCTTATCCTCCGCACCGCCAGTGCCATTGTAGGCGAGCTGGCCGTTACTCAGTTTGGTGATCCGGGTATTGCCCTGTTGCGCCAATACGCCGTTACCCGCACTGTCGAGCGGTATCCGGGAGCCATCAGAGAGAGTGAGTATTGCCCTGTTGCCGCCCGGCGCAATGTCTTTTACCGGTGAAGTGGCTACTACAGCCGGAGGAGGAGTTTGTTTTGAGAGGTAATAAGCGCCGGTTGCTAAAACAACGATACAGGCGGCAGCCCACCAGTAGCGTTGCAGAAAATAGATCCGGTTCCTGGCAGGCAGCGTTGCCGGCTGCTGCACAAGTTTATCGGCATCCAGTATTTCTTTTACGGCCTGCTGCCAGTAGGCACGGTCGTAATCCGCATTGGCAGCAGCTTCCAGCGGCCAGTTGGCATGATATGCATCCAGCTGCCGGACTATTTCCCCCGAATCATCCTCACTGATCAGTTGCAACAGTTCCCTGTACTCCCCGGTGGTGGCACGGTGCAGCCGTACCTGTTCCAATAAGTATGTTAGTCTTTCTGATGTGGAC
The DNA here is from genome assembly GCF_900168065.1 of Chitinophaga ginsengisegetis. Classification (GTDB taxonomy): domain Bacteria; phylum Bacteroidota; class Bacteroidia; order Chitinophagales; family Chitinophagaceae; genus Chitinophaga; species Chitinophaga ginsengisegetis. The sequence continues at coordinate 1,811,759 of NZ_FUZZ01000001.1, read as the reverse complement.
AACGGCCTCGTTTTAAAGCATTCGGAATTCAGTTGATATCGCCGGGAACTGCCTGGTTGCAGAAAGTCCCCTGCATATACGTACCGTAAGCAGCCAAAGAGTACCTATGTCTTTCAAAAAAAAGTTAAGAAAAATACAAAACACCCCATGCCAGCAGGAATAGCGGGAGGATGATACCCTGGCTGGTGAGGTATTCCCGGATAGATTTGAGGGAACGGACCAGGGAATTTTTAACGGTTTGCGGCGAGAGTTGCAGCTCACTGGCAATTTCTGCAATTTTAAGATCCCTCTCCCGGCTAAGCAGGTAGATCTTTTGCGCCTGTGGCGGCAATTGAAGGATGGCCTGCTTTACCAGCAGCGCCGTTTCAGAAAAAGCAATATTTTCTTCGGTAAGATTGGAGTGATCAGTGCTTTCACGGGTAATGATCTGGCTGGCTTTATTCCGCACGCCCTGTTTCTGCAACCAGCTGTAGCAGCGGTGATACACCATTTTGAAGATCCAGTTGTGGGGAACCATTACTTCTGTCAGCTTCTCCCGGCTGAGCCATATGCCCAGGAATATTTCCTGTATGATGTCTTTCTCCGGCCCCTCTACCTGTATAATACGGGCAATTACCGGCTTGATCTTAGGCACATACAGGTGGAATAATGCTTCAAATGCAGATTCATCCCCACCGGCAATTTGGTGGAAAAGTGCAGTTTCATGTACTGTGTCATTATTCATCCGTGTGTATCCAGTTCCCCTTAAATTAAATATCACGCTATCTCCGTTAATCCAGCTATAAAAATAGACGGATTACCAGGTGTGATCGATAAAGATGTAGCTTGCAAAGTACAAAAAAATCGTGGTACCCTGTCAGGTGGGCAATTCCGGTTTGGGGAAGAAGACAATATCAGTGATCCATCACCACTACATTGGCCGTTTTTTTCTTCTTAGCAGAGGCCATTAACAGCAAAGGAAGCGCCGCAATAAATATAATACCTATCAGCAAAAAAGCATCGCTGAAACTCAGCAGGGTGCTTTGTTTTACCACTGAATTATCCAGCAGCTTCAGGGCTTTATGATGCGCATCGGTTGCCGTGGCGCCTTTGCTCAGAAAGAAATGTGCGTAGCTGTTTAGCCGGTTGGCTACGGCGGGGTTATCGGTAGTGAGATTGCTTACAAGATCCGACCGGTGTTGTGCATTCCGGTTGGCGAGATAGGTATTCACCATTGCAATGCCAAAGGAGCCGCCCAGTTGCCGCATCATATTATTTAATGCTGCTCCCTGCGGAATATCGGCCGGCGCCAGTGATGACACGGCCAGGGTGGTAAGCGGCACTGTTACCAGTGCCAGGCCCACGCCCCGCCAGATGAGGGAGGTAGTTATAGTGGCCGCGCCGGCGTCCTGGTTGAGCGCCGACATCTGCCAGCTGAAAAGAATAAATAACCCCATCCCTGCTACAATGAGAAACACCGGCGATACGCCGCGCTGCAGCAGCCGTGCAGAGATGATGAGCCCACCTATGGCTAAACACGCGCCGGGCAACAGGAGCATCCCCGTTTGCAGCGGCGTGAAATTAAGCAGCCGCTGTGCAAATACCGGCGTCAGGAAAACGGAGCTGAAAATACCCATGCCGGAAACAAATGTCAATATTGCGGCAATGCTCAGGTTCCTGCTTTTCAGTACGCGCAGGTTTACTACCGGGTCTTTGACCTGTAGCTCCCACCACACAAATGCGATGATGGCAAAAGTAGCGATTACAGAAAGCCAGGTGATGTAGGGCGCTTCAAACCAGTCGTCGGTTTCCCCTCTTTCCAATACGGTTTGCAATGCGCTCACGCCAACGGCGAGGAGCAGGATCCCGGTCCAGTCGATCCGTTTGGCCGGTGGCACATTACCGGGTTCTTTGAGCAGTATATAACAAAGCGTTGCCACGGTGATACCTATCGGTACATTAATGTAAAAGATCCAGGGCCAGGAATAAAATTCGGTGATGTAGCCGCCGAGGGTTGGGCCTATCGTGGGACCAATAAACACGCCTACACCAAAGAGTGCGCTGGCCACATTTTGTTTTTCTTTGGGGAACTGTTCAAAGATGATCACCTGCGATACCGACAGCAGTGCGCCGCCACCAATGCCCTGGAGGAAACGGAATACCACCAGCATCCAGATGTTGGTGGCTTGTCCGCACATCAGCGAAAAGAAGGTGAAGGCGATGATGGAGCCGATATAATAATTGCGTCGGCCCAGTTTCGCGGCGAGGAAGCCGGTAATGGGAATGATGATTACGTTGGCAATGGCGTAGGCAGTAATGACCCAGGAGGTATCTTCCAGCGTGGCGCCGAGGTTGCCACTCATATGCGATAAGGCTACGTTTACAATGGAGGTGTCTATCAACTCCATGATAGCAGCTGTAATCACCGCCAGGATCAGTACTGTCCGTTTCATTGCTGTTATTTAATATACCGTTTGGTATATTATTAGATAAATTTTTTATTCGCCGTTACTATTCATAGCGGCAAGTGCTGCTGCAGGATTGGTAAGCGATAACTGGTAAATCTGTTCGGTATCGCCTACACGGATTTCATAGTCATTTTTTGCGAGTGCAGTTAAAAGATCCGTGGCAACCTGTGAAGGAGGGATGCCTTTACTACCGCCGATGTCCTGCGATAAATCGGTGTTTACCAAAGGAGGCATCAGTTCAAAGATGTGCAGCTTGGGAAACGTTACCCGCATGGAGTGGGTGTAGGAGCGGAGGGCAGCTTTGGTGGCTGAGTAAGTGGCTATCCGTGCGCCCGGTGCAAAGGCAACGATAGATGTTACATTTACAATGGCGGCTTCCGGTTGTTTGGTGAGTAACGGCAATAATTTTTCGGTGAGGCGGATCACGGCGAAGAAGTTAGTGTCCATTTCTTCGACTGCCTTTCCCGCTGCATTCGCGTTTTCCGACAGCTCATAGGCAAATGCGCGGCCTGCGTTGTTGATCAGGATATTTAAAGACGGATATTCCTCCTGCAGGGTGGCTACCAGTTGAGCTACCGCTTTATCGCTGGTTACATCGCTCACGATGCCTTTTACACCCGGTAGTTGCTGCGTGGCCTTTTCCAGGCGGGCGGCGTCCCTGCCGGTGATAATTACCTGGTTACCCTGTTGGGATAATTGCCTGGCTATTTCCAGTCCGATACCTGCGCTGCCGCCGGTGATAAGTACAGTATTTCCTGTTGTTTTCATGTGTATTGTTTTTATATACCGATCGGTATATTTATAAAGAAAAAATTTGAGTTAAAGTTCGTCCACCATTTTTGCGACCGACTGCATAATGGCGTTGCGGTAATTCATTTTACCGGTTAGTTTGGCAATCATGATGCAACCTTCAATAGTGGCGATCATCGTGAGAGCGGTTTGTTCTGCATTTACATCTTCACTGAATTCCCCTTCCTCTTTTCCTTTTTCAATTAAGTGGATGATAACGTCCTTCCAGGAAAGGAAGGCATCTACGGCTTTTTGTTTCAATAAAGGATGCGTGTCATCTGCTTCAACCGCCGTATTGAGGATGGGGCATCCGCCGGTAGGGAACGGGTGTTTCAGGAAGTTTTCATATATATGCACATACACCATCAGTTTATCCCTGCAGGTTGTTTTCTTGTCCATTTCCTGCCGGATAATGGTGTTTACTTTTTTCAGGTTGTAGTCGAAGCACGCCAGGGCCACTTCGTCTTTACTGGCGAAATTACCGTAAATACTTCCTTTGGTCAGCCCCGTGGCATTCGTCATATCATTCAGAGAAGTACCGGTATAGCCCTTCTCGTTAAAAACAGGGGCCGTCATCTCCACAATAAACTGTTTTGTTTTCTCTGCCTTGTTCATATCCCTCTTTCTTTTGACACAGCAAAAATATACCATTTGGTATAAAATGAAAAATATATTTTAGGAAGAAAGGGAACCCGTTGATTCACAGGCTATACCGGTTTCACTGCCGCTACCAAAAGAAAGATGGGTCTGCGCGTTTCATCCTTCATTTCAGGATAGGCCGCTATTACTTCGGCAGTGGGCTGCGGCTCCGCGATAGTGGTAATACGGAAGCCGGCATCCATCAATGTATTCAGCAACGTGGCTACGGTGCGGTGATATTTCACCACATCGGTATCCAGGAAGCGGGTTTGCCGCAGGGTTTCCTGCTGATAGTTATCCACCGGCCAGTGAAGGCGCTGCCCCTGTTCGTCGTAGTACCAGTCCTGCGCCGCAAGCGCCGTAAATACAGGATGCTCTACAGAAAGCACAAAAGTGCCGCCGGCAGCCAGGCACCGGAATACCTTCCGGCAAACCACCTCGTAAGCCGCTACATAATGGAGTGCCAGGGAGCTAATCACCACATCAAAGGAGCCGTCTGCAAAATCAATATCTTCAATAGCCTGCTGCCGGTATTCGATGGCTGTATCATGTGTAGTAGCCCGCGCCCGCTCCAGCATCCTGGCAGAAATATCCACTCCCACCACAAACTGCGCACCCTGCTCACGCGCATAGCGGCAATGCCAGCCAAAACCGCAACCCAGGTCCAGCACCTTCTTATCTTTTAACCCGGGAATCATACTACGCAGCACATACCACTCGCCAGCCGCATTCAGTCCGCCAACAGAACGGGGCATCTGGCTGTACTTCTCAAAAAATAACGGATCGTCGTATTTATTCTGCTTCATAACAAAACGAATGTAAGAAGAAGAATTATACAGGCAGCTACTTCGAAATAATCCTTTCTTCCTGTTTACTGGTGAGCAGATCAATATCATTTACCTTCTCCGGAAACCATACCATCATTTCTCCCTTGCCCCTGTTGGCCCAGGCGTAGTAAGGAATAGCCGTAAATGTTTGTTGCGTGGTGGAAACAGTAAGGCCGTTGTTGCTCACATGTACTGCCGGTACCTGGCTGCTGATAACGGTTACGCCATTCAGCAGTTCCGGCCGCCACGCGGTAGCGAAAACAGCATCGGAAGGAATGATGATATTGCTGGTGCTGCCATTGTTATCGGCCCATTCGCCGCAATAAACAATAGGTCCGCGTTGCAGGGCTACTTTGCCGGCATCGTCTTTCACCTTTTCATTTGCTTTTATCTTTCTTACTTCCATTGGTAACACTACTTCTACACGGTCATTTTTTTTCCAGGTCCGCGCAATCACAGCGTATCCTTTTTCCATATTATAGGTAACAGGCACACCGTTCACACGGATAACAGGCAGCGGGGTATTGTTGCCGGTAAAGGTGTATAAACCGGAAGGAACGGCTGTATTCTGCGCCCATCCGGGAATGCGTACCAGGAAATTAAATGCCACCGGCTTTTTGGCAGGGGAGATGTTAAATACCAGGTCGCCATTCCAGGGGTATTGATTTTGCTGGTTAATGGAAACAGTGTTGTCGGATACTTTCAAAGTAGCGCGACTGGCAACAAAAAGATTCACGTATACATTATTATCTTTTTGCGCATACACATAACCGGGAATAGAAGGGATCAGGCGGGTAAGATTGGTAGGGCAGCAGGAGCATTCAAACCAGCCGGCACGTTCGGGTTCCAGGTGTTTGTGTGAAAAGGAATTTTTTACCTGCATGGCGTTGCTGTAAAAGAAAGATTTGCCATCAAGTCCCAAACCTGATATGAGCCCGTTGTATAACATCTTCTCCAGCACATCCATATATTTTGCATCCCCGTGCAGGAGGAACATGCGGTAATTCCAGTACACACCGGCAATGGCCGCACAGGTTTCATTATAAGCGGTGGTGTTGGGCAGTTCGTAGTTGTCGCCAAACCGTTCCCCGGAGGGGATGGCGCCCAGTCCGCCCTGTACGTACATTTTATAGGTAACCATATTCTGCCAGATGGTATCTACTGCCTGCAGCAGGCTTTTATCGCCGGTTAATGCGGCTACATCGGCCATAGCAGCGTATAAGTAGCCAGCCCGCACGGCATGTCCTTCTACTTCATATTGTTCGGTAACCGGCTTATCATCCTGCCAGTAAGTTCCGCTTTTCCAGGGATCTTTGCTGTTGCTGTCATAGCCGGTATAGCGACCGCGTTCTTCAATAAAGAATTTCGCCGTTTCCAGGTATGCCGGCTTGCCGGTGATCCGGTAAAGCTTCACCAGGCCCATTTCCACAATTTCATGACCCGGCGCTACATGCTTTTTTCCCGGGCCGAATACACTGCATACGAGGTCGGCATTTTTGAGGGCGATGTTCAGCAGCGTTTTCTTTCCCGTAGCATAATAATGTGCAAAAGCGGCCTCATACAAGTGGCCGGCGTTGTACAGCTCATGGCTCCCTTCCCGTTCCTTTACCCATCTCTCCGGTCCGGCCCATGAATGCGGCGCCGCGGGATTAATGGTTCTGGCGGTATACAGGTAGCCATCTTTTTCCTGCGCATTGGCAACTTTAACGATCAGTGAATCGATGTAGTTGTCCAGCTTTTTGTCCGGGAAAAGGCTCAGGGAGAAGGAAGCTCCTTCAATTGTTTTGTAGATGTCGGTATCGTCGAACGGAAAGGTGGTACAGAACTTACCCGAATGGGCCGCTGCCATTTCAAAGTTCTTTACCCGGCCTGTATTTTCACAGCGCTCAAACGAGGCAGGAATGGTAACCAGGTGATTTGTACGCAGGCGTGGCAGCCAGAAACTGTCTGTGAGCTGTACTGCCGTGAAGTTGACCGATTTAACCGGGTAGTCCTTTACCTGCGCCCATGCAGTGGAGGCCGCGCAGATACTGATGAACAGGCATATCTTTTTCATATAACAGATTATAACGTGAAATTTATCCAATGGATGGGGAGCTGGGTGGACAGGTGTTCCCGCTCCGGTATCCCGGTTGAAAATAGTAATTTTTATTTATTAATCGTCAAATTGACAATTAATTTTACAGCCGCATGAAATCAGGGAGTAGCGGACAGGAACCGGCATTCCGCGGCAGCAGCCGGGACAATCATCTCCCGGAATTTTCCATAACATTAAAGGAAGGGGTATTTTTTACTGCATTTTTTCCGGTGGCCTGGTTGTTGTTGCTCACCATACAGCAACAAAATGGTCGTCCGGCTGTTTTATAACACAGGTAAAAGTTCATATTATGAAACATATTGTCATTATCGGCGGTGGATTTGCAGGCATTAACCTGGTCAGGAAACTGGCCCGTAACGATGAGTATACCGTTACACTGGTTGACCGTAATAACTATAACTACTTCCCGCCGCTGGTGTACCAGGTATCCATGGGCTTTTTAGATCCTACAGATATCAGCTATCCGTTCAGGAAACTGCTGCGTAAAAATAAAAATGCCCGTTTTGTGATCGGGGAATTTCTGAAAGTAATACCGGAAGAAAAAAAGGTGGTGCTTTCCACCACTGAACTGAAATACGATTACCTGGTGCTGGCTTTTGGCACTGCTACCAATTATTTTGGAATGGAAAGCGTGCGGCGGAATGCAAAGCCGGTGAAAACAGTGAATGATGCATTGGAACTCCGCAACCACTTCCTGCAGATAATGGAAAAGGCGGCGCTTACCACCGATCCGGTGGAAAGAACAAAGCTGCTCACCATTGTGGTGGTAGGCGGCGGTCCTACCGGTGTGGAAGTATCCGGCTTACTGGCGGAATTAAAAAGGGAAGTTGTTCCGAAAGATTATCCCGAAATAGCCGGGAAAGGATATGAATCGCATATTTACCTGGTAGATGGTATCTCCAAAGTACTGGCCGCCATGAGTGAGCAGTCGCAGCTGGATGCCTACGATGCGCTCATCAGGATGGGCGTGGAAATAAAGCTGGGTATGCAGGTAAAAGATTATGTAGATGATACCGTGATTTTTTCCAATGGAGAAACCATTGCCACCAAAACCGTGGTATGGGCAGCCGGCGTAACGGCTACCATCACGGAAGGCATCCCGGCGGAATGCTATGGCCGCGGGAAAAGACTGATAGTGGATGAGTTCAACGAAGTAAAAGGAATGAAGGATATTTTTGCCATAGGCGATATCTGTATTCAAACTACTGATCCCGCTTTTCCCGACGGGCATCCGCAACTGGCACAGGTAGCCATACAACAGGGCAGCCACCTGGCAGATAATTTTGTGGCGCTCGCAAAGCACGGAAACCGCAAACCGTTCCGTTATTATGATAAAGGCAATATGGCTATTATAGGCCGCAATAAAGCCGTGGCAGACATTCCCAAACCCAAACTCCACTTCAAAGGTTTTATCGCCTGGTTTATCTGGCTTTTCATCCACCTCACCTTCCTGGTTAGTTACGGCAACCGGTTCAAAACACTCTACAACTGGGTGGTGGCCTACTTTACAAAGGACCAGTCGCTCCGGCTGATATTAAGACCACTGAAAAAAGAAGAGGTGAGTTGACCGTAAATATTTTATATTTTTTTCTGCCACCAGATATTGATAAATTAGCGATACATGTAATGTCTTCGCTAAATTATCCCAAATGAAACGATTCGTATCACTATTTATCTTCTCTTTATTGTTCAATTCCCTGTTTGCACAATTTCCAGGTGCCAGCCATATTATTGATTCGATAACAAAAAACAGCAATTTTAACGGGACAATAATCATTAAGAAGAAATCAGGAATAGTTTATCAAAAGAGTTTTGGCCTGGCCAACTTTCCGTTTAAAGTGCCCAACACCATTACAACAAAGTATAAAATTGCCTCTGTCACAAAGTTGTTTACCTCCGTGCTTACCATGCAGCTGGCTGAAGAGGGAAAGATAGATGTAACCAAACATATTATCGACTATCTGCCCGACTATACAGGAGAAGGCGGTAATAAAATAACCATCCGGCAGTTATTAAATCATACGTCAGGAATGCCCAATATTGATACCGTAAAATCAATAGAAAGCGCATTGAAAAATGGCATTCCCGTATATCAGCACCCTTTTACCACCGACGAACTTTTAACCCGCTATTGCAGCGATAAACCTGTAAACGAGCCAGGCAAAGTATTCGACTACAACAACGCGGATTATATTGTATTAGGGAAAATTATAGAAAGAATCTACCATAAAACCTATGACCAGGTGCTGACGGAGAAGATCTTAAAGCCCCTGCACATGAATAACTCCGGGCTATTGTATCAGCAAAATATTATTACCGGCCTGGCAGATACTTATTTCATCAGAGATGACCTGGGAAAACTGGTACCCGATTTACCGGTATACATGGAAAACTGGTATGCCGCAGGCGCCATGTACTCCGATGCCAACGACCTGTTGCTGTTCTCAAATGCACTCTTTGGCCATAAGCTCCTGAAACAGGCATCTTTAAATGAGATGTTCGCTCCCGGTCTTGATGAATATGGCTATGGCGTATGGGTATACAAAGACTACACGATCAACAAAAAGAATTATACCATAGTAAAAAGACCTGGCCGGATAATGGGCGCACAGAGTATGTTGTTTCACATCCTGGAAGAAGACGCAACCATGCTTATACTCAGCAATACCGGAACCACCAGCCTGGATGACCTGGCCGCGAAAATAGCGACGAAAATTATTTGAGTAATATCGTTGGCGACAGTAACTTGCCGGCTGTAATAACCCGGATCATGGATATAACGCCGATATACAGCCGTAACAACTGGAATAACCTTTCTGAAAATACCGCAAAAGAAATATTGTTACACCTGGTGGAAACACAACTGCCCGGCTTCACCATAAAATCTTTTGAACAATTTAATAAATTCAATCAAAGCACCTTCACCGCAGTGCTGGACCATAATGGAAGTGAATTTGTTTTTGTACCAGGCGACACCATCGTGCTGGGCCTCGACAAATGGGCAATGGCAGATGAGAACAAACAAAAAATGGCCGGCCTGCTGGAGCAAAGCACCAGTGAAACAGATACTTTTATACGGGAACGGTTATCGCCGGTAAGAACGGTTACTGTCAGCCCGATGATAGTGGAACGAAACATCCGGGCAACAGGCTACTTTGCGGTGGCAATGGACGATGAGCGGCTGGTAACAGATAGCTATTTTGAGAAAGCCCTGCAGGAGCTCCGGAATACGCCAAAAGAAAAATACATTTATACTGTAAACGATAGTTTCCGTTTGGAGAAAAATGGAAGCAATATTAAAGCATTTCTTTACGAGCCTTCTTCCTACGATGAATTGACAACGGAAATAGCCACCACCGGTTTCAGATTCCCCACGGAAGATGAATGGGAATACCTGTGTGGCGGTGGCTCCCGCACGCTGTATCCCTGGGGCGATAATATCGATTACAGTAAAAAGTATCATCACTTTGCGGCAGACAAAGACAGTGATGAACCCTATTTCCTCGATACCCCCAATCATTTCGGGATCATTATCGCCAATAATCCCTACCATTATGAAGTAATGATGGATAGTGAATGGTTTTTAAAAGCCGGCGACGGCGGCTGTAATATTTGCGGTGGCGGCGGATTGGATATCGGTTACCTGCCGGCTTCCACCTATTACCGGGATATAAATATCTTTGATGAAGAAATGAATTTTAAAGATGAAATCACCGGCGATTATACTTTTGTAAGAAGAATAAAAAGACTGGCACCGGATGGCAGTATATATTAACTTTATGACATGATCGTGAATAAGCCGGTTCAATACGAAAAAGGTACTTATGTTGGTACAAAAATAAAGGAACGGACCTTTGGTAATATCATTACCAGCGAAACCGCATTTGTACCTGATACGTCTTCCGCATATCACTATCATGCCAACCCTCATTTCTCTCATATACTGGCCGGCGGAAGTAAAGAGATCCGGAACGGCAGCTCCGATATACAATATGCAGGAAAGGGACTGTATTACTATCCCGGTATCGCACATCAGAACGTTGATTACCGCCCCGGCACACGGATATTTAATCTTGAACTGGACGCTACATTTTTCAATACATTCGGGTTATCACTTCCTTCGTCGTCGCTGATGTTTGAAAACAGCCATCAACTCAATACGGGTGGGCTTATCAGGATTATGAAAGAGCATTACCTCGATGATGCGGACTCGCGGATGGCAATAGATCAGCTGTGTATTAACCTGGTGCATCCCGCTAAAGAAGGCGACGCCTGTTTTCCCGAATGGACGAAAAAGATAAAGACGGTGATGAATGATTATTGGAACCAACCGTTGTCACTCTCCCTGCTGGCCGCCCACCTGGAGCTTCATCCCGTTACCATTTCAAAGCACTTTCCCCGGTACTTTGGCTGCTCGGCAGGTGAATACATGAGACGGATGAAAGTGGAACGCGCGTTTCCCTTAATAAAGCAGGGCAAATATTCGCTGACTGAAATTGCCTATGAGTGCGGGTTTACAGATCAGGCGCACTTTACCAAAACATTCCGTCATGTAACCGGTCTGCTTCCGAAGCAATACAGGAACATCTGACCGGAGGCTAATTTTATACAATTTTCAGAACTTCCCGCTTACTAGCTTTGTCCGGTAAACAAAGCGGTTATGTCTAAAAAAAGAAAAGTGCAGTTGTTCCTGCTGCTCATAGCAAGCACACTATATGTTACCGGTGCGCAGGCGCAACAGAATAATGAAAAGTTGCATCAGCTATTTGATCACTACTATAATGAACGCATGCAGCTATTTCCCACAGAAGCCACATCTGCAGGCGATCACCGTTATGACGATCTCCTGTCGAACGACGGAGCTGGTTCCCATATCGCCGCTACCGGTAAATTCTATCAGCAATACCTGGACGCATTAAAAAAAGTTGACCGCACCAGCCTGAATACCCCGGACAGGATCTCTTACTACATCCTGAAAGATATTCTCACCACCGGCCAGGAATCGCTGCAGCTGCACCTGGAGTATCTGCCAATGAACCAGTTTGTATCTACACCGCTGGAACTGGCGCAATTCGGATCGGGGAGCAGCGCACAACCCTTTAACACGGTAAAGGATTATGAGCACTGGGCAAAACGTATGACTGCATTCATGGACTGGACCGACACCACCATCGCCAATTTTAATAAAGGTATTCGTGCAGGTATCGTACTCCCTAAAGCACTCGTGTTACAAATGATTCCACAGATGGAAGCACTGGCGGATAACGACACTGCCAGGAATGTATTTTATAAGCCGCTGTCGCAGTTCCCGGCTTCATTCACCGCCGCAGAGAAACAACGGATCACCACCTTGTATCACCGGGTTATTGCCACCAGCATGGTCCCTGCTTACCGCAAGCTGGCCGTTTACCTGAAGGATACATACCTTCCCGCGGCGCAGGATCACGCCGGGCTGTCCGCCCTGCCGGGAGGGGACCGGATTTACCAGTACTACCTGCGTTTGTATACCACCTCTCCCGGTCTTACCCCGGAAAAGGTGTACCAGACGGGTTTGGAAGAAGTGGCGCGTATTACAAAGGAGATGGAAACAATAAAAGCAAAGGTGGGATTCAAAGGCTCTTTGGCTGATTTCTTTCATTACCTGAGAACAGATGCCCGCTTCATGCCTTTTAAAACGCCGGAACAGGTACTGGATGCGTATCGCACTATCAACAATAAAGTGCAGCCGGCATTGGCCGCATTGTTTGGACATCAGCCCAAAACTCCTTTTGTGATCAAAAGGGTGGAGGCTTACCGCGAAGCCTCGCAGGGCGGTCCCTTTTACATCAAAGGCAACCTGCAGGAAAATATACCGGCCACCTTTTATGTACCGGTTCCGGACGCCACAAAGATCAACGTTACCTTTCAGGGCATGGAAGCCACCTTTATCCATGAGGCAATACCCGGTCATCATTTTCAGATAGCGTCCCAGCAGGAGAATAATGATATCCCTGCATTCCGGAGGCAGCCGGCTTTCTATGCTTACTTTGAAGGCTGGGCATTATACTGCGAATCACTTGGAGAACAACTGGGTTGCTATACAGATCCCTTCCAGAAAATGGGTGCGTTGAATATGGAAATTCACCGGGCTATCAGGCTGGTAACAGATGTGGCTATTCACACCGGTAAAATGACGCGCGAAGAAGCCATCGCTTATATGATGCAGCATGAATCCATCAGCGAGCCGGTTGCCACCGCCGAAGTGGAACGCTATATGGCCATGCCGGGACAGGCACTGTCTTACAAAACCGGTGAACTAAAGATCAAAGCACTGAGGGATACACTGGCGGCAAAACTAGGTAGTAAATTCAGCCTGAAAGATTTTCATGACGCCCTGCTCGGGAATGGAGATATGCCATTGAATGTGCTGGAAGATTATATGAACAGCTGGGCGCAAAGTTATAGTGAGAAATAACACGTTACCGGAAGAAATGAAACAATTGGCCTGCTAATCAGGTTATTATCAGAATATTAAGCCGAAGTACCTTACTTCGGTTTTTTTATGCGCGCAATTGCCTGCCCTGCGGCCCCTTCGCAGCCGCTATCTGACCGTTAACGACCCTCCGGATTAAATTTCGGGTAAAGGTTTCCAAATTCCGGGTAAATCCATCCAGGTGTCGAAAAGATTTTCCCGCCGGATTTATTTAAACCAAATTTAAATCGTCAACGTCAAAATGATATGCGAAAATTAATCCTGATACTTGTAATTCTACTTTTAACGACCAGTGCTTTTTCTCAGAATGTAATTTCAGGTTTTGTTAAAGATGAAACAAACGCTTTTGTTCCCTTTGCAACATTGAAATTTCGTTTGAAAGGCAGCACGGACATCAAGGTGGGCAAAATTGTAGATGATACAGGCAGGTTTGTGGTGGCCGTAAAAGATGCAGGGAACTACGTGGTTGACTTTTCTGCTACAGGATATAAAGATACAACGATCGGTTTCGCAGTAACTTCTGCTGCTATAAACCTGGAATTGTATGTAAGAAAAGACGAAAAGAATCTGAAGGAGTTTGTGGTGACGGCTAACTCCAACCGGCCAATGATTCAACGGAAAATTGACCGTGTGATCATGAATGTGAGCAACAACCCGCTGGCCGGAGGCAAATCCTCACTGGAACTGATGAACCTCGCTCCCGGGGTATTTGTAAACAGCGATGGCGCCATATCCATCAATGGAAATAACGGCACCCGGGTAATGGTCAATGGAAAGATGCTGCAGCTAAACGGCGGGGATTTATCCAATTACCTGTCCAACCTGCGCGCTGAGGATATAGAATCTGTTGAAGTGGTGGCGCATCCGCCGGCGCAATACGACGCACAGGGAACCGGCGGAATGATCAACATTGTATTGAAAAAGAACCGTAAGGCAGGGTTGAGCGGCACGGTGAATGCGGGTTATACACAGGGCGTATACGCAGGTACCAACGAAGGGATTTCGCTGAATTATAATAGCGGTAAGCTTACCTTATTCGGAAACTATTCCTATAACTACCTGAAAAGTTATGAAAACACTACTACCACCAGGAATAACAACGAGGCACTGATAACAACCAACATCCAGCGGATTAACTGCGACAAGGGCAACATGGTAAGGTTCGGTGGCACCTACGACATAAATAAAAAACAATACCTGGGCATTGAATATAACGGCTCATTCCGCGATCACGAGCACTCCTATAACTCCATCACAGATATTGTTTATCCACATGAGGATCAGAACCAGTCGCTCACCGGTACGTCGCCTGTAACCAGGAAAACATCGTACCACAATGTGAGTATCAACTACCACCTGAATACAGACACGAAAGGCTCGGAATTTGAAGCGCTGGCCGATTATACGCATAATACGCTTACATCAGTCAGCAGCAACAACAGTGTTTTTTATGATTACTACCAGAAATACACCGGTGACACGGCATTCGGAACCACAACGCCTTCTACAGCAAAAATATTTACTGCCGACCTGCGCTACAAAAATGTACTCTCAAAGGTATCCAGTTTAAGCTTTGGTACCCGGATGAGTATCACCAGTATTGATAACAGCGCTGAAAACTATGTGGTGGTGAATGAACAAAAAGTACCCAATCTACCGTTGGATTTTAATTATAAATATAATGAAGATATATACGCCGGCTATATTAACTTCAATACCACTTTCTTAAAAACAGAGGTACAAATTGGCTTAAGGGGCGAATATACAAAGCTGACGGGCGTACTCACACAGTTGGATAATAATCAACGTAACCCTAACGATTACTTCAACTTGTTTCCAAGCGTATTCCTGAAAAGAAACCTGAATAAGGAAGCTGCCGACTACCTCACCTTTAGCTACAACAGGAGACTGGAACGGCCCTCTTTTTCAGATCTTAACCCATACCAGTACTATGTAGATTACTACACCCTCGCCAAAGGCAATCCATACTTAACCCCATCTTATTCCAATTCGTTTGAGCTTGGTTATACGCTTAAAAACAAGTACACGGCATCCCTTTTCCTGGATGTACAGGATAAAATGATAGGGGAGTACTTCTATTCATACCCCGATAGCCTGGTGTCTGTGGACATGCGCGAAAATTTCGGTACCCGTTATAATTATGGTATCAGTTTCAGTATACCGGTTACCATTGCCAAATGGTGGTCCATGCAGAACAACATCACCTTACGTCATGTAAAACAAACCGGACAAGGTTACGTAATAGAAGGCTCTCCGGTTGAACTGCAATCCATCCAGGAATTTAAACTCCCCAAAAGCTTTGCAATCACGGTCAATGGCTTTTATCGCTCGAAGATCATGTTTGGCAACTTTGTGATAACAGATGTAGGTCAGATAGATGCAGGCGTGCAAAAGAAGCTTTTCCATAATAAGCTGTTGGTAAGGGCAGCGGCAAATGATGTGTTTAAACTGATGAAAATGCGTTCAGTGGCATATTACACCGGTGGCGCTATCCATTTTGTCAGCGACAGGCAATGGCAAACATTCAACCTTTCTTTCGTTTATAATTTCAGTGTAGGTAAGGTCTTTAAAACAAGGAAACTGGAAAGCAGCAGTAAGGAGGTTAAAAGCAGGCTGTAGGCTCCACTTCTCAGGACTTAAAGTTTTATAATCCGGATATAAGCTGCTTGAAAAAGCCATCACACAGCATAGTGATGTAAAATGATATGCCGATCTAAAACAAATTTAACCTTAAAACAATGACAAACAAAAACTTAAAAAAGAAAATCCAGGACCTGAAAGCAAAATCTAAACCTGCATCTGAAGAAGCTACAAAAGGTCTGGAAGGACTCGGTACTTCCTCTATTAAAGAGGACGAACTGGATGAAATCAGCGGTGGTGATGCTATTCCTGATGATAGCGCCAGCGCAGGTTGCACCACAATGTGTTATGTGAACTAATTGGATCACATTACAAATGAGTTGGAATTGTGAGACGCTCCTGTCTCACAATTCTACTTCAGGCAGGATCGTATGTTTTCCCAAATATTACTAACGGCATATTTAAATAACGTTTTATGGAATATAAGCTTTCAAGATATATTCATATTGTGAAGGATGATGAATTGCTCTCCAACAGGCTGATTGTTTACAGCACCCGTTCATCAGCCATCGTTGAAATGCCTGTTGCTCAGTTTGAATGTATTGAGCGTGCCGACTTTTCGTCTTTGCCACTGGAGTCCGTGAAAAAACTGATGGACTATTCAATCCTGGTGCCGAAAGCAGAAGATGAACTCACTACCATCCTGGAGGAAAATAAAGCCAGGATAGACGATAGCCGTGTATTAGGATATACGATTCAGCCTACCGCCAATTGCCAGCTGGGCTGTCATTACTGCGCGCAATCACACTCTAAAAATGTAATGAGCACCAATGTGGCGGATCATATGCTTGATCGCATCACTGAAAAAATCAAATCCGGAAAGTTCGACGTACTACAGGTTACCTGGTACGGAGGTGAGCCTTTAACCGGATTAAGCAGTATTGAATATACTTCAAAGCTACTCCAGGAGCTGGCCGCTGAAAACAAGGTAAGATACGCTGCTACCATGATCACCAACGGCCTTGCGCTTAAGCCAAAGATCTTTGAAAGGCTTGTTACAGAACATCAGTTAAAAATGTTCCAGATCACCCTGGACGGAACAGCAGAATTTCACGATAAGAGAAGAATGCTGAAGAACGGCAATCCTTCTTTCGATATTATTATGGATAACGTTACAAATATCGTGTTGTCTGATTTCTTCGCCGCCTCCGACGTAGATATACAAATCAGGTGTAACGTAAATGTGGAGAACAAGGATAACATCTTCCAGCTGATGGATTTTCTTAAAGAAAGAAACCTGCATGACAAGGTGAATTTCAAAATTGCAAGAGTGGAAAACTGGGGTGGTAATAAAGCCGGCGCTACCGAAAACGGCGGTTTGGATAAACACGAATTTGCCCAGTTTGAGATTGATGTGATGCTGAAAAGACTCAGTGAAGGATTTAAAATTGATCATACCACCATCATTCCGCGTCGCGTGAAAAGCGTATGCATGGTAACCAACAAGCATGATGAAGTGGTGGATGGGTTTGGAAATATTTCCACCTGCTGGGAAGTACCCTATACGCCTATTGCCGAAAATCCCGATTTTGTTGCCGGTAATATCGTCACTGAAAAAACAAAAGTAGATTCTTCCGGCGTTGCCATGCGTAACTGGTATAACGAAATACCCACAAACGAGTCGTGGTGTAAAAGCTGCAAATTTCTTCCCGTATGCGGAGGCGCTTGCCCGAAAAGCTGGTACGAAGGCAATCCCGCCTGCCCTTCCTTTAAGTTTAATATCGACGAACGGATTATTATGAAGAAGTATAATGTGGTTGCTTAGTTAGTTCCTGTTCATTATCCGACATGATAATTAGATGATCAAATGAAAAGTAATGATATTTTACTCGATGAAATAACCAGGTCATTTGCCCCGACAGATGAAATGTGTGTGCTGAAATACATGAAATCAAGACATGTATTTCACGACATTGAGCGCTATTCAGCCGCTCATTTTTCCTTTGAGGAACGGATGGAGATTTACCGGATTTTTAAGATGATTGAAAGTTGTCTGAGGCTTTACAGATCCGGTAAAATCAATCAGGCGAATCTTGCCTTTTCAAGACTGAGCATAACAGAGCAGCAATTTAATAAAGATATTCAACCAGGTATGCTCGCCATATATTATGGCATGGTTGCCTATAAGGAGTACGTTTGTAAAGACTTTGACGCGGCAGATAAAGCCATACAGCATTCGGTTTTATTTGCGCTGAGGCAAAGTGTTATCTTACCCAGGTTTATACTCACCGCCGGCGATCAATGGTTTAACCGCATCAAAATTTTTTCCAGCTACCCGAATATCTATGAGGAACTTTTCCTGAAAGAATCACTGGCATTAATACACTTTTCATACAAGGGACATATAAAGGGAAAGAAATTAAACAATATCCTGGAGCAGAACGATATGGGAGAGGTGGAACGTATCATCATTTTCAATGTCGACAGGCTGATAAGAACATCCGAATGGCTGCTGCAAAAAGGAAAAATATCCTTTCACTTTTATAAATCTTTTTTTCAGGGATTGTACGCGAATGTTAAAAAAGATGATGCCGCTTTCCGTTTCGACATCAGCCTCATCATACAGCTGCTCAGCAACTATTACGAAAAGAGTACGGATGCTTTTTTAGAAGAAGTAATTGAAAAGATCTCTCTCATCAATACTATGCCTTCCATTATTAAGAAAGTAATAGCCAATGCCATCATAGCTGTTATTGCCGATGTTGAGAACCAACACCCTTACCTGAAAAGATTTGAACCTTATGTTAATGAACTCAAGCAGCATTTTGGTATAAAGTCCTGCGTAATGATCAAAGCAGCCTGAGAAAGATATTATCTCCATATAACTATAAAATTAATGCCCATGAAACGTTTAGTAAAACTCATATTGTCGGGGAAGTCTTCTAAATTATCGGATTGTACCTCTTTTGAAATAAAGAAGGAGGAATCCGATATGGTGTTTGGTGGCTTCCGGGAATACAAGCCCCCTATATATGATCCGGAGCAACAGGAAAACCGCCAGTTCAAAACAACCGAGCTGTTATCTGATATTTCCCAACCCAACATAAAATCATAGTTATGTCACAGAAAAAGAAAAACAAAAAGGAAACTAAGATCGAGAAAAAAACGGTTGTTGATTTGGATAACCTGAAGTCTCTCGAGAATATTAAAACCAATAAAGACTCCTTTGAGGAAATAGATGGCGGAGAAATCAATGGCGGCCGAGATGTGGATCAACCATCGGTGGATCCACAATGGCCTACCACAACACACTGAGTCCTTAAGTTCATACCTACCTAAGAGATACTTTTAAAGCGAAAGTAAATGGCCGTTTTTAGTAAAAAATACAGGTTCTACAGGCAACTGGATTTTATGGATTGCGGTCCTACCTGTTTGCGTATGATCGCTTCTTACTATGGCGAGGAGTACTCATTGGATTACCTGAGGGCCAATTCCTATATCACAAAAAACGGGGTTAGTCTCCTCGGGTTAAGTGAAGCCGCCGAGAAAATAGGATTCAAAACCTTGTCCACGAAGCTATCCTACGATCAGCTTTTTGAACAGGCGCCGCTTCCTGCGGTGCTGCATTGGAACCAGGAGCACTTTGTAGTACTGTATGGCATTGAAAAGAAATCCCTTTTCAGCAGAAAGGATAAGATCGTTATCGCCGACCCGGGACATAACCTGGTGAAGGTTGACCGCGATGTATTTGAGAAATGCTGGATCAGCACTGCCGATAAGAAGGGCATTGCATTATTGATTGAACCTACTCCCGATTTTTACCGGAATGAAGAAGGCGTACAAAAGAAGAAAAGCAGCTTCGGATTCTTATTTGGCTACCTTCGCCCTTATAAGAAATATTTTATTCAGCTGATCCTGGGCATGATACTCGGCAGCCTTATCAGCCTGTGCTTTCCCTTTCTTACCCAAAGCCTTGTTGACTTTGGGATCAACCGGAAAAATGTTGGATTCATACACCTGATCCTCCTCTCTCAATTATTATTATTTCTCGGCGGTATTGCGGTAGATCTTATCCGGAACTGGATACTACTGCATATCAGTACGCGCATCAGCATCAGTATTATCTCCAACTTTCTGATCAAATTGATGAAGCTGCCCGTCAATTTCTTTGAATCAAAGAATGTAGGAGATATTACGCAGCGCATCAATGATCACCACCGGGTGGAAACTTTCCTCACCGGGTCTACATTAAGTACGCTGTTCTCTATTATCAATCTTATTGTTTTTTCCTGCATACTCGCCCTGTACAATGTACAACTGCTGATGATATTTGGTATCGGCAGTGTACTATCTGTGTTTTGGGTAACGATATTTCTGAGGAAGAGAAGAAGTATTGATTACAACCGCTTCCAGCGTGCCCGTGAAAACCAGAACAGTATATTTGAGATTATTACAGGCATGCAGGAAATAAAGTTATACAATAGCCAGAAAGCCCGCAGGTGGGAATGGGAACGCATCCAGGCAAAACTATTTAAGGTAAACATCAAAAGCCTTTCGCTGGAGCAATACCAGGGAATAGGCGCTTCGTTCTTTACACAGCTCAAGAATATCCTGATCAGCTACATGGCAGCAAAACTGGTAATAAACCGGGAAATCAGCTTAGGAGTTATGCTCA
Organism: Chitinophaga ginsengisegetis; assembly: GCF_900168065.1. Taxonomy (GTDB): domain Bacteria; phylum Bacteroidota; class Bacteroidia; order Chitinophagales; family Chitinophagaceae; genus Chitinophaga; species Chitinophaga ginsengisegetis. Next base: position 1,791,211 of record NZ_FUZZ01000001.1, on the reverse strand, counting down.
GTATTTCCTACATCATTGGCCAGATGAACAGCCCGCTGGAGCAAATCATCGCCTTCATCAAAAGTATCCAGGATGCGAAGATCAGCCTTGAAAGGTTGAACGAAATCCATTGTAAACAGGAAGAAGAAAACAATGAAGACCTGGTAGGAGATAATGAAAATCCCCGTTCCGATGATTTGATGAATGCTGACTCGCTTTACCTGAACCACGAATTATTTACCCGGCATATGCACGAAAGGAAGGGCGAAGGTATTTCTATCTCCGGCCTCTCTTTCCGGTATGGATCTCCCAAAAGTCCACTGGTGCTGAAGAATATCAGTATGCATATTCCAAAAGGCAAGGTGACAGCTATTGTAGGTGCAAGCGGCAGCGGCAAAACCACGCTGCTGAAATTGCTATTGAAATTTTACCCGCCAACAGAAGGGCAAATAATGGTGGACGGCATAAACCTGCAGGAAATATCTGCGCAGCTCTGGCGCAACAACGTAGGTACCGTCATGCAGGAAGGATATATCTTTTCCGACTCCATAGCCAGGAACATCGCAATGGATGGGGAAAGAATTAAAGAGGAGCGGCTGTACGAGGCGGTGAGAATCGCTAACCTGCATGGTTATATTGCGAAACTGCCATTGGGTTTTACCACGCGTATCGGTAACAGCGGCTCTGGATTGAGTGGCGGTCAGAAGCAACGCCTGTTTATTGCGCGGGCGGTATATAAGGATCCCAAGTATTTGTTTTTTGATGAGGCAACAAGCGCCCTGGACGCCAATAACGAAAAAACGATCATGGGTAACCTGAACGAATTTTATGAAGGCAGAACCGTGGTGGTAATCGCGCACCGGTTAAGCACCGTAAAAAATGCCGACCAGATCATTGTAATGAAGGATGGGGAAATCGTTGAGGAGGGCAGTCATACACTGCTCACCAGCAACAGGGGGTATTATTTTGAATTGGTAAGGAACCAGTTGGAATTGGGAGCTGCTTAAAATATTATGCTATGCCTTTAATTAATCACTCGTTTGAAACAGGAAGTAGTGAAATGGAGGAAATTGTTGGTATTATTCCGCCGTGGATTATCCGGTGGGGGATTACCGTGCTGTTTTCCATCGCCATGCTGACGTTGGCAGTGTCCTGTTTTATAAGATATCCTGACACACTGAATGCGCAGGTGGTAATTGAGGCGGTAAATCAGCCCGGGAAAATAAGTATCAGGAGGGGAGATGCCGATCAGATATTTAAGTACTATGTAAAAGACGGCGATCATGTGGTGCCGGATGATACCCTGCTGATATGGACCGACCGGAAAACAGGAAAGATACATCCCACTATTACGCCTATCTCCGGCACTATTTATATCACACACGGGGACGACGAAAAAGATATCCTGCTGGATATTATGTGGGTAGTTCCGCAATCGTCTAAAGCAAAGATCAAAATTAATTATGGAAACAAAGGGGCGGGGAATGTGAAGGTAGGACAGGTTGTTAAAATTGAATTGCACGATTTTCCAAAATCTGAATATGGTTTTATTGATGGCCACATCTCTTCTATTTTACCCATCCAGGAAAATGGAGAGCATGTGGCTTATGTAAAATTAAAGGGAGATGAAATTATAACGTCGGAAAGAAAAATTGTTCCTATATTGCCGGTAATGAAGGGCACTGGAGAGATATTATTAAACGACAGAAGTATCTTTCAGAGAATTTTCGGAAGTATATTTCGATAGATAGTAAAATGGCTGTTTAGTTAACTCTTATAGGAAAGTAATTTTTTTAACCCACAAATCCTGGCAATTCAAATGTAGTTGTTATGAAGGAATCCCTGTTTAAAACCCATGAGAAAGTAATCATCAGAACACCCCTTAATCCATATACTACCCTGTTCAACCAGGAAGGCCATACACGAAACCTGGACGAAACGGTAAAAGCATTTCTGGAAGATGATGTTTTTCTGGAAGGCATATACTGGAGTTCACCGCAATTATACCAAAGTATCTCAGACTATAAGAAAGGGAATTATTACCCGGGCAAAGAAGAGAAACTGTTACTGGCATTGAAGAAGTACGTAATACGCTCCTGTACCCGGTGTACGCCTTATGGCATTTTTGCAGGATGCGGAATAACAACTATCTCCGGAGAAGATCCCAACCACAATAAAACATTACTACGGAAAACAAGAATTGATATGGGGCTGTTGCTTCATATTAAAAGCGCTATTGAATCCGATGGACAGTTATGGCGTTATTTGTATTATAAAGTCAATGATACCGTATACAGTCTTCAGTACCAATACCGTTTTATTGAATTAATTGTTGAAGAAGGGAAGAGTAAGTACCAGGTAAGCTCTATCGAGCAAACGGAACTGCTGCAGGGTATTATTGAGCTTGGAAAGACGAAAGCCCTTTCTTATTACGACATACATCATCTCCTGAAAGACGAATATGACGATGAGGAAATTGAAGCATTTATAAAAAGCCTGGTGGAATCGCAGTTTTTAGTAAGCGAGTTGCAGTTAAGCCTGACTGTTGAAGATGAACTGGGACGGTTCAGATCAATATTGAACCGGGTAGGCAATCAGACAACAGATGCCGCGAAGTATATTGAATTATTGTCGGCAATGGAATGTGTAATACAAAAGCTGGACGCAACATCTTTAGGGCAAATATCGGTCAGTGATATCAGCCGGTTAAGAGATTTATTATATAACTGCGGTATTACTGAATTGCCGGAACATCTGTTCCAGGTGGATTTGCTGAAGCCTGTTCCCGCAGGATTTATGTTTCCGGACCGGAGTATCCGGGATATTGAAAATGCGGTACGGATGATGGGCAGACTATCATCTTCCACTTCTCCCCAGGAAATTACGCTCAACCGGTTTAAGAAAATATTTTCCGAGAAATACGGGGATAGCGAAGTGTCTTTGCTGGAAGCTGTTGATCCCGAATCCGGGATCGGCTTTGCGCCCGTGGAAAGTATTGGCGATGTGGCACATAATTCATTCATCGGGAAAATGGGGGCCGTGCAAAAAGAGAACGGGAGCATTTCGTTGGATAAAGTGCAGTTATGGTTACAGGATAAAATGGAGATGCCTCATGATGTTCAGTTCCACGAAGGTATCCGGGTAACGGAAGCTGATCTTTTGGATCTGGAAGATAAGGTAGCAGAGCTGCCGAACCAGTTCCCGGTCATGGGTACATTGCTTCCTGCGGATAGAATATTTCTGCAAAGCGTTGGTGGCGCTAACGCGAACACTTTACTGGGAAGGTTTGCATATATGCATAGCGACATTAAACAGTTTTGCAAATCGCTTTCCGACGAGGAAAAGCATCACCATGAGGAAGTTGTATTTGCGGAGATCATTCATATCCCCGAGGAGCGTAGCAGTAACATCGCCAGGAGGGTGCAGTTATGCGATTACGAAATACCTGTTCTTGCCACCAGCTCCGGAAGCGGGCGGGTTATTGGTTTGAGCGATTTATTTATATCTGTTATTAAAGACGAAATTATACTGCGTTCCGCAAGTCTTAATAGAAGAGTGATCCCCAGGCTCAATAATGCGCATAATTACCGCAACAGTATGATTCCCGTGTATAGATTCCTGGCGACCATTCAGCATCAGCAGAAGCCAGGGTTTAGCATCAATTGGGGACCACTGGCAAACAGGAAACGGTTTTTGCCGCGTATCAGTTATAAAAACATCATTCTTCACAGGGCCGTTTGGCAATTACACCAAAGCGATATCCAGACGATAAAAAAGAGCCATGATCCTTTAACGGAACTGCAGGTGTTTTTAAAGAAATGGCAGGTGCCTCAGTTTGTGTGTATTGTGGAAGCGGACAATGAGTTATTTATCGACACGCATAACAGTGGCTACCTGGATATTCTTTTGAATTATATTAAGAAGAAGCCCTCGCTGAAGCTGGTAGAATGGCTGCATCATAATAAAAACAGGAACGAGGCGCCACCTTTTATATACCAGTTTATACTGCCGCTCTCAAAGAGGAATATCAGCCCTGTTTCAGAGCTCCGGCAACACCGGGAGTCGCCTGTTAAAGTGCAGCGAACCTTTGCTCCCGGCAGTGAATGGATGTATTTTAAAATCTATTGCAGCGCATTTGTTTCTGATACTATCCTGGATGCGGTGGTAAAGCCGGCAATAGCCTCTTTATCGGAGGCGGGAGCAATAGAGAAAGCCTTCTTCATCCGGTATAAGGATCCCCATTATCATATACGTTTCCGTATGTTGTTGTCTGATCAGCAAACCAGGTATCAGTTTACCGTGGCGGCGTCATTGATTTATGAATTGTTGCAGCCGTTCTGTAACGATAAATCCGTTTGGAAAGTACAGCTGGATACCTATGAAAGGGAAATAGAGCGGTATGGTGAAGACGCCATTGTAAAAAGTGAAGCCGCGTTTTACCACGACAGCCTTTTATTATTGAATTGCCTGGATCAGGAAGATTTCAGGGAGAATGAAGAAATAAGATTCCTGGCCGGGATGAAGAACATAGACAAATGGTTATCGTTATTTGATATGGATACCACCGCCAGGCTTCAGTTCTGCCATAAAGTGAGTGAGAGTTTTGCCGTTGAATTCGATAAACAGATCCAGTTGCAACTGAATGTAAAATACAGGGCTTTAAAAGATGCTATTCCGGGGTTTATGCAAAGTAGCAGTTTTGAGAATTATTTCGAAACCAGGGATGTGCATCTGCACAAATTACGGTTGCCTGCAGAGAACCTGGGAAGCTACATACATATGAGTCAGAACAGGTGGTTTGCCACGCAGCAGCGGCTGCTGGAGTATATGACCTATTACTTTTGCGGAAGGTATTACAACCGCCTGTTGCGCGAAGTACCCACACATATACTATAACGCTGAATATTTTTTTCGCCGGATAAGAACTTTTTAATTGTTAAATTTATGATCATTCCTAAATGAAATGATCTCTTGCAATGTTGGAATTCCAGAGTAAAAGAAGTAAAACGGCTACCTTCCTGGAGGAAGTAGCGGAGTTTGATTTTGATAAGTATTATACAACCAAAGTCAGGATAGCTTGTCATCTCCTGGTATGGGCGGTCTTGTCCTCATTTATATTTTTGAATTTGCTGTTTGCATATGGGCTCAATTTAGTAGCGGCTATTGGTTTTATGGGAAGAAGCCTTGTGTGTAATGCTTCTTTTTTTTATTTATTCTTCTATTTTTTTATACCGAATACGCTGTTTAAGAACAGGATTGTTCTGGCCCTGCTCTCTTTTATTTTTTGTGTGGTGTTATGGCTGGTGCTGAATCATTATTGTTTTGTTATTATTCACAATACTATACATGTTAATATCGCCAGCGTCCGGGAATCTGTGAGGTTTGGCGCCAATCAATCTTTACTGGAAGTTTTATCGCCGAAGTATATAGCGGCGGAATTTATGCTGGTCTTATATTCTGTATCTCCTTCCTCGTTTATAAAAATTCTGTTTGACATTATCGGATTTTATTCCTCAATATTTAAAGCGGAGCGTAAAACGAACCAGTTAGAAATTGAGAAGCTTAACCTGGAGAGCAATTTCTTAAAAGCACAACTTAACCCGCACTTCTTATTTAATACCCTGAATAATTTATACGGATTAGCCCTGAAGAAAGATGAGCATATCCCTGATATTATACTGCACCTGTCAGCGATCATGCGTTATATCCTGTATGAGTCCAATATGGAACGGGTGTTGTTAACCAGGGAGCTTACTTTTATCAGGAATTACGTTTTGCTTGAAAAGATACGCTATAAGAGAGAAAAGAAAATTATACTGGATATTGACGAGAGCAATGTTGATAATCAACAGATTGCACCTTTAATGACCTTTGTATTTATCGAGAACGCCTTTAAATACGGGTTAAAATCGGGAAAAGACAGCTTTCTTGAAATAAAAATTTTTGTTTCTGATAGAATTTTTTATTTTTCTGTTCTTAATGATAAAGACCCAACCTATGTTTACAGCGAAGAAAAGAAGTTTGGGGGCATAGGAGTTGAAAATGTAAAGAAAAGATTGGAATTGTTATACCCTGGTAAGTATCAGTTAGATGTCGATGACAAAGAGCTTAGCTTTGGCGTAAAACTGCAAATTGAGATGGAATGAGCAGCACAAAAATTAAATGCCTGATAGTAGATGATGAACCCATAGGCAGGGAAATTATAGAAGGGTTTGTGGAAAAAATACCCGGTTTTGAATTGTTAGCCTCCTGTGAAGATGCTTTTGAAGCGTTGGAGATACTGCAACGCGAACCTGTTGACCTATTGTTCAGCGATATCCAGATGCCTAAAGTGAATGGGTTGGAATTGGTCAGGTCTTTACCCAATCCACCCGCCATTATCTTTATCACGGCATACGACAATTTTGCTGTTGACAGCTACGAGCTGAATATTACGGACTACTTACTGAAGCCTGTATCTTACGAACGCTTTCTGAAAGCGGTAAATAAAGCCGTAGTGCAGATTAAGAGCAAGCAGGAAATAAAGTTGAATGCAGCAACGGAGAATCCCTTTATTTTCCTGAAAGCCGAAGGCAAACTAAATAAAATACTCCTCTCAGAGATCCTGTATATAGAGTCCATAAAGGATTACATTAAAATTCATACTTTAAGAAATACACTGCTGGTTTATTCCAGCATGAAAGCGATTGAAGCTAAACTGCCTGTAGATAAGTTTTACAGGATCCATCAGTCCTATATTGTTTCGCTCGATCACATAAAGTCATTAATGGGTAACGTAGTTGAACTTAACACCGGGTTGTCTTTACCCGTAGCCAAGAGCCAGAAATCTGCGCTCTACAGGATACTCAATATTGGTGAGGGTATCTGATAATTCCTGTAATAATAGACTGTTTATGAAGTAATCTTCTCCCCTGATTCAAATTCCGTACAGATAAAGCCAATTATAGTGCAGGATAATCCGAATATCGAAAAAGTTTCTCCATATCTTCATTAGGGTGCATTTTTGAAGGGTAAATGATTCTTTCACCAAAAAATTATTACCGTGAAAAAACTTCAACAGCCCGCCAAAAATAAGTTACTTGTTGTTAAAAAGAAGGTAATTATCAAGCTTGACCAGGTTGCTGCCAATAGTAACCGGGACGACTTTTTTGCTGCAATGGTTAATGATTCTTTTACTACCGATCTGACTATAACAGGAAGCCTTTATCCGTTATAGAAAATCTTTACTTCTGTGCGTAATGAATATTAAGTGTCTTATTATAGAAGATGAGCCGTTGGCGACTTATATTTTAGAACAGTATATTGAAAGAACACCATTTCTGCATACTGCCCGTAAAATAGAATATTTGCATGATGCTGTAGAAATTATCTGCCGGCAAAAACCGGATATTATTTTTCTTGACGTGAATACCAAAGGAATCAACAAATACCAGATCCAGGAGCTGGTCAGGAAAGAAGATATTCTGATAATAGTTACCACCGCCTATCCGAAGGCGTTCATCGAAGAAAAGTTGCAGATAGATTTGTCTGGTTTAGGCTATCTGCACAAGCCTGTGAGCTATGAGGCTTTTGTAAGTGAGTTGCAGCGGTTTATCGTGTGATTTTCTGAAACCAGGAAAGACGAGGCAAGAGCAGATCTGTTTTTCAACCTGGAACAATGGAGATTTTTCCTCAAAATAAAAACTGGCCAAACAGTGTTAACCGTTTGGCCAGTGTAATGCCCGGAACCGGATCATTTCTTACCTATCGGCCTATATTGATTTCTGACACAGGAATATACCGGTCCTGATAGAATATATTCCAGGACCGGTCTATCTGCAACATCACTGCAGCGCTATCGCAATAGTCTATAATAATTTCATGAAAGACTATGACGATAGGGGCTTTAACCCCTAACCAGATTCTATTTCTATTTCATCCATTCAATTAACTACTTATCCATGAACACTCTTGAACTGCTTCGAACTAAATTCAATTATCCGTTCCCGGCCCTTAAAAACCCCTATGCGGACCAGTTGCAGGAAATTACAGAAACGCAATGGATAGACGGGGAATACTTATGGCTGTATGAGCAAAATCCGGACCTCCGGAAAAAGTACAAGAAAACTAAAACGGCCCACATCGCCTCTCATTGGTTCCCTACAGCTTCGTTTGAAAGACTGAAACCCATATGCAGGCTCATGCTCTGGACCTTGTACAACGACGATCTGTATGAAGAAGGGACTCCTGAGGATATCGGGTATGTACACGATAGAACAGTGGCTATACTGAACGGTGAGATAGGAGCTGCTGAAGCAGAAATACCTCTGGGTAATATGCTCGAATCGTTACGTCAGGAACTATTGCAGTTTATCCCGCAGGAATCGATCATTCGTTTTTCGGAAATGATCAGCCGGTATTTTGCCGGTCTGAAAATGGAGCTTACGTACAAAAGGAATAAGACCTTCCCCACTGTGGCAGAATGTATTGCCCTGCGGGAAGATTCCATTTGTCTCTATCCCTTCCTGCAATTAACAGAAGTCGAAACAGAAATAATCTTACCACCCGAAATACACCAGCATCCGGTGATCCGGCGCTTGCAGGCACTCGCCTGCCACCTGGTAACCTACTTTAACGAGGTGCAATCGGTGAATAAAGACGAAGCAACCGGCAGTATTTATTATAACATTGTAAAGGTGATCCAGCATGAGTACGGAATCTCCCTGGAAGAAGCGTGCCTCGAAGACCTGCGTCTGCATAATGAAGACCTGAAAGAATTTGTCACCTTGCAGGCTTCCTTACCCGACTTTGGGATATGGCAGGATGCCGTGGTTAACTGGGTGCACTATATGAGCATGGTGCTCAGTGGCTGGAAAAATGTATCTACTAAGCTGGACCGGTACAATGGAACTGCTTTCCCCAATGCTGCGGAGCTAAGAGAGAAATTCAACCAGGTGTAAGTAGATATTGAAATGGAATAAACCTGTTACCGTTATACATTTTACAATCTACAAAACTCAAACTTCAAACAAGATGAGACCAGAAGAGTTTAATTCAAAAGATTACCTGCCACATGGCTATTACCCCTGGCCGGACCTTATCAGTCCACATGCAGAACAGATGGGGAAAGATATGGATGGCTGGATTGATAATGACTACACTTTTTTGACTGAAGAACAACGGGAAAAATACAAGAGAATGAAGCTGCATATCTGCACTGCGCGTATGTGGCCGGACTTAACCTATGAGCAAAGTATTCCCTGCAATAGGTTCATGCTCCAATATGTGGCTTTCGACGATCAGGTGGAAAATTCGTCTCTTGAGGAAATCCAACAGCTACGGGATCGTTGTACAGCTATTCTCAAGGGCGATCAACCAAGGCCGGAAGAAAACGCAATCTATCAACATATGGCATTGATCAGGGATGAATTCCGTGCTTTGATGCCTGAAATATGGGTGGAACGCTTTATTTACTATTTCTATCAATCCGTCAGATATGGGATTGAATTGGAGTATCCTTATAAAATAGCCCAGCGCCCACCGTCGCTTACTCTTTTCAAAACCATTCGTGAGTATTCCGTTCTTATGCGCCCGTATCTGATCTTTGGTGAAATTGAATCGGGGCTTGTGCTGCCAGAACATATCTTTGAGCACATTGTCGTTCAAAAGATCATATCTCATATGACCCTGGTTATTGCGTGGCAAAACGACATTCATTCCCTGCCCAAAGAAATGGCGAAGGGAACAGAAGTTTTTAACCTGGTCTTTGTATTGCAGCAACAATATAATCTTTCGCTGGAGGATGCCTGCAAAGAGGCCTTCCGCATACACAACGAGGAAATGGCGGAATTACTTACTTTACACACAGAGTATCGTGAGTTTGGTGAATATCAGGAACACGTTGATAAATTCTTTTATTATGCAGGAGTCGGGATCCAGGGAGTAAATACTTTTTATCTGCAAACGGAAAGATATCTACATGGAGGAGTGGGTTTCGCCTGGCCCGAGGAGGGGCGTACTGCAAACATTCAGGCAAATGGAGGCTAAGTTTCCCTGACTGTTCGCGATTTTATTCGATTGTGAGCGAGTTTGATTGATTTGACTCGTCCTAAAACAACTATCCCTGTTTGCTTGTAAGCGTGGTGGAAAAATGCTTTCTTTGCGGGAAATTCATCCAACATGACTGGCATTTTGAAGACAGGGCTTATCGCATTGCTGATTTTCTCTTGTAACATTAGTGTTTTTGGACAAGCAGACAGCATTGATTTTTTTATCCAAAACCAGATGCAGAAGCGCAGAATTCCCGGGTTACAACTGGCGATTGTAAGGCATGGGAAAATTATTAAAACGGGCAATTATGGACTGGCAAATCTGCAGGACTCCATTCCGGTAAGCGACAAAACTGTTTTTACCATTAATTCAATCACCAAGGCATTTACAGGTGTTGCAATTGTTCAATTAGTGGAAGCCGGAAAATTAAAATTGGATGCACCCATTTCTGAATACCTCACAGACATACCTGACGCATGGAAGCCACTAACGGTTCAGCAACTCTTGTCGCATATTTCGGGAATCCCGGATATTGTAAATGAAGAGGAATCCGTTTTAATAGCCGATGATCCGGAGGAAGCCTGGAATAAGATACTTCGAATGCCAAATGAATTTAAGGCTGGAGAGAAATTTAGTTATAACCAAACCAATTATTTACTACTCGGCCGCATTATCGATAAATTAAGCGGTATGTCTTTCCAGGAGTTCATTACCAAACAACAATTGGAAAAAGCAGGGATGTTGAAAACTATACAATCTGGTTTTGGGGCTACCAAAAACATTGTAGCCCATGCAGCTTGTAGTTACCAATATCAAAAAGGCCAACTCCGGAATATGTTCTTTTCGTTTCCTCCTTTTTTGCAAACGGCTGCCGGAATGAGTTCAACAGCAAAAGAACTGGCGGACTGGATCATTGCCTTACAAAGTATGCAGTTATTAACACAACCAGCAAGTCTTCGGGCACTTTGGACGCCTGCAGTACTGAATAATGGCGAAACAAGTGGCTTTAGCAGTTTACTTAATGGTTATGCTGCAGGCTGGCCGGTTGTTAAAAGAACAGATCATCCGGCCCTGGCGCCTGTTGGTGGCAATCGTTCGGCTGTATTTGTATATCCCAATGATGACCTTTCCATTATTGTGCTTACAAATCTATCAGGCGGGACACCGGATGTATTCATTGATGAACTCGCCGGATTGTTTATCCCGGATATGAAAGAAGCGAATGGTTTCGGCCTTTCCGCATCCCTGAGAGCATTAAAAATTACCTTAGATAAGGTGGGATATAAAAATGCCATAGAAGAAGTAAAGAAACTGAAGAAAGCAAATACTGGCTTTACAATAACGGAAAAAGAAATAAATGGCTGGGGATATAAACTGATCCCACAAAAAAGGATCGCTGATGCGCTGGAAATATTTAAACTGAATGTTTATTTATATCCCACAAGCGCTAATGCATTTGATAGCCTGGGCGAGATCTATGAAGAGCTGGGCAATAATGTATCCGCTCTTAAAAACTATGAACAGTCCCTGAAACTCGATCCTCAAAACAAGAATGCAGAACAACATATAAAACAGCTTAGATCTGGTAAATAAGGTGCGGCATCGTATTCAGCTATTTAAGCTACTCATGGATAGGATGCAGTACAAGTTCAGCTAATAGATCCTGTGAATTATTATTCTTTTCACCGGCGCAAAAAGGGTATCTAATTTTATCTGCTGATGAAAAGAGAGTGCTATTAGCTGGCAATCGCCTGGTTGCCAGCTATGTTTTGGTAAAACCCCAATGGTCAATTTCCTCATGCTCCGCATTCGAAGTATTACTCCAGCGCCTTCTTACGCTCAATTCTTTCCTCAGCTTCAATGAAGAGATGATGTATTTTTTTCTCCAGTTCTTTTTAGGAGGTAGTTCTGTCCAATATTCAGCTACCATGATCCCATCTTTGTGCATTTCGAACAGCTCAACTTGTTCTCGTCTGCTTTCGGCACATAAGATTAAGCCAATCGGGGATTGTTCTCCTTCTTGCTTTTCGCCCGACTTAAAAAAGCCGTTAAGCTGATATATACGCTGGAAACGGGTTTTGCCGAAAATAAAAATGGACAAACCGAGATGAATTTCGATTTGTCCATTTTAGTGCCCAGAACTGGATTCGAACCAGCACACCCTTGCAGGCGCTGCGACCTGAACACAGTGCGTCTACCAATTTCGCCATCTGGGCAACTGATATTGTGTCAGGGGTTGCAAAGATAAGCAGCTAAAACATTCTACCAAATATTTTTGCAAAAAAATACTAAAATCTATTTGAAACACCCATACGCGACTTCCAAACGGGAAAGGTCACACTCCAGTGCTGCGCGGTCCCAATGCCCTGTGTTGGCCGCCGCTTCATAGGTCGATTGCATGAATGCCAGCAACGTTTCCTCCGGATTTGCAGCCTGTTGTACCAGTTCATAAGGCAGCATAAATTCTCCCATCTCCTGGTTGTAAAAGGCGCCGGTGGGTTGAACGGGTTGTTCGCTGAAGGCAGGAGGAACAGGGTAGCAGTAGGCATAAAAAACGGCATGCGGGTACTGTTCACTGCCCGGCCAGAATCCACAGGAACTCACCTCTTTGGAGTAAGCTTCCCGCATTACTGCCGCCGGCATATTAGGCGCTTCTCCCAGGTGAGGAGGCGCATCCCTTCCGGAGAACCGGGTTACCGCCAGGTCAAAGGCGCCCCAGAAGAAGTGGACCGGGCTGCATTTGCCGGTGAAGCGCGTTCTGAAACGGGTGAAGATATTGTGGATCTTGACCAGGGCCTGCCAGAAGTCCTCCATTTTCTGCCGGTCGTACGACTGATGCACTTCATCTTTCTCAAACGGAATGGCGTCGGCAATTTCGCTGGGCACCGTGTAAATAGTTACATCAATATCCAGCGCCTCCAGCTTTTCAAATAACGCGTTATAAAAGTCGGCTACTGTTCTGGGGCGCAGTTCCAGCGTCTCTCTTTTACCGGTGCTGGTAATGATAATCAGCTGATGCTGCATGAAGTTAAAGTCGATCTGGAAGATGCCATGCTGGTATGGCACGCTTCCGGTGCTGAGGCCATCCGGACTTACATACAGCGTTACATGCCACGAGTGATTTAACCACGGCATTTTCCGGAGACGGATCTTTCCCACTATCTGTGTCCACAGGTGCACGGTAGCTAACGTATCTTTCCAGTCGTTGTAGGTGAGCACAGGCCACTGATCCTGTTTGGGATTGGCATTTTGCATAGCGAATGATTGAAGGGTAAGAAGTTCAGTGACTATTTAACAAAAAGGACGCAGGGAATGTTCTGTGCAGAAAAGAGAGTAGGATTGAATGAACCGGGAGTTGAAACGGTTACACATTACCGCATCCGGATACCTTTATAAGTTGCCTGATATCTTTGATGCAGATTTTTTTGCTGTGTGAGGTTAAAATGCCGGCGGACTTAAATTCAGTCAAAAACCTGACAATATTCTCTTTACCGGTACCTACCATATTGGCAAGGTCGCTACGGGAAATATTGATCATAATATCTTCCCCGGCTGCTGTTTCTTCTTTAAACTTTTCGCGCAATACAATTAATGTAATCGCCAGTCTTTCTTTAACAGAGCGCTGCGCAAATACAGAAATACTGTTTGCCAGTACTGTGAATTCATGACTGAGGATTTTGAGCAATCTGCGTGGCAACACGCTGGACCTTTCCATAATAGCCATAAAATCTTCTTTGGGAATGAAGGCTATGATACTTTCCTCTATGGTAGCAGCGGAGTCCGGATAACGCTCATCCGCTAAAATAGCATGATACCCGATTAATTCGCCTGCATTGGCAACGTATATAATCTGCTCCCGGCCATTCTGGTCAACCTGGTACTTTTTAACCTTCCCTTTTTTTATAAAGAAAATACCGGAAGCAACAGCTCCCTGTCTGAATATTATTTCCCCCTTCCCATAACGCTGTTCCTGCATATGGGTATGAAGCGCTGCATATTCATCTTCAGGCAGATTACTCAGGATGGATTGAGATTTAAAATTCCATTTATAGATGGGAAACAGACCTTCTAAACTCATAGAAATGACCCACTGGGCGAAAAAGTGATTTTTTGCAGTTTTTTAATTGAAAAGTATCAATGAAACCGAATACCATCAAAGGTACCTTTGCAATATGAAAATATCAACTATTTCCCGTCCGAGGATTAATTTCACAGACAATCATGAGTGGATTGATTTAAATGGTAGTGTTGGTTTTGTAGGTGTTTCTGCACATAGATTGAAAGGAATTAAGAATATAGTTAATATAATATGGCATAACCCCAAAGGCATTATTGAGAAAGGAGCCATTATTGCTGAAATCCACACCGCCGATCAGATTATTCCTGTACATGCACCGGTCGGCTGCAAATATCTTGGCAGGAATCAAAAACTTTCAGGAAATCTAAACCTTGTATTGGAAAGTCCGCAGGACAACGGCTGGATTTTTTTCGTTACTCCGCTGAAATTCTACAACCAGGAGTCACTTCTTTCTCCAGAAAACTATCAGAAATTAATACGCTCCAAAGTTGCTAATCAGTAATGGAAAACACGCTGATGAAACCGGCCTGGTATCTGACAGATGCATCTTTCGACTGGCTGTTCCCGGAAAGGATTCAGCAAATGTCGAAACGGCATTGGACTCCCGTGGGAATCGCCAAAAGCGCCGCTGCTTTCCTGGCATCTGAAGGAAATGGAAAGATCCTCGATATAGGAAGTGGTGTTGGAAAATTTGCGCTTATCGGCGCTCATTACTATCCCGGATCAATTTTTTATGGCGTGGAACAAAGAAGTGAATTACACCATTATGCACTGGCTGCAAAAGAATACACGAAAACAATTAATTCAGAATTTATCAATGGTAACTTCACACAGGTTAACCTGGCAGATTATGATCACTTCTACTTTTACAATGCCTTCTTTGAAAATTTAGACACCAGGAATAGAATAGATCAGCAGATTGATTATTCCACCAGTCTCTATCAATACTATTCCCGCTATTTGTACAGGGAACTGGATAATAAACCTGCAGGAACCAGGCTGGTAACCTTTCACAGCCTGGAAGATGAAGTGCCTCCGGGGTACCGGCTGATAGATGCCTCTGAAGATTTTTTACTGAAAATGTGGATGAAGAAATAAAAAAATAATACGCCGGAACATGACAATAGATAAATATGTAGCCACAATAATTGAACAAATCAGGGTGGCAAAAAATAATGCAGAAGTGAAAGATGTTATCCAGGTATCTGTCAATAACATGAGGGAGAAGAAGAAGAATGGATTTATAGTACAACGGTGCCTCAACAAATTAGAGACAGCATTGGAAGGAATTCCGCCGCTTGAATGTAGCAGTGAACAATGGAGTTGCTACCGTTTTGCACTTATCTGCATCAGAGATACATCCGTTAAGCAGGTCACTCCGGACCAGAAGAAAATATTGTGATGAAGAAATCCAATTTTATTGCCGGCATTTTAAAGAATAAATGTCCCCGTTGCAGAAAAGGGAAATTGTTTAAAAATGATAATCCTTACCAACTAAAAAGAGTCCTGGATATGCATGGTAACTGCCCTGTGTGTGGCCAGCGGACAGAACTGGAAATAGGATTCTGGTATGGAACCGGATACGTTAGCTATGTGCTGGCGGTGATGTTCTCCGTGTTTAACTTAATATGGTATTGGCTGATTTTTGGTATAACCTGGAGAGATGACAGCATCTTTCATTGGCTGATCGCTAACGGGATTATATTAACGCTTTCAATGCCCTTATTAATGCGATTGTCCCGGACGCTATACCTGACCTTCTATGTGGGCCATGATCCTGAAGCTGAAACACGGAAGCAAAAGGAGAGCGTGTTGTCTTAAATTCCACTTGTTTAATAATGCTCCCCGTAGCGGGCATGTCATTTAACCAACCATCATCTGAGCGCTGTGATACATTTTATCACGGCGTTCAGATATTTTATACCAGTGAAATATCTTTTCGCTCCCCGGTCAATTATAACTTAATCCAGAATTTTAGCAGATGATCTATATCCGTGCCCACAATATGATATCCATGCGGAGCTTCCGCTTCGGCGCCGTGGTAGGTCGCCAGCCTTGTACCCGCCGGCATTCTTTCAAGCTGGGTATACAGGTACCTGTTATATTGATTATACAAAGATCTTGAATAAGTAAGTTTATCGTCTATTTTATAGGTACCGGGAAGATTTTCATAAAAGGAATTGAAGAAGTAAAAGTGATCGTACTGGCTGAAATCCAACTCTGTTAAATTACCATACATGCAGGTAACATTGTTAAGCCCCACCATTTCTTTCGCAATAAAAGCATAACGTACCAGGTCGCTGCGCTGCTCAATGCCGTAAAAGAAAGCATCCGGGTTATAGTAGGCGCCTCCCAGGCAAAATTTACCAGGCCCGCTGCCAATGTCCAGTATTTTGGCACCCGGTGTGGCAGCCAGGAATTTAGATGCCTTCTGAACCACCCTTAAGGGAGTCCAGTGCCTTTGTGCCAGCGCCTGTATATAAAGGGGATAAAGATGATGAAAGTTGGCGTCTGATTCAAACCACTTATCTGAATGCCCACGTAATGAAGTTGATGATGCAAATGACATGTATTATACTACGGTTTACAGTTGAAATATTGACTTGCAGATAATCTTATCTCCCTGCTTTAGTCATATCCCCAAAGGTATCTATCATTCAATAGCGCTGCGGTGAAATTTATCACCCTGAAAAGTGAGTTTTATCAACTTTAAAAATGTTAATTTTGTATGCGATGAGTATCAAGGGTATATTTCCAATAGATAAATGGGATTTCAAAAGTGAATCCATCCTTGCGGATCTGCCGCCGGATGTTTATGAGATGCTGATAGCCCATAAAAGCGAGCAGATATACAAGAAGAATGAAGTACTTTTCCGGGAAGGGTCATATCCATCCGGTATATTTTATATCACCAAAGGAAAGGTCAAGAAATATAAAGTTGACAATGACGGTAAAGAGCAGATCATTTACCTGGCTAATACAGGGCAGTTGATCGGGTATCATGCCATCTTATCGGAAGACCGGTATCCGGATTCTGCAGCCGTTATAGAAGAGAGCACCATCGCATTCATTCCCAAAGAAGATTTCCTCAAGGCGCTCGACTATTCTCCTTTGCTGAACAACAGGCTACTCAAAACTTTAAGCCATGAATTTGCGGTATTGGCAAACAGCCTGACCATGTTCGCCCAAAAGACCGTAAGAGAAAGACTGGCACTGCAATTAATCATTATCCGGGAAAAGTATAAGGAGAATTATGTAGAAGGAATGTCGATAGAAATAAACATAAGCCGTGAAGACCTGGCCAGCCTTGTGGGTACTGCCAGGGAAAATATCGTAAGAGTATTAACTGAATTCAAAGAAGATAATATACTGGAAACAAAAGGAAGGAAAATTATGATAAAAGATGTTGGTAAGTTGATTAAGATAGCCAACTATAAATAGATGCAGCCAATCAATTATCAGCTGGTTGCGTCACTATTTTTTTATCCTGAATCCTGATCCGGTGTACCATTTTGGATAACCTCACCCGGAAAGCGTCGTAGAACATCGCAATAACCAGTACCGCCGCCGGTAAATAAAAGGTAACGTACTTAAATTTCAGGAACATATATCCCCCCACAATTCCACCTGTCAGGAAGAATGTGATGATAACGAGCCGCAGGATAATTTTTTTCCTGACCGTTGCAACGCTTTTGCCAGAAGTGGATATCCATGTGTACAGGTCAATACCAAGATCCGTAAACATCCCGGTCAGGTGTGTAGTTCTAACCACATACCCGGAAATTGTGGATACCAGGGCGTTTTGCATTCCCATTGCAAATAACAGGCTGCCGGCAAAGTATTCTGTTTTGATAATAGATTGATCAAAGGTATATCCAAAACTACCTACCAACACAAGGATAATGATCTCGCATACGATAGGTATTGCATAACCAAATCTTTTGTGCTGTCCTGCTTTGCCGGTACAGAAGCTTGAGAAAAATGCTCCGGCAAGAAAAAGTACCAGCCATAAACCAACCATTCGTGCAGACCTGAAGTCGCCCGTTGCCAACTTATGCGCCAGTAATGCCGCATGGCCGGTTACATTGGTGGTTAGTACCGCAAAAGCAAAGAAACCGGCCGCATTTACTACTCCGGCAGTAAAGCATAAAAGTACGGCGAGCCGTAAATTATGCCGGTAGTTTCTTTTTCTTCCTATATGACGCAGCATCTGTTAATATTTTCACAGGTACACCCTGCGTAACCTTATCGCCTTCCGGTTATCTTTTTATCCACATTTTTAAGAGAAAATCTACTGTAGCATCCACCAGCTGGTAACTGGGAGGAATTTCGTCTTCCAGGCTATGAAACGTCACTAACCTGGTACCACTGGGTTTGTTGTCCAGTCCTTTGAACATATAACGTGTATAATAGTTATACAGGCTTGTGGAATATTCGGTATCCTGGTCTATTTGTCCCTCATCAACCAGGTTTTCAAAGAACGCATTATAAAAGTAAAAGTGATCAAAGTCGTTAAAATCTACCTGTGTAAAATTACTGTTGATAAATTCAACATTCCCTGATGCGGTCCGTTCCCTGGCTGCCTGCGCAAAATGATATAATTCTTTTCGCTGCTCTACACCATAAAATGTAGCTTCCGGGAATTGATGTGCTCCGATAAGACAAAACTTACCCACACCACTTCCTATATCAAGTATTCTTTTCCCGGTTCCGGAAGCCAGGAATTTCGCCGATTTTCTCGCTACCTCCATAGGTGTCCAGTGCCGCTTGGATAATTGCTGTATTCTCTCAGGATACAGCCAGTCAAATGCTGCATCACTCACATACCACGTTGGCCCGGATATAATATTTTCCATGTTTATTGCTGACTATTTTAGAAAGAACAGGTTGCTGGTTAGCAAAGAAAGGTTAACCGGAAAAATGCCTTCCGGGAGCGTTATTAATGGTGCAAAGTTACCGGAAGATCGATTCGGTTTAATTGATACTTTTCAATTAAAAAATTGCAAAAAGTCACTTTTTGAGGGGCGGGGTTACCGGTTTCTGTTTTGGGGAAGGGCATAAAAAAAGACAGGTTGTAAATCATTTGATTTACAACCTGTCTTCTACGTTGGGTTATTCCACCCAATAAGTTAATGTTACAACAATATAACCATCCGGTCCAACTGCATCACTGCTGAGCGTAACGGTTGAGGAAACCGCTCCTTCCCAGTTGCCCGGATATGCGCCAAAGGTGTAGGTACCAGCCGGCAGGTTATCAAATTTATCTTCGTCTTCCTGTCCACCCGGGTAATAGTACACGCCGGTTGCTACATTTTTTGCCCAGTAACCGCGTAAACCGGTGCCGCCGGTAACCGGCGCACCATAAATGTCTACCAGTGTTATCCGGACATTAAATTCCGTCAGGATTTTGTTGTTGGCTGCGCTGTTAATGGATTTTCCGGGAACAGTGCAATGGGTTCCGCTGATTTCATCATTTCTGCCGGAAGTGGAGGTTGCATAGCTCTGTAATAAAAACAGCAGTGGCAGAAAGCTTAGAAAGATTGCTTTTCTCATGGGTTAAAATTTAAATGTTAGGTTTTCAAATGAGCATTTAAGTTAGAATTTTATTATTGGATGCTGTAAGATTTTATTGTTAAATCGGCAGAGCTGATTATTGCTGGCTGAATTGTATTTTAACACCGGCGGCAATAGATGTTAACGAAAGACTGGCTCAAAAGTAGGAGAACGCTTTAAGCCAGCCTTTCTATCTGTGAGGAGGTTACTTGCCTCCTATTTTTTCGATAGCTTTTCCCAACTGTTCCCTCGAGAACCTGAAACTGAAAGACAATAGAACTGTTGGCCTGATACCTCTTTCATGCAGCTGATCAAAATCAAGACTCTGCAATAATCCCTGACCTTCTTCATATTCTCCTTTCAACTTATAGGCATAGCTGGCGCCAAAACCTAAAGTAAGGGCGGCCCAATCAGATACTAGCATTGAGGGACCGGTAAACACTGTAAAACGTGCATCTCCACTCACGCCAAAACCTGCACACCATGCCAGGTTAAAATTGTTCAGTTCTTCCTGTTTACGGTTCAAATTAATGGGCATTAAGAAGTTGGCAGTAATTGACAGATCTTTCCAGAAATCGGTGCCATTATTGTTTCTTCTTTTGATGGTAAATGAATCTACGTCAGGACTTGATATACTTTTACCAGCTGCCTTACTGAAATACTGGGAAGGTTCCTTTATAATGTTGGGGGAAAAAGTAAAGCCAAAATGCGTTATGTAACTGACACTTCGGGGCGTTCTTAGCATAAATTCCCAGTGTTTATCCAGGTTGTTTCCCTTATCATCCACTGCATCCACGGTAACAATAATATTCTGGTTCTTCTTCAGCGAAAAGTTCGCTGTCAGAGATTCAAAAGAGTATTCCTTCATGGTTTTTTCAATTACTTTGGCGGCAGCTTTCTGAAGGTCGTCTTTGCACTTACCGAGGGATTTATCGCTGAGTGAATCATTGATTAACGTAATCCATTCAGCCACCTTCACTTCATCCTTTTCAGCCTGCAGAGAAGTAATTAGCTTTACAATTTTAGGATGAGCTTCGTTGCATGAATCCGCGCCAGCCTCATCGCCAAATTGTGATGAGCTCCCTTTCTCTTGCTGGACAGTAACTCTCACACGGTACTTATTTTGCAGAGACATGTTGATCAGTTTAACACCGGGTGTTGTTAACCCAATTGTTTTGTCGCCTGACTTTGAACTCAGATCAAGTTCAACGTAATTTTGTCCATAGGTAAAATAATACAATGAAATCAGGGATAAAACCAGGACTAATCGTTTCATATATTTATTTTAGAAGTGAAAAAAATTGCTCTTTATTAATTTTCTTCAGGTTAAAGGAAGCGGAATCCGTTTGAACGTGTACATCTTCCAGAAAACGGGTTAAATCAACATTACGAAACACCTTGCCCTGCCTGGAGTGGGCAGATTTAATTAATGCTATCAGCCCTGCCGTAAAGGCTGTAGCAGAGGAGGTGCCGTTAATCTTATCCGTATTGAAATAATTGGTAAACTCACTTTTCGTAGCTTTATTGAAGTAACCGCGAAAGGGAGCAATCAACTCCACGTCTTGCCATATATTACTTAATCCATGCAGGTGGCTGCCATCGGATTCCGAGCCTGCAACAGCATTTATCAGGGGATAGGCCGCAGGGTAATAGGGATTCATTTCATCTGCTTTATTGCCTGTTGCCGCCACAAAAATCGCATTGCCGTTATCTATAAATTTATTCGTCACTTCATCAAATTGTCTTATGATCTCTGTATCTCCGGTATTCCCTCCTTTGAAACTAAAACTCATGGAAACAATGTCGTAACCTTCAAGGCCATGCAGGATTGAAATGAGGTCATTGATGTTAAAACTGTTATCATTTGTATCAATCTCCGCGAAGTGCAGCTGTACCCCGGGCGCCACTCCCAGGTATCCTTCCTTTACATCGTTACCACAAATGATGGCAGACATATACGTGCCGTGTCCGGTGTCCGGAAATTGTAACGATGGTATATCATCGGGATTGATAGCATGTTTTATGGCAATATTACCAGGATTAAAGCCGGCATCAATGACCGCTACTTTCACGCCGGCGCCGGTAATACCCTGCTTCCAGAAATCCGCAATACGCCACTCATCAAACAAATCCGACATATTCTTTACGGGCATCGACAGGGTTGCTGCCGTGGTATGAAAGCCGCCGCTCCAGTAGTACTCATCTTCCCTGCTTAAAAACCACTCGTTGTTCCCATCCAGTAATTCTCCATATACCTTTTGTACAACATCCAGCTGGTGGCCAGGCTCCAGGAATGTAGGATTGGTAGCAGTGGTATGAGGAAAGCCCAGACGGGTGTTAACGGGTTTGTTGGCAGTAATAATCATCCTACACGAATTTTTTTGTTTTCAACAATGTTAGGTGTGGTGGTTTTATCAGTACTCTTGTCCTGTTTTTCTTCAGGCTTCATGCCAGCCTGCCGTATGCTGATTAATCGCTGTAATAAATCAAACCAGAAGGTGGCTCCCAGCGAAATGGCCAGCGCGGTAACAAGCCAGCCAGGAATAGTATAGCCGTTCCAGTCGCCCCAGGAAGCACCCAGTATGTTATTAATCTGTCCGATATTATTGGTAACATCTGCCACCTGTTCTTGCGTGTAGGCCGTATCGGTTGAAGGACGCTTTACAATTTTAGAGAGTGATTTATTACCCTCGATAGCTTTCTCCACCACCAGGTCCCGGACCTGTTTATTCTTTATCAGTATGGTAGATATTTTAATCGTGTCTACATTGAATGACACTGCAAGGAATAGCCCAATCAGAAACAATATCAGTCTGGTCTGCTTTTTATACCAACCTTCTGCACGTTCCATCATTTCATTAAAGGAGTCTTCCAGTTTGGTCCTGAATTTATCTATGTCATTATGACTTTCATAAACCATCTGCATTAACATGGTTTTTGTTTCCCTATCTATACTTAATCTGATAGGTTCAATGTCCGTGGGCGATTTGAGGAGAGCTACAGTTACTTTATCTGAAAACTTTTTTTTAATACTATCCGCAAATCTGCCAGAGCGAGGCTCAAATTTTTTGCGGACAGGTACCCCCAAAGGGTCTGATAAATTTTGCTTTATCAGTTCCAACTGATTTTCTATGCCAGTATACTGCAGTCCGCGTAATATTCTTACTATTACTTCGGCATATGTGCCGGCGTTGATGTAGGCGGGCCTCCTGTAGAAGGATCCTTCTCCCAGGTATTTGATAGTGGGGTACTCATAAAATTGATTTACAAAATCCAGTTTTTCGTTTAGGGCTTTCCTTCCTGCGAAGAGACGGCCTACCAGTGATCTTCTGTTTGTAAAATCACTATCCTGCAGCAATCGCCTGATGGCTTTGCCCAGCATCAGCGCCCGCAATTGTAGATACTTCGCTATTATTTCCTGAAGGATGGAAGCGAACAAACTGTATAAGAGGAAAACGAATGTAAGTCCTATGACTACATCTAAGGCAATACTATTAAACATAACTCCTGGTTATAGAGCATAGAAAAATTGCATAACAATGCCTAAGGGATAAATCTTGTGTCTGATGAGGTTAAAATTTTATATATAAGGCCAGGAAACTATAGGGCATTAACACAATCCGGGGTTAGATTCTGGTCATATTCAACGTACTCTAAGGTATAAAAATCATTTAAAATAAAAATTTTTTTTTGAGAAGAAGAAAGGAGGGGATATACACGATATTAGACAGAATCGGACAGTTCAGGTAATTACCCGGATTCCATAGGTTCACTCAAAAAAAGTAAGAGGCTTGAAGATCATTGACTTCAAGCCTCTTTTAATTTAATCGCTAAGCATTTTATGATTAGAAAGATGAAATATAAATTAGTCAAACTATTTGCACCTTCAAACTAATATCCTTTTGTAGGTATCAGATTGGGGTTATTTCTCAATTCCGTACTTGGTATCGGAAATAAAAGTTCTCTTTCCGTTAGAACGGGCCCGTAAGAAAACTTATGACCTACATAATTATCAAAGCCTTTGGTACTTACGTTAAATGCTTTACGAAGACGTACCATATCGAACCAGGTGACGTTTTCAAAACACAGCTCATACCAACGTTCCCGCCAGATGGACTCCCGCAATTGGTCTTTAGATAACCCCGCCAGTGCCGGTAATTTTGCTCTTGTACGTACCTGGTTAACCGCGTCATACACTTTTGCGCCCGGCCCGCTTACTTCATTGGCTGCTTCGGCGTACACCAGTAATATATCGGCGTAACGGATCAACGACCAGTTAAGATCACTGTTGGCAGTGGTGGTTTGTGCCGTCACATCAAAAAGCTTATATATAAAATAACCGCCCAGGTTTACCTTCAGGTTTCTGTTGTCCTGGTTGGTGAATTCGGTAAAAAAGAACTGACCTTCTTTGGCGCGCAGGTCTGCAGCATCATACGATTTTACAAAATCGGCCGTTGCATAAATGCCTCCTGTTTCAGCAGAATAGGCGGAGATATTCTTGTTGTAAGGAATAATGAGCGACTGCCAGGGGCCTGGAATGACCTGTGTTTTATATTGGATCATAAAAATGTTCTCTTCTATATTTTTCTTTGCCGGATTATGCAAATCACCGTAAGTGTCAAATAGCTTGAACTGTTTTGAATCCAATACTTCCCCTGCTTTTTTTGCTGCCAGGTCAAAGTAGGGAGCTCCTTTTTGTAAAGGATAGCCGGCCATCGTGAGATACACTTTTGCCAGCAATGATTTTACGGCGCCCAAACTTACTTTTCCACTGGCATCTCTCCAGGGTAACCCGGCGTTCTCTGCTGCTGTTAAATCATCCACAATTAATTTGTAAACATCTTCCGGGGCTGCCTGCATGGGCCTTAACTGTTCCGACTTTAAATCAACAGGCTCAGTAATTAAAGGAATATTACCAAACATTTGTACCAGGTTGAAATAATACCAGGCCCGTAAAAAGTGAGCCTCGCCTAACAGGCTTTTGGCTTCTGCGGCATCCATGTTAATGCCTGGTATTTTTGCGATGGATAGATTCGCATTACTGATGCCCTTGTAATAATTTTTCCAGTAATTCTCTCCATATGTGTTATCTGCTGTATTGTGCAGGTCTTTTATAAAGTAGCTGTTAACGGCCTGTCCAAGATCAGTAGCGGCCTGCCCGGTGGCAAATTCTGTCATGGTCCAGGGTGCGCCGTTGAAACCACCGTCCATAGGATCCCGTAAACTGGCATAGATGGCGTTTACGGAACTCCTGGCATGTTCGGGTTTTGTAAAATAAGTATCCTCTGTATAGTTGCTGGGATCTGTCTCATCTAAAAATTTCCGGCAACCGGTTATCCATAATGCACCGGTTGTTAATACCAGCAGTCCGAATCTTATTATTGTTGCTTTCATAGTTTTTCGTTTGAAGTTTGTTATGTATTATAACCCTACGTTAAGCCCCAGCATAAATACCCGTGGCTTTGGATAATCGTACAATGTCAGGCCCTGATCAAAAGGAGAGCTGGAGTTGGAAACTTCAGGATCGTATCCTTTGTACTTCGTAACCAGGAAGAAGTTCTGCACGGAAGCATATACCCTCAGGCGACTGAGTTTTAAAGAAGAAACTGTTGTGGAGGGAAACGTATATGCCAGTAGTAAATTACGGCCACGGATAAACGAACCGTCTGTTACTTTATGGCTGTCGTTATTAGTGGTGTAATACGCGTTGATAGGACGTATTTGAGCTATAGGCGTATTTTGGTTTGTTTCCGTCCAGGCGTTGAGCACGGTTTTATAACTATTGGCAATGCCTTGCCTGTCTTCGGCCGAATGTATGCTTCTGTCCAATACATCGTTGCCATACATAAACTGCAGGTCTACTGTCAGTGACCATGATTTATATTGAAAGGTGTTCAGAAAGGTGCCATACCCGTCGGGTATGCCTTTCCCGATGATGGTCCGGTCCAGATCATTTATGATACCGTCGTTGTTGATATCTTTATATTTTACATCACCAGGGAGCATATTGTATTTCTTTGCCTCGTCAGCTTCTTTGCTGCTCCAGGTGCCGAGATGCACCCTTCCGAAGAAAGAGCCGACAGGTTCGCCCACCCTGATGATACCATTACCGGAGGATATATCGCCATTGGCTAAAGCAAGTACTTTGTTTTTATTGATGGAGATGTTGAAGGTAGTATTCCAGGAAAAATTATCGGTTTTAATGTTGGTTGTATTGATCCCAAATTCAACTCCTTTATTTTCCATACTTCCTACATTGGAGAAAATTTTATCACGTCCGCTGGTGTATGGTAAG
Organism: Chitinophaga ginsengisegetis; assembly: GCF_900168065.1. Classification (GTDB taxonomy): domain Bacteria; phylum Bacteroidota; class Bacteroidia; order Chitinophagales; family Chitinophagaceae; genus Chitinophaga; species Chitinophaga ginsengisegetis. Next base: position 1,765,277 of record NZ_FUZZ01000001.1, on the reverse strand, counting down.
GGAGCATCCAGCAGCATGCCATCCACTTTTCTGCGGTATAGATCCAGTTCGAGATTTACCCTGTTGGAGAACAAACCGAGTTCAAGTCCGAAGTCGACCTGTTTTGTTTTTTCCCACTGTAAACCAGGATTGGCGATACGGTCAATACCAACGCCGGAATTGCGTGCGCCGTTGAAAATTACACTATAATTTCCCATGCCCGCAAGTGCCCTGTAGGCGGGTATTTCAGAGTTGCCTGTGGCGCCATAGCTGGCACGGATTTTCAAGTTGGATATAGCGGCGATGCTCTTCATGAAATCTTCTTCCGTTACTCTCCAGGCAAGGGCGGCAGAAGGGAAGAAAGCAAACTGGTTGTCAGTTCCGAATTTGGAAGATCCATCCAGGCGGCCGGTAAAGGTGACTAAATATTTGTTGCGGAAGCCATAATTGACACGGCCAAAGTAAGAGTTCAATCCATTCGCCGTTCCTACGGAAGACGGAGGCTGGGGACTGGAGCCTGCACCAAGATTGTAGTATTGATAGTACGAGTCGGTGAAGCCTTCTGTACTCGCCTGGTTTTCAAAACGGTCAATATGTTGCCAGGATACTCCCGCCATAGCATTTAAAGCATGCACTTTTGAAAACTGCCTGTTGTAAGTTAGGTAGTTCTCAAACTGCCAGGAGTTGTACCGGTTATTATTAATGAACGCATTTCCGTTGTCTGAAATGTATTGCATTCCTTTTGCAGCAAAATAATCTTCCCGTTGATTAATGATATTGACGCCAATAGTCGATCTCAATTCCAGCCCAGGCGCCAGGTGAATGTTTGTATACATATTACCAAGAAGGGTTTGTGTATGCAGAATGGAAATCCTGTCGGCAGCTACCCTTAGTGGATTATCACCGCCCTCCATGCCGGGATAATCCCTGTTGCTGGCCCACGATCCGTCTGCATATCTTACGGGGATAATAGGCAGGGCTTCCAATACCTGGCGCATCATGGTGATACCGCCTCCATCAAGTTGGTCCACCTGTTTTTCCCGCTGATCCGTATAGCTCATTGTACCACCAACCTTTAACCAGTCTTTTATCTGGCTGTCGTACACCACGCGACCGGCGTACCGGTCCTGCCAGGAGCCACGTGCCAGTCCATCCTGGCTACGGTAGTTTAAAAAAGCGCCTATGCTTCTTTTTTCGTCACCATCCGTAAATCCAAGTTGATGGTTCTGTGTAAATGCTTTTTGGAATGCTTCATCCTGCCAATCTGTATCATATAAAGGGTTTCCCTGTGAATCAAATAGTTTGGGATTGGTACGTTTGGTTTTGGGGTCGGTGTATTTTGTTCCCGTTGCCCATCCTACGGGATCATATTTTTGAGCGTTTGCATAAGCCAGGTCTTCTACTGCCAGAAACTCTTTTGCATTGAGCAGCTCCAGCTTCTTTGGCAACACGCCTATACTGAAGTCGGGATCATAGGTGATCCTTCCTCCGGCTGAAGTACCTCTTTTTGTGGTAACAAGGATCACACCATTGGCGCCCCTGGCTCCATAGATCGCTGTAGAAGAAGCATCCTTCAGTACTTCGATGGAAGCAATATCGTTGGGGTTGATATAGTCAATCGGCGTACTGCCATTCCTCAAACCCACAGGATTCAGTATTACACCATCTATTACATATAATGGGTTATTGGAAACGCTCAGGGAACTGGACCCACGGATACGGATATTGGTTCTGCCACCGGGCCTCCCTGAATTTGAAGATACGTTCACCCCGGATACACGCCCGGATAAACTCTGGTTCAACGAGGACGACGGACGTTCCTGCAGCGTTTCAGCTTTAACGGTACCAACCGCCCCGGTCAGATCTGATTTTTTAGTTGTTCCATAACCTACCACCACTACTTCGTCTATCTTTTTAATTTGCGGAACAAGTTTAATCAGCATATCTGCGGAAGTAACACTGACTTCCTGGGTAATATAGCCGATATAAGAAACGATCAGCACTGCATCGTCGGGAATGCCCTTAATGCTGAAGTTCCCGTCACCGTCGGTTGTTGTTGCCTTATTGGCATTCTTTACTTTGATGCTCACGCCGGGTACGCCCACACCATTCTCTTCCAACACCTTACCACGTACATCCTTGAGCGATGGTGAAGGATAATTAAGCGTTGCCGGATTTTTTGCTTGGAGGGGCATTACTATTCCCATGAATAAGGCAAAGGTGGCATAAATGATTTTTTGGCGCAATGCTGGCATTTTAAAAATCACCGTGGAAAATTGTTTCATAGTTAAAATGTTATTAGGTTAATTTGATAGTATCCTATTATTCCAGAAACATTTGTTAAGTAACAGACAGATAGATGTGCCAGGGCAGTAGAAATGGCTGCCTGTGCTGATCATAACGTATTATAATGTGAGTGCTGATGTGGTCGTTGTACAGTGAATGCTATCTGAGTAATGTGGTTTTTTGGTTGAATGCTTTTGTTATATCTATGTGGCTACGGTAATTATTTATATTGGTTAGAAATCCTAACAATATTAAATATACAAACTGAAACTTCCTTGTGATATTTTCGCTAAGTGATATAGTAAATTAACAGAAGAGCACAAAACAAGAAGATGAAATAACAAGTCGTTTTTTTGTTACTTCTTTTCCATAGGATGCTCTTTAAGCAACTGTTCGGAAGAATAGAAGTCTTTTTTACTTTCTATGGCTTTCCTTATTTGTTTTACTTTTTCCGGCGAAACAGGCGTTCCCTTGTTTCCGAACGAATTCCGGACGTAGGTTAACACGGCGGCAATCTCATCATCCTTCAGTAACCCGCCAAAAGGCGTCATGGGAACCTGGCCGGTATATTTTTTATTGTTTACCTCTATTGGTCCTAAGAGCCCTTTCATCACCAGCTTGATCAGCCGTTCATCGTTTCCTGTTACCCACCCGGAGCCGGCAAGAGGAGGGAAGCCGGAATCGGGAAGTCCTTTACCGTCTGCCTGATGACATGTTTTACAATATCCTTCTATAGAATAAATTTTCTTTCCCTGGTTAAACAGTGCGAGGTCTGCGCCTTTCAGGTTTGTATTGGCATCTTTCTCTTTTCCCTTTTTCACGTTTTCGCCATTGAGATGTGCCACTGCGGTTTCATACGCATGGATCATCCATTCGTCCAGCGGCATTTTCTTTGCTTCTGCTAAAATGGGAAGACCTTTTTCCTTACCGATCCAGGAGGCGGCTACGATAGCCATCAGGCGTACGCGGCTGTTTTCATCTCTTGCTGCCTGCATTAACAGGTCTGCCTGGTCAGGCACCTGGTGCCCGGTATACCGCAACACCTGTACTGCTGCGGCTCTTGCATGATAATCTTTAGCTGTTAATACCTGTTTTAAAAGAGACTGATCCACTTTATTCATTCCCCAGCTCACCCAAAGTCCTTCGAGCAAATGATGCTCATACCGCGGATCTTTTTTATCCAGATGGGATACCCAGGTTTGCAGTTTGGAAAGTACGGTTGAAACATCGCGCCCTCTCAGTTCACGACGGGTTCTGTAGCGGGTTCTGTACTCCGGTAATTTAAGGTTCTCCAGGAGTTCTTCTATTGGTGCTCCCGCTATATTTGCGGGTTTCACCAGTGGTCTCGACGGATAAGTAATGCGGTATACTCTCCCGTGCGAGTGATCGCGCAACGGATCGCGTGCATTATGCTGCATGTGCCCGATCAGAATGTTATGCCAGTCGATCACGTATAATGACCCGTCGGGAGCAAACTCCAGGTCTACCGGACGGAAATTGGGATCTCCGCTTACCAGCAGGTCCATGCGGTGATGACTTTTATAGCCTGTTCCATCGTCCTGCAGCGTATGTTCTTTTGTTCCGAGGAATCCTATGGTATTGTTGATGAGGAAGTCGCCCTGCACTTCATCCGGGAAATGCCGGCTGGACACGAATTCAAGACCGGATGTTGGCCGTACTTTATGTTTATCTTCTATCAGCTGGATGGATTTATGCGTAGCCTGACCATACCTGGGCAATACGGTTCCGGGGAGCATCCAGCGCATATCCGGGCTGGATGTTTCTGCAAAGAATGGCTGTCCCCAGTCGTCGAATGCAATGCCCCAGGGGTTTGGAATAGAAAGCTGCGCAGTACGTTCCAGTTTTCTGCGGCGTGGGTCGTACCTGTAAAAGCCGCCGTTGGATGCACGAATAGTTCCGTAAGAAGTTTCTATATGTGTATGAAGAAAGACACCTTCTCCTGAATAGATCGCTCCTGAAGGATCTACTGTAAATGCGTGACTGCTGTGATGTGTATCATGATCGTCAAAGCCACTGAGCAGGATCTCTGTTTTGTCTGCTTTATCATCACCATCTGTATCTGTTAACAATTTAAGATTGGTTCCCTGGGCAACATATACTCCTTCTGCTGCTATCTCAAAGCCGATTGGCAGGTGCAGGCTATCTGCGAATACCGTTTCCTTGTCGGCTTTGCCATCATTGTCGGTATCTTCAAAAATAATTATTTTATCATTGGGTTTGGCATCTCCGGGCTTATAGTGAGGATAACTCGGCATCACCGCCACCCATAGCCTGCCTTTATTATCAAATGACATCTGCATTGGCTTGGCCAGGTCAGGGAACTGCTCCTCTGAAGCAAAAAGCTCAACCTTGTACCCCGGTGGTACTTTCAGCTTGCCTGTTGCTTCCTGCCCGCTGAGATACCGGAGACTCCCGTTTTTAGCAGGGTTATAGTTGGTTTTAACAGGTGGCAATACTTTGGTATTTTTATCGGCAGCCGCAATATCCATCTTCTCACCTTTTGAAGCGGCCAACCAGATTGCGGTATCCCTGATCGCTGTCATCTCGCGGATTTTTTCTATTTCCGCAGGATAATTATCAGGTCCGTAAGGATCATACCGGCGACCAAATACATGTACTCCGTTTGGTATTTTATAGTCGTTGAGCCACATCCAGTTTTTTTCCATTACAGCGTCGTGTACCAGCTTTCTGTTGGTTTCTGCGCTGGTGGCAACATTTCCAAAGATCTGGTCTGCCAGCAAACGTCCCAGCTTTTTATAACCTTCTTCATTCAGTTGTGAACCGTCGATGGTCAAAGGCCCCTTCGTATCCTGGTACCATTTTTTGGAAGGCGTGAATGCATCTACAAATAATACGTTATTACGGGCAGCCACTTTCTTCATTGCCTGGGTATACAAAGCAAGGTTTTCATTTTCTTTCCGGCCATCGGGGAGATCATATTTATCAGAAAGATTTTCGAAAGCAATGGGTGAAACAATGGCCAGTTGCGGTGCTGAGGTGCCATTGTATTTTTGCTTCAACGTCCATTTTATAAAGGCATCCAATTCGGCTTTATAATTATTCAGCCCTTCATTTCCATCAAATGATTCATTATAGCCGAAAAAGGCGATGATCACATCTGTTTTGAGCCTGGTGAGCCATTGATCAGGCGTTTCAAAGTGTCCTTCGCTCGGGCCTTCTATTGTCTGAACCTGGCTGTCCAGCACAGGACGGAATTTCTCTGCACCGGGAAATGCCCAGGGGGAATTCCTGCCGGCGTGTGGCCGGAAGCCGGGCGTTTCGCCACCATCGCACATATTGCGGATGTGCAGTTTATATTCCGGGTAGCGGAGATACAGCTCCGTTTCGAAATTATCATAATTTATCATTCTCGATCCCAGGTTGTTACCGATCAGGGATATATGTGAGGTCCCGGAAATGGTAAGCGGAGTGGCTACTTCGGATTTACAGGCGTGTAGTATCATTATCGCCAACACCATGGGAATAAAAGACGTGTAAATGCCGATTTTTAATAGTCTGGGCATCTTAGATAAATTTAGCTGAATCAGGAAACGTGGTGTACTTATTTCGCTATGCGGTAGGGCACCTGTATATTCATTTTGCCTTTCCATTTTCGTGGAACTTTGAGGCCCAGCTCATAATGAATGGCATTGATCACGAGGCGCTGAAAGGGTTCCTGTCTGAAATCTTCAGGATGGCCCAGGGTTGTCATAAAAACCCGTCCGCCGAAAGCGTTGGTGCCGGTCCAGGCAACAGGGTTTTCAATAGCTTCTTTATCGGGATTAACCGCCTTTCCCATCAGTAACCAGGTAGAACCTTTCACCGGATAATCCGGTAAAACACGGTACAGCCATGAGCGGACATGGAAGTTTGTTGCAACGCCCGTGAGGATAGGATTGTTGGCTTGTTCAGGTATGATGCGTACATCCGTGCTGCTCTCGTGCCCGTAGTGGGTATGTTTGGCGGCGCCGCCCCATCCCGGAGGTGCGTTCAATGCAAACTCTCCGAAGGCATTCCATTTCTCACTGGCATGTCCTTCCGGAAAATGGAATGCATGGGTGGTGGTGCGGAACCCCATTACAGGCTTGCCGGATTTCAGGTAAGCATCTATATACGCAAGTTGTTCGGGAGGAAGCCTGCGCCAACGCAGGAAGAAAACTGCGAGGTCTGCATGTTTTAATGCCTCGAGACCCGGAATATTTTCTTCGCTGTTATAATCAGGAGATGATTTGAGAACGATCGTTTTCATGCCATAATCCTTCTCCAGTGCGGCGGCGATTACCGGCATGGTTTCTTCGCTGCTGTACTCATGATCACCGGTCACGAAAACAACCAGTGGCTTTTTTACCTCTTTGGAAGATTGTGCAAAGAGAAAGCCGGTGCATGTAATACTGGTGCTTACCATAAACAATAAGCAAACGCAAATTTTTTTCATTTGAACAAAGATTATTGATGACCGTTTTTATGCGATTCAACCCGGCTACCTGTCAGTGCAACGCACTGCGGTTAAATATGCTGCCAGGTTCCGGGTTCCTGCCAGTAAGCGCTGCTACTACATTGTTGATGGTGAGCAGGCATATCTGCCGATAGGTGGCCGATGTAAGGCTGCCGGTATGAGGCGTAATGATTACCCGCGGATGATGTACAATACCGAGGCTCTCAACGGGTGGCTCATCTGGTAATACATCTGCAGCAAAACCCGAAATCCCCCCGGAATTTAATGCCTGTAATAATGCCGGATGGTCGATAAGCGCGCCTCTTGCGGTATTAATCAATAGTGAGCCGGGTTTCATTAAACGCAGTTGTTCTTCTCCTATGATCTTACCTGTTTCATTATTAAAAGGAAGGTGGAGACTAACTACATCCGAATACCGTAATACATCTTCCATCGGCAGATATTTGTAAGGCAGGTCCTGGACAGATTTACTCCAATACAGCACCTCCATCCCAAAAGCTTCTGCAATCCGGGCTACACGTTTTCCTATATTGCCCATTCCCAATACGCCCAGTGTTTTCCCGTTCAGCTCATCTCCTGTATATTGATTGCGCCAGTTCCAGTTGTTTTGTTTCACCTGTGAAACCGATTCATACATATTGCGCATCAGCATCAGCATCAGGCTCAGGGTATGCTCCGCAATAGTTGCGGCATTACTGCCCGGTGCATTAATTACCATGATTTTTCTTACTGTTGCTGCAGCTACATCTACATTGTCCAATCCTACGCCACATCTGGCTACCACCTGTAAATGCGGAAAAGCGTCTATGAGCGGTTTATTGATCAGGCCTTTTCCTCTTGTAATGATGGCATGGATGTCTTCCTTGTTCAATACGTTGTTTAAGCTGGCTTCATCGTATCCTGTGAATACATTCACATGCTGCTGAAGAAAGGCGAATGCTTCATCTGCAATGGTTTCAAGCAACAATACGTTTTTTCTCATTTCTTGTGATATAAAGTGGCATCATCGGATCTGTATCCTCTGAAGTCATTTCTGTTTGAAACATACAACCCTTCTTCATAGAGTTCATCGGCAAGTATCCGGGAGTCGACTTCCGCTCCTGGTATGGAAGATATTTCCACGAGGTTGCCGGCAGGATCACGCACAAACATCTGCATGGCGCCGTCAGGCAGTTTTCTCACCTTTCCCCAGGGTTTTATATCAATTACATTGAGTTCTTTCATACGGAAAAAGAGGCTGCTGAAATCGTCTACCTGCACACAAACATGCCCACGGAAGGAAGTATGGTCTTCCCATTCAGAGATATGCAGTTGCTGCTCTTCGTTGAATTTGAAAAACATAACGGGGTAATCAAACCGGAAGGCGGCAAGCGGTTCCAGGCCTAATTCATGCTGATAGAAGTGACCTGCTTTTTCCAGGTTGTCTACAATCAGCGTTACGTGATTAATTTTAAGTGCTTTGGCCATAAATAGTTATTTACAAATATCACTTCTAAACTTTTTGTTTATACTGCCGTACAAAATCCCAGTCGGGGCTTACTCCTAATCCCGGGGCAGTGGGCGCGTGGATGGAGCCGTTTGTAACGGTAATCTGCTCCTTCACCAGCTCATACATCATAGGATTTCCTCCCAGTGAGAACTCAATGATAGTGGCCGAAGGCGATGCAAATGCTACGTTCAGCCCCGCCATAAAAGAAAAGGCAGAACCCCAGCAATGCGGCGCCAGCTCCAGCTGATGCACACTGGCGAGATGCGATACACGCACTGCTTCCGAAATACCGCCAATGATAGCTGCATCCGGTTGTATCACATCAATTGCTCTTAATTCCAAAAGTGCATTAATGTCAAAACTGGTATATTCACTTTCTCCTGCCGCAATGGGAATATGTGTAGAAGCCCTTACTTCTGCAGTTCCTCTTTTATTATCAGGACTGATAGGTTCTTCAAACCAATACAGGTTACAATCTGCTACTCCCCGGCAAAATTGTTTCGCTTCCGGAACACTAAAGGTACCGTGTGCGTCGGCCATCAGTTTTACATCCGGACCTATGGCGGCTCTCGCTGCTTTTACTCTTTCAATACTGTTTTGTACTGTCTGGTCCATCACGCCAACACGCATCTTTACACTCCCAAACCCTTTATCTACATAGCCTTTCAGTTGGGCGCCAATGTTGTCTGCATCTGCCCAGCCACCACTTGCGTAGGCCGGCATCCTATCCCTGCAGGCGCCACCGAGCAAATCCATCACCGGAACCTGCAGCATTTTTCCTTTCAGATCCCACAAGGCAGTATCAATGCCACTCATGGCTGATATGGTGAGGCCTCTTCTGCCGAGGATAGGGAATTTCCGTCCTCTCAGCAATGCATAGTGATCCCTTGTGCCGTTGTACATCTCCTCCCATAAACGGGAAATGTCTTTCACATGTTTACCCAGTAAGGCAGGCTTCAGTTCATTTTCAATACAATTTACAATGGAAGCACACACGCCCGAAGATCCAACCGCTGCTTTGGCTTCTCCAAATCCCTGAAGACCGTCATCTGTAGTGATCACAACAAGTGTCATGTCAAAATTGGCCAACAATCCATAATCTGAAGTATGTTGTTTTTCTTTGGGAACCGGACAGCGCAACCAAAATGCCTCTACATTAGCTATTTTCATCTGTTAGCAGTTGACTTCTTTTAAATAAGTTTTGATAAAGTATTAAATGATTGGGTGGTGAGCATAGTATAAAACTCTTCTGTAACAGAAGCGCTGCCGTGGTCTACCAGGAATTTCGCCTGCTCAGCAGATAAGTTTTCAGGGTTTTCATCAATAGAATCCGGGTATGGATTGGCCGGCGTACGATCCAGTGATGCACAAAATTCTACGGAAAGCACTTCATTATAGTTTATTTCCTTCAATGTATCGATGATCTTCCTCCAGTTGAGGTTACCCATTCCGGGCGCCATCCTGTTGTTATCTGCTACATGAAAACCTGCCAGTTTTCCCTTCGCCTTTTTAATCGCCTCAAACATATCTGCCTCTTCGATATTCATGTGAAAGGTATCCAGGCAAATGCCACAATTGGGTCCTGTCGCTTCTGCCAGCGCCAATGCCTGATCTGCCCTGTTGATGAAATAGGTTTCAAACCTGTTGATGGGTTCAATACCTATCCGGATGCCGGATGCCTCGCTATAGTCGTAAATTTCTTTCAGTGCATTAACAGCCCATTTCCATTCTTCATCGGGTCGTCCGTCGGGGACAATTTTTCCGACTGTACATGGTACAACCGCCACCATATGGCCATCCAGTTCCCTTACCATTTTTATTACATCCTTCACATATTGCACCGATCTTGCGCGCTGCGCCTCATCCCTGGCAAGCAGGTTCCTGTCTCCCAACATCAGTGTTACAGCTCCCCAGCAGGACAAACCATGTTCCTGCATTAGTTTTCTTAGTTGCTTGGTATCATAATGTTCGGGTGTTCCGGCAATTTCAAGTTGGGTATATCCCAGCGCAGCAACTCTCCGCATGGTAGTTTCTATCGTTTCAGACCGCATCCAATTGTGTATCCCTAGTTCCATAACGCATTAATATATAAAAGTGGAATAATGTATTTGCAGGTGATTTATTTGTCCATCACAAAGAATGGACAATAGTATGGCACAAACTTGTTGGTTTCATGACGGGAACGTTTTTTAAAAAAATTCATTGTTTCACAAACTTATTCAGACTTCCATTGAAATAAAAGTACTTCATTTGCAAGATATCGATACTATATTTACCATATTCCTGGTTTTTTTGCGTTAGAAAATAAATAGTGTACTAAAGATAAAGACGTTATGAAAGTTTCTTACCGACACATATCTACTCCGGAGGATGCCAGTTTTGTAATTAAAGAATTCTGTCAACCCCGGTTCACCAATACGTTCCATTTTCATCATGGGCACGAGTTGATCCTGATTGTAAAAAGTGCGGGCAGAATGTATGCAGGAAATAAGGTGATGAATTACAACGAAGGAGAAATTTATATGTTCGGGCCGGGTTTGGTCCATTGCTTCTGCAATAACAGTTCACCTGTTGGGGCCGACGAAATAGCGCATGCTATTATCGTACAGTTTACAGAAGATTTTGTTGGCAGGGATTTTTTCGAAAAGCTGGAATTGAGAAAGATAAAAGAACTGATGCAGTTATCCCAGTATGGAATAAAATTTAATAAAATATCCGCTGCTGTTCATAACCTGTTTTTTCAGTTTCAGGCAAATCAGCAAATGAAAAACCTGATCATACTTTTACAGATCCTGGATGAATTGTCGCTACAGGGCAGGGAGAGTGTGCAACTACTAACAGATGATCCCGGGAAAACACGTTATAAGGATGCAGATTCAAAAAAATTAGAACCCATATTCAAGTACGTATTGGAAAATTACCCTAATCATGTAGATAGCAAATCTGCCGCATCTCTTGCCTGTATGAACGAAGCCGCGTTTTGCCGTTACTTCAAAAAAAGAACCACCAAAACATTCTCACAATTTGTAAATGAGATAAGGATTAGTCACGCTACAAAGCTGTTAATAGGCACAGAAAATGGGATCTCTGAAATATGCTATGCCTGCGGTTTTGACAATGTATCCTACTTTAACAGGCAGTTCAGAATCTACCAGGGAAAATCTCCCAGGGAATACCGCAAGGCATTTATAGAAAGTAATGTAAGCACACCGAGTTTCCGGCCTACGGGGAGTTAAGTTGTTCCTTTCGGCGACAATAGCAGATCAGCTGCGATATTACGCTTCAACCGCCTTGCTCACCTTACGGTACACAAACTCATGGTAAATATGCCTGCGGCAAAATCTGCCCGGCGTATCGGAGTTAATCAGCTTAATGTATAATGCTTTTGGAACGTCGAGGTATTCATAGCTGCTGCCATCTTCAAAGTGAAGCTGAAGCGTTTGTTTCTGGTAGGAGAAATCCACCAGTGTAGATGCTGAAATGGTGGCGGTGTATTGTGGTAACGCAGCAGCAATTGTTTCAGGCGCTATGCTCACTAAAAAGTGATAAGCTTCAATCAGCTCTTTACTCTTTGCTTCCGCTTCCAGTTTCTGATCTTCTGCCAGTCCTTCAAATTTATCAGGATGCCACTCCTTCATTAAATTCCTGTAGATCGTTTTTAATTCTTTTACTTCAGTAGTTTTGGTAACGCCCAGTAACTTCCTGTAATCAACAATTTTACTCATAATGTATTTATTCAAAAAATAAACAGGCTGATCATTATGAGCAGGCTACCATTTATCTTACCCCGAAAAACGGGCAAAGTTACGCTTTTTTAGGCTCCCGGCAAGGATTTATTTAACCTTTACAGTGGCGGCTTTCAGGGGTATAGGCGTGTTATATGCATAAAATCACCTATTTTAATGTTGAAAAACCATCTTATGAAACGGTTGTTATTGTTAACCATGTTGCTGTATTGTCTGCCCATCCACGCCCAGCAGCTGGACTCCCTGAAATATCCCAATGGCTGGCTTTATTATCACGTATATGGCAAGGGTAGCCCGGTGATAGTGCTGTCCGGTGGTCCCGGCAACTCCTGCCTGCAGCAGGAAGAAGTAGCGATTGAGCTGGGAAAGCATTACAGGGCCATTCTGCTGGAACAACGGGGCACCGGCTTGTCTATCCCCGTACCGTTCGATTCTACTACTATCAACCTCAAAGCCGCCGTGGAGGACATAGAACGGCTGCTACAAAAGGAAGGCATCCGCAAAACCATTATCTACGGCCATTCCTGGGGCGCCATGCTGGCAATGAGCTATGCTGCTGCCCATCCGGAAAAGGTACGTGGACTGGTGCTGGCAAATCCCGGCTATTATAAGTTCTCGGCCGATTTCATGACTACGCATATGAATAACCTGCGCGGGCGGCTGGGCGTGTCCGACCTGGCTGTAATGGACTCGCTGGGCAAAAAGATAGAAGGAGGGAAGGCAAATGGTGCGGATAGTGCGCTGTATAACCGTACCGTACGACTGGCATACATTTACAACAAAGCGGACATCGACAGCCTCATGGCGAAGATTTATGTCGCAAAACCCAATGGCCGTATGCAAACGCTGATGGTATCGGACCTGCAGCGGATACATTTTGATCTCAGTAAAAACCTGCCGCAATATAAAGGGCCGGTAACCGTGATTGGCAGCCGCCAGGACCCATTGGCTTTCTATACCTATGAACTGAAAATTATCCGTCCGGATATAGTACTACATTGGATCCAGGCTTCGGGGCACTTCCCGATGTTTGAACAACAACCCGCTTTTTTCCAGGTATTGGAAAAGGTAATGACAGCCAGCGCTACACATCCATAAATTCCCAGGCGCTCTGGTAAGCGTTTTTATGCTCTGCATAAGTGATGAAGTCAGCATAAAACCCAAGCTGGGAAAGGGTGCCGCTGTCGCCTATCACCACCAGCTTCTTACGGGCGCGGGTCATCGCTACATTCATCCGGCGGATGTCTGATAAGAAGCCTATTTTATTTTCCGTGTTGCTGCGCGTCATGCTGATGTATACAATATCACGCTCCTGTCCCTGGAAACTATCGATGGTGTTTACAGATATTTTGTCTGCATAGGGCTGTAACAGCGGGGAGTGTTGCAGCTGTTCTTTTAATAATTGTATTTGTTGTTTATAGGGAGATATAACCGCCACCGTTGGAAAGTCTTTCGGCTGGTAATGTTCCCCCAGTGCGGTGACCAGCTGTGTAAGATGTTTAAATAAAAATACAGCTTCTTCCGGGTTGGTGGTACTGGTGCCATCCAGCTTTTCATCAAAACCGCAACCGGCGGTATCTACAAAGCTGAGCGGGTTATCTTCAGAAAACAGCAGGTGTCCGGCAACAGAGGCGTGTGCCTTTAGTTTATCTTCATAAAAGATACTGGAAGAATATCCCATGATGGTAGCATGCATGCGGTATTGCTCTTCCAGCAGTGTTACGCTTTCCGGGTGCAGGGCAGTGCATTTCTCCAGCAGGGTGGTGCTGAGTCCTTTGCGGGCGGCTTCGTCCGATTTTACGGTGGGCGACAGCTGGCAATGATCGCCCGCGAGGATCACCTTCTGCGCTTTCAGGATGGGAATCCAGCACGCGGGTTCCAGTGCCTGTCCGGCTTCATCTATTACTACCGTGTGATACTTTAAATTTTTCACGGTATAATGATTGGCGCCTACGAGTGTAGCGGTGATCACCTGCGCTTTGGAGATGACGTCATCAATAATATATTGTTCTGTATTGCCCACTTCCTTCATGATCTTGCGGGCCTCGTCAAACAAGGCTTTCCGCTGATCCCTTTCTGCTTTGCCAAAGTTACGTTTGTATTTATGCGCCATGTCGCGGAATTCGTTGGCCTGTTTCTTCAGGCGCTTGATTTCTTTGATGCTGGTGTGCTCGGATACTTTGCTGTCGAGCGTGAGCGACATCAGCCGCTCTGATACGCGCGCCGGATTACCTACCCGCAATACATTCAGCCCTTCGTCTGATAGTTTTTCGCTGAGCAGGTCTACGGCGGTATTGCTGGGTGCTACCACGAGTATCTGTTGCTGTTCCTGTTTGATCAGCGCTTTAATGGCCTGTACCAGGGTGGTGGTTTTACCGGTTCCCGGCGGACCGTGTACTATAGCCAGGTCGCCGGCGGAGAGTATTTTATTAACGGCCGATTGCTGGGAAGCATTCAGCGCGGGATTTACATAAGGAGTTATATCAGGGTGAAACACGGGCTTCTTTTCCCCGGTCAGTATTTTTATCAGCCGTCCTTCCGGTTCTTTATCCTGCAATGCGTCCGCCTGTTTCAGCGCGTTTTGCATTTCATCATAACTATTATCATCAAAAAGCACATCGATGCCCAGTTTACCATCGCTGGCCCATTCCGGCAGCTCGTCCGTGCGCAGGGTGATCTTCAGCCGGTTGCCGCCCTGGTACGTGATGGTACCTTCAAGATGATCCTGTTTGGGATCATGGTTGGAAAATAAAACAGCAGAAGCGCCAAAACGCAGCTGATGCGGCAGGTCCTGGTGGGTGGTGCGTTCCACTTCCACGGTCAGGTAATCTCCTCTGCTCATTTCCGATCCCCTGATGGCAATCGGGTACCAGGTAAGTCCGTTTGCCCTGCGATCTGCTACAGACGTGGATTCCGTCATTTGTTTATATGATCTCCGGTCTTCTTCCCGCTCTGTTTTTAATAAATCAAGCTGCTTTTTGAAATAATCCATGACGCAAAGGTAAGATGTTCCTGAATTGTCGCAATCAACCATTAAGAATGTCGTATTCGCCCAGCAGAAATAAAAACAAATGCGGGTAAGTTTGTATTGTCAATCAAACAACATAAAAAACAACCTATATGGAAGCGCAAACAATTTATCTGAATAAAAAAGCTCCTTCAAAAGCAGCTAATATTACCGGTTGGGTAATCACTGTTCTTTGTGTACTCTTTCTCCTGGTGGATGCCATCATGAAAGTAATTAAGAACATCTATTCAATGGA
The DNA here is from genome assembly GCF_900168065.1 of Chitinophaga ginsengisegetis. Classification (GTDB taxonomy): domain Bacteria; phylum Bacteroidota; class Bacteroidia; order Chitinophagales; family Chitinophagaceae; genus Chitinophaga; species Chitinophaga ginsengisegetis. Next base: position 1,750,037 of record NZ_FUZZ01000001.1, on the reverse strand, counting down.
AGGCAGTGTGAAGCTGGGCTGGCCGGCAGAACAGGTGCAGGGCATCGGTATTGTATTGCTTATTGCTACTATATTGTATGCCATTCCACGTACGGCAGTACTGGGCGCGATACTGATCAGCGCTTACCTCGGCGGCGCGGTAGCTATCATGTCAAGGATAAACGAACCTTATTACTTCCCGGTGGTATTCGGTATCCTGGTATGGGTAAGCCTTTTCCTGCGTATCCCTGCGCTGCGTGCGCTTTTCCCAATACAAAACAGCCAGTCGTAATCTTATTATGTAATCCATAAACCCGGAAAAAATGGCAACGAAGATTTTTGTAAACATTCCCGTTAAAGACCTGGATAAATCAAAGAATTTTTTTACCAGTCTTGGTTATTCTTTCAACCTGCAATTCACCGACGATAAAGCTGCCTGTCTCGTTATTTCAGAAGATATCTTCTTTATGCTGCTGACAGAACCATTCTTTAAAAGCTTTACCAACCAGGAAATAGCAGATACCTCCAAAGTAAATGAAGCCATTATGTGCCTGTCGGTCGATAGTAAAGCAGCCGTAGATGCACTGGTAGACAAGGCGGTAAAGGCCGGCGCCAAAGCGCCTAAGCCGGCGGAAGATCAGGGCTTTATGTATTCCCGTGGCTTCCGCGACCTCGATGGCCATTTGTGGGAAATCGTATACATGGACCCATCTGCAGTAGAGCCTCAGTAAATATATTGTTTATATAGAAGACAACGCCTTTGTATTGCCCCGCAGTACAAAGGCTTTTTATTATGGGTACGGTAAAAAAAATTCCCCCGGCGGATAGGGGAATGGCAAATTCCATGCGTCCTGAAAATAAACGGACTATTACCATGCTACTACCAGATACATTGAAAAATTATTTCCGGCAAACGATGTTCACCGCCTGTTTGGCTGTGGCCGTTACTTTTACCGCATCAGCACAGGACAGCAGCGCCCTCGCCGGGAAGAAGGGAATGTTGCTGCTGCCGGCGCCCAAAAACGGTTCCTTTGGCGAAGCCACAAATAATAAACAATGGCAATGGCAGCAGTACCTGCCTGCCGTAAAGGATAGCAGTAACAGCAGGAGCTTTATATATGAGGCGTATCCATCTCACTACCACTATAATATAAACAACAACCGGCAAACATCCCCCTTCCGGTGGAATGATGTGGCAGGCATCACCGCGATGGCGCTGATAACTTATATCCTTTCTCGGTAAGGAATCGCCATTTTATCATGTTACTTAATACGTTATCTATAGAAAATCGATTTATTTAAGTGTTCCAACATAAAATATCAGGTTATTATTATGATAATTGGTATTTTTTTCGTTTGTTTATGTTTATAACATCTGAACAAGCGAAAATATTGAACATTATAAAAAAATATAATCAATCAGATGAATCTCACATATTGGCCTTACTGAAAGAAGGTGATATGGGTGCATATGAGGCCATTTACAACGAATATTGGCCCCGTTTATACGGATATGTATACAACAGGTTAAAAAGTAAAGAAGTAGCAGAAGAAATTATCCAGGAAGTATTTTTCTCCCTCTGGAAAAAACACGAACAACTGCAACTCACACACTCGCTCTCCGCTTATTTATTTACCGCGGTAAAATACCAGTTACTCAACTATCTCAAATCAGACCGTATCCGCAAAACCTATATCCACCAGTTTGCGCAATTGCCGGAACAACCATCCGATAATTCCAACGAGGAAAATATGGCCGCCACTGATCTTAAAAATACAATGGAGAAAGAAGTATCGCGGCTGCCGGAGAAATGCCAGCAGGTATTCAGGATGAGCCGTCATGAACATCTCTCTGTTACCGACATCGCCAATACACTGAACATCTCCCATAAAACAGTGGAAAACCATCTTACCAAAGCCCTCCGGCAGCTTAGAATGGTGCTGGGCCATCACCTGTGTTTGATCATCCTGCTGGATGCAGCCCTCAATTTTTAATTTTTTTTTAAAAGACGTAGGTGTTACTGTTTTCCTGGTGTACTTATCTATAGGTGACACTATTAACTGCCTGATTAAATACAAGTGTGAAAAACTGATGAACAACCAGGATCTTAAAAATTTAATCGAGAAATATTTAAATGGTACGCTGGAGGCTTCCGAGGCACAACAGCTGGAACAGTGGCTGGATGCAGCCGGCGACGAGCACGCATTTGATGCCATGCCTGAAGCAGAAAAGGACGCGGCCAGGATAGCAGGATACCATCACCTCGTAGAACGGATCAATAAACATAAACAACCGGGTATTATAAGGCCATTACTCCGTTACTGGAAAGCCGCTGCCTGCATTGCCTGTATAGTTATTGCCGGCGCTGTATTCAGCAAGGAATTGCTGAACATGGTGGCGCCCCATCGGTTGGTATCGCTGCAAAGCATTCCCGGCAAAACAAAAAAACATATCCTGTCGGATGGCTCTATCGTATGGCTCAAAGGAAACAGTAAGCTAATATTCCCGGCAAGCTTTGGCGCCGGTAACCGCGAGGTAACACTACAGGGAGAAGCGCTTTTTGAAATTGCCAAAGACCCGCGGCACCCTTTCCTGGTGAAGTGTGGCACACTCACCACCACGGTGCTGGGCACCAGTTTCAATATCCGCGAAACAGGCAAAGAAACACAGGTAACCCTGCTCACCGGGAAAATTGCACTCAGCGCGCCGCAGTCGGCTCCCGTAGTATTATACCCGGAACAACAGGCTGTATATGCTGCTACCGGCACGGCTATACGTAAACAGGAAGAAGGAACGCCGCCCATTAACGACATCACAAAAGGTACGGAATATAACATGGCATTTAATGATGCCACCATGCAACAGGTTTTACAACGGATAGAAAATAAATTTGAAGTAGACATACAACTGCAGGACGCAGTGATCAACTCTAATCTAATCACGGCAGATTTTACTGACCAGTCTTTACAACACACAATGGAGATGATCAGCCAGGCACTCAACCTGGACTTCAGCATCAAAGGGAAAACTATTTTACTCAAACAAAAAAAGTGAAAAATGAACCTGTTATCAACCACAATCGAATCGAGTCAAACACAAAAAATCAACATCATGGCTAACATCAATTCCAACTAAAAAGCTGGAGGGGTGACAGCCCCGCCAGCTTATGATAAATAGCCCTGTTTATCACCGCGTGACAGCGCGGTAAGGGAATTCCTTTGTCAAATTCTTTCCGAAATCTAACAAAGTACAAGGTCTATGCTCATAAATCTAAAAAGAAATGCCTTCCTGTCCAAATGCAAGAAAGTAACGGCGATCAGCCTGATAGCAGGCGTATTACTTTATGGGATCACCGGCCCCGCTGCCGCACATGCCCAGGGAATCCTCGACAGGAAAATATCGCTGCAGGCAGATGATATGAGCCTGAAAGGTGTGCTGAACCAGATCCACAGCAAAGCAGAAGTGAAATTTGTATATAGCTCCAGCCATATCGCGCTCGACAGAAAAGTATCCGCAAAAGCCGACCAGGAAGCACTCGGTAAAGTGCTCGACAGGCTCCTCGGCCGCCTCGAAATAGGTTTTGTAGTGAACGATAATTATATCATTCTCACAGATAATGAGGCCACCTCCAAACGCGCTGCTACCCTCGATATGAACTCCATTCCTCCGGCAGACATTGTAGTGAAAGGAAAAATATTGAGTGAAACAGGCGATCCCTTCCCCGGTGCTACCGTCATGGAAAAAGGTACCGGCAACGGCGTTACCTCGGCAGGCGACGGCACCTTCACCCTCAAAGTAAAAGAAGGCGCCACCCTGGTGATCACCGCCATCGGCTACAGCATCACTGAAGTAAAAGCGTCAGACGCCGGCATCGTTCGCCTGAAGGCCGCCGTAAAACAACTGCAGGACTTCGTGGTAACCGCCGCCGGTATTGCCCGCCAGAAAAACAGTCTGGGTTATTCCGTGAGTACCATTACCTCGGATAAACTGGCACAGAAATCAGAACCGGATCCCGTAAGAGCCCTCACCGGCAAAGTAGCCGGTGTGAATGTACAATCCGCCGGCGGCGTGGCGGGAGGTGGTACCAACATCACCATCCGCGGTAACTCCTCCCTCAACGGCAACAACCAGCCACTGTTTGTGGTGGACGGGGTGCCCTTCGACAACTCCAGCTTCGCCAACGTAGGCGCTACCACGGTAGGCGGCGCAGGCGTTACTAACCGCGCATTCGATCTCGATCCGAATAACATTCAAACCATGACGGTGCTGAAAGGCGCGGCCGCCGCTGCATTGTACGGATCAAGAGCTGCCAACGGCGCTATCATCATTACCACAAAAGCAGGTAAAAAGAAAAGCAGGAAAGGCACGGAAATTACTTACAACACCGGCTATTCCGTGGAACAGGTATCCGGTCTGCCTGATTATCAAACCAAATACGGACAAGGTACCAACAACGACTACCGGCAAGGGGTATACGCTTCCTGGGGCCAGCCCTTTGAAGGTGTGAAAAGCATCCTGCCTACACGCGCTACCATTCCGCACCAGCTCACAAGGCAATTCTCTTCCGCGGTGTTCCCGCAGTTCTACGAGGCCGATGGCGTAACACCCATCCAGGTGCCTTATAAGTCATATGCAAAAGAGAACGCAAAGAATTTCTTCCGGCAGGGTAGTGTATACGAAAACGCCATTACCATCTCCTCCGGCAACGAAAAAGGAAACTTCAACGCAGGCTTCTCCAATACAAAAAATAAAGGCGTAGTACCCGGCAACGAAATAAGCCGCACCTCCGTTAACATCGGCGGAAACATCCGGCTGGAAAATAAATTCTATGCCAGCGGCGCTATCAACTACGTCACCACCCGGCAGAAAACGCCACCGGTAGGAGGTCTCACAGGTTCTATCATGTCTACCCTCATGTACGTGCCTACCAGCTACGATCTCACTAATTATCCTTACGAGAACCCGATAGATGGTAGTAACGTATACGACTACACGGGAGTGGATAACCCCTACTGGTCGGTGAAACACAGTCCTTCTACCAGTGACGTGGACAGGTACTACGGTAACCTGGTACTGGGCTTCGATCCGCTGCCCTGGCTGAATGTACAGAACACCATCGGCTTCAACGCGTATACCGACAGGCGCATGAGCGTACGCGGTAAAGGCAGCTCTTCCTATCCCAACGGAAGCATTACTTCAGATAATATTTACCGCCAGGAACTGGATAACACCCTGCTGGTAACCGCCACCAAACCTCTTACATCAGATATATCACTGCGCGCGATTGTGGGTAATAACGTAAACCAGCGGCTCACAGACAGGAAAGCTTTTTACGGGGATAATATCATCGTGGCCGACCTGATAGACATGAACAACACCAGCTCTGTAACACCTATACAGCTGATCAATAATAGGAACATCCTGAAACAACGCTACTACGCCTTCTTTACAGACATCACCTTTGATTATAAAAACTTTGCCTCCCTCAACTTTGTAGGACGCAACGATATTTCCTCTACACTGCCCTCCAATAACAGGAGCTATTTTTATGGTGGTGTAAACGGATCACTGGTGTTCACAGAAGCGCTGCATCTGCCAAAAGGAGTGCTGAACTTCGGTAAGGTAAGAGCAGGTTATACTAAGGTAGGTAACGAAGCATCTCCATATCAGACACAAAACTTTTACCAGATCAATCCTATCCTCGGCGCTACCACTACGCCCGCAAACGTAGGACTGCCCTTCACACCGGCAGGTGGAAGTGTGTATAACGTGGTAACACAGGCTAACCTGCTTACCAACGCCAACCTGAAACCGGAGTTTATTACAGAACTGGAACTGGGTACAGAACTGCAGTTCTTCAATAATCGTATAGGCATTGACTTTACCTGGTACAATAAAAAGAGTACCTCGCAGATCTTCGAGGTTACTGCTGCACCATCTTCCGGCTACACCACCCAGATCCTTAATCTCGGTGAAGCCACCAACAAAGGAGTGGAGCTGGGTTTGACGGTAGTGCCACTGCAATCCAATAACGGTCTCAACTGGGATATCTCGGCCAACTTTACCCGCAACAGGAACATCATCCGCGATCTCGGAGGGTATGAACGCTTCAGCTATGGCGGCACCAACGGTACCAGCAGTGTACACGTGGTGGGACAGCCATACGGTCTTATCCAGGGAACGGCCTATGCACGCGACGATGAAGGCAATGTGCTCATAGATCCAAACACCGGTAAACCATTGATCTCCGGCGCACTCAAAGCTATCGGTAATCCCAACCCCGATTTCATGGTGGGCATTACCAATACGTTCCGCTTCCGGAGCTTCTCACTGAATATCCTGTTCGACTGGAAACAAGGCGGACAGCTATACTCCCGCACCGTTGCAGAGATGCTGTCACGCGGTGTTACACGCGACATGGAAAACCGTGAATTCACTATCGTATCACCGGGCGTACTGGGTGATATCAATACACAAACGCCACTGCTGGACGATAAAGGCAATAAGATCCCGAACAATGTGGCGCTGTCTTTTGAAGATCATTTCTTCAGCGGCAGTATGGGCCCCGGCAACGGCGGTATCAATGAAGGATCGGTATTCGACGCCACAGTATTCCGCCTGCGTGAAGTGGCGCTGGGATATGAAATTCCCAAAAACTTTTTAGGTAAAACACCTTTCGGCTCTGCGTTCATTTCTGTTACCGGCCGGAATCTCTGGTACAGCGCACCCAACTTCCCGAAGTATACCAACTTCGATCCGGAAGTAAGCTCGCTGGGCGTTGGTAACTCACAGGGATATGATAACCTGGCAGTACCTACCACACGCCGCTTTGGTGTAAACCTGAAATGTTCTTTCTGATCATAAAACCTGATATGATGATGGCACTTAAATATATTGCATATACAATAGCACTGGCAGGTGTTTTCTCCGTTACCGGTTGTAAAAAGTTTGTAGATATCAATACAGACCCCAACAACCCCACCACTGCCCAGTTATCTTTATTGCTGCCGGCTACTGAAGTATCAATGGCAGCCAACATGTACCAGCTGAACAGCGGCACCGCCACTTTTATGCAGTACACTGTTTTCTCCTCCGGTCTGAGCAGGCTGCAGCAGCAGGGTACCAGCTTCAACGACTCATGGGACGGCTTTTATACACAAACGCTGAACGACCTGGAGTCCATTATAAGAACCGGTACAGCGCAGGAACAATGGGGCTATGTAGCTATCGCCAAACTGGAGAAGGCATACCTCGTAAGCCTGATGGTAGACATGTGGGGAGATATTCCTTATTCACAATCACAGAAAGGCCAGGAAACCGTGAGCCCGCCCTTTGAAAAAGGTGCGGATATTTATGAAGATTTGTTGAAGATGATCGATGAAGCAGCTGTTGATGCCGGTAAAATTTCCGCCACCACCCTGGTTCCTGCTACATCCGATCTCTTGTACAGCGGGCTTAAAAGCTCCTGGCTCATGATGGCCAACTCGCTGAAACTAAAACTATATAACCAGATCCGCCTGGTGAATCCTGCGCGGTCCACTGCTGCCATACAGGCGCTGATTGCTGATCCGGCCACACTGATAGGCGGTACTGCCAATAGCAACGCATTGGACTTCACCTTCCGCTTCGGACCCGGGCAAAATCCCAACAACCGGCATCCCTGGCACCGGTCGGAATACCAGGGCAGCAAAACGTTTTACATGAGCCAGTCGCTGATTGATCTGCTGTTTAACAGCGACGATCCCCGGTTGCGCTACTACATCATCCGTCAGAATGCCACCGCAGGGTTAAACAACTCGGCCAACAGCAATGGCTACTACGGCCGCAATCCCGGCGATGGTACGGCCGCACCGGCCGATCTGAACCGGCGCTCTACTTTCGGTATCTATCCCGCCGGCGGATTGTACGACAATGCACCGGTGAATAACATCCCCGCTACCAATCAATTCCTCACCAATACCAATGCCACCGGCACACTCAAAGTAGTGGGCCCCACAGATGGCACAGGCGCAGGCATCATGCCCATGATCACCAACGCAATGGTGAAGTTCATCCGCGCGGAAGCAGCGCTTACACTCAACACCGGCGACGATGCCCGGCAGGCTTTTAAAGACGGCATCACCGCACATCTCAATGCGGTGAGTACCTACGCTGCCGCCAATGGTGGCATTGCATTATCAGCCACCACCATCGCTGATTTTGCCGCGGGGCAACTGGTGAAATATGATGCCGCCAACAATGCTGGTAAACTGGAACTGGTGATGACGCAGAAATACATCGCGCAATACGGCAACGGCATGGAAGCCTACAACGACTATCGCCGTACCGGCTTGCCGGCATTGCGCACACCACTGTCGCCGCTCAACACCTTTCCGCTGCGACTGTATTACTCTGAAACCGAGCTTACAGCCAATACCAGCTTAGGTGACGACGCCAGCCGCTTACAGGTGGCGCAGCAAACAACACCGGTTTTCTGGGATAAATAAGTGAAAAAAATTACGGGACTAAAATTATAATTATGAAACATTTTATAGTTGCCATACTGCTTATTTCATTGGTTGCATTTTCCTGTAAAAAGGTGAAGTACGAATGGGAGGAATATACCTATACCGCCGTGCCGGTAGTTACCATAGATACTACCAAAACAGCCCTGCCAACGCGGCAGGCGGGCAAAGTAGCTTTCTTTAACCTGAAGGATCCGGATGTGGCCAGTCAGCAGTTTGCCTTTACCCTCAGCTGGGAAGGATTTGGGAAAGAAACAGTTACTTCTATCGAAGTTTATACCAGCTATAATAAAGCCGAAACCAGCGTACCTGCTTACCCGTTAGTCATCTCTTCTCCCGGTAATCAATATACGAATATCGCGCAGTTTCCACTGCCCAGCATAGTGGGCACCAACGATCATTTATATGAAACGGTGACTACCTTTCCCAAAACGTATTCCTTTACAGCAGCGCAATTGGCAACACTGAATAATGTGAGTCTTTCAAATGTGGGCGTAAACGATTACTTTTTGTTCAAATTTATCCTCAACCTGGCCGATGGCCGCAGGATCGTTACCTTCTTCAACAATATCTGCGATGAAGCAAGAGGTGAACCCGGCGATTGCCGCGTAGGCGTGAGGTTTAAAAAACAATAGAAAACCCGTTTTGATCAACTGAAACTGATAACCCGTATGAATAGTAAATTTTACTACCTGGTGCTCCTGCTGCTCACAACCGTAGCGGTGGCATGGGCACAGCAGGTGCCATCTCCCAAAGAACATTTTGGTTTTAATATAGGAGATGATTATAAACTGGCTAACTATACTCAAACAGCTGCTTACTTTAAAAAACTGTCCGCGTCTCCCCGTACCAAACTGGTAGATATCGGGCTCACGGAAGAAGGCCGCCATCAGTATATGCTCATCGTTTCTTCCCCGGAAAATATAAAACGGCTGGAACGGTATAAAACCATCTCACAGCAACTGGCCCATGCAGAAGGACTTACCGACCAGCAGGCCCGAGAACTGGCCGCAGAAGGAAAGTCCGTGATCTGGATCGATGGCGGGTTGCATGCCACAGAAGTAGTAGGCACGCACCAGCTCATAGAAACCATGTGGCAACTGGTAAGCCGCACCGACCCGGAAACCATGAACATCCTGGACAACGATATCATTCTCTTAACACACGCCAACCCCGACGGGCAGGAGCTGGTGTCCGACTGGTACATGCGGGAACCCGATACCAGCAAAAGGGCTACTAACATACCACGGCTATACGAAAAGTATGTGGGGCATGATAATAACCGCGACTTCTACATGATGAACATGAAGGAAAGCCAGAACATCAGCCGCCAGCTGTTTGTGGAATGGCTCCCGCAAATCATGTACAACCATCATCAGCGTGGCCCTGCAGGGTCTGTACTCGCCGGTCCGCCCTACCGCGATCCTTTCAACCACGTATTTGATCCGCTGATCGTAACCAGTATCGACGCCGTAGGCGCTGCTATGAACAACCGGCTCAATGTGGAAGGGAAGCCCGGCTACACCCAGCGTGCCGGCTCACAATTCTCCACCTGGTGGAATGGCGGCTTGCGCACTACGCCCTATTTTCATAATATGGTAGGAATCCTGACAGAAATAATCGGAAGCCCAACACCGGAAAATGTACCCCTGGTACCGGAACGGCTCATCCCCAACGGAGCTACCCCCAACCCGGTAACGCCCCAGCGGTGGCACTTCCGGCAGTCGATCGATTATTCCGTATCGCTCAACTACGCGGTACTCGACTACGCCTCCCGCTATCGCAGCGAACTGCTGTTTAATATCTACCGCATGGGCAGCAACGCTATCGCAAGAGGAAACCGCGACAACTGGACGTTCTATCCAAGCTATATCGACAGCATAAAAATTGCCAATAAGAACAATAAAAAATCCGAACCTGGTACAGAAGGAGAAGGTGGTGGTGGTGAATTCTCCTTCGGCCGGGAGGATACCGTGGCGGTGAAATACTATGATGCCGTACTGAAAGATCCCGGACGCAGAGACGCCCGCGGATACATCATTCCGGCAGATCAGGCAGATTTCCCCACCGCGGTAAAATTTATCAATGCCCTTATTCAATCAGGCATAGCGGTGCAGAAAGCCACGGCTGCTTTTACAGTGGCAGGAAAACAATACCCTGCCGGCTCATACATTGTAAAAACCAGCCAGGCTTTTCGCCCGCATGTAATAGACATGTTCGAACCACAGGACCATCCCAACGATTTTCAATATGAAGGCGGTCCGCCTATCCGGCCCTACGATGCCGCAGGTTGGACGCTGGCATTCCAGATGGGCGTGAAGTTCGACCGTATTTCGGACAGCTTCAGCGGCCCCTTTGAGAAACTGCCTTACGGTAGTTTGCAATCCCCGCCAAAGCAGGAAGTGGCCACCGCCAAAGGATACCTCATCGACGCGCGCATCAACAACGGTTTCATTGTGGTAAATGATCTGCTGAAAGCAGGCGTGAAAGTATTTCGTGTACCCGTTGGCGTTAAAGAGGCCGGCAGCTTCTATATACCTTCCTCTGCAAAGGCGCATGAATTGCTAGTAAAAGACGCCGCCTCATTTGGTATACCCGTTACCGTTAGTGAAAGTAAGCCTGCAGGGTTAAAAGCAGTGGCGCCCATGCGCATCGGCATCTGGAACAACTACGGCGGGTCTATCCCTGCCGGCTGGATCAGCTGGCTGATGGAGCAGTATCATTTCTCTTACGAATTTATCTACACTTCAGCGATTGACAGCGGAAAGCTCCGCAGCAAATACGACATGATCATCTTTGCTACCGGCGCTATACCCGACACCGGCAAACCTAAAAAGGCACGCAACGGATTTGAACCCAAACCGCCCAAACCGGAAGAACTGCCCGCGCAATACCGCAGCTGGCTGGGAAAAATTACGGCAGATACCTCTATTCCACAGCTGAAGAAATTCCTGGAAGATGGTGGCCGCATTGTTACCATCGGGAGCAGCACCAACCTTGCTTATCACCTGCAGTTACCGGTGCAGAATGCACTGGTGGAAAAGAACAACAAGAATGAAATGAAACCACTCAGTGGTACCAAATACTATATTCCCGGCAGCCTCCTGCTGGCGGATATCGATACTACTGTAGCAGAAACCTTTGGCATGGCTGCAAGAAATGATGTATATTTTGAGCGTAGCCCCGTTTTTAAACTGAGTGCCACCGGTGATACTGCGGGCATCAAAAAACTGATGTGGTTCTCTGACGATAAACCATTACATAGCGGATGGGCCTGGGGCCAGCAGTATCTTAAAAATGGCATTGCGGCATTTGTGGCGCCGGTAGGCAAAGGCAAACTATATGCTTTCGGTCCGGAGATCACGTTCCGGGGCCAATCTCACAGTACCTTTAAATTACTGTTTAACCAATTGTATAAATAATTTATGAGGCAGCAAATCATTTTGGGCAGTATCATGTGTTGTTTCGCGTTATCTGCGGCAGCACAACAGAATAAAGACAAAGCAGCCATGATCACGTACCTGGATCAGCACACCGCCAGCTACGATACCATTGCAAAAAAGATCTGGAGCTATGCAGAACCGGGTTACCTGGAACAACAAAGTTCAGCGCTGCTGCAAACAACTTTGCAGCAACAGGGCTTCACCGTAAAAGCCGGTATCGCCGGTATTCCCACGGCGTTTGAAGCCAGCTATGGCAGCGGCGAACCGGTCATAGCCATCCTCGCGGAATACGACGCCTTACCCGGTTTATCACAGGAAGCAGTGCCGGAAAAACACCCGGTGAAAGACGGCGGACCCGGACATGGTTGCGGACATAATCTTTTTGGAACTGCCTCCGTGGCTGCTGCCGTTAGTGTGAAAAACTGGCTGCAATCCAGCGGTGCAAAAGGAACCATCCGTTTGTATGGTTGTCCTGCGGAAGAAGGCGGCTCCGGGAAAGTGTATATGGTAAGGGAAGGATTGTTTAAAGATGTAAGCGCGGTGTTACACTGGCATCCGGGCAACCAGAACTCTGCGGCAATAGCGCCGTGGCTGGCCAACAAGAATGCTAAATTCAGGTTCTATGGCACCGCGGCACATGCGTCCGGTTCGCCTGAAAAAGGCCGCTCTGCGCTCGATGGCGTGGAAGCAATGGATTATATGGTGAACATGATGCGGGAACACGTACCATCTACCACCCGCATTCACTACGTGATCACCAAAGGTGGCGACGCTCCAAACGTAGTACCCGCCTTTGCAGAAGTATATTACTATGTAAGACACCCGGAAATGAAAGTGGTGAAAAGCGTGTGGGAAAGATTGGTGAAAGCCGCGGAAGGCGCTGCCCTGGGAACCGGCACCCGCATGGATTACGAAGTAATAGGAGGGGTGTATAACATGCTGCCCAATATCACGCTGTCGCAAATAATGGATAAGAACCTCCACCAGGTAGGCGGTTTCAGTTACACCCCGGAAGAAAAGGATTTTGCCAAAAAGATCCAGGCCACCTTCGTGGAAAAAGATAACACCCCCGACCCTGATACCGTTACTTCCCGCGTGAGTCCTTTTACCATGATCAAAGATGCCGGCGGCGCTTCTTCCGACGTGGCGGATGTAAGCTGGGTAGCCCCTACAGCCGGTATTGTAACCGCCACCTTTGTGCCGGGATCATCAGGTCACAGCTGGCAGAATGTGGCTGCCGCCGGCAGCAGCATCGGCGTAAAAGGTATGATGGTAGCCGCCAAAACAATGGCGCTCACCGCATACGATTTGTTTAAAAGCCCGGAAGCCCTGAAAGTGGCAAAAGAAGAACTGAATAAAAGACAGGGAGCCGGGTTCAAATATGAAGCAATGCTGGGCGATAGAAAACCCGCACTGGATTATCGTAAATAACTCAATCAGTAAACGCTATGAGAAATAAACTGCTTGTCACGCTCACCGCTGTTGGACTGTTTTGTACAACTGCGGTGGCACAAAATATTCCTTCTCCGAAAGAACATTTCGGATTTAACATCGGTGACGATTACCAACTGGCCAACTACACGCAAACAGCCGCGTACTTTAAGAAACTCGCGGCCACGTCGAACCGCGTGCAGCTGGTAGACATCGGCAAAACAGAAGAAGGCCGTGATCAGTATATGCTGATCATCTCTTCTCCGGAAAATCTTAAACTGCTGGAGAAATATAAAAAGATTTCACAGCAGCTGGCACGCGCAGAAGGTATCTCTACGGAACAGGCCCGCGCACTGGCCGCAGAAGGAAAAGCAGTGGTATGGATTGATGGCGGACTGCATGCCACCGAAGTAGTAGGTACCCACCAGCTCATTGAAACCGCCTGGGAACTGAGCAGCCGGAAGGACCCGGAAACCCTGCGCATCCTCGATAATGTGATCATCCTCATGACACACGCCAACCCCGACGGCCAGGAGCTGGTGTCCAACTGGTACATGCGCAATGCCGATACACTGAAACGTTCTGTTGATCAGTTGCCTGTATTATACCAGAAGTACATCGGCCATGATAATAACCGCGATTTCTATATCATGAATATGAAAGAAAGCGTGAACATGGGTCGCCAGCTGTTCCTGGAATGGATGCCGCAGATCATGTACAACCACCACCAGCGCGGACCGGAAGGATCGGTACTGGCTGGCCCTCCTTACCGCGATCCGTTCAACTATTTCTTCGATCCGCTGATGATCACCGGTATAGATGCACTGGGCGCGGCTATGTATAACCGCCTCAATGCGGAAGATAAACCCGGTTACACCCGTCTCAATGGCTCCAGCTTTTCTACCTGGTACAACGGCGGCTTACGCACCACCACGCAGTATCATAACATGATCGGGCTGCTCACGGAAATTATCGGTAACCCCACACCGGAAAAGATCCCAGTAGTGCCGCAACGCTTAATACCCAACGGTGCTACCCCGAACCCGGTAACGCCGCAAAACGACTGGCGCTTCAAACGCTCTATTGATTACTCGGTGTCGCTCAATTATGCCGTACTCGATTATGCAGCCAGGCAACGCGATGAAGTGCTTTTCAATATTTACAAAATGGGTAAGAATGCCATCGAAAAAGGCAGCCAGGATTCCTGGACATTATCACCCAAACGCTCCGAAGCCATTACCGCCGCTTTTAAAAAGGATAACGTGGATTCCACCGACAAGAACGATGGCAGCGACCCGTATGGCTGGATGCGCAGGGGAAGTAATATCCCGATGAAGTATTATGATGCGGTGTTTAAAGATCCTGCCGGGAGAGATCCCCGCGGCTACATCCTGTCCGCCGACCAGGCCGATTTCCCGACAGCCGTAAAGTTTATCAATGCCCTCATCAAAGCAGGCATACAGGTACAGAAAGCAGATGCGCCGTTTACGGTGGCGGGTAAACAATATCCTGCCGGTTCTTACATCGTAAAAACAAACCAGGCTTTCCGCCCGCATGTATTGGATATGTTTGAACCACAGGATCATCCAAACGATTTTCAGTATCCCGGAGGTCCTCCTATCCGGCCATATGACGCCGCCGGATGGACACTGGCCTTTCAGATGGGCGTGCAGTTCGACCGGATCCTCGATAGCTTCGACGGGCCATTTACAAAGCTGCCCTACGGCGCGTTACAAACGCCTCCCAAAGCAGCATTGGCTACTGCCGGCGGCTATCTTCTGAGTGCGCGGGAAAACAATGCTTTCATCGCGGTAAATGACCTCATGAAAGCAGGTGTGAAAGTATACCGTCTTACCAAAGGAGTGGCCGGCAACGATAAAGCCGTTCCGGGTAATTTTTATGTACCCGCAGATGGCAAGGCAAAAGAAATACTGCAACAATCAGCTGCTACCCTCGGCCTTAAAACCACCGGTATCAGCAAACGCCCGGCAGGAACCGTAAGCATGGCGCCCATGCGTATTGCATTATGGGATACTTACGGCGGCTCTATGCCTTCCGGCTGGATGCGGTGGATCATGGAGCAGTATCATTTCCCGTTTGAGGTAATATATCCGCAGGATATCGATACCGGTAATCTCCGCAGTAAATACGACGCCATCATCTTCGCTACCCGCGCTATCCCGCCGGTATCAGGCGCAGAGCCCAACAGGTATGGATATGCCCCTAAAGATCCTTTGCCCGCGGATATCCCGGAACAATACCGGCACTCTTTAGGTAAAATCACCAAAGAGAAATCCATTCCGCAGATAAAAACCTTCCTCGAAGAAGGCGGCACCGTGATCACCATTGGCAGCAGCACCAACCTGGCCTATCACCTCGGACTGCCGGTACACAATGCGCTGGTGGAAAAAGATAATGCCGGTAAAGAAAAACCGCTGCCCGGTACCAAATATTTTGTGCCCGGAAGCATCCTGCAGGTATCTTTCGATAGCACGCATCCCGCTGCATGGGGCCTCCCCGCTGTAGGAGATGTAAACTTCGATAACAGCCCCGTATTCCGCCTGGATCCGGATGCAACGGGTAAAGGAATTAAACCGATTGCCTGGTTTTCTACGGATAAACCATTGCATAGCGGCTGGGCATGGGGACAAGCATACCTGAAAGACGGGGTAGCCGCATTTTCTGCCCCCGTTGGCGCCGGCATGCTCTATGCTTTCGGTCCTGAAATTACTTTCCGTGCACAGTCGTTAGGCACCTTCAAGTTATTGTTCAATGACCTGTACGGAATGGATGCCAAAGAAGCAAAGCTGGTGAGAAAGAAGGGATAAGAGATATCATTTAGTCATATGTCAACAGAACGGCCAGGCAATTTGCCTGGCCGTTCTGTTACCGGGAAACCGTATCCAACGGGTGATACGGTTTCCCGGTACAGTTTTTGTTTTTCCGAGAGTAATGTCACGCGAATGATATTCGTATATAAATAATACCAAATCTGTCACTATCTTTGTCAACTTTATCAACTCAAGTTCAATTTTAACCAACAACTGTTATTCAATTCAATCTTTGAATCATGAAAAACCAATTCTTCGCCACGTTAATGGTGGTTTCCGCATCAATGCTATTCTTTAGTGCGTGCAGCAAAGACGAGTCTTCTTCCAACAGCGGCAAGTCGAAGCTCACCGTGTACCTGACAGATGATCCGGCTATTTACGATGAAGTGAACATCGATATCCAGGACATCCAGGTAAATGCATCGGCCGATGCGGCAGAAACGGGTGCAGGTTGGGTATCTGTTCCCCTGGCACGTCCCGGCGTGTATAACCTGCTGGATTTCAGAAATGGATTAGACACCTTACTGGCGTCAAAAGAATTACCCGCCGGTAAAATTTCACAGATCCGGTTGATATTGGGTACCAACAACAGCGTAGTATTGAATGGAGTATCTCACCCGCTGGAAACTCCTTCTGCGCAACAATCAGGTTTAAAACTGAATGTTCATGCCGACCTGGTTGCCGACATCGAATACCGCCTCTGGATCGATTTTGACGCGGGCCGCTCTATTGTTACCACCGGAAGCAATAAGTACATCCTGAAACCAGTGATCCGTACTTATACACAAGCAACCAGCGGTACTATCAAAGGAATCGCTTTACCATTGCTGCAGGTGAAAGGCGTTTACGCCATTCAGAACACGGATACTGTTGCTTCCGCATTGCCGGACGCATTAACCGGCGCCTATGTAATATCCGGCTTAAGCGCGGGTACTTATAATGTGGCTATTGCCGGTAATGGTATCTTAAAAGATACTACCGTTGCTGCCGTAGCAGTAAAAGTAGGAGAAGTATCTACTGTAAGCACTATCACATTGAAGTAAGTCATCAGATAGCATTGATAAAATAGGCTGACCAATCCGGTCAGCCTATTTTTTTGTATTTATTTTTGAAGATGCAAAAATAGCTTTTAAAAAGAGGTCATACGTCAATTAAACTTCTTCCCCGGAAAATAATAGCTCCGCACAATAATAATAACAGGCAGGGCTAACGCTACCCAGGAAAATATATCCCAGAAACCGTCGCCTGCCAGGGCTGTAATTAATCCGGCTATCGACAGCAATGCTATCAGCAGCGGTTTTCCCCATAATCTGATCCATGCATTATGCTTCATTTTCGTATACAGTTTTTTCGGTGAACCTGCTCCATTGCAGTTTGCTGGCCTTTCTGCGCGCAAACCACAGGTAAAGGCCCGTAATCAATACAATGATGGTACCCAGGTCAAATAATGCCCAGATGACCTTTAAAGGCATACCGCCATAATCACCGAAGTGCAGGGGCTCTGATAAAAACAGGGTGTTTACATACCAGGGCATTCTCCGGGCATCGGTAAGGGCGCCGGTTTTGGCATCCACCAGTGCCGGCATCAGCAACCTCGATGTGAGAGAGGTGTTGCCCCGCATAAATACAGCGTAGTGATGTTTGCTGGAAAATAGGGTGCCGGGATAGGTAACTATACGCGGCTCCATATGCGGTGCAGCTTTTTGTGCCACCGTCATTGCGCGGTCTAATGAACTGAGATTGCCCGTAAGTGGCTGCTGGTGGGCATACGGCGCCACCATTTCTTTTAGCTGTCCCTGCTGCCATAAGGCCAGCACTACATCAGACAGGGTGTTGATAACACCGGTAAGTCCTACCACACTGGCCCATGTAAGTGTAACAATGCCAATCAGGTTATGGGTATCCAGCCATTTAAGGCGGTTCGATTTATACTTCCGCACCATCCCGAAATCGTACTTTTTCATGATGCGCCCATAAAGCACTACGCCGGAAATAATGGCAATAACGAACAGGATCCCCATGAGACCCAGGAATAATTTCCCGCCAATGCCAAGAAACATATTGATGTGAATCTTCAGAATGATGTCCATTACTCCATCGGTGGTGGGCTTGTCCAGCACCGCGCCGGTATACATGTTGAGCATGGCGTACCGGCTTCCTTCCGGAGGAGCGTCGGGTTTGGCGGCGAGGTCAAATATGATCTTGTTTTTATCTTTTTCATCCCAGAAGATATACCGTATCTTTTCCGCCGGGTATTGTTTGCCGGCAAGTACTGCCAGTGAGTCCAGGCTTAGTTTACGGGCGCCTTCAGGGATTTCTGCCACTACCTGTTTTTCCAGCAGTCCATCCAGCTCGTCATGAAAGATCAGCGGAAGACCGGTTAAACATAGCATCAGTAAAAAAACAGTGCAAACAAGGCTGGTCCATTTATGCCATAGAAACCAACGCCTGGCGGTTTTTATATTCATTATTCAAAAAGTGTAATTCAACCCCAAAGTTGATAGCTTCCCTTAGCTTTAGTTTACGGGATCCGGAATTACATTTTACAAATCCGGAATTTTATAGGGTACAGGTGATCTTCTTCTTTAATAATTCTGAATAACTTTGCATGCATAATCTGCATTTTATGAAAATAGCATTGGCTTCTCCACCACCCCCCACATCTGTCAGCGAAGGTTTATCATGGGCTGAGAAACTAATAGGAGAGGCCGCAAAGCAACATGCGGAAATTATCTGTTTCCCTGAGTCATATATCCCCGGTTATCCCGGAATGGGAAGTACGGAAGCAGAGCGTTCTCCCGGAAAATTACAGGAGGCATTGGAAAAAGTGGGCCAGCTTGCCGCTGAAAATTCCATTGCCGTTATTATGCCGATGGACTGGTACCAGGGAGAAGCATTGCTGAATGTAGCTTTTGTGATTTCAGCAACCGGAGAAGTATTAGGATACCAGACCAAAAACCAGTTGGATCCCACAGAAGATAATATCTGGATCCCCGGAACAGAGCGCAGTGTTTTTGAAGTGAATGGGGTAAAATTTGGTATCACCATCTGTCATGAAGGATTCCGTTACCCGGAATCTGTCCGGTGGGCAGCCCGGCACGATGCCAAAATAGTATTTCACCCGCATTGCACCGGCAGCAACACCACCGGTGAATTACTTACCGAATGGGGCCATATCAATAACCCCTACTATGAGAAAGCCATGATGATGCGCGCATTGGAAAATACCATCTATTTCGCCAGTGCCAATTATGCGTTTACCTACCCCGATTCAGCCAGCTCGGTAATAGGTCCGGACGGCGCCTGCCTAATACACGGGGAATATGGTAAACCGGGTGTAATTGTAGCAGATATTGACCCTGCATTGGCTACGGGTTTGCTGGCGAAGAGATACAGGTCGGCGTTATATGAAAAGCGGAATAAAGAAGCCACTGAATGACGACCTGAGCGAATTACGAAAACCTATACAGAATTATCAGGTAAAGAAAAGAATCACCCCAAAATGGGTGGTTCTTAATATTTTGTATTATCTTCATAATAGAAATTGTCGTGATTATAATAACTGGATTATGAAAGCCTTACTGCCCCATCTGGTATCTGTAGCTTGTGATAGATAACGTTAGCCATTCTATTTTTATGTAGCCTGAAAACAATCTTTATACATATTCCCTCATTATTTAAAATAGCTGAGAATGAAAAGAACTAGCCTTATCTCCACTATTACGCTGGTATTTGCAGCTTTTGCAACCGATGCATTTGCACAGGAAACAGCTTCTGCTACTGCTACCGCCACTATTGTAACACCCATCAGTATTGTGAAAGATGTAGACATGAACTTTGGTAACGTAGCCGTACAATCCACCGCTGGTGGTACAGTTGTGCTTACCCCGGCAGGTGTTCGCAGTACTACCGGCGGTGTTACGCTTCCTTCCACTGCTACAGGAACCATTACTGCCGCTTCCTTTACCGTAACAGGTACCGGCAACTATTCCTACAGCATTACTTTGCCGTCTACCGCCCTCACTATCACCAGCGGGTCCAATACCATGACGGTTACAAATTTCACCAGCGACCCTTCAGGTGTTGGTACACTTACAGCAGGTACCCAAACGCTTAATGTTGGCGCTACCCTGAATGTAAGCGCTGCACAGGCCGCCGGAACATATGTTTCCGGTACCCCATTCGATGTAACCGTTAATTACAACTGATCAACCGGCTTTAAATACGGCCGCTCTTCTTACGGACAACCTTAATCATATCCTGTGTAGCTGCACGCTTCGCGGCTATGCGCTTATTACAAAGTATGAACCCATGAACTCATCGGTACGCCCGAATAATTGCTTCGTTAGGTATCCTTACTGTTTTGTAATCACATTTATTGTATGTTGTTGCATGGCATTTCAGGAAACATGCGCCCAGGGTAACCTGTTGGTAACGCCCGTAAGGGTTGTTTTTGAAGGCCCCAAACGTGCGGAGGAACTGAATCTTGCAAACTCCGGAAAAGATACCGCCAGGTATCTTATTTCATTCGTAGAGATCCGGATGAATAAGAATGGTACGTTTCAACAGATTAATGAACCGGACTCCGGGCAACAGTTTGCCAGTAAATACCTGCGTTTCTTCCCGCGCAGCGTGGTACTCGGACCCAATGAAGCACAGGTGATAAAACTGCAGTTAACCGGCGCGGGCCAGCTGGAGCCTGGCGAATACCGCTCGCATCTCTATTTCCGGGCGGTGCCGGATGAAAAGCCCATCGGGGATGACACTGCACCTGCAGACAGCACCGGTATCAATGTGAAACTGACCCCTGTTTTTGGCATCACCATCCCGGTTATTATACGCGTCGGCGAAACCGCCGCAAGCGTGCAGCTATCAGAACTGTCCGTTGACCTCGCAAAAGGCCCCGGTCTGAATGTACTCTTTAACCGGCTGGGCAATTCTTCGGTATATGGTGATCTCACAGTTGATTATGTGTCGCCCCAGGGGAAAACAACACAGGTAGCAGTGGCCAGGGGGCTGGCAGTATACACACCCAACACGCAACGTTACCTTCATCTTCCGCTTGAAAACAAATCCGGTATTAATTACCATACCGGGAAATTACGCATAGCATATACTGCCAAATCAAAAGCTTCAACGGAACAACTGGCCCAGGCCGAGTTGCAGTTACGGTAGCCGGGAGAAAGCCTCAACCAAATAACGCTCCTATGGAAGTGATTATACATTGGTTCGTTCATCAGTTTTACAACAAAATAACCAGGGCTTTCCTTTCCGGTATCCCCGGCGCACTCCTTTATGCCTGCCGGTATCCGCCGGGTAGAAGGTTGCTGTTGCTGCTGTTGTTGCTCTTTCCCATTCTGTTATCGGCGCAAACAAGCTGGAAAGGAACCGTAAGCAGTTCCTGGGCCAACAGTGCCAACTGGACTGCCGGCGTACCCAGCGCCACTGTCGATGCGATCATAGGCGACGCCGCTTTTACAGGAATATATTACCCGGTGATCAGTTACAGCTCCAGTTGTAAATCACTCACCGTAGGTGCCGGCGTTAATGCTACATTAACCATTTCCAAAAGCCTCACTGTAGCAGGCAACCTGGTGCTCAGTTCCGGCAGCACCATTTCGCAGCGCGGTGTTACACTTACTGTAAAAGGCAACTGGACTAACTCCGGCAGCTACACTACCTCCAGTACCAATGCCAGGGTAACTTTTGCAGGAACCACCCAATCTATAGGAGGCGCCTCCGCTACCACCTTCAGAAAACTCACCATCGGCGTGGGTAGCACCACCACGCAGAATGTGAACATGACCGTGTCCGGCACCTTTACCGTAAACGGAACGTTTGTTCCGGCAGATGTGGCCACACCTGTTCTCATCTCCGGCGCCGCCACTACTTCGGTAGCCGCCGGCGGCATCCTGCACGTAAAAGCATCCGTCATCGGAAGTAACTACGGCCTCACCGGAACAATAACCCTTGCCGCTGGCAGTATTGTAGATTATAGCGGTACGCTGGTAAATCAAACGGTCAGGAACACGCTTACCTATTCCACCCTCCGGATCAGTGGCAGCGGCATAAAAACACTGGGAGGAAACCTGAATCCGCTTAATGCCACTGTTGAAACAGCAGGGAAAATAGAAGTACTCGCCGGTACGCTCGACCTCTCCACCTTTACCGCAAACAGGGGGACCACCGTGGTGGGCGGTGGCCTGACAGTAGCCAACAACGCTACCTTGAAGATCGGAGGTACCAGCACCTTCCCGGTTAACTATGCAACTGTTTCTCTTGGCCTCACCAGCACCGTTGAATATAACGGTACCAATCAGGCAGTAGCAGCCGAACCCTATGGAAATCTCACTTTGTCTGCCAGCAGCGGTGCTGTCGTTAAAACTATGCCGGCCACGGCGCTTGCAATATCTGGAAACCTTACCTCCGCCATCGGCAGCGGTACATCCGTTAGCTATACTGCCGCCTCCAATATCACCGTGAGTGGTAATGTGAATATTGGTACGGCTACCACATTCAATGGAGGCAGCTTCACCGTCACTACTTCCTCCAGCTGGGTAAATAACGGCACCTTTAGCGGCAGTACGGGAACGGTGGTAATGACCGGAGGAGGTACTTCCATCAGCGGAACAGGCACACATAATTTTAATAACCTCACAGTGGCCGCTACCAATATCACAGCGGCCGCCGGTACTACTATTACCTTAACCGGAAACCTTACCAGCACAGCGCCGGGTACATTCACCCATCTTGCTGGTGGAACGCTTACCATGACCGGCGCCGGCAAAACAATCACCGGTACCGGCATTACATTTGAAAACCTTACCGTTTCCGGTTCCGTGACCGCAGCAGAGGAAATAACCATCACCGGTAACCTGTCTGTAAGTGGCAGCATGAATGATGCTGCCGGCAGCGTAACCATGAGCGGTACAGGGAAAACCTTGTCCGGCGCAGGTACTGTTACTTTGGGAACACTGGCAGTAACAGGTAGTATCACCTCCACCGCAGCTTTTTCTATCGGCAACATCCTGGATGTATCAGGTACTTTCACGGCCAGCGCAGGTACGGCAACTTTCACCGGCAGCAGCTTCCTGAACGGCACGGCCAACCTCTTCAATGTTACCCTCAATGGAACATCATTACAACTATCGGCCAACGCAGTGCTGGGAATAGCCAATGTATACACCGTTACAGCGGGAACGCTCAATGTAACATCCTCCGTTCCCAATACGGTCAACTTTAATGGAACCGGCGCGCAAACACTGGCAGCCGGCACTTATAACAAACTCACCGTAAGCAACGGCAACACAAAAACGCTGGGAGGTACCGTGGTGGTCAACAGCGATTTTACCATCGCATCGGCCACTACCTTCAACGCCTCTACGCAATCTATTTCTGTTCTGGGCAACTGGATCAACAACGGTACTTTCACGCCCACTACAAGCACAGTAACGCTGAGCGGCGCGGCTAATACTTCCGTAACGGGCGCCCCTACTTTCAATATACTCACGATCAATAAAACCAGTGCTGTTAACCAGGTAACCCTGTTGAATAATGTGTCAGTAACCACGCTGAACATGACCAGCGGAACGATGATCACCGGCGCCAACACCGTTACCATTACAGGTAACAGATCAGGTAATGGTATCATACTGGGTAAGATCCAGCATTCCCACACGTTTGTATTGGGTACGGCCTATGCTTTTGAAAGCCCCAATAACACCGTCACCCTCACAGGGATAACTACGTCTGCTTCCATCACAGTGGAGGTTAACCCGCAGAGTGTAGCCGATTTTCCTTCGGGAGCAGCTGTGAACCGTGAATATACCATTACGGCCAGCGGCATCACCCTGGCAGCTACGCTGCTGCGCTTCCACTATGAAGATGCAGAATTGAATGGTAATACCGAAGCCAGTCTCAGTATCTGGCGCAATGGAGGTTCCGGCTGGTCTATCTATGGCAATTCAGGCAGCAATACCACCGCCAATTATGTGGAGCAAACAAGCCTGCTGGCAGCATTTACGGGCCGTTACACACTGGCGTCTGCGTCTAACGTGGTGAGATGGAACGGGGCCGTGAGCAGCGACTGGAATACGGCTGCCAACTGGACCATTGCACAGGGCAGTCCTTCCCGGCCACCCGGCGTTAACGATATTGCTGAAATAGGCACCATTGCTTTCACTAACCAGCCGGTAATCAGCAACAGCGCCAACGTGAAAAGCATTTCCTTCGGCAGCGCACAGGCAGCCACGCTTACACTGGCCGCCGGAGGGTCATTGGTAACACAGGGTAATATCACCGGCCTGTGGTCGGCCAATGCCAGCCATACTATTAATGTAAATAACCAGAACCTTACTGTAAATGGAAACCTTACGCTGAGTGATGGTACTGCCGGTCATAATATACAGTTAAACATCGGGAATGGTAACGTTACGGCCACAGGATCGGTTATTCAATCAGGTGGCGCCGGCATTGTCTTCTCGGGTGCAGGTACCCTGAATATTGGCAACAGCTTCAGCTACAGTAGTGGCACGTTTACGGCAGGCAGTGGTACCGTGGTGTATAATGGCTCGTCCATCCAGTCGGTAGCCGGACTTACCTACAATCACCTCACTATAGCCAAAACTGCCGGTAGTGCGCAAATCAACAGCGCCGTTACGGTAAACGGCAACCTCACTGTCAGCGGTGGTGACCTGAGCATTAATGCGGCCACCACGGTAACCGGGGATGTAGCCATCAGCGCGGGAGCTACCGCGAACGGAGGAGCCGCCACATTAACATTAAACGGTAACTGGAGCAATAGTGGCACATTTACTCCCGGAACGGGAACGGTTAACTTCACCGGCAGCAACGCACAGAATATTTCTGCTACCACTTTTAATAATGTTGTGGTCAACAAAACAGGCGCAACAGCCACGCTCACCGGTAATGTGATTACCAACGGCAACCTGTCTGTAAACGGAGGCACGCTCGACCTGGCTACGTTCACGGCTAACCGTAGTTCCCCGGGAGGAACACTTACCATCGCAAACGGCGCCACACTGGTGGCAGGAGGAACAAATAATTTTCCTGCAGACTATTCCCAGTACCTGCCCGGCGCCACCAGCACCGTTAATTACAACAGGGCAGGAACCCAAACCGTATCAGGAAATATTGCCTACGGGCATCTTATACTAAGTGGCAGCGGCACCAAAACCCTTGCGGCTAATATTACCGTAAATGGCGATCTGCAGATCGGCAGCGGTACTACTTTTAGCGCCGGTGCATTTACCATCAACCTCTATGGCAACTGGGCCAACAGCGGCACCTTTGCCGGTGGCACGGGTACAATTACCCTTAATGGCAGCGGGAAAACAATTACAGGAAATACTACGTTCAACAGGCTCACTGTTTACGGCAGCTATGCAGTAGCCGGCAGCGATATTACTTACAATGGTTTATTGCAGGTAATAGCCGGCGGCGCCTACGATGGTGGCAGCGGCTCTGCAACAATAAACGGCGACCTTACCAACAGCGGATCACTCACCAGCAACGGCGTCACCACTTTTACAGGTACTTCCCTGCAAACGATCCGCTTCTTAAATGCCATTATTTCCAATTCTAGCGGCGTCATTAATTTCAATGGTAACGTGTCACCGGTATTAAATTCTACCAGCGCCCCTACCTTCGCTACCCTGAATGTAAACAACACTGCGGGCATCAATCCTAGTGTGGGGTGGACAGTACTGGTGGCCTTTAATATCAGCAGCGGCGCCATTTTCAACGGGGGGCTTTCCACGCACACCATCCGCGGCAGCTTTACTAATAATGGTACGGTAACCAGCACAGGTACACTTTATTTTAATCCTTTTGCAGCACAGAACATCACTCTCAGGGGAACGGCTTTTTCCAGTACGGGTTCTGTGATATTCGGCGGCAGTGCAGCTCTTACCGTTTCCGGGTCGCCAACCATGCTTACGGATGTTACCATTGCCAATACGGCTGGCGTTACACCGGCCACCAGCTGGAATATCAGCGGGGATCTTCATATCAATGGCAACGCTATTTTTAATGCAGGCAGTAACAACTTCACGGTTGGCGGTGATATCGAAAGCAATGGTACATTGAACGGCGGTACTTCTACTTTTACCATGACTTCCCCCGCCGGTATTTTAACCGGTAGTGAAGGAACTACCTTTTATAATCTCGTGATCAATGGCGCCATAATTTCGGACGCAGACTTTAATATAGAGCATAACTTTACCATTAACGGATCGTTGGATGCATCGGCAGGTATGCCTGCCATGACGGGCGCCGCACCTTCTGTTATCGGCGGTACCGGCAGTCCCTTTAACCTCGCGCAACTGCAGGTACATAAAGAAGCTACCGCCACAACTACACTTGCCAGAACCCTCAGGAACATGATTGCACTGGACATCACCAGCGGCACGCTCGATGCCGGCGATTCTACCATTATCCAGGATGCCACAAACGGCGGCGGAATGGCGATCGACGACAGCGCACGTCTCATCGTAAGAGGAGTATACAGTTTACCGGATTTTGATACCTATCTGCTGGATACACTAAGCACCGTGGAATATGCAGGCAGTACGCAAACCGTTGCTGCAGTGACGCCATATGGTAATCTTACTATCTCGGCAACAGGTACAAAAACTGCCACTGCGCCATTAACCATACTGAATAACTTCACACTCAGCAACGGCACGTTTGTACCGGGCAGCTTCACGGATACACTCAGGGGAAACTGGAGTATGACCGGCGGAACATTTACCAACACCGGTTCTACCATTTATTTCAATGGTACTGCTGATCAAAGCATTGCTTCCACCGGCGCTTTTAATCATATCAAAGTAAATAAAACAACCGGACTGGTTACCCTGTTTACGAACGCCACGGTAAATGGTACCCTTACATTTATGGCCGGAAAAATCCGCACCGGGACTACCAACGCGGTGATTATTCCCGCCACCGGAACAGTAAGCGGCGCCGCGCAAAATACAGGATGGGTATATGGCCGCCTGCAAAAAAATGTAGCTACCGGTACCAATGTTACCCGCACTTATGAACTTGGCGACAGCCTCAATTACACACCGGCAACAACGTTGTACGCCAATGTAAGTGTTGCCGGTAATGTGCTTGCAGGTGTATACGCTGTCAGCCATCCGAATCTCCTCACCTCCGGCTTAAATACCAGCAGGAAAGTAAACAGGTACTGGGCTTTTACCAACAGCGCCACCACCTTTACCACAGTTTCAGTAACACTTAACTGGGTAGCCGCGGATGTGGATGCAGGATCGGTCACTACCAATTTTAAAGTGGCAAGATATAACGGCACTTCCTGGTCGCTGGCTGCCGTAAGTTCCCCGCTGCCTACTTCCATACAGGCAACAGGACTCACCGCATTTGGCGACCTGGCAATAGGGGAGCTGGCCACCGGCGCTATATGGACCGGCGCAGTGAGCACCAACTGGTATATTACCGGCAACTGGTCGTCTGCCGCCATACCGGTGAGCACCACTAATGTTACCATCCCAACAGGTCTTGTAAACTATCCGCTTATCAACTCCGGTGTAGCGGTAGCCAATAATATAACCATACAAACCGGCGCTACGGTAACAGTAAGCGGCGCCACACTTCAGGTAGGAGGCGTTATCGCTAACAGTGGCAGCTTCACTGCTACAGCCGGCACCATAGAATTAAACGGGGCTGCTGCGCAGGTAATTCCTGCCGCAGCCTTTACCTCAAATACATTACTGCACCTTACCATCAACAACGCATCGGGCGTAACGCTGAACGGTACACTGAATATCAGCGGGATTCTCAAAGTAACCAGCGGACAGCTAAATACCGGTGGTTATCTTACGCTGCTGTCTACCGCTACTCAAACAGCGCTGATCGATGGCAGCGGCGCCGGACAGGTAGCCGGTAATGTTACCATACAAAGGTATCTGCCCACTGCATTCGGATATAAATACATCAGCTCTCCTTTCCAGGCGGCCACCGTAAATGAGCTGGCAGATGATATTAATCTCAATGCTACATTCCCGTCTTTTTACCGCTATGTGGAAAACCGCACATCTTCCGGTTGGGTAGCGTATACCAGCCCTGCGGGCGTGCTTACGCCTATGCAGGGATATACTGCCCAGATGGGCACTTCCAATACACCGGTAACAATAGATATCACCGGCGTAGTGAATAATCAAACCGTTACGGCGCCCACGCTTACCAATAACAATCAACCCTATACGCAGGGCTTCAACCTGGTAGGGAATCCGTTTCCTTCGCCGGTCGACTGGGACGTTGCCGCCGGATGGACCCGCACTAACATCGATAATGCCGTGTACTATTTTAACGGAGGTACTGCCGATCAGTATACCGGCACCTACAGCTCTTATATCAATGGCGTTTCCAGCGACGGCGTTGCCACCAACGTGATCGCTGCCATGCAGGGATTCTTTGTACACGTTACCAATGGCGCCTTCCCGGTCACCGGCACGTTGTCAGTAAACAACAGCGCAAGAACAACTAATCTCTCGCCGGTATATCACCGCGTTTCGCAAACAATGCCTATACTCAGGATGAGCGCCGCCTTTGCAGACGACGGACAAACAGCTGATCCGGTAGTGGTGTACTTTGATGCCACTGCATCAGCAGCCTTCGAGAAAACAATGGATGCGCTAAAGCTGATGAACACAGATCCGGCAGTGCCTAACATCTACGCACTGTCTGCCGACAGCGTCCGGCTTTCTATTAACGCATGGCCGCAGTTCCCCGACAGCACCGGTGTAATACCGCTGGGGCTCAAAACAGAAAAGGCCGGATGGGTAACATTCAACACCGTGGATATCGCACGCATGCCGCAACAGCTGCATATTTACCTGAAGGATGCCGTAACCGGTAAAACAGAAGAATTGCGCCAGTATGCAAAGTACAGGGTATACCTCGATGCAGGCACGTATGAAAACCGTTTTTCACTCGTGTTCCGGAATAACGGCACCACATCCCCGCCTGCTTCAGAACCGGTGTTCAGGGCTTACAGCGTTAGCGGAATACTTTATGGTTACTTCGATAAAGTGCCCGGTGAAAAATGCCGCATCACCATCTCTAATCTCCTCGGACAGGTATTATGGCGGCAGGATATTACCGGCAACGGCCAGCATGTAATTGGGAAGCAGTATAGCAGCGGAATATATATTGTTTCATTTTATACAGATGATAAAGTGGTGTCTAAAAAAGTATTTATAAATAATCAGCAATAATTTTTAAAGATGTTTTTCACCAGGATGATAAAGGATATAAATCTTCTCAAACAGTTCCGCTGCCGGTTAACAGTAGCAGGTATCCTGGTACTGTTTGGGTATGTTACGGCATCTGCGCAGGAGCCGCCTCCACGTCCTATTGCGGTGTATGTAAACCCGGCGCAGGGGCTCATTTTCGGCGCCTTTTTCCAGGGATTATCCGGTGGAACAGTGATCATCTACCCCGATGGCTCACGCTCCGTCACCGGCAGCGTTGTGCAGGCAAACCTGGGGTATCCGTTTTCACCCGCCATTTTTGAAATAGAAGCAAACAGGGGTACGCTCATTTCTATACTGAACGGACCGGACGTAGTGCTTACCGGAAGCAATGGAGGCACCATCACTTTACACGTGGGCGCTGCCAGTACGGGAAGCTCATTTATAACAACGGCTACACCACCGGCAAGGAACCTGGTGAGGATCGGCGGAACGCTCACCGTAGGCAGCCCGCCATCTAATCCGTCGGGTTCCTACAGCGGTGTATTTACGGTCACGTTTATCCAGGAATAACGGAATATGACAGCAGCAGGCAAAAATATCATCCTCAACTGCATCCGCAGTATATTCCGGGCAACACCGGTGTGGATAATTTTTTGCCCCATGTTGTTTGCCGTTCCGTTGAAAGCCGTTGCCATAGAGCCGGAACCTGTTTTTTATGAAACCTCTGTGTTTGTGGTGGTGCAGGGGATAGGAGGGGCGGAAATCCCCGCCGTTATCAACAATGATTCTGCCTATCTGTCTATTACCGATATTTTTAATTTTCTGAAGATAAGGAACACGGCCTCACCCCACATGGATTCTGTATATGGCTTCTTTATTAATGAAAACGCCCCGTTCCTGGTAGATAGAAAAAATAATGTGATCCACTACCAGGACAGGATCATCCCGCTAAATAAAGATGATATCGTCAGCACAGAAACTGCGCTCTACCTGAAAACCGGCCTGTATGCAACGGTGTTCGGATTGCAATGTAAATTCAGTTTCCGTTCCCTCTCCGTTAAACTGGAAACCAGGCAGGAACTCCCTGCTATCCGGGAAATGCGGCAGGAAATGATGCGACGGAATATCAGCCGGTTAAAAGGAGAACTGAAAGCAGATACCATCATTGGCCCCCGCCGGCCCATGTTCAGCATTGGTATGGCCGATTGGTCGGTGGTAGCCACCCAACGCCCCGAAGGCGGCGCCGGGAACACCTGGTTAAACCTCGCTATGGGCGGCGTTGTTCTTGGAGGAGAAACAAATGTATCGCTGAACTATAACAACTACGCAAAACAGCAGTTGCCCTATAGCCACGACAGCGTCCTGATCAAGCCGTTCGACCAGCGCCAGCAATATTACCGGTGGCGCTATGTGAATAATGATAACAGCGCCTTACGGCAGATCATTGCAGGTAAAATATTTACGCCATCCACAGCGTCACTGTTCGATCCGGTGGTAGGGGTGCAGTTTACAAACACGCCCACTTCCTACAGGCGGTCTTATGGTTCCTACACCCTCAGCGATTTTACAGACCCCGGGTGGACCGTGGAATTATATGTGAACAACGCCCTGGTAGATTATACTACTGCAGATGCAGCCGGCTTCTTTACTTTCCAGGTACCGCTCGTATATGGTAATTCCGTGGTGCGCCTCCGCTTTTATGGCCCCTGGGGCGAAGAGCGGTCAAGGGAAGAGAACATCAGTATACCATTCAATTTCCTGCCCCTGCATGAATTTGAATATACTGCGAGCGCCGGTATGGTGGAAGATGGACATCAGAGTATCTTTTCACGGGTGCAAATGAACTATGGTCTCAGCAGGAACGTCACGGTAGGGGGTGGTATGGAATACCTGTCGTCTATTACAACGGGTAAGGCTATGCCTTTTGTGATGGCTTCT
Source organism: Chitinophaga ginsengisegetis (assembly GCF_900168065.1). Lineage (GTDB taxonomy): Bacteria > Bacteroidota > Bacteroidia > Chitinophagales > Chitinophagaceae > Chitinophaga > Chitinophaga ginsengisegetis. Next base: position 1,718,672 of record NZ_FUZZ01000001.1, on the reverse strand, counting down.
GCCCGCGTGGGGTCCAGTCTTTTACTGGCGGGCGACTATACCTACGGCGTACGGGGCCGTGGTATACTTACCTATCACATGCCTTCCAACCTGCAGTTTGAATTGTTTTATACAAGATATAAAAAAGGTCAGCAGGCCATTATTTATAATTTTGTGGAAGAAAGAAAGTTTATTATCTCAAAGCCTTTCCTGGCAAAGAAGTTTTCTTTTTTCAACCGCGTAACGCTTAACCAGATCATCTTACCGGAAACAAAATATACAACGGCCGAATGGCTGCTCTCCGGCGCTATATTCCGTGTAGGCGTTAGCGTGAATACCTATGCGATCTTTATAAAACCGGAACCGCCATTTGTATATACCAACCTCGCCCTCACCTACAGGCTGCCGGGTGAAATTTTAATTACGCCACAGGTGCAATATGAATACAACAGCAACAGCCTGATGGCCGTAAGATGCGAACTGGGTAAATATCTTTTCAGACATGGTTACATGAACGTATCCTATGAGCGCAACTATAAAAGCAATATCACAAATGTGGGCATAGGTTTACGGTACGATTTTGCTTTCTCACAGATCGGGTTTTCCGCCTGGAAAGGAACCAACATGACCACCCTGGTAGAATCTGCGCGGGGCAGCCTGATATACGACGATAAAACCAACTTTGCAGGATTCAGCAACCGCACCAGCGTAGGCACAGGTGGCGTGGTACTATTGCCTTTCCTGGATCTCAACGCCAACGGCCGCCGCGATCCCGGCGAACCCAAAGCCTACGGCCTGAAAATAAACTGCAACGGCGGCCGCATTATCCAGAACAGGCACGATACCACCATCCGTATTGTTAACATGGAACCCTACGAATATTATTTCATCGAACTGGGAAATAATAGTTTTGATAATGTGGCCTGGCAGGTAAAAAAGCCGGCCATCAGTGTGGCGATAGATCCCAACCAGATGAAGCTGGTTGAAGTACCGGTGGTGATTATGGGAGAAGTATCCGGTAAAGTGATCCTGGAAGAAGAAAACGTAACAAAGGGGATAGGCCGCCTGTCCATCGGTTTTTATAAAAACGATTCTACACTGGTGGCGCGTACCCAAACAGAAGCAGATGGCTTTTTTAATTATATGGGACTACCGCCCGGAACCTATACCGTAAAAATAGACCCGGTACAATTGCAAAAACTCGGTATGACTGCCACTCCCGCAAAGCTGCCGCTTACCATCAGGCTGCGCATGGAAGGGGATGTGGTAGACGGACTGGAATTCAGGCTCCGGAAAGAAAACGCCGAATAACATCCACTGTTTTTTCTTAAATTGGGCTATGTCTTTTCCGGGAATGAAAGTCTGTGAAGCGGTTCTTCCGCTCATTGCCAACGGATTCCCTGGCATTACTTTCCAGCTGACAGACACGCAAGGATCCGGTTTGTTGGGGAAAAGAATTAATTTTAACCCATGCATCAGTACAAGGAACAAATAGAACGGATCAGGACAAAACTGGCAGCTGCAAAACAAAAGGATCAACAGCTGAAAGTATTTGGCGCCAGCTATCACAAATACGTTATCCATCAACCACTGGAGGAGTCCGAACTTTCTGATTTTGAAAATGCGTACAACATTTCTTTGCCTGGAAGCTTCAGGGCATTCCTGCTTCATGTGGGAAATGGAGGAATATCCCAGGCCGGTTCCGCAGCCGGTCCGTTCTATGGCATTTACCCTTTGAAGAAAGGTGCGAATGACCTGATAAGTAATCCTGAAAAATATTTAAGCGAACCTGTGAAAATTTATCCCGGTATAACAGAGGATGAATGGAATAATCTTACAAAAGAAGCCGAAAAGGAAGATATTTCAGATGAGGAGTACGATGAAGCGATACAAAATATTTACACCGGAATTTTACCCATCGGATCTCAGGGGTGCGCCTATATCCACGGCCTGGTGTTAAACGGGGAACATGCAGGCAAGGTAGTGAATATCGACATAGACAGGCAAAAGCCAAAATTCACTTTTGAAGACACTTTTTTAGATTGGTATGAACGCTGGCTGGATGAAATCCTTTCGGGAGACCTGCTGGCCGCCGGCCCCACCTGGTTTGGCTATGCAATGGGTGGAAGTGTATCTTCACTGCTGGAAAAATACCATACTGCAACAAACAAAACAACCCGGTTGGATTGTATCATCGGTATACAAACTAAGCGAAGCATTGAACCCGGCGTTGTGGCTATACTGGAAAATGAATACCGGTTATCAGAAGCGGAATACAAACGGACCTGGCTGCAGGTACTCACAAAGTTCAGTTACCCGCTGGCAAAGCCCCACCTGCTGGCATACAGTGCTGTTGATCTGCTAACCGTTGTTCAACTTATCTGGTGGTATGCAAAAGATAAAAGCATGGAATGGCGGGAGATCATCGAAGAAAATATCGGGAACATCCATGATGACGAAACATTCCGGTTTTGCACCTACCTGCTGGGAGAAACGAAAATGGATTGTGCGCATTTAATTATTCCGATGACAACCAACAGTAGTGAAGAAATCCGGAAAACAGCTTTTTATACTTTAGGGAAACTTAAAAAGAAGTCTCCTTACCTGGATGTTTTTATCAATGGGTTAAATGATCCTTCCAATTATGTAGTGCATGCTACCTTGCAGGCGCTATCCGGTGTGAAGGATAAAAGGTTATTGCCGGAGTATAAGAAGATAGCAGAAAGATTTCCAACGGAACAGGACTATATCTTGTCTAATCTGGGCCACCGGTTGGCGGATATGGGATTAACCATTCAGAAGTTAAGGAAGTGAGGGTGTTGCCTTCTTTGATTTCACAAACTCCGCATAAGGTTTAAGATCCTGCATCATCGCTTTCCGGTATCCTTCGCGGTCGCCCTTTTTCAGGTAGTTCAGCAGGTCTTTATGCGAGATCACTTTTTTCTTTTGTGCGAAGAAAGGCGCAAACTCATCAAAATGCTCGTTTACATAATTGAATAGCGGCAGCAGGATTGCCTGGAATCCTTTGATGATCTCATTATTGGGGATCTCATACAACTTGCGGTGAAACGCATGTTCGCTTTCTACTGCGTAACGGTTGCCCCCGAGCGCCGGTTGTTCCTTCACGATCTTTTCCAGGTCTTTAATATCCTGCTGCGTAATATTATCAAAGATCTGGTCACAGATCCCGATGTCCAGCGATATCCTGAATTCAATCAAATCCAGTACAGACCTTTCTTTCAGCATATAAGGATTGATCATCTTGTCCAGGTTTTCCATCACAGCGGGTTCTGATAACACCATCCCGCGTCGCGTTCTGCTTTCAATGATACCCAGCATCCTCAGCCGGCTCAGTGCTTCGCGGATTACACTACGTCCTACCTGCAGCGTGTCGGTGAGTTCCACCTCTCCGGGAATGCTGGCCCCCGGACCAAGTTTGTTCTTTTTGATATAGTCCAGTATCTTTTTTTCCACGAGATCTACTAATGTAACAGATCTCAGTTGGTCGTGCTTTATTTCCATAACTGTAAATTTTCCACAGGATCTGTCAGGATAGCGGTCATATCTTATTTGCATAACCGTAATTTCTTTATCAGATCTCCCCTGCAAAGTTATTATTTTTTGTCTGACAAATAATTTTTGTCAAATAATTTGTCAGACAAATCTGAATTATATACTTTTGGATAACCATAGCAACCACTAAACAAAACAGATATCGCCACAGTTATGAAAAAGATCTTCATTCTCCTGATCCTGGTATACGCAACAGGTGCCAACGCTCAGCAGCAGCCCTTCTCAGACACCACCTTGTTATTTGAACCCGACCGGGATGGCTATTCCATTATGCATGTACCCGCCCTGGTGGTCACCAAAAAAGGCGTGCTGCTGGCATTTGCAGAAGGCCGCGCCGGCAACGGCCAGGATTGGGCGGAAATGGATCTCCTGATGCGCAGAAGCATCGATAAAGGCCGCCACTGGGAACCGGTAACAGTAGTGGTACCACATACCACCGGCGTTCCCACCAGTAATATTACACCCATTGTGGATGAAAATGGCACCGTACACCTGCTCTATCATGTGGATTATGCACGCGCTTATTATATGAAATCAACCAACGACGGCAAAACCTGGTCACGCCCCGTAGATATTACCTCTGCATTCAATGGCTTCAGCGCTGTCTATAACTGGAAAGTACTGGCCCCCGGCCCCGGCCATGGTATCCAGTTGAAAAACGGCCGCCTCGTAGTACCGGTATGGCTTTGCATTCCCAATAAAAATATTCCTGGCGGCGACCACCGGCCTTCCTGCACGGCTACCATTTATAGCGACGATCATGGGAAAACGTGGAAAAGCGGCGCCATCATTGCCAATACCGGCGATAAGATTGCCGGCTCAACAGATACCGTGGTAAACCCCAGCGAAACAGTAGCATTGCAACTCGCCGATGGCCGCGTTATGGTAAATATGCGCAACGAATGCGCCCCCAACAAACGCCTCATCAGCTATAGTCCCGATGGCAGCAGTAACTGGTCCACCCCGGTGCTGGATGAACAGCTGTTTGAACCGGTATGCATGGCCAGCCTGCTCCGCTTATCCGGTAATAAACCAAACAGCATCAACAGGATCCTGTTCGTAAACCCCGACAGCCGCGACAATGCCACCGAAATCCGCAAAGGACAAAAAGTATATAAACCCCGCGAACGCCTGGCAGCTAAACTCAGCTATGATGAAGGACGTACCTGGCCCGTGGAAAAAGTACTCTTCGAAAAAGGCGCGGGTTACTCTGATCTGGCGGTAGACAAGGACGGTACTATTTACTGCCTGTACGAAATCAGGGACGGCGACGATAACGACTGGAAATACCGCATCGTTATACAACGCTTTAACCTCGAATGGTTAACAGCCGGAAAAGATTTTACCGGAAAAAAACACTGAATAAACCCAAACTATAAGTATATGTTGATCTTTGTTGACGCTCCCCTCGCAGAGCGCCATAAATCCACACTGGCTGCCGGCGCCGCCGGCGATAGCTTTATCTTCAGAGATGAATTACCCGGCGAAAGCGAACAACGCGAAGCGCTGTTAAAAGCGGACATCCTGCTCGGAAATCCCAAACCCGTGGAATGGCTGGAAAAGGCTGTGAACCTGCAATGGATACAGTTGTACTCCACCGGGTTTGAGTATTACCGGCATATTAAAATACCGGCCGTAGTCACCAATATGCAGGACTACTACTCCCAACCCTGCGCGGAAACAGCCATTGCAGGCATCCTGTCGCTATACAGGGGCGCCGGTGAATTTGCAGCGCTAAAGAACAAACAACAATGGGTAGGACATATCATCCGTCCCGCATTACAAACACTGCAAAACAAACACGTCATCATCCTCGGCGCCGGTAACATCGCCAGGAGGATAGAAAAAATACTGCAGGGCTTTGATTGTACCATCAGGCTTTATGCCCGCCGCTCACCAAACGCCGTTATAAGAACAACAACTGAACTGGAAGCGGCCTTGCCTGCAGCCGATATCGTGATAGCCTGCCTGCCTGGTACAGAAGAAACAAAAGGACTGTTTACCCGGGAAATGATCGCCGCACTGAAACACAATGCCATCTTCTGCAACGTGGGAAGAGGTAACCTGCTCGCCGACGAACAGGCACTCACCGAAGCACTGATGCATCGCCGTATAGGCGGCGCCGTATTAGATGTAACACAGGAAGAACCACTGCCGGCCGGCCATCCGTTGTGGAGTTGCCCCAACACCGTTCTAAGTCAGCATTCCGGCGGAGGCAGCACCTCAGAATATGAAGGTATTGTAGCCTGCTTTCTCGAAAACCTGGCTGCTTTTAAAAATGGTATCCCCCTGAAAAATATAGTCCGCTTCGATAAAGGCTATTGAAAAATAATAATCATGAAGATCACAGATATTACTACAAAAATTATCAGATTATCATCTGAACTTTGGTACGCTCCTCATCCGGTGCCATCGGGCTATATACCTTTTTTTGATTTTCCACTGACCATCCTTCATACAGATGAAGGAATCGAAGGATATACAATGGACTATTGCCCGTTAGGCCAGGGGATTGCATCAGCTTACGCGGTACATGATATTTATTATCACGACCTGGTTGGTCATGATCCCCTGAACCATGAAGCTATCTGGCAACGGCTGAGAAGCAAACAACGACACCTTTACAACTTCCGTGAAACCATCTGGGGCAACCTCGATGTAGCGCTATGGGATATCAAAGGAAAGGTCGCCGGCTTACCCATCGCCGTGCTGCTGGGAAAATACCGCGATAAAGTACCGGTGTATTCCAGTTGCCCGCCGCAAACCATCACCACGCCCGAAGCCCTGGAACAACAGGTACGGCTGAAAATAGCCCAGGGCTTTAAAGGAATAAAACTGCAACTATCCGGCGGCTCGGCACAGGATATCCCAAAGCTGCGGCTGGCAAGGGAAATAGCCGGCAGCAGTTTTCCGCTCATGCTGGACTCCTCCGCCGTATTAAGCTTTGAAGACGCATTGAAGATAGGATATGAGCTGGACGATCTTCACTACGAATGGTTTGAAGAACCGTTCCCCGATGCACACATCCTTCAGCTGCAAAAACTATCGCAGGCCATCAGAACACCCGTGCTGGCGGGAGAAACCGTGGGACTCTTCGAATTACCCAATTACATGATACAGGGAGCCATAGATATTGTTCGTGGCGATGTACATCATAAAAGCGGCATCACCGGTGTTATGAAAGCCATCGGCATGTGTGAAATGATGGGCTTTGAATTTGAAATCCACACCGCAGCCTCACCATTACTGGATATTGCCAATCTCCACGTGGCATGCGCTGCACGCACCACCCGTTTCCTGGAATCCCATCACCCCATGTTCCGGTTCGGCCTGAAAAACAATCCGCTCGAAATCCGGGAAGATGGCTGCCAGCATTGCCCGGAACAGCCAGGACTGGGCGTGGAAATAGACTGGGACTGGATCAATGATCACACCGTGGAAGAGATAAAGGGCAGACGATGGTAGCATGGCGGACTGAAAATATTTTCGTATTTTCAGTAAAAATGTTAACCCCTTATGGCAAAACAAACAGGGTTGCTCCAATTCACCGGTAAATTGGGCAACGTCATAGGATACCGGAGAAATGGATCTTACTTCATCCGCAGCATGCCGGATACAGTACAGCAAACCACCGCTACACGGAGGGCATCACGCGATTTTGGTATCGCCAGCAGGAAAGGGAAACTGATCCGGCGGGCTATCACTCCTCATTTGGCGATAAACCCCGGCGGCACACTGGTGAACCGCTTAAACAAAGCGCTGATCACCGCAACGCGGGATCGCCTGCCGGAGCTGAAAGGCTTTCGCTTTAACCCGTACACGGGTGTGGAGCAGTTCTTTTCACTTCAGCCCATTATCACAACTGGCGGCATACTGCATATACCAGCCCAGAAGCTATGGCCACCGGCCAAAGCAACACACCTGGAAATTGTTGTGGTAGCCGTTCGTATTAACTTCGCGCAGCGGCAAATAACAGGACGTACTGAATCGGCCACCACAATCGATTTGAGCCAGCCTTTCAACGGCGCCGAACTGGCCGCCACCGTTCCGGGGAGAGGTACGTTGCTGGTTACCTTACAGGTAAGAGCATATGAACACGGCGCTGTTATAGAAAACCGCCGGAGCAAAGCCGCCGATATCATAGCGGTTGTTGTACCCGCTACTATAAAGAAGCAGCCTGTTAAAGTAAACAGTGTTCCCCGTGTAAAAAGAATGCTGCCTTATCAATCCCTGTCCACTACAGGAAAAGTGGTATTGTCGGTGCCTGCACGGCAGCGGGAATGAAGGTAGCCACTACCAGCAGCACCACCACAACTTCCATCAGTATGTATTTTCCCTGTTAAGGAAACCACCTTTCCGTGCATTGTTATGGCCATAAGTTTGCCCCTGGCGGTTTTAAGAAGATAATCAGGTATCCGTATAATCAGAAACCATATCATTATCTCTCCCAAAATACGTTTCACGAAGATCAAGTTCATCCCCATCACATCTCCTGATCAAGTCCACCTTTCCAGCACGTTTTCTGCAGGTAAACGCCTGCTGCTATTGCATTCCTGCCCGATACCAAAGCGACTGCACCGTATTCCCTACGCCTGTTTTAAGCGCACATAAAAAAATATATTTCAGTGCCGGGAGTACTATTTTCGCATCAATAACCTGACGCATGAAATACTTATTGTTACTGATAGCTATCATTGCTGAAATCATTGCTACCTCTTCGCTGAAAGCCTCCGAAGGATTTACCAGGCCCTGGCCCTCTGTGTTGGTGGTAGTATTTTACGGCATCGCATTTTACTGCCTTAGCCTCACATTGAAAAGCATTCCACTTGGAATTGCTTATGCCATCTGGTCGGGCGTAGGCATCGTGTTAGTGTCGGTAATTGGATTAATCCTCTTCAAGCAGAAATTAGATCTGCCGGCTGTTATCGGTATTTCATTAATCGTGATAGGAGTAGTAGTGATCAATGTTTTCTCCAAAAGTTCAACACACTGATGCTGAGAGTTAGATCCATTAAATAAAAAAAGGCTTGACTCTCACCCTGCGTCATGTTTGAGGCAGCCGCTTTGTTTTTCAAAAGCGATGGAATAGCTGCCGCCAATTTTGTACGATTTGCAGCAGTCAAGGTTTACGGGGGGAAACTTTGTCGAAGAAGTGAGGGTTTATAAATTCTATTTTTGTGCCCGGTTCTTTTGTCAGATGATTAATGAGATCCGTTGGATCATAGGTTTCCCGCGGAGCGGTCATATGCGCAAACGCTTCCTGTACCTTTTCTTTTGGTATTTCTAATCCAATGGTGGGAATGTTTGCCTCTTCCAGCATAGCCAGATAGCCCATGCGGCCCATTTTTAATGTATATTCAGGCCACTTATGAGCCATCATTTTCCATATGCCAAAGATACTGGCATTGGCAATCAACTGTTTGTTATCAACGTCGATAAACAGATGGTCAAGTGCGCGCGTTTGGCCTTCCGCCGGCATCGAAATGGCAGGTCTTGTTTCCAGTAGTGCAACAATATCTTTGCCATAACAAATAATAGATTCCAATGTAATATTCGTTTCGGCAACAAAAAGCTTTTCGTTTTGTCTGATAATGAACAATACGTTAGGATAGTCACCTAAAGGATCATTAATAATATCCGCTGGATCAGTGCATTCAAATTTAGTGGCTGGTTGCTGTGAAACATAGTCAATGCCTAACAATGGTTCCGCATCATACATTTCATTAGCTAAATGCATAATCTGCCAGCCAGGCCATTTTTTTTTCAATGCGGATAAATAGTAACGTAAAACAGAAGTCTCATTTTCGAGTTCCCATGCCCAGAAGCCAAGCAGTTTTTCTGCCATATCCAGTATTACAAAGCCTTCCATCCAAATAGGATCCATTAATTCCTCACGGACTGTACATTCGCTTATATAGCGTAGAAAGGGCTTTTCACCGAAATATAGGTCTGATGCAATAGTGTTGGCCCGCCAATGGTGATAGTGAATGGTGAGCTGATCCCCGTTTTTAATAACATAGTTAGCACGTTGTCCCAATTAAATACATTTGTACAAATATAATATTTTAATTAATATATGATTGATGTCGGTTATTGATAAGTTGCGTGAAACGGGAATGATAACTATCGTCTTCTATAAAAAAGAGTTTTAATAGATGATCCAAATCGTTTTACTGTATTTATGGCCCGGAATAATTGTTTTACAGTATTCAGTAATAGATTTACTGTAAATAAGAATAGAATAATTTTCAAAATTAAAAGATGGGAAATGGAGGATGCCAATCAAATACGAAAACACCCTACGGGGGAACGCATACACTATGCAGTTGTTTTTACACCCCAATATTCGTAATTTGGATAAAACAATTTACCACCTTTGAAACACCTGATAAAAACAATTGGCACCGTAATCTTCTCTGCCATAACCCGCCTGGCACTGTGTATATGGTTGCTTTTTACTGACCCCGGTTCTGTTACTTTCAGGTATCTTCTCGTGATTATCTTTTGTATTCCACTGCTGAGATACTTTATCCATAAAACTGCGGGTACAAGTATGCAGTTTTTTTTTAACAGGAAGCCCCGGGGCGAAATAACGCGCTTTGCACTGTTTGCAGCGATGCTTGTTGTATATCTCTTTATAGTTCCGCATGTATTTTCCGTTTATAGCATTTCCTTCTCAGGATATTTATTGGTCATTGCTTCATCTGTAGCGGTAGCCTACATCCTGGTTAAGAAAACAGAACGGGCGCCGGATGATGCACGGATTAATGAGCATGCTTTGCTGATGACGATGGCCTTTTATACCCTGCCATTCTTAGCCGGTATTAACTACGCCTTTGATCTATCCCGTCCGGCAACGATAAAGTACCTCGTTACCGGTACAGGCAAACATTCTTTTGAAGGTTATTCAGAACCTGAAGAAAGGAAAAGTGAGATTACTTCGTATTATTTGCACCTGCTGCCTGCTGATAGTATTATTGCGCCACCTCAATGGGTAGAGGTGGGTGAGGAGCATTATAAAAAAGATCTAAATCCCGGCTGTACCAATTGCATAGTATTGGATAGGGAAAGAAGACTCAGCAGCGTAAAGGCTGCTTCAGCCGGATTGCCTGATAGCGTAGAGGCAACTTATCACCTGCTGGTACTCAAAACAAACGCCCTGGTTGCCAGGCGGGAATTCGAACAGGGGGTATATAACCGCTTTACGAAAGGGGACTACCTGTATTCCGAAGCCCATCATGGCCTGCTGGGGTTTTCATGGCATAGCTACAGATAGGTTTTGCAGGGCCATATTCCACCCATTTATACCACCAGATGCCGCACATTCAATAGTATTTGATGCCGCTCCCCAAATAATTCCGGCCTGAAATTTTATTTTTTCTATATTGACCAATGCTTTTGCTAAAGCACTGAAATACTATTTTATTAATACCGCGAACCAAAATGACGAAATTTTCTATTGGCCTGATCTATTCTCTAGCAGTATTTATTGGCACAAAACAATTTATAGGAGAGCCTCAAAACACTTCTCCTAATCCCCCTGATTTAACAATTACAAGATTTTCCGGTCCTGATATCACGCCCAGCCCCGCTTGTCTCGCAGTTGCGCCAACCGGCGAAGTGTTTGTAGGCGTGGATATGATGGGTTCATTGGGAAAAGACCCGGGGAAAGGCCGGATTCTTAAGCTTATAGATAAGGATAATGACGGGAAAATGGACGAGCATATTGAATTTGCAACGGTGGATAACCCACGTGGCATCATAGTGCAGGGCAGCCGGGTTTTTGTATTGCACACCACATTTTCCAAAGAATCCGGTAAAGCTTCCGGGATGGCGCTGGTTGTTTTTGAAGATAAGGACGGAGATGGAAAAGCAGACGGACCTCCTCAGCCACTTATCGAAAACCTCAGTAACACCAAGTACATTCAGGAGCGGGGAACGGATCACGCCACTAACGGTATCAGGATGGGTATTGATGGCTGGATCTATATTGCGGTAGGTGATTTTGGGTTTCATAACGCAACGGATCGTTCCGGTAAGAAACTGACCATGCTTGGCGGTGGTATTGTAAGGGTACGCCCTGATGGTACCGAAATGGAGATATTCACCCACGGTACACGCAACGTGTATGATGTGGCCATTGATCCATATATGAATATTTTTACGAGAGAAAATACCAATGATGGTGGTGGATGGAATGTGCGGTTTTCCCACCATATCCAATCCGGGGAATATGGATACCCGGTATTGTTTCAGCATTTTACAGATGAAATATTACCTGCGCTGGCAGATCTTGGTGGCGGCTCCGGTACCGGCGCCTTATATATGGCGGAACCCAGCTGGCCTGAGAAGTACAATAACGTTCCAATGATGGCGGATTGGGGAAGAAGCATGCTTTACATTCACAGGGTAACGCCTGATGGCCCCACATTCACCCAGAAAGACGAAGATTTTTTAGAGCTTCCACAGATTACGGATCTGGATGTTGACGGATCCGGCCGGCTTTTCCTTTCTGCATGGGATGGCGCAGGTTACTCCGGCAGTCCGGATAAAGGCTATGTGATCCGGGCAGTACCAAACAACTGGACTTACAAGGCATTTCCCAATCTGGCCACCGCCCCGGTGGAGGAATTGGCAGGATTGCTTAAATCGGCCAGTGCGGTTGCCCGTTTGAATGCCTCTCAGGAATTAATTGCGCGTGGGGGTAAACAAGGAATGTCCGCGGCATTGGAAATCGCTTCAGATGCCCAATTGCCATTATTTGCCCGCGTGGCCGGTATCTATACTTATGCACAGGCTGCAGGCGCAGATGGTATCCCTGCTTTAACATCATTAACAAAAGATGCTTCCGTAAGGGAACATGCATTGCGGGCGTTGGCAGACAGGAAAGGCATCCTGAAAGATGTTTCAACTGAACCTTTCCTGGAAGGACTTAAAGATCCATCTCCGCGCGTGCAGGCAGCTGCAATTATCGGATTGGGACGTTTAGGCCGTATCGAAACAGCCAACGCATTGTTGCAGACTAAAGTTCCGGCGTCATTTATTGCCCCTGTTAAAGATGTGGAAGGACCGCACGCTACGCCCAATGCTGCTATTGTGCTGCCTCATCTGGCTGTCCGGGCCCTGGTTGGCCTTCATGCAGTAGATGCCGCTGTAGCGGGAATCAACGGTGAAAACTCCACGCTGGCATTGTGGGCACTACGATATATGCATGATCAGAAAGCAGTGGACGGCTTGATGAATGCTTACACGGTGTCGAAAAATGAGCAATTAAAACGGCAGATCATTATCACATTAGCACGCCTCTACAAAAAAGAAGACACCTATGATGCATCCTGGTGGTGGGGAACCAGACCGGATTCACATGGTCCCTACTACAAAGGCGTAACCTGGGAAGCATCGCCGGCTATCGAAAAATTCCTTAAAACAGCATCGCTGAAAACCAGCCCCGGCAAAGCGTTTTTCAGAGATCTTGATGCCCGCAACCGGATGGATATTGCCGCATTTGCACCAGAGAAAAAAGTGATTGCAGCTCCGGTCAAAGAACCCAAAGTAGATCTTGAAAAAATAAAAAGTAAAAAAGGTCAGGTGGGCAAATCATCTATCGAAGATGTTTTGTTAGCCATCAATAAATTAAAAGGAGATCCGGCCAGGGGAAAAGTACTGTTTACCAACCAGGGCTGTGTTGCCTGCCACAGTATTAAGAAAGGAGAAGTAATGAAAGGTCCTTTTATGGGACAAATCGGGTCTATCATGAACCGGGAACAGATCGCAGAGTCCATTCTCAAACCTAACGCATCTATTTCACAGGGATTTGCCACCGTGATGATCACTGCGAAGGGTAACAAGTCTTACATGGGATTTGTTACGGAAGAAACTTCTGCCAGGGTAGTTATGAGAGATATCAGCGGAGAAGTATTCACCGTAAAAACAGCCGATATCCTGACCCGTAAGGAAATGAAAACGTCTATGATGCCAACGGGTCTTGCTAATGCGTTGTCATATGAGGAACTTGCATCGCTCGTTTCTTTCCTGGCACAGCAGAAAAAATAAAGTATAATACATATCTGAAAGAAAAGGCCCGCCCGATTGAGCGGGCTTTTTCTTTCAGATCACATATTGTGATTATGTTAGCATTTTAATAAAAAAAGGATGCTTATCTTTATTGGTATGTTACGCATAATTCTTTTTGCTGCTATTTTAATGTCGGGTATGACGGTAAATGCACAGATAGACTCATCTTTCGGAGCTATGAATGGCACGGAATCAGTCTTCAAACACCCTCAACAGGTAAGCGATACCAACAATATCCATAAGAAATGGTTTGTTACAAAATATAGCGGCGTTTCCGCTGGCTTTGTAGCATTTAAAGGAGGAAGTGGTTCTTTCCTGTCGGTACCTTTGGGATTGCAGTTAAATCGTCAATTGACCAATAACCTGTACGCCTTCGGAGGGGTATCGGTGACGCCTTACGTTTTCCGTTACAACAGTGTACCCTATCAACCTGCGATTAATAAGAACAATGGTCTGATGCAGACTAACAACTTTGCTGCCTATTCAGATGCAAAAATAGGTGTGATGTATATCAGCAATGACAAAACATTCTCCATTTCCGGCAGCGTTGGCGTAAGTAGAGGCGGTTATAATGGTTATTCTCCTTTTTATGGCCCGCTGTATTCTCCGGTCGGGGGAAATATTCAACGATAAAGCAGGAAGCCTTTAATTAGGGTGACGCATTGTTAACCAATTAGAGCCGCTCTAGCGGGCTTTTGGTTTTTAAAGTGCAGATTTAATAATTGCGGCATCGAACAATGGGTTGTACATACTTCCTATGGCCGATGGCAGTGAATATAAAGGACTGGCTTCCCACTGGAACCCTGGTCTGTCAATGCGTTGGAGCAACAAACTGGTACGGTCCGCTGTGTTATTTATACCTAACCATTTACTGATTATAAGCCTGATACCAAGCTCCAAAGGATTGGAAACCGCGCCTGTCCTGTGGGCCAAACCTGACATCAAACCATCCCGGAATGCTTTGCTGATAACATTATTGAATCAAATTTAAAATCATGCAGCAGAAATCTGACAGTAGCAATCAAAAATTAAATGGACTTTCGGAATTGTGGTGTCAAATATCTTTCCTGTACCCATTTATATGTGCTATCCACTTTTTGAACATAACCAAATCCTGGCCAGGGAAGGTGGTATGAAAAAACGCGCTGCCTCGAACGGGCAAATTGATCCAGTATATCTTTTCGTGTCGTTGCCGCCAGTTCAAAATCAATGTCGAATATGGTACCCCAATGCGGATTGGAAAACAAAATAATTTCATCATGAACAATATCAGCCATATGAATAAACATTTCGTCGTTAGCGGAAACGGCAAACATACAGTGTCCAGGCGTATGACCTGGCGCTAAAACAGGAGTTAGAAAATCAAATAGCGGTTCTGCTTCATTAAATAATTTGAGTTGATTACCTAAAATAGTAAAGCAATCCTTTGCTTGTTGCTGCACAAACAGGCAAGACTCGATTGTATTTTTACTTTTGGAGAAATCGGGAGTCGCAGACATCCAGAAATTATATTCCGTTTTGGACAGATGTACGTCTGCATGGGGAAAAACCAATGTGTTTTCTTTATTGATTAATCCATTAATGTGATCAGGATGAGCATGTGTTAACACAATATCTGTAACCGATTGTAGAGAAATTCCGGCGTGTAACAGATTTTCGGGCAATCGTCCTACACTTTTTTCACTCCCGTCTCCATTGCCAGCATCAACCAATACTGTTCTATCTCCTGTTTGTATCACAAGAATATTATGAGCAAGTTCAAAGTACTCAGATTCAATATAATGATCATCTAAAAGCTGGTTTACCTCTCCTCTTGCGATACCAGGAGCAAAGCAATTCTTATCATAATATCCGATCCCATCTGTTACGATGATGATATTTAGATGGCCCAGTTGAAAATTCATATGTCCTGAAGGAACAGAAAATTGAAATGCCCCCATCTGCTTGATTTCTTTGTTAAACATTTTTTTATTCATTAGACTGCAAATTTATTCGGGGCTTCCTATTTTTATGGTATAGTCCATATATATGGTTATAGGCAATAATTTTAGACTAATAGCAAAAGAAAAGATTAGAAAAACGAAGGATTTCAATCCAAATAATTGTGCTGTAACGCATTGCGTGAATATTATTGGTGGAAAATGGAAGCCTGTAATTCTGTTCCTTATCCGCAATGATAAAAACAGATATAGCTTATTACAGAAGAATATAGCAGAGATCAGCAGACAAACCCTTACAAACCAGTTACGTGAATTGGAAGCTGATGGCGTAATTGAGCGCATCATTTATCCCGAGATCCCACCAAGAGTAGAATATAAAATTTCAGAATACGGAAAAACATTATTACCTATAATTGATGCAATGACCATATGGGGTCGAAAGGATATGAGAGAAAAGGGATTAATTTCAAATAAGAACAGGAATGCTTAATTACCCTGGTGGTTTAAATACCGGAATTAAAAAAGGCTTGTAAGTTTAAACTTACAAGCCTCTTTCGTGCCCAGAACTGGATTCGAACCAGCACATCCTTGCGAACGCTGCGACCTGAACACAGTGCGTCTACCAATTTCGCCATCTGGGCATCGCATATCCCCGTAAAAGGGATTGCAAAAGTAAACACTTTTTTAAACTAACCAAATTTTTTTTCCAGGCATAAAAAAACAGCGCCGGTTGCATACACAACCGGCGCTGTTACAAAGAAAAATTTATACTGCTACATTGAACTCACGCAGGGTGTCGTTCAGGCTGGTCTTCAGGTCTGTAGAGGCTTTGCGCTGACCAATAATCAGTGCGCATGATACCTGGTATTCGCCGGCAGGGAATTTCTTGGTATAAGTACCCGGAATTACCACGCTGCGGGCTGGTACACGGCCTTTGTATTCTATTGGCTCGCTGCCGCTTACATCAATGATCTTGGTAGATTGGGTCAGTACTACGTTTGCACCCAGTACGGCTTCTTTTTCTACAACAACACCTTCTACCACAATACAACGGGAGCCGATAAAGCAACCATCTTCAATGATTACCGGGCTGGCCTGTAAGGGTTCCAGTACACCGCCGATGCCAACGCCACCGCTCAGGTGCACGTTTTTACCGATTTGTGCGCAGGAGCCTACTGTAGCCCAGGTATCCACCATTGTGCCTTCATCTACATAAGCGCCGATGTTAACGTAAGAAGGCATCAGGATACAGCCCTTAGCAATGAATGCGCCATAACGGGCCACTGCATGCGGAACTACTCTTACGCCCAGGTCTTTATAGTTCGACTTCAATCTCATTTTATCATAAAACTCAAACGGAGGCACTTCCATTGTTTCCATTGGCTGAATGGAGAAGTACAGTAAAATAGCCTGCTTCACCCACTCATTCACCTGCCAGCCGTTTTCTGTTGGCGCCGCAACTCTCAGATGTCCTTTGTCTACCGCTTCTATCACCGCTTTAACTGCATCTGTGTACTGTGTCTCCTGTAAGAGACTGCGATCAGCCCAGGCAGCCAGTATTTGTTGTTGTAAATCCATTTTTTTTATTTTTTGCAAACATAATACGTAGAAAATAAAATTACGAATTACAAAGAGGTATTTCCGGAAATCTTATCAGATATACGTAATTCGCCATCTGTAATCCGTAATTTTGCCTTTTGTGGAAGAAAGAACTTTATGAAAATAGGATTCGACGCCAAACGCGCATTCCAGAACGACACTGGTCTTGGGAATTATAGTCGTACCCTGATATCATCTCTGGTAAAGGATTTCCCGGAAGATGAATATTACCTGTTTGCCCCAAAGCAAACCGGTATGTACGATGTTAGTGCCCTGCCGGAGCTTAAAGTAGTGGTGCCGGAAAAGCCGCTGTACCGCTGGTTTAAATCGGCCTGGCGCAGCCGTTTTGTGGTAAAGGACCTGTTACGTTACCAGGTTGGTATTTATCATGGCCTCAGTCATGAACTGCCGTTTGGTATCCATAAAAGCGGTATCAGGTCGGTAGTTACCATGCATGATCTTATTTTTGAAAGATACCCGGAGCAGTACAATCCTATCGATGTAATCACATATCGCCGTAAGGCCCGCTACGCCTGCCATCAGGCCGACAGGGTAGTGGCCATCAGCGAGCAGACAAAACAGGACCTGATCACCTACTATCATACGCCGGCCGATAAAATTGATGTGGTATACCAAAGCTGTGATCCTTCTTTTGCCGTTACTTATCCCGATGATGATATTGCTGCAATGGGCGCCAGGTACCGTTTGCCGTCGCAATATTTTCTGTATGTAGGGTCGCTGATCGAACGGAAAAACCTGTTAGGCATCGTAACGGCCATGAATACACTAAAAGGTACACTGGATTTACCATTGGTGGTATTGGGCAATGGCAGCGGTTATAAAAAGAAAGTAAAAGCGTACCTGGCAGCAAACGGACTCACACAACAGGTGATTTTCCTTAACGAACAGGTGCGGCTTAAAAACAGTGAGTTGCCCCTCCTGTACCAGGGCGCGGTGGCGCTCCTTTACCCGTCTTTCTTTGAAGGATTTGGTATTCCCATACTGGAGGCCCTTTGGAGCCGTACACCGGTGATCACTTCCCACGGATCCTGTTTTGCAGAAACTGCGGGAGATGCAGCCCTGTACGTAGATCCCCGGGAGCCCGGCTCCATAGCAGATGCCATGAGGCAGGTAATTGAAAATCCTTCCCTGGTAAAGCAGATGCAGGAAAAAGGATGGCAGCATGCACAACGTTTTACCCCCGAAAAGTGCGCTGCCGCCATGATGAAAGTATATAAACAACTAAATAAGAAAATATAAAATGTTTGAAGATGATATCAGTGCGGCCATGCCGGTGCTGCGTACCGGCGGACTTATCCTTTATCCTACAGACACTATCTGGGGCATCGGCTGCGATGCCACCGATGAAACGGCCGTACAGAAAATTTATGCCCTCAAAAAACGGAGCGAAAGCAAAAGCCTGGTAATATTACTGGCCGATGCGAAAGACCTGCTGCATTATGTGGCAAATCCACGGCCCGATATGGCAGACATCATCGCCGGCTTCACACGCCCCACTACCGTTATTTATGAAGGCGCACTCGGCCTGGCCCCCAACGTTATCAGCGAAGATGGCAGCATCGCCATCCGCATCGTGAAAGATCCTTTTTGCCGCCACCTGATCAAAAGATTGCGTAAACCACTGGTTTCCACTTCCGCCAATATCAGCGGGGAACCCTCGCCGGCCAGCTTCCGCGAAGTGTCTGCCAACATCCGGAATGGCGTGGATTATGTGGTTAAGTACCGGCAAAACGATGAAACCACCAGCGCCGCATCCAGGATTATCAGGATAAACAAAGACGGTTCAATCGTGATAATCCGGGATTAAAATCGTTTATTTATTACATTTGCGCCCTGGTTTCAGAGAAAGGAATAAAAATTAACAGGAATATTTAAATATGATCAGCAGCAAGCCGTTGGACATACCCTGCTCCCTGCAGGAAAGAAAAGTGCTGGAAAAGATAGCATTGGCCGCCCATGAACTGGGCGTTCCGGCCTATCTGATCGGGGGCTTTGTGCGGGATAAACTGTTGGGAAGGAAAACAAAAGATATGGACATTGTTTGCGTAGGCGATGGCATCGCACTCGCACACAAAGTCGCAGAAAGCTTAGGCAACAACATTCCCGTTAACTTCTTCAAAACCTATGGTACCGCCCAGGTTAAACTGAATGACCTGGAAATTGAATTCGTTGGCGCCCGCAAAGAAAGCTACCGCGAAGAATCCCGCAACCCCGAAGTGTCTGCAGGCACCCTGCAGGACGACCAGAACCGCCGCGATTTTACCATCAACGCAATGGCTATCAGCCTCAGGGACATCGACTATGGCTCCCTGCTTGATCCGTTCGACGGCCTCGCCGATCTCGATAAGAAAATTATCCGGACTCCCCTGGCGCCCGCTCAAACCTTCAGCGATGACCCCCTGCGCATGATGCGTGGCATCAGGTTTGCTTCCCAGCTGCAGTTTACCATCGAGGAAGGCACCTTCACGGCAATACAGGAAAATGCAGAACGGATCAGGATCATTTCCCAGGAAAGGATCTCCGATGAGTTCAATAAAATAATGCTCTCAGTAAAACCCTCTGTAGGACTGGACCTCTTATATAAATCCGGCCTGCTCAAAATTATTTTCCCCCAAATGATCGATATGGTGGGAGTGGAGATGTACGAGGGAAAAGGGCACAAAGATAATTTTTATCATACCTTGCAGGTAGTAGACAATATATCGGAAAATACAAAAGATCTTTGGCTACGATGGGCAGCACTGTTACACGATATCGGGAAGCCCGCTACCAAAAAATTTGAACCCGGTCATGGCTGGACTTTTCACGGCCACGACGCGGTGGGCGGCAAAATGGTTCCCCGCATCTTTGGCAAAATGAAACTGCCATTGAGCGAGAAAATGAGATTGGTAAAGAAATTGGTAGAACTACACCTGCGTCCCATCAGCCTCACCAAAGAAAACATAACAGACTCGGCTATCCGGAGATTACTCTTCGATGCCGGAGACGACATAGAAGGACTGATGATGCTGTGCGAAGCGGATATTACCTCAAAAAATAAAACCAAGGTTAAACGCTACCTCGAAAATTTTGAACTGGTGCGCAGACGCTTGAAAGAAGTGGAAGAGAGCGACCGGATCCGCAACTGGCAACCTCCCATAACCGGGGAAATGATCATGGAAACATTTGGGCTGAAACCAGGCAGGATCGTAGGTGATCTGAAAAGTGCCATCAGGGAAGCCATCCTGGACGGCGAAATTCCTAATACTTACGAGGCGGCATACGCATTTTTATTGGAAAAAGCCGGCGCATTGAATCTAAGCCCGGTGAAATAAAATTGGTAATTTTACATACCATAATAAAGTACACTAGCATTCAGGATCAACCGCTCATTGCGGAGTGTTTAATCATTAAATAACTTATAACCTTTTTTGTCATGCCGGTTTTGAAATTCAGAGTTTACTGGGAAGAAGATGAAAGTGTCTACAGAGACATTGCCATTAAGCCGAATCAGACGTTTTTATTATTTCACCAAGCAATTTTGCAGGCATTCGAATTTGATTCAAAACACAAAGCCACCTTTTTCCGCAGCAATGATAACTGGCAACGTGGCCGGGAAATCATCCTGGAAGCAGACAATCAACCCCGCAAGGCAGAACCCCTGCTGATGGCGGATACGATGATCGCTGCCGCAGTGAAAGATCCTAATCAGAAATTTATCTATCTCTACGATTTCGCCAAAAACTGGTCGTTCCTCGTAGAACTCATCGGCGTTTCCAAAGACGAAAACAGCAAAGTGGTTTACCCTGCCTGCGTGCGCAAAGAAGGTCTTGCCCCCAGCCAATATGGCACCAAAGGCCTGGTAGGTGATAAACTCGTGGAAATGGAAGAAAAATATGACCTCAATAAAGAAGGTATGGATGCCGATGGCTTCGGCGAAGAAGGTGAAGAAAGCGACGCTCTGGGCGGCGATGGTGCAGAAGAATTTGGCGGAGAAGAAGAAAATAACTTTTAAATAGAACTGTCAGTCGTTTTAGGGATCTGTTTATTTTTTGCAGAGATCACCCGTTTCATCCACTTAGCTGAAATGGCCCGTCTCCCGGAAAAAATAAACAGATCCCTAAATATTTAGCGCAATACTTATGCAAAAAACCGTCATCATTATCGCAGGTCCCACCGCTTCAGGCAAAACAGCTTTGTCCGTTCAAATGGCGCAACTGTTTAAAACAGCCGTGATCTCTGCAGATTCCAGGCAATGCTACCGCGAAATCAGTATCGGTACAGCAAAGCCCTCCCCGGAAGAATTGTCGGCGGTTCCCCACTACTTCATTAATTCCCACAGCATCCGCGAAGATGTAAATGCCGGCGTTTACGAGAAACTGGCCCTCGGATACGTCCGCGAAATCTTCGAAAAAAACGACGTCGCAGTAATGTGCGGCGGCACCGGCCTTTATATCAGGGCCTTTGCGGAAGGCATCGACGATATGCCCGTTATTGCCCCGGGCATCCGCACCCGCCTCAATGAACAGTATGCGCAACACGGCCTCGCCTGGCTGCAACAACAACTGCAGCAACGCGATCCCGGCTTTTACGCTACCGCGGAAACACAAAATCCCCAACGCCTCATCCGCGCCCTGGAAGTAC
The DNA here is from genome assembly GCF_900168065.1 of Chitinophaga ginsengisegetis. Classification (GTDB taxonomy): domain Bacteria; phylum Bacteroidota; class Bacteroidia; order Chitinophagales; family Chitinophagaceae; genus Chitinophaga; species Chitinophaga ginsengisegetis. The sequence continues at coordinate 1,696,863 of NZ_FUZZ01000001.1, read as the reverse complement.
TCGACGCCACCGGCCAATCCATCACCACCTTCCGCAGCGCTACCCGCTCCCCCCGCGATTTCCGGGTGATTAAAGTGGGCATCACCCTGCCAAAAGAACAATTGCATCATAACATCCATTACCGCGTAGATGCAATGGTGCACGCCGGCCTGGTGGAAGAAGTCCGCTCGGTACTGCCTTACCGCGAACACAACGCCCTCCGCACCGTGGGATACCAGGAAATATTCAGCTTCCTCGACGGGTACATCTCCCTCGATCAGGCGATCGACGATATTAAAACACATACCCGCCAATACGCAAAACGGCAACTCACCTGGTTCAGAAAAGATCCCGCATTCACCTGGTTTGATTCACGCGATGCCGCAGATATCATGACCTATGTACAGCAACAACTAAAATGAGAACTGCCCCGCGCAGGATTTTACCATCAGCGGTAACACCGCGGTATACATCTCCCGGAAAAATAATTACGGACAACCACTGTGCTGAAACCGGACATTTGTCATAAATATAAAATATATAAATCTCTTGTATTTAAAAGCCTGATAACATGGCATTTTCTTAGCTGCTCCGTGTGCGCACACCTCACAAAAACATGTTGCTTATGTTTAAAAATTACCTGAAAACAGCCTGGCGTCATCTGCTGAAAAACAAGCGTTTTACTATCCTCAATCTCATTGGGCTGTCTACCGGTCTCGCCTGTACGTTGCTGATCTGTTTGTGGGTGTACGACGAACTGAGCATCGACCACTTCCACAAAAACGACCGCCGCCTCTTCCAGGTAATGGAAAATCAGCCACACGAAAAAGGCATCACCACTTCTGATGGAACACCCGCATTGCTGGCGGCTACATTGAAAGCAGATATGCCGGAAGTGGAAAATGCCACTGTGAGCACACCCGCTTCGTGGTTTCCTAAAATAGCGCTGACCACCGGTAACAAAAGCACTAAATCGGCTGGCATATTTGCCGGCCAGGATTACCTCCAGGTGTTTTCCTATCCCTTGCTGCAGGGAAACAGCCGGCAGGTATTACAGGATAAAAACAACATCGTTATATCTGAACAGCTCGCGTATACATTATTTGGCACCACCAACGCCATTGGAAAAACAATCACCTGGCAGGTAGACCGGTTCAAAAAGATCAGCACCGTTTCCGGCGTGCTGGCCAAACTCCCTTCCAATGCTTCCTCCCAATTCGATTGCCTGCTGCCTTTCGATGCATTCCGGGAAATCATGAACATCTCCGCATTAGACCCGCAAGGACCGTTCAATACCTTTCTCGTAATGAAGGAGGGCGCTGATATCCCCGCGTTTAATGCAAAGCTGGGCAGCTTCATGACCAGCCTCACCAAAGGCAGCACCACACCCCGCAACCTGTTCCTGCAGCGCTACAGCGATCATTACCTGCATGGCAATTATGAAAACGGCGTTGCCGCCGGTGGCAGGATCAGCTATGTAAAACTATTCTCCCTCATCGCACTTTTCATCCTGGTAATTGCCTGCATTAACTTTGTAAACCTCTCTACCGCGCAGGCTTCCGGCAGAATGAAGGAGATGGGGATCCGCAAAACCATTGGCGCCAACCGCCTGGCACTGGTACTGCAATACCTCGGCGAATCTATGCTGATGACTATTCTTGCGCTTGGCATCGCGTTACTGCTGGTAGCCTTGCTGCTGCCGGAATTTAATCATATCACCGGCAAGGCATTGTCTTTTTCCCTGAATGGCAAGATGATAGGTATCATCGTTGCTGTGGCCCTGCTGACGGGCATCCTGGCCGGCGGCTACCCGGCGTTGTATCTCTCCGGTTTCAATCCGCTGCCGGTACTGAAAGGGAAAGTACCCGGATCACCAGGGCAATTGCTGGCCCGCAAAGGTCTTGTGGTATTCCAGTTCACACTTTCAGTGCTGTTTATGGTAGCGGTGATAACGGCGTACCGGCAAATAGCTTATGTACAGCGTACAAATCCGGGTTACGATAAAGACAACGTTGTATACTTCGACGTAGAAGGAAAAGTACCGGAACATATTCCTGAATTCCTGGCAGCATTGAAAAGGATACCCGGCGTGGTAAATGCTTCCGCCATGGTAGGAAATGTACTGGGCGCGCCTTCCATAGGATGTACCTGGAAGGGCAGGGGCACCGTGGAAACAATTATGTGCCGTCCGTTTCCGGTAAATTATGATATGATAGAAACATTAGGTATCGAGATGGCCGCCGGCCGCTCTTTCTCCCGCGACTATGGCGCAGATGATTCCAGGATTATTTTTAATGAAGCGGCCATCAGGGCAATGGGCATCGATAACCCTGTAGGCAAAGTGATCGAATTTAATGGAATGAAAACGGAGATAGCAGGCGTAGTGAAGAACTTTCATTTTCAATCTATGCACGAGACCATCAGCCCGTTGTTTTTCCGGCTGGATTCCCTGAACAGCACCGTGATGGTAAAGGTAAAAGGCGGACAAACAAAAGCAGTGCTGGATGCACTGGCAGCCTTCTATCAGAATTATAATCCCGGGTTTACGTTCGATTATAAATTCCTCGACGAAGATTACCAGGCGCAATACACGGCAGAGAAAAGAGTGGCCGCCTTATCAAAATATTTTACCGCACTCGCTATCGTGATATCCTGTCTTGGTTTGTTTGGCCTGGCTGCCTTTACCGCCGAAAGCCGGCGCAAGGAAATCAGTATCCGCAAAGTATTGGGCGCTACCGCCGCACATGTAATGATGATGCTTTCCGGCGAGTTCCTGCGGTCGGTATTGATTGCTGTGCTGATTGGGTTACCGCTGGCATGGTATTGTATGGACCGGTGGTTGCATAGTTTTGCATACCACATCGAGGTAGGAGCAGGTGTGTCCCTGCTGGTGGGAATCAGTATGGTTGGCATTACCTTACTTACAGTGAGTTTTCAGGCCATCCGGGCAGCATTGGAAAACCCGGTGAAGAATTTAAAAGCGGAGTGAAGTATCTGATAAATAGAAACGCCGGGATGTAATCACATCCCGGCGTTTCTATTTATAATAAAATGATGTTGCTTAGAATTTGAATCCTACTGTCAGCATAATATTGCTCCTGGTATAATCCAGTGTAGCAGCGGCAGGACTCAGCTGTGCATCATACACGGTGTAAGGCTGGTACCTGTCTTTGCCCTGGGTATAGCTATAGGTAGCATCAGCATAAAGACCTTTATTACGGAAGCCAATACCACCGCTGTAAACTTTGCGGGAAGCGTTTACGCCTGCATTGTATTTATCATCGCTGTATGGATTGCCATAAGAAGCAAAACCTGCCCTCACCGCATATATCGCCATAAATTTAACCTCAGCGCCTACACGAATATTGGAAGTAGATTTATATACAGCGCTGATGTTATCGTTCAGATTTTTTTCTCCGGCTCTGTCATCACTCATTCTGAATTTACCAGAAGGGGTGTTCACAAATTCATAGTCGGCAGTAATAAAGCCTTGTGTACTTTGTGGCTCCTGCAGGTTACCGAAGAAATAGGATGCACCGGCTGCGGCGCGTAAAGGCGCAGTGTAGTTGTAATCATATTCCACCGGGTAGCCTTCTGTTTGATCAAAGGAGCTGGAGATTTTTTCGCCACCACCGTCTTCAATATCAGAGTGAAGTTCAGAACTGTAGCTGTCGTGAAGAGAATACCAGGTAGGGGTAGCAAAGGTACCACCCAGTCTGAAGTGGTCGGTAACCTTATACAGGATACCAATTTTACCACCAACACCTAAACCGGTACGTTTCAGATCCTTGTAATAATCGAAGTAGCCAAAGTTGTTGCCTTTGTTGCTGCTGGCATCATCTTCCGACCATGCCAGGGATTCTTTATAATTAATACTGGGGAGGTTCAGGCTGGCGCCGATATACAGGCGATCGCCGTAGTTACCGCCAATAGCAAAAGTATATTCATTTAAACCACCTTCTGTTTTCAGGGTACCTCTTTGCTGAATGCCTTCGGTAAGTCCTCCGATCTGCCTGGAAGGAGAGGCCAGTGTCATGGGTTCTTTGTTACCACTGGTGGGCTGGTAATCAGCCAGTAAACCGGTGCTGAATCCAAGATCAGTGCCCAGCGCCTGTGTAGAGGTGCTGCCATCGAATATATCATCTACAAAACGGTCTGAATAAGATGATTTGGTATTGTGGCCTGCAATGGCAATTTCGTTGTTATAATTGGCCAGGCGCTCCAAACCCAGTGAAAAGGTAATGTTGTTCCAGGTGCTGCTGCCGCTGTTCTTATTGGTAGCCATGATCAGCCCGATGGACGGCAACTGGAAATTGCTGCGGCTTCCTTTATTATCAAGCTGGCCGTTACCGAGGTAATTAGAGGTATTTTGAGAGATGCCTACACCACCTGAAATGTGAAATTCGCCGGTCTTAAAGATGGCAATACCTGCCGGGTTAATGTGAGCGGATGAATAGTCTCCTCCCAGGCCCACACCTGCACCGCCCAGTGCCTGGGTTCTGGCTGTACCATGAGGCTGCAGGGGAGAATAAAGTAATGCGTCGTTGGAACTCTGGCCTAGTGCTGTTACAGAAATAAACAAGCCACCTAAAAGAGGATAAAGTCTTTTAATCATAGTCGGTATTCTTAAAATGAGATTTGCTAGCAGGTTATTTAACGGTTGTTAAGGTTTTGCTGCGATAAGTATAACGTGCTGAACTGGCAAAACGTGTGCGAGATAAAAAATAAGCGTAGGTTTTTAGGCTACGCTTATCTTGTAAATGATTTTTATAATTAACGGCCTCCTCTGGATGGACGGCTGTAGCCACCACCGCCGCCACCACCGGAATTACCACCACCTACACGACCACCGCCGGAGCTGGGGGGAGTGTAACTTGGAGCCGGAGTAGGAGCAGGTCTGCTGTATTCTGTTCTCTGCGGACGGGAATAACCACCGCCATTGTTGCTGCTGCCGTTGTTGTTCTGATAAGCAGGTCTGGTTACAGGTCTTTCAGAACTGGACTGCTGGAATACACGGCGTGGTCTTTCACCACCGGATGTACCGCCATTGGCAGGCTGGAAAGTACCGGTTCTGGAAGGACGGGTATAACCGCCGCCGCCTGTACCGCCACTGTTGGTATAATCTGCCCTGCGAACTCTTTCGTTACCGCCTCTTACGGAACCATAGGAGTTGGAAGGACGTGTAGTATAATGTCCGTAATAACCGCCACCACCGTAGTAACCACCGTGGCCATAGTAGCCGCCGTAGTAGGGGTAGTAGTAAGAAGGCCAGTAGCTACCTACATATGGGTAACCCCATCCGCCATAGAAGCCGCTGCTCCATGGGCTGTAGTAACCACCCATTCCCCAGCCGAATCCAAGACCCAAACCGAAGGATGGACCATAAAAGCTGCTGTACGGGCTGTAGCCAAAACCAAAGCCACTACCGTATCCCATGCCAAAGCCACTGCTCAGGTACATGTTGGAGGCTGCGTTGTAACCATCCCAGTAATCACCGGAATAGTTGCTGCCACTGCCAAATCTGTTCAAGCGACGCTGGTAATCACCCTGATCATCATCCTGGTAGGTTACATAGGTTCCGCCATCTTCCTGTGTTCCTTCAACATAGTTTGCATCGTTTTCATCCTGGCGGCTGTTGCCGTTCGAACCATTGTTGGAGGCATAGGTACGCTGCTGCTGACGCGGAGAATAGTATACATCATCCGGAGTCTGAGCCGTTTTATAGGTACTGGAACACGCTCCCAGTGCGAGCGATGCGGCCAGTCCAATGTATAATATAGGCTTCATTTGAAATATGTTTTAAGCGTGATTCGTGTAGTAAATTTACTTCTTTTAAACGGATATTACGGGAAGAAAGTTACAATAACACAGGCTACGTTATATTATTTTGTGATAAGTGTTTGCAACGTTATGTTTTTCATCTATGTTTGTGGAATTTTCTTCTTAATATAATTGGACAAAAACTAAGCCAATCCGGCCTTTGGCACCCGGCGGACGGATTTAATTTTGTCTCGACAAATTTAACCAGAATTGGCTTAAAAATAACGGTATATAAATAAGGTATAATTTTTATGAGTAAAGAGATTACGGCCCGCTCGGAAGACTATTCAAAGTGGTATAACGACCTGGTATTGAAAGGCGGACTGGCAGATTATTCTGCAGTGAAAGGATGTATGGTAATTAAACCATACGGATTTGCTTTGTGGGAAGCCATGCGCGATGTATTGGACCGCAAATTCAAAGAAACCGGTCACCAGAACGCCTATTTCCCGCTGTTCATCCCTAAAAGCTTTTTAAGTAAAGAAGCCGCGCACGTGGAAGGATTCGCCAAAGAGTGCGCCGTAGTAACCCACTACCGCCTCAAAAATGATCCTAACGGCGGCGGCGTAATCGTTGATCCGGATGCCAAACTGGCGGAAGAACTGATCGTTCGCCCTACTTCAGAAACTATTATCTGGAATACATATAAAGACTGGATCCAGTCTTACCGCGACTTACCCCTCCTGATCAACCAGTGGGCGAACGTAGTGCGCTGGGAAATGCGTACCCGCCTGTTCCTCCGTACCACGGAATTCCTGTGGCAGGAAGGCCATACGGCCCACGCCACCGCGCAGGAAGCCATCGAAGAAACAGAACAGATGCTGAACATCTACGCTGATTTCGCAGAAAACTATATGGCGGTGCCTGTGGTTCGCGGACTGAAATCACCCAGCGAAAGATTTGCCGGCGCCGTGGAAACCTACTGCGTGGAAGCCATGATGCAGGATGGTAAAGCCTTACAGGCCGGTACCTCCCACTTCCTCGGACAAAATTTTGCCAAAGCATTTGATGTACAGTTCTCTAATAAAGAAAATAAACTGGAATACGTGTGGGCTACCTCCTGGGGCGTGTCTACCCGCCTGATCGGCGCACTCATCATGGTACACAGCGATGATGAAGGACTTGTAATGCCGCCAAAAATTGCACCTATCCAGGTAGTAATTGTGCCTATTTATAAAGGTCCCGATCAGAAAGCCGGACTGGATGAAAAAGTAAATGTTATTGTTAAGGAACTGAGAAGCGCCGGTATCAGCGTGAAATACGATGATTCCGATAATAACCGTCCGGGCTGGAAGTTTGCCGAATACGAAATGAAAGGCGTACCGGTTCGTATAGCCATCGGCGCAAGGGATCTCGAAAACAATGTGGCCGAAGTAACCCGCCGCGATACCAGGGAAAAAATGAGCCTGTCGCTCGATGGTTTACCTGCCCGCATCGCCGGACTACTCGACGAAATACAACTCAACCTGTTCAATAAAGCAAAAGCTTACCGCGATAGTCATATTACCAGTGTAGATACTTTTGAGGAATTTGAAAAAGTGCTGGACGAAAAAGGCGGCTTTGTATCTGCTCACTGGGACGGTACCGCCGAAACGGAAGAACAGATCAAAGAACGCACAAAAGCTACTATACGCTGCATCCCGCTCAATAATCCGCAGGAAGCTGGCACGTGTATCCTGACCGGTAAACCATCCAAAGAAAGGGTGCTTTTCGCAAGAGCGTACTAGGAAAGATGTTTCATATTAAGTATTACGGGGCCGGATTTTTGCGGAAGTTTCCCTAAAAATCCGTAACTCGTAATACTTACAGGTAATACTCCTGCAATAAACCATTAAAATCCGATGCCCTTGAACCGTTTTATAATGTTATGGGGGTTGGTCTTCTTTTGCACTGTTACAACAACCCTCGCGCAGGGGCTGATGATCCGTAACTATAATGTAAAGGACGGACTGGCCAACGCTACTGTTTATGCTGCTGTGCAGGATAAAGACGGTTTCATATGGTTTGCCACTCCCACCGGTGTCAGCAAATTTGATGGTAAAAGATTCCGCAACTACGCCAAAAAAGACGGTCTTACAGATAACGAGGTGGTGAAACTCGCCGCCGACTCCAAAGGACGGGTATGGTTTTTTACCCTCAATGGAAAACCTTCCTTCTATGAGAAATCAGTGATTCACAGCGAAGACAATGATTCTTCCCTCATTTTTAACAGCCGTAGTCACTACATGCAGTATGCCTTTGAAGGGCAGGGCGGTTACATGTGGTTCCTCAATACCAACAACCGCATCGTTCAATACAACGGCAAAAAAACAATCTACGATAAACTGGGCGCCTCCGGATCAGACCTGTATTTCCTGATGCGGAACGACAGTATCTTTCATCCGCTGCAGGCTTCCTTTCACCTCGAAAGCCTGCACGATCCGGGTAATACACAACAACAGATTTACCCCGTATCCCCGTACCCGTTAGATGACTCTGCACTGCACAACCGGATCAATAAAAGCGCTATCGTCATCATCCGGAACACGCTGTACTCCTATACCGCCAAAGATGCGGTATGCTTTTTTAACGGCGCGGAGTGGGGAATTAAAGATGATATCAGCCACATATGCATTGATAACGATAACCTGTGGATAGGTACCCAGCGCGCCTTATACTACCTCAAAGGTTATTTTAACGGAGAACGGAAAGTCATCCGGCTGCTGGATAATCATTTCATTACCTCCCTGCTGAAAGACAGGGACGGCAACATCTGGATCACCACTTTCGGTGACGGTGTGTATAACATCCCCTATAAGAATTTCTACTTCAGCTATCTTGATAATACCAACGGCCTTTATTCACATTCTATTTTCAGTATCAGCAAAGACAAGAAAAATGACCTGTTGCTGATAGGGCAGAATGCCGGCATCCTTAATACAATGGATGGAGAAAACAACATCCGGCAATACACAGTGGATACCACTTCCGGCCGGAACAGCGTACTTTCCATTACCCCGTATACCACCGATAATGTACTCATCGGCACGGATAACGGTTTGTATAAGTTCAACACCGTGTCCCGGAAAACATCTCTCTTAAAAGCTGTAAAAATGCTGAAAGATGTAGATGTATCGCCCGGCGGAAAAATCAGGATTGCTGCCAAAAACCAGGTAGTAGCGCTGGATGATTACGCCATCAGCGACCTCGATATGCTGGTTACCTCGTTAGCCAGCATCAACGACTCCGCTTATTATGTAGGTACCAACAATGGCCTGTTCTTTTGTACAGACCGCAAACGGCAACTGCTGCCTGCCGGTGCAGATACCCTGCGGAAGGTGAGCATCAAAGATCTGAAATGGATTGACGGCTCCCTGTGGATTGGCACCAGCGACAGGGGGATTTATGTAATGCAAAACGATAGTGTGGTAAAACACCTGTCAACCGCCAATGACCTCGCCAGCGATATCTGCCAGCAACTTTACTACGATGGCGTTGGCCGGCTGTATGTAGCCACAAACCGCGGTGTATCCGTAATTGACATAAAAACGCAAACGATTACACGTAATATCACCTCCAGCGACGGCCTGATGTCTGACGACATCAGAGGTGTTTACGCAGATAACGATATACTGTACATTGCTACCTCTAACGGCCTGTGTTACTTCAATGCGGATCATATCCCGGTGGATACCGTGCCGCCGGTGATTTACCTGAATAACATCCGTTATGGCGACAGCACGTTCCTGGCCTCCAATAATTTTGTACACCTCTATAAACGCAAAGCTTCGTTTGAAGCAGAATTTGGTACCATCGTTTTTGATTTGCCGGAGCTGGTGGAATACCAGTATAATTTTTCGGGAGATACAACCAGCGGCTGGGTAACCACCATGTCTAATATCATTCCGTTCCCCGACCTGCAGCCGGGCAACTACACCCTGATGATAAGGGCCAGGAAATACAAGAGCGATTGGTCAAAACCGGTGAGTATAGATGTGAATATCCTGCCCCGCTGGTACCAGCAATGGTGGGCGAGAGGTATTCTGCTGCTGGCCGGGCTGCTGGTGGTGCTGATAGGATTGCGGTATATCATCCGGCGGATTAAGCAGGCGGAGAAACGTAAAACGGAGTATAACCGGCGTATTGCAGAGCTGGAAGCCAAGGCGCTGACCAACCAGATGAACCCGCATTTTATTTTTAATTCGTTGAATTCCGTTCAGCACCTTATATTGGAGAAAGAAGAGAAGCAGGCGCTGAACTTCCTGGCAGATTTTGCTACGCTCATGAGGCAGATGCTCAATAACTCCAGGAAGTCGTATATATCACTGGAAGAAGAAATCGCTTTCCTGACCCGTTACCTGGAGTTGGAAAAGATCCGGTTTGCCCATTCCTTTACCTATCACTTTATCATGGAAGATGCTTTGAAGGAGTATACCATCTACATCCCACCCATGATTATTCAACCGATAGTGGAAAATGCGATTAAACACGGATTGGCGCCTAAAAATATCAGCGGTTACCTGGAAATCCGCCTGGAAATGGTGGATGACTTGTTATATTGTTCGGTAGATGACGACGGAATAGGCTGGGATAAGTCGAATAGCATTAAAAGTTCAAGACTCATTAAACACGAGTCTACTGCACTTAGCGTGATTAAAGAGCGGTTGCAGATTATAAAATCTTTTAATGGAAGTGTTGGAAAGTTAGAAATTATTGATAAATTTAAATCTGGTTTCGGCAATAAGGAAGGTACCTTAGTTGAAATACTGATTCCCATTGTTAAGATGTTATGAGTAATATAAAAGCTGCCATTGTAGACGATGAAGTCCGCAACATTCATATTTTACGCAATATACTCGAGAACTACTGCAAAGATGTGACAGTTGTCGGTGAGGCGCAGAATATCAATGAGGCGGCAGAAATGATAAAAAATAACCCCATTGATGTTCTGTTTCTTGACATTGAGATGCCACCACACAATGGATTTCAGCTATTGGAAATGTTTCCGGTGCTGAATTTTGAAGTTATTTTTATCACTGCTTTCCAGGAATATGCACTGCAGGCAATTAAGTTTGCTGCACTGGATTACCTGTTGAAACCAATCAAGGTCAGTGAAGTGGAAGATGCACTTGAAAAAGTGAAGAAAAGCAAGAAGGGACGACTCAACGAGCTGGCATCCATACTGAAAGACTACGTTAAGAACAACGATAACGCCTTCTCAAAGATCGTTATACCGGTGAATGACGGGTATAATGTAATCGATCTGAAGGATATTATCTATTGTGAAGCCTTTGACAGCTACACGAAAATCCAGTTGATCAATAACGTATCTCACCTGATCTCCAAGTCACTGAAGGAGTATGAGGAAATGCTGTCCGATAAAGGTTTTTACCGGGTGCATAAATCCTTCCTCATCAATATTCACCACATCGTAAAAATCATTAAAGGACTGGGAACAGCCGTGGTGATGAGCGATCAGAAGAATATTCCAATCTCTTCCCGTAAAAAAGATGAGTTCTTTACCCAGCTGAAAGGGGTGATCAATCTCTGATATTATTAATTTACGCTAATTATTAAAGCCGGTGAGCCATCGCTCAACCGGCTTTTTTGTGCGTTGCCTAAGCCAATCCACCCGTTTACGGATTGCCCCGCCAACTTATCATATGCTTATACTATTTTTCTAATAGGTTTTCATAGAATGACTGATTACATGCCCTGCTTTTTCAGGCAATGCGTGTACGACTTAAATGAAAAAGTCCCGCTCCGGCCAGCCGGAAACGGGACTTTTATTTTTTAAGACCTAAAACCCAGTTACTTCAGGGGATCAGAGGTTTTCGGCGCCAGCGCCGGTAGCAATATTATAGTAATAGATATTTCCGCCTTTTTCAGGATAGAAACCTATCAGCTTCAGATTCTTTTGTTTTTCCACCACCTGGCTGAGTTCATCCACAGAGGTGATCTGTGTATTGCCGGCTTTCAGGATTACAAAGCCCGGAGCCATTGTGGTTTGTTTTTTCAGGATACCGTTGCCGATATCATTTACGATTACACCGCCATTCACACCCAAACGGGCAGCCTGGTCTTTATCAAGTTCGGAGAGGTCAGCACCCAAACGATCCAGTGCAGTTACCTTTACCAGGTCCGTATTGCCTTTCAGGTTCTTCATCACTACATTGTCCACGGTCACTTCTTTACCGTCGCGCAGGTAGCTTAAACTGATCTTATCGCCTGGTTTGTAGCGCGCCACCTGTTCGCTCAGCTGGGAAGTGGTAGGGATTTTTACGCCGTTCACTGCAGTGATCACATCACCGGTACGGATGCCTGCAGCCGCAGCAGAGCTGTTGGGCAATACATCTGTTACCTGTACGCCGTTTACATCCCTTTTGATACCGGCATCCTTTAACTGCTCATCGCTCATATTGGCAATGAGGGAGGAAGGCGCATATCTTACACCGAGGTAAGCCCGTTGTACGTTACCATATTTCAGGATATCGTTCACCACTTTTTTGATGAGGTTTACCGGGATCGCGTAAGAGTAACCTGCATAAGAGCCTGTTGGAGAGGCAATCGCAGAGTTGATACCTACCAGTTCGCCGGCAGTGTTCACCAGTGCGCCACCGCTGTTACCCTGGTTTACAGCGGCATCCGTTTGTATAAAGGATTCGATGGCGCTGTTCACTTTGCCGCCGCTTCTGTTGATACCGATAGAGCGTGATTTGGCACTCACGATACCCGCAGTTACGGTAGCATCCAGGTTAAGCGGATAACCTACCGCCAGTACCCATTGTCCTATTTCCACATTGTCGGAGTTGCCGTACAGCAGGTAAGGAAGGTCTTTGGCGTCAATTTTAATAACCGCCAGATCCGTGCTGGGGTCGGTTCCTATCATTTTTGCTTTGAATACTTTGTTTTCGTTGCTGAGGGAAACGCTGATTTCATCGGCGTCTGCAACTACGTGGTTGTTGGTTACAATGTAACCATCTGCAGAGATCAGTACGCCGGAACCGGAAGCCATCTGGCCTGGAACGTAATACCTGCGGCCATCTCCGCCACCGTTAAATTCATCTCCAAAAAAATCATCTCCAAAAAGATCCTGCAGGATGCTGCGTCTTCTTTGCAGGTTATTGCCATTGGTTACCTGCCTGGGGTTGATCTTTGTTTTGATATGTACTACACCCGGCACTGCTGCCTTGGCCGCGGTGGTAAAGTCGGAAGGTGGGGTGGCATTCGCATTCCCTTCCGTACCCGGCATGTAGCGCGCATAGTTTACGGGAATTTCAGTACCATTCTGGAAAACAATCGGCTGCTTCGGCTGGATATATTTGCCATACACAAATATGGAGGCAGCTGCCGTTACAGCACTGATAAGAACAGTCGTAACAATTTGCTTGAATTTCATATTATAGTGTGTTTGCGTGATAATTAATAATAACGCCGGGATATGATCAATTTACATGCCCTGACTACAAATTTAATTCGCGTCATGAATCAAACGCAACAGGGGTGATTTACTTTAACACATTTTTATATCAATCGTTAAACACTGCTTAATACCCCACTGACAGGCATGGCAGCCCGCCTGTCAATATAACAAGTAATTGCGACAAATTGTTAGGAGGGGAGCGCCCTCCCTTCTTATAACTCCAGCAGGAACTTCATGGTATCTACACCGTCTGCGTAATCAGTAAGCGATGGTTGCTGGGCATAGCCGAACGGCGTGAACTGTTGTCCCACCAGGCATTGCACGGCGTCTTCCCCGGAAAGCTCCTGTTGCAGCTGGGCCATATCTACATAATAACTATAGTGTAAAACACTGATGGGAGAAAACAGGCCGGTATTTTCCTGCAGCAGGATACTGCCGTTAGTCATATAGGGACTGCTGTTTAACAGCAACAGGGCCAGGTTATAATCGTAGTTGTTTTTGTATTTGTGATGATCGGCGAGGTGGCTATACTTTTCCAGCGCTTTCAGCAGGGGGGCAAAGTCGTAGTTCAGCGGTACATATATCTTGGTAACGTTCCTGCATCCGAGGCCGAAGTACAGCATCACATCATCGGCCAGGGCAGCCAGTTCTTCCGGCGTTTCCTTACCGGTAAGGATGGCGGCGGAAGTACGGTTATGACGGATAATGTGTGGGTATTTGGCAAAATAGTAGTGGAAATACCGGGCGGAGTTATTGCTGCCGGTGGCAATATAGGCGTCGCAGTTTTTCAGCATGTCCTGTATTTCCGTTTGATTGGCCTGGTCCGGATACCATTCACCGATCTTTTCCAGGATATGTTTCATCAGGATTTCATCTTTCCCGGAAAGTTTCATTTTTACCCGGTGGCCGCTGATGAACCCGCAAAGCCAGTCGTGGAAGCCTACCAGGGGAATATTTCCGGCAGAAACGATCCCCACGTTTTTAGGTGTCCGTTCTTCCGTAACTTTGGGGTATCCCTGCAACCACTGTTGTAAAGGGGCAGGGGAGAGGAAATAGCGGGAGATATTATCCAGTGCATTGTCTATAAAAGGGGGAATAAACCAACCATTGGCAATATATGCGCGTTCTTTTACTGCTTCCAATTCCGGGCTCTTATCCGCCAGATACTGCCCCAGGCGCACCAATGCGGCTTCTTTTTCTGCTATGTTCATGAAACTATATAAATAATGACCTAATTAAACCGGGAAAATTTTATTTTTGTCACACAAAATTAATGGCTTACTACTTAACCAAAAAGTTTACACTATGGCAATTAAGATAACAGACGAATGTATAAACTGTGGCGCCTGCGAACCGGAATGCCCCAATAATGCGATATATGAGGGTGGTGTTGAATGGGCGTTAGCCGATGGTACCACCGTAAAAGGCTCCTATACATTAATGGACGGTAGTGTACTGGATGCTGACCAGCGAAATGCGCCTATCAGTGTAGATACCTACTATATTGTGCCCAACAAATGTACAGAATGCCAGGGATTTCATGAAGAACCGCAATGTGCGGCGGTTTGCCCGGTAGATTGCTGCGTTCCTGACGAAATGTACCAGGAAACCGTAGACGAACTGATGGAAAAGAAGGCAAAACTGCACGTTTAAAATATTCTCAAGGAAGCTTAATAACCGTTCCCGCTCTGGCTGGGACGGTTTTTTTATGTAATTTGAACAGCCACTGCCCGCAAGCGCTGTGGCTCTTGACAATTAACAAATAACCTTTAACTTTACCCGCTTATAGTAAAACATCTTATGAAGAAGAATATAGCTTTGGTCGCCGGTGGATATTCCGGAGAATATGTGATATCCGTACAAAGTGCCGTAACTATTGAAAATAATCTGGATAGCACTAAATACAACGTATACAAGATTATTATCACCAAAGAGAGCTGGAGCCATACCCGCGCCGATGGAGAGGTGATTGAAGTAGATAAAAATGATTTTACCTTAACCATCAATGGCAAAAAGATCATTTTTGATGCCGTATTTATTGGTATTCATGGCACACCGGGAGAAGACGGGCGCCTGCAGGGATACTTCGAAATGCTCGGTATTCCGTTCACCAGCTGCGGTATGGTTACCTCCGCGCTCACATTCAACAAAAGCTATTGCAATAAAGTAGTAGATGCGCTGAAAGTGGTGAATGTGTCTAAATCCGTACATATTTTCCGCCATCAGCCATATAATACAGCAGAAATACTGCAACAACTGCGTTTACCCGTGTTCGTAAAGCCGGCAGAAGGCGGCAGCAGCATCGGTATGTCGAAAGTAAAAACGGCCGAAGAGCTGCAACCCGCTATCGATAAAGCCTTTAAAGAAGACACCCAGATCCTGATCGAAGAGTTTATCAAAGGCCGGGAACTGACGATGGGGCTGTTTCGTGCCAACAACGCCATTACCGTGCTGCCTATCACGGAAGTAGTGAGCAACAAGGAGTTCTTCGACTACGAAGCGAAGTATACCCCGGGCGTATCCAACGAAATTACCCCTGCACCCATAACGGACGATATTGCCCGCCAGGTACAGGAAATATCTACTGTTATTTACAACAAACTGAATTGTAAAGGCATTGTACGGGTAGACTTTATATATGAAGAAAGTGCCGGGAAATTATATTTCCTGGAGATAAATACAATGCCCGGGCAGTCTGAAAACAGCCTGGTTCCCCAGCAGGTAAGGGCTGCGGGAAAAACGCTGACAGAATTTTATGGCCTGCTTTTGGAAGAAAGCCTGAAGTAAGGATTATCACACTTAATATAATTATCGTGTTCGACTTTATTACCAAACGCTCTTTTTTATTTAATCTGCTGGCGGTTATTGTAATGTTTTTTGCCCTGGCCCTGTTGTTTTTCTCCATGCTGGGTTTCATCACCAAACATGGACAGCAGCAAACCGTACCGGATGTTCATGGGAAAAATATAAAGGAAGCTATTGAGTTGCTGGAGAAAGCCGGCTTTGAAGCCGATGTAAGAGATTCTATTTATATCGATTCTATTCCTCCCCTGGCAGTGTATGCACAAACACCCGACAAGGGAGCGCAGGTAAAGGTGGGCAGAACTATTTACCTGACCGTAAATAAAACAGTGGCGCCTATGGTGAAAATGCCGGACCTGGAAGGACTTACCTTCCGCAGCGCTGAAATGATGCTCAAAAGCATGCGTCTTAACGTAGGAGATACCATTTATAAACCCGACTTTGCCACCAACACTGTATTACAGCAACTGCTCAATGGCAGGAAGGTAAAGCCCGGCACCGAAGTGGCGGAAGGCAGCAATATCACCCTGATCCTCAGCAGCGGAACCGGCAGCGTGGAAAACCCGGTGCCTAACTTTGTAGGACTCACCTATGCAGAAGCCCGTGAAATGCTCAGCGCCAGCAATCTCAATCCAGGTACTGTGATCATTGATCCGAGTGTATCCGATACGGCAAACGCCTATGTGATCAAACAGGTGCCTACCCGTAAAAATGAAATCGGCGACTTTAACATGGTAAGAGCCGGTGAAAGCGTTGACTTCTGGTTATCAGCCACCAAACCGGTAACCGACAGCACCGCCGCCCCCAAACCAGTTGAAGAGGATAATTGAAAATGATGTAATTTGATTTTAAATACTTAATAACATGCAAAACATTACGGCAGAAGAACTGAAACAACGCATAGACAACGGTGAAGAACTTTATATATTAGACGTAAGAGAACCACATGAACGCGCAGAGTTCAACATTGGCGGTACGCATATTCCTTTGGGCTTTGTACAGCAGATGCAGGTGGATGAAATTGAGGACTGGAAAGACAAGGAAATCATCGTGTATTGCCGCAGCGGTAACCGCAGCGGGCAGGCATGTATGTTGCTCGACTCTATGGGCTTTACCAACACCAAAAACCTGGTAGGTGGTATGCTGAAATGGACAGAGCTGTATAAATAAGATGTAGTGTCTTCTGCGCTTGTTTGCCCGGTTTGTGCCGGGAAGAATAAGCGCAGAAGTATTCCTTTCATCCCGCTTTCTGCTCTACAATAGCAGTGGCTTCTATCTCCACCAGGTAACGGGGATCAATCAGTTTACTTACTTCCACCATAGAAGTAGCCGGTTTGATGCTTTTAAAGAATTCCCCATGCGCCCTTCCGTATTCTTCCCACCTGGAGATATCCGTTACAAACATCCGGGTGCGTACCACATCATGCAGGGTGGCGCCGGCATTGATCAGCGCTGACTCTATTTTTGCCAGGGCAAATTTCGTTTGTTCATAGGCGTTACCTTCTGCTACCACCTTGTCGTTATCGGATGCTACGGTGCCGGATACTTCAATTACATTGCCTACCCTTACCGCACGGGAGTAACCTACTTTTCCTTCCCAGAGTGCGCCGGAGGAATAATTGGTGCGTTTCATAGCTGTTTTTTAGAAAGATGAGGAGATACACAAATCTACAACATCTTCTTTAGTGTGTGGCAGTGGTGTTATTCCCGGGAGTATCTGCCGGGGGCTGTGTGGTTCTGAACTTCACCACTTTGCCCAGTAAATCAAACCAGAAGGGCGCTCCCAGCGATATTGCCAGTGCGGTAATGCACCAGCCGGCGAAAACCAGCCAGCCGTTTTGCTGGAAAGGATGCGTATAGCCGCAATGCATGGTCATATGTCCGCCGGTAGTATCGGTAACACAGGCCCGGCTGATGCCCAGCACGTTCGCCGCATCGCCGGCATCGGCGCGTAGCAGGGCATATACGCCGAGCAGGGAGGTATCGCTCACCAGTATGCGAACGGAAGTATCCGCCCGGAAAAAGGCACTGTCTTTATGCAGCACGTTTTTACGTATAAGCGTATCAGTGATAGCGGTATAACCCGGCGCCCTGCTGGCTGCCAGCTGCACCATCTGTGATCTTACATTTTTGTCTTTCATCAGGATCCGCGCAATGGCAATGGAATCCACGTTAAACAATGCTGCAATGGCAATACCCATGCATAACAGCCAGGTTTGCGTTTGCTTCCGGTACCAGCCGCTGGCCCGGGTCATGGTTTCGTTGAACCATCCTTCCATATTGATCCGGAAGGCTGCTGTATTATGCCCGGCATCTTCAAACAATTGCAACAGGTGCTCCCTCGTATCCGGTACCAGGTGCAGGTAGTTATGCGTCAGCGCAGCTTTGATGGCCTGGGCATCGGTGCCTTTATGCTCCTGCACACTGCCGCGCAGCAGGTGTACCATTGTTTGGGAAAAGATCTGCGGACTGATATAGGCCGGGCGGGAAGTGGCGCTGTTTTCCCCCAGGTTCCGGATGGAAGGCGTGCTGTAAAACTTTTTAAGGAAAGGATTCTTCCGGAAAGGCTCAAAGAAATACACCACGCTCCACCCCAGTTCATAAAACCAGTTAAAGAAAGTAAACTTCCCAAACCAGCCCAGGTCTTTACTGTGATCATCTTCCTCCAGCATCCGGCGCAACCCTTTCGTTAACAGCCGCGCCCTGGAATTGAAGATCCTGGCAACCAGTTCCTGCACCACAGAGGCCAGCAAACTGTATAGCAGGTAAATGAAAATAAGGCCAAGCGCCACATCTATGGCCAGGTTACTAAACATAAGGATAGGTATTAAGTTGACATATTTACATAAAAGTAAATATTTATACCAAAGATAAAAGCACACTACGCAATGTATTTGCAAACTCTCCGTTATGTTTTTTAACAAATTGCTGTGTCAGGTGCAGCACCGAAACAATATATCTTTGCCAATATTTTAGTGTATATGAAATTGAAACATTTAGCCTTGTGCCTGGGAATGGCAGCCTCCTTAAGCGCTACCGCCCAGATCAAATACAGGGATACCGAGAAGAAGCCGACTTTAGTTCCTTACGACAGCAGCATTGCCTTTCAGCATCTTACACCGGATATCGCCCAGCTAACACTGGTAGGACAGGAGATCACTTTCCTGAAACTGAACCCCAGACGCTCCGTGAGAAATAAAGAAGACACCCTGCTGGATAACCTTAAAATGAAAGCCGTAGTGGAAGTGCCGTATAAAAGTGTACTCAAAGGCGGACATTTTTATACGCCCTACAAGGCGATAGAGAATAAAACATTCATGATCGTTGACTACGACCGTAGAAACCTGGAAGGTACGTCCACGCTGATTTTTACGCTGCGGGATGAAGACCGGAAACTCCTGCTTTACCAGGTGCCTGAAGACAATCTTTCTAACACACCGGTTATTATTAACGGTAACTACGAATGGTTGAAGCGGCAGTATGTAGGAAGAAAATTACATCTCCGGAAGGAAAATAAAAAAACGGAAAATGTGCTGGACAACAACAAGGAAATTACGCTGACTAACGAAGACGTTTATTCCTGTACAGATATTGCCGTAATTTTTGCCGGTAAACAGAAATATGGTCAGCCTTTCCTGATCGTTAAAAACAGCGGGAACCAGGAACTGGCTATCGGGGTGGGGAAAAAGAATGAGTACACCACCGGACCACTGATTGAAGAATTTGAGTTTTAGTGCTAACAGGAAAGCGGTTACAGTAGCCGCTTTCCTGTTATTTATTTTGGATCGCCGAATTCAAAAAAGCAACAGCTGCCACCTACCCAGGTATCTTTGCTGTTAAATCCTACACCTATCATTTTGCCTTTGCTGATCCGGGCCAGGTTATGCACCAGCATTGGCCGCGCAGCACCATCCTGCCAGATATAGATCATGCGTATTTCACAGATAGCCGGACCGGTAGGCGTTTCCACGGCAGGCGCATATTTCACTTTATGCTGTAATATCCAGTTCTCAGGATCTTTGATCCCATCAATATCTTCGGGAGTAACATCTATCAATACCCCTTGTCCGGCAAAGGAGAAGAGTGGTTTCAATACATAATTTTCAAGGTCGGCAGGTACCACCGGTAACTCATGCAGGAACCAGCTTTTTGGTACATATTCACTGTGAATAAACGGCATGATGTACTTACTGATGCGGTAAAACCAGTTGGGGTGCGTGATCCACTCCACGTCCAGTTCCTGGAAAAGATTTACGTGTGTATCAAGATTTCCGGCCTGGCGTTGCAGGTCGTCGAAAATGATCCGGTTATAAATACGGCGTACACGGGTTTTTACACCGTCTTTCAGGTAAAATAACTGTTTGCCTTCCTGTATCAGCGAGGTTAAGCAAATGGTGGGGATATCCAGATTTTTTTCGGTGCTGTAAAAATCGATCCGCGTCTTCTGTTCTTCCGGCTTTACTTCCAGCAGTATTACTTCTTCCGGCGCAAAGGGGCCAATGATCATTTCACGCAACAGCTGGTAATAGGCAGCTTCATCCAGTCCGTTGAAAAAATTACTGAGCGTATCCGGTATATTGAAATGCGTTTTAAAACGACGGGCCATTACTTCCTGGAAAGCCATCATGGTAGGGAATCCCTGCAATTCAATAAGCTGGGGTACCAATGAATCATCTGCGGCTTTGCAAACCGCAAAATCGATTACAATAAAATGGGGATGCTCATTTTCATGCGGCACTTTCAGTGCAGGTGGAATAGCATCACGGGTAATGGTTTTAAAGTTGGGGCGAAGCAATACATCCACTATTTCCTCGCATGCCTGCACCAGTTTACTGCTGAGAGCTGCAGGTACAAACACGGGTGTTTCGGCCACCCTGAAAGCAGGCGCCACGCCGGTATCAGCCGCAATACCTGTTAAAAAAGCCTGGTATTGCGCTGGTGTAAATTGTTGATTATATGCTTTTCTGACAGCAGGAATCATAAGTTTTTAATTAGAAGAACGAGTGCTCGTTATCATGATGCGCCGCAACCTGCACCAGCCGTTCAATGGCCGCCAGCCTGTCCGACAGCCGGCCATAAATAGCATAGTCGAGGAATGCAGTAATAAACCGGTCGTGTGTAAGCATAATCCTGCCGGGATCAGTAAGCTGGCGGATCATGCTGTTATATTTTTCCAGGCCGTGATGCTTTACTACCTGTTTTTTCTTTTCTTCCTGGAGGAGGTACATGTGCATACCGGCAGCATCGGCTTCCGGGTGGAACTGTGTACCAATAAAGTGTTCATTAAATCGGATGGCCATGGTGGCGCGTTCCAGCGGAACATGCGGCCGTTCTTTTTCCAGCGCAATAACATATCCGCCCATTGCCTGGAGATTTTCATAATCCAGTTCAATCACCTGCCAGTCGCGGCTATCCACAATGTAAAAAGGATCGGGGAGTGCGCTGAATACCTTTTCCTGCATGCCTGCAGCGGTTTTATGCACGGGGAATACGCCGAATGCGGGCGATTTCCGCCTGCATACATTTCCCAGTTTATAATAGCGGCACATGAGCTGGTAGGAGTGGCAGATAAAAAAGACGGGCTTTTTCTTTTCGTTGGTACGGTTCCATTCCAGGAGGCTTTCTATCAGGGAAAAGTAAGCGGTTTCCCAGTCGCTGCCTTCACTGGCCACCGGGCTGCCGGGGCCGCCCGTGGAAATATATATGTCATAGGAGGTATCAGGAACCTGTATTTGCTGCCTTACTTCAAACTCATCAAACTGCAGGTCCAGGGCATGCATGCTGGCATATTTAGCCAATATTTCACGGATACAGCGCATCCCTTCATTGGGAACACCCTCATACATATCCAGCACAGCCACCTTCCAGCTATTTTTAATTGGATGCATGCCACAAAATTACGCGAAATTTATTTTACAGGGGTACTAACAGCCCAGCAGGAATTGTTCCTGGATAAAATCCGTTACCGCTACAAGGTCGTTGGTATCGGCATATACCTGCAATTGCTTATCTGCGCCGGTGCCGTTTTCCAGCAACCGGGTAGTAGCGGCAATAATATCACGGCTGCCGAGGTCATCTACTACGTCGTCAATAAAGTCGAGCAGTTCGGAGATAAGTGCCCGCGTATTTACTTCCATCTCCTTACCAAAATCAATCAGGTAGCCATCGATCCCATAGCGGGAGGCTCTCCATTTATTTTCGTTGATCAGGGCGCGGTTATAGATAATGAAATTGAGATTCTGCATCCGCAGCTTATAGATCTTTGCACATACTGCCTGGAAAAGGCCGGCTATCATGATGGTGTCGTCGAGGGTGAGCGGCACATCACAAACGCGGAATTCCACGGTGTTAAAGAAGGGATGCACCCTTAAATCCCACCATACTTTTTTAGCGTTATCGATACAATTGGTTTTTACCAGCAGTTTGATATAGTTGTCGTATTCTTCTATGCTGGCAAAATAATCGGGAATACCGGTCCGGGGAAATTTATCAAAAACCTTTGTACGGAATGATTTGAAGCCGGTGTTGCGTCCTTCCCAGAAGGGGGAGTTGGTGCTCAGCGCAAAAATATGCGGGAGGAAATACCGGACGGAATTGGCGATGTGAATGGCCATCTCCCTGTTTTCCATGCCTACGTGCACGTGCAAACCAAAGATCAGGTTGGAGCGGGCGGCGTCCTGCATTTCATTCACTATTTCAAAATAGCGGGGATGATCTGTGATGAGTTGTTTTTCCCATTTACTGAAAGGGTGGGTACCGGAAGCGCCTATACTAAATCCCAGGTCGCCGGCTATTTGTGCAATGGTGCGGCGCAGGTAGGCTACATCTTTCCGCGCCTCGTGTATATCCGCACAGATCTGTGTTCCTACTTCCACTACAGCCTGGTGAAACTCCGCTTTTACCTGGTCGTTGATCACCTTATGCGCCTGTTCTACTATTTTTTGTTCATGTGATCTTAGTTCCCGGGTAACGGGGTCCATTACCATATACTCTTCCTCGATCCCCAGCGTGAACGCCTTAAACATGTTGTTAGCTTTTAGCTTTAATGCTATCTACAAATGTAGGGCAGTAAAACGGTTTCATTTTTCTTTTTGTTGTTTTTTGGCGGGGCTTTTTTTAGCGGCCGTCTTTTTCTCCTTTTCGGGAACGGTTTTCTTTGCTTTGGGAGCGGCGGTTTTCTTTTTCTCAACAGCAGCTACAGCTTTTGCTTTTGCCCGGCCGGGATGTACAAATTTTCCCCAGGTGAGATTGTCTTTTCCCGGCTTTTGTGCGATAGCCCTTTCTATGGCGTACCGGGCGCTGGTTTCCACTACCCATTCAAAATGTTCGGCGCCAATGGAGTGAATATCGGCATCGGGTGCAGGGTTGCAGAAGTCAATGGCGTAGGGCACATCGCTGCGTACGGCTATTTCCACGGTATTGAAATCGTATCCCAGGTGCTGGTGAAGGGTAAGCACCTGTTCTGTGATGCGGGCGGCTAGTTCGGCGCTGGGTTCATAATCGGCCTGGTAACGCTGATGTGGTGCGTGTTTGGGATTATATGGCATAATCCGCACGTCTTTACCGCCTATGCAAAAACAGCGGTAATACTGGCTGAAGTCGATCTCTTCCTGTAGCATCATTACCAGCTGACCTGTTTCACTGTGTTTATGAAAGAAATCATCCTTATCCTCTACGCGGTATACATGTTTCCATCCGCCACCGGCGTAGGGTTTCATGTATGCCGGGAAGCTAACGTATTCAAAAATGCTGTTCCAGTCGAACGGATAAATCAGGTTGCGGAATGATTTATCGGTGGTATCGTCCGGCAGTTTATAGGAAGGCAGCAGTACGGTGCGTGGCACATTTACGCCGATCTTTTCCGCGAGGGCGTTATTAAAAAACTTATCGTCGGCGCTCCACCAGAAAGGGTTATTGATTACCGCGGTGCCGGCAGCTGCGGCATTTTTCAGGTAAGACCGGTAGAAGGGTACATCCTGCGAAATACGGTCTACGATAACGGCATAGCCCGGATCGGCGCCCTGCATTACCTTGTCGATGGTCACAAATTCCGCAAAGATGCCGGGAGGGTTAATGCGGTTTACACGGTCTACAAATGCCTGTGGAAAAGTGTTTTCCTGCCCGAAGAGAATCCCGATTTTTTTCATGGTGCTTACTTGATAAGTGAAACATAATGCGGCAGCATTTCCCGCCATACCGGCCAATCGTGGATGGTTTGCGGGCGGATATCCAGCCAGTGGGCTATTTTTTTGCCGGTAAGTATACCGGACAACAGTTCGTTTTGCGGCCGGGTTACATCCCTGTCTGCCACGCCCAGTACAATACCCATGCGCCAGAGGTCTGCATGCTGGTTTTCCGGCACATAATCGGCCGGGTTATTATAGTATACGTTGTCGTCGTAGTATCCGTCCATGCGGAATTTAATATCGAAGATCCCGCTCAGGCTGAATAAATAAGAAACACGGTCCGGATGCCGGAAGGCAAAGTTGGCGGCGTGATAACCGCCGAAGCTGCAGCCCGCAGCCACTATCCGCTGATGCCCTGTTTCGGTAACAATGCGGGGCAATATTTCTTCCATGAGAAGCTTGTCGTAACAGGTATGATTATACGCTCTTTGTTCCGGGGGAATATTTTTATTATACCAGCTGAGTGCATCAATACTGTCGGGGCAATACACTTTAATTCTTCCTTCTTCAATAAACCAGCGGAGGGCTTCAATCAGGCCAAAGTCCTTGCTTTCATAGTAACGCCCCATAGAGGTAGGGAACAGGAGCAACGGGTACCCGCTATCGCCGTATACCAACATCTCAAATTCCTTTCCCAGGTTGGGAGAATGCCATTTTAAATAGTTTTCGGTCACGGGAAAGTGTTTAGTTAAATTTAAAAAAGATTATTGGTTTATTGGTAAATTGTTCCGGTGCAAATACGTCAACATTATATCAATTCTGCGCATCTGGCGCGCAGAGTGCAGCTGGATAGCTACTTCACCGGTACATCTCCCCATATACTTTTACTGGTAAATGATGGTCAGGAACTTTCCGGGTTATTACCGGCGCTGCCGGCCACTGTACTGGCAGTGGGCATTTATGCGGATGCCGACCGGAAAGCTGTTTATGGCACCGCCGGCGTACCGGATTATATGGGGCAGGGCCAGCTGGCAGAAAGCTATACCCGCTTCATTATTGCGGAGTTGCTGCCATTCCTGCAACAGCAGTATCCGGATATGCGTATCGTGCAGCGCGCCTTTGCAGGCTTTTCCCTGGGAGGCTTGTCGGCATTGGATATTGTGTGGCATCACCCGGACCTTTTCCAGTTGGCCGGTGTTTTCTCGGGTTCGTTATGGTGGCGTAGTAAAGCGCTGGGAGCGGGATACCGGGATGATACTCACCGGATTATGCACCAGCTGATCCGTGCAGGCAGCTATCATCCGGGGCAGCAGTTTTTCTTTGAATGTGGTACCGCCGATGAAACGGCCGACAGGAATAACAATGGGGTGATAGACAGTATCGATGATACCCGGGACCTGATAAAGGAGTTATTACAAAAGGGCTACAAACCGGACAAGGATATTTTTTACCTGGAGATTCCAGGTGGCCGGCATGATATGGCCACCTGGAAAACCGCTATGGATCTCTTCTTACAATTACCTTTCTTTTATTAATAATTAACGGCAATGCCTATATTAAAGGAGGCGCCTTTTCCTTTGGAATAAAACCCTGGCTGCATAAACCACTGGGCGCGTGCCGGGAAATAATCTTCGTTGAAGAGGTTATCAATACCCAGTGTGAGCAGGGTACGGGGCGCCACTTTATAGCTGGCATTGAAATTCACCAGGTTGTACGCAGATACTTTTCCTTCGTTACCATTGTAAACGCCTTTGGCATTTTTCTCAAAACGGTTCCGGCCATTTACGCCCATGTACTGCAGTCGTACTTCCAGCTCCGGCACCGGGCGGTAGCCGATGCTGCCGGTTACTTTTGGAGGAGCAATCCTTCTGCCATTCAGGTATACATTATAGCTGCCGCCTGTTTTGGCAGTATCGGCTTTTCCTTCGAGGTAGCTGTAACTGGCGCTGATATCGAGGTTATGCAGCACCTGGTATTGCAGCGACGCTTCAAAACCATATACACGTTCGGGGGTTCTGCTTACATTGAACAGGTCGGTGTTAGGGTCAAAGATCATGTCTGCTCCCAGTTTGGAGGTGCTGATAAATCCGCTTAACTCAAAGCGAAGCTTTTTATATTCGCTCACAAAACCCAGTTCATAGTTATTCACCAGTACTGCTTCTGTATTGATCTTTTTAATATCGTTTACTTTCGCATCGCGCAGCGCCAAGCCTATGTCAGACACGGAGAAGCCCTGTGAAAAACTAAAGTAGGGCATGAATGCCGGCAGGCGGTTGTAACGGATACCGGCATTAAATAAAGTAGCTGTATAATCCAGGTCGCCGCCTTTTACTGCTATGCTCGGCGCGCTCGTAGTGCCGTTGGCGTTAGTAAGCTGAAGAGTGGTGTAATCATCCACACTTACCCTGACTCTTTCCACGCGCACACCGGCTTTCACGATCAGGTTTTGCCAGAGCGACCACTGTGTTTCCGCAAATGGTGCATAGTTCAGCATATTCATCTCCGGTACCCATATCCTGCCGTCTACCAGCGGCTGCGAAGTAACGTTGTTCAACAGGTCAGCGCCATAAGAGAGCGTACCGTTGAAAGCAGTTTTGTTGGACAGCGGGGAGTTAAACATTAACCGCAATCCTTTTTTCTTATCGATGGTATGCGACTGTCCATCGCCGCCTTCAAAGCGGCCAAACGACACATAAAAGATATCATCCCTTGATTCGTAGTACGCATCTGCTGTGAGAGAGGTGCCGCCAATCAGGCTGTCGGCCTGGTAGAGGAGATGCAGGGTTTGATTTCCTCTCGGCCCGGTGGCCACGCCGGCGGGCGTACCCAATACACCGGAGGCAGGGATGCCTTTGGCGATATCGCCGTTCACGAGGTTGTAGTGGGAGTTCTGCTGGCTGCGGTAGTAGTTGTACATCAGCTGTATACGCTGACGGCTGTTTACCTGGTAGCCAACTTTAGCAAAAGCGTTGTAGCTGTCTGTTTCACCCAGGCTGTAGTTGGGGCCTACCAGCTTGCCTTTCGCGTCTTTAAATTCGCCGGTTTGTTCTGCCACACCGCTCACGATGTAATCGAACTTCTTGTATTTTCCCTGTAATACCTGGTTCAAACGGCCGCCCACACTGTTTTTAATACTGGTGAGTGAGCCGGTGGCATTGATCATCGTTTTACCGGATAATATTTTATCTTCTTTGGGCGTAACCGTGATGTAGTTGATCAGGCCGCCGGTAGCGCCGTTGCCATAGATAGCGGTAGCACCTTTCAGCACATCCACCCTTTCCAGAACGGATGGGTCAATGGAACGCATATCCACTTCCCCGTTGCGGAGCGGGGTGGATTGCGGAACGCCGTCGATCATGATGAGTACGGAGCGGCCACGGAGGGATTGTCCTACGTTACTGTTGGTTTGTGTACCGGGCGCCAGGCCGGGTACTTCCCGTGCGAGGATATCCGTTACATCTGTATTTACAGTCATGTCATTTTCCAGCGTCTTCCGGGTGATAACGGTTACGGAAGAAGGAACGTTATCCAGTGTTACCGGCTTGCGGCTGGCAGATACCACAATTTCTCCCAGTGCTCTTGGTTCTCCCAGTGTATCTTTTTTATGGTTGGCGGTATTTTTCTGTTGTGCCATCAGAGGAGCGGTTATTCCGCAGCCGGAGAGTAGCAGGAGGCATATTTTTTTGTGTAACATGTGGTGTATAGCAGTGTTTGCCTTTTTATTTGCGTATTGGCTGAATTATTTACGGGGGCGAAATTAGGTAAAAGGATGGCCATTGATTTACGCAATCGGGAAAAATTTGGGGGAGGGAAGGGGTTTTAAATTTCCTTCCGGGAGAAGTAGATCATCTGAGGTTGCCAGCTAAACAAAAGAGGGCTGACCATCCGGCCAGCCCTCTTTTTATAAATTAAATCCTGCTTTCTTAGAAGCTGTAACGAAGACCAAGTTGTCCTCTCCAGCGTGCAGTGAAGTTGTTGATATAGTATGGTTTTTCATCGCCAAAACCATTGATTTCCCTTCTTCTGTCATATTGGAAAACCGCGTTACCTGAGGTAGCATCCAGTTTTCTGAATGTGAGCGGAGTAGAAGCGTTGTTGGCGATAAAGTAAGTTCTGCCCCAATCCTGGTTCAGCAGGTTACCTACGTTCAGGATATCGAAAGTGATTTCCACTTTATGACCTTTGTAAATAGGCAGTACCTGCGCTATTTTAAAGTCAAAGATATTTTCGAACGGAGTGCGGCTTGCATTTTTCTTTGCATTTTCACCACGGTGCTTATTCAGGTAGCTGTCGTTGCTGATCAGGCGTTCCAGGTCAGCTCTTTGCTCATCCGGTGTGCGGGTGTAGATCACATTACCTTTAGAATCTTTCTGAGAGATCAGGTCGAAGGCCATAGTGGCTACTTCTGTTGCTTTTGGAATGTAAATCAGGTCGTTGTTACCGCCGGAGTTCAGGTCGTCGCCGGTAGGATCAACAGTGTTGAAATATACCCATGAGTAAGGAATACCGGATTGACCATTATAGAACAGGGTTACAGTAGTACGGAATTTATCTTCTTTACCATATTTAAAGGTTTTGGAAGCTACTGCCAGTACACGGCTGCCCATGCTGTAGTTGGAACGGGCCATTTCCAGGTTATTCAAACCATTGATGTTTGGTCCAAAACGCCAGTTGGAACCGGCAGTAGAAGAGGTACCATCATTTACAGAATAAGAATCACCATAAGAATAGCCAACTTTCAGGAACAGACCATTACTTGTTTGTTTGGTCAGTTCACCGGAGATGTTATAAGTATAACCTTCGCTGGTGTTTTTCAGCAGGAGGATCTGGTTACCCCAGTCTTTGTCTTTCTTTTTCCAGGTTGGTCTTTTAACACCACCGCCTAAAGAAACGCTGTCGCCGGTAGGAATAACGTTCAGGTTTTCCCAGATCGCGTTGTTGAGTGTTTTGGTGAAGTTACCTTCAATAGTAGCGCTCATTCCCCACGGAAGTCTTCTTTCTACAGCCAGGTTGGTTTTAAACATCTGGGGGAATTTGAAATCCTTATCAGACAGGTTAATGTTGGAAGGGCTGCTTCCTACGTTAGCACCCATTGCAGAGAGATTAGCTGCAGAATACTGTCCGTAAAAAGGACTGTTGCCATCGTAGTTGAAGCGGAATTCATTTGGTAAAGCTGAGCCGCTCAAGCTTACGTTGGTATATACGTTACCGGTATTTCCATACTGGTTGGAGATCCATACAAACGGTACGCGGCCTGTGAAAATACCAACACCACCGCGGATGGTAGTTAATCCATCGTTGGTTACATCCCAGTTAAAACCAATGCGCGGAGCAATCAGTGGTCTTGATTTTGGAATGGTGGTAGTGGAATATCCAGCAAAGCTTGGGGATTTAGAGAATGCTACGTTATCCGGAGGGGTGGTTGGGAAGATAGGAATGTCTATTCTTACGCCATAAGTCAGGGTGAAGTTTTTCCTGATATTCCACTCGTCCTGTGCATAAATACCGATCTGTGCTGCTTTGAAGCCAATACCATCCCGGAGGGTAGAATCTGCGGTGTTATAGTTGATCTGGTATTGTCTTGGTTTCAGGTTATTGATAAATCCGCTGATGGAATCATAAGTGTAAGAACCGAAAGCACCCTGGATAAAGGTATTTTTGATCTTATAGATTTCAGCATTGGCACCTACTGTAATGGTGTGTTTACCTTTATACATGGTCAGGTTGTCTGTGATAGTCCAGATACTCTGATCCAGTGCATTGGCAGTAGAAGAAAACTCGCTACCCAGGTTGATGGTACGACCGTTATCATTAATGGTAACAGTAGGGAAAGGTTGACCCAGGGAAGTTCTTCTGTCTTTTACATTATTATAACCAATCCTCAGTTCATTACTCAGCCTGTTAGAGAAGTTGGAGTTCAACTCAATAACGCTGGAGTTACTTTTTGAAGGGAATTTATAATAGTTGTTTGCAAAAGCAGCAGTACTGTTAGTCCGGCTGTAGATCAGGTCACTTGCATTCAGGTAGTTATGACGTACGGTCAGTTTATGTACGGCGTTGATGTTCCAGTCGATACGTCCAAAGAGGGTAGTAGCTGGTTTATCACGTTCCTGGTCTGTATAACTTCCCAGATCTACTTTATATTTATTCTGAACAAAGTCGTAGATACTTTTCAGTTCATCGGTAGTTACGTTGGAAGATCCGGTTGCAGGGTTGTAATCTATCGGGTTATTCCTGACAGATCTTTCTGCATTCACGAAGAAGAACAATTTGTTTTTGATAATTGGTCCGCCCAGTGATGCACCGAATATTTTATTGGTGAAATTGCCGTAGTCTGCACGGGTAGAATCCGGGGCTTTACCTACGAGGGATTGTCCCTGGTAGTAGAAGTACGCGGAACCGTGAAAATCATTTGTTCCGCTTTTGGTAATGGCATTGATACCACCGCCTGTAAAACCGCTCTGTTTAACGTCGTAAGGATTCAGTACAATTTGTAGCTGATCAATAGTTTCTATGGAGATAGGGTTGGCACCTGCCTGGCCACCGTTGGTACCGGAAGCAGATAAGCCGAATACGTCGTTAGTTACAGCGCCGTCAACCGCAAATTGGTTGTACTTGTTACTCTGGCCGCCAAAAGAGATACCCATAGGTGAACCGTCCTTACCATTGGTAGAAACAGATGCCTGCGGGCTCAGTTTTACGAAATCCTGTACACTTCTGTTTACAGTAGGAATATTGTCCATCTGTGTACGGGAAATGTTCAGTGCGGTACCGCCGTTTCCTTTGGCGATAGCCCTGCTGGCAGTAATGCTTACTTCTTTCAGGCTGGTAGAGCCTTCAGAGAGCGTTACATTTAACTTCAGCGGTTCTCCCAGTTTGAGGAAAATGTCGTTGTAAGTTTCAGTTCCATAGCTGATAAATGAAACTTCCACCTTGTAAGGTCCGCCAACACGAACGTTAGGGATGGTAAATTCACCACTGCCGCGGGTAGTGGTGCCATAAATTGTTCCAGTAGGTGTGTGGGTGGCTTTTACAGTGGCCCCGATCAGGCCCTGGCCTTTAGAATCGGTTACAACACCGGTTATGCTGCTGGTAGTTACCTGCGCATAGGTTACAAACACGGTGAGCAACAATGAGAATGTAAAGAGTAGTTTTTTAAACCCCATAAAGCAAAGAAGTTGTTGTTTCAAACGCAAAGTTGAACAATTTTCCCGTGAAAATTTTAACGCGGAATTAACAAATTGTTAAGTACACTGTGGATATCTCAAGTGGCATATCAAAATTTGAATGGCATCTAGCCATATCCTTCTTAATAAATAGTTTTTTCAAGAATTTCCCCGAAAATTACGATTTCTCAAATATGAGATATTAATAATGAGAAAAATCTGCTACCACAGTGAACCTTATCGGGTTTCAGGTGTATAAATCCTCTATTAAATTGGCAATCATTGTTATATGTTAAAATTACGCTGTATAATTAACATCTTCCCAATGGTTTTCATATAGAACAGCACTTACTTCCACCGGCAACTTTTCACATGTATATGTTGTAACTTTGCGCAATTCAACATTACTGACCCGGAGGGAATAATATATGTTAGATACAATAGAAGCAGCAATAGAAGATATAAAAAACGGTAAACTGGTGATCGTGGTAGATGACGAGGACCGTGAAAATGAAGGTGATTTTATCACGGCAGCACGCAACGTAACACCTGAAATCATCAACTTTATGAGTACCCACGGCCGTGGGCTCATCTGCGCACCGCTGGTAGAAGAGCGCTGCGAAGAACTGGGACTGGACCTCATGGTCCGCGATAATACCGCCCTGCACCAAACCCCTTTCACCGTTTCGGTAGACTTGCTCGGACACGGTTGCACTACCGGCATCTCCGCACACGACAGGGCTAAAACAGTACAGGCGCTGATTGATCCCACCACCAAACCGGAACATTTGGGTAAACCAGGCCATATCTTTCCGCTGAAAGCCAAAAGCGGCGGCGTTTTACGCCGTTCCGGCCACACGGAAGCTACCATCGACCTGGCCCGCCTCGCAGGGTTTGAGCCTGCCGGCGTATTGGTGGAAATTATGAATGAAGACGGATCTATGGCCCGCCTGCCGGAACTCCGCGAAATAGCCACCAAGTTCAACCTGAAACTCATTTCCATAAAAGACCTGATCGCCTACCTCCTCAGCACCGAAACACTGATAGAAGAAGGCGTGAAAGTACAGATGCCCACCAAATACGGCAACTTTGAACTCATCGCCTTCAAACAAATCAACTCCGGTGAAATTCACATGGCATTGAAAAAAGGCGACTGGAAAAAAGATGAACCGGTACTGGTAAGGGTCCACTCATCCTGCGTAACAGGGGATATCCTCCACTCACTGCGTTGCGACTGTGGCGAACAACTGCATGCCGCCATGCAAATGGTGGAAAAAGAAGGGAAAGGCCTTATATTATATATGAACCAGGAAGGAAGAGGTATCGGTCTTATGAACAAACTGAAAGCCTATAAGCTGCAGGAAGAAGGCATGGACACCGTAGAAGCCAACCTGGAACTGGGCTTTAAAATGGATGAACGCGACTATGGCGTAGGCGCACAGATCCTCCGCCACCTCGGTATCTGCAAACTCCGCCTCATCACCAACAACCCCCGCAAACGCGCCGGTTTAAGTGGTTATGGCCTGGAAGTTGTTGAAAATGTGCCCATAGAAATTCATCCAAACCCGCACAACGAGAATTATCTTAAAACCAAACGCGACAAATTGGGACATGATATCCTGAAAGGATAAACCGACAGTCATCATTGGGAACGCGTATAGTAAGGAATGAACCCATTCCTGCAAAGTAAACCACACCGGGGAGTAACACTGTTTAACAGCAGTTGTTGCTCCCTTTGTTGTTTTATTCAATATTGGTAGTATCTGCTTTAATGCGGGAAGAATCATCCTGCTCCTGTTTCAGCATCGCTGCACGGCGGAGGGAATCCAGTAATGGTGTACGTCTGCGCCGCCTGTCGTTAAACAGCTCGCTGAAACGGTTGTATTCCCTGATATAGGAAATGCCCACGCCGGATTTTGTACGGTTGTTGAGGTTATACACATCATAATCCGTTTTACTGAAGGCATTGATACGGAAACGGCCATCCGGCGTAAGCAGGTATTCAATGCGGAAGTCGCCCGCAAAACGGTTGGTATTGGCGGAAGTAGCCGTTTTACCCCAGTCGTAATCACCACCGGCATATAAACGGAAACGGTTATTAAACAAATTGCTGGTAATACCGGCGCTCACCTGGTTACGGTCTACCGAGGAGTTATCCTGCGGTCCGCCCACATTATACGCGCGGTAGTTCACATTCACCCCGATTCCACTTCCTTTCAGCAACACCCCGGTGATGTTATTGAGAATGGCCTGCGCCTGGGCGGATAAGGCTTGTCCCACACTGTTTTTACCGGTAATGCCCACATTGGCAGCGGCGGTAGTAGTGGCATCATCCGGCAGGAACTGGTTGGAAAACAGCAACCCCCACACCTGGAACAATGCCTTGTTCTGGTCGTTGTTGATCTCTTTCAGATGGGCGGCTACACCACTTTCATAAGCCAGGCTGCCCACTTCAGGCAACTCAATGGAGTAAGTAATATCCGGTTTCAGCAGGGCGCCACGCAGGTTGATCAGCACATCCACTTTTTCGGTGCGCGTAGCCAGTTTATCGGTGCTCACATTGGTACCCTGGCCTACCAGGTTATACAGGCTTACCTTTGGCAGGGAGTACTTCGCCATAATGTTTACCCGCGCTTCCGACGGATCACCGTTCCAGGTAATGGTACTGTTCTTTTCTATGTCGAACTTCCAGCTGGTGAGCCGTTGGAAATTGAAGTTATAGGAACCGTTATTAATCTCGTAGTTGCCAAACATGGTGAAATCGCCTTCTGTATTCACGGTGATCTGCAGGTTACCGGTACCGTTGGCGGAAATAATATCGCCGGTGGTGGCGTCCAGGATCACATCGATCTGTGCATCAGGATTGGCGGCGATATCCAGCTTCACGGTGAGTTTGGTATTGTCTTTTTTCTTCTTCTTTTCAACAATCTCGGTACCGTAGCTTTTGAATGTGATGTAATCGTACTTCCCGATATCCTTGCTGTCGGACATAGGGAGATAGAAGTGGGTGCCTTTAATCGGACGGGCCAGGATGTGCATCTGCATATCGTTCAGCGGACCGGAGAAGTATACTTTACCATCGGCCAGCACATCCCCGTAAAACAGGTCGTTATCGGTAGCGCTGGTATTCAGGAACAGGAATCCGCGGCCGGTAACATCAAAGTCGAAGTTGAGCTTGTCGAAGTGGTCATGACTGATATACCCGCTGGCAGTGCCTTTGGTATTGTATTTATCTACCAGCGTAAAGTTGCCGAATTCAATCAGGTTGTCATCTATGTTCACATTCAGTTTCGGAATGCGGTAGTGGGTGCCCAGGTAATCCACCGTAACCCCTACAGTATCGAGGGTGAGCGCGCCTTTAACGGAAGGCACCCGCGTGGTGCCACTTACATTTAAGGTGCCGGTTACTGCGCCGGTGAGATTGGATACATAGCCCGCGAGGTATTTATTCAACAGGCTCACAGAGGTGCCATTGAGCTTCACGCTGGCATCAATCCCGTTGTTGGCCGCGGTTAATCCCACTTTGCCCTGCGCCAGGAAAGCCTTTCCTTCGTTATCAGATTGTATATTAAAGGTGGCGTCGCCGGTAAGATGATGATAGGTGCCATCTATATTTAAAATGCCGATGGAGTCGTTATCGATACGCAGCTCCCGTGTTCTCAGCGCGGTATTGATGTCGAGGTTTGCGGTAGGATCTGCAATATTAATGGTGCCATCCGTAATACCCTCCACCCGTGTGGAAATCAGCTGGGAAGGAATTACATCTGCCAGGTTCAGGTTTTTAAGTGTAACGATGAATTTTGATTCATCGGGATTATATTCATTGGTTTCTACGGTAATGCTCTGGTCATTGCGGGTAACCCGGAGATTTTTTACCGTGAGAAAATGTTTGCTCCAGTATATTTCGTTGCCGGGGGTAACATTCCATTGCCGTTCATTTACGGTGAAGGCACTGTTGAGGAAATTAATCTTCAGCCCATCCGCTACCGTGATGATCCGCGCATAGAAGCCATCCAGGGAAGAAGTGTCTTCCGCCGCCAGGTCCACTTTTACAAAAGAGGTGTCGTGCCCTGAACTGGCCAGTATCACCGGATTTTCGAGGATCACATTTTTACCGGATAATACTTTGCCAATGCTTGCACTGATGTTCACCTTATTAAAGTTGCCATCTCCCTTAACCTGTAATTCCTGTACATGATATCCCAGGTAGCCGGCTTCCGGTACCTGGATGTTCAACGCCAGGTTGCCGCCATTCATGGTATTGAGGGCGCCGGTTACGGTAGCATGGTCAAACCCGGAAAACTGTTTGGTAAAGCCACTCAGCAGTTTATCCACTTCACCGAGATTAATAGCATAAGTGAAGTTTTGATTGATGACGGCATTTTGCGGCGCACTGAAATAGCTGGGGTAATATTTATACAGCAGCAGGTGAAAAGCATCCGGCAGCTGGAGGAAACTGTATTGTCCTTTTACAAAGCCGTCGATTTCACTGCCGGCAAATTCGAGCAGCTTCTGGTTGTCCACCATGTGCGACGATATATACAGGGAATCAAATTCCAGGCGGCGGTTGTCCTTAAATGCAGATACATCGTACATCCGCGCGGTACCGTCGAAGTTATCGATGTTGCTGCCCACAAAGTTCAGCTCCAGTTTGGCCTGCAGCGTTACGGAATCTTCGGTGATATGCAGGGCTTTCAGATCTCCCTTACGGATTTCTGAATTAAACTTAAATTCCGGCAGGGCGGCATTAAAATCAATGGTCCCGGCAAAGTCCATATCCAGGTTGGGATCATTGGCGGTGAGCGAGCCATTAAAGAATTTGCGGCTCATTTCCCCCTTTGTTTTGATGTTGCGGTAATCGTATCCAAACAGGGATATTTCCTGCACATCGGCATCTACGGTAGCTTTCAGCGTTTTAAAGTTAAAGCCGGCGCCATCTACTTTGGCATCTAGGGAGATGGTAGACAGGTTGGCATTATTAAAAAGGCTGCCAATATCAAAGTTGGTGGCTTTTAAACTCCCGGAGTAAACGGGGATATCGCGGCTGGTTTTAAAGTTAAGATCGGAGTTCAGCTTACCAAGATTGGTCTGGAACTGGCCATAGGCCACAAAGTCGTTGATGAACCCGGTATAGCTTCCCTGGAAGCGGATGGAAGAAAGGCGGTCGATACGCACTGTGCTCACAATATCTTTTACAATGGGCATGATCTGCATCACGTCATTGCCCGTAGTAACCAGTTCTTCTGTATGAAAATCGATAAATGTTTCATAGATATCCGGTAGTCCGCGCATTTCCAGGCTCCCTTTAAGACGGGTGGTGGTACCGGCAGTAAGATCTATTTCAGAGGCTTTCAGGTTGCTGACAGGGCCCCTGGCTTTACCGCTCAGCGTAATTTCTTTTTTCCAGGTGGAAAGGGGCGGTGCAAAAAAGGCGATATCGTCTGAGGATAGTTTACAGTTTTTGAACCGGGCCTGCATGAACACATCATTGATATAATCGCTCATATCGCTGATGTCGCTGTATTGCATGGTGTAGTAGTCGCCGATATGACTGCGGTTGGTTTCAAGATCGAGCTGTGAAAACTCCATCTCCACGGGCGACATTTTAAACCGGCTGGTTAATTTTTTCACTTCAAAGCCGCTCCGCTCTTTGGTGCGCAGGGTCAGATCCCCGATCACACTGTCTTTTACCAGGCTGGTATTGGTGAGGGAGAGATTGATTTCATTGAAGCGGATATGATTCGGCGCAAAATAGCCGGGTTCTATTTTCGTGCTGTCGTCGGGGTTATCCACACCGAAGATGCCGTTTTTAATATTGAGTTCTTTCACCACCAGCTTCCAGTTATCATTGTTCCAACGCAGCTGCTGCAGTTGCCCGGTATCTGGTACGGGGTGGTCCGGACTGGGTTTACGGCGGCGGCGCAGGGGAGAGGCAGCGTAGCTGCTGATAATGAAATTGGGATTGGTGAGGGTGAGCTCCTGTATATCGATGTTATGTTTCTGGAGATCCAGGTTTTTGGCATCGAGATAAATACGTTTGGCGGATGCCCGCATATCTTCACCCACCCAGGCATCCACCTGGTTGAGCCGGATGTTTTTAAGATCAATCTTTTTCAGGTCCAGGGAAATACCGCCGGAAGGCTGGGTGCTGGTATCCGGTTTGGAAGAGCTAAATGCTTCTTCGAGAAAATGGTAGTTCCACACGGAATCTTTGCGGGTACGCAGCAGGTTTACCTGCGCATTTTCCAGCCCGATGAATTTGATAATGGGCTTGTCCTGGAAAAAGAACCAGTCGGTGATGCGCACCTGTAGCTTGCCTGCGTACAGCAGCGTGTCTTTGTGCTGGTCTTCAATAAGCGCGCCTTCCAGCTGCATACTGTTGAACAGCCGGAAGCTCACGTGGTCTATTTCCACGCGGGTTTTAAGCTGCTGCGACAAGCGGCTGGTCACTTCATGCACAAGGAAGTTCTGCACCACGGGGATGTTTACCAGTATTCCGATCAGAATGACAAGGCCTAACAAACACAGTAACACGACAGATAATATTTTCCGTACTTTTTTCAGGCGGCAAAGTTTATCCGGCAAAAATAATTAATAGTTGGCAGTCAATGCCATTTAGCAGATAAATAAGATGGATTTCCGGTTTAACCGGCAAAGTATGCTGACCAGTGATTTCGTATATAGGTGCCAGTGAGTGTGTACCGGTCCCTTGTACACCCGGAAAAACGGCCCGTTGAGTTTATCATGAAATTGTCGGACCTTCTTTTTTATTGTGGTATTATATTCTTATTTGATAATAGTATTTTATCTTATAAAGATGAAGGAATAAATGCACCTATCTTCTTTAAATATAATTATCAATACTTTATAGGGATATATAGCTATTTCTCACCGTATGAAAATATCCGTCATAATAGTGTCACTAATTCTTTCCGGCCTATTAGGAAAACTTTAACATTTCTAAATTTCCTTCCAGAACAATGAAAGTACGAGTGAGCAATTAATGAACAATGTAGCATTTCAGTGAACAAACAAGTGAACAAACATTTAAGTAACCAGATTTATTCAGCCAAATTATAGTATACCAGCAACAATTGTAATTCACCCGTTCCAATAACAGTAACAACGATTATTTCACCAGTGAACAAATTTCCGTAAACATTCAGTCAACCAGTCTGATAATTCCAGAATAATTCAATAAACCAGAATCTATGCACAAAAAGTTGCTACTACTAGCGCTAATGGGATTCCTATGCCTGCACGCATGGGCCCAGGAGCGAAAAATTTCAGGTACTGTTACAGATGATAAAGGAGGGGTATTACCCGGTGTATCTGTAAAAGAAGTAGGTACCAATAATGGGGCGGCCACCAGCCCCGAAGGCCAGTTTACGCTTACCCTGAAAGGCAATTCCAACAAACTTTCCATTTCATTTATAGGTTTTGAAACGCAAACAGTGGTGTTGTCGGGGAAAGCATCTTACTCCATTTCGCTGAAGCCCGATGCCAAAAGCCTGAAAGATGTGGTGGTAATCGGCTACCAGGAAGTACGGCGTAAAACAGTAACAGCAGCGGTTTCCAGCGTGAAAGGCAAGGATATCGAAAATCTGCCTTCTCCCAGCTTCGACCAGCTCCTGCAAGGCCGTGCAGCCGGTTTGAACGTGCAGAACTTCACCGGTGAACCTGGTGTAAGAGGCTCTTTCGTGGTAAGGGGAAACACCTCTATCAGCCGCGATGCCAGCGCCGCCCGCACCCTCAGCTCCCCGCTGTTTGTGATCGACGACATCCCCGTGTCACTGGACGATGCCGCCGCATTTGACAACACCGGTACCAACTACATTGCCGGGCTGAATCCCAACGACATTGAATCGATCGACATCCTGAAAGATGCATCGGCAGCAGCTATTTACGGCTCCCGTGGCGCTAACGGTGTGGTAATCGTGAAAACCAAACGTGGTAAACAGGGCAAACCACAGGTGAACTTTTCCACCTACGCCGGTATGATCCAGAAACCAAAGTTTGAAACAGTATATGGCGGTGCTGAAGAAAGATGGTTCAAAATGGACTACCTGCAAAAATATCTTACTGATCAGCAGAAAGTGAACGGTATCCCTATGATGCTCACAGATAGCCTGAACCCCGCTTTCAGCGGAGCGGTCGACTGGCAGGATCTCTTCTACCAGAACGGTATCATCCAGAACTATGACCTGTCTGTTTCCGGCGCATCAGAAAACACCAACTACCGCGTGAGCGGCAACTACTACAATGAAGATGGAACGATCCGTGGTACCGGCTTTAAACGTTATACCGTTTCCGCCGCAATGGGCGTGAAAATGTCGTCCCGCCTGAATGTATCCTCGCTGTTCCGTTTAAGCCGTGGCGACAGATCCCGCGGCCGTGGCGTATTCCCCGGAGAAAATACCATCCCGTTAATAGGCGGCCAGTATCTTTCTTCCCTGTTCAATATCTCGGATATCGATCGCAAAAACTTTACCGGCGACCTGGAATCCGGTCGTGATAAAAACATCAACGATGATATCACTGCCAGTCTTACCGTAAACTACGATATCACTAAAAAGCTGCGCTTTGCCTCCATCGGATCTATCCAGTCCAGCATCAATACCCGCGACATTTTCCGTCCCGGAGAGTTGAACACCGCCGGATTATCTTATGCACAAAGTGGTAAATCACGCTTTGAAAATGCGAACCTCGATAATACGCTGAGCTATACTTCCGACATCATCAATAAAGACCATCACTTAAACGTGCTGCTGGGTAACACCATCAACAATATCCGGAATGAATTTACCGGTATCGGCAGCGGTGCGCTTAGTAACGACAACGTGAAAGTGGTACAGGGCTACAATCTCAGCTATATGATGTACAGAGATATTTATGGCAACCTCGTTTCCGGGTCTGATTACCAGTCGTCCGGCATGCTGTCCTTTTTCTCCCGCGTGAATTATAACTATAAAGAAAAATACCTGTTGTCATTTGCCTATCGTGCAGATGCTTCTTCCCGCTTTGGCCGTAACAGCAGATGGGGCTACTTCCCCTCTGTATCCGGTGGCTGGAATATTTCAGACGAACCATTTATGGCTCCTTTCAAAAAGTGGGTGGAGTATTTCAAGATCCGTGGAAGCTATGGTGTAACGGGAAGTTTACCAAAACAATATTACCTCCAGTATAATACTTACAGCATCAACCAGGGTACCTATGGCGGATCTACCGGTGGTACCTACAACGGTGTGAATGCCGTAACGCCTAACTTCTCAGATGGTGTGGCACAGGACGGATTAACCTGGGAGCAGGCTATCCAATCCAACATCGGGGTGGATGCAAGTTTCTTTGGCGGAAGATTGAATGTAACTGCCGACGCGTTCAACAGGGGTACTTCCAAACTGTTGTTTAACCTGCTGCTGCCTTCTACTTCCGGGTATGATAAAGTAAATACAAACGCGGTAGATGTACGCAACACCGGCGTGGAATTCACGGTACAGGGTCGTATCACACCGCCCACCACTAAGTTCCAGTGGAGTTCTACCCTGATATTGTCTTTCATCAAAAACCAGATTGTTAAATTACCCAATGATAACCGTGATCTGATGGTACCGGACAACAACACCGGTATGACCTATGTATTGACCAAAGGACGCGCTATCAATGAATTTTACCTGATCAAAAACAAAGGCGTATACGCCAGTGAAAAAGATATTCCTTTTAACCCTTACACCGGTGAAAAGCTTACCTACTGGGGCGGTAACCATACCGTGCAGGCAGGCGACTTTATCTGGGAAGATCAGAACGGCGACTACGATGTTTGGGACTGGAATGATAAGGTGCGCAGCGGTAATCCTAACCCCGCGTGTACCGGCGGTTTCACCAACGTGTTCTCTTACGGCCCCTGGAGCATGCAGGTATATCTGACGTTTACCCTTAAACGTGATATCTATAACAAATACATGTCTGACAGGCTTACCGGTTTAACCAACAGCTATGCAACCATTGCAGCTATAGATCCTTCTACCATCGACAGCTGGCATAAAGAAGGCGATAACAGTAAGTATTCAGAAGTGATTCCTTACAGCCAGAAATATTACTACCAGTTCCTTCCTTTTTCTTCTGCATTTGTAGAAAATGGTTCCTACCTGCGTATCAAATACCTGAACCTGGCGTACCAGTTCAGTCCTAAGTTTCTGGAACGTGCAAAGCTGAGCAAACTCCAGATCTACGGGGTGGTAGACAATGTAAAGATGTTCCAGAAATCAAGCGTTCCGGATGCGGAAGCAGTGGATGAAAAAGGTACTTACACCGGTGGCGGCTACCCGATACCACGTAAGTTCACCCTCGGTGTAAATGTTGGTTTTTAATTTTTAAAAAGAAGAAGATATGAATTGTCTGAAAAATATATTCACGGTAATAGCTGCAGGACTGCTGTTGTCGCCTTTCGTGTCCTGTAAGAAGCTGCTGGATCAGGAGCCCATCAATTCTCCCTATAACTCCGTTTTCTGGCAAAACCAGCGCGATGCAGAACAAGGTGTAGCCGGCGGCTATGCGTTATTGCGCAGGGCTTTAACTTCCAATACAGACTGGGATCAGAACATGTCGCATTTTGCGTATGGTTCCTTACCTGCGTATGAATTTAACGATTACGACGTATACGATGTAAGGTTCCTGGTGAAAGGAGGAGATGGCATGAATACCGCAGATTTCCTGGGATCTTACCTGGATAAGTATCACGACTGGTCGCCCTACTATAAAGTGATCACGCAGGCGAATATTATGTTGCATAATATTCCCAATATTCCGGATGCACAATTCACTGATCAGGCTACCCGCACCCGTAACCGTTTCCTCGGAGAAGCTTACTTTCTGCGCGCCTTCAGTTATTTCTATATGGTGCGTATCTGGGGCGATGTGCCGCTGGTGATGAAGTATGATCCTAATCCAGTAGGAGCAGAGAATATTCCGAGAACCAATGAGAAGCTCATCCTGGATACCTGTATCGCTGATCTGAAGAAAGCCATCAGCCTGTTGCCGTGGGAATATAAAAGCGGCAGTGAAAGAGCAGTAAGAGCTAACAGGGGCGCTGCATTTGGCTTACTGGCGCACGCCTACATGTGGAGAAACTTCCTGAATAAAGGACAGGTAGCATCCGATGTAACCAATGCCATTGCAGCCGTAGATTCGGTTGAACAAAGCGGTCAGTACCAGTTACTCACAGCCGATATGTATCCAAAAATCTTCCACGGAAAATCAATGGAAGGCATATTCGAAATCAATATGCAGGTAGCGAATGGCGAACAACAGGTAGAAAAAGGATTTTATTATAGCATCCTGAAAACACCTTTTATCAGTAATAAAGATGGGAAGGTAGATGCCCCGAATATTGACCTGATCAATATGCTGTATGATGAAGCCGGCACCGATGTACGCCGCCATTATTACTTCACCAACCTGGATGCGTTTGGTCAGTACGATGTGATGATCTGCAAGTTTGCAGGCCCTAACCGGGAAAACATCAATTACCGTAATCCGGGCAACTTCACCGATGCTTCCGTAGATGCCAACATCATCCTGATGCGGTATGCCGATCTGCTGCTGTTGCGTGCAGAAGCCCGCGCCGACCAGGGAAATGTAGGCGCTGCACTGCAGGACATCAACAGGGTAAGAGCCCGCTCATATGCGGAACCAATTCTGGCTGAAGATGTGACCGATATTAAAGAAGAAGCATTCCTGGAACGCTCCCGTGAATTATATGCGGAAGGACAACGCTGGTACGACCTCGTACGCACCGGTATGCTTATGAACGGCAACGTGAACGCTGCTCCTGGTTTCCCACGGGACCGCTTTGACGCCGGTGGCTGGAAATGGCCGGTAGGACGCGTATTGTTCCTCAACAACAGCGTGCTTACACAAAATGAATACTGGCTGGGTAAAGTGAAATAGCATCTTGAAATTTTAAATGTACTGACATGAACAAACTAAAAATATTTACCACAAAAGCAGGATGGGGCATCTTACTGGTTACCCTGTTGTTCGCTGCCTGTAAGAAAGATGATCATTTCCTGGGCGGTAGTCCTACCAACGATCATACAGATCTTACCACCTACGATTACCTGAAAGCCAATCCAAATTTCGATACGCTGATCCTGCTGATAGACAAGGCCGGCCTGAAAGAAACGGTTAATAGTGATGTTACTTTTGTAGCGCCTACGGATTACTCTATCAAGCAGTTCCTCGCTGTACGCACAAGGCTGTTGCAGATTGAAGAGAACGATGAGAATATCAAATATACCATCGACAGCCTGAAAGCGCCTGAGCTGCGCGACTCCCTGCTGGCTTATATCTTCACAGGTAAAATTGTACGCGCAGATCTTTCGCTGGAATCACAGATATATAAAAATAAAGTGAACGAAGACTTCGCTTTCAAGCTGATTAAAAGCGGCGGTTACGACGACATTTTCTCGGCAGGCGTAAGGTTTATGGCGTTAACAAAAGTGATTAATGGCCTCGATCCGGACCCACGCCCGGATGACTATCCGGAAGAAGACAGGGATATGCAGTATACCTTGCAAACAACCGGCATCATTACCAAAACAGGTGTATTGCATGTACTGCAAAACAACCACGTGTTCTATTGGAAATAGTCATCACCATTAAACTTAAAAGTATGTTGTATAAATATAAAGGGATAAAACTGCTCACATCCGCTGTTCTGCTCGGACTATTGATTGCCGGATGTAAAAAGATTGAAGAAGGCTTTCTGAGCGACGGCCTGTACGTACCGGATACCCCGATAAAAGTACAGCGGGGTAACGCTTT
Source organism: Chitinophaga ginsengisegetis (assembly GCF_900168065.1). Taxonomy (GTDB): domain Bacteria; phylum Bacteroidota; class Bacteroidia; order Chitinophagales; family Chitinophagaceae; genus Chitinophaga; species Chitinophaga ginsengisegetis. Next base: position 1,652,746 of record NZ_FUZZ01000001.1, on the reverse strand, counting down.
CCAGAAAACAAACGCCATTCTTGCAGATGGTACCACCCAGCCCATGACCGTGAAGCTGCTGGATATCAGGAGAGCCGATAACAAAAAACATGCGGACGAATTTTATAAAGAATATCCCGTTTACGTATATACGGCAGCGGTAGATCCTGCCAAAGACACTACCATAGAGCTGGTGAATAAAAAGCGGGAACTGAAAAAGATGCAGCCTTATGTATTCCTGGCCAGTGGTCAGTTTGTATTTAACGGCGCCACCGATAGCTTACCGCTGGGCGTTACCTACGAGTATGATGTAGAAGTATCCAACGTGGCCGGTTCCAAAGTGTATAAGAATATTGGTACACTCACTACTATTGACCCGCCACTGGTTACTGAAACAACTGCCAACTGTAACTTCTTCCCGGACGATGGTTCTCCTACCGTACCAATGGGCGCACCGGTAATGACAATTACCAGGGTCAGTGAAAGCGGCGCTTCTGTTATCCTGAAAATAACAGATAAAGATGGTAAGACTTTCAATCCGAAAAAAGGAGAGATCATTAAACGCGGCGACCGTCCTATTTTTGAGAACTACGCCAGGTTCCATCCGATTGAATATACCGATACAGCTATGATCTGTAACTTTGAGATCGCACCGTTCCCATTGAGCCGCTACTCCAATGGCGGTACCAACTGGAACTACCTGATGTATTACCGTATTCCTTCTGCTTTTGTATCGGTAGATAAAAATTTATCGAGCAAAATCGGTAGTGTGAATCCGCTGTTTGCCTTCCGCCTGATGAAAGCAGGAACGTATGTAGTGGAGCTGAGAATGCCTAAAACGGTAAAGGTTACACCGTAAGAATTGTAGTGAAACATACATAAAACGGGGTTGCATCAACAGTAATGATGCAGCCCCGTTTTTATTTGGTATTTCCGCTGATCAGGCTTATTTTTGATATGTGTATAAAACATTGATATCCAACATCTTCATTTTTAAAGTTCGCAGAAGTAGCACGGAAAAACCCCTTGCAAAGCATTGATCCCCAATAGTTTACCGATCAAGTCCACATCACCTCCACGTCACCTCCACATTAACTCCATGTCAAAGGCATGTGCTAAGTATCTCCAAAGCAAGTGAAAGGCAACTGCAAAGTAAGGGCTATCTATCTTCCAATACATTATGGTTTTGTAATGCCAAACTCCCCGAGGAACCGGTGCAGCGTTGTCATATCTTCCTGCAGATGCAGTGCCGACACCACGGCCCTGTTGATTACCGGGCTATGCGGCTGAGGATAAGGAAAGCTGGAAATGATCAAGTCCCGGTCCTGCAGGTATTGCACCAATGCCTCACCAGGTGGCAGGATGAACATGGGCAGGCCATGCGGGTTATGCACAGCAGTATTGGCCGTAAGATGAAGGAGATAAGCAATGTTTTGCTGTAACGACCGGTGCATTTTGGCTATCAGTTCCCCCGATTGCAGCCAGGCGTAGGCGTGGGCCGGTATCATAGGCGTGCTGGCGGAAAAGAGAGGCAGCCTTTTTATTGCCATAATATCTGCTGCATGCCCGGCAACAACCCCGCCGGAAACGCTGTATGCCTTTGCCAGTGAAGCGGTGAGCAGGTATCTTACAAATGGTGTTTGCGGTAAAAAATGGATAGCCCCCTGCCCGGCAGGACCTAATATACCGATCCCGTGGGAGTCATCTGCCAGCACCAATACCTTACGCTGCAATTCCTGCAACCAGTGAAAAGGGTGGATGGTGGCGGTAAGCGGGTTCACGGTGTCGGTGATAATCACAAAGTGATGATCCGGGTGTGTGTTTACTTTTTCGATGGTTTGAGCAATCCATTCCTCCCGGCTCATGACCGGCAGCTCCGGTTGCTGATGCCACAACGATGGGTGTGCATCCGGTGCATACAGGGGCTGTTTACCGCTGGTGGCGTATTGTGCCGCTGCCTGTGATGCCTGGTACCCGGAGGAAAAAACGGCCGCTGATTGTTGTTGCAAATGGCTACTCAGCGCATGTTCTATTTCTTCGTATATGGATAAACGTAAGTTAGCCGACCTGGAGGAAGGAAACAGGGCGCCGTACTTTTCAATCCCCTGCGTAAGGAGGTGCTTGAAGGCAGGCAACTGGTGCAGCCCCAGGTAGGCAAACCCGGAAAAAAACAGGCAGCTGCGGCCGTCCTGTGTAACTGTTCTTCCGGGTGTATAATCTGTATGTAACATAGCCGTTAATCTTTCTTGGTACATAAGATAAACTGGAAATCGGTAGATGTTACCTGCATGTCGAAATAATCTTCGGTAAGCCTGGTAACGGTTACGAGGTTTTCCACTTTACGGTCGCCGTTCTTCGCGGTAACAGAAATCATGGCGCCATTGCTGAGGATAAAGTATTTACCGGTATCCGACCGGCCGGCAATAGTAGCCACAAAAACATTATTATCCAGGAACTGGTAATAAGCATCCCGGTAATAACCTTTTTTAAGATCCTGCGCCTGTATGTATTGCGTGTTGCTGATGGGCGACTCCGGTGGAATTTTTACATCGTATACCCGCCACTTTTTATTCATCAGCAGTTCATTGTTCTTTTTACCCTGACAGGCGGTGATCAGGGGTAACACCGCGATAGCGGTAAGTAGATGACGTATTTTCATGAATGATCAGTTCCCTGTTTTTTCTTTATTGTGAGCGGCAGATCCACCTTTGGGGATGGACAGGCTTTCCCATTTGTCTTTCAGGATCATTTTCCCGATGTATACGATTTGTCCTACATGGTAAGGCACATGCGCCAGCTGCCGGTTTATGGCATCTATCACGATGTGAGGCTCGTTACGGATAAATACGGTCCTGTCCAGGTCTGTTTCCTGCAGGCTGCGGATGGCCAGCAGCATGCAGTCCCAGCCTTCATCCCAGCGTTGCAGGAGCTGTTCCTGGGTAAGAGCGCTTTCCTCAAATTCGAGGTCGCGGTTGCGGCCGGGCTTCTCTCCATCGGTGGTGAGGAAATCAGTCCAGCGCGACAACATATTGCCATGCAGGTGTTTGACGATCATGGCAATGCTGTTCGGCTCTCCGTCCGGTTGCCAGTTCAGCTGGTCTTTATTGAGCCGCTGGATGGTTTTAAGACCCAGTTCCCGGTGTATTTCCAGCCGTTTTAGTACGCTTTGTAAATAGATAGACTGAATAGACATGTCAATATTTTTAAGTTAATATCCTGCTGCGCTGTCGTCGCCGCGTTTATCACCCGAAGCTTCCAGGTAGCGGCTTTCAGGCGCTCTTTTAATAATTTCAGTACGGCCGATAGGGCCGCGTTTCACTACTTTATAACCCATTCCTTCCAACGCCTGGATGGTGGTGTCGGGGAAATCGTTTTCCACGGCAATTTCATCCGGCAGCCACTGGTGATGGAATTTAGGTTTGTTGATAGCCTCTGATGGAGTGAGTCCGAATTCCAGTGTATTCATCAACGTTTGAAAAACGGAAGTGATAATAGTGGAACCGCCGGGGGTACCCAGGGAATACAACACGTCGTCCTTTTGTAAAACGAGGGTGGGCGTCATGGAGCTGAGCATGCGTTTGGCCGGCGCGATGGCGTTGGCTTCGGTGCCTACCAGTCCGTACATATTAGGTACGCCGGGTTTTACACTGAAGTCGTCCATTTCGTTGTTGAGCAGAAAGCCTGCTTTGCCCACTACCGTTCTGCTGCCAAAGTGACCATTGAGGGTAGTGGTTACGGCTACTGCATTGCCATCGGCATCGATGATACTGAGATGTGTGGTTTCTTCGCTTTCAGGAAGCACACCTGCTTTGGTATGTTCGCTGGAACCAGCTTTGCCGGGCGTAAAGTCCTGCATGCGGGTGGCCAGGTATTTTTTGTTGGTGAGTTGGGAGACAGGCACCTTCACAAAATCGGGGTCGCCGAGAAACTGGGCGCGGTCGGCATAAGCGCGTCTTTCAGCTTCCACCATCAGCTGAACTGCCTGGGGCGACTGGAATCCCCATTGTGAAATGGGATAGTTTTCCACCATACCCATCAGCTGTTGCAGGCAGATGCCACCGCTGGAAGGGAGGGGCATGGTTACAATCGTATAGCCTTTATAGTTAAAGGCCACGGCTGTTCTTTCTTTTGCTTTATAGTTTTTGAGATCCTGCAGGGTCATGATGCCGTTACCACGTTTCATTTCTGCTACAATGCTGGCGGCGGTTTCCCCCTGGTAAAATCCTGCGGCTCCTTTATTTCGTATAAGCGTGAGGGTATGTGCCAGTTCTTTCTGTACCAGTGTGTCGCCGGCTTTCCAGGGTTGTTCTCTTACAAAGGCGGTTTTGCTGGTGTTCAGTCTTTCGAAATCGGCTCTTGCGTGGTTGAGTCCATTGGCTTCTGCTTCGGTGATCACAAATCCTTTCTCTGCCAGGCGGATAGCGGGCGCTATGAGTTTTGCAAAAGGCAGTTTAGCGTATTTCATGGCAGCAAATAATCCGGCAACAGTGCCGGGGACGCCTGCTGCGAGGTGGCCATCAAGACTCAGCTGTGTGATTGGATTGCCGAGGGAGTCGAGGTACATATCCCGGTGCGCTTTTGCCGGTGCTGTTTCCCGGTAATCGATGGCGATGTTCCGGCCATTTTTGAGATGGCCTACCAGGAAGCCTCCTCCGCCGATGTTGCCGGCGCCGGGATATACCACTGCCAGCGCGAGCTGTGTGGCTATTGCCGCATCTACCGCGTTGCCGCCCTGTTGGAGTACAATGGCGCCTACACGGCTGGCCAATGGATGTGCAGATACTACCGCTCCGTGCAGCACTTTAATATCTTTCTCAATACTATAATCGTAAGGATGTAGTTCATCTGTTATTTGCTGGGCACAGGCGGTATGTAAAGTGCATACCGTCATCCCCAGCATGATAAGGAAACGCATGGGTATCTGTTTGGATCGAAATTAACGATATGCGGGGAATTATAGGAAATTTAATAATTTAAGTGGTGTTAATAATTATCACCGGAAAACAATTCCTAACTTACAGTATTCAATAATTGCAGGCTTTCTATGCGCAGATTTGTTCTAATGGCCGTTGTTATACTGGGCGCTTTTTTCGCGGATGCCCAGGTGCCAACACCCGGTCAGTTTCTCGGTTATCCCCTGGGAACCCAGTTTACGCCACATTATAAGGTGGTAGATTACTTCAAACAGGTAGCAGCTACGGCGAAGAACGTAAAGCTGGAACAGTATGGTACCACCTATGAAGGCAGGCCGCTGTTGATGGCCATTGTTGCTTCTCCTGAAAATATAGGCCGGCTGGATGAAATCCGGCAGCACAGCCTGGACATGTCTAACGCAAAAGGCGGCAACACCGGTAACCAGCCGGTAATTGTATGGTTAAGCTATAATGTGCATGGCAATGAGGCTGTTTCCACAGAAGCAGCTATGAAAGCATTGTATGAACTGGTGAATAACGGGAATGCACAAACGCAGCAATGGCTGAAGAACACGGTAGTGATCATTGATCCCTGCCTTAACCCCGACGGACGCGAAAGATACGTGAATTTCTATAACAACACCCGTAGCGTTACACCCAATGTAAACCGCTGGTCGAGGGAGCATAATGAACCCTGGCCGGGCGGAAGGGCCAATCATTATTACTTTGATCTGAACCGCGACTGGGCCTGGCAAACACAAAAGGAATCGCAGCAGCGGGTGGCGAAGTACAACCAGTGGATGCCACAGCTGCATGTGGATTTTCATGAACAGGAAATAGAAGCGCCTTATTATTTTGCGCCTGCGGCAGAACCTTTTCATGACGCCATCACGCCCTGGCAGCGCCAGTTGCAGGTACTTATCGGCAGGAATAATGCGAAGTACTTCGATCAGCAGGGATGGTTGTATTTTACAAAGGAACGCTTCGATCTGTTCTATCCCAGCTATGGCGATACCTATCCCATGTACAACGGCGCTATTGGTATGACATACGAACAGGGTGGCAGCGGAAGGGCAGGCGTAGCAGTACTGAAAAAGGATGGCGATACGCTTACACTCACCGACCGTATTGCGCATCATTTCACCACCAGCATGTCTACCGTGGAAGTGGCATCCCAACAGGCAGAGAAGATCATCAGCGAATACAAACAGTATTTTGAAGCAGCGCAGAAAACGCCACAGGGCGGGTATAAATCGTACGTGGTGAAAGCCGGCGGCAATACGGAAAAGCTCAATACACTGGCAGAACTGCTGCGCAAAAATAATATCGCGTTTGGCTTTGGCGCCAATGCCGGCAGCGCCAGCGGGTTCAATTATTTTACGGGTAAAACAGAAACGTTTACCATCGATAAGGAAGACCTGGTGATCAATGCCTACCAGCCACATTCCAATATGCTGCGGGTATTGTTTGAACCGGTATCTCACTTAACAGATTCAGTTACTTATGATATTACTGCATGGGCGCTGCCTTATGCTTACGGACTAACGTCCTATGCGGTGAAGCAGCCGTTAACACCAGCAACAGATGCACCGGCGGTGCGTAACAACACGACGTTATCGATACAGCAACCATACGCTTACCTGGCTAAGTGGAACAGTGTACGTGATGTGAAATTCCTGTCGGCTTTACTGCAAAACGATATTAAAGTACGCTTTACAGAAACACCGTTCACCGCCGGGGGAAAGGATTTCCCGGCAGGCACGCTTATCATTACCCGCTCGGGCAATACTGCTAAAGGGGATCAGTTCGACCGGTTCATTACCATGCAGGCCAATCACTTTAAAATTTCACTGGAAGCAGTGGCCACTGGTTTTGTGGATAAAGGAATGGACTTTGGCTCTGATAAAATCCGCTTTATCCGCAAGCCGGAAGTAACCCTGCTGGCAGGAAGAGGCATCTCTTCACTGGGCATGGGAGAGATCTGGCATTTCTTTGAACAACAGCTTGACTTCCCTGTAACGGTGGTGGATGAACGAAATGTGGATGATATTAACTGGGACCGTACGGATGTATTGATTTTAGCAGATGGCGATTATAAAATGTTTGAAGACAAAGCAGCTACCGATAAGCTGAAAGAGTGGGTGAATAACGGTGGAAAACTGATTGCGCTGGAAGGTGCGGCAGCACAGGTAGCGGGCGCTGAATGGGGTATTAAACTGAAGAAAGAAGAAGAGAAAGATAAAGACGCCAAAGAGAAAGCGGTAGCAGCGCATCCGTATGATGCGGTGAAACCTTACGCCAACAGGGAGCGTGAAAGCATTAAACAGTTTATTCCCGGCGCTATTTATAAAGTGCAGCTGGATACTACACATCCGCTGGCTTTTGGCTATCCTGCTTTGTATTATACGCTGAAACAGGATGCCCATTTGTATGAGTTTATTGAGAGTGGCGGCTGGAATGTGGGCGTGTTAAAGAAAGACAGTTACCTCACCGGTTTTGTGGGCGCATCTACCCGGCAGCAGTTGAAAGACGGGCTGTTGTTTGGCGTGAAAGAAATAGGTAACGGATCCGTTATTATTCTTGCAGATAATCCTTTGTTCAGAAGTTTCTGGGAAAATGGCAAACTGTTGTTCAGTAATGCAGTTTTCCTGGTAGGACAATAGTTTAAAGGTTCCTTTTTATATTACATCCCAGGCTATGGGAGGTGTTGATGCTAACGGGTTTACCAGCCAGCATTTCATTGATGGCATTTTGCAGGAGGCGCGTTTTTACGGCATCCGCGTTACCCGGACTATCATCAATTCCTCCCTTATAAGCAAGCCGGCTGTTTTTATCAAACAGGAAGCATTCGGGTGTATGATTGGCATCGAAAGCATTGGCCAGCACCGCATTTCTATCTACCACATAATACCAGCTGAATTGCTGTGAGGATGCATACTGCTTCATGGCGGCAAAGGATTCACTGCCGGTACGCGCGGCTTCATTGGAGTTCACCATAATTACGCCGATCTTGTTTTTTGAAGCATACTGGCAGATGTTACGCAGCCGCTCCTGGTTACGCAGCATGTACGGACACTGATTACTGCCAAAGATGACCAGTAACCCGTTTGTGCCTTTTGCGGTGGCCAATGAAATCTCTTTTCCGGAAATATCGGTACAGGCAACTTCTGATTTTGGTAAGGGAGATCCTGGTTCCAGGGGAACTTCCCGGGTTGGATGAAAGGAAGAAAGTAAAATAGTACAGCAGGATAAATAAAAGGTGGCCTTAATCATAGCAAATGGTTTTCAGGTCCTGACTAAATATAGTAAAATGCTACAGGATATTCTTGCCTTTTTTTCAGGCAAATAATCGTTTAAGATATAATAAAAAATAATAAGATAGAAATATTTGTCAGGTAATAAAAGAACGAATTGATAATGTGTATTATGCGGGCAGGGATTCTTTTTTTCTTGCGTCGCTGACGGTTCTGATACTGGCATTCAGTTCAAAGCCAACCAGGAGGATAAAGGAATTGAAGAACACCCACAGCATGAGTACGAGGATGGTACCGATGGAGCCATAAATTTTATTGTAGTTGCCAAAATTATTTACGAACCAGGAAAACCCAACGGTAACGAGGATCATGCATATGGTGGCTACGGCGGCGCCGGCGGTGATAAATTTCCAGCGGGTGGTGGTAGCGGCGCCAATGCGGTACAGCACTGCGTTAACCGAGTAAAAAAGCATAATGATCAGCACCCACCGGGCTATATCGATCACGTTCCGCAATAGTGTACTGTGGATGCCAATAATATTAAATAGCCAGCGGAGGGTAGCTCCCTGTGCAATGATAAGGGCAACGGTAATGAGCAGCAGGAGAACCAGGATAGCAGTAAGTTGCAGGGCTATCAGCCTGTTTTGCCACCACTTTCTTTTCCGGAAGCCGGCGCCCTGTATTTTGCTGAAGGAACGGAGGATGCCCATTACGCCGTTGGAGGAATAGAAGAATCCCATCAGGAAGGCGATAGAAAGCAATCCGTTGCGGTGTGTGTAGAGGAAGTCGTGGATCATTCCCCGCACAATCATGTAGGTGTTGTAGTTGGGGGTAAGATCTTCTGCCAGGTCGTAGAGGGTGGGCTCTATGTTTTGTACCGGGATGTAGGGTACCAATGTGAACAGGAAGATGAAAAACGGCGGGATGGCCAGGAGGAAGTTAAAGGAAATGGCCCTGGCGCGGTCGCCCAGTCCCCGGCTTTTGGTTTCCTGCCCGAAATGTTTTAGTACGTCGTATAATGGGATGCCTTCAAACCCGGGAAGGATCAGTGTTTTAGTCCTTTCCACCAGCCGGCGGTAGGGTTTTGAACGGAAGATGATGTTTTCGGGTCTGAAGGCCAAATTTGTTATTTTATTTAGAATCCTCTTTTATTCAGTTCTGCCTGGTATTTTCTTGCGTTTATCAGGTGCTCGGCATAGGTGGCTGCGAAAGCATGATAGCCGGAGAAGTCGGCTCTGGCACAAAAATAAAGGTAATCTGTTTCCGGAGTATTCAACACGGCATTTAAAGTTTTTTCCGAGGGGGTACAAATTGGTCCCGGAGGCAATCCTGCATAACGGTAAGTGTTATACGGAGAATCGAAGAGGGTATGATTTTCCCGGATCCTTTTCAGTCCGAAGTCCTGCAGTGCAAACTTCACGGTAGGATCTGCCTGGAGGCGCATGCCTTTCCGGTAGCGGTTAAGGTATACGCTGGCCACTATTGGTTTTTCATCGTTTTTATTGGTTTCCTCTTCTACAATGGAGCCGAGAATGGTTACTTCATTGGCGGAGAGTCCCAGTTTAGCAGCTTTTTCTTTTCTTTCCGGCGTCCAGAATTCTTCCCGTTCTTTTTCGATCTTTTTAAATACGGCTTCTGCGCCGGTATTCCAGTAAAACTCAAAAGTATTGGGGATGATGGCGCACATTACGGTGTTGGTGTCCAGGCCAAACTGGCGGAGGTATACCGGGTCGTTCATCAGGGAGCGCATTACAGTGGAATCTGCTTCCAGGTTGTTGGAGATTTTCCTGACGAAATCGTTTTTAGTGCGGAGTTTATTAATGACGAGTACTACCGGCGTTTGTTTTCCGGAGCGGAGCATTCGGGCAATGTCGAAGTTGCTCATGCCGCGGGTAATTTTATAGCGTCCTGCTTTTACGCGGTTGGGATAGTCCAGTTTTTCCGCTACCCAGTTAAAGCTGTTGCGGTTGCGGATAATGCCTTGTTCTTCCAGTCCGTCGAGTACAGCAGCATAGGTGCTGTTGGTGCGCACATAAAAGTACTTGCTGTCGCCGAAGGGTTTGGTATTGGGGCCAAATACGCGGTAAGAGGTATATACCAGTGCACCGGCTGCCAAACAGCCGGCAATGACCAGTATCCGTCTTATCCAGACAGATTTTGCGCTGGATTGTTTGCTTTTCTTCGCCATAGATAGTGTTGGAAGTTACAAGTGGGCAAAGGCGTGATCAGTCAGGTTTTTCAATTACTCCGCCGGATGCCATTAAAAAAAACCTCGCTTTTAACGGCGAGGTTTCAAATATTATTATTCCGATAGTGTTAATTACTTGTTGGGAGCGGGAGCCGGCGCCGGAGCAGGTGTAGTACCTGGTAACGGAGTTGACTGTGCCGGAGGCGCAATTGGCTGTCCTGCGGATGCTTTTTCCACTGCACTAGGTGCTACCTGCTGAACTTTGCTGCCTTTACCAATAAAGAAAGGAGCAGTCAGGCACAAGATGGCAATCAGTGCCGCCAGTATCCAGGTACCTTTTTCCAATACGTCAGTTGTCTGACGCACCCCAATCACCTGATTTCCAACACCACCGAGGTTGCCGGAGAGTCCGCCACCTTTTGGGTTCTGGATCAGCACGAAAAAGCCCAACAACACACAGGCTAATATGATCAGGATACCAAAAATTATCAACATAGAAATTACTGTTTATTTTTATCTGTTTTTGACTTTAAGTCTAATATCTTCTGCGCAAAATAAGCGTTTTTGTCGGGATTAAGCAAACTTAATTTTTGATATATCTTAATCGCGTTGCCATACTGCTGCTGACGTACCCAGATTTCAGCCAGGGTTTCAGAAACGATATCGTTGTTGAATACGATGGAGTCCATCGCCATTTTTTCCACTGTTTCAGAAACTTCCGGTTCTTCGTCTTCTTCATACATCCGGTGTAATTGCTGGTGATACCAGTCTTTGCTGGTTTTCCCGGCAAAATTGTCCTTCATTTGCCGTAACCAGGAGGTAAAACTCTTCATTTCTGCCGCTCCCTGTTCGTTTAAATCATCTGCTTCTTCAGGATGTTTGAGCCTTTTGTAAGCAAAATAATCGTCCGTGTATAAAGGTTGAAAGATCAGCTCCGTTTCTTCTTCGGCTGCTGCCATTGGGAATATCTTAATAGGCCCGGAGGAAGTTGATTCCTCCTCTTCGTTTGCAGCCTCCACATGATCCACATGATCCTGCCCGTTTGTAGCGGCCGGCATCACTACCGGTGGGGGTAGTACTTCCATGGTATGACTGGCGCCTCCGGGTTCAAAATCTGCGATGGCTATGGACGCTTCCGTTTCCGGGGCGGTAGTATGATATTCCGGTGTATGTGCTGTTTCTGTTACTGATGCCAATGCTATATTTTCTTCTTCTTCTTCCGGTTCAGGAATGGTTACCGGTTCTTCCATCACTTCCTGTTCTTCCGGATCTGGAATAACTACCTCTTGTTCCGCTGGTTCAGGAATAGTTTCTATTTCCGGAAGTGCATCTTCCGGAATAATGGCGGCCACGCGGTTTTCTACCTCCTGTAACACCTGTTCTGCTGTAATCAGCTGATAAGCATAGTGATGCTGATCTGAATACAGGAGCGCTTTTTTTACAGCAGGGTGATGAAGATTGCCGGTTTGCTGGTATACTTTTCTTGCCAGCAGGAGGCGGGCTGCGGAAAAATATGGGTGATCCGCTACCAGTTGCTCCATTGCAGCTTCATTTACCAACTCCAGGGAGGGTTGTAGAAACACATGTGCTATAATCCTGTTTGCCGTCATAGGTTGCTAATGTAATAAATTAATGATTACACACTACCAGTTTGCAAAAGCCCTGTTGAAGATATCATCTGTGATACCTGGAATAATATTGCTTTCCAGCAGATTGTTTTCCACGGTGCTGGGCAATTGCGTGGCCGGGAACTCTGCGGAACGGGAAAAGGATTGGGTAAAGCCTTTTTTATCGCCTATTCTTTTAATGAAAGTAACGTTTACGGTAACATTGAGCCTGGAAGTAGCTGCCTGGTCAACGTTGGTTACCGCCGCATTGGAAAAGGAGTAGCCGGTAATGGTGGCTTTGAACTCATAATCGGCGCGGGGTTCTGTTTCGTTCACCTGTGTAAGACGGGTTTGTGAAGTGATTTTATCACGCAGTTTCATCGTCAGCTTCTGGCTTAAAGTGGGGTTATTGATAGGCGCCCTGTTTTCAATAAAGCGTACGTTCACGGTGGTGGCTCCCGGTTCTATACTGGCGCCGGTGGTAGAGTACTTTACGCTGCAACCTGCCAATATTGCCATTATGCCGACGGCTATAAATACTTTGATATTGCGGATCATTGTGGTGCTAAAATTAAGATTCGTTTATTCAGCGATATTATATTCTTTGAGTTTGCGGTAAAGCGTTCTTTCGGAAATACCGAGGTCCAGCGCGGCATCCTTACGTTTGCCTTTGTGCTTTTTCAGTGCTTTCACAATGAGCTCTTTCTCTTTGTCGGCAATAGATAATGTTTCTTCTACTTCTTCGTGATGATCAATTTTATTATCCGGCAGGATAATGGGCTGTTGCGCCGGTCCCAGTCCTGCGCCGGGAGGCGTATTCATTTCTGCAGCGCCGGGATAGCTGTGCAGCACGTGATTATCGGCATGATACTCGGCGGCATGGGCCATATTCGGATTTTGCAGGATGTCGAAGAACATTTTCTTTACTTCTGTCACATCTTTCTTCATATCGAAGAAAAGCTTGTACAGGATATCCCTTTCACTGTTAAAATCGCTGTTCTGTTGCGGGGCTGCCAGCATAGGCAGGCGGTTTACCTCCGGTTGATCGGGCAGGAACCTTTTCAGGTCATTGGCAGTTACCAGCTTATCTGAAGATAGAACGGAAATTTGTTCTGCAATATTTTTCAGTTCACGGATATTACCTCTCCAGGGATAGTTCACCAGGATATTACGGGCTTCTTCATCCAGTTGTATCGAGGGGGTTTTATATTTTTCGGAGAAGTCTACCGAGAATTTTCTGAACAGTAAGGGAATATCTTCTTTACGGTCGCGGAGCGCAGGTACCCGGATGGGTACTGTGTTGAGCCTGTAGTAAAGATCCTCGCGGAATTTGCCCTGTTGGGTGCGTTCCAGCAGATCACGGTTGGTGGCGGCTACTACCCGCACATCTGTTTTCTGTACTTTGGAGGAACCCACGCGGATATATTCACCGGTTTCCAGCACACGGAGCAGCCGCGCCTGTGTACCCATTGGCATCTCCCCAATTTCATCGAGGAAAATAGTGCCGCCGTTAACGGTTTCAAAGTAACCCTTACGGCTGTCTACCGCGCCGGTAAACGATCCCTTCTCGTGGCCGAAAAGCTCGGAGTCGATGGTGCCTTCAGGGATAGCGCCGCAGTTAACGGCGATAAATGGATTATGTTTACGTGCGCTCAGGGCATGAATGATCTGTGAAAAAACCTCTTTACCAACACCACTTTCACCGTTAATGAGTACCGTGAGATCGGTATTGGCTACCTGAACAGCCACCTGCAAAGCGTAATTGAGTGCAGGACTACTACCAATAATGCCAAACCTGTTTTTTATAGCCTGTATGTCCATAAGCGGTTATTCATATGTTTGATGGTTTAAAATAGCTTCAGCTTCCGTTTTTAAAATGGGAAGATGATTATTGACGATATCCCACAGAATCCTGTAATTAATCCCGTCATAGTCATGAACAATGATGTTCCTGGTTGCTTTTATTTTTTGTACCTCACTGATATTCAGATCGGCTTTTATTTTCAGTGCGCAAATAACGGCTTCCCCTATTATCTGTAATTCCCTTTCAATAGCACTGGTCAATAGCCTGGAAGATACAAAGGAGTCGAAATCTGTCGCATCTTTAGTGAATACCTGTATGGCATTGATAGAATCAATCACATCATACATGTATTTTTCTACTGACTTATCCTTCATAAACCAGGGTCTTATCTTTATTAATAGCCTTAATGAAGTAGGGGTTCCGGAGATAATCCTGCGCGACAAGATCCACTTTGATCTTCAAAATATTTTCAAGTGAGTTTTTCAGGTCAAAGAAATTGTCGGCGTACTGATCGCCGGGTATTTCTTTTTCCTTGAAGGAGTATAATAAATCCACATCACTCTCTGAGTGCATGGTATTCCTGGCTGCGGAGCCTATCAGGAAGAGATATTTTACATGATGCTTATTACAAGTATCTTTTATCTCTTCCAGGTGACTGGAAATAATCGGATTTATCATACTATCAATTATTTATTGCTAAACTACTGCTTTCCCGATCAAAGTACCTGATGTGCAGCTTTCCACTTTAACCATAACGTAATCGCCCTTTTTAAAATTTTCTTTTGGAAACACGATTACCTTGTTCTGATCATTACGGCCAAAAAGTTGCTCATCAGAGCGTTTGGAAGTGCCTTCCACCAATACTTTGAAAGTCCGGCCTACTTCTTTCAGCATGTTTTCCTGCGAAATGTCGCGGTGCAGCGCCACTACTTCTGCCAGTCTTCTTTTCTTTACTTCTTCCGGAACATCATCTGTATACCGGCGTTCCGCCAGTGTACCCGGACGTTCGGAGTAGAAGTACATATAAGACAGGTCGTAGCGGGCATAGCGCATAAGACTGAGCGTTTCCTGGTGATCTTCTTCTGTTTCGGTACAGAATCCGGTGATCACGTCGGTCGACAAGCCACAGTCGGGGATCAGTTCACGGATGCGGTCCACCTTTTTGATATACCATTCACGGGTATACGTACGGTTCATGAGCTGCAATATGCGTGAGCTGCCGCTTTGCACGGGCAGGTGAATATAGTTGCAGATGTTATCGTACTTCAGCATGGTGAAGAGTACTTCATCTGTAATGTCTTTTGGATGGGAGGTGCTGAAACGTACGCGCAGCAAAGGATTGATGAGCGCTACTTTTTCCAGCAGCATGGCGAAGGTGATGGTTTCGCTGCCGTCGTTGCTGGTCCAGTAGTAGGAGTCCACGTTCTGGCCCAGGAGTGTTACTTCGCGGTAGCCATTGGCAAAGAGGTCTTCCGCTTCCCTGACAATAGAGTAGGCATCGCGGCTGCGTTCACGGCCACGGGTAAAAGGCACCACGCAGAAGGAACACATATTATTACATCCCCGCATGATGGATACAAAGGAAGTAACCCCGTTGTTGTCCAGTCGTACCGGGCTGATATCCCCGTAAGTTTCTTCACGGCTCAGCAATACATTCACCGACTTCTGACCGGTACCTGCTTCTGCGATCAGCGCAGGGAGGCTGCGGTAGGCATCCGGACCTACCACCAGGTCTACCAGTTTCTCTTCTTCCAGCAGTTTACCTTTGATGCGTTCGGCCATACAGCCTAAAACACCCACCAGCATGCCGGGGGTTTGCTGTTTTATTTTTTTGAATTCGGTAAGACGTTTACGTACGGTTTGTTCCGCTTTATCGCGGATAGAGCAGGTGTTGAGCAGTATCAGGCTGGCTTCTTCCGCGTTGCGGGTGGGGCCATAGCCTTCCTCGCCCAGGATGGAGGCAACAATTTCACTATCGTTGAAATTCATTGCACAACCATAGCTTTCTATGTAGAATTTTTTAGTATATGTTTGGGTGCCAGTCGTTGCAGGAGCAAAAGCTTCTCCCTGGCGACTTTCATCATGCACTTTGGTATCCAGATCAAGCATCCTGACAAAAATTTTGGAAGGCAAAAATAGGTAATAAAAATAACAAAATGACAGAATGGCAGAAAATAGTATTTCCGGATGATTAATGTGCTTTCCTATATAAAAGGACATTAATGATCCGGAAACAGCTAATGGTGTATGCCTTATACCCGGCGTATCCACGAAGTATCCCCGAAGGAAAGGTGGACTTGAAGCGCTAACGCCCGCGGGACGGAGGTTACGCGGTTTTTACCCCCAGCTTCTTCGCAATCCAGCTGTTTTTCAGCGGCTGCAGCCATTGGGTATCCAGTTCCTGCTTCGTGAGTACGGTATTATTCAGGTAGATGGTGTTTTCATCGATATAACCTTTCTCCAGTGCATAGGCGACCTGGGCCATAGGCAATAGCTCTACTTTATCTTTTACGATGAAGCCGAGCAGGAGGCGGTCGAACATATTTACGCTGTACTGTTGCTCTATACTTTTGATAATGCGAACGGAACTATCTGTACTGCAGCCACTTACGGTGGTCTGCGATTCATCTGCCATCAATACGATCACCTGGTTCAACACTACCTGTCCCCAGCCTTTTACGGGAGCGCCGTGGGCGTTCCACTGGGCTGTGAACTGATGCAGCTGCTCGTTAATTTCCAGTATCTCCTGTTCATTGAATGGTCTGTTGCTCTGGTATATCCAAACCCTGGAGGCGGGAGAAAAGCCTGAAGGGAAGATGTTGCTGGTGTTCATAACACAAATTTAGGTAAATGGATTCATTTCATGCTCTCTGCGATCAGTTCTGCGATATCCAGCACCTTTACGGATTCTTCCTTGCCGGCGTCTTTTACGCCATCGGTGAGCATCGTCATACAAAAAGGACAGTTGGTGGCGATTACTGCAGCCCCGGTAGCTACAGCCTCATGTCCGCGCTCAAAGTTAATACGGGTGGCGCCTTTTTCTTCTTCTTTAAACATCTGCGCGCCACCGGCTCCGCAACAAAGACCTTTGCTTTTGCAGCGCTTCATTTCCACGAGTTCGGCATCCAGTGTTTCCAATACCTTGCGGGGCGCTTCATATATATTATTGGCGCGGCCCAGGTAGCAGGAATCATGATAAGTAATTTTTTTGCCTTTGAAGGTGCCGCCTTCCTGCATCTTTATTTTTCCTTCATCAATCAGCGACTGGAGAAAGGTGGTATGATGTATTACTTCGTAGTTGCCTCCCAGTGTGGGATATTCATTTTTCAGTGTATTAAAACAATGCGGGCAGGCAGTAACAATCTTCTTTACCTCATACATATTCAGCAGCTGGATATTATTCTGCGCCATCATCTGGAAAATAAACTCATTTCCCGCTCTTCTTGCCGGATCCCCGGTGCAGCTTTCTTCTTTTCCCAAAATGGCAAAACGGACGCCCACTTTCTCAAGGATAGTAGCAAATGCCCGGGTTATTTTCTGGGCACGCTGATCAAAACTTCCTGCACATCCCACCCAGAACAGCACTTCCGGGGTTTCTCCGTTTGCGGCATATTCTGCCATTGTCTTAATATGCATTCTTGTTATTTTAAATTAATACCGAAAATGATTGCATGCAATCAAATGAAAAGCCGAAAAGTCATGCAACTGTCTAAAATTCTGGTGTATCCTTTAAATTTCGACACTTGCTTACTATTATTACTGTTTATATCTTTAAGACGAATTGAATATAAAGATAAAAAACAGAACCGCACAAATTTTAAATCTAACTGAATTGTACGCCAGCCTGAATGATAAGGAGCTATGGATCAAGGTAGTGGAAGGCGATAAGGATGCATTGTCTTTCATCTATACACAGCATTTCCCCGCACTGTTCAACTATGGAATGAAGATTCATGCAGATGAAACTATCGTAAAAGATTGTATCCACGATCTTTTTGTGACGCTCTGGTTCAGCCGGGAGCGTTTATCCATTACTGATACCATCCGCTTTTACCTGCTGGCCAGTCTTAAAAGGAATATTCTCCGCAGCCTGAAGCCCCTGTATGTTCCCAGTATGTTTGATCAGTCGATGGACAGAGCCGATTTCAGCACCAACCCGGAACAGATCATCATGGGGCGGGAGTCGGAAAGGGAGCAGCAGCAGAAGCTGGTAAAAGTGATCAACCAGTTGCCACGGCGGCAGCAGGAGGTATTGCACCTGCGTTATTTCCAGGGCCTGGATACAAAAGAAGCCGCCGCGCTGATGTCGCTCAGCGTGAACGCCACGTATGTGCTGCTGTCGCAGGCATTGCGCTTCCTGAAAAAGCACAGCGATAAACTGGTTACACTCTTTTTGTTATGGCCATTTTAATGAGTGTTTAACAGACAATTGAAAGACAGCGGAAAAAAAATAAAAAAAAGTGGCGCCGGAACGCTAAGATTTTAACACCGGTTTACTTTACACTATAAGTATTGAAGATGAGATTCAGGGAATTCACTATTTCAGATTTTTTGCAGGAACCTTCTTTCCGGAGCTGGGTGCTGGATAACGACGCCACAGCCGCCGCTTTCTGGGAAGAATGGATAGGCAGTAATCCGGATAAGCGTGAAGACGTAATGCAGGCCAGGCAATGGCTGCAGGTAATAGGCGCTCCCACCTGGGTGCCTGATGCCGCCGCAGCACCCGATACCTGGAACCGCATTGTGCAAACCATCGATAAAACAGAAAGATCCGGCAAACCGGGCATCTTTGCCCTGCAGCCGGTAATGAATACCATAAAAAACAGGAGATGGCTGCCTTATGCCGCAGTGCTGGCGGGTATTGCCGTATTATATGCCGCCGCTTTTTTCCTGTTCACGGGCGGGGAAGTGCATCAGGCTACTGCGATGGGGGAACTGAAAACCATCCTGTTGCCCGATAGCTCAGAGATCCGGCTCAATGTGAATTCATCGGTGAGATACGCGGATAAATGGAATGCGAAAGATGCCCGCGAAGTATGGATTGAGGGAGAAGCATTTTTCACAGTAACGCATAAACGCAATAATCAGCGGTTCATAGTGCATACGCGCGACATGGATGTGCAGGTAACGGGTACCGCTTTTAACGTTAACACCCGGCGGGTGCAAACACAGGTAGTACTGAACAACGGCGTGGTGAAACTGGCGCTGCGCCCCCGCGGAAGCGATACCGCAGCACCTATCATCATGAAGCCCGGCGACATGATCACTTACTCAGCTACCACCAATGAGCTGACCAATAAAAAAGTAGACCCGGAAGTATATTCTTCCTGGCAAAGTAAAAAGCTATTATTTACAGATACGCCAATTACGGAGGTAATCAAATCCCTGCAGGATAACCTGGGCATCACTATTGAGCTCCAGGAGGAAAGCCTGGGCAGGCAAACATTTACAGGAACAGTACCTACAGATAATGTAGAAGTATTTTTCAGGACATTATCCAGGTCGTTACAGGTTACCGTTACAAAAACGGGCGCCCATACATACAGGATCAACCAACAATAGTATTTGAACTGACATAATAAACAATGCCTTACCCGCCGCATCCGGGAGGGTGACTTATGCACCGATGAAATTATAATCAACCATAATAACGAGGTAACAATTATTCAACCAACCTAATCTATTGCTATGATAGAATTTTACGCCAGGCGTGTTGGCGGAAGCATGGCTATGGCCCTGCTGATACAGCTTTGTGTGTCGCCGGCTACAGCGGCGCCTTTGCACCGTCAACATGATGTATTGTACGCCACTACCCGTCCGGTTACACAGCAGCAACCACTTCCCCTGAAGGAGGTCATTGCGATACTGGAAGACCGGTATAAAATACGTATTAACTATACGGGCAACACCATCAAAGACCTGAAAGCAACGGTTCCTTCGCCAAAAGCAGCAGCTATTAAAATGCAGGCTTACCTGCAACGTTTATTGCAACCACTGAACCTGGAGGTAGAAGAAGCCGGCGCAGATAATTATATCATTTTCCGGAAAGATCCGCCGCAGCAAACGGCTCCCGCTCCCAAACAACAAACACCTGTTCCAGTCCCTGTAGCAGCTGTGGTAACCGCCGCCCCGGCGCCGGTACAGGAAATACCCGTGCGTCCGCCGGTGAAAGGACAGGTGACACAGGAAGACGGCGTGCCCATCCCTGGCGTAACCATTGTGGTGAAAGGTACCCGCAATGGCGTGCAAACCAATGCAGACGGCCGCTTTGAGCTGAGAGATGTTCCCGATAACGCCATACTGGTATTCAGCTACATCGGCTATAAAACACAGGAAATAAAAACAGGAAAGCGTACATCCATTTCCGTTACCCTGCTTACCGATATGCAGTCGCTGAAAGACGTGGTAGTAAACGGTTATCAGAATATCAAGAAAGATAATTTCACCGGATCAGCTATTACTATTACGGGAGAAGAGCTAAAACGATTCAACCCTCAGAATATACTGGCCAGTATTCAATCTTTCGATCCTTCTTTTAAACTCGTGGAGAACAACTTCTCCGGATCAAACCCCAATGCCCTGCCCAACATCAATGTAAGAGGCACCACCGCATTGCCCACCGGCAAAACCACGGAACTCACCCGCAACCAGATCAACAGCACACCCAACCTGCCACTGTTTGTGATTGATGGTTACCCCGTTCCGGTACAGTCGGTATACGACCTCGATCCCAACAGGATTGCGGCGGTAACCCTGCTGAAAGACGCGGCAGCCACCGCGGTATACGGCTCCCGTGCCGCCAATGGCGTACTGGTGATCACTACCCGCCCTCCAAAGGAAGGCAAGCTGTCGCTCACCTATGGCTATGAACTGAACGTCACCACACCAGACCTCACGGCATACCACCTGCTCAACGGTGAGCAGAAACTGGAATACGAGAAACTGTCAGGGGTATACGAAAACGCATTAGGACAGGGGCGCGATGAACTGCAAATGCAGTACTACGCCAAACGCAGGAATGTACTGGCCGGCGTAAACACCTACTGGCTGTCCCAGCCGCTCGGCACCGATCTGGGTCACAAACATTCCGTTACGCTGGAAGGAGGCTCACAGTCGCTCAAATATATTATCGATGGCCGTTATCAAACCAATGCAGGGGTGATGAAAGGATCAGGACGCGACCGTTACAGTCTTGCTACCAACCTGCAATACAACCTGAAGGATAACAAGATACTTTTCCGCAACCAGTTCACTATTTCACAGGTAAACGGCCGGGAATCCCCATACGGCGAGTTTTCCACCTATGCCCGCATGAACCCCTATTTTCCTAAAACTGATTCTACCGGCAGACTGCTGCGGGAACTGGATAAATGGAATGTACCCGATTACCAGACCAATGGCATGAAACTCAACACCGTGCTGAATCCCATGTATGAAGCCACATTGGCCAGCTTCAACAAATCTGAATACCTGGAGTTTACAGACGCATTTTCTGCGGAATATAATATCACGAATACGTTGAGACTCCGCGGTGATCTGAGTTTAACCAAACGCCGCTCTACCGGCGATCAGTTCGTGTCTCCCTATAGCAACGAGTTCTTTGATAAAACCGGCGATGACCTGAAAGACCGTGGTACCTACACTTTCGGTGTTCGTGATGAGATACAGTACAATGGTAACCTGGTATTGAATTACAACAAAGGAATAGGCGACCACTTCTTTAACTCCTCACTCGGTTTAAATATGCAGGAAGCTAAAAACTCCCTGAAAACCTTTAAAGCGCAAGGGTTTACGAACGACCGGTTTACTGATATCACCTTTGCCAGAACATACGAAAGAGACAAAGCGCCTACCGGCGAAACGTATGAAGAAAGACTGGCCGGCGCTTTGGCAAGTATTAACTACTCCTACCAGAACCGCCTGCTGATGGATGCTACCCTGCGGGTAGACGGATCTTCTAAATTCGGGGTAGACGCACGCATGGCGCCTTTCTGGTCGTACGGACTCGGATGGAACCTGCACAACGAAAAGTTTCTGCGTAACACCATTGTATCGCAGCTGAAACTGAGAGCCACTACCGGTTTAACGGGTGAAGTATCTTTTCCGGCCTATTTATCCAATACTACTTATGAATACTATACCGGCGACTGGTACTCTACCGGCGTAGGTGCGCACTTTAAAGCGTATGGCAACTCCAACCTGAAATGGCAGCGCACACAAAACTACGACCTGGGTGCAGAACTGGGCCTGTTCCACGACCGGTTATATGTAGCGCCCCGCTATTATTATAAACGCACAAAAGATCTGCTGGCAGATATCAACGTAGCGCCTTCCACCGGCTTTTACCAGTATAAAGAGAACCTGGGAGAAATGGTGAATAAGGGATATGAGTTTAACATCCGTGGAAACGTATACCGTAACCGCGATATGTCTGCAAACCTCTGGGTAAACATGGTGCATAACACCAACGTGATCACCAAAATATCCAATGCGCTGAAAGCCTATAACGATGATATCGATAAACAACAGAATGAAAAAGATGAACTGAAATCTTTATCGCTGCTGCGTTACAAAGAAGGACAATCCATGAATACCATTTACGCGGTAAGATCGCTGGGGATTGATCCTGAAAATGGCAAGGAAATTTTCCTGAATCCCGATGGTACCAAAACCTACGTATACGATGTGAAGAATACCGTGCCGGTAGGAGATCAGACACCCAAGCTGGAAGGGTTCTTCGGCGGTAATGTAGTGTATAAAAGCTGGATGCTGGAAGTGAGCTTCTACACTAAGTTTGGCGGCGACTACTACAACCAGACGCTGCTGGACCGCGTGGAAAATGCAGACCCGAGATTTAACGTAGACTCCCGCGTGTTAACTGACAGGTGGAAGCAACCGGGCGATGTTACTTTCTACAAAAACATTGCTGATCAGTCAATGACCAGGGCCTCTTCCCGTTTTGTACAAAAAGAAAACAGGCTGGAATTTAAATCGCTGTACCTCTCTTATGAAGCGCCCGCAGCATTCTACAACCGTTTGAAGATGAGAAGCCTCCGTTTTTCGCTTAACATGAATGATATCGGCTACTGGTCTACCGTAGAGGCAGAAAGAGGTATTGACTACCCGTTTGCCAGGAGCTTCACTTTTTCACTTCAAACAAGGTTCTAAAATCATTATATATGAAGAAGTATTTAGTCCTCATTTTATTACTCACTACCTCCTGCAGCAAATGGCTGGATATAAAACCGATTTCGGAAGTATCCGGGGATGAGCTGTTCAAAACCGAAGATGGCTTTAAAGATGCCCTGAATGGCCTTTACAGCCTGTGTTTGAATGAAGAGATCTATGGCAAGGAACTGATGGGTGGTTTGCCGGATGTACTGGCGCAAAACTATGCTATTCCTGTTATTGATGGAGGTGGTTACCGGCAGGCTGCTATCTATAACTATAAAGATAAAAGCCTGATAGGCAGGAAAGATAAGATCTGGCAAAGATTGTATGAAGTGATTGCCAACAGCAATTTAATTCTTGCTAAAGTAGACCAGCAAAAAAGTATCCTGTCGGGTGTTAACTACGGTCTCATTAAAGGAGAATCGCTGGCAATGCGGGCCTGGTGCCATTTTGATGCGCTCCGCCTGTTTGCCCCTTCCTTTGCCAGCAAGCCGGCCGCACAGGGCGTGCCTTATGTAACGGAGTTTTCCAAAGATGCTGCCCCTATGCAAACTGTAACAGCCTTGCTGGATTCTGTGATCAAAGATCTCACCGCAGCAAAAGAAATATTGCGTGGCGTGGACCCGATCTTGAATGCAGGTTATAAAGTAGGATATATGATCAGGGATTCCAGTACAGAAGGCAACGGGGAAATGTTTGTACAGCAGCGCCGTCACCGTTTAAATTATTATGCAGTATGCGGTGAACTGGCCAGGGTATATCTCTATAAAAATGACCAGGTACACGCGTTACAGAATGCCCTGGAAATTATTAATGCAAAGAAATTCCCCTGGACCCGCCAGGAGGATTTCATGAATGGCAACGATGCAAAGAAAGACAGGATCCTGTATAAGGAACTCATCTTTGGCTATTATATGCCCAACCGGAAAGATGCCATGAACGACCAGTTCCGGAAAGGTAACGGACAAGGATTGTTTATTTCCAGCACAGAAGGCAAAAACATTTATGAAGTAGCCGGAATAGGCGGGGAGGACTTCCGATTTAAACAGTGGTTCAGCGAGCAATCCGTAAACAGTACTACTTACCTGCAACTGGAAAAGTACAAGCGCACGGATGATAATCTTCATTACCTGATGGGACCTGCGTTGCGGCTCAGTGAAATTTATTACATCGCGGCGGAATGCACTTTCGCTACGGCTCCGGATAAAGCCTGGGCATATTTCAATGAAGTACGACTGTACCGCGGTATCGGGCCATACAGTGGTCCCGCTGATGCCAACAGCTTTTATACCGAACTGCTGAAAGAAGCGCGCAAAGAATTGTACGGGGAAGGACAGCTGTTCTACATGTACAAACGCTTAAACAGACCCATACTGGGATTAGGCGGCAAGCCGGTGGCAGCCTCCGATGGCGTGTTTGTACTGCCGCTTCCTGATGATGAAATCGCATACGGTAACCGATAAAATATAGCACATGAAAAAGATAACAGCGATAAGCATGTTCAGCTGGATCCTGCTGATAGCATGCAAAAAGCAGGATGATCTGGTGTTCCGTGAGAACAGTAATGTTTATTTTGATTTTACAGATGATGTAAAGAGCACCAGGGTAGACAGCTTCTTTTATTCCTTTGCCCTCTTCCCGGAAATATCTATAGACACCCTTTTACTACCGGTAAGGATTTCCGGCGAGCGGGTGCCGTACGACAGGTGGTTTAAAGCAACCGTAGTTGCCAATGGCTCCACCGCCACCGCCGGATTGCATTACAAAGCGCTGGACACAGCGTATAAGATCCCGGCCGATTCAGGTAAGGCGTATCTGCCGCTGATCATTTACGGAAGTGATCCGCTGTTGCTGGACACCTCTGTGGTGATTAAACTGAAGATCAGTGCTTCCTCCGCATTTAGCAATGACTTCCCTTCTTACGATACCGCCAAGATTACTTTCTCAAACCGGCTGGAACAGCCGTTGTGGTGGGTAGTATGGGAAGGCGACCTCGGTGTTTATTCCCGGGTGAAGCATGAACTGTTTATCCGTACCTCCGGCACTACGGAGTTACAACTGGATAATTCCGACTGGCAATCCACTCCCAAAACATTGTTTTACCTGCGGCAGTTCCGTGCATTTATGATGGATCCCATTGCCCGCACCGTTGATTATAAGGATAAGGGTTATGCGATAGGACAGGAACCAAACGGTACTTATTATTTCTATAACACCGGTAATCTTAATAAAAAATACCCGCTCGAATACAGTGCGGCCGACGGCAGGTATTATTTCCATGACGAAAACGGGAACAGGATTGTACCACAATAACAAAAACCTATACACATGAAACATGTATTTCTATATATCATTGGCATCCTGGTATTATTTACCGCCTGCTATAAAGACAAAGGCAATTACGATTATCACCCGGTTCCCGAACCTATAATCACCCGGCTGGATACCGCTTACACGGCGGTTGTAGGGGATAGCTTTATCATATCCCCGAAGGTGGTGCTGGCCTCCGGCAATACAAAGTACCAGGGATTGTGGAAAATTTCCGTTCCCGGCCAGATGGGTACGCAGGATTATACCGGCCAGGAGCTGCGCATCGTATTTGGTTTGGGCGCCTCGCGCTATCCCGCGATGTATATTGTGTATGATAGTATTACCGACATGAAGTACTATTATAAATTTGTGATTAATGGTACTGCTACCTTTACCCGTGGTACAGTGGTGTTGAGTGATGATGTAACGGCATCCAAAATATCTTTTATTAAGGAAGATGGTACGGTACAAGCTGATGTATACACCAATATTAATCACGATACCCTTCCTGGTGGCGCATTGCAGCTAACCATGATGAAAAATGTCAACTATGGTAATCTTATTACCGGTTACTGGGCTACTTTTAAAACGGGGGGCGTTTACATTGATCCTAATAACCTGAGCAAGCTGAGAACGCTGGCGAAGAATTTTTATTCCGATCCGGGGCTGCTGGAGGTATCTACTTTTATTCCTTCGAGTCTTGGTGTGCCCGTAGGTATCATCAACAAAAAGTTATACCGCGGCGCTACAGAAACGGCGCCTTTTGCCACCTATTACGGTTTTATGGGCATCCCGCTTTCCGGCACCTATAGCCTGTCTCCGGCCATTATTGCGAGCGACCCTGATAACCGGGGTTATTTCGTGGGCTTTGAGGAAACGAAGCGGAAGCTGGTGCGGATGGACTGGGGCAACTATCTTGATACCAACTACATCGTAAAAGATTCTGCATTTACCCCTAAGAACCTGAAGATGGATATGTTGCACCTGGGTCGTTTTTCAGACAACGAATGTTATGCTTTCTGCGACAGTGTTGGCCAGATCAGGGAACTGCGCTTTGGCGTGGAGTTCAGAACCGGTGGCGATCCTGTTTTCCACGCGCTGGAAAAAAGGAAACCGGTGATTGCAGATAAGATCAATGCCACCACACTTTGGGCCGAGTCGCCGGTGGGGGTATTTTATTTCACGCAGGGAGATAAAGTATTCCGGTATAACCCATTGAATAAAGATGTGAAAGAAATGGCCACTTCTTTCAGCGGTCAAACCATTACCATGCTGAAACTGCTGGATAACGGCAACCAGTTGCTGGTAGGTGTGAGAGGCAGTATTTTTTACCTGAATACAGGCACGGGGCATAACGGAGAAACAACGAAGAGAGTGGATGGTATTCCGGGAGCGCCGAAGGATGTGATTGTGAGAGCAAATTAATGAATGAGTCCCTATTGCATAAAAAGAAGAAGCCGTCAATTATGACGGCTTCTTCTTTTTATATGCTTAATGATCTTTATTCTCCGGTCCATTTATCCCGGTCGTCCATACTGAACTTCCAGGGGGCCATATTGTTTTCGATGTTGCTGAACATGCCGGTCCATTCTGCCGGGGCGCTGGATTCTTCCATTACCAGGTGGCGGCGCAGCTGGAGGATAATATCCAGCGGGTTAATGCTTACAGGGCATTCCTGTACGCAGGCGTTGCAGGTAGTGCAGGCGCGCAGTTCTTCTTCTAAAATATAATCGCGTAAAAGGGCTTTGTTATCATCTTTAAAGGCGCCGCCGTTGGCTTTGATGTTGTGGCCTACTTCTTCGAGGCGGTCGCGGGTATCCATCATTATTTTGCGGGGCGACAGGAGCTTGCCGGTGATATTGGCCGGGCAGGCAGCCGTGCAACGGCCGCATTCCGTACAGCTGTAGGCGTCCAGCAAGTTTTTCCAGGTGAGGTCCATTACATCTTTGGCGCCGAACTTAGGCATAGTATCGGAGGCCGGAGCGTTGGCAGCCAGCTCCGGTTGCAGCATCAGCTGTACTTCATGTTGTACGGCAGGCATGTTTTCCATTTCACCTTTGGGTTCCAGGCTGGCATAGTATGCATTGGGAAATGCGAGGATAATATGCAGGTGCTTGGAGTAGGGGAGATAGTTCAGGAAAGCGAGTACACCGGCGATGTGCAGCCACCAGCAGCTGCGCTCCAGTACTTCCAGTGAGCCATCGGACATGCCGCTGAGCATGGGCGCAAACATGCCTGAAACCCAGAAGTTGCCGGTAGCTATGTAATGCGTGGCGCCTTTCGCCTGTAATGCCTGATCGGCTGCGTTCATGGTGAGAAACAGCAGCATCAGCACAATTTCGGTGATCAGGATATAGTTGGCATCTGAACGCGGCCACCCGTTAAGATCCTTGCTCATAAAGCGTTTTAGCTTTAATATGTTTCTGCGTACCAGGAAGATGGCGCATCCGGTAATTACCAGTACAGCGAGCACTTCAAATAAGCCGATCAGCACCGGGTAAACAGCGCCCAATACGGGAACGAATAAACGATGTGTGCCCAGGATACCATCCAGGATGATTTCCAGTATTTCAATATTAATGATCAGGAATCCGGCATATACGAAAAAGTGCAGTACAGCTACCAGTGGGTTACGGAACATTTTTTTCTGACCAAAAGCCAGCAGCAGCAGGTTTTTCCAACGTTGATCCGGATGGTCGCTCAGGTCTTTATCGCGCCCCAGTAGTATGTTTTTCCTTATCCGGCTTGCCTTTTGGGCAAAAAGATATACCGCTGTTCCGAATAGGATCACAAATAATAATTCTTGTACAATTCGCATTAGCTCAGATTTGACTCCCTAATTTATGTCTTTTTTAGCTATCAGCCGTTAGGGGTTAAGGTTTAGTGTATTTGATTTTTTTGCTAAGTGCTAACTGCTAATGGCTAATTGCTTATTTTTGCAACCATGGAAAGCAGGAACATCATTCTAACGCAGGATATCATTCAAAAGAAAATTGAGCGTATTGCTTATGAAATCTATGAGCATAACAGCGATGGCACGGATATCATATTGGCCGGTATCTGGGACCGTGGCGTGATCATAGCCCATAAACTGGCCGCTATCCTCGGAGAGATATCTCCCCTGAAAATCCATATTATTGAACTGCGCCTGGATAAGCAGCATCCCGGTGAAGTAGTGGTATCTGAAGAAATAGACTTCGATAATAAAGTGATAGTGGTGGTAGATGATGTGGCTAACTCCGGCCGCACCATGCTGTACGCCCTGAAACCGCTGCTGAAATATCTCCCCAAAAAAATCCAGACCGCCGTACTGGTAGACCGTAAGCACAAATCCTTCCCGTTATCCGTCGACTTTGTAGGATATTCACTGGCAACCACCCTGCAGGACATGGTGCTGGTAGAAATGAACGGGGAAGAGATTGTTTCCGCTTATTTTGAATAAGCGATTAAAAATAGACTGCGTGTAATTTCATGTTCCCCTTTGAATTGATTTCAAAGGTAGGGGCGGGAAACTTGAGCATATTCAATACCTGGAATATTACTTTAACGCCTTTTTTCCGTGTGGGTATTTTGGTAAAATCCACATCGGGGGAAAGATAGAACTGCCGTACGCGACGGAGCTGACTATAGTCGTGGTAGATCCCGTGTTCATCTGTCCAGGTATTATCGCGGCCGCCTATCATCCCCTGTGAACCATACCCCACGGCAATATTCAGCCATTTGGGGAGCCGGCTTTCTTTCCGGAAGGAGTAAAGGTTTACGGATAACCAGTACGTTTGACCGTTATAATCTTTCAGGGTTCTTTCCCAGAAGGTGGTGCCAAAAAGCTGATCTGCCTTATGCTGTAATACGGGATCATCATAATTTTGTGGATGCGCTGAAAACTTCAGCTGGATACGTTGTTCGTTCCAGGCCAGTTCCTGGCTGATGAGCAGGGCCGACCCGATAGCATTGGCGCCCATATCTCCCCAGGAAAACCCCCATTCAGAAGAGTAGCCGTCCAGTACTTCCACAACAGACTGGTAGGCAAATCCGCTCAGGCCGCCGATCCAGATCTGTTTCTTTCGTGGCAGTCCCGACCAGCGCCACATTTCGCGGCTGTATTTCCCGATGAAGTACGCGCTGAAAATATGCCCGGTCTTATCCACCTGGTTCCATTCACCCATATCATTAAAAAAATGAAACCCCTCCCTGGGATAGCCTTTGTACCAGGCGGTGTTGAGTGCTGCGAGTCCTGCGCCATAAAGGGCCGTGGTAGCGCCGCTCAGGATCCATACGCGTGATTGGATGGTAGTATCAGGTATAGTGGAGAAAGGCACTTTTTTTTGTGCCATGCTGCTGAAAAACGGCAGTAACAGGATCAGGATAAGCAGAGGCTTCTTCATATGGGTAGCTAAACAATACCGGGAATGCTGAAAGGGGGAAATTCCGGAGGAGTCCTTTCTTTCAACATTCCCGGTTTTTATCATCTTTTCAGATGACGGGCGTTATTTCAGTTTCAGATCCTGAATAATGCCGGTTATTTTTTGATTCAGTTCAGCGGTCACCTTGTCGTAGTCACCTGCGTTGGCTAAAGGCGCATTTACGCTGAAGTAGAATTTGATTTTTGGTTCAGTACCGGAAGGGCGGGCGGATATTTTGCTGCCATCTGCCAGTACAAACTGTAATACATTGGATTTCGGGAGGTCCAGCGATTTGATGTCGCCGGTTTTAATATCCCTGATCTGTTGCAGCTGGTAGTCGTAAAGAGTTACTACCGGTGAGCCGTTGATGGAAACCGGTGGATTTTCGCGGTATCCGCGCATCATTTCAGCGATTTCTTCAGCGCCTCTCATTCCCTTCTTGGTAATAGAAATCAAACTTTCCATGTAATAGCCATAGCGTACATAGATGTCGATCAGCTGTTCAAACAGGGTTTTACCCTTGCTGCGCGCGTAGGCGGCCATTTCACAGATCATGGCTACAGAGGCGATGGCGTCTTTATCACGTACATTCTGACCAATCATGTAGCCATAGGACTCTTCACCTCCGCAGATGAAGTTTTCCTTTGGCTCTTTCCGGCGGATCAGGTCAGCGATCCATTTGAAGCCGGTAAGTACGTTATAGCAGGTAATATTGTTTTTGGCGGCAAATACATCGATCAGGTCGGATGTTACTACTGTTTTGGCAATATAGTCGTTTGCTTTGGCGAGTCCTTTGCTTTTGCGGCTTTCCACGATGTAGTTAAACAGCAGTACGCCGGTTTGGTTACCGTTGAGCAGGATCCATTCTCCTTTCAGGTCTTTCACGGCAATGCCTACACGATCGGCGTCGGGGTCGGTACCCAGGAGGATATCGGCATCGAGTTCCTTGGCTTTTTTGAGGCCGAGGCTCATGGCTTCCGATTCTTCCGGGTTAGGGTATACTACGGTGGGGAAGTTTCCATCCGGTGTAGCCTGTTCCTGGACAATGTTTACATTGGTAAAGCCGTATTGTTCCAGCAGCTGGGGCACCTGTGTGATGCCGGTACCATGAATAGGCGTATATACTATTTTAAGATCGTGCTGTTGTTTGTTGATATCGGGATTGATGGACAGGCTGAGCAGTTCCTGGCGGTATGCTTCGTCTATTTCCTTACCGATGAGGGTGATATTGGCTTCACCACCGGTCCATTTCACCTCGTCCGGGGAAGCGATGTTCTCTACTTCACGGATCACGTTGTTGTCGTGCGGTGGCACCAGCTGTGCGCCGTCGTCCCAATAGGCTTTGTAGCCGTTGTATTCTTTCGGGTTATGGGAGGCGGTGAGTACTACGCCACCCTGGCATTTAAGGTGACGGATGGTAAAAGACAGTTCCGGGGTGGGGCGGAGGCTTTCAAAAAGAAACACTTTAATATCGTTGGCGGCAAAAACGTTGGCAACGGTTTCCGCGAAAAAGCGGGCATTATTGCGGCTGTCGTGTGCAATGGCTACCTTAATTTCACCGGTAAAGGTTTTTTTGAGGTAATTGGCGAAGCCCTGGGTGGCCATTCCAAGAGTATATTTATTCATGCGGTTGGTGCCAACGCCCATGATGCCCCTGAGGCCACCGGTACCAAATTCGAGGTTACGGTAAAAAGCGTCGTTAAGGTCATCAGGGTTTCCTTCCTGCATTTTCTTCAGTGTGGCAACGGTTTCAGCGTCGTAATTACCGTTGAGCCATTGCGCTACTTTGCTTTGAATATTTATATCCATGGTCTTTTTTTTGTGAGCCGTAAATGCTAAAATGGATTGTAAAGTAAAAATAAAAAAATGAATGTTGGAAATTACAGATTTCAAAATACATTGAAAATCCCTTGTATTGGTTAATTTTGCGGCCATGAGGCGGTATGAAGATACTTATAAACAAAAAGGATTACGTAAACAGTTAGTCGATAGTATCCGTCAGAAAGGTATTACAGATGAAAACGTACTGGCAGCTATTGGCAATATTCCCAGGCATTTTTTCCTGGATACGGCTTTTGAAAGTATAGCTTACGACGACAGGGCCTTCCCTATCGGGGAGGGACAAACCATTTCGCAGCCGTATACGGTAGCCTATCAAACGCAGCTACTGGAGGTAAAACCCTATGAAAAAGTACTGGAAATAGGTACCGGCAGCGCCTACCAGGCATGTGTACTGGCCGAGCTGAAAGCCAATGTATTTACGATAGAACGGCAACGGAAGCTGTTTGACCAGGTAAAAAGTTTTCCTTTCAAAGCCCAGTATCGCAATCTCCGTTTCTTTTACGGAGATGGTTATGAGGGATTGTCGACCTATGCTCCCTTTGATAAGGTGCTGGTAACGGCGGCAGCTCCTTATATCCCTGAAAAATTGCTGCAACAGATGAAGATCGGTGGCAAAATGGTGATTCCCGTTGGCGGGCAGGAGGTACAGCGTATGCTGCGGATCACCAAAATCAGCGAAACAGAGAATGAGCAGGAGTTATTTGATAACTTTTCCTTTGTACCCATGCTGGCCGGAAAAAAATAATGCAGGGGAGATGAAGCCCCTGCACTGATATGATCCTGTCTTATTTTATTATTAAAGCCGTCCCGCGCCCTCTCTGGGCTTTTCTTCTTCCTGTTTTTCTTCTTCTTCCTGTGGTTTCTTTTTCTTAAAGAGGTTCGGGTCCATTTTGCCAAAACGGTAGCGCACATTCAGCCGGATGAAGCGGGTAGCTCTTTTACGGTCGTAATCCTGGATGAAGGTATTGGTTTCGTAGTGGGAGCTGAACTGCTGCGTATTCAGCAGATCCGAGATATTGAGGGCCACCACCAGCGATTTGTTCAGCAACTCCTTGCGGACTCCCAGGTCAATCCCATTCATCGCTTTGAAAGTTCCCTGCGGCTGAATGCGCGGAGAGCGGAAATGACCGCCTAACTCTACACTAAACTTACCGGGTAAACGAAATTGTGTATTCCCATTTAGTCCGTAGCTGAAGTTTTCATTATTGACGGCGATGCTGGTAAGCTTGCTGTATTCTACATTCAGGTTGGCCCATACTTTCCACCATTTGGTAAGATTTAAGCTATAAGACACATTTCCGCCCATATTCTGCTGGGTGGCCAGGTTCATGGGTTTGGTGGTGGTAACGCCGGAAATGGTATCCAGGGTGCTGATACGGTCTATGTTATCATTTGTTTGAGCAAAATAGGTACTGGTGCTCAGGTAATTATTGGATTTGGGATAATATACCGAGTAGCTTACCTCAAACTTATGCGACAGAGCCGGCTGCAGCTCCGGGTTACCGGTGCGGATATTCTGCGGATCAGAGTTATTGATGTACGGCAGCAGCTGATCAAAGTTGGGCCGGTCTATCCGGGTAGAATAGTTGAACACCAGGCTTTGGTTCTGGTTCTTCGGCATATTGTATTTGAGGAATATGCTGGGGAACAGGTTAAAGAAGCGGTTATTCACCGTGGTATCTTTTGTAAACGAGTATCCTTTGAGCTGCGATTGTTCCGCACGCACGCCTACCTGGTAACCGAGGTTGCCAATGGCGTTGGCAAAATTGAGATAGCCGGCGTAAATGTCTTCTTCATAATCATATTTATTGGACAGCGTGGGACTGATCACATAATCTTTTTCATCCCAGTCGAACAAGGTGGCTACGTAGTTATTGTCGATATGCCGCATGGTGGCTTTCACCCCGGCTTCCAGTTTACCTTTCTTACCAAGCGGAGAGGTGTAGTCCGATTGCAGGTTCCAGAAGCGGTTGCCGTTTTTCCCTTTATTACTTTGTTTATCGGCGTTGGGAAGCGTATCAACGGATGCAATATGATACTGGGTATTGTAGTTGCTTCCGCTGCTGCTGTTATTGCCGCTGTAGCTGATATAGGCCGTGAGTTCCTGGTTGGGCTTATCGAAAGTATGTTTATAACTGAGATTGGTATTTTTATTATTGCCGCGGTTATAGCTGTTATTGGCGCGTTCCCCGTTACGCAGGGATTCCATTTTCTGGTCCATGTAGTTGAGGAGGATGTTGTCTTCATTCTGGCTGTAGTTATAGTTCAGTCCCTGCGACAGCGTGAAGGTATTGTGATCATCCATGAAGTAATCGAATCCGAAGCGGCCGCCGTTGTTGGTGTTCCTGTTTTCATTTTTACTGATCTGGGAGAAGTACCACGTATCGCTGCTGTCTGCGATCAGATTCTGGCGGAAGCTTTTTCCGCTGCCGTTTACCTGTTCGTAGCGACCGTTGTAATTGGCGAAGAAGTTAAACCGTTTCATACGCAAGCTGGCATTAGCGCTTCCGAAGCCTTCCCCGCGGGTAGCGCCGCCTACGTTGAACATTACGTTGTAGCCGATGGCCTTATCTTTTTTCAGTACAATGTTGATAATACCACCGCTGCCGTTGGCTTCAAACTTCGCGGAAGGGTTATTGATCACTTCCACCCGGTCGATGCTTTCCGCGGGGATCATTTGCAGGGCTGTTTTAGCATCCCCGAAAGGAGAGGGTTTACCATCTACATAAATAGTAACACTTTTACCACGGAGCGTAATGTTATCATCGATATCCACATCCACGCTGGGGATATTTTTTAGTATATCCGTTCCCGTTCCTCCTTCTGCATTGATCATATTACCGGCATCAAATACCTGCCGGTCTATTTGCATGGAGAAGGCTGGTTTTTCTGCTTTAATTTCCACAGCATTCAGCACTTTACCGGCGGGTTGCAGGCGGAGTGTGCCGGCCAGCGTATTTTTTCCTTCTGTAACCCTTACGGCTTTTTCCAGTTTTTCGTATCCCATAAAAGTGATGCGGACAACATAAATGCCTGGCGTAATATTATTGAGTGAGAAGGTGCCGGTGGGAGTGGTGTAAGCGCCGGTAACCATAGAAGAATCTACTTGTTTCAGTAGTACCACAGAAGCGTATTCAATAGGTTTCCCGGTAACAATATCCGCTACCTTTCCTGTTACCTTCAGGCTTGTGGGGATTGGCGTTTGTGCGTTGACGTTATACGACGCAACAAACAGCACGACCATGAGTGAGAAAAAATTTCGCATGCGTGGACTTAGCAACTTTAATAATGATACAACAACAGCGTAAAAGTAATAGGCGTATGTTTAAACATTCACGAAATATGATGAGTGGTAGCTAAAAAAACATGGCCGGCAGAGTGTTGTAGCACTACTAACCGGCCTGTGGTTTGCATTCACCTTCTTTAGTATGTTTTTAGAAACTCTGCATGGGATCGCCCATCTGTGTATCGTTTCCGGAGTCTTTCTTTTTCTTTTTAAACAACGATGCATCAAACTTACCGAAGCGGTAGCTGAAGTTGAGTTTCAGTATCCTGGATTCACGTTTGCGGATATAATCCTGTGCAAACTCCGGCGACGCCTGGTTCAGCTCATACTGACGGGTATTGAAAATATCAGATAGGCTGAGTGTTACAGAAGCGGCTTTATTTTTCAGGAAATCTTTTTTCACTGCGAGGTCCACTGTGCTGAAACCTTTGATGGTACCCTGTGCGGAACTTGGGATCTGGTTAAATCCACCTCCTCCGCCACCACGACCGCCGCCGCCACCACCGCCGGATGACGGAAGTGCAATAGTAGGCGCCTGGTAGGTGGCATTCACCTGCACGGTGAAGTTGGCTGGTAATTTTGTTTCAGAATTTACTTTAGCAAACCAGCTGAAGCCGTTGTTATCATAGTTCTGCCCATTGGCGTTTACCTTCATATCTGTTTGATAGAGGTTCACGTTGGTGGTGAGATCCCATCCTTTCAGGATTTGATTTTTCATGGTTAGCTCCGCACCGTAAGAGTTGCTCCTGTTGGCATTGATGTACTGCGTGAGCAATGTATCCGCGCCGATGGGTGTGCTGATGGTGGAAATCATATCGTTCGTATTCCTGAAATACACGCTACCGAGGAAGTTGCTGTTGGCCCAGTTCTTTACATATGAAAACTCAAAGCTGTTGGTATATTCCGGTTTCAGGTTTGGATTACCTTCCCGTTGATTCTGTGGATCGCTGTAATCGCGGTATGGAATCAGCTGGAAGAAATTGGGCCTGTTTACACGGCGGGAATAGTTCAGCTGTAACTCCTGGTCATTCTTTAATTTTTCGGAGAGGAAGAGGCTGGGAAAGAAGCCTGGTACTGCTTTGGTGGGCTTGTACTTAGTGCCTTCATTTTCGCCTGCATACACATATTGCTCTACACGTAAGCCTGCCTGGTAGCCGAAGTTGCCAATGGTATTGGCGAAGTTGGCGTAACCGGCATAGATCTCTTCATTGTATTTATAATTGTTGGAGAGCTGCGGATTGTTGACAAATTCACCGGTAGTAGTATCCCTGTCGTACACGTTATACAAACTGGTGTAATCACGCAAAGTAGCTTTAGCGCCTACTTCCAGCTTACCATTCTTCCCGATGGGGTTGGTGTAATCTGTTTGAAAAGTAACGAAAGTGGTTTTACCGTTGGTGGTATTGTTTTGCAGCAATGCTTGTCCGAGTGGCGATCCAGCCGCGTTTTGCGCTTGTGTGAGATAGTCGCCGTTGCGGTTATTTTTGCTGTTATTATAGTTGATATCAGCGGTCCATTCTTTATTCGGTTGTGCAAAGGTATGTTTGAAACTCAGTGCAGTAGTGTAGTTACGGAAGCTGAAGTCGTTATTGTTCAGGCGGTCGCTGATACCGGTTATCACGTGATCCTTATCGGAGAAGGTGCTGCGCAGGTCTTCGTTGTTTTTAAAATCGCCGGCCACAATATTTTGTGAGATGGAGATGGTGTTCCTGTTATCGAGCATATAGTCCAATCCGAACCGTCCGAACTGGAACAGCGGTTTGCTGGTGCTGTTGCTGTTCTGGAAGAGGAAGTTGGTATCTGCCTTCTGGCCGTTGCTGTAGTTGCTGCGGCTGGTGGTACCATCTGCCCAGTTCTGATTGGCATTGATGTTATAGTTGGCGAACACATTGAATTTACCCTGACGGATATTAATATTACCGCCGCCGTTGTATTTATTACCTGTGCCGATACCTGCATTCACGGCGCCATTGAAGCCGGCTTTACGGTTTTTCTTCAGTACAATATTCAGTATACCAGACATGCCTTCTGCATCATATTTGGCAGAGGGGTTGGTAACCAGCTCAATACTTTCTATCGCATCTGCGGGAATCTGATCCAGGGTAAGTGTAGAGGGTTTGCCATCTACAAAGATATTGGGAGAAGCATTACGCACGGTAACATTTCCATCGAGGTCTACATTCACAGATGGTACATTTTTCAGTACGTCCTGTGCGGTGCCGCCAACGCTGGTGAGGTTCCTGTCTACGTTAAATACTTTTTTATCGATGCCCATCGCAAAGGCGCTTTTTTGCCCGGTGATCTCCACGCTTTGCAGTGTTTTTACGTTCTGCTGCATTTTGATATTGCCAAGATCCTGTTCAGTGGCCTGTGGTGTGATGGTTACTTTTTTCTGCATGTTAGTGTAGCCCATGAAATTCACCCGTAGTATCATGGGGCCGAAGGGCAGATTTTCCAGGCTGAAGTCGCCATTGGGTTTGGTGAGCATGCCTGTTACCAGTGAGGAATCTTTCTGCCTTAATAAAGTAACAGAAGCATATTCTATTGCTTTCCCTGTTTTAGCATCCACCAGTTTGCCATATAAATGGCCAATCTGAGGCATGTTGGGTCTTCCCTGTTGTCCCTGTCCTTGTGCCTGCCGAGGGGCTGTAGCTCCGGGCGCCTGTGCAAAGGTGTGCGCCTGCCACAAAAGTATACCAGCAAGAACTGCGTAGCATTTTTTCATCCTTATAGTTTTTTATCCGGACTTTCTTCTCAGATAAGGACAAATGTATCGGGGTACAGGTATGAATGGTTTGAGATTGTGATGAGTGGAATTATTACGCGCAGGAAATTGCAAATATAAGCGCTAAGAGGTCTTAACAGTAGTTAACAGAGGTGTGTTTCAGCGTATTACCAGAGGGAGATGGCCATACATATTAACCCGGTAATGAGTCCGCTGATGGCGCCGAGGAGTTTAAAACTTTTTAGTTCCCTGCTGAGGAGGTTGTGGGTAATGGTTTCCAGTTGTGCTGCGGAGATACCGGCAATTTTCTGTGCTATCATTTTTTCCAGGTTCAGGTCCTGTTCTATGTTATCGAGGTATTGGCGGATCAGTACGGGAAAGAGGGTGTCCAGTTCTGCTACCAGGTGGGTTTTTATCTGGTTTACAATACTATCGCCGATGAACATGGAGAGTACGGGCATTGCTTTGGGTAGTCTTTCCCGCAGGAAGCTGTCCAGGTGTGCTTCTACGAGTGGAATAATCTTTTTGATCTTTTCCGGATCCGTCATTTTGGTTTTGATATCCTCAAAAGAAAACTGTTGTGCTACCAGTGCCCCGATGCTGTTGGCCAGGTGTGTTTGTCTTTTTGGGAACAATCCCTGCAGGGTGATAAAGCCTATGTTAACGGGTTTATACGGGCGGAAAAGCAGGGTAACAGCAAGGCTATTGAGTAACCAACCGATGACAGCAGCGATGAGGGGAAGGAAAAAGATCATTGAATGAATTGATTTTCAGATGTTACAAATGTAAAAAATAGGAAGGCAATAAGTAAATGAATTTTTTGGTTAGAGGAGAGAGCTTTGTTGAAAGATGAATTATATAGTAAACTTCGAACAAAGTTTATACAAACAAAAAAGGCTTCCTTTTACAGAAGCCTTTTTTGTTTTTGGGTGATTGAAGGGTTTCGAACCCTCGACCCTCAGAACCACAATCTGATGCTCTAACCAACTGAGCTACAACCACCATGTTCAACGGTTACCCCGTTTTTGGGAGTGCAAATATAAGTGAAACTTTTATCTGGCCAAGAATTTTTTTAGTACTTTCAGAAAATAAAAAAGGCCTCTTTTTACAGAAGCCTTTTTTGTTTTTTGGGTGATTGAAGGGTTTCGAACCCTCGACCCTCAGAACCACAATCTGATGCTCTAACCAACTGAGCTACAACCACCGTTTTATCGTCAATTTCGTGTATTATTTCGTTGTTGGGAGTGCAAAGATAAGCGAAACTATTTTTAAATTCCAAATACTTTGAATAAAAAAAATTCAAGGGATTACGTATAGATCATATTCTGCAAATGAAACCCAATATTAAAATCGTTTTCATTTGTTAAAAAGAACCGCTCCTAACATTAACAAGCGCCTCTATTGGAACTTCCGGAAAAGGTGTATCTTTGCGCACTTTCCCATTCCATTCCCATTTTTATAAGTGATTAATAATCAGTAGGATGTTATTTTATGGCATCAAAGAAATCCCTGATTTCAGGCGATTTAATGCCCTTTAGTCCGGATAAGTTAACCAAGACAGGAAATATTTAACAAAATCCCTTTTTCTACTAACTGAAATAAAAGCAAGTATTTAATATTTAATTGTATATACATTATGGATCAGCTTAAACTGAAGTTGCAGGAGTACTATCAGCGTTACCAGCAAATGGACCAACGGGTGAAGCCTGGAAAGGAGGAGCCTGGTTTTGAGGACGTGCTGGACATGGAAAACGATATTCTTTCACAATTTGGATTGCCTACATCCCGGCGCTTTGTGCAGATACTGCATGATTTCGTGCATCATGGCCATGTGAGTGACCAGTTGCTGGACTATGTAAGTAAAAAATTACGCACGGCCGCACGTAAGTATCTATTGGCGCCTGTTATGTCCGACATTGACCTGCTTGAAAGCGCCCGCGAACAAAAACGCAGTGCTTACGATGTGTTGCCCGAGCTGGGATACCCCGCACAGGAATATGCCCTATTCCTCATTGGAGAGCTTTTTTACCGCCGCAATATGGCCGCCGGGGATATCCTCGACGAATTGAAGAAAATGCAGCATTTCGACAGCTGGAACGACCTGATGCTGCTCAGTAAAATACATAACCATACCACCCACGAACTGTACACCAAACTGAAGAAACATGAACTGCGCTTTATCGACGAGTTCATTCAGTTTACCCGCCGCCAGGAACCGTCCAGGCTGGTGAATAAACGTGCTACACCACTGGAAGATGGTTATACACCCAACTATAAAACCATTACCAAAGTACAGGTGGAAGATATCATCTTTGATGAACAAACCACTCCCAGCCTGTTTGGTAAAATAAAAAGCGGCAGGGGATACGCCCGCATCACTATCAGCCTGGAATTTTCAGAGCTAAACCAGATCCTGATGAGCAGCGATGAACTGGGTGTTGAAATCAGCAATCATATTAAAAAACGCCTGGCTAATCCAGCTGCGGAGAAACCAACGGTAATTGATATACGCGCTGAATTCGGCGATGTGTTGAAACTGGACAACTGCTATCTGGAAGTATATAAACCCCAGCACAGGGAAGGAAATAAATGGGTGGAAGATAAAGATCACTTCTACTTTGTAGATAAAATTCTTACAAAAAAAGAATTTGAAAAAAGAACCAAAGAAGCAGAAGTAAAACGTAAAATACAGGAATGCCTGGAACTGATCGGCGGCTCTTATGTATATTACCAACGCCTTCGCCGTTTAGGTATTACCGACGAGGAAGCCAAACTGCGCGCAGGTTTACAGGATGAGTTGTTGTTTAAGTTATCGTACTTTCTTAACAAGGTAAAGGAATAGCATTTAAATAATTCAGGAGAAGGGGAGATGGAAGCTGCTGATGCTTTCATCTCCCCTTTCCCATTTTCAGAAACTCCCCGGAATTATTTATGTTTACGTAAAAAGAAATGGAAGAACTAACTCTCGGCGTTGGCTCCCGGGTGCAGCACGCACATTTTGGTCAGGGCGTTATTGTGGCTGTTAAATATGCCCAATACCGTGTTACATTTATGGATCATGGTATTAAGATGATTGATAAAACAGACCCGTTGTTTGAAGTACTGGTGGCAGAAAATGTAACCCCGGAAGTGGAAACCGCTTCAGATGTGGAAACGTCGTTGCTGAAGATCCTGCGCCTCTGGGGAGGTATTACGGAAGTAGTGCCGCTGGGCGACCGCTGGAAAGGTGGTACCCTTATTCTTCAACCCGGCGATACCACGCTGAAAGCGAAAGAGCTGCCCATCGATACCTTCTTCCATAAAATAGTGATGCTGCGCGACCGCCTCCGCGTATTGGAGCAAAACATCAACAGCCACA
Source organism: Chitinophaga ginsengisegetis (assembly GCF_900168065.1). GTDB lineage: Bacteria > Bacteroidota > Bacteroidia > Chitinophagales > Chitinophagaceae > Chitinophaga > Chitinophaga ginsengisegetis. The sequence goes on along the minus strand of NZ_FUZZ01000001.1, from coordinate 1,611,906 downwards.
AAGTACTCACCGATGAAGAAAAGGTGAACATGCAGCAGTACATTACCCGCATCTATGGGTCGCTCACTACTTTCAATGTATTATTCAGGGATAAGGAACACTGGTTTACCGGCGAAAAAAGCGGTAATGATTAATGGGCTTCTATATGATAGATCTGTTCCAGTTCCCACCGGTAAGTTTCCGGTAAATGATGAATGAAGATATTTTTTCCGTCGAACGGAAACTTTTCATCGTAACCGTTCACGGGATGTAAGATCACTGGTGTGCCTGCCGGCGTATAATTGTGACTGGCCACGAAATCCGGTTGCTGATACTCCGGCAGTATTTTTTTTACCCGCTTGTAGGCGAAGTTGCCCAATACCCGCTGCATACGCCTGGAAGCCCTTTTGGAAGGACGGTCCAGCCGGCCGTACATATAATTCAACGCACCCCGCACCGGCCATTTCTGCTTTTTTAATGCGCCTTTGATATCAGTAAACGGATTCACGGTATTGAAGTCGCGCGTTGTTTGCAAAGAGAAGGGTGTTTCCGGTACCCAGTCGCGTGCATTCACTACACGCAGTCCCCAGCCATCGCGGCAAATAAAATCGAAGTCGTATGCATAATAGAGGTTACCCGGCTTAGGCGCTGCACTGGCATATGTTTTAAAAACAATGTCCTTCGGCAAACCGGGCGCATATTGAAAATAGGAACGCATTAAAAAAGAAATGGCGCCTCCCTGGCTATGTCCGAAAATGATAAATTCGTGTATGCCTTGATGATAGTACTCATTGATCTTTTGTATCATTTCCGGTCCCATAGCTGCCACCGCCAGCATCCACCCGGCATGTACATACGCCCTGGAATCTTCTGCCACTTTATAGGGTACGGTGGTGCTGTCGTTTAATTTTACGACGCCCTGTGCCGGGACCATACCGGCATAGAAATTCTCCAGCCAGGAAGCAGCTGTGCCATTGGTACCACGGATGGAGATGATGCCTACATTGTCTTTTCTTTTCCAGAGATCCCAGCGGTTTACCAATCCTGTTTCCGGGGAACGGTATACCAGCTCACAATCAACGGGCGGACTGCTTTTTACTTTGGTCCACGGGGTGTCCCTGGAGCGTTCCGCCAACTTCAGCAACTCACCGTATTCGGCGGCATTGAAATTGGGTGACAGGTGCTGCGCAAAACAATTACTTCTTACGGAAAATAAAATTAGAAAAGAGAGCAGAGAAATACGAAACCCCATAGAAAATAACAAATTATGAATGACCAATTACAAATGAATAGTAACAAAAGCGCTGCACTTTAAGATAAAATAAAACAATTGAAATGCTTTCATTGTTCTAAATCCGTTTAACTTTCAGGCCTAAATTACTTTAAATATGGCAAAGAGAATTGAGCACGATTTCCTGGGAGAAAAAGAAATACCGCAGGATGTATACTATGGTATTCAAACCCTTCGTGCAATAGAAAACTTTCATATTACCGGTATTCCACTCAAAGTGGAACCCATGTTTGTGCAGGCCCTGGGCTATGTGAAGAAAGGCGCTGCTATGGCCAACCGCGACCTCGGCGTGCTCGATAAAAATATTGCAGAATACATCATCAAAGCATCCGACCGCGTGATTGCCGGCGAATTTGATGACCAGTTCCTCAGCGATCTGATACAGGGCGGTGCAGGTACTTCTGTAAACATGAATGCCAACGAAGTAATTGCCAATGTAGCGCTTGAAATGATGGGCAAAGAAAAAGGGCAGTATGAATTCTGTCACCCCAATAATCATGTGAACTGCTCACAATCCACCAACGACGCATATCCTACGGCCTTCCGCATTGCACTGATCAATAAACTTACCGGCTACAAATTAACCCTGGGTGAACTGGGAGAGGCTTTCCAGGCAAAAGGAGAGGAGTTTAAAAACGTACTGAAAATGGGCCGTACCCAGTTGCAGGATGCAGTACCCATGAGCATGGGCGATGAGTTCAAGGCTTTCGCTACCAACATCAATGAAGAATTATCCAGGGTGGAAGACAGCAAACGTCTCATCTCTGAAATCAATATGGGGGCTACCGCTATAGGCACCGGCGTAAATGCGCCCAAAGGATATTCAGACCTGGTAACCAAGCACCTGGCGGCTATTACCGGCCTGGATCTCGTGCTGGCGGCAGATCTTATTGAAGCCACCGTGGATACCGGCGCGTATGTACAATTATCCGGTGTGCTGAAACGTACGGCGGTAAAGATCTCTAAAATATGTAACGACCTGAGGCTGCTTTCTTCCGGACCACGGACAGGGCTGAACGAAATTAACCTCCCGCCCATGCAGCCTGGATCGTCTATCATGCCGGGAAAAGTAAACCCGGTAATCCCGGAAGTGGTGAACCAAACTGCTTTCTATGTAATTGGCGCCGACCTTATGGTAACAATGGCGGCGGAAGCAGGTCAGCTGCAACTGAATGTAATGGAGCCTACCATTGCTTTCGCGCTGTTCACCGCTATCACCTATATGAATAACGCATGCAGAGCACTGAAAGATAAATGTGTGGCAGGCATCACTGCCAATGCCGACCGTACCAGGGACATGGTGATGCAAAGTATCGGTATTGTAACACAGCTCAACCCGATCATCGGTTATGAGAAATGTTCCGCTATTGCAAGAGAAGCATTGGAAACGGGTAAGTCGGTGCACGACCTCGCCGTAAAAGAAAAGAAATGGGTGACGCAGGAAAAGTGGGATGAAATTTTCACTTTTGATAACCTTATCAGACCCCAGTTTATACAATAAAACCAACGCGGCTGTTATCTTTTCCCGGTTCGTTTAACCCGGGAAAAGATAACAGCCGCACGGCTAAAACTCCTGTTCCAGTCGGCCTACACTGCCATCTTCACCTATACCTTCCACGACTAAACGAAAACGCTTAGTGAAATCATTGTTGTAGAATTCCACCCTGGCGGTGTGCGTCAGCGTGTCTATGGCTACGTTCGGATTCCAGTAAAGCGTGAGGCGTTTATCAGGTAATGCGTGTACTTCTTTTTTCACGGAGTAGTCCGGTGAATAGAATTGCTTCACGATCTGGTAGCCTGCTTTTTTATACAGTTTAAAGCCCCTGATACTTGGATCATTTTTAGGTGAATTATCGCCGCCTTTTTTGGTGTATACCGCAATAGCGCCATTGGCGCCGCCGAAGCCACCCATAAACGGAGGACGGAATACTTTGATGAGCGCAATATCCTGGATGGAGAGGGTGCTCAGCATACTCACATCCGACTGCATTTCATTGAGATATAATCCCGGTGCACCACCGCGCCAGGAAAGTGTTGGATTGTTATAATCGCCTGTAATCTGCAGCCCTGCTACTTTGGATTGCAGGTACTGGAATACGTTGAGTGCAATGGGTGTTTCTTTTGTTAAATCGAAAGAGTAGCCATCACCACCGGAGAACATACCGGAAGCGTAACGTTTTTCCGTGGTTTCTTCCGGCTTCACTTTTTTCGCATTTACGTTTACTTCCTGCAGGTACACCGTTTTATTATTGATGGAGCGGTTTACCTTGTTGCCTTCCGCCGCATTGGCGAGGAATTGTTTCAGTGCATTATTATCAACCGCAGGCGGTATGCGCAGCGGGTAAGGAATCTTAATTTGTGTAGGACGTTCAAAGAAGTGATTATCGAATTTCACGTTTACATCCACGCCTTTTTTCACCAGGTCGTTGCCCTGGTAGTAGATGTAAGCGGTATCCGGGAATACCATGTTGGCCATCTCAAACTGTCCTTTATCGTTGATGGGAGTAGAGGCAAACATGGAGGAGCTGTCTATCGGGAGACGGATGATCATATCCAGTTTACCGGTAGGCATCGGGCGGCCATTGAGCATGGTGGCTACTCCTTTCATGAGTAATCCCTGTTCGTATGGGAACCTCACTTCGGGGAATTCGTTATTGATGATTTTTTCCCAGCTGAAACGTCTCCAACCGTTGGTCATCATCACCAGGTCCAGGCCTTTCAGGGTAGAGTCGGCATCATTACGGAAATACCACGATGGATTGTAGATATAACCTTTGATATCGGAGGTGAGCAGGAAAGTAGAGATGATATTATTGGAATTTTTATCTACCGGTACCGCGTCTGCATCTGTAATAGCTACAGAGATATTTGTTTGCATGGTATCGGGTAATCTCAGTTCAAAGGCATTCTTTGTTCTGGGCTCCTTATGGGTATCTGCGTCCAGTACATCTATCTGCATCAGGTCATTTTTGCGGACGAAAGCAAGGCGTTCTGCCAGCGGCATGCCTGATTTAGCAAAAAGCGTGATCTGGATAATACCTGATGGAAGATGATCGGCGGGGATAAATCCGCTGATGCGGCCTTCCCCGATATCCAGGTTGGCTTTGTACACCAGCTGGCTACCCATCTGGGCAATGATCACAAGATCGTTGATGGAGGTATCGGTTACGTTGCCGGGTACAGCCTGGTAAAAGATACGGCTGCCCTTATTGAATACTTTCAGGGAGGCGCCGGCAGCTACTGCTGCGGGGAGGGGCACCGTTTTGGTTTGTCCTTTATTGTTTTTTACCGTTGCCTGGAAGATATCCTGTGCATTGGCGGGGGTGATCTCGAAAGATCCCATACCATCGTGCAGGGTTTTGATCACTGCGCTGTTAGCGCCTTTCGCGTCTTTTACGGCGCCGGATACTTCTACCGGGTAACCATTGTTATCGATGGCTTTAAAGGCTACCACGTTAGGCTGACCCACAATCAGGTTACCGCCTTCAGGGAAAAACTGTACAGCAAAATCCGGTGTGGTGGCGCTATCGGCTTCCGGTTGTGTTTTTTTGGAAGGATCAAAGATTTCTATGGTCCGGGTATAACTGAATGCGGGATCAAAGTTGAGCATCCAGGCGGTATAAGCCCTTAGCTGGTATACGCCTGCTTTCTGCGTTTCCGGCAGATCGAAGTTACCGGGTGCGCCGGCGTTGCCAACGGCAAATAGTTTCTTTTGTACAATGTTATTGTTTTTATCCAGCAGCTCCACATACAGGTTGGTGGCGGTGGTGGCAGGCATGCCCTGCAGGGTGAGATAGGCTTTGAACCAGATGGTTTCACCGGCTGCGTAGTAGTCCTTATCAAGATGCAGATATACTTTTTCGGCCGGGTAACGGTTGCCGAAGGTTTGTAATGCCTTTATAATGCGGTCGGACCAGTCAGTAGGGCGCGTTTGTACAGCCAATGCACTCATTACGCCGCCTAACATAACGGCTGGTATTATCCATTTCAGATGTTGTCGCTTTTTCTTCAGGTTCGATTGCATGCAATATAGTTTGAGCGGGTATAATATATGTCAAAAATATAAACTTTGGAAGATTTAATCAGTAAGATTACGGCAGGTTTGTTATTATTGCGTGTTCAACCTACGGTTTTAACAAGATTTTAATGAGTTCAGGAAAGAAACGTTTAGTGATAGCTGGTGGCGGTGCTGCCGGTTTTTTTTGTGCGGTAAATGCGGCCCGCCTATGCCCGCAACTGGAAGTAGTATTGCTGGAAAAAACAGGCAAGCTGTTATCGAAGGTAAAGGTGAGTGGCGGCGGGAGGTGCAATGTAACCCACAATGCGCCTGACATTACGTATATGGCTAAACGCTATCCCCGCGGCCAGAACTTTGTAAAGAAATCGTTTTCCCGGTTCTTTGTGCCCGATACCATCTCCTGGTTTGGGGAAAGAGGGGTAGCGCTGAAGGCGGAAGACGATGGCCGGATGTTCCCGGTAACAGATAACTCCCAAACGATCATCGACTGCCTCCTGCGGGAAGCTGATAAATATCATCTTAACATCCGCACCAATACAGAAGTAACTTCCTTTAAAAAGGGCAGCGACGGGCGCTGGGAGCTGCAATTGCAGCAAGGCCCTGCGCTTACCGCCGACTATTTATGTATTGCTGCCGGAGGCTACGCGCAGGCGGGTAAATTTGCCTGGCTGGAACAAACGGGTCATAGTATTGTGCCACCGGCGCCATCCCTGTTTACCTTTAATATGCCGGGCAACCCCGTTACGGGCCTGATGGGAGTAGCCACCAATGCGCAGGTGAAAGTGGCCGGTACCAAACTGCAGGAACAAGGCCCTTTGCTGATCACCCACTGGGGCATGAGCGGTCCGGCTGTATTGCGGTTGTCGGCCTGGGGCGCCCGGGAACTGCAGCAACTGCAATATACTTTTACCGCTATCGTTAACTGGATTCCTTCCTACAATGAAAATACCCTGCGGGAACACTGGCAGGACCTGCGTTTTGAATTAGGAAAGCAGAAGATATATAATAAAAACCCTTTCAGCTTACCACAGCGTTTATGGCAATTCCTGCTGCAACAGGTAGGTATTTCTGAAGAGATGAGATGGGCGGATGTTCCGGCGAAAGACCAGAACCGTTTAATGAAGCTGCTGGTAAGCATGGAATTCCCGGTGAAAGGTAAAACTACCTTTAAAGAGGAATTTGTTACCTGCGGCGGTATTACGCTCAGTGAAATAGACCCGGCCACCATGGAAAGCCGGCTGGTACCCAACCTGTTCTTCGCCGGTGAGGTAATGGATGTAGATGGCATTACCGGCGGCTTCAACTTCCAGCACGCATGGACAAGCGGCTTTGTGGCCGCCAGCGCCATTGCGCAGCGGATGACAACATCCGCATCATAGTTTAAGATAATGCACTCCCGGCTCGTATTCTTTTTCCAGCGCCAGCAGCAGGTGGTCGAAATCTTCCGGCTGCCGGAGGAAATCCACTTTGGTAGTATCTATCATCAGTGTGCGCACGGGATGTTGCTTGATATACTGCATGTACATATCATGCACATTCAGGAGGTATTCGTCGGGTATTTGCTGCTCGTAGGAGCGGTTGCGGTGACGGATATTTTCCTGCAGCTTTGTAACCGGCGCATTCAGGAAGATGAGCAGCTCCGGCTGCACCAGCTGCGGATTGATGATATCGAAAAGTTTCTGGTAAAGGGAATATTCTTCTTCCGGTAAATTAATCTTTGCAAACAACAGGCTTTTAATGAAGAGGTAATCGGAAATGATCACATCGCTGAAAAGGTCCTGCGACTGCAGCATTTCCTTGAGTTGTTTATACCGTTCTGCCATAAAAAACAGTTCCAGCGGAAAAGCGTATTGCTGCGGGCGTTCATAAAAAAGAGGGAGAAATGGATTGTCTGCAAATTCTTCCAATATCAGTTTTGCAGAGAAATGGGTAGCGAGCATGTTGGCCAGCGTAGTTTTGCCGGCGCCAATATTTCCTTCTACCGTAATAAATCTATAGTGCATGAAAATGGGTTTAAAATTAATCCAGGTAACGGTTTGCAGGTAATGTATCCGGACAGCTGGCTGCCAGCTCCCTCACGGTTTTATGCAGCACGGGGTGCATATAGTCCGGGATAATTTCCATTAAAGGCACCAGCACAAATTGCCGGAGATGCATCCGCGGATGCGGTACTTTCAGATCCGGCAGGGAATGAATGCTGTCGTTGAAAAAGATCAGGTCGATATCAATTACCCTCGATCCCCATTTCTCCTGGCGGATACGGCCGATCTTTCTTTCTATCTCCAAAAGTGTATGCAATAACGTTAGTGCATCCAATGATGTGCGGATCTCCACTCCCTGGTTCAGGTAGTCCGGTTGATCCACGGCTCCCCAGGGAGCGGTCTGGTATAAGGCTGAGGTTTGTACCACCTCTCCGGCTGTTTCAGCAATCAATTGTACCGCCTTTTGCAGGTTCCCGGTACGATCACCTAAATTGCCACCTATAAGTAATATTGCTGTATTCATGTATATTTCAGGACTCAAAAGTAGCCATATTCCTTATTTTTGAAAAAATGTATCTTTCTATCTCAGTTTCATCTTAACAAAAAAGTATGCGTTTCTTTAAAGTTTTCCTGGCCTCATTCCTTGCATTCATAGCATTTACGGCAATATGCTTCTTTATATTGCTGATAATGATAGGTAGGGCTATTACCCCTGAAAAGGTAACAATTTCCCCCAATAGCGTACTGGTGCTCGAAACGGGGCAGTCGTACAACGAGCAGAATGTAGTTAACCCACTCGCCAAACTGATAAACAACGAATCAGCAGAACCCCCTGGGTTGTATCAGCTGGTAAGATTGATAGAGAATGCCGCCAGTGATGACAACATCAAAGGCATTTATCTGAAAGTAAACGGTAACCCCAACGGCTTTGCCAGTACAGAGGAGTTGCGCAATGCGCTCCTCCGTTTCCGGAAGTCCAAAAAATTTGTATACGCATATGGAGAAGTGATGGACCAGAACGCCTATTACCTGGCCAGCGCGGCAGACAAAGTTTACCTGAACCCAAAAGGTGGAGTCGATTTTACCGGTTTTGCCAGCCAGGTGATGTTCCTGAAGGGAACCCTGGATAAACTGGAAATCAAACCGGAAATTTTTTACTGCGGAAAATTCAAAAGCGCTACAGAGCCACTGCGTGAAACACAGATGACAGAGGCCAACCGTATACAAACCACCCAGTTCCTGGGAGAGCTGTATGGCACCTTCCTGAAAGGAATAGGCACTGCGCGTAATATTGATACAGCTACTTTACATGGCTATGCCAATGAGAATCTTATCCAGGAACCGGCCGATGCACTGAAATATAAGCTGGTAGATGGTTTGAAGTATGATGATGAAGTAGTGGCAGAACTGAAAAGCAAAACGGGCATTAAACAGGATGAGGAAGTAAGCCTGGTGACCCTCGGAAAATATAACAGCGGTACTGACCTTTCTTCCGGCAGTGGCGAAGGACGGATAGCGCTGATCTATGCGGAGGGCGATATCATAGGCGGAGAATCAGACCGGGATAAAACCATTGCGAGCGAGGATTATATCCGTGAAATCCGCAAAGCCCGTGAAGATAAAAATATAAAGGCAATCGTGTTCCGGGTGAATTCCGGTGGCGGTAGCGCACTGGCATCTGAAGTGATCTGGCGCGAATTGTCGCTGGCAAAGAAAGTGAAACCGATAGTGGTGTCTATGGGCGACTACGCAGCATCCGGCGGTTACTACATTTCCTGTATGGCTGATAGCATTTTTGCAGAACCTAATACCTTAACCGGTTCTATCGGCGTATTTGGTGTGATGTTTAATATGCAGGACTTCTTCAAAAATAAAGTGGGTGTTACCTTCGACGGCGTTAAAACTGCTCCTTATGCAGATCTTGGTTCTATGGGCCGTCCGCTTACCGAAGCAGAGAAGCGCTTTATCCAGAATGGTGTTGACAGTACCTATGCTTCTTTCAAATCACGGGTGGTAGCCGGCAGGAAGCTGAACCCCGCTATCGTGGACAGTATTGCCCAGGGGCACGTATGGAGTGGCCTGCAGGCAAAGGAACTGGGATTGGTAGACCGTATCGGTGGTATCAACGAAGCGCTGGCCTGTGCCGCAAAACTGGCTAAACTGTCGGAGTACCGCTTACGCGAATATCCGGAGTCAAAAATCTCGATCAGCAGGCTGGTACAAACCTTTAGCGGCAACATGCGCGCGCAGATGGTAAAGCAGGAACTGGGCGCCAACTACGAAATTTACCAGCAGGTAAAGGACGTACAGCAGTTGCATGGCGATATCCAGGCAAGAATGCCGTTTAAATATAATTTCTAAGCGTATTTTGTCTTTCTCAGGATTATGCTGATTACTTTGATTTTACTTTTTGGATTTTATAAATTTTAAAAGATTAGGGGAGATATAAGCGAATCCGCTTATATCTCCCCTAATCTTTTAAAATCAAAAGTGATCAAATCCCTAAATCAGCATAATCACAGTTAATCGGGAGAAAGACAACCTCCGCTGCATTTTTTACTAAAAGCTGGAAAAACGTTGTAGTTTTACCGCCGGTTTTTAAAATAGCAGAATCAGATGAATGGAGCTAAGTACAGTCAGTTGAGGGCCATGCTGGCCATTACGAAAGGAAGTTTAAGAGGTATTTTCCGTAGTCCTTCCGCAGTAGTGTTCAGTTTGGGTTTTCCGCTGGTATTTATCCTGGTGTTTGGGTTTATTGGTAAAAGTACTGTTTCCGTTAAAGTGGGAGTGGACCGGCGGACTGATATTACCAGCAGGTATTACCAGGAATTGTCGCATGCCGGTACGCTGAAACTGGTCGCCGATCAGCCCGAAGCGGAAATGGAAGATGATCTGAAGAAAGGCCGCCTGGTGGCCATTCTGAACATTGTGCCAAAAGAGGGGGCTGATCATGTAACTGCTTATGATATTAATATCCGGACCTCTACCGCCTCCGATGCCGCAAAAAAAGTAACCCTGTTATCGGTGCTGAAAAGCATCGCCGGCAAACTGGATGATGAAACGTATAAACGCCCTACGGTAGCCACTTTTACACAAACAGAGGTACCGGGGCGTGAATTTAAGACCATCGACTTTATTTTACCTGGTCAGCTGGGCTTTGCCCTGATGAGTGCCGCTGTTTTTGGTACGGCCTTCCTGTTTTATAATATGCGCCAAACGCTGGTACTCAAGCGTTTCTTTGCCACGCCCATCAAACGCACTTATATTGTACTGGCAGAAGCGCTGAGCCGGATGATCTTCCAGCTCATCAGCTCCGTGGTGATTATTGCGCTGGGGCATTTTGCCTTTGGTTTTACGCTGGTACATGGCTTTGCCACCTTCCTGGAAATGCTGGTATTATCCGTATTCGGGCTGCTGGTATTTATGGGTTTTGGTTTTGTGGTGAGCAGCCTGGCAAAAAACGAAAGTACTATTCCGCCGCTGGCCAATATTGTTACCCTGCCGCAATTCCTGCTGGCGGGCACCTTTTTCCCGATAGATTCCTTCCCGGGCTGGCTGCAGCCGATCTGTAAGATCATGCCGCTCACTTACCTGATAGACGCCCTTAGAAAAGTGGCTTTTGAAGGGCTGCATCTCTGGCATGTTGGCTGGGATATTGCCATCCTTACTTTATGGGGTGTTGTCGTATATGCGGTAGCCGTGAAAGTATTCAAGTGGGAATAAGGCGATTTCGTTAGCTTTGTGATACCTAAATCCAGTCACATGCAAGCCTTTTTCATTATCCTGGGTGCGTTCATTGTCCTTGTGCTGGGGCTTTTCATTTTCAGTTTATTCCTGTCTTCTGCCATCAAGGTAGAGCGTTCGCTGGTAATAACGGCTGCGCCGGGAGATATTTTCCCGCTGGTGAACGTAGCCCGTAACTGGGAGCTATGGTCGCCCTGGAAAGAACAGGACCCCAACGTTAAAATTACTTACGGGGAAAAGGAAAGTGGCGTGGGCGCCGGTTATAGCTGGGAAAGCCGCAACCGGAACGTAGGGAAGGGGCATATGACCATCACGGAATCCAAACCCGATCAGCAGGTGGCCACCCACATCGATTTTATGGGTATGGGCGTTACCAAAGGCTATTTCAGGCTGGATCCTGTAAATGGCGGCACCCTGGTTACCTGGGGAATGGTGTGCGATATGGGGCAACACCCCATCCGGAAAGTGATGGGGCTGATGATGGACAAATGGGTAGGAAAGGACTTTGAAAAAGGACTGGCAAACATAAAGCGGCTCCTTAAAGGATAATATATTTTTTCTATGCGGTTTATTAAGTTGTTACTGATCAGTGTGATCATTTTAGGCGTGGTGATTTTCGGGCTGTCGCTGGCATTTCCTTCTACAGCAGTGGTAGAGCGTACAGGTGTTATCCGGGCGCCTGTTGATACGGTATATGCACATATCAGTAACCTGAAAGCCTGGGATGCCTGGAACCCCTGGACCCGCCCCGATACTACCGCCACCCTGGTATACTCCGATCCGCCGTCCGGACCCGGCGCCTGGTACAGCTGGGATGGAAAACTCAACAGCGGTAAGGTAACGGTACTGGACAGCGATCCGGCCAAAGGAATTCATTACCTGCTCGATATTAAAAGCGTGCGTCCTGTAAACGGAGGCATAGAATTGAAGCCAACGCCGGATGGCAAAGCCACCGCCATTTTCTGGCATATGGAAATTAAACTGGGCATGCTGCCGTGGTGGAAATTAAGGGGATTTGTAGCCGACAGAGTATACGGCCCGGCCATGAACGACGGATTGACGAAGCTGAGCCGGATCTGTGAAGGAAAATAATATGGAGTTATTTTACCATTGATCCAATAGTTTTGTTTACGATGGTTTTTATGATTTAAATTGTTGTCGTATCTCAACAACTTCTTACAGAAAAAACTAAAAAAATGAAACATTTCTTTTTGGCAACCTTATTTCTGGCCTTTACCAGCCTCGTTTTTGCTCAGGAGAAGGCACGTAAAAGCCCCCACGTTACAGTAGAAGCCAACGGTATTAAAGTAGTATACGGCCAGCCCTCCAAGAAAGGCCGCGAAATTTTTGGCAAACTGGAACCTTTTGGTAAAGTATGGCGCACCGGTGCTGATGAAGCCACCCTGATCACTTTCAGCAAAGACGTGGTATTTGGCGGCAAACCTGTAAAAGCAGGTACTTACACTTTCTTCTCTATTCCTGATCCTAAAACCTGGACCGTTATCCTGAATGGTAAACTGGGTCAATGGGGCGCTTATGATTACGACAAGAACAAAGGCGAAGACGTAGTATCCGTGAAAGTACCACGCGAAAAACTGTCTACACCAGCAGAAAAACTCACCTTCACTTTACCCGGTAATGCCGTGGTATTTGAATGGGATGACACTAAAGTATCTGTACCGGTTAAATAATATTACCGGGAAAAATATCAGGGCACAGACACCGCGTCTGTGCCCTTTTTTATGATAAGGTAGCCACCAGTTCCCGGATACTGTTGTACACTTCCTCCAATTGTTCGTTGGTGATGCAGTAGGGCGGCAGTATATAAAGGGTATTGCCCAGCGGGCGCAGCATCACTCTTTTGGCCCGGAAGAAGCGGTGCAGTTCATCCGCCAACGCATTCGTGTAACCGTCGGCGTTAGCCGTTACTATTTCAAACGCCAGGATGGTACCCAGCAATCTTGGGTTTTTTATAACGGTATAAGTAAACAACTCTTTCAGAAAGGCTGCATGCTTTTCGTGTATGCGTTCCCGGTTGGCGGCGCAGGCGGGATCCGTAAAGAGGTCCAGGCTGGCCAATGCGGCCGTGCAGGCCAGCGGGTTGGCGGTGAAAGAATGCCCGTGGAATAATGTTTTCAACTTATCTGTGGAAAGAAAGGCTTCATATATCGCTGCAGTGCTGGTAGTTACGCCCAGCGCCATTGTGCCGCCGGTAAGCCCTTTGGAAAGACAAACAATATCCGGTGGCGTTTGCAGGTATTCCATCGCAAAATTTTTACCGGTTCTGCCAAAGCCGGTCATCACTTCATCTGCAATCAGCAGTATATTTTTAGCGGCGCAAAACTGCAGCAGCTGTTCAAAGGCGGCCGCATCATACATCACCATGCCACCGGAGCCCTGGAGCAGCGGTTCAAAAACAAAGGCGGCAATATCTTCCGGTTGCAGTGCAATGATGTTGTTTATTATTTGGGAGATGTTTTCCGCAGTGGGCACTTCAATGAACTGAACATCAAACAGGCGGTCATCAAAAACGCGGGTGAACACACTTCTGCCACTCACGCTCATGGCGCCGAAAGTATCACCGTGATAGGCGTTGTGAAAAGCCAGGATCTTATGTTTGGGTGTGCCTTTGTTATCCCAGTACTGGATCGCCATTTTCAGGGCTACTTCTATGGCAGTAGAGCCATTGTCTGAATAAAAAACGCGGCGTTGATTGGCGGGAAGCAGCGGTAGTAATCGCTCCGCAAGATGAACCGCCGGCGGATGGGTGTACCCGGCAAAAATGCAGTGTTCCAGTTGCAGCGCCTGGGCGGCCAGCTGCTGCGCAATATGCGGATGCGCGTGACCATGAATATTCACCCACCAGCTGGAGGTGGCATCTATATAGCTGTTATTGTTTTCGTCGAAAAGCAAAGCCCCCTCACCGCGTACAATGCCTATTGGTGCAGGCGCGGTTTGCATTTGGGTGTAAGGGTGCCAGATCACGTCCAGATCACGGGCCGACAAAGAAGATGTTTGCATAATTGCTGGCTGTTGGTGCAGGCGCGAAGGTACTATAAAAGGAGGTTATGTTTTCCGGTGCCGCTCCAGTATCTCCAGCAGATCCTCTGCTGCGTAAGGTTTGGGCAGCATGTCTTTTACATGCAAACGGGCCAGTCGTTCGGTTACTTCCGGCATAATGTCGGCCGTTAATACAATGATAAAAGCATCCGGCTGTAGCTGTTGAATGTGCGGAATCGTTTCGTAGCCATTCATCTCCGGCATATGCAGATCGAGTATAATACCGTCAAAAGATTGCTGCTGTATTTTTTGTAGCGCCAGTTTGCCATTACTGGCTGTTTCAATCTGTGCGCCTGAATTTTTCAGCTGCAATTCAAGGATACGGATATTGATGGAATTATCTTCTACTACGAGTAGCTTCATATTTTTCAGATAACCTTCCCGGTGTTTATTTTTCTTGTGCATAGGACCGCGCGCTGTTTCAGGTATTGTAAAGCTGATATCAAAACGGAAGGTGGTACCTTCATTTTTTTTACTTTCCAGGATGATGTTGCTGTTGTGGAGCGCCACCAGTTTTTTGGTGATGGCGAGTCCAAGCCCTGTGCCGCCATGATGGCGGGTAGTGGCTGAATCTTCCTGTACAAACGTATCAAATATTTTAGCCTGCATTTCAGGGACAATGCCCACGCCGGTATCTTTTACGGCAAAGCAAAGGGTACAGGCGCCGGCGGAGGCATTTCTCCGGCGTACATCCAGTGTAACTGATCCCGCGCTGGTAAATTTGATGGCGTTGTTCAACAGGTTATTGAGTACCTGCGATAATCTTACCGGATCGCCCTTCAGGGTGGCCGGCAAATGATCAAGCCGGGAAATCAGTTCAATGCCCTTGCCGGCCGCCATTGGCTGGTAGTTACGCATAAGGCCCGTGAGCAGGGCTTCCGGATCAAACGGAATATTTTCCAGTTCAATTTTCCCTGCCTCCATTTTGCTGAAGTCGAGGATATCATTGATCAGTCCAAGCAGGTGGTGGGCAGAGAATTCCAGGCTGCGCACCACTTCCGCCTGTTCTGCTGCCGGGTTTTCCCCCAGGATACCGGCGATGCCGATAATGGCATTGAGGGGCGTACGGATTTCGTGGCTCATTACGGATAAGAAATCACTTCTCGACTGCGCAGCTTTCTGTGCGTTGTCCCGGGCAGTGGTGAGCGCCAGTTCTGTATCTTTCTTATCAGTAATATCCATGATAATGCCCCTGAAGTGCGTAAGTTGCCCCTGGTTGTCAAATACCGCCCTGCCAATGGTACGCATCCAGGTGAGTTTGCCTTTGGCAGAAAGGTGCCGCAGTTCCAGGTCGAACGGCTTCTTATGTTGGATCAGCGCTTCCCTGGCGGCAATGAAAACGGACCGGTCGTCCGGATGATAAAACTCAACGGACGAATGAAAGGTGAGGGGGTAGTCGTGCGGTACCTCTCTCAGTTCATACACTTCGCGGGTCCAGTAGGTTTCGCCGGTGGCTACATTGAATTCCCATCCCCCCATTTTACCCATCTGCTGGCAAATACCAAGCAGCTGGTTACTCCGGTGGAGTTCAGATTGTGCCTGCAGGTAGCTGTTGTTCTTTTTTTCAATTTCCGAGATATTCCGGATCATCAGCAGGATGCGCCGTGGGGCGGGCGACTTATCTTTGATGAGCCGCAACTTCAGCTGGTACCAGTTTTGCAGCCCCTGCCTGATATCCGGGTACACAAATTCCTGGTTTTCTCCTGTTTCCAGCAATTTATCTGTCAGCCGGTCGAAAGTGCCGGCATGTTCGCCCAGTGCTTCCTTAATGGTTTTGCCGATCACTTCTTCCCTGGGCCGGAACAACAGGCTGTCGTTGCTGCACCATATCCCGGTGAAGATCTTCTGGTCATTCATCTCAAATAAAATATCATCCAGGGTAAGCATCAGCAAATCCCACTCTGATTTTAACCGGATAAAATCGGTTTGCAGCTGTCTGGTTTCCCTTTCCCGGAGGGCGTGAAAATGAAGATGCCCTAAAATTTGCAACAGTGGTTGCAGGAAAGTAACGGTATCTGCAGAGTAGCCGCTGGTGTTGCCTGCCAGTCCTATTATGGCCAGCACCTGCTGCTGGCAGGCAACCGGTAACCCGATAAATGCGGGCGTGCTATCTCCTGCCGGCACTATCAGCGGTTGCCCGTTGGAGGCCACCTCCTGCAGGGCAGGCGTGAAGTTCCAGCTGTGTTCCGGCGCATGATTAATGATCGTAATGGTATGCAGTTGTGAAGGCGTATCGCTTTTCTTCAATTCTCCCACAAAACCGTAAGTGCTGCCTGTGAGTTCCATCAGTTGTCCTAACAGTTGCTGAACGGCATTAACGGGATGTTCCTGCGCTGTATAATCTGCAGGAATACTACCAATGATGTCCAGTAACTTTTGTTGACGCAGCGCTGCAGTAGCCAGCATGAGCGATGTTGGTTTTAATATTCAGGATTAAAAAAAAAGGCCAGATTATGAATACCGGTGTGGTTACATCGTTAAGATAATACCGTGGAAATAAATTTAGGGAATTAACCGGAGAAACGAACAAGGAATTATTATCACCAGCGGAGGGAACGTTTTTTAGTCGTTCTCTCCGCTGATGGATGTGTTATTTTGCCATACCGCCGTTCTTAAACAGGGAATAGGCAGTTTGATAGGTGGCAATACTGTTTTTCAGGAGCGTGCTGTCCATCGCCGTAGCGCGTTGTTCATTGCGTTCTTTGTTCCAGCTGAAGCATTGCGCTTTTTGCTGCGGACTCAGGATGAGCAGTTTACCCGGCTCCAGGTAGCCCAGCTTTTGATAGGTGCTTACCATTGCGCGGGGCTGGTACCCGGGCTCCAGCACGTTTTTGCCATAAAACTTACTGTTGTAAGTCCAGTGCAGCATACCCAGCAGGGTTGGGTAAATATCTATCTGGGAGCACATGGTGCTGATTTCCTGCGGCGCTGCACCCGGAACATTGTACAGGATACAGGGGATATGATATTTACTGATTTCTATTTCATTTTTACCGGCGCTGCTGGCGCAGTGGTCGGCTACAAAAATGATCACGGTGTTTTTAAACCAGGGTTTGGTGCGGATCTTTTTCAGGAACTGCCCGATGGCGTAGTCGGTATACTTTACAGCGCCTTCGCGGCTGCTGCCGGAAGGGATGTCTATTTTGCCGGAAGGATAGGTGAATGGCCGGTGGTTGGAGGTGGTCATCACAAAATCGTAGAACGGTTTCCCGGCAGCATATTTCTGATCGGCGCTTTTAATAGCGGCGGCATAAATATCCTCATCGCATACGCCCCACGCATTTTCGAACTGTACGGCGCTGTCCGGGATGTTGGTGCGGGTGGTGGTGATATGATCATCCACCAGTTTATGACGGAGCCGGTCGGTGATATCATAGCCATTATTCCCAAAGTATTTGTTCATGTTATCGAAGTAGCCATCGCCGCCATAAAAGAACGTACTCTCATAGCCTTGCTGCTCAAACAACTGCCCCACAGAAAAGAGATTTTCATTCTTTTTCCGGCGAACAATGCTTTGTCCGGGTGTGGGCGGTACCGCCAGTGTCAGCGCTTCCATACCTCTTACGGTGCGGGTGCCGGTAGCGTACATGTTGGTGAACAGGATGCCTTCTTTGGCGATACTGTCCAGTACCGGGGTGATATGCCCGGTGTTGCCAAAGCGGTCCATGAAATCAGCGCTGAAGCTTTCAATGGTGACCATAATCACGTTGGGCGTAACACGTGTAGCCGTATCCGTTATACTCCTGTAAATAGTGTTACCGGCGGCCAGGTAATGGCTGTCGGGCGATTGTAACAGGGTACGCAGGCGGCTGAAGGCGCTGTTATCATCTTCCAGCAAATAATATTTATCATACGCCAGCTCATTGTTCAGGTAGGCAGATATAAACGAATACACACCCGCTTTGGATAACTCCTGCGCATACCGGTTTTTGCTTTTTTCTGCCCAGGTATTATTGATCAGGAAAATATGAAGGAACATCAGGCCGGCCAGGACTGCAAAGATGAGCAGCCGTTTCCCGAACGGCGTGTTCGACTGGAAACTGTTCCGGAAAACTCCCCTGCGCGCCAAAGCCCAGGTAATAAGGGCGGTGAATAATAATACGCCGCCAATCAGTAATGGCAATGGGTACGACTGGTTTATATTACTGATTACTTCATACGTGTAAATGAGGTAGTCTACCGCAATAAAATCAAACCGGCCGGAATATTCTCCCCAGAAGGTAAACTCCGCAAAAAAGGAAAATACGAGGATCACCATGGCCAGGAAGAAACCGGTGTAGGTGAATACCCGGTTAAACAGGGTGTTGTTGAGCCGTTGTGGCAGCAGCAACAGGTAAAGCGCGTAAGCGATGGTAAAGAATAAGGCTACCCCGGCATCGTAAATAAGACCTTTGCCATAAATAGCCGGTAAATGGGACAGGCGCAGCCCGGATTGTGGGAAAGCCCATACCAGTAAGACAGTTCTAACGAGGAACGACAGGATCAGGAGTACGGCGCCAAAGCCCAGGAGCACCGAATACCTGTTTTTTACAAATTTCATGGTGTATAGAATAGAAAATTAAGACCGCGAAGGTACATCGTTCCTAATAAATTTAACTATAAATTAACTTTCAATGACATATTGATGATTCTTCCATCAACAGGCCCCCATAATTGTGCAAATTCCGGGTGTGTAATAGTACCGGTATAAAGGGGTGTATGCTTGCCCTGTCTTGCATCAAAAAGGTTCTCCCCGTTGAGTACCAGGGTAACATGCTCTCCAAATTGCCGGGATATCATGGCTGCCCAGAACCAGTAGTTGGGCGTTTGTTGATTGTTATCGTCGTACTGATGGCCTACGCGGCTGTTTTCAATGCCAAAGCGCCACTTGCCTTCAATACTGTACGCCAGCGTGCCGGCAAACTTATCCTGTGGTGCAAATGCTATGTTGGTACGGGCGGGATCATTGTACCGGGACACGGTATGATTATATCCCAGGTACAGTTCCAGGTGATCCAGTTCAAAACGGAGGTAGGTATCTGTACCGAGACTGTTTACGGCATAAGGCATATTCTGCAGCAGGTACATCCCCTGGTTACCGGGTTGCCGCACCGGCAGGATGGGATCTTTGATATGGGTGTAGTAGAACGCCTGGTTCAGGGTCATGTCTATCTTACCAAAAATGGTGTGGTAGTTCCCGTCAAAGTTAATCCCCTGGCTTCTTTCGGATTTTATACCTGCGCTGAGCGGCAGCAGGTACCGGTAGCCGATGGTTTGGGTTTGGGTGGTGAAAACAGCGGGCGATTTATAACCGGTACCCGCGCTCAGGCGGATGGACAGGTCACTCACCGGTTTGTACACAAATGCCAGTCGTGGTAAAATGTACCAGCCGAACTTATTGTGATGATCTGCACGCAGTCCGGCTTCTGCCATCAGCTGATCCGTGATCCGGAGGCCATCCTGTACAAAAGCGCCCACCGTGTTGTACTGGTAGTTGCCCAGCAACGTGCTGTCGCCTTTGGCGCGGTGATATATTTCGCCGGTGTTGTTGATGCCGGCTACCCAGTCGTGGCGGCCGGCAGTTTTATGATAGGCAGCCTCCGCGTAGGTACTGGTTTGATTTCCCAGCAGTGCAAATGTTTCCACGTTATTTTCCAGGTGAAAGAAGCTCCCGGCTCCTTTCACAGACAATGTGCCGCCGGCCAGGTTTTTCCGGGTAAACTGCAGCTCTGCGCTGTGTCTTTCGCTGTTATTGACTTCTGTATACTGATGGATGCCGCCGGCAGCAT
This sequence comes from Chitinophaga ginsengisegetis, assembly GCF_900168065.1. Classification (GTDB taxonomy): domain Bacteria; phylum Bacteroidota; class Bacteroidia; order Chitinophagales; family Chitinophagaceae; genus Chitinophaga; species Chitinophaga ginsengisegetis. Next base: position 1,592,064 of record NZ_FUZZ01000001.1, on the reverse strand, counting down.
GATCCAGCACCTGCATATCGCCGCCTTCGCGCTTTTCGATGGTGCCGGTATAACCCGCCACGAAAGTGGTTTGGGGATTGATGTACCAGAAGAAGCGGGGGTGGAGCAGGTATTGGCGCAGGCGTGGTACATCGCTGAAGCCATCTTTATTTACGTCGGTGGCGTTTTGAGTAGTAACGCCGGCAAAAAGAGTCATGCCGGTTTTGCCGTATTTTTCTGCGTAGTACGCGTTCACATTGGTTTCTTTCAGCGTACTACGATTAACCAGCACCGTTAGTTCGGGTTTGCTGCCGGGCGTTTTGGCGATGAAGTTGATAATACCGGCAATAGCGCCACCGCCAAAGAGTGTGGAAACAGATCCTTTTATAATTTCCACCTGTTTAAGATCCAGCGGCGGAATGGACAGTACGCCGAAATTGCCGCTCAGCCCTTCGTAAACAGGCACGCCATCACGAAGCAGCTGGGTGTATTTACCATCCAGCCCCTGCATGCGGATGGCGTTGTTACCGCTCACCGCGGAGGTGTTTTGAATATGGATTACCGACAGGTCGCCGAGGATACTGGTCACGTTACCGGGTTTTATGCCGCTTTCTTCCATCATATCTTCTTTTCCCAGTACTTCTACTTTCATGGGGAGGTCTTCGATACGGCGGTTATTCCGGGTGGAAGAAATTACTACTTCTTCCAGGTCCGATACTTTGCTGATGGTGGTATCTTTAAGCGGTTGCTGTGTAGTGTCTTTAACGGGAACGGGCACACGATTTTGTGCGGTTACAATTTCCACCGTGCTCAATAAAATGACAGCCAGTACTATGTGTTTCATATGCTCCTTTATATGGCAAAGAAAAACACTGAATCTGGAGCAAATCTGAACGGTAGGCTATAGGGTTATCTTGAAGGTATGCTGGCCGTTTGTATAATAATAGGTAAGATGAAAATGATAGGAGTCTGCCATTTTTTTAACGATGGCCAGTCCCAGGCCATTGGAATTGGTGTAGCCGTTGTTGTGTTTTTTAAAGCGCTGAAACAACACATTGGCGGGTATTTCGGGTAGATGGCTGGTATTGGAAATGGTAAAAGTGTCGGATGTTAACCGGATGGAGATATTACCTTGTGGATAATTGTATTTAATAGCATTCCCGAGCAGGTTGCTGACCAGTATATCGGTGAGTGCCGGATGCAGCGGCCACGGCGCGGTGGCGGTTATTTCTTTATGAATATGCAGCTCTTTTTCTTTGATAAGCTCCTCAAAAAGCAGCAGGTATTTTTCAACAACGGTGCAAAGGTCCGGCTGTTCCGTTACCGGGTACTGCTGGTTTTCTATTTTAGCCAGCAGTAACAGGTTGTGATTGAGGCGCGACAGGCGTTGCAGCTCATCATAACCGGCGAGGATGCTGTTCTGTTGTGTTTCCGAGAGGGTGTCGTCCTGCAGCAATAATTCCAGTTTGCTCTGGGCAATAGCGAGGGGTGTTTGCATTTCATGGGCTGCATCTTCCGTTAATTCTTTCATACTGGTATAATCCCCGTGAATGCGGGTAGTCATGGCGCTGAGGGCGGTATTCAACCTGTTAAATTCAAGCGTGGCGGTATGTTCAAAAACGATGCTTTCCAGTTTGTTCAGTTGCAGCTGTTGTATTTTGTCGAGCGACCGGTAAAATGGTTTCCATACACTTTTGCTGATCAGCCAGTTGGAAAGCAATACAAACAGGAGCAGGCCGCCAAAGGCCACCAGCATTACATGGATAATGTTATTTACCAGGTCATCTTTTTCTATCAGCGATTTACGGAGTACCAGTTCATAATTTTTATTATTCACACGGATTACCTGGGTTAGTTGCCGGAAGGGGGCATAGGTGTTTTCCGGTTCCTGGTAAATGTTTACGCCTTTCAGGTTATGTTTTGATTGCACCGGATTTGTAGTGGGATGCAGGTTAAATTCCGGCGTTTTAATACTGAAAACAGGGTTGTTCACACTGGCGGTATCGAGGTACCGCATCCACTGGAGCTTGTCATTCACCAGTTCTTCATCTGTTTCATATTTTATCTCCGTATTGAATTTTGCGTACAGGTAAAAAGCGCCTGCTGTAAAAACAGGTAGCATGATCAATAAAAAGTACAGGGTTGTTTTTGTCAGCAGTTTCATGTGCGCGCTGTTTTTTAGTAGATGTTATCCGAAACGGTAACCGGTTCCGTATACTGTTTTGATATAATCTTCGCCACCGGCTTCCAGCATTTTTTTCCGGAGATTTTTAATGTGGGTATAAATAAAATCATAGGAGCCGGCCTGGTCGTATTCATCGCCCCAGAGGTGGCCTGCCAGTGCGGATTTGGTGACTACCCGGTGTTGGTTGGCAATGAAATACAGCAGCAGCTGGTATTCTTTCCCGGTGAGGGTAATCGGTTTATTATGTACCAGCACCGTTTTGGAGGCGGGTTTTATTGTGATTTCGCTGAAGTTGACAGTAGTATTACCATCAAAGTTTTTCCGGCGTAAAATGGCATTTATCCGGGCATTGAGTTCTGAAAGGTGAAATGGTTTGGTGAGATAATCATCTGCACCGAGTTCTAGGCCGCTCAATTTGTCTTCCAGTGAGTCTTTGGCAGAAATGATAATGATACCGGCCCTGGATTCCAGCAGTTTCAGCTCTTTTACAACATCGAGGCCATTGCCTTTTGGCAGGCCGATGTCTGCCACTATGCAGTCGTAGTCAAATTCATTGACCTTGTCAATGGCCTGTGGAAAATCTGCAGCCAGTTCACAAATATAGCCCTGGTGTTCCAGGTATTCCTGTATGCTTGCCCGGAGAGCTGGTTCATCTTCTATAATCAGCACTTTCATGGGCTAAAAGTAGGGATAATTCCTAAAGGAATTCTGTAGCAGTGGTTTGAGATGGTATGCCTGTTGGAAACGTTGCAGTGGTGGGTTTTGACTGCCTTTATGGTTAGGTATCCATATTATGAAAACCGGAAATATCAGGGGCTGGGGAGAAAAATCCCCGTCCTTATTTTTCATCATTTTTTGGCCGGAATGAAAACTATGTACTCCTGTATCTCGTAGATACAATACCGATATCAAACCATTCATTCAGGCATTCTTATGAGTACTTATTTTAAAATGATGGCAGATAGGCTATTACTGAAAAAGTTACCGGAAGCAGCCATCACACAGCGAAAGGCATCAGATGATGATACGAGGGAATTGTGCGCATTGATGGATAATATCCCTAATGCCAAATCAGTTGCGGCCATGTATCAACAGCTGATAAGAACGGGCAGGCTCACAGAACGTTATACAGGTGGTGATCCTGGCAGAAGGTGGCTCGAAGTGGAGCAGATAGTGCTGGACCGGAACGAGAGAAAGAAAGGAAACAAGCGCAGAATTATATGGATGGTGGTGGTTTTCATCACCGTGGGAATTGCTTCCTATTTCGGAGGCGTTTATCTCATGACCAAAGGAAAACACCTGGCCATGCAGGTAGTAAAATAAGCGTACTTTGTACACCTTTAAAATAATACGTCCAGGTAACGGTCCGTTGCCTGGACGTATTATTTTAACTATTTCTGATGTTATTTTCTTTCGGGCATCTTTACCGTCAGTGGTTTTTCATTACGCAACATTCTGGCGGCTTCCCCGGTAAGCCAGAGATAATGATCTGAGGGCTTCCCATCTAAATTAATAAACGGTGTGGTGGCGCTCACTGGTGGCTGGTCGCTTCCCTTAAAAATAGCCGTGGCTTCATTTACTTCATCAAACATGGCTACATACAGCATAGTGGCGCCGGCGGTGAGTGCGGTGGAAATCTGCTGCCAGTAAAACCGTCCACCCTGGCGGGGAATGGAGCCCACTGGTTTTACGTCGTCCGGGAATTCATAGCGACTGAGGTTATGCCAGCTGAAGCCGGGATAGATGCAGGGCACATATTCCAGGTGATTGGCGCGGCACCAGGCCAGGTCGTCGATAAGGTTATCGCGGTAGCGGTCCATATCGTTGTGCAGCAGCGGGGAATACCGTTGTACGGTCCAGGGCAGCACAATGTCCGCCTGTTTAATGATGGTATGCAGGTAAGGATCGGGCAGGCAGTCGGCGTTCAAGGAGCGCCAGGCCGTGGGTACGCCCAGCATCACGGCGCAGCCGCCATAAACAGGATCATTTTTGAGAAAATCGATGAGCCTTTCGAGCCCAATATTCCGGAGGTTATAGGGGCGATCAGGAAAACCGATCCCCCAGATAGCCACTACGGGTTTGCCATTTTGCTGCAGGTAAGTTTTGGCGCCGGGCTGGTTGGTTACTTTCAGCTGATCTACCAGGTATTTCCAATCTTCAATAATAGCGGAACAATCTTCTCCCGAAGCGCTTAACCCGGAAAGGTCGTACATCACGGCAATAGCCCTTTTATATTTTGATGCCGCCGCAAACGCATTTTTCAGCACAACAGAGGAGGCGCTGTCGTGGCGTTTGGCATTATTAAAAAAACGTTGCATAAAAACGCCGTCCACTCCATACTGCTGCATCCATTTGAAGTGAATGTCCACGGTGCTTTTGTCGTACGAACTGAAGAAACGGGCGGGCTGTCCGTTGGCGAGCTTAAAAGGAGTGGCGTATGTTTTCTCATATTCACTCACATCGGGCCACATATCTATTCCACTGCGGGTTTCATCGCCATAGGAAAAACGCCGGGCGCCGGAGCCATCGCCTTCGGCCCGGAACCATCCCTGGTAGCCGGCCATCACCAAGCCATGATAAGTAGGGTACTGCGATTCCCTGCTGTGTTTCAATTGTGCCGCGGCGGATAAGCTCAGCAGGAGGAGGAAAGCTGTTAAAATACGCTTCATATGTATACTGTTTGTTATTAACGTGGAACTTGCTTTTAAAAAGAGGAGAACCCGGCTTGCCCGGATTCTCCAAAGGTTTTGCATTCACCTTAGTTGTGTATTCCGGTTTGTAGCCGGAATAAGGTGCAAGTAAAGCGGGGAGACCTAACAAAAGCGTTAACAAAGCATTAATTGGCCGTATTAATGGCATATTTCAGCAATTAATTTTCAGGAATGGGACGTGTTGTTACTCTTCATGCAGTAACTGCACGGCAGAATAATATTATCTTCCCGTATACAACCAAAATATTTATGCCCGAAAAAAGAAACAGGTTACTATCCATTTTAATGCTGCTACTCCCGGTTTTACTTAGCGCCACTCCGCAGGTATCCACCGCACAGGCTAAGCCGGTGATCATTGGCTATGTGGGCGGATTCAGGGGATTGGTGAATACAGACGGGATTGCACCGCGGAAGCTTACGCACATCAATTACGCTTTTGTAAATGTGCAGCACAACCGCGCAGTGCTGACCAACGAAAAAACAGATACGGTAAACCTGCGTCGCATCAATGAACTGAAAGCCATCAACCCGGAGCTGAAGATCCTGATTTCTATCGGCGGCTGGGCATGGAGTGAAAATTTCTCTGACGCCGTGTTAACGGATACTTCGCGCAAAGCTTTTGCGGTAAGTGCCGTGGATATTATCCGTAAATACAAACTGGATGGCGTGGATATCGACTGGGAATATCCCGGTCGTGCGGGGGAAGAAGGCAATATATACCGTCCGGAAGACAAACAAAACTTCACCCTTATGTTTGCCGCGCTGCGGAAGGAGCTGGATAAGTTGCAAAAGGAAACACATCAGAAAAAGCTGCTCACTACGGCAGTAGGTGGTTTTGCCGCTTTCCTGGAAACATCGGAAATGGGTAAGGCCGCCAGATACCTGGATTATATCAACCTGATGACCTATGATTTTTATTCAGATAAAAATGCCGGTCATCATACCAACCTCTTCACACCGGCCGATAACCCCGGCGCGCTGTCGGGCGATAAAGCGGTGAAAGCCTATGTGGCCGCCGGCGTACCTGTGCAAAAGCTGGTAATGGGCATTGCTTTTTATGGTCGTCGCTTCCAACTGGCCGACAGCACCGGCACCGGGCTGGGAGGGAAGATCGTATCACAGTCTTTCGGTAAAGGCTATACGTTTACAAAGGATAGCCTTGTTAATAAAAACGGCTTTCATGCCTACCGCGATGAAAGCGCCAAAGCGCCCTACCTGTTCAACCCCGCCACACGTGAATTCATCACCTACGATGATGAATGGTCCGTACAAAATAAATGCAACTATGTGACCGCGAATAAAATGGGTGGCGTCATGTTCTGGGAATATTCTTCCGACGAAAAAGAATACCTGCTGGATGAGATCAACGCTACTTTATATCCTAACCGCAGCAAGCCTTTGTTTTCAGCGCTGGTGCTGTATGAAGGTGGCGGCCACCACGTGGCTTTTTCAAAAGCGGCTAAAGCGTGGCTGGATAGTGTTGCTGCAAAGAAATATTTTGCAGTTACCTATATCAATAATACGGATGCGATTAACGATGACTATTTAAAGCAATACCAGCTTTTTATCCAGCTCGACTATCCTCCTTATGGCTGGAAACCTGCAGCAGCGGCGGCGTTTGAGCGATATATCAATGAAGGCCGTGGTGGCTGGATCGGGTTTCACCATGCCACCCTGCTCGGTGAATTCGATGGATTCCCCATGTGGAACTGGTTTTCCATCTTTATGGGTGGCATCCGTTTCACCAACTATATCCCAGATTTTGCCGATGGAAAGGTAACGGTGGAAGATAAAAACCACCCGGTGATGAAGGGCATTACATCTCCCTTTACTATTAACAAAGAAGAATGGTATACCTACGATAAAAGCCCACGCCCGCAAGTGCATGTGCTGGCCAGCGTGGATGAAAGTTCCTATGTGCCCGCTTCCAACAGGAAGATGGGGGATCACCCCGTGGTATGGACCAACGAACATTATAAAGCGAGGAACGTCTATATTTTCATGGGGCACTGCCCTGCGTTGCTGAATAACCCGGCATATACGCAACTGTTTCAGAACGCTGTTTTCTGGGCAGCCGGTAAATGAATGTGGAAGTTTTTAGTAACTTTAAATACCGCCAAACACCCGCCCGGAAAAAGAACCTGTTGACCTACGGCAATATGGACCAATATACTGTACGCAAGCAAGGAAAAATAAACCATCTAAAATGGAAAAGAAATTTCTTATCAGCAGTATGCTGTATTGTTTCCTCCTGCTGCCGTTGCTTTCAAAGGCGCAGCAATTGCCCATTGGTGCGGCTGCACCGGATTTTACCCTGCCGGCTACCGACGGGAAAAATTATTCTCTGTCCTCTTTTTCCGACGCAAAGGTACTGGCGGTGGTTTTTACCTGTAATCATTGTCCTACTGCGCAGGCGTATGAAGACAGGATAAAGCAGCTCACTTCCGATTATGCCGGCAAAGGAGTAAAGCTGGTGGCGATTATGCCCAACAACGCCGAGGGGTTGCGTTATGATGAGCTGGGATATACCGACCTGGGCGATTCTTTCGACGATATGAAACAGCGCGCAAAAGATAAACAGTTCAACTTCCCTTATTTGTACGACGGCGACAGTGAAATAGTTTCACGGGCATATGGGCCTGTTGCCACACCGCATATTTTTATTTTTGATAAAGACAGGAAGCTGCGTTACCAGGGAAGGATTGATGACATGGAAAATCCTGCAAAGAAGCCCGGGTCAAAGGATGCGCAGAATGCCATTGAAGCATTGTTGCACCAGCGGGAAGTGCCGGTGGCCACTACGAAAGTATTTGGTTGTTCAGTGAAATGGAAAGATAAAAGCGGCAGCGTGGAAAAAGCAACACAGGCATGGGCAAAGGAGCCGGTAACGCTGGACACGGTGTTGGTAGGCGGCATTAAGGAGTTGTTGAAAAACACTTCCGCCAATCTGCGGTTGATTAATATCTGGGCTACCTGGTGTGTGCCTTGCGTGGCAGAGTTCCCGGAGTTTATTATACTGGCTAAAACATTCAGTGAGCGTGATTTTGAGTTTGTAAGTGTTAGTGCAGATGAACCGGAGAAGAAAGATAAAGTATTACAGTTTTTACAGAAGAAGCATTCGTCCGGGAAGAATTATCTTTTCACCGGGAAAGACAAGTATGAGTTGATTGAAGCCGTGGATCCTAAATGGCAGGGCGCATTGCCGTATACTATTTTAGTGGAGCCGGGTGGAAAAATCGTATATGCGCAACAGGGAGAAATAGACCCGGTGGCGCTCCGGAAATTAATTTTTCATAACCGCATGATCGGTCCCATGTATAAATAGATTGATGTCCGGCCACTTTGTGGTGGGATCATTTACTGCTTTCCACAGCAACCCATCCAGGTCGTTGAAGAAGCTGCTGTCGGTGCGGGTGTTACACAACATTACCCAGTTGAATCCTTTATGGGCGCGTATTATTTCGCTGGCCGTGCCGGGCAGGGAACCGGAGTGCCACCAGTTGTGATAGGGATTCACCGCCCATCCCAGGGCATAACCCGGATTCGCTTCCGAGCCGGTAGTCATAGCCGTGACAGATTTTGCATTCAGTATATCAGGGGGTAACGGGAACCCATCTACGTAAACCAGCAGGCGGGCGAGGTCGGTGGCGCTGGCTATCCATCCTCCATGTGCATCCATGCGGGTAATGTTATAGATATAAGGTTGTTCGCCATGTTGGCCATAGTACACTACTTCATGTGGTTTTTGTTGGGCCAGGGTGTTGCCGCCTATCTGCATATCAGTGATGCCACAGGGGAGCAGCACTGCTTTTTTTACATAATCTTCATACGGCATACCGGATACTTTTTCAATTACGCGTCCGAGAATACAATATCCAAAATTAGAATAGGCGTAAACTGTTCCGGGAATATTATCCAATGGCTGATGATCGATTGTCCATGAAATCAGTTGGCCGGCGTTCATATGCGGATGGCTGAACATAGGATCGGCGCCGTTGTTGGTCCAGCCACCGGAGGTATGTTCAAGCAGTTGCCGGATGGTGATCTTTTTCAGATCTTCCCGGTAGGGTGGTGTGCCATAAAGGGTACCCAATATAGCGTTGGGGCCAAATACCCGGTCGTTCAGCGATAACTTTTTTGCTTCCACTAATTTTAATATAGCCGTGGCCGTTATACACTTGGATACGCTGGCAATGCGGAACAGATGCTGGGTATTTACGGGAATATGTTGGCTGGTATCTGCATAGCCATAGTTGCCGGTATATACAAGTTTACCTTTGTACGTTACTGCGATGGCCATTCCCGGTACGTGGTAGCGATCCATGAAAGCATGTACGGTGCTGTCTATCTGCGGCAGGGATTGTGCGGTAGTGATGTTAACTGCCAGCAGGCATAAGAGCAGTAAACGGGTATATCTCATAAAATTAAGGTACAAAAATATTTCCTTCCAGGTAGGTCTTACAGGTACCGCCTATCAGTACGCGGTCGCCGGCGTCCACGCAGTAGAGCTTTCCTGTTCTGGGAGATACCTGCAGGGCGATCATTTCTTTCTTATCCAGTTGCTGGCTCCAGAAGGGGATAAGTGAGCAATGTGCAGAGCCGGTAACAGGATCTTCGAAGATGCTGGCCTGTGGAGTGAAGAAGCGTGATACAAAATCTACGTGCTTTCCTTTGGCGGTAACAATAATGCCGCCGGGGTCCAGGTTGATCTGGTCAAGGATCGCTTTATCCGGTTGCAGGTTGCGTACTATTTCTTCATCATGATACACGAGGATATAATCCCTTGCTTTCAGTACTTCCATCGGGTATACGCCTATTCCCTTGAGTATTTCTGTTGGAAGGGAAGCGGGTACTGCTGGTCGTGATGGAAAGTTAAGCGTGAGCAGGTCATTGTTTTTAGAAACGGTAAGCGCTCCGCTTTGCGTGTGAAAAGTGATCTGGTGCATATCCCATCCGAGATGATTGAACAGCACGTGTGCGCTGGCCAGTGTGGCATGTCCGCAGAGGTCCATTTCTATTTCGGGCGTAAACCACCGGAGTTCATAGTGTCCTTGGTGACCGGAGGGAATAAAGAAGGCAGTTTCGGGCAGGAAATTTTCCGCGGCAATTTTCCGGAGAATATCTGTTGGCAGCCATGCTTCCAGGAGGCATACTGCTGCAGGGTTTCCGCCGAACAGCTCATGTGTGAAAGCATCTACCTGGTAAATGGGTATATGTGGCATGAGGATTAGTTTTGGTGCTGTACCGTAAAGATATTGCTTTTTTGAGCGTGTACCTTCCGGGGAAGGGTGCATGCCCAGAAAAGCAGTCCTGCGGCGCTGATGACGGCGCCGAGTATGCATACGGCGGTCCATCCGGCGAGGGCATATACCGTGGTGGCGGCAATGCTCCCTAATCCGCTGCCGATGGAATAAAAAAGCATGTACCCGGCCACCATGCGGTTGCGTGATTCGGGTCTGATGGTATACAGCATGCTCTGGTTGGTAACATGCACCGCCTGGATGGCCAGGTCCAGCAGGATGATACCGGCAATAAGCGCCGTTAGTGAATGCGTGGCAAAGCCCAGTGGCAGCCATGAAATGAGTAGTAACAAGAGCGCAATACCGGTGGTGCGCTGGCCGTGGCCGCGGTCTGCCAGCTTCCCGGCACGGGCGGCGCCTAAGGCTCCTGCCACCCCGATTAAACCAAACATGCCAATTACAGATGCCGGAAAGGAATACGGCGGCGCGCTAAGCGGCAGCACCAGCGACGACCACAACACGCTGAAGGCCGCGAAAATGAAGAAGGCAATGATCGCGCGTACCCTTAGCACAGGTTCCTGCAGGAATAACCGGAATACGGACAACAACAACTGCGGGTAAGTGGTAATGGTTTTCTGCGGATCATGAACGGGCAACACCCGGTAGAGGATACCGGCAGTGAGCAGCATCAATGCAGCAGAGAAAAAATATACCGCCCGCCACCCGGCTATATCTGCCAGGGTGCCGGATACGGTGCGTGCCAGCAGGATGCCCAGCACTACGCCGCTGGTTACCAGGCCCACAATGCGCCCCCGTTCTGCCGGGGCGGCCAGTGTAGCGGCATAGGCCACCAGTGTTTGCGTAACTACCGCCAGTAATCCAACCGTCGCAATGCCGGCCAGGAAAGGCAGTTTGGCCGGCGACCATGCTACTGTGAGCAGTGCCGCTACCGCCAGTAACAGCTGCGTTACAATCAGCTTGCGGCGGTTGAATAAATCGCCCAGCGGCAGCAATAACAGGAGGCCGAGTGCATACCCTGTTTGCGTAATGGTAACAATGATCCCCAATGAGCGGGACGGAATATGAAGATCGCTTCCCATTGTGTTCAGCAACGGCTGCGCATAATAAACATTGGCTACTGCAAGGCCGCACGCAATTGCAAAAAGCAGTGCGGTGGACCTGGTGAATTTTTCCATGAGTGAAGTAAATGTTTTGTACTATATGGTACAAAATAGATGATAAAAAAAGGAACTACGAAGTCCCTTGATTAACCGAGAATTTTTAATTGTGTTTCTATCAGTTCGGAGAGGGCTTCATTATCCTGGTAAATGCGCCGGGTAATACCAAGACCGTTCCAGTTATTGAGCAGCAGGCGCGCCAGCAGTGCCGGTTCCAGTTTGGAATGCAGCGTGCCCTTTTGTTTCCCACGCAGTAATGCATCCAGGAATAACCCTTCCAGCCCCTGCAGGTGAGTGGCAGCTCTTTTCATCATCGGGTTTTCGACATTGGAAAGCTCTGCTACTGCGTTGCCAAAGATGCAGCCTTTCTGGTGCCTGGTTTTGGTGCTGTGCGCTATCCTGCGGAAAAATTCCCGGATGTATTCCACCGGGTCTTCTGCAGCATCGAGTTCTCTTCTGAACTGTGCAATCGCCTGATCGCTGTGTTGCCCCAGCGCCTTTTCATACAGCTCTTTTTTACCACCTTTAAAAGCCAGGTAAAAGCTGCCCTTACCTATGCCCATGGCAGCGAGAAGGTCTTCCGTGGAAGTAGCCTCATATCCCTGCCGCCAGAAGACTTCAGCCGCTTTGCTGAGTACTTCCCCGTCGTCAAATATTTTCGGTCTGCCTGACATAACGCACTCTTTTGTCACCCAAAGATATATTCTTTACCAAATAGTACAAAATTTTTCCGGCACAAAAAAACCTGCGGTATACGCAGGTTAATCTTTTGTGTGGAAAATATGCTGACTAGTGATGCGGGGTTTGCGGATGAAGCAGTTGAAACAATTCTCTTTGCAGATCATCATTATGAAGATTGTTTAACTGCTCCGTTGAAATTTCGTAAAAGGCAGTTTTTTTGCCTAATACGCCTATCACAAACGTGTGTCCGGCCTGCACCGGTTCAGCGGTTTGGGGGTGTTTTTTTGATAGTGTTACCACTACATCTTTGAATTTTGACATGTAGTGAATATAACAAAAATTCCGGATTTTGGGTAAAATCACGGATCAGCTCATTCTCACCCCATGCAGTAATTTCTCCATCGCATTTTGTAAAGACCCTGCCCGTGTGACTTCTCCCGAATTCACAAAAAATATCTCATCGGCATTTTCAATCGTATTCAACCGGTGCGCAATGATCACCCGGGTGGTATTTTCCGGCAGTTTTTCCAGGATTTCTCCCAGCAATTGCTCGGTAACGGTATCAATATTGGCAGTAGCCTCATCGAGAATCAGCAGGTCAGGTTTACGCAGTACTGCCCGCATAAAAGCAATCAGCTGTTTTTGTCCGAGGCTCACGCCATCTCCGCCGGAAAGCACTTTTGTTTCCAGCCCGTTTTCAAAAATAGCCAGCAACTTTTCCAGGTTAGCTTCCTTGATCACTGCTGTCAGCTGTTCGTTGGAAAAATCTTTATACGCCGGGTTGCCGTACAGGATGTTTTCTTTTACGGTTCCGGTAAACAGGAAAGGTTCCTGCAAAATGAAACCTATCTTCCGGGAACGTTCATCGGCATCATAACTGCGGATATCCCTTCCATTCAGTAATACAATGCCCTGTGTAGGATCATACAAACGTGCCATCAGCGAAGCCGTGGTGGTTTTACCGCCACCGGTAGGACCCACCAGTGCATAGGTTTTTCCTTTTTCCAGCGACAGGCTGATGTTATGCAGTATTTCCCTTCCTTCCGGATATCCAAAATGCACATTCCGGAATTCCAGCAATGCCGGGGAAGGACCGTAAGCCGTGGTGGCGTTCAGTGTAATGAGATCCGTTTCCAGTCCGAGTATTTCAGAGATCCGGTCCCAGCCTGCCATCGCCACCTGGAAGTTGGCCCACAACGTAGCCAGTTGTCTTAGTGGATTATAGAAATAAGTAGCATACGCGAGATAACTAACGAGTAAGCCTATACTAAATTCGCCTTGTGTGATCAGGTAGATGCCACCGGTTAGTACCAGCAACTGTGCGATACTGGCGCACATGGCATAAAAAGGCAGGAACACGTTGTTGGCAAGCCCCGTACCAATGGCGCTTTCGTAGTTTTTTTCATTGGCATCCTGGAAGCGCTGCCGGAAATAATCGCGGCGGTTGAAGGCCACAATTACTTTGAAGTTGCTCAGGCTTTCCTGTATTTCCGCGCTCATGTTACCTACCGTTTTCAGGTTGGCAGCATTTTTTCTTTTTACCCAGGGAGATAATATCCTTGTAAAGATGAGTATCGCCAAAGCGGGTGCCAGTGCGGCAATCCCGATCTTGTAATTGATGATCAGCAGGAAAACACCGGCACCGATCATGGTGGAAATATTACCGACAAACTGCATCAGCGATTGTGAAAAAAACTGGTTGAGTTTATCCGTATCATTATTTACGCGGGAAATAAGGTCTCCTGCTTTATTCTGATTAAAGAAGGCCACCGGCAGCTGCTGTATCTTACTAAAAATAGCATTCCGGAGGGTAAACAATGTACGCTGACCAACACCACCCATCAGCTTTGTCTGGAAGTAACTGGTGAACAACGCTGTGAGATAAATGCCCAGCAGGATCCCGGAAAAGATCAGTACGCCGTGATATTGCTTATGCTGTACATAATGATCGATGGTATAACCTATTAAAAAGGGGCCGAGCAGGTTAAGTATAGAATTCAGCAGGATGGCTGTTAAAGCCACCGCCAGGTTTCTTCTTTCGTGGGAAATCAGCTTCAGCAAATTCCTGAATGCGGAGTAGTTGGATATCTTCTGCTCCTTCTCCGTAAACTTATTAAGATTGTAATTCATAGTTGCTGGTGCTTTGTTGGGAATTAAAGATCTGAACGTACTCGGGACAGGTATGCAGGAGTTCTTCGTGTCCGCCGGAAGCAATAATCTCGCCCTGCATGAGCAGGATGATCTGATCGTAATGCGCCACCGAAGCAATTTTCTGCGTTACAGACAGGAGTGTGATCCCGGGGTATTCCACCTGTACGTTTGCCAGGATTTTCTTTTCCGTATTGGTATCTACACGGGCTGTGAAATCATCCAGCAGCAGGATCTTCGGGTTAATAGCCAGCGCACGCGCCAGCATGATCCGTTGTTTTTGTCCGCCGGAAAGACTGGCCCCTCTTTCAGAAACGATGGTATCCAGTTTTTCGGGAAGCGCGTCGGTAAATTCCTTCAGCTCCGCGGTGTGCAACGCTTTTTCCATCGCCGCTTCGGTAACGGTTTCGTTGAACGCAATATTTTCGCGGACACTCATATTAAAAATGATGCTGTCCTGGAACACAAAGCCCACCTGGCTGTGAAAGGATTCACTGTTATAATCCACTACCGGGCGCCCGTCTACCAGCACTACGCCGGAAGTGGGTTTGATTAAGCCGGTGAGCAGGTAAAGCAGCTGCGTTTTACCGGCAGCAGTGGGTCCGATAATAGCTACTTTTGATCCTGCTTTTATGGAGAAGGAGATATCTTTCAGCACTGGTTTCTGACCGTAGTTTACGTTTACATGCTGAAACTCAATATCTCCCTTAACAGGAGTAGTAAGCGAACCAGCGGGCATAATGTCGGGCATATTGATCACGGCGCTGATTCGTTGATAGGAAGCAGTGGCCTGCGCAATAATATTGCTCATAAAACCGATCACCAGTATCGGGAAGATCAGTAACGCGAGGTAACTGCTGAAGGCAGCAAAATCGCCCAGGCTCATACTGTCGGTGATCACGAAATGACCGCCCAGCGCCAGGATGATGAGGTTGGCAATGCCGGCGGTAAATGTAATAACAGGGATCAGTCCTGCGAAAAGTTTCACAATGGATAACCCGAAATCCATCGCTTTACCATTGGCATCCAGAAATTTCTGATACTCCAGTTGCTGCGAATTGATTACCCGGATCAGTGCTGCACCCAGTATACTTTCGTTAATTACTTTATTCAGCCAGTCCATTACTTCCCGGCTTTTGATGAACAGTGATCTTACTTTACGCAATACCAGGAAAAAGGTGATCCCGATTACAGGTAACGTAGCAATCACTGCCAGTGCGAGTTTCCAGTTAATGGTAAGCAACAGGATGCTGGCGCCTATAATAATAAACAGGGAAGATACCAGCGAAACGATGGCTTGCGAAACAAACAGTTTGATGGAATCCACGTCGGCAATCAGGTTGGTGAGCAACCGGGAAGGATTGGCCTGTTCCACCCAGGCATAGCTCTGACCGGATATTTTATCCGATATTTTGGTGCGCAGGTTGCGCGCCACTTTTTCAGACACATATGTTTGTATGATGTTCTGCAGATAGGTAAACACCAGGATGATGATCACCGCCACTGTGAATTTTATCACCAGCGCATTCAGCTGGAAGGTGCCATGCTCATAGCTGTCGATACCGTTTCCGATAATTTTGGGCAACCAGAGGTTGAGGCCATTGCTCAGCAATGTAAACAGGATCAGCAGGCTAACCATACCCATATATGGTTGCAGGAGACTGAATATGCCGGCTTCTTTCTTTTTACTACCCTCTTCTTGTTTCATTTTTAACTGGATGTTTAGCAGGACGCGGCTTTTAAAGGTTTCCACATGAAGACGGATCCGCTCTGCAAATATTGTATAATATCGCAACAAGATATTGATTTTTTAGCGGTTCAGGGAATGGATTTCGATGCGATACCGGGAGTGGAAGGAGGGGAAGCGCCGGAGGAAAGGCCGGTGAAAAGAAGAACCAGCGCAGGTCCCTGCCCGTTGGGAGATGCGCTGGCCACTGACTTAAATACTAACAGCCGCCTTCTTTTTTTCGTAGATGGCGCTGGCTAGCCAATAAAATTCGTCTATAAACCTGGTGGCTGATTTGGCCGTGTGCTCGCTGGTAAGTTCCTGCGTATCACTGAATGCGCCGTATACTTCCGGTACCAGGAGTTTTACCGGCAGTGCATAAGCGCCAACGCTGAGGATTACCTGCTGCAGCTGTGTAGCTGCGTTGACGCCGCCCAGTTTTCCTGCACTCACCGTAACAATACCGATGGCTTTCCTGGAAAATTCGCTGTAAAAATAATCCAGGGCATTTTTCAGTACGCCGGAGAAGCTGCCGTGGTATTCAGGCGTAACAAATATCATGGCATCTGCAGCATGCAGGCGCTGGCTCAGTTCTTTTACCGCCTGTGGCAGTTGCGGGTGCATACCCACCCGTTCTTCCAGCATGGGAAGCGGGTTTTCGGCCAGGTCTATGAGATCAGTCTCCAGTCCTTTGCCCTGTAATTGTTTTTGCAGGTAATGGGCAATTTTGTGTGATTGCCTGCCCTGCCGGATACTTCCGATTAATATGGCTATTCTCATTGTTTTTTATTTTTTGTGAAGACATGCAGCTACCTGTACTGAAAGTGATGTTTCAGCAGGAACTGGTTATTCGCATTGTTTGGTTGCTACCAGCCGGAGGGCCCTGCCGGCGGTATATGGGAGCGCAGTTTGAAAATACGTATGCCTGCGCGTGGCATGCGTATGAGATCCGCCGGATAAGCGTGCCCGTGTTGCATATCCCGGCAAATCGTTTTCTTTATGGAACAAAGATAGTATCTTTGCTGAATAAACCAAATAAACACTTTGTTTATTATGAATAATAACTTTGCCGATAATGAGCGGGCTGTATGGATACTGAAAACACAGGGGCCGCAACCCTTGTGTAAGTTGGCAGAGGAGCTGAAAGTAACGATGGAAGGTGCGCGGTTTCAGTTGCTCAAACTGGCAAATGAAGGATTGGTGCAGGCTACTACCGAAGCCAAAGGCAGGGGCAGACCTAAACAAATCTGGGCACTCACGGAAGCGGGCAACGCGCGTTTCCCCGACCGGCACCAGGACCTGGCATTGCGTCTGCTGTGCAACATGAATAAAACACTCCCTACAGATACGATGAACGAAGTGCTGGACGCCACGGCTCAAAGCACCCTCGAAAAATACCAGGAAGAGCTGAAAGGCATCACCGGACTGGAAAACCGTGTGAGCACATTAGCGGATATCCGTAACCGTGAAGGATACATGGCGGAGTATATCAACGAAGGAAAGAGTTATCTTCTTATAGAAAATCATTGTCCCATACAGGCGGCGGCCAGCTGCTGCAGCCGCTTCTGCCGGTCGGAGCAGGAGATGTTTTCCGCTATACTGGGAAAGCAAGCGAAAGTGGAACGGGTGGAACATATACTGGATGGACAGCGGAGATGCGTATACAGGATCACGGGGAAATGACGCTATATTTTCCCCTCATCTATAAATAAATCAGCTTTTATCGGTATTTTTATACCGATAAATCATCGTTTATATTGTCAGGAGGGTGTTTCCAGGGATGATAGAGGAGTATTCAAACAAGGAGCATATTTTACTGCAAAAGTTCGCTGGTGGAGAACAATCCGCTTTCCAATTCATATTTAACCAGCATTACAAAGCATTATGTTATTTTGCCTTTACCATTGTCGCTGACGAACAGGAGGCGGAAGACCTCGTGCAGGAAACCTTTTCAAAGCTCTGGAATAAACGGGGCGACTTTAAATCCGCCACCAACATAAAAGCCTTTCTTTTTATTGCTACCAAAAATGCCTGCCTCAATTTTTTGAAAAGCAGGGAACGGCTCCATATCAAAGAAAAAGAATTCTCTTATTTACAGGAAGAACAGGTAACTACAGAAATAGCCGGCTTCGATCCGGTGCTTACGGAAACAGAAATTATTCAGCAGCTGTACCTGGAAATAGAGCATCTGCCCACCCAATGCCGGCGGATCTTTAAAATGAGCTATCTCGAAGGAAGAAAAAATGAAGAGATAGCCACCTCCCTGCAGATCTCCTACAATACCGTCAGGGCGCAGAAACTACGGGCGCTTAAACTTATCAGGAGCAGTCTCATTAAAAAGAACATCCTACCATTACTGGGTATCTATATTACCCTTCTCAAATATTATCATCATTATTACTGATCCCGTTAGCCGGTAATTTTTTTTTGATTTATTTAATCGAAAGCAGTTTTTTATTGTTTCTATAGTAAAAGAGGTGAGTTGGAAGCAGATCAAAACAGTGAAACAAATCCGTTATTGCAGCGAATTGCTTACCTGGTAAGCCGTTATCAGCAGGATATATTAACAGCAGCAGAAGAGGAAGAGCTGCGGGCCTGGCGTGATGCCTCCGCAGACAACCGTCTTTTTTTTGAACAGATGACAGATCCGGATATCCTCCGTGATAAGCTGTTGCAATATGAAAAATTTGATGTTGCCGCCGGTTGGGATACTTTCAGTGCAAAGCATTTCCCGGCAAAAGATAACGTGCCGGTACGCCCGGTGTACCGCTGGTGGAGTGCTGCTGCGGCTGTTTTGCTGTTATTGGGGGCAGGCATATATTTTCTTCGCCCTTCCGCCCCGCCTGCCCCGGTAGCGGCCCTTTCCACCACGCCTATACTGCCCGGAACCAGCAAAGCCACTTTAACGCTGGCAGATGGTTCGGTCATACCGCTGGATAGCAACGGTAACCGCGTGATCACGCAGCAGGGCGCCCTTATTCATTTGAATAACGGCCAGCTGCAATACAACACACAGGATTATACTGCACAAACCACCCTGAACACGCTGGCTACTCCGAGAGGCGGGCAGTTCCGGCTCACCCTGCCGGATGGAACCAGGGTATGGCTGAATGCAGCTTCCGCTATTACCTTCCCCACCGCATTCGGGCAAGGGAAACGGGAAGTGGAGATAAAAGGAGAAGTTTATTTTGAAGTGGCGGCAATGGCAAAAATGCCTTTCCAGGTAAAGGTCAGCCACCAAACCAATATAGAAGTATTAGGCACCAGTTTTAATATCAACGCCTATACAGATGAACCAGGCATCAAAACGACCCTTATACAAGGAGCCGTGAAAGTCAATGCAGGCAACAGCTCCAGGGTATTATTACCCGGTCAGCAGGCATTGGTAAAAAGTCCCGGGAATATCGATATCGTAGCGCACGCAGATACTGCGGCAATACTGGCCTGGAAGAAGGAGGAATTTAATTTCCGCGACGCAGACATCCCCACCGTGATGCGTCAGCTGGCCAGATGGTATGATGTAACAATTGTTTATGCAGGTAACATCCCTGCCCGCCGGTTCCAGGGAGAAATTCAACGTAATCTGCCACTGTCGGATGTGCTGGAAGGACTGAAAAGTACCGGTATCCATTTCCGCCTGCAGGGACGCAGCATCATCGTGGAACCATAATGGGTTTATTTTTTAGCTATTGTCAACTGAACATTTATGCACGACCAACTTCAGAGATTGTAATGCCGCTATACGGATAAAAAAACCGGAGGTGATTGGACCCACCCCCGGCGAATATGTCCGGATGATAGTAGCACTAAGCTTGTACATACTTGAATACTGATTATCCATCCTAACAAATGCAAATCTATGCAATTGAATTATTATGGTAAAGTCCTTTCTATGCCCGGACTTTCCCCAACCAAAATTGCACTTACTATGAGATTAACGATTGTTCTCATGATTGTGGCGACATTGAAAGTATCTGCGGGTGCCTTCGGTCAAACGGTGTCTGTATCGGTGAAAAATGCACCGATGGAAGAGGTGTTTACCTCTGTAAAGCAGCAAACCGGCTACCTGTTCTTTTACGACCGGGACCTGCTGCGCACCGTTAAACCGGTAACCATCAAAGCAGAAAACACCCGGCTCGCGGATTTTCTCGCGGAAATCTTTAAAGGCCAGCCACTGGATTACACGATCAAAGACAAAACCATTTTCATCAAAAAGAAAGCGCTGCCCGCAGGCAGCAACAACATCAGCACCTCACCGGAAGCCATCCAGCAACCGGTGACAGGTGTGGTGAAAGATGCTGCAGGCGCCCTCCTCATCGGGGTAACCGTTAAAGTGAAAGGCACCAACATTGGTACCATCACAGATGAAAACGGACATTTCTCCCTTGCAGCAGGTCCTGGTGATGAACTGGTGGTAACCTACGTAGGCTACGAACCCTATACGGTTCGTATCGGCAACTACGGACCGTTGCAGCTGTTTCTCCGCCAACGCACCAGCAGCCTCGATGAAACCGTGGTGATCGGCTACGGTACCACCAGCAAACGTAACAACACCGGCTCGGTATCCAGCATCAAGGCGGAAGACATTGCCTCACAGCCGGTAATGGACCCGCTGTCTGCCATGCAGGGCAGAATGGCCGGCCTGTTCATTACTTCTTCCAACGGTTTACCCGGTTCCAGTTTTAAAGTAGTGATAAGAGGACAAAGCTCTATCGATCATACAAACGATCCCCTGTACATCATTGATGGCGTACCTTTTTATTCCGATCCGCTGAATCAGTTTACTTCTGCCAACGGCAATCAAAGCCCGCTGGCAACGATCAATCCTTCTGATATTGAACGTATCGATGTATTGAAAGATGCCGACGCTACAGCTATCTACGGCTCCAGGGGCGGCAATGGCGTGGTGCTCATCACTACCAAAAGAGGCAAATCAGGTAAAACACAGGCTAACTTCAACGTATACACGGGCGCAAGCAAAGTAGTTAATACGGTGAAAATGCTCAATACGCCTGAGTACATTGCCATGCGTAAAGAAGCTTTCAAAAATGACAATAAACCATACGACGAAGAGAGTGCACCAGACCTCACCCTGTGGGATCAGCAACACACCACCGACTGGCAAAAGTTCATGATCGGCGGTACGGGTCATACTACGGAAGCACAGGGTTCTGTATCCGGTGGCAATGAACAAACACAGTTTATATTAAGCGGCACGTATCACAAGGAATCAACGGTAATGCCCGGAAGCCTCGGCTACCAGAGAGGTGCAGGCCATTTTAATTTAAACCATAACAGCGCCGATGGCAAATTTAACATCAGCACTTCTGTGAATTATACTGCCAATAAAGATAATTCGCTGGCAAGCGATCTTACTACTTTCTTCAACATGCCGCCGAATTATCCGCTGTATGATTCTACCGGTAAATACTACTGGTTTTCAACCGCACAAAATCCACAGGCATACCTGTTGCGCCGGTCTGAAATAAATACCAATACCCTTGTGGCTAACAGTACTATCAGGTATACCATCCTGCCGGGATTGAATCTGAAAACCAGCCTTGGATATAATAAGTCCAATATGAAGCAGTTACAGGTATACCCGAATGCTACCTTTAACCCGATTACTTCCACTGGGAGTATGTCTTATTTCGGTAATGCCGATGTTGGATCTTACATCATTGAGCCACAGATCGATTATAACAAAACCATCGCAAAAGGCGATCTGCAGGTAATGGTAGGTGGTACCTGGCAGCAAACCATCAGCCAGGGCCAATCAGTAAAAGCAACGGGTTTCTCCAGCGATGCGCTGCTGGAAGATCAGCAGGCCGCCGGCCTCATCACCCCCAATCCATCGCAGTACGCCTTTTACCGTTACACCTCAGTATTTGGAAGGGTCAACTATAACTGGGATGGAAAATACTTAGTGAATGCCACTTATCGCCGCGATGGTTCCACCCGTTTCGGCCCCGGCAACCGCTTCGGTAACTTCGGCGCTATAGGAGCCGCCTGGATATTTACCAAAGAAGGTTTTATGAAAGAGGTGAGTTTCCTCAGCTTTGGTAAACTCCGTGCAAGTATCGGCATAACGGGTAATGATAAAGTAGGCGACTATCAATACCTTGATAGCTGGAACTCTAATCCATATCCTTATAATGGCTTACCCGGACTAACACCAACCCGCCTGGCCAACCCATTGTATAAATGGGAAGAGAACCGTAAGAAGGAAATCGGACTGGAACTGGGATTCCTGAAAGACAGGATCCTGTTTAATACCAATTATTATCATAACATTTCCAGCAATCAACTGGTGCAGTATCAGCTATCACCACAGGTAGGCTTCCCGTCTATCACCGCCAACTTCCCGGCAGAAGTGCTTAACAGCGGATGGGAATTTGAAGTGAATACTATCAATATCCAGCAGGCTAACTTTACCTGGAAATCATCTTTAAACCTGACGGTGAGTAAAAATGAACTGAAATCGTTCCCGGGGATTGAAGGCTCTGCTTACAAAGACATATACGTAGTAGGACAATCATTAACCATTGTAAGAGGATACAAGTTTATAGGCATCGATCCGGAAACCGGATTGGCACAGTTCTACAGCAACAGCGGCACTACTACCGATCCGGCAGAATACGACGACTATGTAACGCTTGGCAAAACCATGCCGGCATACTACGGCGGGTTACAAAACAGCTTTACTTATAAAGGTTTCAGCCTTGATTTCCTCCTGCAGTTTGTAAAACAGGAAGGCCCGCAAATTGGCTACGGATACGGCAGCCCGGCGATCGGCACCTTCGCCAACCAGGATCTGCGCGCGCTGGACCGCTGGAAAAACAAAGGTGACAACACCACTGTGCCCGGGGCTACTACCTCCGCAGGAACGGCTAACTACAGGAGCTATAGCCTTTCTACTGCCAACTGGGGCGACGCTTCATACATCCGTCTGAAAAATGTATCTGTGAGATATGATCTGTCGAAATATACCAAACGCTGGAAAGTCAATAATATCAGCGTTTACGCATTAGCGCAAAACCTGCTCACCTTTACCAACTATAAAGGTCTTGATCCTGAAACCCAGGGTATGGTAATGCCGCCGTTAAAAGCATATACCATCGGTTTACAGTTTGCTTTATAAAGAAATATTCCTGTTTTGCAGATAATAAAAAGATTTACCATGAAACGAATTCATATATTTTTAATCGGCGTTCTCCTCTTCAGCAGCAGTTCCTGCAGCAAGTATGTGGATACGCCGTTACCAAAGAATGAGCTGGTATCCGGACTGGTGTTTACAGATGATAAAACGGCTACCGCCGCAGTTACCGGTTTATATGGCAGCATGTACTCATTCAACTACCAGTTTGCGAATGTGCTTATCAACTACCTCACCGCAATGCAGGCAGATGATATGGCCTATTACTCGTCTTTCGCCAACTATGATGTTTTTAAAGAGAACAGGTTATTGCCCAG
Source organism: Chitinophaga ginsengisegetis (assembly GCF_900168065.1). Lineage (GTDB taxonomy): Bacteria > Bacteroidota > Bacteroidia > Chitinophagales > Chitinophagaceae > Chitinophaga > Chitinophaga ginsengisegetis. The sequence goes on along the minus strand of NZ_FUZZ01000001.1, from coordinate 1,568,743 downwards.
CAGCCAGTATGTGCAAAGTATGTTTGCTGATCTTTACAGTTATATCTACCAGACAAACGCCTGCGTAGAAGGGCTTTCCACAGCCACTGCATTAACGCCTGCTGTAAAAAACCAGCTAATGGGAGAGTCCCTGTTCATGCGTGCTTTCTGTTATTTTTACCTGGTAAATATGTATGGAGATGTACCCCTGATCACCGGCACCGACTATAAAGCAAATGGTGTGAAACCACGCGCGCCACGTGCAGAAGTGTATAACACCATCATCACAGATCTTAAAGCAGCCGTAGAATTAATGGGAGATGAATATCCTACGGGGCAGCATATACGCCCCGATAAGTCCGTGGCTAACGCTTTGCTGGCAAGGGTTTATCTTTATAATCAGAACTGGGCACTGGCAGAAACCACTGCATCGCTGGTGATCGACAATGGTCGGTATTCATTGGTAACGGATCTGAATAAAGTGTTCCTGGCTAACAGCAATGAAGCTATCTGGCAGCTGCAGCCGCTCAATGTAGTGGGTGGCCGCAACACCTGGGAAGGATTTACTTCTACCCCGGCTATTAACCCCACCACGGGACTCTTTGGTACAGCGGTATTCCGGCTGGATACCATCAACCTGATCAGAAAATATGAACCGAATGATCAGCGGTTTACCAAATGGATAGCCTTCTACAAAACCACTGCCGGCGTTAGTGTTTACTTCCCTTATAAATACAAAGTAAGAACGAGTACCAGCGCCGTTACCGAATACTCAATGGTAATGCGTCTCGCAGAACAATATCTTATCCGCGCGGAAGCCCGTATTCAGCAAGGAAAGCTCAACGATGGCCGCGCCGACCTGGACGCTATCCGCCAACGCGCGGGCTTACCCGGTTTGTCCGCTTCTCTTACACAACCAGCCTTACTGCTGGCGGTGGAACAGGAACGCAAAGTGGAGCTGTTCGCAGAGTGGGGCCACCGCTGGTTTGACCTGAAACGTACCAAAAGATCAGACGCCGTGTTAGGCCCTATTAAAGGCGCCAACTGGCAGTCTACGGATACCCTGTACCCGATTCCTTCTGATGCCATCAGAACCAATGTTAACCTTACCCAGAACGAAGGGTACAAATAACTATCGCTGATATGAAGAAGTTAACCATCATATTTTTACTGGCTGCCCTGGCAGCCGGTAAAATATATGCACAACAACGGGTGGTGATTAGCCCGGAATACCCGGAACGTGGTCAAACGGTTACCGTCACCTACGATCCCACCGTGCCGGGAGCAGGGATTCCGGCCACAGCCGCCCCGGTAACACTCGTGTTTTCTTATTCCAATTTTTATAACCTCGCATGGCGTATGAACATGCAGCGCACCGGGAATAAATGGACAACCTCCTTTGTGCTGGCCGATTACACCACCTTCGCCACCTTTTACCTGGAGAGCGGCGAGGCTACCGATAAACCGGCAAAAGACCGGCACTACGAAGTAGCTGTGTATAAAAACAAAGTACCGGTAAAAGATCTGGCCCTGTACAAAGCCTACAGCCTCAGCGCACAAATGGGTAAGTCTCCTTTGCTGGCAGATAAACAGGCCGCCCTTTATAAAGAAGAACTGAAACGCTACCCGGATAACTACGAAGCAAAACTGCGCCTGCTGACCTACGAAATGAACAAGGCAACCACCACCAAAGAAAAAGAAAGGTTCAGAGCAGAAGCACACCAGGTGATTGCTGATAAATTTAACAGCGCACCCACCACTCCGGGCAATATGAACAAGGTAACCATGGGCTACCTGATCATTGGTGAAAACACCCGGCTGGATTCCATCCGGCGCGTAGTCATGGAACGTTACCCGGAATCAGGATTGGGCCGGGATATCATGACAGGCGTAGTAGCCAAAGGGAAAGACACCGCCCGGCAAATCACCTTTTTTGAAAACGAACTGAAAAAGGAAACCCCGGAAAACAGGGAATCCTTCATGGAAATGCACGAGGTATTGTTCCGGTACTATGCGGTGAAAAAAGATAGCAGCAAGGCATTGTATCATGCCCGTTTTATGACCACCGAAAAGGAAAACCCTTACAAGGTGATTACCTGGCAACAGGTGGCGCAAACACTGCTGGATAACACCCTCGCTCTGGATACCGCACGCAGTTATGCACAACGTGCGTTAGACAGCGTACGCAGTTACCCGGTAGGCGTGATCCGCCATTTCCCGGAAACAGGATACATTTATCCATATGCGGACGACAGCACGCGCAACGCCGTGTATAATAAGGCCAGCCGGCACCTGGCATCTTTACTTGGCCTCATCGATCTGAAACAGGGACTCCTGGCTGCGGCAGACAAACACATGGAACAAGCCGTGGATTACTATGCAGATAAAGAAACACTCGACAACGCGGAAGCATATTACCAGCAAACCAATAATACCGCAAAGCTGAACCAGCTGCAGGAGTTCCGGAAAAAAATACTAATAGAGAAAGTAAAGAAACAACGGATCAACCGCCCCGCACCGTTGCTGAACACCTTTGTGGATATGAAAGGCCAGCCGGTGTCAGCAGCTTCATTGAAAGGTAAAATTATACTGATCGATTTCTGGGCTACCTGGTGCGTACCCTGTATGCAGGAAATGCCCTATCTCCAACGGTTATACGAACAATATAAACAACACCCGGATGTTGTTTTTATGATTGCCAACAGCGGCGCCAGGAATACCCTGGCCGATGCGCAGGGCTGGAGCGGTAACAAGAAATATACCTTCCCGGTGTATTATAACACAGACCCCGCTATAGGAGATAAATTCAAATTCAATATCATTCCCGCTTCCTATCTCATCAACAAAGAAGGAAACATCATTTTCAGTAACATCGGCTTTGAAGGTCCGGAGGTGGAAGAAAAGCTAAAACAACAGCTGGAAATCCTGTTACACGACTAAATACTTAAACAGTCACCATTAAATACTTAAGTAGTCACCATAACCAGCCGGAAATATTCCCGGAAATTTGTCTTATCAAAAAAATAAAACAAAATGGCAACAAAAAACAAAATAGCCCTGGTTACTGGTGGCAGTCGCGGATTAGGTAAGAATATGTCTTTACAACTCGCCAAAAGCGGACACGATATCATCCTTACTTATAAAAGCAACCAGGCAGAAGCCGATAAAGTAGTGGCAGAAATACAGGCCATCGGACAAAAGGCCATCGCTTACCAGCTGGATACCGGCGATACAAAAGCATTCGACGGGTTTCTCGCAGAAGTAGCAGCACATCTGCAGGAAAATACCGGCGAAGGCAAATTTGATTTCCTGGTAAACAATGCGGGCATCGACAGAAGTTCCCTTATCCCCAACACTACGGAAGAGGATTTTGATGAACTGTATCAGGTGCATTTAAAAGGCGTATACTTCCTCACGCAGAAAGCCTTGCCTTTTATTAATAACAATGGCCGCATTATTAACCTGTCGACCGGACTGGCACGGTTTGCCACACCCGGATATGCCGCCTATGCTTCCATGAAAGGAGCCATAGAAGTATTCACCAGGTATCTCGCCAAAGAAGTGGGCGCACGCGGCATCACGGCCAACGTAGTAGCCCCGGGCATTATTGAAACAGATTTTACAAAAGCCACCTTTGAACATGCACCGCAGGCAATTGAATACATCGCTGCCCATACCGCCCTCGGACGCACCGGTGTACCAGACGATATTGGCGGCATTGTAGCCTTCCTTTGCACCGAAGAAGCCCGCTGGATCACAGCACAACGTATTGAAGCTTCCGGAGGCATGTTCCTCTAAGGGACGCAAACAAATTGTGCAGCACGGCAGACTTCCTGCCGTGCTTTTTTATGGCAGGTGTTTAAAATGCCCTATTTTTAAAATAAAAAGATGTCTGCCGAAGTAGTACGGAAGAAATTATACTTTCATAAAGCAGGCAGCGCACTGATCATAAATGCGACTGCTGAATACATCAGCCTCATAGGGAACATTGATTATGACACGGCGGCCGCTTTCAGAGCAGTGGGATTAGACGCTGTATCCAGCATTGCTATTGATGATACCTGGACCGCCCTGAGAGTCCGGCCCCTAAATAAACCATGACCGTAATCGGACACCCCCTGTATTAAAACCGGGCATCCGGTGATCGTTTATGGATACTAAAGCGCTGATTATCATATCTCCTGATTTCCGGCATCGAATTAGAACGCCCGTATATTATGTTTAAGAATTACTTCAGCATCGCACTCAGGAACCTTTGGAGAAATAAAGGTTTTTCAGCCATCACTATATTCGGGCTTGCCATTGGCATGACCACCTGTTTGCTCATCACCTTATTTGTAACAGATGAACTGAGCTACGACCGGTTCAATAAAAAAGCCGACAGGATTTATCGCATCAACGCCGACTTTTTTGTAAACGGCAACGCTTTTAAAGAAAGATATACCCCCAGCCAGCTTGGCCCCGTATTACAACAGGAATACCCCAACGTAGAAAACTATGTCAGGTTTATCCGCCAGGGAAATATCCTGGTGAAAAAAGGAACCACCACCCTGGTAGAAAAAAATGCCTGCTTTGCAGATTCCACTCTCTTCGACGTATTCAGCTTACAGATGATCAGCGGCGACCCTAAAACCGCGCTCACCCAGCCTCATACAATGGTCATCTCCGAAAGGATGGCTCTCAAATATTTCAACAGCACCGATGTAGTAGGGAAAACACTGCAAACAGATAATGTCGCCACTTACCAGATCAGCGGCGTGATAAAAGATGTACCGGACCAGTCGCACCTGCACTTTGATTTTGTGCGGGCCCTGTCCGAATTGCCCGAAAGCCGGGAAAACGGCGGCTGGATGTCAGACAACTATGCCACCTACGTATTAATGCGGGAAGGAGCCACCGGCGCACAACTGCAAAGCTATGTGAATGCTGTTACCAAAAAATATATGGAAGCCCCGCTGCAGAAGATGACGGGCAGCAACTTTGCAGATCTCGAAAAATCAGGCGGGCATTTCGGGTATAACGTCCTGCCGCTGACAAAGATCCATTTGTATTCCCCGCTTGCAGATGAAGCAGAGCCTTCGGGCAATATCCAATACGTGTACATCTTTATTGCGGTGGCTGTCATCATCCTGCTGATCGCCTGCGTGAACTTCATGAATCTCTCTACCGCCCGGTCTGCGGGTCGCGCCAAAGAAGTAGGGGTGCGGAAGGTGCTGGGCTCCCAGCGTTCTTCCCTGATCTTCCAGTTCCTTACGGAGTCTACGCTGACCAGCTTCTTTGCCCTGTTACTGGCAGTGGCCCTGGCCATTTTACTGCTCCCGTATCTCAACCAGTTATCAGGTAAACACATTACACTGGAGGCCGGGTATTTCCTGTGGCTGCTGCCTTTCCTGCTGGTAACGGCCGGTGTGATAGGGTTGCTGGCAGGCAGTTATCCCGCCTTTTTCCTGTCGGGCTTTGAGCCTATCAAAGTGCTGAAAGGCAGGTTGAACAGCGGTTTCAAAAATGGCTGGTTGCGAAACAGCCTCGTGGTTTTCCAGTTTGCTTCTGCCATCCTGTTGATTGTAGGCACCCTGGTGATCAACAGTCAGCTGAATTATATCCGGAGTAAAAAGCTGGGATACAACCGGGAACAGGTGCTGATCCTGGGCAATACACAATCGTTGTGGATTCATGCCCGCAACTTTAAAAACGAGGTGCTGAGTATGCCGGGGGTGGAATCAGGTACCATGACGGCCTCTTTGCCTACCGATATGAGCCTCAACACCAACATCTATTCAAAAGATGCGGCCCGTAGCGCCGGGCAGGTAACCGGAGTACCGGAATGGTATGTGGATGCAGACTACATCCATACAATGGGTATGCAAATGGCCAGTGGCCGGAACTTTTCGCCCACCATGCCTTCGGATACTTTCGCCATATTGCTCAATGAAACTGCTGCCCGGTTATTTGGCTTTAATGACCTGAATGAAAAATATCTCTATGCAGATGGAAGCAGGCCGCTGAAAGTGATAGGGGTGGTAAAGGATTTTAACGCCGGTAGCTTAAGAAATAAAATACCGCCAATGGTGTTCCGGCTAAGGGAGAATCCCCGCGTAATGGCATTCCGTATTCATACCGGTAATATCCAGGGGCTGATGGCAAAAATCAAAAGTGCCTATGAAGCGCAGCCTGGTATGAGCGGGCAACCATTCGTGTATTCTTTTCTTGATGACGATTTTAACCGCCTGTATATTGCGGAACAACGCACGGGTAAGATCTTTATTTCCTTTGCCGTACTGGCCGTATTGATTGCGTCCCTGGGCGTATTCGGGTTAATCACCTATGCAGCGGAACAACGTACCCGGGAAATAGGTATCCGCAAAGTGCTGGGCGCTTCGGTAACGGGGATTGTGGCCATGTTGTCAAAAGACTTCCTGAAACTGGTGCTGGTGGCTATTGTTATTGCCAGCCCCCTCGCCTGGTATATGATGAGCCGGTGGTTGCAGAATTTTGCCTACCAGGTAAAAATGAACTGGACGATCTTTGTACTGGCGGCGTTTATTGCCATCGCCATAACCATTTTAACGGTTAGCTACCGGGCTATCAGGGCGGCCACGGCCAACCCGGTGAACAGTCTTAAAGCGGAATAATCAGTTGGCCAGCGGGAGTTCCAGGTAGAAGGAGCTTCCGCCTTCGCGGTTGTTCTCAAACCAGATCTGTCCCTGTTGCGCGGTAGTATATTCCTTACAGAGGAATAACCCGAGGCCAATGCCCTTTTCATTATCCGTTCCAAAGGTGGAACGTACTTTCAGGGAGAAAATATCGGGTTGCCTGGACAGATCAATACCCATCCCGCTGTCTCTTACTTCAATTAAACATTTATTGCCGGCCCTGCTGGTTTTGATGAAGATAGTTCCCCCGGAAGGCGTGAACTTGGCGGCATTACCAAGCAGGTTGCGTACAATCAGCTGCAGCATATTGATGTCGGCCATCACTTTTATAGAAGCGTCTATATTGGTATCCAGGCTGATCCTTTTTTTGGATACGGCCATTTTGTTGATCTTCAGAATGGGGTGTATGGCGGATGCAACGTCCACGGGGGTGAGATTTACATTTAGCCCGTCCATTTGCGTTTTAGACCATACCAATATATTATACAGCATTTCCTGGGTGCTGTTTACTACATACAGCAGCTCGGTTTCTATCTGGGTTTTGTTTTCCGGGTCCAGTTCTATTTCACGCATCAGCTGCAGGTACGACTGTATTGCCGCCAAAGGATTACGCAGGTCATGGGAGATGAGTGAAAAGAGTTTACTCTTTTCTGTATTCATGATTTCGAGGGAGCGTGTCTTTTCTTCCCCTCTCTGTTTCTCTTTGTTATACGCATTTTTCAGGTAAACAGTTCCCACGAAAATTACGCCCACGCTGATAATATAGGTAGGAGTCATGTCCGCGAAAATGTCTTTCCTCGTTTTATAAACGGTATCTACCGACGCCGGGTAATAATACTCCCATATGATCAGTCCAAGTACGGTGAACAGGTTCAGCGCCAGCCACCAGTAGTATTGGTTCCGCGGGGAAATCAGCATGCCCAGGAAAAACGCCAGGGTAAACGACAGGAGGGAAGCGCCCTGTATCCCCCCGCTGTAGAAATAGTTAATAGCGAAGCTCACGTTGATCATGATCACGGCAAGGGCTATACTGATATTTACCTTCTTTCGGTATCTTGAAAGAAAATAAATAAAGGAAAATACAGGCACCAGTAAGGCAAAGATGAGAGAGGTAACAGTTAGGCCGGTAACATAATTGTACGGGACGTTAATGGCAATAATAAAGAGGGAGATAGCGCATATGGCATTGAATATACGGTTTTCCAGAGAGAACTGTTGGGGGTCTCCGATCAGGAAATGAGAGAACTGTTTCAATCGTTGGGATATCGTTATGGTTCCGGATGTTGACATGTTACTAATTTAAGCAAAAACAACTGCTGTCGGCAGTGAAAATGCCGGGCTCAGGATAATCATATAATTGTAATGTCATAATTTTTTTTCGCTTTTCTACATACCATCTCATTAATTTTTAAAAAAAGAAGCAGCTCAGCCAAAAGAAACGCGGACCGCCATGAGAAGCAATATCCGGGCCATTATCTGTAAGAGGGGATAATATTCCCCCAACGCGAAGGGGTATACGTAAAAGGTTGTAAAGGGGAAATAGCTCTCCCTGTGGGGGCAGCCGGGGATGCGGAGTAAATAATTTTTTAACCTGTTAGAGGAACGGCGTCGCTATCCTTTCCGGCGGTATTTTGCTAAATGCATTTTACAAAACGCAGCATGTGTGAATGAAGCCAATCCGGCCGGCAAATCAATAACACGGCATCGTTTTCATGAGGTAAAACGCTATTTTTGCGTTTCAATTAATATACCTCATGAAAACGATGTTGTTTTTTACGCTGACTTGTTTGTTTACTTCTTTTGCAGCTCCTCTTTTTGCCCAGGACCAGGAACCTGAATTCATCTTTAATACCTGGGAGTTAAATAAAGATGACAGCCGGTATATTTTTGCAGATACCGCATTGGTACGTATCAGCCCCGATACCAAACAGGCCGCCATCGACACCCTGCTGGCCGGCGACGATATTACCGCTATCGATATACTGGCCGGCAAACTGCTCACCCTGAAAGGTCTTACCCTTCCCTGGGTACAGATTAAATACAAAAAAGATGGCGTGGAAAAACAAGGCTACGTATGGGAAGGACTGATCTCCTTTTCTCCTATGCGCAGAGGCGATATGAAATTTGTATTTGCCTACGACCGCCGCGTGGATACGCTGATCGACAATGAAAAACGCCCGCAGTATATTGTGAAACTAAAAGCAGTGCAGGCCCGTAAAATCCTCGCTGCCACCGCATTCCGGATAATGGACGATGAATCCGCCGGTTTTTCCAATGCGAAGGTGATGCCCGGTCTCGGCCTTACCAACGTGCAAAATATTATCTCTGTTGGCTTTGGTGGAGCAGCCTGTGGTGTTCCCACAAACTATTATTATTTCGCCTGGATGAAGGATGGACGGATCGCCTTACTGCCGGAAAGAATGGATGTAGGCGATGCAGGGGTATATTATCACAGCGAGTCCTTTATTTTCCCCGGAGAAAAAGGTGGTATGCCCGATACCATCATCCTGAAAATGCATGAGGAAGAAGAAACTGATAAGCTGGATAAGAACGGAGAACCGGTGATGTCAGTAAAAGAAGAATCCACTAAATATAGTTGGGATGGTATGAATGGGGCGTTTAAAAAACTGGGGAAGTAAGTAAGCGCCTTCTTTTATTTTATCCCCGGCAGTGATCACATGATTTGCGTTCTTTGTATCTTAGGTAAATGTTAGCTGTCATGGGAAAATGGATCCTGAAAACAATAGGCGTGCTGCTGCTCCTGTATGCAGCTGTTTGTGTCCTCGTTTACTTTATCCAGGAGCGTTTGCTTTTTTTTCCGGAGAGATTACCACCCGGGTATGTCTTTCAGTTCCCGGAGCCCTTCGAAGAACGCACTATCACCACTGCGGATGGCACACAACTAAGCGGACTGTTATTTAAATCCCGCGGCGACAAAGGACTTATCTTTTACCTGCACGGTAATGCAGGCTCTCTCCGCTCATGGGGAGAAGCTGCCGGGGTATATACCCACCTCGGTTATGATGTATTTATGCTGGACTATCGCGGATACGGAAAAAGTAAAGGAAAGATTCATAGCGAACGACAGTTTTATGCCGATGCACAAACAGCCTACGACAGTGTAAAAACAGTTTACCCCGAGAGTACAATTACCATTCTCGGCTATTCCGTAGGTACTGGCACTGCGGCACGTCTGGCGGCCGATAATCATCCGAGGCAGCTCATTCTGCAGGCGCCGTATTTCAGCATGAAAGATATGGCCAGGTATTATTATCCCATCCTGCCTTCCTTTCTATTGAAGTATACATTTCCTACCTACAAGAATATACAACGTACTACCGTACCCGTTACCATCTTTCATGGCGACCTCGATGAAGTGATTTACTATGGCTCTTCCGAAAAACTGAAAGCATATTTTAAGCCCGGAGATACGCTGATAACGCTGAAAGGGCAGGGGCATAGTGGTATGACGGATAACCCGGAATACCAGGAGCGGCTGAAGGAGGTGTTGGAATAAACTCATACGCCCATCACCGTCACTCCCTTCTTCTTACAATACTTCAGCTCCGCCGGATCGCCATCCGTAATAATCGCATCCACTAACTCCAACCCCGCAAAATTCAAATAGGAGGTTTTCCCGATTTTCCCCGCATCACATAACAGGTAGGTATAGCTACTTTGCGTAGCCAGTGCAGTGGCAATAGCCGCTTCCTTTTCGCTGTGTGCAAATAATCCCTGCGCCGAGAGGCCATCTACGCCAATAAATGCTTTCCCGGCTTTATACCGTTGGATGTGTTCTGTGGCCATAGTGCCGTGTATAGCTTGCCGGGCGGCGTCGTATTCACCGCCGATAATATTGAGCGATACTGCGGAATGTTGCAGTTCAAATATCACCGGGAGAGAGTTGGTGATCACTTTAATCTTTCTGTTTTTTATAAACTGGCATAGGCGGAAAACAGTGCTGCCACAGTCCATGAAAATAATATCGCCGTCGTTGATCTGTGCGGCCGCTTTTCTGCAGATCTTATCTTTTGCCGCCTGGTTGGCGGCTGCTTTGTTCACAAATTCGAAAGGCGAATCCGGCTCACTCACCGGAATGGCCCCGCCGTGGGTGCGGTACAGGAGCCCATCGTCCGATAGTTGATTGAGATCCCGCCGGATAGTGATTTCTGAAATACCCAATGCCCGCGCCAGTTCAGCGGTTTCTACTTCTCCTTTCTCGGTTAACAGCGACAGTATTTTTTGTTTTCTTAGCTGGAAATTCATTTTAAATAATTAACTTGATCAAAAATAATCAAAAACGATCATAAACGATCATTTAATATGAAAACAATCAATATTCTGGAAACGGCCATCCTGTCGGACAACTGGTATACGCTGAAGAAAATTACGTATGAAGTGAAGGGTAGCGATGGAGTAGTGGTACAGCAGGAGCGTGAAGCATACGATCGCGGCAATGGAGCTACTATTTTGTTATATAATAAGGAACATGGCACCGTAGTGTTAACCCGGCAGTTCCGCATGCCTACCTATATTAATGGCAATGAAACCGGTTTGCTGATAGAATGTTGCGCCGGTTTACTGGATGAAGATAATGCGGAAGAATGCATCCGCCGCGAAACGATAGAGGAAACCGGGTACGAGGTAACCAATGTGGAAAAAGTGTTTGAAGCGTATATGTCGCCCGGCTCTGTTACCGAGATCCTGTATTTCTTTGTGGCAGCGTACTCTAAAGAGCAGAAAGTACACGAGGGCGGCGGACTGGAAGCCGAACAGGAAAATATAGAAGTATTGGAACTCCCGTTTGTACAGGCAATGGATATGATCCGTACGGGGGAAATTAAAGACGGGAAAACAATTATGCTGCTGCAGTATGCAGCGCTTCATCACCTGTGCGGCTAAACGAAACCGCACGGGCTTATCCGGCTAACACGGCATTGCGCTCATCTTTCACCAGCAAAGCCTGTTTCTCTTTGCCCCATTGATCCATTGCCTTAATCAGTGGTAAGGTGCTCAGTCCAACTTCTGTGAGGTAATATTCTACTTTTAACGGAATACCGGCATATACTTTTTTATACAGGATGCCAAGATCTTCCAGTTCCTTCAGGTGCATGGTGATCACGCGCATGCTGGCACCATCCACTTCCATCTCGCGGTGAATGTCACTCGGCCGCCTGATGTCGTCATGGATACACTCAATGATCCAGGCTTTCCATTTACCGCCCAATACCTTCATGAAAATGCTGATGCCACAGTGCAGCTCCGGGATTTTCTTCTCGTACATAGTGTTTCATTTGCCCGAAAGATAAACATTTTACCCTGGTTCATAAAAACGAGCAAACAGCGATGCGCTGTAATGCAGCAGGGGAGCATACCGAAAAAGTTTTCCCTGGGGGAAACTTTTTTCGGTTATTGTCTGTCACCGCTATAGGTAAGACATTTGAGGCATAAAAAATGAGATGATGACAACAAACAAAAGTGTTTCCGTAATTGGATTAGGCCCTATGGGATTTGTACTGGCGCGCACCTTACTGGATAATGGTTATCACGTAACGGTATGGAACCGCAGCGCGGAAAAAGCAGCGCCGCTGGTAGCCGATGGCGCCGTACTGGCAGCAGATCCTGCCGCAGCCATATTGGCAAGCCCGGTGATTATTACCTGTCTCAATAATTACGATACCACCCGTAACATTCTTTCTATGCCGGAAGCAGCAGCTGCCTTAAGTGGCCGCCTCCTGCTGGAGTTAACCACCGGTACTCCGCAGGATGCAAGAACAGCAGAAGCCTGGGTGCAGGAGCTTGGTGCACACTACCTGGATGGCGCCCTGCTGGCCACACCCCGGCAAATAGGAAAAGCGGATACGCCTATTTTTTTATCAGGACAAATAGCTGCTTTTGAAAAAGGAGAGGCCATACTGAAAGTATTGGGTGGCAACCTGATGTACATGGGCGCAGCAGCCGGCGCTGCCGCTGCATGGGACCTGGCCATACTTTCCAGCCTGTTTGGTTTGGTCACCGGCTTCCTGCAGGGCGCACGGATTTTTGAATCGGAAAAGCTGGATGTAAACGCATTGGGCGATATGATCAACAACATTGCACCGGTACTCGGGGAAATGGTGCGGCATGAAGGCGCGGTGATCAGCACCAATAATTTCACACATCCCGAAAGCAGCCTGAAAACCTGCGCAGTATCTATTGCTTTAATGGTGAAACAGGCCGCTGAATCAGGCATTCCCGGGGAAGTGCCTGCCTTCATCCTTAACCTCATGAACAAAGGCATTAAAGCCGGTTATGGAGAAGAACAGCTGGGAGCATTGATAAAAGCCATGCGGTAAGTACGGGCGTTAGTGTTTAGTCCGCTGCGGACTAAACACTAATTATGCGTATCTTTATAAACACCTAATTTGTTACCACATGAACATGGAAAGTTATCTCCCGTCAGCGATCCTTTCTCCTTACGTCAGCGCTTATCTGATCATCGAAAGCAAAGACGGTATGGAGAACCGCGTAATGCCGGATACTGCTGTGGTGATGTCTTTCAGGTTTGGTGGTAAAGTGATGACCGGAGACGCCGGAGAAGCAACCGATCTGCCGGTAACAGCATTGGCCGGTTTGCGCAGAACTTCCCGTCTGTTACATTATGCGCCCGGCACCGGCAATGTGTTGGTGAAGTTCAGGGAAGGTGGGGCTACAGCCTTTTTCAAAACACCCCTGCATGAACTTTTTGATACGCATGAATCGCTCGATCAATTGGTACAGCGCCATAAAATAAGAGAGGTGGAAGAACGGTTGTATGAAGCGAAAAACAACCTGCAGCGGATCGCTATTGTGGAACAGTTTCTTATCGCCGCACTCAGCAGCCGGCAACCGGACTTACTCATCCGCAATGCGGTACAGCAAATTAAAACCGCAGCCGGCCATGTAAAGATCAAATCACTGGCAGCAGACCTGTATATCAGTCAGGATGCCTTTGAAAAACGTTTCCGGCGCAGTGTGGGAACTACTCCCAAACAGTTCTCCGCCATCGTAAGATTACGGCACCTGCTCGATCATTTCCCGGAAGCTGATAGTCTTACCGAAGCTGCCTATGACGCCGGCTATTACGACCAGGCGCATTTTATAAAAGATTTCCGCGCCTTCACCGGGCAAACACCACAGGCATTTTTTCAGCAGGCCACCTGGTGGTAACATCATAGCGCCACTGGCTCTTCCTTCTTTTTCATCAATGCCTCAAATTCGCCCTGGTAGGCTTCTCCCCATTTATCCATCGCATCCACTACGGGCAACAACGACGCGCCAAAATCAGTAAGATAGTATTCTACTTTCGGTGGCAGCTCATGATAAATAACACGTTTAATGATCCCGTGAAATTCCAGTTCCCTTAGCTGCAAATCCAGTACCCGCCTGCTCGCAGAAGGCATCGCCCTTTGCAGTTCACTGGGCCTTCTTACCCCTTTGTTGATCAGGTACACCATATAGGATTTCCATTTACCACCAATAATTTCCATGATGATCGCCATCCCGCACGCAAAACTTTTTGGAATCTTTTTTTCATACATAACCAATCGCTTTTCTGATACGGACAAATTTATCCCTAATAGCCGGATTGCCGGCATACGGATAAAATTTTCCGTATAGGAACATAATATCCGTTATTGTTCTGTTCACCCGATCTGCGTCACTTTGCAGCATTGATCATCAAAAAAAATAACATGACCAGCACAACAAATAATTACAAGGGAAAGAAAGCAGTAATCACCGGCGGTACACACGGTATGGGAATGGCAGTGGTTAAAATGCTGATAGCAGGAGGGGCAGAAGTATTGCTCACAGGGAAAAATCCAAACAACCTGGAAGCAGCCAAACAGGAACTGGGTAACAGCGCGCACATCATCGCTTCTGACACATCTTCCATGACCGATATCGAAACCCTGCGCAACACCGTGGCTGCTACTTTCGGACAAATCGATTTCCTGTTTGTGAATGCCGGCTTCTCTTTGCTGGAGCCATTCGATAAAGTAACGGAGGCCACTTACGATAAAACTTTTGCCATCAACACCAAAGGCGCGTATTTCACGGTGCAGCAACTGGCGCCACTGATAAAAGATTACGGTGCAATTGTGTTTACTACTTCTATCGCCAACAACGCCGGTTATGCAGGCATGAGCGTATATGCCGGTGCAAAAGCAGCGCTGGCTTCGTTTGTAAAAGGCTTTGCCGCCGAACTGCTGCCCAGGAGTATCCGCGTAAATGCGGTAAGCCCCGGCTTTATCAACACCCCTACTATGGGCGTATCCGGTGCATCAAAAGAAGAACTGCTGGCCTTCGAAAAAATCGGGGAAGCAGTAACGCCGCTGAAACGCAACGGCAGCACGGAAGAAGTGGCAAAGGCCGCACTGTTCCTGGCCTTCGATGCTACGTTTACTACCGGTGAAGAGCTGACAGTGGATGGCGGTCTTTCTAAAAGTCTCACCCCGCCCGATCTTTCACACTAATTTCAAAGGGCTGGCTATAAAACCAATAGTCAGCCCTTTCCTGAAATCCCCTTGTCTCAAAAAAATATTTTAAAATGAGCAATCGCTCACTTATCTTTGTGTCGCATGAGATACAGAGACGAAAATAAGATACAGGCCATCCGTGAGTGTGCCATTGAAATGGTGGCTAAGGATGGACTCGAAAATTTTGGTATCAACCGGCTGGCAAAGGCAGCGGGTGTATCTCCGGCTACTATTTATATTTATTATAAAGATAAAGAGGACCTGCTGACGAGTATCAGCATTGAAGAAGGAATAAAAATGACGCAGGCCACCCTGAAAGATTTTGACCCGAAAATGAGTTTTAAGGAAGGGCTGTGGGTGCAGTGGAAAAACAGGGCCGCTTTTGCACTGGATAACCACCTATCCGCCAACTTCTTTGAACAGCTGCGTAATTCTACTTACAAAGACAAAATGATGGAAACCATCACGCATGAATTCCGCAGGGCAATGGGCGACTATGTGCATAATGCGGTAACACGGGGAGAGATCGACGAAATGCCCCTCGAAGTATACTGGTCCGTTGCCTTTGCGCCATTGTACTCGCTGATAAAATTTCATAACGAAGGACAAAGTCTCGGTGGCCGTAAGTTTAAGTTCTCAGAAAAGATCATGAAAGAAACATTCGACTGTGTGGTAAAAGGATTGATGAAATAGCTCTTTTTTTTGTCAAATTAATAAATGAACGCTCGCTCACAAAACAAAATAGTCATGCAACACGTTCTTATTTTCAAAACAAACATTGCCACTGCGCAAGCCCGCTCCAAAGTAGCCCCGTTACTGGACCAGCAGCCCTTTATTGAAAAGTGGACAGTAGACATGGAAGACGTAGATTGCGTACTGAGAGTGGTAGCTGCTGAACCGGTGCCGGATCGCATCATCGCATTGATCAACGCCAGCGAGTACGAATGTGCAGAGCTGGAAGACTAACAAATACATAAGCTGAAAATCTCCCTGAATGAAACAAACATCACCCGCATTTTCCGGTCACCAGAAAATGATAGTAGCCCTGTTGGCACTCACACAATTCACGGTCATCCTCGATTTTATGGTGATGTCGCCACTCGGAGATATGCTCATGAAATCGATGAGCATAAAGCCCAACCAGTTCGGACTCATCGTATCAGCCTACGCTTTCAGCGCCGGTATCTCCGGGCTGCTCACTGCCGGCTTTGCCGATCGTTTCGACCGTAAGAAATTACTGGTATTTTTTTACGCCGGCTTTATCCTCGGCACGTTGTGCTGCGGACTGGCCAACACCTATTACACGATGGTCGCGGCCCGCATCATCACCGGTTTATTCGGCGGTGTAATCGGATCTATTTCGCTGGCCATCGTTACCGATCTTTTTGATATCTCACAACGCGGCCGCGTAATGGGATTTGTACAAATGGCATTTGGCGCCAGCCAGGTACTTGGTATTCCTATCGGGCTATACCTCGCCAATGCCTGGGGATGGGAAGCCCCCTTCTTCCTCGTAGCCGGCGTAGCCGCTATTGTAATGCTGCTGATCATCCTGCAGCTGCAACCGGTTATTGCGCACCTGGCCGTACAACGCGATAAAAGCGCGTTCACACACCTGTGGCATACCGTGAGAAACCGCGATTACCGCATCGGTTTCAGTGCCACCGCACTGATGTCTGTAGGCGGATTTATGATGATGCCTTTCGGTAGCGCGTTTGCCGTAAATAACCTGCACGTTACACACGAGCAGTTGCCTTTATTGTTCATGGTTACCGGCGTAGGTTCCCTGTTCATTATGCCGGTGCTGGGAAAATTAAGTGATAAAAGAGACAGGTTCACGCTCTTCTCCATTGCTTCCATTTATGCGTTGGTAATCATCATTATTTATACACACTTAACACCGCAACCGCTCTGGATCATCATGTGCCTGAACGTATTGATGATGGCGGGTATCATGGGCCGTATGATCCCCTTCACCGCCTTAACCACCGGCATCCCCGACCTGTCGGACCGTGGCGCGTTTATGAGTGTGAACTCCTCCCTGCAACAAATTGCCGGCGGAATAGCAGCGGTGATCGCAGGCATGATCGTAGCACAGAAAGATAAATTCAGCCCGCTGGAACACTACGATACACTCGGATGGGTAATTGTGGGGTTAACACTTCCCTGTATTTACCTGGTACACCGCGTAAGCCTGATCGTTAAAAGAAAACTCGCCAAAGGCGCCGTGGTGAATACTACGGAAGTAGTGGCGGAGACGTAATATTTTCGGGGAAGCCGGTATTGCCGGCTTCCCCGAAAATATTTAATAAGATAAAGGTACTTTCATCACCCGTTTAGGGTTGATTCCGAGAAACTTTTATCTTAGATTTGAATTATGAAACAGATCTCCATTCTCGTTCCCAAAGGCGCTGTTGCGCTCAGCTGCATTGAAGGCCCGTTTGTACTGTTTACCAAAGCCAACGATTTCCTGGAAAGCGTTGGAAAGGACCCGCTGTTTAACGTTAAGCTGGTAGGGCTCTCCAAAGAAGCGCACGAATACGACCGGTTCTTTAAAGTAACCCCGGATGTAGTGATCACAGAAAAACATAAAGCCGACCTGATCATCATTCCCGCAGTGAACGGGGAGCGTGAAACGGTAATAGAACAGAATAAAGATTTCTATCCGTGGATTGTACAGCAGCATGAGGGAGGATCAGAAGTGGCGAGCCTTTGTGTAGGCGCCTTTTTACTGGCGTCCACGGGCCTGCTTAAAGGAAAGCGTTGCTCCACGCACTGGCTGGCAGCCAATGAATTCAGGAACATGTTTCCTGATATAGAACTGGTATCTGAAAAAATCATTACAGATGAAAAAGGTATTTATTCCAGCGGTGGCGCCAATTCCTTCTGGAACCTGCTCATTTACCTGATAGAGAAATACACCGACCGCGATATGGCCATCCTGGCATCCAAGTATTTTGAAATTGAAATAGACCGCACCAACCAGGCTACCTTCACCATCTTCAAAGGTCAGCGCGAACACCAGGATGAATCAGTAAAACAGGCACAGGAATTTATTGAACAGAACTGGCAGGAAAAGATCACGGTGGAACAGCTGTCATCCATGTTTGCCGTAGGACGCAGAAGCCTCGAAAGAAGATTTAAAAAAGCCACCAGTAACACGGTGTCGGAATATATTCAACGGGTTAAAGTAGAAGTGGCCAAAAAAAGCTTTGAAAGCAGCCGTAAAAACATCAATGAAATTATGTGGGAAGTTGGGTATTCGGATACAAAGGCATTCAGAACCATCTTCAAGAAAACCACCGGTTTGTCACCGCTGGAGTATAGGAACAAATACAATAAAGGAGCAACTGCTGCTAAATAAATCCTTTATTTTTCTGTACCTGTGGAATTGGAAAAGATCTTATGCCACCGTCCTTCCAATACGCCTTTCAGCATGGTGCATAGTTCCTGGAAAGTATTGGGCTTGGTAAGGAATAATTTTGCACCCAGCCGCATAGCATCTTCCATGTCTTCTTTCATATCAGAAGTACTCAGGATCACAATATTTGTTAACTGATGCTGCAGGATTTTCTTCAGCTCTATCAGGCATTCCCGCCCATTCATCAGCGGCATGTTGAAATCAAGGAAAATGTAATCGGGAGCAGGAATTTTATTCTCCTGGAACATAGCTATCGCTTGTATTCCACTGTCACATACATGCGTTTCTATAACCGGGGAAATATTATTGATGGCTTCCTGGAAAAAAATTCTGTCATCCGCATCGTCATCAATAATCATTATTTGTTGTGGTCTTGTCATGGCTAAAATTTTAAGCATTTAGGTCTTCACGTTCGTTTGGATCTTCGGCGGGGAAATATGAAGATAAACAAAAATGCGAGTGCATTCAAATTAAAGATTTTGTAATACATATGGTCGCGTTCCTTTAATTACTACACCAGTGGCGCAAATATTGTAAAAGAGGATAGTATCACCCTGAAAGTATATCCCCATGAAAAAATATTTGTTGTCACTCGTATTGTTGTCCTTCATTTATCAGCTGTCCGCACAGGATAGCGTTCACTTACCGTTACCTGCAAAATCACATACCAACTACAGCCAGGTACGGGGCTGGAAACCGGGAGAAACGCCCATTGCCCCCGCGGGATTCCACGTTTCGTTATATGCGGATGGTTTTGAAAATCCGCGGTGGATGTACGCACTTCCCAACGGGGATATCCTGGTGGCAGAATCCAACAGCAACCACTCCTTTTTTACCAGGATCGGCGCTGCCATTATCGGGGCCAATAAATCCAATAGTATGAAGCATAGTGTGGACCGTATTACCCTGTTGCGGGATGCTGATCACGATGGCATACCGGAATTGCGCAGTACTTTCCTCACCGGCCTGGAGCAACCCTTCGGTATGCTGCTGATAGGCAACCATTTTTATGTGGCCAACACCAACGCTTTACTCCGCTATCCCTACAAAACCGGGGACACTGTGATCACCGCGGCGCCGGAAAAAATAACAGCCCTGCCGGCAGGAAAAACAAACCGGCACTGGACCCGTAATATCATCGCAAATAAAGACCAGTCAAAAATTTATATCGCTATCGGCTCAGGCTCCGACCACGCAGAAAAAGGTATTGAAAAGGAACAATCAAAAGCAGCCATCGTGGAAATTAACCCGGATGGTACCGGGCGCCGCATTTATGCCGCAGGGTTAAGGAATCCCGTGGGCATGGACTGGGCGCCGGGTACTTCCACTTTATGGGTAACGGTAAACGAAAGGGATAAGCTGGGCAACGACCTGGTACCGGACTACCTCACCGGCGTAAAAGAAGGCGGTTTCTACGGATGGCCGTGGGTGTATTACGGTCAGCATAAAGACACCCGCGTGAAAGATCCCGCCCCGCCGGAAGTGAACAATACCATTATTCCCGATGTACAACTGGGCGCTCACACTGCTTCCCTGGGGCTGGTATTTTACCGGGGAGATAAATTTCCGGAAAGATATCACCAGGGCGCGTTCATTGCCCAGCACGGCTCCTGGAACCGCAAGCCCATCTCAGGATACAAGGTATTGTTTGTACCTTTTGCCAATGGAAAACCCGCCGGTAAACCGGAAGATTTTCTCACCGGCTTTGTAAAAGATTCCACCACGGCAGATGTAAAAGGCCGGCCGGTAGGACTGCTCGTATTGAAAAACGGCGCCCTGCTGGTAACAGACGATAAAACCAACCGCATCTGGAAAGTGGTATACGGACAATAACGAAATGTTTAACTTGCACGGCATGAAAATATTCCAGCAGGCATTACAGCTACAGCAAAGAAGAAGAGGGTTTCATATTATCACCACAGAAATCATACAGGCATTTCCACAACTCTCCGAAATAAAAACGGGGATGCTGCAGGTATTTATCCAGCATACTTCCGCATCACTCACCCTGAATGAAAATGCAGACCCCACCGTGCGGAAAGATTTTGAAATGTATTTCAATAAAGCAGTCCCCGAAAATGATCCGGAATACCTGCACGATGATGAAGGGTCCGACGATATGCCGGCACACCTGAAAGCGGCCTTGCTGGGCAGTTCTGTTATGATCCCTATCCGCAACGGACGCCCCGCATTAGGCACCTGGCAAGGCGTGTACCTCTGCGAACACCGCAACTATGGCGGCCCGCGGAACCTGCTGCTCACCGCATGGGGCGAATAACAATCAGCTTAACGCATCATGAAAAATAATGCCCAGCGTATGCCGGTTGCCGGTATGCACCGGGCTTACGCCATGCTTCATGTTCACACGGTAATATCCCTTGCTGCCTTTTACGGGCCGGAAATTGGTGGTAAATATCAGCATGTCGCCACGCTGTGGCCGTAGCACATTGGCTTTGGACTGCGCCCGCGGAATCTGTTCTGTTAATACAAACTCGCCCCCGGTATAATCTTCTTCCGGCTCATTCAGGAATACCACCAGTTGCATGGGGAAATAAATATCGCCGTACAGATCCTGATGCAACGTGTTAAAGCCATCCTGGCAGTATTTGAGGATCAGGATAGTAGGCTTTGTTTGTCCGTTGGCATGGCAATGTTCTTTTAACGCTGTATGCGTAGCAGGGTACCGCTGCGTAATATTTAATACCTCCATCCATTTGTTCGCTACCGGCGCAATAAACGGGTACACCGTTTCGCGGATAGTGGTAATCAGTTCCGGCAGCGGATACTGAAAGTATTTATATTCTCCTTTCCCAAAACGGTAACGCTCCATCACAATGGTTTTACGATAGGTGTCATCTGCCTGGTAGGCATTGATCAGCGAATCACATTCCTCTTTGCCCAGCATGCCTTTCAGCAAGGTATAGCCATGATCGTTCAACTGTGCTGTGGCGTGCTGCCAGTCGTGCGCCAGCAACCGCTTTTTAATATCTTTCATCTGGTGTTTTTTTTATGGAGATACAAAAATAGCTGCACGGGCCATCACAGAAAACCCGGTTCTTGCGAATGGTACTATTTAACGGAACAATTGTATTTTTCAGGGTTTATTATTGCGTGAAATATGCAACGCATAAATTAAATTGTAACGTTGCAAATATCAAAATGAACAATGGAATGTTGAAGTTGGCCATCATCAGTGATATCCACGCAAACCTGCCTGCGTTGATATCAGTATCGGAAGACATAGAACAGTTTGGCGCCCACCAGGTATATTGCCTGGGGGATCTTACAGATGCGGCGCCGTGGCACAATGAAGTAATAGACCTGATCCGGCAAAAGAACATCCCGGTAATTATGGGTAATCATGATGAACGCATTGCCTTTGATCATCCTGTATATCCGCTCAGTAAACACACGCCGGAAGAACAGGCAGCGCGGCTCCGGGCTATCAACTATACAAAAGAAACCATCATGCCGCAACATGCAGCTTTCCTCGCAGAACTGCCGCGTTCTATACAGATGGATGTTGCCGGCCTAAAAGTATTACTGGTACACGGCAGCACCCGGAGCAACGATGAATACCTCTACCACAATCATGATGAAAACGATTTGCTGGGAATGATGGACGAACATCATGCAGATATTATGGTGACCGGGCATACCCATCTCTCTTATATACGCCCGCTGAAAGCGGCGGGAAAAATGGTGATCAACACCGGTTCCGTAGGCAGGTCAAAGGAAAAAGACCGGTTGGCTGCTTACCTGCAACTAACGGTTACCGGCAGCGAAATTATGCCGGTTATCCGCAAAGTGCCGTACCCGGTGGAGGAAACAATAGCCGGCATCCGGAACAGTCCCATCCCGGATTTCTATGCACATTTTTTAGCGGGGAGCGATAAAGTGTAGGATGTATCAGGGCTACCTGGCAATTGAAACCGGCCCGGTAGTATCCGCCATGATTACCAGGTCTCTCAATATCGTATATAGTTGTTCAATATTTACCGGCTTGCTTAAAAATCCATCTGCGCCGGAAGCAATCACTTCTTCCTTTACTTCACTATAGGCATTGCCGGATACCAGTATAAAGGGGATCTGCCGCAGCTGGCGGTCGGCCCTGAACTGCGACAACATTTCCACGCCGCTGGTATAGGGCATGATCATGTCCATTAATATCGCATCCGGTTGATGCAGCCGCGCTTTGGTAAGTCCCTGCGGACCGGAATCGGCCAGGATCGCTTCTATACCCATGCGTTTCAGCGCCAGTGAAAACGCGAGGTGGTTCAGGTGGTCGTCGTCTACTACCAGTACTTTCAACCCGTTTAATATGGAATAGTCGATGATATGATCGGTAGCAGGAGGGGGCGTCGTAATTTCCACCGGCATCCGCAGCGTAAAGATGCTGCCGCCGCCATCCGGGTTATCTGTTACGGAGAGATCGCCTCCCATCATGCGGGCCATATGCCGGGCAATGGGCAGTCCAAGCCCGCTGGATTCTGTATGTTGCCCCGGTTCACTCACATACGGATCAAAGATGTGTTCCTTCCGGTCGGCGGAAATGCCCACCCCCTGATCGGTTACGGAAACCACCAGCTGGTTGTTTTTCATGCCGGCCTTCACGGTAATGATCGACCGGAACGTGGTAAACTTAATGGCATTGCTGAGCAGATTCACGATAATGGTGCGAAGCTTGGATTTGTCTGCCAGGATATACTCCGGCAGGTTGTCGCTCAATGAAATGTTTATATGTACAGATCTTCTTTTGGCGAGGTATTCATAGGTGTCGCATAAATGCTGTACCCAGTCGCTGAAGTGGAACGGCGAATGACAGATCTCATCTTTTCCTTCCTCAATTTTCGCCCACCCCAACGCGTTGCTCATCACCAGCTGCATATCCTGGCAGGCAAAATGTACTGCTTCCAGGTGGGCAATGCCTACCTGTACCGTCTTTTTTCCCTGGTCGGCTGTTTCAATATAATTTTGCAGGATGCTGTTCACCACATTTAATGGGGATCTTATTTCGTGTGTGGTTTCACGCACATAGATGCGCATGGCCTGGTTGGCTTTGTCAAGCTGGTTTACCAGTGATTTGAGTTGTTTATTCTGAAACCTGCTTTCCTTTGCAAAATAATACAGGGCCGTTCCGTTCAGGAAAGTGGCAGCAATGATCACCAGCCAGTGTAAGTATAATTCGGTTTCCTTACTAAGTGGAAGTGAAGCAATGACCGGGTACCTGAAATTAAGCACCACCAGTATCATTACTACCGCGCTGGCAACAAGCGCCAGTACCTGCGACAACGGCTTTTCAAATACCAGGAATACACAAAAAGCAAGAAAGGGGGCAAACAGGTAGATCTGGGAAGCAGGTCCCAGCAACACGCCAAAAAACCAGATAGAAATACTGTGTAATAAGAACATTAACTGTTTCCCGTAAACCGGTTTACTGTACCGGGTAATCAGCAGCGTGGAAAGAAAGAGGGCGCTTTCCAGCATGGCCGGGTAAAAAATAATCCCGTAGCCGGTCATATAATATAACAGGCATCCAAGCGTAAATGCCAGCAGGCTGGCGCTTATAGCCAGGGAATTGACAATCTTTATAATCCGTTCCTTTGTTTCGTTTGCCTCCGCATTACGGCTGTTCATCCTGGTAAGGGTAATGTTGTTTTTCATAAAATCCAGGTTTTCATGTTAAGGGGTTGCAGGTTTTTCTTTCCTGACGCATTCAAGGTAGAAGAATGTAGATTATCAAGTGTAAATTCTTTGTAAACAACATTCTTGTTTTAACAGAGGTTTAAAATTACCGGGTGAAGATTTGAACAATTAACGCACATTTTTTTGTCAGTTATAAACACTACTTTCATATTTAAATTATTATGTAGATGAATGTCTGTTTGTTTTACCTGGTCATCTGGCTGTTTATCATACCCGTGGCGGGGAAAGGCGCCATCGTTATTGAGGGGCAGCTACCAGCCAATCCGCACAGCCTTGTCACCCTGTACGGCTATGCTGATTATATCAGTAAAGCACCGGTGGAAATACTAAAAGTACATACAAACGGCGCGGGAAATTTCCGGGTAACCGTAACGGATTCCTGCGGCCCATTGCTAAAACTGCTGGTGGAAAACAGGTCGCTGTCCTTTTTTGCACTGCCGGGCGGCGCCTATACCATCCGGGATACTACCAGCCAGCTTGCAATAACTGATGCGGCCGGCGTTCCCGTGAACCAGCTCCTGCATAACATGGAACAGGAGCTACTGAAAAACTGGTATTCCTTATTTGTGGATACCACCGGTAATTTCCGGCTAACCATGCCGGCAGATACCGTTTTTCAGCGCTTTCACAACATAGTATTAAAATATACCGGAGATACTACATCAGCAGCTTACCCGCTGCTGCGCTATGATGCGGCGGGCTATTACCTGGCATTTATCCGTCAGCTGCCGGATACCATTGGTTTGATGGATCATTTTGAGAATGATTATTTCAATAGCCCACCTATCCAGGAAAGAAATCCGTTTTATATGGAGCTGCTGGGAAATGATATGATGATAAGAATACTTTACCTGGCCCATCAGCGATACAAAGGAAACCCCGGTCAACTCATTGATAAGGTGACCCACGAAGCTGCTTACTTTAAATCGCCGCAGCTGCAACAACTGGCACTGGTAGCCGGCTGCAACCAGGCATACCGCATCAGCCGCGAGCCGGAGCTGAAAGATGAACTGTCGCGCCGTATCCACACCACCATCCCGGATAGCCTCTCCAACCTCCGCATCAGGAACATGCTTTCCCGTGTTATCTCGGAAAATACCCGCGCCCGCATCGGGAATAAGTTTCCGCTGCTGACTCTGAAAAATGAAAAGAATGAAACCGTGAATTTTGGAGATATCAAATCCGATCTTATCCTGGTCGACTTCTGGGCCACCTGGTGCTGGGGCTGCGTGGAAGGAATGAAAAGCTTTCCCGCATGGATCAGCCAATGCAACGGCAAACTAACCATTGTTACTGTTTCAGTTGACGACAATCTTCAGGCAATGAAAGCATTCCTGGATAAACGCGAAAGGGTTCCCGGGGTACTGTCGCTGTACAACGGCCGCACCGGCGGTTATCCCGATAAATTGCAGCTTACCGGCTACCCCACCTATATCCTTCTTAATAAAAAACGCGAAATAATTGCCATGCCCGGTTATACCTCTGCTGTGGCGGAACAGCTGAAAGCCGCACTGCACTAACGTATATGGATAGTTGAAAAAAACAGCTGTCGCAATCCGGAAAAATAAATCCCCCGAAAAATTCCCGATATCGAAAATGCTTTGAGCAATATACGTCTACTTTTGCAGGAGGTCAGATACCTGTAAGTATGCTGTATGCTGAATACCCGGATACCTTATGCCCTTGCCTGTACATCGTTTCAATAAAAGCTGTTTAAAATGTATATCAGAAAACTAAAGCTTCAGTTGCGCTCACGGTTAATGGCGGAAAGATGACGGCAATCGCCAAAGCAGATTATTGATATTACTTTTTATGCAGAAAAATATGAATGCAAGTTCAAAGAAAATGGCCGGGAAAAAAGCAAACTCCCGGTCGCTGTTTTACCGCATCTCCGCCTGGCTGCATTTGTGGCTGGGCATTGCTTCCGGTATTATAGTAGTGATCGTATGTATAACAGGGTGCATCTATGTATTCAATGAGGAAATAACCGGCTGGATGGAGCCGGAAGCAAATGTTCCGGTGCAGTCGCAGCCGCTCATCGCTCCTTCAAAGATCCTGGAAGTAGCAGCGAAAGAATATCCCGGCAAATCCGTAGGATATGTACTTTATAAAGAAGGCAAAGCAGTGGAAGCCAACATCGGCGCGAGGAGAGGAGGTTCTACCCTGAAGCTGAACCCCTACACCGGCGCGGTGATCAATAAAGTAAACCGTAAAGAAGGAGAACTGAATTTCTTCAGATGGGTGCTTAACGGGCACCGCTTCCTCTGGCTGCCGTTTAAGATCGGCCGCCCTATTGTGAACTACAGCACCCTGATCTGCGTAATCACCCTCATCAGCGGCCTGGTATTATGGTGGCCGAAAAGATGGAATAAAAGTACCCGTAACCAAAGCTTTAAAATAAAGTGGGGCGCCAGCTTCAAACGGGTCAACTACGATCTGCATAATGTACTGGGCTTTTACGCACTGCTGGTACTTTTTGCTATAGGCGTTACCGGTATGGTATACGGTCTTGAATGGTGGAGCAAAAGTCTCTATTGGGCTACTTCCGGTGGAAAAACACTCCCGGAATTCAGGGAGCTGAAATCCGACTCCCTGCAGGCTGGCAAAAAACGCTATGATAACCTCGGCCAGAAAATGGACATCGCCTGGAAAACAGCGGTGGATAAACATCCGGAGGCATCCGGTTTTTACATGGCCTTCCCGGATACGTCCAAAGCCACGGCTTCTATTACCGTTATTGTATATCCTGAAAAAGGACAGTACTACAACAATCAGCGGTACGTATTTGATCAGCACACGTTGGAACCGCTTACCGGTAATAAATTATATGAACAGCGCTTCGAAGAAGCTGAATTTGGCGCTAAGCTCAGGCGAATGAACTATGATATCCACGTAGGCAGCATCCTGGGTTTGCCCGGTAAGTTCATGGCATTTTTCGCCAGCCTGATCGGCGCCACATTGCCCATCACCGGGTTTATTATCTGGTGGGGTAAAGGCCGGAAAAAGAAAACGCCGGCGCCGGTAAAAAAGAAGGCGCAAACAGCAGCGGCATAAAACAAATGTTCCCCGGATATATAGATTCAGAAAAGAAGGGTATCATTCATTTGGTACCCTTACCATCGCCTTCAGCTCACACCAGTGGAGATAAAGAGTGTCATACTGCCATAAAGAAGGATCATCAACCGGTATTGATACAGGAAATGTACAGAATTATACTATTAATGTACAGGGGAATAGCGGCATTATAGGTATAAATTTGCGCTTATAAATCCTGGAATATGAAAGCAATTGTTTTGAATAGCGCAGGAAGCGTAGATAACTTAGTACTTACGGACCTGCCGGTACCTGTACCGGCTGAAGCCGAAGTGCTGGTAAAAGTAAAGGCCATCAGCATTAACCCGGTAGATGTTAAAACCCGTGCCGGCAATGGCCGGTACAACATCCTGAAAGAGGAAAACCCCCTGATCCTGGGTTGGGATATTTCCGGTGTGGTAGTAGCCTCCAACTCGCCGCTGTTCAAGGAAAACGACGAAGTATTCGGAATGGTCAATTTTCCCGGTCACGGCCGTGCCTACGCAGAATATGTGGCTGCACCGGCGGCGCACCTGGCGTTAAAGCCGGCGAACATCTCCCATGAGGAAGCGGCTGCAGCTACCCTGGCGGCGCTTACCGCCT
Organism: Chitinophaga ginsengisegetis; assembly: GCF_900168065.1. Lineage (GTDB taxonomy): Bacteria > Bacteroidota > Bacteroidia > Chitinophagales > Chitinophagaceae > Chitinophaga > Chitinophaga ginsengisegetis. The sequence continues at coordinate 1,540,811 of NZ_FUZZ01000001.1, read as the reverse complement.
GGCAGGCATTGATAGATCATGCCAGCATAAGGCCCGGCCAGAAAGTGCTGATCCATGCAGCTGCGGGTGGTGTTGGTCATTATGCAGTGCAGCTGGCCAAACGCCTCGGTGCGTATGTTATCGGTACTTCTTCTGCTGCCAATAAAGACGTAATCCTGGGATTGGGTGCAGATGAGCATATCGATTATCACAACCAGCGGTTAACAGACCACGTACCGGAGGTCGATTTTGTGCTCGATACCATCGGCGGCGATACCATTGATCAGTCGCTCGAAGTAATGAAACCCGGCGCCACCATCATCAGCATTCCTTCCGGTTTCCGGGAGGCTGTAACTGCCAAAGCGGAAGCGAAAGGCATGATCGGCTTTTTCATCCTGGTGGCTTCCAACGGGGCAGAAATGGCCAGCATCGCTGCTTTGATGGAGCAGGGCCTGCTCAGGTCCATCGTGTCCAAAACGTTTTCCCTGGAGGAAATGAAGCAGGCACATCTCCAGATAGAAACCGGCAGAACAGTAGGTAAAATTATCGTACGGGTTTAACCGTTAGTAACGATCCCATTATAACAGCAGCGCAGTTTACACAGGCGGTGGCCCGGCCGCCGGCGCTGTTGATTTTTTTAGAGAGATGTAAAGAAATATTTCTATCTTGTGCCCCATAATCAAGCACAAATGCACCGTATTTATTCAAGCACACCTCCTCCTGCTGTTGTTGTTTTGTTCGCAAAATAACCAGCATTACTACGGCTCTTAGCTATTCCTGTTGCAGGAATCAGTTCGTCATTTATATGCACTAAGTCTGTTTATTGACCTGGTTATTTTCGTGTACCCGTATTCTCTCTTATTTTTTTACACAACCGAAAATAATGACCAGGTATATATTAATGGTTTTCGCCGGCGCATGCAGCTTCGGCATCCTCTCTACTTTTGTAAAATTAGCCTACCGCGAAGGCTATACTGCCGCGGAAATATCCGTTACACAAGCCTTTACAGGCATGATTGTTTTATGGCTCCTGTATCTCATCACCCGGCGGCAACGCCACCCCATGAAGCTTCGCGATTGGGCCTGGATGCTGATTACAGGCGGATGTATTGGCCTTACCAGTTTCGTATATTATGTGTCAGTGGCTTATATACCGGCATCAGTAGCCATCGTGATCCTGATGCAGTTCACCTGGATTGGCCTGCTGATGGAAGCACTGCTGTTTAAAAAGAAGCCATCCGCATTACAGCTTATCACCACCATACTGATCCTGGTGGGAACCTGGATGGGCAGCGGATTGGCTGGCGGCGGCCTAGCCGGGCTGTCGGTGAAAGGCATGCTGTATGCCGGCGCCTCCGCTTTTTTATATGCAGTGTATGTGATTGTCAACAGCCGCGCAGGCAAATCGCTCGATGCCGGTAAGAAAAGCGCGGCCACCATCACCGGGTCCACGCTGTGCATCTTCCTCGTGAATGCGCCGCAACTGGTGGCGAGCACTCACTTCGATATAGGGCTGCTAAAGTGGGCGCTGTTCCTGTCGCTTTTTGGCACCATTATTCCGCCATTGCTGTTTGCAAAAGGAATCCCTAAAGTAGGTGCGGGTATCAGCGCCGTGATCATGACCGCCGAATTGCCGGTAGCCATTGTATGCTCGCATTTTATCCTGCATGAACCGGTGAACGGCCTGCAGTGGGCGGGCGTTGCACTAATGCTGCTGTCGATGTTGCAGCTCAATGCACATTATTTCCGCAAATAGAGGAGGGGACCGGGCATTTTGCCCGGTCCTTTTTTCATGCTGCCACGAATTTCACGCAATCGTTTGTGCCGGAAAAGTCCACTGAAATCGCCTAACATTATCCTCCGTTCAACAGCTGCAACCCATGAAAAGAAGATCCGTTTTTATTGCCGCATTACTGCTCTCCCGTTTATCTTTATCTGCACAGGTGTATTATGCCGGTACCGCCCCGGCGGCAGCAGTGGCGCAGCCTGCCACCAATACACTGGGAAATAATATCCTGGAAGTGAAAGTAAGCGTATCGAAAAACCATCTGCAACAGGTGGCATTCACCGATAAACTGTCTGCAAAAACCATCTCCTTTCCTCAACCTAATTTGTTTGAATTAAAATTGAAAGATGGTACCATATTAACTGCCTCCGATTTCCAGGTTAGCACAAAAGACGCGGGTAACATCGCTTCCTCACGGGCCGCAGTAAGGCTGATAGACCGTCTGCCGGGTAAACAACTCACCTTTACATTGGTAAATACCGCAAAGGATATCCACGTGATCTGGCAGATCACTTTACATGATAGCTGTAACTTTATTCAGCAACATTTTCATATCACCGACCCTGCGTCTGCCGTGGATGAACTGCTACTGGTAAATGTTCCATCGGCGTATCAGCCGCAACTCTCCGGCACAGTGGATGGCTCGCCGGTTATAGCCGGCAACAACTTCTTCGCCCTGGAACATCCGATGGCGCAGGGACGTGTAACAGATAAAGGCGTTCAAAGCACCGTAGCGGCATCTGCCACACTGCGCTCCGGTAATGGGTTTGATGTGAGTGTGGCCTGGGGCATTACCCCGGAAAAACAACTGCGTCGCGGCTTCCTCAGCTACCTGGAAAAAGTACGCGCCGTACCTTACCGTCCTTTCCCGCATTACAACTCCTGGTACGATGTGGGCTACGACGGCAGGGAAATTACGGAAGCCAACGCAATGGACCGTATCCGCCTGTTTGGCGACAGCCTCGTGGTAAAACGCAAAGCAAAGATCAGCGCCTTCCTGTGGGACAGCGGCTGGGATGACTATAATAAACTCTGGTATTTCAGCCGTCACCTCCCCAACGGGTTTAAGAAGATGGAAGCGCTGGCCGCTAAATATCATTCCGCAATGGGTGTATGGGTGTCGCCCTGGGGTGGCTACGACCAGGAAAAGATCAGTCGCCTTGCCAGCATTAAAACGCTCCATCTTCCTTTTACACCCAACGACAATGGCCTAAGCCTGGCAGATAAAAACTACTTTGATTATTTCAGAAAACTAACGACCGGTTTTGTAAAAGACCAGGGCGTGGTAAGTTTCAAATTCGACGGCGTAGGCGCAGGCAACGGCGCCAGCGGGGCAGGAAAGAAGTATGCCAGAGACGTGGAAGCATTTTTACGGGTCATCACCGATCTGCGCAAAATGAAACCCGATCTCTTCTTTAATTTAACGGTAGGCACCTGGCCTTCTCCCTACTGGCTTAACTATGGCGATGCCATCTGGCGCGCCGGCGGCGATATGGATGTACAGGGCGCCGGCACCAAAAGACAACAATGGATCAACTACCGCGATGCGGAAGTATATAAAAATGTAGTGCAGCGCGCAAAACTATACCCCCTGAACGCGATGATGTATCACGGTGTGGTAGTCAACAATGAAAATGGCGTGGGCGCCGGCTTTACCAACGACGACAAAGGCATTGCAGAAGATATCTGGGAGTTTTTTGGCAACGGTACCGGCATGCAGGAATTGTATATCAACCCGCACCTGATGAGCAGCAACAGCTGGAATGTGTTGGCCCAGGCCATGCGCTGGTCCGAAAAACACCGCGATGTATTATCCGATGTACATTGGATTGGCGGTGACCCCGGCAAACAGGAAGTGTATGGCTTCGCCGCATGGAACCACCGGGAAGGCACCCTGACCTGGAGAAACCCATCTCCCGAAACCAAAAAAGTTGCTTTCCGGTTAAATGAAGTACTGGAATTACCGGTTGGCTATCATGGAAAATTTTCCGTCTTTAATGTAAGGGAAGATGTAAAACAACAAAGCGAAATGGATAGTGATGAAACGATTATGTTTGAACTGGAGCCGTTCGAAGTGAAAGTGCTGGAACTGAAACCGGTGAAATGATTCCCGGTTATTTATGACGGGCGATTTTTATTACAGCGTTTAATCTGAGAAGGCGTTTCACAGCAATGTGAAACGCCTTCTTTTTCTCCGCCATACCGTAAGACGGCCTCTTTCCCTTTTAATGGTTGGTAATATCATCAGAAGCCCGTCATCGGAACGCTTGCTGGTTGCGATGCTTTGGCCTTCGTGCCTTTGGAAATGCTCTCCTTTATTTTTGCTTCTGCATCATCACTGTACCCGGTGAATCTTTCCATAATTTTACCTTCCGTATCCACGAGGTAAAGCGTGGGAATACCGGAAAACTGGAACTGTTCCATCGTTTTATCCTTGTTATCGCTCAGTAACTGATCCCATGGCATTGCTTCTTCTTTCATGGCTTTCTTCCACGCATTTTTATCTGTGTCTATGGAGATGCTTACTACTTCAAATCCTTTGGCTTTGTATTCATCATACAGTTCCTTTACTTTTGGAATAGCCTGGCGGCAGGGACCACACCAGCTCGCCCAGAAATCTACCAGCAGGTATTTACCCTTGTATTTCTCCAGTCCGGCCAGTGCACCGTTGGCATCGGGGTATTTTACGGTTGGCATAGGCTGACCGGTTTTCAGTTTCATCGCCTGCGCTTTATTGGTGATAATGGTTTGCTTTAGCTGTTTGGCTTCAGATAGCCACGGGTAACGCGCAATGAGCTTGTCGAGCAGCTGCATGGCCTTGTCGTATCTGGCGCCGGCCTCTGTGCCTGCCATGCCGCGAAGGGCGTATACCAGTACCGGGCGATCGGCATAGGAGCGGGTAAGCACTTCTTCCCGGATGTTGAAATCTTCCCGCATAGGATTATACTTCTTTGTATTTTTCATATATCCGTACCAGGTAGTATCGGTTGCTTTTTTGGCGTAATACTCCATGTTGTACTCATCAATCATTCTACGGTAATTCAGCTCACCGTTCAGCGTCATCAGGTTAATAAAATTGTTATCGTAAGATCCTTCTACATAGTTATAATGCGGGATTTTAATTTTATAGAAAGAAGTATCATAACCCCTCAGATCCATTTTTACATCTGCATCGCTCCAGAAAGTAGCCCGGTCCCAGTGAAGGGCGTCTACCGTATAAATGCCCTGGTGGTCCTGTTTGATCTTAAAGGTGAAGGTATTGTCTTTCGCCAGCAGGCAGGAATCTACCACTACAGGCTTTCCGCTGAAATTGTCTTTCAGCAGCCATATTATATTGCTGCTGCTTTTAGGATCGGTAAATTCCACGGTACCCTTTACGGTGATAGATTTTACCACGTTGTTCTGCTGTGCCAGCAGGGCTGACGGGGCAGCTAAAAGGGCCACGGGTAGGCACATCGCATAAACTGCTTTCTTCATTATTGGTAGTAATTTATTTTTTATGAATGTACCGGCAAAGTAAACATCGTTTCTTTGATGCTTACAGATAATGGACATACCGGGTACAATAATGTACGAACCGGCAGGAGGCGGGGACCAAAAAAATACCCGCTGTTTTATGGAAAAACAAAGAGGGTATATAGTACCTTCAGCACTTGTTGAACAGTAAACGCACATATAAACCATACCGGTACCTGGTACATCTCGCCGTGTGGATGGCGTTAATTTTCTTATACGCTTTTCCTATGATCCGGGTAAACTGGCCTTCATCTTTTGGGATGAAGTGGGTGCTGGTACGGGAGGTGTTGTATGGCTGTATTAACTTCCAGTTGTTTTACCTGTTGGCATTTGTATGGCTGCCCCGGCCCCTGAAAGAACGGAAGTACCTGGAAGCAGCTGCCGGTACGTTGCTGCTGATCGGTATCTTTTCTGTGATCAAGTACGCAGCAGGCTATTTCTTTTTCCCCGACCAGGTACTGCTGGGCATGATCCCGCTCATCGGGTTCCCCAAAGTGTATATGCCGTTTACCACTTATTTGCCCGCTACGCTTAAAACCGGCGCCGGCGTGGCTTTGCTGGCATACGGCTATTACCTGTTCCTGCAATGGCGCAATACAGATCCTGCCGATCGCCTGCTGGCTGTCACCGCAGCCCAGGCCCATGCACGGTATGAGCGGATGCACACCGGCTCGCGGCAACTGCTTCACCACCTGCAGTTGCTTACACCGGTACTGGAAGATGAACGGACACGCGAACACGAAGGTACACAGGCCATCCTGCTGCTATCCGACCTGCTGCGGTATATGTTGTACGACAAAGCACTGGAAAACGAACGGGTGGCAGTAAAAAAAGAACTGGTGCATTTTGAGAAGTATGTCCACCTGCGCGCATTGCTGATAGCCACCCCGCATTTACATCTCCGGGTAACCGGGGAAGAACATCCGGGCCTCATCGCTCCGCTACAGTTACAACAGCTAACGGAAGAAAGCCTGCAACAGTTCAAAGACACAACCGCCGATATTAATATCACGGTAGAAATGAATACACATGAACTGGCGCTGTTACTCACACAGCGCGACATTGCTCTTGCTCACAAAATAAAACTATATGCATAGCGCCCGTAAACATATCAGCCAGTTTTTGCTCCTGCTGCTGGTATGGATGCTGCTGGTATATGGCGTGAGTCTCCTGATGGCCACCCGGCACATTCCGCAGGTGATGTGGCGCATCACCATCAACGACGGATTATTTGGCTTCCTGAACTTTATGCAATTTTACATTTACCTGAAATGGATCCTGCCACCTTTCCTGGAAAAGAAAAATGTGGTAAAACTGTTTAGCTGGCTGATACCAATACTGCTGGGATTTATCCTGTTGAAGTATGCCGTGGCAAAAAACTTCTTCCCGGAAGAAACATTGTACAGAGGCTACCGGATAGAACAGGGGCAACGGGTGGAAATATATACCACACTGCAGCAATACCTGGTAAACGGATTATGGAGCGGGGCCATCATCATAATAGCCGCTTTTTCCGCACATCTTTTTATGTTGTGGCTGGACGAAGATAAACGCAGGGCCATTTTACAACAGAAGCAATTACAGGCAGAATCAGGTTTTTTAAAGATGCAGCTGAATTCACATTTTCTTATCAATAGTCTGAACAGCATTTATTCACTGGCGCTAACAGGCTCGCCGGAGGTAGTGCCGGCCAATAAAACCCTCACTAACCTGCTTGCCTATATGGTAAATCAGCCGGCTGATATTGAAGGCCGGGAGCCGGTATTGGCGGAGATCCGCTACCTGCAGGATTTTGTAGCCCTGCAGCGGATCCGCACAGGTTGTGAACAAGGTGTTATTTTCAACTGGCCCGCACAACTGCCGGATAAAAGTATTGCGCCGCTGTTGCTGGTGCCTTTCGTGGAAAACGCTTTTAAACATGGGATCACTAATCGCCCGGAGAAGCCGGTCACCATTACGTTGCAGGGAAGTGAGCAACAACTGGTGTTTAGTGTGCATAATTTTATTTCCGGCGCTCATCACGATAAAACAGGCGGCATCGGACTGGATAATGTGCGGAAACGTTTACAACTGATTTATCCCGGTCAGCATCAGCTGGAGATCACCGAAAGTAAAGCAGAATATTTCATTAACTTAACGGTCAACTGGTAACAATATGGCAGTAAAGTGTATAGTGGTAGATGATGAGCCACTGGCCGCACAGGTATTGGTGGCCTTCATCAACAAAACGCCGGATCTGCAGTTGTTGAAAACATTTCATCATCCGCAGGAAGCGCTGGCATTTGTAAAAAATGAGCCGGTAGATTTAGTATTCCTGGACATACAAATGCAGGAACTCAGCGGTATAGAATTTATGCAGCTCGCACCGGGCGGCATGCAGGTAGTGATTGTTTCTGCCTACGATGAATACGCTGTAGAAGGCTTCGACCGTGAAGCGGTGGACTATCTCCTGAAACCTGTATCGTTTGAGCGCTTCGCCCGTACTGTACAACGGGTGCTGGCAAAAAGCGCTCCCGCTATATCGCAGCCCGCAGGCACCGATTATATTTTTGTGCGCACCGATAAACGCATCGTGCGGGTAGATGTAAAGGATATCCTTTTTGTAGAAGCGCTCCGTAACTACGTAGCTATACAAACTGCCAAACAGAAGATCCTTACGCTACAAAACCTCCGCAGCTTTGAAGACATCCTGGCGCCCTTCCGTTTTTTGCGCGTGCACAAATCGTTTATCATCTCCCTGGATAAAATAGACAGCATAGAACGGCAACGTATTTTCACCGGCGATCATCATGTACCTATTGGGGATGCGTATCTGAAACAGTTTATGGAAGCGATTAATATGCAGCGGTAACATTATTGCATTTAAACTAAAAATGGCCCGCCAACCGGCAGGCCATCTTTAATTTGAACCCCTGAAACCCGGACTCCTCAAGTTCCCGGGGCTACTCCTTTTCTAATCCTCCGCCTCATGAATCGCCATCACCGTTTTTATGATTGCATCTGGTGTAACTGAAATACTATCTATACCTAACTGAACAAGGAATTTGGTGAAATCCGGAAAGTCCGATGGACCCTGCCCGCAGATTCCTACCTTTACGTTCTGTTGCTTCGCTACCTTGATCAGGTGTGCAATCAGCCGTTGCACTGCGGGATTACGCTCGTTATAAAGATTGGCCACCAGGGAAGAATCCCTGTCGAGACCAAGTGTGAGCTGTGTCAGATCATTGGATCCTATCGAGAATCCGTCTATGTATGCAGAAAATTCTTCGGCCATCATGATGTTGGATGGCAGCTCGGCCATCAGGTATACTTCCAGTCCGTTCTGTCCGCGGCGCAGTCCGAATTCTTCCATCGTAGCCAGCACCAGCTGAAGCTCTTCCACGGTGCGGCAGAAAGGGATCATCACCACTACATTCTTTAACCCCATTGTTTCCCTTACTTTGAGGATGGCTTTACACTCCAGTTCAAAAGCAGGTTTGTATTCGGGGGAATAGTAGCGGGAAGCGCCTCTCCAGCCTATCATAGGATTTTCTTCAGTTGGCTCAAAGTATTTACCGCCTAATAAATTGAAGTATTCATTACTCTTAAAATCGGAGAAGCGAACAATTACTTTTTCCGGGTAAAAGGCGGCGGCAATTTTTCCTACGCCATACGCGAGTTTATCAATAAAGTAATCTGTTTCACTGGCATGTCCCTGGATGAGTTGTGCAATCTTTGCAGACAGTTCGGGATCATTCAGTTCTTTGTGTTTCAGCAACGCCAGCGGGTGCGCTTTGATATAGTTGTTGATGATAAACTCTTCGCGGGCAAGTCCCACGCCTTTGTTTGGCAGGTGTGTGAACTGGAACGCCATCGCGGGAGATCCTACATTCAGCATCAGTGGCGTGCGGATGGCAGGCAGGGTGCTCAGGTCCAGTTTATCTTCCCGGAACGGCAGGATGCCTTCATATACAATGCCATCGCTGCCTTCTGCGCAACTCACGGTAATGTCCTGGCCGGCGTTTAATTTTTCGGTAGCATCGCCGCAGCCAACAATGGCGGGTATGCCCATTTCACGGGCTACTATGGCAGCATGACAGGTACGTCCGCCCTTATTGGTTACAATAGCGGAAGCCATTTTCATGATGGGTTCCCAGTCGGGATCAGTCATGTCTGTAACGAGGATGTCGCCCGGTTTAAATTCGCTGCCGGTAATCAGGCGGTTGTCGAGGGAGAAGAGGATATTCACTTTGCCCACTGCAATCTTATCGCCAACAGCGATGCCTTTCAGCACTTGCCGGGGAAGTGTGCCGTTATGATTGATTGCGTAGGTGGTGATCTGGTTATGATCTTTGCGCGAATGAATGGTTTCCGGCCGTGCCTGTACAATGAACAGTTCATTGGTAAGCCCGTCTACCGCCCACTCTACGTCCATCGGGCACCAGCGGCCTTTTTTCTCAGAGTAGTAAGTTTCAATGCAGCGCACCCAGGTAGCCAGCTGCATGATCTGTGCATCGTTTAAACAAAAATGTTGCTGCTGCTTTTTTTCTACCGGGATAATCTTTGTTCTTTCATCACTGCTTTCACCGTACACCATTTTCTTATCCTTCACACCCAGTTTCTTTTCAATGATAGGAGTGTAGCCGGGCTGCATACAGGGTTTGAACACAATAAATTCATCCGGTGATACGGCGCCCTGCACAACCATTTCTCCCAAACCAAAAGAGCCGTTGATCACCACTACTTCCTTAAATCCGGATTCGGTATCGAGGGAGAAGGCTACGCCGGAGGCGCCAAGATCCGCACGCACCATTTTCTGCACACATACGGATAAGCCTATACTAAAATGATCATACCCGAAGTTCTGGCGGTAGCTGATGGCACGGTCGGTGAATAAGGAGGCAAAACAGTTTCTTACGGCATCAATTAAAGCCGCGGGTCCTCTTACGTTGAGGAAGGTTTCCTGCTGACCGGCAAAGGAGGCATCAGGAAGATCTTCCGCGGTAGCAGACGACCGCACGGCCACATCGGTTTGTTCCTGTCCGTATTGATGCGATAAAGCATAATACGCGGCAATGATTTCTTCGCTCAGCTCGTGCGGAAAACGGGTGCTGCTGATAGCCTGCCGTATTTTCTGACCCGCCCTGCGCAGGGTGATGATGTCGCTGTAGTCTACCGTGGCCACCTGCTCTGCAATAAATTGTTCGAGCCCGCTTTGCTTCATAAAATCATAGTATGCTTTGGTGGTGATGGCAAACCCGGAAGGAACCGCTACGCCTGCTTCCGATAAGTTGGCAATCATCTCACCCAGCGAGGCCGATTTACCGCCAACTAAGGCAATAGCATCCATGCCCACCGCGTGGAGCGGCAGTACAATACTTTCTCTCATGTAAAAATGAGTTTAGTGAATAATAATATGGAAGGACGGTTTTTTGTCTCCCAAAACGTGGTTAGATTTCTATGACACCAAATTAGATCATGCGGAAATGGAATAACGGCAACCCGGATAAAAGCGAAAACAAATCTAAAAAAAGGGGATGCCGCCGATTTTTTTTCATCAAATCAGTAGCAGTATCATTATTTTTGATAAAAAATCGGCCCATGAATTTTATACCTGACCAGATTGATATGTGTATAATGGACATATTGCAGGAGGACGCCAGGACCACAAATAAAGAGATTGCCGCCAGGTTGGGTAAGTCAGTTACTTCTATATTTGAAAGAGTGAAACGCCTGGAAGCAGAGGGGTATATTTTACGCTATATCGCCGTACTTAATAAAAATAAACTGGGCAAAAATCTCGTGGCCTGGACCAGCATCACCCTCAAAGAGCATGGCCAGGACCGGTTTCCGGAGTTTGAACAGAAGATCAATACCTTCCCCGAAGTAATGGAGTGTTATAAAATGAACGGGCAGTTCGACTACCTCCTGAAAGTACTCATCGCCGACATGGAAGCCTATGAAGTATTTAATTTTACCAAATTATCCAAGCTGGATAATATCTATAAGATCCGCAGCCTGTTTGTTTTAGCAGAAACAAAACAGGAAGTGGAACTAAACCTCAAAACAGGACTGCAAACAAAACTGCAACAGAAAAATAAATAATTTTAAAAAGTAGGGAGACGGTTTTTTTTCCGGATTATCGTAATTTCAGGAAAAGTTAACCCACATGGCAAAACAAACCGGGATACTCCAGTTCACCGGCAGGCTCGGTAATATTATCGGCTACAGGCGAAACGGATCCTACTTCATTCGTACCATGCCGGAAACAGTCCGGCAAACTTCCGCTACCCGCAGGGCAGCACAGCATTTTGGCATAGCCAGCAGGAAAGGTAAACTGATCCGGCACGCTATTTCCCCTCACCTGGATATCAGGTCCGATGGGGCATTGGTAAACCGCCTGAACAAAATACTTATTCCGGCAGGGCGTGAACATCTGAAGGCCCTCAAAGGATTCCGGTTTAACCGGCATTGCGGCCTGGAATATTTCTTTCCGGAACAACCGGTTATGCAGCACAACACCCTGCAAATACCTGCACAAATAATTCCGTCACAGGAAACAGCCACCCACCTGGTTGTAAAACTCATTGCGGTACGGCTCTGCTTCAAGGAACGTTGTATCGAAAATGTGCATACTGCCACAGCTACCATTGATCTGAGCCAGCCCTTCAACGGTATGGAACTGGAAACAGCCGTTCCCGGAAAAGGATCACTGTTGGTAATATTACAGGTGCAGCCTTTCAATGGTACCTATGCCACACAGAACAAACGCTCCATGGCAGCGGATATCATAGCAGTAGCCGCCCCCGCCCCCATGAAGCGAAAAACCATCACAATAGCATCTGATCACCGCATCAAGTCCACCTTTTCTGCACGTATTTGGCGTGTCCTAAGCGACCCCTCGCCTAATCCTCCGCCACTGTTTAGTACCCTTAATGGCCATTCACCACCGGGAATTGTGAAATCCGCAACTTAGTACTTCCAAAAGGCACCAATGTAATCTCTTCTTCTTCGCCTGTTTCCATACCATAGGTAATACTATACGGAATGGGGCCGGTCATCTCATTGTATAACTGCCAGGAAGGAATCCTTTTTGCCCTTGTTTTAAGGGAGATGGGTACCTGCCCGGGATTCCACGGCCAGCCGGTTTTATTACCATGTTGCACTACCTGGTAACGTGCGGCCAGCTTATCATCCGGAGTGGCTATCAGCGCATAGTTCCACGGAGTAGTGGGACGCACTTCCAGGTAACCGGCGCCATATTCCACCGGGTCCTTATCATTTTTTACGGCAGTCACTTCTTCGCCTATCTTCAGCGCATAGGTAACCGGACCGCGTTCTACCGATATCGAATTTTCAAACCAGCGTTGCTGGTAGATATGCATCGGCAACGCCAGCTCCATTACATCACCCGGCTGCCAGGTTCTTTCCACTTTCACTACCTGGTTACCTGCGGCCTCCTGCCATACTTTACCGTTGATCTTTATAATCCCTTTCTTACACCACGCAGGTATCCGCAGGTGAAAAGGAAAGCTTACTTTTTTAGGTGTGTTAACCGTAAACGTAACCGCTTCTTCAAAGGGGTAATTGGTTACCTCCTTCACCGTAACAGGTGTTTGCCCGGCCACATATATTTTCACTTCGCTGGGGGCATACACTAAAGCTGCCACGCCACTGTCGGCGGTGGCATACCAGAGGTTTTGCGCAAACTTGGGCCAGCCCTGGTGCATATTGGATGTGCAGCAAGGATAACCGGACAACAACCCATAACAAAGATCTGTACCACTGTGGTTCATATCAAAGTTGCGGATATGCCGCGTAGCCATCACCTGGTTGGCTTGCTGGAAATACTGCCGGCTCATAAAGTCTTCCGTGATCTGCGAAGGCAATACATTAAAGGCAATCTTCTCCAGCTGATCGGCATACCTTACGTCGCCGCTTATTTCCAGGATACTTTCCAGTGAAAACATCATTTCTACGGCCGTACACAACTCCGATCCCTGCGTGGGGTTGTTGCCATGCAGGGATTCATCACCGCCATAAAGACCATTCGCCATCCCATTGAATGTACGGAGGTCATCAAATCCTTTGGCGGTGGCCTGCGGGTATAACGTATCGGGGTGCTGCTGGAAATAGATCATGGGTTCTTTGATGCCTTGTGCAAGGTTTACGCCGTGAATGCTGCCTGTGGTAGATAACAGGTTGGTATGCATAAATGCACCGGCATAGTCGAAGGTTTGTTTATGGAGCAGGGCTGCAAGGTCCAGCAGGAACGCATCTCCCGTAATATTATATAACCAGTATACTACCATCAGGTTATCACCGGCGCGGTACTTTGCCCAGAAAGTCCAGTGATCCAGCGGCTTTTGCGGCAGCTCTTTCAGCTGGTAGCGGAAGTAGTTGGTCATGAGCGTAATGATCCGCGGATCGGCGGTAGCGTCGTAGTATTGCTTCAGTACTTTCAGCATCACCATCTTGGGCCACCAGTCGCGGCTGTTATCCCTTTGAATCCCCGCTTCATAGGGATAGTCTTTCGCAGGTCCAAAATAACCATCGGGTTGCTGGCTTTTGATAGACCATTCTACCCAGGGTTTTACCTTGGCAATCAACGCCTCATCTTTCAGAAGATAAGCCAGCGGCAGCAGTCCATCGATCCAGTAAGGACCGCGTTCCCACTGGTCGCCATCGCCCCCGAGCCATCCGTTCCGCTGGTTCATTACCAGCGGGTACAATTTATCCAGCTCACCGGTAGCGCCGTTCTTTTGCTGCACCAGTACGGTGCGCAGCCATCCCTGTGGTGTAATAGCGCCCAAAGGAAGCATGGAGTAAGGTTTGGGATGTAGGGGAGCCCGGTTGCCGTAATAATGCGGCACAGGCGCTGTATTCTTTTTTCCCTGTGCCGCTGCCTGTAAAGTAAGACCCAGCAATATCGTGGAAGCTATAGCAAAACGTTTCATAAATGATTTGTAGCGTGGCATAATGAAACGCCAATATATGCCTTATTTTATACGGGTAGTTATCCCGGTTGACTCATTCTTTCTATAAAATGTCTCTCTATATTTTCTTATGTTTGAAAGAAAAAGATGAATCGTATACTGGCAATCCTGTTACTTGGAATTTTAGGAATCAACACATCAAAGGCACAAACCACTCCTTTTACCTTAGGCGAAACACACCAGCTGTCTTCCGCTGTATTGAATGAAACACGCACCCTGAATGTATATCTTCCCGATGGATATGCACAGGCCGTAAACGCCCGCTACCCGGTAGTGTACCTGTTGGATGGATCTGCCAACGAGGACTTTATCCATATCGCCGGCGTAATGCAGTTTCTGACCATGATCCAGCATATGCCGCCCACTATCCTGGTAGGCATCGCCAACAAAGACCGGAAGCACGACTTCACCTTCCCCACCACCGTGAAAAAAGATAAGGCCGATTATCCCACTACAGGCGGCTCGGAAAAGTTTATCCGCTTCCTGGATACAGAACTGAAGCCATACGTACAACAACACTTCCGCACCAACGATACCACCACCCTCGTCGGACAATCACTTGGCGGATTACTGGCTACCGAAATATTACTCAAACACCCGGCAATGTTTAATAACTATATCATTGTAAGCCCAAGCTTATGGTGGGACCAGGAGTCATTATTGAAACAAGCCGGGAAGCTACTGGCTACCACAGGCAGCGCACAGGCCAACGTTTTTCTTACCGTAGGTAAAGAAGGAAAAATGATGGAAGAACCTGCCCGTCAGCTGGGAGATGTACTGAAGGCTAATCCCGGGATACGTGTTCATTATGTACCACTGCCGGATGAAACACATCTTACTATTTTACACAATGGGGCGTACAAAGCGTTTCAGTTGCTGAACGGGGCAAAGTAATAATTGTCACACCCGCTCATGACATCTTGTTACAAATGCCTACTTTCGCAATACGTTAAACACCTGTTTTATGAATCTATACACGGCAGTAGCATTACCGTTATTCCTTTTGACCCTGCATCCACAGGATGTGCACAGCAAAGACAAAGCTGATACGGAATTTCCGGCTCCAAAACCCCAGTCAAGGATCTCTATCGGCAACGGTATCGATCTTATTGTAAAAGGACTCGGTCTGAACATCGACAATGTCCGTTTTATCAAAGCGCCCAAAGCCACCGATTATTTTAAAAAGGCCAACGATAAAGCATCGTACGCGCCTTCACTTATCATTGCGGCGGTTAACGGCGTGGAGTCGCTGCGCGATGTAAACCCGGAATCGCCGGCTACCCGCGAACAGTTTGCCCTGGCGCTGTACGACGCTATTCAGTCGACCGGCCAGTACCCCGTGAATATGATGTTTATTAACATCAAGGATGAAAAGTCTTTTGTAAGCGGCGGTATGAATGCCGTGCAAACATTGATCAAGTTTAATGTGGTGGCACTGGAAAATGGTAACTACCGTCCAAAGGCGTATATCACCAAAACAGAAGCGTCAAAAATGGTGAAGAAGGCAGCCGCCTTTATCCAGTCGCATAAAAGCGCTGCGGTAGAACACAGCGGAAAGGAAGCCGCCAGCTTTACTTCTACGCCGGTGAATGATAAAGTAAACAGTGTGGTGATCACCGCGGAAAACCAGCCTACATCCGGTTATTCCGTAAAAGTAACCAGTATTGTTTTTACAGAAGCAGGCGAAGCAGAGATCCATTATAAAATCATTGCACCGGCTTCCGGCAGTATGAACCTGCAGGTGATTACATCGCCAACAGCAGAAACATTTGTACCTGCTAACTATAAGGTGGTATTAAAACAAGACTGATAATCTATCACAATAAAAAGCGGGCATTTCATATGTGAAATGCCCGCTTTTTTATTTTTAGTTTTTTATTCAGATGGAATCCTTTCCTATCACGGTCCAGTCGTCGTTGCCGTGGCCCTTTTCAATCCACCGGTCCATTTCTGCGGCAATGGCCGGCAATACTGCCAGTTTTACATCGCTTTTATTTGCCGCGTCCATAAACAGCTGCGTATCCTTGCGTGCCATGCTCAGTTCCCAGGAAGGGCTGCTGTAGTTACCGGAAGTCATGCGTTGTAAACGTGCGGGCAATGCTCCTCCGGGGTTCCAGGAGTTAAAGAGGGTACTCACATCGCTCAGCGGAATTGCCAGCGCTTTGGCCAGCGACAGGGTATCTGCGAGTCCGGCGGTGAGCCCCACGAGGAAGCTGTTCCCGATGAGTTTCATGCCGGCGGCTTTACCGGTGGTATCCCCGAAATTGATCACCTTTCCGGTCATTTTGGAGAGCGCGGGCTCCCATGCACCAATCACCGCCTGATCGCCGGAAACCAGCATATAACCGGTACTATCCAGCGCATTTGCCGGACCCATAAATACCGGTGCATGCAGGTAGGTGAATCCACGTTCCTTCCATTCTTTTGTTCTGGCTACTGCGCCTTCGGCGGAAGTGGTAGTATGATCAATGATTACCGCGCCTGGTTGAAGCCCTTCGGCGGCGGCGGCCAATACTTCATTTACAGTATGATCATCTTTTAAGGTAAGATGAATGCGGTTTGCACCATGCACAGCAGCGGTTACATCAGGAAATGCTTTGGCGCCGTATGCATCCAGCGCTGTGGCTTTTGAAGCAGTGCGGTTCCACACCTGTACCTGTTCACCCTTGCCAATCAATGCCCTCACGAAATTTGACCCCAGGAGGCCCATGCCTAAGAATGCTATCATAACCTTTTTTTTCCGAAGGTAGGAAAAAGTTAATCCTCCTGCAGGATCGCTTCTTTCAATTCTTCTTCATGCTCATCTGCCCATTCTCCCAATGTTTTTATTACTGGAATGAGGGATGCACCCAGCGCTGTAAGACTATATTCCACCTTTGGCGGCGCCTGTGCAAATACTACTTTCGACACCAGCCCGTGCTTTTCCATTTCATTGAGCTGGATGTTCAATACCCGGCGCGTAGCATCCGGAATCTGCCGCTGTAGCTCACTCGGGCGCTTATGCCCTTCATGGATGAAATACAGCAGGCGCACTTTCCATTTACCGTAGAGCACTTCCCCTACGAGGTCGAGACCGCAATTCAGCGTAATGGGTAGTTTTTTTACATACATGATTCAAAAGTACTTTATTGTTCTTAAACAGGCTATAGGGATAAATTCCACTCTATGCGAATCGTTTTTCCGTTATTGTCAGGCAAGGTTGATTGACGGATTTTTGCTGAAAATAATAATAACAGATGGAACCAAGATTAAGTTTTGATAACGAGTTATCCGGTAAAACAGCCCTGGTAACAGGCGGTACAAAAGGAGCAGGAAAAGCCATAGCAACACGACTGGCCAATGCCGGCGCAAAAGTGATTATCACAGCCAGAACAAAGCCCGCAGATACTGACCCGGCGTTTCATTTTATAGGCGCCGATCTGAGCACCCCGGCGGGCACTACTACGGTGGCAAACGAAATAAAGGAAAACTATGGCGGGGTAGACATCCTCGTTAATAACATGGGTGGCTCCGAAACGCCCGGTGGCGGCTTTGAAGTACTAACAGATCATCACTGGGACGCCACCCTTCAAACCAACCTCCTGGCGCCGGTGCGGTTGGACAGAGCCCTGCTGCCGCACATGCTGGCAAAGGGCGCCGGCGTGATTATTCATATCGCTTCCATACAAGGCACTATGCCACTCTATGATTCCACACTGCCCTATGCCGCTGCAAAGGCCGCATTGATCAACTACAGCAAGGGGCTGTCAAACGAAGTGGCGCCAAAAGGAGTGAGGGTACTCACCGTATCTCCGGGCTTTATTCAAACCGCTGCCGCTGATAAAATGATCCAGGAAATGGCCACCCGCGCCGGCAGCAGCTTCAACGACGCCTTACAGCAACTCATGCAGTTCCTGGGTGGCATTCCTATGGGGCGTCCCGCCAAACCGGAGGAGGTAGCCGAATTTGTGGGCTTCCTCGTATCCCCGCGTGCGGCGTATTTAAGCGGCACGGAATACATCATTGATGGCGGTACTATTCCCACTATTTAACCTAAAAAAAGATTGGGAAGATGAAAATGCTGTTGTCATTTTCATCTTCCCAATCTTTTGCTGTATTTATATTTTCTTCCCGCGGAAACTATAAATTTACAGCATGAGTCATCACCCGCGTTTTACTGAAATGGCCTCTGCAGCCATCCATGCAGCCCAATCCAATATGGCCGAACACGCCCACCTGGTGCCGGTTTTCGCCACTGCTACCTTTACATTCGACGATGCACAACAGGGCATGGACCGTTTTAAAGGAACCGCCCCCGGCTATATTTATTCCCGCTTTGGCAATCCCACTGTAACAGTGGCCGAAGAGCTGATCGCCGCCCTGGAAGCTTTTGGCATTACCGCCGCAGATGGAGAGCCCCTGCAGTTGAAAGCCCTGCTGCACGCCAGCGGACAATCGGCGATGGCCAGCATGTTCCTCTCAAATGTAGTAGCCGGAGATACCATACTAACGCATTACTCCCTCTATGGCGGCACGCATGAATTCCTGTTCGATTTCCTGCCGCAATTCGGCGTAAAGGCACTGATTGCGGACCTGCATGATACTGTTGCCGTAGCTACCTTGCTGAAACAGGATCCCTCTATTAAAATGATTCATATCGAATCGCCCGCCAATCCATCTATGCGCTGTGTGGATATTGCGGACATCTGTAAAATAGCCGCTGCACACGGTGTAAAAGTAAGTGTGGATAATACCTTTGCTACACCCTATCTTCAGCAACCGTTCCGCTATGGAGCCGATTTCGTTTTTCATTCCACTACCAAATTCCTGAACGGTCATGGTACCGCTATTGGCGGTGTGCTCATCGGAAAAGATATTCCCCTGATGCAAACGAAAGTCAATAAAACAGCGAAGCTACTCGGTGGCTGCGCCAATCCGTTCGATACCTTTTTACTGATCCAGGGCATCAAAACACTGGAACTGCGCATGAAGCAACATTGCAGCAATGCACAAACAGTAGCGGAATTCCTGCATGCGCATCCCGCCGTAGCGCAGGTAAATTATAACGGCCTCCCTTCCCATCCGGATTATGCACTATCGGCCAAACAAATGCGCCATCCCGGTGCAGTGATGAGCTTTGAACTGAAAGATGGGTTTGATGCCGCCGTACGTTTTATTGACCGGTTGCAGATGTGCTTACGTGCTGTATCACTGGGCGCCGTGGATACATTGGTGTCCCACCCGGCTTCTATGACGCATTCCGGGATGAAGAAAGAAGACAGGGAGAAAGCAGGGATTTCTGATGGATTGATACGGATTAGTGTGGGGCTGGAAAGTGTTGGGGATATTGTGGCGGATTTGAAGCAGGCATTGGAAGGGGAAGGGTAGTTTTATGAAAACGGTTATAAGAAGAGAAGACAAAGGTTAAAGCCTTTTTCGTAAATTTGTGGATGCCCCGACAATCAAAATATCACATAGGGATCGAAGTAGACAAACTGACCAACAGTATCTTAAATACTATTTCCGGAGACAGTTTTGAGACTGTTGTTAATCCGCTTGCAAAGGAGGATTTAAAAGGACTATCATTGAAGAATGGATGGAAATTTGATTGGAAAAAGGAGTTTAAAATGACGGATAGAGAAGTTTATAAACTTACTATCGAAGGAAATAGTCACATATTACAAGGGTTAGCAAGTTTGAGCGACTATGGCGATCATTTTTATCTCCATCTCATTGAAAGCGCGCCTTTTAATTTAGGAAGTACGAAGTTGTATGAAGGGGTTCCTGGTAATCTATTTGCTTTTGCCTGTCAATTATCTATAGACCGTGGCTATGAAGGGTTTATATCTTTTACATCCAAGACTAAACTCATTTCGCATTACGAAAAAACACTGGGTGCAGTGCATATTGGTAACCATAAAATGATTATCTTTCCAGACGCAGCTTTAAAGCTGGTTATTAAATACTTTAACAATAAATAACATGGGATATATTAAAGAACCTAAGGGGGTAAATTTTGTCGTGGATCCTAAGCCTGTTACAGAAAATGATAAGAAATTGATCAGTGAAGTAATTGCTCATTATAAGGCAACAGGAAAGAAGAAACGGGTAGTAATAAGTAAAACTGCAAATAAGCCAAAGGATAGTAAAAAGTCATCCCGTTAAGGGCTTTTTTGTTTACTGCACCGCCAGCACCAGCGACAATAAATACACCAACCCCACTGACACAAGCCCCATTACCACAGTCCCCGTACTATACACCCGCAGCATATCTTTTATTTCCAGCCCGGAGAATTTAGAGATCACCCAGAAGTAAGCGTCATTGGTGTGTGAAATCATCATAGACCCTGCGCCCATCGCCAGCACACAAAGGATACGGCCATTGGCGGAATCCAGGCCCATTACGGGCAGCAGCGGTTGTACAATGGCGGCCGCGGCAATCACTGCTACAGTAGAAGATCCCTGTGCTGTTTTCAGCAGCGCGGTGATAAGGAAAGGAAGAAATAATCCCAGCGTTGCGATAGACTGGTTCTGCGCAATATGGCTACCGATATCCGCTTTTGCGAGAATAGCCCCAAAGGCGCCGCCACCGCCAATAATCACCAGTATGCCTGCTGCTTTTTCAGCCCCTTCCTGCAGGATGGCGCCCATATTATTTTTCAGTTGGGATAGCGCCAGCAGGATACCCACGCTGATAGCTACTTCGGGGATGCCTAATATAGAAATCACCTGCAGTGCAGGAGACGGATGTGTTAATTCCAGTCCGCTCAGGGAACGGATGGCAATGAGTAGTACAGGAACAGCAATAGGAAGTACCGACATCAGCACAGAAGGACCGCGGCGTGCCTCTTCCGCAACGTCTGCTGCGTCACTAACGTCAACGGCTATGCGTCGCCCGGCGAATATGGACCACAGGTAGCCTGCTGCCGATGCCGGGATGGCAATGAGCAATCCATACAGCATTACCCTGCCTGTTTCTGCATGTATAGTACCGGTGGCGGCAGTAATGCCGGGGTGCGGCGGCATCAGGCAATGAACGGCATACAGGCCGGTGGCCAGTGAAGACGCCATTACAATCATGGAGATACCGGAACGTTTGGCCAGCGCTTTATTTAGTCCGCTTAATACAATGAAACCGGAGTCGCAGAAAATGGGCATGCCTACCAGGTAGCCGATGATATTCATAGCCAGGGCAGAGCGGCCGGTACCGGTACGGCGCAGTACGTAGTTGGCCAGCACAGTAGTGCTGCCGGTATGTTCCAGGATGAGCCCCAGCGTAGTGCCGAGTATGATGAGCAATCCTAATGAGCCTACAATATTCCCCATACCGCTTTTAATACTGCCGAGGATTTCCGTTACGGGCAACTGTAAAATGATACCGGTGAGCACACTGGCCAGCAGCAAGGCAAAGAAAGCATGCACCCGGAAGCGCGCAGTGAGCAATACAATGAGCGCAATGCCCGCCAGCAATCCCAGCATGCTTTGTATCAAAGGAATGGTATTCATATCTCTCCAAGATAAAAAGAATTACGCAATACCCCGTATAGGTGTTACCGTAACAGTGTTATAACATTAACGCATATATGTTTTTGTAAATATTAGAGATTATTTATGCAACAGCTTGATAATGGCTATTTTACATACCTTTGCACCTTAATACAGCGGATATGAAAAGAATGTTATTGACCTCACGTTATTGCCTGATGGCAATAGTGTCCATTGTTGTAATGGCTTCCTGCGCGTCTTCCCGGAAAAGCAGCAGCCAGCATGCTTATATGAACAAGCAGTATGAAGAGCTGAAAAATACGTTGAATGATGCGGAAGTAAGTATCATCAAAGACAGCCTGAAAGTGATCTTCCCCAACAACGTACTGTTTTCATCGTCTTCCGACCAGGTGAACGAAAGCGTAAAGCCCACCTTCAAACATTTTGCAGATGTGCTCAACAAATACAATAAAACAAAGATCCTGATCACCGGGCATACGGATAACACCGGCACGGCAGAATACAACCGTGAGCTATCTGAACGCCGCGCAACAGGCGCTAAGCAACTGCTCAACAGCTTTGAAGTGAACAACGACCGTATGTTTACCTGGGGACTGTCGGACCGTGATCCTATAGCCACCAACAATACAGAGGCAGGAAAGGCAAAGAACAGGAGAGTGGAGTTTGTAATTTTGTATGATGTAAAGAACTGATTTTTTTATAAAGATAGCAGCCGCTCCGTAAACCCGGAGCGGCTTTTTTTATTGATATAATTTCCTGGATAAATTTTGTATTATTAAGGAATCAATGAAACCCAAATCTCCCGTCATGAATACTCGTCGTGATTTTTTACAGAAAATTGCTGCCTCCGCTATGGTACTGCCCCTGATGCCGCTCGCCGGCTGGGCAAAAGACCTCCAACACTACGATGGCCCGGTATTACGTGTAGCCATTATGGGATTAGGCAGCTATGGCAGCCGCGTGGCAGACGCCATGCAGGCCTGCGTAAAAGCAAAATTGGTAGGTGTGATCAGTGGTACTCCGTCTAAAATAAAAGACTGGCAGAGCCGGTTCTCTATCCCCGACAAAAACTGCTATAACTACGAAAACTTTGATCGCATAAAAGACAACAAAGACATTGATGCGGTATACATTACCACGCCCAATGCCCTGCACCACGACGAGGCGATCCGCATCGCTGCGGCGGGTAAACACGTGATCTGCGAAAAGCCAATGGCACTGAATGCCAAACAGGGCCAGGAAATGATTGCCGCCTGTAAAAAAGCAAACGTAAAATTACTGGTCGGATACCGTATGCATTTTGAAGCCAAAACACTGGAAGTTATCCGCATGCGCAAAAACGGCGACTTTGGAAAAATCATGTTCTTCCAGGGACTATGTGGTTTCCGCATTGGCGACCCCACACAGTGGCGCCTCAATAAAGAACTGGCCGGCGGCGGTTCCTTAATGGATATTGGAATCTATGCGATTAACGGCTCCCGGTATATGACAGGCGAAGACCCCATCTGGGTAACCGCCCAGGAAACCAAAACAGACCCGGTGAAATTCAAGGAAGGCGTGGATGAAACCATCCAGTTCCAGCTGGGCTTCCCCAGCGGCGCCGTGGCCTCCTGTCTCTCTACTTACAACATGAACTACCTCGACCGCTTTTATCTCAACGGTGAAAAAGGATTTGCAGAGATGCAACCCTCCACAGGCTACGGTCCCATCCGCGGACGCACCCATAAAGGAGAACTCACCCAGCCACATGTTACCCATCAAACCGTGCAAATGGAAGAAATGGCCGGAATCATCCTGGAAGGGAAACAACCGGTGGTTGCTGTGGACGGAGAAGAAGCGCTGAAAGACCTGAAAATTATTGATGCCATTTACCACGCCGTTAAAACAGGACAGAAAGTAGACCTTAAACTGTCATGATCCTGAACGATCTGCCGAGGAAATATCCCGCGTGATAGTGAAAAACAGCAGGATCATCTATTAGTGGCCCGGACGCAGCAATTCGCATCTGATCAATTCGTTTCTTTATGGTTAAAATCATCAGCTATGAAAAAACGATCACTGTCAGTATTGTTGCTGGTTTGCCTTGCTGCCGCGGCCAGCGCGCAGGGACTGCATTACGGCATCAAGGCAGACCTGAACATGTTTAAACTGGACGGGGCAGGCATTAAATCAAATTACACATTAGGCGGAAGATTAGGCGTGTACGCCGAATATGATTTTTCAAAAAGATGGGGGCTGCAACCCGAACTCCTCTTCTCACAGGTGGCCCCCAAACGTGGCGATGATTTCGGTGCAAAATATATCTCTACCGGTAACGACAACGCCAATAAAAGCATTAAACTCAGCTATATTACCCTGCCGTTGTTATTGCGTTACAATGTGAATAAGTTAATTACTATCAATGCAGGACCGCAATACAGTTACCTGCTTTATGCCAACGAAAACCTCCTGACCTACAACCGTAACGCTTTTAAACGCAGCGACGTGGGAGTGGCCGCCGGCGCTACACTGAACTTCGATATACTGCACGTATATGCACGCTATGTGCTTGGACTTACCAATGTAAATGACATCGATGACCGGTACCAGTGGAAAACACGCCAGGTACAGATCGGCCTCGGCGTGAATATTAAGTAAGCGCTTTATGCCTTTACTACGGTATCGTATATACGTTGTAATTGCTGTATATGTCTTTGCGTGTGAATGTTGATAAACTGTATCCATTCCAATCGTGTAAAAGGCCCGAAGCCCGGCACTTCAAAGCTGGTACATTCTTCGGTAAGGTTCACCGTATTGGCGGCAGTTGTTAATTTCTGCCAGGTAGCAGCGGCATCCTGTAATACAGCGTCTTTGGGCAGATACCCTTCTTCCGGCAGAATCATTTCCGGGGCCTTCATTTTAATATCGAAGTTCAGGAACAGGGATTTTACGGCAGGCACTTTTTTATCCGGTTGCCGGTCGGTAGGCACAGCCCCGCCATACAACACGCCGCAGTCGCCGGCTTTGCAGATATGCGATGCCACCTGTGCGGCCGTCCAGCTGCCTTCGAAAGGTACCTTGTTCAATTGTTCTTCATCAAAGGAGGTTAGCAATTGTTGCAGGGTATCACCGGTGGTGGTTATTTCCAGAAGCAGTTCTTGTCTCATGATTTTCTTTTCCACAAACTTAACCGGATATATCGATAAGGAAAGGGGGAGAATACGACAATCAGGCGGGCGAAAAAGGACAATAACAGCTGCGGGTATGTAGTTACCTGCAGCTGTTCCTTATTTTTTAAGATATTATTTCCTGGAAGATCCCAGTTTCCTTTCAGCAGATTCCACTGTTTGTGCAATCAGCTTTGCGATGGTCATAGGGCCAACGCCACCCGGTACTGGTGTGTAGGCGGCTACACGGTCTGCCAGCGGCCCCAGTTCTATATCGCCGATGCCGCCTTTATGATAACCGGCATCTATTACAATGGCATCGTCTTTTATCCACTCGGCTTTTATAAATTCAGGCTTGCCCACGGCGCCTACTATGATATCTGCCTGTTTGATAAGCTCTGGTAAATTATTGGTCCGCGAATGACAAATAGTAACCGTGGCATTTTCATTCAGCAGCATCATGGCTACCGGTTTACCCAGGATAGGACTCCGGCCTACTACTACCGCATGTTTGCCCGCAATGGGTATCTGGTAATGCTTCAGCAGCTCCATAATTCCGGCAGGGGTGGCACTGCCATAAGCGGGTTCATTCATCGACATCCGGCCAAAACCCAGGCAGGTAACCCCATCTACATCTTTATCAATATGTATTTTATCAAAACACGCCCTTTCATCGATCTGGTGCGGAACCGGGTGTTGCAACAGGATGCCGCAGATCTGGTCGTCGTTATTCAGCTTTTTGATGGTATCCAGCAACTCTTTGGTAGTGGTTTCCTTTGGCAGGTGTACTTTTACGGAGGTCATACCCACCCGCTCACACGCATTACCTTTCATTTTCACATATACTTCCGAGGAAGGATCATCGCCCACCAGGATGGTAGCCAGTACAGGCACCACACCCGTTTTTTCAATGATGCGCTGCACCCTGATCTTTAATTCCGCTTCCATTCGTTTGGATAAGGCTTTTCCGTCGAGCAGTACTGTTGTTGTTGTCATATTCAGATGTTTATTTCCGTGTGTTGAGGTAGTTGTACCGTGGAAGGGCACAAAGATACTAACCCCCTTTGATATATTTTTTTTTAGACAGACACATTCCTGTTACCTTTTTTTTCGTCTTTATAAACATAACGGTCTTCTTAAAGGGCGGTTATTGTTTCACGTATGAAAATCAAACTCTTTTCTATCCTTCTTGTATGTACAGGATATCTCCTTCCGCTTAGCAGTTACGGGTTTACGGCTCCCCCCAGGGAGGTGGACATTTGCGTGTACGGCGGCACCTCCGCAGGGGTAATTGCCGCCTATACCGCAAAGCAGTTGCACAAAACAGTGCTGCTGGTATCACCGGAAAAACACCTGGGCGGCCTTACCTCTGGCGGTTTGGGATATACCGACATCGGTAATAAGTACGCTATCACCGGGTTGTCGCGTAACTTCTACCGCCGGATCGGCAACCATTACGGAAAACTGGAACAATGGATCTTTGAACCCCATGTGGCAGAAGCTACTTTCCACCAGTATATCGATGCCGCCAAAGTGGAAGTGCTGTACGGATACACCATCACTAACGCTGTAAAGCAAAACGGGTATGTTACGGAAATAACCGTGAACGGTCCCGCTGCGCAGGTGGTAAAAGCCAAAATGTTCATCGATTGCTCCTACGAAGGCGACCTGATGGCCCAAGCAGGCATTTCCTACACCGTTGGCCGGGAACCCAACGCACAATACAACGAAACCTATAACGGTGTGCAACTGCTCGATAAGCACCAGTTCCCCGATGGCATTGATCCGTACAAAATACCCGGCAAACCCGAAAGTGGCCTGCTGTGGGGCATCAGTACCGATTCCCTGGCGGCGCACGGGACGGGAGATAAAAAGGTACAGGCGTATAATTTCAGGATCTGCCTGAGCAACCGCCCGGAAAACAGTATTCCTATTACAAAGCCGGACGATTATGATCCGTCGCGTTATGAACTGCTGCTACGCGTGCTGGACGCTACCCAGCCTAAGATCCTGAAGCCCAATCTCAAGATAGACCTCATGCCCAACGGGAAAACGGATATCAATAACTACGGCGCTTTTTCCACGGATATGATTGGTATGAACTACAACTATCCGGAGGCCGATCCCGCTACCCGGAAAAAGATCATCCACGATCATGAGCTGTATACCAAAGGGCTGCTCTATTTTATAGGACACGACGAACGGGTGCCCGCCCATCTCCGGGAACAAATGTTACAATGGGGATACCCGAAAGATGAATACACCGATAACGGGAACTGGTCAACCCAGTTGTATATACGTGAGGCAAGACGCATGATCGGCGGATATGTGATGACACAGGCCAATTGCGAAGGCCGCGAGAAAGTAACGGACCCTATTGGTATGGCCGCCTATAATATGGATTCCCATAACTGCCAGCGTATTGTAGTAAATGGGATGGTAAAAAATGAGGGAGATGTGCAGATTGGTGGTCTTGGCCCTTACCCGGTTTCTTACAGGTCCATTACACCTAAACCGGAGGATGCGAAAAATGTATTGGTGCCGGTTTGTTTATCGGCGTCGCACATTGCCTATGGCTCTATCCGTATGGAACCGGTGTTTATGGTACTGGGGCAATCCGCTGCCACGGCGGCTGCTGTAGCCATCGATCAGCGCAGTTCCATCCAGGAGGCTGATGTACAGAAAATACAAACCATGCTGCGTACCAATCCGCTGGTGGATAACAGTCCCGCTGAAATACTGGTGGATGACAACGACGAGCAACACGTAACCATCACCGGCGAATGGAAAAAGCTGATTCATGGGGGCTATGGTCCATCCCTGCTTACAGACGACAGCAAGGGAGCCGTGCATAAATCAATACGTTTTTCACCTGCTATCCAGAAAGCCGGTAAATATGAGGTATTTACCTACGTACCACGCCTCCCCGGTTTGGATGGGAATGCACACGTAAAAGTATTCGATGGCCGCACCGTGAAGGAAGTGGAAGTTGCGGCAGCAAGTATAAAGGTAGAGGGACAAACCAGCGGCGAATGGGTGAGCCTGGGCACCTACCAGCTGAAAGCCGGAAACGGCGCCTACGTGGAAATAGACAATCACAAAACGGACGGCATAATAGCCGCAGATGCGGTGTTATTTGTTCCGAGATAATTATTTTGGAAAAAAAAGAAAAGGAAGGATTCGGTTTACAATTTTTATCGTCTTTATAAGTACAGGTAGTTCCGCGAAATGATTATTTTGTAATAAATTCCATGACCTTCCTTGCCGATAGATAGTCCACATAATGAAAAAGAGCTGTTGCTGCGTGTGGCAGCGGGGGATCAGCCCGCCTTCCAGCGGTTGTTTAACCGTTACTGGGGGAAGATGTATGCCAACACCCTGCAATTTGTTAAGTCGCCTGCCCTGGCAGAAGACCTGACACAGGAAATTTTTATAAAGATCTGGATGAACCGGGAACGCCTGCTGGCGGTAAACCGTTTCGACGCCTTCCTGTATACTACGGCGAAAAACCTGATCCTGGATGAATTCCGGAAAAGGGTATTGCCTACGGTGCAGGAAGAAGGACACCACGTGTACATGGCATCAGACCTTCCCTCTGCACAGGACAAACTGGAACTAAAGGATTTCGAAGGCCAGTTGCATGCAGCCATCAATCAGCTGCCCGCACAAATGCAACTGGCTTTCCGGCTGAGCCGCTTCCAGGGAATGTCGCACGATGAAATAGCCCGGCAGATGAATATTTCCAGGGTCACCTCCAAAAATTATATCGCACGGTCCATTGCCGCCATCCGGAAGTATATGGGTGGGAGAGCAGAGCATGTTACATAAGTATGGAAACAGGTGATAACGTTGCCGGTTAAACGAAGAATAATATTTTCCGGCGACAGAAGGATTCCCGCCCGTTCTTTTTTCGTCTTTATTATACAACCCTTCATGAGAGTGTTGTGCTTGCATCCGGTTTTATGTTACACGATGAGTTAAAAGATTTATTGGAGAAATACCTGGACAACCGGATTACACCGGAAGAAACCAGGCGCCTGCAGGCATTGATGCAGACGGATCGTAACGGGCCGGCACTGGAAGAAATGATTGCAGCCATACTGGCGGAAGACAGGTATACTGATGCCGCTCACCCAGATCTGCAACAGGCTTTTAATAAAGTGATGGAAACCGCAGCACTGCGGCAGGCGCTCACCCGGAAAGATCATGATGAGGATACAAACGACTCCGCGCAACAACCTGTCCAGGAGGCAGATAACCGTTATCATATCTCCCGGAAAAAAATCCGCACCTTTTATAAAACAATGGCCGCGGCAGCAGCAGTAGCATTTATACTGGCAGCGGGTTACACCTGGCGCTATTATTACGTAGGCCCGGCGCCGTTAGTATCCAAAAAAACAGTATCACCCATATCCACAGGTAATAAAGCAGAGCTGATCCTGGCAGATGGCAGCACTATTGTGCTGGACAATGCAGGAACAGGCACCGTAGGCAAACAGGGGAATACCCGTATCATTAAACTGGACAGCGGCCGGCTCGCGTATCACGCCGCAGGCAGTAACAGCGCTGCTCCCGAGTACAATACCATCCGTACGCCCAAAGGCGGACAGTACCAGGTAGTATTGCCCGACGGCAGCCAGGTATGGCTGAACGCCGCTTCCTCGCTGACATTCCCCGTGGCGTTTGCGGGCAGTAACAGAACAGTACGCCTCACCGGGGAAGCTTATTTTGAAATTGCTCAGCAAGCCGCGAAACCTTTTATCGTGCAAACATCCGGTGTACAGGTGAAAGTACTGGGCACGCACTTTAACGTAATGGCTTACACCGATGAAGCCCGCGTAAAAACAACCCTGCTGGAAGGCGCTGTGAGCGTTACACAGGGGGCCGCTACTACCATGATGAAGCCCGGTCAGCAGGCAAGCATCGCTGAAAAGGAAGACCATTTTTTAATTACACGTCCGGATATGGAAGAAGTAATGGCCTGGAAAGAAGGACAGTTCAGGTTCCGCAAAACAGATATCACCGTTATCATGCGGCAGATAGCCCGGTGGTATGATGTGGACATCGAATACGAAGGCGATCTTTCCGGTATTCAGCTGTTTGGCAGTATGACCCGCAAGGAAAATGTAACACAGCTGCTGGAACTGCTGGAGCAAACCGGAAGGGTGCATTTTATCGTCAAAGGAAACCGTATCACCGTAATGCCCGCCACTATGAAATAAACCAGGAGTACTACTCCACGTATGAATTATTTAAACTCAACCAAAAGATAGTATGGAACTGTTTACTATTGCGCACTCCCACGGGAGCAGGAGCCGTATGCCGGCTAAACAACGAACATGGCTGGTGATCAAACTGACCACCTGGCTGCTGCTGGCAGCATCACTAACCGCCGGCGCTCAAACCGTAAAACTTTCCGTCAGTAAAATGCCGCTGGATAAAGTATTTGATCTTATCAGCAAGCAAACCGGTTACCAGTTTATCTGCGATGAAAAATTACTGGAAGATGCGCCGCCGCTCAGTGTGAATATCGCCAACAAATCACTGGAAGAAGCCCTGAAGATCTGCCTGAAAGATCTTCCGCTTACTTACACGATTAAATATGGCACCGTCGTCATCAAAAAAAATACCACGTCCGGCGGAAAGCTTTCACCACAGGAAGGCAGCTCACCGGGGAAAACCATTACGGGCATCGTTACAGATAGCACCGGCGCAGGTTTGCCCGGCGTAACGGTAGGCATCAAAGGCACTACAAAAGGCGTACTTACAGATGGAAACGGAAAGTTTTCATTGCCCAATGTAACAGACCAGGATGTGCTCACTATTTCCAGTATCGGGTATCTCACAAAACAACAACCTGTGAAAGGTGAAAATTTTTTTCGTATACCTTTGTCCGTTACCCCCAAATCATTGGTGGAAGTGGTGGTAGTAGGATATAGTACCCAGAAAAAAGTAAACCTCACCGGCGCCGTAGCCACCGTATCCGGCGAAGTGCTGGCAGCGCGGCCGGTAGGGCAAACCACGGCAGGCTTACAGGGTACCATGCCCGGTGTTACCATCACACAGGGCAACGGCAAGCCCGGCGGCGATGGTGGTACGGTACGTGTCCGCGGATGGGGTACCCTGAAGAACCCCGATCCGCTGGTACTGATCGATGGTGTGGAAGGTTCCATCAACAACATCGATCCTAATGTGATCGCTTCCGTTAGCGTGTTGAAAGATGCGGCATCAGCAGCTATTTATGGTTCGCGTGCAGCCAATGGCGTAATACTGGTAACTACCAAAAGAGGTAAAAGCAATAAGCTGTCTGTTAACTACAACAACTATGTAGGCTGGCAGAAACCCACCAATCTTCCTGCCCTCACCAACGCGCTGGATTATATGCTGCTCGCCAACGAAGCTTATAAAAATTCCGGCCGTACCCCGTTATACTCCGATGCATTGCTGGAAAAATACCGGCAGCAGGGAAACGGCAACTCTGATTCATTACCGAACACCGATTGGCAGAAGGCTGTGTTAACAGGCTCCGGTTTTCAGCAGAGCCATTTTTTAACGGTGAACGGCGGTACGGATAAAGTAAAAATGCTGGTATCACTGGGGTATTTTGATCAGAAAGGACTGATGGATAACAGCGAATTTAAACGCCTTACCATCCGCAGTAATACCGATATTATTTTTTCGAAGCAATTA
This sequence comes from Chitinophaga ginsengisegetis, assembly GCF_900168065.1. Lineage (GTDB taxonomy): Bacteria > Bacteroidota > Bacteroidia > Chitinophagales > Chitinophagaceae > Chitinophaga > Chitinophaga ginsengisegetis. Next base: position 1,509,234 of record NZ_FUZZ01000001.1, on the reverse strand, counting down.
AACATGCAGTTTGACCTGCAGTATATCAGCCCGGTAACCACCGAACCGTCAGCAGGCGCTGATGCGATCTTTGCTTACATGAATAATATTTCCCCCAACCAGCTGGCCGTAAATGCCAATGGTACCCGCGGGGAAGGATGGGTGGGCCTCAACCCCGCTGCTGCCGCCAGCGATGGTGGCCTGAACCGCGTAAGCGCCCCCTGGGGAAGTATTAACACCACCCTGAATTACCAGCCGGTAGAATGGCTTACCGCCTCCATTAACATTGCACCCAAATACGTGCAAACCTATACGAACAAATTTAGTAAGGTGCTGCAAACCTATCATCCTGATGGCACGCCCAGTTATAAGTGGCCACAGGTAAGCACACTGGACGTTTCCAGTCAGCGGCAGTTTTACAATAACATGCGCGGTACCCTTACCTTCCAGAAAAAATACGGTGCACACGACCTGAAAATATTGGCCGGTGCAGAACAGAACAGCTACCGCCAGGATAGATTTACAGCCTACCGCGACAACTACATTTTACCCGACTATCCTATACTGGATGCCGGAGCGGCTACCAATATGAATAACGGCGGCGCCGGCGAAGAATGGTCGCTGCGCTCTTTTTTCGGCAGGATCAACTATAACTACAAAGAAAGATACCTGCTCGAAATCAATACCCGTTACGACGGATCTTCCCGTTTCGCAGAAGGCCGCAAGTGGGGCGTATTCCCCTCTGCATCTGCCGGATGGCGTATTTCAGAGGAACCATTTATGGCGCCCCTGAAACCGCTGGTGAATGAATTAAAGCTCCGCGCATCATGGGGCCGGCTGGGTAACCAGAACATAGGAACTTATCCCTCTGCCACGGTGGTGAATTTAAGCTCTTATTCGCTCGGCGGACAAATAGTTGGCGCCGCCACGCTGGACGCCCTGGCGAACAGGAATATCACCTGGGAAAGTACCGAGATGAGTGATGTAGGATTTGATGTGACCCTGTTTTCCCATCTCTCGGTAACAGGAGATTATTATATCAGCAAAACAAAAGATATCCTGCTGTTGCTGAACATCCCGCTGATCACGGGTTTGAAAGCGCCTTACCAGAACGCGGGAAAAGTAAGTAACAAAGGATGGGAACTTGGCATTAACTACGATGGTAAAATCCGCGACTTTAAATATAACATCGGCGTTAACGTATCTGATGTGAAAAATAAAGTAGTGGATATGCATGGTATTAATCAATCGGCTGTAACCGTGAGCAGGGAAGGATATCCCGTGAACTCCATTTTTGGATTACAGGCAGAAGGATTTTTCCAGGATGCAGATGAAGTGGCAAAACATGCCACACAATTTGGTACCATTGCCCCCGGCGATATTAAATACAAAGATCAGAACGGCGATGGCATCATCAATGAAAGTGATAAAGTAATTCTTGGCAACACCATTCCCCGCTATACTTACGGCGTTAGCTTAAACGCATCGTGGAGAGGCTTCGACCTGGGCGCTTTTCTGCAGGGCGTAGGTAAAGTAGACGGCCTGATTTACGGCGCCGGCATCATGCCTTTTTATGTAAGTTCTGTAGGTGGTACAGCGCAGGAACGCTTCAAAGACTACTGGACACCGGAACATAAAAATGCTGCATTTCCACGGCTGGTGTTTGGCGGTACCAACAACCAGCAGATCTCCAGTTTCTGGATGAAGAGCGCTGCCTATCTGCGTTTGAAGAACCTGCAAATAGGATATACCCTGCCGGCCAACCTGGTGAAAACCATGCGGCTCAACAGCCTGCGGGTATTTGTAAATGGTTCCAACCTGTTTACGTCCAGTAAATTCTGGCCGGGCTATGATGTGGAAACCGCCGTGGGCGTGGCCGATAACTATGCCATTGTAAAGGTTTACAGTTTTGGTGTTAATGTAAATTTCTAAAAAACAGCAATCATGAGAAAGCGTTTTACCTGTTGGATGATAGCGGCTGTTACCCTGTTAGGGATACAGGCATGTAATAAAGACTACCTTGATAAAGATCCTTTAACCGGCCCTTCCGACGCCGATTATTTCAAGAACCAGGATGAACTGCTCCTGGCGGTGAACGGGCTGTATAAAGGGCTGAATAAGCCAATGGACAAGGAAAATGACCCTGGTCAGCTGGATGGACTGCCCCTGGTTTTACTGCTGGATGCCACCAGCGATATTGGCTACGAAAGGAATAACAGCGATTTGCAAAAAATAGGCACCGGTAATCATGACGCCAATAACACGGTTACACAAGGCGTATGGAGCAACTATTATAAGGTGATTGGCCGCTGTAATTATATCCTGGACAATGCGGAAAAAGTAAGAGCGGTAACGAATCCGGCGTTGTATCAGCGCAGCATGGGCGAAACACGTTTCGTACGTGCGTATATGTATCAGCAGCTGTTGTCCATGTTTGGCGGTGTGCCGTTGGTAACGCACGTGCTTACACTGGAAAATGCACAGGTGCCGCGGAGCGACAAAGCAACCATCCTTAAATTTGTGCTGGAAGAACTGGACAGCGCCGCTGCCTGGCTGCCTGCCACTTACCCGGCTACAGATTTTGGTCGTGCTACCAAAGGCGCTGCACTAACAGTTAAAGCCAGGGCTGCACTGTATAACGAACAGTGGAAAACTGCTGCAGATGCCGCCAAAGCCGTGATGGACCTCGGCGTGTATAAGCTGGACGACAGCTATCCCAGGCTGTTTTCCTATGAGGGAAGAAATTCGCCTGAAGTGATATTAAGCCTGCAATACCAGTTGCCGGTGGTAACCTGGGTAGGTCCGTATCCGTTTTTATGCAGGAATGCCGGCGGCGCTTCCAATAAAATTCCTTCACAGTCGCTGGTCGACAGCTACGAATGTACCGACGGCTTAACCATTGATCAGTCGCCGTTATTCAACCCGCAAAAACCTTTTGAAAACCGTGATCCGCGGCTGGGTTATACCGTTGCGCTTCCGGGATCTATATTTTTTAACTACCAGTTTGAAACGCATAAGGACAGTCTCAAGTGCTGGAACTACAACACCAATCCGGCTACCCGGATTGTGAACCAGGACGCCGTTAACGCTTATGCATCTTTCAGCGGCTACTGCTGGCGCAAGTATGTGGATATGAAAGATAAAGACAACATACGCCAGTCCACCATGAACGTGACCCTGGCGCGGTATGCGGAAGTACTGCTTATTTACGCAGAGGCAAAAACAGAAGCCAACGAGCTGGATGCCACCTTATACCAGGCCATTAATGCAGTAAGGAAGCGGCCGGGTGTAAATATGCCCGACATTCCTGCCGGCAGCACGCAGGAAGCGCTGCGTTCCGCTGTAAGGAAAGAGCGGCTGTATGAATTGTCGATGGAAGGATTCCGTTTGTTTGATATCCGCCGCTGGAAGATTGCCGATAAAGTGATGAAGGGACCATTTTATGGCCGCGTGCCGAGAGGCTGGCTTGCTGCAGCCCCGAAGATAGATGCCAACGGGATTGCCGATTACAGCGCGGTGCCCAACAAAGGAGAGATGCGGGTGGTGGAAGTGCGTACGTTTAATGCTGCGCGGGATTACCTGTGGCCGATTCCTTATATAGAAACACAAACAGATCCGTTGATAGTACAAAATCCCGGGTATTAATTTCCGGAGATAAATACCTGGTCATCCTGTCTGCTGCCCGTTGTGTTTACAGCGGGCAGCTTAGTTTTTGAGATCTTTCGGAAGCAGGCCGAATTTTTTCCGGAAGGCAGCCGTGAAGTGCTGCGGGTATTTATAGCCCATCCGGTCGGCCACTTCGTTTACATACATTTTTTCCTCCAGCAACAATCTTTTTGCTTCCTGCATTCTCAATCCTGAGATGTAGCCAAACACCGTGGTATTAAACAGGGCTTTAAAGCCGTTTTTAAGCTTCATCTGGTTGATGCCGGCAGTACGGGCCAGCGCCATTATAGAAAGCGGTTTTTCGTAGTGCAGATCGATGTAGTGCTTAATGCTGTGAAGCCGTTCTGTATCGCCGGGTGTTAACCGCGCAGGAACCGGCGATGGCTGATCCAGTTGCAGTACCTGCATCAGGAACAGCTCCGTGGCTTTTGTTTCCAGGTAGGTGGCCCTTAATGCGCCGCTGTAAGGAGCATGCTGCATATCATGGATGATGCTGTGCATAGCCGGTAGCATTTGCGCAGTAAATTCCGGTGCAGGCCTATTAAAGGTTTGGTACCCACGGAACCGTTCCATAAAGCGGCTTTCTTCCGTGAAGATGTGATCAAAGAAATCGTCCGTAACAATCAGTTCAAAGAAGGAGCGTGTTTTATTATTGGTGGGAGGAATGAAAAGGTCGTACGACTCCGGCGTTTCGCGGTATACCACAAACTGTTTTTCGCGGATGGCGTGTGTGTTGGCAGCGCTGGCATCCTGGATCCTGAAGTGTGATACGATGGCTTGCTTATCCGGACGAAAGGACAGCACCCTTGCATCGTGGTTAATGTAACTTCCCCAGCGGAGATCCACGCCGTTAAAAGTGATCTCTTCCAGTTGAATGCGGAACCCGGAAGGGTCCTGTATACTCAGTTGCTTTTCCTGCACGGGCGGCTTGTGGGCGTTATGGGTTACCTGGCATCTGCGGATCATAATACTTCTTTTTGCGTTGGTGAGTGTTCCTTATGCGTTATCAGCCGGGATGTACGGGTGGTAACTTTGGATCTAAATTAAATCATAAAAATGGAAAACACACCGTACCGCACCGTGTTTGGTGCAACAGGAAAAATAGGCAGGGCGTTGCTCGGTTTTTTATCGCAGGCGCAGATGCCTACCATTGCAGTAACCCGCGACCTGGGCAAAGCGGAACCCCTGCCTTTTGTAGAATGGGTAGCCGCGGATATGAGCCGGCCGGAAACGTTGCCTGCCGCCCTGAAGAATAGCGCAGCTATTTTCCTGGTATCCGGTATGGGTACCAGCTTTGTAGAGGAGCAGCACAATGTAATTACCGCCGCCAAAGCCGCAGGGGTGAAAAACTTCGTGAAACTATCCTCTGCGGCGGCCGGGAAAAGCTCGCCCGCGCACATTGTACAATCGGCTATCGGGCGGTCGCATAAGGAAGTGGAAGAATTGCTGAAAGCTTCCGGCCTGAACTGGACCATCCTGCAGCCGACCGGCTTTATGCAGAATTGGCTGGGGGAGTTTTCAAAACGGGTAAAAGAAGAGCGTGGTATTTACGAGGCCACCGGCGATGGCAGGCGGGCGTACATCGATCTCCGGGATATTGCGGAAGTGGCATTTACCGTGCTGAAAGAGCCGGCAAAGCATGCGGGGCAAACGTATATCCTTACCGGCGATGAAGCGCTCAACTACTGGCAGCTGGCTGATATCATAGGAGAAGTGATTCATCACAAGGTGACCTATGTACCGCTTACCCTGGAGGAAGCCCGGGAACGGATGGAAATGAAGGGGATGCCGCAGTGGGCCATTCAAACCTTTATGGCCTATACGGAAGTGCAGCGGAATGGCGACGCCGCTTATGTAAGCAGCGATGTGCAGCAGGTGTTGGGTAAGCCGGCGCGTACTACCGCCGCTTTTTTTGCAGATTATGCGGAATGGTTTAAATAATAAGACCAGATGTTTGCTATTATATTACCCCGTACCCGGAAGATATTCTTCCGGGTAATGTATTTAGTGTAAAAACGACAATTAATATAAAATATCAATTAACCATTGATTTGTTCCCCGAAAGCCCCTATCCATCATATCTCCCGTAATAATTTTAAAAAACCTGGAAAAAAATAACTGGTCAATTACTATTAATTGTATATTAGACAATTAATAATTCTCACGTTCCGGGAAGGAACAGAATGCCGTAGGTAAAGACAGGTTTCACGTTTATGTTAATTTTCCACTTATGAATGGTGTGCATCTTCAACAATATGCAGACGATATTCTTTTAAATTTGCTGAAAGAGGATAGCAAGGAAGCCTTTGACGTGATCTATATGCGTTACTGGGAGCAGCTGTATTGCTACCTGGTAAAGGCAATTAAGGATACCACAGAAGCGGAGGATATCCTGCAGGAGATATTTGTGTCCCTGTGGAAACGCCGCAGCAACCTGCACAACGTAGATTCCCTGTATACCTATCTTTACTCCTGCGTACGGTATGGCGGCTTCCGGTACATCCGCCAGGAAATCAAAAGAAATCATTTCCGCAAATCCTGGAGCATCCTCTTCACGGAGGCAGACGATCTCTTTGAACGGCAACTGGCCGCCAATGAGCTTTCCCTGCTGGTAAACCGTGAAATAGATAAGCTGCCGCTGAAAATGCGGGAGGTATTTCTCCTTAGCAGAACAGAAGAACTTTCTCATAAAGAAATTGCGCATAAACTGAATATCTCTGATAAAACAGTGAAGAAGCAGATCAGCAACGCATTGAAATACCTGCATCTGAAACTGAATGTATAATTTCTCAAAAAAATATTCAGGTTATCTACTACCATCCCTTCTTTTTATACACTTCTATATTAACCACGTGTTCCTATACAAAGAAAAACAGCCGTTATGAATGAAACAGACTTTAACACGCTGCTGGAACTTTACCTGGAAGGGAAATGTACGCCGGAACAAAAAGAGTGGATGGAGCAGTGGTTCGACCGCCTTTCAGAAGAAGGAAGCGGGGAGGAGTTGCCGGCAGACAGGGAACTGGTGATGCAGCGGTTGAAAAACCGCATCGATGGACAAATCAAAAGACAAAATTTTTTTAATCTTCCGGTGCTATTACGTGTAGCCGCCTCCGTTATTGTTATTTTATCATTGGGTACATGGGCATATCTGCGTTATCAAAGCACCGCTACTGTTGCCTTGCAGTATGTTACCAGGTCGGCCGCCAGGGGGCAGCAATTGAAAGTAACGCTCCCGGATGGATCAATGGTAATGCTGAATGCAGGTTCAGGTATCCGGTACCCGGAAAATTTTAAGGAGAACAGAACCGTAACATTGCTGGAAGGTGAAGCCTGTTTTGACGTAACCACCGATCAGGCGCATCCCTTTACAGTAACAAGCAATGGTATACAAACAGCAGTACTGGGTACCGTATTCAATGTACAGGCATACAAAGCACTGGACGAAATAACTGTAACGGTTATACGTGGAAAGGTGGCGGTGGAAACATCTTCACAACAAAAACCACTGCTGGTGCTACCGGACGAACAGGCGGTAATCCGCGCCGCTACCGGATCGCAGCAGAAGAGAAAAGTGAACGCCGCAGCGGTAACCGGCTGGGTAACAGGAAAGTTAGCCTTCAGAAATGAAACACTGCAGCACGTGGCCGTTCTGCTGGAGAATATTTATGATGTTAAAATAGTTTTTAAAGATGAAGCTACGAAGGGAATACGTTTTACAGCAAATTTCAGCTCCACCGATTCATTGGAGAAAATTCTTTTCGCCATCGCTAAAGCCAACAAACTTAACTGGTCTATCAGGAACAAGGTAGTACAATTCTAATCGCATTTTACTTTAACCAAAACTCTCAAATGTATGAAGCAATTCATTTGGTGTCATCTCTATGCCATCCGGAAAACGATGCGCACCGGCTGCAGGATATTCCTACTCATTTCACTTGGAACGCAATTGCTGTTTGCAGGCGCCTTAACAGGGCAAACAGCCAGGGAAGTAAAAATAGATGTGCAGCTGGAAAACCGCTCCCTGCAGGATGTTTTAACAGAGATGGAAAAGAAAAGCGGACTGTCATTTGTATACAATGATAAACTGGTAGCGGAATATACGCGCTTGTCCGTATCCGCAAACCGGCAGCCACTGTCGGTTGTGCTGGACAAACTACTGAAAAATACAAAGCTCAGTTATCTGCAGAAAGATAACCTGATCATTATTGTGGAAAAAGAAACCCCACGCACGGAAATCATCAGTAATGAGATACCCATACAACAGGTAACCGTACAGGGAAAGGTAACCGATGATAAGAATGAAGCTCTACCCGGCGTAAGCGTAAAAGTTAAAAACGGGCAGACAGGCACTTCTACAGATGCGGAGGGAAAATACCGCATTGCCGTTGATCCCGGCGCCGTACTGGTGTTTTCTTATATCGGCTTCCAGGATGAAGAAGCGCTGGTAGGTAACAAAACAGTAATAGACGTAGTGATGCAGGGGTCCATAGCAAGTCTCCGCGAAGCAGTGGTAATTGGTTATGGTACGCAACGCAGAGGTGATGTAACCAGCGCCGTAGCCACTGTGAAGTCCGCTAACTTTGTGAAAGGCCCGGTACTGGATGCCGGACAACTGCTGCAGGGAAAAGTTGCAGGTTTAACCGTTGCTACGCCCAGCGGCAACCCTACCGATGGATCGCAGATATTGCTGCGCGGTAACACCACCTTATTCGGCGCCAATGCCAACCCCCTCGTTATCGTCGATGGTATCCCCGGCGATCTGAAAACAGTAGCCCCTGAAGATATTGAATCGGTGGATGTATTGAAAGATGGCTCCTCTGCGGCTATCTATGGTGTAAGAGGTTCCAATGGCGTGATCATCATCACCACAAAAAGAGCTAAAGGTACCTTTGCCAATTCCGTGGATTACAGCGGCTATGCTACCACGCAAATGATCTCCAAAAAACTGGATATGCTCACCGCACAGGATTACCGGGATCAGATCAAAGCCGGCACCAGGCTCGCTTCCTGGGATGCAGGCGGCTCCACCGACTGGCTGAAAGAAGCCACCCGCACACCGTTTACACAGGTGCATAATCTTACCATCCGCGGTGGTAATGCTACCACCAACTACCTCGCTTCTGCTAACTATCGCGCGTTACAGGGGATCTTTAGAAAAAGTGATAACAATACTTTCTCCGGCAGGATCGATGTAAACCACAGCATGCTGGATGATAAACTGAAACTGAATATCGGTATCCTGAACCAAACCAATAACTACACCCGTAATAATAACGGCGATAATAGTTTTAACGGATGGATCTACCGTCAAACAGTAATCAGGAATCCTACAGAACCGGTGCGTAAAGAGAACGGCGACTTCTACGAGCAAACCGGCAACTTTGATTACGAGAATCCAATGGCATTGCTGTATGAAAGCGATGGCGAAGCCAAGAATGTAAATTCCCGCATGAACGCTACACTTACCTACAGGCCTATTAATAATTTGAAGCTGTCGGCCTTATTCTCCTATGCACGCTTTAATTCCAACAAAGGTTACGCGGAAACGAAGAAGCATATCTCTAATATCAAAAGCGGCGTGAATGGCTTTGCATCGGTAGCTTCAGATCTGTCTATCGACCGCCTCACGGAATGGACGGCGGAATATACCCGGTCGTTCAATGCGCATCACTTCACATTGTTAGGTGGATATGGCTACCAGGAGAATGAATCTTCCGGTAACTATTCCGACAACCAGGATTTTCCGACAGATCTTTTTGGCTATAACAATATTGGTTTGGGAGAAGGGATCAAGAACCAGCTGGCGAATATCAGCAGTTATAAAACAGAATCAAACCTGATCAGTTTTTTTGGACGACTGAACTATAGCTACGAAGACCGCTACCTGCTGATGGCCAGCCTGAGAAGGGAAGGAGCCAGCCAGTTGTTTGGCGCGAAGAACCCCTGGGGTAATTTCTGGGCGGTATCCGGTGGCTGGAGAATTTCAAACGAAAGCTTCATGAAACAGCAACGGCTGTTTGATGACCTGAAACTGCGCGCTGGATATGGTATTACCGGGAACCCGCCAAAGGATGGGTTTTTAAGTCAGCCGCTGATCGGTTATGGCGACTATGTATACACCAATGGCAAATGGTCCCGTATCCTGGTGCCCTCCACCAATGCCAATCCGTTTATCCGCTGGGAAGAGAAAGCTGAAGCCAACATAGGGCTGGACTTTAGTATGCTGAGGGGCCGCATCAGCGGTAGTGTGGATGTATACAACCGCCGGATCAAGGGCCTGCTGTATAATTATGAAGTGCCCAGCCCGCCAAATCTCTACCGCACCACTACCGCGAACGTAGGTAAAATGGAAAATAAAGGTATTGAGATAATGCTGAACTTTATCCCGGTAAAAGCAAAAGATTTCACCTGGAATACCAGTGTTAACTTCTCTACCAACAGCAATAAATTAATCAGCCTTTCCAACGAATTATACCAGACTACTACACCTTACTTCACTACCGGTGCAGCAGGGGTTCCCATCCAGACATTTACCAACATTGTAACCATCGGCAAAGGCATCGGTGATTTTTACGGATATAAAGTGATTGATATAGACGATAACGGGAAATGGATATACGAAGGAAGAGATGGTAAGCCGGTGAACTACGATAATTTTGCACATGCTTTTGAAGACAAGAAAGTAATTGGTAACGGCTTGCCAAAATACTATGCAGGCTGGAATAATAATTTCTCTTACAAACACTTTGATCTCAGTATCACTATGCGCGGCGCTTTCGGGTACCAGATCATTAATTCGCAAAGGATGTATATGGAGAACCCATCTATCCAGAATTATAATATCCTGAAATCGGCGTATGATCCTGTTTTTGGAAAGAAAGTATTAAATGTAAATGCACTCGAGTTCAACAGCTATTATGTAGAAAACGGCGATTTCTGGAAGATAGATAACATTACACTGGGCTACACTTTTCCACAGATAAAGAACAAGTATCTTAAAGGCGCCCGTTTCTATGTTTCCTCGCTGAATACTTTCGTTATCACAAAGTACAAAGGACTGGACCCCGAAGTAAACAGGTTGGGATTGAACCCCGGTATGGACGACCGCGACAAGTACCCGTCTGTCCGTTCCTTTACCGCCGGTGTGAACCTGAATTTCTAATCTTCCAAAAACACGTGTATGAAAATGCTTCGTAAAATAAATCTGCTGATGGTTATTGTTTTACTGTCGGCGTGTACCAAATTAAAAGATACACCATATACCACTATCATCTCCACGCAGTTTAATCCTACCAAAGATGATATAGCCGCGCTGGTGGGTGCAGGGTACTCGCAATGGCGGTTTATATTGCTTGACTGGAATGGCCTCTGGCGGGCGCAGGAAGTGACCGGCGATCAGCTGGTAATACCCAAACGTCCGTGGGGATGGTTTGATGACGGCGTATACCAGCGTTTGCATAAACATACCTGGACTACCGATGATGATGTGGTAAACCAAACCTGGTCCAGGACTTATGCGGGCATCACCAACTGTAACAGGATCATTTACCAGATTGAATCCGGCCTGATCCCTATTACGGAAGGGAAGGAAGCCACACTTGCAGAACTGAAAGTGCTCCGTGCGTCGTACTATGCCATCCTGTGCGACTTTTACGGAAATGTTCCTATTGTAACACAGTTTGATTTGCCCTCAGGATTTTTGCCCGAACAGAGTACGCGTAAGGAAGTGTATGAATTCATCGTAAAGGATCTTACCGATAATATTCCTTTTCTGAGCAAAGACAATACGGTAGCTACCTACGGCAAATTCAACAAATGGGCAGCCTTTACGCTGCTGGCTAAAATGTACCTGAATGCAGGCGTGTATACCGGCACACCTCAATGGGAAAAATGTATCAGTGCCTGTGATAGCGTCATCAAATCCGGCGCGGGATATATCCTGGAACCGGCGCAGAAAAGTGTGTTTATAACAGAGAACCAGAATTCAAAAGAAATAATACTGGCTATTCCGATGGATGAGGATTATACCAATAACTGGAACGCCTTTGATCTTCATATGCAAACACTGCAGCAGGAAAACCAGGCGACCTATAACCTGAAGAATACGCCCTGGGGCGGCATCTGTGCCATCCCCCAGTTCATCAGCACCTTTGATCCTGCTGATGCCCGGTATCAGAATAACTGGATCAAAGGACAACAGTATACCGCCGGCGGCCAGATGTTGTATGTGGCGCAGGGCGATTTCGCCGGTAAGCCGCTGAGCTTTGTAAATGAATTACCCGGTTTGGAAAAGGGAGAATCGGTGCATGGTTTCCGTTTAGGAAAATTTGAAATAAAGATGGGCTCCACTAACCGGTTGAGTAATGATTACCCACTGTTCCGCTATGCCGAGGTGCTGATGATGAAAGCGGAAAGTTTGCTTCGTACAGGCAAGGCCGATGAGGCTGCGGCCATTGTTACACAGGTAAGGCAAAGGGATTTTTCCGCCAATCCTTCCAAAGCAGTGGTAACGGGCGCCCAGCTGATAGGCGGCAGTGCCTACCAGTATGGTATGAAGGATGCTGTGAATAATCAGTTCAGCAATGAAGGCGGTGCGGATCTTGTATTCGGACGGTTTTTGGATGAACTGGGCTGGGAGTTTGACCAGGAAGGCCATCGCCGCACCGATATGATCCGGTTTGGCGCCTTTACGAAAAAATCGTGGTTGTCGCATGCCGCCACTAATAATATTAACCGCACGCTATTCCCGATACCCAGAACGGAGATTCAGAAGAATAATAATCTGAAGCAGAATCCGGGGTATTGAGGCTTGTTTTGGTTGTAGATTGATCGCGGGGATGAATATTCATCCCCGTTTTTTTTGCGGTTACATTCCCCCTTCAAAATAAAATTTCCCCAGACGCTAGGATACTATCATAAATTATTTTAGTTTCAATCTTGTTATTTTGCTTAAACGTGTAAGCAAAATCAGATGATCCACGGAGAAACGATGAAAAACGAAGTGTTAAACCAGCAGAGCCATAGTTGATTTTATTGTAAAGCGCAGCACGGGCGGCACTTGCCGGCTGTTTTAAATTTGAAACCCACATGAAAAAAAGTAACAACCGGCGTTTTTTTCTGAAAAATATTGCAGTTGCCTATCTGGGCGCTGCAACCATCCCTGCTATCGCATTGGCGGCAAAGGAAGAAACGCCTGCGCCGGGGGAAAAGAAGGCGCCGGGCGACCGTCGTTTTAATGAAGCCTACAACGGAAAGTATAATAACCGTATAGCCTTCCCCGTTGGAGGAATAGGCGCCGGCATGTTTTGCCTGGAAGGTACGGGCGCTATTTCGCATATGTCGGTGCACCACAATCCCGAAATGTTTTACGAGCCGGCTATGTTTGCCGCTATCAGTATTAAAGGCGTTCCCAACGGGGCGAGGGTACTGGAAGGAAGTGTGCCCAACTGGAAGAAGTTCGGGCAACGTGATGCCGGGTTAGGCGGTACCGGCGGCGCTACCTGGGGGCTGCCGCGTTTTAACGAAGCCACTTTTAACGCGCGTTTCCCATTTGCGGATATCCGTCTCCGTGATAACGCATTGCCCCTGCAGGTGAGTATAAAAGGCTGGAGCCCTTTTACACCGGGCGATGAAGATCATGCCAGTATGCCCTTTGGCGCACTGGAATACCAGTTTACCAATACCGGTACTAAACCGGAAGAATATATTTTTTCCTATCATGCCCGCAACTTTATGCGGCAGGGAGATAAAGGGAATAGTGTAGCGGCCATGCCGCAGGGATTTGTTTTATCGCAGGAAGCAATTCCCGATGCGCCGGAAAAGAAAGGAGCATTCGCCATCTTTACCACCGAGCCTTCCACTATTGTGGATCATTGCTGGTTCCGCGGCGCCTGGTTTGATCCCTTAACGATGGTATGGAATACCGTAAAAGCAGGCGAAACACGTGATGCAGCACCAGTGGAGAAAGACGCACCGGGCGGATCTTTGTATGTGCCCTTCCGTTTGCAACCCGGAGAAAAAAAGGTGATCCGGCTTATGATGACGTGGTATGTGCCGGATTCCAAACTGCATATAGGTGATAGTCCGGGTGGTGGTACTCCCGCCACAGGTAAGTATTACAAGCCCTGGTACAGCAGCCGGTTTAAAGATATTACAGAAGCAGCCGCTTACTGGTCCGGCCACTATGATGAACTCCACCGGCAAACATCTCTTTTTACAAATACTTTTTATAAAAGCACCCTGCCACCGGAAGTACTGGAAGCAGTAGCCGCCAACCTCACCATCTTAAAATCCGCTACGGTGATGCGGCAATACGATGGCCGCTTCTGGTGCTGGGAAGGTTCCGGCGATAACTGGGGCAGCTGCCACGGTACCTGTACGCATGTATGGAACTATGCACAGGCAGTACCACACCTGTTTCCTGCGCTGGAAAGGAGCTTACGACATACAGAGTTTCATGAAAATCAAAATACGGAAGGACACCAGGGCTTCCGGGCCAATATCCCCATTTCGCCGCTGGTGCATAACTTCCATTCAGCCGCCGACGGCCAGCTGGGCGGCATTATGAAAATGTACCGCGACTGGCGCATCAGCGGAGATCACGACTGGCTGAAGCAAATGTTCCCCCTGGTGAAAGTGAGCATGGACTATTGTATCCGCACCTGGGATCCGAAAAGAAAAGGCATTGTGGAAGAACCCCATCATAATACCTACGATATTGAATTCTGGGGGCCCACCGGTATGTGTACCAGCTTCTACCTCGGTGCACTCACGGCATTCACCGCAATGGGCGGCGCGCTTGGTGAAGATGTGAGCGCCTATCAATCGCTTTATGCAAAAGGAAAGCAATACCTGGAAACGGAGTTGTACAACGGTGAATATTTTATACAACAAATAAAATGGACCGACCTGCAGGCACCCGATCCGGTAAAAGCCCAATCGTTCAGCACGCAATATTCACCGGAAGCACTGGCATTGCTGAAAAAGGAAGGACCGAAATACCAATACGGCACGGGATGCCTCTCTGATGGCGTACTGGGCTCCTGGATTGCCCGCGTATGCGGCCTGCCGGAACCCGTTGATACTGCCAAAACAAAAAGCCACTTGCTGGCAGTACATAAATACAATCTTAAAAAAGATCTGCAGCAACACGAAAACCCACAACGCTCTACCTATGCACTGGGGCATGAAGGCGGACTGCTGCTATGCTCCTGGCCCAAAGGTGGGATGCTGTCGCTCCCGTTTGTATACAGCAATGAAGTATGGACCGGTATCGAATACCAGGTGGCTTCCCACCTGATGTTCCAGGGAGAAGTGGAAAAGGGGCTTGATATTGTACGTACCTGCCGTGAGCGGTACGATGGTACCGTCAGGAATCCTTTCAATGAATATGAATGCGGTCATTGGTATGCCCGCGCCATGTCGAGTTACGGATTGTTGCAGGGACTTACCGGTGTACGTTACGATGCTGTGGATAAAGCCATTCACATCGATTCAAAGATCGGCGATTTCAGCAGCTTCCTGGCCACCGACAAGGGCTTTGGTACTGTGAGCTGGAAGAAGGGAGTGCCGTCCTTAACGGTGGCCTATGGTACTATTCCGGCTGTACACGCCATAGTGGGAGGCAAAACGATTCCATTGGCTTAAATGAAAACAGATGAACATTTACCGCTCCCTGGTTTTTAGTATACTCGTTACCGTTAGCACTGCCGCTGCTCAGCAACCCGCGGAACCGCAATGGATCCAACCCGATAATACCGCTGCACCGCCGCTGTGGGGAATCCGCAATGGCATTGTGATCGGGTTGTGGCCAGCGGCGATTGAGGGCCCGCGACCCGGCAATGATGGTGGTCCCCGTGGACTGCTCCGCATCGGTTATGAATGGAAGGGCATCATTTATCATCTCAACTATATTGCTATAGAGCCGGTGGTGAATGGCAAAATAGAGTTTAGTGAAATATCGCCTTCACGGGCAGACGGAAAGTGGGGTAAGTTGATGTGGACCAGCGAAACCATTGAGTCTGGCCGCTTTACAGCCACTGCCGGCACCCGCGGCGTGCTCTCACATCCCGATGCGCAGCATCCGGAATACACCACACTCAGCTTTTACGTTTTCATGGAAACATTTGAAAACGGCGCCCGTCCTTATCTCCGCCTGAGCATCAGCAGCCAGCGGCCGGAAGAAGTATGCATAGAAGTATTTGATCAGCCCGGCGGCACGCCAATGGAGCGCTGCGGCATCACTGCTACAATGGGCAACTACGCGCGACTGAGGAAATTATACCTGAAAGATAAAATCGTGTATGCGAAAACGTTATATGGAGGGTATAATGGTACCGGCTTCATAGAAAAAGCGCCTTACCCGTTGCAGCAAATGCTGCGCAATAAAAGCGGCGATTACCTGGTGATGGCGCAGCCCGATGAATCACTGAAGGAGCTGGCCGCCTGGCCGGAAGATGAGCAACATGCTGCTCACTGGGGCTGGCGGTATCGTCCCTTTTATACACTTACACAATACTGGCGCAAAGAAGCCCGTGAGGCCGATAGCTCGCTGCAGGTCAGGGTAAACGGGCGGGCGAAATACTGGAGCGGTGGAAGCACCGATCCAAACGCATACATAAATATACCCGGTGGCCCATCTTTCGAAAACTTTGAATTACGGGAAAAATATAATGCCGGTCAGAAAATATATTTTGGTCTTACCCGCAAAACTACTGCGGAACTGCTTGCACAGTAACCGGCGCTGCACGTTTTAACGCATAGTAACCTACTACCGCAAAACAAACCAACGGTACTGTATATGCCAATTGCACATTGCTGTAGAAGCTCACTGCGCCCAATGCCAGTGGTATCAATGCACCGCCTACTATGGACATTACCAGGAAAGCAGAGGCAGATTTGGTTTCATTGCCAAGATCGCGGATAGCCAGTGAAAAAATAGTAGGGAACATGATAGACATAAAAAATTCCACGGCCAGTAAAAAGTAAACGCCCGTTCTACCGCCAACGGCTACACTATAACACAGCAGTAATACACAAGCGATACTGTACAGCAACAGCAATCGTTGCGGTGCTATTTTCCGCATGAACAATGTACCCGCATACCTGCCTGTCATAAAGCAAAGCAGCAACAGCCCTAAATACGTGGTGGCCTCTTTCTCTTTCATATGCCCGCTGTAGCCGGCGTAACGGATAAAGAAACTGGAGATGCATACCTGTGCACCTACATATGCGAACTGTGCAATCACACCCCAGCGGAAATGAACGTGTCTGAATACACGAAGATTAATACTCAGTCCGCCGCTGTGCTCTTCCTGTATTTTAGGAAAGCGCACTAACCGGAATAATAATGCCGTGAGCAGCAATACGCCTGCAATGGCGAGGTAAGGAACCTGCACAGAACGCGCTTCCGTGAGCAGGTATTGGTTCAATGCTTCGGGCGACATGCTGCTGCTTTGCGCTGCGGTGAGTTCCTTCCCTGAAAGGATCACTTTACTCAGGAAGAAAGCCGCCACAAAGGCGCCCAGGCCATTAAATGCCTGTGCAAAATTGAGTCGCTGTACCGCCGTTTCCGGCGTACCCATAATGGTGATATATGGATTGGCAGCGGTTTCCAGGATCGTCATACCGGCTGCCACGAGGAACAAGGCAAAAAGAAACAAGCCAAAAGAACGTAGCTCTGCGGCGGGAAAGAACAGGACGGCGCCTGCGGCTGCAATAAGCAAACCCGTGATGATACCGGTTTTATAACTCCACTTGCGCATCACCCAGGCTGCCGGCAAGGCAAAAAAGAAATAGCTGATCCAGTAGGCGGCGTCAATAAAAGCCGACTGGAAATCATTCAGCTGACAGGCTTTCCGCAGATGCGGTATCAACACAGGAATAAGATTACCGGTGAGCGCCCACAAAAAGAAAAGGCTGATAATAAGTACAGTGGCGAGTTTTAGCTGGCGAGATGTAGAAGACGCGGGCGCTGTTTGTTTGACGGCTGCAGTGGAATTCATAAGGATATTTTTTAGTTATAAGCGGTAAGTCTGTACTTCATTCACCAGCTGTCCTATATGGTCTATACTAATTTCTACCCGGTCGTTGTCCTGTAACGTGAAACTATTGTCCGGTACCAGGCAGGTGCCGGTCATGAGGAAACAGCCATCCGGGAAAGCACAGCCACGGTATAAAAAGTCCACCAGCTCCTGGTGACTGCGTTTCATCTGGCTGATAGGCACGCTATCGGAATACTGTACTTCATTGTTCCGGTAGATGGACATGCGGATGAGGGTGTCTGCAGGAATCGGCTTGTCGGGCACCATCAGGCAGGGACCAAGCCCGGCGCATTTCTCGTATACTTTTGCCTGCGGCAGATATAAAGGGTTTTCCCCTTCAATGCTGCGCGAACTCATGTCGTTGCCTATGGAATAACCTTCAATAATGCCTTTGCTGCTGATAAACAAAGTAAGCTCCGGTTCCGGCACATCCCAGGAGGAATCTTCGCGGATGTACACCGTTTGTCCATGGCCAGATACGCGGTGTGGCGTAGCTTTGAAGAATAACTCCGGGCGTTCGGCTACATATACCTTGTCATAAAAAGTGGCGCCGCCGGATACTTCTGATTCTTCCATGCGGGCGGTACGGCTCCGGTAGTAAGTAACACCGGCTGCCCATACTTCCTGTGAACCGATAGGAGGCTGCAGCGATGTTGCCAGTATTTTTTCAGCAGCAGATTTTTCGATGGGTGATAATCCTTTCAGATCCTCCACCACACACTGGTACAAGCCTTCCCTGTTTACGAATTCATTCCAGCCTGCAATAATGGTATAGTATTGTTCCTGGTAGGCGATGAGTAAAGTGGTAGTGGTTTTATAAATGCGGATACTATTCATTTGGAATTATTTGTTGGTAAGAAAATGTTGTACGTCTTCCAGTGGGAGCTGCCACAGTTGCATGGCCAGCACCTGCAATGCTTTACGGTCGCCTTCAAAGTGCAGCGTGGTTTGCCGGTAACGGAGCGATTCGCCTGCTTTCAGCGCGCGCGCATCGGAAGAGGATTCTACTTCATAGAAGGGACCCATTTGTGTGCCGTCGGCAAGTGGCCCATCATTGTAGCAATTCACCGCATCACCTTTGAAAGGTTCTTTCTGCAATTCCCATTTTGAATTTACATATCGGCCCTGTGGTACTACGTCATAGAGTAGTACGGTGAGCGTGTTGTTTTCAAGGTCAATACTACCCGCACCTTTTTTAGCTACGAGTGGGGAGAGGCCCAGTTTGCCGCGCGACTTTCCATCTGCACGGAATAGCAGCAGGCTGTCTTTTAACTGTAAATTCTGCGCTGGGATCTTTCCAAAATAGTCGTCTGTAATATGTTGTTTAGCGTCAGGCCCTGGTCTGAAAGGCGCTACAATAGCCGTTTGATCAGATGGTTTAAACATGCCTAACAGCCAGATACTTAACAACCCGTTTTCCTCCTGCCAGCTGCTGTCGCCTTTGTTGGTAATGGTGTTATCTGTTTCATAGGCCACACTGCTGATACCAGCGGGTAGTGCAAACCCAATACTGGAAACAATGTCCGCGTTGTTCAACAGGCGGATGGTTCTGTTGATCTGCAAGTGAAAAGCACTGCCTTTATAGTTTTGAATTGTTCCGTCCTGCTGATAGGTGATGCTGTTCTCCGATTGTGCAGTTACCGTATAATGTGCGGTATCTATCAGGCCGGGTGTTTGCCAGTTGGCAAAGTCGAAAGGTTTTCCCGGTGGGAAGAAGAGTGCGTATTGTCCGCCTTCCGGTCCCAGCCAGAAACGTTCTTCGCCGCCAAAGGCATTGATATGCGGTGCGTATTGCTGTGATGACACCAGGTTGTAATTGATCCAGCCAAAACTCTTTCCTTTATCACCCCCGGTGGTGCTGGTCATTACACGCGCCTGGTAGTCGCCGGTAACCACCAGCCGGCCACTGTCGCTGCCATTTTTCAATACCACTACATTTTTCAGATGTTGCTGTAAAAAGGTTACATCTTCACCAAAATTTGAAGGCTTCATATTGTTGGGTTCTTTCGTTGGTCCGGCACCGTTACAGCCAAAAAGCGCTGCAGCAATACAACCGGAGAGAAGGATAGATTTCATAACGATGGCAATTTAGCGTGATAGAAAATGAACTATAATGATACACCTCTTTTCCAGGGAATAAAATCATCCTGTCCGAGTACCTGTGCTTTTGTCTGGTAGTTGCCGCTGGCAGTGTCTATCACCATTTCCATGATACGCGCGGCTACTTCGTCAATGGTTTCTTCTCCGTTGATGATGGTGCCGGTATCAAGGTCAATGATATCATGCATCTTGCGGGCGAGTATAGTGTTGGTAGATAGTTTAACGACCGGTGTAACGGGGTTGCCGGTAGGCGTGCCGAGGCCGGTGGTAAACAGTACAATGTTAGCGCCTGCTCCCACTTCCGCTGTAGTGGATTCCACATCGCTGCCGGGTGTACATAGCAGGGCAAGACCCGAACGTTGCACCCATCCGGGATAATCTATTACATCTGTTACAGGAGAGGAGCCGCCTTTTTTGGCTGCGCCCGCCGATTTGATAGCGTCTGTAATCAAGCCATCGCGGATGTTACCGGCAGAAGGGTTGGAGTCGAAGCCGGAGCCTACAGCTTCCGCTCTGCTGGCGTAATCGCGCATCAGCTGCACATAGCGTGCAGCCATGTCCGTAGTAACGCATCGATCGCTCAGTTCCTGTTCCACACCGCATAGTTCCGGGAATTCCGATAGGATCACCGAACCACCCAATGCTACCAGGATATCGGCTACCTTGCCTACCGCCGGATTGGCGGAGATGCCGGAGAACCCGTCGGAGCCGCCGCACTCCATACCAATACATAGTTTGCTGAGTGGTGCGGGTTGCCGCTGCCAGTTGTTGGCCTGTGTTAGTCCTTCAAAGGTTTGTTGCAGCGCCTGCGTCATCAGTTCTTTTTCGGAACCTACCTGTTGCTGTTCGAGATAGATAACGGTTCTGTCGAAGCCCGGCGAGCGTTTTTCAATTTCTTCTTTAAGAATGCTGATCTGTGCGTTCTGGCATCCGAGGCTCAGCACCGTAGCGCCGGCCACATTTGGATGGGTGATGTAGCCCGCCAGTAATCCGCAGAGTGTACGTGCATCGTCTTTGGTGCCGCCGCAGCCCATGGTGTGCGTGAGCAGTTTAATGCCATCAATGTTGGGGAAGGTACGGGTGGGCAGCGTAAGCGTGGCCGTAGCGGCGGAATGATCCTGCCGGAAGTCCCGCAGCAATTGTTGCAGCATGGATTCATAGGGAGAGGGTTCCCGGTAGCCGAGTTCTTTTACCAGCATTTCATGCAGCAGCTGTACGTTGCGGTTTTCGCAGAACACCAGCGGAATAATTACCCAGTAATTACCGGTGCCTACGCGGCCATCTTTGCGGGGATAGCCCATAAAGGTGCGGTTTTTCCAGGGAGATGTATCCGGTGGTGTCCATTCAGCGTGGCGCTCGCCGCTCACGCTGAACTGGCCGGAGGCATGGCGTATATTCCGGGTGGTGATGAGTTCACCGGCAGGCAGATCTTCATTGGCCAATCCTACCAGTACGCCGTACATAATGATGGGCGCATCTTTCGGGATGCTGCCCGCGACTATTTTATGCTTGGCAGCAATATCACGTATAGCCGTTACTGTTTGTGCCCCATTGCTCACTGCTGTGCCGGCAGGAATGTTTTGCAATGCTACCCAAACGTTGTCCCCGGGATGGATTTGTAATATGCTTTGTTTCATCGTTGCTTGAATAAAATAAATTTATATCAGTGCCCTGTCGAGGTGTACATAGCCACCATCCACATGAATGAGTTGCCCGGTGGTATGGCTTGATTTCCCCGACAGGAGGAAGGCCGTCATTTGGGCAATTTCTTCGGGAGTGGTCATGCGTTTTTCGAAGGGGATGCGTTCCACAATGCTGGCCAGTTTTGCTGCTTTATCGGGGAAGGTATTGATCCAGCTTTCATATAAAGGCGTCCACGATTCGGCTACCACGATGGCGTTTACGCGGATGCTGAAAGGCAGCAGTTCCACGGCCCATTCACGGGTAAGCGCATTGCGGCCGCCGTTAGCAGCAGCATAGGCGGAAGTGTTACCCTGACCGGTTTCTGCGGTTTTGGAAGTGATGTTTACAATAGCGCCCTTTGATGTTTTGAGGAAGGGAAGCGCGTGATGCGCCATCAGGTAATAGTGTACGAGGTTGCGGTGCAATGATTGCATAAACGCTTCGTAGCTGCCTTTTTCCAGTCCTACGCCATCGTTGATACCTGCGTTATTAACAAGTCCGTCTATCCGCCCGAATTCCGCGGCTACTGTGGCCACGGCTTTTTCGCAGGCCAGCGGATCGGTCAGTTCTGCTACTGCCTGTGCGCCATTGCCACCTGCTTCACGGATACGTTCCAGCTGCAGGAGGTTATCAGCTTCACTTCTGCCGATGATAACCGGAATGGCGCCTTCCTGTGCCAGTACTGCGCTGATAGCGGCGCCAATGCCTTTGGCGCCGCCGGTTACGATGATGATCTTATCTTTTAAACCCAGGTCCATACGTAATATTTAGAGGGAGTTTTTTGAAATGTCGCCATTCACCTGTCGCCATATCTTCATAGGATTTTCATCCTGTAGTTCCGGTGGCAGCAGGTAAGCGGGGAAGTCCTGGTAACATACGGGGCGGCAGAAGCGATAGATCGCTGCGGTGCCTACGGACGTGCCGGCGGCAGGAGTGGTAGCCGGCCAGGGGCCGCCATGTACCATCGCATGACTAACGGCTACGCCTGTAGGAAAACCATTGATGATGATCCTGCCTGCTTTCTCCCGTAAGATATCTATTAAAGCTGCGTGTTGCTGCAATTCTTCTTCAGTACCATGAATGGTGGCGGTGAGTTGTCCTTCCAGCCGCCGGGCCACTGTGTATATTTCTTCTATGCTGCCGGCGTGGATGTGCAGGGAAGAGGGGCCAAACACTTCATGACAGAGGGCCGGGTTTTCCAGCACCTGCGCGGCTGTAACCTGCAACAGGCTGGGAGTGGCCTGTTGATCAGCAGGGGGGGCTTCACCCAGTACTTCTACGCCCTGCTCACGCAGGGTGGCAATACCGTTATTATACGCGGCTAATATACCGGGTGTGAGCATGTAGCCGTTTGGCAATGTGCCTACGCCCTGCCGGAGCGCGTTGATAAATGCATCTGTGTCATTGCCTGCTGCGGTGATAAACAAACCGGGATTGGTACAAAACTGCCCGGTGCCCAGGGTAACAGATTGCAGGAATTGCGTGGCCAGCGCGGTTCCTTTCTCCCGAAGTATTCCCGGAAGAAAAAATACGGGGTTTACGCTGCCCATTTCCGCAAATACAGGAATAGGCACCGCTCTTCGTGTAGCCGTGTCATATAGTGCCTTGCCTCCTTTAAAGGAGCCGGTGAAAGCAATGGCAGATACCAGCGGATGCGCCGCCAGGTATTGTCCTGTTTCATGGGAGGTGCCATGTACCAGGGAGAATACGCCATCGGGCATATTGGTGCGCAGTACTGCTTTGCGTATAGCCGTAGCCGTTAAATGGGAGGTATGCGGATGTGCTGGATGCGCTTTGAACACCACGGTACAGCCGGCAGCCAGTGCTGCGGTGGTATCGCCGCCGGCTACGGAAAATGCCAGCGGGAAGTTGCTGGCGCCGAAGATACCGGTAACGCCTATGGGAATCTGCATTTGCCGCAAATCCGGAGTGGGGGTGGTGATCCGCGCGTTTACCCAGGAGCCTTCCGTGATGGTAGCGGCAAACAGCCGCAGCTGTCCCGTAGTACGGTCTCTTTCTCCCTGTAGTCTCGGTAGCGGTAGTCCGCTCTCCGCGGAAGCTACATTGATTAATTCATCTCCCAGGGAAATTATTTCCTCCGCAATTGCCTGCAGGAAAGCGGCCCTTTGCTGCGGGGTTGTTTTTTTATAAACCGTAAAAGCCTGTGCGGCTAAATTTAAAGCCGAATCAATTTCGCCGGTGGTGGCTTCCCTGAATTCCTGTGGCAGCCATTGCTGCTGCAGGGGAGCGAATGCGCGGAAGGTATGGTCGCCTTCACCGGAAAAGTTATTGCCGATCATCTGCAATCCTGTCAACGAAGTTCTGTTCATCTTCCTGGTATTTTTATGATTAGTTTACTTCCAGCTCATTCATGGCTGGCAGTTTCGGGAACGGTGCATGTGGTTCACGCTGGTACCAGTATACTACGCTGCTGATATCCGATTGTTGCGGAAGATAGCGTCCGCCGCTGCGCCAGCCGAGGTCCTGGATGGTGATCTTCAGTTCTTTTTCAAAACGTATGGGGTCCATAATGTGCCAGCGGTACAGTCCAAACCGTTGCTGGGATTTATACAATCCGTCGGGGCGTATCACCTGTGATAGTCCTGAGTACGGTGTGCAAAATTCCTGGTAGCGGCCTTTGGTATCGAAGTTATAGGAACCGCAGAAGTAGTCTTCTGTACCGGTGCCGCAAATAGTTGGATATTGTTTATCGCCGTCCATAAAGAATTTTATTTCTCCTTCGCCCCACCAGCCGTTGTTGTTAACGCCCCAGGCGATGTAGGTGCCTACGTACTGGCCTTTTCCTTTCACGCCGTCGATCATGGTAAAGCTGGCGTCTTTCACGGGATTATTGCGGCGGAACTGTGCATGGAAATAACCGGCATCTTCAGGTACATTGGTGAGGGTGTAATCTACCTGGTAGTATAAGGTCATTCTTTCTGTGTTGATATTTTCCATTGTGATGCGGCATTTCTTACGGAAGGGCATGGCCCAGTAGCAGTTGAAGGCGCTGCCTGGATTTACGCATACTGCCAGTGAGTTGAGCGGTGCATATTCGCCCCAGCCCATCCCAAAGAAATCGCCTACGGGTACTTCTACAGAAGGCGTGGTTTCATCGTCCCAGTAAAAACGGATGATAGAGTAGCGCCAGTTGCCGGTGGGTGTCATCCAGATGTGCTGGATGGCGCCGGGGCCGGTAATTTCTGCCAGGGTAACGGTTTGGCCGGGTTCGATATGAATATATGGATTTACTTTCCAGCCCTGGCCCAGTTCTCTCGCAGCGCCGCGGGCGTTGCCCTGGTCGAGTGTGGCCATGCCGCCTTTGCCGGGTTCGCCGGTGAGGTTTTCCGGGCTGATAGAACGGGTTTTTGCATCAGACAAACGATAGAGGTTCCCCATGTTCATCTCCAGGCCATTAAAAGGTTGCTGGGCGCTGGTGGCCGTCCACGTGAAGACCGCAATAAAAGACAGGAGCAATAATTTTTTCATCATACGTGAATATTAAAAGATTAGGTTTCTACGGGTTTCTGCTGAATATAGCTTTATCGTTTAAGCAAGCTGATAAATTTTAAAAGATCACTTTCATACGTGGTCGTATATTACCGGCTGCCACAGGATTTTCTCACCACCAGCGTAGTGTCAATACAAATAGCAGTAGTGGTGGTAGTGCCATCCAGGATCTGTTCCAGCAGCACTCGCACTGCGGCCTTTCCTATTTCAAGAATCGGCTGTCTTACAAACGTTACCGGCGCATAAAACAAATCCAGCGCTTCTCCTTCATCAAATGTAATCACCGCGAGATCATCGGGTATGCGTATCCCCAGTGTATTAATATATTTCAGTCCCTCTATGGCCAGGCTGTTAGTGGCAAAAAAGATAGCATCTGCCGGGTGTTTTCCTTTCAGCAGCTCATCGATAGCCAGCCGGATATCTTCTTTTAAATGTGAGTATCTCGCCTTCTTCAGTAAACTGTTTGTTGCCTTTATACCATGTTGTTGTAAAGCATCCTGGTAGCCGCCTATCCTTTCGCTGATATGATGCAGCGTGGTTTTATACGCCACCATACCGATACGCTTCCTGCCTGCCTTAATAAGATGCGATACCGCGCCAGCTGCGGACTCCCGGTTATTAACGGCAATGTAACTGGCAGCAATCTCCGGGAAGAACCGGTCGATCAGCACAAAAGGAATCTTCTGCTCCTGCAATTGCCGGATCTGTTGCTCCGATCCTTCGGTAGGGGTGATAATAAGGCCGTCTACCTGCCGGTTTACGAGCACATTGATCAGGTCCTGCGACTTGTCCACGTTTTCGTCGGAGCTGCCAAAAATCACGTTATAATTATGCTTTTTGGCCTCGTCTTCAATTGTACGGGCAATATTGGCAAAGAAAGGATTGGAGATATCCGCTACGATCAGGCCAATGGTAAAAGACCGGCCACTTTTAAGACTGCGCGCAATATGATTGGGCTGGTAATTCAGCTTCCGCGCAATTTCACGGATCTTCTTCGCCATCTCTTCCCCGATCCTGGCCTTCTTGTCTTTGTTGGTCAGCACATAAGATACCAGCGCAGTGGATACACCTGCTTCGGTAGCGATATCTTTCAGCGAGACTTTCTTCATCTTTTAAAAATATGCTTAAACGTTTAAGTTTGCAAGCTTTTGGAAAGATTTTTTTTGAGAGAAGAAGTATTTTTAGTGCAGAAGAAGGATAGTGGCGGAATACAGCCAGTCGTTTGTATATTTACCTGCAATGGTCTATTTTTAAGGGCATGATACAGCTGGAAACATTTACTGCCGCGGATTTCGACCGTTTTATATCGTGGGTTGACAATGAAGAAGCATTGGTGCAGTTTGCAGGCCCGTTGTTTACTTACCCGTTAACCCACGGGCAATTAACCGCCTACCTGGAACAAACAAAGAAGAAACCTCTTAAAATCCGGTTACTGGAAACAAACCAGGTGATTGGTCATTGCGAATTGAATTTCGAAAAAGAAATGCCCCGTTTGTCGCGCATCCTGATAGGCGAAAAAAGCATGCGTAATAAAGGATTGGGGAAACTGGTGGTGAAGGAGATGGTTAATAAATTATTCAGCACTACGGAACATACGGCCGTTGACCTGAATGTGTTCGACTGGAACCACAATGCCATTGCATGCTATACACAGCTGGGATTCAGGATTAACCCGGATATGGCCAGTACTACAGTGGTAGGCGGAAAAATATGGCATACGCATAATATGGTGTTACAGAAAGCCGACTGGCAGATGCTGTAATATTTCCTACTTTAGCAGTTGGGCCGGCATGTGCCGCCACCCGTAAACAGAAGCCGATCAGCATGGAAAAACCAGCACTCACTTCACCAGGTTTGGTGAATGAAAATCTCGAAAAACTTGCCGCCCTCTTCCCGGATTGTGTTGTAGAAAGTGCTAACGGTAAAGTCATCGATTTTGATTTGCTGAAGCAGGAAATCGGCCATGCCGTAGTGGAAGGGCCCAGAGAAAGATACCGCCTGGAATGGCCCGGGAAGCGTGCTTCCATTGCCGCCGCTAATCTGCCGGCCACACAGGTGCTGCGCCCGGTAGAAACGGATTCCCTGCACTTTGAGGAAACAGCGAATAGCTATATCGAAGGAGATAATCTCGAAGTATTGAAATTGCTGCAGCAAAGCCATCTTCATAAAATAAAAATGATTTACATTGATCCGCCCTACAACACCGGGCGAAACTTTGTATACCGCGATAATTTTACACAAAACAATGGAAACACGCTGAACGGCGCGCCGGATGAACAACCGGAGGCCCACGCCAACTGGCTTTCTATGATGTATCCGCGGCTGAAGCTGGCCGCTGCTTTGCTGCGCGAAGACGGGATCATTTTTATTTCTATCGACGACAGGGAGCTGCCAAATCTCCGCAGGATCTGTGATGAAATTTTCGGAGAGATAAATTTTGTGAGTTGCCTGCCACGCATCACAAAAAAAGCCGGTAAGTCAACTAACATGATCGCCAAAAATAATGATTACGTGTTGTGCTACCGTAAGTCGCCCTACGCCCGCTTTAACGCCTGTACATTTGAAGCGCAGGGATACGTCCACTCCGATGAATATGAACCGGAAAGAGGTAAGTATAAATTAAATCAAACGCTGGACTACAGCTCCATCCAGTATTCGGCCTCCCTGGATTATGAAATTGAGATAGAAGGACAGGTGTTAAGACCCGGAAACGCCACCCGGGAAGAGATGTTGAAGCGGCAGCAGCGTAATCCCCAAAGCGATTTTTGCTGGAGATGGAGCAAAGCGCTATATGAATTTGGATTAAAGAATGGGTTTGTAGTGTTAAAGCAATCGAGGCACGGCTATCGCATTTATACCAAAACATACGAGAAAGCTACTATTTCCAAAGCAGGCAGCGGATATGCGGTGGAAATGAAAGAAAGGACCAAAGCCTTCACCAGCCTTGATTTTATCGATAACCGGTTCTCGAACGATAATGCCAAGAAAGACATGGGCAAATTGTTCGGGGAGAAAATATTTGAATATTCAAAACCAGTATCACTGATCAGTGAACTGATTGCCCTGGCTACCTCCGCAGATGATATTGTACTGGATTTCTTTTCGGGATCTGCCACCACAGCGCATGCGGTATATTCACTGGCGGCACACACCGGTGTACAGCGGAAGTTTATCCTGGTGCAGGAGCCTCAGCCTACCGCTGAAGACAGCGACGCTTTTCACGCCGGCTACAAAAATATTTGTGAGATAGGGAAGGAGCGGATCCGGAGAGCCGGTAAAGCAATAAAAGAGGAAACCGGCGCCAGTTTCGACGATGGTTTCCGTGTATATAAGTTGGAAAATCCGGATCAGTAGTTATTTGGAAAGAATATAAAATATTTCAGTAGGAGAAATCCGCTGCCACTTATTCACCGGGTGATATTTAATATTCCAGGAGAATATTTTAGACAGGTATTTATCTATAAAAAGATAAAACGGGTATTCATAAATAGGTTTTGCCAGCAACTTCTCTGTTTTCCTGACAAGGAAGGAAGTCATGGTGAAAAAGTGATTTTTCTTTACGACTTTGAATCCTATCTCCGGAATATTTTTCCGGAAATATTCATAAGGAATGCCTCTTTCCCATTTGGTAAGTCCCTGCCTCGTTTCGCGCCAGTCGCCCATACTATTCACCGGTTCCTTCAGCAGTAAATGCCCACCCGGCTCCAGGCAGCGGTACATTTCCCTGAGCACATTTTTTACGTTGGGAATATGATGAAGCGTATCGAAGCAAACGATCAGGTCGAAATAGTTATCAGGAAAATCTATTTTACCATCTACATTCGGTTTTTTGTAAGTTACTTTCACCTGCCCGATGGTATCGGATACCAGGTTATCGGAGGGTTCTAAAATATAGAGACTTTCTATTTGCGAACTGATAGGTTTAAATTCATGACCAAAAGCAGAGCCGATGCCCAGTACTCTTTTAAATTTTTTTTCCGGAAGATATTTGAATCCAAAAAGCTGGTTAACCCGGTGATAGCCGTAATGATAATCCTTATACCCGGATACAAGCCCCGCGTAGCCCTCTTTTTCATCATCGTACCATTGCCTGATTTCATCCAGGGTAAAATCATCCCCATGCAACACCTCCCCGGAAAAATATTTCTCCATAAATTCATTTATTTAGAACAAGATATAAAAAAAATCATATAAATACCTAAAAGCTACCGCCAAAATAGTGCCTGTTAAAGCGGCGTGATCAGTACTTCCGCCGTTTGTTTCTTTATTCCGTTATATTTGATGTGGTATGTCCAATTGCTGCCATTCCATTTGTTATAAGGTATATTATCACACTTAAAACTTAAAAAGATGGAAGAATTTATGCTGATTTTCAGACACGAGGATGGCACCAAAGTAGCCTCCCCGGAGCAAATCCAGGTTTGGATGAAACAAACGATGGACTGGATCGGGGGCATTGCCGCACAAAACAAATTCGTGGAAGGTAATGGGTTGCCTTTTGCCGACAGCAGGGTGGTACATCATAATAACGTAGTCACCAACGGGCCTTTCGGCGAAATAAAAGAAACCATTGGCGGGTACATTATTGTAAAAGCGGAATCGGTAGAGGAAGCGGTGGAGTTTGCAAAAGGAAGCCCGGTGTTACAGGGAGATGGTAATACCGTGGAAGTAAGGAAGGTGGACCGTCACTAAAAACTATACAGGCCCCTGTGCAACAGGGGCTGTTTTCATGTATGGCACAAGCTGAATTAATACCACATCTGTTCCGTACAGAGTTCCGGAAAATAACGGCGGTGCTCTGTAAGGTTTTTGGCATCGAACACCTGGAAGTTGCCGAAGACATTGCCAGTGAAACTTTTTTGTCGGCGATGGAAACCTGGACCTATAAAGGAATTCCGGAGAATCCAACGGCATGGCTATACCTGGTGGCAAAAAATAAAGCAAAGAATTATTTTCAGCGGAATCACCTGTTTGCGGCAAAAATTGCCAGCCAGGTAAAATATACTGCTTCCGGCAGTGAAGAACCGGACATCGACCTGTCTGATAAAAATATCACCGACAGCCAGTTGCAGATGATCTTCGCCATCTGTCACCCCGGCATTTCAAAAGAGGCGCAGATAGGGCTTGCACTCCGCATCCTGTGCGGGTTTGGGATTACAGAAATTGCCAACGCTTTTTTAACCAATAAGGAAATTATTAATAAACGTTTATTCCGGGCGAAAGAAAAACTGCGGGAAGAAAAAGTGCAGATGGAATTTCCGGGGAAAACAGAAATTAAAAAACGCCTGGATACCGTACTCACCACCCTGTACCTGCTTTTCAACGAAGGATATTATTCTGAAAGCCAGGATGTGGTATTGCGGGAAGACTTTTGCCTGGAAGCCATGCGGCTCACTTACCTGTTGCTGGAAAATCCTTCCACCAATACACCGGAGGTAAATGCGTTGTTTGCCCTGATGTGTTTTCATGCATCGCGGTTTGAGGCGCGCCGGAATGAGAACGGTGAAATTATCCTGTACCAGGATCAGGATGAATCGCGCTGGAATGAAACGCTGATCGCCAAAGGCGCATGGTTCCTGCATGAAGCTTCCGGCGGGGAAAAGCTTTCCCGGTATCATCTTGAAGCTACCATCGCTTACTGGAATACACAGAAGCAGGATACACCGGAAAAATGGGAGAGTATCCTGCAACTGTATAACCGTTTGCTGCAGATCTGCTATTCGCCGGTGGCGGCATTGAACAGAACGTATGCATTAGCAAAAGCCAATGGAAAGGAAGTGGCCATCGCAGAAGCAGAAAAGCTGCAGCTCACGGATAATCATTATTACTTTGTGTTGCTGGGAGAATTGTATACAGATATTGATAATACCCGCGCCGTTACCCATCTTCAAAAAGCTTTATTACTCGCTAAAACGGAAGCGGATAAACGAACTATTCAAAAGAAAATGGCCCGGCTGGAGGCGGTATAAGCCGGCTCAGGAAAAGTTCTGCGATATTTGTTCCAGGTATGTTTCAATAGGCACCGAATTTCTCAGCGCCATCAGGCCGTTGCCGGAGTTACCGATAACCGTCCGGAATTTATTGCTTTTCCTGGTGGCAAGGTCGAAGAGTACTTTTACAATATCCAGTGTATCATCTTTCAGACTCCTGTCCGCTGTTTCAAACAGGTGTTTCAGTTTGCGGGTAAGATCATCATACACTGTGATGTCGGGGTTTACATTCCAGACAACATTGTTGATAAAATTGTTGTCCGTAGAACCGCCCTGCTCAATTAAGCGCAACTCTATATTAAGTGGTTTCAGCTCATAGTACAGTCCTTCTGTAAGCCCCTCCAGCGCGAACTTCGACATATTATACAACGATCCCAGTGGTACGGCTGTAGTAAGACCCATAAAGGAGCTCACATTGATAAACATACCACCGCCGTTGTTACGGAAATGCGGCAGAAATGCGCGGATAATATTAATGGGCCCGCGCGTGTTTACGGCAAACTGCCAGTCGATATCCGCTTCCTTTGCCAGCTCCAGCGCGCCATAGGCGCCCATGCCGGCGTTGTTAATCACCACATCAATTTTTCCGAAAGCATTGATGGCATCCTGTGTGGCCTGCTGCACTTCAGCAAGATTGGTAACATCCAGCCGGAATATTTTGATGTTGGAGTATTTTGTCAGATCTGTTTCCTTTTCCGGGCTGCGCATAGTGGCCGCTACGTTCCAGCCCTGTTCTGCAAAATAACGGGCGCTGGCCTTTCCTAGTCCTGAACTGGTGCCGGTAATAAAAATAGTTTTGTTCATGATGCAATTATTTATGACACAAAACTATCGGTAAATTGGTATAACTTTGTTACCAGTATCACAGAGTATACCAAAAAAGGATAGTATGGAAAAAGTCATCCAGCCAAGAAATCAACAGGCAGAATTAAAAGCATTGCAGGATACAATTTATGTAGTAGGCGGTAAATGGACCTTACCTATTATTAACTCCATTTGCAATGGCAATAGGCGTTTCAGGGAAATAGAACGCAGCATACCTGGTATCACTACGCGCATGCTTTCCCGCGCATTGAAGGAGCTGGAACTAAATAACCTGGTAGTGCGTACCGTATATGACGAATCGCCGGCGTTGGTGGAGTACACCTCCAATGATTATTGCAAAACATTAGGACCGGTTATCCAGGCCATGATTAATTGGGGGCAACAACATAAAAATAAGATCCGGTCAAAAAAGTAATGTAATGTGGCGCAATCAGCTGCCGATACGCAGCGCTTTTGAAAATGCGCTTGTAATGGCGGCATTATCCCTTCTCAGGATCGTTGCATTCACCATCATACGCGAAGCGCCGTAAGGCTGCGGCTGACCCACAATTATCCCTTTCTCATCTCGGAGCCATTTAGCCGTTTTTACGGTATCTATCTGTTTATCAAAATGCAGGTCGAAGATATTGGTACCTCTTTCCCGTGCAGCTATTTTGATGCCGCTAATGTTGTTCAGTTCTTTAAAGAGTGATTGCGCCTTCCTGATGGATTCCTGTAGTACACTGTCGATGTTCTGCAGGTGATGCAGCGCCATAGCTGCATTCCCCCAGTTGGTGAAAATGCCGCCGCCGTGTACTTTCAGCAGGTGAGGCATTTTATCGATTACTTTCTTTTCACCGCACAGGATAGCGCCGCCCTGTGCGCCGAGGTACTTATAAAGACAGAGATATACCGTATCAAAGTTTTTCGTATAGTCGATCACTTTATTCCCGGTGAATGCGGCGGATATATGCAGCCGTGCGCCATCCAGGTGTGTTTTTATGCCTTGTTCCCGGCAATAGGCAGTGATAGCGGTAATATCTTCCAAAGGAAAAAAAGTATTGGTAAATCTTCTCACCGGCGTTTCTATGGATAGCGCGCCTACCGGGGCTTCAAACGCTTCCTCTGCTTTATGCCAGCTGATGGCCTGTTTCAGTTCATCTAACGTAAAAGTGGCCTGTTCTTTTCCCAGCGGGATCAGTCTTTTGTTAAACACCGTTTGCGCAGCGTCGGCCTCATCACGGTACACGTGGCTGCTTTCCTGTACGATCACCTTGGGATTATCGCCGGAAAGCACCTGCAATGCCAGCTGGTTGGCCAGTGTACCGGATGGCATATATATCGCTGCTTCCTTGCCGGTTATCTCGCAGCATTTATCCAGCAGCTCTTTCAGCGTACCATCGGTGCCGTAAAAATCCCTGGTGATAGGATGTTGTTGCTGGATAAGTTGAAGTTGTTGTATATAATCTGCCGGCCTGTAAAAAATACCGTCGTTGATAAAATAGATCCTTTCACTGTCTTTGTCGGGATCCATGTTGTCATGATGAGGCGTTGCTCCGGATACCAACGGGAAAGCACCTGCTAATGCGCTGAGGGAGGCTGCTTTAAGGAAATTTCTGCGTTGAATATAGGCCATAGACAGTTTATTTTTACAGGGAGATGTTTACCTGTTTATCCGGTAAATATAACAAACGCCGCACCTTACTTTTCATTGTGCGTTATTGCTTTTTTATATGCTTTCTGCAGGGATACCTGTTGTATTCATATATTTTCAGGCAAAGGAAAACACCGGCAACAATATTACCGGACCGGTTGTTAAAACAAAAGAGAAACATCATACGATCATGAAAAATATCCTGCTTTTTCTATTGTGCTTACCGCTTTTTACTTTCGCCCAGCGGGAGAAACTGTTGTATGGTTACGCTTATGGCATGATCCACGACGGCAGCGGCGGTGGCGGGGTGACCGCTAATGTAGAGTTGCTGAATCATATCATTAGTGTTGGGCCTGGCGTGGAGCTTACTTCTTACAATGACCATACGCTGATCCCGGTATTTGCGGATGTGAAGATCAAACATCGTTTCGGGCGTATTGATCCCTACATCACCGGGCAGTTCGGGCGGAATGGCTATAATGTAACCCGTACTGCGGAGGTTCCGTCAGGCGCAGGGCAGGAGTCGGTTACTTTCAATGAGTCCGGTAAATACTTCTATGGAGCCGGCGCCGGTGTTGCCTGGCACTTTAATAAGATAGGCGTGTTCGCTTCTTATATTTATCGCGGATACAAATACCGGTACCCCGACAAGATAGCGGAAGAAGATCACAGCGTTGTGTTCGGCGAAAAATCTGTAAATGCAAATGTGTTTGTCGTAGGCATTGTATTTTGAAGCAGGTGCCTGCTGTCCCAGTTAAAAATTACCGGCTTAAAATATCGGAAAGCTGTTGTTGCTTGATCTTCTCAATTTGCCGCCTGTGCCGGAGTATGTGAACAATGGCGTGTTCGGCCATTTGTTCTATATCGTATACCTGTCCCCAGCCGGCCTTTATTTTCAACGCGTTGTCCATTTGTTCCAATTCATCATCTTTAAATGCTTCGAATACTTTTTCTGTGAAGATGAAAACATTGGTCAGGTCTTCCATGTAGGCGTTTATGGTAAGATGAAATGTTTTGACAGGCCGCGTCAGCTGGGGGCCCCGGAGGTTGTGAATGCTGGTGGCATAGCCATAGCCGGAGTTGACTACATGCGACAATATGGTTTGAACCGACCGGCAGTTTTCGTCGGCCGTATGTGGATCGGTGATGATGGTGAGTGCGTGATCGGGTATGGTGCTGATCACTTCTTTTAAGTCTGAAATGGCTTTTTCATATTCATCAAGCAATGCACCGATGGCGCCTTGTCTGAAAGGTTTTGTCATATTTATCATGATGGTCTTGTCAAAAATAGGATATTCACCTGATACTGGTGAAAAAAGCTACATTTACGAATGTGGCTTTTTTGTGCGGACAGGCCATAAATCCCAGAAAAACTTTCCCGAAAATGTGATTTTTCTGTTATTGGTGCGAATAATTAAGAAATAGCATTCAACGAATGAATTCAACTGATCTGTTTCTTGCTGTTCTACAAACAAATAAGGGTATTATTTATAAGATTGCCCAATCTTACTGCCAGGATGCAGAAGAGAGGAAAGATCTTGTCCAGGAAATCATTACCCAGTTATGGCGGTCATTTGGCAGCTATACCGGCCAGGTTAAGTATTCCACCTGGATCTATCGTATTGCGTTGAATGTGGCTATTTCATTTTATCGTAAAGGAACCCGTCGCAAACAGGCTTCCAGTCCCTTGTCTGAAGATATCCTGCATATCGTGGATACCAATGTCAAAGACGAAACAGCGGAAAATATTGGTTTTCTGCAGCGCTTTATTGCCGAGCTGAAAGAGCTGGATAAGGCACTGATGCTGCTCTATCTCGAAGAAAAAAGTTACCGGGAGATAGGGGAAATCATGGGGCTGTCGGAAACCAATGTAGCTACTAAAATCGCAAGGATCAAGGGCATCTTAAAACAAAAGTTTTCGTCCATCAAAACGTAACAAAAATGGAAGACAAAGAAATGATTCATCTCTGGAAAACGTATGACAAAAAATTGGAAGAAACACTGTTGTTTAACAAGGAAGTGGCTGCAGATATTACCCGGATAAAGGTGCAGCACTTTATTGCTTCAATGAAGCCCATAAAGATGTTTACCATCATTGTGGGGATTTTATGGGTCGCCTTTGTGGACACGCTGATCATTAATTTTTTTCATGTTGCCAGCCTTTTTTTCCTGGTTTCAGCAGGGATCCAGGTGTTGCTGACACAAGTGGCCATTGTTATCTATCTGTACCAGCTGATCTTAGTGCACCAGTTGGATATTGATGAGCCGGTACTGGCTGCACAGGAAAAATTATCCCAGTTGAAGGCATCCACGCTTTGGGTGGCACGGTTGCTTTTCCTGCAATTGCCGGTATGGACTACCTTTTACCTTACGAAGGATATGTTGTTGCATGGCAATACGGTACTTGTATTGATCCAGGTATTGGTAACGGCCGCCTTCACCTATCCTGCTGTATGGCTGTTTCTTAATATCCGGTATGAGAACCGGGAAAAGAAATGGTTCCGCTTAATTTTTAAAGGAAAAGAATGGGATCCGATTATAAAATCGATGGACTTGCTGAGGCAAGTGAGAGAGTATAGAAGTGCCGGATGATGGTAGCTTACCGGTAAGGCCGGTCCACAAACCTTTTGAGGCTAAAAGGAACCGGCCCTGCATTTGTAAACTGGAAAATATTAATAATCCGACCGCTTTTTCGCTTCTTCCTTCGCCAAGTCCAGCAACGAATTTTTGATCACCTTTATATAAGCGTCTTTTGTTTTGTCGCTATAGGAAAACGACTGGAGGTATTGTGCATAATCCTTCCCCTCGTAGTTCAGTTTCTTTGCCAGCAGGAGCCAGGTATCCTGGCCGGCCTCTTTCCCGAAAATATGAATAATGGTAAGGGTATTACGTGTTAGCAGCGCAGCCAGGTAATCCTTGTGTTCCTTTGAGGTGTCTTCTTTTGCAGCGAGATCTGTCATCACTACTGCGCCGAGGTCAACACTGTTCGCATCATATACCGGCTGTGGACTATCATCGGCTTGTTGCAGGCTGTCCCTTCTCTTATAATAAATATCCTGTGTCTCTTTCATGGCGGCTTCTGCTTTCTGCAGCTTTTTGGCATCAGCCTTTTCATTTCTCAGTGTAACAGCTGCCTTCTTTATCAATGCCAGGAATTGCGCCTGCTTAACACTGTCTGCCTGTTGCGCGAAACAATTGCCGGTAACAAAAAATAAAATGATGGCAGCTGTGAACGCGGGAAATATATGCCGTTTCATAAGATCAGGGTATCTTTTTTTAAGACAGACAAATATATAATATATTATGTATATGGCGTTTCGGTTTAAAAAAATAACCTTCCGGCAGATTTTATTAATAAATTTACTTCCACAACCATAATTTACTAATCAAGGAAATTTATCCTGATTTCATTGATTCACATATGAGGGGTTTCGGAATTCATGAGGATCTGCCAGGAGAGCAGGAGTTGCTGCATCGCGTAGCTGACGGTGACAGCACGGCCTTTGCCATATTGTTTAAAGCGTATAAGAAAAATTTGTACACCACTGTTTTACATGTAACCGGCAGTCATGAGATGGCCGAAGATGTATTGCAGGAGGTATTTATCAAGGTGTGGATGCACCGGGAGCGACTGCCCGGCATTATTAATTTCCCCGGATGGCTGTATAAAGTGGCCGAGTATGCCGGCTTCAAAGTGATCCGCAATAACCGCCGTATAGCAAGCGGGCTGCATGTTTTATCCAACGATCCGTTAACTCTGCCGGAAAAAGATCCCGTTGATATTTTTATTGAGAAAGAATATGACCAGTTGCTGGAGGCCGCCATTGCGCAATTGCCGGAGAAACAGCAGCTCACTTACCGGCTCATTAAACAACAGGGACTGAAAAGAAAAGAGGTGGCAGCACGACTGTCAGTGTCACCCGAAACCGTAAAATGGAACCTGGACCAGGCCAACCAGTCCGTCCGTAAATATTGCATGGCGCACATGGGACTTACCCTGGCTTTTATGCTGGTGAACGGCCTGCAATAATTTTTTTTCGTCCTTACCCCCCAATTGTTATTCCCGTGGCTCTTATATATATGATTCACAGGAAAGGCCGTAAAAATCATACTGTTTATCTGCCTGATGAAGCAGGGTTACTCGGGAGAATTGCCAACGGAGACACCGCTGCCTTTGCCATGGTATTTGCGCATTACAGGAAACAACTGTATACCACCATCTATCACCTCACGGGAAGCCGCGAACTGGCCGAAGATGTGTTGCAGGAAGTTTTTATGAAGGTATGGTTGCACCGGGAACGGTTGCCGGTGATCACACATTTCGGAGGGTGGATTTACCGGGTAACGGAACATGCCGGTTTTAAAATGATCCGGGAGTTGCGCAGAACCGTCAGCGATCCGCAGTCACAAGCGGAAACGGACAAAAAAGATCCGCTGGACCTCTACATCGAAAAAGAGCTGGATACCTTGCTGGATGAAGCCGTAGCCCGGCTGCCGGACAAACAGCAACAAACTTATAAGCTGATAAAACAGGAAGGATTAAAAAGAAATGAAGTGGCCGATCAGCTCCTGGTGTCGCCCGAAACTGTGAAATGGAACCTGGATCAGGCGATGCGATCGATACGGCGGTTTTGCCTGGCAAAGCTTTCCCATTAAAAACATACACCTAAGAAATTGAATGATGGAACTACCAGATAATATAGCTGCTTTATATCACCGTTGCATCCAGGGCGCCGCTACCCCACAGGAACACGCGGAATTCCTGCAGTATCTGCAGCAGCCCGGCCACGAGGATATTTTGCGCGAAGTATTGCGCCGCGGTTTGCGGGAACACAAACCGCTCACAGACCTGCCACCGGAGCGGGAAGACGTGGTGTGGCAGGCTATCATGACTGCCACCGGTGCCACCCCTGCTGCAACACCGGTGTATCGCATGACCTGGCTCCGGATGGCTGCGGCGGCCTGTATAGCGGTATTGCTTGGCATAGGTGGCTATACCTATTACCGTTCGCTGGAACGCAGGCCAATGGCCGTACAAACGCCACTGGCGCCGGGTGGCAACAAAGCTATACTCACGCTGGGCAATGGCAAAGTGATTACACTGGATAGTATCAGCAACGGCCAAATTGCCGGTGAAAATGGCGTGGTTAAACAAAACAACGGCAAACTCGCCTATGCAGCCGATCCTTCGGGAGCTGTTACCATGCATGTGCTTACCATCCCGCGTGGCGGACAATATCAGCTGCAGCTGTCTGATGGTACGGAGGTATGGCTCAACAGCGCTTCTTACATCAGGTATCCCAACCGTTTTGATGATAAAGAAAGGAGTGTGGAAATTTCGGGAGAAGCATACCTCCGTGTGGCTAAGAATGCCACGAAACCTTTTATCGTTGTTTCCAAAGGGCAGCGTATCGAAGTACTGGGAACGGAATTTAACCTGATGGCATACCCCGACGAAGCAGCCATCAAAACCACGCTGATAAACGGCGCCATCAGGGTGATACAGCAGAGAGAACAGAAAATATTAAAACCCGGGCAACAGGCAGCAGTAACAAATGGCGCACCCGGTATTGTCATAACCACACCAGACCTGGAAGAAGTGCTGGCCTGGAAGGAAGGCAAATTCCGTTTTTATAATACAGACATTGCCACCATCATGCGGCAGGTGGCCAGGTGGTATGATGTAGAGATCGTATACCAGGGACAGCTGCCGGGCGAAGAATTTTACGGCGCCATTCCGAAAAGCGAAAACGCCACACAAATCCTGGACGTCCTGGAATTAACACACAAAGTACATTTTGAAATAAAAGGGAAGAAGATCATCGTTATTCCCGGTCCTAGAAAAAATTAAACCAACCAGTCATTGTGAATGAAAATATATAAATAAACCGTAGTACATCAACCAAAAAAAATCCGGAAATGGGGAAAACATTTCCGGATAACAGCAGGACTTAAACGTAAAACCAAAATCGCTTTTCAGCATTACTTTAACATCCAAACCGGTACAAAGATATGAACTTAATTGTACATGGCAGTCCCATGCCTGATGGTATGCCACTTAAACTGACCAGATTTATGAAGGTATGTTTCTTTGTTTTTACAGCAGCATTACTTCTTAGCGCCAATGCTTACGCACAAAAGATTACGATCACAGGACGGAATTTATCCCTGGAGAAAATTTTCAGGGAAGTAGAAAAACAAACAGGATATTCTGTTCTCGTCAGTAAAGAAACACTGAAGAAATCCAAATCTGTAAACCTGAATGTAAAAGATGCCTCCCTGGAGGATGTATTGGATCAATGTCTTTCAGAACAACATCTTACCTGGGAAATAAAAAATAAGGTGATTGTGATTACCCCCGAACAACCTGCTGCAATGGCGCAACCGGTAATGGTGGAGCCAGTGCCTTCCAACCCGGGCAGGATTTTCAGCGGGCGGGTAGTAGATGAACGCAAAAGACCTATTGCCGGCGCCACCGTTCACGCTGATGTATCCGCCGACCGTTTGCAGATGTCTTTTACAGACGAAAAGGGCGTCTTCATTTTATCTGAAGTAGAACTTCCGGTGGTGAAGGCCCGGATTACCGGCGTAAATATAGAACCCTGGACCGGCGAGCTGAACATGGATGAACAGCAACATACCATTGTCGTAAAAAGTAAAGTGTACCAGCTCTCCGATGTAAAGGTGATTGTTAATACCGGCTATCAGAAACTCGATAAAGAAAGGGCCACCGGCTCCTTTGGTAAGCCGGATATGGAGATTGTTGCCAAACGTACCGGCAGCATGGATATCATGCAAAGACTCGATGGACTGATCCCCGGATTAACCCTGGCAGTGGGCGCCGATTATGATGTAGATTCCCGCAACATGAATGGAAATGGCGTTACCACCCGGAGAAGTGTGATCAGGGGAAAAGGCACCGTTCAGCTGAACACAGATCCGCTGTATGTGATCAACGGCATGATCGTAAACGATTTCAGTACGCTGAACCCCGATGATATCGAGAATATCACAGTATTGAAAGACGCCGCTGCTGCCGCCATTTATGGCGCCAGGGCAGCCAACGGCGTAATAGTACTCACCACTAAATCGGGGAAAAATAATCAACGGCTCACGGTTGGCTACAACGGCTTTATTAACTTCCAGGGTAAACCCAACTACAGTTATATCCCGGTGATGAACAGCCAGCAGTTCATTGCTACCGCAAAAGAATTATTCGACCCCATACAGTTTCCGTGGAATACCTTGTATGATCAAACCATTCCGCCGCACGACCAGCTGATGTATGATCATTACCGCGGACTGATCTCTGACGCGCAGTACAACAAAGGAATGGACAGCCTGGCGTCTATCAACAACCGGCAGCAGATCCTTGATCTGATGGTTCGCCCGGCGTTTACCACCAATCATACCGTTTCTGTGAGCGGTGGAAATAACGTGTATTCATTTTATGGATCATTGGGCTATACTATGTCGCAGGATAATATGCCGGGAAATAAAGACAATAGTTACAAAATAAACCTGACGCAAAATCTTCAGCCGAATAAAAATATCAGGATCTCTGTAAATGCCTCTCTCATCAACAGCGTACAAAGCTCAAAGAACCAGATGGCAGCTGCTCCTTATGTGTTGCCCTACCTGCTGCCCAGGGATGCATCCGGGAAAAACGTGGCAATGCCATTTATGTCTGGCTGGTCAGATTCCCTGCGGCTCGATTACCAGGCGCGCAGCAGGATCAATATGGATTATGTACCGCTCGATGAAACGGATTACGCGCATAGTGAAAGGAATACTATTTTCATTAACCTTACCGCCAACGCAAACATCAAAATCTGGAAAGGATTGAGTTTTGATGGTACCTATGGTTATGTGAAATCTCCGGGTACTAACAACTATTTTAGTGATAACAGGGCGTTTTCTCAGCGGCAGCAGCTCCTGGGGTTTACCATAGCGCCTACTGTCAATTCCACACCTAAATACCTGGTACCCACTACCGGCGGCACTTTCATGGAGGGGCACAACGATCAGCGCAACTGGACCGTACGGAACCAGCTGGTATACACTGCAGAACCCGGACAGGGCCGGGATCACCTGATGATACAGGTAGGGCAGGAGGCACAGGAACAATTCAACTTTTCCACCACCAGTACTTTTTTGGGATATGATGAAAAACTGGGCACCTACGGGATGGTTGATTATGCCACCCTGAGCCAGGGTGTAACAGGTACGGTTAGTGGTTACGGCTACCTGCAGCGCCCATACTTCGTTAACCAAACGCTCTCCCGTTTTACTTCAAAATTTGCACTGGCCAGTTATACTTTTAACGGAAAATATAGTGTAGATGGAAGCTGGCGGCAGGATCACAGTAATCTTTTTGGCAGCGATGTTTCTTCGCAGAATAAGCCGATATGGAGTTTTGGCGCTAAGTGGCAACTGGCAAAAGAGCATTTTTTCAAACCCATCACATGGGTCGATAACCTTAGCATCAGAACCACCTATGGTATCACAGGGAATTCGCCCTACGTGGGGTCTGCATCAAGGAATGATATCCTGAATGCGAGCCCCCAGGCTATTAGCGGCGGAATAGCCGGTGATGCATTAGGCATTCAAACTACTGCCAATAACAAACTTGCCTGGGAGCATACTGAAACCATTAATATCGGTATAGATTATTCCCTGCTGAAAGGAAGGATCAGCGGAAGTATTGATATGTACCGCAAAACCACCTCCGACATGTTGGGCAACGTTTTCCTGAATCCATTTACCGGGTATAGAAGTAGCCTGGGAAATATCGGCAAATATTCCAATAAAGGCTTCGAATTGAATATCACTTCACAGAATATCCAGGGAAATGGTTTGAACTGGTCCACCACATTTATATTCAGCTATAACAAAA
Organism: Chitinophaga ginsengisegetis; assembly: GCF_900168065.1. Taxonomy (GTDB): domain Bacteria; phylum Bacteroidota; class Bacteroidia; order Chitinophagales; family Chitinophagaceae; genus Chitinophaga; species Chitinophaga ginsengisegetis. The sequence goes on along the minus strand of NZ_FUZZ01000001.1, from coordinate 1,466,907 downwards.
ATAAGCTGCTGGATTTTGAAACGCTATCCGCCTATGCCAATACCGGGGATTATAAAATACAATCGTTCTATTATATCGGTTATCCCGCCGGACCTGTTTTCGCCTACACCTGGGGCGGACTGGATAATATGGGCGACCCGCAGATAAAACTCAGCGATAAATCCATTATCAAAGATCCCTACTACCAAACAAAGAATGAGGATATCAAATATATGGGTACCACCATTCCCATTTTCAATGGCGGGTTCTCCAATACCTTTCGTTACAAGGGCATTTCACTGTCGGTGAACATGATTTATAACATGGGCAATGTGATGCGCACTGATGCTGCCATTATCACCTCTGACCGGATAGGACAATATGCGTCAGGATTTATGTCCGGAAATCTGCCCAGCTTTTTCCTGGACCGCTGGAAAAAGCCGGGAGATGAAGCTATCACCAATATGCCTTCCTATGTAGCCAATCCATCTGAAGGCTATACCCGCCGCAACATGAACTACTATAACAGGGCCGATATCAATGTAGTGAGCGCCTCCTATATCAAGATCAGGGATCTTACGCTTAATTATGAACTGCCTGCTTCCTGGCTGAAACCTTTGAAGGTACAGGAACTGAGCGTATACGGACAAGCCACCAATTTTATGGTGTGGAAAGCCAACGATCTTGGTATTGATCCGGAATACCACGACATGCGGCAGGGAGGCAGGACCACGCCTCCTTTTCTGCATAGCTACAGCCTGGGCGTAAACCTTACTTTATAAGTGAACATAAATTGAACAGATCATGATAAAGAAAATAATTTGTCCTTTCTTATATATAACGCTGCTCTTTTCTTTTGTTGCCTGCAAAAAGGATTTCCTGGAAGTAGTGCCGCAGGGGAGCCAGGTAGCTACCACCACCGACGACTATGATAAGCTGATGAACAACCCCTGGTTTTATATGAGTGACATTTCAGGGTGGCAGGAAGCCGTATCAATGGGCGATGAAACAGGCGCAGAAGCAGCTTTCCTGAACAGGGGCTCGGTATGGATGCCGCGGCTTTTTCAATGGGCCGACAGCATCTATAAGCCTGGCGATGAACTGTCGTACCCTTTCTTATTACGGGAAGGACTGGAAAAGATGTACCTGCTCAACAAGATCATCGCAGAAGTGATGGAATCTTCCGGCGGATCAGATGCACAAAAGAAACAACTCCTCGCTGAAGCAAAAGCTACCCGCGCCTGGATAAATTTCCAGTTTATCAATTTTTACGCAAAACCCTACGACGCCGCTACTGCCGCTACAGATATGGGTTTTCCGGTTATCGACAAAGCGGATATTACCGTGCGGGAGTTCAGCCGCGGCAGCGTACAGGGTAGCTATGATTTTATTATTAAAGACCTTACAGAAGCACTGGCGGATGTACCCGTGCGCCCCAGCATTGTGACGCGCATGTCCAAACCAGCGGTGGCCGGGCTGTTGGGCAAAGTGTATATATTTATGGGCCGCTATACGGATGCGTTGCCATTACTGAATAATGCCTTCACCGATATTGCTGCCAACGGCGCACCGGTGCTGTATAACTACAACGTGGAGTTTGCACCGGGCGGCGCATTCCTGCCCATCGATCCAACTTTCGGCCCGCAGGGGCCGGGCGTTAACCGCAATGACACCAGGGAAGCAATTCTTTCTAAAGTTTATTACAATGGTCCGTTCCGGGGGAATATGTTTGGCACCGACGGACTGGTACTGATGCCGGCCACCGCAGCCTTGTATGGGCCTCATGATCAGCGCCTGCTGCTGTATACCAACAAAGATATGGATGGTAACCTCAACCCTGGCGGCAGGTTGCGTAAATATGGTATTACCTGGTCGCGCTTCGGATTGCAATTGCCCGAACTGTACCTGCTACGGGCAGAGTGCAGGGCCAGGACAAACGACCTGGGCGGCGCAGTTGCAGACCTGGAAACATTAAGAAGGAACCGCATGCCATCGGCTGATGCGCCGGTGCCGGCAATCATTGCAGGCAACCAGGTTGCGCTGATAAAATACATCATCGATGAGCGTATCCGTGAATTTGCACAGGAGGGATACCGCTGGTTTGATATGCGCAGATTATCGGTAGATCCCATTTTCAGCGGTAAGCCGATCACGCATACTTTGTACAACACCAATGGAACAACTACGGTCATTACACTGAAGCAGCCCAACCGCCTGGTGATGAAAATACCGCCCTACTTTATACAGAACAACCCGGGTATGCCCGATAATCCATAATTCAATAAAAAAACAGACCAACACGATATGACCAGCATTGTAAAGCTTGAGCGCCTGTCTCATAAGTATAGCAGCTCATGGGCGATCCGTGATATCAATATAGAGATCAGCAAAACCGGTATCGTCGGACTGCTGGGATCTAATGGTGCGGGTAAGTCCACCACCATGAACATCCTTTGCGGCGCCCTGAACCAAACAGAAGGGAATGTATATATCAATGGAATCAACATGCGCGAAGATCCGCAGCTCGCAAAAAGAGAGATCGGTTTTTTGCCACAGAACCCGCCGCTGTACATGGATCTGACGGTAGATGAATACCTGGGTTATTGCGCAGGATTAAGACAGTTGCCAAAAGACAGAATGAAACCAGCCATAAAAGAAGCCAAGGAACGTTGCGGCATCGACCACTTCAGCAGCCGGTTGATCCGCAATCTTTCCGGTGGCTACCGGCAGCGCGTAGGCATTGCACAAGCCATTGTTCACCGTCCCCGCCTGGTGGTGCTGGACGAGCCTACCAATGGCCTCGATCCCAACCAGATCACGGAAGTCCGCTCCCTGATCAAAGAAATTGCACAGGACCGGGCCGTTATCTTTTCTTCCCACATTCTCTCTGAAATACAATTGCTCTGTAAAGAAATCAAGATGATTGAAAACGGAAGGATCGTATTCTCCGACAGCATGGACGCATTCAACAACTATGTGGAACCACACAGTGTAATGATGCACCTGGAAAATCCGCCGGCTGCTGCCGAGCTGTTGAAAATAGATGGGGTTACCAAAGCCGATTTTCTTACAGAACGGCAAGTGCGCCTGTATTTCAACGGCAACCAGGATATCACCGAAAAGCTGATCATCGCCAGTGTGCAGAACGGATGGAGGCTGCGCGAAATCAATCTCGATAAAACAGCACTCGATGAGATCTTCAAACAATTATCCAGTCAATCATCTCAATAAAAATATTTAATGAAGACAATATTCAGAATTGCAAAAACAGAACTACGGGTACTGTTCTATTCTCCCATTGCCTGGTTTTTACTGGTTGCCTTTTTTATTCAATGCGGTATCGCCTATTTCCTTCAGCTGAAAGGATACGCCGGCATGCAGGAAATGGGCGGCGAACAGTTACGTTATATGGATCATCTGACTATCAAGATCTTTTCCAGTCAAATGAGCGTATTCGATAACGTGATGCAGAAACTGTATCTCTACATACCCTTGCTTACAATGGGATTGATCAGCCGGGAAACCAGCAGTGGTACTATTAAACTGCTGTATTCTTCCCCGATCAAAGTGCGGGACATTGTGCTGGGTAAGTACCTGGCCATGCTTATTTACAGCCTGCTGATGGTGGCGGCCATGAGTGTTTTCATTGTGGCCGGAATGTGGCAGATCAAATCACTGGACAGCGGGATCATGCTATCTGCTGTACTGGGACTTTTCCTGTTGCTGTGCACGTACGCCGCCATCGGGTTGTTTATGTCCAGTTTAACTACCTACCAGGTAGTAGCGGCGGTATGTACTTTTGTGATGATCGGCATCCTCAGCTTTGTAGGCACCATGTGGCAAAGCATCGATTTTGTGCGGGATCTTACCTATTTCCTGTCTATCCAGGGACGTACGCAGAAAATGTTGTTTGGTTTAATCAGCAGTAAAGATGTATTATATTTCCTCGTTATCATCTTTATGTTTATCGGCTTCACCTATTTCAAGCTGAAATCCGGCATGGAATCCAGGCCATTTATGGTGAAAGCAATGAGATATGTGATTGTGGTGGTTATTGGCCTCGCTGTGGGTTATGTCAGTTCCCGGCCTGCCTTTACAACCTATACGGATACCACGGTTCACCAGGAACAAACCCTCACACCCAATGCCCAACGGATTATTAAAGAGTTGGGAGATGAACCACTGGAAGTGATCACTTATAACAATGCTTTGAGCAGATATTCGTGGCTGGGCGTACCCGAGCAACGTAACAGGCTGCTGGACAACTGGGATCTGTATACCCGTTTCAAGCCGGGTATCAGTTTCCGGTTTGTACAGTACTATGCCGAGCCGTTGGATAATCCGCAGTTTCCGTTTGCTAAAATGTATCCCGGCAAAACTGTTAAAGAGGCGGCGGAGCAAACCATACGTGGGATGGGGATGAAGGTATCCGCGTTTAAAACACCCGAAGAGATCAAAAAAATAATTGACCTGGAACCGGAATTGAACCGGTTTGTAATGCAGTTAAAATACAAAGGCCGCTCTACTTTTCTGCGGGTATTTGATGACCAGATGGTATGGCCAGGCGAAACAGAGGTTTCCGCTGCCTTCAAACGTTTACTGCAGGCTAAGCTGCCAAAGATCCTGTTTGTAACCGGCGACCTGGAAAGGGATATTCATAAAGTGGGCGCCAGGGAATATATGACCATCACCAATACTAAACCATTCCGGTATTCCCTCATTAACCAGGGCTTCGATTCAGACACCATCTCCCTCGGTTCGCGCGATATCCCGGAAGGGATTACCGCCCTGGTACTGACAGATCCGAAAACGGCCCTCAGCGCGGCTGCGCAGGCCAAACTGGAACAGTATATCGATAAAGGAGGAAACCTGCTTATTGCCGGGGAACCAGGCAAGCAAACGGTGCTCAATCCTATCCTGCAAAAACTGGGCGTGCAAATGATGGAAGGCGTGGTGGCCCAACCCAGCAAGGATCTTACGCCGGATATCGTATTACCGCAGTTAACTCCGCTGGCAGTGTCTTTATCCGCCGATGTAGCGAAAACAGTGAAAGACAGCCTGAAAGTGGCAATGCCGGGTGTTACCGGTCTTACCTACAGCGGTAGTTCCTTCACCATTGAGCCATTGCTGATTACCGATACCCAAAAGAGCTGGCTAAGGAAAACTTCGCTGGTACTGGATTCTGCACAGGTTGTATATGATGCCGCCGCTGGTGATGAGAGAAAAGCATTGCCGGTGATGATCAGCATGACCCGCAAAGTGGACGGTAAAGAACAACGCATCATTGTAGCCGGCGATGCCGATTTTATGAGTAACAGCAACCTGAACAGGTTTGATGTGGAAACCGCTAACTTCCCTTTCATTACCGCATTATTCAGCTGGCTGGATTACAAACAGTTCCCGATAGATACACACCGCCCGGAATCGGAAGACAACCGGGTAAAAGTATCGCTCGACGATGTAGATCTGCTGAAGATCGTATACCTCTGGGTGATGCCGGGAATCATGATTGCTTTTGGCGCTATATTGCTGATCAGGCGTAAGCGGAAATAAAACTTTATGCTATTTACAACAGATAAACAAACACTGGAAGATCTTAACATCTTTGGCAAACATGGCGGAGATTCCATCTTCAATATCTTTAACCGCTGCATCACGAGAGGTGGTGCAGCGGTGCTGGATGAAATGTTCCAGTACCCGCTGTCGGACGAGCAGATGATTAACCGCCGCAGTGGCATCATTCAGCATTTTGCTGTAAAGGAAACCGTGTTCCCGTTTGAGAATACACTCTTTGATGCAGCAGAACCCTATCTCGCAAATACGGATGAACGGACCAGGCTCACCATAGAAGAACATGCGGTCACTAAAAAACTCAGCAGCCTTATTGCACCGGATGCAGACGCTGTTCAGCTCCGCAAGGGAGTGATGGCGCTTGCCAGGCTGATAAAAGGACTGCATGATTTTATTCACTCACCGGAAGTAGCGGGAATGCCTTATTATAAAACAGAGAAAGCCGCTATAGCCGCACTGCTGACGGACCCCGCGCTGAGCCCCGTGATCACACAAACGGGAAAAGACAAGCTGCCGGCCGCTACAATGGCTGCTTTCGACGGTATTTTCCGTTTCCGCCACCGGGACATTATTTTGAAACTGCTGCGGCATATCTATTACCTCGATGTATACATCGCCGTAGCAAAGGTGGCAAAGGAACGGGGATTTGTGTTCCCGGTTGCCCTGCAAAAAAGCCGCCTGACGGTAACCCTGGAAGGCGTATATCACCCGCAGGTGCCCAATGCCGTGGCCAACACGATTGGGATAACCCCGGATGGCAACGTTATTTTCCTGACAGGCGCTAACATGGCCGGGAAGTCTACTTTCATGAAATCATTGAGCATTGCGCTGTTCCTCGCACATATGGGTTTCCCTGTACCGGCCACCCGCATGGAGTTTTCAGTGCTGGATGGTATTTACACTACAATAAATCTTCCGGATAATCTTGGGATGGGCGCCAGCCATTTTTATGCGGAAGTGCTGCGCGTGAAAAAGATGGCGCATGAACTCAGTCAGGGTAGAAACCTGCTGATCGTTTTTGATGAAATGTTCCGTGGTACCAACGTAAAAGATGCCTACGAAGCTACTATTGCCATTACCAAAGCCTTTGCTACCAAACGTAACAGCCTGTTTGTGATTTCCACCCATATCATTGAGGCCGGGGAAGTATTAAAACAAGCCTGTGATAATGTTCATTTTATTTACCTCCCAACTCGTATGGATGGTAACAAACCTGTGTACACGTACAAACTGGAAAATGGTATAACGGACGACCGTCATGGTATGATCATCATCAATAATGAGGGTATCCTTGATATGCTGCGGGCAGGTATCTCAAAAATGAATTAAAAGATAATAACATGAGCTTCATTGCCGATAAACAAACATTGGATGACCTGAACCTGCTGGGTAAATATAAATCGCATTCTATTTACAGTCTTTTTAATAAAGTGCGCACAGCAGGCGGTGAGCGGTTACTGGAATCTATGTTCCAGCATCCGCTTACAACGCCGGAAGAAATCAACCGGCGCAGCAGCACGTTCCGGTACTTCCAGGAAAAGCAGCTGGAGTTTCCCTTTCAGAACGGCTCCTTCCGGGCAGCGGAAAATTACCTGGGCATGGGACCTGCCGGCAACAGGGTATCGGAAATGATTACTACGGTGAAAAAAAAGATTGGGCATTCGCTGTTGAGAGATGACCAGTTTACGATCCTGCACAACGGGCTGCTGGCCTGTATCGCCGCATTAAATGCGTTGAAGGAGCTGTTAAATCATATGGATGATAACCATCCGCATCCTTTCCGGGAACAGGTAAAAATGTTGCTGGATATTTTTTCCAATCACCGGTTAAAATGGCTTACCGAAGAAAAAGACGCAACACAGTTGCCGCTGATGAAAGTGGTCCGCTATGATTTCCTGTTGCGTAATACCCTGCGAAAGGAAATGGACATCATCCTGGAAAATATCTACCTGTTGGATGTTTACACAGCAGTGAGCCAGGTGGCGCGGGAGAAAAATTTCTCTTATGCAACCGCGCTGCCGGTAACGGATCATTTAATCCAGGTAGATGGACTCCGGCATCCGGGGCTGGACAATGGCGTGCCTAATCCTTTATCCCTTCACCTGAACCGGAACGTGATGTTCCTCACCGGCGCCAATATGGCCGGTAAATCCACCCTGATGAAGTCTTTTGGCATTGCGGTGTACCTGGCGCATATGGGATTCCCGGTAGCTGCCGTCTCGATGAAGTTTGCGGTGAGAGACGGCCTATATACCTCTATTAATGTACCGGACAGCCTGAGCCTGGGATACAGCCATTTTTATGCGGAAGTAATGCGCGTAAAAAATGTGGCCGCAGAAGTGAGTCAGAAAAAGAACCTCGTCGTAATTTTTGATGAATTATTTAAAGGCACCAATGTAAAAGATGCGTACGACGCCACCCTGGCGGTAACGGAAGCCTTTTCCCAATACAGGAATTCCTTCTTTATTATCTCCACCCATATCATTGAGGTAGGGGAAACACTAAAACAGCGATGTGATAATTTGCAGTTTGCTTACCTGCCAACCGTGATGGAAGGTACTGTGCCACGATATACTTACCAGCTGGAAACCGGTATCACTACCGACCGGCACGGCATGATGATCATAGAAAATGAAGGGATCCTGGAAATTATTTTGTCTTAAGATAGCAACCTCTCATTGCGTGGGATTTATCTTATTATAAATATCGTTGTAGGTATCAAAGTTCCGGAACACCTGGCTGGTGGGTAAATTTAATTGTTGTGCGATCGTGGAAATGCTATCTGCCCTTGTGAGCAGTTTAATGGCTTCCTTTGTCTGGTTGGTGGCGATTAGCCGGGTAACGGCCTGGATCAACCGTTCCTGGTAGGTATTACCTTTTACATTAATGATGTAAGGATGTGTAATAAAGCTTCTCGTAAGCTCGTCCAAACGGTCCATGAAGCCGGTGAGGTTGCTGTAAGGTGCATCTATCTGCGAAAAATTATTCCAGTAAAGATCATATTTAACGTAATCGATCACCATATCTATCAGCAATTCCTGTTCAAAATTAATCCCGCTGTTATTTTCATTAACGGCAAAGCGGGTCATCACGGCAGATAGTACCGGCAAAAGATTGTTTAATTCAATAAGCTGTTTGTTGCCCGCCAGCAGCTCAAGATCGGGGAGGGGAAGGAATTCGCAATCTGTAAAGTCTGTATTTTCCCCGGTGGCCAGTATTTGCAGGGCGCGGACAAGCGTTACCAAAAAAGGATGCTCCCGGATGATCCCGTGATCGCTGTCGGTGAGCTGCTGGAAATTTTTATAGTCTTTGAACGCATACATGATTTTGTCCAGCACCAGGTATTCTTCCGCCTCCCGGCGGAATGATTGTTTATTGGAATAAAAGAAGAAACAATTTTCCATATCCGCTTTATTATGATAACGGATCATGAATTGGGTCTGATAATGATCGTATATATAGAAGGGAAAGATCCTGGGATCTTCTGTGCCATTGGCTTTCAGGAAGTATAACCCGTTATCCAGTTTGCCGGAAAAAATAAACCAGCCTTCTTCATTATTAAAGCGGGTATTATCAGTGTTGAATTCAATCAATATTTCATTAGTACTGCTGAGAATGGAGTAGCTGGTAAGTAAGGTAACAGGAACCAGTTCCGGGAAAGTGTTTTTGTCGTATTTGGCGCCAAAGAAGAGGAAGTTGGGCCGGTCCGGCGTATTGGGGTTGGTGGATTGTATGCTGAATGCTTCAAGATTTTTGCACAAGTAATCATGGGTGGCTTTGAAAGATAAGATGGGTGCAACAGAGGGGTAGTCGAAGTCGAAGTGAAATGTTTTGTCGGCATCCACAATGAGCAGATATTCCTGGTAATAATCGATCAGGTTTACTTTCAGGCGGTAGATGCCTTTTTCCACAAACATATCCAGCTGGGAAGTGTACCCGGCATAAATGATCTGCAGATCGCCATCTACGAGCACCAGGTGCAATCCCTCCACTGGTTGGTTGAAAGCTACGAGAATATGGAATTTAACATCAGAATTGTTCATAACCCATAGTATTTTCAGAGAAGTTGATGATAGTTTTTTGTTCACCACTTACGTTGTCCACTAAAACATAATTCCCTTTTTCCAGTTTGTAGTGCCATTTATCTCCTGTAACTACGTTATCTGTACGCAGTTTGTCAGCGTTTTTATTATAGAGGGTCACATTGGAATTACGGTTAAAGGTGATTTCGAAGTTGTAGGCTTCTTCCAGTTTTTTTACTTCGCAGATCACGATGTTATCGCCGCCATTGTCCGTAGAGGCACTGCCGTTCTGGATCTTATTGTATTTCAGGGCATAGGTGGGGAAATTGTTTTCTATGTGCTGTTTCAGGTCCAGTGCGGTGATCCTGCCACTGTTGTTGGTATCGGCATCACCTTTCAGGCTTTCGATGAGGAAAGAGGTAAAGGCGCCTCTTTTCTGGTTGGAGTCGATCGATACTTCGTAGCTTAATTTCCCGTAGATAGTGGAATTGCAAACCAATACTTTGGGTACGCGTTCTCCTACTTTATTCTGCCAGTCGCCGATAGGAGGAAGCCCTTTTATCATGGTGTCGTTTTCCCGGCAGCAGTCGAGGAACAACAGTACTTCATCAAAGATTCCTTTGTTAATCAGCCCGGTTAAGTAATCCAGGCTGGAGATACAGTGATTAATCATTTTGGGCCAGAACCGCATGCATAGGGCGGTATTGTTAAAGGTATTGCCGATACCATGACCGGAAAAATAAAAGTAGATGCGATTGGTTTCGTTCCGGTGTGTTTTCGCATTTTCTGTGATGGCTTCAATGGCACTATCAATTTCATAGCCAATCACAATCTGGTTGCTGGCATCGGATTTCAGTAGTTTAATATTATCGGGGTTGGAAACGAGCTGCATATCGGTCAGGAATTTTGCAAATGCCTCTGCATCGGCTACTGCCCCGGAGAGTGCCCTTTTATCATAATGGTCAATACCTATTATAATTGCATATTCCATGAGTTAAATACTTTTTAGAATAGCGGTTAAAGTGAGTGTGTCGTTGTCAAAATCGCCGTGTTTAAGAGAGCTGCAGCGCAGGCTTTCATCGGCATTTTCAAGATCTGTGGAGAGGATCAGTTTATTATTGCTGATATATTGATTCAGTTTTTTCAGTTCATCAAAGCTTTCGTAACGGCCGGTTGCCTTCAATTGTTCATGCAGCCCCATAATTTTGGCGTCCACCTCTTCTTCAAAAAGACCGGACACCAGGTACAATAAGGAGTGTGTGTAAGCAAAGGGAATACAATGATCTTTTTTCTCATTGCTTTCGTCCATTGTAAACATCTTAAAATGTTTGAACACGCCTTTTTCCTGCGCTGGGCTTCCCTTCTGGAGGAAGAAGTCCGTTCTGCAGGCGGGCGCCAGGAAGAAAACATTGTTATAGGTAATGGCATTGAAATGGTTGGTAGTGGCTTCGAGCAGGTTGCATACCGCAATGGCGCCGGCGCTGTGTCCTATCAGTTCTATATCCAGTTTTTTCCCTGCGGCTTTTCGTTTTTGCAGGTGTGCATCCAGCAGGGAGAGGAAGTGTGTACCGGCATGCAGGTTGTTACCGGTTCGTCCGCTGTTGCTGCTGAACATGTTGCCGGATTTATCTTTGATCTGTTTCCAGCCCCATCCGCCAATTTTATCCAGGTACAGTTTTCTGAAGGCTTCTTCCATGATGGTGGGGTAGAAGTCGTGGTGCGTTTTTTTGAAATAGCGTTTTAATACTGCAAAGGCTATCTGCGCTACTACTTTGGCTACAAACAGCATTCCGCCCCTGGCCACTTCATCGCCTTCGGCCTGTTCATATTTAAGTTCGTCCGATCCTTCGGCGCTCACCAGGCCTTTGGCTTCTGTTTCCAGTTTGGCGTAGTAGGTGCTGTAATTTTCGTCTTCCTCATCTATTTCAAGGGGTGTTCCGCCGCGGGCATCCAGCGACCGGTCGAGGTCTTCAAAAGGTTCGATCTTTTGTTTTTCCGCGGCAATGGTTTCATCGCTGAGGTAGGTGCCGCCGCCTTTGGCATCATCCAGTCCCAGTTTTTTAGCCACCAGTTTGGTAACGAATTTCACGATTTCATCGAACATGCCTTTACCGGTAAGTTCCTTCAGGTTTTTCAGGTTTTGCATCACTACTTCGGCTGGACCGGTTTCCCATACAAAGGCAACGGTATGTCTTTTGGCCGCGGTATCGGCGAAGTGTTCTTTCATGACGGTGGCAGCTTTCAGCCCGCTTTTTTCGCTGACTAATCCCCCGTGAAAATAGATGAGCAGTTTTTCGATATCTTTTTCTTCGAGGTAGCTGAAGATTTGTTCTACATCGGCAGGGGTGGTGGACAGGTGACCGGAATCAGCAAAGGTGCCATCGGCGCCTGCATTCACAAAGAAGATTTTTTCAAGTGCTTCCATGATCTTTTTTTGGGGATGATTTGAATACACGGAAAGGCCCATCTTTATTTGGGATGATTGGGGTACTGGTTTGGAGTTACTCGTCTTTTGGGGCTTCTTTTCCTGATCTCTAATATCGGTCATTTTTACAGAAATTCAAATTTATTGTACCAGGGAGAGGGTCCGCCGGGTTTAGTGCTATCTGAAAAAATTATTGGTTCTTTTTAAAGAAAACCAGAATACTTGTATACCTTTACACCCGGATATCAGAAATTATATTGGAAAAATACAGGGAAAAGATTGAGCAGCATAGTACAACTATGGAATCAATGGGGCTTACCCCGGTGGCGGCAAGGGTATTTATATACCTGATGCTGAGTGAAGAGCACCAGGCAACCTTTGAGCAAATGGTGAATTACTTTGGCGTGAGTAAAAGCGCCGTTTCCAATGCGCTCAAAATGCTGGAGTCGGTAAAGATGGTAGACGCCAAAACCATTGGTGGACAGCGTAAGCGGTATTTCTCCGTGAATGTGAAAACCATGTTCAGTGAAGATCACATCTCTGAAAAGATAAAGCAGTTTTATACCATAATGGATGATATCAGGGCCACGAGAAAGGTAGATGACGCATTTAACGAAGAACTGAAAGAAGTATCAGACCTGTACAAGATGATGTTGTTTGAAATTCCGTTGATCCTGGAACGATGGAAAAGAACCATTGAATTAAAACAACAGCAAAAATAAACCTCTTTTTTTGCCAACTTTAGTTCTTTTGATTCAGAACTAAAAGAAATACAAGCATATCAGATGAAAACAGTCAGCCTGTTGCTGTTACTGGCTCTCCATGTAAGGATAGCAGCCGGGCAAAGCATGCCCGTAAACAGCACTTCTCCGCAATGGACCCTTGAAAAATGCCTGGAATACGCCACCAGCCATAACCAGGACATCCTCTCACAAAAGCAGCTGGTACAAGCCGGCACACAAGACCGCAAAGCAGCTGCCGCCCAACTCACGCCGCAGATAACATTGAAAGGAGAAATAGACAACTACTGGAAAATTCCCGTACAGGTATTTCCCGGGGAGCTGGTGAACCAACCCGCCGGTACTTTTATCCCCGTTAGAATGGGAACCCCCTGGATGGGCAGCTACGGTGTGGATGCCGACCTGCCGCTGGTAGACATACAAACCTGGCAACGCATCAAACTCGCCCGCCTGAAGGAACAGGGCGCACAGGCGGAGTACAACTCCCTGCTGAAAACGTTGCTCAGGAATGTACGCATTGCCTGGTACAGCGTACAGCAACAACAGGAATATGTTGCCGTTACCACTCATCTCCAGGAAAATTATCAACACATCCACCAGCTGATCAGCCGCCAGTTTGATAAAGGACTGATCGATAAAATTGTGCTGAACCAATCGGCCACCCTGCTGAAAAACCGGGAGGTGGAGCATCTGGAAGCCGTTGCCACCTTGCAGCAAAACTACCTGGACCTGAAATTCTGGATGGGCTTTCCATTGGAAGAAACGCTGCCGGTGGCCGCATCCGGCGAATTACCGGAACTGGCCATCACCGGGTTCAACGGCGAACAGCTGCCGGATTATGAAGCGGAGTTATCTAAAGTAAAAGTAGCGCAGCAAAATTACCGTTCTTCCTTATCGGCCATCTACCCAAGCTTGCATATCAAAGGCACCTGGGAGCAACTGGGTTTTGGCGATAAAACCAGTTTCATTACCCGCTCCCCGTGGTTTACTGTAGGCTTTGTGGGCCTGCAACTCAGTATGCCACTGTCGCTCAGCAGGATCGCCTATCAGCCCCGCAGCCAGAAAGCCCGCTGGGAAGCCGCTGATCAGCAGTTCAAAAGTTATACATCTCAACAGGAAAAAAAATACCGGCAGGGAAAAGTACTACTGGAACAAGCTGCCAAAAATATCCAGCTGCAACAGGAAAATATCCACCTCGCCACAGAAAATGAACAACTTACCACGCTGAAAATTAATAAAGGCATCATCGATATGATCCAGCTGAAAGAAGTACAAACAGATCTCTACAAAGCACAGGAACAACTGAACGATGCGAGGATGGATTTTTTCAGACACTATACAGAAATAAATTACTTACAAAATAAATAAGCCTGCATGAAAAAGCTTTTATTAACAGCAGGAATAGCCATCCTGGCAACCGCCTGCAAAGAAAAAATACCCGTTTATACCGTACAGCAACGTACCCTCAATGAAGCCGTATACGCATCCGGGGAAATCATGCCCCAGGCTTATTATTTCTTGAAATCCAACAGCGCCGACCTTCTCCTGCAGGTAAAAGTAAAAGAAGGCGATGCCGTAAACCGCGACCAGGTACTGGCAGTGCTGGGTACGCCCAGTCAGCTTACACAATCGGATATACTCCACCGCCAGGTAGCACTGGCCGGCAGCAATGCGGAAGACGGCTCCGCCACCCTCAACGAATTAAAAGAACGGATTGAACAGGCCCGGCAAAAGTATGAAGCCGATAACCTGAACGCCGCACGATATACCGATCTCGCAAAAGATAAAGCCGTTGCGGAAAAGGATGCGGAACAAACACGGCTGGAAGCAGCTAACAGTTTACATACCTACCGTTCATTACAACAGCAGTATCTCGCACAAAAAAATGCCCTGGCGGATAAACTGCTGCAAACACGCGAACAACTGGCAGCAAACAACCAGGTGAGGGAAGGAAAAGTACTGAAAAGCCCGGTAGATGGGAGCGTATTTAAAGTATACCTGAAAGAAGGAGAGCTTGCGCCGCTCAACGACCCGGTAATGATGATTGGCCTGCCCGGCAAATTTAAACTGGAACTACTGGTAGACGAAAGGGATATCAGCAAAATTAAAACCGGGCAGAAAGTATATTTTGAAACAGATGTGTATGCCGGTAAGCAATTTGCCGCCACCATCAATAAAATTATTCCGGTATTGCAGAAAGAAAGCAGGAGTTTCCAGGTGGAAGCCGCAGTATTGGATAGCAATGCATTTTATCCACAGTCGTCGGTAGAAGCCAATATCATCATCCGGGAAAATATACGCGCTCTAATGATCCCCGCCGATTACCTGCTGAAAGGCGACAGCGTATACCTGCAACAGGGAAAGGAATGGCGGAAGACGCATATCACCACTCATACAAAAAGCGGCGAGTGGGTGGAAATAACAGGCGGACTACACGCCGGGGATATCATCGCAAAAAAAGAGTAAGCCATGAAATTGCTAACCGACATACAGCTCACAGCATCTATTGCGCTTACGCATATGCGCACCAGGCTGAAACAAACCGTTATTGCCACCATAGGCGTTACTTTCGGGATCACGATGTTTGTATTTATGGTGAGCTTTATCCAGGGCTCCAATGATTTTGTTAAGGCCGTAGCCTTTGAGCAATCGCCACACCTGCGGCTGTACAACGAAGTACAAACCACGCCAGGTACCATCCTCGATAAGGTGCAAACACACGCGGTAAATATAGTAGATCACGTAAAACCAAAAGATGTTTTACTGAGTTTGAAAGATGGAAAGCAGATTGTACAAATGCTGCAACAGGACCATCGTATCCGTGCAGTCTCCGGCGCTGTCAACGCACAGGTATTTTACAGGATGGGTTCCAGCGCTATCAATGGTATCATCAACGGGATTGAATTTGAAGCAGAGAATTCGTTGTTTAACCTGCAGGCCAAATTGGTGGATGGTAGTTTTCATGAATTATCTACCATGCCCAACAGCCTGGTAATGGGCATCGGGCTTGCCAAACGGCTGAATGTAAAAACGGGCGACCGGTTCGCACTCACAACAGAAAAAGGAAACTCCTTTTATGTTACCGTGGTAGGGATTTTTAAAACCGGCATGACCGATATCGACAAACAACAAAGCTATGCCAGTCTTAATACCGTGCAACGTTTCCTCGGCGTGCCCGCTGCATACATCACCGATATAAAGATCAAACTGCATGACATGGAGCTGGCGCCCGCATTGTCAAAGGAACTGCAAACGAAATATGGCTTCCAGGGGTCCGACTGGAAACAGGATAACTCTGCTATCCTGGAAGGCGACGCACTCCGGAAGATGATTGTATACAGCGTAGCCATCACCATATTGCTGGTAGCAGGGTTTGGCATTTTCAACATCCTCACCATGATGATCTATGAAAAAATGAAGGACATTGCCATCCTTAAAGCGATGGGGTTTTCCGATGCGGATATCCGGTGGATCTTTTTGATACAGGCGTTGATCATTGGTATTATCGGCGCATTGCTGGGATTGTTGTTTGGCTTTCTTTGTGCCTATGGTATTTCAAAAATGCCATACAAAAGCGATGTCATGATCACGCTGGATCATTTGCCGGTAAGTTTCAACGCGGTGTATTATACCACCGGTTTTTCTTTTGGCATTCTGACCACTGCGCTCGCCGGCTACCTACCATCGCGCAAAGCAGCCCATGTAGATCCTATCACTATTTTAAGAGGGTAAACCATGAACCTGATCTCCGTTAAACATGTAAATAAATATTTCCTGCAACCCGCAAAGATGCAGGTGCTGAATGATGTGAGTTTTGAGATAGAAAAAGGAAAATTCGTTGCTATTACAGGGAAATCCGGCAGTGGCAAATCCACGCTGCTATACCTGCTGTCTACCATGGATACTGCTTTTGAAGGCAGCATCCGTATTAACCAGGAAGAAATGCAGGGAAAAAGTAATCCCTGGCTCGCTGATTTCAGGAACCATCACATTGGTTTTGTATTCCAGTTTCATTACCTGTTACCGGAATTTTCCGTGTTGAAGAATGTGATGTTGCCTGCACTTAAACTACGAAGATATTCATCTTCAGAAATAGAGCATCGTGCGAATGAACTCCTTAAATTGCTCGGAGTAGCCGACCAGGCGCATAAGCGGGCATCATTGCTTTCCGGTGGCCAACAGCAGCGGGTGGCTATTGCGCGGGCACTGATCAACGAACCGTTGATCATTATGGGAGATGAACCGACCGGTAATCTTGATAGCCATAATGCTGCAGTAGTATTCGATCTCTTTAAAAAATTATCAGCAGAAAACGGGCAAACGATATTAATGGTAACCCATGATGAAGACATAGCCAAAAGATCGGACCGCACTATTCATCTCACAGATGGTAAAATAGACGAGGTACATCTAGGGTAGCCGGGCGGCCAGCTTCTCCGGCATATATTTCAGCACCTGGTAAATGATCTTCCATTTGGCTCCCGGCACAATGGCAAAGCGATTCCCGGCATTCACTATTTTCTGTGCAATAAAGGAAGGCTCCATCAGCAGGTATTCAGGAAGGTCAAGTCCGGCGGTCATTTTACTGCGGATATATCCTGCTATAATTACATTAACAATAATTTTCCTGGAGAAGAGATATTGCCGCAGTCCTGCAAGATACTGTGTGAATGCAGCTTTGGTGCTCCCATATACAAAGTTACTCTTGCGTCCGCGTACGCCGGAAAGCGACGATAGCCCGATGATTCTTTCCAGGTGATCGTTTTCTTTGTCTGTGATAATGAGGTTAAGAATAGACAGCGCGCCGGCATAATGCACATTGATCATCCGGTAACTGCCTTCCCAATCTACCAGTGCCTGTTCGTTGGTTACCTGGAATCCGGCAGCGTATACCACGATATGAGGTTTGGCGGGCAGGCCGGCATAGAATTCTGCATGACCGGAAAAAGCGGTGGCATCAAAATAGCAGATGGTCAGTTGCTGATCAGCTACGTTCCTGGCTTTCATAAATGATGCGATGTCGCCTGTGCTGCGCGAAGCAGCTATAACATGATAGCCTTTTTCCAGGTACAGTAATATTGCTTCTTTGGCCACATCGGAATTGGCGCCGAGGACAAGGACCGTTTTGATAGCATGAAGATTCATAGATCATAAAAATAGTCATTGTCCGGAAATTAGTTGCATTGCCGGAAATTACGTTTCCGGCAATGCAGCGGGGAGCAGCATCAGGACCTTCTTTTACTGATATCACACAGCATATCGGAATGGATGTTCAACCCGATGTTGGTAATATTATAAAGATGTTCGCTGGCCACCAGCCAAACAATTTCACAGATCTGGCGATCAGAGTAATACTCCGGCAAACGGCTGAAAGTGGTAGGGTTTACCGTTTTATCCCTGGTAAGTTCTGTTACATAGTCGAGCAGCGCTTTTTCCGCGGGTGAAAAAAGCGGGCTTACGGTATAGTCGTCCAACGCATCAAGGGACATCTGTTAAAAACCTATCTTGTTAAATCCGGTTATTTACTGTAATCTTATAGGGTAATAAAGTAACCCGATGACAGTACCTATCATTAACAGGTGGATCTCCTGCCTGTGTTGTTTAACTATGGCGGCAGTAGCCACTGCCCAATCTCCCGCAAAAAATAACAAGCTTGAAAAGATAGACGCTGCCCTGACAGATATTCTGCAGGAAGCGCAGGGCGCCGGCTTTGCGGTAGCGGTAGTGGAAAAAGACCAGGTGATATTTTCAAAAGGCTTTGGCTACCGGGACATGACCCGTAAATTACCGGTTACCGCGCATACCCGTTTTGCCATTGGCTCCTGTACCAAAGCATTTACCAGCGCCTTACTCGGCGACCTGCGCCAGGAAGGGAAGGTTGATTTTGATAAACCGGCAACGACCTATCTGCCCGCACTGGATTTTGCCGACAGCTATCTCAATACCCAGGTTACCTTGCGTGATATGATGTGCCATCGCACGGGTTTTTCCCGTTACGACCTGGCATGGTATCTTTTTGAAACGGATTCGAGAGACTCGCTGCTGAAGCGCATGCACTTCATGAAACCCAATGCGCCTTTACGCGCCCGCTGGCAATACAACAACTTTATGTTTATGGTGCAGGGAATGGTAGCAGAGCGGTTAACGGGACAGTCGTGGGAGCAGAATATTACCAGCCGCATTTTTCAGCCACTGGGCATGAGCGAATCTTCCATCGGTACTATTGCCCTGGCGGCTGCGGACGAGCCGTCGCGCGGATACCAGTTCAGTAAGGAAAACGGCATTAAGGAAATGAAGTATCACCCCATAGTGGCAATGGGGCCGGCCGGCGCCATCAACAGCACGGTAATGGATATGTCGAAATGGCTCATCACCTGGATCTATGGCGGGAAGTACCACGGGAAAGAAATCATCCCGGCAGATTATGTGAAAGAGGCCATTTCTTCCCAGATGGTGATTCCGGGCGGTGAACCGGATAAGCAAACACCGTATATCCAGTTTGCCAATTACGGACTTGGCTGGATGCTGCTTTCTTATCGTGGTCATTATCGCGTGGAGCACGGCGGGAATATAGATGGCTTCACCGCATTGACTACCTTCTATCCAACAGATAGTATTGGTATTGTGGTGCTGAGCAATCAGAATAATTCCGCCATTCCTACAAAGGTGACGAACCTGATCACCGACCGGCTGCTGGGCATTGTGGCCGACACCAAATCTAAAAATAAGCCCGGTAAAAAAGAGGATGATCCTGCGCCGTCCAGGGATTCAGCGTTTAAGCCGCATGCTGCTACACACCCGGTGACAGCGTTTGCCGGGGTGTTTAAAAATGATGCTTATGGTAACTTTGAAATTTCTGTGAAGAAAGATTCCCTGTTTGCCACATTCCCTGATGTAACGTGGTACCTGAACCAGGAAGACTATAACATTTTCTCTCCTTATGATGCTGCAGACAGCGTGATTGATGTAAAGTATAAGTCGAATGTAAGAGTACAATTCCTCATGAATAACAGCGGGGAAATTGACCGGCTGAGTTTTGCCTACGACCCGTCCGGCGATCCGGTGATATTTGACCGTGTGCCGCAACAGGTGGTATTATCGGCCGCCTCACTGGCGCCGTTTGTGGGCGCCTACAAATTGGCTTCCGTGCCTATCCAGATCAAACTATCGGATACCCAGGTGCTCACAATGGTGGTGCCCGGGCAACCGGTGTATACGCTGGAAGCGATCGATAACAGTACTTTCCGTATTAAGGGGCTGAAAGAGTTTAAAGTAAAGTTTATCAGGGATGATAAAGACAAAGTGGTGGCGTTAACTTCCATTCAGCCCAATGGTACCTTCCGGGCGGAGAAGGAATAATGCATTTTCCATGCAAGAAAAAACCGGTGCAGCTCTGTATTACTGCACCGGTCTGGGGAACATTGTATTTATTGATGGGGCCGGGTTACGAACAACGACGTTAAGACACACTATTAAAAACTAAAATTGGGGTGTTACCGAGATGCCATCATTATTACAAACCGTTGCCAGGCATGTGTTTGATGGGATCTCCGGATAAAAGGCCATCAGCTATTCTTCTTGTTAATCCGTAAAGGATTGTATTACAGGGGCAAAAGTATAGCGCGGAAACCAGGCAATCAACTGCGAAAATTCGCAGGTTATGCGATTCTTTATTATTTTTACGATCAAAAAGATGCATCCTGATAAGTTGGCGTTTGGTAGTTACTCGAAAGGATTTATAACTGATGTTCCGGCTGATCTGACCAGCCCGGAGGCATTGCATTTTAAAAATACGATCCGCCGGTTTGCGGATGAAGCCATCTATATTTATTCGTTTAAAGAAAATAAGATGCTGTATGCTGATGGCTGGGAGGAACTGCTCGGCTATGCGGATAATGAAATCAGCATGCTCACCATTGTAAATATCACTGCACCCGAATATGCCCCTTTTTCCAATGAACTGAACGATAAAGCCCTGATGTTCCTGCACAATAAATTTATTGGCGATGAACCATACAGCTTTACTATCGAACTAAAAAAGATCCATAAAAACGGTACGCCGGTACCCCTCATCAGCAAAGTGGGCGTATTTACCACAGAACAGGGGAAGGTGACCAGCATCATTGGCCACTCCCAGAAAAATGAGAGCATTAAATTCGGAAACGTGATGCGCTATGCCGCATACGGACCGGAAAAATCCGAGTTTGAAGAGGAGCTGAACAAGCAGCTGTTCCGGTATTACGCCATCTCTGAAAAAGAGAAAGACGCCCTTTCGTTGGTGGCTGAGGGTTATTCCTTCAAGGAAATTGCCGCCCGGTTTGGCGTATCGCAGTCGGCTATCGAAAAGAGGATTTTACCGATGTATAAACGTTTCAACGTAAAAAGCCTGACCCATCTCATCAGCTTTGCATTTGCAAATCATATTCTGCCTTAGCCGCCTTGTTTTTCCGGACATACCGCTCCAGGTTGAGTGAAAGCATCTTTTCCCGTTCCACCCCTATGCTGTGCAGCATGTTTTGCCAGGTGGCAGATAGTTTACGGTCCTGATCGTCATTGCCCAACACCCAGATAACATTGGTATCCTTCAGTGCGGTCCTGTTAATGTCGTTGGTAGAGGAGCCATCCACAAAGCTGAGGAAGCGGTCGGATGTGATCAGATCTTCCTTCACCGGGTTGCCGGGGTTAATATCATCAATCACCAGTATGGAAGCTTTGCGCCAGGTCCACAGCACATCGGCGGTGGAGTCATCGTCCTGTTCATAAAACATGCAGTAAAGCTTCATGGCAGACGTATACACCGCGGAATAGTGACGGATGGATAACTCGGTAGCTATGGCCACGCTCAAACTTGTTTTGCCGCTGTTCTTGGGTCCAAACAGGAACAGGTGCATGCCCTGTGTATTGCTGTCCAGGAAACGCCTGATCAGATCAATATCTTCCGGGGCAATCTGCTCTGTACTCCACTGGCTCAGCCGAAACTGAAACGGATAGCCGGGTGTTTGCAGGTACATTTTGGTGAGGTACCAGTAATAGGTAGGATACACAAGTAAAGCGGCAGTTACTATAACTACCACTCTGGCCACCGTGGTATCTCTGCATAACAGGGAACAAAAAAATGCGCCCAGCCAGAAAAACAACAGGTCGGTGATGGTATCAAAAGCCACATTTCCCCAGGCAGGCTGAAATATATAAGACTTTACACCGCCTTTTTTCCCAAAGGTCAGTGGCCACAGGAAGTTGATGGCCTCAAATACCAGCCATACGGCGCTGATGCTCCAGGCGGCGGTAAGTGCGGCACGTGTTTCCTCCATGCGGTTTTTCAGCACCAGGTATAAAATGAAAGCGGGAATAAACCCCAGAGAGAAGTGACCAAACTGATTTGCCAGCCACGTATAGGTAAGCGTAACCCCGCGGTAAGAGTCCTTACCTCCGAGGTCAGCCTTCAGCTGACGGAACATGTTTCCGCGGGTAATAGTTTTTTTCATGAGCAGTTCGGGATAGCAGCGGTTGGGTAATTGAGGGTAAATATAATAAGTTGACAGAAATAATATACCGGCTTCCCCAAAAAAGCATTGAAATAACAAGGAGCTCCGGGTTAATACCCTGCGGAAAATGAGTATTAAACCCGGAGCAATCAGTAAGATTTTTATAAAGCATTTAAGAAATCCAGGTACAGGGGAACGCTTTTTTCAATCCATTCGGCAGAAGAATTGTACTCAATCCCATAGTATGCAAACAGCGGTTTGTAATCGGCTTTTATATATTCAAAAGTCAGCTCAAATGGACGGGTTAATTCTTCCAGGGTATATTTGTATACTTCTGTTGGGCCATATTCATGTTCATCCACTCCCAATGAGATAGCCAGGGCAATTTTCTTTCCCGAAACCTTATAACCGCTTTTACTTCCGTAGGCCCATCCGTGAGTCAAAACTTCATCCAGCCATTTCTTGAAAAGCGGCGGACAATTGAACCAGTAATATGGAAACTGAAATACAATTTTGTCATATTGCTCTACCAGTTTTTGTTCAGCTGCTACGTCAATTTTTTCATCAGGATAGACTTCGTACAACCGGTGAACTGTATATCTCTCGGGAAATTTATTTAATTCTTCCATCCATCTCCTGTTAACAACCGAATTTTCCATATCAGGATGGATGATGATTACTAATGTCTTCATTTTATCAAAGCTTAAAATTATTTGACGCAAAGATAAAATGCATAGCCTTAATTTTGTGGGGTAGCAACCCAATGTAACGTACTATAAAAAATGTAAGTAATGTCTAAGATAAAAGAAACATCCACAAACTTTGCCAACAAACAGGCATTGGCCGATGAATGTTCAGAAGCTTATGCCGCAAACATTATTGGCGGACAATGGGCGTTGGTAATTTGTTCCTGGTTGATAGGCGGAAAACTCCGATTCGGTGAATTGAAGAAGAAGTTGCCCAACATAACGGAACGAATGCTGACCCTGCAGCTGCGGAAACTGGAGGAAAACAAAATTGTGAAACGAACCGTTTACACAGAAGTGCCACCACGGGTAGAATATGAACTAACCCCTATCGGGTACGAATTGAAACCCATCATCAAACACCTCGAAAAGTGGGGGCAGAAACATAAAGATCTGATGTAAACGAATTACAGGTATTGCTTTAAAGAGAAAGGGCCGGGAGTAGATGCCGGCCCTTTATTTTTGGAGTTAACAACGTTCCGGCGGAAGCCGGATGTGGGGAACTGTTTGTGTGCTGTATAATTAGTCGGCAATAATACCCGGAAGGAAACAGGGATTTGGCTTTTTTTTCTGTAAATTGGGTAAAACCCATTCTGCGCTTTTACTCATTTTATGATACCCTTATCGGCATACAATGGTCAGGAACAGGAAATTCTCGCCGGACTGCGGCAGGGAGGCCACCAAAGGCGCTCTTATGAAGAACAGCTGTATAATACATTCCATTACTTCACCCGGGAAGGAGCACGCAAATACGGATTGACGGAAGAAGACAGCGCCAGCGCCTACTCTGATACCATTATCAGTGTGATAGATAATATCGTGTATAACCGCTTTGAAGGCAGATCTTCGTTAAAATCCTATACTTACCAGATTTTTTCCAATAAATGTGTTGACCTTAAACGAAAAAGCACGACTAATAAAGAGAAGGTACATCAAACCCATCATCTTGATACATTGATCATGATGCTGCCCGACAATGCCCGTAGTGTTGTGCAACAGCTCATCGACAACAGCAACCGCTCCCTGCTGGAGAAAGGTCTCCGGGAAATAGGCGAAAAATGTAAGCAGGTATTGCTGTTGTTTGAAGATGGTTACAGCGACCGCGAAATCGCTGCTATGCTGGAATACAATTCGGCAGACGTGGTAAAGGTAAGCAGGCGCAGATGTATGGATAAACTGAAAGAAAAAATAGGAGCCTTTAACCGGAATTATGAGTGAGATATCAGACTATATAGATGATTATTTTACCGGCGCTTTATCTGCAGAAGAAAAACAGGTATTCGCAGACCGCTGCGTATCGGACAATGACTTTGCACAGGAAGTAGCCTTTTACCTGAGCGCACGCGCTACCCTGAAAGCACAGCTGCAGGACCAGAAGCAACAGGCGCTTGCCGCCACAACTGTTCCCAAAGCAAAGGTGCGCCGCATAACATTATATCTCGCGGCGGCTGTACTCACCGGTATATTGGCGCTGGCAGGTTGGTGGATCTTTTTCAGCACGCCTTCTGTTCAGCAGCTGTCGTCGCGGTATATTAAAGAACACCTGCAACAGCTGGGCACTACCATGCACAGTGGCAGCGATAGCCTGCAAAGTGGTATTGCCGCCTACAACAATAAAGACTATCAACAGGCGGAAGCCATATTTACCGCTCTCAGCAAACAGGAACCCGGTACACCGGATGCGGTAAAATATCTCGGGCTGGTTTATCTCGTTACCGGGAAATACGATGCCGCTATTGTACAGTTTAACCGGTTGATACAGTACCCCCTGTATGCCAACCCCGGCCCTTTTTATAAGGCATTGGCACTGCTGCAACGCAATGGTCCCGGCGACCGGCAACAGGCCAGGACACTGCTGGAAGAGGTACGCAGCAACCAGTTGCCAGGTAATAAACCCGCAGATGAATGGCTTAAAAATATATCACCATGAAACCTCGTAAGTTTAACCCCCTTTTATGGTTGCTGATACTCTGTATCATCATCATTATTATTTTATTGGTAAGATACTGTGGCCCCCGCGCAAAAGGGCCTGTATCCCGGATCCCCGGCGTTGATAGTCCGTATAGGGCGCCCCGTTACCACGACAACCAGCTGGTGTTGTTTTTCAGGCGACCGCCTACCGCGGAGCAACGCATCAGCATCAAAAAAAATATGAAAGATTACGGGATAGATACCGGTAAAATCACTATCAATCGTTGTGACAACTGTGGCGATCACCAGGTAGAGTTATGGAATGCGCCAAAGATAGAAACCTATGTACACGCCGAACCTGTAAAAGGCGGCGCCACTTCCAACCCCGGCTCAAAAGGCGTGGGAGAAGACAGCCTGGCTTATTATACCCAGAATTATATCATCAGTGCGCCACCTGAAGTAAACCCGGCAACACCCTACAACAGGCTGGAAACAAAACTGGCGTTTCCTCCTCCCTTCCGGCACAAAAATGATACAGTGCGTGTAGCCATCCTGGATACCGGTATAGATCCGAATTTGCTGAGTAACCAGCAATATTTCTGGAAAAATCCGGACGAACAGTCCAACAATACAGACGACGATAAAAACTGCCTGGCAGATGATATCAATGGCTGGAACTTTGTAGACAGCACCAATCAAACCGCGGACGACAGCCGCGATGGCCACGGTACACGGGTGGCATTGTTTATCATCAATGAATTTCAGCGCGATAACACCAACGCCCTGCAGCTGATGATCCTGAAAACCCATAATGCCAACGCAGAAGGAGACCTGTTTAATATTATCTGTGCTATTTGTTATGCGGCGGATAAACATGCCAATATCATCAATGCCAGCTGGGGTTATTACAGTCAGTATAACCTGCCATCGCCCTATGAACCGCTTGATTCCGTGATCACGAAGATGCTCGCAGACAAAGGTATCCTCTTTGTAACCGCGGCTGGCAACCGCATGGCAGATGCAGACGACAGCGCCATGCACGTAGGTATCAAACCCGCGGACCTGCGCAACCTCGATGTACATCATTTTTATCCAGCCTGTTTGGGCGCTGGCGATAACAACATCCTGGTGGTTACTACC
Source organism: Chitinophaga ginsengisegetis (assembly GCF_900168065.1). Classification (GTDB taxonomy): domain Bacteria; phylum Bacteroidota; class Bacteroidia; order Chitinophagales; family Chitinophagaceae; genus Chitinophaga; species Chitinophaga ginsengisegetis. The sequence goes on along the minus strand of NZ_FUZZ01000001.1, from coordinate 1,440,888 downwards.
ACCAACGATACCGCAGTAAGTGCTACCCAAAACTACTCCGCCAGATTTGTGGATCTAGGTGTGCGGGCAGATGAAACGGAAGATGGTTTCCTGAAATTCAAAGTACCCTTTGTGCTGAGCCAGCCACAGTATGTTTCAGGTTCGTCCTTTGCCACGGCTATCGCTACCGGGAAAATTGCCGCCCTTTGCAAGACAGCATTATTTGCACCGGGCCTGAAGGAACAGCACTTTATAACAGACCTCGGTACGGATGTAATTGTTTCAGATAAGCTGGCAGGGCAGGTGAATAAAGGAAGATATATCAGGCACCATTAATAAGATATGCATTCCTGTACGCAGGTAAACTTCATAAAAAAGATCTTGCGCAGGCAACTGTTGATAACAGGTTGCCTGCTAAGTTATTTTTATGCCATCGCTCAATGCCCGCCGGCAGCAATATTTGTAAACAGGATTACAGCCATAGAAGAAAACAACCTGCCGGACAAGGAGAAGATAAAACAACTCGATTCGTTGCTAGCCCTTTACCAGCAATGCTTTTCGCAGAAAGACAGTATATACGCGCGCATTGTACACCGTATCGGGAATCTCTGTCATCTCGAAGGAAACTGGCCGGATGCACTGCGTTATACAAAAGAAGCCATAGCGGTGAACCGCACCGCAAAGGCCAGGCAGGAAGCATTCCTCACCAACAGCTATTTCAACCTGGGCCTGTTCTACAACAAACTGCACCTGTACCCTGAATCACATTACTACTACGACAGCTGCATCATCATAGGTTTGAAGTACCCCGGGAAAACGGCTATTGCACTGATGGCCTTTGAAGCCAAAACGTTTTCGCTGTATGGCACCGGCGATTACCGCCGGGCCGTAGAAACCGCCGATCTTGGTATATTGGTGGCGCGGAGTGTACAGGATACCATGTCTGAAGTAGCCCTGCTGGCCCAGAAAGCCCAATCCCTGCTCGCGGTAGACGATACCAGCGCAGGAACGGTTATCAGGAACGCCCTGCGCCTGTTACCCGCAAATGCCCCACCGGCACACGAGGTGGCCTGTTATACTATTTATGCCAGTATCCTCGGAAAAGAAAAACAATTTGGTAAAGCCGTTGCCTGGTATCAGCACGCATTACAGGCAAACCGTGAACAACAACGCTGGGATCAATGCGCCCGCAATACGCTGGATCTCGGTAATCTTTATGCAGAAGATATAAAGAACGCTGGCACAGCGCTCCGCTATTACCGGGAAGGGATACAGTTTGCACAAAAATCCGGTGACCCATACGTATTAGCAGGCGTATATAATAACATTGGCTACGCATGCTGGAAACTGCGCCGGTACCGCAAAGCATTATCCTACTACCAACAGGGGCTCAACGCCCTGCCGCTTCATTTTAAAGATACTGCCCTGCAAAGCAACCCCGGCTATCATATGCTGCGCAATGTGGCCAATGACTATTTTGTATCTACCCTGCTCGGTAATAAAGGCGAATCCCTGCTGGCATTATTCCGGTCTGACGGTGATACGGTGTGGCTGCGCTATGCGCTGAATGCATTCCGTGCAGCGGATATATCCGTTGACCAGATGCGGTGGAAACAATATGGCGATCCTTCCCGGCTTTTCTGGCGTAACCGCACCAGAACGATGTATCAGAAGGCCATCGAAACCTGTTACCTGCTACAGGACATCCCCTCGGCATTCCACTTCTTTGAAAAAAGCCGCGCGGTATTACTCAACGATAAACTCAATGAGCTGGGCGCCAGGAAGTACCTGTCGGCAGCAGATATTGCACAGGAACAACAACTGCGCATCCAGACAGTAACCCTGCAACAGCAGCTGGAGGCCACTTCCCCGGATGCGCCGCTTTACGTGGCCACCTACCGCCGGCTGCTCAACGCACGGGATGCGCTGGAACGCTTTATTAAAAACCTGGAAAAAGCACATCCCGCTTATTACCAGTATAAATATGATACGGCCGTGTATACGGTAGCGGATATACGAAAAAAGCTGTTGGCACATGGAGAAACACTGGTGACTTACTTTACAACAGACAGTACCACTTTTGTGCTTGGTATTTCTGCCGGCAACAGCCGCCTGCTGAAAGCTGCCTGGAACAGCCGGGAAGTGAAGGAACTGATGCAGCTATGCACCAGTCCTTCCCTGTTAAACACCCAACACCAGCGGTATTGTGTATTGGCCAACCGCCTGTACCGGCAACTGTTTGCGCCGCTGCAACTCCGCGGCGGAAGCGTCATCATCTCCCCGGATGAATACCTGTTGCCGTTTGAAGTATTGTTGTCGGACAGTACAGACCCTAACAGTTTCCTCCTGAAGCAATTTGCATTCAGCTATACCTATGCAGCCGGCTCCCTTATGAAGCTGCGGCCGGAGAGAGCCGCCGCGGCGCATAGTTTACTGGGCATTGCCCCCGTAAACTATGCCGCATACCTGCAACAACAACCGCTATATGGGGCAGATGAATCGCTGCTGCAGATCAAAAAAAATTACGCCGCCGTATATAATCTTTCCGGGAAAGCCGCTACGAGGCAACATTTCCTGGAGCAGTTGCCCAACAGCAGTATTGTGCAGCTGTATTCACATGCCAGCGCCGGCAGCCCCGATAAAGACCCGGTGCTGTACTTTGCAGATTCTGCATTATATCTCCCGGAAATACAATTATTGCAGGATACGGTCACTGCTCTCATTATATTATCTACCTGTGAATCCGGCGCCGGCGTGCAGGCAAGGGGAGAAGGAGTGTTAAGTCTTGCGCGTGGATTTACGCTTACCGGCATCCCCGCTATTGTTACTTCCTTATGGCAGATCGATAATGAAGCGACCTACGAACTGACTGAAAACTTCCATCGCCTGCTGCAAAGCGGTCTGCGTAAAGATGTGGCCCTGCAACAGGCCAAGCTGCAGTTTCTCGCAAACAACGATAAAGGCAGCCGGCTGCCTTATTTCTGGGCAGCAAGTATCCTGGTGGGAGATGCCGCCCCGGTGCCGGAAACCCGTTCCCGCAGCGGGGTGTCGATATGGTGGATAGTAGTGGCCATCGCTGTGGGGCTGGCACTGATACCTGTGCTCCTGAAAAAAAACCGGTAATGGTTGTTCCCCTTTCTGCTTGTTATCCCGACTAATATCATGAGCCGGCGTGCCGGCAACAATCCTCTGACTCCAAAAAATACTGCAATGGAAAACACAGCAACCTCCCGGTCTGAACAACTGTCTTCATTTGCCAGCCGGTATGTAAAAGGATATGGTTCCTATCCTAATCCGGAAGACCCTGATCCTCACCCCTGGCCTTTTGGCCCCCTGGTACGGAATGCCTGGAAAAGCAGCCTCTTAACTTACATGGCTCAACGTGATGCCAGGCTATGGGAAATTATTAATGGCCCCGGACCGCAACCGTGGGCTGGCCCTCATCCGGAACCCTGGCAATATGGTCCGGTACCCGACCCCTGGCTGCGACCCGGTCCTGTGCCCTGGAAAGTAACTTTTGCCCGCTCCTTTGCGCAGGAAGTGATAGACAAGGCACAACTGATACAATATAGCGGTGAAAGTGCCAATGGTTCCTCAGATCACTCCGGTGGAAGCAAGTTTATATACGACATAACAGATGAACTTTGCCCGCCACCAAAAAAAGTACCACCCCGGCCAAAATTTGATGAACTGGATCTTTTTGTGATTGGCCTGGAATTTAAACAGGCGGCTGAATTCATCCGGCAGGATTCATTGAAAACCGCCTTACTCACTTCGGCCGGAAAACTAATCGAAACAGGTATCAATCTTTCTAATGGTTAATCAACATTCCTGTTAAAACAAATTTGTATGAAAAATATCATCACAATGCTGGCAGGCGTATGCATATTATTACTGGTAAGTTGCAGTAAAACGGGTGATACCGGTCCGGCCGGCCCGGCAGGTACTGCCAATGTAATGTACTCCAACTGGGTAGATACCAGCCCGTGGATGCACTCCAGCACTTCCGTTGGCGTCGGCAAGAAAACCTATTACTTTGATCTTGCCGCACAACAGGTAACCCAGGCCATTATCGACGGAGGCACGGTGCTCGTGTATATGAAATTTGTTTCCGATCCGGATGGTGCAGGTATTGCTAAAATGCTGCCCAGTATTTATTACAATATCGGCGGCGCCGATACCCAATACCGTTTTCAATACGGTTTGTTTGTAAATAAAATAAGGGTGATCTGTGATATTATACCTGGTGGCTCTCCTGCCAATAATAATAAGATCCGTTATATTGTTATTCCCGGCGGTGTGCCAGGCGCCCGTATGGCCAGCTATGATTATAAGAAGATGAGCTATGAAGAAGTATGTAAACTTCTCCAGGTTCCCCTTTAACCAAAACACCTATGCGTGCAGCATACCTGTTGCTGCACGCATTGTTACAAAAAAATATCGCGGTGTCGGTTTTGTTCTATTTTACGGCTTACCCCCATAGTAGCTTTGAGAAAAATAGATCATGAAAACAGCAAATACCACAAAACAAACCGTACTCGTATTAGGTGGCACCGGTAAAACCGGCAGCAGGGTAGCCGCACAACTCAAAGAAAAAGGCTGGCCTGTACGTATCGGGTCACGTTCTGCCGACCCTTCTTTTGACTGGGAAGATAAAACCACCTGGGAGCCTGCCTTACAGGGTATTGACGCCGTATATCTCAGCTACCATCCGGATCTGGCCATTCCCGGCGCAGTGGATAAAATACGTACACTTACCCAAACAGCTGTAAAAAGCGGTGTGAAGAAAATAGTGTTGCTTTCCGGCCGGGGAGAAAAGGAAGCCCAGGCATGCGAGCAGATTGTTATGAACAGCGGCATCAGCTGGACCATCGTCAGGTGTGCCTGGTTTAACCAGAATTTCAGTGAAGGATACCTTGTAGATCCACTGTTGGCCGGCCATGTAGCGCTCCCGGCCGGAAACGTGGCAGAGCCGTTTATTGATGTGGAAGACATTGCCGATGTAGCCGTTGCGGCGCTTATCACAGAGGACCATAACGGCCAGGCGTATGAACTCACCGGTCCGCGTATGATGACCTTTGCAGAGGCCGTCCAGGAAATTGCCACCGCTGCAGGCAGACCCATTCAATACCAGGCTATACCGGTGGAAGAATACAAAGCCATGCTTGTTGAATACAATATCCCGGATGACTTCATCTGGCTGGTCACCTATTTATTTACCGAAGTACTGGATGGCCGGAACGCCCATCTCAGCGATGGCGTGCAACGCGCACTGGGCCGTGCCCCACGCGACTTCTCCGAATACGCCCGGAAAACTGCTGCCGAAGGCGTTTGGAACGCATAGAGAAGGGCATATAATTTGTGGCAGCTGATTAACAATCATCGTTTCATGGCGGAGAAAATTTCCCATAAAAGCTTATTGGAACAGGCACGCCAGCTGGAGGCGGAAGATGACCTGCCCGGCGCCATTGCCCTGTATAACGAGGCGCTTTCCAATGACCCGCTCACGATTGCTGCCTATAACCGGTTAATGATCATTTACCGCCGGCAGAAGGCGTATAAAAAAGAACTGGATACCATTAACAAGGGGATAAAATCGCTGGAAGATAATGTTCATCAAACCAGGACCACCTGGATGAAAGCGCACCGGAAAGCCGCAAAGTTAAGCCAGGCATTGGCAAAAAGCCTGGGACAAATAGATGCCAAAGGAAAACTGACAAATGAAGACCCGGTTATTACCGGATGGAAGCGAAGAAAAGCGCTTGTTTTAAAACGAATGAAGGCCCCATAAGTTTGCCGTATAAAAAAAGCGTCTTACAATGTTATGTTGTAAGACGCTTTCGTATTTTAAATACTGTCTTATACTTGTATATCGGCTATATTTTCTTGTATTAATATGTTAGTCCCGGAAGATGAATACTCCCGTCTTACTTTTTTTTATAACTTTAGGGCGTGAAAAAGGCCGTCGCTATATTTTTAATGGCTCTCTACCTGCTGGGTACTACCGAGGCAGGGCAGGTGTTAAAACTGCCGCTGCTGGTGGAGCATTATATAAAGCACAAGGGTGAAAGCCCTGGCATTACCATCGCCTCATTTTTCAGGATGCATTACGTGGATCCTCAGCCATATGACGCGGATTACAGGCAGGATATGGAGTTACCGTTCAAAACCTGTTTATATTTTTTCACGCTTACGCCACCAAGCATTTTACCTATCTTACCACAATTATCGTTTAAAGTGCCTACCCAGGTACCGGTAAAACGGAAAATAATAAATGACGAGATACCTCCTTGTCTCCTTTCTCACAGCATTTTCCAGCCTCCCCGGGCATAACTATATCATACAATTCAGGTTTTTGTTTTTTCTGAAACCGGTATAATGCCGCCTATGGCCGCATGCGGGAAGTTTTTGGGATGTGTTATCCCATTTAACTGACCGGCGCGTGCCTTGCAGGTGCAGCGTATGCTGTATTTGCGGGCCATTATGCTGTTGTATTCATGTAGCCCAATAGATAATCATGTTAAATAAGATCATTCATTTTTCTGTCAGGAATAAACTGATCATCCTGTTGTTTGTACTGGCATTGATCGGCTGGGGTAGTTATTCGGTAACACGCCTGCCTATTGATGCGGTGCCTGATATCACCAATAACCAGGTGCTGGTGATCACGTCGGCGCCGAGCCTTGGTGCGCCGGATGTGGAACGTTTTATCACCGTTCCCATAGAACAGGCCACGCGGAATGTGCCCGGCATTATTGAGCAGCGCAGCTTTTCCCGTTTCGGGCTTAGCCTGGTAACCATTGTATTCAACGACAATACGGATGTGTACTGGGCGCGGCAGCAGATCAGCGAGCGACTGGCACAGGTGCGTCCGCAGATCCCTCCGGGCATGGGAGATCCGCAGCTGGGGCCCGTAACTACCGGCCTGGGGGAAATATTCCAGTATGTGGTGAAGCCCAAACCAGGCTATGAAGGCAAATACGACCTGATGGCCCTGCGGGATATCCAGGACTGGATTGTGCGGCGTCAGCTCCTGAGCGTGGAAGGTGTGGCCGATGTAAGCAGCTTTGGCGGCATGGTAAAGCAATATGAAGTAGCCATTGACCCTGATAAACTTAAAAGTTTCGGTCTAACGGTAGCGGATGTATTTAAAAGTCTGCGGGATAACAACCAGAACACCGGCGGCGCCTACATTGAAAAAGGCCCGAACGTGGTTTTTATCCGGAGCGAGGGCCTCGCCAAAAATATCGGGGACATCAACAATATTGTGGTGAAGCAGGTAAACGGCGGCGTGCCGCTGCTGGTAAGGGACGTGGCTAAAGTGCAGCAGGGCCATGCCGTGCGGTATGGCGCTACCGTGTATAACGACGAAGGAGAAGTAGCCGGCGCCATAGTGATGATGCTGAAAGGAGAAAACAGCGCTGCGGTAATAAAAGGCATCAAAGACAGGGTAAAAGAAATTGAAAAAACATTGCCGGAAGGCGTGATCATTGAACCCTTCCTGGACCGCACCAAAATGGTGGACAACGCTATTTCCACCGTAGAACGGAATCTGCTGGAAGGAGCGCTCATCGTGGTTTTTGTGCTGGTGATATTTATGGGCAACATCCGGGCCGGGCTGATTGTAGCCTCCGTGATCCCGCTGGCGATGCTGTTCGCCATCATCATGATGAACCTCTTTGGGGTGAGCGGCAACCTGATGAGCCTCGGTGCGCTCGATTTTGGCTTGCTGGTAGATGGCGCCGTGATCATCATCGAAGCAGTGATGCATAAGCTCACCAAAGGCGCCTCCCTGCGCGGAACCACCCTGATGACGCAGGAGCAGATGGACAATGAAGTAGAAACTTCTGCCAAAACCATGATGAACAGCGCGGCTTTCGGGCAAATCATCATCCTGATCGTTTATCTCCCTATACTTTCCCTCCAGGGCATCGAAGGAAAGATGTTCCGGCCAATGGCGCAAACAGTGTCTTTTGCTATTATCGGTGCATTTATTTTATCACTTACCTATGTGCCGATGATGGGCGCACTGGTGTTAAATAAAAAGTTAAGTCATAAAGAGAGCTTCGCGGATAAAATGATGCGTGCCGTGCAGCGGTTTTATGATCCTTTGCTGAAGAAAGTATTGCGTACGCCCCGGCTGGTAGTAGGACTGGCATTTGTATTATTTGCTGCTGCCATCCCGGTGCTGATGTCGCTGGGCGGAGAGTTTATCCCGCAGCTGGAGGAAGGGGATTTTGCGGTAGATACAAGGCTGCTCACGGGTTCTTCTTTAACCAATACCATCAACACCACGCAGAAGAGCGCGCGGGTGCTGCTGGATAAATTCCCCGAGGTGCAGAAAGTGGTGACCAAAATAGGTTCCGGGGAAATACCGACCGATCCTATGCCGATGGAAGCCGCTGATATGATGGTAATATTAAAACCAAAAAAGGAATGGACCAGCGCCACTTCCTTCCCGGAGCTGGCAGGAAAAATGAGTGCAGCACTGGAAGAAGTGCCTGGTATTGCCACCGGCTTCCAGTTCCCGGTGCAGATGCGGTTTAATGAACTGATGACCGGCGCGCGGCAGGATGTGGTATGCAAGATCTTTGGCGACGACCTGGACACGCTATCAGCTTATGCTGATAAACTGGGTAAAGTGATACAATCCATAAACGGGGCTACGGATCTTTATACAGAAACGGTGACGGGTATTCCACAGCTGGTGGTGACCTACAACCGGGAAGCGATTGCGCGGTTCGGGGCATCGGTAAATGACATCAATAATACATTGCAGGCGGCGTATGCCGGCGCCGTAGCGGGCCTGGTGTTTGAAGCGGACAAACGCTACGACCTGGTGATCCGTATGGACGACCGGCAGCGCCGGGATATCAACGAAATAGGCAACCTGCTGGTGGGCCTGCCCGGCGGACAACAAGTGCCGCTGCATATGCTGGCCGCTATTGAGCTCCAGGATGGCCCTTACCAGATCCAGCGCGAAGATGCCCGCCGGAGGATCACCGTGGGCTTTAACGTGCGGGGAAGGGATGTGCAGAGCATTGTGCAGGAGTTGCAACGTAAGGTGGGCAGCCATGTAAAATTCCCTGCGGGTTACTACGTTACTTACGGCGGACAATATGAGAACCTGCAACATGCTACCCGGCGTCTTGCTATAGCACTGCCCGTGGCGCTGCTGCTGATCTTCCTCCTGTTGTTTTTTGCATTCCGCAACCTGAAATATTGTGTGCTTATTTTTTCGGCCATTCCTTTATCTGCTATTGGAGGAGTGCTGGCGATCTGGCTGAGGGGAATGCCTTTCAGCATCTCCGCCGGCGTTGGTTTTATAGCGCTTTTTGGCGTAGCGGTATTAAACGGGATTGTGTTGATAGGAGAAATGAACCAGTTGAAAAAAGAAGGTATGACAGATATCATGCAAATCATTTTACAGGCCACGCACGACCGGTTAAGACCCGTGCTGATGACGGCCACCGTGGCATCGCTGGGCTTCCTGCCGATGGCGCTGAGCCAGGGCGCAGGTGCGGAAGTACAACGGCCGTTGGCCACCGTGGTAATAGGCGGACTCATTACTGCTACCATGCTCACCTTACTGGTGTTGCCCTGCCTGTATTACCTGGCGGAAAAAGGATGGCGGCCACCCAATGCGAAGGCCGTTGCCGTTCCGCTGGTAGTACTATTGCTGGCTTGTCCTGGTTTGCTGCAAGCACAGGAGGCTAAACCGCTATCACTGCAGGAGGCGCTTCATATCGCGGTGGAACAAAACCGGCAGATAGCGTTGGGCCGTTTGCAGGAATCTTATTACGAGGCATTGCGGCATTCCTCCGTAGATCCGGCCAGAACCACTGTTACCGGAGAACTGGGAAATATTAACAGCACTTCTTTTGATAATAAGTTTACCATTGCCCAGGGGTTTTCTCTCCCCGCCCTATACAAAAAACAAAAGAATGTTTTTGAACAGGAATGGCTGGGAGCACAATGGCAAACCACTTTACAGAAAGCTGAAATTATCCGGCTGGTGAAACAGGCGTACCTGCAACTGCAATACATCAACAGCCGGCGGTTATTGCTGGAGAAAATGGACAGCACCTACTCCCGGTATACCAAAGTAGCCGCCCTGCGTTTTGAGAAAGGAGAAACCAACCTGCTGGAAAAAACATCTCTGGAGAACCAGGCCAGCCAGATAAAAATGATGCTGCGGATGACCTACGCCGATGAGAAAGTTGCCGGTGTACAATTAGCCACTTTGCTGAATGAACGCGGCGCTATAACGGCTACGGATACACTGAACGCAAATGTGGTGTTGTATGATACCACTTTGCTGGCGCAGCACCCGGTGCTACAGCTTTACCAGCAGCAGCAGCGGATTGCGGCAGGGAATACACAACTGGAAAAAGCAAAGCTGCTGCCGGACTGGAACCTGGGGTATTCTAACCAGTCGATCATAGGCTGGCAGATGGATAGAAGCCAGGTGGATCATTATTACGGCAGCGGCACCCGTTTTTCCACGGTGCAGATAGGTGTGGGTATTCCCATCTTTGCCAGAACGCAGCGGGCAAAAATAAAGGCGGCTACACGTATGGAGGATATCGCGGCATTGTCGTCGGAAGTGGCCGCCACCAGGCTGTGGGCGCAATTGCAGCAGAACCACAGTGAATACCTGAAATACCAGCAGGCAGTGGATTACTATACCGGCAGCGCGTTGCGACAGGCAGAGATTATGATCAGAACGGCTAATCTTACCTATAAGAACGGAGAGATCAGCTATATAGAATGGGGAACGCTGATTAACAGCGCCGTTACCCTGCAAAGCGAGTACCTGGACGCCGTAAAGGAACTGAACCTGCGGAAAATTGAGCTCGAATATTTATTGTCATCCAATCAAAATTAGCGGCATGAAAAAGTTATTGATATATAGTGCGCTGATGGTTGCGGCAGTTGCCTGTAAGCAAAAGAGCGAAACGGCAGCTTCCACATCATCCGCACCGGCAGCATCAGAACAGAACGTGGTGATGCTCGACAGTTTACAGAAGAAGAACGCAGGCATTGTAACCGCTACCGCGCAGGAAGGCACCACACACGCTACTATCCGGGCCACCGGCTCCGTAGATGTGCCTCCCCAAAGCCTCATTTCGGTGAGCTTTCCGTTGGGCGGATATTTAAAAAGCACCACCCTGCTGCCAGGGTCCCCGATTTCCAAAGGGCAGGTAATTGCTGTGATGGAAGACCCGGCCTATGTGCAGTTACAGCAGGATTACCTCACAGCAAAGGCGAAGATGCAATACCTGGCCACAGATATGCAACGCCAAAGGGAACTGAGCGAGGCCGATGCTACCAGTAAGAAAAGCTACCAGCTTGCCCTCAGCGAATACAATACACAGGAAGTGATGATACAATCGCTCGCCGCCAAGCTGCGGATCATTCACATTAACCCGGATAAACTAAGCCCCGGCACCATATCCGGCGTAGTGCCCATTTATGCGCCTATCAATGGTTATGTGAGCAAAGTGAATGTGAACATCGGCAAATACGTAAATCCCGCGGATGTATTGTTTGAACTGGTAAACCCTGACGATATCCATGCCGCTATTACGGTGTTTGAAAAGAATATCAACTCCTTTAAAAAGGGCATGCATGGAAAAGTAAGCCTGGTGGATAAACCGGACGAGTGGTACGATGTGGAAACCATTTTGGTGACCCGCAACGTGGATGAAAACAGGAGCGGCGTGTTGCATTGCCATTTTGAAAAGCAGATGCTGCACCTGTTGCCGGGCATGTTCCTGAACGCCGTATTTGAACTGGATAATAAACCGGCCGCAATTGTACCAGAAGACGCGCTGGTGCGTTATAATGGTAAGGAGTACGTGTTTACGACAGCAGATGAAAACAGTTTCCACCTGGTACGGGTAACCGCCGGCGACCGGGAAAATGGCAAAGTAGCATTGCTGCCGGACAGTACCGACTGGCTGAAAACAAGGATTGTTGTTCAGGGTGCATATGCCCTGTTAGGCAAATTGAAAAACAGGATGGAAGAGTAGGGGTACCGGTGCGGTTATACGTCTTTGTAAAAAATTGATATGTTATGTATTCCAATAAGACTGACCTGTTAGGGGAGATAGAAGGATATATCAGTTCATTGCTGAACAGGGGGCTGGCGGCGCCGGTTTCGTTTCACACCATAGCCCATACCCGCACCGTGGTAACGGCAGTTACGGAAATAGGCGCCGCCAGCGGGCTTACACCCGCCCAGCTGGAACTGGTGCAGATAGCCGCCTGGTTTCATGATGCGGGTTATTGCTATACGTACATAGGCCATGAAGAGGAAAGCAAAAAGATAGCGCGGCAATACCTGACACAACACGGGATGCCCGACGCAGCCATACAGCAGGTACTGGCCTGCATTGAAGCCACCAAAATGCCGCAGCATCCTTTAACGCTTATGGAAGAAGTGCTTTGTGATGCGGACCTTTACCACCTGTCGCAGGATAATTACCAGGAAGAAGAAGCGCTGCTCCGGGAAGAATGGGCGGGCTGCCTGTTCCGGTGTTTTACGGATGAGGAATGGAACCGCATGAATGATGCCTTCCTCATCCGGCACCAATACTTTACCGACTACGGACGAAGGGTATTACAGGAAAGAAAGGAGATGTGGTTGAAAAAAAGAGACAACAGGCAGGCAGACATCTGAAAAAAATGGTAGCTTCCCACTATAGAAATCAGCAATGGAAACAAACCAAGTCGCTTTACGCCAACATTTCAATGAAACGATTGAAAAATGGATGGCTCACCTCAACGACTACACGTTGAAGATGCTTTGCCGGAAACCCCGCGAGGATGCCTGGTCGCTGGGACAGGTGTACCTGCACATTATAGCAGATACCAGCTATTTTGTGGAGCAAATGAAAGCTGCCTTGCTGGACAATGCCAACCATGATAAAGCCATGCACAAACATGCCAAAGTGATGTTTGCCAATAATGCCTTCCCGGATATGTTGTTAGGAAACCCCTCCAATGATCCTTATTCAAGACAACCCCAAAGTAAAGACGAGTTATTGCAGGGCCTGTTGCGTTTAAAGCAGGAGGTGAATGCTATCGATCTTTCAACGGCACGCGGAAAAACCGAACATCCGGGTTTGCTCTTTTTTAATTCGCTGGAATGGCTTCAGTTTGCAGAGATGCACATGAGACATCACCTGAGGCAGAAAGAGCGGATTGATGAACAACTCTTCAGAAGTTAATTGTCAGATCTTTTATTTACAATACCATTGTAAATAAAAGATCTGACAAAGTATCTATAGTTCACCTGAACCGGGAAGGATCTCCACTTCCTCCGGGATCACAAAGAACAGCACGCATCCGGTGTTGCTGGTAACAGAATGCCGGAAGCCTGGTGGCGTATACAGGTAGTCGCCCGCCAGCAGTGTAGTATGTTCCAGTACGGCGTCGCCACTCAGCACAAAGATTTCTTCACCTCCCGGATGATTATGATACGGATAATGGGCGCCGGGCTCAAACTTGAGCAGGATGGTTGTAGAGCGTCCGGCGGCTTCGTCGTACCGGAGCGACTTCACGAATATTCCTTTATAGTGAATATTTTTCTCTACGAGTGGTTGCCATTCAACCTGGTTACTTTTAGTGATGTAGTGATTGATATCAGTGTTCATGATTTTATTTTTTATTTGGTTAAGTATTGATCAATGCTCCATTTGCCTGCGGGCATGGTAGCTAAAAGGAAAGCGGCTGCGCTGAAAACGAAAACGGAGTAGTCCAGGGGTTCTTTCAGCCCGAAGGAGTAGGTCATGCTAACCGCAAACAGGCAGGTGAGTATCATGGCGCCGGTGGCCGCCAGCGACGTTTTGAACCCCAGCAGCAGTAAAATGCCCAGCAATGTTTCAAGAATAGTGCTGGCTACAGCCAGTGCAGGGATCATTTTTTTGGGTGCAAATGAATTTACCTGGGCGGTATACTGGAGGAACTTTTCCCATCCCGATGACTGTTGCCCCCATAAACCCAATCTGCTTGCTACTGCAGATAAGAAGCCTGTTGCCAGTGCAAGCCGGAGTAGCAGGGAAGCGATGTGTTGATAAGTTTTCATGTACCAGTTGTTTAACTGATACAAAGGTGGGTTTTATGGGTGGCCCTGGGAATAGAGAATCCTGCAAAAAGCATGTAATATTTACCCGGCGAACTGCTCTTTATAAAGTTTTGGGGAGATCTGTGTTTGTTTTTTGAAGAAGTTGGAAAAATAGAAAGGGTCGTTGAAGCCGAGTTTATAGGCGACTTCTTTTACAGACAGATCGCCATAGGTAAGCATTCGTTTTGCTTCAGATGTAACAAGGCCGTAAATCACGTTCTGGGCTGTTTTCCCGGCATGGAGCTTTGCCAGTTCATTGAGTTTGGCCTCCGTAGTGCCGAGCAGCTTTGCAAATTGTGCGAGGGTATAGTTATGCTCAAAATTATCCCTTACGGCTTCCAGGAACCTCAGGAATAGCGCTTCCGGTTTCCAGATCTCATCGCCACGTTTCACCTTTGCCCGGTTGATGGACACCAGTATCAGGGCCACGCGGCTATGCACGGAAATAAGGTATTGGTAAGGCTGCTCCTGTAATTCTTCCCGGATGAGGGCCAGTTGTGTTTCCATGATATCTTTATCCACAGGGATTACCTCATTCATGGCGAAGTGGCAGAAAAGTCCGTTGTGAAAAATGAGTTCAATATCCTTATCATCTTTACAGAAAAAATCCAGTGTAAATTCCAGCACAAATCCTTTGGCTTTCGGGGCCGGCTGGATACTGTGTACCTGGCCGGAGGTAATAGTGATAACGTCGCCCGGTTTCAGGTTAAATACAGTATGATCTGCCTGTACATTTAGTTTTCCTGCTGTACAGTAAACCAATACATACTTCATGATGCGCCGCGGTTTGTCGGGAAACGGGCTATGGTCCAGATCTTTTATTTCAATCATCCTGTAGATGGTGGTTGTGTTACCGAAGGTAGTATTTTAAACGGTATCCTGAATCTGCGTGTTTAATATTTCCGATACGCATTTACAGTGCGTATCGGAAGCTGATTTTTATAAAGACAATTTCTTTATTGAAACCCCAAAACCAAATTAAAAATGACATTTAAAAATGTAACTGAATTGACAGGAACTGCCGGCACAACTAATGGAGAACTTTGCCATCTGTTGGGATATAATAATCCGGCTGATGGAGGAGGTGGCGTATTTTACTGGGATAGTACTTCTTCTTTAAATCCCAACCTGGGTACTATATTCAAAGTGGGTAATCTACCCGGCAGGTGGATCAGGAATATTGATGGAGACATTGTAAATGTCCTGTGGTTTGGCGCTTCAGGAAATCCTGCGATTGATTCAACCGCCGCATTGCAGGATGCGGTCCGTGTAGCAAATGCTTATTCGGCCACTTCGCCGGATCCGGGTTCCACTTATTATGGGAATAAGCCTACGTTATATTTCCCCAGGGGCGACCGGTACACCTGCAAAGCTACCCTCAATATTGCCGCCGGTGTGAATGTGGAAATGGAAGCGCCGGTAAGTTTTGTTGATCCTACTGATTCACTGCCGGGTATGGTGATAGGAAGTGATAGCGCAACCAATGCATCCGTAAAACTCAGCCTCCGGATCGTTAAGGAAACAATATCAGCCTGGACAAATGAAAGCTGTGTTGGCGTAAAGCTCATCAACCTTTTATCATCCAGACTGAACCTTGAATTTGTAAGCTCCTTTACCATTAATGTGCAACTATTTGGCAGTGGGCAATGCGCCTACAACAGGGTGGGGATAGGTACATTAAAAGATGGAAAAATACAGCTGGACCTGCAGGCGTCAGGAACAGATGGGTTTTGTAATGAGAACGTTTTTACCGGCGGGCGATTCAGCGTGAACTCAGTAAGTACCCTGGCGGATAAAGCAAGGTATGGCGTCAGAATAGGCATGTCGGGAACAACCGCGCACATACCCAACAACAATGTATTTTATAAACCCAGTTTTGAGCTGAGTGAGTCATACATCACTGATCCAACCGTTACGGAGTGCCGCGCCGTATTAATAAACCGGGGAATTAATAACCGGGTATGGGATGCACGGAATGAAAACAGCGGGAAGTGTTCAATGAAAATCACCGGTGCAGACAGCGTGCAGAATAGTGTTTATATCGGATATACCGATTTATCTGCCAATGAGGTAAATAATGCTGCTGTTCAGATAGAAGACGGAAGTAAATCCCGTAACAACCGGGTGGCTAATTATCCAAACTATTATAACGACGCCGTTAATAACAGCAATTGCTGGCAATCGCTTTTCCTGCCATTGCATATCAATAAATACAACAGTACCAATTACTTTTTCAGGGGGCTGCATTGTGCCGATAAGGCCAGCAGCGCTGTACTGCCGTCAAGACTCATTGCAGCAGTGACAGCCAGTTATGTGGAAATTTCCGGTAACACCGGCATTGGTGTTTTTATCAATACTTCCTCCGCGAAGAAATTTATTGTAAGAAAGAACGTAGATGCCGGATTTGGCGGTAGGGTATCTGTTGTTTGTTACGATAGTACCGGCAATATACTGGCGCCTGTAATCGGAGCCAACCTCTTTTCACCGCATTTGACAATAGTTAATGCGGGACAGTTTGGAGGATGTTATCTGAACAGTTCAGATGTTGATTTTGCAACCAGTTTTACTGTGGGCGATAATGTAGCGTTTATAAGGGTGATATTAACATCCGGTACAGCGAATCTGAGGATAAGATCATTCTCGGTGGCTACGCTCGACTTTAAACAGGTAACAGCCTACACTGGTCTTGAAGCAGCAGGTATTGATCACAATTTATCTTATGCGGCCGTTGTACCAACGGAAGTGAAGCCTAAAGGAACCATCATATACAACGACTGGAGTATAACAACCGGACACCTCTGCTGGAGAAATGCAAATGGAGGTACTACCTGGAATGAATTGTAAGCAGTAACACTTGAAAGCCCGCCTGGAGCGGGCTTTCAAAATGGCGAATGGAATATTAGTAAGTTTCCTGCAGACTATTTTAGCACTACTAAAGAATTATTATTAATTTCCGGTATAAAAAATTACGATGCGCCATCTATTCAAACTATGCCTGTTACTTTCTGTTTATCTGCCAGCGATGGCTCAGAAACCCGCTAATGAACTACATTTTACCAGCAGCCAGCAACAGCTGATCACCGTGTACAAGGGAACTATTTTCGTGAATGGTAATAAAGCCTTTGTGCTGCATGAAGACATTATTAACTACAAAAGTAAGCGCAACCGCCTGGTGGAGAACGGTAAATCCGTTTTTCTTTTCCTGGAAGTAAACGGGAGCCCCAACAAGAACCGGTTGTATGTGTTCAATATTGATCACTCCCTGGCAGACTCGCTGTTGAGTGCAGTGAGTTCAGATGTGAAAGACTGGGATCGTGACGGTAACCTTGAATTTGGAGGCAGTGATCTCACTGAGGTACACCCTGCTGCTGATTCGATGTATTACGTTCCATCGAAGTTCTATGAAATAAAACGTGGCAAGATCACCTATGATGCTGAGCTGACGGAAACCACTGATAAAAAAGTCAATGGTATTTTCCTGGCCCCGCCATTGAACAGCAGCAGTACAGTAATACCTAAACCCAAGAAGCGTTACTAGCGGATAGTTAAATTTCCTGGTCGTTGTTCTTTTCTCTTTGCTCCGCCTTCCAGATAAGGAGGTCGATTCCTGACAACCCGGAAGGGTGGGAGGAAGCGTCCTCCTTATCTGTTTTTTCTTTCTTTACAACCGGTGTAACCGGTGTGAGCGTTTTAAAATCATTTGCAAAATCGGTGGTTGCCGGCCGGTTGTTTTCCCAGAACTTCGACAGGAAGTTTAAGGCTTGCTGGGGCGTATCTATCTTCTCTTCTTCCTTCAGCAATTCCAGCAGCTTTAAATCGAATCTTACCGGTACCGGCTTGTTTTTTTCTTTTGCCATAGCTATAAAGGTACTACCTTACCCGCACACCAGGAAAAGATATCCGCTTTGTGACGGCGGCAGCTGAATAGCCCTTTTATCAGTACATCTTCTTTCTGAAATTATATATTGCCATACCCGACAACAGCGAAGTGAAAACCACCAGCGAAAGAATACTCTGCCAGATGGCGCCGCTCCCATCTTCATAATAGTGCTTTAGTTTAAACTGGCTCCAGTCAATGCTTTTAGCCGGTTGATCCTGGAAAATGGCCGGGTAAAAATACAGGCGTAGCTGTTCGTGATAATTTCTGAGCGCCTGCTGAAAATCCAGGTGCTGCTGAAGATCAGATCCGGCAATTCCATTCAGCGTGAGCTGGGTTTGAATACCGGGAAGGATAAACGCCACAGCATTTGTAAAATCGTTTCTTTGCGTCAGTTTGTGTTGCATGGACCTGGCGCCGGGGGCAGCCTGGTCGTCGCCGTTTTGCTGCATGGCGAAGTACCAATACCAGCTGAACGCCAGTTCCTCTGGGAATGGATATTTCTTAAACTGTGGATAATGCCGGTAAAATGAATTGAGTGCAACACGCTTGTCCATATCCCATTTTTCATGATACCCCTCCCGCTGCATCACCACGGTTTCCAGCGCTTCCGGAACAGGATATTTCCGGGTAAGCCAAACATTCACCAAAGCAGGTGCAAGGATGTTCAGCACCACCCAACACGAAATAAGCGTAACTGCATTCACGCTGGAAGATTTCCCCCGCGAAATAACCCAGAAGGAGAGCGCGAACCAGAACAGCAGGTACAGGCTCAATACCACGATTACGGTCAGCAAACGAAGGTCTGCTGCAAGCCGGAGGTAAACACCCGCTGCAGCCATCAATACCAGTGCTGTCAGGTAAATGGCGGCCATTCTTATAGCAAACTTCCGCCATAGTATTTTCAAAGGAGTGGCCGATTGCGAACGAAGCAGCCCCCATATACCGGATTCCTGTTCTCCCGAAAGTAAATTATAAGTAAATGCAATGATGATAAGGGGAAATATGAAGATAAATACAAAAGCCAGGTCCATATTGCCCAGAAGCAGGGTGGTAGGGTTGTTAAGATCGGTATCATAGAGTTGCCCTTCCAGGCCCAGCGTGGTAACCCCGATGAGATAAGGATTGATGTCGCGCTGACCATTGGAAAAAGCCGCCCAGTTGCGCGGCTCGCTGGCCATCGAAAATTTGGTATGATATAACACCAGTCCCAGTTCTTTACCAAAGTATTTAATGTTCCTGGCGGTATTTTCGGTCTGTAGTTTTTCCGCTTTGCGGATCACTTCTTTCTGTCTCTCTATAAAATTCTTTCCAAAATACAACCCGGCAAACCCGCTGATCAGCAGGATGAGTATCCCTGTCAGCAGTGTTTTATTCCTGAAGAAGATCTTGCATTCCAATAAATATATACGTTGATCCATATTCGCTGTTATAAAGTTTTAACCCATTTTGATGATAGCAGCAGGCATCCCAGCAAGACCATTAACCAGCAGAGCAGGGAAACGATGGTGCTGATGTGATGCGATATCACCTGGCTAACCGGTTTAAACACATACTTGAAATCGGCCTGCTCCGCCCAGTGGGCGCGGCTGATGGTTAAAGGCTTATCCTTTTCTCCGGGAGGCGTGTTGCTGATCTTTTCTTTCTGCAATTTGTTCATCCGTTGGGCGAGCCCGTAGCGGTAGACTTCTGCCTGATCCTGGAAATCGGCAAAGGTGTTAAAGTCGGAGGCCGTGAGCGCCATGGAGAGATTCTTAATAGCGAGGAACGGGTTCAGGTAGCCCGCTGCCACCTGGAAACTGTTTTGCTGCTCAAATGTTTTTGTAAGCGCTTTCTGATGACGGGTATAAATATCCGCCGAAATCCTTTCCCCTTCAGCCATTACATAGCCACCGTAGTTAAAGGGAAGATCTTTGACATCATTTACCCCGTACTGTTTTAATACGTCTGCCCGGAACTTCGCGTAATGCGGATCATCCGGATTATGGCTATCCCCCTGCTGGTGAAGGTCTGATTCAACAGCAGCCGCAAATTCAATTTTCGATGGAGAAGGATACACTTTAACGCCAATAGCCTGCGTAATCCTGGGCATCACAATGGTAAAGAACACCCAGCAGGCCAGCAACGTAGTAAGAGCGGCCCTCGATGTTTTGTGAACGGCGGATACCACCACTGCAATACCGGCACAAATGATAAAGTAAACAGCATAAGCCAGTACCAGTAATAAAAGACGGATGGCTGCATCGGCCGTTACCTGCCAGTGACTGAGCATAGCCCACATGAAAATGGTGAGCAAAATGACCGGGATAAAAAGTGTAAAGCTAACGGCAATGATCCCTGCAATTTTTCCCGTTAACAGCGCCCGCCAGCTAACGCCCTGGCAAAGCAGTATTTTTAACGTACCATTCTCGCGTTCTGCGGAAATACTGTTGTACCCAAGAAAAAAGATCAGCAACGGAACAAGCAGCTGCAACACCATTGCTACACTCATTTCCCCGAAACGAAGCATACCATTGGAGAAGCCGGCTTCGCTGAAGTTAACGGTATTTTGTTTGTGCGCTTCCAGGAAAATGGATACGCCCGCGAAGCTTTCAATACCAAAGTCAAAAAAGCTCAGTTCATGTTTATCACGGAAAGCGAGGTAGCCATAATGGGCCATCCGGTGCGGGTGCTTATCCGGCTTGGCCAGCCATTGCTGGCGGACGATTTGTTTGTATTTCAGTCGCTGGCCATTCTGGATATTAAAGTTCTGCCACCCGATATATGTTGCCAGGCACAATGCGAGTCCGAGGATCAGGGTGAGAGCCAGCGTGGCTTTATTCCTGAAGGATGCTTTCCAGGTGCTGCCTGCAATTAGAAGGATTGTTTTCATGCGGTCAGAATTTATAGGTAGCATTAAACATCACATTTCTGGGAGAACCGGGGAAAAGGCGGAGGTAATTCTGCGCACCTATCCAATAGGTTTTATTCAGTATGTTGCCGATATTCAATGCCAGTTGTATTCTTGTTTTTGCCGGGCTATAATATAAAGCGGCATCCAGTAAAGTGTATGCGGGTAGTGTAAAATCGCGGATGTACCACGGCAATTTGTTGCCGCTGTATTGGACGCCGGCGCCAAAGCCAATTCCTTTTAACAGGCTATTGTCGTCCAGGTCGTAGCGGGTCCACAGGCTGCCGCTGTGTTTGGGCGTGTTCTGTACGCGCTCACCTTTTAGTTTTGGATTTAAGTCTTCGAGGATGATGGCATCCACAAAACTATACCCCGCATTAAATTGCCAGTTGGGTCTGATAAACCCCGAGGCTTCGAGTTCTACTCCGCGGCTGCGTTGCGCGCCCCTTTCTATCAGCCGGTTCACATCTTCAGGGTCGTTGGCATTCATCAGCAAATTTTTCTGATTGATTTCAAAAAGGGAGATGTTCACCATCAGCAGGTCATTCAGCCAGGTTGATTTTGCGCCGATCTCTTTAAGATCACTTTCCAGCGGTTTATAGTTGGTGCCTGCCGGCGGCGGTACCACCACCAGTGTAGAGGTGTTGCCCTGCGGCTGGTAGCCGCGGAGGTAAGTGCTGTACAGGTTTATATCAGGTGTGATGGCATAGGTAACACCTATCCTTGGCAGCAGTTTCTGCTGGGAAATTTTCTTTTCGTTAGGAAGTTTATAGTTGCTGAAATCTTCATACCATTCCTGCCGCAGGCCAAGCGTGAGAGTGAGCTTCTGATAGTTCACCTGGTCCTGGATATATACGCCGTTAACGAGGTAGTAAGCGGGAGGAATTTCTGTTCTGCCGAAAATATAATCGCTCAGGTTACGGATGGTATAACTGGGATTGGCCAGGTTAAAGAAGTCCACATTAGGTACTGGTGCATTTACGCCGTTAATTGTTTTAAAAAGATAGAGCTCTTTCTTTGCCGGGTCGTATCGTGTAGCGATGGTGCCATCTTTCAGCCGGTAGCCCTGGGCAGAGTTTTCGCCGCCGCCCCGGTATTTCTGTGTGTTGATGCGGTCGTATCCCGCTACGATCTTATGATTTACAGCGCCGGTGTTGGCGTTGATGCTGAAATAGGCGCTCAGGTTATCTGTATTCCATTTCTGTTGCCGTTGTACGGCGCGCATGCCGGCTAAGGTGGGGATAGGAGTATTGTTTTCATCTACGCCAAACGCATTGGTGGTGCGGTGTTCGAAGAGGTCTTCATTCCAGGTTTGCTTCATGTAGGCAACATTGAAAACCACCTTTGACGTAAAGGCGTGGGAGCCGTTAATCATCAGCATCAGGTCCTGTGTATTGAAGTAGTCGTTGCTGCCACCCATATTAAAATTGACAGGCGTGCTGTTCAGGTTGGTTTGCCCGGCGATGGCCCCGAATATGGCTTGTCCGCGGTCCAGCCTGGAGTTGCTGTTATTCATCACCAGCTCTACGTTCATGCTGGTGCTTTGATTGGGCACATAGGAAAACGAAGGTGAAATCAGGTATGCTTTTTTGTATTGCAGGTCGCGGAAACTTTTGCTGTTTTCGTATCCTACATTCAGGCGGTACAGCAGTGTTTTTTCCTTGTTCAACGGACCGGTGAAATCGAGTGCGGCTCTTATAGTGCTGAAGCTGCCGGTGGAGATGCTTACCTGTTTCCTGTTTTCCGTGAGTGGTTTTTTTGTCACCATATTGATACTGCCGCCGGGATCAACACTGGAAAAAGTAGCGCTGGCGGGTCCTTTGATCACTTCAATGCGTTCCAGGTTATTGGTCAGCGGTTGATTAAAAAAGTACTGGCGCGTGCGCATGCCATTGATGATGGCGCCTTCTTCATTCTGACTGATACCGCGTATCGCAAACTGGTTATAGTAGCTGCTCTGGGAAACGCCTGTTACATTTTTCACGGCATCTGCCAGCGTAAATGCCTGCCGGTCGGCGATCAGCTCTTTTGATACCGAAGAAATGGCCTGCGGAATATCTTTGTTGGGAGATGCGATCTTTGTGGCCGAGAAGGAGTAGTCGCCATAATACTTTTGTGCGTTGGTACCGGTGATTTCCACCGTTTGTAATTCTACTTTTTTTCCGGAAGAATCAATAACCTTTGTTTGCGCCGCTGCCACCGGTGACAAATACACAAAGCCTGTTACCAGGAATAAGTTCCTGGCCACGGGGTAAGAAGAAAGAAATTTCATGAAGTATGTAACTAAATGGTTTGTAAGTATAGTTCCTGGAGATCGCGGGCATTGATATCGCCGGCGTTTAAGGTATGCACAAGCTGACCTTTGCGCATGATGCCAATCCGCGCGCCTACATTAACGGCATTGAATATATCGTGCGTAGCCATTAACACGGATTTGCCCTGCCTGCCCAGTTCCCGGACCAATCCCGTGAATTCATCGGTGGCTTTGGGATCCAGTCCGCTGGTAGGTTCATCCATGAGGATCACATCCGCATTTTTTGCCAGCGCTATGGCGATGCCTACTTTTTGCCGCATGCCTTTGCTGAAGCCGGAGAGGTGCTTGTCGTGCGCCTCCTGCTGTAAGCCGCAATCAGAAAGAAAAGCAGTGAGCCTGGCTTTATCATACTTAAAACCGGCCAGCCGGCTGAAGTAGTCCAGGTTTTCGGTGGCGGTTAAGCTGCTATACAGCATTACCACTTCGGGGATATACGCCAGGTGTTTGCGCGTTTCGGCGTCGCCGGGCTGCACTTCTTTCTGGTGGATCATTATTTTCCCCGATGTAGGCGCAGTAAAGCCCAGGAACAGGTTGATGGTAGTGGTTTTGCCCGCGCCGTTCTGGCCCAGCAAACAGAAAATTTGACCTGGCTTAACTTCCAGGTTGAGATTGTCCAGCGCAACGTGCGACTGGTAATGTTTTGATAACGATATTGCCTGAAGCATAGAAAATAGAATATAAGCAGCAATACACCTCCCGTATAGCAGGTGTGAAAAATCAAGAACCGGATGTTACATCCAATAGCAGTAAATGATTTAGCAGAAAGCGGGAGGCCCTTTATTTGTACAGGAAAGCAGGTAGCCGGAATAAGCCTGTACGCGGAAAAGTGAAGCGGTTGTTTTTTTAACCGGGGAGATGAATACCAGGTGAGGCAATTGTGTTGGCAGGAAGTGATGCGACTGATGTTTTATCAGATCGCACAGCTTACACTTTGCATGGACCGTATTGAATTGATGATCGCCGGTATCCGTATGTTTTTTTAGCAGCAGTTCAGTGCCGGGGTTGCAGTGATGATGGTGGAAAGCCTCTATCAGCGGGGCACTCAGGAAGATGAGCAATAGAAATATTGCTCCGGTCCTGGAGAGTAGCTGAAGGCGGTATTTTTGCTTTTTATTCAAAATATGCAACGAAGTTACAATTTTCATTAAAACGGAGGAAGTTTTATTTTTTGAGTTTGTATGTAGAAGTAATAAAATAGCTTTTGGACCGTTTCTCCAAGCATATTGTAATTTGCCTCCTTATAATCATGGCCGGTTATAGGTTGCCTACTCTGAGATATCACCCATTACAGGCAGAGCATCGTATTGAATTTTTTTTACCATTACCCATTGTTTCCGGCCTTCACGGGGAGGGTGGATGGTATAATTTGTTGAAAGACAGAATTTTATTTTTAACCAATAAAAAGCATCCGGATCATAGGCAAGCAGGAATTTTAACTGATCTATCTGGTTGAGATATCGGTTACATTTATTTAAAACACTTAATGTGGGTTCTTTATCAAAAAAAAGGTAGATGGAGGAAGCCGATTTTTGTTGTTTATATTCTTTCAGAATGGCCCCGTAAATGGTTCCGGCCTTTAGCTCATTTTGTAATTGCCCGCCTACTGTCCACATGTCTTCATTGTAAAAGAAATGTGCATCAATGACATTTTTTGTCGTGTCATGATTATTTGTAAAAAATTCAGATTGCCGTTTTGAAAAAAAGAAAGCTGGTGAAGTAAGACCATCCCTGTAAAAGATTATTCTTCCGGATAGTACACCGGCTTCCAGGTTAATTGTTGCTATAGGTGCATTAGGGTCTGTTATGTATTCCAGATTTTTAAAAATATGTTTTTGGGAACTACTGTCCAGAAATCCCCCACTGTATTGTTTTAATAGTATCCTGGTAATGGATTCACCATCTTCAGAACTGTCCAGTTGATGGTATCGCGCGTAGTACTGCTTTTTGGCATAAGTCAGTTCTCTTGAATAATTCTTCGATGTAGAAGAGTTAAAGAGAGAATCTTTAAAGTGAATTCTAAAATAGTAATAGGGTCCAACCGGTACCAAAGATAGTTTCATAAATTCATTATCCTGATGAAGCTTTTCTGCTTCTGCTTCGCTTTCATACTGTAGGAATAATGACATGGATAGGGTAATGGCAAGGCAAATGCAGGTGATAATTCCCCAGCGGGTGATCACTTTGACTTTTTTTTCGCCTTTATCTATTTCTTTATGCGTATCAAGTAAAACTCCCAGGATAGCCAGGATACCGGTAATAATGGTGAGGAGGTAACTCATGGAATAGGAATAATTAATTAACAATATGGGGCCGTAGTATTAATACTAACCTAAGATAATAAAATTTATCAAAAAAACACCAGGTGGAAGGTCGCTTTGAAATTAAAGCGCCCGATCTCTTCTTAAGAGAATCAGGCGCTTTAATGAAATCCGGCACTTAGTTCTTCAAATCAAAACTGATAAAAATATTACTCAACGTAGCCAGCAGTGAATTAGCACTTGTTGGCGGCGTGGTACCAGGTGTTCCTGTATTGCCTGATGCGTTGAAAGAAAAACTATTGATGGTGCTAAGGGCCGCCAGTTCCCCGGTAGCCGGGAAGTTTGTTAAGGAAGAAGCGCCTTGTATCAGCACATCATTTACCCAAAGATTATAGGTTTGTGCCGGCAGTGTATAGCTGTTGGCGCCTTTTGTATAATTCTCTCCTGCGCTGCTGTTGTTGCAGTATAATTCAATTTTATAGTTCCCGGTTTTATTGAATACCGTATTGTTGATGGTGGTGTATCCGAAGGTAGCATTGCGGTAGGAGAGGGTGGCAAAATTGCCGCCGTAAAAATCCAGGCGGATAGCTGCGAAAACGCCGGGTGTGTTAACGGAAGTGAGCTGGTTGGTGTTATTAAAGGTACTGCTGCTGGTGGTGCTGTAGCCAAACGGAATGATCAGCTGGCCGTTTGTTAAGGCAGCATTGAGGTTGAGATTAAAAGTGAGTGCTGCCAGTGGCTTTGCCTCGTCGATAGTATACCACGAAAGTTTTGCTGGGGTGTTGGTGGAGCTGGCGGCGATTTTCAGGCCGGGAGGATTAGTGCCTGGCTGCAGCTGAAAGTATCCGCCGCAGGTGGCCGGCAGAAATACCCGCCCGTAGCCATATGGCGGAGCAGGGAGAAAGCCGGGTGTTCCTTTTACGGAAACAGAGGCTTTGGCAGCGGTGGAGTCGGTGAAGGTGGCAGACGCCGGTGAGCTGAGGTCAAATTTCCAGGTGATGTAGGGATGCGCCCATCCGGTGCTGCTGTTTATTTTGTCATGAATAGCATTGAGCAGGGAAAGCGATCCGCCTGCATCCTGGAGTACCTGCCAGAACATAATGCCGCCGGCTTCCTGTTGGGCATAGGCTGTTTTATTCTGAATGGTGGGGATGCCGTTGTAGTTAACTACGTTGCCATCTGTGCGCCGCACGGTGTCTTTGTTTTCGGCGCCGGGATATTGTGCGGTGATCTCACTGAATTTCATGGATTGTAAATTGCCGGATGCCGTGTATAGCCCGTAGAACGGCACGCCTACCACTATTTTATTTGCTGCCAGTCCTCGTTGTCCTTTCCAGTATTCCACATGTTGTTTCGCATAGCTGTATGGCGAATGTTCGTCGCCGGCTTTGTCGTAGGCCATTACGTTTATAAAGTCAAAGGCAGTGAGACAGGAATCTGTAACGCGGTCGCGCGTCCACCAGGCAACGGCTGCGGTGAGCAGTTTTCCGTTGGGTTTGAGTTGAGCCGACAACCCGGTGATAAATGCTTCGTAGTTTTCATCGATGTTATCTCCTTCCAGGTCTACATCTATACCGTCCACATTGTATTGTGATACGAGGTTGACCACTTTGGTAATGAAGGCGGCCCTGTTGGCTGCAGTGAGCAGGTTGGCATACTGGCTCTGATTGGAGCCGCCACCGAGCGACAACAGCACTTTAACGTTGTTAAGATGCGCTTTTGACACAATGGTATCCAGCCCGGTGCCTTGTGATGCAGGGAAGTTACCGTTTACATCCGGGTTAAAGAATGCAATGTTCAGGTGGGTGACTTTTGAGAAATCGAAGGCATTGATATGATCTGCGAGTGTGGAAGTATATTTAGGCAGATAGGCCACTATCTTAAACCCGGTTTCTTCCAGTTGCAGTGTGGACATATGCCCTGTTTTGTTTGTGTTAAGCATATACCGGATTTTTGTACAGCCGGAAATAAGTAACACCAGGATAGCGGATACGACTAGTTTTTGTTTCATTTTCTTTGGTTTAAATGAACAGTAAATGATAAGCGGAAATATTTTAAATAGCTGGTTTTACCCGGTGCGGAAATTACCGGGAATCCATGATTTGGCTGATGTTATACAATCGGGTAGCCATCATCGTTATACCCTTAAAGAAGTGGTACAATAATGCAGCATGGA
Source organism: Chitinophaga ginsengisegetis (assembly GCF_900168065.1). Classification (GTDB taxonomy): domain Bacteria; phylum Bacteroidota; class Bacteroidia; order Chitinophagales; family Chitinophagaceae; genus Chitinophaga; species Chitinophaga ginsengisegetis. The sequence goes on along the minus strand of NZ_FUZZ01000001.1, from coordinate 1,413,263 downwards.
AGCCTGTCTTTTAAGACCTGCTTTCTCAATGATGGGAGGTATGTTTTTGGGCGAACGTTTTTTTACCTATTTTCGTGTACGTACACAAAAATAGCTTTTATTTCTTCATTTCCAAGTTTTACAATAAAAATATCAGGCATTAGTGTGGGAGGCAGGAATAGATGAAAACAGGATTAAATTAGTATTTTTGATGTATTACCGGCTGGTATAGCAGGTTTTGCCGGAACAGGCATACCTTCGCTACTGTAAGCCGAATAATTGAATGCTCAATAAACCAGTTAATGAAAGATACAAAAGAAGCAGCATTGGTAGGAGTGAAGGAAATTGCCCGCAGGGCAAATGTTTCCATCGGCACTGTAGACAGGGTACTGAATAACCGTACCGGTGTGGCGGATAAAACGAGGGAAAAGGTACTGGAGATTATTAAGGACCTGGATTATCAGCCAAATATTATGGCAAGGCGATTGGCATCCAAAAGGCTTCTTCACCTGGCGGTGCTGATCCCGGCGGCTTCCGGTGAAACAGGATACTGGAATGCACCACTGAATGGTATCAGGCAGGCGGCTGCCAGCATACGTGACTTTGGGGTAACCGTGGAAATTTACTTTTTTGATCAGAACGATAAAACTACGTTCACTGCCAGGGCCAACGAAATTTTAAAGAAGGAATACCAGGGTATCCTGCTGGCGCCTATGTTTGAAGAAGAGTCCTTGAATTTCACTAAGAAATGCCGGGCAAAGAAGATTCCTTTCGTATTTATTAACTCAGATATCGAAACAGCCGGGAGCCTCACGTATATTGGGCCGGACCTGTACCAGAGCGGTTACCTCGCGGCGCATCTCATCAGCTATCTTGTAAGGGAAGGGCAGCAGGTACTGATTGTTAATATATCAAGGGAAATGGACCTGCATCATCACCTGCTCAGGAAAGAAGAAGGGTTCCGGGCATATTATAAAACACATCCTGCAGACATCCAGATAAGAAAAACCGATATCCGGCAAACCGACTATAAATCTGTAAAAAGTAAATTACACAAAGCACTGGCGAAAACGCCGGTGGATATAATCTTCGTTACCAATTCAAGGGTAGCCACGGTGGGGCGTTACCTGGAAGAAGCCGGTCTTGGCCACATCAAACTGATAGGCTATGATTTCCTCGCAGAGAATATCGACTATCTCAGAAAGTCGGTGATCGATTTCCTCATTTGCCAGAAGCCGCAGGAACAGGGACACAAAGGCATCATGGCTTTATACGACCACCTGGTTCACGGCGCTGTGATTGAACAGCAGCAGTACATGCCTATTGATATCATCACAAGGGAAAACTATCTCAACTACAGGAATTAACCCTGATTTTTATCTCTCCGGAAAAAAAATATTTTACGATAGATAGCATTTTCTGATTTTTATTTCTATATTCGTGTACGTTAACGAAATGAGGGATATTGTAATTCCTTTACCTCTTTCGTTAACGTGCAGGAATTGTGCTTTGGGGCGATTCCTCTTTTTTACCTTTTTTTCGTGTACGTTAACGGTCGTAATTTCAGCCATCGTTTTTAACAGCCTGTATTATTTCATCGTTGTTGCCAGGGAGTATTTAGTCAACCAGAATGCGCTGCGCTTTATTCCGGATAAAGTGAAGCCGGGCGGGTATTTATTGATCACTGCTTGTACTTATCGAATTAGGCCAGAACCAAAATCACTACCACCATGAATGCAATTGTCAAGTTTAAACATCTGTACTTATGTATAACGATGTTGGCGGCTTCCCGGCATTACGCCGCTGCGCAGGCCCCCGCTGTTATAAAGGGCATCATCACCGATGAAAAAGGCGCTGTCATTCCCGGCGCAAGTATCTTCAATAAAAACAGTAAGGAAACGGCCATCTCGGCGGGTGATGGCGGTTATTCCATCAAAGCCGCGGGCGGCGACAGTATCATCATCCAGATGATTGGATATGAACGTACCGGCTTCCTCACCAGAACGCAACGCCTCATGAACATAAGGCTGCAGTCGCGTTCAGAAACACTCAGAGATGTGGTGGTAACCGCTCTCGGTATCCGGAGAGAAGAACGGGAGCTGGGTTACGCATTTTCCGAAGTAAAAGGAGATGATATCAACAAAGCAAAAGAAACCAACGTGATCAATTCCCTCGCAGGAAAAGTGCCGGGCCTGATCATCAACAGTACGGCCGGAGGCCCCTCCGGTTCTTCAAGGGTTATCATCCGCGGAAATACCAGTATTACCGGCAACAACCAGCCACTGTATGTTATCGACGGCATCCCGATGGATAATTCCAACTACGGCCAGGTAGGCGATACCAAGTTCGCGGAAGGTGTGGATATGGGCGATGCCATCTCCGCTATTAACCCGGATGATATCGATAAAATCAGCGTACTGAAAGGCCCCTCTGCCGCTGCATTATATGGTAGCAGCGCAGCCAACGGGGTAATCCTTATCACTACCAAAAAAGGCGCGAAGTCGAAGGAATTGGGCGTGGAACTGAACAGCACCGCTACCATTGAAAACCAGCTTACAAAAGTAGATGGCAACCAATACCTGTATGGACAGGGCCGTTCCGGGCAATTGCCGCAGGATCAGTCGCAGGCGCAAAGCACCATGTTCACCAATTTCGGACCCCGGTTGGATCCCAGTCTGAATGCCATCGGATTCGACGGCGTAACCAGGCCCTATGCCCTCGCAAAAGATAATTTCGGAAGCTTCTTCAGAACAGGATCTTCCCTGAATAATACACTGTCGCTCACCAACGCAACGGACCGGTCCAACTTCCGCTTCTCCGTTTCAGACCTGCGGTATAAAGACATCCTGCCGAACAGTGATATCCGCCGCAATAATTTTACGTTCAGCGGCCGGTCTAAATTCGGCAGCAAACTCGATGTGGATGTAAGGGCCACCTATCTGAACGAAAGGGTTAACAACAGGGCCGGACTGGGAGATGCGCCCACCAACATTGGCCAGAATTTTAACGGCCTGGCCAATAACATTGATCAATCTGTTTTTTCCGATACCTATAAATCCGACAAGGGTGAATACGTGGAATGGGGCGGTGGCGCTTACCGCCTGAATCCTTACTGGATCCTTTATGAAATGTCGAACGTTACGCTGAAAGACAGGCTCACCGGTGCTTTCAACGCTACCTATACGGTTAACAGCTGGCTGAGTTTCCTGGCAAGGGCTTCCACCGATATCACTTTCCTGGACTACCGGAAATACAGTCCGCGTACAACACCGCTGGCGCTTTCGGGCATGATGAATGTACTGAATCAGAAGTACTCCACTACCCAGGCCGATTTCATGGCTACCCTTACCAAAAAAATTACACCCGATCTTAACTTCTCTGCACGCCTCGGCGCCAGCCTTAACCAGCGTATCAGGAAAGGCACTACCGCTACCTATTCCAATATGACGGTAACAGATGTTATCAGCATCAACAGCTACCAGGATAAAAGTATCGAAGAAAATAACAGCCGCAGGGAAATAAGATCGGCCTATGGATTGTTCACCTTCGGCTATAAGAATTACCTGTACCTCGATGCTACGGTGAGAACCGATGCTTCGTCTACCTTGCCGGAAAACAACAACGTATATACCTATCCATCCGTATCTGCCAGTTTCATTTTTACCGATGCGTTTAAAATGAAGAACGATGTATTGTCGTTCGGTAAGCTGAGGGCTTCCTGGGCAGAAGTAGGTAACGACACCGATCCTTACATGCTGGATGTGTATTACAGTCTTTACCCACTGGCATTTAACGGTGTGCAACCGGCTAACCTGGCCACCAAAATATTACCGAACATTAACCTGAAACCCACCAGGACCCGCTCATTTGAAGCCGGTACCAATCTGAAATTCTTTAACGGCCGTCTCAATTTTGATGCAACGTATTATACCTCCCGCTCCAGGGACCAGATCAATATTGTACCGGCGCCTATCTCTTCCGGGTATCCGAAACAGATCATCAACGCCGGTATGATCACCAATAAAGGAATAGAATTGTTATTGTCCGGTACACCTGTATCTAAAAAGGATTTCTCCTGGGATCTCACATTGAATTTTGCACGCAACATCAATAACGTAGAATCACTGGCTGATGATGTACCGTTTATTGCTTTATCAGAAGCAAGATGGCTTGGCCTGCTGGTGGCCGCTATGCCCGGTCAGAAATACGGCGCTATCCTCGGATATGACTACCAGAGAGATCCGGACGGAAACATTATCCTTAACCCATCTTCACTAAATCCGATACCTACACCCGACAGAAAAGTATTGGGCAAAGGCGTGTTCGACTGGACCGGTGGTGTGATGAGCCGTTTTACCTATAAGAATTTCAGTCTCAATGCTGCATTCGACATCAAATACGGCGCTGATATTTTCTCTATGACAGACCTGTTCTCCGTAGTAAGAGGCAGCAGTGTGAAAACTTTGCCGGGCCGCGAGGAATGGATCCTTTCAGAACAGGAAAGGCTCGCCGCCAAAAAGACTCCCGGCGAATGGCAGGCAGCCGGAAATGTAAAAGGATATGTGCCTGAAGGCGTAGTACAAACCGGCACCGATGCCGGCGGCAAACCGGTATACACAAAAAATACACGGGCAGTAGATCCCTCTGTTTACTGGGGTGGTTTTTATTCCGATGGTAATGGTATCGCGGTGCCGTTTATTTACAAAGCTACCTATGTAAAAGTGCGGGAAATCACGCTGACGTACAGGTTGCCGGGCGCCTTCAACAGGAAGTTAGCGATCAAAGATGCGGCGGTTGGTTTGGTAGCGAGGAATCCGTTTATCATCTATAAAGATATCCCCAACGTGGATCCGGATTCCAATTACAATAACGGTAACGGGCAGGGACTGGAATATGGCTCACTTCCATCAAGACGGGGCTGGGGAATTAACCTGAATGTCAAGTTCTAAATGATCACAACATGACAGACATGAACACTAAAAGCAACCATTCAATGAGATATATACTACTGGCGCTGTTGCTGCTGATATCCGCCTGCAGCAAATTCGGCGATCTGAATACAGATCCCACCAAGTCCAGCAAAATAAACCCCGAGAACCAGTTGATCTTTGCACAACTATGGTTCTCCGGAGATCTCTCTACGCAGGAACGTACCAACAGCATTGTGCTGATGCCGATGATGCAACAGCTGGGCGCCGCTTATTATGCGCGGGTAGGAGGCATGTATATCAAAGACATTACGCGTATGTGGGTAATGTGGGAAAACAGTTATCAGAATGATGTGGTGAATATAGTAGATGCTGTAGAACGCACCAACGGCGTAGCATCAAAAACCAACCTGAATGCCATCTGCCGGATCATGAAAGTATATACTTTTGCCAGGTTAACGGATCTGTATGGAGATATACCCTATTCCCAGGCCGGCAGCGCTTTTTACACCCAGGTGAAGCGTCCTGTGTATGATCAGCAGCAGGACATCTACAATAATTTTCTTGAAGAACTGAAAGCCGCATCCGCGCAACTGGACCCTGCGAAAGATAAAGTATCCAATGAAATTTTTTACAAGGGGGATATTGCCGCCTGGAAAAAATTTGCCAATTCCCTCCGGATCAGGCTGGCCCTGCGCCTGGTGAAACGTGATGCTGAAAAGGCTAAGAAGGAAATACAGGAAGCCTTTAATGCAGATGGCGGCGTTATGATCAGCAATGCGGATAACTGCATGACGAAGCACATGGACATCCAGAATAATTATTCCGACCTGCGTGGCAACTCCGTGTCGGCCGCCATCAATCAGCAAAGCGCGATGCCGAAGCTGGTTACCACTTTCCTGGATCAGCTGAAAAATACCAACGACCCACGTATCAACTACATACCACGCTGTTACAAACAGAATGTGCCGCTGAAGCCTTTTGAAAGGGAAGATATTACCGCGCAGGTAAGAGCCAGCGTGCTGGGGCTGGTGGGGTCCAAACCTGGTAAGTATGTGTATGAAGACTGGGTTGGTCCGGTTACAGTTAAACTCGCCAATGGCGCCAATTATAACGCAGTGAACGGTGATTTGAAATGTGAGATGAATACTTGTTTTATGCGCAATAACGCCCCCTTCCTGCATTTGACCTATGCAGAAGTGGAGTTGTTATTGGCAGATGCGTCTGTACGCCTGGGGCTCACACTGGGTGCAGACGCGGCTACGCATTATCAGAAGGGGGTAGAGGCAGCCATGAAACAGCTGAGCCTTTACCCCGGCGGGCCGGTGATCCCCGATGCGGAAATAGCTGATTTCTTAACCAACAATCCGCTGCAGCCGGGAACGGAATTAAAACAGATCAATAACCAGTTGTGGATCGCTTTAATGCTGAACGGGCCGGAACTGTTTGCCAACTGGCGCAGGAGCGGGTATCCTGAACTGGTAGCTACGCCCAACAATGAATCCACCTCCCTGACTATACCACGCCGGTTCCAGTATCCATTGTCCGAAAAAGAGCAGAACAAAGTGAACGTGCAGGCTGCCATTGACCGGATAGGGGAAGATGACTGGCTGAAAAGAGTATGGTGGGACAAAGAATAAACATCCAAACACAGGAATAAAAATATTAACTGATGAAACGATCCATTTATTTATTGCTGGCGGTTTTTATGGGATGCTGCCTGATGATAGCAGGATGTAAAAAAGATGAAGCAGATGAACAGGCCGATGGAAGGCCGTTCACACCGCGCGTATTCAATGAAGCGGCCCTGTTCCCGGAAAGCCCGGACAGTGTAAGGGTGTTGATGATAGGAGAGAAGCTGCCCTTCACCGGTATGCAATATTCTCCCGGAGGCAAAGTGGCCATTTCGTGGAAAGTAAACGACAAAGAAGTGTCTACTGCCGATACCTTTGCATTTACAGCCACAACCGGCGGCGCTTTCCGTATCCGCCTGGAGGTGTCTTATGAAGGTAAAACCACCAGTCGCTACCGCGATGTTTTTGTAGTGCCTGACACGTATCAGAAAAAGACGGCTGCCGGTGTTGTGCTGGCATACCTGAATGATACAGCCGGCTATAAGTATATCGACTGGAACACGATCACACATCTGGCGTACAAAGTAGGCACTATCACAGCCGCCGGTGTGATGGATATATCGAAAGGAGAACCTTACCGCAAGGCCGAGGAGCTGACAGGCAGGGCGCACATCAACGGCGTGCCGGTACTGCTGTGTGTAAGCGGCACGTTGTCGGGCGATGGATGGAGCGTAAGCCAGAGTAATAATTTTGGCGCTGTGATCACTGATGCGGCAAAAAGAGCGGCGCTGGTAAAGGCCATTGCAGGTTATATTGCCGCGAAGAAAATGGATGGTGTGGATATCATGATGACGGATATCAACGCATCTTCTGCTATTATTAATGCTAACATTGCAGCAACGGGTTTGTTATTGAACGAGCTGCGGGCGGCACTTGGCGCAGGCGCTATTATTTCAGTAACAGTACCCACCAATCAATATCATGATCGTTATCCTGATCTCTCCGCCGCCACCTGGCTAAACGTGCATGCCTTCGAAGACGGCGTGCATGTAGGGCCGGGTAAGGTTCCGGGCCAGCCTTCGGGATATGATTATTTTGTGGCCGGCGCGCAGCTGTGGAAAGCAAAGTACCCCGCTTCAAAACTGGTGCTTGGCATACCGGCGTTCGGACTGCGATATAACCAGCTGGATGCAGACGGGAACAACCTGAGCTGGTCGTCTTATAACTATATTCCCTACAAGGATATCCTGGCAGCAGTGCCTACTGCGTCTGATAAGGAATACGCGGCGATTTCCAAAGGGGTATACTTTAATGGCTTACCACTGGTAACGCAGAAAGCCACTTATCTTAAACAGAATGGTTTCCTCGGTGCTTATATCTGGACGGGCGATTATGATGTAAAAGGCGCCAATTCTTTAACCGGCACTATATTCAACGTATTGAAATAAAACAAGCAGTACTATGATGGCAAAGCGTGTATTAACAGTGGTGTTTATATTGGCCATGTATCTTTCCGTAAGTGGCCAGGCGAATACTTTCCGCGTGAAAGGTTTTCATCTCGACCTGCGCATACAGGTGATGAAGATGCCGGCGTTGAAAGCCTTTGCGCGGCAGTTAAGTGAACATGGCATCAACACACTGGTGATGGAATGGGAGGCCACCTATCCCTATCAGCAACACGCCGTTATTTCCAACCGGTACGCCTACACGCGAACGGAGGTTATTGATTTTGTAAAGTACTGTAACGGGTTGGGGATTGATGTGATCCCTCTCCAGCAAAGCTTTGGCCATGTTGAATATATTCTCCGGCACTGGCGCTACCGGGAACTCCGGGAAGACCAGAAAGATTATTCCCAGGTGAACCCAACCAAAGAGGCAGCCTGCAAGGTACTATTTAGTGAGCTGTATAAGGATCTCATCTCCACACATACCTCCCGGTATATTCATATTGGAGGCGATGAAACTTATCTGCTTGGTCATTCGGAAGCCTCCAGACAAAAAGTAGCAAAAGTGGGCAAAGGACGTTTGTATGGAGATTACATAAAAATGTTGTGTGAAGAAGTAGTAAGGTTGGGCAAGATACCGGTAGTATGGGCAGATATTGCATTGAAATATCCCGACGCGTTACAGGGCTTACCAAAGCAAACTGTTTTTATAGACTGGAACTATGGATGGGACCTTAACCGTTTTGGAGATCATGAAAAGCTTATGCAGAGCGGGTTTGAAATATGGGGTTCCCCGGCTATCCGGAGTGGTCCTGATAATTATTTCCTGACCGACTGGGAGAAACATTTTAATAATATCCGTGACTTTATTCCGCAGGCGAGGAAGCTGGGTTACCGTGGTATGATCATGACTTCGTGGTCTACCTCCGGAATATATTCGCCGGTGTTTGAGTCGGCCAACGATATTACGGACCTGTATGCGATTCGCCGGGTATATCCCATCACGGGGTTTGATATGCTGATAGCGGCGTATTTTGAAAGTTTGCGTACCACAGCTCCGCTGGAGGTAGAAAAATTCATTGCACGCTACTGCAAAGATCAATACGGCTTTAATGAAACGCAGGCCCTGTCATTTTGGAATGCCCTGAAGAAAACGCCTTATGAAGTATCACAGGGAGCGGTGGTGAAGCCGGGCGTTTCGCTTGCCGCGTTGCTGGACAGTGCCCGGGAAACAGCCAGGGTGCTATATTCCCTGCAACCTTCCGCTAACAAAGCCAGCTTCGGTCACTTCCTGTTATTGAGTGATATCCGGGTTTATTACCTGTCTTGTTTAATGATAGAAGCCAGGATGAATGATGTTGCCTACACCCGCAATCAGGCTGCGGGCCTGCTGCAACAGCTCAATGATCTGAAGCCGGAGGAGCTGAACAAACGTTTCTCTCTTATGAACAGGGACGTATTGTTTCCTGCTGAGATTGAAACAGAAAATACCTTACGTAATGAAAGATGGAATCAGTTAAGAACTAAGCTGGAGGCTAACAAATGACACATATGAACATGCAGGGAGTATTGTATAAACGAAGGGAAGATACCATCCCCATTATGATCATCGGGTTGATGTTTTTTATTTTTGGGATGGTCACCTGGATCAATGCGATCCTGATCCCTTATTTTAAGATAGGCTGTGAACTCAATAATTTTCAATCCTACCTGGTGGCATTTGCTTTTTATATTGCTTACCTGGTGATGTCGTTGCCGGCCGGCTACCTGTTGAAGAAAACAGGTTTCCGCAAGGGAATGATGATCGGGTTCTGGATCATGGCATCCGGTACATTGCTCTTTGTGCCCGCGGGTATTACGAGGGCTTATCCGCTTTTCCTGGCGGGGCTTTTCACGATCGGTTTGGGCCTTGCTATCCTTCAAACCGCGGCCAATCCATATATCACTATACTCGGCGACAAGGAGCGGGCCGCGCAGCGTTTCAGCATTATGGGTATCTGCAACAAAGCAGCCGGCATACTGGCGCCGCTTTTATTTGCGGTGGCTATTATCCGGCCGGGCGATCAAACGCTTTTCAGGGAGCTTCCCGCCATGCAGGGACAGGAAAAGGAAGTGATACTGGACCAGCTGATCCAACGGGTGGTGGTACCTTATGCAGTGGTATCTGTTGTTTTATTTTTGTTGGGATTATTGATAAGATTTTCTCCTTTGCCGGAAATTGATACCGATACGGAACCCACAGCTACGGCGGTTCCACAGGAGCGCCCGAAAAGCATCCTGGAATTTCCGCACCTGGTGTTAGGCGCGGTAGCCATTTTCTTTCACGTAGGCTCACAGGTGATTGCGGTGGACAGTATCATCAACTACGCTTCCAGTATGGGGATGCCATTTCTCGAAGCAAAGATATTTCCGTCGTATACTTTAGCGGCCACTATCACGGGTTATATACTGGGTATTTTATTGATACCACGGTTCCTTTCGCAACTGACGGCGCTGCGTATCTGTACGGTACTGGGTCTTTTGTTCAGCTGTATGATTCCCTTTGTACAGGGAAAGGTGCCGCTGTTGGGGCATCACACGGATGTTTCTGTATGGTGTATTGTACTCCTGGGATTCGCCAACTCCATGATATGGGCGGGAATATGGCCACTGGCGCTCGACCACCTCGGACGCTTTATAAAAACAGGCGCCTCTTTACTGGTGATGGGATTATGCGGCAATGCTATTTTGCCGCTCCTGTATGGCTATTGGGCCGATAAGTATGGATTGCGCATTGCCTACCTGGTACTATTGCCCTGTTATGGCTACCTGATCTTTTACGCATTTTATGCATTTGGCCTGAGAAGCTGGAACCGGAAAACCATAAATGAATAATGAAATATCTGAAGATATATAACGGAACGGTGCTTACGCCGCAACGCACGATTAGCGGTGGTTGCGTGATCATTGCAGATGGCATCATCGCAGAGGTGAGCGATAAAAACATAGCAATACCCGGCGCAACAGAGATCGATGCCCGCGGAAAATACATTGCGCCCGGCTTTATAGATATGCATGTGCATGGTGGCGGTGGACACGACTTTATGGACAATACAATCGAAGCTTTCCTGCAGATTGCGATTACGCATGCGCGTTATGGCACCACGGCCATGATGCCCACCACCCTGAGCTGCGATAAGCAGGATTTGCTGGATACCCTGGCTATTTATGAACAGGCGCACAAACTGAATGATAAAGGCGCCGCATTTGCCGGACTGCATATTGAAGGGCCATATTTTTCCATGCAGCAGAAGGGCGCGCAGGACCCGCGGTATATCCGCCATCCCGACCCTGCTGAATACGTGGACATACTTTCCCGCTCGCCGGCCATCAAAAGATGGAGCGCTGCGCCTGAGCTGCCCGGCGCATTGGAATTCGGAAGATATTTAACCAACAGGAATATCCTGGCAGCACTGGCGCATACCGATGCCATTTATGAAGAAGTGATAAAAGGCTATGAAGCAGGTTTTACACATGCTACACATTTCTATTCCTGTATGTCCGGTGTTTCGCGGCGTAATGCGTACCGCTATGCCGGGGTCATTGAAAGCGCTTACCTGATCGACGGCATGACCGTAGAGATCATTGCTGATGGTATTCATTTGCCTGCCCCGTTGCTGAAGCTGGTGTATAAAATTAAAGGCCCCGAACGTACCGCCCTGATCACCGATGCCATGCGGGCTGCGGCCATGCCGGAAGGACCATCGGTATTAGGCAGCCTTAAAGATGGTTTGAATGTGCTGGTAGAAGATGGCGTAGCCAAATTGCCCGACCGCAGCGCTTTTGCAGGAAGCGTAGCTACTGCCGACCGGTTAGTGCGGAACATGATAGAACTGGCAGAGATACCCCTGCGTGATGCGGTAAGGATGATGAGTGAAACGCCCGCATCTATTCTTCATATACAGGACCGGAAAGGAACAGTGGTAAAAGGCAAGGATGCGGATCTCGTCATCTTCGACGACGGGATAAACATTGACACCACCATCGTGAACGGAAACATTGTGTACATGTCGAAAGAATCTTTCTCCGGTTATCTTATCTAAATAAAACAAACATGATAAAGGAATTTAAAGCAGGGAAATTAACCGCGAAGATTTATCCGGACCGGCAGGAAATGGGCAGGGCAGCTGCAGCAATGGCGGCAACCACCCTCCGGTATTTATTGGGAAATAAAAAAGAAGTGAATATCATTTTTGCAGCTGCCCCTTCCCAGAACGAGTTCCTGGAAGCACTGCTACACGAGAACGGCATGGAGTGGAACCGCGTAAATGCTTTTCACATGGATGAATACATTGGCCTGCCGGCAGATGCACCACAGGGATTTGGCAACTTTTTGAAGCACCGGATCTTTGACGCATTACCCTTTCATACCATTCACTATATCGATGGCAGTGGCACGGAAACAGCCTGTGAAAAATATACTGCGCTGCTGCAAACGTATCCTGCAGATATAGTATGTATGGGAATAGGAGAGAATGGTCACCTTGCTTTCAATGATCCGCCCGTGGCGGATTTTAAAGATCCGCAAAAAGTGAAAATAGTAACGCTGGATGAAGTGTGCCGGCAGCAACAGGTAAACGACGGTTGCTTCACCACGTTGGAAGAAGTGCCCACACATGCCGTTACATTAACCATCCCCACACTGCTGGCAGCGCCGTATATTTTTTGCGTAGTACCCGGCCCACGGAAAGCAGCGGCAATATATGATACTATTCACCGGGATATACAGGAACAATATCCGGCTACTATCCTGCGAAACCACCCCGGCGCCATACTTTTCCTGGATGAGGAAAGTAGTGCCCGGCTAAGTCATCAAAAGGTATCATGATGCGGAAACTGGAGGTGCCCTTTATTCCGTTGTATGGTAAACCCGCGCCTGCTGAAGTGAGCAGGCTGCTGGACAGGCTACAGGTGATCCCGATCAGTTGTAACCCCTGGCCTCAGTATGCGCATGCAGTGGAGGCAGCGTTTTCCATTGCCCATAGTGAAGATGCCATCCTGCTCAAATACTACGTAAAGGAAAGTCATTTGCTGGCGGCGGCTTCTACCAACGGGGATATTCATAAAGACAGCTGCGTGGAATTTTTTGTAGCCTGCGACGATGGCGGCAACTATTATAACCTGGAGTTTAACTGCATCGGCTGGTGTAAAGCCGGGTTTGGATCCAGCCGTGAAAACAGGGCCCCGCTGCCCGTTACGGCTACTGACCTGATCACCACCGCTACTCATATCATATCGGCAGTGGAGCAGGGCAGGAGGTCATTTGTTTGGGAATTAACGGTGATTATACCAGCGGTGGTATTTAGCTATCATAACATTACCACGCTCACCGCCATGAAGGTAAAAGGCAATTTTTATAAATGCGGAGATGAAATGCCGGCGCCACACTTTTTAACCTGGAATGATGTAAAGGCCGCTATGCCCGATTTCCACCGGCGGGAAGATTTTGCTGACATCTGTTTTCTCTGATTATTCAATAACCTATAAAAAGTACAAAGTTATGAAAAGCATTTTTGTATGGCTGTTGGCAGCCATCCCTGTTTGTTTTGCAAATTGTACCTCCTCCAGGCCCGATGGCCCGGTTCAAACAAAAGCAAGTGTGCAGCACGGCAAAGCCAATACGGTTGCGGTGAACGGCATAAACCAAACCACCATCCAGTTTTCCGGCTACACCTGGATCGTAAAGGAGCCGGCCGGTCAGCAAGGGCCTCACAATAATTACTGGAGCGGTGATAACGTTTGGGTAGACAGCAACGGGCGGTTACACCTGGTGCTTAAAAAGCATAATGATACCGGCCGGTGGGAATGTGCAGAAGTAAGAAGCACCCAGTTGTTCGGATATGGCACCTACCAATGGAAGATCGAAGGAGCCGTAAATGCGCTGGATAAAAATATTGTATTCGGGCTTTTTAATTATTCCGGGAACAGCCGTTTCGATGAAATGGATATTGAGTTTTCAAGATGGGGGTATCCCAACGCGCCGATACTGAACTATACGGTTTGGCCGGCTACCGGTGATACCGGCATCAGCAACGTAACCTATGCAAAGGATTTTGTGCTGAACGGAACCTATACCACACACCGGTTCCGGCGCGATGCCACCTCCATTCACTTTCAGAGTTTGCACGGCTTCCAGAATGGAAACCTGAACCAGTTTGAAACGAAAACCTGGACTACACCCACCTCTATCAGTACCTTACAAATGCCCATACACATGAACCTCTGGCTTTTTAATGCACCGCCTTCTAATGGCAACGCTGTAGAAATCATTATACACGAATTCAAATTTACCCCCTTATCTTAATTAAGTATGAAATCTGTACCGGAAAGATACCCTGCGTTGGATGTGCTGAGAGGCATGACTGTTGCTTTCATGATAGTGGTGAATACACCCGGCAACTGGAATGCGATTTATGCGCCTTTTAAGCACTCCGACTGGCACGGATTTACGGTGACCGACCTGGTGTTTCCTTCCTTCCTGTTTGTGGTAGGAAACGCGCTTAGTTTCAGTATGAGGAAGATGAAAAGTTTTGCTCATACTGAATTTATGGGGAAGGTATTCAAACGTACAGCCATCATTTTTGTAAATGGCTTATTGCTCGGTATGTTCCCTTTTGTTCAGTACGAACAGGGTCATTATATGTGGAAGCCTCTGGCTGACATACGGATCTGGGGCGTTTTACAGCGTATTGCGGTTTGTTACTGCATCGCAGCTTTTATGATCCGTTATTGCAATAGCCGGACGCTCGTTATCATGTGCGTATTGATATTATTGTTGTATTGGTATGTGCTGTATTGTTTTGGTGTACCGCCCGGCCCTTACAGCCTGGAAGGCAATGTGGTTGGCAGATTGGACGCGCTTTATTTATCTCCGGGGCATATGTATAAGCATTATGGCTTTCCGTTTGACCCGCTGGGGCTATTGAGCACATTTCCTGCTGTTGTTAATGTGGTGGCAGGGTTTCTTACGGGGAGTTTTGTGCAGAAGAATGGAGGTGTACTGAAATTGTTTGCTGCCGGCATATTGCTGGTGGCAGCCGGCGCGTTGTGGAACAGGTGGCTGCCTATCAATAAGCCGCTCTGGACCAGCTCCTATGTTATTTATGCCACCGGTTTTGATTTGCTGATCCTCGCTGCATTGATTACCATCATAGATGTATGGTTATTCCGGAAATGGACTTACTTCTTTGAAGTATTCGGTAAAAATCCCTTGTTCATCTACATTGTTGCGTGGGTAGTGATTGTGCTGATGGGGATGATACGCATAAACGGAGGATCGGTGAAAGGGATTATTTACAGGGATGCTTTTAGCAGTTGGTTATCTGACAAAAATGCTTCCCTGTTGTTTGCTATTGCTTATATGCTGATGATGTGGCTGCTTGGGTATGTGATGGACAGGCGGAAGATATATGTGAAAGTGTAATTTAAATAATGGCCCACGTATGCCCGGCTAAAACAGGGAGGCTGATGAACCCCGCGGATGCTTCTGCGATGCCTCGGACTTGCGTATGTCATGGATAGCCCATGCACTATCAATACTGTTCCCATGCACTCCTCATGCACTCCCCATGCACTGTTAATGCACTCCCCATGCACTATCTCCCCCCTGGAGGCCCGCATGGGTCCGCTAAGATAAGGGATGCGGTCCCTAATAGTATATTTACATTTTATTTAATATAATCCTTCAGATACCCGCTTTGGGCCAAAAAAGCCTTATAATCCTTAATGTCAAGAATTTCCCTGACAGCCTGCTTTTTATCTGCCGCCTTCATGAAATATTGTTGTGTGATCTTATAACCCATCCAGTAACCCAGGTCATTAGGCCGGTCGTCTTTCCGGGAAACATCGTATAGCCAGTCGATATAGTTTGTACTGTCAATTCTTGTTACAAATTCCCGGCATAGTTTGTCCTCGTTTCTATTCCCATAGTCTATTGCGGTTTTATTGGTGGTTGCCCCGGATATCAGTTCTCCCAAAAAATCCGCACTGCCTTCAACAATGCTCTGCTGCAATAAAGTTGGATTTTCCATCCAGTTCTTTTGCTGAAAATGAATCAGCTCATGCGCCACAATAAACGGGATGTTGCTGATATCAGTTTGTTTTTCGGCGCCAATAAACAAACCCTCCTCATTGAATGTTCCACCTGAATTGTAAGCGCCAATCACAAAATAAACAGGCGGATACTGTGCCGGCGGGTACCAGTATTTTAAAGCGTAGAACGCGCTTCTGCATTGTTTTTCCTTTTCTTTCATCTGCAAAGTTGTGGTCCTCACTTTTTCATAGTCGCTGCTGCGCTTCCTGACCACCTTATACAAATTTTCGGCGTTTTTAATCCTGTCCGGAATAAATCCTTTCACTCCCGCACTGCCAATGTCGATGTAGGCACTGCCAAACGGGTTAACGGTGGTATCTTTTTTAAAAAGGTCAAAAGCTTTCCAGAAATTATCTATGTCTTTGGTAAGAAAAACAGCGCTGTCGGGGTTATTTGAAAAAGCTGTCTGGGAATAGGCAACGGTGCCGGTAAGCGCAACCAGTAATAACGTCAGGCAATATTTAAGCATAGCAGCAGGTAATTGAAAGGGCTTCATAATAATGTAAAGTAATTTTTTTGAAGCAAATTTTAACAGGAATGTACGGGTTGAAATAAATAATTAATAAGAAACCTTCTGGCTACGGGAGAGTTGTCATCTGACAAAAGTTTTGGCGGAAAATTCTTTTTTTAACAGGCTTTTCGTATAATTATGCAGCGCACCGGTAACCCGGTTAACCCAATTTCAGGAAACCATATCAAAAGAACGGGCTTATGGAACTTCATGCTTTTGTGCCACCAGCGGATGGTAAAGATCACTTTCAGATAAACGATTTTATTTTTGAGATGGATGATGCGCAGTCCGGACAGGATTTCGATTATTCCGGCGCTTTACTTATTACTATTGTTGCCCGCACCAGCGATGTGGAAAGGGCTGTAAAGGCGGAGCTGCTGGACGAATACCAGCCCACCGGGGAAGTGAAAATAGTGATTCCTGCCCTGGGGATTTATAAAAGCGATGCACCGGAAGGAGTGATTCACTTTAAGGAAGATAAACATGAGGAGCCCTATCTTTCTATGAACCGCGGACGGTTTCATTATACGCTAAAGTTTTTTGGAGATGTTGTTTTTAAAGATGGCTGGGTAGCGTTGCTGGGGCAGCTGAAACCTTCCTGGAGTGATCAGCCGGTTTTTTCGGTTACTATTTACAGGAAGATAAATACCGCGCAGTTAAACTGGGAACGATATTGTTTTACTGCTGTGGAAGAAGCAGCCGCCGCCCCGGTAGAATGGGTGAAAAAACTGGTGCTTATCAACCCCACATTCGACCGGCTGCCGAATGAATTTTATCGCCTGAAAGCATTGCGGCACGTGGAGATCACCGCTAAATGGCCGGTGAAGAAGCTACCCCTGGAACGGCTGGATGATAAGCTGCTTCATCTCCAGGAACTGGAGCATCTTGTGATTGTTGATTCAAGCCTGTGCCGCATTCCTGAATATATGAGCAAGCTCACAAAGCTCAAACATTGTTCGTTTGCCGGCGGCGATTTGTCGCGTGTGCCCGCCCACCTCATGGATATGCCGCACCTGGAATATCTTAACCTGAACGGCAACCAGCTCAGCGAAATTTCAGTGTTTGAATTGCCGGAGCTTAAATACCTGCACCTGGCGAAGAACCAATTAAGAACTTTGCCGGAAAACCTGCTGGCTCTGCCAAAAATTGTGAAGATCAACGCCGCCAATAACCCGTTTTCATTCCTGCCCGCCGCTTATTCAGCTTTTGCCGGGCTGGATCTGGATATGAATAATAAACAGCAGTTGCTTGATAATACCTACAAAGATGCAGATGGCAACGGACCGGTTAAGTGGAACGATGAACTGTTTTTTGCACAACAGGACGAAGCGTTAATCCGGCCCGTCGACGAAATTCTCATGGAAGAAGGGTTACTGCCACACGGTGAAGCCTTACGTGCGCTCGTAAAACGGACGATCGGGTTTAATCATTCCGGTGAGGAAGACTACACCGCTACCGGTAATCACCGGTTTGGCGGCATGCCCGACCTGCCTGAGAATATTGACTATCCTGATTATTACGACGATTATAACAAGCAGCATTATAAGTATGAATTTATAGCCCAGGTTAATTGCGAAGCACTGGCGCCGTTGCAGGAATATTTACCGGCAACGGGAACGCTTTTCTTTTTCCTGGAAACTATCCATAACATCGGCGCCCGCGACGGGCATTTGCCTTGTAAAGTGTTGTATGTGGCCGATAACTCCACCCTGCAATCGGGCAAAAGGTTTTCCTTCCCGGAGGAGGACTTTTATGAATTGGAGAACGGACAATATACGCCCTATAAAGCAAATGCCGTTGTTAAAAATTCGGTGCCGGGGTTTTACTCCTGGCATTCCAACCAGTACATTTTCCGGGAGGTTTCAAAACCTTTACTGCAGGAGGAAGCACTACTTGATAGCCTGTACGAAGTTTTTGAAGAACCGGTTAATTTTCTGCAGGAAAGTGATTATGAAATCAACAACTATGGTTTCACCCAGCATCAATCCCCGGAGTTGCAGGCGGCGCTGGCCTGCAAAGGAAATCCTGAAGACTGGACCATCCTGCTTACTGTAAAATCCCGCGGGGATTTTTCCTGGGGAGATGCCGGTGATTTGTTTTTTGTTATACATAAAAGCGACCTGGCGAAAAAGGATTTCCGCAAGGTGTTTATAACGATAGAGAGCAGCTAAGTTTCACAGATTACATAATGAAAGTTATATTGTTATGAGAAGAAAATTAATTTTGTTCTGGCAGCGTTATGGTCCTCCTATAGAAGTAGCGGGGCTTATACTTTTAATTATCGGGAGCACCTATATGAAAAACTCCGTTACTTTTAAAAGTATCGCCGTTGCATTCTGGATTGTGTGTATGGTGATTTATATAATAGCGGAACCAACCTACCGGACCTTCCGGTTCTGGCTTTTTCTGATACTTGGTTTAACCCTGGCCACCAGCCAGGTACTTCAGTTGATAGGTACCTTTAATTAATTATCCGGGGGGAGATAGATAACTGCACATAGTGGTCGCTTTCTTTTAAACAGGTTGCCGCGGGCACGAAATTCCTTTTTGATGCGTACTTTCGAAGTTTAATAAAGCTCCGGGTTTACAAAGTTATGGATGCAGGAATATTTATAACCAGCACATCGCTGCTGGATGATACCTTTTTTGAAGATGCAACCCTTTTCATTACTGAATATAATGAAAAGGGAGCGATGGGATTTGTGGTGAACAAGGAGTTTCCCCGTAAGTTTAATGAATTGGAAGAGTTCAGATATAGTCCGCCGTTTCCGCTGTATGATGGCGGCCCCGTGGACCGGGAACATCTTTATTTTGTACACCGGCGCCCTGATCTGATAGCAGGAGGTGTCCCGGTAGCGGATAACATCTATATGGGAGGTGACTTTAAGGCCGCGGTGATGCATATGAATAATGGAACAATATTGGAACAGGACATCCGGTTATTCATCGGGTATTGTGGCTGGAACACGCATGAACTCGAAGAGGAAATAGCAGAGGGCAGTTGGGAGATATGGGAGGAAGGCAGGCTGTTTTAATGGCTGACAGGTGGATTTTTAAAAAAGAAGTTATTTTGCAGGTTGATTTTGCGAAATAAAATTGATAAATAGTATTAATATGTCTACAGGTGAAAATGTAAATGCCAGCTTAGGCGGAGATCCGTATGAAAATTTTCGTTCATTGTTGCAGCAATCAATAGTATTCCCTACTGAATATACTTTTAAGTTTATTATTAAGGCGGACGAGGATAAGATAGCAGAGCTGAAGTCGATGTTTGCGGATGTAAGCGCAAGAATTACAGAAACCAGTTCTTCCGGGGGGAAATATAAATCCTTTACGGTGCAGGTACCTGTTCAGGATGAGGAAGAGGTGATCTCGTACTATAAAGAGGTGTCAAAAATTGATTCGGTGATTATGCTGTAGGGGTGGCTGCTATGCAAAAAAGTATGCATGAATTGTTATAATATTGACATTTTTCGATATGTTGCATCGTGATTAAACCCAATTGCCTATATTCGGGAACTTATATATAATTTTAATTTGAAATTTATGAAGCAAACAGTACCTGCCTTTGCCCTGCTGCTTACACTTGCAGCATGTGGCGGTGCTTCGACTGATCAGGCGAAGACCGAAGAAAAGAAAGAAGCAGCTGTGACCGCCGGCGCAGCTTATACAATTGACACTGCCACTACAACTGTACAATGGCGTGCTACTCACAAAGGTGGATTTGCCCCCCGCTTTGGTACTATCAAAGTTGCAGATGGTAGTCTCAACGTTGAAAACGGAGCGGTTACCGGTGGTAGCTTTGATGTAAACCTGACTACCCTGTTGGCAGATCCGGCTTCTGTTACTGAACCGGATAAAAAGGCTTCCGATCTGGAAGGGCACCTGAAAAGCCCCGACTTTTTTGATGTAGCCAAATATCCATCAGCTAAATTTGTTATCACATCTGTAGCTCCTTTCGACAGCACCAAGCAGAAAAGCCTGCTTCCAGGCGCTACCAATCTTATCAGCGGCAACCTGACCCTGAAAGACAGCACCCTGAACATTACTTTCCCTGCACAAATCACTGTTGGCGAAAAGGACGTTACTGCTAATGCAAAATTCGTGATCGACAGATCTTCATGGGGTATCAACTACAAAACAGAAGGTAGCCCTGAAAACTGGATGATCAGTAAAGATGTTGAAATTGGTTTCAGCCTGAAAGCAGCAAAGAAATAAATTCTTTACTACGGCTTAAAGGCCTGATATATCAATATCAAAATAAAGCAGCCTGGCACGATCATGTGCCAGGCTGCTTTATTTTAGCTAGTTGCTACCAAAAACTCTTCTCCGTACTGACGAAGGACGTGGCGCTTTACCGGATCAGAAATGATAAGTAGTTATCTGCTATCATTACACTTCGCTCTTATCTCTTCCAGATATTTCCTGATATTTTTTTCCAATTCCGCCGGGTAACTATATCCCAGCTTTTCAGACAGTTCAACGCCCAAGAGATGCACCAGGTCAGCGTAAGCAAACAGGGCATTCCAATTTTCCCCGATGTCACTTCCCGAAAATGTGGATTCGATTTTTTCCCACAAACCGGAGGGCAGGTATTTTTTGAACAACCTGCCGTGTTTGTTGGTAGTGATATCCCAGTTGTGGCGACTGGCGATATACCACTCTATCATGGGAACTAAATAATCCGTTCTCATCATATTTTCGGTCATGAATTTGGCATAGAAAATTTCATCACGGGCGAGGCATTTAGCCACGTAGGTCATATCCCACCAACAATCATTCATCACCTGGTTGAACTTTTGCACTGCAGGTTTTTTAATGATGACAGATTGGTAAGTGGGCGCCTTTAGTTGTTGAGTAAGATGGTGCTTGTCAACAAGAACTTTGTAACCCACGTCCCAATCCTCCGGTAAGGTGTCACTATGGATCTCTTTTATAAACTCAGATTTTTTATATAGCTTGAAATCTACTTTTACATAATCATCATACAGCACCATTTTCATAGCGTGTTTATTGTCAAATACGGTTTCATCTTCTTCAACCATTGAAACAGGTGTTCCAAAGGTATGCGTCCATTCATTATTCAGCTGATAGGCTTCCATGTTTTCAAAAACCAGCTCAATATCAAGGTCGCTGAAGTCGTCGACCGGGGCCAGTGGGTTTACCAGTGAGCTGGTGAGGAGCATTACGCTGACATCTTTATTATCTTTAGCCCAATCAATAATTTGCTGTAGTTTTTCGTCTCTTATCTTCATCGGATGAAATTAGCTTTAGCATTAAAGATAATGCATTTTTAAACTTATTGGAGATAGCCGATAGCCTTATCCCGGTTGAGTATTACAGGTTTTACGATGTACGGTTTTTATGACGGTACCTGTTATGCCTGTTGTTATCTGTTGCCTCCGGCTTACAATGCCCCAAAGCTGAACAGTATTTCTCCTTTATTTACCGGTGGCGTGGCGATCTGGTAAACGATAAAGCCATCAATGGGCGAATAGATATCGGTTAGCAGGTTCCCTTTAAAATCGGTGATGTAGCCTAACTTCATCCCCTTGCTGATCAGCTGTCTGCTTCTGCAATCGCTGTAAAAGATACAGAGCCGGGCAAAAATAAATTTGTGTAGTTAAATAACTACATTTATATTTGTAGTCAAATAGCTACACAATGAATTTACGACGAGATGTATTTCAAGCCATAGCGGACCCGACAAGACGGGCTATACTTCTATTGGTAGCTTCGCAGGCCATGACAGCAGGTGCAATAGCCTCGAACTTTGACACGGCGAGACCGACCGTTTCAAAGCACCTGCAGATACTCACGGAGTGTGAACTACTTGAACAAAAGCAAAACGGCAGGGAGATTTATTATCACATCAACGCAAAAAAAATGAAAGCAGTAGCAGACTTTATTGAGCCATTCCGCCAAATGTGGGATGACCGGTTTAACAAATTGGAGGCCATCATGAAAAAGTACAAATCAAAAAAATAACACCCATATGGAACGTAAAACAAAAGTTAATGCCGAAGACGGCAAACAGGAATTAGTAATAACGAGGGAGTTTGATTTGCCGGTGGATCTGCTTTTTAGAGCCTATGTAGAGCCCGAAATTGTGGAGCAATGGATGGGAACCAAAGTGCTGAAGCTGGAAAATAAGAAGCACGGCGGCTGGCATTTTGAAACAAGCGATGCCAGCGGAAAGGTAGTGTTTGAGGCCAGTGGCACCATCCACGAGTTTGTTCCGGATCAGAAAATTACCCGGACATTTGAAATGGAGAATGCGCCTTTTCCCGCCCAACTCGAATTCCTGGTATTTGAACCCCTTACAGACGACACCAGTAAACTCAGTATGCATATCGTATATAAATCTGTTGCACTCAGGGATCAGATGATGCAAATGGGTTTTGCCCCAGGTCTGAATATGGCGCATAACCGGTTACAAACTATTGTAAGCAAATTAAAATAACACATCATGTCAAAGAGAAATAAAATTATCTACTGGATTGCTACGCTCTGGCTTGCATTGGGAATGGTATCTACCGGAATAGTACAATTATTCAAAGTGAAGGCGGAAGTAGATTTTACAGAGAATTTAGGCTATCCCACCTATTTACTGACAATACTGGGTGTCTGGAAATTGTTGGGAGCTGTAGCAGTACTTATTCCTAAATTTCCTTTATTGAAGGAATGGGCGTATGCAGGCTTTTTCTTTGCCATGTCGGGAGCGGCCTTTTCACATCTGGCAACAGGCACCACGAACCATATATTTCCCTCGTTGTTATTACTTGCACTGACTGTAATATCCTGGTACTTCAGGCCGGCGGATAGGAAAACCATTTTAGTTAATCAATAAAAATGAAATAAAATGAATCCCAAGGTTGATTTTTATTTTGACAAAGCTAAAACGTGGAAGAAAGAAATAGAGAAGTTGAGAGCGATTGTGCTCGATTGTCACCTGACTGAAGAATTGAAGTGGGGATGTCCTTGTTACACGTTTGAGAAAAGTAACATCGTTTTAATACATGTTTTTAAAGAATACTGTGCGGTGTTATTTTTTAAAGGCGCGCTGTTAAAGGATCCTAAAGGTATCCTGATCCAGCAAACAGAGAATGTGCAGGCGGCCCGCCAGGTGCGGTTTACCAGCCTCCAGGAGATCACCAAACTGGCATCTACCCTGAAAGCCTACATTTACGAAGCCGTTGAACTGGAAGAAGCCGGCGTGAAAGTGGAGTTTAAAAAGACCAAAGAATACCCCGTTCCGGAGGAATTTCAAAAGCAACTGGATAAAACGCCTGCTTTGAAAACTGCTTTTTATGAACTGACGCCAGGCCGGCAAAGAGGATACCTGCTTTATTTTTCTGCTCCTAAACAATCTAAAACACGGGAGTCGAGAGTGGAAAAATATATAGAGCAAATTCTCGATGGTAGAGGATTAGATGATTAAGAAGAACAGCCTGTAGCAGCCAAAATAAATACCCGACCTGAATCGCAGAACTTTGTGGATCTGATGCTGTAGATTTTTAACCTGGAGGAAAGAAATATTTTTTCCCTGAAACTTATGTTTTCATTTTCTTTTCCCGGAGAAGCATGTAT
Source organism: Chitinophaga ginsengisegetis (assembly GCF_900168065.1). GTDB lineage: Bacteria > Bacteroidota > Bacteroidia > Chitinophagales > Chitinophagaceae > Chitinophaga > Chitinophaga ginsengisegetis. The sequence continues at coordinate 1,389,105 of NZ_FUZZ01000001.1, read as the reverse complement.
CTTTAGTAAGCATGAAAACACTATTTGCATCTGTTATCTAATCCCAATAACATGGCCAGCTTCAAACTCTCATGGTCGGGTGTTACCCTCATTATTATCACGCTGTTTAGTCAATTGCCGGTAAATGCACAGTCCCGCCAATTCTCAGTATCAGGCGGTGGCGCCCTGAACGTAAATAATTTCGACTGGTCCATTGCAGGCAATTCAGAGGGGCAATCCCCCAATGTTTTATCAGAGCTGCATTTTAACAGCATTACCTCTCTTGGTTTTTATTTAAATGGCGCCTACAGGCCGGTGAAATATCTGCGGTTTGATGCGTACTATCAAAGAAACGGTGTAGCCGGTGGCAGCGGGATGGACACGGATTATAAAGGCGATGACCGTACAGATCCTACGTTTCAGCAATCCTTTTCCAGCGACAGGGGCTATTTGGAGGTGTTCAGGATAGGCGTCAACGTTATATTTCTCCAACGTACAAAGTTCAGTTTGGGGGCCGGCGTATCCTATAAGAACACCCGGCAAAACTTTGTTATCCTCAGCCCGGAGTTAACAGACCTGCAAAGCACTTACACTGCAAGGTGGCGTGGACCAGCATTCTCCCTGGAAGGTAATTACCTGATTAACCGGTCGCTGTCGGTTGGCGCCAATATAGCCTATACGTTGATCCGTTACAGGGGAGAGGCGGACTGGAACCTGATAGATATCTTCATGCATCCATTGAGTTTTGAACAAACCTCAAAGGGGCACGGCATGGATTATGGTTTGAATTTCAGATATGCCGTTAATGGTTTTCTTTCGTTTTCACTGGACGGAGTTCTGGGGAATGCAAGGGTTTCCAAAGGAACCGATATATCTTACCTGACAAACGGTACACAGATTTCCACACAGTTCAATGGTTCCGGTAATTACTTTTATGGCGCCCGCCTGGGAGCCATGGTACAGTTCTGATTAGTTTAAATGAACCGGCTATAAACACCTAAAGCCAGTTTTAATAACCGGCAGTTTATAATTTTTTAAGTAACAGTGCTTACTTTTCCAGTTTGTATTTTATCGTAATCGCCGGTGATACTGCTGTGTTGAGCACCACTAATGAAGTATCCGGGGAATAGGTTATTTTCCCTTTCAGATCTGTTCTTGGCTTGCCATTTCCATCCAGGAAATAGATACTGTCGGCAGTCAGCTTAATTGCAAATACAGAATCTTTCCGGATAGTATATACAAAATCTGTTTTGATATTTGTGCGAAGACCATAAGCCGCGAAACCGGTGCTTTGCAGTGTGTTGTCTTTTGCCAGCCAGGAAAATACGTTGCCATTACTGATCTTTGTCCAGGCCCCTTCCTGTTGTGTTTTTATAGAATCTTCCCGCCAATCGAATTTAGCGCCATAGGTAAAAGGGTCTACCTGTAAATCATCATCCTTATCGTTCTTATCGCAGGATTGTAACAACAGCAACGTCACAATTGGACATAAAAAAAAGAAAAAGCTTTTCATCCGTCGATATTTTAGCTATGTTGAAAAGTAAATTACGTTTTTATCTTTTAAATGGGAAAGAAGCCCGTCGTTTGTGACAGGCTTCTTCCCGGTATTGTTAACTTAAGGACAAGTAAACTTTCCCAGATCGTTGGCCAGCGTACAACAATTAGGAGGCGTTGGATTGCCGTTGTTCAGGTATGCCTGAAAATCGAGTCTTTCACTCGGCGTCATGATCGTGTTATCCGACTTGTACACCGTAGGCGCTAACTCAGCATACACATCTGTTCTTGCCATATACGGAATATAGAAGTAGTTTATCCAGGATCTGTCGCTGTTGGAAAGAAAACTACCCTGGTAGATATCAGTGCCGTCTGTTTTAGTGTACATCGGCAGGCTGGTGTTATGTACAATGGAGGTACTGCTTGTATAAGAGCTGTATCCCATTACAGAAGTGTAGTCGTAAGTACCTGTCTGGTAGTAATTGGTGGACGGGATATTAAATTGCGCCAGTCCGGATGAAGTAAGATTGGATGTATTCACAGTAACAAACGAGTTCCTGTCGAGGCGCGTATGTTCATGTCTTAATCCCAGTGCATGGCAGATTTCATGAATAATTACACTGTTATCCCACGAATTAAAGGCAAAATCGGCGAGGTTGATACGTTGTACACCGCCAGTTCTTCCGAGGTTTGATTCACTGACATCAGCACCATCTGTAGACCAGAATTCGATGTTGGGGTAGGTAAATCCATAAGTGGGGTCAACGAGTGGTTCGCAGGTGGCATTGTAGAATCTTACGTTGGTATTGGACTGCATTTCAAGCAGTGCTGAACGTACTTTCTGCTTCTCTGCCAACGTTAAATTTGATCCGTATATAATCCTCACCATTGCCCATAAATTATAGGCGGTGGGGTATATACTGAATGCGCGTGGAATGGTGCGACCCTGAGCGGTGTTTTGAAAGGGCACGTTGTAAACCGGGTGTGCGTTCTTCTCAGCGCCTACATAGTCGGGCTTCTTCGACTGTAACTGACCATAGAGATCCAGGTTTTTGTATTGTTCTTTAGTAAGGCGGATGTCACCTTCCCAAAAATAATCAGCGCCCTTTTTTTCGACCATCACACCGGATTTTAAAGTGATGGGGCCGTCTTTCTGGTTATCTGATTCATTAGATTGCTTATCCTTACTACAGGATAAGAAAAACAATACTGCTAACAATGGGATTGTTTTCAAATAGTGGGTACGTTTCATGGGTAATTTTTATTGGTTGAAAAAATACTTGGGTTATTGTGAGACTATAGCAAAAAAATGAGAAATAGGTTAAGCAAATCAGTTTCGTGATACCTGAGGGTCAGTAGCACGCATAACGATATCTAAAGTAAAAGAATATTTCTAATTACAGGGAATTTATTTTTAAGCAGATGATCTGTAGTCCTAATAATAAGAAAGATCCGTATTGAAATCGGCTTGTATATTTTTGATAATCAATTGTTTCCCTGCTGATTAATTTTTCCCGGGCCGGATGTAAATAATTTTGAGTCATGCCGGGGCTAATTTTATCAAGCAGGTAACATTAACTTATCTACTTCTTATACCTGAACTTTTTTAGCAACTCTTCCTTTTTACGCTGCGATACTGTTACATACACCCCGTTTTCCAGTTCTATCTGCCCGTCTTCTCCGCGGATGTAACGCTTGATGCAGTGCGGGTTGATAATGTTAAAAAGCCCTACACGATCGGCGGCAGGAAAAACCGGGGCTGGCCGCTTTTTGAGCGGCGATATTAAACAAATTTCACGGGGTTATAGATTTAATCGTAATATTAGATCATTGAACTGCGCAGTATATGTATTTTACCAGTGTGCCTGATCATACAGAGCCAGGATTTGATGAAGCATTGTATTTCAGCAAATTCAAAAAGCATAATATTATTATTAATGCGGAAAGCAGTGGTAGTCGTTGCGATGATCATGTGGGATGTCTTTCTGTTAAAACGGTACTCAGCGGAGAGGAGTGCTATGGGATTGATCGTCGCAGGCTGGTTATAAGGCCGGGGCAATTCCTGGTATTGAATGACGACCAGCGTTATTCCTGTCGTACTGACGGCGACGAAAAAGTGAAATGCTTATCCATATTCTTTCAAAAGGAATTTGCTTCATCAGTGTTTGATGATATGCTTAACAGTGAGGAAACACTGTTGCAGTACCCATCTTCAGATAATAAAACCGCACCTGAGTTTTTTCAAACACTTAATACTATCACACCTGATTTGCAGGCGCAGCTGACCGGGCTCACCACCACCATTGAAAACAGGGGGTATGACGCAGCGATGGCAGATGAACGCCTGTTTTTTTTATTGCGGCACCTGATCGGGGTACATAAGTCCGAAATGGTTCGTGGGGATAAGGTAAATGCGGTGAAGGCAACCACGAGAAAGGAGATCTACAAACGGTTATGCATAGCCAGGGATGTCCTGCATTCTTCTTATAGGGAGAATCTTGATTTATATAAGATCAGTCATCTGGCCTGTTTATCTGTTCCTCAATTAATCAGGCAGTTCAAAGCGGCGTTTCATTGTACGCCTTATCAATACCTTATCCGCATCAGGCTGGAGCATGCTGCCCGGTTGCTGCAACACACCAACAAACCTGTGCAGGAAATCACCTGGATATGCGGGTTTGAAAATACGAGCGCTTTCTGCCGGGCATTTAAATCAGCTTATGGCATCCAGCCTATGATTTTCAGGAAAAAATAAAATTGAGCATTTCTGCACATCTCATCGGCTGGCGTATGTATAATTTGGGTGTTATATGATGTTTATAAAGATGAAAAGAATAATATCAGTATTGGCTTTTTTGTCATTTTTACAGTTGGCCGGTGCGCAGGAAAAAATGATACCGCTGTATGAGCAACATATTCCGAACTCCAGAAAGATACCTCCGGATTATATAGAAGAAACAGATACCTCGGGTTTAATAAGAAAAGTAACGCAACCGGGCCTGATACCTTTTTTCCCAAAGAAGGGAACCGCCACCGGCACGGCCATCCTTATTTTTCCCGGAGGAGGTTATTTTGTGCTGGCGCCGGCTACCTGCTATGAAATTGCCAAAGCGCTCACTGAAACGGGCGTCACTGCGTTTGTAGTGAAATACCGTTTACCGCATGATACCATCATGATTGATAAAACAATTGGCCCGTTACAGGACGCCCAGGCAGCCATCCAACTGGTACGTAAAAGGGCTGCGGAGTGGGGCATTGATCCTCACAAGGTGGGCACAATGGGACTTTCAGCGGGCGGTCACCTGGTGTCAACAGCAGGTACGCAGTTAAACAGGGTGGTTGTTGAAAATACGGAACGGGTTAATCTCCGGGCAGATTTTATGGCACTGCTGTATCCTGTTATCATCTATGATCCTGCTATTCCAAGAACCCGCGAAAACCTGATCGGTAAAAATCCATCCGCAGCATTGCTGGATCTGTATAGCACCGATAAACAGGTTACCGCAAATACGCCGCCAACGTTCCTGGTGCATGCTGTTGACGACGATGTGATACCTGTCAGAAATTCACTCCTGTTTTTTAATGCGTTGCTGAATGCGCATGTAAAGGCCGAAATGCACATACTGCAATCCGGTGGTCATGGTTTTGGTTTAACAGATCTTAACAGCGGGAATAACTGGTTTAATTTGTTCAAAAGCTGGCTGGCAGAGAATGGGTTTTAGGAGCAATGTTTTTAGGCATATTATAGTGCACCTGCAAATTCCTTAACCAGGATATAGATACCCATCGCCAGTACAAACCAGCCGAATCCCTTTTTTAGTCCGCCGGCAGGGATTTTCCGGTTAAGGTAGCTCCCCGCTAAAATACCTGCTATGGCCAGTGAAGTAACTGTTAACAGGAGCTGCCAGTCTATTCCCTTATCATACAGGTTGCCGGTAAATCCTATCAGGGAGTTTAAGGCAATCACCAGCAGGGAAGTACCAATAGCCTCTTTCATAGGAAGATGTAATAACAGTACCAGTGCAGGGATGAGCAGGAATCCACCGCCGGCTCCCAGTAAACCGGTTACTAACCCGATGCCAGCGCCAGACAGGATCATTTTCCCGGTACTGATTTTCCGGTCAGCTATTCCTGTTGAGGAAACAGATTTGTTGCGCATCATGGATACAGATGAGATAACCATCAGACAAGCAAACAAAATCATTGTAAGCCAGTTTTCTGTAATTACAAATCCATGTATAGTGGCGATGTGCTCCGGTATAGCCGGTACCAGCCATTTACGGGTGAGGAAAACAATTGCTGCAGAAATGGCGGCCAGCAACAAGGCTATCCTGATGTTTACAAATCCTTGTTTATACTGCTTTGCTGCGCCTACAAGACTGGCGGAGCCCACCACGAATAAAGAATAGGAAGTAGCGGTTACCGGAGACACGCCAAACAGGTAAACCATGAGGGGCATGGTTAGTATGGAGCCGCCGCCGCCAATCAATCCTAATGATACGCCGATCAGTAAAGAAGCTATATATCCAAGGAGGTGCATGTTATGTATTTTGACACAAAGGTCGCTGCCCTTGTTGTTGCTATCAGTGATAATAGTCACGCAGCGTTATTAAAGATTTTTCCCGTCAGTGTGACCAAAGTCACTGAAAACTTACCCATTAGGACAAGGAGTAGCACCGGATTTTTAAAAGACCTAAAGTTGTAAATTTGAAACTATGCAGGAACAATATCCCATCCGGAAATTATTTCCCGGACTAGAAGAAGGTCTTTATGAAGAAATGATGAAACATGGCGACATCCGGGAAATCCCGGCAGGCACCGTTATGTTACGCAAAGGACAATCCATCAGATCTACTATGCTGATACTGCAGGGGATTGTTAAGCTTTACCAGGAAGATGAAGAGGGCAATGAGTTTTTTATGTATGATATAGAACCCGGAGAGGCCTGCGCAGTATCTATGGTATGCACTTACCGGCAGGAGAACAGCCAGGTAGTGGCTAAAGCATTGACAGATGTGACCGTGCTCACCATCCCACTTCAATACATGGATGAATGGCTGGGCAAATATAAAAGCTGGCACTACTTTGTGATAAGGACGTGGCGGGCCCGCTATGAGGAATTGCTGAACACCATCAACGAGATTGCATTCAAAAATATGGATGAGAGACTGGAATTTTATATTAAAGGGCAGGTTAAGAAAATGGGGCGGCAGATTAAACTCACGCACCAGGAAATAGCCACCGATCTCAATTCTTCACGTGAAGTGATCAGCCGCCTGATGAAAAAGATGGAGAAAAATGGCTGGGTTATTATTCACCGCAATTCTTTCGAATGGATTAAGCCGTAGATTTTTTTTCTGTGTGACTGGTATCACCTATAGACTGAAATAGAGGTGGCATCTTTGTAGTCAACAGAAAAACAAAACACTATGTATTTTCAGCACATTTATGATAAGAGCCTGGCACAAGGCAGTTATTTCATCGGATGTCAGAAAGCGGGAGTAGCCGCTGTAATCGACCCTAAAAGGGATGTGGATACTTACCTGGAAATTGCACAGGAACAAAAAATGCAAATTACCCATATCCTGGAAACGCACATCCATGCGGATTTCCTCTCGGGATCACGGGAATTGGCCGCCCTTACAGGAGCCGGCATATACCTCTCTGATGAAGGCGGCCCTGAGTGGCAATACGAATTTGATCATATTGGCCTCCGGGACGGCAGCCGTATCCAGGTGGGCAATCTTGAACTGACAGTACTACATACGCCGGGACATACACCGGAAAGTATCAGCTTTTTATTAACAGACAAACCGGCCAGTGAAGTTCCCGTTATGTTATTTACAGGAGACTTTGTGTTTGTAGGTGATGTTGGCCGTCCTGATTTACTGGAAAAGGCTGCCGGTATGAAAGGCACGGAGATAACAGGGGCACACCAGTTATTTGCCTCTCTAAAAAAATTCAGCGCCCTGCCGGGCTTTGTACAGGTTTGGCCTGGACATGGCGCCGGTTCTGCCTGTGGAAAAGCGCTGGGTGCAGTGCCCTCCACCACTACCGGGTATGAGCTTATCAGGAACCCCGCTTTCCGTTTTGAACAGGATGAAGAGGGTTTTGTGCAGTACCTGTTGGCGGATCAACCCGAGCCACCGGCATATTTTGCGATGATGAAAAGGCTCAATAAAATAAACAGACCACTGCTTACCCAGGTACCGGAGCTTAAAGAAATTGGCAAAGACGAACTGAAAGCCGCTCTGGATAAAGGCTACAAACTGATCGATACACGTAATAAAGCAGCCTTCGCTGCAGGTTATATTCCCGGCAGTATTAATATACAAAACAATAACTCCTTCAATACCTGGGCCGGCTGGTTCCTGGATTATGAAACACCGTTTATTTTACTGGCAGACCCTTCTGAATTGAACGGACTTACCCGCAAACTGATGCGGATAGGTCTTGATAATATTCATGGTTACATTCCTTCCGTAAAAGTATGGGAAGACACCGGCGGCAAACTTGAAAAAGCCTCCGTCATTGCTATAGAAGACTTTAAAAACCTCTATCAGAGTAATGGAATCCAGGTGGTGGATCTGCGCGGCGCCACGGAATATAGTTCCGGGCATATCAAGGGAGCTGATCATGTGTTTATAGGCACCCTGCTTAATAATCTCGACAAGGTCAGCAAAGATAAAAAAGTAGTGATCCATTGCCAGGGGGGCGACCGTGCCACAATAGCCTATTCATTGCTTGCCCAAAAAGGGTATAATAATGTACTGAACTTTTCAGACGGTATGAACAAGTGGATACAGGAAGGGAATCCTGTAGTTCATTAATGAAATCAGTAGTTCAATAAATCAATACAAATGCTTCATATATTACAACAACCCTGGCCCTGGTATGTGGCGGGTGTGCTAATCGGGCTTATAGTGCCCGCACTTCTATTATTGGGGAACAAACATTTTGGAATATCAGCCAACCTGCGTCATGCCTGTGCGGCCTGTTTTCCTGCCGGAATAAGTTTTTTCCGGTATGATTGGAAAAAAGAGATCTGGAATTTCTTTTTTGTGGGTGGAATATTGGCAGGCGCTGTTATTGCCGCTCAATTATTACCAGACCCTAATCCGGTAGTGTTGCACCCGGCCCTTACCAAAGAACTGATGGCATACGGAATTACCGACCACAGCTCGTTATTACCGAAAGAATTGTTCTCCTGGAGTAGTCTTTTTTCCCTGCGTGGTTTGATCATGCTGGCAGGTGGTGGCTTCCTGGTAGGCTTTGGCGCCCGGTACGCGGGAGGTTGCACGTCGGGGCATGCCATTATGGGGCTCAGCGACCTGCAATGGCCTTCGCTGGTGGCTACTGTTATGTTCATGGCAGGTGGCTTTATAATGGCCAACCTGATACTTCCCTTTATTCTTCATTTATAATTTTACAGAACAACTATATGCAAACTACAACGCAAGGCATAAAGCAACCACCGGAAAATACAGATTTTGAAGTCCGTTCACTGGATACGATTTGTGTCAATGAATCAAAACGCCAACATCCCTGGTGGTATAATTTCAAGTATATGGCAGTAGGTATCGTGTTCGGTGTGGTGTTTGTTAAAGCAGAGGTCATCAGCTGGTTCCGCATCCAGGAAATGTTCCGGCTGCAAAGCTTTCATATGTATGGTGTGATCGGTACTGCTGTAGTGGTGGGAATGATTTCCGTATGGCTTATCCGGAAGTTCAACATTAAAACCATTCATGGCGAAAAGATTGAATTCCATCCCAAGAAATTCAACAAGGGGCAAATTTACGGCGGCCTGATCTTTGGTTTAGGCTGGGCTCTTACCGGGGCCTGTCCCGGGCCTTTATTTGCGCAAATCGGCACCGGCGCACTGGTGGCGGTTGTTATACTGCTAAGCGCTATTGCAGGTACCTGGACCTATGGTTATTTCAGGGAGAAGTTGCCCCATTAGTTTCCAGGGTATTTATGTGGTTGAAGGATATTATTCCGGATGATGTTTTTTACAATAATACGGGCATAACCGCTACTCAGATCTTCCCGGGAGAGCGGATCGAAAGAGGCTGTTTGTACCGCGTAAACCAACGCCCCGCTGGTAACGTCATAGATATTGCTTTTCCAGAACCAGGCCGTATGTTCCTTGTAGTCTCCATAAAACGGATGATACTCATTCATCGCGGCGTAATACATCCAGAAATCATTCTCCCGGAAAGGATAAAGTGAAAACAGAACTTTTTCGGTGACGTCGTAGATTTCCCTGGATTTATCCCGGAGGTCAATAGTTAATACTACGTTTATACTATCCCGTTGAAGTATCTTTTTGATGGAATCAGCAGGCAGGGAAACAAAAGCGCCCTGTCCGTAATAGGAACAGGCGGAAACCGCCCTGCAACCATGCGCTGTCAGCTGGTTTACCATATGTTTTTCCATAATTTCCCGTAAGCTGCTGTCTGGTCCGTGTATTATCGCCAGGACGAGGATATTTTTATAATGTTCAGGATGGATGTCCGTTCCTTTCCAGGTTCCTGTAATCCGGGAGGTGGTACACTGACACATGAATATTGAAATACTGATATATAGAAGTATCCTTGGCATCCTTTATTTTTCTATTTACAATGAGCTATAAACAAGGGGCATGCTAATGCCGACATCAGGGCATCTGCCATGCTGGGGTGAAACCACCTGGACAAACGGCTTCTATGATAAGCGCCTAGAACAACAATAGTACTGCTATGGCCTTTTTGTAAATAGTCAGGGATCACTTCCCACGGAATTCCCTGTAATACGTGATAGCTGGCATCGGGGTAATGTCTTTTCATAAATTCCTTCATCAGCTTTCCGTCCGGCAAATGCAGATCGGACGACGGACTTTTTACAGAAACCACTTTAACCGGTTTATACTTTAAGCTGGGCAGGGTATAGTCAAACATCCTGATAGCATAAACTGATGACGGGGATCCGTCATACAGCATCACAGATTTGTCAAGTCCTTTAAATGCTGATGGTACCAGCAATATGGGGCATACTGCCTCGGCAATCAGGTGTTTCAGGAAGTGGGAGGGCGGATCTTCTTTACGCCGGTTAAATGTTTCTTTTGACGATATTATCATCAGATCCGCATAAATGCTTTCATGTAATATGGCATCTAAAGCAATATCCTGGTCTTTGTGCACAGAGTAGTTAAGTCCCGCTTCCTGGCATGCCAGTTCAAACCGTTCTACGCTTCGCGCGCGTGTTTGCTTATCCTTATCTGCATAATCCCTTATCCGCTGATCGGATACGCCTGATTCATCTACGAGATCATAAAGTGCATAACTCCTGTAGGTTATATCTTCAGGGAAAACACCTACAAGATGGGCCATTTCCTGTTGAGCGATAAACACGGCATATTCAACAGCACTGCTGGAATAATTCAGTCCGTCTAAAACGGTAATCATTTTTTTCATATTTCATTCTTTTTGCCTGAAAGAAAATGATGGAACCCGAACCGTAAGGGGTGAGCGGAAAGATATCTTTCCTTAAAGAGCAGCACGATAGCTGCTGCCGCCAGCAAAAGCGTGGATGGAAAGGCGGAGCCGGCACCTAGTGGGGCTATCGCTATCAGGAACGTAGTGGCAGCAAGTAACCCCAGCATCATCAGTGCGCCCCTGGCAGCGATAAAAACCCCTGCTGCCAACTGGCATATTGAAATAGACACGACAATTGCGGTAATGTTATCCCGGAAAGCCCCATAAATGAATTGTTCGTAAACAGGTGAAACGGTCATTGCACCGTAGACCATAAACAGTTCTGGTTCCCGGATGGCCATAACAGCGTTAAAAAAGGCCGCCCCGATGAATATCAGCGCCAGGAGGAACCTGGCAATAAGAGGCCAGAAAATAGCTGCTATCAATACTACCAGGCTAATTACATTGGCTATCAGGTAGGCGGGGGAAAAGATATTAGCGTGCATGATATCAGGTTTTGAAGTATGAATGACCCGGAATAATTTTCTTCTTTCGATAATAAAATTATAAGAATATTTACTGCGGGTGAATGATACCGGTCATACCCGTTCTTGATTCAGGTCATGACCCCAATGATGACGAAAATCAGGATCCGGACTAATCCGGGTCATAGGTCATTTTTCCTTCCGGCGCTACTTTTGAGCAAAACAATGCCATGCAAAAGATCGCAGCTATATTTGATGGCCTCAGATTTTCAGAAAGTACCCTTCATTATTCCATTTGGATCGCGAAACAACAGCACGCACATCTGACCGGAGTTTTTTCCGATGACCTGACTTATAATAGTTTTAACTTATACCAGTTATTGAAAGCAGGAACGGACGAGGCTACTCTCAGGAAACTTGAAGCCGCTGATGAGGAACGGCGGGAAGCTGCTGCCGGCATATTTGAAGCTGCCTGCCAGAAGGCGGAAATAGCCTACAGCGTTCACCGCAATAGAAATATTTCCCTTCAGAGTGCCCTGGAAGAAAGCATTTATGCAGATTTACTGATCGTAGACGGGCACGAAACATTTGTACACGATGTTATGAAGCCGCCTACCCGTTTTATCCGCGACTTGCTGACGGATGTGCAATGTCCTGTGCTGATTGTGCCCGCCCAGGTGCTGGTGCCGGTCGTTTTTAGCGATATCAGGAATGTAGTGCTGTTATACGACGGTGAACCATCTTCTGTATATGCGATAAAAATGTATAATTACCTGTTACCCTCCCTGCAAACATTGCCAACAACTATTGTATCTGTTAATCCCGAAGGAAACCACCTCGAAAATAAGCACCTGATCAAGGATTTCATTAAGAGGCATTTCCCCAAAGCGGGGTATAAAGTAATAGATGGCATACCCGAAGAGGAAATTGTGAGCTATATGCTTGAACAGCCGGAGGGGACCATCGTAGTATTGGGGGCTTACAGGAGAGGCACAGTTTCCCGGTGGTTCAGGGAAAGCATGGCAGATGTACTGATGCAAACATTATCATCTCCCCTGTTTATAGCTCATAACAAATAATGACTATGATCATAAACAGCCAGATTACTGATCGTGGTCATGTTTTGTGGACCCGGCCGGTAATAATTTAGCGTATTAGATATTAAAAAATAAGATGATGCCAGACAGTTTGAACGGACATGTGCCAGCGCATGAATCCTGGAGATACATATTGAGAGTGATGGAAGATGAAACCATTCTTTTTAAAACAAAACTAGCGCATATACTCTCTGATAATTTTGAAAGAAGTCACCTGAGGCATCTCGAAGTTTTTCAGCAGAGGTTCCTGAAAATGGATGAACAGATAAGTTTACTCAGACACGAAGTAAGAGATCTGCAGGAAGCAATGCTATGTAGTAATGAACAAACCACCCGTCCGGCAAGTGTTACAATATTGCAGAAAATGTTAACCGAAAAAATGGACCGGATACAGAGCAGCTTTGACATACTAGCCTCAGACTTTCAGCTGTATTTAAAAGAACATTTTCCTTCCAACTGATACCTCATATTGGCTGGTTTCACCGGTTATTCGCCTAAAAGGGCAAACCGGCGAAACTCTTTCCTGCGTTTTACATGGTATTGGGCCACTGCGTATTTTTGAAGATGCTCCATGGCTTCTTCAACGGAATCTGTCAGTAAGATATATTTCAGATCTGCGGGTTCTATCATGTAGCTTTCAATCATTTTATGAAACAAAGGCATCAGTGGTTCCCAATAGCCGCGGTTCAGCAGCACCAATGGGAAGTTGAGGATTTTATGGGTTTGTATCAAAGTAAGCGCTTCAGAGAATTCGTCGAGGGTGCCGATCCCTCCCGGCAGTATTACAAACCCATAGGAATATTTGAACATTAATACTTTGCGGACGAAAAAGTACCTGCAATTAAATTGCAGGTCAAGGTATTTATTGGCGGCTTGTTCCCTGGGCAAACTGATATTACATCCCACTGATTTACCACCGGCCTCTTTTGCTCCCCGGTTTGCAGCTTCCATAATACCAGGGCCTCCGCCTGTCATTACCGTAAAACCAAGTTTTGCAATACCGGCCCCGGTTTTCCTGCCAGTTTCGTAATAGTCGGATCCTGGCTGTACCCTCGCAGAGCCAAATACGGCTATACAAGGTCCTGCAAAATGTAATACCCTGAATCCACGGATAAATTCAATCAACACTTTCACGGAAAAGGAAAATTCCTTTGCCCTCGAACGGGGACCTTCCAGGAAATATTTTTCTTCATGACCTGGCAATTCGGCCAGTGTAGCGGATGGTTGCTGGTTTATGTTTACTGCTTGCATAACTAAATATTGAACCATCAATTTCCGGATATCTTCTTTCCTGTTACGTGACCGCTGTCATATAGCAGGATGATTATCCTCATTTGCCTGTGACAGCAACAATGGTAAACTTGTATTAATTAAAACGTCTTTTTATGCAGATATATATTCGTGAAGATGCGATGGTAAAGGATATACAGGAGAAATTTGAGACAGTATATCCGTACCTGAAACTGGAGTTTTACAGGAAGCCACACCGGAAAGGGGAGTATTCTTCTGAAGAAGAAAAAATATCTCCGGATACCCCACTTGAAAGCATAAGGATACGGAATGATTCCGGATGGATGGACATCAGCTATTACCGGACAGCCGCTGCGGTGGAACATGATTTTAGCTACATTTTTGGATTGAGCGCACAGGTACTCCGCAAAGCAGGAACACTATGGCTGGAAACTACCAGCACTGATAGCTGGACGTTGGAAGAATTGAATAATGCGGGAAAACCGCCAAAGAGACGCGCTTTCCAGTTGCCGGAGCGTCCGGAGGACGATTGATTTCAATACCTCTGGTACTACAGCCAATCCCACTTAGCCATTGGCAGCAACTCTTTCAAAATTCTGTATATGAAACTGGTACTGAAATTTGTAAATGGAGTATTTATTACCGTCATTTTTTTATGGACAGGGGTGCTGATGTTGTATATTTTTGCTTCTATAGATCTGTTGTCTTTTAAGCAAGCGGATAATGTGAAGAAGGTAGGGCATTCGCATAAAGTAGATGTATCACCTGCCAGCGATGAAATGAGGGTTGAAAGCGATAAGGCTGAAGTTACAGATACGGCCCGGTATAATAAACTCCTGCTGCACCTGGTACATAACAAGCCATCCGTTAAATGGCCTGTGAATGCGGGCTATCCATTGCCGGGAGCATTATTACCCTATAATCGTATTGTTGCTTTTTATGGCAATCTGTATTCCACGCGCATGGGTATACTGGGTGCGTTGCCAGAGGCTGAACTATTAAAGCAGCTGGCAGAAGAAGCAGATAAATGGAGGCAGGCAGACACCTGTATGCCGGTGATTCCCGCTTTGCATTATATCGCCGTTACAGCCCAGAGAAATCCGGGGAAAGACAGGAAGTACCGGTTACATATGCCCGCGACGGAAATAGATAAAGTACTTCTTTTGGCTGAAAAGGCGCATGCCATTGTTTTCCTGGATATTCAGCCGGGATGGAGTTCATTGCAGGAAGAACTTCCGCTACTGGAAAAGTACCTGGCACGGCCGGATGTACACCTGGGTATTGATCCGGAATATTCCATGAAAAACGGACAGGTACCCTGTACCGCCATTGGCACCTTCGATGCGGAAGATATTAATTATGCGATATCCTGGCTGGCGGCGCTGGTGCAGCAATACAACCTGCCGCCCAAGATGCTGGTAGTACACCGCTTCACGCAGGGAATGGTTACAAATTACAGCAACATTCGCATCAAACCTGAAGTACAGTTTGTGATGAATATGGATGGTTTTGGAGGTGTGGCAAAAAAACTGGACACCTACCGGTCCTGGATTTCCGGAGAGCCTGTACAATTTACAGGATTCAAATTATTTTATAAAAATGATGTGGAAACCGGCGGACATCTGATGCAGCCGGCAGAAGTACTGGCATTATTTCCGAAGCCGGTATATATCCAGTATCAGTGACTTTTTTGTTGATGTTATAACCGCCATATGAAGTACTTGATTTTACTTTTTGTGATGGCCCTTGCTGCCAAAAATGCATCAGCTCAGAATATACCCGTATTGTGCTATCATCAGATCTATACAGGAGGAAATCATAAGAATGATTTGCTGCATATCAGTTGGGAACAATTGAATAACCAGTTGAAGACCCTTGCAGATAGTGGCTATCATACTATATTACCAGATGAACTACTGATGTATTTAACTGAAAAGAAAACAATATCTCCCGGATCGTTCATAATCACATTTGATGATTCACATAAAGAACATTTTTCTATAGCTGATTCTTTACTGCGTCGTTACGGGTTCAGGGGTGTTTTTTTTGTAATGACAGTTACCATTGAAAAACCAGGCTATATGACAGCCGCACAGATAAAGGAACTTGCCGGCCACGGACATATCGTTGCAGCCCATACCTGGGATCATCCGCATTTATATACTACCGGTAAAATGGATTGGGAGAAACAATTGATCCACCCCCGGAAAGTACTGGAGAAAATTACCGGTAAACCAGTATGGTATTTTGCCTACCCTTTCGGTGAGTGGAATGATACCATCATCAGCTACCTGAAGAAAAATGGGTACAGGGCGGCATTTCAGCTAAACGGGCGGCGTGAAAATACAGTATATACTATCCGGCGTATGATGGTAGACGGGCGCTGGTCAGGGACCAGGTTGCAGCAAGAGATGACCAGATTTAATAAAGGTGATTGATGTGGGAGTGCAGGACTGACAGAGAACGAAAATCAGGATGAAGAATGACGATGATCATTCCTGGTTTTTAAGATTGCTTCTAACTTTATCCGGACAAATAAAAAATGAAAATCATGGAAAACGATAAAATTTGCCAGAGTTGCAGTATGCCCCTGAACGAGGTGGTGCTTTTGGGAACAGAAAAGGACGGTTCCCCAAGCCAGGAATATTGCAAATATTGCTATCAGCAAGGAGAGTTCACCCATCCTGATTTGTCTCTTGAAGAGATGAAGGAACACATGACCAGGATGATGAATAAGGAAAAGTTGCCGGAAGATATATTGGAAGCGGCAATCAACCGTTTGCCGTATTTGAAGAGATGGGCCGGCAAAAAAGCGGATCATCTTTCGTAAAGCAGGGTACTATACAGATACGAGTTCGCTGTTACCATCATTAAGTATATTTTAATTAAAAAGTCATGAAAAAAATATTGCTGGCCTTAGATGGCGCTCATTTTTCTAAAGGTGCTTTTGACTTTGCCTGTCAGTTGAATGATATGCAACCACTGTTGCTGACTGGTACATTTTTGCCTAAAATGGATTTCTCTCCTTCCTGGAATTCTGCCCTTGTAACCGGTTCTGTATTTGAACCTACTTTGGAAGAATATAGTGATGAACTGGTAAACGAAAATATAAAAACCTTTGAAGAAGCCTGTATCCGGCATCATATTGAATACAGGGTACATAAGGCGCCATACGACTTCACTTTAGCTGATCTGAAGAAGGAGACACGCTTTACAGATCTGCTGATACTGGGCAATGAGAAATTCTACGAAAATCTGGGTACCGACATTCCCAACGATTATTTAAAAATGGCGTTACATAACGCAGAATGCCCGGTGCTGCTGATACCGGAAAATTGCCATTTCCCGGAAACAATTGTTATGGCCTATGATGGCAGCAGGGATGCCACGTTTGCTATTAAATCTTTCTGTTACCTGTTACCGGAGCTGTCAGCTAAAAAAGCTATTCTGGTATACGCCACCGATAAAGAGAAGGCTATCCCTGAAATGCAACTGATGGAAGAATTAGTAGCAAGACATTTTACAGATCTCACCATTCAAAAGCTGGAAGGCGACCCCGGAAAATATTTTGATACCTGGCTTGCAGATGTTGATCATCCTATGTTGGTGTGTGGGTCTTTTGCCCGGTCGGATCTTTCAGAATTATTCAGGAAAAGCTTTGCCACTGAAGTTATGGGTGAACATAGGATGCCTGTTTTTATTGCACATTCTTAAATAATGAACGCCTCTTTTTAGAAAATGGAAATGGAAAAATGCGCTCTCCGGAATATGGAGAGCGCATTTTTTTATTTGTTGCGTATCGTTATCAGATGGTTATTTTCATTTTCTTAATGATCCTTATAATAGCTACCGTTAGTATGGAGTATAATAATATAATGCACCAGTCTCCCTGGCTAATCGCAGTTATACCTAAAATTCTTTTTACCGGCATAATCCAATAAGCGGCTAATGACAGCCCAATGCAGCCTCCTATGGAGTACCATATAGCCGGGTTACGGAACACATCTGTTTTATGGAAAGGGATGTCTCTCTTAAAAGTCATATTAAGCACCTGGAACAACTGGGAGAAGATCAATGTATAAAAGAGGATATTATTGTATACCAGGTTATTCCATTTATCATTGTAGTGAAGTATCAGATGACTGGTAGCTACTGCTCCCAAAGTAGTAGCCGTGATTACAAATGAATAAACAAAAATGGCAGTCCATCTTTTTCTATCGATAATGAGGGTTTCAGGGGGATAAGGCTTTCGTTGCATAATTGAACCACCGCTGTTGCTGACTCCCAGCGCAAGTGCCGGCATTGAATCTGTTATGAAGTTAATGAACAGGATCTGCAGCGGGAAAAGCTGGAACGGCAGGTTAAACAGCGCACATATGGCAATTACAAGCAGTTCGCTTAAGTTACACGATAATAGAAAGATTACGAATTTCCGGATATTTTCGAAAATGATTCTTCCCTGCCTGATAGCGGAAACAATGGCGGTAAAGGCATCATCTTTCAGTACCATATCTGCTGCTTCCCTTGCCACCTGTGTTCCTCTCAGGCCCATAGCAATACCAATATCTGCTTTTTTCAGAGCCGGAGCATCATTTACACCATCACCGGTCATGGCTACTATCATTTTCTCATCCTGTAAAACGCTGACCAGGTGTTGTTTTTGTTCCGGGCTTACCCTGGCAAATACGCTGGTTCTCAGCCATTGCGCCCTGTCTGATGCCGTTAACTGGTTATAGGGCTTCATGGAACTGCCCAACATTACATCTTCTCCGGGAGTGGCTATTCCTAATTGCAGTGCAATATTTTTTGCGGTTTCCGGATGATCTCCCGTAATCATGATCACCCTTATCCCTGCATTTTTACATTCTTTGATTGCTTCTGTTACACCGGCTCTTGGAGGATCGCTGAAGCCAATAATTCCGGCCAGCGTCAAGTTATGCATGAAAGATGGCTCCTGCTTTGATGTTTCCCGGTAGGCAAATGCCAGCATACGGAATCCGGATTGCGCATGTTTAGTGGCAATAGCTTTCCATTCTTCTTTTTGTTTTTCACCCAAATGACTTTTACCGTTTTCATCAAGTACAGAAGAGCAATATTTCAGTATATCTTCCACAGCTCCCTTTGCAGCTATATAATAAAACGGATCCTGCTCTTTGCTTTTGTGCAGGGTTGCCATAACCCTTGTTTCGGAAGAGAAAGGTATTTCATCTGTTTTGCTGAATTGTTGCTGATACTGCACTGGTTTCATCCCGGATGCGTGTATCATTTTAAGTAAAGCTATCTCCAGGGGATCGCCGGAGGCGCTTGCTTCATTACCATTGAGTTGATAGCTGGCCGTATTGCATAATGCGGATATACGGCATAAATGAGCGTAAGCGGCTGTTCCCGGGATGCTGTTATTTTCCATCCAATGCATGGAGGTACCTGCGACATTGATCCGGACACGGGCGGAAAGGCTTCCCGCCTGAATAAGGGACACTTCAATTTTATTTTGTGTAAGCGTACCCGTTTTATCGGTGCAGATAACATTCGTTCCTCCCAGTGTTTCTACGGCAGACAACTTTTTTACAATGACATTATGCCTGGCCATCCGCAGCATGCCAAAGGACAAAGCAAGTGTAGTTACAACGGGCAGTCCTTCAGGAATGGCTGCAACGGACAATGCTATTGCTATTTTTAACACGGTTGTAACGGGCGTGCCGTAAAAGATGCTCCCGGTAAATATGGCGACAATCAATCCCAGGGTTATCCAGATCAGCTTTTTACTCAGGATCCGGACTTTTTTCTCTAGCGGCGTAGCTACCTGTTCTGCCTGTTGAACGATACCGGCAAGTTTGCCGAGTTCTGTTTTCATACCGGTATTCACAACAATAGCAAAGCAATTGCCTTTCGTAATAAAAGTACCTTTGTACAGCATGTTGCTTCTTCCAGATAGTGGGATCTTTTCCGGCAGGAGGTTGTGGCCTTTATCTACCGGAAAAGATTCGCCGGTGAGCGTTGATTCATCAACCTGAAGTTGATTGGCGTTGATAATCCTCGCGTCGGCAGTCACCATTTCCCCGCTTTCTGCAAACAGCAGGTCACCGGGTACGAGTAATTCAGATTTTATTTCCATCATCTCTCCGTCCCGGATAACTCTCGCCTGAACAACACTCATTTTTTTTAGCGCTTCCATGGAACGGTGTGCCTGGTATTCCATCCAGAAACCAATTGCGGTATTCAGGATCATCACCATCAGGATGGCAAAACCATCCAGCCATTCTTTAAAAAAGAAGGAAAGAATGGTAGAAACTCCCAGCAGCAGTATAAATGGACTGGTAAACTGCCGGAGTAATATTAGTAATGGTTGCGTGTTTTCAGATGTGGTGATGCTGTTATAACCGTGTTTGGCCAATCTTGTTGCAGCTTCTTCCTTTGTTAACCCCCTGATAGGATCTGTGGAAGAAACTTTAGCAATAGTTTCACCTGATAAGGCCCAGTAATTACCAATTTTTTCTATGTGAGACAGCGGCATCTTTCTTGTTTTTCATCAGCAGACAGCGCCGGTACAGCAGCGCATCAATAGACATCAACTTTATTCACCGCAAATGTTCCTTAAAGATATCTGCACGGCAATGATACCCGTCAGAAGATCCGGTGATATCCGTCATATCAAAGATGGCAGGGTCATTTCCTGTACTCCTGATGAAGATCAGCGCGATTACTAATTCCCGTCATTGCAGCCGGAGAAGGCAGCGGGTATCTTTGAAGTGCTGCTCATAAAAGCAGATTGCTGTTTCATTTAAATTTAACTGGTATGTCCGCAATTGTCACCATTACATTAAATCCCGCAATAGATAAGAGTACAAGTGTTCCTGTACTGGTACCCGAAAGAAAGCTGAAATGCAGTGTGCCTCTTTTTGAACCAGGCGGCGGTGGCGTTAACGTAGCCAGGGCCATTATACGGCTGGGCGGCGACGCAAAGGCGGTGTACCTCGGGGGAGGGCACAGCGGTAGATTTTTCGAGTCACTGTTACGTGCAGAGGGTGTTCCGGGAATATCCGTTCCCATTGCAGGGCACACCCGGGAAAACCTGATCCTTACAGACAACAGCAACCATGCGCAATATCGTTTAGGCATGCCTGGGCCGGTGGTTGACACTTATGAGTGGCAGCACTTGCTGGAAGTGATCCGGCAGATGGAAGGGATAGAATATCTTGTTGCCAGTGGCAGCTTGTGTCCAGGTGTGCCGCCGGATATATTTGCCTCTTTCAGCGCTATAGCAGCCATCAAGGGGGCCCGTTTTATTGTAGATACTTCGGGCGATGCATTAAAGGAAGCCCTGCGGGAAGGAGCCTACCTGGTTAAACCCAATATCAGGGAGCTGGCAGGCTTTGCAGGCGCAAACACCCTTAATGCAATGGAAATTGTGGATGTGGCCAGGGAGATCATCAGCAAGCATCGCTGTGAAGTAATAATAGTATCTATGGGAGAAGCAGGGGCGATGCTGGTAACAGCAGATCTTTCGATAAAGGTACCCGCGCCTGTGGTCCGCAGGGTGAGCACGGTTGGCGCCGGAGACAGCATGCTGGCCGGCATTGTTTATAGCCTGTTTGCCGGCAAGGATATCCTTGAGGCCGCGCAGTTTGGAGTTGCCTGTGGTACAGCAGCCACGTTAAATCCCGGTACAGCGCTATGTAAGAAGGAAGATGCGCTGATACTTTTTGAAGAGGTACGCAGGAAGCAATCATTAACCACGGGTATTAAAAGATGAAAATTGAAGGAATCAGAAAGGCATTTAAAACATTAGGTCCCGGTCTTATTACCGGTGCAAGTGACGACGACCCCTCAGGAATTGCCACCTATTCCCAGGCTGGTGCCGGTTTTGGTCTTTCCACATTATGGACGGCATTGTTCACATTTCCTTTGATGGCAGCCATGCAGGGAATGTGCGCCAGGATAGGTCTTGTAACCTCGCAGGGACTTACGGCCACTCTCAAACAGTATTATCCGAAGCCTATTCTTTATGGAATGCTGCTGTTCAGTTTTCCAGCTATTACGTTGAATATCGGGGCGAACATCCAGGCTATGGGAGCAGTTTGCCATATGATACTGCCGGCTGTTCCGGTATCTGTGTTCTGTGTGGCGATTACACTTTTGCTGATGGTGGTTATCATACATTATCCCTATCAGAAAATTGCGATGATCCTGAAGTGGCTTTGTACTTCCCTGTTGCTGTACATTATTGTTCCTTTCCTTTCAGATCAGAACTGGAAACTGATCGCAAGGGATACTTTTATTCCGGTGATCCGCTACGACAAAGAATTC
This sequence comes from Chitinophaga ginsengisegetis, assembly GCF_900168065.1. Classification (GTDB taxonomy): domain Bacteria; phylum Bacteroidota; class Bacteroidia; order Chitinophagales; family Chitinophagaceae; genus Chitinophaga; species Chitinophaga ginsengisegetis. The sequence goes on along the minus strand of NZ_FUZZ01000001.1, from coordinate 1,367,040 downwards.
TTCTCTATCATTGTAGCTATCCTGGGAACCACTATTTCTCCTTATCTCTTTTACTGGCAAGCAAATATGGAGGCGGAAGACAGGCTGCATAACCATATAATTGTGGTGGATAAGAAGATATTAAATAGTATGAAGGCAGATGTCAATACAGGCATGCTGTTTTCCAATGTTGTGATGTTCTTCATTATTCTTACCACCGGTACGGTACTTTTCCCGGCAGGTATCCGGCAGATTGATACGGTAGACCAGGCTGCCAGGGCACTGCAGCCGCTTGCGGGCAACCTGACCTATCTCATTTTTGCGGCCGGGGTACTTGGAACCGGTTTGCTGGCAGTTCCGGTACTGGCGGGCGCGCAGTCTTATATGCTGGCAGAGACACTGGGCTGGGAGGAAGGACTGGATAAGAAATTTGCACAGGCAAAACCTTTTTATATATCCATCATTATTTCGCTGCTGGTAGGTTTGTTGCTCCAGTTTTCGGCTGTAAGTCCACTCAGGGCTCTGCTGTATACGGCTATTGCGTATGGTTTGACGGCCCCCGTTTTAATAGCGGTTGTTTTGCATATCGGCAATAATAAAAAGATTATGAAAAGCAATACTAATTCGTGGTTTTCTAACCTTTTAGGCACTATAGCGTTAATAATAATGACTGCAGCAGCAATAGCGCTAATCTATTTCCTGCTGTAGTAAAACTTAAATCACCGAGCTGATAATCCCCGGTTGACAGTTAAAATTGCTACGATGAGTATCCAAAATATGCAGGCAATGGTGTTCACCCAACCAGGTACACCGCTTCAGCTTAAAACGCTTCCTGTTCCTGTTCCGGCTGCCGGTCAGGTGTTAATAAAAGTAATCGCCTGCGGGGTTTGCAGAACAGACCTGCATATACTTGACGGAGACCTGCCGCCGGTGCTGCTCCCGGTTATTCCCGGTCATGAAATAGTTGGAGAGGTGGTTGAATTGGGAGAAGGCGTTACGCTGCTGAAGCAGGGCGATAAGGTGGGGGTACCCTGGCTGGCCCACACATGTGGCCATTGTAAATATTGCATGCAGGGGCAGGAGAATCTTTGTGAAAATGCACTTTTTACAGGATATAGCGTGAACGGCGGCTATGCGGAATATACAGTCGCCTGGGAAGCATTCTGTCTTACATTGCCTGCTGTTTATGATAACGCAGCCGGTGCGCCTATGTTATGTGCCGGATTGATTGGGTTCCGTTCCTGGCGGATGATGAATGAACATGCGCAGCATATTGGGATGTATGGTTTTGGCGCAGCCGCGCACATTCTCACTCAAATTGCAACGTTCCAGTATAAGTCGGTATATGCTTTCACAAAACCGGGCGATGGCGCCGGTCAGCAGTTTGCCCTGGAAATGGGTGCAACATGGGCCGGCAGTTCCCTGGAAGCGCCACCTGTAAAGCTGGACGCTGCCATTATTTTTGCGCCGGACGGCAGCCTGGTGCCTATTGCATTATCTCACCTGGACAAGGGCGGAACGGTGGTATGCGGAGGAATTCATATGAGCGGCATCCCGGGTTTCCCTTATAGTATGCTTTGGGAAGAAAGAGTTATTAAATCCGTAGCTAACCTTACACGGGAAGATGCAACGCTTTTTTTCGGGATAGCGCCACTGGTGCCTGTCACCACATCTACACAGCTCTTCCCGCTGCACCAGGCAAATGAGGCACTGGAAAATCTGCGGGCCGGAAATATTAAAGGTGCAGCTGTATTGGTAATGCCATAGTTGTAAAAAAAATTAGCCGGTCTGCAGGAATTTATACATGGCGCCACTGTGATTATGTTCTTTCAGATTTGTATCATGAACTGTCAGGTATTCTATAATATTTTGCATATTAACGGTCCCGGTTATCCGGCCCTCAGACACTACCGGTAATGCCGCTGCTCTATTTCCCGAAAGCTTGTCAATCACTTCTGTCACCGGACTTTCCGCATCAAGCTTTGGCACATTGGCTGTCATGAGTTGCCTGATGGTTTCTCCGTGCTTTCCTCCTGATAGCGCGCGAAGGATAGTACTCCGCTCAATGATACCCGCAACAGTTGCCTGATCCATTACAAGGAAATATTTGTCCTGGTGCAGCAGCATTTTTTCAGCAGCCTCGCCAATGGTCATGCCTGCAGGAAAGGAGCTATAAGAAGTTGCCGCCAGATCCTTTAAATGCAAACCTTTTGCTGCTGTTTTCAGGTAAATCAGTTTTTCCTCGCCCGCTCCGCTGGCTATAATAAAAAGACCGATAAGCATCAGGATAATATCAAAAATAATCAGCCCGGCTACGATAAACAGGGCTGCTATTACCCTGCCTGTAAAGGCAGCTATGGCGGTTGAGCGGGTTGTGTCCATACGCAGCTCCAATATTCCTTTCAGTATTCGTCCGCCATCCATAGGAAAGGCCGGGATCAGGTTAAATAAAGCCAGCATGATATTAACAACATACAGGTAATAGAGAAAATTGCCCCGGTCTACAGATTCGATTACTTCCGCTGCTTTCCAGAATGGTGGATATCCGGAGATGAAAGGGAGCAATATCAATGCGATCAACAGGTTTACCATGGGGCCGGCCGCACTCACAATAATTTCGGGTACCGGTTTGTCGGGCATTTTTTCCATAGCGGCAATACCTCCTATTGGCAGCAGCGTAATACTTTTGGTGTGAATACCATACCTTCCTGCTGCCAGTGAATGGCCAAGTTCGTGAAGTACTACGCATGTGAATACGGCAATAATCGCCATTGCTGACCACAATATTTCGCTATTTGCTGTTCCTGTGGCACTTTGTATAAATAATATCAACGCCACAAACAGCCCAAAAGACCAATGCAGGTAAATGCCGGTATGTTTGACAGTGAATAATTTTAAACTGTTTTTCATTTCGTAATATTTAACTAACCAGGTAATCAGACAACAGTTACGAATGATGAAGCGATCAACGGTGTGCCGTGAAAACCGGTATCTTATGTTCATTCAGTATTCCGGCCACAAAACTCTTTTTAAACAACTGCGATAGTTCAGACCGGGCAAAAGATCCGCAAACCAACAAGGGAGCATCGACGGCTGTAAGCCAGGTGTCAAAATATTTTGCCGGCGTAGCCTCCAGCGTATGGATGGTGAGATCTGTGAAATGCCTTGTTACCAGTTCCTCTATAGATGAAAGGTCCGGAATGGCTGCTTTTTTCTTTGATGTTGCGTATACCAGGATAGTTTTTTTATTGGAGAACTCCGGGAAAAGGTAACAAAAGCTTTTAATGGCGAAAGCTGCATTTTCGCTGCCATCGTAGGCAAGGACAATACTTTCAGGAAAAGCCGATTCTTCAGGTATCAGCAAAGAAGGGCATTCTGCGTCATGTACGGCCATCCTGAGATATTCATTGGGAAGTTCCATGCTGATGTCTTCAAAGAATTTGCCGCTGTCCAGTATCAGCAGGTCTGTGAAACGGGTTTCTTTCTTCAGCTCATACATGGCGGCGTCATAAGGGTGTTTGTGAACGCGGTATTCAATGTGCCGTTTGATACATTCCTGCTCAAATGTTTTCACGTTTTGCGCTATCTGCTCTGCGGTATATGCTTCCAGCGTAGGTATAAATGCAGTGCCTCCTCCTGGTGAATAACTCCAGGAAGCAGAAAGATCTACCCGGGGTAAAAATGCGCCGGTCAGAAGAATGGGTTGTATCTCATTGAGCCGGGAAGCGAATTCAAAGGCGCCTTTAGCGAAATGAGCGCCATCAAAAGCCAGTAATATCTTTTTCATACATCGGTTTTGCAATAAAAGTACACGCTTGTGTTTCGGGGAAAAATGATTTCCGGCAACCCATGTATTGATCTTAATCAGGTGGGAAAAATATGATGAGGATCAGAGAAAGGACTAACAACTGTCATTTGAAACAGGATAGAAAGGAGAGTATATTCGGGTATAGGAAGTTGGCAGGAAAATAACAGATGTCCTATAACCATGAATATATAAAAAAGCAGACGATGAAAAATGAGTTGTGTGAAATGCTGCATCAAAATGAAGCCTGGAAGGAAATATTAAAGCAACTGGAAAATGAGAATATCTTCTTTAAAACAAAATTGACAGATATTCTGACAACAGATCTCCCCAAGGTGCAATTGGCACACCTGGAGTTTTTCCAAAGCAGGTTTCTGAAAATGGATAGCCGGATAGGTTTACTCCGGCATGAGATCCGGGAGTATACCATTTTGCTGAAACAGCAGACAGGTAGCCTGGAGCAGGAGTTCCTGAACCGGTATAAGAACCTGAGGGAAAACATCTTTTCCATCCGGGAAAGCTTTCAGCTTTTAAGGGCTGACTTTCAGGACTATTTGTCGGATGCGTTTCCGGGTATTTCAGCAAAGCATATTGGATAATTTCTTTTCATCCAGGAGCACTACGGCGCCATCCCTGATGTCAATCAGTTTTTCATCGCGGAAATCACTCAGTGTGCGGATAAGCGACTCTGTAGCGGTACCTGCAATAGTTGCCAGGTTTTCGCGGCTCACGTTGATGATGAAAGGTTGCTCTTTTTGAGGATTGTATTTATTGTGAAGACTGATCAGCGCATCGGCCACTTTTTTTCGAAGCGAATTGTAGGCAAGCCCCAGCAGCTGCTGCTCTTTTGCGGCTACATTTTTGGCCAGCATGCGGATAAGCTGAACAGCTATTTCATGATTATTATGAATGAGTTCTTCAAAGTCGTTGAGCGGAATCATGGCTACTTCGCTTTCCTCCATTGCAATGGCTGTTTCCTTGTAAAGGCCGCCTTCCAGTAAAGCGGTGTAGCCAATAAAGTCGCCGGCGGTGAAAAGATCTATGACCAGCTCTTTACCAAGATCATTGGTTTTTATCGTTTTTATTTTACCACGTTGCAGATAGAACAAGCGGGTAGGGTGATTGCCTTCCGTGTAAATAGCCTGCTTCTTTTTAAATTTATCAATATTCCTTCCTTCTGCCAGCGCTTTCAGCGACTCTTTACCGGTGGCCTCGTACATCAGCTTGTTCAGTCCCTGCAGATCAGGCGCAAAATGTTGTTTTCTGATAGCTGCTTTTTTCAACCGTCTTTCTATGGCATCCCATAATTCAGTTCCGCTGAATGGTTTGGTGATATAATCATCTGCTCCCATTCCCATTCCTTTGCGAAAATCGCCTCGTTCAGTTTTGGCGGTCAGGAAGATAAACGGGATATCTTTCATTTCTTCGTGCTGTTGCATCAGGTGCAACACGCCAAAGCCATCCAGCACGGGCATCATAATATCACATATCACCAGGTCGGGCTTGTGGCTGAGGATCATTTCCACTCCGATCTTACCATTTTCTGCCGTGATTACATTATACCCCGCTATAGCAAGAATATCCACTGTATTTTCACGTAATTCCTCATTATCTTCAATTAATAAAATAGTTTTCATGACTGATAGGGGATGTTTTTAGCATCTAACTGAAAATTAATTGTAAAGGTAGTACCCGCATTGAGTTCACTTTCGCAGGAAATGCTGCCGTTCATCAATTCGGTGTATTTATTTACAATATGTAACCCAAGACCTGTTCCCTGTATATTACTTACATTGGTGCCCCGGTAAAATCTTTCGAAGAGATGTTGCTGATCTTCGTGCGACATACCGATGCCGCTGTCCTTTACGGTGAGCGAAAAAGCATGGTTACTTTTCACCGTAAAGATCTCTATCACACCATCGGACTTTGAAAATTTGATAGCATTTCCCACGAGGTTCATGGTAATATGCTTAAGCAACGAAGGGTCCAGCAATACTGTTGGCTCCCCACTGTGGCGGTATTCAATTACCTGCTTTTCTTTGGCCAATTCCTGCATCTCCTGTATGATGTTATTGAAATAGTCTTCTATGTCGAAATCAGCAAGACGAACCTGTACTTTCCCTTCCTCAATTTTACCTACGGAGAGGAAATCGTTCAGGGTATCGGTCAGCAAAGTCACCGAGTTAACAATCCGTTGTATATGTTTGTTCCGGGTTGGCTGGTCTTTTTCTTCTGCATAATGTTTTACCAGGAATGCAGAAGAAAGGATGGTGCTGAGGGGAGTTCTGAACTCATGGGAAGCCATAGATACAAAACGTGACTTCAGGTCTCCCAGTTCTTTTTCTTTACTCAATGCTACCGTCAGTTCTTCTTTTGATATTTTGAGTTGCTCCAGCGCTTTTGTGAGCTGCTGGGTGCGTTCTTCCACCATGCCTTCCAGCTCATCGTTCAGTCTTTCTATCTTTTCTTCCGCCTTTTTTCTTTCTGTAATATTATTGAGATAGGCGATTACAAAGTGTCCTTCTTCGTTGGCATAATGACTAAGACTGATTTCCACCGGGAATTCTGACCCGTCTTTCCGAACGGCAAACAGGTCCATGCCAATACCCATAGGCCTGCTTTGGGGGTGGGCGTTGTAGCGGTTCCTGTGTTTTTCATGCCTGTCATGAACGCGCCTGGGAATAAGCACTTCCACTTTATGACCTAACAGTTCTTCCCGCCTGTATCCAAACTGGTCAAGGGCGAAGTCGTTGATCAGTATAATTTCCCCCTGTTGATTAGTTACCAGGATACCTATGCTGGCATAATCGAACAGGGCGCCAAAGCGCTCCAGCTCCCTGTTAAGCTGCTGCTTGAATTTGCGGTCTGTAAGGGAATCCGTGATGCGGAAAAAGCAATATTCTTTATTGTTATTACGTAGTAATATTTCTTCATAAAGCCCCTGAAAGGTTTCTCCCCGGATGTTTTGCCATTGGCGCTCTTTGGTCAGAAGATTATCTTGTGCTGCCTGTGCACTGAAACTGCCTCTACCCAGCTGATTCTGGTCAATCAGTAATTCAAGTTCAGCATAATCATCTGTTCCCAGCATTTTCATGCCGGCGTCATTGATATAAATCAGCTTACCGTTTTCCAGTTCCCTTATAGCTACAAGGCCCGGCATACGTTCCATGATAGCGGCAAACATTCCCAGTTGAAAATTGATGTCCAGATCGCTGATAGAAAAGCTCATAGGCTTACATAGTAGTTGTTACCGGCGGAAAGATAAGGATTTTATCTGTTTGAATCAAGATCAGGGCGGCGAAACAAGGGGATATGACCGCTATCATACGGCCGGCTGACTGATCTCATTTTGGGAGAACCAGCCGTGGGCTAATATTGTAGTAACATAAACTTTTTATCATGGATATCTATATTAGTGAAGAAGCTGTGGTAGGGGATATACAAAAGAGGTTCAGGGAATTTTACCCCTATCTCAGGCTGGCATTTTACCGCAACCCGCACAGAACGGGGGAATGCTCACCTAAGGAGGAAGCGGTGCCGCCTGAAACGCCTATCGATAAGATCAGGATGATACATAATTCCGGATGGCTGGACGTTAGCTATTACCGGCGGGCGGCAGCAGTGGAACACGACTTCAGCCACGAGTTTGGTTTGAGTGCGCAGATCCTGCGCAGGTGTGGCGACTTGTGGCTGGAAACCACCACCACTGATAACTGGACACTGGAAGAATTGAATATCGCCGGCCGGCCGGTAGAACGGCAGCGATTCCGGCTGCCGGATGAAATGGAAGAAGAATAGTATTTACTGGTTAAAAACAAACTTATGAACGATATTATCAGGAACTTCTCAGCTATCAGGATCACTGATACAGCGATTGTAGGCGGTAAGAACGCTTCGCTCGGTGAAATGACCGTTACCCTTACCGGAAAGGGAATTAAAGTGCCGGAAGGATTTGCCACAACAGCTGCTGCCTTCTGGATGTACCTTGATATTAATGGTATACGGCAATCGTTGTTACAGCTGATGCAGCAACTGGACCGGGAAACATTTTCAAATCTGGCAGAAACAGGGGCTGCCTGCCGTAAACTCATACTGGAAGGAACGATACCAGCGGAAGTGGAAAGAGAGATTTTAAGAGCCTACAACGTGCTTGGCAAAGGGGCTCCGGTAGCAGTGGCTGTCCGGAGCAGCGCAACAGCGGAAGACATGCCAGAGGCCAGTTTTGCGGGGCAGCATGAGTCGTACCTGAATATCAGGGGAGAGCAGGCGCTATTAAAAGCAGTACGCCGCTGCTTCGCCTCTCTGTATACCGACAGGGCCATTAAGTACCGGGAAGATAACGGCTTCGAGCACAGCAAAGTAGCCCTTTCTGTAGGGATACAACTGATGGTGCGCACCAATGGATCCTGTTCGGGGGTTGGATTTACGCTGGAGCCGGAATCGGGTTTCCGGGATGTAGTCCTGATATCCGGTATTTGGGGATTGGGAGAAAATATTGTGCAGGGAACCGTGGCGCCGGATGAATTTTATGTTTTCAAGCCAACGTTATTAGAGGGGAAACAGGCTATCATACAAAGGAAGTTGGGGGATAAAGCTAAAACGCTTTGTTTTTCCGATGATCCCAATGCTGAAGAAAGTACGGTGAATACGGAGACACTGCTGGAAGACCGGCAGCGTTACGTGTTATCTGATCCGGAAGTATTGCAGCTGGCCCGCTGGGCGATGCAGATAGAAGAGCATTATAATTGCCCGATGGACATAGAGTGGGCCAGGGATGCTGTTACCGGGGAATTATTCATATTGCAGGCCCGCCCGGAAACGATCCATACAGCGAAGAAGCCGCAGCAGCTGAAAATCTATAAGTTGCGGGAGAAGGGAAATTGTCTTGTAACAGGAGAAGCTATCGGTGAAAAAATGGCTACCGGCATAGCCCGTGTATTGCAATCGCCTGCCGATATCGGGGAACTCCAGCCTGGTGATATTGTGGTGACTGACAATACCAGTCCGGACTGGGATCCTGTACTGAAAAAAGTGGCTGCTATTGTAACCAATACCGGCGGAAGAACCAGTCATGCCTCCATAGTGGCCAGGGAGCTGGGAGTACCGGCTATTGTTGGTGCAACGGATGCCACGCAGAAGATCAGGGACGGCGCTGCAATTACGGTATCCTGCAGTGAGGGAAAAATAGGGTACGTATATGAAGGAGCATTGCCATTTGAAGTAATAGAAATGGATCCTGGAAATATAGCGTTGCCGGAAAGTACAGAGGCATGTTTGATTATCAGCGACCCCGATAAGGCCTTCCAGTTGTCGTTTTATCCCAACGATGGAGTAGGCTTGCTGAGAATGGAATTTATTATTACGCATGCAATAGGTATTCATCCGATGGCCCTGGTGAAATATGATGAACTAAAGGATAAAGCCGCGTGGTCGGCGATAACCGAAAAAACTTTACTTTATCCTGATAAGAAGAAGTTCTTTGTCGATAAGCTTTCGCAAGGTATTGCCACTATTGCTGCTGCCTTTTACCCCAAAGATGTAATTGTGCGGATGAGTGATTTTAAAACCAATGAGTATGCGCAACTGCTGGGAGGAAAAGAGTTTGAGCCGTTGGAAGAAAACCCTATGCTTGGGTTCCGGGGCGCTTCCCGGTATTATCATCCTTTGTATAAAGAAGGATTCGGGCTGGAATGTGCCGCTATAAAGATGGTAAGAGAGGAGATGGGATTAACAAATGTGAAGGTGATGATACCTTTTTGTCGTACAGTGGAAGAGGGCAGGAAGGTGCTGAATGTAATGGAGTCGTTTGGTTTACGGCAGGGAGAAAACGGTCTGGAAGTTTATGTAATGGCGGAAATACCTTCCAATGTATTGCAGGCCGCTGCCTTTGCTGATATATTTGACGGATTCTCCATCGGTTCAAATGACCTCACACAACTTACCCTGGGAATAGACAGGGATTCGGCGCTGGTATCCGATCTTTTCAGTGAAGAGGATGCTGCTGCGCGGATGATGATCAGTATGATGATAACTGCTGCAAAAAAAGCGGGCGTGCGTATCGGACTTTGTGGTCAGGCGCCTAGTGACCTCCCTGATTTTGCGGCTTTTCTCGTGACACAGGGCATCACCAGTGTTTCTTTTAACCCCGATGCTTTACTGAAAGGAATTGCCAATATCCGGAAAGCGGAAGATGAATATGGCATCAATAACAAAAATGCGTTACCCGTTTTAATTTAAAATAGTTGACCGGCAGGCAGATCAGATGCTTTCAAACCTGCCGGTTTTTTCAGTAATCCTTATCCGGTAAACAATAGGCCGGATAATATTTTCAGGCATTCTTTCCGTTGCTATTTCCTCATGCATGTCGGATACTCCTGCGGTTTCGCTTACCTGCAGATGTGCCAGCCGGCTTACAAGGAACTTCATGGCGTAAAATCTTTCCTTCGGATCTGTTATCTCTTCATAATCTCCCCATAAAACAACACTGCGCCAGTTTGCCATATCGGTAATTTCATCCACCTGAAAACAAACATGCGGGTGCTGCCGCATCATATCAATTTTCATCCCTTCCCTGGAGTGTATTACCAGGTAGGCATTATTGAAAGCATAACTAACAGGCACTATATATACTTTTTGCCCATCGGTACATCCGATGCGGCCTGTTACATTTTTGGCCAGTACCTGGTCAATCTGATCTAAGTTTAATTTGCCTAACATAAAGTCTGTTTTATAATGATTAAATCCAGGTCATCAACGGAAAGTCCTGCCGGTTAGGCAGCAGCGGATGCCTGGGGAAAATTCTGAAGCCATAAACAGCAGCACCGGAAAACGGCAGCTGTATCTGGCAGGAATAAGTAATCCTGTTATGGTCGACTGCTTCAACCGTTAACTCCTGTACAGTTATGTAATTGTCTGGTTGTTCTTTGGTATAGAAAACGACTTCCAAACCGATTTCATCTGCATGTAAAGTTCCGATAGAAAGGTTTATCCTTGCCCGGAAAGTTTCCCCGGGGGATTGCAGGTGATAACTTCCCTGAGGTTCTTCGATTGTCATTACATGTATTTCCTGCCATGTGCTGCGGACTCTTTTTTTCCAGGCTACCAGGTCCCTGGTGTTTTTACAGTCTGCTGCCAGTAAAAGTTTACTCCTGTTGTATAATTGCCCGTAACTGCGGTTATATTCATTGATGGCGCGATTCATGTCAAATTGCGGTGTTATACCGGATAAGCCTTTTCTAATCATATTAATCCATTTTTCAGGCAATCCTTCGGTATTGCGTTCAAAGAAAAGCGGTATAATTTCCTTTTCCAGCAGATCGTATACTACGGCTGCATCGCATTGATCGCGGTAAGCATCCTGTTCCGGATGGCTGCTGATTTCCAATGTCCATCCTGCATTTTCACGGTTTGCCTCTGCCCACCAGCCTTCCTTCGGGCTGCAATGGAGAACGCCGTTGCAAACGGCTTTCATACCGCTGGTACCGGAAGCTTCCATGTTATGTTCCGGTGTGTTTAGCCATACATCCACTCCTTGTGTCAGCAATGCCGCCAATTCCATATCATAGTCTTCCAGGAACAAAATGCGCCCGTTTAATGCCGGCATCTGTGATGCCGTTATCACTTTTTTTAACAGCGCAATGCCATCCGCGTCATTGGGATGAGCTTTGCCGGCAAGAATAATTAACACCGGATATTGGGTATTGTTGACGATGGCAGCCAACCGTTTTATATCGGTAAACAGCAACCAGGCTCTTTTGTAGGAAGCGAACCGTCTTGCAAAGCCAATCACCAACGTATCCCGGGTTATATCTTCCCCCAGGAAATCATTTTTTTTAATAATTTCATAAAGCGCGGGAGCTGTTGGTTGTCTGTTGATAATGCCCTGCCACATATCCCTCTTCAGTTTTTTCCGTATGTTCCATATCGTGTTATCGGGGATCTGATACGTTTTGTCAGCCATGATATCTTTATAATAAGGCTGCCAGGCAGGAGCCATCCAGGTAGGCAGGTGTATGCCATTGGTGATGCTGGTGATATGCAGTTCATCGGGTTTGAAATGCTTCCACAGGGGATTCAGTATGTTGCAGGATATCCCGCGGTGCTGTTTGCTTACTGCATTTATTTCCTGTGAAAGATTGGCTGCGAAGTGTAACATGGAAAATCCTCCGGAGGAGTGTTCTTCTTCCGCGCTGCCAAGTTTCATCAGGATATTCCAGTCGATGTTAAAATCTTTCGCCAGGTAAGACAGATATGTTCTGAGTAATATTTCATCGAAAACATCCTTTGCCGCCGCCACGGCAGTATGTGTAGTGAACTGGGTGGTGCATTTAACAATCTCCATCGCTTCGTCAAAGCTCAGATGACATTGCTGCATGATGCTACGTATCCGTTCCAGGACAGTAAATGCTGCGTGGCCTTCGTTGATGTGATACAGATCAGGTTGAATGCCCAACGCATTCAGCATTTTCACACCACCTATGCCAAGCAGGATCTCCTGTTTCAATCTCATTTCAGGATCACTGCTGTATAGCTGCGCTGATATCAGCCGGTCGTCCTCATTATTGGCTGCCAGGTCTGTATCCAGCAGGTACAGGGTGATACGTCCCACATCTACCTTCCAGACGGCAGCATGTATAATGCGGCCGGGGAAGGCCAGTTCAATACTTACCGCTTCACCCTGATTATTTTGCGCAGGGAAAACCGGCAGATTTTCCGTTTCCGTTATATCCGGTATGGCCAGTTGCCCGCCGGCGGGGGATATTTTTTGTTTAAAGTACCCGCGCTTATACAGGAGTCCGGCTGCCACCATGTTCAACCCGTTATCGCTTGCAGCCTTGATATAATCGCCGGCCAGCACCCCCAGTCCTCCTGCATAAAATTTCAGATCCGTATGCAGGCCATATTCCATACAGAAATATGCTATTAGCGGCAACTGTTTATCAGAGGGCTGCATATACTTTTGATAGGCATCTGATATTGTTTGCTGCATTCCCAGGAAAGCAGTGTCTTTTTCAAGCCTGAGGAGATTGCCGGGGCTGATCGTTTTCAGTAAGAGGCGCGGATTTTGTTTGCACCGGTCCCATTCGTTATTACCGGCGTATGCGTATAGTGCGCGTGCCTCCGGATTCCACGACCACCAGAGGTTTCGGCTGATGTCCTGTAATGGTTGCAGGGGAGTTGGTAATACCGGTTGCACATTTATCTCTCTCCATACAGGTGTTGATTCCGGCATGGCCTGAGCGGTTACTTCGGCCGGAGACGCCTGGGGCTTATTGCAGAAGAGTTGTTCCCGCTGAGTACTTTTCTGCAGCGCAAGGTCGTAAGCCCGGTAGTAATAAATAAGAAGATGATCCCAAAGGAACTGTTCTGCTATATGAGCGGCGTCCTCCCTGGCAGCAGCTACAGAAGATGCTGTGTGTGCGGCATAATTGCTGATAATTCCGGCGATGCCGGCTGCGGCTTCGCGTTCATTATTATCATTTCTCTCTATTATAAATATCCCTTTGCCGTTAACCCCGGGCAATTTACTCACTGCACTGCCAAATCCTGAAATGTTGGTAGAAACAGCCGGAATATGAAATGCGGCGCTTTCCAGCGGAGTATAACCCCAGGGCTCATAATAGGAGGGGAATATCGCCAGGTCGAAGCCGATAAGCGTATCATAGTAGCTGAGGTTAAATATTCCATCTGCCCCGTTGAGGTAAACAGGTGCATAAATAATCTTTACATGATTGGCCGGTGCATTGTCCAGTTGCTGTTGCCGGATATGATTTAATATAGGGTCTGTGTCGGCTCCCAGCAAATTATGCGTCAGTATTTCCCCGGTCCGGGAAACAGGCGGCGTTTGCAGTAATAAGTTATCCTGCAATATTTTACGGGGACCGGTATGATTGGCAGGAACAAAAATAAATGCCAGGATGTTCCGTTTTATTTCTTTTGATTTATTTACGAGTGAAATGGCGTCAATAAAAGTGTTAATCCCTTTATTCCTGTATTCATATCTGCCGCTTTTGATAACCAGCAGCGTATCTTCCGGTTGTTGCTGACCGAAAAGAGCAGTGGCCACATTTAATAAAATACTTCTTGCTTTGGCGCGCCTTGTGTTATACAATAGAGGACCGGGCACTATATCCGCATCAAACCCGTTTGGCGTAATAAAGTCGGGATATTTACCAAGAAATTTTTCGCATTCTTTTGCCGTGAAGCTGCTTACGCATGTGAAGCAATCGGCCGTATGGGCTGCAATTTTTTCCAGGGAATGTTTGGAGATGATATGGAAGTCCCTGGCAGACTGTTCTGCATTAAAGCTCTCAAAGCCGGTATAAAAGGGCATGCCGCTGCCGGCTATTGCCCGGCCGCATACAGTGGCATGTGTGGTAAATACAGTGGCTATCTGGGGAATGTTTTCTTCGAGGTATAAAATTCCTGTACCCGTCATCCATTCATGGAACTGGGCAATAATATGATCTGTAGCGTTGAGATGGCAGTAGTAAAATCCTTCTATAATCTTACCCGCTGCGTATCCAAACATGGCGGGTTCTATATAGTCCCATTGACCGGACAGGGAATCTAAACGGTACTTTGTCCAGAAATGTGTAAAAATCTCATTCTTCTGCTGGAAAAAAGGAGTAAAGTCTACAAGGATAACCAATGGATTCCCGGCAATATTCCACCTGCCTGTTCGTACTCTCATCCCGGTTTTTTGCATATGTTTTTTCCAGGTAGGAAACAGGTTTTTGTCTTCTGTAAATTCCGGGTTGCCGGTAATCCCGGCAGGCAGGTCGGGGCCGATCATAATCAGCCGGTTGCCCCATTGCTCCTCCAGTAAGCGCGCCTTGGTTGCCAATACGGTGTGTATACCACCCACTTTATTGCATACTTCCCAGCTTACCTCAAATATATAATCCGGCTTCCAGCGTATATCGCCCATGAGGAGTGATTTTTTTCTTTTCCAGAGAGTTGTCTGTGCGCAGGGAGAAATCTGTCAGCACATTCATGTAATTAATGAAGGCATCAAAAGGACTATCAAAAGGACTCAGGGAATTCCCGGGATCCTGGATGCCCATATAATAGAAATGATCAGCGCTTTGGAGGTATGACCAGTCCTGCTTCAGCTGGTCATCGTCAGTGGCGCGCACTTTTTTTCCGAGTGCGTACAAGGTATCGAAGGCATCCTGTTGCATATCATTGTTCAGCCAGGGACGCAGATCATAATTTTCTTCCTGCGGGATGGTGATTTGCGGCCTCATAAGGGAAGCTACTGCCGGCAATAGTTTTGTTACACCTTCCGGTCGCAGCAGATGATTGTTTTGCAGCAATATTTCATTGGGTAAGTATTGGGCAAAAGTGCTTATCACGTCTGCATGTTCATGAAATTTGCCAAAGGTCTGGTAATCTATGAACAGGTTGATAATTTTATTTTCCAGGGAAGCACCATTGGTGAGTGTGGCAACAAAACCCATCGCTGCTGCCATATCAGCGATTTTGTTATTGTAGATCTGTTCTGTGTTACGAAATACCCGGGGTGTTTTTCCAAATAAAGCAGCTACTCTGGCGGTATGTTTTTTTACCTGGAGATTAAATTCCTCACTGCTTTTTAATGCAGCAAGTGAATGGCTGTAAGTGTCGGACATAAATTCCACGCAGCCTGTATCCGCGAGCGCCCGGAAGCTTTCAATCAGTTCGGGCATATACCTTTCAAATTGATCCAATGCTGTACCTGAAATGGAAAAGTTTACATGAAGCTGCCGGTTACCTGCCTTTATTAGTTTCATCAATGCGCGGTTGGCCGGTAAATAGGATTGCAGTGATACCTGCCTGAGTATTTCACTGTTTAACATTTCATCGTAATAGGGCACTCCGTTGCCTATATCCATAAATGAAAACCTGTTTAGCCGGAAGGGCTGGTGTACCTGGAAATAAAGACAGATATTTTTCATAGAGAATAATGATTAAATTAATAAGTAGAAGTGAGATGTTCATATACTTTTTTAATATGGTACGCTTGTTTTTCCCAGTTAAGAGCGTTCAGTTCCTGTGTACTTTCACGTTTCAGTAAGCGATGTATACCCTTGTAGCTGGCCAGTGCATGTATACAATTGGCCATATCGGAAGTATCCGGGCTATCTATTTTCAATGCATACTGTAATACTTCCTGGACACCTGATTGCCTCGAAATAATAACGGGCACGCCGGCCCTGATGGCTTCCAGCGGGATAATGCCGAATGGTTCTGAAACCGAAGGCATTACAAATACGTCACTGATAGCCAGTAATTTTTCCAGTTCTGCGCCTTTGAGGAAACCGGGAAAATGAAAGTAGCGTGAAATACGCAGCTGGGCTGCATATGAAATCATCGCTTTTAACATATCTCCGCTTCCGGCCATCACGAAGCGGAACGACTTATCTACTCTCAATATCTTAGCTGCGGCCTCAATGAAATAAGCCGGTCCTTTCTGATAGGTAATTCTGCCAGCAAAGGTGATGACCTTTTCATTGAAGGGTTTTGACGGTAGGCTCTTATGTTTTTCAGCGACCGGTAACACTGCGTTATGAATAGTCACCACTTTTTCAGGAGGAATGGAGTAGCGATCGATGATAACCTTTCTTGTCAGTTCACTTACCGCGATAACTTTGTCGGCTTTCAGCATCCCCAGGCGTTCGGTTTCATACACCTGCATATTGATATTGCTTCCTGAGCGGTCAAATTCAGTGGCGTGAACATGTACCACCAATGGTTTTCCACTTGCTGCGCTGGCCATGATACCGGCGGGGAAGGCGAGCCAGTCGTGCACATGGATCACATCAAAATTATGTTGGGTGGCAATAGCAGCAGCTGTTAAAGCGTATTGCCATACTTCTTTCATCAGGTTTTTTCCATAGCCTCCTGTAAAAGGGTATCGCATTATTGGCCCATGACTGGTTTGCTTACTTTCAACAGTGGATGTTTGGGCCGATACAGCAAATGTTTCCGGGCTGTGATAGGGCACCACCGGGCTATTCACTTCAAAGTAGGAGAATGTTTCCTGTAATTTTTCTGTATGTGCATAAGGCAATGGAATTTCTACATCGCCGGCGCCAACTACTTTAATTTCCCCGGCATCTTCATTGCCATGTTTTTTGGGTACCACAAACAGTACCTTCACGTTATTAGCTGACAGTCCGGTTGCTATACCAAGACATGCCGTACCTAATCCTCCGGAAATATGTGGTGGAAATTCCCAGCCAAACATTAGCACCTGCATATAAAATATATTTACTGTTTATGATTATTTAATATATTCCTGAACCGTAAAAGTTCTGCTACACTCCATGCCTGGGAAACGGCGCCGCCAGCCCGGTGAGGGAAGTCGCCGTCAAATACTTCTGCCATTGTATAAAGGCAGCTTTCGGCAAGGGCCGGCGCCAGGCCCTCGTATATTTCTTCCAGCAGCCAGCGTCCTTCCTGCCCGTATACCTTCAGGTATCCTTCCGCAAAATGACCCAGCATCCACGGCCAAACAGTGCCCTGGTGATAGGCCCTGTCGCGGGTGGATTGATCACCGCCATAATGCCCCAGATAACACGTATCATGCGGGGATAAGGTTCGCAGCCCTCTTGGCGTGAGGAGTTCTTCTTTTACTTTATCCATCACCGCCTTTTGCTGTTCTTCCGTCAGCGGAGAGAAAGGAAGTGAAACCGCAAATAATTGATTGGGACGTACGGACCAATCCAGGTATGAACCATTGACGCAATCGGCCAGGTATTTTTTTTCGGGATTCCAGAAACAGTTTACAAAAGAGGTCCTGATTTTTTCGGGATAAGCGGCCCACTCTTTTACAAAGTTTTTATCACCGGCTTCTGTGGCAACCTGCAGACAGAAACAAACGGCGTTGTACCAGAGGGCATTTATTTCTACCGCTTTTCCGCTGCGGGGGGTAACCGGTTGATTATCTACTATTGCGTCCATCCAGGTGAGGGCATATCCTTCTTCTCCGGCATGTATTAATCCATCTTCCTCCATCCTGATGCCAAACAGGGTACCTTGCCTGTAGTGTTCCAGTATACTGGTGAGAGAAGATCCATAGATCTCCCAGAGTTTTTCTCCGTTTATATAGTACCGCACAAATTGCTGCATGGCCCAAACCAGCCAGAGGGAAGCATCAGCCGTATTGTAAGTGGCATGGGTACCACTGCCGGTGTTAGGGATTACGCCGTCTTTCATGTCTTCCAGCAAAGTGTCCGCTATTTTCCTGAAGTAGTATACATCTCCGGTCAGTAAGGTTAGCCCGGGAAGTGATATACAGGTGTCCCTTCCCCAGGAGCCAAACCAGTAATACCCGGCTTTGATAATAGTTCGTTTATCTTTTCTGATGATAAACCGGTGGGCACTGTTCCTCAGATAATCACATATGGTTACCGGTGTTTTTTGTTCTCTCAGCAAGTTGGTGACCCGTATTGGTATCCTTTCCATATTGGCTGCTTTTACCCCTGCAGCAAAGAAAACGGATTGACCGGCTTCCAGTTTCAGTTCAAAATAGCCTGGTGTATACAGATCTTCCAGGTATTCATATCCTCTTTTTTGTTCTTCCGGGTAAGTAAAGTTATAGTACCAGTTGGCCGCTGGAATGAATTTTCCATTGACTGAAGTTTGCAGGTAAAGCGGTGTGTAACCAGGATATAATTGGATAGAGCATCCGTTTGTAACCGGGGTAATAGTACCGTTTACCTGGTTATTGTGATGCGTGAGGGCATGCATATTCCTGAATGCCAGTAAAGGCATCAGCTGGAGCGTGATAGCTGAATCGGCCTCCTGCAATGTATACTTAACATATAAGGTATTGTCCATTGTAAGAAACAGCCATTCTTTCACCAGCACCATGTTACCAAATCTGTAGGTCCAGGTTGGAATAATGTTGTTACCGAATGTATGAATATGACGGAATCCGTCAGGATAATATGTATCCGGGTAGCAATGTGTATTTAACTGCCAGGTTTGACCATCTTTTAGCACCGACTCGTCCAGGGAGGATAACAACACGTGGTTGTCTTCACCCAGCTGTGGCTGCGGCGTTACAAGCATTCCGTGATACTTTCTGCTGTTATACCCGCACAAAGTGGTTGCTGCATATGTACCGTTATCACTGACCAGCAGCAACTCCCGGCAGTCGGGTTGTCCTGTATGATCCAACACCAGTTTGTTAAACAGCGGTTGTTTTTTTTCAGTGATTTGCATGAGTGAAATAAATTCAGATATATCCCAAATGTATTAAGGTGGCGTATGTTTATTCATGACTATGATTAGCCGGGTATATGATTATTATCAATCTTCCGGTTACTTTGATCAGCATCATCAGGAAGGGTGACGAATGTCATTACCAGGGCTGAATGGGTACATTACTTTTAACGCTTAAAAAAAGAAGTATGAAAAAGTCCCCCCTGTTATTCGCCTGGTTTTTATGCTGTTATTTTTATGCCGCCAATTGTATGGCCCAGGAGAAACCAATGATCATTACTTCTCCGGGGATGCCATTTGTTTCGCTGGAAGAAAGGCAGCTGATACAAAATGAACAGGTTGACTTCAATTTGCCAAAACCAACCGGTATCAATACCAGTTTCCGGTATGCTGCCGCCAGGGCTATACCTGGAGTGGTACATATTATTGCCACCTATGAACCAGGTTTTAAAGGACTGGAAGAATACGGTTTCCGGGCCAGGGAGGATCATCCCGGTATGTCTCCGGCTGTTCTTGAACAGGGACCTGTAACAGGAAGCGCTTCAGGCGTGATTATAACACCCGACGGCTATGTGGTAACCAATTACCACGTTGCCAATCGGGCAGAAAGCCTGGAAGTGGTGTTGGCAAACAGGCGCTCTTTCAAAGCGCGTATAATAGGAATGGATTCTCTTACAGATATAGCGCTGCTGAAAATCAGTGAGCAGTCATTGCCTTTTATACGCTTTGGCAATATGGATTCTGTGGCAGTGGGAGATTGGGTACTGGCTATCGGAAGCCCGATGGGCATGAATTCCACCGTTACTGCCGGAATAGTGAGCGCCAAATCAAGGATTTTTACCAGCCAGGAGGAGCAGGGCCAGTTGTCTTCTTTTATACAAACAGATGCAGTAATGAACAGCGGCAATAGCGGTGGTGCATTGGTAGACATCAATGGCAGGCTTATCGGTATAAATGTCGGTATACTTACGCCAACAGGAAATTTTGCAGGTTATTCTTTTGCCATACCGGTGGAAGTGGTAAAAAAAGTATGCAATGATTTATTGCGCAACGGACGGGCTATACGCGCTTCGCTGGGTGTATATATTTCCAACACACCTGGTATGCCGGGTGTGTTGGTGTATAAACTGGTGGACAAGGGCGCCGCTGCAAAAGGAGGTATCCAGGTAGAGGATATCATTAAAGAAATTGACAACGGAGAGATACGAAGTGTTGGAGATATCCAGCAAACATTGGTACTGCATCACCCTGGTGATAAAATACACCTGAAAGTGATACGGAAGGGGAAACTGGTTAGCTGCGAAGTAATACTGGGTGGCACGCAGGGAGTAATGGAAATGTAAGGGCAGGGCCTGACAGCGCCTG
Organism: Chitinophaga ginsengisegetis; assembly: GCF_900168065.1. Taxonomy (GTDB): domain Bacteria; phylum Bacteroidota; class Bacteroidia; order Chitinophagales; family Chitinophagaceae; genus Chitinophaga; species Chitinophaga ginsengisegetis. The sequence goes on along the minus strand of NZ_FUZZ01000001.1, from coordinate 1,346,678 downwards.
CCTTAGTATTGATACCGGATGAATATTTCATACAGCAGTTCCATAAAATAAACGGCCAGCCTGATAAGCAAAGTGTATGTTGCAACAGGAAGCAGCAGGGCTACCGCCCAGGACAGTATCTTTTCCACATAGGCAGATACATGATGTATTGACGGAAGGTGAAGTACGCGTTGCATAAATCTACTTTTTAATGATTTTAATAATGGGTGATGAAAACGGGATATGCCAGCGTTTTAATGAGAAGATCTGCATGACTGTGTCTGAATAATCTTGATACCATATTTCTGCCATAGGCGCCCATTACTACCAGTGCATGTTGTTTCCTGAGCAGGTAGTCGAACAGCGCTTTTTCTGAGCCGCCTTTTATGGTAGTGATATCTGCATACTCAAAGTGTTTGCTGAGCCAGTTGGTTATCCTTTTCTTTTCATCACCCTTAATTTCTTCTTCTTTAATTTGCACTACAGTGGCCCTGGCTTCACCAAGTTCAGGTAAAGTATAAGTTAATTGCTTCATGGCAAATACCGCGGATGGGCTGCCATCGTAACAAAATACAATTTCTTCTATTGGTGTAAAGGAGGACGGGGCGATAATTACCGGACACTGAGCGGAAATAAGAAGTTTCTGGAGAAAGGGAGAGGGCGCTTCCTGGATTTTTGAAATATCGGAAACTGCTGCATCTGCGATGATCAGGTCTGCAAACCTGCTTTCTTCTATAATGTCTTCCAGTGCCGGTCCATTAATATATTTCGAATACGCCGCTATTCCCTTTTCATCACATGTTTCTTCGAACAGCCGGATATGGTCCTCTGCTTTTCTGGTTTTTCTGCCGTATTCCGGGAGATCACGGGATGTAATACTTTCCACATAGGGCATTCCGTAAACTTTTTTTATTTCCGGTTTATCTGCGTATGTATCTTTTTCAAAAAAGAGCCCGGTGAGCCTTGACCGCGTAATGTCGGACAGGTAACAGGCGAAGTTTATTGCGCTGAGGGTAGGAGTAGCGCCGCATACCACCAATAGTATTTTTTCCATAGTTTTTTTTCTTAAAGTTAACCCGGAAGACTCCCGGCAACTATGATTGCGGTCAGCCTGTAGTATGATTATGGACACAACGGGGCAGGTATGATTACAATCAGGATCTCTATTGAGATTGATCATTTTTTCATGCCCCGGTACGCGATAGTTTAGCATAAAATTATTAACCAAAAACAAGGAGGTATTTTATGTCATCTCAAGCACTAACCAAACGCAGCACACTTTTCCCATCATTATTTGATGATTTCTTTAAACCGTGGCGGGAATGGACTACTGATTTTAATGGTGGCCGGTCTTTAGCGGAGCTAACTGTTCCGGCAGTGAACGTGAGTGAAGACAAAGAGAGTTACAATCTGTCCGTTGCTGCTCCCGGTATGAAAAAGGAAGATTTCAGGATTAACCTGGAGGGCAATGTGCTTACTGTAAGCGCGGAAACAGAAAATGAAAAGGAAGAAAAGAATGAGAAATACAGCAGACGGGAATATAATTACAGCAGTTTTTCCCGCAGCTTTAATCTCCCTGAAAGTATCAGTAAAGAGAAAATTGAAGCACATTATGAAGAAGGGGTGTTAAAATTGAAGCTTCCCAAAAATGAGGATGCAAAAAAGAATGGTAAAAGCGTCCAGATAGCTGTTAAATAGATGCTGATCTGCAAGGCCCGGCCAGCCCATCTGACCGGGTTTTAAATCCTGAAAAAATAGTGTTATGAAAAAAATATTATTTGTAACAGATGCGGTAAGCTTTAACGGACCTAGCCTTGAATTTGCCTGTTATCTCTGTAATCTCACGCATTCAAAACTTACAGGTGTGTTTCTTGAAAACCAGGTATTGGAATTGAGATCGGCGGAGGATATCCGGGAAATTGCGGTCGGAAAACCAGTTCCGGGAATTGAATTGGAAGATCAGAAAAATCTCTTCAGAGATAAAAATATAGACCGGTTCAAAAATATCTGTGAGTCGAATGGCGTGAACTGCCTGGTACACCTGGATGCAGGTATGCCGGTTACGGAAGTGGTAAAGGAAAGCCGTTATGCCGACCTGATAGTATTGGATGCTGCTACGTCATTTTCATGGAGACCGGAAAGCATTCCAACAACATTTGTAAAGGAGGTACTGGAGAAATCGGAATGCCCGGTGGTGATAGCGCCGGAAGATTTTGACGGAGTTGACGAAATTATCTTCACTTACAACGGTAGCTGCTCATCAGTATTTGCGATGAAACAGTTCACGAACCTGTTCCCTCAGCTTGGAACATGTAAGGCAACCGTGCTGAGTGTAACAGAAACCGGTAAACCCATTAAAGGCGACGAAGCAAGGCTGCGGGAATGGCTGGATACGCACTACAATAACACGGAGATCCAGGTGGTGGAAGATGAAAGCGTTAGCACCCGTTTATTGGAATTTATGTTCAGCAAAGAAAAAGTATTTATTGTAATGGGAGCTTACGGACGGAGTGTTTTGTCCACCGCATTTGTTCCTAACCCGGCTACGCTGGTAGTAAAACTGGTGACGCAGCCTGTTTTTATCACTCATTATTAATTGTTTAAAACTATAATCACTATGAAAAAGATTATTGCTGCAATAGATGCGCTTCACTTTTCAGACGAACAGGTAGAAGCGTTTAAGTATATAGCCAGAGAGGCAGAAAGTCCTTTAACGGTGGTATGCCTGGATGATATTGTAAGTGAGCTGACACCAATGGGCACCATGTACCCGGGAGGTTATGCCTACAATTATGAACAGATTACTGCTGAGAGCAGGGCCGCGTTGGAATTCCAGCGGGATAAAAACCTGAAACAACTACATGAAATCTGTGATGGCAGTAATGTGGATATTAAGGTCCGGGAAACTGCAGGAGTACCGGCAGAGAAAGTAGTGGAAGAAAGCAGGTTTGCTGATCTTTTACTGATTGGTAACAGCACGTCATTTGCTACATTATACGATACAGACCCTCCCCGGTTTGTAAAAGATTTGCTGGCAGAAGCAGAGTGCCCGGTGATGGTTTTGCCGGAAGTGATGTCGCCGGTTAAAGAGATTATATTTTCCTATAATGGCACTTTTTCTTCCATGTATGCCATCAGGCAGTTCACCGAGCTTTTCCCGGGATATGCTGATATGCCGGTGAAAGTGGTGTATGTAGCGGAGAATAATAACAAGGTAATGCCCTGGGAACCCCAACTCCGGGAATACCTGGATATGCATTATGACACAGTGGAGTACATTATCCTGAATGGTGAGCCGGCAACGGAGTTCCTGGCATTACTGATTCACCGGAAAGACTGTATTGTTACTTACGGCGCGTACGGCAGGAGTGGTGTTTCCCGTTTTTTTCATCGCAGCGATGCTGATAACATTCTGCGTACAGTGAATATACCTGTATTCATTACTCATCCTTAAAATGAGCCGATCATGAAAGGTCTTATTATTTACAAAGGCAAATATGGCGCTACCCGTCAGTATGCGCTGTGGCTGGGAAGTATGTTGGGATGGCCGGTTATTCCGGCTGGTTCGGAAACCGCGCAGCAACTGGCAGATGCAGATTGCATTATCCTCGGTTCCAGTATTTACATTGGTAAACTACAGCTGCGTAAATGGCTGAAAGAGCATGGGGATATAATTATCAGTAAACGCCTGTTTCTTTTCCTGGTGTCAGGAACGCCTTCTTCAGATAAAGAAAAGCTGGAGGGCTACCTGACCACAAATATATCGGAATCCCTGAGGAGCAGGTGTGTGCCTTTCTTCCTGCCTGGAAAACTGGAATTTAATAAGCTTTCATGGATAGACAAGCTGCTACTGACCATTGGTTCCAAACTGGCCAGCGATAAAACGGATGACATCTCCATGGAAGATTATAATGACGTTAAAAAAGAACACCTGGAAGCCATTATCAATGCTGTCAGGAAGCTGAGTGAGGTGGCCGCGTGATGAAGTATATTATTTCACTCATAACGCTGCTGTTGTTTTCTCTTTTCACAACTGCCAGCGCGCTGCATTTGACGGATGATTCTGCTGCTGTGACTGTATTTTACGGCAGAATGCAACAACAGGTGGTGTGGTTGTCGCCCGGCAGGAAACCCGTTTTACAGCAGCTGATGGTTTTTTTTAAGCAGGCTCCTTTCCTGGGATTAGAAGAGAATGATTATCAGTCGCAGTTTATATATTCGATGGCGGAGGATACTCTGCGTACTTTACCCGATACCGATGCCGTTGCAGCCGACCGGCGTATTACGGCACAAGCTATCCGTTTCTTTTGTGATGTTGCCTACGGACCGGTGAATAGCGCGGCAGTAAGATATAATGGTTTGGCCGGATTGCCGGACAAACGGCCTGAGATGGCCCGTTTGCTGGCGGATTGTTTGCTGACCGACAGTTTTTCTTTTTTCCTTCAACATATTGAACCGGAGGCCGCCGCTTATGCGGCGGTTAAGAAGACCCTCACTTATTTTTATACTGCACTTTCAGATAGTGGTTTTGCAGAGACGCCTGTGGTATCGCTGAAAGCAGATACCACCAATATTGCCCTGATTAAAAGGTTAGGGCAGTTAGGATTCGGGGACAGTATAGAGGCCGGCCGGCTGCAGGAGAGCATCATAAAAGCGCAGGGAAAGTTCAATGTATTGAGTGACGGGGTATTGCGCAGCGGTTTTTTGCGTGCACTGAATGTTCCGTTTGTTTCCCGCATCAGGGAATTGAAAGTTGCATTGAATCATATCCGTTGGTTGTACAGCTACCGGCCATATACAAGCGTGGTGGTCAATATCCCATCCACCGGGCTGCAATTGTTCCAGGATAATAAACCAGTATTATATTCCAGGGTTATTACCGGAAAGAAGAGCACACCAACGCCTACATTGGCAAGCCGTATTACTGAGGTGGTATTATATCCCTATTGGATGGTTCCTCACAGAATTGCCACCAGGGAATTACTCCCCCGGATAAAACTGGATCGCAGCTATCTTGAAGACAACCAGTTTGAAATACTGGACAAGAAGGGCAGGATAGTAAATGCCGCTGATATTAACTGGCAATCTCTCAGTGCCGGCAATTTTCCTTATGTTATCCGTCAGAATACCGGTTGCGATAACTCCCTGGGCATTGTAAAGCTGAATTTTTATAGTCCGTTTACGGTGTACCTGCATGATACGCCTGGCAAAAACCTGTTTATGCTGAAGCAGCGGTTTTTCAGTCATGGCTGCATCAGGGTAGAAGAAGCGGCTTCGCTGGCACGTTTATTACTGGATGAGGCCAATGCTCAAACAATGGATAATCTTATTAAAAGCGGGCCGCAGGCGGATCAGAAACCAGTTGTGCTGCCGGTGAAAATACCTGCGCTGGTTTTTGTATTGTACAATACAGCCTGGCCGGATAATATGGGCGAGATCAGGTTTTATGAAGATGTTTATAACAGGTACTGATCAGCCTTTTTTCAGGAGTTGTACTTTATTCTTTTTGAATTTCTCAATTTCTTCCCAGCTTCCGGTGTTCAGGATATCATGCTTACCACAGGCAGCTCTTCTTGCCACCCATACTCCCAGTTGCATAAAATCGAAGTGAGGCAGGGTATGTGCATCTGTATCAATCACCAGTTTTACATTATTTTTTATCGCCGTTTTAACCAGTTCATCATTGAGATCCAGGCGGTTTGGGCGTGCATTGATTTCCATAGCTGTACCGGTGGCAGCGGCCCGTTCAAAAATGAGGTTCCAGTTAACCGGTGAGGGTTTCCGGGCGCCAATCAACCGGCCGCTGGGATGCCCTATACAATGCACATACGGGTTTTCGCAGGCTTTTATGATCCTGTCTGTGTTGTCGTGAGAGAAGCCGCTATGGATGGAGGCAATTACCCAGTCGAACTGCTTAAGCTGCTCATCTGTGAGACTTAAACGGCCATCTTCCAGGATATCTGTTTCTATACCTTTCTTTATAAAGTTAAAGCCCAGGTATTGATTAACCCGGTCTATTTCAGCGGATTGCCCGGCGAAATTTTCCGGTTGCAGTGAACCTATTGTTTTTTCATCAGATGCGTGGTCTGTAACTACGATGTACTGGTAGTGTGGAAAAACATGCAATACATAATGGGCAATGCGTTCAAAGCTCTCTTCGCCATCGCTCCAGTTGCTGTGGATCTGCATATCCCCTTTTATCTGGCCGAATGTGACCAGGGAAAACAGGGAATGTTTTGCCGCTGTAGTAATATTTGTTTCGTCTTCTCTTAATTCAGGATCCGGACATGTCATTTGCAGTTGTCCGTAAATATCTTCTTCGGTGTCCACGGCTATAAGTTTTCCTGTTTGCAGGTCCGACAACCCATTGGGACTAAACAGGAAGCCTTTTTCCCTGGCCTGGTTTTCAAGCCATTTATTATGCCATACCGGCCCGGTATAGTATAAAAGAGCGGCGGCATAATTTTTCTGGTCAGCCAGCCGGATATCCACCTGCATATGATTCTGTAAAAGGATGCTCACCCTTTCCCTGCCAGCTGCAATGATCCTTGTTACAGAAGGAAGCCTGCTGATTTTGTATATTAAATGTTTCCTGAGCGGCGCTTTTACCTGTAGCACCATATCGATATCGCCGATGGTGTCTTTTTTTCTTCTCAGGCTGCCGGTGAGTGCAGCCTTTTCTACTTCAGGGAATTGCTTTACGGCTCTCAGTATTTCTTCAGCAGCCAGCAGCGCGTCCCATAACTGAACGCGGGTATCTTTGGCGAGTTTCAGGGCCCGCCTGATATTTTCTACCTTTCCTGCAGTTAATCCTTTTATGTTGGCCAGCTGTCCTGATGCGACAGCGGTGTTACATTCATTGATGTTATTTATGCCCAGTTGTTCATGTATAGCCATAACATTGGTGGTACTGATCCCTTTAATCTCCAGCAGTTCAGACAGCGCTTCGGGGATTTTTTTTACCATGTTTTTCATATTGGTAGTTTTAATAGTTATCTGTTCCGGTGACTGTTTAAGCCATTTCCGGTTTTGTAAGTTCTTGGCAGAGATGCTGGGCTTCAGCTATCGCCAGATCTCTCCTGGGCGCGGCTATCCCTGCTTCTTCCAGGTATGATGCATGTTCCGCTAAAGTTTTGCACAGTATAATTCCTCTCTCCAGTAACCTGCATTTTTCGCTCCGGCTGAGTGTAGTAAGACAGGTAACCGGATATAAACCTGCCTTGTCAATGATATCCTTCAGGCTTTTCCCTGCGGGAAAGTCCCATGACATGAGATGTAATCCCATACATTGTGCGTATTGCACGGCGTCCGTTGAGAAGCGGGTATTGGTAATCAGCCATGCCTCGCAGTGTTGTTGTTTTTTTTCATGCGTGCTTTTCCATTGCCGTTCTATATCCCTGAATCTCGATTCAACATAAAGCGGGATCTTTACATCACAGAAAGTTCCCCGCTGCTGATGATATTTGCATTCCATGATATTGGTGATATTGTTTTTAACCGCCAGTATATCTACCTCATGTTTAACACAATGTCCTTCCAGTATCTGGTTGGTTGTTGCCGTGAAACCTTCCTGCCGGAATAGCTCGGCTACGTATTGTTCAAAGGGAAATCCTGATGGCCCAAGTTCAAATATGGCCTGTTTCAACTGGTATCTTCCGGCTGAAGGTTTCGACAGTTTCTTCAGCAACCCATATGCAGTCTTGTATATCATACGGGTCGGCATATTGGGATATACCTGCTGATATAACTCATCCAGAACCGTATCAATCACTTCTGGCCGGGCGCCGGACCTTTTCAGGGATTGCCTGATCTTTTCTGCAGAAAAAGGTACTGTAACTCCGGAGGCTTTGGTGACCAGTATTGATGGTTGTTTTGTTCCCATATGGATCTATGTTTGATAATACTAAAATTAGGATTTGATTCGGGGCCGTTAAATGACCGGTATTAGGTACTTATCTGATTATAATCACCTGCCGGTATGAGATGGGTCATTTATTTCAACCGCTGCAGGCAATAATTTGGTACCCTAAATCAGAGGTTATGTCAGGTTATTTTGATCATTATTCAGCTAAAGGAAATCACCTGTTAAGTGAGCTGGCAGCAGAACTCGGGGAGCGTGATAATATACCACGCGCTGCGAGGGTGTTACGATGCACACTGCATACATTGCGGCGTTGTTTAAGTATAGAAGAATCACTTCACTTTATATCACAGTTGCCTTTAATTATCAAAGGCGTGTATGTTGATGGCTGGAAGGTAAGTCACAAGGAGCGCATAAAAACCTGGGATGAATTTTTGCTGGATTTATTTGATGCAGACGGGGCACCGGCAGGCAGTGATTTTGAAGACAGAGAAAGTGCCGCCATAGCGGTTGCAGCGGTGCTAAGGGTATTAATGGCGCATGTTTCGGCAGGAGAGATGTCTGATATTATAGCACAATTGCCGGCGCAGTTAAAAAGCGCGCTCTTAGCGCTGATGACTAACGATTTTTAGGATTCCTTTCCCCGGAGAGATCCGGAAACCCGGTGGCGCGCTTTTTTGTGATCGCCGTTGCGATCATGTGTTCCTGTATAGTCCGGTTGTTAAGCCATTGCCATCAATGCCCCGTTTTATCGGCACATTTTCCCGGCATGTCTACTCCCTGAAAATAGCTAAACATAGCGGACTAGTTTTGTGGTACAAACATTTTTATGAAAGCAGCCACAGAACGTAAAATAATCCGCTGGTTACACATCATACTCAGCATCCCCATCCTGGGGTATATTTATGGGCCGGTAGCGGCCAATCCACCCGCGGCCAATGCAGTACGCTGGGTGTTTTTGCCGGTAGTGGCGTTAAGCGGTATCTGGATGTGGAAAGGGCATTTGCTGAAGAAGAAATTGAACAGGCAGCGAAAGCCGTGAGGGTTTGAATATCGTGAAGCTCTGGTCCCTGAATTTCTATATATCAGCTACAAATGTTTGAGGGTCGACGTTTTATTGGATACGAGTTGTAGTATACGCCTGAATCAGGAGTGATGTAGTATCCGTTTCCTACCGGAAGATCTTTTATTGATGATAGCGTTACATTAAATAAGTAATTCGATATAATTTACCTGGTAACTATGGCTGGGTGAAGCCGGCGTCTCATCTGTCAGTGAGGCGCCGGCTTCTTTTTATAATCTTCTTTTAGAAATAAATAATGCCCAGTTCCCCATCTGTTTCAAAGATGGTAGCATTACCCACCTGGTGACTTCTTAATATTTTAACAGGTGGATTTGTTTCCCCGTAAATGCCTGTCAGTTGTGCATATTTTTCGCCTTGCTGTTCTATAATTGAAACAGTATTCCCGGATGCGTCATCGTAATCATTTCCATATACCATTCTCATGGTGTAGGCGGTAGGGAACGCATCCCCCGCCTGCAGGGTTTGCAGCTGAAGCTGTCGCCCGGGAACAATTGCGGTAATCAGTAAAGTGTTATAATTATAAGGCCTAGCCATTATTTTATTCAGAAAGGTTTCCTGGCTGATATTATTCCGCCGGTAACTGTCGCTTGCCGGGAGAAAGATCGTGTAGGACCGGTTGGTATTTGCTATATACAGCAACACAGAATCGTAGATCCTTTTGTGAACATCCGGATAGTTCCCACCGGCCAGTACAGGATAACCGCGCACCAACGTATCCATATAAGAAAATGCAGGGTCCAGGTGCAGCCAATCCTTTACGGTATTGACTGCATAGCTGGCATGCCTGATAGGGAAAGGGACAGGAAAAGTATCTGAAGGGCCATCGTATGTATGCCAGGATAAAAGCCCGGTATTCGTATTTGCTGGCAGTTTAACAAAGAAGGTATCCCTGTCTTTTTTTGAAACAAGCTGTAGTGCATCGTTTCCGATATAGAAAAAATTATCGTTATTCTGTTCACTGAAATTCTCCGTATATAAAGCAATGGTATCGCCTGCATACGCATAGCTGGGCCAGTAGCTTTTTATCAGCGGAGTAGGCTTTACCGCTATTTCAGGACCATTGGCGCTTTTAAATTGCTGGTTGCGGCTAATCGTTACCAGGATCCGGCCGTTCAGTACTTTAGGCGGAATGATAATGGCAAGACTGTCTGCGGACTGCCCCACTATTTCGCCGGGACGCCCGCCGATAAATACTTCCGTAAGCAGGCCGTCCTGTATAAGCGCATGCCCATAAATGGTGAGGCGGTCGCCCGCCTGTACAAACGTTCTGCTTAGTTTGCTGATCAGCGGTGTTTGTATAACAGGGCCATCTGCCGAAGGCGAATCTTTCTTACAGGCAAAAAGCAAACACAATAGTAAAATGCCGGGTATATATTTAAAGAAGAAAATTGTTTTCATGATTGCGGTTGTAAGGTCAGAAATTGGTGATGGTAGACAGGTTGATGGTTTTATTCACATTGCCATCTATAGGCTGCCGGTAGCCCCGGAGGATCACGGTGTAGCATTTGCCTGCCTCCAGCGGAACCGATTTGCGGACCAGCGTTTTTTCTTCACCCGTAATATCATCCCGGTACATGATCCGGATAGCTGGCTTTGGACCCGGGGAAACGGTGGCATAATCGCTTACACCGCGGAAGGCAAGGTGGCTGATAGTGTTAATGGCTGTGGTATCTACCTTCACATATACGGCGCCCATATCCGGGCTTAGATGTACCAGTCTTATTTTTGCATGATCCGGATCTGGCTTTACATCATCCCGGGTATAAAGTATTTCATAAAATCCCAGGCTATCCAGCAGATAGAGCGTATAATGTTGCTGGTCTTCAAATTTTAGCAGGGTCTCCGAAATTTTATGGGCATTGAGGGGCAGATTTGTTGTATCGGTAAACCCGATTTTAAAAATGCCGGTATCAGTGTAAGTATATTTGGAGAAGTTAAAGGCGCCTACCAGCCCATTACCATTATCATTATAGCTACGGGGGCCATAAGGCGCGTTATTCACCAGCACCATACTGTTGGCGCCATAAAAATCCGGCACCCCATTATATACCATCAGGTAGGCAAGGGGAGGAGCGGTTGGTAATTCACTATCCTTCTTGCATGATATCAGTAACCATCCTGCTGTAAAAACCAGGAGAAGATATTTTTTCATAGTTATTTTTGACTTTAGATTATTTTCCAATGGCTATTTTTACGATCCTCACATCTGCGCCACAGCACAAATAGTCATAACCTACATACAGATCGCCAAATTGATCAAATACGACCCTGTTGGGCCTTCCGAGTATACAGTTATTGCCCGGATGCGCCACCTGCATAAAGTCCCTCTGGGATTTATATTCCGGGGGAATTGGATTTTGCATAGGCCCTCCGGCAATCACCGCAATGGTTTCTGACCTGAGATCCATTTTGTAAATAGTGGTGAACCCAAAAACAATGTTCCCGTCGAAATCGGTATCATAAGTGGTGATCGTGTAAGGTAAACTCACCTCTTTGAAAGTACCGGTTTCGTAATCACTACGCTGTGTGTCCGGTAACCCCACAATGGTGGATACTTCACGGGTATCCAGGTTTACTTCTGCGATATTGGTGCCCCAGCCGGCGCCGTTACTAAGAATATAGAGTTTGCCATTGCCTGCCATCACCATGTTGGTGGCGTTATAAAAACGTACTTCATCACCAAATCCATCACTATGTTCTACGAGATCGGTATAAAATACAGTATGATAGGTAATGCCATCTGCATCTTCAAAATCATACGCTTCCCTGCTAACTTTTCCCATCACCGTTTGTATGCTTCCATCTGGCTTAAGCACCCGGAGTAATGTGCCCTGATCCAGGAAGTAGAGATCCCCTTTTTTATCAAAAGTGAGTCCGGTGGGTGAAGTAATCATCGCTGAATCTGCCGGGCCATCCTCCAATCCGCGGTAGTTCATAATTTCATTGGAATAATACACATCTACGCTGCGTTTGTTATTACCGGCAATGGTGGCTACTTTACCGGTAGCGGGGTCCAGACTCTGGAGCAGTGTGTAGTCGGCTGGTTTTTCGTTGGGGGATGCAGGTGTTATTCTGAACTGGTTCCTGAAATATAATTTGCCGTCGGGTCCGGGTTTCATGTCCACGGTATTGCCCCCGGCAACGCTATAATCATCTGCACTCAGTTTGAGCTTACCGGCAGTGGTGGCAAAATAGTCATTCCCACCGCCTGCAATGGTGGTGACCATTCCGTTTTTGATCATGCGGATGCGTAAGGAGTGATCGCTTTCCTGAAAATCGACAAAGTAAAAGGTCTGGGTGTTGCGGTCGTAGGTCAGCTGTTTTACTACGTTCACTACTGCCTGTTTGGAAGGACCGTCTTTCAATTCAACAGGGAAGAAGTACTGATAAGTTCCGTCGTCCCTTTTTACGCTATCGGAATAGGAGAAGAGGTAAGGTATAACGGTTACCTGGTTTGGAATAAGGATATTGGGTCGCTTTACTACAAAGGGGAGCGCGGGTTTTGTAAGTCCGTTCACCGAAAAGTAAATATTACCCGGACCAATATGGGCGGCCTTTGGAACGATGATATTAAAAGTATCCATAGGTACCTGGATGTGTTCCCCGATAGATGTTAAAAATGTGTTGATGCCTTTACCGTGGGTAAGCACCTGGGTTTCTACATCTGAAACGAATATTTTAACAGTTGCAGAAGGATCACCGATTTTCGCATATACCGTAATCGTTTCATCGATCTGTGCTTCTGTAATATTCACCCCGGCTTTCACTACTTTAATAATGCCGGACTCACTATTTTGAGCGTCCAGCTTTTCCCTGAATTTATTGCAGCAGCATAAAAGGAGCAGAAGGAGAAGGAGGTATTTTGTTTGCATATGAGTAGATATCATGACAATCAGAGAATAATGTTTAACGCAAATGAATAGTAAGGATGCTGGTAATACCTGCGGTAGATAATGTCTGCCTCTTCAAAAGGCAATACCTCGCCGGGTTTGGGGGATGCACCTTTTAACTGATCATAGTGATAGTTGTGTTTCCAGTCCTGGTAAAGCATTACGGGAGTATTCAGAATATTCTGTACACCGGCGCTGATGCTCCAGGTTTTATTGATGCGTTGCCGCCAGGTAAGATCCAGTTGATTCCGGGCTTTCATCATGATGTCGGTATCCGCTCTTTTCCCTTTGTTGGCGCCTACCGCATAGATGTAGTCGGCGGCGCGGTTGTAGGTAGCGGAAATTTTTGTGCCGAGACCGGGGTTTTCGTAATTGAGCGCGGCATTGATCAGGTAGGGTGACTGCCCCTGCATGGGTCTGGACCTGGTGCCTTCATAACCAATGTACTGTGGCATGGAAGGTACGTCCACATTGCTTTTGAACCATGACCCGTTTAGTACTACGGATAAACTGCGGAAGAAATTGCCGGAGATAAAATCCAGGTTTTTCCTCAATTCCGCTTCTATGCCATATACCTGCGCTTTCCCGGTATTCACGTATACAAACTGGTCGAAGCCTTCACTGAAGATCATCCTGAAACGTTCAATGGGCCGGTCGAGTTGCTTATAAAAGAAGCCTACATTTATCAGTTCATTGCTACGGGCGCCATGGGGATACCATTCCAGGCGTAATTCTGTATTGTGGATATTGACTGTTTTCAGATTGGGGTTCCCGTTGTAGGTTTCCTGGTCCAGGTAGTTAATATATTGCATGGGGGCGGCCTCTCTGAATTCTGGCCGGTTCAGCGTTTTGCCATAACCGATACGGATAATCAGCGAACTGTCGGCCTTGAAGGACGCATTAACGGAGGGCAGCACGCTGGTGAGTGGCTGGTCTACGATAAGCGGGTAGGCAGCCAGCCCGTTTTCGTAGGAACCCAGGATGCGGAAGTGGTTGTCTTCAATTCTAACGCCGCCGAATATATTAAGGCGGTCCTGTAACAGGTTGATGTCGGAACTGATGTAACCTGCTTTCAGTGTATTATCGGCGTAGTATTGATTATTGGGGGTTGTTTTTTCCAGCCACCGGTACCCGGTTCCATCTGCTCGGAACATGGAGGGATCAAAATAATGCTGCAGGTATTTTTCTTCAATGACGTGGCCATTTCCTATTACCTCGCCGTTGTCGCCGTCATATTTTGAACCCCGTATGGCCAGGTTGGGATCGTAGAGGTTTACACCGTTTACGATAATAAAGATACGGTTATTGAAATCCCTCATTCTCGACTGGTAATAGCCACCGGCTTTGAATCCCCATACATCCGTGATCCGGTAGTTCAGGTCGATGTTGCCCTGGTAGCTTTTTTCGGTAATGTCGTTGAAAGAGCGGGACAGGGTATAAAAGGAGATGAGTTCCGTGCTGAGGGCCCACGGGTTTCCTCCTGCATCGGATAGCTGCCTGTTTAAGGTATAGTCGCGGTTATCCGGCTCCTGCTTGTGGATGGTGGAATAGCCTGCATTTGCTTTCAGTTCATTTCTTTTGTTTTTTCCAAAATTGTAGGTTCCTGCAAGCTGGCCGGAGTACAGGGTATTTTGTACATAATAAAGATTGGTATGGCGAAATTCCTGGCCCGGGTAATCATCCAGCTTCCGGTAATCTTCTACAGCAATACGTTGATTATTGACATTGAAAAAATTATGAAGCGCCAGTGTTAGCCGGTCGCTCACCTGCATCTCATTATCCTGTATAACAGAAATCCTGGCGGCATGAATACCCTGCGTAAGCTGGCCATCATAAAACTTATATAACGAACGTTGTTCTGAAAGCCTTTGTTCATGTGTATTGGAGTAAGAAACGGAGCTAAGGTTTTTCAGGTATTTCCGTCCTGTTTTCCAGGCATCATAATAATTGAGATTCAACCGCAGGTCCGGCAGCGCCTTATAGGTTTTATCCAGTACATAAATGTTTTTGAACTGTTTTGAATACCCGGCATTTTCTGCAGGGGTAAGGTGATTGAAATTCGCAGCTCTTGGTATACCTGAGGGGAGTTTGCGCGTACCATCATCAAAACCCAGGAAATCATATTTACCGCCTGCATAAGACCATACGTTATCGAATGTAGAACCGGAACGGTATTGAGTAGAAAGCTGAAGATCCACCTGCCGGGTCATCTGGCTTTTCTTGGTATATATTTTTACAAGTCCGCCTGAAAACTCGCCGGGCAGGTCAGGGGAGGGCGATTTATACACCATCATACGATCAATGGCATTACTGCTGATCACATCATAGGAAAATGAGCGGCTGTCGGCATCATTGGCAGGAGCAATTGCATCGTTGAGATAGGTAAGGTTATATCGCTTGTTTAATCCCCGGACAATGACAAAATTATCTTCCGAGATATTTACACCCGGTACTCTTTTTACCACTTCAGCCGCATCACGGTCCAGCGTTCTGGCTATTTGTTCGCTTGAAATACCGGATACTACTGATTTGGCGTTGTATAACTCCCGGATCAGTTGTGCATCTGTGGTGTTGGCCACCCGTTTCCGTTTAATGGCAGTTACTACAACTGTATTGGCGGTGGTGGATTTCACCTGTAGCTTTACATCTACCGTATTATTTCCTGTTTCCACCCGGATCATCTGGTGGGTAGTAGCATAGCCGGTATAGGTAACCGTAAGGGTGTATTTGCCGGCCTGTATACTATTGAGGTTATAATAGCCTTTGTCGTCGCTGATGGTAACTTTGCTGGTTCCTTCCAGTCGTACCGTTGCACCGGGCAGGGGCTGTGCATTTTCAAAATCAACAATTCTCCCTTTTAGCATTCCTTCTGTGGATGCAGGTTTTTGGGGAGAAGCAGCCACTTTTCGTACGGCAATATTTTTTCCGGCTACGGCAAATGCAAGACCATAATGTTCTTCCAGGTATTGTAATACCTTCCCCAGGCTTATTTTGGTGAAGTGTACATCGCGGACGGTGATGCTGTTTAATACGGCCCTGTCAATAGAAAAAGTATAGTCCGTTTGTTTTTGTAAGGATTCCAGTAACGCCGGTGCGCTGACAGCGGCAGCCGAGTAGTCAACTTTAGTGGTAAGCCCCGTGAATTTTTCTTGTGCCTGTAAACTGAAAATAGTACAACACATCAGCAGGCTCAAACACCATCGCTTTATTTGTATAGGAAGGAATTTAAACGGCAAAGGAATTCCTTTTGCCTTATAGTGCATAAAAAGCATACATTAATTTATTTTAAGAATAGATGATAGCAGGCATGTTGTCCTGCTACTGGTATTGGTTTAAGGCATATTGTAAACGGTAATGTCCTGGCCGCGTTGCTGCATATAGCAGCTGGAAATGAAGAGTATATTATTTAAGATCTCACTACTGCTTTCTTTCCGGAAGATGGCGGTTATCTTTTTATCTGACAATGCTGATTGTGTTCCTTTTGCGTAGTGTATAACCAGGTGATAGCGTGTGGCCACTCTTTGCAACGCATCGGTAAGCAGCAGGTCATTGAATACGAGTGAGCCTTTCATCCATTCTTCCGGATCGCTGATCCTGATCTGTTGCCGTTTAAAGGTGCGGCTGCTTTTTTCGTAATCCATTACATCGCCGGGGTGAAGCTGTGCCACCACCTGATCAATGCTGTCTGCCGGCGCTACTGCCACCATCCCGGTTACCAGAGATACCCGTACTGCTGCTTCATGCGGGTAGGCTTCAATATTAAAGGTGGTACCCAACACACGGGTAGCCAGCTCGCCGGTATACACTACAAATGGCCGGGTAGCATTTTGCGCTACATTAAAGAATGCTTCTCCATCCAGTTTTATACTACGTTCGGCTTTACCGGTAAACGGGGTATAGGATAATTTACTGCCCGGAGCCAGCCACACCTTACTATTGTCAGGTAATACGGCCAGTTCGGGGTTGTTATGGTGGTTGTAAATGGTGGTCCAGGTAATGGGTGCGGTGTGCTTCCTGTGCGTAATCAACCCGTATGTGGCGCCTGTTAGAATGAACACCAATGCAGCTGCCACACGCAGCCAGTTTTTCTTCCATCCCCGGGAAGCGTGTTCAATAGGAATAATTCCCTTTCTGCCATACGTTTTCATTTCCAGCTGCAACAGCATCCGCCGGGTAATGTCTTCGCCGATGTTATCGGTAGGCACTTCTTCCCACGATTGCTCCATGAGAGCAATAAATTCCTGGTGATCCTGTCCTGCCAGGTAACTGAGCACCCGCTCTTCCTCCTGTGGTGTGCATGTCCCGTCAAAATATTTACCAAGCAATGCTTTATCTATCTTCATGAAGTGCATTTAAAACCTCCGCTTATAATAACACAGCACGGGCACAGCAAAACCCTACCGCGAAAAGTGGAGTTAACATTAGGATAACATTGGGGGAGATGGTGTATGAATTAATCATTATCTTTTACCGGAGCAGCAACAAAAGATAAATCTTTTCCAACTTTGTAGCTCCCGGATAACGGGAAGCATCAGCAATATGGACACGCAATCACTTCACCTGGAGGAAAGGTTTAAGCGGATCTACCTGGAGAATAAGGACCGCCTTTATCATTTTGTAAAGCGATATACTAAAGATCCCCTTATAGTGGAAGACCTTGTGCAGGAGTGTTTCATTAAGGTATGGGATAACCTGCCTTCGCTGAAAGACGATGCTATGATCTATCCCTTGTTACGCACCTATGTTTACCGTATTGTAGTGAATCATAATCAGAAAGAAGCAAGACGTTTGTTACGCGATGCCGCCTTTAATGAAAAGCAACCGCTTTCTGTATCTTTTGAAGAAGACCTCCTGTTTAAAGATGGATGGCGTAGTTTTCATGAAGTGATTAACACCTTACCGGAGAAGCGCCGTAAGATATTCCTCCTCAAACAGCAACATGGTTACACGCACCAGGAAATTGCCGACCAGCTAAAGGTGAGTGTAAAAGCAATCGAGAAACACCTGAGCCTGGCAAACCAGGTACTGCGCGAGAAATTTGTGGCAGATAAGTTAGTGGTGGTATTAATATTGTTAAGTATGCAGGCGGAGTTTATGTAGTGCTGAGCGGTTTGTTTTATACCTTCTTATGTAAAACCACCTGACATGTGTCTATTTTCCTATAACTTTACCCTCCAACCAATAAACACTGCATTTGGTGTACTTACAGAAAGATAGCGAAAAAGAACTGCTCCGGCAGGTGGCCGCTGGTTCTCACCAGGCATTTGAACAATTATTTTTGGAATATAAGGACAGGGTTTATCACGTTGCCGGACTTTATTCAAAGGACGATACGATTGCAGAGGAAATTGTTCAGGAAGTATTTCTGACTGTCTGGAAAAAAAGGGAGTCACTGGAGGAACTGGACGATTTCAGGTCCTGGTTATTTATTCTCAGCCGGAACCAGGTGATCAAATACCTGGAAAAATGGGCAAATAACAAAGCGCTGGAACATGCCTGGGGCAGCCAGGCCGGTCCAACCCAGCCTATAACTGAAATAGCGCAGCACCAGGAGCAGCTGCTCCTGGTGCTGAATGAAGCGCTCCTTTCTCTTCCGCAGCAGCAAAGGATGGTATTCTCCCTGGCCAAACAGGAAAAGTTAAGCTACGAGGCTATTGCAGACCGTCTCGGCATTTCGGTTTTAACTGTAAAGACTCATATGCAAAGGGCCCGGCAGGGTATCCGGTCTTATCTTAAACAGCGGGGCGACCTTTTTATAATTTTATTTATTTTAATGAATTATTAAAAAATTTTTGCGCTCCCTGTACTCCATTTATGACACCTGCCGGTCTTTAGTATTAAAAGGGGAACTTCCGGATGGATACACGGCATTATTTTCTTGAACTACTGGATAAATATGTAGAAGGCACCCTTCTTCCGGAAGAGGAGCGTGAGTTTGCGCTCATGTTGCAGAATCGCAGCTATCATGAGTGGTTATCTGTAGAGATATTAGATAAATTAGAAATGGACCCCGTGGGTCTGAAAAAAATCCCGGAAGAAAGAACTGCAGAAATACTATCAGCAATATTGAAATCAGAACCAACCACTGGTTTGTTGCCTCTAACCGCAGACACTGAGTCTGCGGTTAATCATCGTTCTCCTTTCCCGCTCCGAAGCACCTGGCTCCGTTATGCAGCCATGATTCTACTATTGGCCGGAGCCGCAACCGTATTATATTTGAGGCACCAGCCGCCCAAAAAAGAAATGGCCCTCGCCCCTTCAAAGGTGCAGCCGGATATTCTTCCGGGGGGCAATAAGGCTACGCTGACGTTGTCTGATGGCAGCACTATTGTTCTCGACAGCGCAGCCAACGGATCCCTCGCCAGCCAGGGAGGTTTAAAGATCATTAAGCGGGATGCAGGCATGCTTGCATATGAAGGCCGGAACACCGGTGGAGAGCAATTGTATAATAAAGTCAGTACGCCAAAAGGGGGGCAATATCAACTGATCTTACCCGATGGCACCAAAGTATGGCTAAACGCCGCATCGAGTGTGCGATTCCCTACTGCATTCACCGGGCACAGAACAATAGAGATTTCCGGCGAATCTTACCTGGAAGTAGCGCCTGATCACAACAGACCCTTCTTCGTAAAAACCAGGGGAACCACCATCCAGGTGCTTGGCACCAGTTTCAACGTAAATGCCTATGCTGATGAGGTTGCAGATAAAATATCGTTGCTGGAAGGAAGCGTGAAAATTGGATCCACGGTATTGAAACCGGGACAAGCCTACCGCTCCGGTAAAGTGATGGCTGCCGATCTTGAACAGGACCTGGCCTGGAAAAATGGAGTATTTAATTTTGATAATAAGCCGTTTGAAGAAGCCATGCGGCAACTGGCAAGATGGTATGATATACAGGTTGTGTATGAACGGCCTGTTCGTGAAATTCAGTTTGGAGGTACTTTTAAAAGGAATTTACCTTTGTCTGAGGTGCTGCATTTCCTTGAAGGAGTGGGCCTGCGTTACAGGCTGGAAGCTAACAACAGGCTGGTTATATTGAATAACTGATTTCAGAGATATTAATTCCTGTGCCATAACAACCATTACAATTTCATAGTAAGTAAACCAGGGGGATCAAATAAAAAACCGAAGATGCTGGTAACATCTCCGGTAGGATTATTTGGTCAACCAATAAAAACAATTTTCACTCGAAGAAGAACTGCTTATTTATCAACCAAACCAGGACAAAGTTATGCAATTTTCTGCTTTAAACCAGCCGTCAGGAGCCGGTGTATCTCCGAATGAATGCACGGGGCCGGGGCTATCAACCAAAATACTGTTAGCTATGAAACTAACAATCGTTTTTCTAACTGTCGCTTTTTTTCAGGTGCAGGCATCAGCCATAGCTCAATCAGTCACTTTGAGCGCAAAGAAAATGCCTTTATCAAACGTTTTTAAAATTATTGAGAAGCAAACCGGTTTAAGCGTTTTTTACAATAGTGAACAAATCAAAAACGCCGGTTCCGTTACCTTAGAGGCACGTAATATGCCTGTAGAAGATTTTTTAAAAACTGTTCTGAAACAGGAGCAGCTGAGTTACGAAATTTCTAAAGGAAATATTTTAATCAAATACCGGGAGAAGCCGGTGAAGGCATCGGATTTTGTCGTTCCCATAAAACTTTCCGGTACTGTTTTGGGCGACGACAAACAACCATTGATAGGCGCAACAATCCGGGTAAAAGGGCAAAAGGTAAGCGCCGTCAGCGATGAGCACGGGAACTTTCAGATAGCTGTTGAACCGGGGGCAGTTATTGTAGTAAGCTACATTGGCTTCGAAGAGAAAGAAGTAAAAATCACCGGCGAGGAAGCCATAAAGATTACACTCAATGCAGTTGAAACAGTATTGGAAGCTGCGGAAATAGTTTCTACCGGGTACCAGAAAATTTCAAGGGAACGAAGTGCAGGTTCTTTTTCCAAACCTAATTTGGATATTATGAAGAACCGTTCCGGTAGTGCAAATATCCTTTCGAGATTAGATGGACTTGTACCCGGATTGGTTGTGAATAACGCGCCCAGTGCCAGTCAGAACCCTTTTTTAGTACGGGGACTGGCAACAATTGGCCTATATGATGAGTTTGGCAACGCCGTACCAGGCGGCGCCAGCAGAAGCCCGTTGATTGTGGTCGACGGTGTTCCCCAGGATAATATATCCGCTATCAATACACAGGATGTGGAAGATATTACGGTGCTAAAAGATGCAACGGCCGCTTCTATATGGGGTACAAGGGCCGCTAATGGCGTTATCGTGGTTACCACAAAAAAAGGGAAAGCCGGTAATAAGCTGAGTATTGAATATGATGGATTTGTAAATTTTCAGGGAAAGCCGGACCTGAACTATATCCAAAGACTGAACAGCAGGGATTTCATTACCGCCTCCGGAGAGGTATTTCAGCAGAGTAAAGCCAGTTATCCCTTTGGTTTGGCATCACAGTTAGCAGCGTTACGCCCTCATCAGGTTATCCAGTACAACAGGGAGGCCGGGCTGATTTCCGCTGCGCAGGAAACCAAAAGCCTGGATAGCCTGGCTGCCATAAACAACACAGGTGAAATTGCAGACCTTTTTTACCGGAATGCCACACTGACCAACCAAACCATTTCTGTATCCGGCGGGGGAAAGGCGTATGCATTTTATGGATCCGTCAGCTATACCGGAACCAGATCAAATCAACCCGGTCAAAAGGATGATCTTTATAAAATCAACTTTCGCCAGGATCTTGTTCTCAACAAAAGCATCTCGCTTTTCCTGATTACCGATATCAGCAATAGCCAAACTTCATCTCCCATTGATATATCGTTAAGTCCAAACTTTGTTCCTTATCAGTTATTCAAAGATGCTGCCGGTAATCCCTTAACCATTAATCATATGGGGGATTTCAGCGACGCAAGAAGACTGGATTATCAGAACCGGAGCGGGATTAACCTTGAATATAACCCGCTCAATGAGCGTAACCTCGGCTATAATAAAAGTGACCAGCTATACAGCAGGATAGTAGGAGGAGGTACCGTTAAGATTCTGAAAAACCTGCGTTTTGAAGGAAACTATGGGTACAATATTTTGTCGGCCAACGCAACAGGGTTTTTGGACGCCAACAGTTATACCGTGCGTAGGGAATTGCTGGACTTTACCGTGGCGGTGCCCGGAGAAGCCCCTGTTTATTATCTGCCAAACAGTGGCGGCAGACTAACAGAGAATAACTCCTACCTGAAAAATTACTCCATCAGGAACCAGCTTGTTTTTGATCAGAACTGGCAAAAACATCAGTTAACCGTGCTCGCCGGACAAGAGGCCACTTCACAGTATGGAAGAGCAACACAGATCATTGTAAGAGGCTGGGACGATAAACTGCAGATTGGACAGCCGATAGATTACAAAACATTAAACGCCGGAGTGGATGGTACAATAACCAATGCCGCTACATTTTTAGATCAGAATTTTACCGGGGGAGAATCACCTGTAGTCAGAACCAGCTCTTATTATTCAAACCTGAGTTACAGCTACATGGGTAAATATACACTGAATGGTAGCTGGAGAAATGATCAGAGCAATTTGTTTGGCAGGGATAAATCTGCACAAAACAGACCGGTGTGGAGTATAGGCGGAAAATGGAGACTTGGTGAAGAGTCATTTATGCCGGGTAATGACTGGTTAAACAGACTTGATCTGAGGGCTACTTATGGCGTTGCAGGAAATGCGCCGCAACCGGGTACAGCTGCATCTTACGATATTTTAAAAGCGGATGCAGGCCCGTATTATGTAACAGGCATGGGGCTGATTATCGGCACGCCGGGTAACGATAAACTAACCTGGGAGAGTACCGTCATTAAAAACGCCGGGGTAGATTTTGGTTTACTCGGAGGAAGATTAGGCGGATCCATAGATGCTTATATCAAAAATACAACAGATCTGTTGGGTAACCTGCCGGTGAGTCCTTTTTCAGGCTATCAGAATGTGGTAGGGAACCTGGGATCCATACAAAATAAGGGGTTTGAAATTGGTTTGAACTCGATTAATGTGGTTGGTAAGAATTTTTTCTGGAGTACTAATTTCACCCTGGGCTATAATAAAAACAAGGTTATCCGGATAGAATCCCTGGGTACAATTGCCACCGGAACGGAAATGATCAGTCAGCGTTATGTGGCAGGCTATCCTGCTTTTTCATTGTTCGCATTTGATTATGCAGGACTGAACAACAACGGGGATCCGCAAATCAGGCTCGCAGATGGAACCATCACCACTGATCCTGTTGCTTCAAAGGCAACAGATGTAAAATTTATGGGAACCACGCAACCGCTTTGGGCTGGTGGATTATCAAATGGCTTTAGTTACAGGGATTTCTCTTTAAACATTAACCTGGTGTACAACCTGGGTCATGTGATGTTCCGTGATGTTAATACGTTTTGGAGCGAACCAATGTATGACAACGTTCATGCAGAATTTGCCGACAGGTGGAAAGTCCGCGGAGATGAGAACAAAACAAATATTCCCCGCTACATAGGCAATAAAGCTGAGAACAGCGATAGAAATACCACTTACTATACTGCTGCCAACATTAATGTGTTCAATGCCTCATTTGTTAAAGTGAGAGATATAACACTGGCTTACAATCTTCCGGAAAAATTAATCAACCAGCTGAAGGTCCGGGCAATAACCTTTAGGGCACAGGTGTCAAACCTGATGCTGTGGAAAGCAAATAAACTGGGAATTGACCCGGAATTCCAGAATTCCGGACTCTATGGATCCGGTAGAACCTTACGTACTGGTCAGGGTAGCCTTACCCTGGGTGCACATGTTTCATTTTAGGCCTGATAAACATTCAAATTATGCGTATTCCAAACAGACGATATATTTTACTCTTTCTCACAGCAGTGATTGTAGTTACGGTCTCCTGTAAAAAAGGATACCTGGAAGTAGAACCTAAAGGGGCGCTTATTGCAAAGGCCACCCAGGATTATGAAGCATTGCTGAACACCACTAAAGTAGACCCTTCAACAGCCGCAGGGTTTCTGGGAGACGAGGTGGCTGCACAGCAGAGCTATTTTGGTGGTGCATCTGTATACAGGCAGCGCCTGTTCAAATATATCGGCGATGCCTTGCTGCCGGACGACCTGCCGGAAATGGGGTATCTTAAATCGAACTATGCTTTTAATAAGATCATTGAAGAGATAGATGCTTCCACTGGCGGCACTGAACAACAAAAGGCCCAGATCATGGCGGAAGCTAAGGTAGGCAGGGCGGTTTGCCATTTGCTCTTTTTAAATGATTTTGGCAAACCTTACAATGAGGCAACAGCAGCTACTGATTGGGGCGTACCGATTATTACCGCTGCTGATGTAACCAAAACTGATTATAAAAGGGCTACTGTAAAGGAAGTTTATGAGTTCATCATCAATGATATCACGGAGGCATTACCAAATTTATCGAAACCTTTCTCCCATTCACTTAAAATATCAAAGCCTGCTGCCGAAGGAATTCTTGCAAGAGTTTATCTCTACATGCATAATTATACCGCATCCCGTGAGCACCTGGATAAGGCTTTCAGTGCCTTAACAGGAGCAACAAAACCTGTCGGTTTATACGATTATAATGTTACGCTTAGTCCGGATGGAACCTGGCAACCAGCTGATCCTGCATATTTTGGACCTGCATTAATGCCAAATTCTTTTTTGGGAGAAGATCAGGAAAGTATATTGAATATGAGTTTAAGCACTTTTTATATTGGCTCGGCCAATGCATTTGTATGCAGACCGGAAGTTGCAGCCCTTTATGATCCCTCTGATTTCAGGTTACAGATCTATTCGAATACTGAACTTTTTGGAACGGTTATTTTTCCCAATGGAATGAGACGCTATCCAAGATTTAGTGCAGAAGTAGGAATTTGTTTGCCGGATATGTATTTAATGCGTGCTGAACTGAAAGCACGTGCAAATGATTTGGCAGGTGCAAAAGCTGATGTGGAATTACTAAGGGCCAACCGGATGCCTGCTGCGGCGGCTGCTGTTCCGGCCGGCATTGCGGCTAATCAGCAGCAGTTGGTCCGCTTTATCCTGGAAGAACGGATCAGGGAATTTGCCTTAAAAGGTATGAGATGGTACGATGTACGTCGTTTATCTACAGATCCGGTTTATAGCAATACAATTAATTATACCCATAAACTGTATTCAGTTACCGGCGATGTAGTGGAATCTTATACCCTCACTCCGGAGCGGCTGGTGTTGAAGTTTGGAAGAAAACTTACCTCTCAGCATCCGTTACTTATTGAGAACCCTTAATTAAAAGACTGTTTGGAAAAATGATCCGGCAATAGCAGAACACTAAAAAAATATACAAATGAAAACAACAATAGTATTGGCATTGCTCCTTCTTGGAGCAGTTACCTGTTCTCATGCTCAATCGAAAAGTGAAGCCGGGAAAAAAAAGGTGTCAAAAATGATAGGAGGACTGCCTGTTGGTACGAAAGCGCCGGCATTGAAAGTGGAAGAGTGGCTTTCTGAGATACCGGATATGAAAGGGAAATTTGTGGCGCTGGATTTCTGGGGAACCCATTGCGGACCCTGCATTTCCGGGTTTGCTCATGTTAATGAACTACATCGCAAATACAAAGATAAGATAGCATTCATTGCCTCAACTACAAATGAAGCGCCGGAGGACGTATATGTTTTTGAAAAAGCTCCCATTGAATTTTACAGTATGATGCAAAAGGCCAAAGCGTGGAACGACGATTATAAGATCGTAGGAATACCCCATATGATCATAGTCGATCCTAAGGGTATTGTTCGCTTTTCCGGAAACGGTCATGATGTTACAGATGAAATGCTGCATGATCTGTTTGAAAAATACGGCAGGTAAAAAACGTGGCTCAAAGAATTTATCTTTTAAAGCATTGCAAAATGAAAATTATCCCATTGTTTATATTGGTTTTAACAGCCATCACTACGAATGCACAGGAATTGGAATTTACCGGGGAGTTGAAAGACCTGCAACCTGGTACAAAAGTAATCTTAACCGACCTCCGGCCCCGTTCTGATCTGAAAGGAAAGAGATTTCATGATACTGCGGTTGTAAGCAATGATGCTTTCAGGTTTAAAACCAAACTTCCCGGCGCAGGTATCTATGTGCTTCGGGTAGGGTTAATCGGACAAAATCCTGAACACCGGACATTGTACCTGGATGCAGGAATAGTGCGGCTAACGGGGAAACGTGGCGAACTTAAAACGGCTGTCGTTTCAGGTAATGATGGGTATATGAAAGATTATACCCGGTTCACGGAGATAATGGAAAGTCAGGAGGTGTTCGGCAGAAAGAAAGCGATTTACGATACCGCTATGGCGCTGATGGCCAGCACAGGTTCTTATGAAGGTCTTTTTAAAGATAAAGCTTTCCTGGAGAGGGAAACCAAAGTGGATCAGGAAGCCCGTGATAAAACCCTGGAAATAGCCTGGCGGTGGCTGGAAGAAAATCCCGCTTCGGACATCAATGCTTATGTGATTTACACTTATCTGGCCAGGCAGGACGAGGATAAGAGGTATAAAGCAGCAATGGAGAAGCTTAGTCCATCAGCGCGCAAATCCTTTCCCGGAAAAATGCTGACTGATAAGTTTTAATTGAAAGCGCTAAAAACGAAAACCATGGAAAATCCCGGCTGCCGGTCCCGGACACGATATGGATGCAATTCGTGCTGTGCTCAAATAAGGATAATCAAAAATCAATGAGAGATAAAACATGCATATGAATAGATTATTTTTTCTGACAGTAGCCTCTTTTATGACTACATCCGTGTTTGCACAGATGAGTTTTAATATTAAGGGGAAAGTTGCTCCCAATATATCTGCTACCCGTGCAGTATTAACATATGGAGGCGATGCTAAAAGTGATACCGTTAACATTAAGAATGGAGTCTTTGGATTTAAGGGAAATACCCGGAGACCTGAGCTGGTAGTGATAGATTTGATGACTCCTGGTTCATCCGGAGAAGAAGAATACGCTGCATTCTTTTATATGGACCCAAATGCTATCACGGTCGATTTTGATAAAAGTGGTACCGCAAAGATCATAAGCACAGGTAAAGAGCAGAAGATTTTCCGGGAGTATAGCGCCCGGGAACAGGACCCCAAAAATTTCGGTATGGATACTGAACAGGATATCGCCAAATTGATTAAGCAGTATCCCGACAGTTATGTTGGCTTGGATAAGCTGACATATAATTCCGTAAAGATGCAACCCACGAGGGCTCAACAATTGTTTGGCGGCTTAAGCAAAAGAATGCAGCAGACAAAAGATGGTATCGCTTTTAAAAAGGAACTGGAAATAGCCCTTAAGTTTGATGTAGGCCAACCTTCGATAGATTTTACACTTCCCGATACGGAAGGTAAACCGATATCACTGGCTTCTTTCAAAGGACGGTATGTATTGCTTGATTTTTGGGCAAGCTGGTGCGGTCCATGCAGAGCAACTCATCCTGAGCTGAAAAATACTTACGATAAGTACAAGGATAAAAATTTTCAGGTCCTGGCTGTTTCGCTCGATACACAAAAAAATCTCTGGCTGAAAGCAATCAAAGAGGATCAACTGCCCTGGACGCAGGTCATCGATTTGAAGACTGCTTCTAATCAGGTGGCAAAAATGTATGGGATTACACAAATTCCGCAGAGTTTTTTGATTGACCCCAACGGAAAAATTGTAAGCAGAAATCTGAAAGGAGAGGCTTTGGACGCCAAACTCTCACAGTTGCTTAAATAAGGATCAATACACGTTTAATATACCATTTACTATCATCAGATTGCGACCTTCAGTAGCAATCAGGCAAAAAAAATATTATGAAAAAGTTGCTAATATTAGTTTACGCGTTAACAGCAATGCTTACTGCCAATAGCCAGAATTTTACGGTTAAGGGAAAATTATCCGGACTTAATATACCTGCAGATATCAGCCTCGAATATAGCGGGAAAGTACTGAAACAGGTTTCAAATGATGGCACTTTTGAATTCAAAGGTTCCGGTCACCCGGCGGATGCCTTGCTTAAAGTCATCCCTCACCATCCTACCCTGACCATGCAGGATACTGCATTTTGGTCATGGGTAAAGCCCAATATGCATTTAATGGGCGGCAGGAGTTTTTTCCTGGAGGGTGACGTAACCATTAAAGGCGAAACAATAAATGATGTAGTGGTGGAGGGTGGCAAACAAGCTGTTTATGAGGGATTCAGAGCCAGGGAGGATGCGCTCAAACGTTCTTTGGATTCGATAAGAGGAATGGAAAGAGGAAATGAAAGTAACGATGAGGACGATGAGAACGCAGAAGAGACTGTGGAGAGAGAGCCCTCAGCAGCTGAAAAACAGTTGTTGAAACAGATAAGTGATTTGAAATTGCGTTTTGTAGAGCAGCATCCGGATAGCTACTTCAGTCTTAATTTAACCGGGGAGCAAAGTAATGGAGATGTACCCACCTTTAACCGGATGCTGGACCTATTAAGTGAGCGTATGCGTAAAACTTCCGTATATGCTGGTTTGAAGTCAATGTCTGCAGGGTTCTCCATGAAGAAAATCGGTAATGCTGCAAAAAATTTTACACTAAATACCGCAGAGGGAACACCCGTATCTTTGGCATCCTACAAGGGCAAATATGTATTGGTTGATTTCTGGGCCAGCTGGTGTGGACCATGCAGAGCCGAAAACCCCAACGTATTACGTGCCTACAATCAATTCAAAAGCAGGAACTTTGAAGTATTGAGTATTTCGGTAGATGCTAAAAAAGAGGAGTGGATAAAAGCAGTGAAAGAAGATAAGCTTCCCTGGACGCAGGTATTGGATTTAAAAGGGAACAATTCAACGGCAACGGCGTACGCGGTTACGGGTATCCCTGACAATGTTTTGGTAGACCCCAATGGTATCATCATTGCTACAAATCTCCGGGGTAAGCAGCTGGAGAAAACGCTTGAAAAAATGCTCAAATAAAAAATACTGCTATCGTGATAGGCAACAGTAACAGCCGGGCACTTGCCTGGCTGTTGCTTTTCAGGAAAGAGTTGTTCCAAACACGCATTTACCTTCCGGCAGGTCAAATATTATTCACGAAAGTAATTCATGATGATTTTACTAATGGGATCCGCTTTATTAAAAACCATGAGATGTCCTCCGCCCTTAATGCGATAATCGGGATGCACAAGTCTGCTGGCTATTACCCTGTCGGCCGTTCCATGAATTTGAATAGTTTTTTCAGGCGCTTCTTTATTATTCCAATGACCAATGCTTTTCAGTGCCCAGCGGAAAAAGGTGACATCTGTATCTTTCAATAATTTCGTCAGCGCTTTTTTGTCATTCTGTGACTGGGCGCCAAAGTAGCGATAGGTAAGAAAATTGGTACGGTTTATTAATGACGCGGGAATGATCCGGTATAGTCCCAGTTTTATGAAAAAAAACTGCACTTTGTTCAACTCTTTTTTTGTTCTGACCGAAGAGATCAATACCATTTTCTTTACCCTTATCTGTTTGGATACTTCTACCGCCACGATGCCTCCAAAAGAAAGACCGATTATATACGGATTTTCAACGGTGATCTGGCTCTTTATCCTGCCGGCATACTCCGTTATTGATTCATCCGGCAACGCAGGGATCCAGGAGACGTAAACTTTATGGTAGCCCGGAAGTTTCAGGTTCATGAAGATACTTGAATCTGCCCCGATACCACTAAAAAAATATACCGTCTTTTGTTCCTTTTTAGCTGTATCCTTCGTGGTTTGGGCACCAGCCAGGAAGCTGCAGAACATTAATAAAACAAAAAAAATCACTTTCACATTTTGCGTCATAAATTTCCCCGCTTCTTGTAATGTAGGTTACGATATTATTAAAAAAAGTTACTCATTAAAACAATCATATGTTGGCCCATCGGCAGAGTTAGCATATATACAGGCATGACCATCAGGGAAATCCGGCGGATCTTAAAATAATTGCTTACATTTAGGATATGTTACTCCATTGGCTATTCCTAAAATGCCAAACCTGTAAAAGTCCCTACAACGAGCAAGATTTAACTGTCATAGGATCAGCATTAAAACTAAAATTATGCCTAAGTATGTTATTGAACGCGAAATCCCTGGTGCCGGTAAATTATCAGGAGAACAATTAAAAGCAATTTCACAAGCTTCCTGCGGTGTACTAAGTAATATGGGCCCACAAATCCAATGGGTGCATAGTTATGTGACAACCGATAAGATCTATTGTGTTTATATTGCCCCTAATGAAGAAATGATCCGCGAACACGCCAAACAGGGCGGATTTCCAGCCAACACTATCAGTGAGGTGGCTGCCATTATTGATCCTGCAACTGCAGAGTAAAACATAACTATATCCTTTAAAACGCCCCTGCGTCTCAAAGGGGAATCACCCGTAAATAGGAATATTTACCGGCGCTTAGCTTTTTTTGTTTTTTTGTGGGCCACCTCATGCTACATTTTGGTGTCCAAATTTGTATATTACCTCCGCTAATTATAACCCAATTGTAGTCTTATGATAAAATGCCTGGCCTCTCTTTCTATTGCTTTCGTCTTTATATTATTGTCTTGTTCCGTACAAAGCCTGGCGCAGCAGCCGGGAATTGCAAAGGGTACAGTACAGCGGATAAAAGTTCACAGCAAGTTGCTGGAAGGTAATCTCAGTGGCGACAGTGCCGACCGCTATGTGTCTGTTTACCTGCCTGCCGGCTATAGTTCCGGTACTAAGAAACGCTATCCGGTGGTTTACTTCCTGCATGGCTACACGGACAATGATGCAAAATTTTATGGATTTCAAAAGCATTGGATGACGCTGCCCCCCATATTGGATACCGCGTTTTCCCAAAGCCCGGGTCATGAAATGATTGTGGTTACCCCCGATGCCTATACACTTTTCCAGGGAAGTATGTATTCCAATTCAGTAACAACCGGAAATTGGGAAGACTTTGTAGCCAGCGAACTGGTAGGTTATATTGATAGTCACTACCGCACCCTCGCACAGAAAGAGAGCAGGGGCTTATGCGGTCACTCAATGGGCGGCTACGGCGCATTACGGATCGGGGAGAAGAATCCTGGTGTATTTTCAACGGTATACCTGCTGAGCCCCTGTTGCCTGAACTCTCCTGCAATGTCATCGGAAACCTTGCTGCTACAACTTCTCCGGGCAGACAGCATTAAGACGATAGAAGAATTTCAGAAATCAGATTTTTTCACTAAAGCGCTCTTTGCGTCTGCGGCGGCCTGGTCGCCTAATCCGGGAAATCCACCATTTTATCTTGATCTTCCGGTAAAGAATGGAAATTTGCAACCGCAAATATTACAAAAGTGGGACGCGAACCGTCCATTAAACAATTTGGATCAGTATATCTATAACATCAGAAAATTAAAGTCTATCGGTTTTGATGCGGGCGATAAGGATAGGGCCATAGCAGAGAGTATTAAAACGCTGGATGAAGAACTAAGCAAATACAGGATCGAACATTTCTTCGAAATTTATGAAGGTGACCATATCAACCGCATTGCAAACAGAATTGAAGAAAATATGCTGCAATTCTTTTCAAAGCATTTATCGTTTAAACAAAATACAAAGTAGCAAACTGTGCTGCTTCGTCTGGCAGACCGTTTCTTCCTGCTAAATGTTATATTTGCATCTCCTTAAAAAAACATACACGCGGGTCCTGCGCTCATGATGCGGGACAGGAATAAAAATTTAACTGGAAGATGAAAATGGAATTTTACAGGCCGGTAAATGAGATCTTACAAAGATATATAGAAGGTTATTATTTTATTTCCCCCGGTAAAAATTCCGAACAGCTACATTACTGGACATTTCCGAACAACTACTTTATCGTATCAGTGAGCCGGGATATTGAGATTGAAGCAGGGAGTAACAAAATCACCGTCAGACCTTCCCGGCAGGAGAACATTGTAGCCAACTTTGTATCGCGGTATATCGCTCCGATCGAAGTTATAATTGAGGGCGGGATAAACGAGATTACGATTTATTTCAAGCCATTGGCCATCAATTATTTCCTGGATAATGCCCACGAGCTTTTTGAACAGGAAAATGCGGTGGATTTTAATCCCTTTGCCGATTTTATACCGGCGATGAAGCAGATCCTGCTTGAAGATGACAGGAACCTTCAGCGGGAAAGCCTGGAAGACTACTGGATTTCAAAACTCAATCCACGGGAACCCGGATTGATGGAGAGAATTATATCTGATATCGAATCTGGTTTGAAGATAGAGGAGATTGCCCGTAACAATAACTTTTCGAGACAATATCTCAACAGGCTTTTTACCAGGAACATCGGTAAATCGCCCTCAGAATTCTACAGGATCCACCGGTTTAGAAAGGCGATAGCAAAACAGAGAGATGTCAGGAACCTTACGGAACTGTCTTATGAGAGCCTTTTTTATGATCAATCACACCTGATAAAGGACTTTAAACAACTTACCAACGTTAACCCCTATACTTTCTTTAAGAAAGTGGATACAGACAGCGCCTCCATCTGGCTGTTTATCTAGCAGTTTACATTTTTACAATTTTAGCCATAGTGACGGAGCTATATTTGCGGCTCGATCAATAGATATTAATATGAAGAAATGGCTGCTTTGTCTCGCTTTTAATATGTTTTCATTTTCGATATATGCGCAGCAATCAGGCTGCAACTGCGCGGTGACATTGGAAAAACTGGTAAAGAAAGTGGAGACCGAATATCCGGGTTTTGCGGACAAAACGAAGGAAGGATTGCCCTATGAAGAACTAAAACAGCATCTGACCAGGGAGGCTAAAACAGCAGATAAGCCTGGCTGTGAAAAAATCCTGAAGAGGTATACCGATTTCTTCAAAGATCCCCATTTATGGGTGGGTTCAAACGGATCTCCTTTTTCTTCCGGTAACAGTGGCCCTGCAGAATCCATATCTTTTGATATCAGGGGTTTTCAGGATAAAATTAAGCTCACAAAGGATCCGCTGGAAGGGGTATGGTCTACAGAAGGCTACAGGATTGGGATCAAAAAAATGAGTGGAAATGAATATACCGGGTTTATTGTCGGGGCAGAATCTGCATCCTGGAAAGCAGGAGATATAAAGTTCAGGTTGTTTCCGGACGGTTCTTTCGAGTATTCAATGCTTGACCGGTCGAAGAAAAAGGGACGTTATACCATGCATAAGGAGGGTATCCTGTTTTTGGACGCTGTTGGTATGGCGCTGGTCAGGGAACTTCCGGCACCAACGGCAAGTGCAACCCAACTGGAAGAAAAACTAAAGGAGCTTGCGGGTTTTTATTTCAGGAAACTATCTCCCAGGACATCGATCCTTAAATTGCCAAGTTTTGAATACCGGTACCTGGAAAAAATTGATGAGCTGATCTCGCAGAACAGAACGCAAATTGAAGGTAGCGAGAACCTGATCATCGACCTTCGTGGCAATCCCGGGGGAACAACAGATGCTTATCAGAAACTTCTTCCGTACATCTCCGGAAAATCAATACGCAACACCGGGGCGGAGTTCCTGGCTACGCAAACTTATATCGGAAATCTCGAGGCATACAAAAAGAGCCTGGATAAGAATACCCCAACAGATGAAATTGACAAACAAATAGATCAGTTAAAAAAGAACCTGGGTCATTTCGTGAACTTTAGCGATGCAGGTAAACCTGTGTATATCGAAAACGTTGAGCCGGCCGCTAAAAGTCCCCGGCAGGTTGTTATTCTTGCAGATAAGGGAACAGGAAGTTCGGCCGAGTACTTTTTGTTCATCGCAAAGCAGAGCAGGAAGGTCAAGGTATTGGGCGTACCCAGTTATGGTGCATTGGATTACGGCAATGCCTACCTGGTAGATTTCGGATGCCCGGGTTACCAGGTATTCATGCCTACCTATCGCGCAATGCGCCTGCCGGACTACCCGGTGGACAATATCGGCATCCAGCCGGATATCTATCTCGACAGTTCTGTAGAGGACTGGGTAGCATTTGCATGGCGATACATAGAGGAATGAGATTGGCAAAGTCAGACCTGTACCACCGGCGGCCTTTATCCATCAACCAGGCGCTCAGCATTAATCCGGTCCCGGTATTATTTATTTTGGGATTTTTATTATAGTTTGCAGCTTTGGAAAAAAACATATAATTGTCAGGAATTAAGTCAATTGAGGAGACGGAGTTGTTATCTCTTATTGAAAAGGGTAACAGGAGAGCTTTTGAGCTGGTGTACAAGGACTATTTTGGGCAACTTAGCTACTATGCCTTCAAAATTATTGACAATCCTGAAGAATCAAAGGATATCGCCTCTGATATTCTTGTGCAGATAATTGCACGGCCCAAACAATTCAAGAGTCTGAGCCACCTTAAAAATTACCTTTTTTTAGCTACGCGCCACGCTTGTCTGCATTTTCTGGGGCAACAAAAGAGAGAACAGTTCACCTTTGATGAACTGCATAATCTTGCAGACGAAGCGGACTGGGAATCGGATGTAGAACGAGTCCGCGCCAGCGTGGTTTCAGCCGTATATGAACAACTGAACGCACTTCCAAAAGGCTGTGCCGAGGTTTTCAGACTAATATATTTTGAAGGAAAAAGTATCACCGAAGTAGCAGAACAATTAGAGATCAGCACCAAAACTGTATTAAACCAAAAGCAAACTGCCGCAAAACTGCTTAAAGCGGCACTCTTAAAGAAAGGCCTTCTCGCTCTATTCGTGGTCTTTTTTGGGGAATTATAATTTTTTTTAGAAAATTCATGGGAATTTGGGTGACTTCCTCCTATATATATTGTGGGGGAAGAAAACCGATCTTGTATTATGCAAATTGATGATATAATTATTAAGTACATAAATGGTGGTCATGTAACAGAGCAGGAGGCAGCTTACCTGCAGCAATGGCGTGTTTCCTCCGAAGCGCATGAAAGATTGTTCCAGGAATTGAATAACGAAGACTTACTCAAAAAAGAATTGCAGATTTTAATGCAATTCGATAGTAATAAGGCATGGAATGAACTCCGGGAAAAGCGTACAACGCCGGTAGCGCGTCTTAGAACCAATGTAATTAAATGGATGGCAGCTGCTTCGTTACTATTATTGGCGGCAGTTGGCGGTTACGTATTGTTCAGCAACAGAAATGGGGTTACTCCTAAAACAATAACCCACAGTGAGATAAAGGCGGGCACGGAAGGGGCTATACTTACCTTGGCCGATGGGTCGAAGATATCGTTGGACACAATAAAAAGCGGCGTCATTGCACTTCAGGGCGGGGTTACAGCTAAATTGGTAAATGGCGCCCTGGTATATGAAGGCGCTACTGATCAGGTAGTATACAATACCATTACCACTCCTAAAGGGCGCCAAATGAAAGTAAGATTGCCGGATGGATCAATGGTTTGGTTGAATGCAGCCAGCTCAATTCATTTCCCTACTGCATTTCCTTCATCGGCGCGTAAAGTAGCCATGACCGGCGAAGTCTACTTCGAGGTTGCCAAAGAGCAAAATGCCCCATTTATCGTGAGCGTAAATGATATGACTGAAGTGGAAGTTTTGGGAACTTATTTTAATGTCAACGCTTATCCTGACGAGCAATACACCAAAACAACTTTACTGGAAGGAAGCGTAAAAGTCGGATGGCAGGGAGGCCGGTTTTTAAAGATCAGACCTGGCCAGCAAGCTCAGATGAACCATGACAATATTGCGAGAGCTCAAAACAACATCGAAATCAGAAGTCTTGATCAGGAGGAAATAGAAAATGTGGTGGCATGGAAGAACGGATACTTTGATTTTGATAACTCGTCATTTGTTGAGATCATGCGTCAGTTAGAGCGTTGGTACGATATCCAGGTGATTTATGAAAATGGAATTCCAAAAGTAGAATTAACAGGAAATATGACACGGGACGTGACGCTGAATGATCTTATGGAAGGGCTGGAAAAACTTGGTGTTCATTCAAGACTGGAAGGAAGAAAATTAATTATCAGTAAACAACCATAGCATGCTAATATATAAAGAGAGTATTGTTGCCGGAGGTTATTAGGGTCATTTCAGCAGGATTCCCTCTATCGCAAAAAACGAAGTGCTAATCAATTATCAACCAAACTACCTAGAAGTATGCCAAGAATTATTTTCAGGTCCGGGCGTCCTGTGTCCGGATGTTTCAAAAACGGCCGTTTTCGGGCCGGCGTCAGGATTTTTCCAGGAATGAAATTTACCTTTTTGCTAATAGCGATTTCACTTGCATGTTTCGCCAGAAGTTTCGGGCAGACCGTTTCAATTTCGGGGAGGAATTTAACATTGCAATCCATCGTTAAATCTATCCAGAAACAAACCGGGTACGCGGTTCTCGTTAACAGGAATATTTATAATGAAAGCTCAAAAATTTCATTAAACGTTGTCAATATGCCGTTAACTGAAGTGTTAGACCGTGTAGTTAAAGATCAATCACTCCAATATGTCATCAAAGGGAAAACGGTTTTCATCTCCAAAAAAATCCCGGACACTCCTTCTGATACCCCGGCAAAAGAGTATATCAGGGATGAACCTGTGAAGGGCTACATTATAGATTCAACCGGTAAACCTTTAGCCGGCGCTTCTATCAGTTTGAGAAATAAGCCAGGTAAGACAATGACCGGGGAAAACGGAGGGTTTACTTTGGATGTTTCACCGGGAGATATATTGGTGATAAGATTTCTGGGATACGAAACAAAAGAGTTAACGATAACAAACCTGCATATTGCGAGCCCGGATGGTTTTGCTATCCGCCTTGATCCAGCCATGAATGAACTGAGAGAAATTGCGGTAGTAAATACCGGCTATCAGAAAATAAACCGCACCAATCTCACCGGTTCCGTGGTAACGGTTGGAAGCCAGGAATTAGAAAAGCGAAACGCGCAAAATGTATTACAGAACTTAGAAGGTATTGTTCCCGGGCTTGTTCAGTACAGGGGCAATGCCACCATTCGCGGAGTCAGTACCTTACAGGCCAATACAAACATCCTGGTAGTTGTGGATGGGCTGCCAATTGAAGGCTCCATTGCGGATGTAAATCCATATGATATAGATAACGTTAGTGTATTAAAAGACGCGGCGGCATCTGCCATTTATGGTGCGAGAGCTTCTAATGGCGTAATCGTTGTTACTACGAAGAAGGCAAAGGAAAAGAATAAAATTGCGGTGGAGTTTTCAGGTAATATCACGATTACCAACAAACCGGATTATAGTTACCAGAATTACATGACCCCTGCCCAGCAGGTGGATTGGGAAAGAGATTACTATAGCTGGTGGTTTAATGGCGGAGACGGAACCGTTTCCAACCCCATAGGGACTTTCGAGAATAATCTTGTTTTAGGAAATGCTGCATCTCCCGTCCAATATGCTTATTATCAGTTTAAAACTGGTAAAATAGATCAAAATCAATTGGATAACCTGCTGGGTGAATACCGGAAGAATGATTTTGTTACCCAGTATAAAGATAATGCCTTATTGAACCAGGTTCTTCAGCAGTATAACGTTGCTATACGCATGAACAATGGCAAATCCCAGAACAGCCTGGTGGTAAATTATACAACAGACAATACAGGGATCATTAATGGGTACAACAGGCAAATAAACCTCTTTTATAAAGGTGGGTACAGTTTTGCAAAGTGGCTGGATATTGACTATGGCGTGAATAGTATTATTGGAAAAATCAGGACTCACAACAATGAATTTGCTACAACGCCGTATTCAGTACCATCCTACTACAGCTTATTCAACGCCGACGGAACAAGAGCACAGTATTCCACCAACCGGTTCAATATCTATAATACAGTAACAGAAACAACGCCGGGACTGTATTCTTCCAAATTTAACCACCTTGATGAACTGGAACGGGATTTTGCAAATACCTCTACACTGAACACCAGGTATTACCTTAATATGAGCTTTAAGCTGGCTAATGGACTTTCTATTCATCCGATGGTTCAGTATGAAGATTTGCGCAGAACTGTTTCTGCATATTCAGAGGCAGAAAGCTATACAATGAGATGGTTACAGGATGTATATACCACCCGCACCGGCACAGCAGGTAATTACAAGTATACGAATTTGTTGCCCCAAGGAGGAAAGCTGGCCACTTCCGAACTGAAAAGTCCCAATTATACGGCACGCCTGCAGGCCAACTATGATCATGAATTTGGAAGTCACGGTATCATTGCTATTGCTGGTGCAGAATTCAGGCAAACACGCAATTATGGTGTAAATGGAATGTTGTTAGGCTATGATGACCAATTACAGACCCAGTCTACACAAAGTGTTAACTTCGGCAACCTGTACAACATTAACAGCGGTACTTTCTGGAACCCTAATTATCCTGTCAGACAGTATCATTTTAATGACATCGCGGATATGAGTTTGGTTCGTGACGAAATGCACCGGTTTGCCTCAGGATATGCCAACGTCACTTATACCTACGATAGAAGGTATAATATCTTTGGATCATTAAGGAAAGATTACGCAGACCTTTTTGGAGGAGATGAAAAATACCGTGGCCGCCCCTTATGGTCAGTTGGCGCTTCGTGGGCAGCGTCTAACGAATCTTTCTTAAAAGACGTTGCAGCACTCGATTATCTTAAATTGAGGGCAACCTATGGCCTTACCGGCAACATCAGGAATGTTACCGCGGTTCTTGCGGCAACCACAGGGCTAAATCAGGTAACTCAACTGCCTAATGCAACGGTTACAAATCCACCTAACCCACGACTGAGATGGGAGAAAACAGCTACTATAAATATTGGCGCTGATTTCAGCTGGTTCCAAAACCGCCTGAGAGGTTCATTCGATTGGTATAAACGGAAAGGAACTGATCTGTTTGCGCAGAAGCGTTTAGATCCATCAGAAGGATTTACTTCTATGGTGATAAACAATGCCAGTATGATCAACCACGGACTTGAAGTCAATCTTGGTTACGATTGGATAAGATCCTCCTCCGCAAATGGATTCAGGTGGTCATCTGTTTTAACGGGCGCATGGAATAAAAATAAAGTAACGGATGTAGATGAATTAACAAGAGATCCGTTGACATTGGCCGCCGGAGAATCCTACAGGGTTGGATATCCTGTGCATTCATTGTTTTCATTCCGCTTTGCCGGACTTGACGATACCGGAGTGCCAAAGTGGTACGATACCAAAGGAGTTGCTACTAAAGCAACATTGGGAGCAAATGATGCGGATGCATTGGAGTTTTCCGGAAATGCGGATCCTGTCATCAATTTTGGATTGAACAATGATTTTTCATTTAAGGGAATCAGCCTGAGCGTATTTGCGGTTTATTACGGAGGTCATTATTACAGGGCCCGCCCTGTACCGGTGCCTTATCCGTATGCTAATTACGGACCATTGCCTTCTTATTTGTTAAACAGCTGGACGCCAACAAATACGGATACCGATATTCCGGGAAGCGGGCAATATTATCAGATTCCAATTAACAACCAGTATTACTACTCAAACAACCTGGTGAGGCCGGCCGACTTTATAAAGATCAGGAATATCGTATTGGGATATTCAATACCACAAACCGTTTCGTCAAAGATCAGGGCAACCAATCTTAAAGTAAGAGTACAGGTAAATAATCCCAAATCCATCTGGATAAAGCAAAAAGATGTACATGTAGACCCTGAAACCGGTGCTGCGCCAATCCCTGCCTCTTTTGTTTTTGGTATCAATGCTAATTTTTAATTCAATGAACATGAGAAGACATATTTACTTTTGGGTAATCACCATTTCAATGGTTATCGCTTCCGGATGTAAAAAATATACTGACATAACTCCTAAAGGACAGAACTTGCTGAAAAGAGCAAGTGATCTGGACTTACTGATGAATGTTGACTATTCCGGTACGGCCTTCACCTGTGTAAAGCAGGCAATATTGGATAATGACATGTATTTGCATGCGTATAATGTACCAAATACTATTTCGTCCAATGTGCAAACCATGAACAAAATCCTCATTACCTATGATGAATCTGCAGACAGGGCAGCGTTGACGCTTACGGATGGACCCTATGAAGGCCTTTACCGGATCATTTCAACAGTAGCAAATATTGTATTAACCAATGCTGATAAAGCCAGCGGAGATCCCGTATTGTTAAAGCAGTTGAAAGCTGAAGCGTATATCCAGCGTGCCTATTTACATTACCTGCTGGTTAATATTTATGCCAAAGCATATGATCCGGCAACAGCAGATAAGGATGGCGGGATATCCTATGTAAAAGATATCGACTTTGAAGCTGTTAACACAAAAAATACAGTTAAAGAAGTTTACGACAATATACTTACCGACATCGATGCAGCACTTGCTTCCGATGCACTGCCTGACCAACCTAAAAATGCTATGAGGATAGGCAAAGCATTTGCATTGGCGGTGAAAGCAAAAGTATTGATGTCTATGCGCAATTATACAGCTGCTCTTGCCGCCACGGAAGAAGCATTGAAATATAACAGCGTACTGGAAGATCACAGATCGCTGCTGTCATTGCCAAAGGCTTCCAGGGTACCGGTTCGCAATGGCTTAAGCGCAGCTGATAATTTGTTCTATGCCGTTAATTCCGGCTTTTTACCAACCACCTTTACACCTACTTATGAAATCCTGCATGATTGGTACGAGCCAGGTAACATCATCAGGGATTCTTCCGCCGTTTACAACTATGATTATGGGTACCTGTACATTGGCTTGCCGGGTATCCCTGTCTGGATTGCACCATCTTATGAGTCGAACCAGGCTGGTATGACAACCTCAGACCTTGTTTTGATGAAAGCGGAATGCCTGATCCGTACAAATAAAATTGCGGAAGGAATGGAAGAAGTGAACAAAATCAGAATCCGCCGGATAGTACCGTATACGCAGCTTATAGCAGCAAACGAAGCGCAGGCTATGGTCTGTTTGCAAAGGACATCCCGGATAGAATTTCTATTCACCTGGCGAAACTTCATCAACTTAAAAAGATGGAACAGGGAAGGTAAATATGCTGTAACGATTGAAAGGACTATCAACGGGGTTAAATACATATTACGGCCTGACTCACCTTTATGGATATTTCCTTTCCCCCGGAGTGCTACACAGTTTAACAGCACGTTGACACAGAATTATTAAGGATCATTGAAAATTAATTAAATTAATATGAAGAAGATGAATTTAGCAGCATGGATGCTGCTGGTATCAGCGTTTGTATTTTCCTATGCAGGAACGGCAACCGGGCAAAGTAAAAACAAGCTTTCCATCGGTGATCAGGCGCCACCGCTAAAATATTCAAAGTGGATTAAAGGAAAGCCGGTTAAATCCTTTGAAGGCGATCATCTTTATGTGTTAGAATTCTGGGCAACCTGGTGTGGCCCATGTAAAGCTGCTATGCCACATCTTACCGAACTTCAGAAAGAGTATAAGGGGAAGGCCACCTTCATCGGAGTAGGGGTTTGGGAAAAAGTTGAGGAGGGTAAACCTTATGAATCTTCATTGCCAATGTTGGAGAAGTTTGTAAAGGGAAATGACGCCAATATGGGCTATTCGGTGGTGGCTGATAATAATGAGCAATTCATGGGGAACAACTGGTTAAAAGCGGCCGGTGAGAATGGTATTCCATCTACCTTTATCGTAAAAAATAACCAGATTATCTGGATTGGTCACCCGGGTTCGTTAGATAGCACGTTGCCAGGTATCTTAAACGGAACGTATGATATGGCAGCATTTAAGGCTTCATTTGATCGCAAAGCTGAGGCCAGAAGAGGCGAAATGGCTACCATGCAGGCGGCGCTTAAACCCATACAGGATGCTATTACAAACAAAGATTACAAGTCGTCACTGAGTTTAATGGACAAACTGGTAGCAGATAGTCCACAGTATAAGTTTATGGTTGATCAAATGAGATTCGGGGTATTATTAAACTATGTGAATCAGCAACAGGCTATTGAATTTGCCAGAGAATTGCAGAAAACGAATAAATCAGTACCAGGAATAGCACTTAGTGCGGTTTATAACAAAAATGGCTTCGATAAGAGCACTTACTTATGGGCAGCCAAAACTTTCGAGGAGGCAAATCCAAACCTCACTAATCCGGTAGCATTAGACGCGGTGGCCAGCTGTTATGCTAAAGCCGGGGACTACGCCAGTGCCATAGCGAATGAAGAAAAGGCAGTGGAAGGCGCACGTAAAGCGTTGAAGAATGGCGAAATGGTTGGTACTATAATGGATTACACGGTGGTGGAGTACGAAAAAACATTAGAAAACTATAAGAAAATGAAAGGTATCTAGTCGTTGCGCTGTCCGAAATCCTGATGGATGGCGGAATGACATTAACCTGATCCCTGTCTCCCATTGATAATGCCTGGCATTGCCAGGCATTATCAATGGGAGACGCCCGGACAAGCAAACCTTTACGCCTGTTTTTTATACACGCGCATCGCAATGATATAAGCTACGAGCATAATCCCGATACACCAGGCAAGCGCTACCCATATTTCATTGCCGACCGGCTGGTTTGAAAGTAACGCGCGAATGGTTTCCACTATGGAGGTTACCGGTTGATTTTCGGCAAAGGCGCGAACCGGCCCCGGCATCGTAGCTGTTGGTACAAACGCTGAGCTGATTAACGGCAGGAAGTGAATCGGATAGGCAATTGCAGTGGCGCCATCCACCGATTTGGCAGACAATCCGGCAATCGCTGCAATCCAGGCCAGTGCAAGTGTAAACAATGCGAGTATGCCAGCCACGGCCAGCCACGCCAATATACCGGCCGGCGAGCGGAAGCCCATTATTAATGCTACGATAATAATAACGGTGAGTGAAATCAGGTTAGATACCAATGAGGTCATGATATGCCCCCATATTGCAGCGGAACGGGCAATTGGCATGGAGTTGAAGCGCTCAAATATTCCCCGTTGTACATCGTTAAAGAGCCGGTAAGATACATAGCCGACACTGTTTGCAATAGCAATTAACAGTATACCGGGCAACAGGTAATCCACATAGTTATCTGTACCGGACTGAATGGCGCCGCCGAGTACGTAGACAAATAACAGCATCATGGCAATTGGCATGATAGTGACGGTGATGATGGTATCCATGCTGCGGAGAACATGGCGCATGGAACGTCCAAGCATAACGCTCATATCTGCAAAAAAATAGTTTTTTATTGTCTCCATGTTATTTTTCTTTTTTTCCAACAATTGCAAGAAAGATCTCTTCCAGGGTTGGTTGTTTTTCAATATATTCTACCTGTGTGGGCGGGAACAGCTGTTTGAGTTCCGCGAAAGTGCCGCTCACGATGATCCTGCCCTCATGAAGAATGGCAATTTTATCGGCGAGCTGTTCTGCTTCTTCTAAATACTGGGTGGTCAGGAATACGGTTGTGCCGTTACCGGAAAGTTCCTTAACAATCTTCCAGAACTCAATCCGGGCTTCAGGGTCAAGCCCGGTGGTTGGCTCGTCGAGGAAAATAAGCGGCGGGTTTCCCACCAGGCTCATGGCGATGTCGAGCCTGCGACGCATCCCTCCTGAATAAGTGGAGGCGCGGCGGTCGGCAGCATCGGTTAAGCCGATGCGTTCCAGGAGATCAGCGGCTACCTGGCGCGGATTGCTGAGATGCCGCAACCTGGCAATCATCGTAATATTTTCCCGCCCGGTTAAAACCTCGTCTATGGCCGCAAATTGCCCGGTCAGGCTGATCGACTGCCGCACGCTTTCGGGCTTTAAAAGGACATCGAATCCATTCACAGTCACATTTCCACTGTCCTGTTTGAGTAGCGTGCTGAGGATTCTGACGATGGTTGTTTTGCCCGTACCGTTGGAGCCGAGCAGGGCAAAAATGCTACCTTTTTCGACCTCGAAATCTACGCCCTTCAGGACATGAAGCTGCTTATAGGACTTTTGGAGTCCTTTCACTTGAATTGAGTTTTGCATATACTTCGCTCTTTATATAAATGTAACCTTCGACAGATCGGCCCCCATGCCTTTGAGTTCGGCATAGGTCAGCTTATCCATCATTGCACCATCAAAGCAGATGGTTTTAATGGCACGGTAGTATTTATTGGTTAAGGCATACGTTGGACGAAAAGATACATTCCTGAGTGTCGCACCATTGAACGTAGCTTCGTTTAACGCCGTTTTGTCGAACCTGACGCCGATAAAAGTCTGCCCGTCGAGGCGTAGTCCCCGCATATCGGAATACTTAAAGTCCACGCCTTTGAAGACGCAGTTTTCAAAGACGGTTTTTCTAAGGTCGGTCTTGGTCAGCTTTACATCGGTCAGTTCTGCATCAATGAATTTCGCCCCCGCCAGTCCCGAGGTACTGAATACGGTGCGTACGAGAATAGTTTTGTTGAAGCTTGCGCCTGTAAGGTTGTTGGATGACAGGGTGCAGTCTGTCAGGTTTGTCCCATCAAAATTGGCAGCATGTATATCGCTACCGGTAAACGAACTGCCGGTCAGGTCCGCACCGGCAAAGTCGGAACCTTTTAATGCACTCCCGTTAAATTTTCTTTTATGCGCGGTAACGCCGGTGAAGTCGCTTTCTGAAAGGTTGCCGCCGCTGAAGTTTGTTAGTAGCTGCCGCTCCTCCGGCGGGGAG
The DNA here is from genome assembly GCF_900168065.1 of Chitinophaga ginsengisegetis. GTDB lineage: Bacteria > Bacteroidota > Bacteroidia > Chitinophagales > Chitinophagaceae > Chitinophaga > Chitinophaga ginsengisegetis. The sequence continues at coordinate 1,302,258 of NZ_FUZZ01000001.1, read as the reverse complement.
GGAAGGATGGGAACCTCCGTTTGGCCCGTGTCGTTACTATTCTCAATGGTCTTTAAAAATGTGCTATCGTCCGCAGATTGGAAGTTCTCTGAAAAATAATTAAGGTCGACACCCAGGATTTCCGCAAGCCGGTTAATAGTGATGATGTCCGGAATTGATTCCCCGCGCTCCCATTTCCCCACAGCCTGCGGGCTGATAAACAGAAGCTGGGCAAGTTGCGCCTGGGACATATTTTTATCCTTGCGCGCTTTGGCAATTTTGCTGCCGATCATTTTAGTGTCCATGTTTTTGTTTTAGGTTATCGACCCTGTAAAGGTATAGGGATGTATTTCCTGAATCAAAAAAATGCAAACACTCATAGTTGTATTTACGCTACTTAGAGTTGTTATTAATAACCTACGGTGGTATATGGGGGATTAACTGCCTGGAAAGAAGGGGAGGGCTGAGAAATTTAACGCCTGGTCTTCACGGCGCCGGCGTGAAGACCAGGCGTTATGATACTAAGTCCGGTAAGCTTTTAATACATTCATTACCCAGGATTTGCCCCATTGTTCAATCTGTTCTTCAGTCCACAGATAGGGATAGAAAATCCTTTTCTGGAATCTCGGCGGCAGGTATTTCTGCCAGTTGGTGCCACCTGTGGCGGCGATGTCTACCGGGTCGCGCTCGAGGTAACGAACGGCAGACTTATAGTGGGACAGCGGCCACTCCACGTTTACAAACAGATCCAGCTTTCTGAGTTCGGCTTCCACAGCGCTCATATCTTCCCCGCGCCGGAGCAGCGTTTTGTACAGCGAGGAAAAATTGTGGTCAATATTGTTCTGCGCCAGCTGCAGGAGTTGTCCGGCATATTTCACAATGAACTGTTGCAGGGTAAGCGTCTGTTTACCCGTAGATAATTCTGAAGCGCCGTATTTCCAGTAAATATTTTCAAACTGTTCTGCTGGTGTGGCATGTTTTAATTGCTCCCTTTTGCTCAGTGTTACCAGCTGAATGAGGTCGGTTGAATAGATCTCTATCATACGGTACTGTGCCGATTGGAAGCCACTTGCGGGCAGCAGCGACATCCTGAATTTCAGGAATTGTTCTTTGTCCATTCCATCCACCATGATATCGAAGGATGATACCAGGGCGGTGAAATAAGCATTAATTCTTTTAAGCCTGGAAGCAAAAAAGTCAGGCGTAAGCGAAGTATTGGCGCTTATCTGCCTGCACTCGTGCAGGGCAAGCTTAAAATAAAGTTCAGTGATCTGATGATACATGATGAAGATCTCCTCATCCGGATAAGAAGTTTTCGGATGCTGGAGGCTCAACAATGTATCCAGGTGAATATAATCCCAATACGTCAGGTAATCTGCATAAAGAAGGCCATCAAGATAGGCGGTGATGTCCTGTCCCATTGCAGCGTACTTCTCCTGCAGCAGGGATAGTCTGTCTTTGATTTCAGCGGTTATTTCCATTGCTGCTGTTATTGTTTTGGTGTGATCAGTTCTTTACTTATTGTCAGCATTCTTTCTGCTGTCAGGAAAACATCCTCGAAGCTATTATACAATGGTACCGGGCTGAGTCTGATAACATCGGGCTCGCGCCAGTCGCCCAGGATATTGTTGGCTACGAGTGCCTGGAATACCTCTTTGCCTTTGTATTTGGCTATGATAGACAACTGGGCGCCTCTTTCATTTTCGGCAGAAGGTGTGATGATTTTGTATTGTTCGAAGCCGAGCGTTTTATTCACTTCGCTGATGAGGTAGTACAGATAGGCCGTTAACCGGAGGCTCTTTTCCCTGAGCGGGCCGATGAAGCCGGCTTTTTCGAAAGTTTTAAGAGAGGCGTGATACAGCGCCATTGGAATGACCTGCGTGCAACTTACCTGCCAGCCGTCGGCGCCAGCCTCCGCAATAAACCCTTTCTCCATTTTAAACCGTTGTTGTTCCTGGTAGCCCCACCATCCCGCAAAACGGTCGGATGATTTATCGGAAAAATGTTTTTCATGTACAAAAATTCCGCTGATTCCTCCCGGGCCGGCATTCTGATATTTATAAGAACACCAGCATGCGAAATCAATATCCCAGTCGTGCAGTTTCAGCGGTACGTTGCCTGCTGCATGCGCGAGGTCGAACCCAACAACAGCGCCGGCATGGTGCCCTGCTTTTGTAATAGCCGGCATATCAAACCACTGGCCGGTAAAATAATTTATACCGCCAAACAATACGAGCGCAAGCTGTTCGCTATTATCGGCAATAGCAGCCAGGATATCTGCTGTTTGCAGAGTAGCTTCACCAACCCGGGGCGCTACTTCAATAATGGCGTCTTTCGGATCATAGCCGTGAAACCTGACCTGGCTCTCTACTGCATATTGGTCGGAAGGAAAAGCGCCGGCCTCCATAATGATTTTAAATCTGGTTGCAGTGGGACGGTAAAAGCTCACCATCAATAGATGCAGGTTGACAGTAAGTGTGTTCATCGGGCATACTTCCCGGGGGCCGGCGCCAACGATATGAGCCATCAACCCCTTCAGTTCTTTGTGATAGTACATCCAGGGTGTTTCACCTTCAAACCATCCTTCCACTGCCAGGTTTTCCCAGTTATTCAGTTGCTGATCCACATAGCTGCGTGCCGCCCTGGGCTGTAACCCGAGGGAGTTGCCGCACATATAAATGAAAGGGGTACCATGCTGCTTAGGGAAAAGGAAATCGGCTCGCAGGTGGTGTAATGGATCTTGCCGGTCCAGGCTTTGCGCGAAAGCCAGATTGTTTTCAAAAATCATATTGATAATTATGTTAATGGTTGGAAATCGCGTGCATAGACATTGCGGTCGATGGCATCAAAAACGATATACTGGTAAGTTGGATGATCGCAGCAAAATGCTGCCAGCAGAAGGAGCTCCTGCTAGGAAGGCCGGTTGATTATATTTTTATAAATATCTACCATTGGCTGGAAAGTGCGACAAAAAAAATACAAATTGTTTACACTGCCAAATAATATTTACCTGTTATAGGAGTTTGCAGACAACGGAGCCTGACCTCATCAACGGCGCTCACCGGCATTTCACGGAACTAAAACAGTCCATGCTGATCTTCACTCTATGATATGTCATTAAAACGCGCCTGATTTTTTAGGGGGTAGAAATTTTTTATCTATTTTTAGCTCTGCCAAAGCTTGCACTTATATTGCCAGACAATTTCCTACATACAGAGAAAGATATTTTCCAACAGATTGCGAACGGCGATCATGATGCCTTTACCCGGTTGGCGGATCAATACTGGAATAACCTGTATGGGCAGGCGATGGCTTACCTGAAAGACTCTCATAAAGCCCAGGATGTAGTCCAGGAAGTGTTTCTCACTATCTGGAAAAACCGCAGATCCCTGTCAGATGTAGAACGGCCGCAGCACTATTTATATACAATGGCCAAGAACAGGATACTAAGTGAATTCAGAAAGAAGCTGGTAGTCCCGATCCCGGACGATATCGGGCAGCTGCCGCCGGCCTCCGATTCCCCGGCCGATGAGCAGCTGGCGACCAAGCAGCTCCGGGAGCTGATCCAGGTGGTGATAGAACAGATGCCGCCGCAACGCCGGACGGTTTTTGAACTGAGCCGGCAGGAGGGACTAAAATATGAAGAGATTGCAGCGCGGCTGGGGATTTCCCGGGAAACGGTGAAAGGCCATATGATAAAGGCCCTGGCGCAGATGCGAACCTTTATGCGGCATGCGCTCCGGCTGCTGTTCCAAATTTTTTTTTAAAGAGAGCAACCCTCTTTTTACACTTGTGCGTCTTTATAGTATATGCACATCGACGAATTCAAGGATCTATTGGAAAAATACCTGGATGACAGGATCACGCCACACGAACGTCAACGGCTGACAATCGCGCTGGAAGACCCGGATTACATGCAGCTATTGGACGAAACGATTTACGGTGAACTGGTGGCGCGGGCCTATGAAGGAGAACCGGATGAAGGAATCAGGCAATTGATTCAGCAGCGTCTTGACCAGGAAGTGACCCCGGTGCATACCATCAGGCCCCGGCGATATCGATGGGCAGTGGCCGCAGCGATACTCGCTCTCGTGGCCGGAACATACGCATGGCTGCAGCGGCCGGCCAAACATCCGGCGGCGCAACAACTCATCGCCAATGCGATGCCCGGCACCCACAAAGCCATCCTGACCTTATCGGATGGATCCAAAGTAACATTGGACAGTACCGGCAACCAGGTGATCCGGCAGGGCGCAACCGCCATCCATCAACAGGGCGGCCAGCTAAAATATGATGCGCAAAGCACCGCTACTTCTATTCAATATAATACACTAGCCACCCCACGGGGCGGCCAGTTCCGGATCACACTCCCGGATGGTACAAATGTGTGGCTGAACGCGGCTTCCACGCTACGTTATCCGACCGCCTTTACAGGACCGGAAAGACTTGTGGAGATCAATGGGGAAGCTTATTTTGAAGTAGCAGGTAATGCCTCCCATCCGTTCAAGGTGAAGATTAAAGATGCTGAAGTACAAGTGCTGGGAACGAGTTTTAATGTGAATGCCTATGCAGATGAACCAATCATACAAACTACGCTGCTGGAAGGCTCCATTAAGTTCTCCGCCAATAACAACCACGTATTACTTAAACCGGGACAGCAGGCAGTTCTGGCAACTAATAAGGAGTTCCACATCAATGAAGTAGATCCCAACGATGCCATTGCCTGGAAAAACGGCTATTTCCTCTTTAAAAATGAGGGGATCGAAAGCGTTATGAGAACCATTGCACGATGGTATGATGTAGATGTCAGCTATGAGGGCGATGTGAAGAAGCAGCGCCTCGGCGGAACCGTTTCCCGTTACGAAAATCTGGAAGATTTATTAAAGACAATTGAATTAACAAAAAGCTTAAAATTTAAAATCGAGGGAAGGAGGGTAACAATTATGCCGTAAAATCTTTACTCTACATTGCTATTGCTTAAAATAAGGCAGGATGCGGCGCGCGACGTATCCGGCCAAGCCTCAGCGGCCCTTGTCATGGAATAGCTAACTGCCAGCTAGTTTATCAAACCAAACATTTATTTGTAAGATATCTCTAATGCATACGTATGCAGGGGATGTTCTATGCGCTCTTTAAACGTTCCTCAGTTATGAAACTTACAATAGTTCTATTGCTTGCAACAGTATTGCAGGTCAGAGCGGCTACATACGCTCAATCGATTAATTTGAAAGTTAAAAATGCATCCCTCGAAGAAATATTTACCCAGATAAGGCTGCAAACCGGGTTTAATTTTTTATATAACCCCAGCGCACTGGAAGAAACAAAAAAGGTTTCATTAACCGTTACTAATGCGTCGTTAAAAGCAGTGCTTGATCAATGTTTCAAAGACCAGCCCGTAACATACGTGATCACTCAAAACAATGTGGTAATCAGCCGCAAAACTTCAGAACGGGAAATACTGGCCGCCCCTAACGCGGCTATCAAAATAACGGGTCAGGTTAATGACAGTAAAGGCTCGCCCGTTCCCGGCGTATCGGTAACCATTAAAGGCGCCACCACCGGCGCTATTGCAGATGCTTATGGCAAGTACAGTATTTCGGTACCGGATAAATCTGCTGTCCTGGTATTCCGCTCTGTGGGTTTTATAACCCAGGAAATAGCGGTAAATGATCAAACAGTGATCAATGTAACTTTAGCTGAAAAGCCGTCGGCGTTGAATGAGGTAATTGTTGTGGGTTATGGTTCACAAAAGAAAGCGGATGTTACCGGCTCCATTGCGTCGATAGATGAAGAAGCTCTAAAAAGCGTACCGGCAAGTAACCTGGTAAGCGCGCTGCAAAGCCAGGCGCCAGGTATTGATATACAAAAAGCAGGCGGCAACAGTCACCCCGGCGCTACGCCATCCATCTCTATCAGGGGGCAACGTTCTTTGGGCGCCACCAACGATGTGCTGTATGTTGTAGACGGTATACCGTTCAACGGCAACTATATTAATGATCTCAACCAGGATGATGTAGTGGCGGTACAAATATTAAAAGATGCATCTGCAACCGCTATTTATGGATCAAGAGGCGCAAACGGTGTAATACTTATCAGTACCAAACGGGGCAAAACAGGTGCGCCTGTAATTACTTACAGCGGTTATGCCGGCGTGGTAAGCCCACTGGGTTACTATGACGTGATGGACACCAAAAGCTACGAGACCTATAAAAAATGGGGCAACTATAATGCAAACAACCCGAACACCATCGGCACACCTAATCCTTATAATGGAATAGATGATCCTAAGTTCTATACAGATGGTATCACTTTCCTGCCCGCCGAATTAGCCGGTATGAAAAACGGAACTGCCACCGACTGGCAAAAGCTGATTTTTAAGAACGGCTTTAAAACCAATCATCAGCTCGGCGTGTCCGGTGGTACGGCATCAACAAAATACGCGGTTTCCGCCGGTTTTTATAATGAAACCGGTCTGTTTCCCGGCCAGTCATTCAGGCGTTATAGCTTCAAAGTAAGTGTTGACCAGCAATTGGGTAAGATATTTAAGATTGGCGTAAGCTCAATGAATACCGTGAGTAAAATTAATGGAGAAAGTATCAACCCGGTGGCCCAGGCGCTTACATCCAGCCCGCTTACCGTTCCTTACGACGAGAAGGGTAATCTCATTCCATTCCCCGGCGGCGGCTCTTTAACATATAATCCACTGGCCAACCTGAAGGAAGGTGCAGTTGTTCAAAACCGTTCCAGGTATAACACTTTTACAACTGTGTATGCCGAAGCACAGATCACGCCACAGCTTAAGTACCGTTTTAACGGGGGCGTAGAAATTACCCCGGAAACCTACGGCGAATTTTATGGCAGTGCCACCTATCAGAATCTGAGCGGCCCTTCCACTGCTAAAAATACCAATTACGACTATCACGATTATACGCTGGAAAACCTGCTGGTGTATGAAAATACGTTTGCTAAAAATCATCACTTAACAGCTACGGGCCTGTTTAGCTACCAGGATGATTATAAAGCCTCCACTACATTCAGCTACAACAATATCCTGGCAGATTATATTCAATATTTTAACCCGGCACTGGGCGCCAATCTCAGTGGTTCCGGAAGTTATTCGAAGTTTAATATTGTCTCCTTCATGGGACGTATTAACTATGATTATATGAGCAAATACCTGTTAACCCTCACCATGAGGTCTGACGGCTCTTCCACGCTGGCGCCGGGAAATAAATATCATATCTTCCCATCCGCAGCTGTTGGCTGGAATATCACCCGCGAAGATTTTATGAAAAATATTCCTGCGATATCAAGCCTGAAATTGCGCGCCGGTTATGGAACAGTAGGAAATGCTGCAGTAACACCCTACCAGACACTTGGCGGCATGGCATCGATCAATTACAATTATGGCTCTACAAACGTTACCGGCACTTATCCCAACAACGTACCCAATCCAAAACTCGGCTGGGAGTATACGGCAACGCTGAACCTTGCCCTGGACTTCAGCTTGTTTAATGACCGCATCAGCGGGTCCGTTGATGCTTATCGGCAACGCACCAGCAATCTGATACTTCCGCAAAACCTGCCTATTACAACGGGCTACACCTCACAGTTCCTTGCCAACGTGGGTAAAACGGAAAATAAAGGTCTGGAGATCAATCTTGCTTCAACCAATATCAGGGCTGTTGACCGAAATGATTTTGGCTGGACCACCAATTTCAACATCACCTTTAACCGCAATAAAATTACGGCGCTGCAAAATGGCGTAACCCAGGACATTGGCAATAACAGATTTGTAGGGGCTCCTATTAATGCGCTTTATAACTATGTAAGATTAGGCATCTGGCAAAATACACCAGCCGATTCAGCCTTGGCCAGGAAGCTTAACCTGACGTTAGTGGGATCAGGTTCCGTGATTGGTACCATAAAAGTGGAAGACCTGAATGGCGACGGTGTGATCAACTCGAACGACCGTACAATTGTAGGCTCACGTCAGCCCAAGTTTTTCGGTGGCTTTACCAACCGTTTCAGTTATCGTGGTATTGACCTGACAGTAGTGTCTACCTACCGCGTGGGAGGAACACAGATCGCCTATTGGCTTCAACCCGGCAGCAACGTAAACGCGCTAAATGGGAAAATGAATAACCTGAATGTTAATTACTGGACCCCTTTTAATCAGGAAAACACTTACCCTAAACCTAATTTTAACGTAGGCTCGCCCGTTTATGGCGACCTGCTGGGTTATTATGATGCTTCTTATCTTAAAATAAGGACAATCAACCTGGGCTACACACTGCCATCTCATCTCGCAAAGAGAGTCGGGGTACAATCACTCCGGGTTTATAGTAGCTTGAATGATGCCATCATCTTATTCTCTCCATTGCACGACCGGTTTCATGGTGTAGATCCTGAATCGGCAGGTACGTTAGGCGTAGATACACCGCCGAATAAATCGATACTCTTTGGTTTAAATGTCACATTTTAATTTTTATCACGATGAGATCCAGCATATATAAATCTATTCCACTGGCAGCAATTACTTTTTTTAGTTTGAGCTGTAACAAACAATTAATAGAAGAACCACATTCGGGGCTGACTCCACAGTATTTCAATACAGCGCAGGGCTTTCAGTCCGGCTTGGATGCCGCGTACGCGGGTAACCGGAATATATGGGGAACCGAAAACTTTATGACGATGACTGTACCGGGCACTGATGAGTTCAAATCCGGCGGTGGCGGCAATAATGATTTCAATATTTATTCAAGCAGCTTCGACGCCAGCAGTGGCTGGGTTTCCGGCATCTGGAATGCCTGTTACACCTACATCAATAACTGCAATGGTATTATTGACAACGGACCGGCAGTTACCGGTCTTGATGCGGCCACGGTTAAACAAAAAATTGCCGAAGCTAAATTTCTGCGCGCAAACTACTATTTCGTGCTTGTCCGTTTTTGGGGGCCTGTTACGCTTAATACCCATTTTATTGCAGAACCCAGTACAAGCGCTACCAGGGCGCCTGTCAGTGATGTTTACAACTTCATTATCCAGGACTTAAAAGATGCGATTGCCGGGTTGCCGCCAAGTCCTGTGCAAAACGGCGTATTGCCTGGTAAGGCTACCGCAGCTGCTGCATCACACTTGCTGGCAAAGGTATACCTGACCAGGGCATACTCTGAAGCCAAACAATCTGACGATTTTCAGAATGCTTATTCCACCGCGAAGGGTCTGATTGATAATAGTGCGGGCTTAGGTCTTGCGCTGCTGCCGGATTTTGGATCCGTATATGCAGAAGGTAATGAAGGAAGCAAGGAGGTGCTTTGGAGTGTACAACATACTACCAATCTTACTTATAATAACAATAGCAGTGAGTTGAATTTTCACTATGTAATGGGGTATGAAAATTTCCCGGGCCTGGTTCGCTCTATGGCCTATGGCCGTCCGTTTGCGCGCGTAGAACTGACCCGCTGGATGAGCGATACCTGCTTTGCCGATAAAACAAACGACACCCGGTATTACAAAACATTTCAGTCGGTATGGCTATCTAATTCTGCCGACAAAATTCCTAAGGTAAATGGTGTTCCCAAATATGCACTTGGCGATACGGCTATTTATATGCCCGGAGTGGATGTCAGCAATGCCGACATTACCGCTTCACGCTACCTGCTTGTGCCGCCACGGAATTATACCCTGCAGCTATTTCCAACCATGCTCAAATACCAGGATACCAAAAGGGCTAGTATTAATGATCCATCGGTAAGGCCGGTGATTGCTTACCGCCTGGCCGAAACCTATTTGCTGGCAGCCGAAGCGGCTTTCAATATTGGTGATAATGCCAGCGCTGCCAAATATATTAATGTTGTACGCGGACGCGCAGCATATCCCACCGGAAACGCCGCAGCCATGTCTATTACGCCGGCTGACGTTACACTGGACTATATCCTGGATGAGCGTGCACGTGAGTTAGCCGGTGAACAAACCCGCTGGCTGGATCTGGTAAGAACAAAGAAACTGATAGAACGGGTGAAATTACATAACCCGGATGCCGGGGTGAATATTAAAGACAAGCATATGCTTAGACCAATTCCTCAAAGTCAGATAGACAGAACCATCACCGGCGACAAGTATCCGCAAAATGCCGGGTATTGATCTTATAACAAAGTCCGCGGATCATTTCCGCGGACGTTTCTTCCTTTATATCGGATGCTTTTACAATGAAACGGAACGTTTTTATCTGGCTGGTTTTTATAGTGCTCGCCTGGTTGCCGGCACGCGCTCAACAGCCAGCGTACCTTTGCCGGCCCACGGCAGATCTATCTCTCCTTCTAAACTCCGGGGAAACCATTCGCTGGCAGATGCAGCAAGCGGCCAAAACAGGGAAAGGCGATGACATATCATCTGTTAATTACGATAGCAAAGCATGGTTGCCGGCACAGGTGCCCGGTACCGTATTAACCAACCTGGTAGCGAATAAAATTTATCCCGATCCTTACTATGGCGACAACAACCGCAAAAAGCGAAATCTCATTCCGGATATAGCCGATGCTGGCCGGGAGTTTTACCATTATTGGTTCAGAACCGACTTTCGTGTTCCTGCTTCCTATAAAGGGAAACGTATCTGGCTTAAATTTAACGGTATTAATTACCGTTGCACCATCTGGTTAAATGGCGCCAGGCTGGGTGATATGGCAGGCATGTTCAATGACCGGTCTTTTGACATTACAACCCTGGCTGATTTAAAGGGTAAAAATGTGTTGGCGGTAGATGTGCAGCCGGTAGATTTTCCCGGTGCATATGATAAAGCCGGCGCAAAACGAACCGGCGCTGTTGGCGAAAATCATAACGGTGGCGACGGTGAGATGGGCAAAAACGTGAGCATGCTGATGAGCGTGGGCTGGGACTTTACCGCGCCCGATGGTATTCGTGACCGCAATACCGGAATCTGGCGGGATGTTGAGCTTTTTGCTACCGGTGATGTAATCCTCGCGCATCCATTTGTAAAAACTTCCCTGCCGCTGCGCGATACAACATCGGCCAGGGAAACCATTTCGGTAGAAGTTAGTAATGCATCAGATCAGCCGAGGCAAGGTATCATTACGGGCAGCATCACCCAACCAGGTATTAAGTTCTCAGCGCCTTTTTCATTAGCGCCTCATGAAACCAGGACACTGGTATTTACACCGGAGGAGTTTAAAGCGCTGACACTGCAGCATCCCAGGTTATGGTGGCCGGTTAATAAGGGCGAACCCTATCTCTATGATCTTGATCTGCGTGCAATTGTGCAGAATAAGGAAAGCCACCATGTGCATACACAATTTGGTGTACGTACTGTCACTACGGATCGGCAAACACCCGATAAATCGCGCCGCTTCCTGGTGAATGGTCAGCCGGTATTTATCCGCGGCACAAACTGGGTGCCCGAAGCCATGCTGCGTAACAGCAGGCTACGAACGTATTCCGAACTGCGCTATACACGTCAGGCGGGCATAAACCTGTTGCGGCTCTGGGCTGGCGGCGTTGCCGAATCTGATTATTTTTATGAGCTGTGCGACCGTTTTGGCTTGCTGGTCTGGAACGAGTTCTGGATAACGGGTGATACCCGGATGCCTGCAGACACTGCATTGTACCTGGAAAACGTGGAAAGCACCGTCAAAAGAATACGCAACCATGCATCGGTGGCTTATTACGTTGGCGCCAATGAATCTAAAGAGATGCCGGGAGAAGGTAAGCTGATTCTTTCTTTGGATGATACGCACGGTTACCAGGAACAATCCGAATGTTGCGGTGTGCACGATGGCAGCCCTTACAAATATGAAAATCCGATGCAATATTTTGAAAACACTGCATCGCGGCGGGGCAGCCGGGTTGATGGCTTTAACCCGGAATACGGAGCGCCCTGCACACCGGTGTATGAATCGTTAAAGCGCATGATGCCGGAAAAAGACCTGTGGCCGATTAATGATTCCGTGTGGACCTATCTTGATGGCAACGGGTTTCACCAGGTGAACACCCAATACCGGCAGGCAGTAAATGAGTTTGGTGAATCTTCTTCCATACAGGAATATGCAGAAAAAGCACAGCTGGTAGGCGCGTTGAATTTCAGGGCTATATGGGAAGTCTGGAACTACAATAAATTCAGTTATGGAGATCGCTGGACTTCGGGCTTTCTGTTCTGGTATCATAACAGTCCGCTTCCGCAAACCGCTTCCCGCATGTACGACTGGTACCTGGAACCCACTGCTGCCCTGTATTATTCGCAGAATGCCCTGGCTCCGCTTCATCCTCAGTTCGATTACCTGAAGAATTCCGTTTCGGTTTACAATGATTATCGCAGACCGTTTACCGGTTACACGGTAGAAGCCACAGTTTATGACCTCGATGCGCAGCCGGTAAGAAAAAAATTGACAACTATAAATATTCCTGCAGATGGCGTAGTGAATGATGTTATTAAGATTGATTTTCCTGAGAATATCACCCAGGTACATTTTATCAAATTAACACTAAAAGATGAACATGGCCGGTTGATCAATGACGCATTCTACTGGCGTTCAAAAGATAGTTATAAAGGTGCATGGACAATGACAGGGCCCGCTGTATCAGGGTTTGCAGACATCAATAAACTGAAGAAGGCAAATCTGAATGTATCGGTTAAAAAGGAGATCAGGGAGAAAAAGATGGTTCTCAAAGTAACCGTTGCTAATCCTTCAGCCGCGCTGTCTTTCTTCACCCGGTTAAAATTAGAGGATACCAACGGGAGCAGTGTTACACCCGCTTTTTATTCAGATAATTTCTTTTCCCTGTTACCCGGCGAAATTAAATATGTTGATATTGAAATTCCGGCGGAAATCAATTATAAAAACCTGGTGCTGGTCACTGGTGCATTTAATTCAAAAAGTATAAAGACTACCTTATGATTAAAAGATATTTCAGCAGCGTTCTTATGCTGTCGTTTTTTATCACCCAGATAACGTTCGCTCAAACTGCCAATACTTTGCCTGATTGGGCTTTGGGTGGTTTTTCAAGACCACCGGGGAAGAATCCCATCATCTCACCGGATTCTACTGCGATGTTCACCGACCCAATGAGCATGTCAGAAATAAAGTGGGAGATCAACGATACCTTTAACCCAGGAGCAGCGGTTAAAGATGGTAAAGTAGTGGTCATTTACCGGGCTGAAGATAACAGTGGCGTAAAGATTGGTACCCGTACATCACGCCTTGGCTATGCCGAAAGCAAGGATGGCCTTCATTTCAAACGAAAAAGTGAACCCGTTCTTTTCCCGGCAGATGATGATCAGAAAACATTTGAATGGCCCGGTGGCTGCGAAGATCCGCGAATAGCAATGACCGAAGATGGCACCTATGTAATGCTGTATACCCAATGGAACCGTAAGGTGCCGCGTTTGGCAGCGGCTACCTCAAAAGACCTGGTACATTGGACCAAGCACGGGCCTCTTTTTCAGGACGCCTATAATGGAAGATTCTTCAACATCGCTACTAAATCGGCATCTATCTTAACCCAGGTGAAGGGTAATAAACAGGTTATTGCCAGGCTAAACGGTCAGTATTTCATGTATTGGGGCGAGCGGCATGTGTATGCTGCCACATCTACTAACCTTACCGATTGGCAACCTTTGGTTGACGACAAAGGCGAGTTGCTGATCCTGGCATCTCCCCGGAAAGGTTATTTCGATAGCGACATGACCGAATGCGGCCCTCCTGCCTTGCTTACAGATAAAGGCATCGTCCTGTTATACAATGGCCGGAACGATGCAGCCAAAGGCGATAAACGCTTTGGGGAGGGATCATACAGTGCCGGTCAGATGCTATTTGACAAAGCCGAACCAACCCGTTTGATTGCGCGGCTTGACGTGCCATTTTTCAGGCCTCGTGAGGCTTTCGAAAAACGGGGCCAGTATTTAAGCGGAACCGTTTTTATTGAGGGGATGGTATGGTTTAAACATAAATGGCACCTCTACTACGGCTGTGCCGACTCCAGGGTAGGAGTTGCCATTTATGATCCAAAGCACCCGGCAGATCCGGATCCTGTTGAGGACGTTGCCCGGTAAACATTTTTCACTTTTTCATTCTCCTGAAAAACTTGCCAATACTATACGATACGCTCATAGTAATGCAGAGGGGGCATACCCCGAAACGGAAAAATGTTAAGGTCACTTTCTTATACCAGGGCAGATGAGCGGGAATAAGAGGGCAGGTCTTACCATCTCCCTCATATTCCCTTATTCCCCAAATATTGACAGCTGTTTTCATTTTAACCGTTTTTTTATCAACCAAAGAAATGATAAAGGCAAATACCTGTTAATACTAAAGAGACAATACAAAGCGTGATTTTTGTTTTTGCAGACATAATTAAACCGTTTAAAGGTGATTTCCTATTAATACCGGTTCCCGGAATTTATCACCCAAAAAACTATCTGCCTTCTTCTTTTGCCTTTATTTTCTTCACCTGTTGAATGCATTTATATTGCTGGTTGGCGGCTGTATGCCTGTTTTTCCAGCCCATTCTTTTCATTAATACCTCTATGGGGTCCCGGTAAAAGAAGATGGCTTTTAAAATGCGCTGGCAATGCCCTGTGATCCTGGATATCCAGGATTGTACTTTTTCATCCTTACTTTTTTCCTGGTGCAGTTCTATTGGAAAATCTTCTGTTGTGCATGAATACACGGATACATCTTCTACGGGCAGCAACTTATTATCCCGCAGATATTTTAGCCAGAGGTTCCTGGCAATGGAAAAAAGATACGTTTTCAGGGAGGCGGTAAGTAAGAAACCGGGTTGTCTCACTTTTTGAAGCAATACAATAATTGCTTCCTGGAAAATATCTTCCGCATCCTCATTTTGCCCGTAGTTATTAATAATATAGGTGGCAATAGTAGGAAAATAGTATTGATACAATATCTCAAAAGAAGCGTTATCCTCACTTCTAAGCATATTAAGCAGGGCATTGTCTGATATTGTTTGCATACAATTATGAACTTAGTCAATACTATATACCGGAAAGCGCGTTTTATCACCCACAAACTTAAAATTATTTGACGGATGATTGCCGGGGCTTTCCCTGGTAGGGGCTAAAAAAATAAAATCCGCTACTGGAGCGGATTTTAAATGTATGCCGGGAATGCCTGTTTTAATTATCCCACCAAATCTTTGTACTCTGGATAGCTGTTTGTTGCGGTTGTGCATTTGTTAATATCTCGCTTTGCGGATATAATAACCGGCGGGGGATATCTATCAATGCGCCGTCTACTTTCTGCAATTTCGGGAAACCGGTTCTTCTCCAGTCGTTGTACGTTTCAAAATTGAAGATATTGGCTACTGCTTTTTCTTCCATGATCAGCTGTAGTGCATTGCTGCTGGTTAGTTTACGGCTGTTTACATAGGCGGTGGCGGCAGCGGAGGTAGTATCAATCCCGAGTTTTGACAGATGGGAGTTGATCGCATTTACATACACCGGCTGTGCTGCGGCGTAACCACTGGTGATTAGCAGGGCTTCTGCCTGTATGAATAGTGTTTCAGAATAATTGAATATATAATTGGAAGATGCTTTGGCGCCATAGAATGCAGCGGGGTAAGAGTACTTCGCCAGGTCTCCTGTGGGGGTACCGATCTTTCTGCCGGTATATAATCCTGTTGCCGTGGCGGGAGCAATCATCTTTGACAGCCGGGGATCATTCCGGTTACGCAATGAATCTATCAGTGTGGCATTCATCACGTAGGTGGTTACCGGCGTAAAGGTGAGGTACCAGATATTTTCCGATCCTGCTGCGCCTGCGTAATTGAATTTAAGATCGTCTGTGTTGGATGTCATGCCTTGCTTTAAAGCAGCTATCGCACTTTCGGCCTGCGCTTTGGCGGTATACCCGGGCGCTTTGGTGAGATGCAGGTAATACCTGGCTTTCAGCGACCACGCGAGCTTGCGCCAGGCGTTCATATTGCCGTTGTAGAAGTAGTCGTCGCCGGTGGGGCTTTTTGGACTGCTGTTTTTATCGATATTGGCAATGGCATCGGTGAGCAACGACTGGATATTTTTGTAAATATCTTCCTGTTTGTCGTAAGGCACCGTGAAAACGCCGCTGGTAAACGCTTTGGAATAAGGAATATCTCCCCAGAAATCCGTAGCTGTGCCCAGGGTGTAAGCGGTGAGTATTTTGGCAATGGCCGCATAATTCCAGTTGTTATTCGCTTCCGCTTTTTTATTCAGGGTGATCAGGTTGTTGAGCGAGGTTACGTAGAAGTTGGACCAGTCGCCATCCATATCAATATTAAACAACTGGTAACTGCCTACATAAGGATTCAGCTGATTGGCAGCAATGTTCTGTACATAGTTTTGTATAATGATTCCCGCATTACCACCCTGGATATTGTCGGAAATGTTCAGTTCCGCCGGCGCCAGGATCAGTGATTCCTGCACATCTACCGGATTGTTGGGATCGGTGTTTACGTCCAGGAATTTTTTGCATCCCTGTAAACAAAGACCCGTGAGCAGCAGTATATAAAGAGACTTTTTCATGTTGATAAATTTTAGTGGTGCTGGCATACTAAAAACTGAATTTCAGTGAAAAGTTGATAGAGCGTGCTGTAGGCGTGGAAAACGCATAGATGCCCTGTGAGCTGTTGCCCGTGCCATAGGAACTTACTTCCGGATCAGCACCGGTAAAATGCGGACTGTAGATCCAGAGATTTCTGCCGGATACTGCCAGCGAAGCAGATTTGAATGGTGTTTTAGCCAGGAAGGAAGCCGGCAGGAGGTAAGAGAGACTTACATTCCGCAGCTTGATATAAGTACCATCCTGGATGGTAGATTCGTATTGCCTGGTCTGGTAGTAAGTTTGCGCGTCTACTGCCACAGTGTTAGGCTTTCCATCCACTTCGCTGATGCCTTTCACCACCATGCTACCGCGGGTAGCAGTTACTTTCGCCGTGCCGTAGTAGAAACCGGCTGACTCTACATCATTTTGCACATCGCCGCCTTTTTTCATGTCGAAGAAAAAGGAAAGGCTGAACTGTTTATAGCGGAAGCTGTTATCCATACCGGCCAGCCAATCAGGGTTAATATCGCCTACAATGCCCTGTTGCGGATCTACTACCGGTAAGCCACCGGCGTCGATAAGCAGCTCTCCGTTGCTGGCGCGTTTATAACGGTTGCCAAAGAACACGTTATAAGGTTGCCCTTTGATCAGGCGTCCCAGCTGATCAATGTCTGGTCCCAGGGTAAGCACTTCGTTTTTGATCTTCGAAAAGTTCAGGGTAATATTCCAGCTGAAATCTTTTGTCTTCACCGGAGTAGCGCCAAGCAGCAGCTCTATCCCTTTGTTGGATATTTCTGCTGAGTTAAAAGTGGTATTGCTGTAGCCGGTGGCATTGGTGATTTGTGAACCTGGTATGAGTCCATTCTTGGAGCGGCGGCTAAAATAAGATCCTTCAAAGTTAATCCTGTCGTTCAGGAAACGCATTTCAAGTCCTGCTTCATATTCATTGAGCCGTTCATTGATGAGTGTGGGGTTACCCAACGCGGTTGTCAGTAAAAATCCCTGCTGCCCCTGGAACGGGAATTGGAAAAAACCGGCATTCGTGTTCCTGCCTGCCTGCACATAAGGGGTAGATAACGCGTACGCCCCTACGCCGTCGTTACCTACTGTAGCATAACTCAGCCGCACCTTTCCGAAGTTTATGATATTGGAAGCCTTCTGTCCCAGGAATTCGGAGAAGATAAAGCTGGCGGCAGCAGACCCGTAAGGGTAGAAGTTTTTATCGGGATTGAGCACGGAACTGCCGTCGTACCTGCCGGTTAAAGACAGGTTAAGGAAGCGGTTGTACTCAATATTAGCCTGTGAGTAGAAGCCTACTTTCCTGGTCTGGGTATAACTTTCAGTACCGGTGATGGTGCTGCCGGATGATAAGTTGTTAAAATCGTTGATGTTTAACCCGGTGCCATTAATATTCATATACTGGATGTAAGTAGTATAGATATTATTACCGAGCAGCAGGTTCACATTGAATTTGCCAAATGTTTTTGTGGCGTTGATGATCAGGTCATTGTTGAATTGCCGGAAGTTGATGTTCTGGTTCCTGATCTGTCCTGTGAGCCCGATCTGCGGACTTGGATGTTCTATGTACTTATCGGACTCCGTGTAAATATCCGCGCCCAGTCTTTCTGTAATTGTAAGCCAGCTGGTAGGAGTGATATTGGCCGTAAATACCGGGAGAAACCTGTTAACTTTTGAATCGTTGCTGATATTGTCGAGCGTCCACAGGGGCATATTCCTGGAATAGCGGTAGCCGCGCTGGGTGCCGTCCGGCATGAGTACCGGGTAAGGATTCCACGATACCGGCTGCAGCAGCAGTACAAACAACGGCCCGTTGCTGGCGCCTTCCGGGAGCCTGTCCTGTTTTGAGTTGTTGTATCCCATCTGGAAAGTAGTGTTTACATACTTGCCTATCCTGGAATTGTACTTGGCAAAAAAGGAATGCCGCTTAAAGTCATTTCCCGGCATTACGCCTTTCTGGTTGAAATAGGAGTAGCTGAGAAAGTAGTTGGAATTATTGTTACTGCCGGAGGCAGAAATAGTATTGTTGGTAGTAATACCGGTACGGAAAAAATCGTACGGGTCGTAGGTAGGAGCCGGTTGACCGTTTACTTTGAGGGTATCCATGCGTGGGCCCCAGGAAAGGCTTGTTTTCCTGTCGGCATCCTCACCGTTATAAAAGATACCGGTGGTACCCTGTCCGTAAATATTTTGGCGTTCCGGCAACAGCGGATGCTCAAACGAAGCGTCTGACGAAAAATTGAACACCGGCTTTTTATCCACACCGCCGTTTTTGGTGGTAATGAGTACCACGCCACGGGCGCCGGAAGAACCGTACAACGCAGTAGCGGCGGCGCCTTTCAGGATGTTCACATTTTCAATAATAGCAGGATCAATATCTGCGATGCGGTTTACGCCGGAGCCCGCCGCTCCGCCGCCGATATTGCCGGTTTCACTGTTATCCACCGGCACGCCGTCAATTACAAACAACGCCTGGTTTTCCCCGGTTGGAGAAGAGTTGCCCCTGATAACGATGCGGGAGGAGGCCCCTGCATTGCCGGAGGAACTGGTGATCTGTATGCCCGGTACCTTGCCGGCCAGTGTATTCACCAGGTTGGGTTCCTTCGTTTTTAACAGTTCCTCGCCATTCAGTTGCTGGGAGCTGAAGGTAAGGTTGCGCTTTTCCCGTTTTACGCCCAATGCCGTTACTACCACTGCATTCAGCGCGGAAGTGTTGCTGGTTAAAGTAATGGCGAACGTTGTTTTGCTGCCTACCGGTACTTCCGTATTGAGGAACCCGATACTGGAAATGACCAGCGAATTTTTTTCATCTACAGTTAATTTAAAGGTACCGTCGGCGCCGCAGGTGGTGACGGCCTTGCCACCTTTTTCCCTGACGGTGGCGCCAATAACAGGCGTGCCGGATGAATCGGCGACAGTGCCCGTAATCGCTCTCTTCTGCGCAGACGCAGAAAAGGAGAAGAGAGCGAGAAAACATACCACACATAGTGGTACGAAGCATCCTGATACTGCTGATTTTGCTGATAGTGCCATTTGATGAACGTTTGGTTGACAGGTTGAAGGCCTCCATAGAATAGTTAGCAGAATAAAAGTAGGTGTAAGCCGTAAATATGGATTCAGAATAATTAACCGATTGTAAACGTATATTATCCCAAAAACCGTTACGTGTATTAATATACACGTATGTTAAATGTCATATCGACAATAATCTGAATAAGAAGGGGAGTAGCTTTTGTTATAAGCGTTATTTTGACACTAATTTTAGATATTCACTGCCGGCGGGATGGAAGAACCGGGGTAGCATCAGGGTTGCATGCAAAAACGGGCACTCAATTGAATGATTGCCTGTATTCAAGAGGTGAATGGCTTGTTTTGGATTTAAAAAGCTTGTTGAAGGATTGTGGATGTTCAAATCCTAACTGGTAAGCTATCTCTGCTACAGATAGTGAGGTAGTGGTTAACAGGTCTTTTGAGTGTTCGATCACCTTGTGCTGAATGTACTGTTGTGTGGTCATCCCGGCAATCGAGCCTAGCAGGTCGCTGAGGTAACGCATGGATAACTGCAACCGCCCGCAAACATACTGCACGGAAGGAAGCCCGTTTTTCAGTCCTTTATTTTCGCTGAAATACTGGCCCAGTAAATTATCCAGGGAAGTTACTATTTCGTTGTTAATGCTTTTGCGGGTAATAAACTGACGGTTATAAAACCGGTTGCTGTAATTCAGCAGTTGCTCTATTTGCGAAACGAGGATAGACTGACTGAAGGCATCGATGTTATTTTCTAATTCCGCAGCGATGGTTGCAAATAAATTACTGATTATGCTTTTTTCCTTGTGCGACAGGAATAGCGCTTCCGAGGTGGAATAGGAAAAGAAACCATAATTGTCGATGAAATTATTGAGCGGATAGCCTCTGATAAAGTCAGGATGAAAAAACAGGGCATATCCTTCATAGCTTAATGTATCATCCGGCGAAAAAACAATTTGCCGGGGTTTTATAAACGCCAGACCTCCTTCTTCAAAATCATAATATCCCTGGCCATATTTCACTTGTCCGCTGAAAGCCGTTTTAAAGGAGATTTTATACAGATCAAGGCAGATCTTCTTTCCCTTCTCCATATTGCCTGGTTGTACCTGGTTATAATCGATCAGGCCAATCAGCGGATGCAAGGGCTCCGGCTGCCCCAGATCACGCATCAGTTCTGAGATGCTGCTGATTATACAGATATCTGGCGTTGATAGATTCATATACTTCTGTTGTATAAACGAAGATACTAATTCTGGCGGGCAGGACGAATAACAATGTCGCCCACTTCAACATCTGCAGGCTGGCTAATAGCATACGCCACGGCCCCGGCAATCGCATCCGGACTAATGGCCAGCTGTTCCATAGAAGAAGCAATGGCTTCCCGCATCTGTGGATTTTTCATGTTGTGGGAGAAATCAGTTTTTACAACACCCGGCGAAATGCCTGTGATCCGGATAGTGCCGTCGGATTCCTGGCGGAAGGCTTCTGTAAGGGTTCGTACAGCATTCTTTGTTGCGGCATATACACCTTGCGTGGGTACAATCTTTATTCCTGAAGTGGAAATGATGTTAACAATATGCCCGGATTGCTGCTGCCTGAAAACAGGTATCGCCGCGGCCATGCAATATAGTACTCCTTTCAGGTTGATGTCAATCATATCCTCCCAACCTGCTATATCCAGTTCATCTATACGGCTTAGCTGAGCCACGCCTGCATTATTCACAAGCACATCCAGCCGGCCATACTTTGTCACAGCGGCTGCTATCAATTGCCCGGCATCAGCCTGATGTCTTACATCCATCATTACCGCTATCGCTTCACCTCCTGTTTGATTAATTTCTTTGGCTACGGCTTCCAGTAATTCCTTCCGGCGACCTCCGAGAACAACCCTGGCGCCCAGCTTCGACAAATTAATGGCGATTGCTTTTCC
The DNA here is from genome assembly GCF_900168065.1 of Chitinophaga ginsengisegetis. Classification (GTDB taxonomy): domain Bacteria; phylum Bacteroidota; class Bacteroidia; order Chitinophagales; family Chitinophagaceae; genus Chitinophaga; species Chitinophaga ginsengisegetis. The sequence goes on along the minus strand of NZ_FUZZ01000001.1, from coordinate 1,280,757 downwards.
AATGCCACTGCCTGCTCCGGAAATAGCGACTACTTTACCTTCGATCAGATTACTCATGATGCTGATATTTATTGAACCACAAAGCTGTTGTATTTTGCTCAGTCGTGAATAGCCGCATTGGTAAATGCTGTAGCCAGGTTGGTAATTGGGGAATTTTTCTCCCACGCCCATTCCGGGCGATTCGGTGTACAATAGATACTAAATGATCTTTTTTAGAAAGGAATCCAGATTAACATACTTTTTTCCTTTTTACTAACAAAAAAGGTTTCAATCTGGCAGGCTTTATTTATTTCTTTGACTTATGCTTTTCTCTTCTTAACAACAAAGCTATCCGCTGGATATTTTTCCTTCATCTTACTGCGTATTCCTTCACACCAGTCGATAAGAAGTTTCTTTTCAGGTGCGGTTAATCTGGCATTCGCGTGAATGATGGTATAAGACGACAACGGCATTTCCCCTTCATTTACCATCTCGGCGCTTTCTCCCAGTTTTTTATACTGCCGGGAAATTGGATTGTTTGTGAATTCGTTAAAATTAAGATCATGTTTTCCATCTTTCACATGTTTGTTCATCCACCAGGCTACCGGTTGTATTTCTGCATACCAGGGATAAACGGTATTGTTACTATGACAGTCATTACAGGCCCGGCTTAATATATTCTTTACTTCTGCAGAAGTATTGTAGGCAGTTGTTATATCATAGGGCTGTGCTGAAGAAGATATATTTCTTGCCGGACGAAAAAATTGTATCAAAACAGCTATCAGCAATACTATCCATAGGATGATTTTCTTATTTTTCATATAAAATCAATCTTGAATATACAATTTTATGTTTTTTAAGTCAGATAACTACTTAAATTTTAATGCTAAGGTTACAATATCACTATTTAAACCCGTGGAACGCATATAATGTCCATACCTCAACTCTAACGAGTTAAAATGCTGCCAACCTAAGACGCCTTTGGGGGGCGATAACCGTATATTCCCTCCTGCGAAACTGCTATGAAGTGTTGACAGGTCATAATCGCTGGTATAATAGGTGTCTGCAGGATTATGCTGGCCGAAGGGGGCAAAATAACGGGTACCTTGTTGCTTGTTGTATCGATAAAATGGAGTTAAAGATACAAAAGAAGTCAGTTTGACAGGTACCTCAATTTCAGCAGTATGTGCCCTGATACCCCAGCTATCCATATAGTAACGATAGAAGGTGCGTATAATAAAGCGGTCGGCAAGAAAATAATTAAGCCTGATACCTACCGGCAATTTATAGCGATTGTCCGGAAGATTTTCTATCCGTTCCGATCCGTCGGTAAAATAATTACGCTGATACCTGGTTGCCAACAAACCATGCTGATAGGACGGTTCAACAATGAGCATAGCCTGCAGTCGTGAATTGATCACCTGTGATAAACCAAAAGAAGCACTGAAAGAATTCCTGGGCCTATAGTCCAGGGCGCGTTGATCACCCTCTGATCCGGAACCATAACCGGGTGGCCGCAACTCAATTGGTAATATCACCTTCCATCTATCCAGGAAGGCCTGTAGCTTGAAATCAAACTGCCGGTTTTTATCTTTGGAAACGCTTGTCAGGTTTATACCTCCACCAAACGATTGATAATCGAATTCATGGGAATAGGAGGCTGTTATTCCAAAAGCATTGCCGGTTTTTATATTTGTATTGGTCCAGTTTAAGGACGGATAGATCCGTGTATCAGAACTGGATGCAGAAGAAATACTCTGGGGATCTATTTTGTCAGACGACGCAGAAGTATAATGATCAATCCCCAATTCGAACAGGAAGGTATGTTTATGTCCTTTTTTGTTAAACTTTGAAAGCTGTACATCGAAGGTATTGGCGAAATCCGTGAGTTTCTCTGTGCCGATGCCACCCGTTACTGCGGAGTTATTTCCATCCTGTGTGTAATAGGCGGACACTATATTTACTTCGTCCAAATGGAGTTTCCGCGATTGATAGTTAGAGGTGTCCGTTGTTTGTTTTTCCTGTGCCTGCGCATGTGAGGTCAGTATACCCAGGTATAACGCCAGCACACTCAGATTTAATCGTCTCATTTACTGCTTTTTAAGTTTAGTTACAACCGCATCCACCACCGCTTTTTCCACCATTGGCGCCAGAACCGCCTTCCCTGTATAGCTGAAAGCTTTGCTCGAATTTCTGTGACTTTCGTGCCGACAGATCCATTTCTGCATCATTTAACTTGTTTTTTTGATAAGCCTTCACAGTGGTACAGGAGCTATGAACCAAAGAGAAAAAGGCAACAAGCAGCATTAAGCAAACACTTCTCTTCATATCACTTTTTTATGTTTATATTATTGGAACAAAAAACACGGTTGTGTTCATCTATGATTATGCAGGCAATTTGTTGCATCTGATTAATGAGATCAAGGCCCACCTTTACCCCCATTACCATTACAGGGGTAGCCATTGCATCCGCAAGTTCTGCACTGGGGCAGATGATACTGACGCTTTTTATTCCTGATACAGGGAAGCCTGTGGCGGGATCAATCGTATGCGAATACTTCCGGCCATCTATGATAGCATACTTCTCATAATTGCCGGAAGTGGCGATGGCCACGTTACTGATGTTAAGCGTAGAGAAAGGTGTCCTCGAATGATCGGGGTCAGCGATGGCAATAGTCCAGGGTTTACCACCGGGTTGCGTTCCCCAGGTAATCAGGTCGCCGGCAGCATTGACAATACCGCTTTTAACGCCCCTGGTCTGAAGGATCATTTTTGCACGGTCTGCCGCATACCCCTTACCAATTCCCCCAAAGCCTATCCTCATACCAGCTTCTTTCAGAAAAACAGTACTGGTATTTGCATCGAGGATAACATTCCTGTAGTTAATTAACCTGACCGCCTCTTTTGCAAGGAGCGGATCGGGTAATGTCTTCATATTTATGTCGAAATTCCAGAGGCTTTTATCAATACCTCCGTAAGTAATATCAAATGCGCCCTGAGTGAGGGAGGATATTTTTAATGACCGGTTTATAAGATCAAATACTTCCTTATCAACTTTTACAGGTTGCACTCCCGCCTGACGGTTTATTTCGCTGGTCTGGCTATCCTTACTGAAGGTAGTCAGCAGTTTTTCAATACGGTCAACTTCAGAAATGGCTGCCTGGATATGTTCTTCCGCCCCGGTTTCATCTTCACTGACCACACTGAACTCAAAGCGGTTCCCCATGAGCTTTGTGACCCGTTTATACAGTTGTTGCCCGGTTGTTGAACGATTAGTGTGAATCACGCGCTATGACATTTATTTCTCCAACGAATCTTTCCGGTGTTCCTCCGGGAAATCCATCCCAAACCTTTAGCACCTTGCCATTTTCATCTACCAGCAATGTATAGGGAAACTTTCCTTCCGGGTTATATTTATCTGCGAGGGCTTCGTTCAGTTGCACCTGTGCTTTACTCAGCTGATTTTTCTTCTGGCGGGGAAAGTCTGCCCGCACGAGTAAAAGATGTGAGGCAGCATAGTCTTCAAAAGTTTTCGACTCCAGAATTTCTTGTCTGAGACGGATACATGGTCCACACCAATCAGATCCCGAAAAATTAATCAGGATCAACTTATGTGACGTAAGGGCGGCCCTTTGTGTTTCCTGGAAATTACCTGACCAGGTCAAACCTGAACCCATGAAAACCAAAAACAAGGAGATTAATAATTTCATATTATTGTTACAATTATTTAAGCGTAAATCCGTAAGTATGATCCCGTGAACTGCGTTTTATATGCAACGAGGGAAAGGTTGGCTGGTCCTGTAGCAACAGAAGCGTTAATGAGCAGAGAAGCGTTAGTGAACGAAGTCAGGTCAGGTGTAAAGTCTGCATTTGATGGGAAGTTGGATGGAGCAATTCTTCTTCCCGAATTCTTTGAACATCCCAAATATGTTGATAAGATCACCGCTGCTGAATTTATACCAGGTTCAGCCAAAAATTTGTTCCTCTTCATTTCCGTTTATTCCTTTGTAGTAATTTGCTCAAACAATGCGAATGGCATTAATTGTTATGATTTCTTTAACAGCTGGTGTACTGAAGATAGTAAGGTAAATGGCGACTTTATTTTATATATGCTATAATAACGGGCAATATCTGAGATAATTCTGAAGAGATTCTGTAGTTTAAAAGCGAAAAGGGCGACCATTTATATCGCGAAGAAAAAGGAGATCAACCGTATTCAGGAAGGGAAGATTAGTAGAGACTCGCCTGGCGTAAATTTCGAACTTATTTTTAATGGATTTAAGACGGCTTATAAAAAAAATCCCCTGCCGCTGTCCAATTTTTGCTTTCCCGGTCATTATTATAATGAAACAAATTTTTAACCATGAACATAAGGAAAGCAATTTCTGGATTGATGATCCTCTGCGGTATTACACTTCCGGGTGTAAACTACGCTCAGGCACCGCAAATTGTAAACAAATCAAAAAAGGAGGCAATAATGACAACCGGGAAAAACAAAACAAATGATGAAGCCCAGGTTCGGCAACAAATCGACAATTTTGTTAAGGCATTTCGTACTAAGGACTTGGATCTGATGATGTCTCTTTACGCTCCGGATTTCGTAGCGTTCGACATTGTGCCCCCACTGCAGCAGGTGGGAACGGATACGTATAGAAATGTTTGGGAACAAGTATTCGCTTTTTTTCAGCACCCTATCGATTTTGAGACACGCGACCTGAGCATTGTCACGGGCGCTGACGTGGCATTCAGCCGCCAGCTCCTCCGGCTACAGACAACAATGCCGAACGGACAGAAGGTCGATCGTTGGGAACGCCTGACTTTTGGCTTCCGTAAAATTGACGGCGTATGGCTGATTTCGCACGAGCACGTTTCGGTGCCTGCCGACCTTTTCAGTGGTAAAGCGGTACTGGACCTCCAACCTTAAATAATTATCATTCATCGTAAAAATCCGGAAGATGTCAATATTTCACTTTTTACTTATGGTGCATTTAATGGCGCTTATCCTGATGGTGGGCACTACGCTGATCGATTTTATTAACTACCAGACATTCTGGCGACTATTTGGCCGTCAAAATGAACGGGCAATAGGGATACTGACGGCTACTGCCAAATTTCGAAAATTGATTGGAATTGGCGCGGGACTGCTCGTAGTCACAGGTGCAGGCATGATCATCTTTACTCATGGATTGATGGCGCAACAATTGTGGTTCAGGATCAAAATTGTCTTTGTCCTTCTTTTGATCGGCAACAATATTTTCTACGGCGCACGCCTTGGTATAAAACTCAGAAAAGCGATTGACTCGAATGCACATGACTTGATCGTTCGGGTGCTGAATTTAAAGGACAAATTACGAACATTCCATATTGTGCAGCTTTGTATTATTCTGATCATTATTTTCCTGAGCGTCTACAAATTCAATTAATGGATCCTGAAAATAAAAGATCTGCCGCACTGGCGTATATGGATACGGAAAGAAGGCACTTTCGCTGATAAAATTACCGGAATAAAAAGAACAGCACCTTTTTCAAAGCGCTGTTCTTTTTTAATTAGTACTCCTGGAAATCATAATACGAAGGGCTGCCACTGCCGCTTACAGCAACCTCTACATAGGTGTTTGCATTGTCTGCAGCATTACAATAAACCGGGGTCGATGGTGAAAGGAATCCGTATCCGTTCGCGGAATATACCACGTAATTTCCGGAAGAAACGTACAAATAGTTTCCTGACCAGCTTAAGCCAGGTACAGGACCATTGCCGAAGGCATAGATGAAATTCCAGGCAAAAGCTGGCGTATGCAGGCCAGGTGTGGAGCCAGTCTGTTTGAACGCGGAAGTTGCTTTCATAGTAAAACTGCAGCTAAGAATGATGGCTGCAGTCACAAGTAGCGTCTTTTGGGTCATAAGATAACTTTTAGAAGGTTAATGTGATTAAACTTCTCAAAAGTTAATGAGACTTTATTTAATCCCTTCATCAATTTGTATCATATTGTTGCCAATTTGTATCATTATAGACTATACTACTCATGATCTGTTTTTATAAGAAATGTGTAAAATTAAATCCGGCTAACGAAAAGCGCATATAAATATTAAAGGACAATGGCATAAAGACAGATAACCCCTCGCCCCCGGTTAAGACACTCTTCAATCAATCACCTGGCCCCCTTTTATTTCCCTGTTTTTTTGAAATAATTTCGCGAAAAGCGACTAACGATTTTTTCTGGTAAACGCCCAACGGCAGAGTTATGGTCGCCTGCCTTTGCATGCCTGTTCCTTCAAGTGGTATTGCCTTTAATGATGGAAAATTAAATAGGGAGCTACTCATTAGCACAGTGCACCACCTCCCGGTATCCGCCAGTTGCAGCAACGCATTAATATCATTAACCTCAATCGCACCTGGCAACTTTATACCCTCATTTGCAAGAGCCTCGTCAAGATAATTTCGTACGCTATAACTCTTCGCCGGTAGCGCCAATTGTAGCCTGGTTAATTGTTGCAAAGCCACTTTTCTACGCTTAGTCATTTCGTTCGATCGGTGAACAACCAGGGAAAGCGTAGCAGTAAACAATGGTTTTATGTCTAAGCTGTCGCTGGGTTGCACAGGCATGAAGGAGAGCATGCAGTCAATTTTGGCCTTATAAACACATTCAAGCAAATATTCAGTTGAGCCGAAAATTATTTGAATACTAATGCCTGGGTAACGATCATTGAATGCCGCGATGGCCTCCACCAATACCGCTGTGAGACCATATGTCGCCCCAACAGTGAGATTGCCGGTCTTCAAGCCAATAAGATCTTGTAAAACCTGCCTCCCTTCATCAGCCTCCCTGAGCGTCTTGCGGGCGTGTGAGAGGAACTGATTACCAGCGTCCGTAAGCCTGACACGTTTACCCAGTCTGTCGAACAGGGGAACGCAAAGGTCATCTTCCAATTGCTTGATCTGTTGCGAAAGCGTGCTTTGGGTGATGTATAGTTCAGCGGCAGCGTTGGTAAAGTTGAGTTGTTCAGCAGCGTGGATAAAATATTTCAATTGTCGTAATTCCATTTCATTATCATTTTTACTGCAAATCTATATTTTATAAATCGAAAATATCGATGTATTAAATCGAAAAAATGAGTTTTTACGATTTAGAAATATTTGCAAGCTTTGTTTCAACAAAAACAAAAAATCATGGAAATCAAACAAACGAATGAAAATGCTTTGTCTGCATCAACTGTAAGCGCAATTATCAATGCGCCCTTTGAAAAGGTAAATATTGCTGACTGGCTCCTTAACCTGCCGGACGCCGAATACCAGCGCTGCTCCGCACACCATATCGCAGCGGGCAATACAACTACCTATGATGGAGAGCCCATGTCTATCAATGTTGAAACCATTGGCGATGCCCTGGTTATTCAACATTACGTAGCAACAGTCCATCGTCCGGACTATTGTCGTATGTTGTCCATTTCGGACACACTCACAGCCAGTGGCCGATCCAAAGTACAGGTCCTGTGGGAGCTAAAGGCTGAGCGTATAGATGAAAAGACTACCCGATATACAAACAGTATTCATGCAACTGCTACCCCGGAATTCCAAAAGTTCATCAGCGAGCATGGAATTAGTCTTGCCCAGGCAGCTAAAGCCAGACAGGAAGCCTCAGACGCGCATAATCGTGAAGAAACACCCAACTTTGCAAAGAGCATTGAGAATAAAGCCTTGTTCGGAAAGTATAATTTGCCTTTTTAATTTCAGTATAATGGGAGCAGGTGCATTTCTCATTATGCACGGGCAGGCATCGCCTAAGAGATTCCAGGGTCAGAAGCCAGTATGAAAAGCAGAAATGGGATGACAGATCGACTGGGCATCCAATCAGGTGCGGATTTGCGCCGAAAAGCATCTGGTTCACCAGGTAGTTCCTGCACGTTTTGTGTTAAAATAAGCTGGTAAAATCAAAATGAATTTTGGAATTTCATTACTTGAAATGCTATCTGTCAGGGCGACTGTTCAACCAACTGTATTCTCGAAAAAAAATGATGATGACATGATCGTTTAACAGGCTGATGATTATTTTCTTTTTATAGCCCATCATGGCATATAATCGTGTGATGTCCGATAACAATGGCTTCAGGTCAAAGTGCTATGGTGTGCTGGCCTCGTTAAATTCGATGACGTTGGTAAGACTATTAGATGTAGTGGCTATCATCTGAAAAATTCCTCTTGAAGGGTTTTACGAAGACAGGCTCACAACATTGCTATACACTTCCCTACTGACAAAAATTTCGCTCCCGGGAAAAAATGACAGGATTACTGAAAAAAGATCAGTCCCGGACCGCCTTGGCATTCTGGTTGCGGAAACAAAGGCGAAAGGTTGGCCAACCGATATTTAAAAACAATTTATTGTTCACATATTTAAAAGGAGGTTAATTATGTCACTGATCAAAAGAAACGGGAACACATTTCCTGCATTCCCTTCGCTGTTCGACGACTTTTTTGGCCGCGAACTTTTCAACTGGGGAAACAATAACTTCTCATCTACCAGTACCACTGTACCGGCCGTGAATATTAAGGAAACCACGGACGCTTTTGAAGTGGAAGTAGCCGCTCCCGGTATGGAAAAAGGAGACTTCAACATTACACTGGATGGTAACCTGCTCACCATTTCTTCTGCAAAACAGCAGCAGGAGGAAAAGAAAGAACAGAATTATACAAGGCGGGAGTTCAGCTACCAGTCTTTCCAGCGCAGTTTTGAGCTGGCAAAAGATGTGGTGGACGAAGACAAAATAAACGCCCGCTACGAGAATGGCTTGCTGCATCTTACTATTCCGAAAAAAGAAGAAGCAAAACAAAAAGGACCACGTACTATCCAGGTAGCGTAAAAATATTCATATGACCTCAGCCAGCTATGAAATCATCATGAATATGCGTGTGCCGGAAGGTTATATTGAAACAGGCAGGTTCTTTATTGGTACTGATAAAGAAACCGCCTGCGAAATGTTCGCCCGGTTGCAGGGAACGCCAGCTCTTACCGGTACTGCTATGCTGCGGATGGATCTTGTAGCTCAGGAGGAAGGCATTGCCACCGTGATACAAACCCTGGGCTGTACCCTGTGTGAAGTATCGGAGAATATGAAGACGATTATGAAGGAAACATTCAAGATGCTTAATCTTAACTCTTAAGAACCGGGCGACAAAAAAATGAATGAAGCTGTCTGTATAAGGCAGCTTTTTTATTACATCGTCTGGTGGCTAAACAATCTGGAAAGGAGCTTTACTTGTAAATCAAATCCCGATGAAAGTGGCCTGCTGTAGATGATTTTCGCCGAAAAGGTTGTGAAAATACAAGTGAGTTCCTGCGGAAAAATGCACCCTTTTTTAAATAAAAAAGCATGAAATTCAATGTTTTGAACTTCACGCTTTGATATAGTTGGTCGGGGCGGCTGGACACATTTCGAACTCTTTTATTCAAGACCTCAGCACAATTCAACATATAATTACATCACTAAACATCAACCTGCATAACCCTACATAAGCTGACATGACTCTGCATAACTCAGAATGAGGCAGTCTGGACAAGTTTCGAACTGCAAACTTTTATTTCATGCTGATCTTTGTCTTTTATCAGATAGATTTGTTGGAGTCATTCCGAATTGCTTTTTGAACGAAAATGAAAAATGCGACAAGGTTTCAAAGCCAAGATCTATATAAATATCTGATGGTTTCATACCTTTTTGTTCAATGAGGAAGTACGCTTCTTGTAGACGCTTCAGTACCAGCCATCGGCCTGGTGTTTCATTGAATATGTGCCTGAAATCCCGTTTGAACGCAGATATACTTCTGCCGGTAAGAAATGCAAAACGTTCTATGTTGACATTAAACGTATAATTACGAACCATAAATTCTTCCAGGTTGATTTTGGCTGGGATGCCAAAATCAAAAAGCAAACCTGCAAGTTCCGGTTGATTCTGTAGTAGAATCAATATTAATTCTTCACGTTTTATCTCCGAAAAGGGTTCGCTTATCTTCCCACGGCTATATATTTGATGCAGCGATCCAATATAACTATCCAGTAATTCGCTATTGTTCACAGGAATGCATGTTTCAGTAGAATCGAATTTTGCTATCGTTGTTTTATACTTGTTATAAAACCTTCTAAGGAAGGACTCATCGAGGGTAAGAATTACCTTCTCCAGTTCGCCGTCTTCTCTCATCTTATAGTAGCGCCCCAACCTGTTTTTGCGGGCAATACAACTTTGCCCGGACCTCAGTTCCAGGTATTTACTCCCATCATAAAGCACCACTATTCCTTTTACCACGTAGATGAAATAATGCTCATCAATAAAATGCTGAGATGAAATTTCATCAATGACATATGCTGGATTCACATTTGTTACTTTCATCATAATGATTCAAATTACTATACTTTCTGCAATAGTCCTCTCGTTTCTGCAACAACACGATCCTGAAATTTGGGATCACGCGACAACTCTGAACCTTGCATTGGGTTACCTTTTTCGTCAAAATAAATACCTGTCTGGCCCGTTTCATCCATCAGTACCCTTGCAATAACTCTTGCTGACTTCTCAGGTGTGCTACTGTAATGGGAGAAAGGTGGTATAATGGCCATAAGATGGCCAAATATAAAGCGCACAACTGAATTTGTGCTTTCACCCCCCAGACTGGTGCCACGGGTTATTCCTGGCTCTACGGCATTAAAATGCAATCTCTTACTTTCACGTGCAAGAGCCATTGTAGCGGCGAGTATGCATTGCTTTGATGTGGCATAAGCATCTATGCCTGCCATTTTTGATCCACCCTCTTTCCATTCACCACGAGTACTTGCCTCAATGGAAATGTAACGGCCTCCGCGCATGCCCATGATTTTTGCCGGCTTGCGTTCAGGGTCTTCAATAGCAGAAGCTATAAACACCACATTTGCCCCATCAGGCAGGTGAGGCGATAATGCTTCGGTAAATGCGAAAGCACCGAGATGATTGGTGGCAAAGGTCATGTCCCAGCCTTGTACATTTTTGGCAGCTTTTGATGACATGATGCCTGCGTTGTTGAGCATTCCAGTTATAGGAAGCTTTAGAGCAACTATTTGTTCTGCTGCGCTTCTTACTTTTTTAATGTCTGATATGTCGCACACTACACTTAACGCCTTTTGTCCACGTTCCTCAATGGTTTTTTGTACTTGATCGAGCTTATCGCGGTTCCTGCCTACAAGAATTACCGTACCATATTTAGCTAGTTCCAATGCAGTGGCATAGCCTATTCCTGATGTTGGTCCTGTGATTACATACGCTTTTGTTGTTTCCATTGCTGCAAATTTTATTGTACAAAGGTCAGTATGAAATCGTAAAGTGGCTTTCCTGAAAGGTCCAAAGTTACTGTCCTAAAAAGTCCATAATAGCATGCAAAGCCTTGTGATTTAACTCGAACTCAGTTACAGTTGAATTTTATTTAAATGATCTGGCTGTAGATGCATTGTATTTAATGTTTCTGAAATTCAGTACTCAAAATACTGTGAGGGAGGCTACTATAACTATCTCATTGATCTTGTGTTTTTGATATACACAAACATTGGCTGAAAATTTCCATTCGAATATCCCCAATAGGATTAAGACAAAAACTGAGGCTTAAAATGCTCAACCAGATTCGAACCCAAAGTAATTGGCAATGAGCCAATTGCAAAAATTAGCAAGTGAATAAAAAAACGCCAAAATCGCTCTTAGAACGAGTTTGGCGTTTTTAGTCGGGGCAACTGGACACATTTCGAACTTTTTTGTGGCAGATTTATGCAATTCTGTCAGCTTTTATGAAAAATCTGTTACGTTCGGAGACAAAATCTCCACTAAAAAAGTTTAACCACTTCAATGCATGTTTCGGAATTTCTTCTTTGTACTTTTCCAAAGTCGTATCGAAGCACCCTTTTAATATATCCAGTTTTATCTCCGCAACCTTTAGTGTAGCGTGATGCATGTTTTCAGGGGTAAAGTCGTGAGGAAGATTTAACGGGTATCTTTTCCCGTTATATCTCCAACGCAACCTGATACGACCAGCATTATTTTCGATACTGATTTTGCCCTTTTTTGCTTTAGATTTCTGACCCAAAAGGTATTTACAAGGCCATGTAAGGGGCTGGTTACTCCAATGGGGGAGGAAAGAGAAGAACAAGAAAAAACCTTGAAATCCCGTATTGCTACGAAATTGCAAGGTTCAATTCATGTGTCGGGATGACTGGCCGACGTGATGTATTCTCAACCATGTAATTATCAATACTTCCAGGGTAAGGAAACCGGTTTGTTCAACTTTTTGTTCTGGAGCCTGAAAAGAAAGAACTGTATATACAAAATAATATTACCGAATCTGCTTAACCACTGCATTAGATGACACGGGGAAGTTTTTCCTATCCAGCGGTCCTTTGTAGTTAAGTACACTATTACCATCTGCACTTCCGGTAATGGCTCCCGATGCCTGGACAGTGGCGATACTGCTGCCAGCCATCGAAATGAAAAAATCCTGGCTATGCAGTTGCTCTCCTTTAAAAACTGAGGAACCTGTCATCTGAAGTTTAGCCTGATCAGCCTGGCCCTTCATGCTGAGGGTAGAAGACGCATCAATTTTTCCTTCCAGTAAATGGAGTTTCACTTGTCCTTCTATGGCTGACGCTCCACTCAGATTTAGCTCAAGTTCCTGTTGGTTCCATGTTCCGGATAATAAGGCTTTAGCCGATCCGCTGAGTTGCAGGAACTTTATTGCAGGCGTGCTGATCTGAATAGTGATCTTGTTAGAGTTTTCTCCAGCTTGCATACCGGTATGAACACCTGAATTTCCCCAATTGTAACTATCATTTTTCTCCAGGCTAATAGTCAGTTTACCATCATTTACCGTTGTATGCACAAAGGGAAAGATCCGGGTTTCCGATACTACCACTTTCACTACTGACTCGTTGCTATGGTTAATTACGATATCTATTGCTGCATCAGTAACAATCGTATCGAAATGACCTAATTTGCGCTCCTGGCTGACTTGTTGAGTCGTATCTTCAGGAACAGCAGCCATCGAGGACGGCAAATTGAATAATCCCAGGACCAGGAGACTTAAGGCGATTTTTGGATAATTTTTCATAATGTTAGATTGAAATGAATGATATTGATTCAGGTCTTGATTGGGGCTGTAGCAGCACTTGCTGTATGCTATCAACATTGATCAGCGGTTTTCTGACAGGGCACGGACGCTTTCCAGGTCGATCTGATCTCCGATGAAACTACTGACTGTCAAGTGCCCCCAGGCCACAGAGACAACAGCAATTTCTTTAATAGTTGGTTTGCCGCGTGTATAAATGATAACTATTGATTCACCGGTTACTTTACGGTAATATTGATCATAGCGCCCGTCTTTCCTAACATCCTGGTCCAATTGTTCAATCATAGTGTTGGTGAATTGAAGACTTACCGGGAGGCTTAAATTTTTATATGTCTTAACCTGTTTCATGATCCTGGCAATGGAAGGGTGCTTCCAGGATCCTTTACCCGACAGCCTTTTTATCATCGCTTCTCCCATCGTCTGGGCGTTGTAGCCTGGCATTTTAGCATAGCTCGTAAAATACGCATCAACAAAGCTATCTTCTGCTTTACCACTATTATTTCCCTGACCAAAGGCCAGGTTAAAGGAGAGTGATAAAATAAACAGGATAATATAGTGAGCTTTCATAATTAATGGTTTAAGCCGGAAATTACCGTTTGTTCAACTGAACTATTCAGGTTTGCATCAGCCTGATTCAAAAGATCTGAAATTTTCATCAGGTCTGACTCCACATTTTGCTGCAGCAGGGCTTCCGCTTTATTTCTTTCATAGTGCATATAACTTTGCCTGATAGCAACAGTCCCTAAGACCAGAATGGCTACGGCAGCTACCCGACGCAGGGTTCTTCCCCAAACCGGTAATTTTCGGATACGGCCGCGTGCCTCAGGTGCAGTAAACTGCTGTACGGGAATATCCAACTGTTTAAATGAACTGGCGGCCTGGAAAAAGGATTGCGCTGCGTCTTGTCCGGCAGAATGCTGCTCCAGATAATCCTTTAAGGCACGTTCTTCTTCCAGGCTGGTTTCTGCCGCGTAATACTTCTCTAATAATCGTTTCAATTCCGCTGCTTCCATCATTTCTGGAAATTTGTTTTGATAAATTGCCTGCCTCTGAAGAGATAGACTTTCACTTGTGATTCTGAAATTTCCAGAATCTTTGCGATCTCCCTATATTCAAATTCCTCCACTTCCCTTAAATACAGGATATCTTGTTGAAGCTGTGGCAGCCGTTGAATCATGCGAAAGAACTGGTACCTGAGATCATCAATTACCATATGTGTTTCAACCTCGTTAGGCTGTGGTTTCTCTGAGAGGTTATCCAGCTCTGCGTAGCGCCGCCGCTGCCGGGCCTTTTGAAAATTCAAAAAAGTGTTCCGGGTGATCCGCATCCCGTAAGCTTCAAAGTTTTCCCATGTTCCCCATTGTTCCCGCATTTCCCATATTTTAATTAAAGTATCCTGATGAATATCCCTGGCATCGCTCACATTTTTAGTAAGCGAATAGGCAAACCTGTACAGTTTGGATTGACTACTCAGGAACTTATCATACAGCGTTGGGTTCATATCTATAAGGGAGACAATTTGAAATCATCAAAAGTTACATTTTTTAGTTCTTTTTTTAAAAGTCTGCAAAAAAGAGGTCATAGTGACGGTATATTGGCTTAGAATTTATGCCTGCTGGAGAAGTTGATGGAAAAGTCCATCTGAGAAAGTGGTAATATCAATGTCGTTAAAGTAATTAAAAGAATTATCTAATTACCCGAAAGCAGGCAAACTCCAGGGAACCGATGGACGAAACTCAATATTGGCCTTTGGTGGTATGCTTTCTAAAGATGCCATTGATTATGTGGCTGCTCACTTTATAAATAAAACGCTAAAAGCAAATGAACACTTCCAGGTGTTCCATAAAATCGCCAACGAAATCGGCTTTTGGGAAAGCGGCTTTTTACGAAGTATTAAAGATAAATTTTCGAAAAATTAAATAGACATAAGTATTTTTAGTTTAAACCTGGTCTATGATTGATGAATCAAATGGCTACGAAGGCATTACAGAAATATATATTAAAGGGCGAGGGCGGGCAGTAAATGGAATAGGTTCGTCAACTATCCGGGCCTGGGCCCCAACCTTTAATAGAGGTTCCGTAGTATTGGATATTGGATGTGGAACTGGTATTCCCGTCACGAAAATATTGCTTGATACATTATTTCAATGCAATCCGGCAAGATTAGGTGACTCTACGGAATGACAAAAAAGTTATGGCTTAGAAGTAAGATGCTGGAAAGGACAGTAATTTAGCATGCGACTTGACAGGACTTGAACCATACAATCATTAATTAGCAATAGAATGGCTTAATTATAATATCCGTCAAAATAATTTCGAACTAAAAAACCCGCTCTGGGAGCGGGTTTCGGAAAACAAGATAAAAATTGTCGGGGCAACTGGACACATTTCGAACTTTTTTGTGGCAGACTTAATCAGAATTGATAGTTTTCATCAGAAATCAGCACAAAAATTATTAGCTATGAAATAAAGCCTCTATTACTATTGGATTAAGTAATAGGTTATTATTATTTAACTACTGCCTTATCTAGTTGCTTGCCGATTTATTCGGATGCCTTAGCATTAAATCACATGACATTTCTCTTAGTTTCATAACATAACAAGAGTTTGCAACATCGAATATTATGGTGCAACAAACATCCGGGGTGAGCTATTTTGGCGTAATTCAGATGTTGGGTTCTACTAAGTAGTAGAAAAAACTCACTTTAAATCACAATTGCACAATTCTGATTATCTTGAACTTCTCTTTTTACTTTTTTTTAATAACGCAGGCAACCAATCTTCTGCAATAGGTCTCTCCAATGCAGCATTTTCCATTTCTATTTCACCATTTACTAGTTTTTCTGCCAGAACTTTCGGTAAGCCAAGTGTCAACTTTTCTAGTACACATTTTTTTATAGGAATGGAATTAAAATCTCTCGTCAAATCATTTAGAACTAGCGGCATGCCGTTATCACCTATTTTAGGTTGTCGTGTACGGGCGATGATTTGACAATAAGTATTCATCTCATAAAAAACAAATTTGAATTTATCTGGATCAGAATCGTCCATCCATAGCAAACGGTCACCTGGTAGTAATCTCTCCTTTCCAATCATTCCGTCATTTTCTGCGGTGCCAGTCCTGTTAAAAAATGGCAATGGATCATCTAATGAAAAAGGCTCATTATTGGCAAATGAACTTGTATACTTTGCATCTGTTCCTAATAATTCAAGTGTGTCTCCATTTGTATGTGCTTGCCATACATCACTGATCTCTTGCTTTCCATCAGGAAAAGAGATAACCACAAATAGCTGGCCTGCCTTCAGAGATAGTAAAGCATGATCTCCTTTATTAATAAGTAGTTTGGGAGCTAAATCATGAGTGCTTATTCCATCAATAAATTGACGACTTGACAAAATTGAATCAATAGCCTCTTCAGGGGATATCCTAAAAAACTCTCGCGTATTGGTTTCCCTACAATATTCTAAGTCTTCATGAACTAACGCCTCTAAAAATTGAGGAAAAGCACTTATCACCCTAAATTCAACCTCAAATGGAGAAGGCACTCCAGTTTTAAACAAGGCTTTTGCCCTGTCTTCAACGAGGTCTCTAGTATAGCCGATTTTTACCAAGCCTGGCATTGATTTATTCGTTAGCACATAAACAAACCCAATTGTAGATTTAGACATTGTTTTATTTTTTTGGGTCATTTACAATGAGGTATTAGGATATCAAATTGAAAGTCACACCTAATCATAACAGTAGACTCAATTTACAAAATATTGGCCAAAAACAGGCATCTTCTGATCTGGATCATTGCTACCTGAATGTAAGAATTTATATTTCAATATGCTTACGAATTAATCATATACGTATTGATGTCGGATCAAGACAACCTTTAATATATCTCGTTTTATCTCAGTAGTATTGACTATAGCGTGGTGAATGTTATCAGCCTTATAGGTATATGGTAAATTCATATGGTACCTTACACCATTTTTATTCCTTCGCATAGTTTTCGTAATACCAGCTTAAAAAATGGTCAACTAGTCCAAGGTCTTTGAACTTACACGCAATCGCAATTTCAGTTATCAATGTATTGTAGTCCTCGTATGTATCAACGCTGAAATTATTTGCCGTGGGATACTCAGCAAATCCCAACTTTGATAAACTTTTTAGTGTCCTACCGTTTGCTATTGAATACTTATTTGGGTTGTAAGTATTCATTATTTCCGTCAATGCATTTCCGCCAAATCCTTTTACTGAATGCATAAGCGGGAGTGTTTTAGAAAAAACTAAAACTGGATCTGCTGATTTATTTTCCTGAATGATTCTTATGATCGAAATAATTGTCTTGTATTTCTTTGCTAAAGTTTTTTTCCCTCTTAATAATCCAGACGAGTGAAATGATTTTGCAATGTCTTCATAATAATAAAGAAAGTCATTTGGCGAAGTGATGTTGTTTTTTGTGATGCTATTCATTAATCTCTTTGCCGTCTTGTAATATTCTATTCTTTCAGCAAAGCGCTCAAGCCCACTGTCAGCAACATATTCCTTAACAAACCTATCGAGTTGTGATAAATCAAGTTTGTGAGTGTTTTCAATTTCGTCCTTAAATTCCTTATCGGCTTTTCTATGTTTCTTTCTGTAAGTATCAAACTCTCTTTCATATTGGCTTAATTGAATATCACCTGTTATTTGAGTAGAGTTAGAGGAATAAGTTTCAATCATTGCTTTAAACTCCTTGTCCACCGAAGAATTTTTTTCAATTTGAATAAGAACTGAAACTTCAAAGTTGGTGTCAAGACCGCCACCAGTGATGTTTGCAGAACCCGCCAAAATTGAAATATTGTTGCCTTGTCTGAAATAATAAATTTTTGGATGAAAAGTTGACTTCACTTTCTTAGTCAAGTAAACTTTGCTTCCATTCCGAAGTAGTTTTTTAATCGCTAAAGGTTCGGTTAAATAATAGTCAGTTCCGACATAAAAAGTACAGTTCTCTGAAAGTCGGTCGAGGATTAAGTCCAGTCCTGACCTTTTAAGAAATGCCACACAGATAATTACCTCGTCAGAAGTGTCCAGCAGTCGGTTGATAACTCTTAAATGTGTCGGTCTTCTATTATTAGTTATTATTTGAAATGTCACTTGTTTCTTATTAGTTGCTTTATGTTAGCACTGTCATCAAAGACTAGCCGCTAACAAACAGATTGATTCAATGCGTCAACCCTCCATAATAAGTATGGATTTATGTAATAAATATACAAAAACATGGAAGAAAACTTTCCGTTCGAAGATCCCGATAGGATTAAAAATAGAAATTGAGGTTAAAGACCTCAACTGGATTCGAACCTAAACTAATTAGCAATGAGTTAATTGCAAAATTTAGAAAAATGACAAAAAAAAGCCCAACTCGCTCTAGTAGTGAGTTTAGCTTTTCCCAGTCGGGCAACTGGACACATTTCGAACTTTATCATGGAGGATTTGACCATTATAGGGCGGTTTCACGCCTGAAACAGCACAAAATGACAAAATTCTTACCCTATCTGAACTGATCGTCCTATTTTTAGATCAACGAATATGCTTATCTTATTTCTTTATTCGAAACAACATCATGAATGTTTAGAAAACCCCGCTGGCAGGAAAGGCGCAATCGACAAACCTAGCAATCATTTAAATGTTTGGGGGATGCCATGCCACGAACAAACCGATTATATCATCAGCAATATATTCTTATTAAACAGTTTAAATATTTAATAATCTCATATATTTTTAGCTATGTTTAAATTAGAGGATAAAGTAGTTGCAAAAGAAGTTAATGCGAGTATTCTAAAATTAATCCTTAGTGCTACTCCCGGTGGAACATTTATCAATGAATATATAGAATTACGCAGTAGAATTAAGCAGGAGCGATTTAATAATTTTGTTTCGCAGCTTTCGGAATATCTTACCAATAATAAAATTGAAGCAAATGCTGATCTGAAAACTGAAGATTTTGGCGATCTATTTGAATCAGTTCTAAGACGTGTTACTGCAACTAAATCCTCTGAAAAGCATTCTCGGTTCAGGGACATCCTTTTAAATTTTATGGAAAATGCAGAAGTTGAAATTGATGAAGCAGAGATATTTCTGGACCTGGCTAATGACTTGAACGACGTTACTGTAATAATTCTAAAGCATCATAAGATATTCAAACGAGAATTTAGTGAGAAAAATATCAGGTTATATAAATTGGAACAGGATCTACCAGTTCTGAATGGAAAAGTCGTCAGGGAAATGGCGTTGAAGGAAAAAGGGGTTGCCAACGATTTTGATACGGTTAACCGGCAGCGGCAGGATACCGATCTGGCTATAAAGAAGTTAAAAGTCGAAATCAAGGAGCTTGATGCAATCAAGATGCCTACGTTCTATAACCTTGATGAATATACATTCCTATATTATAAACAAATTCTCTTATCGAAAGGTCTATTAAAAGATAATTTTGCGGGTAATACTATTGGAGGAAGCCCTTTTATATATATGACAATCACAGAATTTGGCGAAAAATTTATTGATTTCATCCTGAGAACCTAAGAATTTCTCCGTACATTATGATGTGACATTATAAAAATAGAGAATTAAGCTATGGAGAATTTAAAAGGTGAAATTGATCAATCTCTGAATGAAATAGACTTACTAGAAGTTCAATTTCAAGATTACGCTAAGCAAATGATGCTTCCGGATTCAAATATGTTTCTCCTTGACATTTACGCAATTGGAATTGTAAACAGAGCGTTATCGTTAACCTCTGGCTTTAGCACTTTAATTAGACAACAAAATTTTATTGCTGCGTCTCATTTAGTAAGACCATACCTAGATACTTATCTACAATTTTTTGCAGTATGGCAAGTCTCTGATATCAATAAATTTGTATCAGATGTCATGAAAGGGGATCGTATTGATAAGTTAAAAGATAAGAATGGAGTTTTAATGCAAGACAAACACCTCGCAACTTTAGCATCTATTGATTATGAATGGATGTTAAATGTATATAAAGAAACTTCAGGGTTTATTCATTTTAGTAAAAAGCACATATTCACATCAAGTAGACTTAAAGATCCAGATAGCAGAATTATTGAAGGAAGGGTTAGTAAGTACGATAAATATGTTCCAGACGAATCCAGGCTGGAAGCAGTTCAATGTATGTTAGCAATATCTCAAGCTATCTTTAAATTATTGGAAGGCTGGATATGGACTAAGAATAATCCAGAGGAATTGGCAAAAATGAAAGAAGAGGAGGATTTTAAAAATCAATGGAGTAAAAGGGTAAAAATTATTGCAAATTTTTATTCGGCATTAAATGAAAAACGAGTTAACGATTCCCTTGCCCACTTACATGAAAATGTGCTTTGGCCAACCTCGGATCCAAAAACCTTCCTTGAAGGTCAGGCAGCAGTTAAAAGTAATTGGAAAGAGCTTTGGAAAACTACAACGGAAAATATACAGCCTATCTCATTCTCAGTACTAGAAAGCGAAGACGTTTTGATCGATGTCCACGTGATAGTTAGGGATTTGAACGCGGCAGTAAAAGATGATTATAAAACACAGCATTTGGTTGAATTTGATAACTACCTTATTAAAAGAATTGATATAATTCCTTATAAAGACTAATGCTGCGAGAAATGAAAAATCCTCAAAACCTTTACCGCTAAATATTAAACCTTATCAGGCTTAATCGAAAATTGATCAAAATAGACACATTTTATAGTAATCACGGTAAACTTATACAAAAGTGGGCATTCGACAGATAACAATAAAAGAGTTTGAAACACGACCTATCAATATTTGTTCAGTTATCATTGTTGCTTGTCTATTTGATTGTCACAGGTTTCGGCGGCAATGGCGGGGATTTTTAGCACTACTGTTCATATGAAGTCACAAACCACAAAAGTGTCAACAAGGCACAGCCCCCATTACCGAAACCACTTGATAGTGGCCGTTTTATTTGAGTGATTGCATTTTTTCTAAATGCCCACTTACTTTTGGATACTTTCCCATTTATTACAATAAGTAACTAACCGTTTACTCGAAAGATGCAGCCGGTTTTTGAAGATGTAATCTCGTTAATTACAGCCCAGTACTAATTAGTTAATAATGTAATGTAATGTAATGTTATGTAGCTTTGGGCTAAATCTTTGAATTTGGGAATAATGTCAGCTATGTATGTTTTCATATTAGACAAACAGGTTAATTAATATACAAAAGCAATTGACTACCGACTTTAAAGTTATATTAAGTAACGAAACTTAGATTGAACTTCCCAGAGGGCTACCTTAGAAATACTGTACAAGAGCTACCTTATTTAAAAGAGTATAATTAATAAATGCTGCTTTTCGCTGTTTAATATTGAAAAAATTTCCAGCATTATGGATACCTTCCAATTTAAGGTTGAAATGCAAACCTTTAACTTCAACATCGACAACTTCTCCCAGGCCAATTTCAAAATTATTCACCAAATCCAGATCTGTATTATCATCCCTGACAGACATCACAACAGTCTTTTTTCCTTTGTCAATCTGAACTATACCAAATCTGACTCCATTGAAAATTCTATAATAATTAGGCTTTGTCCATTTGATTATGCTACCTGTTGGATAAGATTCGGATTCTTCGTAGCCCAATTTTACCTGCTGTGCGGAGTATCCGGTATATGACACGTTAAGTGTCGCCATTGGGTCAACTAACAATTTGAACTTTCCATCCAAATTAGTAACTGTTCCGATTTTTGTTCCCTGAGCGGTTACTGATACTCCAGACAAGCCATGTCCATTTCTGTCTGTAATAGTTCCAATAAAAGAAGAATCAACGTATTTTCCTGAGACATTCATGTCTTTGGAAAAAGGTGCTCCTGGAGTCGAGATATTTTTGGTTGGCCCTGCAAGCAATTTGTTTTCAAATGATACAGTAAAAGCATTAAAAACCACTCCGTTCTCAGTTCCTTTAACTAAGTTATAGCTAAGCCAAATAAAACCGTTATCTCCGTTTTGGGTTCCATGTGAATCCAATACTTTAAAACATTTTTTATCATCATCATAATCTACTATAACCATAGCATGTTCTTCCTGAGCCACAAACTTGTTTGACCAGATGCCATCTTTCCTTTCACATGCCGAATAATATCCATCATCAATATAGGCTGAAATACAAATAGGATTTCCCAGTTTTAATTGATTTTTATATGCATCGACATCCCTTTTAACTTCTTCAAAACTGAATTGCTTATTAGTAATTTTTTTTGTCAAAACTGAGGGGGGACAACTTGAATGGCAATCTACCGGATAAGGGTAGTCCTTCCATTTGACTAAATTATATTTGATGAGGCATAAAAATGCTGTCGAATATGATATCCCCGTATCACAGGATATAATACCCATACTCTTTTCCTGACGACCTAATGTCCATAAATAAGAGGGGCTGTAGAGGGTCATTTTATCCGTATTGGAGCGAGTCTGCCCATCCAGATAATTTCTTCTAATCGACAATGCTTCTGTAACAGCAAAGGCTGTGCATGCCCCTTGATTTCCCTGATCCAGTACCATTGGGAGATAAGTGTCAAGAGGCACGTCCAGCCGTTTTCCACTATTTCGCAATGAGTTTGTGGTAACTGTTCCCTTTGCTTTATTATATGCCAGAAAATTATAATCTTCCGGGGCTAGACCAGATAAGGATTGACCAAAACATAATTTTGAAAGTGTAATTAACACTAACAGCAGCAGTTTCGCCATCCTGAACGGAAAAAGTTTACTAACCATACTACCTGATTACGTCTTCACCTTTTGAAATCTGCGCAAATAATACAACTTGACCAGTTGATACAACACGGAGTGTGTCTTTAGCTACACGCTTAAAATTTAAGCTAAAGCCTATTTTTCTTGAACTATCGGTAGGCACAACATTGACGTTAAAACCATTGTCCAGGGTTGCTTTCAGACCAGCACTAATAGAATCTTTTGAAGCAATACTTATATCAAAGCCAGACATTTTCAATACTTTTGTAATGATCACATTTCCATCATCCAACATAGATTTCCTATAAAAAGGGATGTTTTTATTTTCTGCTGTTGACAAGTACATTGAAAATGGTCCTGTTTCCAAACTTTCAATATGCCAGGTGCCTGCATTTATTTTAACATCTTTCGCATTCTTTATTAGCCCTCCCAATTCGGCATTAACTGTTTGCCAAAGGTTAGCATCTATCAGCATGTCAAAGGAGAAGTCTGATATTTTCCGCACGTCACACTGCTGAACATCTCTGTCAAAATGAATAAAGTCAGAAAACTTAGCTGTATCACCAACTTTGTAAAAATCCCATCTATCATACTTTTTATTTTTCGATAGAATATAACCTAAATCCCTAGAGTTAGATGGACCTAAGTATACTATATCTGATTTGAAGGTTGCATTCTTAGGACAGTTTTTAAACCATTTAATCCATGCCCTCCATTGAGCACCTTTGGATCCCGGCTGGCTTATATCACCAGGGCTGGTGGAATCTGATATTGCCGCATTTACTGAATCTACAAGACTTTGTCGTGGGCTTTTGAATACCAACTCTGTAGGTTTCGGTTTACAGGAAGAATAGACAAGTGAAATACATAGGCAAGCGAATAATGATGTAAGGGGCTTCATTTTTATAAGTTTTATGGTAAAAAAAAACGATATTAAGTACCATCTGTAAAATGCTTTGGGGGTTTTAAATATTATCCAGCAATAGTTGGAAGAATATTCGAAAATTGACCATATTGTTGTACCGATAAGATGTAGGTAGAATATCAGAACATTTGAGTTTTCCAAAAAGCTTTTTATACATCCTATCTGGGATTTACAATATATTGACCGCATGTAAAGGTTATTAGACTATGGGATGCTGCATAGTGCCTATTTTCTGCATGATACGGGATGGATTTATATACTAATAAAGCCTCACTTTTCATAGCTGGGGATATTCTGATGATAAGAAACAGTCAAAATAAATTTAATTAATATTCTTTGAAAAACCTAATACTTCTCCAGATAAATTTTAGTAAAGCTAAATCAGGCCAGGTGTTCATTAGTATACCATCTAATGAAGACGAATACAAGAATATTTTTTAGGAGTTAGACAGCAGGTAATTTAAGGAAACCCTAAAAATGCGGGAAAACATTATTTCAAAGAATTCCATTTTTAGCACTCCGAATTCATCTGAGCCTTTTATACAGGCTATTAGTAAAGAGAGTTTGGAAGACCCATAACATTATTTGGTTTCCTCGCAGTTATCGCAGATGTCTTCTATTTTCACAATGGCATTTTTCCAAATGACAGAATTCCAGTCTTCACCTTGAAGCCTTTTAATATAGTCTTCAATACTTTTCTCCAATGCTTCTACAAATCTCCTAGCATTTATAACTTTATCACTCTCAATTAATAACGGCCCAGTCCTCAATATTCTCCATGCATTGGTAGTTTCCGCTTGATGAAGAATACCACAACGAATATCTGAATAGAAATCGTTGCAAATTCCTGAAAAATCAGGGAAGTGAGATTTCTCCGATAGAAAAAAGTCCTTGAACATTTTCTTGCTTTTCCCATTTGTATTTTTTTCTCCTTGTTTAAAAGATTCTAAGGTTTCAATCGTCAGACATGATATTGCCATCATTAAAAAGCCACTATCTATTGTACTTAGATGCTTAATATATCTATTAGTAAATCGGTGATCTATCAACATAATGATCTTCTTCTTTGCAGTATCATCTCGATTTGCCAACCAATATCGAACTTCACCTACAGTAACAGTGTCGGTAAGTTTATAGTCATTTATGTCTTTCATAGTGCCATTTTAATTGTTAAGAGCCTTGTAACAGTCATCCTTTGCGGCATCACCATCCAGGAGGTGTTGGATGAGTTCCATAGACACAACTGTACTTGCGATTGCTGTATGTCCCAAAACTTCTTCTGCCTTCTTGATATCATTCGTTAATGCAACGACTTCCCCTATGGAAAGACCATGAACAAGATTTCTATATGCATTTGTATCAAAAAAAACTTCCATACTTACATAATTTTATTTATTATTATATATTATAATTAGTATTAAAATGAACAAAGCTAAAAACACCATAGTACCTACTCATTAGTTTTCGGTGTTTGCTTTAAACCACGCTTTTCAAAATTTATTTCTGTCGACTTTAATTGTTTTTCCTTTTTGAAGAGATTATTAATTCCCGTCTGCGTAAAAGCGAATAATGAAAACAAAGAGATAAAAGTCGCAAGTCCTAATAACGAATAAAAGGAGTAATAGCTTTCAATAGAAGATAATTCAATGGTTAAATTACTCATGAATAGGTCCATAATAATAATAACCCAAAATCCAATTAAAACTACGTTAAGAACCTGATTAATCTTGGAAACACTAAAGGGGAAGGGGGAGAGTAAATGGAAAAATTTTTTTCGATAATATTCTTTATTTATTGTTGTTTTGTAAAGAGGGCCAATTATGTCATCCTCCATAATGTCGACATGTTTCTCCCAATTCACTTGCCAAAATTTTGCGCCTCTATTGGCAAAATACCAGCCAACTGAAAAAACAAGTCCGAGATTAGACAACGAGAAAAGTATTTTGAGAGAATTTTGATTACTATCCGTTTTAGAAAAAACAATAAAGTAGCCAGCAATAACAGATCCTATGATCGTCCAAAAAAAAGTAGTGCGTTTCCAATACAATTCAATTTCAAATTTCCTAATATCGAGAATTTGCTTAAATACTTCTTGCTTATTTCCTTCAAAATTGTCAAATAGAGAAATATACTCTTTCCTATCAGTGATAATTTGAGGGTCGAATTTATTTGGTTGATTAGTCATAAATTCAGGGGGTTTATGTTACTTACTATTTTAGGGAAACAGGATTTATTTATTTATTTCAATACACGTCAGGCCAGTTTATATTTGTTATATCTAAATTCATTTTATTAGTACCAACCCATATTTAAAAGTTGAATCCGATATTTGGGCAAAACTGTGTCTATTATCTTATTAGGATCAAATTCGGTCTTTAAATATTCCCTCTCTCCAATAAAGTAGGAATTAGCTACCACTCGCGCTTTTTGCCCTAAGAAATCGACCAGTTGACTAATAGAAGTAAAATCTAAACAGGAAGCCCCCTCTTGATTGTTCTCAGGGATTGTAATTTTACCTTCATCAACATTCCACTCAACTCTTGACAAGTAAAGATCTATAGTATTCCATACAACCGTTTCCCAATCATCATATTCGTTACTAGGTAAAATAGTTTGTATTTCAATATTTCGATTCTCCCAAAAAGTATCAATATCTTTTTGTATTCTTTGATAAGACAAAATATAATCATCCATCTCTTTTTTAAGGGGCGCACGATTATGTGCGACACAATTTCTTACCTTTTAAATATTATTGAGGTTAGATTTTAGAGATGTGATAAAATCCTCGTATACCTCTTTATTAATTCCTCGACTCAGTACTTTTTGTCTAAATCCGTCAAAGTCAATATTTTTTTGTAAGTATGCTATGATATTACCTATGTCAATATTCGCTAAATCATTAAACCAAATGTAATGCGAGAATAGAAGATAAAAAAATTCATTTTCTAATTTCTTTTTTAAATATTCTCTTCTTTTTACTGGATCTTTATTGAGCTTATCATCATCGTACATAGGCTTGATATTAAGCTCATATAGTACATTATAAAAATCCTGTTTGTAAGTATCGGTAAAGATGAAGGATATTACTTCACGAAGTCTTAATTCAATATTATGGATCTCATTATACAACTTCTCAAGATGTTGGTTGAGAAATGGATCCTGAAATTTAAATACGGCATCGATGAACTCTGCATCGTTCATGCCATCTTCAAATAGCATCTTAATATCATTAGCATTTACATTGCTGCTATCGTGTGCCAGCGAGAACCCTAGACAATAATAGTCACTAGATATTTGATTAAAATACAGAACCTCAATGAGTGTTAAGCCATTAAGGTCTTTAATTTCCGTATAGTATTGTTGATAGGCATCAATTAACAACTCGCTAAGCTTCTGCTTTATGGCTACCTGTGGACTATATATAACTTGATAAACCGTTTCCATTCTCAATTTAAAATCAGCTTTTCAATTTTGTCCTTCCCCTCTTCCAATATTTTATCGGCTTCCTTCCTTAACTCCTTAGCTGTTGTTATTCGCTTACGATTGATTTCAATGATCAGCTCTTGTTCCTCAATACTTGGCACGGGGATCTTTACGCTTTTCAACAGTTCAATATTCACACCGGATTGATTATTCCAATTTGTACATATATTGTAAAAAACATCATGTCTTTGATACAAATTCAGAATTATCCAAAGATACTCTGGTAAGATAATATCCCTCTTTACACCAATTCTAGTTATATGGTTAGAACAAAGATAATCTCCCTCCAGGTCAAACAGGGCAGACTTACCTACCCATTCTTGACTATTTGTATTATTGAATAATACTTCTCCTTTTTGCAAAAGCTCGCTACGTTTTTCCTCTCTATAAGATTCTTTTACTTTTACATACTTATCAAAATACAACTCTCCATCTTCGCTATTTGCAAGCCTGAACAGCATTACAGGCGGAAATAAAAAAAGACAGGATAGCATTTATGCTATCCTGTCCAGCCTAGTCGGGATGACTGGATTCGAACCAGCGGCCTCTTCGTCCCGAACGAAGCGCGCTACCGGGCTGCGCTACATCCCGAAGGAGGCCCTAAATTAAAAATATTTCTTTATCCGGCAAATTTTCACCCACAAATTTTCATCGCACCACAAACAACGTTAATACCCTTCTTTTATAAGATAGGCCCGTATACGCCTAAGTGCAAGCGAAAGCTGGTTGCGGACCGTTTTTTCAGAGATGCCCAGTAAACTGGCTATTTGTGGATTGTTCAACGCATGGTTGAAACGCATATGGTATACTTTCTGGTTTTGGTCGGGTAGTTGTTCAATAAAGCCAGTCAGTTTGCTCAGCAGTTCCCTGTGAAGCAGCGGAGCGTCGGTGGTGGTGTGAACAACATCCGGCAGTGATGCCAGGGGAATGGTTTCTTTCTTCGACCTGTCCCGGATATAGGCAGCCACTGCATATTTTACAGAACGTTTTATATAGTGTCCAACAGGTTGATCAATCCGCAGGGAGTCTTTTCTTTTCCATAGTGAAATGAAAATGTTCTGTACAATATCTTCTGCAACAAAGTCATCTTGTATCAGTTGCCGCGCTAATGATAATGCGTCATACCAGTAACGATTATATAGCGCAACAAAAGATGCTTCATCAATAATGAAGGTAGATCTTTTAGATACAGGATCATTGTTAACCACAAAGCATGATTGAAATATTTTTGATAAAAAATGCTGCCGGGCATAAAAGTAAACGCATTGCACATACGGCGTTTTACAATTCGGGAAAAAGACTTTCGCATTCGGGAAAATTAAACAGGGAAAGACATTAAAGTGTCATAAGCAAAATAAAAAGAAAAAAGCACCGGGACATCCTGCGGGTATTCGATACTATGTTGTTATGAACGTAAACAAATCCTTGCTTTACAGGTACTATCATGAACATTGCAATGAGGAGGAAAAACAAGCCGTGGAGGAATGGTTGTTGAAATCAGGCACTTTTAGCGGCAACCGGTCAGCAGGCGATAGTGAGGATGCGAAACATCGTATGTGGAAGCAGATTCATAAACGTACCATAGGCGGGGAACGGAGAAGAAGATATGTGGAGATGGTTGCCTGTTTGCTCCTGCTTTTCAGTGCAGGTATCATTTCATGGAATAGATTTAACAGGCTGCCTCCCGAAAGCGCTTATGTAGTGATTGATAACACACGGAGCAACTTGCTGGCGCAGCAACATATCGGGAATCTTTTATTGTCCGAATCGGCAAACAGTGGATTAAGGTATGTGGACAATAAAAACTGCCTGCTGTATACAAATTCTCTGATCATTAATAACCAGAAAGGGGAGGATATATGGGTGTATTTAAAAACAAGTAGTGAGAAAGGGAGTGGTATGATCAGATTTCTGTGCAGAAGAAAAAGAACTTATGTAGCAGGATTTATCACGGAACACCGGGAAAGCGGTAACCGTAAATATCTCTATTCCCAACAATCTGCGCCGGTTCCGGAAGCCATTGCAACGGGTATAAACAGCCAGCTGGATGCGGCGAAGATCAATGCTAAATATAATGGCTATACCACCATCATTATCTGAATATAGTATCTGTCGATTTTTTAAATTTTAAGTGTAAAAGAAGGTGAAACATATTTCTACATTGCTATTATCAGGACTTTTGCTCCTGGTAACCGACCTTGCTATGGGCCAACAACAAGAAACCAAAACAGATAGTCATATTTACGGCGAGGTAAAAAGCAAACTGGGAGAACCGCTGATCGGCGCATCTATTAAAATAAACAACGAACAATATGCGGGCGCAATTGCAGATTCCGTTGGTAATTATGATATCAGTACCAGCCGGTCGGGTAAGGTGACGGTATATGTATCATCCATCGGATATCGTCCGCAAACAAGGGATGTTTATCTGAAAGCAGGGCAGTCCACCCATATTGATTTTACATTAACGGAAGATAATCGCCAGCTGAATGAGGTCATCGTTGCAGGAACCGGTAATAATCAGTATAAAGTAAAACAGCTGAAAGAATCGGGGTTTAATGTAAATGTGATAGACGTCAACGAATATGGTAACATATCAACAGATATTAATCAGGTGTTAAAACGTACTACAGGCGTATTGGTAAGAGAGTCGGGAGGTGTTGGGTCTGATTTTACTTTCCAGGTTAATGGACTGGCTGCCAAAATTTATATTGATGATATCCCTATGGATCAATACGGCAGCTCAATGACGTTGAACAATATCCCCGTAAACCTGATAGACCGGATCGAAGTATATAAAGGTGTTGTGCCGGCTCACCTGGGATCAGACGCGATGGGAGGCGCCGTTAATATTATTACGAAACAAAAGAACCGTAAATTTTTAGACGCCAGTTATAGCTATGGCTCTTTCAATACCCACCAGGTAGCGCTTACAGGCGGGATCAGGGATAGTAAAACCGGCCTGAAACTACGAGCCAGCACCTATTATAACTACTCCGATAATAATTATATGATGTACAGCGACTCCGTGTACAACGTGGATTTGCGCATTGTAAAGCGTGATGAGGCAACCGGCACGTACAGACAGGTAAGCATCGATAAAGCCAGGCGTTTTTACGATACCTACCGTTCCGCCATGGGAGAAGTAGAAGTAGGCTATGAAAAAGTAAAGTGGGCCGATTGGTTCACCATCGGCCTTACCTATGGAGAAAATAAGAAGCAGCATCAGCTGGGATCTACCGTTAATTCAGTAATGGGAGGCTTCTGGACGGAAAACAAATATCTCATGCCAACCATCAAATACCGGAAAGATAATTTTATCGTTCCCGGGTTATTTGCCAATCTCTATGCAAACTATTCCAGCAATAAAGACGTGAACAGGGATACAGCCCTGTATCGCTACGACTGGACCGGTCACTGGGCCGCCAACGCCGGAGGAGAGAGGATTCCCGAAGTATTTACAAAGTATTTTGATAATAGCTATACGGCAAGGGCCAACTTTAATTATAATCTTGATAAAGAAAATAATCACAGTCTTAACCTGAACTATACATTTAATACAACCCGGCGGAAGATATATGACGAAGCCGAAACCAATCCCAATAAAAAAGATCTTTCGGGCTTACCCAGTAAACAGGGCAAACATATCATAGGACTGGCCTGGCAGGGACAATGGCTGAAGAAGAAGTTGATCAGTGTGGCATCCTTTAAATATTACGGTATGACCACCAAAGCAACATTAGACGGGAGAGTGTTTGACGATGCCGGGAAACCTGTTGGCGGCGAAATTTATACCCGTAAAGATTTCTTCGGGTTCCCCAGCGGATCACTGGCGCTTCGTTACCGCATTACGCCGGATTGGGGAATAAAAGGTTCCGTGGAAAGAGGATATAATTTACCGGAGATGACCGCCCTGTTTGGTAATGGACAGTTTGTAGTATCCAATCCCGATCTGAAACCGGAGCGTAGCGACAACTTCAACCTCGGCGCCTATCACAATCATTTTATAGGAGAGCATTTTATCAACCTGGATGCATCGGCATTTTACAGGAATTCTAAAGATTACATCGCATCACAGGTATTATCGGATAATATTCACACCCAAAGCCGCAATTTCCCCGGCGTAACACTCTATGGTTTTGAGGCGGAGGCCAGGTACGGCTATAAGGATATGGTAAGTCTTTCCGCTAACATCAGCTATGATAAAGCAGTGGATAACTGGAAGTATACCGATTCTACCAATTCACAGATCAGTCTTACCTATAAGGAGCAGTTGCCCAATCGCCCGTGGATGTATGGCAACGCCAGTTTAATGCTCGGCAAACGCGACCTGGTTGGAAAGGGAACAAGGATACAGCTAAATTATATGTATCAGTACATGCATTGGTTTTATCTCACCTGGGCAAAATTAGGCAGTCCTGGCAGTAAAAACTTTGTCCCGGGGCAAACTGTACACAGCCTCATTTTGGCTTACAGCTGGAAACAGGATGTATACAACATTTCTATGGAGGCGAGAAACTTTACAGATGAAAGGGTATACGACAATTTCAGGTTGCAGAAACCCGGACGTGCTTTTTATGTAAAGCTGAGAGTATCATTAATGTAGTTCAATATTTAATATAAAATAACAAAATGAAAAAGTTAAATGTAGCAGGTATGTTACTGGCAACTGCATTCGCTATGCCATTCATACAATCATGCAGTAAAACGCCCGATACCGGCAATAAACCGGATGATACGAAACAAACAAAGGAGTACGCTATTTTCGTGACGGTAGGCAATTCATCCAGCAGTGAGAACTATTATACATTAACCACCGCCGATCTCATGAAAGATACCCTGCTTAGCCCGGTGAACTCCGGTATTGAGCCGGATAATATTACTTCCTGGGCAGATATCTACAGCGTTTTTTACCAGGGTAGTTTTTATTATACGCAGGATGGTAACATTATCAGTAAACAACGGATCATCAACGGTAAATATAAAGAGCTGGGTAATATAGTGGCCAGTGCAGGATCCTGGCAGCTAGGGATGATGAAAACCTTTTTCAATAACAGTGGTTTAAACTTTCTCAGCTGGGAAGTAAAATATAACCAGGCAGAAGATGTCATTGAAAAGAACCTGTATATTATTGATACCGCAGCCATGACCATTAAATCGAATAACCCGGTAAAGTTCCCGGTACCCGGCTTTACCATTTATGATAATAATGGAAACCCAATGGCAAAAAAAGATATTCCGCTTACGCCATCCAGTTTTTCTATCAGGGATAATAAGGTATTTATTGGTTTCTATTACGACTGGATTACCAAACTGGATACCGCCTATATGCTGGTTTGCGATTACCCGGCCTTAACCAATGTGAAACTGTTAAAGGACAACCGGTTGGGCCACGTATCCGGCGCCTGGTATGCCAGCTCCTCCAGCTTTACAGATGAAAACGGTGATTACTATTTTTCTACCATCAGCAAAAATAAAACATATGGCCTGCTGCGCATAAAAAGCGGCACTACCGTAATAGATCCTGATTACGCATATGACCTGAAAGAAGTGGGCAATATAAGTGGTGCCGTTAGCTGGGGCGACTACGCCGGCTCGGATCACCATGTGTATATTAAAAACGGTTTGGCCCTTATGGGTTCTTACATCATTGATGTGCGCAATAAAAAAGTAATCAAGGACCTGAACAGTTTTGGATTAGGTAAAGTACAGATTACAATGGACACTTATACCGAGAACGGCAACGAAGTATATGTAGTGCTGAAAACCGACGACGCCCGTTGGTTCGTGGCTAAGTACGATGTGGCTGCCAATACCCTCAAAAGAGGAGTGGAAATACACAGTGGTATTAAAGGTATCAGCAGGATAGGCCGGTTGAAATAGTACGGACACACTGATTGTCCCGGTAAAAACAGCAAGGTGGTACCATCCGCCTTGCTGTTTTTTTATCCCGGCATCCTGCGGCTGAACATCGCTGCATACATATGCCCGGACCCATACAGGGAAGGTCTTTCGTTCAGCTTCACAGCAGATGTAAATCCTGCCTGATGAAACAATGCTTTTAAAGCATGGAACGGCACAGGGTAGGGTACCCAGGGATTGGCTTTTGTAGTTTCATATTCCACTATCAGAAAAGCACCGTTTTCCTGCAGGTGCGCACTTATTTTATTAATAAAGGCCGGCTTCCCGGGTACATAGTGCAGGGAGTTGGCCATCAGGATACCGTTTAGCCCTGATACGGGTATATCATCTTTCAGAAAATCCAGTTGCCCCGGTTGAATAGTAATATGATGAGGATTGGGCAGGCCGGATAACGCAGGGCGTGCTTTGTCCCACGCGTAAATAGTGCTGCCAGTTGCCAGCAGGTTGGCTAAGGCATAGGTAAACAAACCTGACCCGCATCCAAGATCCGCCCAAACGGTTTGGGCTCCGTCAGTAACCGGTGTATGATTTATCAGCGCAATGGCATCTCTTATATCCATAGCCAATAAAGGTACAAAGAAGGGGGCACCCTGATGCCAGGTTGGTAAATTCCGTATTAAAGCATTAGATAAAATACTGATAAGTTATAGATAAGCCGTATCTCTTTAGGTACAGCTTATCTACGGCTTATATACGGCTTATATACGGGTTATCTACGGCTTATCCTATAATGGCGTATGCCTGGGCCTGGTATAGGAATAATATCTTATTGCCCTTGAAACAAGGTTGGATAACAGTGACTGACGCAATAAAAAGTGTCCAGGGCGAGGCGCCGCCGGCATTCCGGGAATAAAGGGAAGGGGGAGTGGATTTAGGGAATAATTGTTATTTTTGTAGTCGTTTAAAGGTATCAGTTATGGCCAGGAAAGCAATTCATACGGTCGCAGACCCCACTTCTCCTCTTGAAGCACGACTTAGGTTAGTGTTGAAAAGGGCGCTGAGAAGCCATGCCCGTAAGGATATTCCACTTGTATACAAAGACCCTAGCTGTAAACGGCCTAACGAGTTTATCCACGAGTACCCCGACGGCAGAAAATTTCTCATTCGTCAAAGTCTTCGTAGTTCCACGGAAATAATAGTACGCCAATTAAAATAGTGCTATGCCCAAGTTGTTTATTGTCGCTGGTCCTAACGGAGCAGGGAAAAGTCTTTTTTCCGCAGAATTGACGGCTACTGATTTTGGGGTATTTGACGGAGACAAGCACATGACCAGGCTTAAGGCGAAATATCCTGAAACAGGCAGCGATGCGCTGGAAAACTTTGTCAATGAAGAGATCTTTAAAACGGCAAAGCAGAAGGCTATTACCGCCCGCGGAAACTTTGCTTTTGAAACCAACTTTAGTGCTGAAGATCCCCTCTATTCCATGAGAGCATTTAAGGCTGCCGGATACCAGGTACATCTTGTATTTATGGGGATGAACACGGTCGAAGAATGTATCCAGCGCGTGTCAATAAGAGTAAAGGCAGGTGGTCATAAAGTACCCGAAGATGCCATTATTCATAATTTTAAGACCGGATATGCAAACCTCTACGCCTTTTTTAAGGAGTTCGACTCCGTAACCTTATATGATAACAGTATTCCCTGGAATAATGAGGGGCGTATTCCTGAAAAGGTACTTTATTGGGAAAATGGAAAGATCCTGTTTGTTGCAGAGCGCGTTCCTGTCTGGGCACAGCAGGTTATCAATTTTGTAAATTCATAAAAGGCGCTGTTATTAATATCGCATTTTACTCCCTCCCCAGTAACCTTTTTCTAAACTATTGTCCCGTTCATTTTTCCCCTCCCTTCATTTTAATCCCTATTTTTGCGGCTGGTAATGAAAAATAAACAGGCATGAAGGCTTATATAGGATTATTTTTAATAACTACACTGGCAGCCTGCGGCGGCAACACCAGCCACGAAACGAGCGATTCCTCAATGGCGGCAACCCCGGAGGAAGTTCAGTACGATACCTCGCTCGTGGCCAACCGGAGAGATCCCGTATGCAGGATGCCCATCAAGGCAGGGATTTATGATACTGCACATTATCAGGGCGCCGTTCTCGGATTTTGCTCCTCCGCCTGCAAGGATAGCTTTTTATTAAAGCCGGCGGCTTACACACTTGTCATGAAATAATGAAGAAGATACTCCTGCTTGCTTTACTGGTATCCGGATGTGCATCGCCGGCGAAAAAGCTGCCCATACTGGGCGAGCCCGCGGTAACAGCGCGTCAGGATAACGGGAAAACGGTGTATGACACCATTTACCCGGTCGTTCCGCCGTTTTCGTTTACGGACCAGGATAGTCTGGCGGTAAATGAACAGTCCTTTGCCGGGAAGATCTACGTGGCGGATTTTATCTTTTTGTCGTGCCCCAATATATGCCCGAAGATGACCGTGGAGATGAAGAAAGTGTACAACACCTTTAAAACAAACGATGGCATCCGCTTCCTGTCGCACACCATTGATCCGGAAGACGACTCCATCCCGCGACTGAAGGCATATGCAGCCAGCCTGGAGGTGACAGGTCCCAAATGGCGCTTTGTTACCGGTAACCAGGATACCATTTACCGCCTGGCAGAAAAGGGATATTTTTCTACGGCGTATAAAGACAGCACCGCTCCCGGGGGCTTTGTACACAGCGGCGGACTCCTGCTGGTGGATAAAGCCCGGCACATACGCGGGGTATATAACGGCACAGACCCGCAGGAAACAACCCGGCTGATAAACGATATTAACATCTTACTAAAAGAAAATTGAAAAGAATACTATCCATATGGCTTTTGTGTATCATGCTTTTACAAAGCACCGGTAACTGCTGGATAGTAGCCGCATTTTATCTTAACAGGAACTATATCGCCTCCGAACTTTGTATCAACCGGTTCGACCTCATCCCGGTTTGTAAAGGCTCCTGCTTCCTGGAAAAGAAAATAAAAGAAAACGATAAACCCGAAAACACCACAGGCCTCCGGCTCAAAGAAATCACCCTCTTCTGCCAGCAATACGATCTTGCCCCGGTAAAACCCATATCACCGGAAAGCTTCGTCACCTTTTGCGATTACCAGTCGCCCTGCTTCCCTCAACTGCTTATCAGGCAGGTATTCCGGCCTCCCGCTACTATGGCGTAATTCCTCCTCTTACGTTCAACATCATTAAGCTACTACATGAGTATGAAATCCAGCGAAATAGCTGTGTTATCTGCTGACATGTTTGACACCGGTAATGATTTTTTCTGGATAGGCAGCCTCGGATGTATACCTGAAAAGTACCCGCTGCTGGAACAGCCCCACAGGCAAATGTTCTACATGCTGCTGTGCATCGAAAGCGCACACGGCACCGCGGTAATTGACGGCGCTGTTATCCGGCTGGATCATCCGAAAATCATTTGTGTGAAACCCGGCAGCATATGCAGCATACATATTAACAACACCGCCCGCGGTAACGTGATCTGCTTTACAGAAAGTTTTTTCTCCCTGAGATATAACAATAATGTACTGCTCAACTTTTCTTTCCTGAACAAGGAAAGCATACACGAAGTATGCCTGGAAGAAAACAAAGCAGCAGAATGGAACCAGATCACCCGGTTTATGCACCAGGAATTTTATGGCCGGGATAAAGGCGCCGGTAACGTGCTGCGGTCGTACCTGAATATCCTGCTTTGTAACCTCGACAGGCATTTCAACCCTTCCTCCGGAATTGAGCGGAAGAGTAATAAAGAAGAAAAACTGCGGCAGTTCAAATTGTTGCTGGAGGAGCATTTCATACAGCATAAAACCCCTTCCTTTTACGCGGGGCAATTAAATATCACCACCAACTACCTGAATAAACTGTGCAGGGAATACAACGGGCTTTCCAGCGGAGAGCTGATCCGCAAAAGGATCACGCTGGAAGCACAGCGCCTGCTGCACTACACCGGGTTGTCGGTGGCGGAAGTAGCCAAAGAACTGGAGTTTGAAAGCGCTTCGTATTTCGTCACCTTCTTTGGTAAAAATGCCGGCATGACACCCGAAAGTTTCCGGAGAAATCAACAGTAAAAATATTTACCGGAGTTCTTCCGGTAACCACGAGGGATAATTACTTACTGCTTTCTTCGCATTTTCAGTAACAGGTACCTGCCACTTTTCAAAGAAGAGGGAAAGATCTTTTTGCGTGGCGGCGCTGATGCACGTAAACCAGTAATCCCTTTTGTCTGCCTCTGATACAGGGTATTGTGAGGCGGGTAGTGACCGGTACTTTTTGAAGACTTCGGCAATCGGCTGCCACCCGAATTGTTCAATTATTTCGATGTACATTTTTAAGGCGAGAAACGGGTCTTCGCAAAATTTGTCGAAGCCGGGCTGGCCTTTCATGTAGTGCTTCACTTCATCAATAACGGCCTGCCTGCTGCTGATATTTTCATGATTATAAAGTCCTTTATGTAGTACCTGGTCGTATACGTACATGGTGTAGAGGTTTACCGTTACTTCTCCGAGCCCGTTGAAATCAATGCCCCAGAACTGGTGGCGGTGGCCCAGTTCATGAAAATGTCCCCAGGAGCCTTTGCTGCGGAGCTGCGCCTCATCCAGCATCAGGGTGCAGCTTTCATCGTCGGGTGCCACAATTTTATACGGCGCCGTGTACATATAACCGAATGCCACCTGTTGATCAATAATAATCCTTTCCGGATGAACCCTGTCGGGAGCAATATCCGCCAGCCTGGCATCAGCATCCATAACTTCATCCCAGAACTTCATGAGTTTTTCAGGGTCGTCCAGTTGACGGATACGATAGGAAGGCACTGTGAGAATAATTTTATCGGTGGCCAGTTCAGCCCACGGCCCGGGGTAGTTGCGGATGGTGTTTTTCCAGTCGGCCATACTGGTAACGCCCGATTTGAAGTAAGGACTTTTAACCGCTCCGTTTACCTGAACGTTAATTGTTGTCAGCGAAGTGGTGTCGGGCACCTTAATCATGAGCAGTCCTCCAAACGGGGAAAAAATAGTAGTAGTGGGTTTGTCCAGTTCAAAAGTTTTCGTCAGATTATCGTAATGGCGCACATAATAATCCATATGATTTAGATTGTCTTCATGTACGCCTATCTGCGCTTTCAGCTGTTGCGGAATACAGCCGGGGGAAATGGTAATAGTCACGGTATCGCCGGCAGCCACATATAAGCCGGTGCTGTGCCACCTGTAAAAAACGCCGTCCGGTTCCAGTAAACCCTGTGTGCCTTTTTTTATGGGGATCACTACCTGCTCATTCACTCTTTGAGCTGTTTTGCTCACTTCTCCGGGAAATATTCTGCTGGCAGGATGGATATACCCGGTGTCGGTATGTCGTTGCTGGCGTTGCATTTCCAGGTAGTTTTGCACATGGTAGGTGAACCGGTTTTTTATATCCTCTTTCCAGAGAGGATGTGCGGGAGATGGAATGATTGGCTCCTGCCGGTTTCCAAACATTGCCCTGATTTCATTTGATATAGCAGTGGTATCGGGGTTATTAAACAAATAGTTGGCGATGGTACTGCCGTAGCTGTCTGCTTCAGCAGCTGCGGGTATAAATCCGGGTGTTTTAAATGCGGCCAGTAAGGAAGAAATATTAACGTAAGCAGGAATGGAACTGGTCGTCAGCGTTCCTTTTTTATCTTCCGGTTTCAGCGTCGAGGTAACATGAAACATACCTGCTTTAATAAAAAGCTGGTTTAAGCCCATGTCAAAATAATTGATTTTCTGCTGGTTTAAAATGCTGTTAACAGGAGAACCAAATATTAAGGCGCCTCCTTTTCTTACAAATGCTTCCAGGTTATTTCTTTTAACGGTATCGGTAATTTCCTGCGTCAGGATAATAATGCCGGTTGACGGGTTGATACTAACGGTATCGGCTATATTTTTATATCCTTTCAGGAGATGTAAAAATGATGGAAGATCGCTGTTGCTGCCCCATACCTTGATGGTTTTGCTGTTGCTATTGGCAGCCCATGTAATTGAATTCCGCAGCAACTGCTGTATGTGCTTATCCTTTAACAGGGGCTTTTTAAAATATTGATCAGACCCTATAATCAGTATCCGGCCTTTATCCAGCCGGGAGCTGATGATAACAGGGAAGTGCTGCTTTGTTTCTTTTTCAGGCGCCGTGGCAATAACGGTTGGTTTTTCATTTAAAGGGATGGTGAAACTTGCATCATCCGGAGCCGCCGGCAGCATTACCAGGGGAACATTATTCAGCAGGCGCCTTGCATCGGTTTGCTGCGCCGGTAATGAATGATGGATGAAAAGAAGAAAGCCGGTGAAAATGACGGATATAAATGTCTTTGATGTCATGGGTTTATTAATAACAGGCGGATGCGCCTGCCTTCTAATTTAATAAGAATAAACACATCGGCGAAGATCTTCCTTTGCTTGATAGGATTAACGATCTTCCACCGCGGGTCAACAATGTGTGGCGGCCATTGTTGTGTATGATTATTGCAGCCC
This sequence comes from Chitinophaga ginsengisegetis, assembly GCF_900168065.1. Lineage (GTDB taxonomy): Bacteria > Bacteroidota > Bacteroidia > Chitinophagales > Chitinophagaceae > Chitinophaga > Chitinophaga ginsengisegetis. The sequence continues at coordinate 1,241,087 of NZ_FUZZ01000001.1, read as the reverse complement.
TGCATCCAAACAGCCTGTTATGAGAAGAGTTTACAAAAAGGCAGATTTGCCGGTAGCGGAGATCCGCAGATTCCTGGAACCCGGTCCCATTGTGCTGGTCAGTTCCCGCTGGAAAAACCATACCAACATCATGACGATGGGGTGGCATACCGTGATGGAGTTTTCCCCTTCGCTGATAGGGTGTATGATCACAGCCGCCAATCACAGTTATGAGATGATCCGGAAAAGCGGCGAGTGTGTGATCAATATTCCTACTGTTCACCTGGTAGAAGAGATCGTAGGGATTGGCAACACCACCGGCGCTCATTTGGATAAGTTCCGGAAATTCGGTCTTACGGAAGAGGAAGGAAACATCGTGAAAGCGCCGTTGATAAAGGAGTGTTATGCGAACTATGAATGCCGGGTGGCCGATACGCAACTCCTGAAAGGATACAATTTCTTTATCCTGGAAGTGGTGAGCGCCCGCGCGGCTGTTTATCCGAAGTACCCGAAAACGGTGCATTACAGGGGAGAAGGCATCTTTATGGTATCGGGAAAACATATTAACTTGAGAAAGAAATTTAAGAACCAGAATCTTTAGTATGCTCACTACCGTTATCCAACACATTTTACTGATCTTTTTTATTTTGGTCCTGGTGATGATTGCGCAGAAGCTGAAAATCGCTTATCCGATCATTCTCGTGCTCGGCGGACTGGGACTCAGCATGCTGAGGCTTTTTCCTTCCATTGAAATCAACCCTGAACTGATCCTGCTGATTTTCCTGCCGCCATTATTATATGAAGCGGCGTGGTATACTTCGTGGAAAGAGCTTTGGCGATGGCGGCGGGTGATCTCCATTTTTGCTTTTTTAATCGTGATTGTTACCTCCGGTGTAGTAGCGGTAGTATCGCATGCGCTGATCCCGGGATTTTCGCTGGCATTGGGCTTTGTGCTGGGCGGTATTGTATCGCCGCCGGATGCGGTATCTGCCACTACCATCCTGAAATACGTGAAAGTACCGAAGAGGATTTCCGCCATCCTGGAAGGGGAAAGCCTGATGAACGATGCTTCCAGTTTGATTGTGTTCACCTTTGCCAGAACGGCTGTAACCACCGGTGTATTTGTATTGCATGAAGCGGCAACGGGCTTTGTGGTGGCCATTGTGATGGGTATTGCCATTGGTTTGCTGGTGGCGTTGTTATATTACGCTGTTCACCGCTGGCTGCCTACAGGTACAGAGATGGATGTGATCCTGACCCTTACGGCGCCTTACGTAATGTATATTACAGCCGAATATTTTCATGGCTCCGGTGTACTGGCCGTTGTAAGCGGCGGATTGTTCCTCTCTTCCCGGAGCCAGCATATCCTGAGTTACCGTAGCCGGTTGCAGGGCGCCAATGTATGGGCCACGCTGGGATTTATGCTGAACGGACTGGTATTTATGCTCATCGGGCTGGAACTGCCTGTGATCATCAAAGAACTGGGTACTGTGAGCCTTTCGGAAGCAATTAAATACGGCGTTATTATCACCGTGGTGCTGATTGTGACCCGCCTGCTTTGTACGCTGTCGGCCTCCGCATTCACCGTTTTTATCAGCAGATATATCACTACTGCCGATAGCCGGCCGGGCTGGAAAGGCCCTGTTATCATAGGCTGGGCGGGCATGAGGGGAGTGGTGTCCCTGGCGGCGGCGTTATCCATCCCGGTATACATGGATAACGGCGCGCTTTTCCCGCAACGCAACCTGATCCTGTTCATCACCTTTACGGTGATCCTGCTTACACTGGTGGCGCAGGGGCTATCGTTGCCCTTCGTGATCAAATGGGTGGACATGGAGGACCCGGACAAACACCTTTCTGTGGAAGAACAGGAGCGGATTATCCGCGACCGGTTACTGGAAGGAAGCATCCGTTTCCTGGATAATCATTATCCTGAAGAGGTAAAGGCAAATCCCGCGCTGAAACAGCTGCGGGAAGACCTGGAGCATCGCAAAACCGTGTCCATGCACAATAAAATAGAAGGGGTGGACCATCTTTTATATAAGAAAGTATACCTGAAGATGTTGAATCACCAGCGCAGCGTATTGCACGAGCTAAACAAGGATCCTGCTACGGCGCATGAGCTGATCCGGAAGTATCATGAGCTGGTGGATATTGAAGAAGAGATCCTGAGAATGAAATATGAACCTGCTTCCTGAGTGGGGAGGGCATAAAATAACAACAGGGTGCTTCCGGTATTTAGCCGGAGGCGCCCTCTTATTGCCGGTTAACCTTACTTTGCCCGGTATTTATTTCACATGAACACTGATCACTTTGGCCAGGTCAAACATCGAGATCTGCTTCTTTCCGCCAAATAATTTATTCAGCTTATCATCTGCATTGATCATGCGTTTGTTGGCAGTATCCTGCAGATTGTGCTTCTTAATGTAATCCCATACTTTTTTTACGATCTCGGTTCTTGGCAATGCCGTGGTACCAATAACAGCGGCCAGTTCTGCAGAGGGTGTGAGCGGTTTTTTAAGACCGGAACCGGCAGAGCTGCCTGCTGCTTTTTTAGCGGCAGCTGGTTTTGTGGCGGCTGCTTTGGCTGGTGCTGCCTTCTTAGCGGGTGCTTTAGCTGCAGGTGCTTTGGCTGCAGGAGCCTTTGCAGCTGCTTTCTTTGCCGGTGCTTTTGCAGCAGCCGCTTTCTTGCCGGTAGTACTTTTGTTTGCCATTTTTCTTGTTTTAAGATGATATGATGCAGTTCCTTGAATGATTCCATCAGTTTTTCAGGCGGAACCGTTGGGGATATACGCCCCGTAACATCAACACATATGCCAGATTATTGAAAAGACCGCATTATTCACCGGTGGGCCTGCTTTTATATCACTTAATTGTATCTTTCCGGCATGAAAAGGAGTGATTACCTGCGGCAGGGAAAGTCTGAGAATTACCAGGATGCCGAAGCAAAGGGTTTATTGAAAGCCGGTGAAGTAGCAGTATTGCTGTCGAAGCAATTCAACACTAAGATATCGGCAAAGGAACTGAGCGTATTTTCCACAGAATGGCACCACGCCGGTGTTTTCAAGGGCGCAAAGAATGGCAGGTTGATCGGGCGAAAAGTTTATTTCTTTTCGGCAGCCGCTGTCAGTCACATCTCCCTGGATGCTATACTCGCCAACAGGAATAAGGCCGCAGAAAAACCGCTGCCGGACAACAGCCCCGTTCAGGGCTGGTATCCGCAGTTTTTTCGTATGACCGACCCCGTTACCCGCAGAACCTTCCCGAAGCCTTTCATCGGCATTTACAAAGGACCTGCGGCCAAAGCGCCTAAGGGTTTCAAGGCATTGCCGGACGACGCTTTTGCCACAGCCGAAAAGCTGCGGGGAAAAGAACTGAAGCCGGGAGAGGAGCCCCGGTTTTAACCTTCACTGCATCCGGATTCCGGCTTTTTTACTTAACTTAATTAAAGTAAATCATCCACTACATGAAAAGCTTGCCTACTTTGCCACTCATTTCCCGGTATACTGCAGAGCAACCCCGCTTTACGTTACTGGATTCCGTAGCCAACAGGATTTCCCTGATCGCATTCTGCAGCGTTTTCAGCTTCCTGTTCATGTATATCTTCCTGCCCTTTAATATTAATATGTGGTATGAAGGACAACAGTTATCCCTGATGGCATTGTTCCTCATATTTACCTTATGCGGGGTGGTAGTGCTTACCATCTCACAGTTTGGGCTGGCCCGGTTAAAATGGCGCCGCAAGCTCACCAACGCCACTTACCTCTGCTGGTTCCTGGGTGAAATTGTAGGCGTGGCCGTTATGGTTACCATTGTGGATGTAACCCTTACAGATACTTTTTTCCTTACCTGGGCGGAGTTTATCACCACCCTTCGTTATATCGCCCTTATTTTACCGCTGCCTTACTGCATTTCCCTCCTGTGGTTTTTTACCAGGGAGAAGATGGCCCAGCTCAAAAGCCTGGAAAAAGAACAGGTGATCAAAACCGGCGACCCCTGTATCCTGATCCGTGATGAACATGATAAACCCGTACTCACCCTGCACCCTGGGAAGTTACTGCTCATGAAAGCAGAAGATAACTATGTGCAGGTTTTTTATATCTCCGGAAATACAATCAGCAAAGAACTCATCAGAACGTCCCTGAAGAAACTGGAATCGTACCTGTCGCCCGATAATTTTGTGCGCGCACATCGCTCTTACCTGGTGAACATCTCCAAAGTGGTTCTTTTTAAGAAAAATACAAAAGGACATTACCTGGAATTGGAAGGTCTTCATGACATCAGTGTGCCGGTATCGGCTACCTGTTTAACCGCCTTCCAGGAAAGATTCGCCCCCACGTCCTGATTTTTACCCCCAATAGCCCCGGTTTCGCCCCAAAGTCAATGGTACCAATACTTTCAGTCCCGGTATTTTGGTAATATCGCTATGCCCATAAGGCGATAAAATGATACACAACCAAGCCATCTAAATCCCACCTGCCGATGTTAAGATCCATAATTATAAGTATGGTTTGCCTGTTTGGGGTATGCCTTACGGTTAATGCACAGATTGTGATTTCGGGCAACGTTCGTAACAGCGTTACCCAGGAAGTAGTGCCCGTTGTTTCCGTTACCATGAAGGAAGCACAGAACGGCGACTATACCAACGACCAGGGAAACTTCAAATTCTCCACCCGGAAAAATTATCCTGTTACCCTTATACTGTCATCGGTAGGCTTTGAAACAAAAGAAATCATCATTTCCGGTCCCGGCTTCCAGCGCATTGAGCTGTCGCCCGCATCGGTACTGGGAAAAGAAGTGGTGGTTTCTGCCAGCCGGTTTGTACAAAAGAAAATAGAATCCCCGGTTACCATTGAAAGGATCAGCAGCAAAGACATCATCAACTCCCCGCAGCCCAGCTACTATAATATGCTGCAGGGTCTCAAAGGCGTGGATGTTACCACCTCCAGCCTCCTGTTCACCACCATTACCACCCGCGGCTTCAATACCAGCGGTAACACCAACTTCACCCAGATTGTGGATGGAATGGACAACCAGGCGCCCGGCCTCAACTTCCCCATCGGCGCTATTATTGGCCTCACGGAACTGGATGTGGACAACCTCGAGGTGCTGTCCGGCGCCTCGTCTGCCTTGTATGGCTCCCGCGGCCTCAATGGCACAATGGTGATGACCGGCAAGGATCCGTTCAAATACCAGGGCCTCAGCGCGCAGATCACACAAGGGGTGAATCACGTTAAAAAAGGGAAGGCCAACGATCCGCTGGGGCCATCGCCTTACTACGACTGGACCGTGCGCTGGGGCAAAAAGGTAAATGACAAGTTCGCCTTTAAAATAAATGTGCAGTACACCCAGGCGAAAGACTGGATGGCGAACGATACCACCAACACCAATGGTCCCGGTGGCCCCAGGCAGGACCCTAACTATAACGGTGTAAATATTTACGGCAGCAAAACATCTGTAGACATCAACCCTTTCCTGGAAGGGGCCCTGGCGCAGGTGCCGGAACTGGAGCCTATCATTTCGCCCATGCTCGCGGAAGGCAGGCATATGGTAGCCCGCACCGGCTACCCCGAATACGGCTATCTGAGCAGCGATGCCAAAATGTTCAAAGCCAATGTGGAACTGCGTTATAAGATCAAACCGAAGCTGGAAGCCATCGTGTCCGGTACCTACGGGCAAGGCAACGCGGTATACAGCAATGATACCCGCTATGCACTCAAAGACTTCCACCTGGGACAATACCGCGCTGAATTAAAAGCAGAGCATTGGTTTGTACGGGCCTATACTTCCCGCGAAAATTCGGGTCGTACCATTATTGCCATGCCCACGGCGCAGCTGATCAACGAAGCCTGGAAGCCCAGCTACGACGGCAACACCGGCGATGGCTGGTACCCGCAGTATACCAGCGCTTTGCTCGAAGCCATGTCGCAGGGCCAAAGCTATATCGATGCCAGCAACCTGGCCAGGACATTCGCTGATCAGGGACGTCCCGACGCCGGCAGCGCGCAGTTCCTGCATCTGAAAGACAGTATCTCCAACATCCCCACCTCAAAAGGAGGTACCCTGTTCACCGATAAAAGCCGCCTGTTTAATGCAGAAACCCAGTATAATTTTACGCACCTGGTAAAATTTGCAGAGTTGATTGCAGGACTGAATTACCGTCTTTACCGGCTGGATTCCAAAGGCACCCTGTTCCCGGATAACGACAGCCCCATTGATGTGGCGGAGTACAGCGCATACGCCCATCTCACCAAAAAAGTAATCCGCGAAAAACTGAGCCTGGCGGCCGCCTTCCGGTACGATAAAAATACCTTGTTCGCCAAACCGCGTATCACCACCCGGGTATCTGCCGTGCTGGAAGTAAACAAGGAAAGCTTTATCCGCTTCTCGTACCAGAATGCGTATAGCTTCCCGTCTAATATCCAGTCGCTCCAAAGCACCCCGGTGGATTACAACAGCTTCGCTTCCGGCGGCTCCGACAGGCTGCTCAACGGCGTATACCAGTTTAATAAATACCCGGCCTATACGCTGGAAAGCGTGGATTCCTTCCAGCGCACAAAGAATCCCGCCGACCTGAAACAGTTTGCTTTGAATGACATTAAACCGCAGTCCGTAGATGCGTTCGAGTTAGGTTACTCGTCCCTTATCGCCGGCCGGGTGCTGATAGACGTGCTGGGTTATTATTCTACCTGGAAAAATTTCATCGGTTATGTAAATGTGGCCAACACCCCCGGTACGGCAGATCCCAATGCCTTCCTGGATCATGGCACCTATATCCAGTATAATATTGCGTACAATGGCGCGGAAAAAGTGAATACCTATGGCTATGCCGCCAGTGTGAGCGTGGATTTGTCGCATCACTTCCTCGCAAAGGTGAACTTCTCTTCCGACTTCCTGAAAAACAGGAATAACAGCCAGGTGAATAATTTCAATACGCCCAACTATAAATTCAACGTGGATTTTGGAAATACCGGCTTTGGTAAGAAGGAAAGATTCTCATTTAATACTACCTTCCGTTACAGACCGGCCTATTTCTACCAGATTGGTTTTGGCAGCGGTACGGTACCCGCCTCGGCAGTCATTGATGCACAGGTGAGCTACCGGCTCCTGCAGGCGCATTCCACGATTAAACTGGGTGGGGTAAATCTCACCAATACTTACTACAGAAATGGCTTTGGCAGCCCGGCCATCGGAGGTATGTACTACGTCACCTTCGCTTACAATGTTTTCTGATTTATCTAAATAAATATTCAAAATATGAAACGATATCCTATCTGTTTGTTATTGATTGCCCTGCTGGCAGCCTGCCAGGGTCCGGATGTACAGGAGAAAAGCGGGTATAAAACCCGGCTTCAGTTTGGTCCCGGCGAAGAAATAAAAATTGCAGAAGCCTTTCTGTCGCTGAAAGACAGCAGCAGTATCACCCTAAAAGAAGGGACATATAAATTTGATAACCTCAGCATTGCGCAGGTAAATCATATCCTGATCCAGGGCGCCGGTCCGGATAAAACCATCTTCGACTTTTCGGCTCAGAGCCAGGGTGGGGAAGGCATCCGGGTAACCGATGTAAAAGGCTTTACCATCGACGGCCTTACCCTGCGCGACTCCAAAGGGGATCTGATCAAGATTAATAAAAGCGAAAGGGTAGTGGTGACCAATGTACATGCCATCTGGTCCGTGTCCGACTCCACCAGCGGCGGATACGCCATTTATCCCGTGATGTGTAAAGATGTGCTGGTAGAAAACTGCTATGCCCAGGGCGCTTCCGACGCCGGCATCTATGTAGGACAAACCGACAGCGCCATCGTACGTAAATGCAAGGCATTTAAAAACGTAGCCGGTTGCGAAATAGAAAATACCTCGCATGCACAGGTGTACGATAATGAGTTTTGGGGCAATACCGCCGGCTTCCTCATTTTTGATTTGCCCGACCTGTCGAAACGCGGCGGCTTTGTAAAGGCATACAACAACTATATGCACGACAACAACGAAAAGAACTTTGCCAAATCCGGCAGCTTCGGTTCTACCTGGGGCGTGGGCAACGCCGCTCCCGGCAGTGGCGTGGTGATCCTCGCAGCGTCTGATATAGAGCTGTACAACAACCGCATCATCAATAATAACTCCAGCGCTATTTCTGTGGTATCCGGTTTTTTTATTGATGAAAAAGCAGGCGACAAAATCAATGATCATTATTTCCCGATTCCCCGCAATGTGCATATACATGACAACATCATGGAAGTGGGCGCCGCTTTCCCGCCGGCCGTATATGAGCATCATACCGGGAAGATCCTGGTGGGCATAGAACAGAAATTAAATGCAGATGATCCCGCGCGTAAAAATGCCCGCCTGCCTTTCATTACCTATGATGGTATTACCACCAACATTCTTACAAAAGGTACGGCTGTGAATCCTGATTCGCTCTGCATCCGGCAAACGGGGCCTAATTTATTTGTAAATGTGGATGCCATGAACATGACATCGAAAAACTGGAAGCCCAGTACCGATGTTGCGCCTTATGTATGTAAATAGTGTTTTTATTAAATTTTTTTAGGGAGATGAGGAAGTCTTGTTTATTGGTGATGTGTTTAATTTTATGGATTGCCGCCACGCAGAGCTGTCAGCAACGGTCTGCGCCCGCGGGTCCGTTCCAGTTTAAACAAAAATTATCTGAGTATGGATTTTTTACCGGCGCGCTCAAAGCCCTGCAGCCGCGTAAAGGCGTAGTGAATTATGAACTGGTGACGCCACTGTTCACCGACTATGCCGTAAAAGACCGCTTCATTGTATTACCGGAAGGAAAAACGGCAGGCTACACAGATCATGGCGCGCTCGATTTTCCGGATTCTACTTTTATCATTAAAAACTTTGCGTATACCAACCCGGCGCATGAAAAGATCATGATAGAAACGCGCCTGCTGTTCAAAGATCCGGCAGACCAGCAGTGGAAAGTGATGAACTATCTCTGGAACAACAATCAGCAGGACGCAGAGAAATGGATCCTGGGAAAAAAGATCCCTATCACTTTCCTGGACGACAACGGGCATCAGCAATCTACCCTGTACCAGATGCCTAACACCAATGATTGTAAACGCTGTCATATTAATAACAGTGTGCTTACGCCTATTGGTCCTAAAGCGCGCAATCTTAATTTTGTGCGCCACGGGCAAACGCAGAACCAGCTGCAGCAATGGGCCGCCAATGGTTTGCTGGCGGGAATGCCTTCACTGGATAAGGTACCGCAGCTGCCCGATTGGAAGGATAGTATTCATTACACCGTGAATGAACGTGCCCGTGCTTATCTTGACGTAAACTGCGCGCACTGTCACACCAAAGGTGGCGATGCATTCAATACCGGTTTATTCCTGGAATATGAACAAACTACCCCGGATCATCTTGGCATAATGAAGTCGCCCGTTTCTGCGGGTGGTGGCGCCGGCGGACTGGATTACGACGTGATCCCCGGCGACCCGTTGCATTCTATTTTGGCTTACCGCATGAATAGTGTGGAACCGGGTACTGCTATGCCGGAACTGGCGCGTACAGTGGTGCATACGGAAGGAGTGGAGTTGATCCGGCAATGGATCGCGGAGATGAAGAAATAGGAGGAATGGCGCGTTATTTACACGCGCCTTCCACCAATGGGATATTATCAAATTTCAGCGCTTCATTCCGGGTATTGAACACCGGTAATCCCTGGTGGTCGATACTGTCGGGTAACGCCTCATATGCTTCGTGGTCGGATATTTTGAAGATCACCTGGCGGGAGCTTTCCACGCCTTCGCTGAAGAAAACATATTTTCCGCGAACGATGCCGTTGCTGATAAGGCCATTAAATTCACCGGTATTTTTATCTTTTTCAAAATAATTATATACCAGTGTGCCGGTAGCTACGCTGTCGTGCATCGTTAACCTGAGCTGGATGGTATCCCTGCCGAGTACTTTTTCGAAGCAATGGTTGGATTTCTCTTTTTCCACCACCGGTGGTAATGAATCTTTTACAACGTTGGTTTGCTGCTGCTGGCCCTGTTGTTGGCAGGATGCAAAGATACCTGCGCCAAGCGCCAGTAATATGTAAGGTGTTTTCATATGTTGAAAGTAAGAAAAATGGGGCAATTGCATGCCGGGAGATCCTTTTTATTCCCCGGAAAAAATTGTAATTATGTGGCGCCACAGCCAAACGTGGTGATATATCTTACTAACAATGAAGAAAAGAAGATCCTTTTTGGCCGCCATGATTTGTTTGCTGGCCGCCGCCGCTTCCGGCAAAAGCAGTATTGCCCCGGCGGGAAATAACCCGGATACATCTGTAGCGGCATGTAATCAATGCATGGTTATAGCGGAGCAGTCGCAGCACCGGATTGTAATAGCAGCAATGCCTTCCGGCACGGTGATCTGGGAATGGAAGCCGGAAAACTCCAATGTACAGCCGGCGCATGTAAAATGGTTCAGCAATCCCAGCGACGCCAAAATGGTATATAACAACGAATATGTGCTAATGAATGCCTCTGGCGGCGGCGTGGCGCTGATCAGGGTAGCAGATAAGAAAACGGTGTTTTATGCTTATGCAGGCGGTAATACCCATTCTGTTGAGCTGTTGCCGGATGGTAATATAGTGAGCGCTTCCAGCACCGGTAACTACCTGATGGTGTTTAAAACAGATACCGTTCATTTCCCCGATAACGTATATACGAAAAAAATACCTATTGATTTCGGGCATAATGTGGTGTGGGATGCGAAGCAGCAAAGACTCTGGTCTGCCGCCAGGGAACATATGCATTCATTCAGGTATAACTTCAACTGCAATGCGCCGGACCTGGTACAGGATACTGTTTTTTCCCTTCCCGGAACAGAAGCACATGATCTCTTTCCGGTATATGGCGAAAATAAGCTATGGCTGACCAACACCACCAACGTATATAAATTTGATGTTATTACCCAAAAGCTCACGAAGGCAGATGTGTTGCAGGACAACATTAAATGCGTTTCATCCGCCGGGGATGGCCTTCCCACCATTGTGATCCGGCCAAAAGAATCCTGGTGGACGGATGAGGTGCTGGATGCCAAAGGTAAGCGGCTGTTTATCCAAAAGGGCTGGAAGATCTACAAAGCCAGGTGGGTAGTCCGCAATACATTCAGTTATCCGGCGGGCGATCCGATGCATTTGTGCAGGTAAAACCCGTTAATCTTCGTACTTTTGCGGCAATGCAAAAAGAAAAATACTCATTAGGTAATATTCTTACCAATCTAAAGATCGATTCACTCAATGAAATGCAGCAGGCATCAGTGGACGCAAACAAGCATCACAATGATGTTATCCTGTTGTCGGCTACGGGTTCCGGTAAAACGCTGGCATTCCTGCTGCCCATCCTGGAGAACCTCGATCCAGCCAATAAAAATACCCAGGCCCTGATCGTGGTGCCCTCCCGTGAGCTGGCCTTACAGATAGAGAAAGTGTTCAAATTGATGGGCACCGGCTATAAGATCACCGCCTGCTATGGCGGACACCTGAGGGAAACAGAAGAGAACAACCTGATACAGCCACCGGCAGTGATTGTAGGTACCCCCGGCCGCCTGGGAGACCACATCCGCAGGGAGAATATCACCACCGCAGCTATTGAAACGCTGGTACTCGACGAATTTGATAAAACCCTGGAACTAGGGTTCCAGGAGGAAGTGTCTTTCATTATTGAATCACTCCCCAATATCAAAAAACGGATATTGACTTCCGCCACAGAATCAGTGGACATCCCTGATTTCCTGGCGCTGGAAAACCCGGAGAAGCTGGACTTCCTCCCGGAAGAAGGCACTCCCGCCGCCCGTTTAACGATCAAGGAAGTGTTGTCGCCGGAAAATGATAAGGTGGAAACCCTTTTCCGCCTCATCTGCTACCTGGGCAACCGCTCTACCATTGTGTTCTGCAATCACCGCGAAGCAGTGGAACGCACCAGTAAAATGCTGTCTGAAAAAAGTATTATCAATACTTTCTATCATGGCGCTATGGAGCAGCAGGAACGTGATGCGGCCCTCTGCAAGTTCCGTAACGGGTCTGTAAACGTATTGGTCACTACCGATCTGGCCGCCCGTGGTCTTGATATTCCGAATATCCGTTATATCGTGCATTTCCACCTGCCACATACGGAAGACAGCTGGACACACCGTAACGGCCGTACCGCCAGGATGGAAGCCAGTGGCACAGCGATCCTTATCCTGTCGCCCGATGAAAAACGGATGCCTTACCTCGCGGATGAAGTGGTAGAAAACATCGAACTGCCCGCTACTTCCACCATCCCGGACAAACCCAAATGGACAACTATTTTTATCGCCGCCGGTAAAAAGGATAAAGTGAATAAAGTGGATATCGTGGGCTTCCTGTCAAAACAGGCACATCTTAAAAAAGAAGATATCGGTTTAATTGAAGTAAAAGATTTCTTCTCCTTTGTAGCAGTGGTGAAATCGAAAGTACAGAATACGCTGGAGATGATTAAGAATGAGAAGATCAAGAATAAGAAAGTGAAGATTGATATAGCGAGATAAGAGATATAAATAATTCAAAGAGGGCGTCTCAGGAACATTGAGACGCCTTCTTTAGTTAAAACGCTTCCTTCAATACCGGTACACTTAGTCCGTTAAAAGCCAGTACCGCAAATTTGCCGTCATTCTCCTTTGTTACAGCAGTTAAAGCGGCAGTGGAAAACTGCTTCTGATATACCTGCTCGCCTGCTGTAAAGCCGGTTGGCAGCGGTACCGCCACCGAATTGGTATCTGCAAACTTTACGCTGAACAGGCGATCTATTTCCTTCTTATACGATGCCGCCTCCGGTTCATGGTCGATATTAAATATCCTATCGGCGATCGCATCAATAAATGTGGGGTCGTGGCGCTTGCTGCCGGTGGTATAAATGCAATAGTAAATGCCGTTGGTATCGTTGCCATATATCTTCTTCGCTACACAAACCGGTACGGACGCAATATTATTTATCACCTGCTGTTTTGCACTTTTCTGGATAAGGGCAATGGCTATTATGGAAAGCAATATCAGGGCGCCACAAACCAGTGTATAGGTGGAGTAGCTGCTGTCGGTTTTAGAAAGGTCGTAAAAAAAATAGAGTGCAAACGCACTGAAAATTAACACCACTACGGGCAGGAATACAATTTTATTTTGTCCCCAGCTGCCTGCTGCTGCGTAATTTTTTTTCACTGCTGAATCTTGCTCAAGATCATGCAGCATTTGTGTAGTTATCATTAGCTGATCATTTACATGGGTTAGAAGCTGGTATTCCAATATACATCACTGACATTATCCCCTTTTTGTGTTGTGGGTTGCAGTATTACCTCAAAACGGTCCCCTTCGTCTCCGGGAACAAACATTTGCCGTACCGTGCAGTGATACCTTCCCGGCGTCAGCGTAATATACAGATCTGCATTTAGCTTATCCGGAATTACGCAATCTTCAAATTGTGCTGCCATAGTAAGGTCTGTATAATTCGTCAGATACAACCTGCCATCCGTTACTACAATGGAACTTTCAAATTGCCGGAATGCATCTTTCCCGGAGGCGGACTCCAGGAATTCAACCGTCCAATCCCCACCTCCCGGTGAAGTTTCCCAAACGATCAGTGTTTCATCGTTAATCGCCTGCGTAAAATGACGGAATAACTGACCCAGTTCCCAGTCGTTGTCAACAAAGGAATGATAAGCAGTGGCATTGACAATCCCAATAAAACCATCTTCATCGCCTATACGAAATTCACGTGCCGTTGTTTCGAACATTACTAACGATTTAAAGGTTAACATTCGCTCAAATATAACAGCAGCCGGTTACAAAAACAATGGTTGGGGTGAACTGGATAAATTTGCCGGGAGGCTGGCAGCGTTGCCGCTAAATTTATTGAGGGCTTAAAAGTAATTTCAGATAACCTTGATGACAACCTTACCTTTTGCGCGCCCGCTCTCGACATAGGTTAATGCTTCGTTTGTTTTCTCAAATGGAAAGACCTTATCGACAACAGGATTAATGAACCCGGCGTCAATAAGCGCTGTTATCTTGCTTAGCTGGCTACCTTCTGCCCGCATAAAAAGGAAAGAATAATCTACGCCCAGGCGTTTTGCTTTCCTGCGTACGCCAGAGCTCAGCAGCCCCATGACTATCTTCAGCGGCCAGCCCAGCCGGAATTCTTTGGCAAAAGCAGGGTCAGGAGGGCCGGATATCGAGATCAGCTTTCCGCCTGGTTTGAGTATCCGGAGGGATTTTTCGAGTGTTTGGGTATCCTGGCTGTTCAGCACCACATCATAATCGCGGAGAATGGTTTCAAAATCTTCCGTTTTATAATCAATTACTACATCTGCACCAAGTGCTTTCACCCATGCTACGTTTGCGGTACCGGTTGTGGTAGCCACAGTGGCGCCAATGTATTTCGCCAATTGAATGGCAATGGTACCCACACCACCGGAGCCTGCCTGGATGAAAACTTTCTGCCCTTTTTTCAGGTTTGCTTTTTCAACAAGCGCCTGCCAGGCCGTTAAGGCCACAAGGGGGATCGATGCCGCTTCTTCCCAGGTGAGCTTTTGGGGTTTAAGCGCCACATCGGCTTCATTGATGGCAATCAGCTCCGCAAAAGTACCGATGTGATGATCTGCCGGCCGTGCATATACTTCATCGCCCACTTTAAAATGGCTGACTTTAGCGCCTGTTTTGATGATCACACCCGCTACATCATGTCCTGAAACAAGCGGCATTTTGTAGGGTAGAATAAGTTTGAATTCACCATTTTTGATTTTTGAATCCAATAGGTTCACACTGGCGGAATATACCTGAATCAGCACGTCATTTTCTTTTACAACGGGTTCCGCGATTTCATGCAGGTGCAATTGTTCTTTCTTGCCGTAGCGATGTATAATAAATGCTTTCATCGTTTTTTAAATTTTATTGTGCACCATTCACTCTTTTCAAAATGGTATTTTCAAAAACGCTGTAGGCAAAACGTTGCAGCGTAAGAATAACAGAAGAACCTTTACCTACAGGAGAGCTGAATTTCGGATCTTCTTCATTCATAATTTTCAACACTGTATTTACAACTGGCTCAGGCCCGGCTGCTTTATCAAATTCTTTTTTTGTGTACGCATCCATTTTCTGCCGGAACACATCATAATCGCTAATTCCCCCATTTGATGCAATCGCGTTTTCTCCAATGTTGGTTTTGAACCCCATAGGTTCGACCATACTTACTTTGATGTTAAATTGATTCAGTTCAAATCGCAGTGATTTGAAATATCCTTCCAGGGCATGCTTAGAAGCGGAGTAGTAAGCAACATTAGGAAGCCCGATTAAGCCAAGAAAAGAGCCAATGGTAATTATTTTGCCCTGCTTCTGCTTCCTGAAATAAGGGAGCAATTCATTGGTGAGCTTAACAGTTCCCCAAAAATTTGTTTCCAGTTGCTGTTTTCCCAATTCTACAGAAGTTTCTTCGGCGAGCCCTGTTACCAAATATCCGGCATTATTAATTAATACATCTAACTGATTGATTTCACTGAACAGCTGCCTGGCAAAAGATGCGATGGAATGATCGTCCGCAATATCCAATGGCAATAGCTTAAAAGGCAGTGTGGCTTTATATTTATCCGGATTGCGGCTTGTTCCGATTACGTGGTAGCCGCTTTCGTGAAGCTTATTGGCAATGAGGAGGCCAAAACCCGAAGAAGCCCCTGTCACTAAAATTGTTTGTTTCATTTTATGTTGTTTTGTAACTTTACTTGCATTTTGCAAGTGTAAAGATAGTAATTACTTGCAAAATGCAAGTGTTTTTAAAATATTTTTATGTCTAAAGTCAAAAAAAGGTCGGATTGCCCGGTTAGTTGTTCCCTGGATATATGGGGAGATAAGTGGTCGCTATTGATTGTCAGGGACTTACTATTTGCAAAAGAGTGCACTTACGGAGACTTTTTAAAGTCCGGGGAAGGGATAGCTACTAATATTTTAGCCGCCAGGTTACTGGCACTGGAAGAAAACAAGATTATTGAGAAATTGGCACACCCGGATAGTAAAGCCAAAGTGCTCTATCGGTTAACGCGAAAAGGGATCGATTTACTTCCTGTAATGATTGAAATAAATTTATGGGCAGAAAAATATTTTTCTATCCCGGAAGATAGAAAAGCGCTGTTGAAAGAGGTGAAAAAGGATAAGGCAGGATTTATTAAAGCAACGATTAAAGAACTGGAGCGTTGATATTGCTAATGTGCTCCGGTTATGCTAACATAAAGAAAGAATGCTGATATGAGCGTCAAAACCGCGCCTTTCATTTCGCATCCTTATAATACCGCTGCGTCACTTCAATCGCTCCCACAATATTATCATTAAACTCCTCCAGCTCCTCCGCCGGTACCCACAGTTCATTGTGAATGTCGCCGCCTACATTTTCAATGTTATACCTTTTCAGGAAATCACTGTTCACGGAAAATTTAGTGACAAAGCCCGATCCATACGCCGGCACATTCCATTCCACGGATATCTGGATGGCATACGCTTCATTCATCACGGGGTAAAAAATGGGCTGGTCCGGTCTTCTGGGCGGAAAGCGTTTCCAGCCGGATTGTTCAATCAAAACCAGTTCATCTGGTCCTACCGGGCGATACAGGGTGGTTAACTCCATTGGTAATATTTATCTATTTTTAAAGAACGAATATAGGCAAATGGCAAGGAAAACCAAGCTCAACAAACCGGAAATACCGCAGTATGTATTGAACGATTTCCGCCATCTTCACCGGGAGGAGGCAGATACTTCCAGTTTTGGTTATAATAACCTGGAACGGGAGAAAAAGATTGCGGGCATGGAAATTTACTCCAGTGAAGGATTGCGGTCGGCAGTGGGACCTTTGAAATCCGACTTTTACCGGATCAGTATTACGCTCAGGGGCAGCGTGGATGTGCAGCTGGGACTGGAACAGTTTAAACACCGGCCCGGCACATTGAGCTTTACTTTTCCGGGGCAGGTGTTCAGTAAAAGCAATATCAGTGCAGATACTTTCGGCTATTATATTTTGTTTAATGCAGATTTTCTGCAGGAAATTATCCCGGTAGATAAAATTCCGGAAGAGTTTCCCTTCTTCGATTATGCAGGCGTGCCCTTTATACAATTGCAGGAGGCGGAAATAACAGCGGTGGCGGACTTTTGTGGTAAGATCAATGAAGAACTGCAACATCACCGGCCGGGATGTGAGAAAGCGATCAGGATGTATCTCTATTTATTACTGCTGGAAGTAAAAAGAAGTTATGTGGCACAGCAACTCCATTTAACGGCTACGGATACACGAAGCACTTACCTGGTGCCCCGGTTTAAGAAGCTGGTCAGCCAGCATTTTCTCTCTAAAAAAAGAGTAGCAGATTATGCCGCATTGCTGGGTGTAACGCCTAATCATCTTAACCGTATGGTGAAAGAGGTAACGGGCCACACGGCTTCTGATGCTATTGCAGAAATGCTGGTGCAGGAGGCGAAAGCGGTGTTACGGTATACGGATACTTCGGTGGCAGAAATCTCTTACCAGCTCAATTTCAGCGACCCGGCAGGGTTTAACCGCTTCTTCCGGGAGCAGACCGGGCAAACGCCGCTGGCATTCCGTAAAAATGCATGATCGGGTTAATACGATGCATCATTCCGGTAACAGTGAACGGCATATTATACCCCAACTTTGTGGGTATAAAACAGCAATAACATGTCGGACTCATTTGAAAGTAAAAAAGTAATTATTGCCGGTGGCTCCTCCGGAATAGGATTGGCTACCGCCGCAATACTGGTAAAAGAAAAAGCGAATGTAACCGTTACCGGCCGAGCTGCTGCAAAGCTCGCAGCAGCAGCAAAAGAAAACCCCGGTATTCAAACAGCGGCGCTGGACAGCAACAACCGGAAAGAACTGGATGAATTTTTTCATTCGCAGGGCAATTTTGACCACCTGGTGATTGCGTTGAGCGGCGCCAAAGGCGCCGGTAATTTTGCGGACCTGTCGTTACAGGACCTGCGCGATGGCTTTGAAGGCAAGTTCTGGCCGCAGCTGAACACGCTCCAGGCGGCGTTGCCTTACGTGAATAAAGGTGGCAGCATTACATTGATCACCGCTATTTCGGCTATCAGCAAGGCGCCGGGCGTATCCGGACTGGCAGCTATCAATGGCGCCCTGGAACTGATGATTCCTTCTATTGCCAAAGAAATACAACCGTTACGCATAAACGCTGTTTCACCGGGTGTGGTAAATACGGCATGGTGGGACTTCCTCCCGGCAGATGCCAAAGCAGCCACCTTTCAGCAGTATGCGTCTCAATTGCCTGTTGGCAGGGTAGGAGAGCCTGAAGAAGTAGCAGATACTATTCTTTTCCTGATGCGTAATGGTAATATAACGGGAACGGTAATACGTTGCGATGGCGGATTGAGTTTGTAATTTCCTTACGCCCGCAGTGCCCTCATGGTGCGCTGAAAGGTTAGCAGCAACAACTCATCAGTCAGTGAAAAAGGAACGCCGGACATCGCCGAGTTATCAAGATGGAATTTAACAAGGGTATAGAACGGGCCATAGGCAATGGCCCAGAATACTTCCGGCGGCAGGTTCACTATTTGGCCTTTCTCTGCTGCATTTGCCACAAACCGCTGCATTGCCTTTTTGAAAGCAATTTCCGGTGCATCGTCCTGCCTTTTGATCAGGGGGGAGTTACGGAACTGTTCTGAGAAATGGTAATGCAGCGGATTGCTTAGTACATATTCATACCTGTTTTTCCATTGCAGCCATAAACCTGCTTCAAAGTCCATGTCGGGGTCAAACCCTTTCAGGCTATGTTGCACAAAATTTTCCACTACTGCCGTATATAACTGGTTCAGCAGATCTTCACGGTTCCGGAAATAGATATAGATGGTAGACACAGAAATGTTGGCCGCCTTGGCCAGTTTATGCATGCTCAGGCCATCAAAGCCTTCATGAACAATCATTTCTATGGCCTTTTCCCGGATGGTCCATTCTTTATTGTCGTCTTTTGCGCGCATGGCGCAAAGATAAAAGAATGATTGTTCTTTTAAAGGGTCGCCCCGATTTTTATTTCAGATGGATCAGGGAGCTGCCTGCGGGTAGTTCGTAAGGGTCTTTACCAGCTTCAAAGATCCTGGCACTCAGCGTGCCTTTAAGGGTTAACGTATCGCCCTGTGCATAGATCCAGCTGCCTTCTCTCAGCCCAAGTACCGGCGTGGTATTTTGGGTATGGTATTCCCTGATACGCGTTTCACGGGTTTCGCCCATATGCTGTGAGCCGGGCTGCGGGTCCAGGTAGTGTGGGTTAAGATTGAAAGGGATTAGTCCCATTGTTTCAAAACTGGGAGGGTACACAATGGGCATGTCGTTGGTATTTTGCATGGTTACTCCCCCGATGTTGCTGCCGGCGCTGCATCCCATATAGGGGGCGCCGTTGTTCACTGCATCGCGGAGTACAGGCATCAGCCCCTGTTCATGTAATTGCTTTACCAGCAGGAAGGTGTTACCGCCTCCTGTAAAAAATCCTCTGGCATTTTTAATAGCTGCTGCCGGATCATCAAAGGTATGGAGGCCGCGCACGCGGATGCCCATCTCTCCAAAAGCTTCCGCCGCTCTGCTGGTATAATCGTCGTGGGAAATACCGCCCGGACGGGCAAACGGAACAAACACAATTTCTTCCACTCCTGCATACAATGCCCTCATGGCGGGTTGCAGATACGCCAGGTAGGCCTCTCCAAACAACGTGGACGTACTCGCCAGTATAAAATGCCTCATAGTAAAAAAATTAAGCAAAGGTAATTCTTCCGGCTAAATTTACTTCCCGTCATGTTCCTCCTCATGTTCCAGGAACAAATACCGGCAGTTTTCTGCGGAGCAGCTATAAGAATAGCTATGGTGGCGGTTATACAAACGAAACCAGGAACCGGCATTAATGATATACTGGTAGGTATCGCCGTTAATCATTACCTGTCCCCTTACCTCACATTCCATTGTACTGTACAGGTAGTGGATCACAGTATTCTCTGCCGGCTGGCTGTTACGGAAAATCTTTTCAATATCAGGATTACTGAGCCTCCAGGTATTACACTGTTGTATGTATTCAGGGTACCTGGTGCCGGTTACCGTTTTTGTGGCCGTGAGTATACGTATTTCGGCGTCGGCGGGTATAAACATACTGTCTTCTTCAATGTCCACAGGCCGCGAACCGGCCGGCATAATCATATGTTGTTCTGCCGGCAGCGCAACAGTATCTGCTGTTAGTGTTTTTTTTCCGGGAGATGGGGAATGCACACAGCCCGCTAATAATAACAAACAAAGGGACAAGAGTTCCAGGTTGGTGAATGGCATAAGAATGGATTGTGCAGATTTTTACGCAAATATCGAAATTCCGGTGTGAATTGGAAAGCCGCCGTAGTAAATTAATAACGGCAATATTGCTGGTTGGACCGGCGGGCGCTAACGTTCGGCCAAACCATCCATCCCAATTATAATACCCGGTGGTAAATCCGCACTATCTTGATGAGTTCCATCTTTCCAGGAAAAATATTTACCAGGTAAAATAAGCCATAGATCGGCCTTTTGTTGCCTTTAAATGTTTTTTTTACTGTTTTAATTGTAAATGTGACAATTATTTTGTTCTTTTGAATTATCGCAGCAAAACAGTGCTGTTATACCGGATTTTTTAAAACCTCGTTATGAAAAAACAATATCGTTATATCCGTACGGGTATCCTGGGCCTGTTGCTTTCCACGCAAACAACACAAGCGCAAAATACAGTTACCTTTCGTCCGGATGCGCCAACTCAAGTTATCAACCGCAATATCTATGGTCATTTTGCGGAGCACCTGGGAAATTGCATCTATGGTGGTTTTTATGTGGGTGATACTTCCCATATCCCCAATACCAACGGGGTACGCAAAGACGTGATCGCGGCGTTGCGTAAGATGAAAATACCCAATCTCCGCTGGCCGGGTGGCTGCTTCGCAGATACCTACCATTGGAAAGACGGGATAGGGGCGAAAGATAAAAGACCTGCCATTGTAAATACCTGGTGGGGAAATGTAACGGAAGATAATAGTTTTGGTACGCACGACTTCCTCAACATGTGCGAGGAACTGGGAGCAGAGCCTTACCTGTCCGGTAACGTGGGTAGCGGTACTGCGCAGGAGCTGGCCGACTGGGTGCAGTATACCAACTTCGCCGGTAAAAGTCCGATGTCTGACCTGCGTCAGCAAAACGGCCGTAAAGAGCCGTGGAAGGTACGCTACTGGGGTGTAGGCAATGAAGCCTGGGGCTGTGGCGGTAATATGCGTCCTGAATACTATGCGGATCTTTACCGCAAGTTTGCCACCTTCATGCAAAGCGACTGGAAAAATGCGCCTCTCTTTCGTATTGCTTCCGGCGCCAGCGATGGGGATTACAACTGGACGGAAGTACTCATGAAAAACATCCCTGCAAATTTACTCGATGGCGTTGCCCTTCACCATTACTCTACGGTGGATTGGAACCATAAAGGCGATGCGGTTGATTTTACGGAGAAACAATATTTCGCTACCATGAAATCTGCCCTGCTGATGGACACCTTAATCAGCAAGCATACAGCGATCATGGATAAATATGATCCGAAGAAAAAGATAGCGCTCCTGGTAGACGAATGGGGCGGATGGTATAACGTGGAGGGGGGAACGAATCCCGGCTTCCTGTTCCAGCAGAACACCATGCGCGATGCGATGATTGCCGGCGCTACGCTGAACATCTTTAATAATCACTCCGACCGCGTGCGTATGGCCAACCTCGCACAGGCCATTAATGTTCTGCAATCTGTTATTCTTACCAAAGGAGATCAGATGGTACTCACACCTACTTATTATGTAATGGAGATGTATAACGTACACCAGGATGCTACACTCATCCCGGTAGATATTCACTCCAACGACTATACGTTTGAAAACGAAAAGCTGCCGGCAGTTTCTGCTTCTGCTTCCAAAGATAAAAATGGCATCACGCATATCTCCCTCGTGAATATTGATGCCCATAAAACACAGGAAGTAACGCTGGACACCCGCAGCCAGGCATATAAAGCCATCAGCGGTAAACTGCTGGCCTCTGCCAAGTTGCAGAACTATAACAGCTTTACAAAGCCGGATAATATTAAACCGGTGGATTTTAAAGGCGCTACGCTAAAAAATAATACGGTCAGCGTAAAACTGCCCCCTTATTCAGTAGTAGTGCTGGAGTTAAAGTAACGAATAACGGCGTGGTGGATTGACTGAACTGGAATCCAGTCAATATTTTACCCACCCGCCGTCATTCGTAATTTTTTACCTTTTTTTATAAGTGTCAATATAACATTCAATATGAATTCATCCTGGGTAATAGGGGTAGACTACGGTACCGACTCGGTACGTTCTATCATTGTAGATGTGCATAACGGGAATGAAATCGCCTCGGCAGTATTTTATTACCCGCGCTGGAAAGACGGCCTGTACTGCAACGCAGCCCAGAGCCGGTTCCGCCAGCACCCGCTGGATTACGTAGAAGGGCTGGAAACCACCATCCGCCAATGCCTGCAACAGGCAGGTCCCGGAGCTGCTGCCAATATTAAAGCGATTTCGGTAGATACCACTGGTTCCACACCGGTAGCTGTTGATGAAACGGGTACGCCGCTGGCGCTCACACCGGCCTTCCACGATAACCCGAACGCCATGTTTGTGTTATGGAAAGATCATACCGCACTAAAGGAAGCTGCTGCCATCAACGCCACCGCCGCTACGTTTGAAGAAAATTATCTCCGCTTTGTAGGAGGTATTTACTCGTCGGAGTGGTTCTGGGCAAAGCTGCTGCATATTCTTCGTGTAGATGAAACCGTTAGAAACGCCACTCATTCCTGGGTGGAGCATTGCGACTGGATACCGTTCCTCCTTTCCGGCGGAAAACATATCAGCCAGCTGAAACGCGGTGTTTGCAGCGCAGGACATAAAGCGCTGTTTGCAGAAGAATTTGGCGGCCTTCCGCCGGATGCTTTCTTCTCCGCCATCGATCCTTTACTGCAGGGATTCACACAAAAGCTCTTTACAAAAACATATACATCCGGCGAAGCCGCAGGTCATCTTTGTCCCGAATGGGCAGAACGATTGGGGCTTCCCACCAGTGTAGTGATTGGCATCGGTGCGTTTGATGCGCATATGGGTGCAGTAGGCGGACAAATAGAACCCTACCACCTCAGCAAGGTAATGGGTACTTCTACCTGCGATATGCTGGTAGCGCCAATGGAGGAAATGAAACATAAACTGGTAAAAGGTATCTGCGGACAGGTACCCGGCTCCGTGATCCCTGGTATGATGGGCATGGAAGCGGGACAGTCGGCCTTTGGCGATGCATATGCCTGGTTCAGCAACGTACTGGCGTGGCCGTTACAACATCTCCTGCCATCGTCTTCCCTGATTGATGCAGAAACTGCCGCCAAGCTGGCGCAGGAAACCTCCGGCAGGATGATCACCGAACTGGCTAAACAGGCGGCGCAGATCCCACCGGAAGAACACAGCGAACTGGGTATCGACTGGCTCAATGGCCGCCGTACACCAGACGCGGACCAGTCGCTCAAAGGTACCCTCACCGGCCTGAACCTCGCTACAGACGCACCCCGCATTTTCCGCACCGTGGCGGAATCTACCTGTTTTGGCGCTAAAGCCATCGTGGAAAGATTTGAAAGGGAAGGTGTTCCCGTAAAAGGACTGATAGGTATCGGCGGTGTAGCCAAGAAATCTGCGTTCATCATGCAAATGATGGCCGATGTAATGAATATGCCGATCCGTATTCACCGCTCAGAACAAACCTGTGCACTCGGTGCGGCCATGTTTGCTGCCACTGCCGCAGGATTGTTTAACAGGGTGGAAGATGCAATGGAAGCAATGGGTCAGGGATTTGAAGTAACCTATCACCCGGATGCCCAACGCGCTGGCATATACGAAAACAGGTACCAGAAGTATAAAGCATTAGGCGCATTTACTGCCGCCATCACTATTGACTAATTTTTGTATGCAACAGTATCAACATATCCGGCAGGCCGCATACGAAGCCAATATGCAACTGCCCGCACTGGGACTGGTCATCTTCACTTTCGGAAACGTAAGTGCGGCTGACCGGGAGCTGGGCGTGTTTGCCATCAAACCCAGCGGCGTTCCCTATGCGGAACTATCTCCCGAAAAAATGGTGATCGTGGACTTTGATGGTAAAACAGTAGACGGGCAACTGCGCCCTTCTTCTGATACCCTCACCCACGCTGTATTGTATAAGCATTGGGAACATATTGGCGGTATCGTGCATACCCACTCCACTTATGCTACCGCATGGGCACAGAGTCAGCGCGATATTCCCATCTATGGCACCACTCACGCCGATCATAATACGGTGGATATTCCCTGCGCCCCGCCCATGTCTGACGAGATGATTGCCGGCGACTACGAATACCAGACCGGCTTCCAGATCATGAATGCACTGACGGAACGCGGACTCACCTACGAAGACATTGAAATGATCCTGGTAGGAAACCATGCGCCCTTCACCTGGGCAAAAACTCCCGCCAAAGCAGTATATAACAGCGCCGTACTGGAATCAGTGGCACAAATGGCGTATCTCACGGAGTCGATTAACGGGAATGCACCGCGACTGAAAGATGCGCTGATCCGGAAACATTTTGAACGTAAACACGGCCCCAATTCCTATTACGGGCAATAAACCAAGCAACATGATTAATCTGAAAAATTTCGAGATCTGGTTCGTTACCGGCAGTCAGCACCTGTACGGAGAAGAAACATTGAAACAGGTAGCCGCTCACAGCCAGGAAATAGCCGCCTCCCTGCATAAGGATGCACGTATACCCGTTACCGTGGTTTACAAACCTACTGTAAAAACACCCGATGAAATTTACGCTGTATGCATGGAAGCCAATGCTGCTCCCAATTGTATCGGTGTGATCACCTGGATGCATACTTTCTCGCCGGCCAAAATGTGGATCCGCGGTCTGAAAGCATTATCCAAACCCATTTGCCACCTGCACACCCAATTCAACCGGGATATCCCCTGGAGCGAAATAGATATGGACTTCATGAACCTGAACCAGAGCGCACACGGCGATCGTGAGTTCGGATTTATGATGAGCCGCATGCGCATGAGCCGCAAGGTGATCACCGGTCACTGGCAGGACCCGGAAGTACTGGATGAACTGGGCGCCTGGGCAAGGGTAGCCGCCGGCTGGCACGACTGGCAGGGCGCACGCTTTGTTCGCTTTGGTGATAACATGCGCTTCGTAGCAGTAACCGATGGCGATAAGGTAGAAGCGGAATCCAAACTGGGCTTCTCCTGCAATACCCACGGTATAGGCGATCTCGTAAGCGTGATTAATGGTATTTCCGATGGAGCCGTGGCTTCCCTCGTAAAAGAATACGGTGACGCATATACGATATCTTCCGCATTGCTGCAGGACCCCGCATTGAAAGATGCAGCACGCATAGAACTCGGCCTGAAAGCAT
This sequence comes from Chitinophaga ginsengisegetis, assembly GCF_900168065.1. Classification (GTDB taxonomy): domain Bacteria; phylum Bacteroidota; class Bacteroidia; order Chitinophagales; family Chitinophagaceae; genus Chitinophaga; species Chitinophaga ginsengisegetis. The sequence goes on along the minus strand of NZ_FUZZ01000001.1, from coordinate 1,215,573 downwards.
TCCTGGAAGATGGAAACTTCAAGGGCTTCTCCGATACCTTTGAAGACCTGCACGGTATGATCCAACTGCCGGGCATTGCAGTGCAACGCCTGATGAAAGCCGGGTACGGTTTTGCCGGTGAAGGCGACTGGAAAACAGCGGCGCTGGTGCGGGCCATGAAAGTAATGGGCAGCGGTTTACCCGGCGGCAACTCTTTCATGGAAGATTATACCTATCACTTTGATCCGTCTAATCCAATGGTGCTGGGATCCCATATGCTGGAGATCTGTGAATCCATTGCCAGCGGAAAACCATCATGTGAGAAGCATCCGCTGGGCATAGGTGGAAAGGCTGATCCGGTAAGACTGGTATTCAACTCCGCTGCAGGACCGGCTATCAACGCCTCTTTAGTAGACATGGGTAACCGTTTCCGCCTGCTGGTAAATGAAGTAGAAGCGGTGGAACCACCACAGGATCTGCCGAAGCTGCCCGTAGCCCGCGTGTTATGGAAGCCTTATCCCGACATGAAGAAAGGCTGCACCGCCTGGATACTGGCCGGTGGCGCCCATCATACCTGTTACAGCCAAAACCTTACCTCCACACATATGCAGGACTTTGCAGAAATGGCAGGTATTGAACTGGCACTGATAGGGAAGAATACCGACCTGCGCGAGTTCAAGAATGAACTGCGCTGGAACGATGTATCCTATAAATAATTCCACCCGCCGGCGGCAGGAGCTTTAGCATCGCCGCCGGCTGCTTTATAACATGCCATCTTCTTAAAGCAAAAGCAAATAAACTGCCCGTTATGCAAAACATCCTTTCCACCGGCGATATACTCGTCTTCATTACTTATTTCATTATTGTTTCCGTATATGGTTACTGGATATACAGACGAAAAAAGAAAACAGAAACGAATACAAAAGACTTCTTCCTCGCTGAGGGAACCCTTACCTGGTGGGCAATTGGTGCTTCACTGATTGCGTCAAATATTTCTGCGGAGCAGTTTATCGGCATGAGCGGAGATGGCTATTTCGTTGGGATTGCTGTAGCGGCCTATGAATGGGTTGCCGCGATCGCCCTTATCATTATTGCAGTTTGGTTTATTCCTATCTACCTGAAGAATAAAATTTATACCATGCCGCAGTTCCTGAAAACGCGGTATAATGAAACGGTAGCATTGATCATGGCTATCTTCTGGTTATTTCTCTATGTGTTCGTTAACCTCACCTCCATTCTATATCTCGGCGCATTGGCCATCAACGGCCTGTTAGGCGGGGAATACCTGCATGTGGTAATGATTGCGCTCTCTGTATTTGCCATCATCATTACGCTTGGTGGTATGAAAGTAATCGGTTATACAGATGTGATCCAGGTAGGGGTATTGATCATCGGCGGACTGGCAACTACCTACATGGCCTTAACGCTGGTGAGTGAAAAGTTTGGCCTGGGACACGACGCCCTGGCTGGTTTTAATGCCCTTATGAAAGATGCGCCGGATCACTTTCATATGATCCTCGCAAAGCCTGATGCTAATTCTTCGCAGGAATATATCAATAAATACCTGGTGCTTCCGGGCATCCTGATGTATGCCGCCGGCCAGTGGATTGTGAACCTCAACTACTGGGGTTGCAACCAGTACATCACGCAACGTGCGCTGGGAGCCAATCTGCAAACTGCCCGTAACGGTATCCTCTTTGCGGGTTTACTGAAGCTCATGATGCCCATCATTGTGATGCTGCCTGGTATTGCGGCATATGTGCTGCAAAAAAATGGCCACCTGCCTGGCCTGTCCAGTAAAGACGGCGCCTATACAGCGATCCTCGGCTTCCTGCCGTCCGGGCTGAAAGGCTTGTCTATAGCGGCGTTAACCGCTGCCATTGTAGCATCTCTGGCAGGTAAGGCTAATAGTATCTCCACTATTTTTACACTGGATATTTACCGTAAATATATTAAGAAGGATGCCTCTGAAGCAAAGTTGGTATGGACCGGTCGCATCACCGTGGTAGCTGCCATGTTGCTGGGCATCCTCTTTACCTGGAACGATTTACTGGGTATTGGCGGAGAAGGTGGATTTACCTTTATCCAGAAATATACCGGCTTTATCAGCCCCGGCGTATTTGCCATGTTCCTGCTGGGTATGTTCTGGAAACGCACTACCGGCGCCGCTGCGGTAGCAGGGGTTATTACCGGCTTCACGCTGTGTGTTTTCTTCAACCAGTTTGCACCTGCCGTATTGGGTCATGAAACTATTTTCTATACCGCTTATCCAAATGGCAAAGGCGGGTACGAAATTCCTTTCCTCATTTGTATGGGACTGGCCTTCATGTTTACGATGATCGTAATGATCGCTATCAGCTTTGCCGGACCAAAAGTGAATCCGAAAGCCTTTGTACTTGATAAGACCATGTTTAAGATCACCCCGGCTACCACCGTGCTGATTGTAATCACATTGCTGTTGTTATCTGCTTTGTACATCAAGTTCTGGTAAGATTTTCAAGGGTTTTGTTTTGCCACGGCAAGACAAAACCCTTAAAAATACCCGCCATTAATTTGTACTTTCACCGCCTAATTTATCGTTATGAAAAGATATTCGCAGCAGACCCGGTTATTATTCGCCGTTGATTGTATCATTTTTGGGTTCGATGGCCAGGAAATGAAACTGCTGCTGATACAAAGAGGGTTTGAACCCTGTAAAGGGCAGTGGAGCCTCGTAGGCGGCTTTATACAGGAACACGAAAGCGCTGAAGATGCCGCCAGCAGGGTACTGAAAAATCTCAGCGGACTGGATGGCATTTATATGGAGCAGCTCCATACTTTCAGTTCTCCTTCCCGTGACACCGTGGAACGTACCGTATCAGTTGCCTATACCGCACTGATCGATATCCAGAAATACAAACAGCAGCTGAATGAAGATTTCCACGCCGTATGGTTTCCTATTAACCATCACCCGGACCTGATCTTCGATCATAAAGCGATGGTAGACCTGGCAAAGGAGAAGCTGCGTTATAAAGCCGCATTGCACCCCCTGCTGCTGGAATTGTTGCCGGGCAAGTTCACCATTCCTCAATTACAACACCTGTACGAATCTGTTTACAACATCTCTTTTGATAAGGGTAATTTCAGCCGCAAGATCCTGTCTACCAAACTGCTGGTAAAGCTTACGGACAAAGACAAGCTAAGCTCCAAGAAGGGCGCCTTTTATTACAGGATCGACCGGAAAAAATACAACGCCAATTTCCATGCGTTCCTGAACTTTGTGCCTGATCCGCACATGCTGCAGCATAACAATGGAGGGTGAGGGAGAAACCGGATTATTTAATTGTAATTTTGACAATTAAAAAAGATCCCTTAATTTAGTCTTGTTGTAGAATTAATCGATCGTCGTGTTCCCGCGGAACACTTTTTAGCCAATATTACATAGTTGTTTAATTGACAATTGAAACGCAAGGTGCCATAATCTGATGCCATTGTCCGGCGCCGTTAACAGGCAGGATCAATTTAGAGCAGTCTTCGTAAATTCCGGTGTATTCCATCAGGATATCAGTATCCTGTGTAAAGAATGAATTTCCGTTATGAAAAGAACAAATGCACTCCATGCAGTTGCGGGAAGCCATTGAATAATAATGGTACCGCTCTCCGGGCAAGAAAAAACTGGAATAATTACATATGAAAGCACAACGTATTATTGCGGCATTCACCATGTTGGCGGGCGTATATACGATCCCGTTAGCAGCGCAGCAACCACTGAATTTCACGGTGAAGGCCGGCGAAATAAAAACGCCGGTATCGCCCAACATGTGGGGTATTTTCTTTGAAGACATCAACCTCAGCGCTGACGGCGGTATTTATGCGGAGCTGGTCAAGAACCGTTCTTTTGAATTCAGTACGCCGCTCATGGGCTGGAGCATTCCAAAGGATGCGGTATCCAACGGGCAGATACTGGTTCTTAACCGTAAAGAAGAGCATCCCTCCAATCCCCGCTTTGCGAGGATAACGATGCCGGCTACACGTAGCTTTGAAATAGTGAATGAAGGTTTCCGTGGTATGGGCATTAAAGCCGGTGAGCAGTACAATTTCTCTTTGTATGCCCGTCAACAGGAAGGCGCCGCCGTAAAGCTTACCGTTACGTTACTGGATGATGCCGGTAAAGAAATAGGCAGTACCACCGTAGCGCCCAACGGCAGCAGCTGGCAACAGTATAAAGCCAGTTTCTCCGCCACCGCCGCAGCGGCAAAAGGCAAGCTGAAGGTGACTTTCAGCGGCCAGGGGGTAATAGATGTTGATATGATATCCCTGTTCCCGCAACATACCTGGAAGGAACGGAGCAACGGGCTGCGCGCCGATCTGGTACAATTGCTGGCCGACCTGCATCCGGGCTTTATCCGGTTTCCCGGTGGCTGCATCGTGGAAGGGCGGGAGCTGGTAAACCGCTACCAGTGGAAAAAAACAGTAGGAGATGTGAACGACCGCGAATTGATCATTAACCGCTGGAACAACGAATTTGCGCATCGCGCTACGCCGGATTACTTCCAGTCGTTCGGACTTGGCTTCTTTGAATACTTCCAGCTGTCGGAAGACATAGGGGCGTCGCCGTTACCGATCCTCAACTGTGGCATGGCCTGCCAGTTTAACAGCGCGGAAGTGGTAGCTGTAAATGAACTGGATCCTTATATCCAGGATGCACTGGACCTGATTGAATTTGCCAATGGCGATGTAAATACAAAGTGGGGCGCACTGCGCGCAAAGATGGGCCACCCGGCGCCATTTAACCTTAAAATGATGGGCGTAGGCAACGAGCAGTGGGGGCCGCAATATGTAGAACGCTACACCATTTTTGCAAAAGCCATTAAAAGCAAATACCCGGATATCAAGCTGGTGAATAGTCTTGGCCCCAGTCCGGACGGTGATAAATTTACTTTCCTCAACGATACGCTGCGTAAACTGAATGCGGACATCCTCGACGAGCACTACTACAGTTCCCCGGAATGGTTCCTCAGTAATGCAGCACGCTATGATTCCTACGACCGTAAAGGTCCGAAGATTTTTGCCGGTGAATATGCAGCGCATACCAAAGGAGTAAACAATGGCGAAAATAAAAACAACTGGCAGTCTGCATTGGCAGAAGCCGCTTTCATGACTGGACTGGAGCGTAATGCCGATTTGGTGGTAATGGCTTCCTACGCCCCCCTGCTGGCGCATGTGGACGGATGGCAGTGGTCGCCCGATCTCATCTGGTTTGATAACCTACATTCTTATGGCACACCTAACTACTATGTACAGAAATTATATGCCAATAACAAAGGCACCGATGTGGTACCAATGCTGAAAGGCAACCAGGTGATCAGCGGACAGGATAGCGTATATGCGTCTACGGTAGTAGATAAGGCCACCGGTGAACTGGTGATAAAACTGATAAATACTGCTGCTACCGTTAAGCCTGTAGCAGTGGCGGTGCAGGGTGTAAAAAACATTGCTGCCAACGGGAGGTTAATTACCCTGGGAAGCAATGACCTTCAGGGCCTCAACTCGCTGGACAAGCCCACCAGCATCTCTCCGGAAGAAAAAAATATAGACATCAAAGGAAAAACAATCCGGACGGATATAGCGCCGTGGTCTTTTTATGTGATCAGGGTGAAGATAAATAAATAGTGATCTGACGCGCATATACCGGCGGAAGGGAAATAAAACAGGCGTTAGCGGGACCACTCCGCTAACGCCTGTTTCTTTATTCTCTTACCATTCTGCAACCATACAGCGGACCTGCGCTGTTGTTGGCTTTTGGTACAAAACGGATATTCACGCTTTGCTTTCCTTTTGTGAGATGTTCAGGGATGGCGTAAGAGACAGGATAGAACCTGCTTTCCTTGAATTTGTTGATATCTTCTGTAGCAATGGTAGTGCCGTCTACGATGATATCAAAGGTGCGGCCCCGGTTATCCATGCCCCAGTAAGTGCATTGCAGCGAATGACGGGAGTTGGGATCTACCTTCATGTTAAAGGAAAAATATCCTCCGGGCCAGGCGATGCGCCATTTACGTCCGTGTTCTTCTTCAGTGCTGGTTTTTTCGCCGGTGAATTCATGATCACGTTCCGGTTGCATTTCACCCGGACGAAGAATATCTGTTGTGCGTGCATCCAGCTCCTGTTGCGCTTTTTTGGCGGCAGCATATTTCACCTGTTGCTCCTCCCAGCTTTGCGGCGTAAATACATCCCAGTATACGGTGTAGTATTCATTGCGGGTCTGGTAAAAAGGAGTGAGTGCAACATCCTTTGGTTGCGCGGTACCGGCAGTGCGGAAGAGTAAAGTGTTATGATCATCGGTACGGTTGATCCAGGTACCGGGTTGCTGATTGGGTGTTACGAGTACGGGTACGCCGCTTACCGGATCGGGTTCTTTCTCCCCGAGAATACCGGATAATAACACCGGGCCATAAAATAATGCCTGCCTGTTTGGATTATCGGGAAGTGCTTCTGTATAAACATCGGCTGGCAGGGTAAGCGTTACCTGGTCGTTGTTTTTCCAGCTCCGTGTAATAATGAAGTAACCGCTTTCATCTGTTTGTAATGATTGTTCCGCACCATTTACTTTCAGCGTAATACCCGGGCGTGCCCACACCGGTTTACGGATGCGCAGGGTAAATGACGTTGTTTTCTTTGTGCTAACGGTGAGGGTTACACGATTATCTGCCGGCAGGTTGTTTTCCTGTTTTACTTTGATGCCTTTATCTTTCCATTCAAGTATGGAAGGAATAAAGAGGTTCACAAACAGGCTGCCATCGGCGCCGCGGTAGTAGATACTTTCACCGTATTTTACATGATTCTCCATTCCTGAACCCACGCAGCAGGTAAAGGTTTCAAACTCATCGCTGTATTCTTTATGGCCACCCATGCGGAGCGGAACAAAGTAACACATCATGCCGGTTTCGTGATGTTGTGAAGCAAGAATATGATTGTACAATGCTTTTTCGTAGTAGTCCATTAAACGCGCCTGTGGCTCCAGTGCAAACAGGTGCCTGGTGAGCTTGAGCATGTTATAGGTATTACAGGTTTCGGTGGTATTGTCTGTCAGCGCTTCATTGAGCTGTCTGGCAGGTCCGAAGTATTCATAGTTGCTGTTACCGCCGTTGGCATAGGAGTGATCCCTGGTTACTACTTCCCAGAAATACCGGGCAATAGCGGCGTCTTTGGGATCTTTATTCAGCTCATACCTGCGGATGCTGGCAATGGCTTTAGGGATCTGGGTATTGGAGTGTTTACCGGGTAAGATATCTTTCCCGATAGCCAGGGAATCGAGAATACGTTTATCATAAAAGCGGTAGGAGAGATCGAGGTACTTTTTATCACCGCTGAGGGCGTAAGTATTCACCAGTGTTTCCGCCATCCCGCCGTATTCGCAGATCAGCATTTTCTGCATTTGTTCTTCCGACAGGTTTTTGATGATGTTACCGGTCCAGTCGGCGATGCCTTTATTTACCTGTAATGCTTCGGCGTTATTGCAATAAAGCCATGCATCCAGTAATCCGGCCATAATTTTATGTACGGTGTACCAGGGCGACCAGCCGCCGTTGAGGTCGAAGCCCCTGGAGCGGATATCTCCTGCGGCAATTTCGGACCAGAGCTTATTATCGTTGGGGAAAGCCCCGATATAGCCGTTGCGGCGGTTTTGCTGGCACAGGGCCAGCTCGCTTACCAGGTAATTCACGCGGTTAAGATAGGCGGTGTCTTTAGTAGCCGCATACTGCATGGCGCAGGCCGATAAATAATGTCCCATTGTGTGGCCTGCGAGTCCGCCGGTTTCCCAGCCGCCATATTGTTTCCCTTTGGCTGGCAGTCCTGCATTGGTGCGGAAAGCCGACAGCAAACGATCGGGATCTATCTTTAAAAGGTATCGCGCATCCGCCTGCATGGCCGTTTTAAAGGGACCATCCAGGAGGGTGACTTCCGTTATCGGGAAGGGATATGCTTTAATGGTGGCTGTTGGCAACACTTTCATCTTGCTTTCTTTCCACTCCGGTACATAAGATTGGGCACAGGCGCTATAGTACAGGGGAAGGCTGCCGGCCAGCAACAATCCCGTAATGATCAGTCTTTTCATTTCATCAGTATTTAACAGGTTAAAGCTAATTCGCCCGCAGTATACTTACTTTCCCATTATTGACAGAAAGTACACGTATTTTAATCAATAGCGTTTTAATTGTTCTTGTGACAATAAATTTTAAATAAAAATATTTGACTTTAGCCGGATTATCCCGATATTTAATGACTCTTTTTCACTTAACATCAAAATACGTTATGGACATGAACTTTAAGGCGCTAACCGCCCTCGTTATCTCCGGTGGCACCATGCTGGCTTCCTGCAACAACAATGCTGCGAAGACGGAAGAAAGTAAGGATTCCACAGCAACGGCTGTAACAGCTGGTCCGCAAAGATTTGGCCAGGTTGATGGCCAGGAAGTTTTGCAGTATACCCTGAAGAATGCAAACGGAATGGAAGTAAAGATCCTGAACTACGGTGGTACCATCACGGACATCATTACCGCCGACAAACAAGGACAGAAAGGCAATGTGGTATTGTCTTACGACTCACTTTCCGGCTACCAGCAAAAAGGACAACCTTACTTTGGCGCACTGATAGGCCGCTACGCCAACCGTATTGCCAACGCGAAATTTACACTGGATGGCAAGGAATATAAACTGGCTCCTAACAATAACGGCAACACGCTTCACGGCGGATTGAAAGGATTTGATAAAGTAGTGTGGGCTGCCACTCCTGCGGGCGATAGCAGCCTGCAACTGGTATATAACAGCAAAGACGGTGAAGAAGGATATCCCGGTAACCTGCAGGCTACCGTTGTATACACGCTTACACCGGACAACGCCCTGCAGATCACTTACAAGGCTACCACCGATAAACCTACCCCGGTAAACCTGACCAACCACGCGTATTTTAATCTTTCTGCCGGAAAAGACAGCACCATCCTCGGACATGAATTGTCGCTGAAGGCAAGCCGGTATACCCCGGTAAATGATAAGCTGATCCCCACCGGCAAACTGGACCCGGTAAAAGGTACTCCAATGGATTTTACTACTGCCAAAAAGATTGGTGCTGATATCGGTAAAGTAAAAGGAGGTTACGATCATAACTGGGTACTGGATAAACAGGAAGGCGTGCTGGAAACTATTGCTACCCTGTATGATCCAACCAGCGGCCGCTATATGGAAGTAGCTACAACCCAGCCCGGTATTCAGTTCTATACAGGCAACTTCCTGGATGGCACGCTCACGAATACACGCAACGGACAAAAATATGTGCAGAACGCTGCGCTTTGCCTGGAAACGCAACACTTCCCTGATTCTCCCAATCAACCGTCTTTCCCGAACGTAGTCCTGAAACCAGGCGAAACGTTTTCACAGACGACGGTATATAAGTTCTCTGTAAAATAAAGAAGTAACATAAAAAGAAAAGGGCGTCTCAAAATAATTGAGACGCCCTCTTTTGTTATAAAGAATAATGAAGATTAATAGTTCGGATTCTGGACCAACGTTCCTTTACTTCTGTCGATTTCCTGTTGCGGCATCGGGAAGAAGTAGTTCTTAGGCTTTGTAAAATTCCGCGCGGCCCCGCCTCTTGTAATCACGGCACCATTGTATGCCAGTTTTGGTTTTTTATACAGCGCCACAATATCTACCAGGTTGGCCTTATCCCAACGCAGCAAGTCCTGATGCCGCTCGTTTTCCCCGCATAGCTCTACTCTGCGTTCGTGCATCAGTGCTGGCATACCGGCATTGGTTACCGCGGGTAAAGTGGCGGAAGCGCGTTTGCGGACTGCATTCAATTCTGCGTCGCCGGCGCCCGAACCGTTTAAACGGATCTTTGCTTCTGCTACCAGCAGGTAAATATCTGCGGAGCGCATTAGCGGTGTTTTGAGGGAGTAGTCCAGTCCGCCGGATGGTTTCCAGCTACAGAATTTTTTATAGTGATAGCCACTCCAGGAAGCCGACGCTTCGTAGGTGGCAATACCGGTACCAATATTCACCTGGTCGCCGGGCTGCATGATGCAGATATTTTTGCGGGGATCGCCTGCTTCAAATTCATCGACCAGCCCTTTAGTAGGGTAGAAGAAGCTCCATCCGTTCCAGTTACGCGGGGCATGGTAGGTGATGAAATCGGAGTAGCCATTTCCATCTACTGTTTGAACGGCGAGCAGCATTTCTGAATTGTTGCCGGTGGCTACACTGAAATTATCCGCGTAGTTGGGCGCCAGTTTATAGTTATCATTGCTAACTACTTTGTTGCCGAATTCAATGGCTTTGTCGAGTTTCGACCAGTTCATATACAGCTTGCATAACAGGCCCCAGGCGGTTCCTTTGCTTACGCGGCCTTTGTTGGCATCGTCGTAGGTTTCAGGCAGCTGGTCGGCGGCAGCCAGCAGGTCGCTTTCTATCTGGGCACGCAGTTCATCTGCGGTTACTTTGGGTTTGTTATAGAAAGATTTGAGCACGTCATCTTCTGTGATGATAGGAGCTTCGCCATAAATCAGCAGCAGACGCCAGTAGGCGAATGCACGGAAGAAATGTGCTTCTCCGAGACAACGGTTCTTAATGGCCGGATCGATGTCTGTAATTTTAGGAACATAGATCAGCACGTTGTTGGCGCGGTTAATGGTTTCATATTTCCATCTCCATCCTACTCTTACGCTGTAGGTAGAAGCATCATAGGTGAAGTCTTCTATCACACCGTCATAATCGTGGTCACCGCCGCGTACCTGGTCGTCCGAGCAGTTATCGAATACAAACTCATTAAAGCCGGTATAATCTTCTTCCAATAAAATATTATAAATACCGGTTACCCCATCGAGCGCATCGCTTTGATTGCGCCAGTAGTTGCCGGTGCTGTACATTCCTTTGGGAGATACATCCAGCACGCTTTTACAGGCGGTAAAGAGTAACGTTGCGACTAATATATATTTGATCCGTTGCATAGTGATTAATTTAAAGTTCCCGTGAATTAAAAGTTGAGGGTAGCGCCAAAGGTAAAGGTCCTGGCCTGCGGATAGGCGGCTACATCCACGCCTCTCTGCCTGTTTCCGTCGGAGGTACCTTTGCTGCCATCTGAAGAGCCGCTATAACCCAGCTGTGGTGTTAAGCCGGAGTAGTTAGTGAGCATAAAGAGGTTTTGTGCGGCCACATATACGTGTATATCTGAAATGCCGCTACGGCCCCATACTTTTGATGGAATGGTATAACCCAGCGATGCGTTTCTCAGCGAGAAGTAATCGCCGCTTTCCACGAAACGGTCGGAGGTACGGTTATTCTGATTGGCATTGCCCAGGGTCATTCTTGGTACGGAGTTGCTGGTACCGGCGCCATGCCAGCGGTTCAGCGCATCTGCATAAAGGTTGTACGGATAGTTTGGATCCATACCCTGCATTTTATCGGCGTTATAGAGCTTTACGCCGCTTACACCGGCAAAGGAAAGGCTTAGGTCAAAACCTTTGTAACCGGCGCTGGCCTGAATGCCATATACCATTTTAGGATTGGGGCTGCCCAGGTTTACACGGTCTTTATCATTTACAATATTATCGCCGTTGGTGTCGAGGAAACGTACATCACCGGGTTGGATATTGGCTTTGTTGGGATCTTTGCTGATGTTGGGATCATTGTTGATCTCATCTGCCGTCTGATAGATTCCATCTGTTTTCCAGCCATAGTAGGAAGCCAGCGGCTGGCCCACATAGGTGCGTGAAATTTCCTGTCCCTGTCTGCCATAAGGGGTAGAGCCGATGTAAGAAGAAGGGTCATATAGTTTAGTCACTTCATTTTTAATAAACGAAGCGTTGGCGCTTACATTATAATGGAACTTGTCGTTGCCGCCCTGGTAGCCTACTTCTATTTCCCAGCCTTTGTTATTCAGCTGGCCGAGGTTCCGGTCGGGGATAGCGGAAGTACCGTGGAGGTCCATTTCAGGAGCAGGTACCAGCATGTCGTTGGTATTTTTATTAAACCAGGTGATGGTGGTAGTCAGTTTATCCTGGAAGAACCCTGCTTCCAGGCTGATGTTGGTCATTTCGGCTTTTTCCCAGGTAATGTCCGGGTTGGCGAGTCTTGAATTCCATATGCCGGTGTAGGAAGTTTCCCCGAAGTTATAACGGCGGTCTTTGTTTATCTGCGCGAGGTACTGGAATTCAGTAACGTTTTGATTACCCAGCTGTCCCCAGCCGCCTGTAATTTTCAGGTTGCTGACAGCTTTTACGTTGTCTTTGAAAAAGCTTTCGTCCGAAATACGCCATCCTGCGGAGAAGGCGGGGAAATAGCCCCAGCGCTGATCCGGTGCGAACCTGGAAGAGCCGTCTGCACGGAAGGTAACAGTGAGCAGGTATTTATCTTTGAAACCGTAGAAGCCCCTGATGAATCCGGATGCGATGGCGTTGGCATTAAAGTAATTGCCTTTCGCATCGTGGATATCATTACCATTGCTCAGTACCAGCTGGTCTTTCGATTCATCATTAAAGCCCCATCTTTCCGCCTGGTTCCAGGAACCATTGAAGGTTTGCTGGGAGTAGCCACCGGTAACAGTGAGGTGGTGTACGTTTGCCAGCACTTTATTATAGGTGAGGAAAATTTCGCTCAGCTGGTTATTATAGCTTTCGCTGCGGTTAAAAAGTTCCGCATGATCGCGGGCCCTGGTTTGGTCCAGTACTTTTGGCGCGAAGTTGAACTGGTTTACCATGCTGCCGTCAAAGCCGTAGTTGGCGCGGAGGGTAAGGCCATCCATGATTTCCAGTTCAGCGTATACGCTGGCCAGCATGCGATAGTTTTTTGTCCAGGTGTCGGTGGTTTCCGCCGTGTATACCGGGTTGTTGATATCGCCGAGTTCATTGCTGGCTTTGGAGGTGCCCCAGCTGCCATCAGGGTTGTGAACGGGGATGGCGGGGTTAAAGCGGAGGGCGCTGAAGATAAGACCTGTTTGAGAAGAGTAGGTATCCGGGCCACTGTTTTGTTTGTACGTAAGCTGCAGATTTTCACCTACTTTCAAACGCTTACCTAGCTTGTGTTCCGAGTTAATACGTACGGAGTATCTTTTGAAATAGGAATTGGTGATGATACCATTTTCATTATAATAACCGGCGCTGAGCATATAATTGGAGCTGCTGTTACCGCCGCGCAGACTTACATCCGCATTGGTGATATCGCCGGAACCGAATAATGCCTTTTGCCAGTCGGTGCGTTGTGTGGCGTAATAAGGATCCTGCCAGATAGGTTCAATTGGCACGCCATCATTGGTATAGCGTTCCTGTTTCAGTTTCACCAGGTCTGGTGCGGTGAGCAGCGGGATATAGCGAACGGTATTGCTAACGCCGCGATAGAAGTTGACTGATGCTTTCAGTTTTTCCCCGTAGTTGCCTCTTTTGGTGGTAATGATTACCACGCCGTTGGCGGCGCGGGTACCATAAATGGCAGATGAGGAGGCATCTTTGAGTATTTCCATAGAGGCGATGTCGTTGGGGCTTACATCTGCAAGTCCGCCTGCGGGCACGCCGTCTATAATGATCAGCGGGTCTGAATTATTGATGGTACCTGTACCACGGATGCGGATGGAGGGCGTGCTGCCGGGGGCTGCATCCGACCGTACGATATCCACACCTGTTACGCGGCCCTGGATGGCCTGTGCGGCGTCTGATACAGGCAGGTTTTTGATATCCGATCCTTTTACGGAGGCGATGGTGCCGGTTACATCGCGGCGGCTTTGCACACCATAACCTACTACCACTACTTCACCTAATCCTTTGGTGGCAGCGGCCAGCGATACGTTAATAACGGTTTGTTCTCCGATCGTGACAGTTTGTGGTTCGTAGCCGATAAACGAGAACAAAACCGATTTAGCACCCGGTGGTAAAGAAAGGGTGTAGTTCCCTTTTGTATCGGTACTGGCGCCGCTGGCGGTGCCGGGTACAGTTACGTTTACACCTGGCAGGGGAGCACCATCTGCCGCTCCGGTAACTTTTCCGGTAAGGGTCTTTTGAGCAAATACTGCGCTGGTGGCTGCGCACAGAAAGACCATCAGAAAGCATAATTTTCCAGTGAATGAATACCTCATAATTAATGAATAAGACGTGAACTTGAATAGAAACGTGAATGGAACAGATATACGGCCTGTCTTTCGTGTTGTTGCTTTAGTGTTTTTGGTTGTGATTGAAATAATTTGCTAAATCGTTATTGCACATTTGCCCGCTAAAGGCAGTTTTTTACATAACTCACCGGATCCCCAAAAGTGATGAAATAAAGTTGGTCTTTCACATGATCAATATGGCACGTCGTAATGCTTCGTCAGAAAAGGAATTACATGTCTCTACATAACATCGTATCAGTTTCTGTCAGAAAGGTAACGAATTTTGTAAATGTACAAGTATAGTTTTTTGCCCGGTTATGATGCTGGATTAATTATATATTAATACTTTGAAAAGGCGTAGGGGATACGCTTATAAGGGAAAACAAAAAAGGGGAACTGTTTTAATAGTCCCCCTGGTTGACAGCATTATTCAGTAAGAAGATTCGGCAGTTGTTATATTTTCTTTCCGGGAGATAGGTGAATCGCCGTTACGTTTATTCCTGTTGGCGAAATAGTACACGGGTATACCGGACAACGTGATAAATAATCCCGGCCAGGTAAATCGTGGTTTATATACAAACAGCAGTCCGCAGAAAGCCAGGCCCATTAAAATGTACAGCACCGGCAGCACCGGGTATCCAAATGCTTTGTAAGGCCGGTCGGCATCCGGACGCTTCTTCCGCAGGATAAAAATACCCGCAATAGTAAGCATATAAAAAGCCACCACCACAAAAGAGATCATATCCAGCAAATCGCCATAACGGCCGCTGAGACACCATAAGCATGCTACGAGACATTGAATCCACAATGCAAAAGAAGGTACGGCGGAACGGTTTAAACTACCGGCCTTTTTGAAAAACAAACCATCTTTTGCCATCGTATGATACACCCGCGCACCGGCAAGTATAAGCCCATTGTTACAACCAAAAGTGGATATCATGATCATCACGGCAATAATGACGGTACCTATATTTCCCAGCACAGCCTGAGATACGGAAACGGCTACACGATCTTTTGGCGCATGGGCAATTTCAGATAAAGGCAATACGGCGAGGTAAGTAATATTAGTAAGCAGGTAGATGACCGTTACAATAGCTGTTCCTAAAAAAAGACTCAGCCCGATATTCCTCCGGGGATTCTTTATTTCACCGCCTACAAAAGCCACATTATGCCAGGAGTCACTGCTGAACACCGATCCCACCATTGCAGAAGCAATAGCGCCAAAAGCAGCAATGGTACTGTAAGACCCTATACTGCCATCTGTGGTAAGCGGGTGCAGCTTCCATGCATCCTGCCAGTTGGCCTGCCATATTTCCGGTTTAACCGCCACCAGTCCGCATATGATCAGTGCCGCAAGGCTCACCAGCTTAGTCATTGTAAACGTAGTCTGGATCATTTTACCTCCTTCAATACCCCGTGTATTCATATAAGTGAGCAACACAATTACCCCGATGGAAAGCAGTTGCGCAGCGGTGATATGAAGTGTGCCTACCGACAACAACACATTTTCTTCACTGAACACCGGCAGGAGGTAGGCGGTAAATTTGGCAAAGGCTACCCCCACCGCCGCAATGGTAGCGGTTTGTATCACGGTAAAAAAACTCCAGCCGTACAGGAAGGCCGTCATAGGGTTGTAAGCTTCTTTCAGGTAGATGTATTGTCCGCCTGCACGTGGAAACATACCACTCAGCTCCCCGTAACTTAATGCAGCGGTAAGGGTCATAAAACCGGTGATCAGCCATACCAGCAGCAGCCATCCGGCGCTTCCGGTATGACGGGTAATATCTGCGCTGACAATAAAAATTCCCGAGCCTATCATGCTGCCGGCCACAATCATGGTGGCATCCAGCAGCTTAATGGACGGTTTAAAGGTAGGAGCGTCTGACATAGTAGCGAATCGTAGTTTGGTTGATATTACAGGTTTATCTCCCCTAAAACTACAGTTACTTTGCTGGCTATTCTATTCGCTTTTTGATCAATACTATGCAGATTTTGTTGCAGTGCCCGGTGCCCCGTTTTCCAATTGCTCATATTCCCGGAGGTAACTACGGGGCGATTTGCGGGTAATACTCTTAAATACCCGGTTAAAATTGGCAATGCTGTTGAAGCCACAGTTATAGGCCACGGTAGCAATGCTATCATACGATCCGCCGGCCAGCTTTTTGCAGGCTTCGTTGATCCGCACTTCGTTCAGGAACGAAACAAACGTTAGCCGTGTATGTTTTTTAAAGTACCGGCAAAAAGCCTGCGGCGTCATGTGCGCCTCCCGTGCAATATCTTCCAGCTTTATTTCCGCATCATAATGCTGCATAATATAATTATAGATATACCCGATACGAATACCTTCCTGCTCATTTACAGCAGATAATCTTGATCCCGTGATCAGCGGCTCCAGGTTTTTTATAGTAAGAAAGAAATTGATCAGCTCCACAAATGCAAGGAACTGCGCAATGCCCTGCGACTGGTGGATTTTCAGCAACCGGCTGGAAATTTCCACCACATGCGCTTCCGGTACCTTAAACCCGTTCTGCGACTGATCTATAAAAGACTTTATCTTTTTAAATTCCGGTAACCCGAAAAGGGGCGCCAGCTTGCCTTCCGGGTTGAAGAAGAGGGTGAGGGCCTGCACATTTTTTTTGTTCTTGCTGCCAAAAGGCAGTTCCTCACTTTTTAATACATGCGGCTGGTTACTGCCTATCCAGTATATTTCGTTAGACCAGAAAGCATGCATATTATTTTCTACGATCAAAGTACCATGCCCATGCTGGATCCAGGTTAGCTGGATTTCCTCATGACGGTGAAGATGCGGATAAAAAGCCGGCAATATGTCCTTTTGTGTGATAATGGTTTTATCGTGCGCAACAGGTATCGTAAACTGTAATACTTTCATGTAGTTACATTATTCTTTTTTTAACACCTTTGAAGGGATTGTAACCAAATTTAGGTGAAGATATGAGAACAAGTTATTAAAAAACGTTTAAAATCTAATCAATGCCTGATGTACTTTTAAAAAATAATCGGACAGGCAGTATATATTAACTGTCCAACGTACATTTAATTACAGGGGATCAACACAACTTATGAAATACCAACGATTTCTTTACCTGCTGATTTTATGGAGCCTGCCAACCGGGCTGTTGCTCGCACAGCAAAGTAAGCCAACGCCTTACCTGCCTTCACATGCAGAGATATTGCAGCGATATAAAAAGGTACAGCTGCTGGACAGTATTACCCGGAAAACCATTTCCCGGCATAACGTGGATGCCAACTGGATGCCGGACGGAAAGTCGTTCTGGTATGTTATTACAGGGAATGACAGTAGCAAAACAGCTTATCTTGTGACGGCTGCCACCGGTAAAAAAGAGGTGATCACCGACACCGCAAAAATTGCGCAACTGGCTAAAAATCATACAGGCGCACGTCCGGTAAGACAGCATGAGCCCAGTCGCTGGGAGGGATTTGCAACAGACAGCGTTTCCCCGGATAAACAATGGGTAGCCACCACCATCGATGGCAACGTGTATGTACGCTCAGTGGCTACCGGCGCCCTCACACCGTTTACCACCGACGGGAAAGCCACCGGCGACTACTACGGCGCCCTGGCCTGGTCGCCCGACAGCAAATACCTGGTTGGTTACCGTATTCACCCCGTGGAAGATTCCTCCGTGTACTATGTACTTACCGACGTGGCAGGAACTACCCGCGGACAGCTGCGCTCCCAACCCTATAAACAACCGGGCGATCCTTTTACCACCTTCGATATGTACCTGTTTACCCTGGCCGGTAAAACCACCGCTAAAGTAAAAACAGAACAGATCGATTTCTTTGATGCCCCAATGCTGCACTGGCGGCATAAAGACCCGCGCTACTTCCTCTATGAAAAAGTAGACCGTGGTCATCAACGCTTCCGCGTGATAGAAGTAGATGCCACCAATGGTAACACCCGCACCATACTGGATGAAAAAACGCCTTCCTTCATCTACGAATCGCGCCTCTATACCCATTACCTCCCGGAAACCAATGAACTTCTCTGGACGTCTGAAAAAGACGGCTGGCGGCATATTTACCTGGTGAATACCCTCACCGGCGAAATTAAGAACCAGGTGACAAAAGGAGATTGGGTAGTGAGGGAAATAGACAGCGTGGATGCAAAGAAAAGAGAGATCTGGTTCAGGGCAGGAGGCAGGAACGCCGGCGAAGATCCTTACTTCCTCCACTACTACCGTACGGACTTCAGCGGACAGCACCTGCTGGACCTTACTCCGGCCGCCGGCAACCACCAGGCATTTTTTTCTCCCGATAAAAAATATTTTATAGATAAATACTCACAGGTAAACGTGCCACCGGTAAATGAACTGCGCCGCACTGCCGATGGTAAGCTGATCACCGTATTGGAAAAAACAGATGTGAGCGGCTGGGAAGCCACCGGCGTGCCTTTCCCCATACCTTTCACCGCGAAAGGCCGCGATGGCAAAACAGATATCTGGGGCGTGATGTGCAGGCCTACGGATTACGATTCCACGAAAATGTACCCGGTAGTGGAAAATATCTACGCAGGTCCGCAGGATGCTTTTGTACCCAAAAGCTTTATGAGCTATTATATCGATATGCAAAGCCTGGCCGATCTCGGATTTATTGTAGTGCAGATCGATGGTATGGGCACCGCTAACCGCTCGAAGGCATTCCACGATGTATGCTGGAAAAACCTTGTGGATGCAGGATTCCCGGACCGCATCCTCTGGATCAAAGCGCTGGCTCAAAAATATTCTTTTGTGGATACCTCACGGGTAGGGCTATACGGAACTTCCGCCGGCGGACAAAACGCACTGGGCGGCTTGCTCTTCCATCCCGAATTTTATAAAGCAGCAGTGGCTTCCTGCGGCTGTCATGATAACCGTGTGGATAAGCAATGGTGGAATGAACAATGGATGGGATACCCCGTAGGCAAAGAGTATGAGGAGCAATCCAATGTAACCAACGCCGGTAAATTGCAGGGCCGCCTGCTCCTGATAGTGGGAGAGGCTGACACCAATGTGCCGCCGGAATCTACCTACCGGGTGATCAACGCACTGATCAAAAAGGGAAAGACTTTCGAGTTCCTGCCGGTGCCCGGCATGGGACACAGCGACGGAGGCCCCTACGGCCGAATTAAACGCCGCGATTTCTTTGTGAAAAACCTGTTGAATATCAATCCGCCAGACAGAAATATAAACGAGTAAAATATGCCTCTTTTGAAGAAATTATACATGCTCCTTGCCTGCGTGCTGTTGCAGCAGGCAACAACTTCCGCCCAATCTGCGGATAATGACCTGTATCTCCAGACCAGCGAAGTGAATAACATCATGGTGCAATACGAAGCGGACGCCGGTAACCTGCGCCGGTTTTACTTTGTAGACAGCTCACCGGAAGGACTCACCCGCATGGCCACCCTGGTAAAGAGCTATCAGCAACGGCTGGAACAACTGAAGTATGCCGCGCTGAATGTAGGCGCACAGGTAGATTACACGCTTTTTAAACGCCGGCTTTCACAGACATTGGAGGAGCTGTTGCTCGCACAACAGGAAAGCGCACAGGTGAAAAAATGGTTTCCCTTTGCAGATAAGATCTACCAGGCAGAACAACATCGCCGCCGCGGAGAGAAGCCGGATGCAGCCGCACTGGCCGCCCAGCTGAGCGAAACGGCAAAGGAAATCATCAAAAAAAGACAACAACTGGAAAACGACAGCTCACTCACCCTGCCGGAGATTCGCCGCAGCATTTCTACGGTGAGAGGTTTACGGGAAGCACTGGGCAATGTATTTACTTTTTATAACGGATACGATCCGCTGTTTTCCTGGTGGGTGCCCGCTCCATATAGACAGGTGGACAGTCTCCTGAAAACCTACAGCACTGCTTTTAACAACAAGGAGAAAAGTACTGCCCGCATGCCGGAAGACGGCAGCGGCATTGCCGGTCACCCTATCGGAAGAACCGCGCTGATAAAAGGATTGCAGGAAGAAATGATTCCCTACACACCGGAAGAATTACTGGCTATTGCCAATAAGGAATTTGCCTGGTGCGACGCGGAAATGGAAAAAGCCACCCGCGAAATGGGACTGGGAACAGACTGGAAGGCAGCAATGGAAAAAGTAAAGAACAGTTACGTGCCCCCGGCAGATCAACCTGCTGCAATGATGAAGCTCTACAACGAGTCCGTGGATTTTATAAAGCAACATGACCTGATAACCCTGCCGCCTCTCGCAGAGGAAACCTGGCGTATGATCATGATGACACCGGAGCGGCAGCTGGTGAACCCATTCTTCACCGGCGGCGAAGAATTTAGTGTATCCTATCCCGTTAGCAGCATGAGCCATGAAGATAAAATGATGAGTATGCGTGGCAACAACCCGCACTTTTCCCGTGCCACCGTTCACCACGAGCTGCTGGCAGGACATGCTCTCCAGGAATTTATGCAGAACCGCTATAAAACGTACCGTCACTTTGAAACGCCTTTCTGGATTGAAGGATGGGCGCTTTACTGGGAACGGTTGCTATGGGACCAGGGATTTGCAAAGTCGCCGGAAGACCGTGTTGGTATGTTGTTCTGGCGTAAGCACCGTTGCGCGCGCATCATCTTCTCTATTAACTATCATACCGGCAAATGGACGCCACAGCAATGTATCGACTTCCTCGTAGACCGCGTAGGACACGAACGGGCGAATGCAGAAGGAGAAGTGCGCCGTTCTTTCGTGGGTGGTTACAGCCCTTTGTACCAGATTGCTTACATGATCGGCGGATTGCAGTTTGAAGCCCTGAAGAAAGAACTGGTTGACAGTGGTAAAATGTCGTTTAAACAATATCATGATGCCGTGCTCCGGGAGAATATGATGCCCATTGAAATGCTCCGGGCCATCTTGTTGAATAAGCCGGTGCCAAAGGATTTTACGTCCAGCTGGCGCTTTTATAAATTATAATCTTAGTGGTAACGTCTCCGTGTGGGAGACGTTACCCTTTTCCCTCCCTACCTGTTAAAATCAGCAACCTATCAGTTAATTTCCGGGAAGTAATATCCGGTCCTTTTAGATAGATTTGTAATAACAATTGTCAACAATACAATTAAAATAAATCAACCGGAATAAAGTTTAATATTTTGTAGACGCACCGTGTGCGGACCTGTAACATCGTATATCAACCAGAATTTTTCAACATCGCTTAAACCTAATCCCATGCAAAAAATTGTCATGGCCTTTATCGCCTTACTGGCGGTCTTACCATCTGTTGCCCAGAACGTAAAAGTCAGCGGCAAAATTACAGATGAAAGAAGCGGGCCTCTGCCGGGCGCCTCGGTCAAAATTAAAGGGAATTCCCAGGGGGTGGTCACGGATGATAAGGGAGAGTTTTCCCTGTCGGCGCCACCTGATGCCACTTTGGAGTTCAGTTTTATTGGTTATCTCAAACAGGAACAGAAATTAAAAGGCCGCACGCATCTTAACGTAGTGCTCACCGCACAGAGCGGCGCATTGGGTGATGTAGTGGTAATCGGCTACCAGACAGTGAACCGGCGCAAAGCCACTGCGGCGGTTTCCAGTATCAAAGGAAAAGACATTGAAAACATTCCCGCCGGTAGTTTTGAACAACTCCTGCAGGGGCGTATGGCCGGCGTAAATGTGCAGAATTTCACCGGGGAACCTGGCGCTGCACCCACCATCTCCGTGAGAGGTAATACCGCTATCGGCACTTCTTACCAAAGCAATCAGTATAAAATATTAAACAAACCGCTGTATGTGATTGATGATGTACCGCAGTTCAATGATGATATGGTAGGGCCGGACATCGGTACCGGTACCAATAACATCGCCGGTTTGAACCCCAATGAAATTGAGTCGGTGGATGTACTGAAAGATGCCGCCGCCGCCGCTGTGTATGGCTCCCGCGGCGCCAATGGGGTGATCATTATCAAAACAAAACGCGCCCGCACCGGTGCGCCACGCTTCAGCGTATCGGCCTATGGCGGTTTAACGCAGATCCCTAAACTCCGCCAGGTACTGGTGGGCGCAGCAGAACGCCGCGAAAAGATCCGCCTGTATGATGATGCGTTTGAAGGCAACTACGACAGGCTGACGCATAAGAACCTCATCATGACGGACAGTCTGAACCCTGACCTGAATAAATCTACCGACTGGCAACGCCTGTTCTACCGCAATGGACTGGTACGGAATGTGGACTTTAACGTGTACGGGGGAACGGAGTATAACACCTACCGCCTGTCGGCCGGGTTATATATGGAAGATGGAATTGTGAAAGCCTCCGGGTTTAAACGCTATACGCTCAACTATTCCTCCTCTATACGTACAAAAAACGGCGCGTTGGAAGTAGTACCTAATATCAGGCTGGCCCGCATGGAGAGAGGACGCGGTTCCGGCAGCGCCGACCTCTTTGGCGCTGTGGGACAAAGCATGCCTTCCTCCCTGTTTGCACCGGACGAGAACAGCTTGCAGCGTGTGTTAGGGCGATATTCCAGTAACATGGATATCAATACCGATAACCAGGTGAATGGCGATATCTCTGTACAGCTGCGGTTATCCAGCCAGTTGTCGTTCCGCTCCCGTAACTCCGTATCTATGGTGATGAGCCGCCGTGATGTATCAGTACCCGGTGAACTGAACGCTGACCTCGGCAACTCTGCTTCATCCAGCAGCGGGCTGCAACAAAGCTACACTACCTCCAATGACCTGAACTGGAACGCTGTATTCGGAAAAGGAAAAGAACATACCATCAACGCCATCGTAGGGCAGGAGGTGCAGTACAGCACTTATCAGAACACCTATGCGCGGGGCGACCGTGGCGCCAGTGATCAGATCCAGGTGGTGAATGGTTTCCCGCAGGGGCCTTATCTGTACGGCAGTTCTTCCTACGCCGCCTTTGGTATTCTCTCCCTGTTTTCAAGGGTGAACTACGATTATAAAAGTACCTATCTCTTCTCTGCATCCCTGCGTGGTGATGCTGCTTCCAGCTTCGGACCGGATAATAAGTGGGGATACTTTCCTGCTATCTCTGCAGGCTGGATGATCAGCAATGAACCTTTTATGCGCCGTTATTCCAGCTGGCTGTCCATGCTGAAACTGCGCGGTAGTTATGGTGTGCTGGGTAACCTGCCCGGCGATTACTATTTGCAGTACAGTCTTTATAACGTAGGCGCCGCCGGGTATAACGGCAGCGGATTAAATCCCAATACTTACAACGGCGCAGTAACCATTACCCCGCAATTTGGCTCTGGTGGCGTAGCGCAGAAAGATATCAGCTGGGAGAAAACCGCCAGCTGGAACGGTGGGATAGAAGCAGAGCTGATGAACGGTAAATATTATTTCAGCGCCGATGTATATGTGAAGAACAGTAAAGCAGGACTCATTGATATGAACCTGCAGAGCACTACTGGTATCGCCACTGCTAAAACAAACGGCGCACAATTACGCAATTCCGGTATTGATATCAATTTCCAGTTCAGGAATGTAATGCCGGAGAAAAGTGCGCTGCGTTGGGAAATTATGTGGAATGTAAGCATGAACCAGAACCTGGTGGTAAGTATGCCAAATAATAACAGGGATCTTACTTTTGGTAACCTGTTTAATACCACGCATATCCTTACACGCGGAAAAGCGGTGAATACTTTTTACCTGTTGAAAACATTGGGTGTATATGCTACCGATGATGATGTACCAACGGATAAATACACCGGTAAGAAATTCCAGGTAGGAGCCGTGAATGATCCTGCTTCCAATAACCCTTTCAGGGCCGGCGAGTTTATTTTTGCTGACCTGGATGGCGATGGTATTATTGATGCCTTTAATGGCGGCATCACCGGCGATAAAATTCCTTACGGAAATCCTAACCCTTTCCTCACTGGCGGTATCACACAAAACTTTTACTGGAAGAATTTCACTTTTGGATTCCTTTGCACCTTCACGTTTAAAAGAGATGTGCTAAACCTGTATGAATCCGACACCTATGGCCGCTATGGCTGGGATGGTTCAGGTAATGAATTCTCCAAGTATGCAGTATCAGACCTTTCGTCTATGAATATCTGGCGCAAGCCGGGTGATAAGGCCCAGTATGCAAGAATGGATATTGGTACTTACCGTTATTATTACCGTGCAGATCAAACCTTCTTCCTGGAGAAAGGGGATTATTTCAGGATCAAGAACGTATCATTTGGCTATACCCTCAAAGAAAAGGCCCTGAAACCACTGCATCTGAACCGTCTGCGGTTTTATGGCCTGATGGACAATGTATACATGTTCCAGGCATCCAAAAGATTGCCGGATGCGGAAAATGTGAATCCTTACGGGGAGTATAACGGTGTCGGCTATCCGAGCCCGCATAAGTATACACTGGGCATCGATGTAGGATTTTAAAAACAGCTAAACACTTTTTATGAAACGGACTTTAATTATCATCATTATAGTGGCAGCATTTTTATCGGGGTGTAAGAAAATGCTGAACCAGGAGCCAAAGGATACTACTTACGAGGAGAAATTCTGGAAGTCGGAGAATGATATGAAGAAGGCGTTGGCAGGCGCATACGCTTCGCTGCGCTCCAATATGCTCGACCAGGATTACTTCCATAACCTGGGCGATATGACGCTGGGAGACCAGTTTATCATCATCAGGAGCGGACCTTATTTTTCCAATTCCGACTGGAACATACAGGTGGGGAAGTTTGAAATGAACTACCTGGATGTTTTCCGCAACTGGTCGAGGTTTTACAGCACCATTCTGCAAACAAACCTGATATTGGAAAAGCTGCCGCTGGTACCGGACGATACCTTTGCAGATGATCCGGAAAAAGGCCGGAAGAACATTGCCGGGCAAACTCTTTTTATCCGCTCCTATGTGTACTTTCAGCTGCTTCGCACTTTTGGTGATGTGCCGCTGGTATTAACACCGGACCCTGATCCTATTGCGAATAAACCGCTGGCGCGTACAGATAAAAATATAGTAGTACAACAGATCCTGAACGATCTCGACTCGGCAGCTAACTGCCTGGATATGACTTATGAAGTGGAAGCCAACAGGGGGACCGTTCCTAATAAAGCGGCGGTGATGGCGCTGCAATCACAGGTATACCTGTGGCGCGCCTGCGTAATTAAAAAGCCCGTATTTGAAGCTACGCCGGATATGGCAGATGTAGCAAAAGCTTCTGCGCTGGTGGAAAGCATTATAGGCAGCGGGTTGTACGGTTTGCCGGCTCCCGGTGGGAAGGTGGACAGTATCCAGTATGCAAAGGTATTTACCGGCAACACCCGCGAAAGTATCTTTGAATTATATACGCGCTATGCCTATAACGAGGGTTCAAACAACCTGATGCCCATGAAGTTTCTGAGGATCCCGGTACTGGCAAAAACAGACTGGAGCCCCCTGTTGCTGGGTAACAGCTTTGTTAATAACCTGTACCCGCGCATTATCCAAACGGGACCTAATCCGGAAGACACGCTACCTAATACGGATATACGAAGAAGTTTGTTTCTCTACGATGCGGACGGCTCCCAACCCATCTTAACAAAATACAGTAACATCATCTACAACAATCCAAATCAACAGGCGGAACCTTACCTGGATAACAATGTTTCCCTGATCCGGTATGCAGATGTATTGCTGAACCGCATGGAAATCGCCGTCTACAAAGGAGAATTGGGACAAGCCTACTCACAGCTACGGAGTTTCCGCCGCTCGCGCAACCAGCCGCAGATGGACTCAGCGCTGTACGTAAGCGAATCGCCGCTCACTTACAACAGCCTGATGGATGAAATCATGACAGAGCGTTCGCGCGAACTGTTTATGGAAGGCCAGCTTTATTTCGATGATGTAAGGATGAAACGGTCGGTGGTGCCCTGGCTTACGCCCGCCAGGTACAACCAGGAAGGCTTCCTTATGCCGCTGGACCCAGCACTGTTCAACAACAACAGGTTGCTGGTGCAGAATAAATACTGGGCAGGTAAAATTTAATTTTTATCCAAATTATTTATCATGAAGATCATTCATCTGCTACTCGGATCACTGCTGATCCTGGCAGCGTGTAAAAAAGATAACTACCTGGTTGATGAAGGCAATACCAACCTGGAAAGGATCAGGAAGATGCCGACCTACGATTTCCTGAAAGAAAGTAAAGTGCTGGATACCGTGGTAATGCTGATAGACCGCGCAGGAATGAAAGACGAGATCAACGGGGATATTACTTTCTTTTCGCCCACAAATTCCGGTGTAGCCAATTTCCTGGCGCAGCAAACACGCGCGTTACAACGGAAGTATAACAACGAAAACATCAAATTTACATTGGATAGTTTGACGACCGACAGTATTAAGTTTTACCTGCGGCGGCATATATTCAAAGGTGTAATTGATAAGAAAGCCATGAGCTATACGAAGAAGAGTTTTACCAACATCAACAGCGAAGGGAATTATTTCTTGCTGCTGGAAAAGTATTATATCGATGTAAGTGGTATCCGGTCTACTACCAACAGGATACAGATACGACGGGTATTCGGACTGGCAGATGAAGATGTACCGGATGGCACGGAGAACAGGGAACCGGATTTTTATGCGTATGTGCAAACTTCTGAAGTACGTACTGCTACTGGTATGGTGCATGTATTGGAGGCCAACGCCAACATGGGATTTTACATTTACAGGGAAAACTAAAAATAAGATGACTATGAAATATATCTTATTCGCCATCATCGCATTTGTATTGATGAATGCTGCATGTACCAAAGTGGAAGAAGGTTTTCTGAGCGATGGTATCCGTTACAAAAGTCCGGAGATATTTATTCCGAAAGGAATTACGGCCCGTTATCCCGGCATTTTATTCGATGGATCCACGCCACCGGTAACATTTGAAATGCTGGATATACGGCCGGTAGGAGGAGGGAAGTTACCAGCCGCGTTTACCACCAAATACCCGGTATGGGTATTTAAAGATAAAATGTCTTTTGACCCGGATACCGATACCACAATTGCTGAGTTGCGCGCAAAGCAGGACAGTTTGCAGGAGTTGCCTTTTGAGTTTAACCCGGTGAATGGCGGGTTCCTGTTTAAATCGCCTTCTGCTAACATTCCTAATGGGGTGTATGAATTTGATGTGAAAGCAACCAATGTTAACGGAAGTAAGGTGTATAAAAACATCGCCCGCCTGCATATTGAAGATCCTGAGTATATCCGTATGACGGAAATACCGGTGATTCCCGGGTACGATTCTGTTACCAATACTTTTCCCGGCGAGATGAAAGGCACGATGGAGTTAAAACGTATATCCACTTCCGGTACCAAAGTGATGTTGAAGATCATGGATAAGAACGGGAAACTGTTTAACCCTAAGAAGGGGGAGGTGATTACCCGTGGCGACCGGCCGTCTTTTGCTTCCTATGCAAGATTTAACCCGGTAGTGGTAACGGATACTGCATTGATCACAGATTATGCCATTGCTCCTTATCCGGCGAAGCTGATCCCCGGTTATGTCAATTACCTGATCTATTACCGTATTCCCGCGTGGTTTATTAAAATGGACGGCGCTGCACCCAAAGCCTGGTCGGCCAACCCGCGGTTTGGTTTCCAGATATTATTTGAAGGCAGTTATGAAGTGATAGTGCGATTGCCAAATGTGACGAAGTTATAAACGACAAATGAAAGATGCGATGACCGGATGTATGAAGCATGGATGGTATGTAGTATTAATGATTTGCTTTGCTTTGCCGGCGATGGCCCAGCATCCCGATGCACTGATATTGAAAGAAGCTGCGTTTACAACAGGCGACTCCCTGCAATGGGCGTCGCCGGGTTATAGCGATCAGCACTGGAAACGTATAAAGGCCGGTGAAGTGTGGCAGTCGCAGGGCTTTCCGGACTATCACGGGTATGGCTGGTACCGTATGAAAGTGGTTATTCCCCGCAGCCTGAAACAACAGGCAGCCTGGAAAGACTCGTTGCGTATTTACCTCGCGCATGTAAATGATGTAGATGAAACCTGGCTGAATGGCGTACGGATAGGGCAAACCGGGAGCTTCCCACATGATATAGGCGGCTACGTTAGTAAGTGGCCATACATCCGGGAGTATCATATTCCCGCTGCAGATAAAGCTATCCGCTGGGATGCAGAAAATGTGATAGCCGTAAGAGTGTTTGATGGCGGCGGTACCGGCGGTATTTTTATGGGTACCCCTTATGTGGATCTGCTCCGGAAAATAGATGGTATCCGGTTAACGCTGCCGGAAGATCAGATCATTTTCAGTGATAAGAAGACTGCGTTACCTGTACGGCTCACTAATTTGTTCAATACTACGGTAAAGGGTACACTCCGCAGTGATATATTTGACTTAGCGGCTGGAAAGAAGATATCGAGTCATATGCAGACCATGATACTTACGCCGGAATCAAAAGGGGCGTTTATCATGGAGGCGCCTCACAGAGCGGGTATCCGTTTACGTTATTGTTTCACGGAAACGGCTACCGGGCATCAGCTGAAGGGAGAGCTGGAGGTACCCTATCTTCAAACACCGGCGCCTGCACCTGCACCACGGATCAACAGTGCCCCGGTGTATGGCGTTAGTCCGGGTACGCCCGTGATCTTCAAAGTGGCCGCCACCGGAACGGCCCCGTTGCATTACCACGCATCCGGGTTGCCGGAAGGTTTAATGATTGATAGTACCAATGGGGTAATTACCGGCGTGATAAAACAGGCCGGTAATTATCGTATAGGAGTTACCGTGACTAACGTACTCGGTGTAGCTGCACAGTCGCTGTTGCTGAAAGCGGGTGGCACTATTGCCTTAACGCCGCCAATGGGATGGAACAGCTGGAATTGCTGGGGCCTCAGCGTAAGTGAGGATAAAGTGAAAAGCTCTGCACAGGCACTGCTGGACAAAGGCCTGGCAGATCATGGCTGGAATTATATTAATGTTGATGATGGCTGGCAGCAACCCCAGCGTGCAGCTGACAGCAGTATCCTTCCTAACGGAAAGTTTCCCGATATGAAAGGACTGGGCGACTGGCTGCACAGCCGCGGACTGAAATTTGGAATGTATTCTTCTCCGGGTCCGCTTACCTGTGGCGGATTCCTGGGTTCTTACCGGAATGAGGAGAAGGACGCTGCTACCTATGCAAACTGGGGAATTGATTATCTTAAATACGACTGGTGCAGTTACGACCAGGTAATGCCTGCGGACACCAGCCTGGAAACATTCATTCATCCGTTCCGGGTTATGCAGCAAGCCATCCGGAAGTATCCCCGTGATATCGTGTATAACCTTTGCCAGTATGGACTGAGAGAAGTGTGGAAATGGGGACCGCAGGTAGATGCACAAACCTGGCGCACCACAGAAGATATTGATGATACCTGGGAAAGCATGGCTGGCATCGGCTTCGGGCAATATCCACTTGAGAAGTACGCCCGTCCAGGTAACTGGAATGATCCGGATATGATGATTGTAGGACAGGTGGGTTGGGGCGAAAATCTGCATCCCACGCGGCTTACGCCGGACGAGCAATATACGCATGTGAGCCTGTGGAGCCTGCTCGCGGCCCCGTTGCTTATCGGGTGCGACATCAGCAGGATAGATACTTTTACGCTTAACCTGCTCACCAATGACGAAGTGCTGGCCATCGACCAGGATACGCTGGGGGTAGCTGCCGGACGGCGTATTGCCACGGCGCACTACGAAGTGTGGGTGAAACCCCTGGCTGATGGAAGTAAGGCGATAGGCATCTTTAATAAAGACCGGCAATACCGGCATCTTACGGTACCGTGGAAAGACATTAACCTGTCTGCGAAGCCACGGGTAAGGAATGTATGGACCCAGCGCGACCTCGGTGTTATACCTGTTGCTTACACCGTGGATGTTCCTCCGCATGGGGTAGTGCTGCTCCGCTGCAGTGAATAATAAATGCTGATGGGATGCTATGCGCCGTAAGATTGACAACAAAATTATCCTGATGCCTGTAGTAATCGATTGCAGGAAACTTCGCTACAGGACAAGGTTTCGGGGATTGACAAAATGTTGGGAATACTCGTTAATATCTACGTAGTATTCCTCTTTTTTTATCAATACTTTTAAATGTCATTATGACAATTATATTCAACCGGCATCCTTGTCCACCGTAAATCCAACTAGTGTTATGAATAACTATTTATTTCCCGGCAGGTGGCTGTTACCTGGCCCCTGTATGCACCCTGTATTAGACATAATTGTTATCTAGACAATTATAAAATATTATATTGTAAGACTATAAAGATAAAAGGTATGAGATCATTTTGGGGAAAGGCGGCGCTGGCCGGCGCCGGTATGCTGATGGCCAACATTACAGTGCAGGCGCAGTTACAGAAAGATTATCCGATTAAACCGGTGGCTTTTACACAGGTGCGGGTGAATGATAATTTCTGGGCGCCGAAGATAAGGACCAATGCGAGTGTGACGATTCCGTATACACTGGAGCAATGTAGAAAGACAGGCCGCATCGATAACTTTTTACGTGCGGCAGGTAAGATACCGGGTGATAAACTCACCGAATACACCTTTGATGATACTGATCTGTATAAGGTAATTGAAGGGGCTTCCTACGGATTGCAGATGCAGCCCAATCCTGGTCTGGAAAAGTACCTGGATACACTGATCAGCATTATCGGCGCCGCCCAGGAGAAAGATGGATATCTCTATACCTTCCGCACGGTGAAAGCAGCAAAGCCACATGAATGGATTGGCAGTAAAAGATGGGAGAAGGAAGAAGACCTGAGCCATGAACTGTATAATTCCGGTCACCTGTTTGAAGCGGCGGTAGCGCATTACCAGGCCACGGGTAAAAAAACGCTGCTGAATATTGCCATCCGTAACGCCGATCTTTTGGTGCGGGATTTCGGCTGGGGCAAGGAAGAAAAATTCCCCGGTCACCAGATCGTGGAAACAGGGCTCACGCGCCTGTACCGGGTAACGGGCAACAAGTCCTATCTCGACCTGGCCAAATTTTTCCTGGACGTTCGTGGTCCGGGTACCCACTACAGCCAGGAGTATAGCCAGTCGCACAAGAAGGTAACAGACCAGCACGAAGCCGTAGGGCATGCCGTACGCGCTACTTATATGTACACCGGTATGGCCGATGTGGCCGCTTTAACCGGCGACCGAAAATACCTGACAGCCATTGATGATATCTGGGATGATGTGGTGGACCGGAAACTTTATATCACCGGCGGCATTGGCGCCACCGGTGCAGGAGAGGCATTCGGAGCTGCGTATGAATTGCCGAACATGTCGGCCTACGCGGAAACCTGCGCTGCCATTGCTAACGTATACTGGAACAGCCGTATGTTCCTGCTGCACGGCGATGCAAAATATATTGATGTGCTGGAACGTACGCTGTACAATGGTTTACTCTCCGGGGTATCCATCAGCGGTGACCGCTTCTTTTATCCCAACCCACTGGCCTCTATGGGGCAGCACCAGCGAAGCGCCTGGTTTGGATGCGCATGCTGCATTTCCAATATGACCCGCTTCCTGCCTTCCATGCCGGGGTATGTATATGCACAGAAAGACAATGACCTGTACGTGAATCTTTTCGTGGGCGACTCCGCTACCATCCAGCTGAAAGCCGGTAAAGTAAATATCGTTCAGCAAACGGATTATCCCTGGAATGGAAAAGACGAAATCACGATTAATACTGCCAAACCTACTACCTTCACGCTCCGGGTACGTATTCCGGGCTGGGCGGAAAACAGGCCGGTACCGGGAAACCTGTATTTTGAAGAAGACAGTTCAGCCGTAAAAATTCCCATCCTGCTCAATGGTAACCCCGTTGCCTATACGACGGAAAAAGGCTATGCTGTTATTAACCGTTCGTGGAAGAAAGGGGATAAGGTGACACTGGATTTCCCGATGGAAGTAAGAAAGATCCTGGCTGCCGCTGCGGTAAAGGACGACCACTCCCGCTTTGCGCTGGAACGCGGACCTATCATGTATTGCCTGGAGGGACCGGATAATAAAGACGCCACCGTGCAAAATATCGTGGTGGATAAACAGGCGGTGGTTTCTCCTGTATATCGTCCGGATCTGCTCAGCGGGGTAATGACCCTGCAAATGCCCGGTAATTCTGCCAGCCGTCAACTGAATTCTGACTCGCTGATTAGAAGCAGTCAAACGGTAACGGCTATACCCTATTTTTCCTGGGCCAATAGAGGTCCCGCTGAAATGACGGTATGGATTCCGTTTGAAGCTTCGGCTGCCCGTCCAAAACCTGCACCCACCATCGCTTCTAAAAGTAAAGTAACGGCTTCTGTAAAAAATCAGCGCATGTATATGGCCCTGAATGATCAGTATGAACCGAAAGACTCAAAAGATAACAGCGCCCTTTACCTGCATTGGTGGCCTGCCAAAGGCACCACAGAATGGGTACAGTATACGTTTGATAGCAGTCATACTGTAAGCAGCTCCAAAGTATACTGGTACGACGATGGTCCTTTTGGCGGCTGCAGAGTACCCGCTGCCTGGAAGCTGTATTACAAACAGGGAGGGGAGTGGAAACCGGTAAATGCGAAAGCACCTTATACTGTAGAAAAAGACAAGTATAACGTGATCACTTTTGAGCCGGTTACCACCACCGCTTTAAAACTGGAAATACAACTGCCGGCAGATAATGCCGCCGGGATACACGAATGGATAGTTGAATAATGTATGAACCGCATGAAACAAGGCTTTCTGGCCGTTATCTGCCTGCTTGCAGGGAATAGCTCCGCCATTGCCCAGAAAAGGGCTGAAATCACCGTAAATACCACCGAGAAGGGGGCTGCTATCCCGGCTACCCTGCACGGTATTTTCTTTGAAGAAATCAGTCACGCCGGTGAAGGAGGACTATACGCTGAAATGGTGCAAAACCGCGGCTTTGAAGATCACCGCATTCCGGCTGGTACCAAGCTTGAAAACGGCTGGCTGGTGCCTTTCCCGCAAAAGCCGCATTTCATGCTGCAGGGACAGGTATCCGACTGGAAAATGGAATGGCCGCTGCAAAGCCGGTGGCCGGCGTGGCATGCGGAAAACAATGCGCAACTTTCGCTGGTAACGGATCATCCGTTGAATGCCGCCACGCCGCACGCGATGCAGGTGAAAGTAACCGGTAAAGACGCAGCTCTTGTTAATGAAGGCTTCTGGGGTATGAACGTGGAGAAGGGAGCCGCTTACCGGTTGTCCTTCTTTGCAAATAACGTTAAAGGATACACGGGAAAAGTAACCGCTTCCCTGCAAACGGCATCAGGACAAATCCTGGCAGACACGGTGTTGCAGATGGGCGGCCCCGCTTCCTGGAAAAAATATAATGCCACTCTTACAGCGAAAGGAAGCGACCCTGCCGGACGGCTGGTACTTACCTTTCACCAAAGCGGCACCCTGCTGCTGGACATGGTATCGCTGTTCCCGGTGCATACCTTCCGGGATCGCCCCAATGGTATGCGTGCGGATATTGCCACCCTCATCCAACGAATGAAACCGGCCTTTGTACGCTGGCCCGGCGGCTGCTATGTGGAAGGGATTACCGTGGAAAGTGCGCCCGACTGGAAAACCACGCTCGGCCCGGTGGAACAGCGTACAGCTTCGTATAGCCCATGGGGTTACTGGAGCAGCAATGGCTTCGGATATCATGAATACCTGCAGTTTTGCGAAGATATCAACGCCGCGGCACTGTATGTTTTTAATGTGGGCATTTCCTGTGAATACCGCAGCGGCACCTTTGTGCCGGACGATAGTGTGGCGCCGTATATCCAAAGCGCCCTGGACGCCATCGAATACGCGATTGGTCCGGTTACTTCCCGCTGGGGAAAACAACGCGCTGCCAATGGCCACCCGGCGCCGTTCCCGCTCAGGTACGTAGAAGTAGGCAACGAACAGCATGGTCCGGATTATGCAAAACGGTACAATGTTTTTTATAACGCCATCCACAAAAAATATCCGCAGATAGAAATCATTGCCAGTATGGGCATCGGCGACGTAAACCGGCATACCCTCGATAGTATGCAGCATACAGATATCGTGGATGAACATGCCTATAAAGATGCCGGCTGGAGCCTGCGCAACTTTGATCATTTCGATAAATACAAACGGGGCAACTGGCAGATGTACGTAGGGGAATATGCTACCAATGCAGGCGTTGGAAACGGTAACATGCAGGCCGCCCTCAGCGATGCAGTGTATGTAATGAGTATGGAGAAGAATGCCGACCTGGTGAAGATGAGCAGCTATGCGCCTTTACTGGTGAATGAGCATGATGTAGACTGGCCCGTGAACCTAATTCACTTCAACGCAGGCGCCAGCTTTGGAAGGATCTCCTATTACGCGCTGAATATGCTGAATGATCATAAAGCCACTTTCAACTATCCGGTAACAACCACGCTGTTGCCGGAAAAGAAGGTAACGCCAAAATTTTCGGGAGGTATTGGCCTCGCTACCTGGGATACGGAAGCGGAGTATAAAGATATTACCGTCGTGCAACAGGGCGATACTGTTTACAACAGCCGCCTTGATCCGCAGCTGACAGACTGGCTCCCGGTAAGAGGCAGCTGGAAGAGACAAACCGGTGTACTGGCGCAAACAGCTGCCGGTGCGCAGCAACTGGCTATCCTGAAAGGTCATCACTTTAATGCCTATACGCTGTCGCTTAAAGCCCGTAAAACCGGTGGGGTAAATGCTTTTATTATTCCTTTTGCTGTAAAAGATACCAATACCTGCTTACGTGCACATATTGGCTCCTGGCTGAATTCCAATGCCATGTTTGAAAGTCTTACCAACGGATACGATGTGGCTGGTATCAGCAACCCGGTGCGGTTGAAAGCCCCGCTGGAATCCGGCCGCTGGTATGATATCCGCCTCGAAGTAAACAATGATGAAGTGAAGTGTTTCGTAGACAATTCACTGCTCATGACTTACCGCGAACCACAAAAGTTATTTTCTATTGCAGGCAAAGATGAAAAGAACGGCGACATTATCCTCAAAATCGTGAATGCCGGCGAAAGCGCTGTAGATGCGGATATCCGCCTGAACGGAGCTACGGTGAATCCTGTTGCGCAGGTGATCACGCTAACGGCCGGCAAGCCGGACGCGGAGAATTCATTTGCATCCCCCGAAGCTTACACACCGCATACTTCCACGATTCAAAATGCAGCGGCGCAGTTCAGCTGGAAAGTACCTGCGTTGTCGGTAAACATTATCCGCCTGAAATCACTGCGTATAGCATTTAACGTGCGCATGCCCGAACCAGCTGCGGGCGTATATGAAGTGGAAATGAATTACAAGGCGGACAGCGCCACCCACACCACGCTGAAGCTCCCGGTGTGGACGCCCGGTTATTATCAACTGATGGACTATGCCGGCCAGGTGAAAGATTTTCATGTATATAGCGCCACCAATGATACATTACCGTGGCATAAAACAAATGCCAACAGCTGGGAGATCACCCATGCTCCCGGCGCTGAAGTAAAGGTTACTTACAAAGTAACTGCCCGCCGTAATTTTGTAGCCACGAGCTACCTGGATAAGGACCACGGCTATATTACACCCGCCGGCGTTTTTATGCATCCGGAGGGGAAAACGGATTGGCCCGTTCTGCTCACCGTACAGCCATATGGCAACTGGCAGGTGGCTACGGGAATGGATACACTGAGTAAGCATACTTACACCGCCGCGAGCTTTGATGTGCTATACGACAGCCCCTTACTGATGGGCGACCTGGAATCGTTTCCCGCGTTTAAAGTAAAAGGGATCCCTCATTATTTCACCGCTTTTCAGCCGGGTAATTTTAACCGCGGTCAGTTTATGAGCGACCTGGAAAAGATAGTCGGCACAGCAGCCGGGATCATCGGGGATATTCCCTATGATCACTATACCTTTCTGGGAATCGGGCCAGGGCAGGGAGGTATAGAGCATTTGAATTCAACGGCCGTATCTTTTACCGGGGAAGAATTAAATGATAAAGCAGCACGTCAGAGAACCTATAGTTTCCTGGCACATGAATATTTCCATCATTATAATGTAAAGCGGATCCGCCCTGTGGAACTGGGACCTTTTAATTATGATGCTGCTAATCGTACAAAGCTGCTGTGGGTATCGGAAGGATTCACGGTATACTATGAGTACCTGGTGCTGCAAAGGGCGGGGCTGATGTCTGGTGCCGACTTATTGCAGGCATTGAACCGGCATATACAGTCATGTGAACAACGGCCGGGCAACAAGGTACAATCTGTTACCGCTGCCAGCTATGAAACCTGGGATGATGGACCCTTTGGCGGTGATCCGGCCAAAACCATTTCCTGTTATGAAAAAGGGCCGGTGCTTGCCTTTCTGCTGGATCTGCGGATCCGTTATGCTACACATAATAAGCAATCGCTCGATGATGTGATGCGGGCTTTATACCGGCAGTATTACCTGCAACTCCAACGCGGATTTACACCAGCCGAGTTCCGGGAAACATGTGAAACCATTGCCGGACAATCCCTGGCCGACTTCTTTGTATATGTGGAAACGCCCGATCCTGTTAACTATCAGCAATACCTGGCTTATGCCGGTTTAACGATAAATAGGACGGGTATACATACACTTCCTGCTCCCAACATATTGCAACAGGATATCCGTAAGGCATACGGTATAACTGATTAGTTCCTGGCGATGATTTTCTAATCAAGCTGATTTTTATTTATACTTTGTAATGCAAAGTACTTTTTATTTTATATATTTGGGGCGTATTCAAATCATCTATAATGGAAGTCAATACCTCCAGAACCCTGCCGGCACCCTATGTGTTCGGCCTTACATTGCTATGTTTCGCCCTTATCGCCAGGTGCTATTCCGCCTTTCCACCGGCAGGTACAAATTCCGACGGCGTATTCATCATTACACACCTGATTACTTTACTTTATTTTTTCAGTTGCTGGATCGGCGGCTTTCTTAAACCCTGGGAGGGAAGAAGAAAAGTAATGTCTGTATTCGTAGTGCTGCTGCTCACAGATGCCTATACGGTGAATGAGTCCATTCGTGTATTTGAATCATCTTCTACCTGGTCGGCGGTTATGCTGATTTTTATCTGCGCCAATATACTGGCATTTGGATTTTTTGAAAGATGGCCGGAATGGGTAAAATACCTGCAATGCGCGGTACTGGGCTTTACATTGCTGCTGCCCTTTTACCTGGCTTTTTACCTGTTGCCGGTGTACCTGGTAAGCCTGATCGGCCTGTTGGCCATCGGACTTTCCATCGTTACATTTTCACCCATTTTCCTGCTCTGGTTTAACTTCCGGATGGTAAGAAAACTGGTATGGCCGGTGCGCAGCTACCGGCTCACCTATTTGTGGTCGGGCGCAGTGGCAGCACTGGCAGTAGTGCTATACATGGCGGCGTATGCGAACGACAAAAGCAAAATGGAGCACGCCTATACGAAAAGTAATATTGCAGTAACAGAGGAGTTGCCACCCTGGATCAGTGCCGCGCAGGAGGCCGGGACCGGGTTCATAACAGCGCAGCTGCTGAAAACGGATATCGTTTATACCAGCCCGGGTGTGCAGTCGGGTTTCAATCTTTGGGATATGCCCGACAGGGAGTTTGGAGAAAGACGAACACATGATCCGCTGTTTATGACCGCCGGCGCATTTTTGGGTACTATAACTATCCCGGAGGAAGACCGCCTGAAGATGCTGAACGTAATGTTTGATAAAAGACATTATACGGTAGACCGCTACTGGACCGGAAAAGACCTGGTAACTACCGGCGTAAGTACAACCGCCAACATCTGGCCACAGTATCACTTGGCCTACACGGAAAATATTTACACGGTTAAAAATATTCCCAAACGCAGATGGAGCAGCAGCGAAGAAGCCATTTACACATTTCATCTCCCGGAGGGCGCAGTAGTTACTTCTCTCTCGTTGTGGATCAATAACCATGAAGAAAAAGCCATCCTCACCACCCAGGCGAAAGCCACGGAAGCCTATTCGGAAATTGTAGGCCGGCAACAACGCGATCCGTCGGTGGTACACTGGCAGGAAGGCAACCGCGTAGTAGTACGTGTATTCCCCGTACTACAGAATGAAGAACGGAAATTTAAGATCGGGATCACTTCGCCATTGAAAGTGCAACACGGTAAACTGGTGTATCAACCGGTATGGTTTGAAGGCCCGGCACATGAGGATGCGCATTACGAAGTAAAACTCAATATGGATAAATGGCCCGGAGAACTGAGCTATCCCGGTGGGTTCTATTCAGACAAGGGGAAGACGGTCGGAAAAACCGGGAAGTATGATGCGGACTGGGAGTTGACAATGCGCAATGAAGCAACAGACAATGCGGCTTTCAGCTTTAACGGTCAACGATATACGTTGTTGCCCTACCAACCTTCCTATGAATTATTTGTACCGGAAAACTACTACCTGGATGTAAATAATAGCTGGAGCTATGATGATTACCGGGAGATCATCTCTCAACTCAACAATAAAAAGGTATGGATATTTCATCCCCGCAAAGGGATGATGGCAGTGAAGGAAGATAACAAGCAATCACTCTTCAACGAATTGCACGATCAACGCTTTTCCCTGTTCCCATTTTATAAAATAACAAACCCTGCAACAGCACTGGTGATCAGCGCTTCAGACAATATTTCGCCTCAACTCAGCGACCTGGATACTTCCGCTTTCAGGAATAACCTGCGCCGTTTTCTATCTCACGAAAAAATAAGATTATACAATATAAGTAATACCCTAAGCCCTTACCTGGCTACGCTGAAGGAGTCACGGTCACTGGTATACGAAAACGGAACAAAGGATCAGTTGCTGGCGCAGTTACGTAACAATAGCTTCCTGCGCCAGGAGGAAGACAGTAACCAGCTGATTATGGAAGATGCGCAAATCCGCATTGCCCGCAGCATGGATAACACTCAAACAGAGGGGCCGGATCACCTGGCGCGCCTGTTCGCTTACAATTCCATCCTGAAAGAACTGGGGCCAAAAGTTACAGGAGAAGATTTGTCCTCCGATACAGCGTTGATCAATGCCGCCAAAGCCGCTTACGTGGTCACGCCGTTGTCCAGTTTAATTGTGCTTGAAACACAGGCCGACTACGATAAATTCAAGATCAGCGATGATGTAAACAGCCTGAAAAATGCTTCTCTGAAAGGTCATGGCGCCGTACCCGAACCGCACGAATGGGCGCTTTTCATCATAGCAGTAGCCATACTTGCTTATGTGCGGTTCGAAAAATTATTCAAACGAAAAAGAAGCGTATGCTAACGTTACCGCATACACGTATATTGAATAAAGGAACAAAACTGCCGGCATTATTGCTGGCAGTTTATACCGTACTGGGCATTTTACAACTGCAACATTATTTCTCCTGGAAGAGTACTTTCTTTATACTATGCATAATAGCGATGGGAGTGGTGTTGAAGGTGGACCGGTCACGCCCCTGCAGTATGCGTTGCGGCTGGATAGCCCTGTTCTTTTTGTTACTGTCGTGGCAAATCCCTGTATTAACTTTCCGGTATGCCACGC
The DNA here is from genome assembly GCF_900168065.1 of Chitinophaga ginsengisegetis. Classification (GTDB taxonomy): domain Bacteria; phylum Bacteroidota; class Bacteroidia; order Chitinophagales; family Chitinophagaceae; genus Chitinophaga; species Chitinophaga ginsengisegetis. The sequence goes on along the minus strand of NZ_FUZZ01000001.1, from coordinate 1,175,950 downwards.
TTATTACCGCCTTGTTTTTTGTAACAGAATTTTTTTTCGGGAGATTACAAACGCTCACTTTCATCACTGCTGCGCTCATTGCACCCGCAATTGATTTTGTGGTAAACGTATTCAGTTTCCCGATCAGGTTATGGCTCACCGGTGTGGCTGGTAACATACTGGCAGGCATCAATCCGCAGGTTACCACTACCGGCAATATGATCCTGCTGGGAAATAATGAGTTCAGTGTAGACCCTGCCTGTATGGGTTTACAGATGATGCTTACTTCACTACTATGTGGTGTGATGCTGATAGCCCTTTACCAGCGCCGTTATCAGAAAGTACTGCCGTTAACCGGTATAGTGGTGGTATTAGTGGTTATTGCGGGGTTAAACATAATCGCTAACCTGTTCCGGATTATATTGCTGGTGCAGTTTGCTTTACCTCCGGAAACAATGGCGCATGATGCGATGGGGATCGCCACGCTGCTGATTTATGTAATCCTGCCGCTGCTCCCCGGCATCAAATGGATACTGCAACGTTACGGAAAAGTAAAGCCCGCGTACAATGGCGTTCAGCCGATACCGTTATATGGCTGGCTGTTGCACGTGGTGCTGGCTGCCGGTATTATTGGCGGACACTTTTTTATGACCCCAAAAAGCACCGCTTCCGGTGAAATGGATCAGCAGGTAAAGCGCCTGTCGGGCTATAGCTATGCCGTATTGGACGATCATATCATCAAACAAACAAAGGATAATGCCTTATTGTATGTAAAAGGAATCCCGGGATTTTATTTTACGGATCATCAGCCCATGATCTGCTGGAAAGGAAGTGGCTTTGGGTTTTATAAGATACAGGAAGCAACTATACAGGGTGCGAAAGTGTATACTGCTGAATTGAAAAAAGAAAACAGTACGTTGTACACTGCCTGGTGGTATGAAAGCCGTACCCGCCGCAGCAGCAGTCAACTCGAATGGAGATGGGATGCGCTCTGCAGCGGGAATAATTATTACCTGGTAAATATTACGGTAGAAGATAAATCCTTACTGGGACCGGAAATACGGGCATTGCTGCACACGCATCTTATTCAGTGATCACTTCTGTTTCTTCTTTATGCCTGGGTTGATAATACAGGTAGAAATAAGCCAGTATTAATATCCCGGTTACAAAAGGAATCAGCGCCAGGTGTTTAAAGGTGATATCACCTGTTATTACCTGTGTGTCAAAATGGAAAAACTCACTGATCATCCAGTAGGAGTTGGCCGCAATCCATACAGAAATCGCCACATTGTGGCACAGCTCCGACATAAACTGGCGGGTACGCCACGCGATCACGATGGAAATGATCAGGGTGGGGAAGATCATCGCTACGCCCAGGGGCTTCCATATCATGCACCAGCTGATATCTTTCAACAGCCAGAAAACAATATGAAGGTTTTCCATCTTACGGTAACTTAAAGGAATGCTGTATACCGGCGAAGTGGTGGCTTGTTTGCTCATTTGTGTTATTCAGTTAATTTTATCTGGTTGAAATAGGGCGTAAAGATATTCTTTATCTTCGTTTCTGCACCAGCACCTCCGGCTATGAATGAATTTTACTGGTTTTATCAGCGTACCAGGTTTCATGGTATCAACTGGATCCCTGAAAACTTCGGACGGGTCATGATCATTGTACATGGCATTGGCGAGCATATTGGCCGCTACGATCATGTGGCCGCTTTTTTCATGAAGGAAGGATACCTGGTGATTGGCATCGATCATTATGGCCACGGTAAAAGCGATGGAACAAAAGGCGCGACCAAAGGCTTTGAATTTATGTTTGATTATTTACAAAGCTTTGTGCGGCATGTGGAAGATATCTATCACAAACCGGTGGTAATGTATGGTCATAGTATGGGCGGCGGCGTGCTCACCGGCTTCCTACTCCGGCGGCAGCCGGAAATCATGGCGGCGGTTATCTCCGCGCCGGCTTTGATCATTGGTATGCGCCCCGGCGGGTTCCTGAAAGGCGTGCTGAAAGTGGCCAGCGCCATCGCCCCCAATATCCGGATCAAACAGGGACTGGACATCAATAAAATTTCACATGATAAGACAGAAGTAGAGAAATTCAGGGCTGATCCCCTGCGGCATGATAAACTGAGCCTGCGACTGGCTAACGATATGATCCAAAACGGCGCCTGGTGCCTGTTACACGCGGCTGACCTATGTGTACCATCGCTGCTTATCCACGGCAATGCCGATGAATTTACCGCCGTGGAAGGCTCCCGCTTATTTGCTGAAAGGGCGCCCTCCGCCTTGCTTACTTACCGTGAGTGGGAGGGCATGTACCACGAAATGCATAACGAACCCGCCAGCCGGGAAGTATTATTGTTTATAGCGGGCTGGCTAAGTAATGTGAGATAAGTAGTAAATTCGGTTACAATTTATTAACTATGAAATTCTATCGCTCTTACAAATGGCTCCTGCCTGTTCTCCTGCTATGCTGCTGTATACAGGCAAATGCACAGGTCGATCTTGGTGTCCGCGGAGGCATCAGTATCCCGAATCTTACTGCCGGCGGTAGTGAGAGCAATCCCCTCAATACGGGCTACAGCTCCCGCCAGGGACCGGATTTTGGTATCCTGGGTGAATATCACATCAGCAAACTCTTTTCTATTGAAGCCATGATCTCCTACTCATCACAGGGTGGTAAAAAGGAAGGGATACAGGCATTCCCGTTCCCCCGTGAAATGGCCGGTGCATTGCCTCCCAGCGTGCCGCCGCCAACCTATCTGTATGCAGATTTCAAGAGCCAGGCAAAACTGAACTACCTGATGGTGCCCATCCTGGCTAAATTTGGCTGGAACCTGGGACACACCTCACCCTTACGCCTCTACGTGGACGCAGGCCCGTTCTTCGGCTTCCTCCTGAGTGCCAAACAGGTCACCAGCGGCAGCAGCATCCTTTACCTCGATGAGGAAGGTAAACAGCCTATTACGCAGCAACCCCAGTCTTTCGACAAAACAACAGACATCAAAGACCAGTTGCATACTTTTAATGTGGGAGTAAGCGGGAACTTAGGACTGGCCTATATCTTCGGCCGTCACCAGGTATTTGTGGAAGGGGGTGGGAACTATGGTTTCCTCAATATCCAGGAAGGCAGTGCCAATGGTAAAAATAATACCGGCGCCGCTACGGCCTCTATCGGGTATGCCTATCGCATTTGTAATAAAAAATAAAAGGATACCCTTGTTTCAGCAGGAAGGCGCCTGCTGAAACAAGGGGCCTGTCGTTATGGATTGGTAGACCATAACCCGGCTGATTTCACCAGCACTCTTCTGTTCAGCTTCAGCTGCGCCACTACAAACTCCGCCAGGTCTTCCGGCTGTAATACTTTGTCCGGGTTACCATCCGTTAAATTCAGGTCTTTTGCCATATCCGTTGCAATGGTGCTCGGCGTTAAGGCGCTCACCCGGATATTGTGTTTCCTTACTTCCAGCATCAGCGACTCTGTTAAGCCCAGCAGCCCGAACTTGGAAGCGCTGTAAGCGCTGGTAAGCGGTGCGCCCCGTTGTCCTGCTGTGGAAGATATATTGATGATGTCACCGGTTTTTCTTGCTATCATACCCGGTAATACGGCACGGGTTACATAATACACGCCCAGCAGGTTTACCCGGATAATCTGCTCCCATTGAACGGGGTCCAGGTCCATAAAATTGCCAAAAGCAGCAATGCCGGCATTGTTGATCAGGATATCGGGTTCCCCCAATTCTTTTGTCAGCTGGGCCACCGCCTCATTCACCGCGGGAAGATCACTCACATCTGCAGTTGCATAAGCAACTTTTACGCCCATACCACTGATTTCCTTTGCCACTGCTTCCAGCGGTCCGGCACTACGTCCCAACAGGGCTATATCTACGCCTTCCTGTGCCAGCGCTACTGCCAGCGCACGGCCTATGCCTTTGCCACCACCGGTGATCAGGGCCTTTTTTCCTTTTAATGATTCCATAATGCCTTCGCTTTGTAAGGTTTAAAAATACCTGGCAAAGGTACAAAGCTTTGTTCCATTTACAGCCTATCTTCGCATTGTTCCATTATAACAGCTTCAGATTATGATACAGATATCCAACGAAAAACTCACCGTACTGGTGAACCCCCAGGGAGCAGAACTGCAGAGCATTGTGAGGAAAGATACCGGCCTCGAATATTTATGGAGTGGCGACCCCGCCTTCTGGGGCAAGAAAAGCCCCGTATTATTCCCCGTAGTAGGGGGCCTGAAAGAAAATACCTATCAATACCGCGGGGAACTCTACACGCTTGGCCGTCACGGCTTTGCCAGGGAGCAACTGTTTACGGTAACGGAACAGGGAGCGGAATATGTAAGTCTCCGTCTCTCGGATAGCGAAACTACCCGTAAAGTATATCCCTTCCGGTTCGACTTTACCATCCAGTACCTCCTGCAGGACGATCAGTTACAGGTTACCTACCAGGTGCTCAACCGGGATGATAAAACCCTGCTCTTCTCTGTAGGCGCCCATCCGGCCTTTAAATTGCCGCTGGTACCGGATACAACGTATGAAGATTATTACCTGTATTTTAATAAAGAAGAAGAGGCAGGGATCTGGCCACTATCCGCAGGCGGACAGGTAGAAACCACTCCCGTTCCATATCTTCAGCATACGCACGAACTGCCGCTGAAGAAATCCCTGTTTTACAATGATGCCCTGGTATTCAAAAACCTGGCGTCTACGGCCATCAGCATCAAAAGCAACCGTACCCCGCATGGCTTAACGCTGGCCTTTGAAGGCTTCCCGTATATGGGCATCTGGGCGGCTAAAGATGCCGACTTTGTTTGTATTGAACCCTGGTGTGGAATTGCTGATAGTGTAGATGCTACCGGGGAGTTGGAAGGGAAAGAGGGGATTAACCGGCTGGCGCCGGATGGATTGTTTGAAAGAACATGGACAGCAACGATATTTTAAAAAGATGAAAAGCTGGTAGTAACAACTACCAGCTTTTCATCTTTTTAAAAATTATATCCGGCTTTCAGGCCAAAGAAACTTCTGGTGCCATCTTTAAACCACGCCTCATACTTGGCTTCTACATCAAGACCCAGTATACGGATACCAACACCCGGAGCTACCAGTCCGCCTACACCGCTGTAGTTTTTACCGGTATATTGAACAGTACCACCTTCTACCTTCACATAAAGAATAGAGATCAGGTTGTACCGCAATCCCAAACGGATAGGTACTACATTGTAATCCGAATAGTTACCGGTTACACCGCCTGTGTTAAAGCTTTTACCGCCAAAATGAAAGTAGCTCACGGAACCCACAGCAGTTAAACCTGCTATCAGCTTTACATCAGCGCCCAAACCAATACCATAACCGGTATTGTGGGTATCACCGAAGTCGCCTACCGGGAAGCCTGCTTCAACAAAAGGTCCGATACTGAATCGTTTCAATTGTGCCTGTGACGACTGTGAACTGATACAGATCATCAGGAGCATGGTTGCAAATGCCAGGAAGATTTTTTTCATAAGAACTAATTTTCAGAGGATTGGTGACTAGCAAATTAGCCATAAAAGTAAGGAACTAATTGCTAATTACGAATTGTGAATTATCGCATGAGGCGATAATACAGATTCATCCTCTTCCCGGTCCTTCCGTTTATGCGAACTATGCCCGTTGTTGTTAATCGCTTCAATCCTCGGCGGAATGAGTTTATACACCACCGGTGTAACAATACGCGACAACAAAGTAGAGCTGATCAAACCACCTATCAGCACAATGGCCAGCGGCGCAATCAGTGGATTAGTGGATATCGCCACAGGAATTAACCCGCCGATAGCCGTGAGGGATGTGAGCACAATAGGCAGGAACCGTACCTCGCCGGCCTCACGGATGGCGGCTTCCAAAGGCTTGCCCTGCATCCGCAACTGGTTGGTAAAGTCTACCAGCAAAATCGTGTTCTTCACCTCAATACCTGCCAGCGCTATCAGTCCGATGATCGCAACAAACGACAGCGAATTGCCGGTGAGCCACAACGCAATGGCGGCGCCAACAATACCCAAAGGTATCACCGATAAAACAATGAGCATACTCTTAAACGTTTTGAACTGAAGGATCAACACGGCCACAAAAAGGAAGATGGTGACAATGATCACACTCATAAATCCTCCAAAGGAATTTTTCCGGCTCTCTACTTCTCCACCCATCTCGTAAGTGTATCCTGCAGGTAGTTTCAGGGCATCCATCTGTTTTACTACATCTTCTATCACCTGGTCGGTCAGGAAGCCCTTCTTTATAAAAGCGCTCACCGCTACTACGCGGTTTTTCTCCTGGTGCTTAATAGTCAGGGGAGATGTTTCCAGCTGCAGCTGTGCCACCTGTGAAAGCGGAATCGCGGTTCCCTGGCTGTTGTTCACGTACAGATCCCTGAATACATCCAGCGTGGGTTTGGCTGTTTTCTGCTTGGTAAGCAGGATGTCGTAGTCATTATCATTCTGGTCGTTGTACTGACCGAGGTTTATACCGGCCACGGCTAAACGTACCACCCTGTCGATATTGGCGGTGGGGATGCCCAGCTGCTGCGCCTTTTCCCGGTCTATCCGCACGCGGATATCCGACTTCAGGTTACTTACCGGGTTGTTGATATAGATAGTGCCCTGGGTTTTCTCCAGCATCTTTTCCACGTTGCCGGCTAAATATCGTAAGGTGTCCAGATTATCTCCAAACAACCGTACTTCCACCGGCGCTACCATCGGCGGTCCCTGCTCAAAGTTTTTTACCTCTACTTTGGCGCCGGGATAAGGTGTCCATTTTTTACGGAGCGATTCAATCAGTTTGTTTTTGTCGGCCGGACTGGTATGTGGATCCAGCTGCACAAAGAGCTGTGCATAATCACTTTTTTCATTTTCCTGTATTTCGTTGTAATAGATACGGGGATTGCCTTTGCCGATATTACTGGCATACGAGCTTACCATCTTTTCCTGCTTCAGTTCTTTTTCTATCTGCTGCACAATACTGTTGGTATAGCTCAGGTTCGACTGTGGCGGAGCAAAAATATTGATAAGAAACTGCGGCTTTTCTGATGCAGGAAACAGGCTGAAACCAATCACCTTAAATAACCCGACGGAGGCGCCAAAAATTACCAGTGACACCGCGATAGTGATCACGGGGCGATGCAATGCTTTGTCGAGCAGCTTTGCATAACTGCCGTGGATCAGCCTTTTGAGCAAACGCATAAACAGGTTGCCTTCCGGATTACCGGTGTGCTCCTTCAGCAAACGGCTGGCAAGGAACGGGATAATAGTCAGCGACACGGCCATAGATGCCAGCACGCTGAAGATCACTGCCAGCGGGAGACTACGGATAAAATCGCCACTGCCTTCCGGCATAAATACCAGCGGCATAAAGGAGATGACCAATGCGGCGGTGCAGCCGATTACCGCCAGCCCTATCTGTGAAGTGGCCTTCAGCGTGGCTTCCATACGGCTATGTCCTTCCAGTATCCATCTTTCTATATTCTCTACTACCACAATACTATCATCTACCAGTAGTCCCAATGCTACTACCAATCCTACAATGCTCAGTTGATTCAGGCTATAGCCAAATAGCTGCAGCAATACAATACCAATAGACAGCGACAGGGGGATAGAGATCATCACAATGAGTGCCGGCCGCTGACCCAATGGGAGCAGGGTAAAGGCTACCAGCAGGATAGCAATGATAAAGTCTTTTCCCAAACCGCTTAAACGGCCGTTTACGGCGTCGGCCTGGTCGAAATACTGCACCAGGTCGATATTGGCGGGCAACGTCTTTTTGAACTTCTCAATTACCGGCTTATAGGCGATCTGTGTTTTGGTAATATTTTCACCGGTTTTCTGTGCTGCGGATACTACCACACACCGGTGACCATTCAGCCGTACAAAATACTTTTCGTCTTCAAAACCATAATATACGCGGGCAATATCTTTCAGGAAAATATTTTTCCCGTTACCGGCAGATACAATCGTGTTGCTGATTTCATCGATGTGCTGATAGTTACCGCTGGTTTTGATATTGAAACTTTTATCACCCGCATCGATACTACCACCAGGTATATTGGCCATTTCACTTTGCATGGCTGTCATCACGGTATTCACCGGCAGGTGGAGCTGCGCCATTTTATCCAATTGCAGTTCTACCCTTACCTGTTGTTCCGGCAAGCCATGCAGCTTTACGTTTTTCAGGGATGGCACTTTCTCCAGTTCATCCTGCAATTTATCGGCATAATAGCGGAGTTTGTCGCGGGAGGTGTTTTCAGAGATTAGTGCTACCTGCAGGATATTTACATCAGAGGGTTCCTGTTTCTGCACTTCAATGCTGTAAATATCTGCCGGCAGTTCCTGCCGTTTGTTGTTTACTTCTCTCACCAGTTCCTGGTATTTCTGGTCTACGTTGGAGCTGTATTTATATTCCACGTGCATAACGGCCACACCATCGCTGATGGAGGTACGAACACGTTTCATGTCGTCCAGTCCGTAGATTTCTTTTTCCAGTGGATCTACCACCATGTCTTCCATGTCTTTAGGGCTGGTACCGGGGTACACTACAACGACATTGAATTGCGGCGATCTCAGTTCCGGATCTTCGGAGCGGGGCATATTGAGGATGGTGGTGATGCCCAGCACGATGATCATTATGAATATCACCAGCGTGAACTGGTAATTTTTGACGGCATATCTGGCTATTTTCATGATCGTAATAGTTATTGGATGATACGGATAGGTGATTGATCCTTCAGATAGGCACTGCCGGAAATAATGAGTGCCTTCGCCTGTTCCATGCCGGTGCTGATGAGTACATTTTCTTTTTCCATACCTGCGATGGTAACGGGTATTTTCTGCGCGGTTTTATTGTCGTTGGTTACAAATACGAAACCGCTGCTGCCGTTACCATCCAGGAGAGAGGCGTATGGAATGCTCCATGCCGTGCTGCCGGAAACTGCGCCGGCATGAATATGACAGCGGCCAAACATGCCGGCCGCGATAGCGGCGGGCTTGTTGCCGGTGAGTTGTACATCAATGAGGAAGGTGCCGCTTTGTGCATCAATGCCTTCAGATTTACGTGTAACCGTTCCAGTGAGTGAATCGCCGGGGATGCCGGATATTTCAATGCTGGCTTTGTCGCCGTTTTTTACCTGCGCCCATTCCCTATCGCTTACGCCTACACGAAGTAACCAGTGCGAGCTGCTGGCGCCATTGGTTTGTAATACCGGTGTGCCTGCATTCACCATTTGTCCGCTGCTCACCAGTTTATGCAATACATACCCATCCTGTGTGGCGTGAATAGCAGAGAAGCTGCGGTTAAACTGGGTAGTGCTCAGTTGCTGCCTTGCCTGGTCCATAGTGGTTTTGCTGTTTTCCAGCTGTTCCTGTGTGGCTACGCTGTCGTTATGCAACCGTACAATACGCTGGTAATCGCGCTGGGCTTTTTCAAAGGCCAGCTGGTCTTTTTGCACCTGCGCATTTATTTCTGTGAGATTGAGTGTTGCCAGTAATTGTCCCTTATGTACTTTATCACCTTCCTTAACCAGGATATTGCTGATGATACCGTTGGTTTTGAAAGAAAGATATACTTCATCGTCGGTGGTAAATTGCCCGGAAGCATTGATCGTAACGGCGGTTCCCTGTTTTTCCAGCGGCATGATCTTCACCGGGATGGTATCGGAAACGGTGGTGGTAGCTGCCGGTTTGCTGCCGCAGGAAAACAGCAACAGGGAGAAGGGCAGCAGGAGCAATGTATTTTTCATGGGTGTGAGTTTATTAGTTGTTGTAATTGTTGTTAATATCGTAAGATGCCTGTGCACGTTCTACCGATGCGTAGGCCGTTTGCACAGCAGCCTGTGTTACGGTAGTTTGCAGCTGGGCCTGTGTAAGCTGGTTTTGTGCGTCGAGCAGTTCTATATACAGCAGTTGTCCTTCTTTATATACTTTCATCTGGTCCCGGTAATATCTTTCCGCAAACGATAGCTGGCTTTGGGCAGTTTTGAAATTCAGCAGGGCGGTCTGGTAATTGTTGACAGCTTCGTATAGCTGTAACCGTAGCTGGTCGGTTGTTTGGTCGGCAGCGTTGGTGATGGTGGCTACTTCGTTAGCGGCCTGTTTAATTTTGTATTTGTATTTATGGGAGGCGAACAGGTTCCATTCCAGGTTTACACCAAACAGGTAGTAGCGGGTATCTTTATCGAAACGCGCGCCTGTGCCCTGTGAGCCGAGGTCAATGAAGGTACTGAGCTTTGGCACCAGGTAGGAGCGTTGGAGTTGTTCGTTTAAGCGGTATACGTTAGCCGCACTTTTGTATTGTGCCAGTTCTTCGCGGCCGTTGATATCTTTACCGGGCAGCTGTGCCGGCACTTGAAGAAGGGTGCTGTCGAGCGTAATGTTTTCATCGAGTGCGCGGTTCAGCAGGAAGTTGAAATAGGCTTTGGAGTTCTGCCGCGCATTAATGGCTTTGTTGATATCGGCATCCGTTTTTTGTTTCTCTGTTTGTGCGCGGTACAGGGCGGTATTGTTACGTATACCATTACGCACCATGCTTTCATTGATGCGGATGTTTTCATTGATGAGCGACAGGGCGTTATTGTAGATGGCTACTGCCTGTGCGGCCTGGTAGTATTGGTAATAAGCCGATTTAATATCGCGCACCAGTTCCCGCTTGTATACATTCAGGGCTGCCTGTTGCTGTGTAATCTGTTCTCTCCGGATCTTCTGGTTGTAATAGATCTCCGCATTGATCAGCGGCAAACTGGCTCTCACCTTTGCATCGTAAAAGTTGTCGGGGTTCAGCTGTACGGATACGTTGTCGATGTTTTTAAAATCGTGGCTGTTGGTCAGCTGGTTCAGGCTATTGTACACCGGGTTCATAATGTCCCCGATGGGAAAGTCGATGGTACGGCCTCCTGCCGATTTGGTGTAGCTGCCCAGTACCGATACATTCGGTCCAAAAAGGCTTTTCGCTTCCTGCAAAGCGAGCATTGATTTAGTGAGCTGAAAGTTTTGATCTTTTAGTCCTTTATTGTTGCTGAAGGCGGATTGTATGTATTGATCCAGCACAGAACTTTGTGCAGAGGAGCTGAAACCCGCTGTGAGCAGGATTATTAACAATGCCCCTTTTGTGATTGATGTGTACATAATGAACGGTGTTTATTGAAGCCGAAAAAAATAAAGCCTGCAAGGCTTTTTGTTAATCGTTGTTGATATACTGAACAGTGTTTAATAGAGGGTTGAAAAAAAAGCCGTAGCGGCTTTTTAGTGTATATTTTCCGGTTACATTTCATCTTCACAAAGCAATACTATGCTTTAATCATCCGCAGGTATTCTTTGATGGCTTCGTCCATCACTGCCGGCATATCTTCATCAGATACACCTGAGACTTTAACACATCTTCCCCGCAGGTTCAGGCTTATAAATCCATGTGCAAAGGACCATACCGACAGCGTACCGACAGTTGCATTTTTAAACTTCACTAATTTTTTGTCGATACATTCCTGCATCAGGTTATATAAAGCATCGTAGGCAGGATCTCCATTCTTCCACTTTTCTTCATCCATCACCGCATTCATAGGCGCCTTGATGATAAACATCAGGTCATATAACTCCGGATGATTCCTTGAAAACTCCAGATAGGCATGCGCAAGCTGCTCCAGCCTTTTGAACGGATCGCGGCTATTCACTTTTTGCAGGAACTCTGTTGCCAGGGTCGCAAACGCCTCCGTTTGTACATCGTATAACAGCTGATCTTTATCTTTGTAATAAAGGTAAATAGTTGCAGGACTGTATTCTATTTTGTCAGCAATATTGCGGATCGATACTTTCTCGTATCCGTCCTCCACAAACATTTTAATAGCTACGTCTACAATACGCCTGCGCATCTCAGCCTTTTCACGTTCTTTTCTTTCTATTATGCCCACGTTGAATTGTTTACAGTGCAAATATACTGAACAGTGTTTATTTTCCAAATTTATTTTTGGAAGAAGGGATTTTGAGGGTAGGGTTTACTCCACCATTACCTCGTCGCAACAAAGCGCAGCCTTCTTTCCCTCAACCAGGCGCCAATCAGGAAGCGTAACAGGGCACCTGGCGGTAATCCGGATGTACCTGGCAGCCGTCCCGGAAACAGGGAAAGTATAAGGGTTAATCCGCACCGCGTAATCTTCTTCCGGAACAGGAATGTCCTTCACGCCGGCTGAGTTAAAGTGAGTTCCATCCACGGATGTTTCTACCAACACTTGTGTAGGATTGAAAATATAATGCCGCGCGTCCTGTAAAAAATTCATTTGGATCTGGCGGATAGTTTTACTGCTGCCCATATCAATAGTGGCAATCATATCCTTGCCATAAGTAAAGAGCCAGTTGTAACTGAAGTCGTTGCCACCGGTTAACCCGTCGGTGAGCGTACGTTCCTTTTTAGGCGTATACTCCGGGGTGTAGGGGTTTACGAGAGTAACCGCTGCACCCAATGCAAGGCTCTTTACCCATTTGCGGGAAAACAGTTCCTGCCATTCCTGTGCATATGCATCCGGTGATAATCCTCCTTCTGCAAGTTCCTGCACACCGGCGGTTTTACACTGCGCTACAAACTTCTGTACACGCTGCGGCCACCGCGGATTTACCGTGCCGTCCGGCTGGAGGTAGCCATATTTGTCGGTGCCATAAAAGCGGGATTGCTGCAACACTGCGTATTCCAGGAACAACCGGGTATTATACACCCGGCGGAGATAAAGCGGGTTGTTACCGGCTGCTGCTTCGGCCTTATCCAGGAAACCAGAGTACAGGTCTGTTTGTACGGGCGATAAATAATCATGTGATGAGTAGATGGGGTTGCCATAAATATCCAGCACTGCACGGGTGCTTTTAACGGCATTGGTGAGCGCATCGAGGTATTGGCCCATCGCCGGGGCAGCAGGACCGTAGTAGCCCTTTAAAAAGTCGCTGGTGATCTTTTTGATGTCAGCATCCGGTTGCCATAACAGTGCCGCCTGTACGTAGCTGTTGTATTCGGCCATATCACCATAAGTTTCGCCGCTGCCCTGGGAAAACACGCCCTTCACATGATGTGTGGCAAAATACTGCAGGTTGGATTGGAGGTTACCATAGTCGGGAAATGGATTCAGGTAATTGGTAAACTGCGTGGTATAGTCCCAGATGAAAAGGTTACCAGTAGTAGCTTCCCAGCCTTCCAGGTTTTTGCGGAAGCCAGCTGCGGAAGAGGCCTGCGCCAATGGTTCCTGCCGGAACGCGTCGATAGTGCTCAGCATTATGAATACATTGGCGCCCGGTTTTGTTTTCAGCGGGGCCTTTGCAGTGTAGCCATATGCCAGTGTGGTAAAGTGCTGGTCCGGGAATTGTTTGGCCACCCGGTTTACAAAACGGATCAGTGAACCCTGCGGACCGCCTTCTTCTGCATCTGCCTTGCGGCACAAATCGCAGGTACAGCCACCGCCGCCATCCTGCGGGGCAATGGACCAGTACATGGCATCCGGGTTATCGGCAATGGCTTTTTTAAACCACTCTACCGTTAAAGTATATACGTTTTCATTACTTAAGCATAGCTGCAACGGCTGCCTTTTGCCGTTTACCATTGAATAATATTCGGGATGCTCTTTGAAATAAGTATCCGGCGGAAGGATTTTGAAGAAGGAATGTCCCCATATTCCCCACAGGTCTTCAAACCGGTGCAATCCATGCCAGGCGAGGTATTCGGCATCCATAGAAGGAGGGTAGTAGCTTTCCCGGTAAAGAAATGCAGGCTCCCGCAAATCGGAGATCGCGCCGTTCAAACGTATATCCTTCACCGTTGGGATCACGGCAGGACCGGCAGCATCCTTACGGCAACCCATATACGTTTGTAACGTATAATATACGCCATATACCACTCCCTGGCCGCTGCCGCCACGGATAAAGAGCTGTTTGTTTTTACTGCCGGCGAAATAACCTTCTCCGTGAATTTCAGCCGGACCTGCACTATGACTGGTGTTGCCAATAAACACTGCGGGTTGGTCTTTGTATTGTAGTTCTGTTATCACCGGTAATGCAGCCCCGGAAATGCGTTGAATATAATCCCGGAAAATACCCGCCGCTTTGCTTTCTGCTTTGGTGGCCTGCTCCGGCAGCACAATCACATATTCGCTGCGTCCCTGCCGTACCAGCGTAATCTCTTCTGCCGAAGGCTGACAGGCGCTGTATAACAACGTAGTGATCATTAACAAAAGGCTGTTCATAATTCTGCACATTGTAGTTCCGTTAAAATTTCCGCTGAAGCGTTACATAAATATCGTACTGGTTCTGGTACCCGGTGTCGCTGATCTTCTGGTTAATCCAGGTGCCGAAAAGTCCGAGTGTGGTCCGGTACCGGATCACTTTCTGGTAACCTGCGCCAATGCTATGCGTCAGCAAGCCGGAAAGATTAGGGAAGTTAATCAGCCGGCTCCTGTCGTCCGGCGAAGTACCCAATCCTGCTACCACCTGCAGATAGTCCTGCCGCCGGTTCATGAAGTAACGGGTGGTAAGATTAAAGGACGTATAAAAATCAGAAGATTCGCTGATGGCGTATCCCCGCAGGTTTACCCAGAAATCACCGAAGGGCTTTGCTACAGAAACCACGCCGGAAAAACTGTTGGTACTGTCCAGGTTCAGGTAACGGCCGCCCAGCTCCACTTCTATATCTTTCTTAAAGGTTTTGAAGATCGAGTATGCCGCCCGCAGTTGAGGGAATACAGTTTTATTGGAGTAAGCCAGCATACCATAGGAATACAGTTTAGGCGTGTGCGTGTAATACATTTCTGCCAGTCCCTGTAAGCCGTTACCGGTTTTCCTGCCTGCATAGTTCAGTTGCACAGCATATGAGCCGCGCTTTATATAGTGCCGGTATTCGATGGTAGCGATGTTGTATTTATCAGACATGTAATCATAGCTGGAATTGAGGTAGTACAGCCCAAACTGATTCTTCAGTGTTTTACTCTGGAGGTAATCCCGGTAATCGGTATTTACAGCAGTTGGCTGCAGCTTTACCACCGAATCGGCCACCAGTGCGGCGGCGGCGAAGTCTTTTTTATTCTCCAGGGTGATGGCCCGTTTCATTAAAAAGGTTTCATTATCCGGGTAGTATTTTATTCCCTGTGCGGAGTAGGCCAGGGCGCTGTCGTAACGTTGCCGGCCATTGAGGATATTGATACTGTATAACAGTGCCATTGAATCTTTCGGGCGCAGGGCCAGCACCTGGTTAAACATGGCCAGGGCGCTATCGGGTTGCTGATTACGCTGGTAATCCGTACCGGCCGACATCAGGCTGGTGAGATACGCATTTTTGTATTTGATCGTATAAGGGTACCGGTTCATCAGGTCGCCGGTAATGGCTGCAGATTCATTATATGCGTGCATATCCTGCAGTACGGATGCTTTTTTCAGCAGGAAGTCGCGGTTGCCGGGATAATAAGTCAGCGCTTTATCCGCAAAGTACAGGGCGCTGTCGGGCTTGCCGGTGGCGCTTTGCATGTTGATCATATACTCAAGCGCCTCCTGGTTGGAGGGCACTACTGCCAGCACCTGCTCAAACTGTTGTTTGGCGAGATCATATTCTTCTGCACGCATTAAATTACGGCCGGCGGTTAAACGCATGTCGGCAAAGTTATTACTGAAGCGTTCATCGGAAGGATAGCGTGCAGCCAGTTCACCTGCTATGGCAGCAGCTTCTTCATACCTGCCGGCATCTGCCAGCACACCGGATTTTTTCAGGAGAAAAGATTCGTTGGCCGGGTAATAGGTGAGTGCCTGGTCCAGTACTTTTAATGCAGCGGAAGTATTTTTTTGGGAGATGTAGGTATTGGCGAGCAGTTGCAGCACCGTAGAATCACCAGGACTCACCTGTCGGGCGGATTCAAAGGAAGCCAGGGCCAGGTCGTATTGCTGCTGCGCGAGGTATTCCCGCCCGGTGGCGGTTTGCAGCTGTACCAGTCTTTCTTTAAGCGCCGGGTTGGGTGCGCGCTGATACAGTATCATGGCCAATGCGGCGGCGCTGCCATACTTACGGTCGCCTTCCAGCACATCCATCTTTAACGTCAGCAGGCGGCTGTCGTTGGGGTGGGCTTTCAGTCCCCGGTTAATCCACGCCAGCGCTTCCTGGTAGGCGCCACGGGCCATACTGTAACCAATGAGTTTATCCAGTGCTTCCCGGTTGCCTGGATTTTTTTCCAGTACACTTCCATACAGCGTATAGGGGTCCATGTTGGCATAGTAAGTAGCGGCTTCCATGCGCAGGGACGTTTCCAGGGTATGCGCTTTGGCATCTCCGGGATACCGGCGTTGTATTTCCTGCAAGGTACTCAGCGCTTCTGTATAGGCGTGCATGTCTTCCAGTATACCTAGCTTCCGCATCAGCAGATCGTAGCTGCCGGGATGTGCGGAGAGTTCATCATTCACCTGTTCAAGGGCCGACTGGTAATTACCTCCCTTCAAAGCCACGCCCAGGTTGGCTTCGCGCGCCTCGCGGTTGCGTGGGTCTACAAGCAGTACCCGGTCGTAACTCTGACGCGCCATGCCGCTGTTGCCTAATTGCTGGTAATACTTGCCGCTTTGGAGGTGGTGTTCTATATAGGCATTGCGCACCGTGGTATCTTCAGGATATTTGTTCAGGATGGTTTCGGCGAGTTCATTGCCACGATATACTTTGTGCTGCAGATCCAGGATGCCCAGCTTCTTCAGCATAAATTCCCGGCTGCCGGGAAAATAAGCCAGGGCTTCATCTACATAACATTCTGCTTCTGCATATTTGCCGGTGGTCAGTTCTACGTTGATGGCATAGTAATAAGCGTCGCGGTAACGCGGATTTTTCGCAAGTACTTCTTTGGTGTATTTCCTGGACAGGTCATATTGTTTGGTGAGCATGTATAAACGCGCCAGCAACAACTGCTGATCAATAAAATCAGGCTGGGCTTTCAGCGCCTGGTGCGATAAGCTGATTGCTTTATCATAGTGCTGCAGTTTGGTTTCCTGAACGGCCTGGTTATACAGGGCCTCTGCATTATTCTTCTGTTTTAAGATCTGCGCCTGCGTTTGCATAGCCCAACACATCAGTATGCCTGTTAACAGATGTTTTAATACAGCCATTTGCTTATCTTTTATGAGTTTATTTTTTCTTTCCAAATCCCTGTCTTTGCATATTTCCCCACGAAGATTTTTTCCCGGTCAGGAAGAACCAGTATCCCCGTAATGCAAAAAACACAATCAGCGGATGATAGATCAGTGGTTCAAAAAAAGCCATCAGCGACAGTGAAATTACTTCCCGCCAGGTTTTGTAATAGCCGTAGGTAAGCTGGTCCCAGCAGATGGCCAGCGTAGTGATCATCACGGAGAAGAGGTATACAAAGAGTAATAATATAAGTGCGTAGGGCCAGTTTACCTGGTCCGTAATAATCAGGTAGATATAATAAAGAATACCGGTGAACTCTATAACAGGCGCCAGGAACTCAAAGAACAGGTTATAGGGTAACACTATCAGTCCGAGTTTTCTGTAACGCGGATTGAAAATGAGTTTCCGGTGCAGGGTGATGATCTCTGCTAATCCGCGGCCCCAG
This sequence comes from Chitinophaga ginsengisegetis, assembly GCF_900168065.1. Taxonomy (GTDB): domain Bacteria; phylum Bacteroidota; class Bacteroidia; order Chitinophagales; family Chitinophagaceae; genus Chitinophaga; species Chitinophaga ginsengisegetis. The sequence goes on along the minus strand of NZ_FUZZ01000001.1, from coordinate 1,158,373 downwards.
CGGGTTCGCTGGCGACTGAATATTTTCATATTCGGAGGCCCTTCTGTCCAGCATTGAGTAGTAGGGATATAACGGATGGCATATTTCAGCTTGTTATCGATCATAAATGCGCACATGCGGGTAACAATATCCATGTCTTCCGCAAAGGAACTGTGATCATAGCCACCGGCTTTGATGGCTACTTCCTTGTCAAACAAGCCCAGTCCGCCGGAAACATTGGGCACGCTGTTCATTACGCTCCATCCCATTTTCCCCAGCACGTAAGCCCGGATGTATTCCATTTCCTGGAAGCGGGGCAGTAGTTTTTCGGGGGGGCGTACCCGTATGATCACACCTTCATCAATTTCCGTGGAGTTGGCGATACGTAATGTAGCGCCGGTGGCTATCACCTGCCGGCTGTCTTCCATTACATGCACGTATCCGCACTGGGGGCATGGTTCGCCGATCTCTTTGGTTTTTTTATGCTCTTCATCCATGAATGGTTTGATCATACGCAGCAGTGTGTCTTTTTCAATGATACAATCCACATCTGTATTCAGGAAGTAGTCGAAGGCAGCAGCGTTGATGCCCGCATTGGCGGCATCAGCCTTGCTTTTACCATTTACTTTGTCGATCACCAGCAATTTATCGTAGGCCGTGTTGGTAGATTTAAACAGTTGCCGCACGGGCTGTGTTACAATCCTTTCGTTATAGGCGAAATCCACGGGTACCAATTCAAATTCCAGGATCAGCTTTTCCAGGGTATCATCTGTGCTGCCGTCGTTTACAATGATCACCTCATAACGTGTATAGTTTAGCGTTAGAAGTGAGCGTACATTCATGATGATGGTAACGCTTTCATTATAGGCCGGCGCTATCACGGATATGCCTGGTGTGAGCGGGGAATCGAGCAGGTGATCATAATTGGTGAAACTGCTTTTTTTGCGGAAACGGATAATACCACGGTAAGACATATACGCCAATAAAGCATACATGCACAACAGTACACAACCATATATAAATACGCCTCCTTCAAAAAATGTTCTGAGCATAGCACACTGTTTTCTTTATGTCTTCTTTTTTCCGAAGCCCTGCCGCTGCATATTTCCCCAGGTACTCTTTTTCCCGGTCAGGAAATAATAGTATCCCCGCAGGGAAAAAAATACGATGAGCGGATGATATAGTAAAAACTCCATGAAAGGTGTCAGGCACAAATACGCTACTTCCCACCATTTCTTATAATAGCCAAAAGAAAGCTGATCCCATAATATGGAGATAGTGGTGATCATGACGGCATATGTATATACGAAAAGCAGCAGCAGCAATGCATACGGCCAGTTTACCTGGCCGGTTACGGCGAGGTATATATAAATAATGATACCGCTGAACTCCACCAGGGGTGCCAGTAATTCAAAGAAGAAATTAAAGGGAAATACGATCAGCCCCATCTTTCCGTAGCGGGGATTCAGGAACATACTGAAATGGGCATGCATCAGCTGGGCCAGTCCACGCGCCCAGCGGGTGCGTTGCCGGCTGAATATCTTTACTGAAGCCGGTCCTTCTGTCCAGCAGAGGGTTCTGGGAATATATCTTACTGCATAGTCAATCTGGTTGTCGTGGGCATAACGGCACATCCTGGTAAGCAATTCCATATCTTCCCCGAAAGAACTGTGGTCGTAGCCTCCGCAGCGGGTAGCTACCTCTTTATCAAATAAACCCAGTCCGCCGGAAACGTTGGGTACACAATTAATATAGCTCCAGCCCATTTTTCCCAATACAAAGGAACGGATGTATTCCACTTCCTGGAAGCGGGGGAGCAGCTGCCGGGGTGGCCGCATGCGGATCAGTACTCCTTCGTCAAAGTCGGATGAGTTGGCGATACGCAGGGTGGCGCCTACGGCAATTACCCGTTTCTTTTCTTCCTGCATTACCGGGAGTACCAGTTCCAGCAGGGTATCTTTATGAAGAATACAATCTACATCCGTGCAAACAAAATAATTAAAGGTGGCGATGTTGATGCCTGCATTCACGGCATCTGCCTTGCTTTTTCCATTCACTTTATCAATCACCATCAGGGAGGAGTAAGCCGGGTCGGTGGATTTATAGATCTTCCGCACGGGCTGCGTCAGTATCCTGGCATTATGGGCAAAGTCTACCGCTACCATCCTGAATTCCGAGATCAGTTGCTCCATTGTATTATCCGTGCTGCCATCATTAATGATAATGATTTCATAACGGGGGTAGTTGAGCGTAAGCAGCGACCGTACATTGGAGATAATGGTAAGCCCTTCATTAAAGGCGGGTGCCAGGATGGTAAGACCCGGCGCCATTGGCGAGCTGGCCAGTATGTCGAGCTGATGCTGGGTGCTTTTCCGGGTGTAACGACGTATTGCTATCATGGACAGCAACGCCAGTAAGGCATATACCAGTAGTAAAACCAACCCATATACGAAAAGGGTATTTTCGTAGGCCCTGCCCAGCCATGATAAGAGGCCCTCCATCAGTATTTAATTAAGGGGTTCATACAATGCTTCAGTATCAGCAGGTTCTCGCGGTTGGCGGTTTCCAGCAGTTCCTGTACTACGCCGCGGGCTGCCTGGTCGTTTCGTACCAGTGATTTGGCGGCGGCTTTGCGCAGGTCGAAATTGGTTGAGTGCAGGAATTCCTGTTTCAGGAAATCCACCTGCCGCCCGCTGCTGATGCGGCCTACGGCCTTCAGTATTTCTATCTGGCATTGCAGCGGCTGGCTGCTGTACATGGATACCAGCCGGTCTTCCACATCGGGTGCTTTTAGTTTACCAAGACAATTAATCGCATCTGCGCGCAGGTAATGATCTTTAGTGTCCAGCAGTTTGATGACCGCGGGTACGGCCGGAAGCTGGTTGTAATGAACGATCAGTTTCAGGCAAAAAGATACCACGCTTTTATTGGAAGAGTAGGTGACCCACCTGGCGAAGTTGGGAATGGAAATATCTTCTGTAGTGGTAATGATGCGGAACAGTTCTACCTGGTCCCACATCAGTAGCGGATCAGTTACCACGTCAAAGAATTTAAAGGGCTCATTTTTACTGAGCTTGATGTATGCATGCCGTGCGGCAGCCCGTAACTCACGGTTACGGCTATTCGTTAATGGCAAAATGGTAACATCCGCCACGGGGATATCCATGTCGATGAACTCCGTCAGCGCCCGTACTTTCCGGGCCCATTTAGGCGATTTCATCTGCTTCATGGTATCTTTGTTCAGCTCCAGTTGAATATAGAGGTTACGTAGCAGGTGGCCGGCATTGCCTCTTACATTGCGGCGGAAATGTATAATGCGGTTGGTGGTAGCCTGCCGGGCCCATTTCTTATGTAAAGGTAGCTCCTGGAAACCATCCAGGTTCAGCTGGATCTGGCTGGCTGGTGTGCCGGCGGCTACTTCCGGATGAGCCATGATCTCATCAATGATCAGGTTATCGATCTTTGGAAGCAGGTAATCCAGTCTTTTTCTTCGCTGATATCCCAGGAACCGGCTTCTTAAAATAGAAAAATAAGCCAGCAGGGTAACCAGAACAGCCACTATAATAAATATCATTGCCAGCCTGATGGCCAATGGCGCTTCCCTGAATGTGCTGAGAACGGGATCCAGGAAAGCAGGAATGGGTATATCGAACATGCAGCTATTTATTCTTCATTAACAATCTTTTTACCCTGATCAGTAACTCGGCAGGTATAATCGGCTTCTTCAGAAAGTCGTCCGCTCCCAGTTTAAAGCCTTCCATGATCATATCTTCATTACCGGCATTGGAAACAATAATTACCGGGATCGGTCTGGGCTGGCTTTTTACCCTGCTCAGGATTTCAAAACCATTGGCATACGGCATCATAATATCCGTAATGATCAGGTCATAGCCATAGTTCGTTGACTCCAGTTTTTCAAATGCTTCTTTTCCGTTTGATACGTGGTCCAGCTCATACTCTGCAGAGGGGAGAATTCTTGCCACTATTTTCGGCATTATCTCATCATCTTCAACTAATAAAATTTTACTCATCGTGGCTGAATTTAACCCGCTAAACAAAGCTGTTATTTAATTGTTCAGCAGGGGGTGATATTTTATTATTGGTATTGGAAAATAAAAACCGTGGACATTTATATATAGTATATACTTTAAAAATAAATGAATAGTTTTCCATTGATAAAAACAAATGGTTACATTACTGTTTAAACAGATTTATTGCTCCCCCCAAAGATATTGAATATGAATGCATTTAGGTATTTTTATGCTGTATTAAGGAATTAATATTATATGAATATTTCATTAATTAACAGACTGTACCTCGGGTTTTCCGTTGTTATATTACTTGTTTTGCTCGGAGGATTTTTAACATGGCAAACATTTACCGAGCAAAAAGAGGAGGCAGGATGGGTGCAGCACACCTATCGTGTTCTCAATAACTCCGAAAGAGTGCAGCGTTTATTATTTGATATGGAAGCTTCCCGCAGGGGCTTTCGTGGTACCTTTAATAAAAAATTCCTGCAACCCTATGAGCTGGCGCTCCCCAAAGTAGCACCGGCAGTAAACGATCTGCGTACGATGGTAGCAGATAACCCCGCCCAGGTAAAAAATATAGATTCCCTGGAAAATAATATCAACGCCCTGCTCAGCTACTGGAATCAACTCGATCATACTTTATTACAGCAGCGCTTTGAACAGAATGCGGATATTACGGAGAAAGAAACATTATTGATCGACGGTGTGCGTGAGCAAATAGGACGGGTGAACGGAGAGGAACGCCGCTTGCTGGCCATCCGGGAAAACGTTAAAAGTACTTCTTTTACAAAGGCCGTCAGAACCCTGCTGATCAATAACGCCTTCATCCTGCTGGTAGGCTTTATTCTCATGAGGATTACCTATACAGAGTTTAAACGCCGCCTCAGGGCGCAGCACGCACTAAACCGTAAACTGGATGAAGTGGTAGAGATCAACGCTGCTGCCAATGAAAAAAACTGGATGCTCACTGGCGTTAATGATATGAACGACAGCCTCCAGGGCGTGAATAACCGCGATGAGCTGGTTCGGAAATGCCTGCACACGCTCACCGGCTTTGCCGATTTTACAGCTGGCGCTTTTTATTGCTATGACGACAGATATAAGGATCTTCGTTTGTACGCCGCCGTTAGCATGCCATCTGCCATCCCTAAAATAGTGCCGCTGAATGAAGGCTTCCTGGGTACAGCTATATCAGGAAAGGAAATCCTCGTTATCAGGGATGTGCCGGCCGGCTACTGGCAGCTAAGCTCTTCCAGCGGACACATTCTGCCCGGTTCCCTGGTAATGATGCCACTATGGATAGAAAATGAACTGCTCGGCGTTATAGAACTCGCCTCCTTCAAAGAGGTGACGCCCTTACAATTGCGGTTGCTGGAAGTATTGTCAAAAGATATAGCCGTTGCCGTTAATGCCGCCAATGCCCGTGAAAAGATCCTGCATCTTCTCCAACAGGTACAGGAACAAAAAGAAATACTGATCAGCCAGCAGGAAGAACTGCGGCAGTCCAATGAAGAACTGAGCAGGCAGTCGGAAGTATTACAGGCATCTGAAGAAGAACTAAAGGTACAGGAAGAAGAACTGCGCCAGGTGAACGCAGAAATAACAGAAAAGAATAAAGACCTGGAAACAGCCAGGGGCGCGCTTTCCCTGAAAGCCAGCGAACTGGAAGCCAGCAGCCGGTATAAATCAGAATTCCTGGCTAATATGTCGCACGAGCTGAGAACACCCCTGAACAGTGTACTTATCCTGGCGAAAATGCTGCAGGAAAATAAAGATAACAACCTTACGGAAAAACAAATGGAATATGCAGGGATCATTCATAAGTCCGGCTCCGACCTGCTGCACCTGATCAATGATGTACTGGACCTGTCGAAAATAGAAGCCGGTAAAGTGGAAATGGAATTTGAAGATGTGCCGGTACAAAGTATTATAAACGACCTTTCCGACCTGTTTGACGTAGTGTCGCAGGAGAAAGATATTGCCTTCATTAAAAATATAGCGCCGGATGTTCCCGCGACTATCAACACCGATAAACTCCGCCTGTTACAGGTAATCCGCAACCTGTTGTCCAATGCGTTTAAATTTACGCCGGAAGGGGGCGTGATCAATCTTTCCTGGTACGTAAGCAGCCCCGGCATCCTCTGCATCAGCGTTACAGACACAGGACCGGGTATACCGGCAGATAAACAGGAACTGATATTTAACGCCTTTCACCAGGGCGATGGCGGTACCAACCGTAAGTATGGCGGCACCGGGCTGGGACTGAGCATCAGCCGTGAACTGATGCAGTTGCTGCACGGAGCGCTCCGCCTCGATAACAGCAGCCCCGCGGGCAGCACATTCTCTATTGTATTGCCGGTAGATGCCACTATGCCGGCTGCAACACCAGTAACGGGGGGGAAAGATGCCCCCCGGCTGATACAGCCTCCCGTTGCCGTGAACGACGACCGCGACAATCTCACCAAACACGATAAGCTGATCCTGATTATTGAGGACGATGTTCATTTTGCGGATATCCTGCGCGACTTTGCCCGTAACAAAGGGTTTAAGACCATTGTGGCGCACAACGGGCAGGATGGACTGGCCTATGCCCGCAAATTCTTACCGGTAGCCATTATCCTGGATATGAACCTGCCTGTAATTGACGGCAGCAGTATTCTCAAAATTCTGAAAAGCAGTGAAGAGCTGAGCAAAATCCTCGTACATGTTGTAACCGGGGCGGATATACAGGCTATTAAGGCAGATAACATACATGGCTATACGAGAAAGCCCCTGGAACTGAGCGACCTTGAAGAAGTGTTTACCGGTATCAGCGCACAACTGCATGCACGGCTGAAAAAAGTGTTGCTGGTGTCGGTAGGCCCGCTGAGCGCCGGCGCCACACTGGAAACCATGAGCGAAGAAAGGAATCTGGGCAGCAGGTATGATATTGCAGCAGGCATCCCGGAGGTACAAACATTCCTTGCCGGAACAAAGTATGATGCGGTTATCGTGGAAATTGGCAACGACCTGCAGGCTGGTTTACAACAACTGGAAGCGCTGACGCAGATCCCCGAATCCGGTGATACGCCGCTCATCGTTTACCTGGACCAGGATATTACCGGTAGTGAAGAACAACAGCTGAAGAAATACGCATCTGCCATTGTGCGCAACTCCACGCATGCCACCGACCGGCTGATGGATGAACTGGAACTCTTTCTTTATAAACTGCAGAAGAAAACAAATATAGAAGACACCGCCACTACATGGACGGAAGGAAACCTCTCCGGAAAAACCGTGCTGCTGGCAGACGATGATATGCGCAATGTGTTTTCCATCAGCGCACTGCTGGAAGAACAGGGCATCTCCGTGCTTACTGCCGCAGATGGCCGGGAAGCACTGGAGGTATTACATCAGCATCCAACACTCAACCTGGTACTGATGGATATTATGATGCCGGAAATGGATGGTTATGAAGCAATGCAGCAGATCCGTGCAGATGCCCGGTTTCAGCAACTGCCGGTAATTGCACTCACCGCAAAAGCAATGGCGGGCGACCGGCAAAAGTGTCTGGAAGCAGGAGCATCCGACTATATCGCCAAACCCGTAGATAGTATAAAACTACTTTCACTATTACGGGTATGGTTGTCATAAAAAATGTATGGTAGAGGAAATCAGTCATGGAGATTTTACAGAACTGGTGAAGATCATTCAACAGCGCTACGGGTATGACTTTACAGACTACGCCGAAGCCTCTTTGAAACGCCGGTTCAGCCGCTTCACCGGCTTCGTGGGAATCAACAGCATCTTTGAACTGAAGCACCGGCTGCTGAATGAAGAACATTTTTTCCGGGAAATGGTACAGTATATCACGGTGAATGTAACCGAAATGTTCCGGGACCCTTCTTTTTATAAGGTGCTGAGAGAACAGGTGCTGCCGCGACTGGCATCTTACCCGATCATTAAAGTATGGCATGCCGGCTGCGCTACCGGTGAGGAAGTATATTCTATGGCAATCCTGCTGGAGGAAGCCGGTTTGCTGGACCGCTGCAGGATATATGCCACAGATATGAATGAAACCAACCTGCAGAAAGCAGAAAGCGGGATCATTGCGCTCAAAGACATGAAAGAGTATACCGCTAATTATATGCAGTCCGGCGGGATCAACGACTTTTCCAACTACTATACGGCACGCTATGATAACGCTATCATCCACCCGGCCCTGCGACGCAATATTATTTTCTTTCAGCACAACCTGGTAACTGACCAGGTGTTCAATGAATTTCAATTGATCTGTTGCCGGAATGTGTTCATTTATTTTAACAGGGCATTGCAGACACGGGTAGTGAAGTTATTTTATGATAGCTTAACTTCGCTGGGCTATCTGGCATTGGGCATTAAAGAATCGTTATTATATAATGAAGAACGGGCAAAATTTGAGACGGTAAACCAGGCAAATAAAATTTTCAGGCGTAAAATGTAAAAAGCTGGCAGCCTCCCATTCATACAGGATCCTTGTTATTGGCGGTTCTGCCGGCAGTATGACCGTGCTCACCAAATTGATCAGTGAGCTGCCGGCAATATTTCCTATGCCGGTGGTAATTGTAATCCACCGTTTGAAAAATGTGCAGAGCGAATTGGGTACTTTATTATCCGTGAGACAAAAAATTACAGAGCCGGACGATAAAGAGCTATTATTGCCGGGGCATATTTACCTGGCCCCGCAAAATTATCATTTGCTGATAGAGGCCGATGGCACCATTTCCCTGGATTATTCTGAACTGGTGAATTTCAGCCGGCCTGCTATAGATATGAGCTTTGAGAGCGCAGCCAGCGCTTTTGGCAGTGCGGCCGTGGGAATACTGTTAAGCGGCGCCAATAAAGACGGCGCAGCGGGGCTTTGTCATATAGCCGCGTCTGGTGGTGCAGCAATTGTTCAGGACCCGCGAACCGCCGGGTTTAGCACGATGCCCCAGGCAGCCCTGGATCTTTGCTCCGGCATTCAAACCATGACGGTGAATGATATGATCCGTTACTTGAGAAATATTAGCACGAAAATAAACACCGAGAAATGAAGCAGCGAAAAACAAAAACATTCACCATACTGCTGGTAGATGATAAAGCAGAAAACCTCGTATCCCTGGAACATATGCTGGAAGCCAGTAACAGGGAGATCTTAAAAGCTGATTCGGGTAATGAAGCATTAAAAACGGTACTCCGGCACGATGATATAGGCCTTATTCTGCTGGATGTACAAATGCCGGATATGGACGGTTATGAAGTGGCCCGTCTTTTACAAACAAATCCCAAAACAAAAGATATTTCTATCATTTTTGTAACCGCCATAAATAAGGAGGAACAATATGTAATGCGGGGCTTTGAAGAAGGTGCGGTAGACTACCTGTCGAAACCACTGGATGTAAATGTAACCCGCGCAAAAGTAAGTGTATTTGAAAAACTATACCGCTACCAGTATGAGCTGAAAGAAGCCATGAGCGAAAAGGAAAAGGTAAATAAACAGCTGGAGCGGTTTATGTATGTAGTGGCGCACGACCTGAAATCACCGCTGTCGGGGGCTATTGGCCTGCTGGCCCTTATCAATGAAGATGAACGTATCCAAAATGCTCCCGATCTGAGTGAGTACATGAAAATAGTATTGGGCGCCACCAATCACCTCACGGAAATGATTACGTCTATGCTGGACTATACCCGGCAAAGTGATATGGAACAAACCATTGAAGAGGTAAACGTACACGAACTGGTTACACAATTATCAAAGCTGCTGTTTCCTCCCGCCAATATTCATATTGAAACCGTGGGCACCTTACCGCAGCTGGATACCAATAAACTGAAATTGCAACAGGTATTCCAGAACCTGATCTCCAACGCCATCAAGTATAACGACAAAAAAGATGGGATCATTACCATCGGGGGAACCGACAAGGGCGAGTTCTATGAGTTCTATGTAAAAGACAATGGGCCGGGTGTTGCCAAACGTGATACCGATCGCATCTTCAAACTGTTTGAGCGGCTGGACAACGACGGAAAAGGTGAAGGAACCGGTATCGGTCTTAATATATTTAAACTGCTGGTAGAAGAACAGGGTGGTAAAGTGTGGGTAGACTCCCAGCCGGGTGAAGGCAGTACTTTCTATTTCCTCTGGCGTCAGCGCTATTGATCACCGTTTTCAAAAATCCATAATCTTCCGCAGATCTGTTGGGTGGTAACGGGTAAACAGGATACCAGGAGTAGCTTGTTTTCCATTTGCCAGCTCCAGTTGCTGATGGAATTTTCCGGTGAAGAAAACAGCGGTACAGCTGCTTTTTCAATGGTTGTTATATTCAGAGCTTTGTTCCGCAATTGTGTCATGGCATCTGAAAGTATTGCGGGCAGCTGCTCTCCGGGTCCTGATAGCCCCAGCAGGTTGGCGCCTTCCTGGTTTACCCACCCGGAAACCCCGTCGTTGTTGATGAACACCAGCGCATGCGGAATAGTGTGCAGGATGGCGGCAAACCGGATAGCCACCCGCTGAAAATAGATCTGCTGCTGGGATTGCACGAGTATCTCCTTCAATCGTAACCGGATGGTTTCAATACACTCCAGGAAGCCGGGTTCAAAAGAAGCCGGTTCACTCCATCCAAGAACAAGCAGGCTGTTATTCGGACTGGTATCTACCGGGATTATAATGGCCGATGACAAGGCAGGTAGTATTTCTTTAAATACATTTTCTTTTGCCGGCGGGATCTCACGCCAGTAAATGGTTTTAAAGTCTTCTGTATATAGTAGTTTTTTGATGGGCGCAGGATTCAGCACCAGGCCGTTCAGGTGAAGGGGAGAGGCGCATTTAACCTTTGCCGTTTCTTCATCCTCAAACTCCAGTTGCAGCGCAATATCCGCTTCCATCAGGCTTTTTACCAGGGCAATACTGAATGCGAGAAAGGAAGAGATGTGTTTATCCTTATCCCATCTGCCGGTTTGATTGATAAAATTTAAAGCTTTACGCTCCCAGATACTCACGGTATGAATTAATAAAGATGATAAACTATAGCTGACGAAAAAACGGGTTATGCTGAGATGCCGGACTAGTCCGTTGGTACATACTCCTTAAAGCCACTGGCCGGAAAGATCACATTTTTCAAATATAAGTAATTCCCCTGAACGAACTACCTGCAGAGAGGCATGGATTGACTGAGTCAGACAAAATTCGCTTATCTTTGCGCCTTACAAAAAAAGGCATTATGACCCAGCAGCAAAAAGCATTTCTGTTTGACCTGAACGGTACTATGATCAACGATATGGAGTATCACCTGGAAGGCTGGTACAACATGTTGAACAAGCTGGGCGCCAATCTTCCCCGGGAAATTGTAAGAAGCCATATGTATGGCAAAAATGAAGAACTGCTGGTGCGTGTTTTCGGGAAAGATCATTTTACGGCGCAGCAGATGGAAGAAATAGCCCATGAAAAAGAAGTACTATACCAGGAGGCTTTCAGGCCCCACCTGGAGCTGATAGCAGGACTTCCGGCCTTCCTGGAAAAAGCCGCTGCCGCTGATATCCCGATGGCAATAGGCTCTGCTGCCAATACTTTCAACATTAATTATGTGCTCGACAACCTGCACCTCCGCCACTACCTGAAGGCGATTGTTAGCGCTGATGACGTAACCACCAGCAAGCCAGACCCGGAAGTATTCCTGAAATGTGCGCAGTTATTAGGTGTGTCGCCGGCCAGGTGTATCGTATTTGAAGATGCTCCCAAAGGTGTGGAAGCCGCTTTGAATGCCGGTATGGAGGCAATTGTGTTAACTACCATGCATACACGCGAAGAGTTCGCCGCTTACAATAATATCCGGGCATTTGTGGCTGATTACACCGATCCGGTGTTGCAACAGCTGTTTGTATAAACAAGGAATATTGCAATATAATTTCCTAATGTCAGCAGGGAACCATAAATTGCCGGGTTATATAAATAATTGCTGCTATGACACGTTATTCAGGGCAATCAAGAATGCTGGTGGCAGTCGATTGCATCATTTTTGGTTTTGATGGAGAAGAATTAAAGCTGCTGCTGATCAAGCGCGGATTTGAACCGCAGAAGAATAAATGGAGCCTGATGGGCGGATTTGTACAGGCAGACGAAAGCTTTGAAGCCGCTGCTGCAAGGATTTTGAATAAACTCACAGGCCTGGAAGGGGTATACATGGAGCAGCTGTTTGCCTTCGGCGAACCGGCCCGCGACCCGGTGGAACGCACCGTTTCTATCACCTACTTTGCCCTCATCGATATCAATCAATACAAACTGCAGATCAACGACGAGTACCACGCGGAATGGATTTCGCTTGATAAGCTGCCGGATCTCATCTTCGACCATACCGAAATGGTGAAGATGGCCCAGGAGAAGCTTCGCTACAAAGCTGCCATACACCCCATCCTTTTTGAACTGCTGCCGCTGAAGTTTACTATTCCCCAGCTACAGTTGCTGTATGAAGCGGTGTACGATGTTACTTTCGATAAACGTAACTTCAGCCGCAAGGTATTGTCTACCGGCCTGCTGATCAAACAAAAGGATAAAGACAGGCTCAGCTCGAAGCGTGGCGCCTTTTACTTCAAGCTGGACAAACGTAAGTACAACGCCAAGTTCAATGCCTTCCTGAATTTTGTAACGGACCCCGGAAACCTACGGTAAGCCGATCCAGAGCGTGCCTTTCACCGGCGTATAGTTCAGCATCATATTATCCTGGCTTTCAGGCCCCATCTGTGCGGCATCCTGGAATTTGGTACCTATCGGCGCAATAGCGCTCAGGAAACCGATATCCCCTTCCGGAAAGGCCGGCGCCGTATTGTTGTTGGCGGCTCCCTTTGGCGCCTGCGGGTGAAACACCTGTAAAAACGTACCCTCGTTACCGGTATAAAAGGTAAATGGCTGCTCCTTTGTATGAAAGGTGGCCTGGTACACATTGGCATGATAGCCTTTAAATTCGGGATACTCCCAGCTTTCCCCCGTCACCGTGTTGTTATAGGCTTTATACCAGCTGCCGAACAGCTGTCCCTGCAGCCTGTTTTTCCATACCCGGTATGGTCCTTCACCTGTCCACGACAGCCCCGTTACCTTTTCCTCCGGATACCGGAACGTAATGCCGCTGAAAGGCGTGGCGCCTTTGATGCTGTAGCTGTAGTCCAGTTGCGCCGGGATGCCTGGTTTGAAAGTCCACTTTACCTGGAGGAAGCCATTGCCTTCATAACGGGCGATGATAAAATAACCACTGGAATCAGTACCGGACCTGAACTCTTTTAGTTCCTGCGAAACGCCCGCCAGTACGGGGCCTCCGCTTAATGAAATGCTGCCTTTGGGGGTAATGATCTGCAACAGCTGACCGGTAGTACGACTGAAATAATAAGTGCCGGTACCGTTATTCACAGAAAGGGTATCGTGGTCAGTCACAATATCGAGGCTGCCGCTAACGCCCGGGAACTGCCGCACAATGCGGGAAGGCGCCTGTAAAGGCCAGCTCCGGGTGAGGATGCTGCGTCCGTAACTATCCTGTACACTCACATACAACGCATCAGCATCCTGCCAGCCGTTTGGAAGCGACAGTTGCAGAAAGCCTTTGGTATGGGGCGCCAGGTCAGGCGCCGCAATGGAGCCTGTGGCAATGGTGTCTGTTGTGTTGTTTTTTCCGGGAGATGTAAAACGCAGCAGCTGCCACCTGAACCGGCACCCGGACAATGACGTATAGTCGTAACGGTTTTCCACCGGTATGCGGCCATCGAATGCTGCCGTTATAACGGGCAGGGATATATGTACCGGCGACCATAACTGCCGGATCGTATAGAAGCTGCCTTCCTTTTCACGGTGGGGGCCTACTATGCCGTCGGGGGCGTGGTTGCCGTCGGTGTCAATGATGCCGTTTTTATCGGTACGTACCAGTCCTTCGTCGCTGAATGCCCACAGGAATCCGCCGGCGCAGCGGGGATGCTGTAACATACGGTCCCAGAAATCGGCCAGGCCGGCGCCCATGCCGCCATCGTACAGGCCATGCATAAATTCGGTAGGCAGGTAAATGTCCTGGTCGTACAGACTGGAGTTAACAAGGTAGTTGAAGTTGGGATAATGTTTGGTATCCACACCATTGTATCTTTCCCAGGGATGCAGCACGGGGCGCAGCTGCGGATCATACAGGTGGTAGTCACCATCCAGTGCCCGGTTAAACCCGCCTTCATTGCCATTGTCCCACGCAATAACGGAAGGATGGTTAACATCGCGTTCCACCAGTTCCTTTACGAGTTTGCGTCCCACCACTGTATCGTAGGCAGCCTGCCAGCCGGTGAGTTCATCCAGTACAAACAAACCCAGTGAATCGCATACATCCAGAAAGTGATCATCCGGCGGGTAGTGCGACATCCGCACGGCGTTCATGTTCATGTCTTTCATAAGGTTCACATCCAGTATGCTGATATCCTTACTGAGTGTGCGCCCTGTTTCCGGCCAGGCGCTGTGGCGGTTTACGCCCTTCAGGATTACTTTGGTATCATTTACGTATATGCCATCCCGTGGTCTTATTTCAATGGTCCTGAAGCCAAAGGGTTGGGTGATGCGGTGTATGGTCCGGTTATCTTTCTTAATCTCTACTACTGCGAGGTAACGGTGCGGGAACTCTGCACTCCAGGTAGCGGGCTGGTTAATTTGTTGCTGCAACGTATAGGCGGCAGGGTGGGGGGCTGTGGCAGGCACTGTTACCGCCTCTTGAACCGGCTGACCTGCTGTGGTTGTTACCTGTGCGGAGAGGGAGTATCCTTCCGGCAAAGGAGTAGTGAAAGCCTGTACCGTGAAATGGCCTTTGGCGGTAGCATTTATGGCTACGCGATCAATATGGATCAATGGCTTTACCTCCAGGAATACAGGCCGGTAAATGCCTCCCAGCACCCAGAAATCGCCATTCCGTTCTGCCCGGTTCACTCCTGCATTCGCCGACATTTTGCTCACCTTTACTTCCAGGAGGTTGCTGCCGTTGCGCAACAGTTTACTGATATCATATCTGAACCGGTAAAAGCCGCCCTGGTGTATTTCACCGGCCAGGCGCCCGTTTATTTTTACTTCAGCATCGGTCATTACGCCATCAAAAACAATATTTACCTGCCGTTCGCGCCAGTTGTCCGGTGCGGAAAAACGGTAGCGGTATAGTCCTTGTTCATGGGCTTTGTCTTTATCATGGCCGTAGTTGTAGCTGCCAAATCCCTGCTGTTCCCAGTTAGAAGGAACGGGGATGGTGGTCCATTTGCCGCTGCGCTGTCCGCCGGAGCAATGAAAGTCCCAGTTAACGGTGTGGTCTTTATCGGTGCCTGAAAGATAGATGTATCGGGTTTCCTGTGCAAACGCTGTATGCAGGCATAACATACCTGTAAGCAGCAATAGGATTCTTGCTGACATGTCCGGAATTTTAAAATGCCTTTAAAAGTATAAAAAGAAATGTGGAGTTGGGGTGTTTTTTTGCGGAGGAAGCGCTGAAGGCGCTTCCTCTGCTGCCTTATTTACCGAAGCATTTCAGCATCTTATGAAAGATCTCATTGTTTTCATAAACGCCGCGGAACAGGTTGGAGTTGGGGCCGTAGGCAAACACCATCACCGGGATGCCGGTATGGTCGTTGGTGGCAAAGTGGCCGCGTAAAGTGCCTGTGGCAATATCGCCATCCATAAGGGCGAGGCCGCCGGTTTCATGATCAGCCGTCACAATCACCGTGGTTTGTTTGTCCTGGTCGGCAAAGCGGAGGGCTTCTCCCACTGCTTCATCGAAGTCGAGCATTTCACGCACCAGGTAATCCAGGTCGTTCAGGTGGCCACCATGATCAATACGGGAACCTTCCACCATCAGGAAAAATCCTTTGCCGGAAGCATTCAGTTGCTGTAAAGCCTTTTTCAGTGCGGTTTTCAGGTAGTTGCCCCGTCCGTTGCGCATAGAGGTGACTACCTTATTGCTCAGGACGACGAGCGTGCGGTTTTTCGTAGTGGCGTCCCAGTTATCCAGGTTATCGTAGATACGGATGCCGGAGGAAGCCAGCTGCCCACCGAAATCTTTTTCCAGTTCTTCCCTTCCGCCGCCAACAGCCAGTTGCAGTTTGCTGCTGAGCAGTTGCTTTTCCAGGGTATAGGTGCTATCCCGGTCGGAGGTATGACCATAGAAAGAAGCAGGCGTGGCGCCGGTAATTTCTTCGGTTACAATCACGCCGCTCTGAATGCCTTTGGGAGCCAGTATTTCAGGGATCACAGGGATGGATACGTAGGTATTGTCGAGCCCGATGGCGCGGTTATGTGTTTTAGTACCGGTGCCCATTGCGGAGCCGCCAGCGGCAGAGTCGGTGTGGTAATTATCGGTGGATTGGGTTTTGGATAAGCCCAGTTGTCTCATCTGGAATATGTTCAGCGCACCTTTATTGGCGGTGTAGCCGGAAAACATTTCCGCAAGACCAGTACCATCGCCTATCATCAGGATCACGTTTTTGGAGCGCACTTTGGTGGCATCAGATACAAAGGAAGGGGTATACACTTCATGCACCGGCATACCGGAAGCGGTAGTACGGGGAGTGTTGTGCATTACATCATACAGCTCTTCCGGGTGATCGGTTCCGATCCAGTCGGCGCCGAGGTCCATCAGTTTGTAGTAGGTAGAGCGGGTAGAAGGAGCGCCCCAGAAGCGGAAGGCATATCCCTGCTGGTGTGCTTTATTGATAACGGTGGTTACTTTCTTCATTTCTTCCGGCACCAGTGTGCCTTTGCCATTCCAGGTGCTGTAGGAATGAAAATCCACGCTCAGCATCGCAACGCGTTGCTGTAACGCTGCCGGATACACGCTGTCAGGCCGGCCATCAAAAAAGAAGATGGGATCATACTTGGGCCATTCTGCTACCGGGGGCACGTTGCCTGATATCACCAGTTTTACGGCGGAGGGATTTGTGTTGCGATCAAAATAGTTGCGGTAGGGAAGCAGCAGTTCCTGTAATGCCTGGAGGGTAGGAGTGCCTGCTGTTTTCAGGTCTATCAGCAGCTGCATGGGTGCGTTGCCGGCATAAGGTTTACCGTTGTAAAGGGAGAACTGCCGGAGCACAGGCAGCAGGTACAGTTCCTTAAAGGTACGGAACGGTTGTATGGCGCCCGCGTCGTGAGCAACGTATAAAACGCCGTCTTTCAGGTGTATATCTGCCTCAATGGAACCAAACTGGAGGGATGCCGCTGCATAAAAAGGAGTGGCCCGCTCATAATCATTATGAGAGTGTGCCTGCGCCATGGTATACTGCTTTATTTGTGCGGATGCCCCGGTAGCCATTATTACACCGGATAAAATGAACAGTGCTTTTTTCATTGTATGGTAAAAGATAGTTTTAAAGATTCAGCGGCCAAAGGTGGCATAATCCTGTTTGCCTGCAGTATTGCCCGTGTTTATCTTTATGTTAATTATCGGTAAAGAAAATCGATTTAGTTAAGACTTCTGACAACAACATATCCTATTCAGGTCTTAAAGGAAAAAGTGGAAAAGCGGAATGAAAAAAAGTGAAATTACAGGTTAAGCGTTGCTGGCAGGGAATAAAATTGGCTGGTAACCGCATTAAAGCGTTGGCCAGTTCTGCACCAGTTCCTTCAGCTGGTTTTGTCCTTCCGGCCATTCCCCAAGCCCGGATTCGCTGTTGATATGGCCTTTGGCGCCTGCATTTACAAAACGGCTTCCCCAGTGACGGGCAAAAAAAGCGGCTCTTTCCAAAGAACAGAAAGTATCATTTGTACTGGCCACAATAATACTTTCAAACGGCAGCTTCACTAAAGGAATAGGAGTGAAGCCGGTTGCTTCAGCGGGGAAGCCCGGTCTTTCTGCATCTGCCGGCGCTACCAGTAACGCCCCCCGGATCGTCCTCTTTGTTTGCCCGGCCCAATGTGCCAGTGCAATACAAGCCAGGCTGTGCGCAGCTATTACTACCTGCGGACCGGCTTCCGCTACCGCCTTCTCTATCTGCGCTACCCAGTTGGCGCAAACCGGTGCATCCCAATCTGTTTGCTCAATCCGTTTTGTTCCGGGTATAGATTGTTCCCATAATGTTTGCCAGTGTAATTTTCCGGAGCTACCCAGCCCCGGCGCGGTCAGAACTTTTATTTCCATGACATAGAGGCGTTGTGTCTTGAAAGATAGTAAAAAGAATCACCAAATACGAATTAAGTGATCCGCAGAAAAGTAGTATATACCAAAAAAAATAGCCGGGGCTAAAAAGCACCGGCAACAGGTAACAACCAAAACAGCATTGATTAATACTGAGTATTTTAATTATTTATGATATATTTTTTCGCTTTTATCATCTCCATAAAATAATTGTTAAAAAAAGCCCGGCGGGGAAATTCCCACCGGGGGCCATAATGTGGATTTTTAAAATACAAAACCTTTGCGCTTGAATATCCAGATATTGCGCCAGCCATCGCCTTGCTGTACCAGCGTCAATTCATTAGCGTTCAGCTTAACAATATTGTAGGTCACGTTGTTTCCCCAACTGATGTCAGCGCCGTTGATCTTGATCTTCTGCGCTAAAGTATCCAGTGTAAACGAACCTTTGGTAGTTACTCCTTTATGCGTGATGGAGTAGTTTGCATTTTTATTAAGATCGAATGTCATCTCATCATCTACTACACCCTGGGTTATCAGGCCCGCTTTTCCCACGGTCCACCATGCCGGTACGTCGGAATTACCAGGGCCATTGCCAAAACAATAACCACCGGGAACATCAACGGCCCATACCCAGGTTTTACCGTCAGCGCCATTGGTGAGCAGGTTGTACAGTTTGCTGGAAAAGAACTTCGGATCGTTTTTACTCACGGTAACTTTTACAGAATCAGTTTTAGGACCACCGGCGCCATAAGCAGAATATTTTACGAAGAAGTCGCCCGCAAAAGGAAGGATCACTACTGCCTTCGCTTCTTTCGTGGTACCAAAACCATAGTCCCAGAACGGGATTACATCTTTCGTTTTGCTTTCCAGCGTTACCTGGTTATCGTAATCCGGATTTTGCGTAACGGAAAAATCGAGTTGAATGCCGGCAGGATTTGCCGGGGTGATCCTGTCTTCGTAAGGACTGCACGCATAAAACAATGCAGTGATTAATCCCAGGAAATATATATGCAGACGTTTCATTTTTGTAGTTTTTAAAGTGGGCAATATCACCAACCGGTGTTTTGTTTGATCGTACCGTTTGATAAATTGATCTGTGTTTCAGGAATAGAGAATAAACCATTTGTTTCGGTGCGGAAGCTTACGTTGAAACCCGGCTGAGAAGAAGTATTATCTATTGCCTGTTTGGCTACCGCCATACCCTGCCTCAGCAGATCCCAGTAGCGGTGCCCTTCCAGCGCCAGTTCCAGCTTGCGCTCCTGCATGATCTGTGTTTTATTGCTGAGGGTAATGCGATGGGTTTGATCGCCAAATGCACGGTCGCGCACGCGGTCGATATAACCCTGTGCCTTGCCTGCATTCGCTGTGAGATTTAATTCTGCACCCATCAGCAACACATCTGCAAAACGGATTACCATATAGTTGTCGAAATTATCCCACTGGAAACTACCACCGAGGTCATCTGCATTTTTATCTTTCAGCGGTGTATATTTTTTTATAAAGAAGCCGGTGTATTGCGCCTGATCATCCAGCTTATAGGTATCTGCATATCCTTCCCCGGCAATAGAAATAATGGAAGCCGTTTGCCTGCTGTCGCCGGGAGCATAGGAATGAAAGAGGGTTTCATTTACAGTAGCGGCGCCCCATCCTTTGTAGTATGGCTCCAGCACCTGTGAGCGGATACCGATCATCACCTGCATGCGGTTACCATTCTGCTGGTTCTGGTCGCCCATACCGAGATAGGTATACTGAATGGTGAACACGCCTTCTGCATTATTCTGGCCCGCGTAGGCAGTAGTGCTTTCAGCGGAAGCACGGAACAGGTTCCGGTATTTTGGAACAAGACTGTATCCGCTGTTGTTGATCACATCGTCAATGGCGGCAATTGCATCTGCCTGTGAAAATACTCCGGCAATATCAGGTTTGCTGTAGTAGCCGGTGTAGTACAGGAATACACGGCCCAGCAAAGCTTCCGCAGCCCATTTGGTAGCCCTGCCATATTCGCCGGAAGGAATGCTGGTAAAAGGCGTAGCCGGAATATTAGCTGCAGCCAGTTTCAGGTCATTGGCAATGAGCATGTATACGCTGTCCGGATTGGCCTGTGGAATGCTGTAGTTACCGGGTTCCAGCGGCGCGGTGATCAATGGCACATGACCAAACATACGCACCAGGTCAAAATAAAAGTACGCCCGCAGAAAGTGAGCCTCACCGATGTAACGGTTTTTAGTGGCGTCATCTCCCTTAAAATCTACTGCTTCAATTTTCTGGATCAGTTTATTGGCGCGGTAAATACCGGTGTAGTATTTCTTCCAGGCATTGCTGTTGAGGTCATTCATCTTAATGCTCTTATCCCACTGGTTCCAGCCGTTGTCGGAAGCGCCACCGCCGCCAAAGCAATCGTCGGATGCAATTTCCGAGGTTAATGCAATGTTGCCGTAACCGTCCCAGTTTAATACGCTGTACGCGGAAACCAGTCCCTGGTAAGCATCTCCCGGAGTTTTATAAAAGTCTTCCTCTGTAATCGTATTGATGGGCAATGTTTCCAGGAAACTTTTGGAACAGGAACTCATTAACCCCGTTATGATGATAGCTGCTATTATTTTCTTCATGATTGACGGAGTTTAAAATTTAACATTAAGACCGAATAAAACAGTTCTTGGCTGTGGGAAATAACCGAGGTCGGTGCCAGATGACCAGCTGTCGATACCATAGCCCACTTCAGGATCCAACCCACGGTAATGGGTAAACGTAAATACATTCAGTCCGGATACATACAACCGGAGCTGCTGAACAGGCAAACGTTTCAGTAATGTTTTCTTAAGGTCATATCCAAAGTTGATGCTCTTTACACGGAGGAACGCGCCATTGTGTACATACAGGTCAGAGAAGCGGGTGTAGTTCTGATTGGCTTCATTGCCCAGCGTTACACGGGGCGTGCTGTTGGAAGTACCTTCACCATGCCAGCGGTCGAAAATAGCCGTGGTATAGTTGTTATAAAAACGGTCGTATGCTCTTGTTCCATCCACAATGTCGTTACCGCCTACGCCGCTCAGCAATACACTCAGGTCAAATCCTCTCCAGCCTGCAGATAAGGAGATACCATATGTTTGCGAAGGATTAGGATTACCTACTTTTGTTTTATCATCGCCATTGATTACCCCGTCGCCGTTCAGATCTACAAAGCGGGCATCGCCGGGTTGTGCGCCTGGCTGTATTTTCTGGCCGCTTTTGCTGGTGTAGGCATCAATTTCTGCCTGGTTCTGGAAGATACCGGCTGTTTTTAAACCATAGAAATAACCAATAGGCATTCCATTCTGTGCGCGGAAGTATTCATCCATGTTGGAAGAGAGTACGCCGTTATAAGAAGGATGCAATACGCCTTCCTGGTTAGGAATATCTATCACAGTATTTTTATTGAAGGCAATGTTACCACCGATACCAATAGTTACTTCTCCAAATTGGTGGTTGTAGTTAATGCCAAGCTCAATACCCTTGTTCTGGATATTACCACCGTTGATGGTGGGTGCGCCGGTACCCACCAGGTCGGGGATAGGAGCGGTTACCAGCCAGTCGCGGGTGTTTTTCTGATACCAGTCGAATGTAACGGTTACGTCTTTGAACAACGTCGCATCGAATCCGATGTCAATTTGTTCGGAAGCTTCCCAGTGCAAATCAGGATTGGGTATTTTGTCGGGAGAAGCGCCGATGGCTTTTTGTCCGTTGAAATAGTAATCGCGGTAAGTAGAGTTGATGGTAGCCAGGTACCTGAAGTCATCTATCCTGTCGCTACCGTTTTGTCCCCATCCGCCGCGGATCTTCAGGAAGTTGATCCAGCTGCTGTTTTTAAGGAACGATTCGTTGGTCACGATCCATCCTGCCGAGAAGGAGGGAAAGTAGCCATAGCGGTTGTTGGCGCCGAACTTGGTAGAACCATCCCGGCGGAGTGTGGCGGTGAGCAGGTATTTATCGTCGTAGCTGTAAAACACCCTGCCAAAGTAGGATTGCAGGGCATTCATGCTCCTGGTGCCGTATACTTTACGGGTAGAGTCATTTCTGCCGTTATCAATAATGGCATGATCAAAGTCGGGAATGATCAGGTCTGTTTTACTGCCGCTTACGTTATAGCCTTCATATTTTTTTGCGGTGGTACCCACCATTACATTCAGGTTATGTTTGCCGGCAGTGAGCTGGTAAGTGAGGGTGTTATCCCAGTTCCAGGTGAGGTTGCGGTACATACCCTGGCTGGCAAAAGAATGTTCGTTGCTGTTATTGGTTCCCAGGTTATATACGGGGATAAAAGCATTGTTGTAGTTATACGAGATATCAGCGCCAAAATCTGTACGGAGGGTCAATCCTTTGACCAGGATGGCTTCCGCATAGATGTTACCAATGATCCTGTCGGTAATGGTTTGATTATTTTGTGTGTAATCAATAGAGCCGATCGGGTTGGGTTCATCTGCGTAGGGCGATTTACCGTAGCTGCCATCCGCATTATACACCGGGTAGATGGGAGTAGCATTTAATAAACCACGGATAGAGTTATTGTAGATATTACCTGTACCGATACCACGCTGGCGTGTATGCGCAAACGTGAGGTTCTCACCGGTTTTGATCAGGTCTTTGTACAACTTGTGTTCTGAATTGATCCTGAAAGATGTCCTTTCAAAATTAGACCTGCCGGGAAGTCCCATTACGCCTTGTTGTCCCTGGAAAGAAAAGGACGAGGAGAAAACGGATTTTTCATTTCCGCCGGAAAGGCTCAGGCTATAATTTTGAATAGGTGCATTTTTATTGGTGGCTGCTTTCTGCCAGTCGGGTCCTGTACCCAGTTTAGCGATAGAATCGGGTGTATAGATGGGCACAGAACCGGAGTTGATAGACGCTTCATTCATGATGTTGGCATACTGCTGCGCATTCAGGAGATCCAGTTTGCGGGCAGGATTCTGTAATCCGTAGGAAGCATCGAAGCTGACATTCATTTTACCGGCTCGGCCTTTTTTGGTGGTGATCATCACGATACCATTTGCTGCGCGGGTTCCATAAATGGCAGTGGAGGCGGCATCTTTCAGCACATCTACACTGGCAATATCGTTTGGATTGAGGAAGGAGATGTCGTCTGCCGGAAATCCATCAATGATAAACAGCGGCCGGGAATCCCCGTTGGTGCCGATACCACGGATAGTGAATTTCAGCGCATCGCCGGGTTGACCGGAGTTGGACGTTACCTGCACGCCGGGCGCCTGTCCCTGTAAGGATTGCTCCACGCTGATGCTGTGGTTTTTTATCAGGTCGTCGTTGTTTAAATGTACGGTGGCGCCGGTCACAACTTTCTTCTTTTGTACGCCATAACCTACTACTACCAGTTCATCGAGCCCTGTGGAAGCGGATGTCAGGCTTATTGTCATCGGGCCGCCCGCTTTCGCGGGTACTTCCTGTTTGGTATAGCCTACCAGCGATACCACGAGTATTTCCCCGGGATCAGCCTGCAGGCTGAATGATCCGTCGACCGTTGTTACAGTGCCACGGGTAGTTCCTTTTACAACGATATTAACGCCGGGCAGCGGAGTGCCGCCACTGGCATCAATTACCTTGCCCGTAATAGTTTGCTTTACAGGTTGCGTATATGCTTTCCCGTTATTGGCAGCTGCATGCAGTGCCGGGGGCGCTGCAGCAGTCAGGCTGCACACAGCAAGCGCCTTTAAGACGGTTTGCCGCGGAAAATAATTGCTGATTGTGTACCAGATTTTCATGTTTAACGTGTTTTATTTAGGCAAAGGAGTATGAATAATGTTTGAATGTTTTCAGAAGAAGTGGTCCAGGTCAGATGGCCCGGACCGTTTTTGCTATTCCATTATATGTTATCATTTCACCTTTCTTATTGTTGATGTCCGGTCCTGCTGCGTTTTGCTTACCTACAAATGTTACCAGGAAATACCTTTGCTGCAGCATGCCGGGAAAACGACCTTCCCGTTGTCCTATCGTGAGTGTTTTGGCGGCTTCATTCCATTTGAAAGAAATGTTGCTGAAAGCGCCTTTCTCGTATTGGTAGTTATTATTTTCATCTTCATACAAAGTAAATTCCCCGTCCTTACCGGTATACACATACAGCTGTATAGTATCGGCCTTGCGCTCACTGGTGTATTGCAGTGCAGGACCTACCGGCAGGATAGCGCCTTCTCTCACATACAAAGGCATTCGCTGCAAAGGCGCTGCTGCGGTAATATGCTGACCACCTGTTTCATATTTTCCGGTATAGAAATCGTACCAGCCATTGCCTGCGGGCAGGTACAGTTCCCGGCTGCGGGCATGGTACTCCGTTACGGGGTTTACCAGCAGTGAAGGACCAAACATATACTGGTCGCGGATATTCAGCACCGCTGTATCCTGACCGTAATCCATCACCAGGCCACGCATCATCGTATAGTCGTGATGGTAAGTACTGCCTGCTACGGAGTAGATGTATGGCAGCAGGCGGTAACGCAGCTGGTCGTAGTATAACATCGACTGGTACGCTACGCTGCTGTCGGGCGCAATGTTGAACATCTCGCGGTATGGATATTGCCCGTGCGAACGGAACAGCGGGCAGAAAGCGCCATACTGAAACCAGCGTGTATTGAGTTCTCTCCATTCTTCCAGTGCAGGCCCCTGCGGATCAGGCTGATCGTATTTATCTTCCACAAAAAAACCTCCGATGTCTGTAGTCCAGTAAGGCAAGCCTGACAAACTGAAGTTCAGCCCGCCGGGGATCTGTCTTTTGAACTCTTCAAAGGTGGCGGCGATATCACCGCTCCAGGTGGCGGCAGCATAGCGCTGCAACCCTGCGTAAGCGGAGCGGGTGAGGATAAACACACGCTGATCCGGTTTGGTCGCCCGTTGACCTTCATAAATGCCCTGTGCATTTACGAGCGCATAAGTGTTGAAATATTGGGTAGCTGATCCCAGCGCCGTAGGATTCATGAGTGTTTTACGTTCTTCGATAGACGCATTGGATAAGATATCCGGCTCTGTGGCATCGAGCCACCAGGCGTCCACGCCCTTGCTGAGCAGGTTTTTCTGCAACAGGCTCCAGAACAGTTTACGCGCTTCCGGGTTAAAGGCATCGTAAAACGTAGATACGTAACCGTTACCTATCCAGTCGCGTTGCCTGTTTTTAATATTCTGTTTGTATAACCAGCCCTTGCTGTCGAATAGTTTATAGTTGGCGATGCCTTCATAAAACTTAGGCCATACGGAGATCATGAAGTTGGTATGGTATTGTTTGTGCAGGCGGCTGATCATGCCGGTGGGATCGGGAAAACGCGCAGGATCAAACTGCTGGCTGCCCCATTCGTCCTGTTTCCAGTAACTCCAGTCCAGTACAATATTGTCCAGCGGGATTTTTCTTTTGCGGAATTCAGCTACGGTATTTTCAATCTCGTCCTGTGTTTTGTAGCGTTCCCGGCTTTGCCAGAAGCCCAGTGCCCAGCGGGGTATCATAGTGGCTTTGCCGGTTACCTGCCGGTAGCCGCTGATCACTTCATCCATATGATCGCCATACATAAAGTAGTAGTCGATTTTTTCGCCTGCTTCTGAAGTCAGCTGCATTTTATCTGCTCCTTCAGCGGGTGTGGGAGGAAGGAATTTAAGGGAGATAAAGGATTGGGCGGTTTCCGGGATCCATTCCACTTTTACAGTAGTAGGCTGTCCTTTTTGAAGGAGATGCCTGAACACAGAAGCGCCGGGATTCCAGCTTTCCCTCCACCGGTCCAGTTTCAGCTGGCCATTGATCCATACTTTGGTGTAGCCGGAGGTAGTCATGAAGAATTTGTATTCACCGGTTTCATCTGCATTCACCGTGCCTTCCCAGGTTACTTTTCCTTTTATCATTGGAAAAGTGGCTGGCAGCGACGACAGGCGATCCAGGAATTCATAGTCGATTTTATCTTCCACCTTATTTACATACACCGTATTATTATAACGGTCGCCGTAGGTAGCACTGAATCCAGGTTTCCCGTCGGCAGACATTAAGTGTAATTCGGACATTTGTTTATAAGGGCGGTTGTCGCCAAAACGGGTAATGGAATAGTTATCCCATAAAATGCCATAGTTACGGTTGGATACTACAAACGGCACGGCCGCCACAGAGTTGTACTGTGTAAGATCCACGTCCTGGTTTTTGTAGTTCATTAAACCGGTCTGGTGTTGCCCGAGTCCATAGAAGGCTTCATTGGCAGGCGATTCAAATATTTGTTGGATCCGGTATAAAGATTTATTGTCAATGGTAACGGGGGTGAAGATCTTACCGCCGCCGGGTTGTTCCTGTAATATAATGTTGCCGGCTTTATCGCGGAATACTACTGCTCCTGTATTCAGTGCCACGGTGGCGGTGATGCTGGCTGTTTTTAACGTCACGGTTTCATTTTTCTCTTCCGAATCCCACTTGATGGCATTACCATGCGCGTCAACAGCCATGAGGCTGGGAGATCCGGTGAAATGATCATCGGGGGTGGCGGTTACGTGGATCACCTTATCGGAAACCACCTGCAACTTCACCTGCCTGGCACCGTTCCGGGCGGGATTTTTTAAATGAATCAACAGGCCATCAGACAGTTTTTCCACCTGACCGGCATAACACCAGGAAGTGAGGAACGTCATTAGTACGATCGGTATCGCCCTCTTTATCTGCATATTTGAACGGATTTTTTCGTTGGTTGAACGTGGTTGTTACAATTACGGGTGTGGTACCCGAGATGTATTTTCAAAACGTGTTACTTCAAAACGTGTTAAAACAAATGTAAAAGGAGCTTTGGAATCGGAGGGTAGGGGTATGTTTAAGATGTAGGGCGATTATGTTAACCGTTCGGTCCAATGAGGTGATGAAATGATTACGGTTAGGGCATTAAATGTTAACATGCGGCGGAGGAACGGGCTGGTTTTAAGTCCGTTATAATAAGAAGAGGCCGATGAGGGAACCTGTGATCACGCAATACAGCAGGATTTCAATCAGCAGATACAGGCGGTTGCTTCGTTTAAAGTTTTGCTTGAACATAATGAGGTTTAATAGTAGTCACACAAAATTATCCATTGCACCCCGTAGGCAGGGGGCGCATTTCGTTATTTAATGGGGCAGATTTGTTGTTTTACGGGATGATGTATAATTGAAGTAGGGGGATTATTTCTTCTTTCCGTAAACGGAAGGGAGTACATTGTACTCCATCTTAAAATACTTTGTAAAGTATTTTGGGTTGTTGAACCCAACTTCATAGGCGACTTCGGCTACGGTAAGCTGGCTTTTTTCAAGCAGCTGTGCCGCCCGCTTTAAACGGATGCTCCGGATAAATTCAATGGGCGACCGGCCGGTGAGGGCCAGGATCTTTTTATACACAGATACCCGGCTCATAAAAAGCGCCTTGCTCAGTTCTTCTACCGAGAAGTCGGGATTGGAGATATTCTTCTCTACAATTTGTAAAGCCTGCTGGATAAATTGTTCATCGGCAGATGAAATAGCTACTTCTCCGGGGTTGGCTTCTATATACTGCTGGAATGTTTTTCTGAGAGATGATTGCTGGGAGATAATGTTTTTAATCCGCGAAAGCAATACCTCGAAGTTAAAAGGCTTGGTGATGTAGTCGGATGCACCGGTTTCCAGCGCCTCCAGTTGCTGGGCCTCTTCAGCCCTGGCAGTGAGCAATACAATAGGTAAGTGGGCGGTGCGTTGCTGGGCGCGTACCTTTTTACACAATTCCAGCCCATCCATTTCCGGCATGGAAATATCGCTTACAATTAGGTGCGGGAGTGTTTGCTGCAGCACTTTCCAGGCTGCAAGCCCGTTTTCTGCTTCTATAATCTGGAAGTATTGGGTAAGGTTATCTTTCAGGTAAAAACGGAAATCCTCATTATCCTCTACCAGTAAGATCACCGGTTTTTTTGAGTTGCTGTTCACGGTGGCGGCCGGTGTAACGGCAGTGGTAGTACGAATAGTTTCCTGTACAACCCCGGGAACAGCAACGGTAGCTGTTTTAACCGGCAGGTACACCGTAAAGCAGCTGCCCATTTCCGGCGCACTGTCTACCGTAATGCTGCCGCCATGCATTTTCACAAACTCTTTTGTGATGGATAACCCGATCCCACTGCCCTGGTTGACCATCGAAGCCGGTACTTCATGTTGAAAGAACCTTTCAAAAATATACTCCTGCTTCTCCGGAGGAATACCAATACCATTATCTTTCACGGCAATTTCCAGTTGCGCGGTTGTTTCCTGGTAGCTAACGTGAACGGATATACTGCCTTCTTCAGGCGTAAATTTAAAGGCATTGGAGAGCAGGTTAAAGATGATCTTCTCAATTTTATCTGCATCGTACAACATCTTCAGCTCCTGTACATTGCTCTGGAAGTTAAGCTGGATATGCTTTTTATCTGACAGATCAGAAAATGACCCGGTAAGGTCTTTTACAAAACCGACGATATCGCCTTCTGCGGCGTGGAGTTTTATTTCCTGGACCTCCATTTTACGGAAGTCGAGCAACTGGTTTACCAGGTTGAGTAAGCGCCGGGCATTCCGCTGCATCAGCTCCAGCTGTACTTTTAAGCCGCTTTCGGATGTTTGCCGGATGATTTTTTCCAGCGGTGTGATGATCAGGCTGAGTGGTGTTCTGAACTCGTGGCTTACATTGGTGAAGAAACGGATTTTCAGGGCATCCAGTTCGTGCATGCGCGCGGCTTCCTGCGTTTGCTGCTCCATCCTGAACTTCAGCCGTTCCCTTTCCAGGATGATACGGCGGGCCAGCAGCAGGGCGCCCAGTATCAGCAACACATAGCCGAGAAAGGCGGGCCAGGTTTTCCAGAAAGGGGGAAGTACTTTTATTTTCAGGGTGATTCCTTTTTCATTCCATACGCCGTCGTTATTGGAGGCTTTTACCCGGAAAGTATATTCACCTGGATCGAGGTTGGTGAAGGTGGCTTTCCTTTGCAGGCCATCGGTATATAGCCAGTCTCTATTAAATCCTTCCAGCATATAGGCATACCTGTTCTTTTCCGGGTGGAAATAATTCAGGGAGGCAAATTCAATGGAGAACACATTTTCACCATGTTTCAGGGTGATGCTTTGTGTTTCAGGGATCGCGGCTTTCAGCAATACGCGCCCATTGATCTTTTCGCCGGGCAGTATGCTTTTATTAAAGATCTGCAGATCGGTGAGTACTACAGGCGGGATGTTATTGTTGAGGGCAATGGCGTTTGGATAAAACAGGTTAAAGCCGTTGCCACCACCGAATATCAGCTCCCCACGGCTGGTTTTCAGTGCAGCGTTTTCGTTGAAGTCTTTTCCCTGCAGCCCGTCAGATTCATCATAATTTTTAAAGGTAAAGGCATCAGCGCTGATGGTCATATTGGACAAGCCGTTGGGAGTGCTCATCCATAAGCTGTGATCGTTGGCTTCGAGGATGTTCAGAATGGAGTTGTCCGGCAGACCGTTTTCTTTGCGGAGGGCGCGGAAGTTATTATTTTTTGGATTGAAGAGGTCCAGTCCTTCCCGGGTGCCTATCCAGATGCGTTGCTGGCTGTCCTGGAAAATGCATACCACGTTATTATGACTCAGACTGCTGCTGTCGCCGGGGAGATTATTGTAATGTTTGAAGGCGCCGGTGGCCAGGTGTTGTACATCCAGTCCATCGGAAGTACCTATCCAGAGGTTCCCTTGCTGGTCTTCCAGCAGGGCGGAAATGTAGGTGGACTTCACCTGCGGGAAATGCTCAAACCGGCCGGTGGCAGGGTTCATCCGGTTAAGGCCGCCGCCGAGGGTGCCTATCCACAGTTGGTGGCGACTGTCTTCCAGTATTTCCCAGATGCTGTTATCGCTGATACTGGTGCTGTCTGCCGGGTTATGTTTGTAGTGGATAAAGCGGCTGCCATCGAACCGGTCCAGCCCTCCGAAGTAGGTGCCTACCCATAGCTGTTTGTTGTGATCTATACAAAGACTTACAATTACATTTCCCGCGATGCTGTTGTTATTGTTGGCATCGTGCCTGTATTGGGTAAAGGTGTTGCGGCTGCGGTCAAAGTAAATCAGTCCGCCGCCGTTGGTACCTATCCATAAATTCCCGGCTTCATCTTCCACAAACCTGTTTACATCGTTATAGGGCAAACTGTTACGGCTATACGCCTGGTATTGGTAGAGCGGGAATTTTACCATGTTTTCATGGTAATAGTTCAGTCCTTTTTTAAAGGTCCCGATCCATATAATGCCGGTATTATCTTTATAGAGGGTGGTGATACTGTTTTGGCTCAGGCTGCGGTTATCTTCATTGATATTCTCAATATAACGGACGCTTTGCGTTTTCTTATTAATGATGTTAATACCGCCATGATCGGTACCTATCCATACCAGCCCGTTGTTGTCCGGAACAATGCCCCGTACGATATTATTGTTCAGCGCGAGGCCGGGGGTACTCTGATCGATATGCCGGAACTGTTGGGTACGCACATCAAAAAAGTAAACGCCGTTGTCTTCGTTGGTGCTGAACAGCCACAGGTCGCCGTCGGCATCTGCCACCATAGACCAGCTGTTGCCGGGGATTGCCGGGCGCACGAGTGTATTGTTGCGGTAAACAATGCGATGGCTGCGGGCATCCATTTTTTCCAGTAAGCCATTGCTGTGCAACAGCCAGTAGTGACCGGCTTTGCCGGGTAGCAGTGCCGATACGCTGTTGGTGCCGATGCTGCCGCCGTCGCTGGTATGGGTAAACTGTTGCGCCCTGTTGCCGGCATCTACCAGGAACACGCCTGCTGTGGGATGCAGGAACCAGTATCCGCCGGAAGGATCATGCACAATATCCGTCACTACATTTCCGGAAAAGCCCCATTGGCTGAGAATTTTTTCGGGGCGCCGGTTAAAACGGGTGGTTACCGGGTCATAGATATTGATGCCGGAGCGGGTCCTGACCCAGAGTTGCTGCCCGGGACCGGCCATGATTTTATTGATGTTGTTATCAGCCACAGAGGTGGTGTCGCGCAGATCGTGCTGGTAAACGGTGAAGTGATACCCGTCGAACCGGTTCAATCCTGATACGGTACCAATCCACATAAAGCCCATACTATCCCTGAAAACGCAGTTGACCTGGTTGTTGGACAGCCCCTGGTTGATATCAATCCGGTTGAACTGATAGGGGAGTGTTTGCCCCTGCGTTACTGAAGTAACGAGGAATAACAAGATGAATATTAAGACCCGCTTCCGCATGTACACACACCTTACCTGGTTGAAAAATTGTTGGTCTGACAATTATTATAATTGCGCAGCAATATAGTATAAAACAGATATAAAAAAAGAAAGGTCGAAAGAATTCGACCTTTATTGCTAAAATTCCACGTTATGGCACTCAGGTCCATAAAAAGTTAATCAGCTAAAATCCGGCATAGCCGGTATATGATAAATGATATTTTGCGGTTTATGGGGTAGCCAGCCTCTTGCTATACAAAAGTAGGTGAAGCTAAAACGATTGTCAAGAAATTAGCAAACATTATTTAAAAAAAGGTAAAAAACATCCGGACCTCATATTTTTTTCTCAGGCTGGATAATTTCGTTCCCGGAGCGCTATAATCTTTGAAGATTATTGAGTACTTTTTTTGCCAATCTGAAAATCCATGAAACGTATTACTTTAAGTATGATGCTGTTGGGAGGAACCTGGTTAACCACCTTCGCGCAGCAACCGCCTGCAAAGCAGCTCACCGTTACGCTTGATTACTATTACAATAACGAGTTCAAAAAAGACAACGCCGGCAACCCGGTGAGGTGGCATTACATCTGGGGCGAAACGGATAACGGCGGCGTGTCGCTGTGGGGGCATATTTTCGACTCCCTCGGGGTGAAAAGGGATAGCCTGCTGCAGGCGCCCACGGCGGCCAACCTGAAAAACACCGGCATTTATGTGATCATTGATCCGGACACAGACAAGGAATCGCCCACGCCTAACTATATGAACGAAAAGGACGCCCGCGCCATTTATAACTGGGTAAAGGCTGGCGGAGTGCTGGTATTGCTGGAGAACGACTCTGCCAACGCGGAGTTTTCGCACTTTAACAGGCTGAGTGAAAAGTTCGGGATCCATTTTAACGGCGACAGCCGCAACCGGGTAAAGGGCAAAAACTGGGAGCAGGGTACTTTCCATATCCCGGCAGGGCATGAAATATTCCAGGCAGGAAGACAGGTGTATATCAAGGAGCTGTCTACCTTAACCCTGAAAGCCCCTGCAAGAGCGGTTTACAAGGATGGCGACTATGTGATTATGGCGGTGGCGGAAGTAGGAAAAGGAAAGGTGTTTGCCATTGGCGACCCCTGGTTTTATAACGAATATGTGGATGGAAAGAAGCTGCCGGCATCTTTCCAAAACTATGAAGCAGCAACAGACCTTACCCAATGGCTCATTAAAGCCGCCGGACGCTAGGTGTTCAGGAAGTTGATGTTTCTCCTGATACCGGCAAACTTGCTGCGTTTAAGAGGGGAGTGACGGAAGATGTCTTTAAAGGCTTCTTCTGTCAGCTCTTCCCAGTCGCGGGTAGAAAAGTTCAGGATCGCCGGCACGGGGGTAAAAGCCGCTTCCTGGTTGGCTTTGGAGAAGCGGTTCCACGGACAAACATCCTGGCAGGTGTCGCAGCCAAACATCCAGTTATCAAATTGTCCCTTCATTTTATCGGGAATCAGCTGTTCTTTCAGTTCTATGGTAAAATAGGAAATACATTTACTGCCATCCACTACGCCGGGCGCTACCAGTGCTTCTGTGGGGCAGGCATCCAGGCAGCGGGTACAGGAACCGCAGTAGTCGGCCATCGGGCCGTCGTATTCCAGTTCAATATCGGTAATCAGGGTGGCTATAAAGAAAAACGAGCCGGCCTGTTTGTGGATCAGGTTCCCGTTTTTACCGATCCAGCCTAATCCGCTGCGGGTGGCCCAGGCGCGCTCCAGCACGGGGGCGGAATCCACAAATCCCCGGCCCTGAACGGGGCCTATGCGTTCCTGCATACGCAGCAACATCGTTTTCAGCCGCGCCCGGATCACCTCATGATAATCCTGCCCGTAGGCGTATTTGGAGATACGCGGGGCGTCGGTACGCTGCTGCGCGGAAGGAAAATAGTTAAACAACAGGGTGATCACCGATTGCGCGCCGTCTACCAGCTTACGCGGATCGATCCTTTTGTCGAAATGATGCTCCATATACTGCATGTTGCCATGCATACCCTTATTCAGCCACGTTTCCAACCGGCGGGCATCGTCATCCAGCTGCACCGCTTTCGCAATGCCGCAATGGTCAAATCCTAACTCTTTTGCCAGCTCTTTTATGAATAAAGTGTGGGTCATCCGGGCAAAATTAGCATATTATTTATATCTTCGGTCCGCATATATATCCCATATGCCCGTTAACTGTATGCGCTATACCTTTGTTACGCTGGCTCCCATTGTCAGCTGTTTGTTCGCCCTGTCCTCCTTTGCCCAGGACGGAAGTAAAATGAAATTTGGTAAGGTTTCCAAAGAAGAATTTGCTATTAAGAGATCAGAGAAAGATACCGGCGCCCACGCCATCATCCTGTCTGAAATCGGCTCCTCCATTTTTGAGTCGGATGGAAACGACCTTCGCCTCGTGTATAAAGTACACCGGCGCATCAAGGTCGTTGATCCAAACGGCTATGATGTAGCTACCGTTCTGGTGCCGATATACAAATCAGAATCGTCGGAAGAGAAATTGCTGAACCTGAAAGCAGCTGCCTACAACCTCGAAAACGGGGAAGTGGTGGAAACAAAAATGGAAAGCAAAAATGTATTCAACGACAAACAGGATAAATCCCTGCTGATAAAGAAATTCACCCTGCCCGCAGTAAAGGAAGGCACTATCATTGAATACACTTATTCGATTGCTTCCCCATTTTACCGGCACTTGCGGGCCTGGAACTTCCAGGGGCAATATCCCCGCCTGTGGAGCGAATACAGTGTGGCCATCCCGGAGTACTTCGACTATATGCTCATCCCGCAGGGATATGAGCCATATGTGGTAAAAACAAAAACGTATTCCCGTTCTACTTTTACCTTCCGTAATGAATCGCATGGAGCTACCGGGCCTTCCAACCTGGTAACGGTAACGCCTTCCATCACCACTTATAAATGGGCGCTGAAAGATGTGCCGCCAATTAACGAAGAGAGTTATATCACCACTACCGATAACTATGTAAACCGGGTAGAATTCCAGTTGTCTGCCTACAACTGGCCCGGAGAGCCGCGCAAGCCGGTTCAAAGCACCTGGGAGGAGCTGATGAAAGACCTGATGAAACAGGAAGAACTGGGTAAAGTGCTCACTACCTACAATGGATTCCTTTCTGATAAAGTAGACGAACTGGTAAAAGATGCTAAAACCGATAAGGAAAAAGTGCAGAAAATCTATACCTGGGTCCGCGATAATTTCATCTGCACCGATCACAACGCCCTGTGGATGGAAAAATCACTAAAAACCGTTTTTAATTCAAAGAACGGGAATGTGTCCGACATCAACATGTTGCTGGTGGCTATGCTGAAGAAAGCCAACCTTTTTGCTACCCCATTACTGCTGAGTACCCGCAGCAATGGATATGTATACCAGTTTTATCCTTTGTATACCCACTTCAATTATGTGATTGCCGGTGTAAACCTGGGAGAAGAATACCTGAAACTGGATGCCTCCAGACCTTTGCTGGGCTTCGGAAAGCTGCCGGCAGAATGTTACAACGGCGCCGCCCGTTCATTGGATGATTTTGCCACTCCTGTGATCCTGGGAGCGGACTCCCTGAAAGAACAACGGTTTACCAGTGTTGTGCTGGGGAAAATAGAAAACGGTATGGTGTCGGGCTCTTTTATGCAACGGCCTACCTACTTTGATTCTTACAAAATAAGGACGGCAGTAAAAGATGAAGATCCGGAAGAGTTCTTTAAGCGGATAACAAAATCCTATACCGGCGAAATAGAACTGGAGAATAAAGCGATAGAGGATCTGAAAGAACTGGAGTCGCCCGTGATGGTAAAATACGATTTTAAGCTGCAGGTAGGCGATGGCGAAGTGTTGTACATCAACCCGCTGTTGTCGGAAGCCTATAGAAGCAACCCCTTCAAAGCGATGGAGCGCAAGTTCCCTGTAGAAATGAACAGCGTATCTGATGAAGTGTATTCTTTTAATATGGACGTGCCGGAGGGCTATGTAGTGGATGAACTGCCGAAATCAGCAGTAGCAAACTATAACGGCGACGAAGGCCAGTTTCAGTACCTTATCCAGCAAGTAGAAAATCACATACAACTGCGCTGCCGGGTAAGATTAAACAAAGCCAACTTTGAACCCGAAGAGTATGTAACCCTGCGCGACTTTTATGACCTGGTGGTAAAGAAAGAAGCAGAACAGATTGTGTTAAAAAAGAAAAAGTAAAGTATGCGTAAGCAATTATCAATAGCGATCCTGTTTTTCCTTGTTGCTGTGTCGCAGGTAGTGCTGGCAGGAGACCCGGTTTATCCCGTGAGTGCTATTCCTGACTCGTTGAGAGCGAATGCACACGTGGTAAGAAGGTTAGATGAAGGTACTGTGAAAATAAACGATCTTACAGATACCCGTTTTGTTTTCCATTGGGTGGTTACTGTGTTGGACGAAACAGGCGCAGACGCTGCAAAACTAGGGTTTGGTTATGATAAGCTGAGGGAGATCCGTTCTATCAGTGGTGCTTTATATGATGCCGATGGCAAGCTCCTGAAACGTTTAAAACAAAGCGATATCCGTGATATAAGTGCAGTTGGAGATGGCAGCCTGATGTCTGATA
This sequence comes from Chitinophaga ginsengisegetis, assembly GCF_900168065.1. Lineage (GTDB taxonomy): Bacteria > Bacteroidota > Bacteroidia > Chitinophagales > Chitinophagaceae > Chitinophaga > Chitinophaga ginsengisegetis. Next base: position 1,122,449 of record NZ_FUZZ01000001.1, on the reverse strand, counting down.
GCCGCGCGAAGCTGCACCAGTTTTATTATAACGTATATCCCTATACGGTAGAGTATACGATTGAGCTGCGATACAATACACTAAACGTGATACCTGACTGGCACGTGCAGGAAAATATTTACATGGCTGTTGAGAAAAGCAAGCTGACTGTTATTTACCCGGAGAATTATGAATTGCGTTACCGCAGTTATCTCTATGAAAGTAAACCGGTCATCACCACAGAGAAAGGCAACAAAACAATCACCTGGGAACTCAATCAACTTCCTGCCAGGAAGTATGAAGTTTACCCGGTTGAATTATATCAACGGACTCCTACTATCTTCCTGGCCCCAACAGATTTCGAGATGGGGAACTACAAAGGCAAAATGACCACCTGGAAGGACTTCGGAAACTTTATATATCAGCTCAATGCAGGTAGGGATGTGTTGCCCGATAACATCAAAGCTAAAGTACATGAACTGGTTGATGGTATCAGCAGCCGCCAGGAGAAGATCAGGGTGCTGTATAAGTTCCTTCAGCAGAATAATCGTTATATCAGTATTCAGCTGGGTATAGGTGGATGGCAAACCTTTGATGCGGCATCGGTAGCTGCAAACGGTTATGGCGATTGCAAGGCGCTATCTAATTATATGATGGCGTTACTGAAAGAAGCCGGGATCAAATCAAATTGTGTGCTCGTAAAGGCAGGAAAAGGTGAGCATACATTGCCTGAAGATTTCCCGTCGTCCCAGTTTAATCATATGATCCTTTGCGTGCCGGGAGAGAAAGATACTACCTGGCTGGAATGTACCAGTAACACGCTTCCTGCCGGCTACCTGAGCCAGTTTACAGACAACCGGCCGGTATTGTTGGTAGATGCACAGGACAGTAAATTAATACACACCCCTGTTTACGGAATGGATTGCAATGAACAGATCCGTCATGTGAATGCTGTTATTGACTCTGCCGGTAACATTGATATTAAATCGACGACCATTTACAGTGGGCTGCGACAGGATGATTTGCATGAAAGACTGCATTCGCTAAGCCAGGAAAAGCAATTGGAAATACTACGGAAAGGACTGAACCTTTCCAGTTATGATATCAGTAATTATCACTGCACTGAGCTGAACACACCTATTCCTTCCATTGAAGAGAAACTGGACATCAAAGGAAACAACTATGCAACGGTAACGGGCAAACGAATATTCCTTGTCCCCAATATACTTACACGCGGTGGTGTGAAGCTGGAACCCGACGCAACCCGCAAGTCGGATATTAAGATCGATTTTGCTTACCGGGACGTGGATAGTGTGACCATCACGTTGCCGGCAGGATATAAACCGGAATCACTGCCGGCGCCGGTAACCGTAACCGCGAAATTTGGCAGTTATAATGCTGCGGTTTCTATCAAGGGAAATACGCTGAGCTATATACGAAAAGTAGAAGGGAAGGCGGGGATTTTCCCGGCGGCAGATTACCCGGAACTGGTGAAGTTTTATGCCACTATGCTAAGAGCAGACAGGAGCCGGCTGGTGCTGGTAAAAGAATAAAAAAAGGGAAGGCTGGATGGCCTTCCCTTCGTATTTATATGAATTTATTTTTCGCGTACACTAACGGAAATATGCCGGTCTTTTTTCCTTTCTTCTTCAGGTGCATCAGCTGCGGCCTTTGCAAACTGAGAACCATAGCCTTCTGCGCCAAGTAACTGCGCGGCGTTGGTATTACTTTTCTTTAATGCAGTGACTACAGATTCAGCGCGTTCTTTAGACAGCCGCAGGTTAAGGGTGCTGTCGCCCGTGCGGTCGGTATAGCCACCGATCTTTATTTTAGCTTTGGGGAATGCTTTCATAATAGCGGCAATATTGCCTACCTGTTTCATGCTTTCTTCTGTCAGTTCAGCGCTGCCGGTTTTGAAGTTGAGGTTATCGAAATCAAACCATACATCTTTGCCTGCTGCGCGGCTGTTGTCTTTCAGGAATACTACCAGCTGATCTTCTATACCTCCTTTATATGCATCCAGTACAACGCCGTCGGGGAGGGTTACTTTGATACTTTCGCGGGAAACTACCGGACCGCCTTCCGTAACGGTCATGGTAGCTGAATCTGCAAGCTGGCTGGTGGTAACACTATCCGTAACCGGAATACCATCGTGTTTATTGGCGCCGCAACCGCGCATCAGGTACCACAACAGGATGATGGCAATGAGGATGAGCAGCAGGGACCATAGCCAGCGGCTACTGCCGGGTTTGGCGTCCGGTTTGATATTTACGGCGCCGGCGGTAGTAGTGGCGGTATCCATATGCAGCAGGCTGCCGATTTTTTTGCCGAGGTCGCCGATGTTGGCCAGGCCAAGTATACCGGCAATGTTCAGTCCACCGGGTATAGCGCCCAGTATTTTATCTTTTTGTGAGTCAAGCAGGGAAAGAAAGGAATTGGGAGAAAGATTGTTTTGGGCCGCGTACTGTCCTACTGTACCCAGCGTTGCCGGCGCAGCAGATTGCAGCAGGGTATTGGCAGATGATTCCTTGATACCGGCAAAAGAGGATAACATGCCGGTAATGGAACCTACTTTGTCGCCGAACAGGCTGCGCAACAAATCAGCGCCTTTACTGAGCAAGCCTCCCGTACCGCCCTGCAGTGCACCGGTAATGGCCGAAGGATTGGCATCACCTGCTACTCCTTTCACGAGGTCGAGTAAACCGCCGGCACTTCCGGAGGATCCTGCCTTGTTGAGAAGGCCGGCTAGTACAACCGGTATGATACCGCTGATGGCTTTCTGAATGCCGCCTTCACTTTCTCCAAGTTGTGAGGAGGCCTGACTAACGACATTGTTGTTGAAAATACTTTTAGCGCTTTCCAGTAAATCGAAAGACATAATTGTAGGGTTTAGTGATGAAGAATGTGGTGACCAGTTTTTGACGCTGAATCATCCGGCTGTAAGCAGGAATGTACAGTTTGTACTTCAAGGACTTTTATAACAACGGAGGCGGCCGGGTTGTTTGATTCCCCTAATAATAAACATCCAGATATAAGTTTTAACATATATCTGGATGCTTGTAATATATTGACCCTTAATTAGATGTAAGCGCTTTCCCCTTTTATTGATTGATATTCACCCGCTGCTGATTCCTGAATACGACCAGCGGGACTTTTTTATTTGCGTAGAAAGTACTGGCTTTTAGCAGATCATCCACATTATTCACATTTCTTTCTCCTACCTGTAAAATCACATCGCCCGTTTTTACCGGGTACCTGAAATTTTCCGGTACCGCTACCAGGAAGGCGCCTTTGTTGTCCGGTAAGCCTGCGGCAGAGCGTTCGCCCAGTGTTTCTATGTTCTTGACCTGTGCACCCAGCCAGTTGCTGATATTGGAGGAAGCAGCGGTTGCCGCTTTCAATACGGGCAGCGGCGCTTTTTTGGCAAGCGCTTTCAGGTTGGCGGATACCACGCCAAACTGGTTCATCGGGAAATTTTTAAACCCTGCTTTTAATGCGGGCGATCCTGGTTTTACCTGGTAGTTGCCCGTTGCCGGTGACACAAACAAGGGGTTGCCTGCCTGTGAATGTTTATCAGTGGGTGTATTGATGGCAGCTACATCAGGGAATGTGTTATAATCGATGATATCTCCCCAGTACTTAATACCAATCGGTTTATAGCTGCTGGTTACAATGTTGTGGCGGAAAATATCATGACTGTTTTCAAACCACACATGCGGGTGAAAAGAGTTATTGAGGATCACATTATTTTCTACCGTACGGAAAAATCCTTCCCTCAGTTTAAGTCCGCCGTTCAGGCAAACATTACTGTAGATGTGATAGTTGGAAGAACCATCGTCCAGGTCAATATCCCAGCCATGATCACAGCGGAAACGGTTGTTGCGGAGGATGTTTGTTTTTACAGCGTCCTGTTTCACCAGCCAGGGATGCAGTGCAACCATGCTGTCCATTACCTGCCGGTCGGGGTACCACCAGCGGTCGCGCCCCCAGGAGTTGAATGCTCCGTGGTCGCCGGTTTCCAGCACGGTATTAAATACGTCGTTATATTCAATGACATGTCCGCCCCAGGTGCCTTCACTAACGTTAATGCCTGCACGTGGCACATCATAAATGGTATTGTGCGATACGGTGATATCCATTGCCATAGAGATCTGCACACCGGCGCTTTGTTTTTCTATACGGCCGGTACGGTAAATGAGATTATCGTATGCCATGCAGGAATCCGGATAGTTGGGGCTTTGCGGGCCTGCCGCTGTATCCATACCGGCAAATACGGGCGATTGATTGTATTCAAACAAGGCCGCTCTTACTGCATCGGGGTTGCCGGTAAAACAAATACCGCTGCCGCCGGCATCATGGATGTTACAATGACTGATATTCGCATGGCGGTTGTAATTGCTGACAAAAACAGCGTTGCCCCCGTTGTGGTCAAATTCACAGCCGGTAATAACGCAGTTCTCGGTGCCATCCAGCAGTACGGTGCCGCCGCGGTAAATGGCCCAGTCGCTCCGCAGCAGCGGTTCCCGTGTATCCATGAACGTGGCATTGGTATGCGCAAAACGTATATCCTTAAACGTGATATCTTTAACGGGATGCGCAGCATCTCCTTTCATTACCACCGTTTCAGATAACCTGGAAACCACTACCATAGCTGTTTGCAGGTTGGTACCTGCTGCAGGTTTATAGTAAAGTGTTTGGGTGGCTTTATCATAAAACCATTCTTTTTCCGCGTCCAGTTCTTCAAAAATATTCTCTACAAAGCGATGTTGTTCGTGCATACCCATCTGGCGGTTGTTCTGGTAGCCGCCTTCCAGTTGCAGCGTGCCATCTGCATTTACACCGGTGATGCGGTAATGATAGCCACCCCATTCCGCCCGGTGGAGGGCGTGTATATAGCCGCCTTCAGGATGCTGCCAGGTTTTTATCCGGGCGGGGCTCAGCGCATCTGCTGCGGTGCCGTTGTAATGTTTCGCGCTGCTGTCGTAATTAGGGTAGCGCGCCCGGACCTGTTGTGTGTTGTTAATATAAAGGTGACTGAACTCAAAAGGAATGTTTACGGATGCTTTATATATGCCATTTTTCCAGGGAGCCCATCGCAGCTGTAATGGTTTCCCTCCGCTGAGGGTTACTGTGCCCGGTTTGCCGGCCGGCCGGAAGGTAACGTTGCCGTTAAAATAGCCGGCAGTCAGCAGCAGGGTGCTGTCCAGGAAATAAGTACCGGGCTGGAACCGGATTTCAACGCTTCTTCCGGGTTGTTGCTGCTGGTATACATGGGCCTGTGCAACGGCGGCTTGTAAACTCATGGACGGCTTGCCGGCCGTTGCGGAAGGGTGTGTGGATACCAGCAATGGTATAGCCGGCTTCTTTTGCGCTACCAGCACCGGGGAGAGCAGGAATAACGGTGCTGCATATACGATACAGGCAAATATATTTTTCATAACATATTATAGGTAAACGGTAAATATACCCGGAATAACCGGGCGGTTGTAATGAAAAATTAGCAGTTACTGGACTAATTTTCTGCTAAAAATGCAGTAATCCTTTCCCTTATATGTCATAATTTCCGGAGTTGCAACATTGGATCATGGTTTGTTGTTACCAGAAGACGTTTGATAACATCAAAAAAGGAGAAAAAACAACACATATGAACTTGAATAATTTCACTATAAAATCGCAGGAAATACTGCAACAGGCCCAGCAACTGGCCTTTAATAATCAAAATCAGTCTATTGAAACCGGGCACCTGCTCAAAGCTTTATTAAATGATGAAGATAGCCCGATTGAATACTTATTAAAGAAGAATGATGTAAACACCTCATTTGTAAATAATAAGTTAAATGAGCAGATCAATAAATACCCACGTATGGTGGGAGGCGAGGGCGGTCAGTCGCTCAGCCGCGACGCCAACAACGTGATCCTGCGTGCAGGAGCAGCCATCAAGGAATTTAAAGATGAATTTGTAAGCGTGGAGCACCTGCTCCTGGGCATCCTCGGCGGTAACGACGATACTGCCAAATTGCTGAAAGATGCCGGTCTTACTGAAAAGGGACTCAAAGCTGCCATCCGGGAACTCCGTAAAGGTGATACCGTTAATTCCCAGAGCGGCGGAACCCAATACAATACCCTTCAGAAATACGCCAAGAACCTGAACGAAATGGCCCGGGAAGGGAAGCTCGACCCGGTAATCGGCCGTGATGAGGAGATCCGCAGAACCCTGCATATTCTCTCCCGCAGGTCTAAAAACAATCCTATCCTGGTGGGTGAACCCGGTGTTGGTAAAACTGCCATCGTAGAAGGGTTGGGCCACCGGATCATTAACGGCGACGTACCTGAAAACCTGAAGTCAAAGATCATTTATGCCCTCGACATGGGCGCTTTGATGGCGGGCGCCAAATACCGCGGTGAGTTTGAAGAAAGATTGAAAGGCGTGGTAAAAGAAGTAGCCGAAAGCAATGGGGAGATCATTCTCTTTATAGATGAGATCCACACGCTGATAGGCGCCGGCGCTATGGAAGGCGCAATGGATGCTGCCAATATCCTGAAACCGGCCCTGGCAAGAGGTGAACTCCGTGCCATTGGCGCCACCACCCTGAATGAATACCAGAAATATTTCGAGAAAGATAAAGCCCTGGAACGCCGTTTCCAGAAGGTGCTGGTAGATGAACCTTCCGTGGAAGATGCCATCTCCATTTTACGTGGACTGAAAGAGAAATATGAAAGTCATCACCACGTACTTATCAAAGATGAAGCAATTATTGCTGCGGTAGAATTATCGCATCGTTATATAACAGACCGCTTTTTACCGGACAAGGCTATTGACCTGATCGATGAAAGCGCGGCTAAACTGAGGCTGGAAATGAATTCCATGCCGGAAGAACTGGATGAACTGGAAAGAAGGATCCGTCAGCTGGAAATTGAAAGGGAAGCGATTAAAAGAGAAAATGATGAAGATAAGTTACGTGAGCTGGGTGAAGAAATAGCACGGCTGGGAGAAGAAAGGAATACGTTCAAAGCAAAATGGCAGGCAGAGAAAGAAGTGGTGGACCAGATCCAGAACGCCAAATCGGCCATTGAAAACCTGCGGCTGGAAGCCGAACAGGCAGAGCGTAACGGTGATTTCGGCCGGGTGGCGGAAATCCGTTATGGTAAAATAAAAGAACAGGAAAAACTGGTAACAGATCTTACAGAAGAGCTGAATAAAATATCTGCTAATCACAAACGTCTTCTTAAAGAAGAAGTAGACGCGGAAGATATCGCGGAAAACGTGGCAAAGGCAACGGGCATCCCGGTATCAAAAATGATGCAGAGCGAAAAGGATAAATTACTGCACCTCGAAGAAGAGCTGCATCAGCGTGTAGTAGGGCAGGAAGAAGCTATCATAGCAGTGTCTGATGCTATCCGCCGCAGCCGCGCAGGATTGCAGGATCCGCGCAGACCTATCGGTTCATTCATCTTCCTCGGTACTACCGGTGTTGGTAAAACAGAGCTGGCCAAAGCATTGGCCGAGTACCTGTTTGACGATGAGAACATGATGACGCGTATAGATATGAGTGAATACCAGGAGAAACACTCTGTGAGCCGCCTGGTAGGAGCGCCTCCGGGATATGTGGGATATGATGAAGGTGGCCAGCTGACAGAAGCCGTACGCCGTAAACCATACTCTGTGATACTGCTGGATGAAATTGAGAAAGCACACCCGGATACCTTTAACATTTTGTTACAGGTACTGGACGATGGCCGGTTAACGGATAACAAAGGCCGTGTGGTGAATTTCAAGAATACCATCATCATCATGACCAGTAACATGGGTAGCCATATCATCCAGGAAAATTTTGAAAACATTAACGATACCAACCGGGATGAGATAGTAGATAAAACGAAAGAAGAAGTGATGGCATTGCTGAAACAAACCATCCGTCCGGAGTTCCTGAACAGGGTAGATGAAGTGATTATGTTCCAGCCATTGCTGAGAAGTGAAATTAAGGGAATAATTAACATTCAGTTACAGCAACTGAAGGATATGGTAGCGAAAAATGGCATGATATTGGAATTTTCAGACTATGCGCTCGAATATCTTTCTGTACAGGGTTACGACCCGCAGTTTGGTGCAAGACCGCTGAAACGCCTCATCCAGAAGGAGATCATTAACCTGTTAAGTAAGAAGATACTGGCAGGCGATATTGACAAATCCAAACCAGTGTTGATTGATGTGTTTGATGGCGTAGTAGTAATCAGAAACAAGTAATTCTAAATACGACGATACATAGTTAACGATAAGCCCCGCGATTCTTCGCGGGGCTTTTTTATGTGTGGTCAGCTTTCGTTAAATTTGAATAAATCAAAAAGTAAGCGTATGCCGGGAGAAAGAGAAAGAAGATTTATGCAGCATGCCATTGCCTTGTCGCGTAAAGGAATGGACAACGGTGACGGCGGTCCTTTTGGCGCGATCGTAGTGCGGGGCGATGAGATTGTAGGAGAGGGCTGGAACCAGGTGCTCACAAGTACAGACCCCACTGCTCACGCAGAAGTAGTGGCTATCCGCGAGGCGTGTAAGAGGCTGGGTACTTTCCAGTTACACGACTGCGAAATATATACTTCCTGTGAACCCTGCCCGATGTGCCTGGGCGCTATTTACTGGGCCAGGCCGCAGCGTGTTTACTACGCCAATACGAAGGAAGATGCCGCCGCAATTGATTTTGATGATTCGTTTATTTACCGGGAAATAGAGAAGGATCATACGGATAAAAAGATTCCGCTGATTGCTTTACCTGATCCTGAGGCGTTGAATGTTTTCCGGAGATGGAAAGAAAAGGGAGATAAGAAGTTATACTAGCTGCAAAATACAGCGGAGGGAATATTTTCCCTCCGCTAATGTCTTATAGAGAAATGGTAGGCCCAGAACAATGCGAGCAGTAAGAAAAGAATGCAGAGAATAATAACGGCAAGGGATATATAATTTTCTGATTTTCTCCTGGTCCTGTATCGTTTGTGTAATTTTTTAAGAAGACTCCATTTCATTTCGATAATCCATCCTGGAATCTTCTCCTTATCTTTTATCGCAGCCAGTCCTTCCAGTGCATCACTGCAAAGCTCACAGTCAGACAGGTGCATTTCTACTTCATGTTGTTCTTCCGCAGACAGCTTGCCCTGTACATAGTCCAGCAGCTGCTGTTGCGTAGGACAGCTTGTAGTTACAAAGATATCGTTGAAATGCTCGTTCATATCACTATTGATGCAAATTAACTTTTGTTTGCGCGTTGTTGTTTTTCCAATAAAAGTTTCAGGTTTCTCTTTCCATTCTGGATATAGCTCTTAACCTGGAGGAGGCTATACCCGGTTTGATCAGCAATTTCCTGATAGGATTTCTTTTGCAGGTAAAACAGTTCAACACAGATTTTCTGTTCGGGGTTTAGCTGGCTCATAGCCTGCCCCATATTTTCCAGCAAGATATCCTTTTCCTGGTACACCTGTTTATCTTCGGGATCAGCGGCAATACCGCCCATATGTTTATCGGAGATTTCTTCCTTGTATTTCATATGTTTCTGCCGGAGTTGCATCAGGCAGTAATTTTTTGTTACCTGGTAGATCCAGGCCCGGAAATACTGGATGTCGTGCCTGTTGATGTCGGATAACATCTTGAGAAAGATTTGCTGCACGGCGTCGCGTGCATCTTCTTCATTCTTCAGGTATTTCATGCACATACCCAGCAAAAGCAGGGCATACCGGTCAAACAGCACACCTATCCAATCACTGTTATTATCAGCTTTGAACCGTTGCAGTAGCTCCTGGTCTGTTAGTTGTTGTATGTCTGGATTATTCACAGGCTAATAAATGGAATGCTGCATCTAAGATGCAGCATTTGCAAAAATCCATAATTATTTTGATATTTTATTTTTTACATACTATCCAATGCCTGTTGGGCAGCGGCTTTCATGGAGCCATCCATCCGGATCACTTCTTTGAACATGCGGCGGGCTTTGCCTGCCTGTCCTTTGCTGCGGTAGCAGATAGCGAGTTGATAGCGGGCCATTTCCACGTATTTGCCTGAGCTCACGGATTCTATTCTCTTATACCTGCTAATGGCTTCATTGAGGTTGCCCTGTTGCTGGTATACCATTGCTGCTTTGTACAGGTATTCATCACTGTTAACAGCGGTGGAGGGGGTTTCTCTTTTAGCAGGTTCCGGTGGGGGCGCCTGTTCTTTTTCTTTTTGAACGGGTTTCTGTTCCGGTTTTTGATCCGGTTTTTTTTCTTCTTCTTTTGCTTTGGCGGCTGCAGCTTTATCGGCGGTTTCCTTTTTCAGGGAATCGGCCTGTTTTTGCAGTAATGTATGTTTTCTGATACTGTCTGCTGCGGCTTTCTTTTGCAGGGCTTTTAAAGCGGCTGCTTTTTTCAGCGCGGCAGAGTCGGGGTGAACCGGGGTAGTTGCTGGTTTGGCGGATGTTTGCGTGGCAGGGGTGGCAGCAGGAGCCGGTGTTGTTGTAGTTCCGGCATTATTTTCTGCGGCTGTTACCAGTGGAACGCCCGTTGCCACTTCTTCACGTACGGAGTCTTTTTGCGGCACTGATGATGCCATGATGCGTACAGGTGGCTGGTTCCGTATATGTCCGCGTAATACATACACGCTGCCTACACCGAGACCAATGAAGGCAATGATCCAGAAGTAGGCGAGCATGTTTTCCTTGTTCTTTTCCTTGCGGGTGTATTGCGCTATTTTCTGCACATGCGAAACAGGCTGTATGCTGTTTTGTACATAGCGTTGCAGCTTATTGGTAAGGTCCTGGTATCTTTCGGTGTTTTCTTCCTGCTCTAATGCGGTTAATGCATCGTAGCAGAGATCGCAGTCGGTGAGGTGTTGTTCTACCAGGTGGCGTTCCACGTCGGTCAGCCTGCCTTCCATATAACGGGGCAGCTGGTCCCTGCTAAGGCACCGGATGGCAGAAAAGATCTTCAGTACTTTCTCATTATTCGGTTTGTTACTTTGCATATCCCTGGTTCATGAATAACTTGGCAAGTTTTGCTTTGGCGGCTTTGAGTTGCGATCTTAACTTCTCCCTGGGAAGTCCGGTAGCAGCTGTAAGGTCGGCAAAGGATTTATTTTCAAGATAGAATTGCGTGATTAGTGCGTTGTCATCTGCACTCAGCCGTTGGAGGGCCTGTTCCAGCCGTACAATGAGGTCCTGGCGGTCGATGATATTGGTAGCGGCTTTGTCTACCGTATTTTCGATATGCAGCAGGTCTCTTCCGTCGCGGGATGGATAGAAGGGGATGTTCTTTTCAGGTTTCCCGAGATATCCTTTCTGTATATGCAGGATCCATTCGTTGGCTTTGTAGATGGTTTGCGTTTTAAGACTGGCATTTAGTCTTTGCAGCAGGGCGGGGAAAACAATGTTGGGGTCGAGGTTAGGTTGGCTACTCAGATAAGGAATTGTCACAGCAACCAGTAAATGACTGTACCTGTCCATCAATACGCCTTCTGCCTCCCGGTCAAGCTGTTTCCTGGCGCGGGATATTAACTCTTTGTCCGATAAATTGGTTAACTGTTGTTGCATAAACTTATTACTTTATATTTACGTACAAAAGCGGAAAAAGTTCATTTAGCGCATAAGATTATTGAATAGTAAAAGGGATTTATACAATTAATATGCCATACGCCATTGTCATTGTGCCAGTTGCGCCATTAAGGAGTACTGCCTCACATAAAAGCGAAATGATTTCCCAGCTCTTATGGGGAGCAGGGGTGGAGATCACCGAAACAGCTCCCGACGGCTGGGTGAAAGTGAAAAACCAATACGACGGATATACCGGCTGGGCCACCACTGCCCACCTGGAAATAATAGATGAACCGCTGTACCTGGCGCCTGCGAAGTATTATTTTCCGGGCTGGGTAAACCGGGTTACCATGAACGGCCAGCCTATGCTGGTGCCATTTGGGTGCCTGGTGAAGAGCGACAGCGATATTTCCACGCAGTGGGGAACTATTGCTGTAAAATTTGAGGATAAGCCCCTTTCGCTTACCCATCCCGCCCCTGTAGATATTACTGCCTTAAAAAGCGCTGCAACGCAGTTTCTGAACACCGGGTACCTCTGGGGTGGTTCCAGTGTTTTTGGTGTGGACTGTTCCGGTTTTACGCAGAACGTGTTTAAGCTATCCGGTATTCCGCTTTTGCGGGATGCTTACCAGCAGGCTACCCAGGGGCATATTGTTGATTTTTTACAGGAAGCGCGCCTGGGGGATCTCGCCTTTTTCGACAATGAAGAGGGGCGGATTACGCATGTTGGTATTTTGCTGAACGATCATGAAATTATCCATTCTTCCGGAAAGGTACGGATAGATCCGATAGATAACGAAGGGATTATAAATGCGGATACAGGTTTGCGTACGCATCATCTGCGGATTATAAAGAGATACTTTTAGCCGTATGGCCTGAAGGAAAAAAAGCAGCAGAGATTATCCCTGCTGCTTTTTTTATAAAGTTATTTGTTGGCAGCTTAGCTCTGTTTGAAAATTTTACGGTAATCTTCAAAGCTTTGGAGAATAATCTGTTTTGCTTTCTCTTTATTCTGGAATTCTTCCACCACAACGGTTTTCTTTTCCAGTTTTTTATATTCTTCGAAGAAATGGCGCATTTCGTCGATGAAGTGAGGAGGCAGTTCGGTAATATCGTTGATGTAGTTTACGCTCATATCGTTGGCTGCTACCGCGATGATTTTATCATCAGCTTCGCCGCCGTCTATCATTTGCATTACGCCGATGATTTTGGCATCGATGATACACATGGGAACACATTCGATCTGGGAGATTACCAGGATATCCAGCGGATCATGGTCATCGCAGTAAGATTGTGGAATAAAGCCGTAATTGGCAGGATAGTATACAGAAGAATATAAAACCCGGTCCAGTTTCAGCAAACCGCTTTCTTTATCCAGTTCATATTTAGCGCGGCATCCCTTTGGAATTTCTATAATTGCATTTACAACATTAGGCACTTCAGAGCCGGGACTCACACTGTGCCAGGGATTTGTCATCATAATAATCTACTTTACTTTAAGGTTTATTGTTCAATATTGGATTAATGTTGAAAAGTGAATAAAGTACTCACCTCACTTTTCATGGAGATATGGTCAGGTTTCCGGTAAGTAAAAACAGGAATAAGCCACACATCTGATCATTAATGCGTGGCAAAATTAAGGGAACTAGCCGTTAATAGCTAAAAATTATCCTTTCCTTTTGTGTAAAATACAAAAGAGGGCGGTAATTATTTAGTTTCCGGGCGCCGACAGGCTATTAACAGGTGCGCTGTCTGCCGGCAAAGCAGTAGAGTCAAAGGCAGCATTACCACCGGTTTGGGGTGTGTAATTGGGAATGATGCTGTCGAACGTCAGGGAAATTTTCCACTGGCCGTTTTCTTTCACCATCTGCAGGACTTCTTTCTGATGGGCGGAGGAATTCAGTATTGTAACAGCCGCTTTATCGCCGTTTTCTTCGATATTGACTACCTCGATGCGGGCGTTTTTAATTTTTTCCCTTTCTGCGCCACTGCGGCGGCCGTCAAAGATGGCATAGATCTGTAATACCTGTTGGGATTCTTTTGTGGCATAATCCCTGGCCTGGTCGTAGTTCGAATCCTGAATCGCATGCATAAACGCCAGCGCTACCTCTTCGGGGGAAGCCCTTTTCTTACAACTGCCTAACAGCAACGTTGTAATCAATGCCAGTGTCATGATTCGAAAAAAATTGGTCATGCGGTCGATAAATTATAATATATCACAACAAAAATAGGGGTAAACTTCAATACTGCAAAGTCATCAGCTATAGCTCAGCACAATCACAGGCTTCCGGACTGAAGGTCTCCCTCGGATAAAAACAGGTGAACTTACGGCAATCGCCGTTAACAAAGAGTTAAATATTGAGATAATTGTTATTTTGATAGCTGATTATCTGCCTGGTGGCTGTGCCGTCCAAACAAATAACCAGCTATCGGATAACAGGATATCCGCATGCCTTATTTTTCTTTATTGGCTTCATAAGCCTTGATGATGGCTTTTACAAGCCGGTGTCTTACCACATCTTCTTCATCAAGTTCCACATGCCCGATACCATCGATGTTACGAAGGATGCGGGTAGCCCTTTCCAGACCGGATTGCTGATTTTTGGGTAAATCTATCTGTGTAAGGTCACCGGTGATGATGGCCTGTGCAGATGCGCCGATACGGGTTAGAAACATCTTGATCTGCAGGTCGGTGGCATTCTGCGCTTCATCCAGGATAATAAAGGAGTTATCCAGGGTACGTCCACGCATATACGCCAATGGTGCAATTTCAATGACGCGGTTGGTCATGTAGTAACTCAGCTTTTCTGCAGGGATCATATCATCCAGCGCATCGTACAATGGCCGCAGATATGGATCGATCTTTTCTTTGAGATCTCCCGGCAGGAAACCGAGGCTTTCGCCTGCTTCCACCGCAGGGCGGGTTAGAATGATCTTTTTAACTGCTTTGTTTTTGAGCGCACGAACCGCCAAAGCTACGGCGGTATAGGTTTTACCGGTACCGGCAGGACCTATTGCGAAAATGATGTCGTTCTTTTCGGCCAGCGCTACCATCTTTTTCTGATTGGATGTACGGGCCCTTACGGTTCTGCCGTTGGGTCCAAACACCAATACTTCATTGGGATTACGCTCGCTGAAATTGTCGATCCTGGTGCCTTCCTCATCTCCCAGAATCTGTTCAAAATAGTTCTCTGTCAGGTTACCGTTCCGTTCCAGGTATTTAACGATCTGACCGATTTTTTCCTCCGCTGTAGCCACTTCTTCCGGTGCCCCACTCAATTTTAACTGGGTGCCCCTGGACAGGATCTTAAGCAATGGGAATTTCTTTTTCAGCAGATCAAGCTTTCCGTTGTTAACGCCGAAAAACTCAATGGGATTAATACTGTCTAAATTGATAATGGATTCAGTCAATGATTCTAAGGTTTAATTGTCCAGGAAATGATCGGTATTTTTCAATCCGAATATATTTAAATCTTGTATAACCTGGAGGATGCCATTGTTAAGCTATCACTAAATCCTGTACCCGTTCTGTTTAAAGGCTTCTACTTTAGCAGCGATATCTTTGTTGCCCAAAGCCAGGATACGTGCGGCCAGTATAGCTGCGTTACGTGCACCTGCTTTTCCAACTGCCAGTGTACCTACCGGTAAACCTGCAGGCATCTGTACAATTGAATACAAAGCGTCAATACCACCCGGTAAACCACCATCTAAAGGAACTCCCAGAACAGGCAGCGAAGTGTAAGCTGATACAACTCCCGGTAAGGCTGCTGCCATGCCCGCCGCGGCAATAATTACGCCAAAACCCTTTTCCTGAGCGGTTATACACAACTCTCTTACTTTATCAGGATTGCGGTGAGCAGAAGCTACTATCATCTCATTTTCAATTCCAAAATACTGCAAATGTTTCTGAGATTCTTCCATTACAGGCTTGTCACTCTCGGAACCCATGATAATCAAAACTTTCATCTGATAATATTTAAAAAATAATAATGTAATAAGTTACCTCAAAGATATTGATCGTTTAACAATTTCGGAAAACTCAAAATCCACAACAGGTGGATAAATGATTGAACCAATCCACTCTTTCCCCTGTTAATTGTGCGTTTGTAGGGAATTGACCTTTCCGCAACATTTTATTACTTTTACCTGCCTAATAGTGTTTTTTATTATATAATGCCTACTTTAGGCGTTTCCTGACACAACGATCTTAGATTCTGCTATCATATGAATGTAGTTATGCTGGAACAGCATTACAGCCACTTACAGCATCTTGAAACCGCTATTAATGCCTTTGCACTCTCTGTTACCATAGATGCAGCAGGTGCGGTGACTGCGGTTAATACGCAGGTGATAGCGGCATTGCAGCCATCAGACGGCCCCTTCACCGGCTGCCCTTTTACCGCGCTCTTCCGGCCTGCGCACCCGGAACACTGGCAGAATCTCTGGAAAACCCTGACAGAAGGAAAACCGGTACAGGAACAACTGTGTTTTCTTATCAACGCGGCAGATACCCAACTGTGGCTGGAAGCAGGTATTACCCCGTTTTTCAGTGAAACCGGCGCCTTTACACACTGCATGCTGATCGGCATCGATATCACCGAACGTAAACTCACTGAAATCAAACGTGCCCGTAATGAAGTGTACTACGGCCAGGTGCTGGAAAACCTGCCCCTCGGATTGCAGCAGTTTTCACCGGATGGCGATAATATGGACATGAACAGCCGCCAGCGGCAGATCTGGGGAAAACACCACGCCTTCTTTACCCAACCGGATTATAAATGGCTGAAAGATCCTTTCTACCGGCTTAATGGCCTCGCTGGTATGTTTGAGGAAGCCCGGAAAACCGGGAAGACTATCAAAAAGGAAATCCTCCTCAGCTACCGCGAGAAACACCACGAAAACATTACCCGGCTTTATCCGGTATACTTTGAAGCCACCATATTCCCGCTCACAGACCAGCAACGGAATATGGACAATATCTTCCTGATACTGGATGATATCACAGAAAAAAAATTATCGGAACTCAGTCTCCAGAAAAGCGAACGGCTCCTCGACAATATCATCGAGAACCTGCCTATCGGCTATATCCAGTTTGATAATTTTGGCTTTATCCGCCGGATCAATCAAACACAACGTTTCTTCTTTAATTCGCCGCATCCCGTCAGCCGTCAGCCTTTCAACGTAATGAACGATGAACTGGCCACCATGTTTGAGCTGGACAAACTATTTGTACAGGCCCTGGAACAGAATAAATTGCTCCGCGTGGAAAAGCGGATCGATTTTTCGCAGGACAAGCGATGGACAACCGTAGACAGGGAAGTATACCTTGACCTGACCGTGTTTCCGGTGATTGAGCCGGTAGACAAGGAGATGATCGTGGTAGCACTGGTGAATGATATCACGGACAAGAAACTACAGGAGCTGGAGATCAAGAAGAACCAGGAGTTCCTGCAACAAACGGGTACCATTGGCAAAATAGGCGGCTGGGAGCTGGATGTAGACAGTGGCCAGGTGCGGTGGACGGACCAGTCGTACCACATACACGACTGCCCGGTAGACACCCGCATCGACCTTGAAAAAGCGTTGGGGTATTATACACCGGAGGCCCGGGAAAGCATCGAGGGGCTGATGCGGCAATGTATAGAAACGGGCAAACCCTTCGATGCACAGCTCACCATCATCTCTTCCAAACAACAGGTAAAAAGGGTAAGGTCCATCGGGCAGCCAGGGTATGAAAACGGCCGGATGGTACGTATGTACGGGGTAGTGCAGGACATCACCGAACAACTGGAAATCAGGGACGCACTTACCAGGAACACAGAGCTGATGCGTCTTTTCTTTGACACTATTGATATGGGATATGCCGCGATGGAGAAATCAGGGAACCTCAATTTCCTGAACCGGAAGGCAGAGAAAATGATCGGCCATCCGGTGGCGATGGGCAATAATATCTTTGAGGAGTTTCCGCGCCTGAGCGGAACCGTGTTTTATGCGCGGCTGCAGGAATGTATCCAGCAGCAGGCGTCACAGTCGTTCGGCATCTACTTCCCCGGGGTGGACAAATGGTACGATTTCCTGCTTACTCCCATGCAGGATGGCGGGATCTCAGTGTTTATGCGTGATATCACCGACAGCCGGAAATTGCAGAAAGAGCTGCGGAAGGCGAACGAGCAACTGTCTAACCTGAACAAGAACCTGCTGAACCAGAACAAGCAGCTGGAAGATTTTGCCCATATCACCTCCCATAACCTCCGGGCGCCTATTGCCAACCTGAAGGCGCTGATGCAGATGCACAATGAAGCTGCCGCCCAGCAGGAAAGGGATCTTTACCTGGGCATGGTACACGAGGTGATCAAGAAGATTGATGAAACGCTGAACGACCTCGTGGAAGTGGTGCAGATCCGGAAAGATGTGAATGTGGAGAAAGAAAAACTGTTGTTTGCCGAAAGATTACAGAAGGTAAGGGACGTTTTGCTGGTAGATATTGAAACCAGCAATATCCAGATCACCTATGATTTTGATGATGAGCCGGTGATTGAATACCCGCGGGTATACCTCGACAGCATCCTCCAGAATTTCATTACCAACGCTATCCGGTACCGTTCTTCGGAACGCACACCTGCATTGCATTTACGGAGCTGGAAGGAAAACGACAACATCATCCTGAGCGTGGAAGACAACGGGGTGGGAATAGATATGGAGCGGTTTGGCAACAAACTTTTTGGCTTCCGTAAAACCTTCCATAAAAATAAAGATGCGAAGGGAATTGGCTTATTTATCACTAAAACCCAGGTGGAAGCAATGGGTGGTAATATAAGAGCAGAAAGTCATCCCGGAGAGGGAACCAAATTTATTATTACTTTTAGATCAGAATAAACCCCCTTTATGAGTTTAATCAATACGATTTTTATTGTAGATGATGACCCGATTCACCAGCAGATTGCCAAAATCATGATCGAACGTCAGGCTATCAGTAGTAATATCCGTGTATTTTCCGACGCACAGGATGTACTGGATCTTCTCCGGGAAAATGCGGGAGAAGCGCAGGCCTTACCGGATCTTATACTGCTGGATCTTAATATGCCTATAATGGATGGCTGGGAGTTCCTGGAAGAATATGCTGTTTTTCAGGCGCAGTTGCCGAAGCAAATCAGGATTTTTGTACTGACTTCCTCCATTGATGAAAAGGACAGGGAACGTGTGAATGCTTACAATTTTGTAACAGGATATCTCACCAAGCCATTATCAAAGGAAATTATTGCGCACTTGTCTTGAGTGCGTGAATAGTTTTTTCAGGATCGGCAGAGGAGAAGATGGCACTGCCTGCCACTAATACATTTGCGCCCGCCTGGATGAGTTGTCCGGCGTTATCGGTGCCTATGCCGCCATCTACTTCAATGAGCGCATGTGCATGATTATCTGTGATCAGTTGTCTCAGTTGTCTTATTTTCTGATAGGTTTGTTCGATAAATGTTTGTCCGCCGAAGCCGGGGTTCACGCTCATGATCAGCACTACATCAATATCCCGGATCACATTTTCGAGCATGCCCACGGGGGTGTGAGGGTTCAGCGCCACACCGGCTTTCATACCCAGACCCTTGATCTGCTGGATATTCCGGTGCAGGTGGATACAGGCTTCGAAGTGTACGGTGAGTATATCGGCGCCGGCCTTTTTGAAGTCGGCTGCGTATTTTTCCGGTTCTTCAATCATCAGGTGTACATCACAGGGTTTCTGCGCTTTCTTCCTGATTTGCGCAATCACGGGTAAGCCGTAGCTGATATTTGGTACAAACCGTCCGTCCATCACATCGAGATGGAACCAGTCGGCTTCGCTGCGGTTTACCATATCCACTTCTTTTCCCAGCTCCAGGAAATTTGCTGCCAGTAAAGATGGCGCCACTAAAACAGGATGTTTTTCCAAGTGCTCTATTTTTGAATGATGTAAATTTAAGTAATTACGGGTTCAATCTTCTCAGGGCTTCCTTTGCTTCACTGAAATCTTTCTTAAAGGAAGTAGCTTTTGTATAGTCTTCTATCGCCTGGGTTTTGTTGCCCAGTTGTTCGTGTGCAGTTGCCCGGTAGTAATACGCCCATGCATCTGTTGGAGCCGATTTGGCCGCCAGGTTGTAATAGGTGTAAGCCGTTTTCCAGTCTTTTTTATTGCTGTAAATTTTCCCCAGCGCCAGGTAGGCCGGTTCAAAGCCGGGATCAGCCACGATGCATTTCCGGTAGGCATTGAGTGCAGCGGACAGATCGCCCAGTTCTTCCTGGAACTGTGCCGCTTCAAATAAAGGATATGCGTTGGTGGTATCCAGTTGCCATGCCTGCTGGTAATAGTTGAGGGCGGCGGTGGCTTTGCGGCTGCGGAGCAGGTCGCCCAGTTCCATCACGGCTTCAAATTCAGGTTGTTTACCGGCGGCATGAATAGCGGAGGTAAGGTGACGGATAGCCGTGGTGGTATCCTGTTTATCTTCCGCCATGCGGGCTTTCAGGTAGAATGCCTTATCACGGGCATCTGTCGTTTGTGCGAGCACGTTAGCGATGCTGTCTGCTTCGGCGTATTGTTTATTTTCTATCAGCGCAGTGGCGAGGCGGTATTCCAGGTACGTATAGCCGGGAGCGGTAGCCAGGGCCTGCTGAAAATTTGCGGCCGCTTTTTTATAATCATTCACGATCAGGGCGGCTTCACCGGCGCCGGCCCAGTAGTCGGTGTTTGCCGGCATCAGGGAGGCGGCCTTTTCAAAATCGGCCTGCGCCAGTGCCGGGTTGGTATTAAACAGCAGCAGTGCGCGATGGTAATACAGATCGGGACTGTTGGGAAACTGTGAAATAGAATCCGTTACCGGCCGGATGATATCGCTGTACAACACGGAGTCCGGGCGGCTGGCAGTATTCTGCTGCCGGGTGCCGGCATTGTTACATGCCTGCGCACCCATCAATAACAGGAGGATAGGTAAATACTTCATACTGGCGCCAAAACTACAGAATCATTATTGCATTAACCAGTTTTTGAAAGCAGGATAGTCGGCAGCCAGCAGGGTAGCCTGTTTTTCCTTACCATATAAAGACATCACCTTTGCGGGAGTATATATTTCTTCCCGGATAGATTTAGGGGCGGTGTCTTCAAATTTCACGGGGTGGGCTGTTTCCAGGAAAACGCCTGTCAGCTCCGGTGAATGTTCCAGGTAACGTTGCAGTCCCATGAAGCCCACGGCGCCATGAGGGTCCAGCATATAATGGTTTTCTTTCCATACCTGTTCCATTGTGCGGGCGGTATCTTTATCATTAAAGCTGTAAGCCGTAAGTTTTTCTGCGAGGGAGGGGAGGCTGTTGCCAAACAGTTCCAGGATCCGTACAAAGTTACTGGGGTCTGCCACATCCATTGCGTTAGACATGGTAGGCGATGCTTTGCCTGGTTCATATTTACCACTTTCCATAAAGCGGGGAACCGTATCGTTGATATTGGTGGCAGCTACAAAGTGTGATACCGGTAATCCCATAGCGGCGGCCATCATGCCTGCGCAGATGTTGCCGAAGTTGCCGCTGGGTACGGAGAACACGAGTTTGGGATGTGCTGCCTTCATTTGTTTGTATGCCAGGAAATAGTAGAACATCTGCGGCAGCCAGCGGGCTACGTTGATGGAGTTGGCGCTGGTGAGCGGGCGGCGTGCCTGCAGTTCCTGGTCGAGGAAAGCGGTTTTCACCAGTTGCTGGCAGTCGTCGAAAGTGCCTTCTATTTCCAGTGCATGAATATTATTGCCCAGTGTGGTGAGTTGTTTTTCCTGCAGCACACTTACTTTATTGGAAGGGTAGAGGATCACTACTTCCACGCCGGGAACATTATAGAATCCATTGGCCACGGCGCCGCCGGTATCGCCGGAAGTGGCTACCAGTACGGTTACCGGGGTGGTGCTGTTACGGCGGAAGTAGCCGAGGCAGCCTGCCATAAAGCGCGCGCCCACATCTTTAAATGCGAGGGTAGGGCCGTGAAACAGTTCCAGGGCGTAAGTATGACCGGTTACTTTCTGTACCGGGAAAGGAAAATGTAAGGTATCGGTTACTATCTTTTTTAATGCTTCTTCGGGTATTTCATCGCCTACAAACGGGCGGATTACTTGTAGTCCGATCTCGTGGTCCGTATAATTATGCAGGTTATTGATGAAGTCTTTATCCAGCGTTGGTATCTGTTCCGGAAAATAGAGTCCTCTGTCTGGTGCTAATCCCTGTACTACTGCTGTTTCGAAATTTACCTGGTGCTGCTTGTTCTGTAAGCTGAAATACTGCATGAATAAAACGTTGTTAATTAGTTAGTCAATCACTTTTACACCGGCGGTGTTAATCTGGGAAACGTAGATTTTATAATCCACGCCAAGTGGTGCGTAAACGCTATCCATCGTAGCCGCTACTTTGCGGGCATTTTCTTCTCCTTTGCTGAGCATAAAAACAGAGGGGCCGGAACCGGAGATACCGCCGCCCAGGGCGCCGGCTTCTTTACATTTCAGTTTCAGTTCGTGGAAAGCCGGGATGAGGATGGAGCGGATGGGTTCCACGATCACATCTTCCAGCGAGCGGCTGATCAGTTCATAATCGTCCTGGTAAAGCCCGGCTACCAGTGCGCCTACGTTGCCCCATTGCCGGATGGCATCTGTCATGAGTACTTTTTGTTTCAGTATTTCGCGGGCGTCAGACGTTTTTACTTCTATCTGCGGATGTATCACGGTAACCCACAGGTGTTCCGGGGTATGAAGCGTGGTAATATCCAGTGGGCGGTAGCTTCTTACCAGTGTGAAGCCACCGAGGATGGCGGGGGCTACGTTATCCGCGTGGGCGGAGCCGCAGGCCAGCCGTTCACCTTCCATCGCAAACCTTACCAGTTGTTTTTTGGTGAAGGGTTCTCCCAGTAAATGATTGACGCCTACCACCGCGCCGGCGCTGCTGGCGGCGCTGGAGCCGATGCCGCTGCCGGGGTGGATCTTTTTAAAGATCTCTATTTCGATACCGATATCCGGCTGGTCGTATTTCTGTAATAATGCCTGAACGGCTACGCCGGCTACATTGCGCGATGTTTCCAGGGGCAGGTCCGCACCGTGGATGGCAGTAATGCGGATGCCTGGTTCGCTGCTCCTGCGAAGGATCATTTCATCTCCCGGCGCGTCCAGCGCCAGTCCGATTACGTCAAAGCCACAAGCTACATTGGCCACTGTTCCCGGCGCAAATACTTTTATACTGTCCATATCACCTTTAAGTTAGTTTAATTTAATAATTGATTGTCAGGATTGCAACTCAATTCATGGAAAGTTTACAATCTGGCGCTCCGGATGATGTCTGCAAAGATGCCGGAAGCGGTAACATCTGCTCCTGCTCCTGCGCCTTTTACGATCAGCGGCTGGTCTTTATACCGGCTGGTGGTATACAGCACGATATTGTCCTTGCCTTCCAGTTTAAAGAACGGATGATCGGGAGCCACGCTTTGCAGTCCTACAGAGGCTTTGCCATCTTCATAGCGGGCTACAAACTTGAGGCGTTTGCCTTCGGCGTCGGCAGCTTCGCGTAGTCCCTGGAAGTGACCGGCATGTACATCCAGCTCTTCATAGAAGGCGGGTACAGAAGGGGCGTCGAGGCATTCGGCGGGCAGGAACGAATGGTTGGTGATTTCATCCATTTCAATGGCGGCGCCGCTTTCACGGGCCAGGATGAGGATCTTTCTCATTACGTCTTTACCACTCAGATCGATGCGCGGATCGGGTTCAGTGTAGCCTTCATCCTGTGCGGCTTTCACTACTTCGCGGAAGCTGGTGCCATTTAAGAAATGGTTGAACACGAAGTTGAGGCTGCCGGATAGCACGGCTTCGATGCTGTGTACTTTGTCGCCGCTGCGGATCAGGTCATTCAGTGTATTGATAACCGGTAGTCCTGCTCCCACGTTGGTTTCAAACAGGAAGGAAGCGTTGTATTTGCGGGCGAGGTCTTTCAGTTGTTTATAATAGGCGTAGTCTGATGAGCAGGCGATTTTATTGCAGGTAACTACGGAAATACCGTGTTGCAGGAATTCGTGGTATACAGCTGCGATGTCGCTGCTGGCGGTATTATCCACGAATACGCTGTTGCGGAGGTTTAGGTTTTTTATTTGCTGCACGAAATCGGCGGTGCTGATATGGTTGGCCTTTTCCAGTTGTTCGCGCCAGTCCAGCAACGTGATGCCTGCTTCGCTGATGAGGGTATGGCGGCTGTTGGCCAGGCCGGTTACCCGGATCTGCAAACCCAGTTCATGCTGGAGGTAGTATTGCTGTTGTTCCAGTTGTTCCAGCAGTTTGCTGCCTACGTTTCCTGCGCCGGCGATAAAGAGGTTCACCTGTTTGAGGGGTGTTTCAAAAAAGGTTTCGTGCATTACGTTCAGTGCTTTTTTGATATCGGCTTTGTTGATCACCGCGGAGATATTTTTTTCGGTAGATCCCTGCGCGATGGCCCTTACGTTCACACCATTCCTGCCCAGGGTGCCAAAAAGCTTACCGCTGGTGCCGTGATGGTTTTTCATTTTATCACCTACTACGGCCACGATGCAAAGGTCTTTTTCCACGAGGAGAGGTTCTATCCGTTTTTCGCTTATTTCCTGTGCAAACTCACTGTCTACCGCAGTTTTGGCTTTCAGCATATCTGCTTCATGGATACCTACGGTAATAGAGTGTTCGGAAGAGCTTTGGGTAATAAGGATTACGTTGATGCGTTCCCGTAAGAGGGATTCAAACAGCCGTTTGGAGAACCCTGGGATGCCCACCATGCCGCTACCTTCGAGGGTGAGCAGGGCGATGTTGGGGATACCGGAGATGCCTGTTACGGGGAAGCTGCGGTCGGCGCTGTCCTGTATGAGGGTGCCATGATCTTCCGGGGCAAAAGTATTTTTGATCCAGATGGGGATGCGTTTACTCATCACCGGCTGGATGGTGGGGGGATAGATGACTTTGGCGCCGAAGTGCGACAGCTCCATTGCTTCCACATAAGAGATGTGTGAGATAGGAATGGCCTGTGATACGATGCGTGGGTCGGCGGTCATCATGCCGCTGACATCTGTCCAGATATCGAGTACGGCTGCATTTACGGCAGCAGCTACGATAGCGGCGGTATAGTCGGAGCCGCCGCGGCCGAGGGTAGTGGTTTCGCCATCGGGGGTAGCGGCTACAAAGCCTGGCAGTACTACATAGTCGGCGGGCGACTGTGCAAAGAACTGTGTAATATGGTGATTGGTGGCAACAAAGTTAACGGCGGCATGGCCGAAGTGGTTATCTGTTACGATGAGTTCACGGCTGTCTTTACAGGTAGCGGAGAATCCCTGTTGTTTCAGTTTCTCGGCTACTATTACGCAGGACATCAGTTCGCCGTAGCTCATGATTTTATCCAGGGTACGTGGACTGAGTTCTGCTACCTGGAAGATGCCATCGCAGAGGTTTTCGAGGGCATTGAGTTTTTTCTTCAGCTGGCTGATTTGCCCGCTTTGTGCGGTGATAGGGAATAGTTCACGGATGGTATCGAGGTGCCTGGCTTCAATTTCCTGTAATACACTTTTATAGTCTTCGTTGCCTTGTTCCGCGAGTTGTCCGCAGCGTATAAGCTTGTCCGTTACCCCGCCAAGTGCAGATACAACGATAGCATATTTACCGGCAGGTTTATATTGTTTGAGGATGTTGCAAACCTGTTCTATTGCTTTGGCGCTTCCCACTGAAGTGCCGCCAAATTTTAATACTTGCATATGGAAAATTTATACGTAGATAAGTCCGGGTCCTCCCGGTTATGTACCACCCTTGTGGTCGTTGGATAATATGTGAAAACTAACCCCGCAGTGGGGTTGTAATAATGGTGGTCGTTGTCGCCATAGTGCCCGCTATCTGCCTGGAGGCAGAAACCGAAGAGAACTGGTATGTGTAGAACGGTATCACTATTGGAATATGACGATTTTGTAACAAAAGTCCACAATTACACTGGTAAATAAAAGCGCAGTGGCTATTTTTAGAAATGTTTTAAAATTAGGGTCGTTTGTTGATTTTTGATACTTATTACGGCTAATTTTTAGAATTATATTCAAAATATAAACCGTGTAGTTGTGATTTCGTGATTTGTGATTTTTGATAGAATGATGTTTTGGTGACAATTTCATGACTGTTATCTTCCCGAATACTGCTTATTACAAAAATCATTTGGGAATCGCAGTTTTTCCTTACCTTAGTCGCCTAAACAATTGCCACTTGTCCATTTCACTGAAATATACAAGCAACAGTCAGCTTAACTACTACTTTCTCATGGCCACGCTTGCCATGGATTCGACTTTGGCATAACCTTTCCCAACGGCCGCTACCGGCCATCCTTCGTGTTTATATACCGTAACTTTGTAATAGTATTCAGTTGCTATTCCTGCGCATGTGTATCTTAATTTTTGCTGCCATCAGCAGGTTGCGCTGTATCATATAAATATGAATCATACACCAGTACAATGAATCATACACCCATTCAATCTTTTAATTGTACACCAGAACAATTTTCTCAAACCACCTGTCATGCCACATTATTATAAACTAGGACAAATACCGCATAAGCGCCATACCCAGTTCCGTAAACCGGACGGCCAGCTGTATTCGGAGCAGTTGTTTTCCACGGAGGGGTTCTCTTCCCACTCCAGCCTGTTGTATCACTGTCACCCCCCTACGGAGATTGTAAAAGTAGATGAACCTTATTCCGTTGCGCCAAAGGTAGCAGAAGAGAAGATGCTGAAGCACCGCAGCTTTATCGGGTTCAACATTAAGCCGGAAGACGACTTTTTAGATAGCCGCAAAGCCGTGCTGGTAAACAGTGATCTTCATATTGTGCTGGCATCGCCCCGGAAAAGTATGGAGGGATATTTTTACAAAAATGCCGATGCAGATGAAATGATTTTTGTACATGAAGGCAGTGGTGTGTTGAAAACACAGTATGGCCAGCTGGAGTTCGGCTATGGCGATTACCTGGTGGTGCCCCGCGGCACTATTTACCAGATTGTTTTTAATACGGAAGATAACCGCCTGTTTATTGTAGAATCGTTTAGTCCTATCCGTTATCCGAAAAGATACCTGAGCAAATACGGCCAATTGCTGGAGCACTCCCCTTACTGCGAGCGGGATATCCGGCAGCCACAGCACCTGGAAACCATTGATGAGGAAGGCGACTTCCTGATCCGGATTAAAAAGAAAGGGGTGATTTATCCCATTCATTATAAACATCATCCCTTCGACGTAGTTGGCTGGGATGGATGCGAATACCCGTTTGCCTTTTCCATCCACGATTTTGAACCGATCACCGGGCGGGTACACCAGCCGCCACCGGTGCATCAGAC
Organism: Chitinophaga ginsengisegetis; assembly: GCF_900168065.1. Taxonomy (GTDB): domain Bacteria; phylum Bacteroidota; class Bacteroidia; order Chitinophagales; family Chitinophagaceae; genus Chitinophaga; species Chitinophaga ginsengisegetis. Next base: position 1,095,560 of record NZ_FUZZ01000001.1, on the reverse strand, counting down.
TTTTGAGGGCAACAACTTTGTAGTGTGTTCCTTCTGTCCGCGGTTATTTGATTACCACCCGCAGGCCATCCCTGCGCCGTATAATCACAGTAACATCGACAGTGATGAGGTATTATATTATGTAGACGGTGACTTTATGAGCCGTAAGCATGTAGTGCGGGGGATGATTACCCTGCATCCTGCGGGGATTCCGCACGGGCCTCACCCCGGAGCCGTGGAAAAAAGCATTGGCGCAAAGGAAACAAAGGAGCTGGCAGTGATGGTAGACACCTTTCACCCGCTCCAGATCACCGAAGCAGCACTGGGTATTGAAGATGGCAGCTATGTAATGAGCTGGGCAGAATAAATGATACACAAAAACCAACCAACTTATAAAACCAAAACAATTGAATGTTATGGAAACAGCATTAGTGAATGCGGACAACTTAACCGGTCAGCAGGACTTTTTACCACTCAACGGTACCGACTACGTTGAGTTTTATGTAGGCAACGCCAAGCAGGCGGCTCATTATTATAAAACTGCTTTCGGCTTTCAGTCGGTAGCTTATGCCGGTCCTGAAACCGGTGTAAAAGACAGGGTTTCCTATGTGCTGGTGCAGAATAAACTGCGCTTTGTACTCACCACCTCCCTGTTACCGGATACGGAAATCGCCCGTCACGTTGCCAAGCATGGCGACGGCGTGAAAGTACTGGCGTTGTGGGTAGACGATGCCCGCTCTGCTTACGAGGAAACGGTGAAACGCGGCGCTACGCCTTACCTGGAGCCGGTTACAGAGAAAGATGAATTTGGCGAAGTAGTACGGAGTGGTATCCATACCTATGGCGATACCGTGCATCTTTTTATAGAACGTAAAAACTATAAAGGGCTGTTTATGCCGGGTTTCAAGGAATGGAAAACGAATTACAATCCAACTGACACCGGCTTATTATATGTAGATCACTGCGTAGGTAATGTAGGCTGGAATGAGATGAATACCTGGGTTGGATTTTACGAGCGCGTGATGGGTTTCCGGAACCTGATCTCTTTCGACGACAGCGATATTTCCACCGAGTACTCTGCCTTGATGAGTAAGGTGATGAGTAACGGTAACGGCCGTGTGAAATTCCCGATCAACGAACCGGCAGAAGGAAAGAAAAAGTCGCAGATTGAAGAGTACCTTGATTTCTATGGCGGGCCGGGTGTGCAGCATGTGGCCATTGCTACCAACGACATTGTGAAAACAGTAACTGAGCTGCAGAACAGGGGAGTAGAGTTCCTCACGGTGCCGCCGGTGTACTATGAAACCTTGCTGGACAGGGTGGGTAAGATTGATGAGGAGATTGCACCGTTGCAAAAGTTAGGCATCCTGGTGGATCGTGATGATGAGGGGTACCTGTTGCAGATTTTCACCAAGCCTATCCAGGACCGGCCAACGGTGTTTTTTGAAATTATTCAGCGCAAGGGCGCGCAGTCTTTTGGTAAAGGCAACTTTAAAGCGTTGTTTGAGTCTATAGAAAGAGAACAGGCGCTGCGCGGTAATTTATAATTCTTCAACTCCCGGTGGGAGGTTACAACTATTTTAACTGCAGTCCGCTCCGGTTTCCCGGAGCGGACTTTGTCTTTTCAGGATTAGGCTGATTACATTGATTTTACTTTTTTCTTTAGGAGATGAGAATTTATGGCGTGAACAGGGAATAGCTCATGCTTAGCTGATGCTTTGCATATACTTAGTTCATACTTAGCACATGCCTTTGGTATGGACTTGACGCGGAGGTGATGTGGAGGTGACGTGGACTTGATCGGTAACGTATTGTGTATCAATGTGCTATAGGGGGTTCTGAAACATTCTTTCAACAGGTTCCGTCAGAGGAATAAACTGAATATCAATGTTTTAAGCACTTTATAAAGATAAACATAATCTGGCAAAATCCGCACTTTTTTGGATGTAAAAGATGAGGGAAGATCGCAGCGCATTTCGCTGTGATCTTCCCTCATCTTTTTATTAAAATCAAAATAATTCTAAAAAATAAAATCAATGTAATCAGCCTGATCAGTCTAATCGGGAGAAAGACAGAATCCGCATCGCCGAAGGCGATTATAAAATATATTCGAATGTTAACGATATGTAAATAACGCGTTATTTTAAACCGTCCGCTGAAAATGCGCGTATATATTGCGTCTTTTCCCACATTCGCCACACTTTAGTTATTTTTACACAGTATATTTATATTTAATATTTGTAACCTATGCTCACAACTTCCGTAGCCCGCGGGGCTATCTATGCCGCTTTGGTGACATCGTTCACCGTCCTTACTGCTTTCCGTAGCGAAGGCAACCATATCAATCTCCACAACGGAGGCGATCAGCAAACGTACCTGCACAAAGTAGTATCACCGGCGGGGCAAACCCTGGTGGAGTACAACACGGACAAAACCATCCGCAGAATTGTACAACTGCGCAAATCAGAAAATGATACCTACAGCGACATCCAGCTGCCGGTATACGAAAATGGCCGCCTGGTGAAGTGCCTGTCGGCTGCCGATGAAAAAGCCGTTACCGGCGAGCCTTACCTGTCGTTTGAGTACAAGAGCGACAAGGTATCGAAGATCACCTACTATCGTGACAATGCCCTGTATTCCTACGATTCCCTGGTGTATGACAACAGTGGTAAATTAGCCAGGCGCTACCAGTTTGGCCGTAACACTGCCAAAGCCGGCTGGGAAAACAGTGGGTACCTGGAGTATGCCTGGAACCAGGAAGGAGATGTAGAACGGATGGATACCTATGGAAAACAGCCAGGGTACAGCAAGTTCGTGTATACGTCGTCCGTTAGTTATACCTACGACCGCAAACTGAACCCGCAGCAGCTGCAGCCCGAGCTGGGCATCCTGCTGGAAGGCGGCGCCGGAAGCCTGTCGGCCCACAACGTGCTTACCGAAAACATCAGCAGCCCAAACACTTCCAGGGTGGTTACCAATACCTATACCTACGCCTATAATGGAAAGTACCCGGTTCGTGCCACTTTCAGTTCCGGCATGGACGCGGCTACCGTAAAACTGGAATGGATAAAGCTACAGTAACGTAATAAACGCGTAACTTTACAATATAAAAATAAGAGTTCCGTTTTTTATGAGGATGCAAACGCTGTTCGGTGTATTGTTTTTGTTAGGTGGGATTTTCCAGGCCTTTACGGCTATATTGATCTATCAGGGGCACAAGCACTATATATTGAAGATTGCCAACAGGAAAGTGAGTATGGTAATATATTTTATTTTTGCCCTGTTATTGTTTTATCTTGCTTATATAAACCTGGTATAAACATTAAAATTTGTTGAATAGTATTATGAAGCGACTTGTTGTAATCGTCCTGATTTTGTTGGGTGCAGGTAAAATTTTTGCCCAGCAATCTTTCCTCGACAATCAGAAAATGTTTCCCAAAGTAGGGGAGGCATACCGTGAAAAGGAGGAGTTGCTGAAAAAAGAATTCGAAAAGAAGGGTCTTGTTTACCCTGCGAGATATATGTTTGTCCGTTCCTTCAAACTGGACAGTGAAATGGAAATCTGGGTGAAAAATAACCCCCAGGATACTTTCCGTTTGTTCAAATCTTACCGGGTGTGTACGCTCTCCGGTAAAATGGGACCTAAACGTAAGGAAGGCGACCGGCAGGTACCGGAAGGATTCTACTATATCAACGATTTTAACCCGAACAGTAACTATCACCTGTCGCTGGGGATCAACTACCCGAATTTTTCAGACCGCATCCTGAGCGATCCGAAAAACCCGGGCGGTGAAATCTATATCCACGGCAATTGTATCACCGTAGGCTGTATTCCTTTAACTGATGAGTTCATTGATGAGGTATACATTTTAGCAGTAAATGCAAAGAATGCAGGACAGGACTTCATACCGGTGCATGTGTTCCCTGTGAAATTTGGCAACCCAGGTTCCATGAACTACCTGGGCACCTTTACAATGACAGACAATTCCTCCAAACAATTCTGGGCGGAACTCAGGTCAGCGTACGATTATTTTGAAAAACACCACCGCCTGCCGGTTGTACTGGTAGACGACAAAGGAAAATACATCCTGTAGCAGTTGCCACATTGCACAGGCCGATGGGTAGATGGAAGTCGTCATACAGACTTACATCTACCCATCTTCTTTTTTTACTTCTTCCTGTTTTTTAACTGCTCATGCATATTTCACCCCTCTTTATTTGGTTTTTAGAAGAATTTTTTCCAACTTGTTCGAAGGTCAAATCAACTTACTATTTATGCACAGAAGAGACGCAATAAGGAATGTGGCGATTTTGTTGGGCACCGCCATTTCCGCTTCCACGTTATCAGCTTTAGAAAGCTGTACAGGTTCCGCTCCTAAGAAATACGATCTTCAAAAGCCGGAAACCAAAGCTTTATTAGCGGAGATAGCGGAAACCATCATACCCAAAACCAGTACTCCTGGTGCAAAAGATGCCAAAGTAGAAGACTTTATCATTGTGATGATGAACGATTGCTACAAGAAAGAAGATCAGCAGGTGTTCCTCGATGGGTTATTAAAAATTAATGAGGCAAGTGAGAAGCAATTCAAAAAAGGCTTCATGGATATTACTCCGGAACAACGTACCGAACTCCTGACAGGGATTGAAAAAGAGCGCGTAGAGTACAACAAGCGTAAAGATAAAAAAGAAGGGGATCCTACCCATTATTTCCAGTACCTGAAAGAATTAACCCTGCTGGGTTATTTCACTTCCGAACCGGGTGCCACCAAAGCACTGCGCTATGTAGCCGTTCCCGGTAAGTACGAAGGTTGCACTCCTTACACCAAAGGAGAGAAGGCCTGGGCGATATAATCTTCTTTTTACTTTCTAAATCCAAATTAAATGAACCTGAATATAAAAGCACAGGCTGAAAATACTTATGATGCCATCGTAATTGGCTCAGGTGTGAGTGGTGGATGGGCAGCCAAAGAGCTGACAGAAAAAGGCTTAAAAGTACTCATGCTGGATCGTGGTAAACCACTGGAGCATGTGAAAGACTATGAAACCGCTACCAAAGATCCGTGGGAGTTTAAACACCGCGGCCGTATCACCGTAGATCAGCGCGAAACACATCCTAAACTGAGCCGCGACTATCCCTACAGTGAACACAACGAAAAATACTGGATCAACGATTCCGAAAGTCCGTATAATGAAGTAAAGCGTTTCGACTGGTACCGCCCGGATATTGTGGGTGGTAAATCCATTATGTGGGGCCGTCAGTCGTACCGCCTGAGCGATATTGATTTTGAAGCCAACCTGAAAGACGGCATTGCCGTAGACTGGCCTATCCGTTATAAAGACATTGCTCCCTGGTACGATTATGTAGAGAAATTTGCCGGTATCAGCGGTACCCGTGAAGGGCTTCCGCAGCTGCCTGATGGCCAGTTTATGCCGGCCATGGAAATGAACTGCGTGGAAAAAGATTTAAAGGCCAGCGTGGAAGGAAAGTTCAAAGGCCGTAATATTACCATGGGGCGTGTAGCCAACATTACGCAGCCGCTTCCCGGCCGTGAGAAATGCCAGTACCGTAACCTTTGCAGCCGTGGATGTCCGTTTGGCGCTTATTTCAGCACGCAGTCCTCCACACTGCCGGCAGCAAGAGCTACCGGTAACCTCACGCTTCGTCCGGACTCCATTGTAAATTCCATCATCTATGATGAAAAGCAAGGCAAGGCAACGGGCGTAAAGGTGATTGACAAGCACACGAAGCAAATGGTGGAATACTATGCGAAGATCATCTTCATCAATGGTTCTACCCTGGGTTCTACCTTTGTAATGATGAACTCTATTTCCTCCCGCTTCCCGAATGGGTTGGGTAACGACAGCGGCGTACTGGGCAAATACCTGATGGATCACCATTTCCGTACAGGCGCCGGCGGTACTGCAGAAGGATACGACGATAAATACTATTTCGGCCGCCGTGCTAACGGGATCTATGTTCCCCGTTACCGCAACATCGGTAGCGATAAACGTGATTATATCCGTGGATTTGGTTACCAGGGTGGCGCCAGCCGCTCAGGCTGGAGCCGCGGTATTGCTGAAATGGGTGTGGGTAAAGACTTCAAGGAAATGCTCACCGAACCGGGTCAATGGAGCATCGGTTTAGGTGGCTTCGGTGAATGTTTGCCTTATGAATCCAACCAGGTAACCCTGGATACCTCTGTGAAAGATGCATGGGGCCAGCCTGTGTTGAAATTTGATGCAGAGTTCAAGGAGAACGAAAAGAAAATGCGTGTGGACATGATGAATGACGCCGCAGAAATGCTGGAAGCCGCAGGTATTAAAAACGTGAAAACATACGACAACGGATCTTATCCGGGTATGGCCATTCATGAAATGGGTACCGCACGTATGGGCCGCGATCCTAAAACATCGGTGCTCAACGGCTTTAACCAGATGCATGCTGTGAAGAATGTATTTGTAACAGATGGCGCATCCATGACCTCCGCTTCCTGCGTAAACCCTTCTCTCACGTATATGGCGTTAACTGCCCGCGCAGTAGACTATGCCGTGAAGGAACTGAAGAAAGGCAATATTTAAAAAATGATAAGTGCGTAGCGGTCAGGGATAGCTTTTGGGAAAGCTGATCCCTGGCCGCTTGTCGCGTTAAACACAACGATATGAATCTTAATATCAAGGCAGAGAAGGAAAATACGTATGATGCCATCGTAGTAGGTTCCGGTATCAGCGGCGGATGGGCAGCCAAAGAGCTGAGTGAAAAAGGATTGAAAACGCTGGTATTGGAAAGAGGGCGTAATGTAGAACACGTTAAAGACTACACCACCGCTATGAAAGCGCCGTGGGAATTTGCGCACCATCTTCACACCACCAATGAAATGCGGGAGAATCATCCCATCCAGAGCCAGTGTTACGCTTTTGATGAAGCCACGCAGCAATTCTGGGTAAATGATAAAGAGAATCCTTACAACGAAATAAAGCCCTTCAACTGGCTGCGGGGATACCATGTTGGTGGCCGCTCCCTCATGTGGGGCCGCCAGGTGTATCGCTGGAGCGACCTTGACTTTGAAGCCAATGCAAAAGACGGTCATGGTGTAGACTGGCCTATCCGCTATAAAGACATTGCCCCGTGGTATAAATATGTAGAAGAATATATCGGCGTAAGCGGTCAGGCGGAAGGGTTACCCCAATTGCCCGACGGCGTTTTCCTGCCGCCAATGGAAATGAACTGCCTCGAGAAGCACGTTGCTGCGCGCATCAAGGAAAAGTATAACGACCGTATCCTCACCATTGGCCGTGCAGCGCATCTCACCAAAGGATTAAAGGACCGTGGTCCGTGCCAGTTCCGTAACCTGTGCGCCCGTGGCTGTCCGTTTACCGGTTACTTCAGCAGCAACGGCGTTACCCTGCCGGCAGCCGCCAAAACAGGTAATATGACCCTTCGCCCGGATTCTATTGTACTGGAAGTATTATATGACAAAGATAAAAGTAAAGCTACCGGCGTAAGGGTGATGGATTCCCATACCCTGCAAACAGTAGAATACTACGCTGATATTATTTTCCTGAACGGCTCCACGCTGGGTACCAGCTGGATCATGCTCAACTCAGTTTCTGAACGTTTCCCTAACGGATTTGGCAACGACAGCGGACAACTGGGGCACAACCTCATGGATCACCATTATGGTGTAGGCGCCGGTGGAGAGTTTGATGGTTTTGAAGACCAATACTACAGCAGCGGTCGCAGACCAAACGGTATTTATATTCCGCGTTTCCGTAACACCAATGCCAACACCCTGCAAAAAGATTATGTGCGTGGATTTGGCTACCAGGGCGGCGCACAAAGAGGCCGTGGTATCAGCATGGATGGCATTGGCGTTCAGCTGAAAGAAGCCCAGGGCGAACCCGGTAAATGGAATATGGGCATCGGTTCCTGGGGCGAACACCTGCCTTATTTTGAAAATAAGGTAGTGCTGAATAAAAATAAGAAAGATAAATACGGACTGCCTACTCTTGATATCGACTGTGAATTTAAAGAGAATGAAATGGCCATGCGCAAGGATATGCAGGCCAGTGCGATAGAAATGCTGGAAGCAGCAGGACTGAAAAATGTACATGGCTACGACAGTGCGCCTCCTCCGGGACATTGCATTCACGAAATGGGAACGGCCCGCATGGGTAAAGATCCTAAAACGTCGGTGCTGAATGGTTTTAACCAGGTACACGCTGCTAAAAATGTATTTGTAACAGATGGCGCCTGTATGACGTCTTCCTCCTGTGTGAATCCTTCTATCACTTATATGGCGCTTACCGCGCGGGCATGTGATTATGCTGTTAAAGAACTGAAGAAAGGAAATATTTAATTTTCGCAAAAGGGGAACCAGCTTACCGGTTTCCCTTTTGCTTTTTAGCAGGTATACTGCAACGATCATTGTTATCTCCCTGAACAATCCCCCGGAAGTATCCGTTAAGCCTCCTATAAAAATCTTTAGAATCAAAGATTTTTGGCGTATTTTGTACGCTTATCTGCAACTTATTTGAACAATGAAGAAAGTAATCCTAAGCGGCATGCTGGCGCTATCCTGTTGGATGGGGCAGGCAGTGCAGGCGCAAAACAAACATTCTTTTGCATTAAGTAAAACTGATTTTATGCTGGATGGTAAACCCTTCCAGATGATCAGCGGAGAGATGCACCCGGCCCGTATACCGCATGAATACTGGCGTCACCGCATTCAGATGGCGAAGGCAATGGGTTGTAATACCATTGCGGCATATGTTTTCTGGAACTATCATGAAACTGTGAAAGGGCAGTTTGATTTCAGTACCGGTAATCACAACATTGCCGGATTTATTAAAATAGCGCAGGAAGAAGGCATGTGGGTATTACTGCGCCCCGGTCCTTATGTATGTGCGGAATGGGAGTTTGGCGGTTTACCTCCTTATCTTCTGCAAACACCGGATATAAAAGTGCGTTGCATGGATCCGCGTTATATAGCAGCAGTAACCACCTACGTAGATCGTTTGGCCGCAGAAGTAAAGCCATTGCTGGTAACCAACGGCGGACCGGTAGTAATGGTGCAGATTGAAAATGAATATGGCAGCTACGGTAACGACAAAGAATATTTAAATACGCTGAAAGATATGTGGGTAAAGAATGGCATCAATGTTCCATTCTACACGGCCGACGGCGCCACTGCCTATATGCTGGAAGCAGGAGGCGTGGAAGGCGCTGCCATCGGACTGGACTCCGGCGGATCGGAAGCGGATTTTGCCGCTGCCAAAAAACAGAATCCCGATGTACCTGCCTTCAGCAGTGAATCCTATCCGGGTTGGTTAACCCACTGGGGCGAACAATGGCAACGGCCGGGCATAGATGGCATTGCCAAAGAAGTGAAGTTCCTCATGGACACCAAACGTTCTTTCAACCTGTATGTAATTCATGGCGGCACCAACTTCGGTTATACTGCCGGCGCTAACTCCGGCGGAAAGGGTTACGAACCTGATGTAACCAGTTACGACTACGATGCGCCTATCAATGAGCAGGGAAATGCGACGCCTAAATACGAAGCGCTGCGTAAGCTGATCGGTTCCTATCTCCCGAAGGGCAAAAAATTACCAGCCATACCAAAACCAATTCCGGCAATTACAATTCCTGAATTTAATCTTACACCCTTTACTTCTGTATGGGATCATTTGCCGCAACCGGTTAAATCCCCGCAACCGAAGCCGTTTGAAGCATACGGACAGGACTATGGTTTTATGGTGTATAAAACCACGCTGATAGGGCATAAGAGCGGCAAGCTGAGTGTAAAGGATTTGCATGACTATGCTACCGTGTTTCTGAATGGCAAGTATATCGGTAAAATTGACCGCCGGCTTGGTGAAAAAACAATTGATCTGCCGGTGAGTGATGTAAAGAATCCTGTACTGGAAATCCTGGTAGAGGGAATGGGCCGCATCAACTTTGCAGAAGCGCTGATTGACCGTAAAGGAATCACGGATCGTGTAGTACTTAACGGTATGACGCTGATGAACTGGGAAGTATACAGCCTGCCAATGACGGAAAAGTTTGTAGAGGAGTTGAGTGCTTCTTCCAATAATGCTGCTAAACCAGGTCAGTTTTTTAAAGCCACTTTTAACCTTGATAAAACCGGTGATACTTACATCGATATGTCGGGATATAAGAAAGGAATTGTTTGGGTAAACGGTCACAATCTTGGCCGCTACTGGGAAATAGGACCGCAGAAGAACCTGTACTGTCCTGCTCCGTGGCTGAAGAAAGGCGCCAATGAAATTGTGGTGTTTGATTTGCACCAGGAAACGGCTGCACCGGTGAAGGGAGTGGTGAGTTTGTAATTAGTAAATATTTATTAAGGATTTGCGGGGAGATAGTAAATAGTCAGACTATTTGCTGTTTCCCCGCAGTTGCTTGAGGCTGTTGTTCCAGTGTGTGCGTTGACAGGAGCTGACCGCGGATGGTGATAAATTGTAATAATAATTTTACAAGGTACTTTTTCCTGTACTTTATTCTGCATCAAAGTAATGCCACATAACATAAACATACCAGTAGTGAGCGTGTTTTTTTTCATAACTGTTTATTTTCGTACAAAGCTAAACACTACGTGTATCCCTTGGCGTTAATGAATCTTAGTATTTTGTGAAAGAGTGTTAAAGTGGCTCGTTGCAAACAAGCCTGTATCCTAGTCCTCTTACATTAATAAGTCGCACCGTAGTGTCATACAGAAGATATTTCCGGAGCTTACTGATATAAACGTCCATATTACGGGAATTATCAATATTATCATCTCCCCAGAGTTTCTCCAGCATTATTTTACGAGAAGTAGTTTTATTCGCATTTTCTGAAAACATGCGTAGCATATCTGCTTCTCTTAGAGAAAGACTTTGATTGTCTTTAGGATGCTTTAGTTCCTGTCTGTTATAGTCGAAAATATATTTTCCTAGAGAAAATATACCGGGTATGTTTCTTTGTGGAACGAGAGGAAGAGAACGTTTGAGAAGGTTTTTTATACGGAGCATCAGTTCTTCCAGGCTGAATGGTTTTTTTATATAATCGTCAGCGTATTCCAGGCCACGTATCACGTCGGCGTTTCCAAGCTTTCCCGTAAGAAAGATAATCGGTGTTTTTTCGTCAACGTCACGTATGTCCTTTACCAGTGAGAAACCATCTTTTTCTGGCATCATGATATCGATTAGACAGGCATGTGGTTGATGGGAGAGATATTTTTCCCATCCCTGCCGTCCATCAGCGGCGTGTACAATATCGAACCCATTATGTTCGAGGGTTTCTTTGACAACGCTTGCCAATATCGGTTCATCTTCAACCAGCAGTAGTTTTATTTTTTGCATAATAAGGGAATTGAAGCGTGAATTGGGTGCCGTTACCGGGAGTGCTTTGTACATGGATCTGTGCGTTAAGTTTTTGTATTAATAGTTTTACATGACTTAGACCTATGCCGAATCCTTTTACATCGTGTCTGTCCCCCTGATGAACCCTATAGAACTTGTCAAAGATAAAAGGAAGATCTTTTTCATGGATACCATCGCCATTATCGGCAATTGTAAGGATGATGCCGGTGGGGTTAGCTTTAACCGTTATCCTGATTTCGGGAACGGGATGATGGTTGTATTTGAGAGCGTTATCCAACAGATGATTTAAGATAGTTTCAAAGTCATGTTGATCTGTTTCTATTACCGGTTCTGGCGACAGTATGTCTATTGTGATGATAGCTTGTGATTTGTAAGAGAAGCGCTGTTTGATGTTGTCAAGGATTTCCTCCGGAAATAGAGGTGCTATCTTTATATCACGTTCCTGTTCTTCCAGTCTTACAATGTTAATGATGCGCAGAATGAGCTCCTGAAGGTTATCCAGTTCCTTCTTATTATGTTTCAGGTAGCGTTCTGTCATTTCGGGATTGTTCATGCCTTTGTAGGTAAGCAGGGCTTCATTGGTGGCATGTAATACAGATAGGGGAGTATTTAGCTCATGGGTAATGTCCGTAATAAAGTTTTGTTTCAGTTGCTCCAGTTTTTTCTCTCGGTTCAGATTGCACCAGGATTCCCGCCCCCAGCGGATTATGTGCATCATGATCACAACGGAGATGGCAATGGAAAACGATGTATAGTCGAATCCGTAACCTGTCTCTTTCCCAAAAATAACACCGCTTATTTTGCCTGTATTGTTGACCGGAGGGATGATCCTTAATAAGCGAGGGTCATTTTTAACACGGTATATTGAGGTGTCTGCATAGAGTTGAAAAGGCGTGAAGATGCATTCTTCCTCTAGTCTTTGACGATACTGTTCCTGAAGGGTATAGACATTGAGATCTGTTGCATCTTTCGCCATTGTCTCATAAACCTGCTCCAGTATTTTTGTAGCATAGGATCTGAAGATCGTTTTTTCAGATCGATATGTCTGGTATATCCAATTTGCCAGGAGGCAAACAACTATAATGGAGGGAAGGATTATCCACAGGCGAATAATTTCGAGGTAACTTTTCATACCAACAAATATAAATGCCTACCTATTTATTTTCGTGTTTTTTTAACAATCATTAAGAAAAGAAATGCGATAAAGTTGCTTTTACGTTTTAGCAACTATTGATCTGCCTTTGTGTACTATTTACACAAACGATTTATTTTCACTGCCTTGCTTTTAACAATGAAAATTGGTAACTTAGAAATGGTGGTTTTTCATTTATTTACTCTTCTAAAAGTCTTGCCATGGGAAAGGTACGTAATATCCTGCAGGTAAAGGGTCATGCAGTATACTCCATAAATCCCGACAACACTGTTTTTGAAGCGCTCCAACTCCTTGTAGATCACAACGTCGGCGCATTGACAGTAGTTGATGAAGATGAACATTTCATGGGAATTTTTTCCGAACGTGATTATGCCCGCCGGGTGATCCTGAAGGGGCGTGCTTCAAAGGAAACTTTGATCCGGGAAATCATGACAGAGCGTCCTATCACGGTTACTGAGGATGATTCCATTGAGGACTGTATGGGATTGATGACAGATAAAAGGATCCGTCACCTGCCGGTAGTTGACCAGCAGAACAGGCTGATGGGTTTGATATCTATTGGTGACGTGGTGAAATTTATTATTGACGACCAGCAGCACATTATCACCAGTCTTGAATGTTATATTACGGGTACACATACCTGAGTATCGCATTTTAATCTTTTGTTTAATCGTTGTATTTTTTGTAACTTCAGTTTCATATAGTCTTTACCGTATAGCAGCATTTGAAACGTTATGAAACCGGGTCCGTATCCGGTCTTCCCTCTTGATTTGGCGGTTTACAGACTAGCATTACCAATAATAGACATGTTCAGTAGATTGGAAAGCATACTACTGGTTTTATCTGATAGACAGGCATAACGGACTTTTAAGTAAATCGCTCGGAGGGCGAACACTTTGAAAAGCGCTGTTTCTGACATCACTCCCATCTGGCCATTTTTAGCATATGGAGCTATTGTGGTGATACTCATCAGTATCATACTGGGGCTCTCTTATGTACTGGGGCAGCGGCATAAAGACCGCGCCACCGGTGAGGCTTATGAGTCCGGCATCATCTCCACCGGCTCTGCACGACTACGGTTCCCTTCCCAGTTCTACCTGGTAGCGATGCTCTTCGTTATTTTCGACATTGAAACGGTATTAATTATATCCTGGGCAATTGCCTACGAAGAAGTAGGCTGGACCGGCTTCCTCGGCGTTTCTGTTTTTATCTTCATATTACTGGCTGTACTTATTTACGAATGGCGTAACGGCGCATTGGACTTCGGGCCCGATGGGAAAAAGATTTTACGCGCGTATAAAAAAATGCGGAAGAAAACTTCCACTCACGTTAACGGTTACACGGACATTAAGACTCCAACACCACAGGCACTGACGTAGCAACAGCATGTTGATTTTATGAATCATGCATAGGTAAATCAACTTTTATATGAAATGGTGGCTGACCAACGCAAATGATGTAACGGGTAAGATATCCGGCAATACTTCTATGGAAGAAGTGATACAGCAAAGTGTAATGCTCACTTCCGTAGAAAGCCTGCTGGCATGGGGACGGAAAAATTCGCTATGGCCCTTCCATTTCGGCCTTTCCTGTTGTTTTGTAGAAATGGCTACCGCTATGACCCCTAAGTATGATATGGCCCGGTTTGGCGCGGAAGTAATCAGAGGTACTCCCCGCGAAGCTGATGTCATGATCATCGCAGGCACCGTATTTATAAAAATGGCGCCCGTCATTCAACGTTTGTATGAGCAGATGATGGAGCCCCGCTGGGTAATATCCATGGGCTCCTGTGCCAATTCCGGCGGTATGTACGACATCTACAGCGTAGTACAGGGAGTAGATAAATTTCTACCTGTAGATGTCTATGTACCCGGTTGCCCCCCGCGCCCGGACGCATTCATGTCGGGCCTCGTTATGCTGCGCGACAGCGTAGGTAAAGAGAAACGCCCCCTCAGCTGGGTGATCGGTGAACAGGGCGTAATCCGGCCGGAAAAAATCTCCATGAAAGATACCCTGCGGGAGAAACGGCAACAAATGACAAAGTTTAAAACACCCGATGAAATTTAATAACAATACTTACTAACATTAACGGATATATGAAAAATTAAACCGGAAAAGGACCACAGTATTTATCTTACCCCATCTAAACTTAATACGCCATGCCAGAGCGCATTGCAGCGGAATTAAGCTCCCGTTTTGGTGATATCACCTTCGAACCTCAGGTTACACGGGATGGGACGCCCACCTTCTGGACGCCACAGGAGCATATTGTGGCCGTACTACAGTTTCTTAAATCTGAAATACAAATGCCTTATCGCATGCTCTATGACCTCACGGCCATTGACGAGCGTGCGTATAAACGGCAACAGAACGGGCACAAACCCTATGACTTTACCGTTGTTTACACACTTTTTTCCTTCGACAGAAACGAATTCCTGCGAATAAAGGCCGGTCTCCACGGCGAATACCCAACGCTGGAAAGTATCACCCCCATCTGGACGGCAGCCAACTGGTATGAACGCGAAGTGTACGACATGTTCGGCATCCGGTTCAATGGTCACCCCTTGCTGAAACGCATCCTCATGCCTTCCACCTGGGAAGGGCACCCGCTCCGGAAGGAGCACCCCGCACGCGCAACTGAAATGGGGCCGTTTAAGCTCTATGACGAGAAGCAGGACAGGGAGCAGGAGGCCCTGCGGTTTAAACCCGAAGAATGGGGCTTAAAAAGCCATAGCGAGGACGCCGACTTTATGTTCCTCAACATCGGTCCGCAACATCCGGGTACCCACGGTGTTTTGCGCATCATCCTCCAGCTCAACGGCGAAGATATTGTAGACGCCGTACCCGATATCGGGTTCCATCACCGCGGCGCGGAAAAGATGGGAGAGCGGCAATCCTGGCACACGTATATTCCTTACACTGACCGTATCGATTATCTCGGCGGCGTGAATAATAACCTGGCCTACCTCTTATCGGTGGAGCAGCTGGGCGGCATAGATGTACCGCTCCGCGCACAGGTGATCCGCATTATGCTCTGCGAATTGTTCCGTATTGCCAGCCACCTGGTGTGGTATGGCACCTTTGCCCAGGACCTCGGGCAGCTGTCGCCCGTATTCTATATGTTCACCGACCGTGAACGCGTGTTCGAAATTATAGAAGCCATTTGCGGCGGCCGCATGCATCCCAACTGGTTCCGTATTGGCGGCGTAGCCCAGGACCTGCCCAACGGCTGGGAACCGCTCGTGAAAAACTTTATCAGCTATTTCCCGAAACAGCTGAAGGAGTACGACAGCATGGTGATGAAAAACTATCTCTTTAAAGCCCGTACCAAAGGTATCGGCATCTATACACTGGAAGAAGCCATTGAATGGGGCGTAACCGGCCCCGGACTACGGGCCTGCGGCCTGGAGTGGGATATGCGCAAGAAGCGGCCATATAGTGGTTATGAGAATTTTGCTTTCGAGATCCCGGTCGCACACAACGGAGATTGTTACGACCGCGCGGTAGTACGGGTGGAAGAAATGCGACAGAGCCTCCGCATCATTGAACAATGCGTGGCCTACATGCCGTCCGGCGATTATAAGTCGCACCACCCGCTGGCTACCCCTCCGGTAAAAGCACGCACCATGCAGGACATCGAAACCCTCATCCATCACTTCCTCAACGTAAGCTGGGGACCGGTAATACCCGCCGGGGAAGCTGCTGTTTGCACTGAGGCCACCAAAGGATGGAACAGCTACTACCTGATCAGCGATGGCAATACCGCTTCTTACCGTACCAGGGTACGAACGCCTTCTTTCCCGCACATGCAGATGATTCCGCTGATCAGCCGCGGATATACCGTGGCCGATCTGTTATCGATACTCGGAGGAATGGATTACGTACTCGCAGATATTGACAGATAATATAACAACATATGCTTTCTGCAATTGAAATAGAACAGATCACACATGAAATGCAGCAGGTGCCGGTTAAAAAAGCGGCCTGTATTGAAGCATTAAAAATTGTACAGGGACAGCGCCGCTGGGTATCTGATGAAAGCGTGGCAGACATTGCCGCTATACTGGATATGAGCACCGCGGAAGTAGACAGCGTAGCTACTTTCTACAACCTCATCTTCCGGCGGCCGGTAGGCAGGCACGTGATCCTGTTGTGCGATAGCATCAGCTGCTACGTGATGGGCTATACGGAGATCAAACAACAACTGATGGAACTGCTGCAGATCAAATACGGACAAACCACGCCCGATGAACGCTTTACGCTGCTGCCCAATGCTTGTCTTGGTACCTGCGACCATGCACCGGCAATGATGATAGACAACGACCTGTACAGGGATCTGACAACAGCTTCCCTTTCACAAATACTGGATCAATATTTATAAAGATGGAAAAACCGCTCACACAACATATACCCGCTTCCGGAGCACCTCTTCATCTGAAGGAGTATGAAGCAGTGGGCGGCTATGCCGCATTACGCAAAGTATTGCAGGAACTCACCCCTGCGGAAGTGACGGACAAAGTAAAAGACGCCAATCTAAAAGGCCGTGGCGGCGCAGGTTTCAGCACCGGTATGAAATGGAGTTTTGTTCCGGCAGAAGCAACCGGCCCGCGTTACCTGATCTGTAACGCCGATGAAATGGAACCCGGCACCTTCAAAGACCGCTGGTTACTGGAAGGTAATCCGCACCAGTTGCTGGAAGGAATGATCATTGCCGCTTATGCCATACAGGCCACACAAGGTTTTGTGTTTATGCGCTGGGCCTATAAAGAAGCCGCGCAAATCATGAACCAGGCCATTGCAGATGCCTATGCCGCAGGTTATCTCGGTAAAAATATACTCGGTAAAAATTATAACCTGGAGATGCAATTGCATACAGGCGTTGGCAGATATATGTGCGGAGAAGAAACCGCGCTGCTCAATTCGCTGGAAGGGAAACGCGCTGTACCCCGCGCCAAACCGCCCTTTCCACAGGTAAGCGGGTTGTTTGGCAAACCTACTATTGTGAACAACGTGGAAACGTTGTCTTATATACCGCATATTATCAGTAAGGGGGGCGACTGGTTCAAATCATTGAGCTATACCGCCGACGGGGGTACGAAAATATACGGTGTAAGTGGAAAAGTTAACAAGCCCGGTGCCTGGGAACTACCTATGGGCGTTACTATGCGGGAATTACTGGAGGAACATGCGGGTGGCATGAAAGCAGGATACCGTTTTCGCGGTGCATTGCCCGGTGGCGCTTCCACTGATTTCTTAACTGATGTTCACCTCGATGTAAAAATGGATTTCGCAGGAGTAGCTGCTGCGGGAAGCCGCCTGGGTACCGGCACTATGGTGATACTGGACGACCGCACCTGCCCGGTGGGATTTGTCCATAACCTGGAGCATTTCTTTGCACAGGAGTCGTGTGGTTTCTGCACGCCCTGCCGCGAAGGACTGCCCTGGACGGAGAAGATACTATACGCACTGGAACAGGGACAGGGCACTTATGCAGACCTCGAGCAACTGGAAATGCATACGAAGCTGTTAGGCCCCGGTAATACTTTCTGCGCGCTGGCGCCCGGCGCTATGGAGCCGTTGCAAAGCGCACTGAAATATTTCCGGGAGGATTTTGAACAACACATCAAAGAAAAAAAATGTCCATATGCCGATCATACACATCGATAATAAACCCTACGAGGTAAAGGAGGGAAAGAACCTGCTGGAAGCTTGCCTGTCGCTGGGTTTAAACCTTCCTTACTTTTGCTGGCACCCAGCCCTGGGTGCGGTGGGCGCCTGCCGTCAATGCGCCGTTAAGGTGTTTAAGGATGAGGAAGACAAGAAGGGCAGGATCATCATGTCGTGCATGGAGCCGGTAAAAGACCAGCTTCGTTTATCCGTTGACGATACCGATGCCCGCAACTTCCGGGAGCATGTGATCGGCTGGCTGATGACCAATCACCCGCACGACTGCGCCGTGTGCGATGAAGGCGGCTCCTGCCATTTGCAGGATATGACGGTGATGACAGGCCACTCTTACCGCGATTATCATTTCACCAAAAGAACTTATAACAACCAATATCTCGGACCATTCCTGAATCATGAAATGAACCGTTGCATCCAGTGCTACCGTTGTGTGAGGTTTTACAAAGACTTTGCCGGTGGTAAGGACCTGGATGTTTTTGCCGCGCATAACCATGTATATTTTGGCCGGCAGGAAGAGGGCACGCTGGAAAGCGAGTTTAGCGGCAATCTTGCCGAAATATGCCCTACCGGTGTGTTTACGGATAAAACACTGAAGCAGCATTATACCCGCAAATGGGATCTGACCTCTGCTGCTTCGGTATGCCAGGGCTGTGGCCTGGGCTGTAATATCCTCGCCGGTGAGCGTTATGGCGCCGTGCGACAGATCACCAACCGGTTTAATGGCGCAGTAAACGGTTATTTCCTTTGCGACCGTGGCCGCTATGGCTACGAATTTGTGAACAGCGGACAACGGATCAAAACGCCGATGGTGCATCATGGCCCTGCAGATAAGGCCAATGGCATCCCGGTGCTGCAACATGTACATCAACGGATGAAGCCAGGGAAGACTATCGGCATCGGATCGCCGAGAGCTTCCCTGGAATCCAATGCTGTACTGAAGGAGCTGGTAGGAGAAGAAAACTTTTACCTCGGTGTGTCGTCGGCAGATCACGACCTGGTATCCCTTTCCCTTAAAATACTGGAACAGGGGCCGGTGCGCAGCGCCTCCCTGCAGGAAGCGGCAGCAGCAGATGTAGTGCTGATCCTCGGAGAAGATGTAACCAATACCGCGCCGATGCTGGCGTTGTCGGTACGGCAGGCGGTACGCCGCATCCCGGTGGAAGATGTGATCAACCATATCCACATGCCCGCCTGGCAGGATGCTGCGGTGCGGGAAGCCGTGCAGGATAGCAAAGGCCCCCTGTATATTTTAAATGTACAGGAAACAAAACTGGATGAACTGGCAAAAGGAGCCTATCATACTGCGCCAGATAATATTGCCCGTATAGGCTTTGGCGTTAGCCACCTGCTAAGCAGCAAAATGCCGGAAGTAAAAGGAATGTCGGAGCAGGGAAAAGCGATTGCTGAAGAAATAGCCGGCGTGCTGAAAGCTGCTAAGAACCCGCTTATCATTGCGGGCTACGGCGGTGGCAGTGAAGCCATCATCAAAGCCGCTGCAAATGTGTCATGGGCGCTGCGGGACCTGGGTATTGATGCCATGCTTACTTACACGGTGCCGGAATGCAACAGCGTGGGGCTTGAAATGCTGGGCGGCCATCGCCTGGATTCGGCGGTAGACCGTGCATTGAATAACGAAGTGGATACCGCGATTATTTTGGAAAATGACCTGTACCGCAGGCTGAACCAGCACCGTGCAGAGAAGTTTTTTGGAAAAGTGAAAGACGTGATCCTGCTGGATCATCTTTATAATCCTACCGCAGAAAAAGCAACCATCATTTTACCGGCCGGCACGTTTGCAGAATCGGATGGTACATTGGTTAATAATGAAGGCCGCGCCCAGCGCTTCTTCCAGGTATTTGCGCCCGACTCCGCAGTGCAGGAAAGCTGGCGCTGGCTGTTACAGATCGCCGATATAAATGGTCATGCTACCCTCTCTGGTTTACAACACCTTGATGATGTGGTAAGTCACATTGCACACGCATACAAAAAATTTGAAGGGATAGATAAGCTTGCACCGCATGCTGATTTTCGTATTGCCGGTCAGAAGGTACCACGGGAGCCACATCGCTTCAGCGGCCGCACCGCCATGCAGGCCAATGTAAATGTAAGCGAGCCACGTCCGCCACAGGACCCGGATACGGCGCTATCCTTTACCATGGAAGGCTACCGGGGAGAGCCACCTTCTTCCATGATTCCTTTCTTCTGGGCGCCGGGATGGAACTCGGTACAGTCGGTGAATAAATTCCAGGTGGAAACCGGCGGACCGCTGCACGACGGTAACCCAGGCAAGCGGCTCATTGAACCTCACGCTAACGGACAAACGCCGTTCTATACAGAGGTGCCGGAACCCTTTCTGCCACTCAAAGAACACCTGTTACTGGTACCACTCTATCATATTTTCGGATCGGAAGAACTGAGCGTGCATACACCGGGCATTGCAGAACGCATTCCTGCCCCGTACATCATGCTGCACAGTGAAGACGCAAAGCGGTTGCAGGTAACCGCCGGATACCTGCTGCATTTCACGGATAACGGGCATCAATATACGTTGCCGGTGATCATTAACGATACATTACAGGAAGGCGTTGCCGGAATACCTGTAGGCCTTCCCGGCATGCAGATTTCAGAGGCGCCGCAACTGATAAAAGTATAATGCTATGATAAACATTTGGTGGATAATAGGCGGGGTGCTTTTTGCACTGTTAAATACGGCGGCGGGTCTTATTTGGGTGGAGCGCCGTATGCTGGCACTGTGGCAGGACCGCTACGGACCCAACAGGGCAGGTCCTTTCGGGCTGCTGGTGGTGTTGGCGGATACTATCAAGTTGTTTTTTAAGGAAGACTGGATTCCGCCGTTTGCCGATAAAGTAGTGTTTGTATTTGCCCCGGGCGTGGTGATGTTGAGTGTGCTCATGAGCTTTGTGGTGATGCCCTTTGCACCTGGCATTGTGGTGGCCGACCTGAATATAGGGTTGTTGTTTTTCCTGGCCATGTCGTCCCTGGGCGTATACAGCGTGGTGTTGGGCGGTTGGGCTTCCAATAATAAGTATGCGTTGCTGGGCGCTATGCGCGGGGCTTCGCAGATGATCAGCTACGAAGTGTTTATGGGATTGGCGCTGATGGGCGTAGTGGTATTGAGCGGCTCTTTTAATCTTGCTGAAATAGTAGAGGCGCAGCGGAAAGTATGGTTTATCATTCCGCAGTTTATAGGCTTCCTCATTTTCCTGGTGGCGGGCGTAGCAGAAACACACCGTTTGCCTTTTGATATTCCGGAGGCGGAAAGTGAGCTGGTAGCGGGTTTCCACTCTGAATATTCCGGGATGAAGTTCGGTATGTTCTTCATTGGTGAATACCTGGGCGTAACGCTGATTTCCGGCATGCTGGTAACGCTCTATTTTGGTGGCTGGCTTGGTCCTGCTTTTCTGCCGCCGGTATTATGGTTTGTGATAAAAACGTTTGCCTTTATTATGCTGTTCATCCTGTTCCGCGCTTCTATGCCGAGGCCGCGGTATGATCAGCTGATGGAGTACGGCTGGAAGGTATTGTTTCCTTTGTCGATTTTGAACCTGATGGTAACAGCTGCCATTAAGCTGTGGTTAAATTCTTAAAACGAAAAACATGTTTAGTCTGGTAAGAAGTATGTGGCTGATATTCCTGCATATGTTCCACAAGCGGGAAACATTTCAGTACCCGGAACAGAAGGCGCCGTTGCCGGCCCGCTGGCGGGGCCGCATTGCGTTAACCCGTGATCCGGACGGAGGTGAGCGATGTGTGGGTTGTTACCTGTGTGCTGCGGCCTGCCCGGTGGATTGTATCTCCCTGCAGGCAACAGAAGATGATTCCGGCAGAAGATACCCCGAGTTTTTCCGGATCAATTTCTCGCGTTGTATTTTCTGTGGCTTTTGTGAAGAGGCTTGTCCTACTTATGCGATACAGTTACTCCCTGATTTTGAAATGGCGGAATATAACCGTCAGAACCTGGTATATGAAAAGGAAGATCTTCTCATCAACAGTGAGGGCAAGTATCCCGGATATAACTATTACAATGTAGCCGGTATGGCCATTCGTGGAAAAGATAAAGGTGATGCGCAACAGGAGGAACCACCGGTAGATATTAAAAGCCTGATACCATGATAGGGACCGCATTTTATATTGCTGCGTTAATTGCGGTATTGTCTACCGTAATGGTGATCACCCGGTATAATATTATGCATGCCCTGTTGTATCTGGTAGTGTCTTTACTGGCGGTGGCGGTGGTATTGTATCTCTATGGCGCGCCTTTTATGGCGACGCTGGAAGTGATTGTGTATGCGGGCGCCATTATGGTGTTGCTGATTTTTTTTGTGATGATGCTGAACCTGGGGAAGGAGTCGGCAGCGCAGGAAAAGCTATGGCTGAAGCCGCGCATCTGGATCTTTCCATCGTTGCTTTGCATCATCCTGCTGGGAGAGTTGGTATTCCTGGTATTGCAGAACCGTCAGCCGGTATCCGGCGTCCAGGTGGTGAATCCGAAAGAGGTGGGTATTGCTTTATTCGGCCCTTATATCCTGGCGGTGGAACTTACCGGGATGTTGCTGATGGCGGGCATTGTAGGGGCTTATCATTTAGGGCGGCAGAAAGAGAAAACATTGCACCGGTTCCTTGAAAATAATCAATCATGATAGTACATCCTACCACAGCGGGCATGCTGCTTGCCGGCGTTTTATTTGTGCTGGGGCTGATCAGTATCCTGGTTCGCCGCGACATTATTTTTATGTTGTTGTCGGTGGAGATAATGCTGAACGCCGCGGGACTGGCTTTCGTAGTGGCTTCTTCCCACTGGGGTACTGCCGACGGACAGGTGATGTTCATCTTCATACTGGCGATGGCGGCAGCGGAAGTATCGGTAGGACTGGCATTGATCTTACAGTTATATCATCAGCTCAAAACACTGGACAGCGACGAAGCAGCAAAAATGAACGGATAAAATATTCAATTGTATGTTTCCTGCACTCATACCGCTCATTCCTTTTATAGGCGCCTTCCTGCTCATGCTGGGCTGGAAGCGTTTCGACCGTATAGGCGTTACCGTGATCGGATGCGGCAGTATCGCATTAGCGGCCATTGTGGCCATCATCATTGCCATGCAGTTTGCCACGAACGGCGAACAGGCGATTGTTCAGCATGCCGGCAACTGGCTGGAAGCCGGCGGCTTTAAAACAGGTTTCGATTTCCGGATGGATGCCTTGTCGGTGGTATTTGTGCTGGTGATCACCATTGTGGGTTTCCTGATTCATGTGTATGCATCCGGTTATATGCACGACGAACCGGACTACGCCCGTTTCTTTGCCTGTATGAACTTATTTGTAGGCGCCATGCTTACGCTGGTGATGGCAGATAATTTATTGCTGCTGTACTTCGGCTGGGAAGGCGTGGGCCTTTGCAGTTACCTGCTGATCGGCTTCTGGTATAAAGATCCTGCCAACGGATATGCAGCGCGGAAAGCTTTTATTGTAACACGTGTTGGCGATACCGCTATGGCCATTGCGTTGTTTATGTTATTTCAGTACACCGGCACCTTGAGTATTCCCGGCTTACTGGAAAACAGTACACATATCTGGTCGGCAAACGACGGGGTGATTACTATTATCGCTTTGTTGCTGTTGGGCGGCGCGGTGGGTAAGTCGGCCCAGCTACCGTTGCAAACATGGTTGCCGGATGCGATGGCCGGGCCTACACCGGTGAGTGCATTGATCCATGCTGCCACAATGGTTACAGCAGGCGTTTATCTTATTGCACGTACGCATACTTTATTTGAACTGGCGCCGGCAGCGCAAACCACTACGGCCGTAATAGGCGCTATCACTTTGGTGCTGGCGGGTTTCAGCGCCCTGGTGCAAACGGATATTAAAAGAGTACTGGCTTATTCTACGGTGAGCCAGATCGGGTATATGTTCCTCGCGCTGGGTTGCGGCGCATGGTCGGCGGCGGTATTTCATTTTGTAACGCATGCTTTTTTTAAGGCGCTGTTGTTCATGGCTGCGGGCGCTATTATTGTAGCGCTGCACCACGAGCAGGATATGTTTAAGATGGGTGGATTGAAGAAGCAGCTGCGTAGTGTTTACTGGGTATTCCTGATTGGCTGTGCTTCCCTGGCCGCCATTCCTTTTGTAACAGCGGGATTTTATAGTAAAGACCAGATCATCTGGTTGTCGTGGTCGGCGGCAGGGGGCCATGTGGGCTTCTGGCTGGCGGCCTTGCTGGGCGCGTTACTCACGGGCATGTACACTTTCCGCATGTTCTTCCTGGTATTTTATGGAGAAGAAAAAACGAAGGTGCATCACCGGCCGGGAGGCAGTATGATGATTCCGCTGTATGTTCTGGCGGTATTGTCCACTGTGGCCGGGTTTATAGAACTGCCACATACGATGGGGCATGTAACCTTGTTCAGTAACTGGCTGCAACCGGTGCTGCCGGCGGTATCCATGTTGCATGAAAGCCTTGCGATGGAATGGACTTCGCAGGCATTATCGGCTTTGCTGGCGCTGGGCGGCATTGGGCTGGCGTATGCCTGGGTGGTGAAGCATCCCAAAGGGATGTCCGATTTCCTGGAGATGCCTGCCATTATGTGGCTGCGCGGCTACTGGAGCAGGGGGTGGGACTTTGACGAATTATACAATGTGCTGCTGGTGCGTCCTTTTGTGTACCTGTCGCGTATCAATAAAAGGGATTTGATAGACACGCTCTATACCGGGCTGGCGGCGTTTATGGAATGGTGTCATAACGTGCTCGCACGTACGCAGAGTGGTTTGCTGCGATGGTATATACTGGGCGTGGTACTGGGAGCGGTGGCGATATTGTCGGTATTGATCTGGCGGATTTATATATAACCGGAACGATTAAACGAAAAGTTATGATATTGCTGGTATTGATATTAATCCTTTTTGGCGCGGCATTGTTGTCGTGGGTAGCCGGCGTGAAAAGCCACGCTGCCAGCCGCTGGATAGCCCTTTGCAGCCTGCTGGTGAACCTCGGAATTATTGCAGGGGTGTGGATAGAGCATAGCCATAGCAGCAGCAGCCGGTGGTGGTACCAGTTCCGGATGGATTGGGTACCGCATTTCGGGATCAGTCTGCACCTGGCAATGGATGGTTTAAGTATGCTGATGCTGGCGCTGACATTTTTCCTGGGGGCGCTGGCGGTACTCATTTCCTGGAAAGAGATTCAGACCCGTGTAGGGTTCTTTCACTTTAACCTGTTGTTTGTGTTGTGTGGTATCACGGGTGTTTTCCTGACAATGGATCTTTTCCTGTTTTATTTTTTCTGGGAGATGATGCTGATACCGATGTACTTCCTGATTGGGATCTGGGGCCATGAGCACCGGGAATATGCGGCCAACAAGTTTTTCCTGTTCACACAGGCGGGCGGCTTGCTGATGCTGCTGGCAATACTCGGTTTGTACTTTATACATAAAGCTAACACCAACGTATATACGTTTAATTATTTCGATCTGCTTAATACACCGATGACGCCCTTTATGGAACGTTGGCTGATGCTGGGTTTCCTGATTGCCTTCCTGGTAAAACTGCCGGCAGTGCCCTTTCACACGTGGCTGCCGGATGCGCATACGGAAGCGCCTACTGCGGGTAGTGTCGTGCTGGCCGGGCTGCTGCTGAAAACGGGCGCTTATGGCATCCTCCGGTTTGTATTGCCGCTGTTTCCCGCTGCCGCAGCAGAGATAGCGCCGGTGGCCATGTTGCTGGGCGTAATTGGTATCCTGTATGGCGGCATGCTGGCCTATGCACAAACAGATCTTAAAAGACTGATCGCCTACACCAGCGTGAGTCATATGGGCTTTGTACTGCTGGGTGCTTTCGCCTTTAACGAAATTGCTTACCAGGGAGTAGTGATGCAGATGATTACCCACGGTATCAGCACAGGCGCGTTATTCATTATTGCAGGGGCGTTGTACGAGCGCATACATACCCGCAACCTGCGGCAGATGGGCGGGCTCTGGCTACGGTTGCCTATGATGGGCAGCGCTGCCATGATTTTTGTAATGGCCTCTCTGGGCTTGCCGGGGTTAGGCAATTTTGTAGCGGAATTCCTGGTGCTGCTGGGTAGCTGGCAGGCCAATCATGTGCTTACTATCCTGGCTACTATTGGCCTGGTGGTGGCAACAGCTTATTCGCTGCGCATTATGCAGAAAGTTTTCTTCGGTCCGTGCGACCGGCAATATGCTGTGCCCGATTTAAACGGGCGTGAGCTGGTGATCATAATAGCATTGGTAATAGTAATATGCTGGCTGGGCTTCCATCCGCAACCGGTATTGAACACTTCCCAAAACATTGACTATGTCGTTCGCTGATTTTTTAAGTCTGGGGCCGCTGATAACCCTGTGCGCTGCGGCAGTGATAGCCATGTTGCTGGTAGCAGCCTGGCGTAATCACCGCATCGTGTACAGCTTTTCCCTTCTTGCTTTTGGTATGGCTATGGCGGCGGTGATTCCCGCCATTAAGTATATTCCGCACCCGGTGCCACCGCTGCTGGTAATCGATGAATTTTCCCTCTTTAATTCCGGGTTGATCCTGGTATCGGGATTCATTATCCTGTTGTTGTCGTTTAATTATTTTGAAGAAAGGGAAGAGCGGAAGGAGGAGTACTACATTCTCCTGATCCTGGCTACTATTGGCGCTTTGGTGCTGGTGGTGAGCCGTCACTTTATGTCGCTGTTCCTGGGATTGGAGATACTTAGCATTAGTTTGTATGGATTAATTGCGTACCTGCGTGCCCGTGAGCGGTCTGATGAAGCGGGGATCAAATACCTGATGCTGGCGGCGTTGTCGTCTGCATTCCTGTTGTTTGGGATGGCGCTGGTGTATGCGTTTACCGGTCATATGGATTTCCCCGGAATAGGCGCGGCTTTGCGGGAGGCGGGTTACTTGCCGGTGAGCGTAATGGCGGGTTTTGGTTTGATGTTGATAGGAGTAGGGTTTAAACTGGGCATTGTTCCTTTTCATATGTGGGCGCCGGATATTTATGAAGGCGCACCATTGCCGGTAGCGGCGTTTATTGCTACGGTTTCCAAAGGGGCCATGCTGGTGCTGCTGATCCGTTTTTACCAGGACATTCACGGTAACGACTACCCGATGTTGTGGTGGATAGTGGCTATTATTGCGGTAGCGTCTATGTTTGCTGGCAACTGGCTGGCACTCACACAGCAGAATATCAAACGTATCCTGGCGTATTCTTCTATTGCGCATATGGGTTATATCCTGGTAGCTTTTTTGTCGGGTGTGCAAACCGGGCTGGAGGCATTGGCGTTTTACCTGGTGGCTTATTTTATTACAAGCATCGGCGCTTTTGGGGTGGTGATTGTGATGTCGAGCAGTTCGCAGGATGCGGAAACGATTGCCGATTACAGGGGGCTGTTCTGGCGTTATCCCTGGGTGGCTACGGTGTTTACAGCAATGCTGTTATCGCTGGCGGGTATTCCGCTTACCGCAGGTTTTATCGGTAAGTTTTACGTGGTGCTGGCGGGAGTGGACGGGCACCAGTGGTTCCTGTTGTTTATGCTGGTGATCAATAGTGTGATCGGGTTGTATTATTATATCCGGTTGGTGGCGGCTATGTTTGCGGTGCCTGCAAAGGGGCAGCAAACAACGGTGGTACCGGCCCTGCCCATGGCCGGTAATATTACCCTGGTTATTTTAACCATACTGTTAATAGGGCTGGGTGTATATCCTACTGCTATGATGGCGCTTATTCAGCAAATGATGCGTATCCTGGTTTAACCTGCCCTGTTCTGTTCATCGCTGGTACCGGTTTTCCTTTCGCGGGCGGCTTTAATAGTGGCGCTGCCAAATTTATAGCTGAAGGAAAGGTTTACGGTGCGGAACTGCCAGGTATTGAAGATACTCATGTTCAGGTTGGCAAATTCTGCCGCCCCGCGGTAGCTTTCATTCCGCAGGATATTGTTGTAGCTCAGTTTTACGGTAGCGTTTTTATTCAGGAACATTTTCTGAACACCCAGGTTCAGGTTATACTGTGCATAGCCCCTGAAAATACCAAAAATAAAAGGCGAGTTATAGTAGCCCATTACTTCTACCTTAAAATCTTTTGGAAGGGTAATGGTATTGGTGCTGCTGATATAATAATTAAGGTTAGACCGGTAATAAGGATCATTCGTTACAGGATCTTCAAAGCGGTATTTATTATAGGAGAAATCCGCGTTGTTATCGCTGGTCCACCATTTTGTAAACTGGAAGGGCAGTGTAAACAGGATGCTGTAAATATCTGTTTTGTCGTAGTTGCGTTCCGTGCTGATGGAGGCTTTGGTACTGTCATCCTGCGTAATAAATTCTTCCATCATATCTTTAATCCGGCTATAGCGGAAGGTGACGATGTATTTGTCTTTGAACGTATAGGCCACTTCCGCGATGTTGCTGTATTGCGGCCGGAGGTACGGGTTTCCCCTGAAGTAGGTGTACTTGTCCAGGTAAAACATAAATGGATTCAACTGGCCGTATTGTGGCCTTTCTATCCTGCGTGACATGGCCAGGCTCACTTTATTTTTATCATTGAGCTTTTGTTCCACGGTGATGTTTGGAAAGAAGTCGACATAAGAGCGTTTCACATTTGTGCCGGTCGTAAAAGAAGTCCCGGTAGACTCGGTGTTCTCTACTCTCAGTCCCAGTTGCACATTTGTTTTCTGTATTTGTTTTTTATAAGTGGCGTATGCGGCATAAATATTTTCCTGGTAGTTAAAGCGGTCGCTTAAGCCAGGGGAGGGTTTATAGCTGCCATGAAACAACGAATCAAACTGCAATAGGTTGGTGGTGGTAACGAAGCTGGTTTTAGCGCCTGCTTCCAGTTTACCTTCCTTCCCGAGCGGCCAGCTCAGGTCTGCTTTCAGACTTTTGATAAGCACCTGTGTGCTGCCTGTGGTGCGGATGCTGTTGGGGTTGCGGTTCAGTTGTGTTTTGGCATCGTAGAGGCTATCGTTCAGCTGCATTAAGCGGTGGTTGTTGAACTGTGCATAGTCGGCATCAAAACTGATTTCCCTTCCGCCGGCGGTATCCAGGATTATTTTATAGTTCAGGTTAAGCGCAATGTTATCGAACTTATTGTTGTTGGTGGTGAGGGAATTTACGATAGAATCCGGCGGCATATTTGCCTGACCCAGGTTGGCATCGCTGTAAATCTGGTTGCTAAAGGAATTCTTATAGCCGTTGGCCAGTACGCCGATGGTTTGTTTATCGTTGATAAAGTAATCCATTCCTATTTTCAGGTAGTTGTTTTTAAAGCGGTTGCGCTGAAATATATTTTGCTGAAGATAGGTGGAGCTGCCATCGTTTTCCTTTACATTCCGGCTGTATACGCGGGTAACCTGCCGGGGATAGTCGCCCTGGTCGAAATTACCGAACAGGTTGAATTTTTCCGTTCTCCAGTTAACATTACCGGAAATACCATAGCGGCCGTATCTCGACTGGGTAAGGGTAGCATTTACGTTACCATTGATCCCCGTCATTTTTCCTTTTTTAGTTTTTATGTTGATGATACCACCATTCCCGGAGGCATCATATTTGGCAGATGGACTGGTTAATATTTCAATGGAGGCGATGCTTTCCCCGGGTGTTGTTTTCAGGAGATTGGTTAACTGTTCGCCACTGAGGTAGGTCAGTTTACCATCGATCATTACGGTTACGCTTTGTCCTTTCAGGGTTACGTTTTCGTTGTTATCTACCTGTACGCCCGGCGCCCGGCGGAGCAGGTCCAGGGCGGTATTGCCGGCGGCGCTTACGCTGTTTTCGATGTTCATTACGGTTTTCCCGGCAGAACTCTCAATAAAAGGTTTCTGTGCGGTTACATTCACGGCCTGGAGGTTTTTGCCTAAAGTGTTCAGGCGGATGGTATCCAGGGTGATGGCTTTATGGGAGGCATTGAGCAGAAAAGTTTTGCTGTAGGAGGTGTTGTATCCCATCTGGGACGCCTGGATAAAATAATGGCCGTAGGCTATTTTTTCAAAGGCGCAGCTGCCGTTGGTGGTGGTCAGTTCTCCTTTCACAAGGGACGAGTCCTTAATATTCCTCACCATTACGCTGGTAAAGGGGAGCGGCTTGCCTTCGTGGTCTGTAATTGTCAGTGTAATTTTTCCTGTGGAGTTAGTTTGTTGTGCGAGGGTTGTTTGCACACCAATAAAAAGCATTCCCAGGGCTACGATGATTGTTCTCATACTATCGTTTCCGTTGTAAATTTCTCAAAAGCTAATACCAAAAAAGGGGGGCTGTTATTTCCTGCTGCAGTTCTCCTGGTAGTATTGAAGTGCCTGTCTTAAAACATCCTGTATCTTACCGAGGGGCATGTTTGTTGTTTCATTCATAACACACGACGACGACGGGGTAGTGGAACAAGCAGGCGTTTCCCTGAAATTTCCGAGGGTGATCAGGTAAATAGGCAATTCATCCGGGTTGCTGGCGGAAAGGTAGCCACGGTTGACCATTTTCCCTCCGCATGCTATGATCAGCATAACCACGGTACTCAGGCTTAAAACGATAGCAACTTTTTTCATACCACATTTTTACTAAAGACGAACGGGTACGAAAAAAGTTGCACGGAGGGCGGGAATATTTTTACTGGATAAATTTATCTTTTCCAGAGACGCTGTATGGTAGCGGGTGAACGTTGTTCCAGGAGTATAGTGTGGCCGTCGCTGAGTTCTTCCAGCAGGCCGGTTTGGTAGTAACGTACGGTAAGGAGCTCCAGTCCTTCGTTGTAAACGATTTTAAACTGCTCGTGGAGCGTTTTGATCAGGAGTTCTATCTTCTCCGGGTTATTATCAATACAGCAGGAGAAATTGATCGCCCCGTTCTGCATCAGGTTAATTTTCACCTTCAGCCCGTGGAAGATCTCATAGATATCGCTGATCTTATCTTCGGTAATAAAAGAATAGTCTTTGGAGGTAATATTCAGTAAAACCTGGTTCTTTTTCAGCACAATGATGGGGGGCAGCTGTTTTACATCTACGGTTTCCTTGATCACCGTGCCGGGGAGGTTTTTATCCAGGAAGCATTTCACCAGCAGGGGGATCTGTTTGTTCTGCAGTGGTTTAATAGTTTTCGGGTGAATCACCTGGGCGCCATAGTAGGCCATTTCTATCACTTCACCGTAGCTGATCTCTGGTATATTTACGGTGTTGGGGAACAGCTTGGGATCGGCATTTTTCAGTCCTTCCACATCTTTCCAGATGGTTTGGCTTTCGGCATCGAGCATATTGGCGAAAACGGCGGCAGAGTAATCGCTGCCTTCCCTGCCCAGGGTAACGCTTTCGTTCTGGTCGGTGCTGCCTATAAAGCCCTGTGCAATCACAATATTGGTGCTGTTAAACAGGGGAACCACTTTTTCGGTTACCTGCCGCTGGGTGTAGGGCCAGTCTATATTGGCGTCGCGGAAGTTATCGTCTGTCCGGAAAATATCCCTTACGTCCAGCCAGGTATTGTGGATGCCTATGCTGTTAAAGAAAGCGCTTACAATGGAAGTGCTGAGCAATTCACCCAGTCCAACCAGCTGATCGTAATAGTAATCGTAGGTGCGCAGGGGTTTTTCGCCCAGCGTCCATTCTGCTTCGGTGAAGAATTGCTGCAGCTGGATAAATAAAGGATGATCCTTTGTTCCCAGCAGGGCCTCGGCTACATTTACGTGTTGCTGCTCGATGTTAAAGAGGAGTTGCGCGGCGATTTCCCTTTTGCGCAGGAAAAAGTTCTGTGCTACTTTTTCCAGCTCATTGGTTGTTTTGGCCATTGCAGAAATAACAATGAGGAGTTTCTCGTCCGGAAATGACTGTACAATCTGAGCCACCTGCCGGATACGTTCAACACTTTCTAAACTTGCGCCACCAAACTTGAAAACCTTCATATGATAGTTTATCTTCTTTTAAAAAATTATTTGGCAAAGTAAGACAAGTTTAGAATTGTTTTAAAATCTGTTTGCAGATAAATGACAGTTCTGTTAAAATAGTTTCAATTGACTAAATTCGCCCATACAACCTAACGTTATGAATCTTAAGCAAAAAGTAATGACACTGGATGAATTTACTATCCAGGAGTTACGGAATTACCCGGGAGCCACCGGTCAGTTATCCGGTTTACTGCGTGATATCGGTCTCGCTGCTAAAAGGGTAAATGTGGAAGTAAATAAAGCGGGTATTGCTGATATCCTGGGAGAAGCCGGCAAAACCAATGTGCAGGGCGAATCAGTAAAGAAGCTGGATGAATTTGCCAATGAGCAGTTCATTGATGCACTGGAAACCAGTATTTACTGCTGTGGCGTGGCCTCAGAAGAAAATGAAAACTTCATCCCTTTTCATGATGAGCATTCCAAAAAATCGAAATATGTGGTGTTGATGGACCCCCTGGATGGTTCCGGCAACATTGATGTGAATGTATCTATCGGTACCATTTTCTCCGTATACCGCCGGCTTACACCGGAGGGCTCGGAGTGTGAGCTGGAGGATTTCCTGCAGCCGGGCACCAAGCAGATAGCCGCCGGGTATATCATTTATGGCTCCTCTACCATGATGGTATATGCCACGCGCCGCAGCGTGCAGGGCTTCACCCTGGACCCGTCTATCGGGGAGTTCTGCCTGTCGCACCCCAACCTGAAATGCCCGCCCGACAGTGATATTTTCTCCGTAAATGTGGGTTATTACCACTTATATGAGCATAAAATCCGTAAGTCGATCGATCATTTTATGGCGAGGAACGAAAATGACCGTATTTACCGTCACCGGTTTGTAGGCTGTATGGTAGCTGAAATACACCGTACCCTCATCCAGGGTGGTATTTTCATGTACCCGGCTTTTGGGAAGTACCCGGCCGGCCGTTTAAGGCTTTGTTACGAGTGCAATCCCATGTCGTTTATCATGGAGAAAGCCGGCGGTGTGGCGATGGCTAACGGCAAACAGCGCCTCCTGGAGCTGAAACCTGTACAGCTGCACCAGCGGATGGCCATTTTTATAGGGTCCAAAACAATGATGGACACCTGGCAGCGGATCATGAACGAGTAAGCGTAAAAAAATAATATAAAAAACGGTGTATAGCGGATACAAAATATCCTTTATACACCGTTTTTAATTTCTGGCACCCGGCTTGCTAAACCTGGCCTGGTTTTAATAGTCATATTAGTACTCTTTATTCATTTTTAATTATTAACCATTTTATTTCTATGTCGATTTTGAAGAACCAGCGGATCATTGCGTTATTAGTCGCCCTGTTGGCCGTTTTCCAGGTTAGCGCGTGTTCACGTGCCACCCATGCGGCAGACAGCAGTAATGCAGGTGCCAGCATGGATGACCAGATCCTGTACTACACCAACAAGTTCCGTCAGTCGAAAGGGTTGAAGCCTTTACAGCTGGATGCCACCATCAGCCAGCAGGCGCGCCGCCACAGCCGGGATATGGCCAACGGCAGCACCGGTTTTGGTCATGAGGGATTTGAAGAACGCGTGGCCAACGTTTCCAAAAAAATGGGCCGCGTAGCCAGCGCCGCTGAAAACGTGGCTTATGGCACCCTTGATGCCGAAGCAGTGGTAAATGGATGGATCAAGAGTCCGGGGCACCGTAAAAATATGCTGGGCGATTATACGCTCATTGGTATCGGCACCGCGGATAAAGGGAGGATTACCTTCTTTACGCAGGTGTTTATCAAGCAGTAATTAAAGCGAAGGGGACGGCCGGTGGCTGTCCCCTTCGCTTATGCGCTCTTTTTTTTCGCATTCTTTCTGTAATTTGGCGGCATGGAAAAGAAAAAGATCATTGAGGTAAGTAACCTGGTAAAAAAATACGGGGAGTTTACCGCGGTAAAAGGAATCAGCTTTGAAGTGTTTGAAGGAGAGATCTTTGGCCTGCTGGGGCCCAATGGCGCCGGTAAATCCACTACCCTGGAAATTATTGAAACCCTGCGGGAAAAAACAGCCGGCAAAGTGATGGTGGGAGGTTATGACCTCGACAAAGACCCTAACGATATCAAGAAGATCATCGGCGTACAGCTCCAGAGTTCCGGCTATTATCCCGGACTGAATCTCACAGAACTCATCGAAATGTTTGGCGGCCTGTATAACCAGCCCGTGGAGCCTATGAAGCTCCTGGGGATGTTTAACCTGGAAGATAAGGCCAAAGCAAAATTCAAAGAACTTTCCGGCGGTCAGAAGCAACGTTTTTCCATTGCCACTACGCTGATCAATAAACCACAGATCATTTTCCTGGATGAACCCACTACCGGTCTGGATCCGCAGGCCCGCCGCAATTTGTGGGAGCTGATCCAGCAGGTGCGCAGCCAGGGCACCACCGTGGTGATTACCACGCATTATATGGATGAAGCAGAATTCCTCTGCGACCGTTGCGCCATCGTCGACAGCGGTCTTATTATCGCTATCGACTCACCGGATGCCTTGATTGATAAACTGGTATCTTCCGGTTTTGAAAGAAAGAAAGAAGTGAAGAAAGCGAACCTGGAAGATGTGTTCATTCACCTCACAGGAAAAGACTTACGCGAAGAATAAACCAACACATAACGGATGGAATCACTGAAATATCCTATTGGCCGCTTTGAACCATTGCCGGACTACACGCCGGAAATGCTGCGGGGATTTATTAACGACATCCGCTATTTGCCCCAGCTGGTGGAAATTGCTGTGCAGCAACTGGACGAATACCAGCTGCAAACACCCTACCGCCCGGAAGGGTGGACGGTAGCACAGGTAGTACATCACCTGGCCGACAGCCACATGAACGGATACACCCGCATGAAGCTGGCCCTCACAGAAGAACAGCCGGTAATAAAACCTTACGAGGAACAACTGTGGGCGGAACTACCTGATGTGAAATTTACGCCGGTAAATGTATCTATCACCCTGCTGCATGCCCTGCACAACCGTTGGGTAAGTTTAATGGAGCATTTATCTGAAGCCGGGTGGGAACGTACTTTTGTGCATCCTGCCAATGGCACCAGGCATAATCTGAAAACCCATGCCGCCAATTATTCCTGGCATGGTAAACATCACCTGGAGCATATCCTGCGCCTGAAAGAACGAATGGATTGGTAAAGCATTGTTATTATGAATATGGACTGGAAATTACTCTCATCGGAATATCTTTTTAAAGATGCCTGGCTTACTGCACGTATAGATACCTGCGAAACGCCTGCTGGCAAAATAGTAGCGCCCTATTACGTACTGGAGTACAATAACTGGGTAAACGGTGTGGCGCTCCGGGAAGACGGGCAGGTGATCATGATCCGGCAGTTCCGGCAGGGAGTAGGCAAAACATTGCTGGAAATCCCCGGCGGCACCATGGACCCCACTGATCCGGATCCTTTATTTGCCATGAAACGGGAGATGCTGGAAGAAACCGGGTACGCATTTAAAGAATGGGTGTCGCTCGGCACTATTGCGCCTAATACTGCTTCCAGTAACAACTACACGCATATGTTCCTGGCAACGGGAGGAGTGAAGGTGCAGGACCAGCAACTGGATCACAACGAAGATATTGAAGTGGTGATTATGCCGCTGGAAGAACTACAGCAACTGTTACTGGATAACAAAATAGTACACAGTTTGCATACCACCTGTATCTTTTACGCGTTGCTGTATCTCGGTAAAATGACGATGAAATAACTTACATCACTTCTGCCACAATAAAAAAGCTACCGCAAACGAGGATCATATCATCCGGCTGGGCATGTTGCCTGGCCGCCTGCAGGGCTGCCTGAACGGAGGCATAAGCATGGCCCTGTAACCCGCTGGCAGCCGCCATTTCCGCCAGCGCCACTTCGTCCATCGCGCGGGGAATCTGCGCTTTACAGAAATAATAATGCGCAGTAGGTGGGAACAACGGCAGCACTTTTTCTACTTCCTTATCTTTCACAAATCCTACTACAATGTGTAACTGCTGGTAATTAACATGTCCCAGTTGTTGCATCACTTCGCGGATGCCGGCTTCATTGTGGCCCACATCCAGTACGGTGAGCGGATGCCGCTGAATAACTTCCCAGCGGCCTCTCAGGCCGGTTAGTTTCTTTACATGCGATAACGCCTGGGTGATGTGATCCCAGGTGATGTGCCAGCCATTTTGCTGTAATATTTTTACCGCCGACAATACGCCCATCACATTTTTTTCCTGGTACCGGCCATTCAGATCCAGTTGTAAACGGCGCATCTGCTGTTGGCGTGTATCCAGTAACGTTATAGTGAAGTGATTGCTTTCAATGGCGCCGGAAGCTTCCATCCATTCCTGGTCTGCGAAGTGAATGGGGGCATTCAGTGCGTTGGCGGTATTGATAAATACGTCCTGTACTTCAGACTGTGTTTCGCTGATCACCACCGGTACACCGGCTTTGATGATCCCGGCTTTTTCACCGGCAATTTGCGGGAGGGTATCACCGAGGATATTTTTATGATCATAGCTGATATTGGTGATCAGCGATAGTTCGGGTGTAATCACATTGGTGCTGTCCAGCCGGCCACCGAGGCCCACTTCAATGATGGCAATGTCCACCGCTTCCTGCTGGAAGTAGCGGAATGCCATTGCTACGGTGAGTTCAAAAAAAGAGGGCTGGATGTCTGTAATGTGTGTGCGCATCTGTTCAGTGAAATCCACCACAAAATCTTCCGGTACCATTTGCCCGTTGATGCGGATACGTTCCCTGAAATCCAGCAGGTGGGGAGACGTATATAATCCTGTTTTGTAACCGGCCTGCTGAAAGATAGCGGCCAGCATGTGGCTGGAAGAACCTTTCCCGTTGGTACCGGCTACGTGTATGGTTTTAAAGCTGTGTTGCGGTTGATCCAGCTTATCCAGCAATGCAATGGTGTTATGCAGGTCTGTTTTAAATGCACTGGCGCCTACCCTGGTAAACATGGGCAGCTGTGCATACAGATAGTCCAGCGTTTCTTTGTAAGAGGTCATATCAGTAATTGTTAACCACCGGGCAATCCAACTGGCGGTTACGCTTCTTAAAGAGGCCACCACCGCCCTCACCCCGTTCGAACATGCTTGAGTTTAAGCGCAAAGCTACGAAAGCATTTGCACGGTCCACATGTTTTTGAAAGAGGTTCGTAAAAATTGTACTGGAACCAATCAGGAGGGGACCTATGCGGATACCTGCTCCTACATCGGCCTGGCCGTTGCGGTTAATAGTGAATGGCATATAGGCGCCAAACAGGTAGGTTTCATAGCGTGGCGTAATATTGAATTGCGTTAAAGCGTATGTTTTGGAGACATCGCGGTTACCGGCGGTTAATGCAATAACGGCATGTGCGCTGATAAAAAAGCGGTTGTCGATATTATAATCACCCATCAGGTTGAGCGCTGTGGGCAGCATCATATTAAAAGTAGAATCGGTGCCCAGTGGTGTGAAATAATTATTGAGCCGGCGGGCGTATTGCTGCAGGCTTTCTTTGCTCCGGTACTGGATATCTTTTGGCACTACATTATCCTTCACGAGGCTAAGGTTGGTGTTGGTAGGAGACCGGTTATATTTTATCCTGCCGATGTCAGTAATGGAAGCGCCTATACGAAATTTGTAGTCGTCTGCGTCGGAGTTTTCAGAAGCCCCGAAGCCGCCGTTATCCGGGCGGTATTCGTAGATCACACCGATATCTGCGCCGATGCCGTTATTCTGGAACAGCTGAAGGTTTTTTTGCGCGGGCGATTGCCAGTCGTCCAGTTCTTTATTATAGCCGTAATACAGGGTACCGCTGGTAATAGTGGCATTGCTGGAAGAGTTCAGTCTGAAGTTGGCATCTTTTACGGATGCGTAACCTGCGGCTACACCACTGAGCAGTTTCAGGGTAACGCCGGCTTTCCAGCGGCCGCTGTAGGTTTCTTTGATGGTGCGTGCATAACTAAAGCCCAGTTCATGCCAGATGTGGGAAGAAACGCCTGCCTGCGGGATACTCAAATTTTTGTTGACATAGCCCGGATTGGGAAAATCCACTCCAAAGAAATTAGCGATGGGCGTGGTGATGTTACCACCGCTGCTACTGCTGCGCATACGCCATACAAAGGAAACGGATTGTTTTTCATCGATGGCATATAATACAGATGGTAATACAATTTCCGCCATTTCCCAGCCCATTTGTTTCCTGTTGGCACCTTCATCAAGGAAGTAATCGCGGTTCCGTACAAAAGAGTCAGGTCTGTTAAACAGTAAGGATTTTGGACCGCTTACATAAGTGTTGCCAACGTTTACATCTGCACCAATAATGTTTACATCCCATTTATAGCGATAGCCGGCTGCACTGGCGGGGTTGGAGAATACTCCGTAAATACCCGCGTAGTTACTGTTATTGTAACCCGGGAAAGTTTGAGCCACAGCGGCTTGCATCAGCACGAGCAATATTGCGGTGCCGGAAAAGATACGGTTAAGTTTTACAATCATCGTTGGCGATAAAAAATAGGTTCCTCGAAATGACACAAAAAGTTTGCTCTTGTCAGTTTTTACAATCATAGGTAGAGATGTAGGAACGAATCAAATTTTTGGATGAAGCTATGCCGTTTCGGATCAGTTCCTGGTCCGATAAATAAAACAGCTTCTTTAAAAATCTGTATATATTATTTACTCTGCTTATTCTGCTTTGAAAAAGAAGCGTATCACTCCAAACTGCTCTTCCGGCGCGTCTGGGTTAGCATTGTATTTCAGTTGTCCGCTGGAGGCAGCCTTTTTGGCTATCTCAATCAGGCGGGGGTTACTGATAGTAGATCCTTTCATACTAAAAGTGGCGGAAGTCACATTTCCCTTTTGATCTACTTTTATATTGATGGCTACATAGCCTGTTTCGGTGCCGTCGTAAGTAACCTGTGGTCTGCCGATGAGGCTTCTGCCGTTCAGGTGGAAATCGGAGCGTCCGCCGCCGAGTCCACCGCCCGTATATCCGCCGCCGTTAGGGTTACCACCCAATTGGCCACGATCGCCGGGTTTGCCGGTATTACCTTCTCCTGTAGCATTATTGGAGCCATTGGCGCTGTTACCGCTGTTGGCACTGTTGCCGGTGCCGCCCGAAAATACCGCCTTTGGTTTTGGTGCGGGAGGTGTTGGCGCCGGTGGTGTTTCTGCAGGTTTCTTTGTAGGTTTTACAGGTTTTGGTTCTAATTTCTTTGGAATTTCTTTTGGTTTCTCTACCGGCTTTTCCGGTTTTTTTATTTCCGGTGCATCCTCTTCATCCTGGGTGGCAATGTCCTGCTGAGGCTCGGTGTTGGCCGGAGCGGTAGCAGTCGGACTTTCGGCAGCTGCTGGTTCAGGCGCCGCTGCACTGGGCGGGTTGGGGTTTAATGGTTGTTCATCTCCCATGCCATCGTCGGAAGTACCCAAATTCACTTCCATGCCCAGATCCTGGTCCGGTAACGGGGGAGGTGCAGAAAAACCGGTAAATACCAGCGCCACTAACAGCAATGCATGCACGCCGATAGTGATCCCTAAAGCCTGTATATTTTTTTTACCGTTTTTTTCCTCCATGATAACCTTATTGAGTGCCTGTTCAGACCAAAGTTAATGTTTTGATCCAGAAAAAATAATCGCTCATCAAAAGATGAATTCCGGATCTTTGCAAAAACTGTGCTGTTAATCCAATTATACTAAATTATTTTTCACCGATTTTATGAACCTTGCCAGACAAACGATCCGTCTTTATCAAAATGCTTATACTGGTCTTGCTCCTGCTACCTGGTGGTTGTCGCTTGTATTGCTGATCAACAGGAGCGGAACGATGGTCATTCCCTTTATGACCGTATATCTCACGCAACATCTTCATTTCAGTATTGCCCAGGCAGGCCTGGTAATGGCCTGTTTTGGTACCGGTGCCATCGTTGGCGCCCTTTTGGGCGGATGGCTGTCTGATAAGATCGGTTTCTACCAGGTACAGTTCTGGAGTCTTTTCTCTAACGGATTATTATTCATTTTATTGGGTCAGATGCGCACCTTTGAGCAAATATGTGTATGCGTATTTGTGATGAGTTCTGTGGGTGATGCCTTCCGGCCGGCCAACAGTATTGCTATTGCCGCCTATAGCCTGCCGGAAAACCGTACCCGGTCATATGCGCTGAACCGGCTGGCGGTAAACCTCGGATGGTCGGTAGGTCCCGCTGTTGGCGGTATCCTTGCCAGCTTCAGCTACCAGCTGCTTTTCTGGGTAGATGGCTTCACCTGTATGCTGGCCGCCATCCTGATGCGGATTTTCCTGCCACCGGTACCGGCGCCGCCAAAGACAGCCAAAACAGCCGTAAAGAAAGAAGATAAGGTATGGAGGGATCATATTTACCTTTGGTTCCTGCTTTTTGCTACCGTGAATGCGATCTGCCTGTTCCAGTTTTCCAGCATTGTGCCTTTATATTTTAAAGAAGTGATGCACATGGAAGAATGGGCGATTGGTTTGAATATGTCTGTGAACGGAATCCTGATTGCACTGGTGGAAATGGTGATGGTATACCGCCTCGACGGGAAAATGCCTAACCTGTCCTTTGTGGCCCGTGGCGCTATGATGGTTTGCTTCTCCTATATGTTGCTTTGTTTCCTGCCACCCGTATGGGCGTTGGCGGTGGTGTTTATGGTAGTGATCACCTTCGGGGAAATGTTTTGCCTTCCCTTTATGAACAGTTTCTGGATTGGCAGGAGCCTGGACCATAACCGCGGGCAGTATGCCGCGCTTTATACCATTTCGTACTCCCTGGCCAATATTGTATCGCCCACAACCGGGGCTTTTGTGGTACAGCATCTTGGATTTAAGCCGTGGTGGGGGATTACAGCGCTGGGGTGCGTGTTGTCGGGCGGCGGGTTTTTATGGTTGCAGAAGAAAGTAGGACGGGCAGCCTGAGTATTTGAGATATTGTCCAACACTTTACCATTATTGCCACATAATCGCTAATTTTGCAGAGAAATTAGTAAAATTGGTTAATGAAAGTAATTCAATTTACTGTCCCGGTTGCCGATGAAGGTGCTGTAGTAATACAGGAAGATATCCTCCCTTACTTCTATAATTACCTGCATCGTCACAAAGAGGCGCAGGTAACACTTATTATAAAGGGAGAAGGCACCCTGATTGCCGGGAACTATACCCAACCATTCAAGGCCGGAGATATTTATGTGATTGGCGCCAATCAGCCCCATATGTTTAAAGGGGATGCCCGGTATTTTGAAAATTTACAGGAGAAGAATATCCATGCCATCCATATCTTTTTCGATCATGAACATGCACTACAGGGTTTATTTTCCCTGAAAGAGATGGACTCCGTAAGGAAGTTCCTGCAACTCACTGCCAACAGTTTGCAACTGCCTGCTGAATACGCAGAGAAAACAGCTACAGATATATTAAAGATTTCCCGGCTCAGCGGTGCAGAAAGGTTACTGGCGTTTGTGGGCATGCTGGTGTATTTCTCCAAACAGGTGAAGGACTGGAAGTCGTTATCCACGGGCTTTTCCCGGCACTCTTACAGCGAGTCGGAAGGGCTGCGGATGAATGATATTTACCAGTATACGCTGGAGCATTATGCAGAAAATATTTCGCTTGGACAAATTGCCAGTGTGGCACATCTTACTACCTACGCTTTTTGCAAATACTTTAAAAAACATACGCGCAAAACCTACCTTGAATTTCTGAACGAGATCAGGATCAATGTGGCGTGCAAGAATATTATCAACGGGGATTTTGACAGCATTGCAGCAGTAGCATATGCTACCGGATATAATAACCCGATCACCTTTAACCGGGTATTCAGAAAGGTGACCGGTATGTCGCCTT
The DNA here is from genome assembly GCF_900168065.1 of Chitinophaga ginsengisegetis. Classification (GTDB taxonomy): domain Bacteria; phylum Bacteroidota; class Bacteroidia; order Chitinophagales; family Chitinophagaceae; genus Chitinophaga; species Chitinophaga ginsengisegetis. The sequence continues at coordinate 1,053,595 of NZ_FUZZ01000001.1, read as the reverse complement.
CCGCTTATGCGAGGCAATACCGCTTTGCGGAAGAACTAAAGTAGCAGCAACCCCATTAAAGCCCACCTCTAATAAAGGCGCCACCTGCGAATGCTGGCCGATCACATCGTTATTATTCTCTTTGATGCAGGCTTTATCACGACCTTAAAAAACCTGGAAGATCTGTTAACCACTTTATCGCAGAAATAATAAACCGAAAGATCAACAATCTAAAAATAAAAGTTATGAGAACAATCAATCCGTGGATCAACTTCAATGGGAATGCCGAAGAAGCATTCACTTTTTACAGATCTGTTTTCGGCGGAGAATTCACCAGGGTCATTCGTTTCAAGGACCTGGCAAGCGATGAATTTCCGGTACCGGAAAAGGAAGCAAACAAAATAATGACCATCGCTTTGCCTCTTGGCAAACACAATGTGTTAATTGCCAATGATGTTCCTGAATTTATGGGACGGGTAAACGAAAACGAGAACAGGTCGAAAATTTCAGTTAGTGCAGAAAGCCGTGAAGAAGCTGACAAAATATTTAACGGATTATCGGCAGGCGGAGAAGTAGAGGGACCTATTGGTGACAGTCCGTGGGGTACATACGCCGGAATGTTTAGAGACAAATATGGTATTGAATGGATTGTAGAGTTTGACCCGGCTTATAAGGGGTAAGGTTAACAGTGTTCTTTCGTTGGCACCCCTGCTGCTTGTGCAGCACCCAGGCAAAGAGGCTACCCCTTTTTGAGACAGCCTCTTTTTTAATGTTCCTTATTATTTTCAGTGAGCAAAGTCGCTCATATAATCACCGGTAATACGCTCCATCGGAGGATTAAAGTAACCGAATTTCAGATCCGGGAATTCTTCATGGATCAGTTCCTGTAACTGTTTTATCCCTAAGCATTCTCCCGTTTCCGTTACGCCCAGTTTACCGAGGTACCAGTCGGGATCAATATTGAAATTACGCCACTGGATCATATTCAGACCGGTTTCCCGGATCAGTTTACGCAGTGCTTCATATTCATCTGCGCTGTCTGTCATGCCCGGAAATACGAAGTAGTTGATAGAGGTCCAGCCGCCGAATTCACGCACTACTTTCAGGCTTTCGATGATGTCTTCAAAAACGTAGTTGTTAGGGCGGTAATACGGGGTGTAATATTTTTCCTGTGCGGAGTTCAGGCTTACGCGGATACTGTTCAGGCCCGCTTCACACAAGGCTCTTACGGCATCCGGTTTGCTGCCGTTGGTGTTGATATTGATACTGCCTTTTGGCGTGTGTTTACGTATTTCCAGGATGGATTCGCGGATGGTTTCCCACATCAGCAGCGGTTCGCCTTCACAGCCCTGTCCGAAGCTAACGATAGGGAAAGGAGCTGATTCCAGGTGAGGTACGGTGTATTCCACAATTTCCTCCGCGGTTGGTTTAAAGCGCAAACGATCCTGTGTAGAAACAATGCTTTCTTCTTCCGGCTGGAATGAAATGCATCCAACACAATTGGCATTACATGCAGGAGAGGAAGGAATAGGGCATTCCCATCTTCCCATAAAATAATTACGCGCGGCAGGACACTCATAAGTGAGTGCGCAATTTTCCGCGAGATGCTGTACCAGCCTGTTATGCGGATATGCTTCCACCAGGGTTTTTACGCCCTGCTTTACCTTTTTATCATCAAAGCCCGCGCATTCCTGGCGGATATCTGCTTCAATACGGGTGGCGGGTACGTAAAACTTACCATCCAGCCAGCCTACTGCGGTATAGCAGAACAGCGGCAGGGTGGGGGCATCCGGCATGGTTTCGTAGGCAGCCAGGTAAAAGCCGGTATGCGCCGGCGGTATAAATGCGGCTACGGCCCATCCTTTATCACAAAGCTGCATATCGCCGGTGGTGGCATTGATACCAATACCCCGGCGGCCGGGCAACTCATACAAATTACCTCCTTCCGGTAATTCAATCCATTCATCTGCTTCTACCGGCCACGCATCCCAGCCGCTACGGCCGGTTACATGCATGGTAGTATCTTCAAAAATATTACCGTTACCGTCTGAGTATAATATGTAAGGTGTTTGTTTTAGCATTTTTTGTTTTTATGTTATTGAACCCTGCTCCGGAAAAAATCATTCAGTGCTTCCCTTTGTGCTGCGCCTGGTTCATCCAGTATTTCCAGTTGCAGAATCTTATTGTTCTTAAAGTCTATTGTGAGCAGATCGTTCCGCAAAATTACGTTATTCAGTTCGTTCCAGCCAACCAGCCTTTTTGAGAAGGTAGTGGGCAGGGTAATCCCGGTGGTATCCATCTTTACGTAAGAAGGTTGGAAAATACGGTATTCCATCCAGCCTACGTAGGCGAGCCCGGCGCCTACCAGGAACAGCAGCAATGCGGTAACCGGGTTGAGGTGCGACAGGAAGTACAAACTGCCGGTAAGACAAATGAGCGCTTCTATCATCCGTGCTACAGTGTTGGCTTCGGTAAATTTCTTAAACCTTCTCATGGTAAAAGGGAAGCCAATACATAATATGCCTATTACCAGGAAAAAAAACACCAGGAACCAGTTAGGTTGCGGACTGCGGTAAATACCGATCGCGTTAAACAGGAACAGTATGCCGGTAAGCCCATGCATTACCGGGAGCAACCGGATTCTGCTGGGGGTATTCGGATGCAGGATGCGCAAACTATGCATGAACAGGAATGTGAGATTAAGAATTAGAACTGATCAACAGGTTGCAAAGTTTGAACAACACACGGGCGCCTACGTTGGCATCCCATTCGTCGTGTGAAGTGCTTACTTCGTTCAGGTCAAAACCGATCAGTTTTCTACCGCTTTCGAGTACTTTTTTAAAGAGATAGTATACCTGTTCTGCTTCAAAACCGCCTGCTACCGGGGTGCCGGTATGCGGGCATAATTTCGGATCCAGTCCGTCGATATCAAAACTGATATATACCTGTTGTGGTAAAGCAGCTACAATGCTGTCGCAGATAGCTTTCCAGGATTCTCCTTCAAATTGTCTTTCCTTGATTTGTTTATCAAAGAAGGTAACTACGCGGCCTTCGCTGTTATTGATATAATCCACTTCTTCTTCGCAATAATCGCGGATGCCTACCTGTACCAGTTTAGAGAGCTGCGGTACTTCTGCCAGCGCATTAAACATAATAGAGGCGTGGGAGTATTTGAATCCTTCGTATGCATCACGGAGGTCGCAATGGGCATCGATCTGGAGGATACCAAATTCGCCCTTGTGTTCACCGATTGCTTTGAAGAAGCCGAGTGGCGTACTGTGGTCGCCGCCCACCAAACCAACCAGCTTACCTTTTTCCAGGAGCGCTTTGGTTTGGGTGTATACCCATTCATTCATGGCCCTGGTACCGTTGCTCACGTCTACCAGTGTTTTTTTCAGGAATTCATTTTCAGAAATATCTCCCCCTTCGGTCAGGAATTTCAGGTACAGCTCTGCTTCCTTGCGCAGGTAATCGCTGCGCAGCAGGAGGTGCTTGTCTGGTTCCCGCATGTAGAAACCCTGTTTCCAGCCGTCTTTTACATCTGCGTCGTACAGGTCTACCTGGAAGGAAGCCCTGAAAATATGTTCGGGGCCGCGGGCCGTACCATTATTATAGGAAACGGTTACTTCCCAGGGAACAGGTAATAACACCAGTCTTGCCTCTTCTTCGGAAAAAGGTAAGCCAAAAACGTTGTTGGACAGCAGGCCAACCGAGTTAGGGTCAAATTGAGATAAATCTGCCATGATAAAGTCGTACTTTTCTAAATTCCGCGCAAAGATAGGATTATGTTTACTTACAGCCGTCCTTCTCATAAAAAGAATTGCCTTTTATATAAAATTTGTCGGAAGAAGGTCATTTTGACTTAATTTTGCCGATTAATCGGAAACAAATAAAGTAAGGCAAAAAGGAAGGAATAGTAGAAGCGGCGTTGGTAAAGGGTTTTTGCAGCTTGTGTCTAATCAATAGGGAAGATAATTTTCATATGAAAAAAACAAATATTATTCTGCTGGTGGTAATTGCGGTGGCAATTGGAGTGATAGTGACTATGGTGGGTGATTTCAGTACCTATGAAACTTTCGCAACAGCCCGTGAGAAAGAAGGGAAGGAGTTTCACGTAATTGGTAAACTCGATACCCTGAAAGCAATGAGCTACGATCCGGCTAAAGATGCCAACCTGTTCAGCTTCTATGTCCACGATAAAACCGGGGAATCCCATAAAGTAGTTTTCTACGGCGCCAAACCTACCGACTTTGAAAAAGCCGAATCCATTGTACTGACCGGTAAAATGGAAGGCTCAGAATTTCACTGCAGCAAAATACTGATGAAATGTCCTTCCAAGTATAAGGACGACCAGGTTGCAGTAAGCAACAAACAGATATAATTAGCTATATGTATATGATTGTCGTCGTAGGATGATCAATGCCACAATATTCACATCTCTCAGAGGAATTTTATGAAGTTTGTAGGGGAACATTTACTGCCGGGCCAACTTGGCCACTTCTTTGCCATACTGGCATTTGTAGCATCTATGGTAGCCACTGTGGCTTATTATAATGTAGTTAAAGGAAAAGAACCCCTGATCAGGGATTCCTGGAAACGACTGGCACGCTGGTCTTTCATTATCCAGTCGGCCGCCGTAATAGGTGTATTCACCTGCCTGTACTTTATCCTGTATAATCACTATTTCGAATATAAATACGCATGGCGCAATACTTCCCGCGACCTGCCTATCCAATACCTGCTGTCCAGCCTCTGGTCCGACCAGGAAGGCAGCTTCCTGCTGTGGAGCATCTGGAACAGCATCCTGGGGATTTTCCTGATCCGCACTTCCAAAAACTGGGAAGCGCCGGTAATGACCATCTTCTCTCTCGCGCAGCTGATTATGGCCAGCATGTTGCTGGGTATTTTCATCCTGGGTTATAAAGTGGGCAGCAATCCTTTCATGCTGTTGAGGGAAGCGCCTGAAAACCAACTGGCGCCTATCTTCCAGACAGCAGACTATATGCAGCATATCCACGACGGAAACGGATTGAATGTTACGTTGCAGAACTACTGGATGGTAATCCACCCACCGGTACTGTTCCTGGGTTTTGCTTCCATGATCATTCCATTTGCTTTTGCGTTTGCCGGTTTATGGACAAAAGATTACACCGGCTGGGTAAAACCGGTACAACCCTGGGGGTTGTTTGCCATTATGATGCTGGGAACCGGAATTATGATGGGCGCTGCCTGGGCCTATGAATCGCTCAACTTCGGCGGGTACTGGGCATGGGACCCGGTAGAAAATGCGTCGCTGGTACCGTGGCTTACCATGGTGGCAGGCGTGCATACGCTCCTGGCTTATAAAGCCACCGGGCACTCGTTGAAATCTACCTTCTTCTTCTTCTTTATTTCCTACGTTCTGATCCTGTATTCCTCTTTCTTAACAAAGAGCGGCGTATTGGGCGATACTTCCGTACACTCCTTTACCGATATGGGAATGAGCGCACAGCTGTTGATTTCCATGCTGGTATTTACGGTTCCGGCCATCGCCCTGCTGATTGTACGCAGAAAGGAAATTCCTTCTGTAAAGAAAGAAGAGAACAGCTACTCCCGCGAGTTCTGGCTGTTTGTGGGTTCGCTGATCCTGCTGATTGCAGCCATCCAGATCACCTTCACTACTTCTATTCCCGTATGGAATAAATTACTGAGTCTCACCGGGCTGAAGTCAGCCTTCAACATGAACGATATTGCGCCGCCATCTGACAGTATTTTCCACTACAATAAAATCCAGATCTGGATTGCGATTGTACTGGGCGTATTAACGGCCATCGTGCAGTTTATGCGGTACAAGGATACCCCGCGTGGCGAGATCACAAAGAAACTGCTGGTACCTACTATTGTAACCATCTTATTAACGGCGCTGGTGGCCTGGAAAGGTACTATCACCTATGATAAATACGGTGCAGGTTTTCTCACGGCTATTTACCTGATGTTGTTTGCCAGCATTTATGCAATTGTGGGCAACTTCTTTTATATTTTCTCCGGTCTGAAAGGCAAGCTGAAAAATGCAGGCGCCTCTGTAGCGCATATCGGTTTCGGTATGGTGTTGCTGGGTGTACTGATTTCCTCTGCCAAAATGGAAGTGATTTCGCTGGACCGTATGAAGATGCTGGGAGATGGCATTTTCACAAAGGAAAGCAAACAGAATCCGCGCGAAAATATTATGCTGCCAAAGGATGTGCCGGTGGAAATGGGCGACTATCATGTTACCTATACCGGTGATTCCGTAGCGCAGGGAGATCCCAAAACATATTACGTAGTGCATTACGAGAAAAAGGATAAACAAACCGGCAAGGCGCTGGAGCGTTTCACCCTTTATCCTGATGCGTTTGTGAATAAAAAGGAAAATGCTTTGTCGTCCAACCCGGCTTCCAGGCATTACCTGACAAAAGATATCTTTACCTATGTATCTGCCGCGCCTAACCGCGATGAAGCCGCCCAGGCAGATACCACGCCTTATGTGACCCATGAAATGAAACAGGGCGACTCGGTATTCTTCTCCAAAGGATTTATTGTGCTGAAAGGATTAAACACCAAACCGGAAAGCCGCAACTACATTCCGCAGAATGGCGACCTGGCCGTAGGCGCAGAGCTGGAGGTATACACACAAACAGATGATCACTTCAAGCTGCAGCCGATCTATTTTATCCGCGACAGCAGCTACCAGTACAGCGTGGAAGATACGCTGGCGCCGCTGGGACTGAATGTACGGTTCTCGAAAATTATGCCCGCGGAGAATAAAATAGAACTGAAAGTAAAAGAAGCAGCCGGCTTCAATGATTATATAGTGATGAAAGCGCTGATATTCCCTTACATCAACGTGTTGTGGCTGGGTATCATTATTACCGTGATTGGTACCGCCATGAGTATTTATCAGAAAGTAAGAAGAAGATAACAGCAGATATTTTTTTAGGAAGAATCCTTCAATGGCGTGGCTGTTGAAGGATTTTTTATTAATTAAATAACCGGCGGGGCTGCGGCATTTCAGAATTCTTATCTACATTTAGCTGGAATAAATATCCTTATGATGCGTAGGTGGTTGCGTATATCCCTGATCGTTATAGCCACAGCTTCCGTGGTGTATCTTCTTGGCCCCAAACCGGCGGAACCGGTTTATGAACACAATCTGCCGGCAGTACCGGCTGCAGGTCCCGCCCTGGAAGCATATATAAAGCATAAAGAAGCCGCGCACCGGCTGAAACCCGATAATGAAGCACGTATTGTATGGCAGGATTCCGGGTTTCATAAAACGCCTTATTCCGTGGTATACCTGCATGGCTTTTCCGCCAGCCAGGAAGAGGGGAACCCTGTACACCGCAATTTTGCCGCGCGTTATGGGTGTAACCTTTACCTGTCGCGGCTCGACGGGCACGGGATTGACACCAGCGATCCGCTGCTGCATATGACGGCAGCAGGTTTGTGGAAAGACGCAGAAGAAGCGTTGAGCATAGGCAAGGCGCTGGGCGACAAGGTGATCCTGATGACCACCTCCACCGGCGGCACGCTGGCACTGAAGCTGGCAGCGGCGTATCCCAATGATGTATATGCCATGATCAATATGTCGCCCAATATTGCCATCAACGACAACCTGGCTTTTCTTGCCAATAACCCCTGGGGGTTGCAGCTGGCCAGAACGGTGAGTAAAGGTGATTTCAGGCGGAGCGATGACAAGAACCCGGAAACCGCAAAGTACTGGTACAATGATTACCGCCTGGAAGCGGTGGTGCAACTGCAAAACCTGCTGGAGTCCAGCATGGTACCAGCAACGTTCAAAAAAGTACATCAGCCGGTGCTGAACCTGTACTATTATAAAGATGAACTGCACCAGGATAAAACGGTGCGGGTGGCCGCCATCCTGGAGATGGAAAAGCAGCTGGGCACACCGGATTCTTTAAAGGAGGCCATGGCTATTCCGGGCGCCGGCAACCATGTAATGGGCTGCGCGCTTACAGGACACGATATCCCCGCGGTGGAAAAAGCGATAGACAATTTCGTAATGAATAAGTTACATATGAGGCCGGTGCGATAACACTTTTTAGTTAACCCGGATTCTGAAATCTTTTATAACTTGTGGTAACATTCTATCTATAAGCAACGTTAAGTTAACTATGCGTATCCGTATTAAACAGATCATCGTTTCATTATTCCTGGCACTGGGCGTATCCCTTTGTCACACGGAGGCGATGGCCCAGGAGGCGCATGGTGCGGATGTAATACCGTTGCATGCCATGATAGTGGGACGTGATACCGTTCCGGTAATTACCCTGGCCATATTTGATGTAGTGGCTAAAATGCCAAAGGCGCTGCGTAAGGAACGCGAGCGCTGGAGCCGTTTACGCAATGCGGTATATGTAACCTATCCTTTTGCCAGATCGGCGGCGAAGGTGCTGAAAGATGTGAACACCCGCATGGCTACCATGAATAAAAGGGAACGCAAAGCCTTCCTGGCCAGCAAGGAAAAAGAACTCAAAGCCCAGTTTGGCGATAAACTCGAAAACCTCTCCGTTTACCAGGGCAAAGTACTCATGAAACTGATTGACCGCGAAACGGGTCAGAACTGCTTTGAAATCATCAAGGAACTCAAAGGCGGCTTTAATGCCCGTGTATGGCAAACCGTTGCTTTCTTTTTTGGAGGCAACCTGAAAAGCGATTACGATAAGCAGGAAGACCGCGACATCGAGGTGATTGTACAGGAGCTGGAAATGTACCAGCAATTCCGCGCCTATAATTAATTGGGCTATCTTCGTAATATTCGCCTGTCATGAAAAAGGGCTTATTATGAAAGCAAGGATCTCACTTATCAGCTTATTATTTATTTCTGTTGGGGCAGCGGCACAGGTAGCCGATGACGATCCCGTGTATGTACTGGACAGCGTGGTAGTAACGCAGGCCGCCATCGGGCAGGTTTCGCCCGACCGTATTGGTGTGATCACCATTGCCAAAGGCGCCAAAGCCGTGCTGAAGTACGGCAGCCAGGCGGAGAACGGCGTAGTGTATATAGAAACCAAACCCTTTGCCCGTAAAAGGGTGAATGCCTTATTGAGCAGTGAATCCCCCGCATATGACAGTTTGTTGCGTAAATACGGCAACGACAGCAGCTTTTACTTCATCGTAAATGGAAAACCGGTTACCCCTACCAATGAAACCGGTTTGATGACTGTAGACCGGAAAACTTTCCGCTCCGTAAAGGTTATTTCCGACAAAGAAGTACAGGATAAGTACCAGGTGATGGACCGGAAGGCCGGGATCGTTATCACCAGTTCAGAAGATTAAATATTTTCCCATCTTTGCACCTCAATTTACAGCATATGAAACTAGATATACTGGCTATAGCGGTGCACCCGGACGATGTGGAGCTGGGGTGCGCCGGCACACTGATGGTGCATGCACGGCAGGGAATGAAGGTAGGCGTGGTGGATCTCACCCGCGGGGAACTGGGCACCCGGGGCACCCCGGAACTGCGTGAGCAGGAAGCACAGGCAGCGGCGAAGATCATGGGACTGGAAGTGAGGGAGAACCTGGGGCTTGCTGACGGCTTTTTCAGAAACGATACCATGGAGCAAATGGCGATCATTACGGCGATCCGGAAGTACCGCCCGGACATCGTGCTGGCCAATGCGATGGACGACCGTCATCCTGACCACGGAAGGGCCGGTAAACTGATTGCCGACAGCTGTTTCCTGGCGGGATTAAGAAAAGTGGAGACTATGGCAGATGGACAGCCGCAGGAAGCGTGGCGTCCGAAGCAGGTTTTTCACTTCCTGCAGGACCGTTATCATGAGCCGGATTTTGTAATAGATATCAGTGCCGTGATGGAGCAGAAACTGGATGCGATTAAAAGCTTCAGTTCGCAGTTCCTGGCGCCGAAAGACCATGAGCCGCAGACTTACATTTCCGGTACGGGCTTTTTCGACAGTGTTATTTACCGTGCAAAGATGTTGGGTAAGATGGTGGGGGTGGAGTATGCCGAGGGGTATACTTCTGCTAAAATGATCGGTATCCGGAATTTTGCGGATATGATCAGTGAAACTACCTGATTACATACCTGGGATATACCTGGAAGTGGCTGTGGACATGCTTAGGAGTAGCCTTTGACATGGAGTAATGGTGGAGGTGACGTGGAGGGGATGTGGACTTGATCTGGAAACCTTTTACTGTATTGGGTTAGCGGGGATTTTGATAGCGCTGGTTATTCACCTGGAAGCGATTGGGAGACGATAACGGAATTATCCGGTATGGTTTCCCAATCGCTTTTTAATGATAAAATATGAGTAAGGTGAAAGATAATAAAAAAAGTTAAGGGGGCAGGAGTGCAGTCCGGTCGCATCAGTACCTACCGGCATATAAAAGTCCGACCCCACTTTGGGGTGTTTTCAGAAACGGTCAATGGGACCCGCTAAACACTAAATGAACAGATCTCGGGTAGCGTCAAATTCATCGTGTTTGATGATGCTGTTTTTAATAAACGGGATCAAAGCAAGTCCAATCGTGATAACCACCAGTAAAAAGTATTTTTTCTTCATTTCCATGCTAAATTGATTAAAAAAAGTCCACTTATATAACTAAATAACGTGCCAAATTGTTACAGAAATAGCATAAAAATGTTAAGTCCGGAACATTTTTTTTGCTTATAGTTGCCGTGTTCGTTGTTACCCGCTCCACCGCAGTAAAAAGCCACATATATAGAGAAACTCAATACCACATTTTTAAAATCTATTTGATTAATAATGAATGTAATGTGATCTTTGCGCCGTCAAAGAATAAAATCATTAGTCTGTAAATCAAAAAGAGAATTAGTTATTATGAAAAATGTTATCTTATCCGTAGGGTCAGAGTTTCCCGAATTCAAAAAAACGGCTGTAGTATCAATTGAAAAAGGTAAAGAATTTTATGAATTGTCTTCTGAAGAACTGAAGAACTCCGGCAAATGGATGGTGATGTTCTGGTGGCCTAAAGACTTTACTTTTGTATGTCCTACTGAAATAGCTGAATTTAACAAACATGCGCAGGATTTTGCTGATCGTGATGCGGTGTTGATCGGTGCATCTACTGACAGTGAGTTTGTACATGCTGCATGGAGAAGAGATCATGAAGATTTACGTGGCCTGCAGTTCCCTATGCTGGCTGATACTTCCAAATCCCTTGCTACTGAGCTGGGTATCCTGGAAGCCAATGAAAAAGTGGCTTACCGTGCTACCTACATCGTAGACCCTCAGGGTATTGTACGTTGGGTTTCCCTGTACGACCTGTCTGTAGGCCGTAGCGTGAAAGAAGTACTGCGTGTACTGGATGCCCTGCAAACAGATGAGCTGTGCCCTTGCAACTGGAGTAAGGGTGAAGCTACGCTGACTGCTTAATTAATCAGGTCATTTACTGTTTTATTAGGAAGAAGGTTGTTCTGCCGGGATAAACATGGCAGGACAGCTTCTTCTGCTAATAAAATTATTAAATAAAAAAATTACATATTATGTTTGCAACTACAAATCAGGATACGGCTGTTCAATTACTGGAAGCGGTAGGGTTAGCGGCAGATTCGGTTTCAGGAAAACTGCAATCCCTTGTAAATGTGGATGCGCGGTACCTGAAGGATCTGAAGATCAATGTATCCAATTCGCTGGCGGCAGCTACCTTGTCGAAGAAAGAGGCGTATATGATCGGGCTGGCTGTGGCGGTGAATGAGAAGCATGCGGATCTGCAGGCATCATTTGAGAAGCTGGCGGTGCAGGAAGGAGCAACGGACAAGGAGATTGCAGAGGTGATCAGCTGTACTTCCCTCATGAGTGCCAATAACGTATATTACCGTTTCAGGCATTTTGTGAACAAGGAATTTTACACCACTACACCTGCAGGCATCCGGATGAGCATTATGGCGAACCCGGTATTGGGGAAAGAATTTTTTGAGTTACTGAGCCTGGTGGTATCTGCATTGAACGGATGTGAAATGTGCGTAACTTCGCACGAAGAAGCGTTGCTGAAACATGGAACGGATCAGCAAAGAGTATTGGAATCGGTAAGATTAGGAGCCGTTTTACGTAGCCTGATCGTACTGTTGTAAAAAATATTTTTCGGCAAAAGACAGATGTAAATTTGCCTGATAACCGAATGGTTGTCAATATTTTGCATTGTGTTCACTTATTAAGAAGCCGCTTTTTACAGGTGACTTTTATGCATTTGTGAATAAATTCATTTAATAATATTTGCAAAATCCATAAATAAATTGGACTTTTGCATTCCTAAATTTTTAGATCATGGCAAGAGTATGTCAGGTGACAGGAAAGAAGCCGATTACAGGTCACCATGTTTCCTTCTCCAACATTAAGACGAACAGAAGGTTTCTTCCTAACCTGCAAAAGAAACGTTTTTTCCTGGCAGAAGAGGACAAATGGATATCATTGAAAGTTTCTGCTGACGGTTTAAGAACCATCAACAAGAGAGGTTTGTATGCAGTTGTGAAGGAATTGCGTGCAGCTGGTCAGGCAATCTAATTCTAAGACTCACTTAATTTGTAATACACAATGGCAAAAAAAGGTAATAGAGTGCAGGTAATTCTGGAGTGCACAGAGCACAAAGCTTCTGGCCAACCCGGAACTTCCCGTTACATCTCTAACAAGAATAAGAAAAATACTCCTGAGCGTCTGGAGTTGAAAAAGTACAATCCTATTTTAAGGAAAGTGACTGTACACAAAGAAATTAAATAAGTAATTGTTAATGGTGAAATGGCTGTATTAGCATACTGCCAATTAGCCATTGGACCATAAAAACAATAGAATACCATGGCAAAAGTAGCTTCAAAGAACGCGAAAGTAAAAGATACTAAAGCAGCAGCTGAATCAAAGGTATGGACCAAGGTTATCAGAGCTATCCGCTCTCCTAAAACCGGTGCTTATACTTTTAAGGAAGCAATCGTGCACAAGGATAAGATCCAGGAGTACATGACCCAAAAGTAATTCGGCTTTACTAATAATACTGAAAGGCTGTCCTGTTAAGGGACAGCTTTTTGCGTTTGTGCGGAGGTTGTCTGAAGACAAAATTCGCGTCGTTAACACAAAAGATGTATTTTAGCACCCTAAAAAAACCGGAATGTACCGGACCCAATTAATCTAAATTATGAGCTTTTTCAATAAACTATTTTCCAGGGAGAAGAAGGAAAATCTGGATCAGGGTTTACAAAAAACCAAAGAGAGCTTCCTGAGTAAAATAGGACGCGCCATCGCAGGGAAGTCCACCGTAGACACCGAAGTATTGGATAACCTGGAAGACGCCCTTATTTCTGCAGACGTTGGCGTAGACACAACCGTAAAGATCATTGACCGGATCGAGCAGCGCGTGGCTAAGGATAAATACCTGGGAACCAGTGAATTGAACAGAATGTTGCAGGAAGAGATTGCAGCATTGCTGGTAGATGCGCCGGATAGTGGCTTCCGTGATTTCGACATACCGGCTGGTAAGAAGCCTTACGTGATTATGGTGGTAGGCGTAAATGGTGTGGGCAAAACCACTACCATTGGTAAGCTGGCCTACAACTTTAAGAAAGCGGGTAAGTCGGTGATGCTGGGTGCGGCGGATACTTTCCGTGCAGCAGCGGTAGATCAGCTGACGATCTGGAGTGAAAGAGTGGGCGTGCCTATTGTAAAGCAGCAGATGGGATCCGATCCCGGCGCAGTGGCTTTTGATACGGTACAGAGCGGCGCAGCCAAAGATGTGGATGTAATTATTATAGATACCGCCGGCCGTTTGCACAACAAACTCCACCTGATGGATGAACTGGGCAAAATTAAGCGGGTGATGAAGAAAGTGATTCCTGACGCCCCGCATGAAGTACTGCTGGTGCTGGATGGCTCTACCGGGCAAAATGCGCTGGAACAGGCTAAACAGTTCACCGCTACCACAGAGGTAACAGCCCTGGCTATTACCAAACTGGACGGTACCGCGAAGGGCGGTGTGGTACTGGCCATTGCCAACCAGTTTAAGATACCGGTAAAATATATTGGTATTGGTGAGAAGATGGAGGATTTGCAGGTATTTAATAAAGAATCTTTCGTGGATTCGCTGTTTAGCGTAAATGCCTGATTTTCTGACTATTGTGAATGTTATTTATCAACCAGCATAAACCTTATCTAATATTTTACTTTAAGTAAAGGCAATCGGGCTCCAACAGGAGCCCGGCTCATTTTTTGATCAACATTAAAGCTCTTTGTTTGTAATTATAAAATCGCACTGCATTTATTAAATTTGGATAATTGTTCCCTTTTTGTACCCTTTTTAACAATTCGTAAGTATGATAGTACAGCACATAGATCGAGTTGAAGATATTACACCAGCGGAATTCAAGAAGAACTATTACCAGCCACGTAAACCTGTAATTATTCCGGCGGCGGCACTTAGCAAACACTGGCCGGCCTACAACAAGTGGACATGGGATTATTTCAAATCAATAGTCGGCAGCAAAACGGTTGGGGTATACAATAATGAGCGCGCCAACGAAAATACCCTTGTAAACGGGGCGGATGATTACATTACTTTCGGGGCATACCTCGACATGATACAGCAGGGACCGGTAGCGCTCCGGATTTTCCTGTTCAACATTTTTCAGCATGCTCCCCAGCTGGTGGAAGATTTTACTTTCCCGGATGAATTTGCCTCCGGGTTTCTGAAAAAGTACCCGATGTTATTTGTGGGTGGCGCCGGTTCGGTGGCACACATGCATTATGACATTGACCTTTCGCACATTTTCCATACCCAGTTTATTGGGCGTAAGCGGGTATTGCTGCTGGAGAATAACCAATCGCCCCTCATTTACCGGATGCCTTTTACCGTGGAGAGCGCGGCTAACTTCGTGAACTGGCATGAGCAGCTGGACCAGGACCAGTTTCCGGCGCTGAAACATGCGCGGGGCTACACTACCATCCTGAACCACGGGGATACCATGTTTATGCCGGCGGGCTACTGGCATCATATGGAGTACCTGGATGGCGGTTTTGCCATGAGTCTCCGGGCGCTGGACCCTTCTTTCGTCAATAAACTCAACGGGCTTTACCACCTGGTAGGGCTGCGGGGAATGAATAACCTCATGATTAAGATGGCACCCAAGTGGTGGTACCATTATAAAAGACAAAAGGCCCGCGAGCGTGCCGACAAGGCCATGCAAACGCTGGGCTGACCTGGTTCCAACGTTATGCTAAGTAACTAATGAACAGTTACTTAGCATTAATTTCCAATTGTCAAATCTTTTTACTACCTTTGCACCTTCCTTAACCCCCACTAAGACTCAAGTCACATACAGTAAGTCTGCTGTTACATTCAATCAGTGTCTGTGTGTCTTCGTGGCGGTAGCGGCTCAACAAATGATTGACCGCTTGTTTAAAACATTCGCGCTTGAAGACAAAAACTTTAAAGAAAGACAAGGTTAATATTATTACGCTTGGTTGTTCCAAGAACATGGTGGATTCAGAAGTACTGAGCGGTCAGCTCATGGCTAATGAAATCGATGTGGTGCATGAAAGTGCAAAACGCGATCATAACATTGTTGTGGTGAACACCTGCGGATTTATTGACAAGGCCAAAGAAGAATCGATTAACACCATCCTGGAGCAGGTAGAGCTGAAACAACGTGGCAAGCTGGATAAGGTTTATGTAACGGGTTGTTTGAGTGAACGCTACCGGGGCGACCTGGAATCAGAAATAGGAGGAGTAGACGCATGGTTTGGAACGATGGAATTGCCCCTGCTACTGAAAAAATTTGATGCAGATTATAAAGCAGAACTGATTGGAGAAAGATTACTGAGTACCCCGTCTCATTATGCTTACCTGAAAATAGCAGAGGGTTGTAACCGTACCTGTTCTTTTTGCGCTATTCCGCTGATGCGGGGTGGCCATGTTTCCAAGCCTATTGAGGACTTGGTAACAGAAGCGCAGAAACTGGTGAAATCCGGTGTAAAGGAAATCATGCTCATTGCGCAGGAGCTGACCTATTATGGTTTGGACCTGTACAAGCAACGCCGTTTGGGTGACCTGATGCGTGCGTTGGCCGGAGTGGAAGGACTGCAATGGATTCGTCTCCATTATGCTTATCCCACCAAATTCCCGATGGAGATCCTGGATGTGATGAACGAGTTCCCGAATATCTGCAAGTATATTGACATGCCGCTGCAACATGCTTCCAATGCCATGTTGAAGGCTATGAAGCGTCAGATTACGAGGGAGGAAATTGAACAGCTGGTGCATGACATCCGTGCCAAAGTACCGGGTATCTGTTTACGTACTACCCTGATTGCCGGTTTCCCCGGTGAAACGGAAGAAGACGTGGAAGAGCTGAAAGGTTTCCTGGAAAGAATGCGTTTTGACCGTGTAGGGGTGTTTACCTACAGTCATGAAGAAGGAACCAGCGCCTACGAGCTGGAGGATAATATCCCGGCAGAAGAAAAGGAGAGCAGGGCGCAGGAAATTATGGAAGTACAGCAGGAAATCTCCCTGGAAAAAAACCAGGAGAAAGTAGGGAAGATCTTTAAAGTAATAGTAGATAAAAAAGAGGCAGGCAGATACCTTGCCCGTACCGAGTTTGATTCGGTGGAAGTAGACAACGAAGTGATTATAGACACTACCAAACGCCTGAAACCGGGCGACTTTGTAGAAGTACGGATCACCAAGGCGTTTGATTACGACCTCGAAGGAGAACTGGTAGCTAACAGCTAATCACTGAAAGCCACCAACAGCCGATAGCTAACGCTAAAAGCTGAAATAATATTTCTAACAGCTGATAGCTAACTGCTAAAAGCTATATCCACAGCTCCCGACGGAGCTTGATTAATGCAAATCAATGACTACATTTGAATCACTGGGCTTACAAGAGCCTATCTTAAAGGGAATTACGGACCTGGGCTTCGTTTCCCCAACTCCCATCCAGGAACAGGCAATACCAGTATTGTTAGGAGGTGACCGCGATTTCGTAGGTCTTGCCCAGACGGGCACCGGTAAAACTGCTGCATTTGGCCTGCCTTTGCTACAGCAACTGGATCTGAAAATAAATAAACCACAGGGACTGATTTTATGTCCTACCCGTGAACTCTGTTTACAGATCACCAATGATCTGAAAAACTTCAGCAAATACCTCGGCGATGTGAGCATCGTAGCGGTATATGGCGGTTCCAGCATTGTTCAGCAGCTGCGTGAACTGAAAAGAGGAGTACACATTGTGGTGGCTACTCCCGGCCGTTTACTGGATATCATTGACCGTGGTGCGGTTAATTTTGACAATGTGCGTTATGCTATACTGGATGAAGCAGATGAAATGCTGAACATGGGATTCCAGGAAGACATCAACAGCATCCTGTCTAACACCCCTGAAGGTAAAACTACCTGGTTGTTTTCTGCTACCATGCCACAGGAAGTTCGCCGTATCGCCAAGAAATACATGGAGGATCCGTTTGAACTGACCGTAGGTAACAAAAACAGCGGTAACGTTAATATAGAACACGAATACTACGTAGTGCGCCCGCGTGAAAAATATGCGGCCCTCAAACGTATCGTGGATTTCAACCCTGAGATTTTTGGTATCATCTTTACCCGTACCAAAATTGAATCCCAGGAAATTGCTGAATCGCTGATCAAGGACGGTTACAATGCAGATGCCCTGCATGGCGACTTAACCCAGCAACAGCGTGATAAGGTGATGAAACGCTTCCGCGAAAGAGCGCTGCAGGTATTAGTAGCTACAGATGTGGCTGCCCGTGGTATCGATGTGGACAACGTAACACACGTTATCAACTACGATTTACCGGATGACGTAGAAAACTACACACACAGAAGCGGCCGTACCGGTCGTGCCGGCAAATCAGGTATCTCTATTGCTATCATCAGCAGCCGTGATACCGGAAAGATCCGCCAGATTGAACGTGTGATCCAGAAGAAATTTGTAAAAGCTGAAGTACCCGATGGTTTCGCAGTATGTGAAAAACAACTGTTTGGCCTGGTACATAAAGTACATAACGTAGTAGTAAACGAAGAACAGATTGAACCTTACATGGAACGCATCAACGAAGAGTTTGCCTCCATGACCAAGGAAGACCTGATCAAACGTTTTGCTTCCCTGGAATTCAACCAGTTCCTGGAATACTACCAGGATGCGCCTGATCTGAATGCAAAAGACGACAGACGCGCCGGTACACTGGGCGATGACAGAGGTCCGCGCAGAAGCGATGGCAAATTCACCCGTTTATTCATCAACCTGGGTTCAGTAGATGACTTCAACCGTGGCGATATGCTCCGTTACCTGTGTGACAATACTGGTCTCCGTGGCAATAAAATCGGCCGTATCGATCTGAAGGGTGTTTATTCCTTCTTTGAAGTAGAGAACGAAGAACTGCCAAAAGTAACCGAAGCTTTCAAGAAAGTGGAGTACAACGGCCGCAGCGTGAGGATAGAAATGTCCCAGGATGGCGACAGACGCCCCCGCACCGGTGGTGGTGGCGATCGTGGTCCACGTCGTGAAGATGGTCCGCGTAAAAGAAGCTGGAGTGCAGAAGGTGGCAGCCGCCCGGGTGGTAGCCGCAGCGGTGGCGACAGACGTGAGTCTTTCGGCAGCGGTGGCAAACCTCCGTACAAGAAAAAATACTAATCCGGTAACGGAATAGCGATATAAAAAGAGAAAAGGTGTCCATCGGGCACCTTTTTCTTTTTATGTAAATATCTGTTTCATAGTATAGGTCATTTTCCCAAATTTAAACTATCTTGTTCATCAAGACACCCAATTCACACGTTATTATGACCGGAGATACAAATCGCGCTTTACAGTACGTAGAACCATTTACTCTTTTTTCTTCCAGTGATATAACGCTTTTCCAGGCAGGCTCACATTACCGGCTATACGAAAAGTTTGGCGCTCATGCTACGGAGGTAGAAGGCGCCCATGGTACGTACTTTGCCGTTTGGGCGCCGGACGCAGCATTTGTAGCAGTAATGGGGGATTTTAACGGATGGGATCATTACACCCATACGCTTTACCCGCGGTGGGACAGCTCCGGTATCTGGGAAGGTTTTGTGCCCGGCGTGAAGCCTGGCGCACTCTATAAGTATTTTATCCGCTCCAACAGCGGGGAAGAGCTGATCAAGGGAGATCCTTATGCCAATCACTGGGAGGTACGTCCTAAAACGGCGTCGGTGGTATGCCCGCTGGATTATGAATGGGATGATAAGAAGTGGATGGATCACCGACGGAAAAACAATGCGCTCGACAGTCCTTTTGCCGTATACGAGGTACACCTCGGTTCCTGGCGCCGCCCTGATCCTTCTGATCCGGAGCGGGTGTATTCTTACCAGGAAATAGCCGATATGCTGGTGCCTTATGTAAAGGAGATGGGCTTTACCCATGTGGAGATGATGCCCATTATGGAGCATCCTTTTGATGGTTCCTGGGGGTACCAGATCACCGGGTACTTTGCGCCTACTTCCAGGTATGGTACGCCGCAGGATTTTATGGAGATGGTGGAAGCTTTTCACCTGGCGGGTATTGGCGTGATCCTGGATTGGGTGCCATCGCATTTTCCGTATGATGCGCATGGGTTGTTCCGTTTCGACGGATCGCATGTGTATGAATATGCGGATATGCGTAAGGGTTATCATCCGGACTGGAACAGTTATATTTTCAATTATGCGCGGAATGAGGTGCGGTCGTTTTTACTGAGCAATGCTGTTTTCTGGTTCGACCGGTTCCATGTGGATGCCATCCGTGTAGATGCGGTGGCGTCGATGATCCACCTGGATTATTCCAGGGAGCGGGGCGGGTGGGAACCCAATGAAGTGGGGGGCAATGAGAACCTGGAAGCCATCAGTTTTCTGAAGAAGCTGAATGAAACGATATACGCCCTGTTCCCGGATGTACAAACCATTGCGGAAGATTCTACTTCCCACTATGGCGTATCCCGGCCAACTTTTATGGGTGGACTGGGCTTTGGTATGAAATGGATGATGGGCTGGATGAATGATACCATCGACTATTTTAAAAAGGACCCTATTCACCGGAAGTGGTACCAGAACGATCTGACATTCAGTTTGGTGTATGCGTTCGGAGAAAACTTTATGCTGCCGCTGAGTCATGATGAAGTGGTACACGGGAAGTCGCCCATGCTGTATAAGATGCCTGGCGACGACTGGCAGAAGTTTGCCAACCTGCGGTTGTTGTATAGTTATATGTATACCCATCCCGGCACCAAGTTGCTGTTTATGGGGGATGAGTTTGGGCAAACATCTGAATGGAATTACCGTGGGGAGCTGGACTGGCACCTGATGAAGCATCCCACCCATCAGGGTTTGACAGCTTTTGTAAAAGACATTAACCAGTTTTACGCCACTACTACCGCGTTATATGAACAGCAGTTTGATGCTGCGGGTTTTGAGTGGATCACGGTGAATGATTATGATAACTGTGTGCTGGCTTATGTGCGGAAAGGAAAAGAAGCCGGTGATATTTTGCTGGTGGTATTGAACATGACGCCGGTAGTGCGGGAAAACTACCTGGTGGGGCTTCCCGTAGCAGGTGAGTGGGAAGAAGTAATGAACAGCGATGCCCCGAAGTACTACGGCAGTGGCGTGGTGAATACCGGTGTAATCCGTACCGTTAAACAGATATATAACGGCAGGGATTATACGATTTCTTTGCGTTTACCACCTTTGGGGGCCACTATACTAAAGCTTCTGAGCCTGGGTGAACGTTGAGTGCCGGCCGGTAATAGTAATCGTAGTTGACTGATTATTTATTGAGATAAAATTTTTAAAGGAGATAAAGCAGGAAGATCCTGTTTTCATCTCCTTTATTTTTTTAAGATAAAAAAAAACAGAACATACAGTTTCAAGTGAATCAATCTGTTTAAAAAAACTCTCAAAAAAAGTGTTTACCCGGTTAAACTTTGCCTTCTTTTTTCCATCTATCAGCAATCTGATCCTGTTGCAATAACCGGCTATGGTGGTACGTTTTATGAGGTATCAGTATTTCAACCAGGTCAATTCGTCCATATTTTTATTTAGTTACATAAAACCGTTCTTTTTATGAAAAACATTCTCCGCAAACCGGGGCATGGTTTGGTGATAGCAGTGTTGGCTGCTGTTACATTAGCAGGCGCCTGTAAAAAGGATAATTCTGCTTCCACCACGCCGATTCCGGACAATAAGCAAAAAGTAAGTCTTTATTTGTCAGATGATCCGGGTTACTTCGACAAAGTATTACTGGACATCCGCAGTGTGGAAGTGCTGGTGGACACCTGCGGGAAAACGGACGACGACAACTGGTCGGACCGGGACCGTTGCTGGTGGGATGAGGACCGCGACCACGACCGGAACAGCGGGCGGGATACCTGCCAGTTGTGGGATTCATTGGATATTAACCCTGGTGTTTATGACCTGCTGACATTGAGGAACGGAGCGGATACCCTGCTGGCCGGCGGCGTGGTGGCAAAAGGAACGATGGAACGGATCCGTATTACCATTGGCGACCAGAATTCGCTGGTAAAAGATGGCGTTACTTACCCGGTGAAATCGATCTCGGGTCAGTCTAAGATCATTGTGAGGGTGCGTCATAACGAATGGGATGAGCTGAGTGCGGATAATCTGCAGTTGTGGCTGGACTTTGATATACAGCGTTCTATTATCAAAGTACGGAATGGACAATTCATCCTCAAACCCTACATTAATGTATTTACCATTCTTAAAATGGGCAGCATTTCAGGTAAGGTAACCCCGTGGGACGCTTACCCGGTAATTTCTATTTACAACAACAGCAATGATACTTTATATGCACTGCCGTGGAGAAGCGGAGAGTATAAGGTACGTGGTTTGAAAGTGGGCGACGACTGGAATGTTTTTGTAAATGCCTCCAACGGTTACCAGGATACTACGGTTACCGGTGTGAAGGTAGAACGGGGGAAAGACACGCGGATAGGGAATATCCAGCTGCATAAGTAACGCGGATGTTGTCTTTCTCAGGATTAGACTGATTATACTGATTACTTTGATTTTACTTTTTGGATTATAAAGGATTTGGGAAGATGAAAATGGGGGGCCTGTTTTTATCTTCCCAAATTATTTTTATGCAATACAGCGTTTAATAGCAGGGAAGGCAATACGGGAGTTGATACCTGCGTTAAATACATGCGTAAAATATTTAACTTGAGACAAAGTAATATCTATGAAGAAACTGTTGTTTTTATACCTGTTGTTATTGAGTGTTTGCAGCATGGGGATGGCCCAGGCGAAGGTGAACCAGCGCGACGGGCAAAGCCGTAAGCAGGGGCGTTGGGTAGAGGAAGTGGGGGAAGTGAGGGGAGAGCCGGGTTATACGTGGGAAGGCGTGTATAAAAACGGCCGGAAGGAGGGTGTTTGGAAAAAGACTTCTGCCATTGGTAATTTACTGGCGGAGGAAACTTATAAGAACAACGTGCTGGATGGTTATTGCAAATATTATTTCCCTAACGGGAAGCTGAGTGAGGAAGGTGCTTTCCTGGCTACTGAAATTGAGGGGCAGCGGGATACCATCATGATCATTGATCCGGTGACCAATGCAGAAACGCCCACGGAGATTGTAAGGTTAGGTAATTCCGTTCGTAACGGGGTGTGGAAGCTATATGATGAAGAAACGGGGAAGATGGTGAAGGAGTATTACAAACGGGGGGAAACCGTTACTGCAGATGAGTTGGGAGATAGTACCGAAGTTGCCGCACCTGCTGTAAAGAAGGCTCCGTTGCAGCTGCCGCATGAAAATGCCGGTAAGCAGAAAAAGAAGGGGTAACCAAAATGAACAGACGGGAGGCTAAAATGAACAAAAAGAATTGTCTGTTTTAGCTTTTTTTTATGTAATTTCATCAATAGGATGTGATCTTATAGAACCCGTAAGTCACCAATAAATTTTTATTGCAGATCCTTTTAACTTGTTTGTATGAAAAGCCTTACTATCAACCACGCGGAAAATCCTCAGGAACTACACGGAATGGAATATACTACTGACAGGATGGAAATCCTTTTCAGAGCTATTTTTATCTTTTTGGTGTTTTGTGCATTGACCTCTATTTTCTTTCTGTCTATTTTTTATTAAGCATAAACAAATATCATCAATGTGAAAAAGGCTCAATGATGGTGATTCGTCATTGAGCCTTTACGTTTTTGTGAATATTGCTAAATTGATTTTTTAAGATGTAACCCTTATCCAGAGTGAATCTACAGGTTACTTTCTGTGATTTCTGATTCCGGGACTCTTAATTCAATGTTAAGGAGTTATTCATTTTGTTCATTGTGCGTTTATCGCCTGTGAACATTTTGTACAATGATATTAAGCATCTATTTTTATATCTCTAAAGTTGGCATAGGTTATGAAACCGGCGCGAGATCTCTATCTGAAGTGCCTTTCTTTTTTCTTACCACTTTATCGGATCTGTTTCTACTTCATTGATATTTCTTCAAAGTTTCTGGGTACCACAAATGACACGGTATTATCTGCCAGCAGGTTTTCCGGCAGTAAGGCAATGGCTTGTCCGTCTACCACGAGCGTAGTGGGTTTGAAGGGAAGGCCATGTACAATAATCCGGTGATTTTTGTATGATGTTTCGTAGTTGATATAAAATTGTTTTTTAAGATAGAATTGTTGTGCGGTAGAACGTTGCTTGAAGCGGATTACGTTATACTGTCCGTTTTTGTAGCCGTAGTGATCGCCGGCATCTTCGTACAGTACGCTTTTCACTTCTGTGTCATCAAAGTAAACATGCAGCAGCATTTCTGTAACCGGTGTTTGCTGGGTGTACTGCATTTCCGGGAATTCCGGTAATACAGCGCCGGCCTTTACAAACAGGGGGATTTCATCCAGCGGTGTTTTTACTTTGATTTCTTTTGCGCCTGCATATTTCTGATCGTTCCAGAAATAGTACCAGTTGCCTGCGGGGAGGTATACTGCTTTTTCCTGCATGCCTTTTTCGCTTACATGACTGATCAGCAGGGAATCGCCGAACATAAATTCGTGCGAGCAGTTATGCGTGGCCACATCTGTTTGTGCCACAAAAGCCAGGGGGCGCAGCATGGGCGTACCGTGGGTGGCGTATTGCCAGAAGGTGGTGTACAGATACGGGAGCAGCTTATATCTTAACGTAATAAACTTGGTCACTACTTTTTCGTACTCCGGCCCGAAGCTCCAGGGTTCCTGGTTAAAGCCGGTTTCATTACTGGCGGAGTGCGTACGCATGAGCGGGTGGAAAACGGCCAGCTGAATCCAGCGGGTATACAGCTCGCCATCGGGTTCGCCGATGAAGCCGCCGATATCGCTGCCGGTAAAGGAAATACCGGAAACGGCTAAACGTTGGCATTGCACGCTGGCCAGCCAGAGGTGTTCCCAGCTGGATACGTTATCGCCGGTCCATACGGAAGACCAGCGCTGAGCGCCTGCATAGCAGGAGCGGGTAATGAGAAAGGAGCGGTTGGGCATCAGGTATTTTTTCATACCGGCTGCGGTGGCCTTGCTCATCAGGTGGCCGTATACGTTATGGGCTTTGCGGTGACTTACCTCTTCGCCGTCGTAGTCGTGGCGGACATCTTCGGGGAAGGAGCCCATTTCAAATACGGCGGGTTCGTTCATATCGTTCCATACGCCGCGTACGCCGGTTTCGGCCAGGCTTTTGAACAGGCTGCTCCACCACTCCCGTACTTCGGGGTTGGTGTAGTCGGGGAATACGCATTTGCCGGGCCAAACGTCTCCTTCCATGAGTGCGCCATCGGCGCGTTTGCAGAAGTAGTTGTTTTTGATGCCTTCCTGGTATACAGCGTAGTCGGTGTCTACCTTAATGCCGGGATCAATGATCACTACTACTTTAAAGCCTTCGGCGGCCAGTTCTTTGATCAATCCTGCGGGATCCGGGAACCATTCCTTGTTCCAGGTAAAGCAGCGGAAGCCGTCCATATAATCGATATCCAGGTAGATGACATCGCAGGGGATCTTCCGTTTCCGGAATTCTTTTGCGATTTCCTTTACGCGGGTGTCGGGGTAGTAGCTCCAGCGGCACTGGTGGTATCCTAATGCCCATAGTGGGGGCAGTTCGGGGGTACCGGTGATTTTTGTATAGGACTCGGCCACTTCCAGCAAGTCGGGGCCATAAATAAAATAATAGTTCATTTCACCGCCGCGGGCCCAGAAACTGCAGGCATCTTCCCTTTCTTTACCAAAATCAAAGATGGTGCGGAAGGTGTTATCGAAGAAAATGCCGTAGCCGACGCCATGATGCAGGCCGTAATAAAAGGGGATGTTCCGGTACAGCGGATCGGTATCTTTCTGATAACCATAGGCATCTGTTCCGTAGTTTTCCAGGCGTTTGCCCCGGAGATTCAGCTCGGTGGGCTTGTCGCCCAACCCGTAGAAGCATTCCCCTTCCTGTACTAACTTGCTGCAATACTGGATTTTACCTCCTTTGAGGAGGTAGTGTTGCCAGTGGTAACCCATTTCATCCTGGTTGATCACTTTTCCTTCCTTATCTGAAATGGTGATGCGGAGGTTATCGCGTGCTATAAATACCTTTAGTTCGTCTGTATAGATCTCAAAAGTTTCTTCCCACTCTTTGATCCCGAATGCGATGGGGGATTCTTCCAGCGTATCGCTGGTGGCGTAGGAGAAGTCCCGTTGAAAAGAGCCTTCCGCAGCATATCTGAAGCGGATGATCTTGTCGGCAATTACCCTTATTTCGAGAATTGTTTCTGTAGTATAAAAACAAAAGTAGTTTCCTTCTTTTTTCCAATCCCTGATACCATCGGGATAGTGTTTGGCGCCGTATTTACTGGACGAGGTTTCAACTTGCATAATCTCTTTTTCTGGATGCGCGGTAATGCGTTAACGAGGTCTTAAATTACATAAAAAAATCAGAGTAGTGGTAGTCCTTTTGCGTTAGATGCTTCTTTTTCTACGTTTACCCTTTAAATTAGCTGCTTTGCAAAATATCTCAGCAAGTAAATAAATTACTTATTAACTTCATATCAATAAATTTACTTTTTGCTTTAACCTATTTTAGTGGGTGCACCTTTCCAGGAGCACCTTTTTGTTGGCAGCGGGCCGGGTTAACGGTTGTCCAGCACCCCGATCTCTTTTGCGGCTACATATACTTTTGTTCCTTTTCTTGCTTTTGCGGCGACATTAAATCCTTTACCGATCGTTTTCCAGTGATGACCGCCATCTTCTGAAATATCAGTGCCGGAGGTGCCGGTGGCGATGAGCAGCTGTGGGGTGATCCAGGCCACGCAGGAGCGGTATCCGCCGGGAGGGACAGCGGGAGCTTCCCAACTCCGGCCGCCGTTGGCGGTGAGCATACAGTTGCCTTTCCGGGCGGTGTCCTGCTTATAGTCGCCCCCTACGGCGATCCCGTTGGCAGTGTCGCGGAAGGCGATGGAAAATACGCCGGTAGTACTGCTGCCCTGTATCAGCGGGATCGTGTAGGCTTTTCCGTTATCCGCGCTTTTAAAGAGCCGGGCTACCTGGCCGCCGGTGGCGAAGTAAACCTTGTTCCCGGGAAACAGCACCATGCTGGTGCCGCTGGCGGCGAAGATGGCTTCTCCTTCTGCCGCGGCCGGCAAAGTGGGCGTGGGGTCGGCTTTCCAGCTGCGGCCGCCGTTATGTGTCCGGATGACAGTAAATTTCCCGTCGATCGGATCACCGATAGCGATACCTTCCCGTTCGTTAAAAAACTGCATGGCATCAAAGAAAATGCCCGGCCTGTTATCGTAGAATACCTGCTTCCAGGAATTCCCCCCATCTTCCGTTAAAAAAATCAGCGCCGGGGCGCCGGCATTCAATACAATGGCTTTACGGGCATTAAAAGCGTACAGCGAACGCCAGTCGCAGCTATCGCAACCGGTAACGGTGGTCCATTTCCAGTGTTTACCGCCGTCGGTGCTGCTGCCTACCTTGCCGCCGGTACCGGAGGCCCATACCACCTCATCTGTTACCACGCTGAGGCCCCGGATACTTTGAACCGGAGTAGCCGATATGATGTTTATATGATAACCGGCTGCTGTTTCCTGGGCGGCTGCCGGGTGAAACGTAAATATTAAAGTATAGCATCCCAACAGCAACAGGCGGCGCAGCGCCCTGCATTTGTGAGTGATAAAGGGCCACTGCCGGGTATCTAAGCCTGGCCTGCCGGATGTAGTGTTGGCTGTATTCATAAAGTATTTCGTTTATTCCCAATCTGTTACCGGGAAGAAAATTACAAAATTGCTACAAAGTGTGACACAGATTTATATATTTGCAGATTACCTAACCTGCTTACTCATTAACAATATTCCAGTGCATCAACCGCGTCGCTTAAAAATGTTTATCCTATGCTGTATATGGGGACTCTTCTCCGGGGTACTGTATGCGCAGGACAAACCATACATTTTTGACAGCTACAGCGTTAATGAGGGCCTTTCTCAAAGCACGGTATTCGATATTACCCGCGACGATCAGGGATTTATGTGGATTGCCACCCGCGACGGGATCAACCGTTTCGATGGCTATACCTTTAATGAATACCGGTATAAACCAAGCGCTCTTTACAAGGCGGGCGAAGGAAAGGGAGAGCTGGTAGCCCGCGGATCTACCGGCAACCGCGCGGTTATCAACCGTTTTGATCTGAAAGGGTATAAAGGTTTTTCTTTTTATAAAGACAGTCGCTCCCAACTGCTGCTGGCCCATAACAACGGGATCAGCGTGTACGATAAATACAAGAACAACTTTAGCAAACTGCTGGAAGATACCACCATTGTAAATGCCGCGGAACGTGATAGTAATGTGAAGTTTGCGATCCTGGGAGAAGACACGGCCTCTAATACGCTGTGGGTATGGCGACCAATGAAAGGCATCTACGTGCTGGATAATACCACTTACGCCATACGCCGTATCATCCTGTATCCGCCGCAGTTTACACAAAGACGGATATTGCCTTCCGCGGTTATGAAAGATGGGAATACCATCTGGATGAACGGAGATCAGGGCGAGCTTTTTTCCCTGAATATCAAAAACCTCCGCATCTCCACCTATTGTTTGCCCGGTGTGGGCGATAAGCCGTTGTTGCGTAACCTGAACAAAGACTCCATGATCATCATCAGTGCAGGTCATATTACGCTCTTTAACAAGCAACGCAACAAATTCAGCGACCTGGTTTTTGATATGAAGAATGAAAAGGGGGAACCATTCATTCCTGCTGTGTCTGAACTGGATCAGTACGGCAACGTATGGATAGGCGGGAGCGATGGCGTGCTGATATACAGTATTGCGCGTAATGAAATTGTGCGGCATATTGTGAGCTTTAATACTTTTGAAACGCGGTCGTTCAATGATGTATCATGGCTTTACCGGGATGTGGCCGATAACATGTGGGTAGGCACCGATGGCGACGGTCTGAAAAAATATTCCCCGCATAAAAAAGTGTTTAACCTTTACCGGTCGCCTTACATCACGCACAACATGGTGCAGGCTGTGTACAAGCATGATGATGGCAAGTTGTATGTGGGACTGATGCGGGACGGATTGAATATTTATGAAGATGGAGGAAAATTCCTGGAGCGTATTTCCAATGAGTTATATCCCGGGAAGTTTCCCGGCAACGATCTGGGCGCTATTTGCAGGGAGAATGGAGATCAGCTCTGGCTGCACTTTGCGGGTATGCACATCGGGTTGTTCAATGTAGAAACCAAATCTTTCCTGGATCTTACAGGAAAGGTAACGGCATTGGGTTTACCTACGCAGCTTGCACCTTTTCCCTTCCTGTTTAAACGTACCAACGGACAATTGTATTTCAATTATGGCGGCTACCTGCTGATGTTTGATAATACTGAGAAAGGATACGAAGTAGCGGTAGTACATAATTTTTCGGATGAAGTATTGACTGCTTTTTATGAAGACTACCTGGGTAACCAGTACGTGGGTACGAAATCGGCGCTGTATATAAAACGTGTGGCCGACTCCCGTTGGAAAAGCGTGTTTCTTGCTCCCGGCACTACTGTAAAATCCATCAATAAAAATGCGCATAAAGAGTTGCTGGTGGCCACTAATAAAGGATTGTTCATCCTGGATGATGCAGGCCGCATCAAGCAACACTACAACAGTTATGATAATCCCAAACTGATCAATGATTATATGTACGGCGTGTTGCTGGATGATAAAGACCGGATCTGGGTGAGTCATAATAAAGGGTTGTCGCAGATCAATCCGTTGACCGGTGAAATCACTACTTATAATTATGAAGATGGATTACAGTCGAACGAGTTTAACACCGGTGCATTTTACAAGTCAATCGACGGCGAATTATTTTTTGGTGGTATCCGTGGTGTAAACGGATTTTATCCAAAAAATTTCCGCGACAATTTATCCAATGCCAAAGTGATCATCCGCCGGATGGAAGTGCTGGACAAGCCTTACGAATCTGACACGGCTATTTCGTTACTGAAGAAAATAGAGTTGCCTTATAACCAGAATACTATTGCGATAGAATTTGTGCCGCTGGAGTATACCAATCCATTAAAGAACAAGGTGCAGTATAAGCTGGAAGGCGCGGATGAGGACTGGGTGCAGGCCGGAACTTTCAGGATGGCGCGTTATACCAACCTGCATCCCGGCAGTTATGTTTTTAAGCTGAGAGCATCGAATAATGATGATATCTGGAGTACTGTTCCTACCACGCTGGAGATCGTGATCCGGATTCCTTTCTGGCAGTCGTTGTGGTTCCGGTTTTTACTATTGCTGCTGCTGCTGGGCATTGCTTATTATTTCTCCACCCTGTATCTGGATTATAAGATACGGCATGAGAAGCTGAAGCTGGAAAAGGAGCAGGCGGTAGACCAGGAGCGGGCGCGTATTTCCAGTGACATGCATGATGATCTTGGGTCAGGGTTATCTACTATCCGGTTGCTGAGTGAAGTGGCTAAACGGAAAATCCAGGATCCTTCCCAGACGCGGGAAGTAGAGCGTATTTCTGAAACGGCGGGAGAGATGGTGGACAAGATGAGTGAGATCATCTGGGCGATGAGTTCATCCAATGATTCGCTGGCCAACCTGATTGCTTATATGAGAAGTTTTGCGGCAGAATTCCTGGAGCATGCGCACATCACGCATCAGTTTTATATTCCTGAAACGATTCCCAACATTAAGCTGAGTGGAGGTACACGAAGGAATATTTACCTGGCGGTGAAAGAATCATTGCATAATGTAGTGAAACATGCGAAGGCGACAGAGGTAATTGTGGAAGTGAAGATGCATAAAAATATGACGATAATGATTAAGGACAATGGAAAAGGATTTGACCAGGAGAAGGTTAGATTATTTGGAAACGGATTAAAAAATATCCAGAAAAGAATGATATCAGTTGGAGGAAATGCGGATATCAGCTCGAATAATGGAACAATAGTTTTTCTCGATATCCCACTAAATTAACATACATTTGTTTTTAATAACATTTAAGTGTTATAATTCCTTTTAAACATGACGGTATACTCAAAGAAGAAGTCCCAGGATAACATGGACACTATCACTATTGCGATAGTAGAAGATAATCATGATATCCGCACGGCTATGGAATTGCTGATTAATGGTTCTGACGGTTACGCCTGTGTAGGGACATTCAATAATGCGGAAACTGCCGTGGAGCAAATCCCTCAACTGATGCCTAACGTGGTGTTGATGGATTTCAACCTGCCGGGTGGCATGAATGGTATTGAATGTATTGCGCAGTTAAAGCGGGAGCATCCTGATATGCAGTTTATGATGCTGACAGTGTATGAAGATGATGATAAAATCTTTATGGCGCTGGAGGCAGGTGCAAGTGGTTATATTCTTAAGAAAACATCTCCGGGCGAATTACTGGAAGCTATCCGTGATTTGTATGATGGAGGTTCCCCGATGAGTTCGCAGATAGCGAGAAGGGTGGTGGCATTTTTCCAGAAGCAGGCCAAGCCGAATCCGGCGCTTGAAGCATTGACTACACGTGAAAAAGAAATCCTGGATCAGTTGTCGAAAGGTTATTTGTACAAAGAAATTGCGAGTAACTTGTTTATCAGTATTGAAACGGTAAGACGCCATGTACATAATATTTACGAAAAGCTGCACGTACGTAGCCGTACTGATGCAGTGAACAAATATTATAACAGATAAGTCAGTAATTCAGGGATTTTATTGTTTTCTGAATAAGAAGCAATAAAATCCCTGAATGTTTTTCAACGGTGTTCTGTTTTAGGTTTGAACACCAGGTGCACAGATAATACCACAGCAGCAATCAACAGGCAGGCAAGTTTAAATAACAGACCAGTTTTCATAGGATAAGGGATTTACGGTTAATAGGTAATATGGTTAAGACATAACACTCCCTGATGGCTATTGCCAGGCTGATGTGACCAGTTGTGAATATTGTATGAAAGCCGTTTGTTGGTAAAAGCAGGTAAAATTGATCATCGCATCATTTGCCATGCATCAAATTTCCGGATAAGGCGAAGGAATTTATTTCCGATGCTGTTATCCTCTTCTTTTTTAATGAAGTAAGTAGCTACGAGTGCTACCAGAAAAACTGCGGTAAGCAGGATTAGAAATAGTATTTTCATAAGGACATAGGTTAGGATATCTCAAAATTGTTGACTTATGTAAATATAAATAAAATTCTGATATAAGGATTCATTCACATTAGTTTTTTTTATACCATTTTCATGTGATACTTCCCGAAAATCCCCAAAACTGTTCATTATCTCCCGGAAATATAAAATTTAACAGTCTTAATACATTGGTAATAAATAATGTAAGCATAGTGTATAACTTATACTTGGGATGATTCCCTGAATCCTTTATTTTTGCCAGCAATCAGATTTTGCTAAAAGATTTAGTATCCTTGCAAAACATTGCATGACCTGCGAAACAATAGTATTTTGGAAATTATAATATATTATGGCAAACACGGACAAAACGGATAACAAAGATCTATTTGCTTCCTATACGGAAGACTCCATACGGTCGCTGGACTGGCGGGAGCATATCCGCCTCCGGCCTGGTATGTATATCGGTAAACTGGGTGATGGATCGAGTATGGATGATGGTATTTACATCCTGCTTAAAGAGGTAACGGATAACTGTATTGACGAGCATACGATGGGCTTTGGCAAACAGGTGGATATCAAAGTAACGGAGCATCACGTCACCATCCGGGATTTTGGCCGGGGGATTCCTTTGGGAAAGGTGGTGGATGTAGTGAGTAAGATCAATACCGGCGCGAAGTACGATAGCAAAGCCTTTCAGAAATCAGTTGGTTTGAACGGGGTGGGTACCAAAGCGGTAAATGCTTTGTCCAGCTACTTCAAGGTGCAGTCTGTTCGTGACGGCCGCATGAAAACCGCTGAGTTTGAAAGAGGGGTTTTAATAAAAGAGCATAAAGAAACCGCGACTACGGAACCCAATGGTACCCTGGTTACGTTTACACCGGACGATACGGTATTTAAGAACTACCGTTTTATCCCGGAATTCCTGGAGAACCAGATCTGGAACTATTGCTTTTTGAATGCGGGTCTTACCGTTAGCTTTAACGGCAAGAAATACATTTCAAAGAATGGTTTGCTGGATCTGCTGCAGCGTAAAACGAATGAAGAGGATCTGCGTTACCCGATCATTCACCTGAAGGGAGAAGATATTGAGGTAGCCATTACCCATGAAAGCCAGTACGGAGAAGAGTATTATTCTTTTGTAAACGGGCAGCATACTACCCAGGGTGGTACGCACCTGGCGGCTTTCCGCGAGGCGTTTGTAAAAACGGTGCGCGACTTCTACAAGAAAGATTATGAGGCTACTGATATCAGGGCTTCTATTTGTGCGGCGGTATCCATCCGGGTACAGGAGCCGGTGTTTGAATCGCAAACGAAAACCAAGCTGGGTTCACAGGTAGTTTTTGAAAATGGTCCGTCTGTAAAGGCGTTTGTACTGGAGTTCCTTTCCAAGCACCTCGATGATTACCTGCACCGTAACCCGGCGATTGCTGATGCACTGAAGAAGCGTATTGAACAGAGTGAACGTGAGCGTAAAGAGCTGGCCGGTATCAAGAAACTGGCGAATGAAAGAGCGAAGAAAGCGAACCTTCACAATAAGAAGCTGCGCGACTGCCGTTTGCACCTGAACGATGAGCTTACCGGGAAAGATAAGGCAGAACAGGAAGCGCGCAGATTGGATTCTACCATCTTTATTACAGAGGGTGATTCTGCCAGTGGTTCCATTACCAAGTCGCGCAATGTGGAAACGCAGGCGGTGTTTAGTTTGCGTGGTAAACCGCTGAACAGTTTCGGGCTTACCAAGAAGGTAGTATATGAGAACGAGGAGTTCAACCTGCTGCAGCATGCGTTGAATATTGAAGACGGCCTGGAAGGGCTGCGCTACAATAACATTGTGGTGGCGACCGATGCCGACGTAGATGGTATGCACATCCGTTTGCTGCTGCTGACTTTCTTCCTGCAGTTTTTCCCTGACCTGGTAAAGAACGGGCACGTATATATCCTGGAAACGCCGTTGTTCCGCGTGCGTAACAAGCAGCAAACTATTTACTGTTATAATGAAGATGAGAAGCAGAAAGCGGTAAAGAAGCTGGGCAACAAGCCGGAGATCACCCGTTTCAAAGGATTGGGAGAAATTTCTCCGGATGAATTTGGCCGTTTTATCGGGGAAGATATCCGTATTGAGCCGATCATTTTATCGAAAGATATTCATGTCCAGAAGTTACTGGAATACTATATGGGTAAAAATACCCAGACCCGCCAGGAGTTTATCATCAACAACCTGCGGTATGAAAAGGATTTAGTAGAAGAAACAGTATAGAAAGGCATATGGGCTTAATACACATTGTTTTTGGTCAGTCTTCAGTTCCGGTGTTGGGAGAGGCGATAGCGATGGATGAGAAAATGAGTGGAGAGATCCGCTGTTTTGAAGATGATCTGTCCGTTGGACCGTTATTTATCCTGGACACCAAAGAGGGCCGTGCCGGCCGTCGCCTTTTCTGGCAGCAGCTGGCGGGTATTGAACCGGCGGCTCCGGCAGCCGGTGAAGAATCAGCCGCGGAAGACCTGACCGGTGATCCCGATGATGCCGATCTTTTTAAATCCCTGAAAGCGCAATTAAAGGAAGACCCCGAACAGGAAGTATGGATATGGGCCGGGCAAAACGCCCGTGATGTATGCGGGTACTACTGGCTGGTAAGTCAGCTGTATGATTTTGCAGGACGCATCCATATTATTTACCTCAACAACCTGCCTTTCCTGAATGAAAAGGGAGCGGTGTTTTATCCTACCCATCTGCACCAGATATTGCCAAAGGAATTCCTGAAGGCAAAGAAACTGGCGCGTGCTATTTCACTGGCAGAATACGAGCTGGATGGCGATGAGTGGCATCGCCTGATGAATGAGAATGCAGGTATCCGTTTACTGGAAGGAGGAAAGAAGATCAAAGGAGAACCCACGCTGTTTTACGACAAGGAGTTACTGGCGCAGAGTGGAAAAGAGTTTGTAAAAGCATGGCGGGTAGTGCAGCAGGTAACCGGTAAGCTGAAATACCCTGTGATGGACCAGTTCCTGGGCTGGCGGCTGAAAGAGCTGATCCGCGAAGGCAAGCTGGAGAGCAGGGGCGATCTGAAAACCATCCGTGATTTTGAAGTGAAGCTGCCGGGAGAAACCATTGAAAATCCAACAACCGTATGATAACCGTAACGTCACTGGAACTGATGGGTGCTGATGACCGCGGCAGCGGTTATTTCTGGAACTGCAACCGTACGGGCGATTTCCTGGTTTGCTACCGGAATGCCGGCAGCAGCAGCGGTCAGCATTATCACGAAGGTAAAAGCGACAATAAAAACCCGGAGGTACTGTACCTGTTTACCGGCAAGGCGGCCATTCACTGGTGTGCGCTTGGAGGCCATGAAATAGTGACCACGGAGGTAACGGCGCCGGCCAGGGTAGAAGTACCTGTGAATGTATGGCATCAGCTGGTTGCCATTACAGATTGCTGCTTTATAGAACTGAATTCCCTTGAAGATGTACAGAAAGACAGTGTACGTATCTGGCGGGAGGATTTTGAAAAAATGATTAACGTAAAACCGTAAGTGTATTATACATGGACATGGAAAATAAAACATCAGACGAATCTCTGCACAATGTCATCCACGTTGGAGGCATGTATGAGAGCTGGTTCCTGGATTACGCCTCTTATGTAATCCTGGAGCGGGCGGTGCCCAGCATGGAAGATGGGCTGAAGCCCGTACAGCGTCGTATCCTGCACGCCATGAGAGAAATGGACGATGGCCGTTATAATAAAGTGGCCAACGTGATCGGGCAAACGATGCAGTATCACCCGCATGGGGATGCTTCTATCAGTGATGCTATTGTTAACCTCGGACAAAAAGACCTGCTGATTGATACCCAGGGTAACTGGGGCGATGTAAGAACCGGTGATGATGCGGCAGCAGCCAGGTATATTGAGGCGCGCCTGTCGAAGTTTGCACTGGATGTTGCATTTAATCCTAAAACTACTTCCTGGCAGCTCAGCTACGACGGCCGTAAAAATGAGCCACTGGCATTACCGATGAAGTTCCCGCTGCTATTGGCACAGGGAGCGGAAGGTATCGCGGTTGGTTTATCTACCAAAATATTACCACACAATTTCATCGAACTCATAGATGCTTCGATAAAATACCTCCGTGGCAAAAAGTTTGAACTGTTCCCCGATTTTGTTACCGGTGGGATGGTGGATATTGCCAGCTATAACGATGGTAAACGCGGTGGTAAAGTAAGGGTACGCGCACATATTGAAGAGAAAGACAAAAAGACGCTGCTGATCAAGGATGTACCTTATGGTATCACCACCACGCAGCTGATGGAGTCTATCGTAAAAGCCAATGACAACGGTAAGATCAAGATCAAGAAAGTAGTGGATAACACCGCTGCGGAAGTGGAAATTGAAGTGCAGCTGGCGCCGGGTATTTCACCGGATATTACCATTGATGCGCTGTATGCATTCACGGATTGTGAAATTTCCATTTCCCCGAATGCCTGTGTGATCGTAAATGATAAACCACAGTTCCTCACGGCTTCCGATTTGCTGAAATCTTCCGCTGATTATACCAAAGACCTGCTGAAGCAGGAACTGGAAATTAAACTGGCGGAACTGCAGGAAAAATGGCACTATACCTCCCTGGAAAAACTCTTCTTTGAAAAAGGGATCTACAAGGAACTGGAGCAAAAGCATAAGGACTGGGAAACCGTGCTGAATGCTATTGATAAAGGATTTACACCGTATAAGAAACAACTGAAACGCGAAATTACCCGCGAAGATATTGTGAAACTAACGGAAAAGCCTGTACGCCGTATTTACCGTTTGGATATCAATGAGCTGAATGAACAGATCAAAGGTATTGAAGCGGAAATTAAAGAGGTGAAGAACAACCTGGCGAACCTCACCGATTACACCGTGGCTTATTACGACAACCTGCTGAAGAAGTATGGTAAAGGCCGTGAACGTAAAACGGTGATTAAAACATTTGACAACATCCAGGTAGCGCAGGTAGCTATTGCCAACACTAAAATATATGTGAACCGTGCAGATGGTTTCATTGGTACTTCGCTGAAGAAAGATGAGTTTGTGGCAGATTGTTCTGACCTGGACAGCATTATCGTATTCCGCCGGGATGGTAAAATGCTGGTGACGAAAGTAGCCGATAAAACCTTTGTGGGCAAGGATATCATTCATGTGGACATTTTCCGTAAGAATGACGAGCGTACTACCTACAACATGATTTATGTAGAAGGTAAAACAGGCGTGAGCTATGCCAAACGTTTCAATGTGACGGGTGTTACCCGCGACAAAGAATATGACCTGGCGCATAAAGGGGAGAAAAATTCCAAAGTGCATTACTTCTCTTCCAACCCTAACGGGGAAGCAGAAGTGGTGACCATCAAGCTGAGTCCGAACTGCAGCGCGCGTAACAAGGAGTTCGACCTGTTTTTTGAAACCATTGCGATCAAGGGACGTAGCTCTATGGGTAACGTGGTAACCAAATACCCTATCCGTGGCGTGAAGTTTAAGGAGAAAGGGGTATCTACGCTGGCCGGGCAAAAGATCTGGTACGATACAGAAACCGGTCGTTTGAATACAGAAGAACGTGGCGTGTATATTGGCGCTTTTGAAGGGGAAGACAAGATCTTTGTTGCCTTTAAAAACGGTACCTATGAGTTGACGAACTACGATCTTACCAACCGGTACGAGTCGAATGATGTAGTGTATATTGAGAAGTTCAACCCGGAAAAGACGGTAACGGCTATTTACTTTGACGCGGATAAGAAGCAGTTCAATGTGAAACGTTTTCGGATTGAAACGCAGACACTGAATAATAAGTTCAACTTCATCAAGGAGGGCGCGAATAATTACCTGGAAATGGTGACCACGCATACCCAGCCTGTGGTGTTGCTGAAAACAGGTAAGAAACGCAGTCCGGAAGAAGAGGAAATAGACCTCTCCGAATTTGTGGAGGTTACCGGCTGGAAGGCAGTGGGAACAAGGATTGCAGGGGATGATCTGATCAGTGCGGAGTTATTGTCTGAAGATGAAGATCCTGATCCGAATGAAGAAGGACCGGCAGGCGGACAGGGAGAATTGTTCTAGTTGCCTGTTGTGGAAGATATAAAAAGCGGATAGCAAATAATGCTGTCCGCTTTTTTGTTTTTGTAAGATGATTATATTTTGCCGCCCAGGTTTTTGATCATTTTTTCCAGGAAGTTGATGGCCGTAAGATATTCTTCTGTTGTGATACCTTCCATTACTTTTTCCCGGTTTTGCATCTGGAGGGCTTCGATAGCCGCATACTCCTGTTTCCCGGTATCTGTAAAGGAATAGAGATCATCGGTATGTTGGATCCAGTTGCGGTTGAGCAATGTTGCCAGGACTTCTTCCAGCTCCGTTTCGGTGAGGAAGCGGTTTACCTGGTGATAAAACAGCTCTTTGGAAATCTTCCCGTGCTTATCTATATTTTTCAATACCTGCCAGTGAAACCTGTTGATGCCAAAGGATTCAAAAGCTATATTGGTGTAGTGGGTAATCAGGCTGTCGGCTTCCTTCAGGTACCAGCCGATAGGCAGCTTTTGGTCTATTTCGGATTGCATAAAGTTGTTTTTAATCTTTGATGGGGGTGGTTACTTCGATCATGATGGTATCGAAAGTAAAGTAAAAGCCGAAGGTTTTACGCATGATCTGCGGCACCTGGTCCAGTACAATACCTCCGCTTTGCAGTCGCTCCCAGGTGGCAGTTACTGCGGCTTCATCTTCCAGGTAAAATCCTATGTGAAAAGTATCCGGGTAGGTGTGATTTCCTTTCTCATTCATGCGCTGGTTCATGAGTACCAGGATAAATCCACCGGGGCCATTTAAAACGGATAAGGTATCGTTCAGTTTTGGGTCGACGCAGATAAAATCGAAGTAGGTTTCAAATAGTGCCCGGGTTGCAGGCACATTTTTTACGCTGAGGTTTAAGTGATTAAGTTGCATTATAGTGTAGTTGATAAATGAATGTTCGCTCTTTTATAATGCAAATATAGGAGAATGATTGTTCTTTTAAAGAAAAAAAATCATTTTTTTTAGATGGGGTATTAACTGGGATCGGCAATAAAGTTATTGTTGCTTTCCATATCCAGGGGGATATAGATCCGTTCCCATTCGTTACCGTCGGTTACTTCCCAGGTGTGGCCGGGGCCGTCGATATCTTCTGCGATAAGGATAATACCGGGTTCAAGGATAAAGCTGTCGCCGTTGGTAACGGTAAATCTGAGTCTGCCTTTCAGCGTTACCACAAACTGGCGCCGGGGCGCGGGGTGCGGAATATTTTCCAGCTGACCGGTTCCGGTCTGACAAAAGAAATAGCTCACATCAATTTTGTTCCGGGTCGGGATCTTACCGGTTTCAAAGGAGCAGTCTGTTTCGTTGATATTGAATAGCCTGATAGCCCTGATGTATGTTGATTCGTTGTCCGTTGCTGCCATGTGATTGCTTTATTGTTTCTTCTTTTGTGCGGGTTTCTTTGGTGTTTCCTGTTGAAAATCTTCTGCCGACTTAGGCTGGGTCATACTTTTTTTCTTCTGATCCAGCGGTTGCGGAGTAGGAGCACCTTTGCCAAGCGGGATGGCATCATGGAAAATCTTGTTTACATGCATCCATTTGCCGGCCTGCCATTTGAAGCCTTCGTAGTCCATATCGGTTACGTAGGTGAATTTCTTCATGGGCTCATTGGTTTCAGAGATGAGGTGATCAAACACGATCATATCCAGTTCCTTGTTATAGTTGAGCGTAGCGGTGCTTTCTTTTTTATATTCAATGATAAAGCGGTTGCGCGTGGGTTTGGGCGTGCTGTCTTCCGCAAAACTAAAAAACGGGCCGCCCAGTACAGGGGTACCATTTTTAAACGTGAGCATTTCCACTATTTTCTTCTGGCTGCGGGGATTGTTGGCATCCCAGCCAAAGAGGGTATAATACTCTTTGTTGAAATAATGGCGGTGTACAATATTGTAATAGAGACAGCCGTACCAGGACTTGTTATCGCCGATGGTATCGGTGTTGGTAATATAATCGGAGGCATCAAACAGGGGAAAGAGTTTCAGTTGGCCGTCGGGGGTATTCATCTGGATGGCGCCGAAATGGCGATAGAAGCCATTTTCACGTTCCAGTGCCCAGGTGAAGATGCGGAAGGTGCTGTCCTGCGGATATTGTATGGAGATTGTTTTCAGGGAATCGAACGGAAAACGGAAGGAGTATTTTGTTTTCAATGTTCTTACCAGCAGCGGAATGAATGCTTCCGTAGCCCGTTGCCGGCCATCATCGCCTTTTCCGTTGAAGATATCCTGACTAAGGACCTGCAGGGTATCCTGGTTACGCATTAACTGTTTCAGTCCTGCTGCATCCGGCTGCTGTGCCAGGGCCAGCAGGGAGATAAACACGAGGAGCAGTGACAGTAGTGGTTTTTTTGCCATATCTATTATACGGTTACGGCTGAGAATTATTGTACAGCCTGTGCAAACTGCAGCAGGTTTTGATATCGCTGATCGATCAGCGGGTGTGGAAAGGGTGTTTCAGGACGGGTAGACGGGATAAAGATGGTTTGCATGCCCAGGCTTTTCCCGAACTGCATATCGCTTAATGTATTGCCCACCATTACGGAAGTGCTGAAATCAATATCCGGGAAGTCGTGTTTTGCCTGCATACCCATGCCCGTGGCGGGTTTACGGCAAGGACTGTTGCTATCTACGTCCGGGCAAAAATAAATGCCGTCTATTTTGCCGCCGTGCCGCTCAATTTGCTGCAGCATTTGTGTATGGATTTCCTGTAAGCCCGCTGTAGTGAGCAGTCCGCGGCCAATACAGCGTTGGTTGGTGATCACAATAATACGTTCGAAACGGTTGGCAAGGATGGGCATAGCGGCCAGCACGCCTTCACTGAAGTGAAACATATCCGGCCGGAGTACGTATCCGTCGCGGATTTCATCGTTGATTACGCCGTCTCTGTCGAGGAATAGGGTCATGATACCAATACTTTTTTTGCTGCTTCGTAATCTTCCGGGATACCGATATCGATGAAATAGGTATCGCTGATGAAACCGTATAATTTTCCTGCGTGTGCGCCGGGCTCCAGTACTTCTTTCTCAAAGGAGAATTTCTCCGGCAGCGACAAGCTTTCCAGGAAACCGGCGGAAGTGCGGTAGATGCCGCCATTGATCAATCCTTCTTCACAGTATTTTTTTTCATGGAACCGGGTGATCTGCTGCTGTTCATCCAGCTGGATGCTGCCATAGCGATCAAACTGTTTCATGGGTTTCAGCGCCAGTGACAGGGGGCTTTGGTGGGCCTGGTGAAAGTTATTGAATGCAGCGAGGTCCACATCAAAATAAGTATCCCCGTTAACGATGAAGATCTCGTTGCCTTTTACGGCAGACAGGGCATTGATGATACCGCCGCCAGTGCCTAATGGTTCCGGTTCTACGGTAAAGGATACACGTAGTGGCAATTCCATGCTGTTGCACCAGTTTATAACCTGTTCAGACAGGTAGCCGAGCGACAGTACCGCGTGGTTAATGCCTTGTTTGTGCAGGTATTGCAGCAGGTAATATAAAAAAGGATGTTCACCGA
Organism: Chitinophaga ginsengisegetis; assembly: GCF_900168065.1. Taxonomy (GTDB): domain Bacteria; phylum Bacteroidota; class Bacteroidia; order Chitinophagales; family Chitinophagaceae; genus Chitinophaga; species Chitinophaga ginsengisegetis. Next base: position 1,012,411 of record NZ_FUZZ01000001.1, on the reverse strand, counting down.
GGGGAGCCATGCATTTAGGCTTGTCGGCCACTACGCTTCTGAGGCGGGTGCCGAGGCCCCCGGCGAGTACGATACATTCTCTCGTCATGCGCCAAACAGGTTGTTTTCCACTATTTCGCAAATAATATGTCCTACGGTGATATGTGCTTCCTGTATGCGGGGCGTATCGCCGGAGGGGATATTGACCAGGTAATCGCTTCCTTCTTTCATTTTGCCGCCGGTGGCGCCGGTCATGCTTACCACAATCATTCCCTGTTCCTTTGCCACCTTGATGGCTTCCAGGATATTGGCCGAGTTACCGGAGGTAGAAATGCCTACCAGCACGTCTCCCGGGCGGCCGATGCCTTTCAGGATGCGGGCATATACCTGGTCGTAGCCGTAGTCGTTACCTACTGCGGTGATATAAGAAGTATTGCAATGCAGTGCCTCTGCATACAGTGGCTGGCGGTCTTTATAAAACCGGCCGGAAAATTCTGCGGCCAGGTGTTGTGCATCTGCGGCGCTGCCGCCGTTACCGCAGAAAAGGATTTTATGATCGGTTTGCAGGCTGTGTGTAATGGCTTCTGCTACCAGTTTGATGGTATTTAACAACGGTTCATCCTGGCAGATAGCTTCTTTTACAGCGATGCTTTCCCGGATCTTATTGGCAATGAATTGTTTCATCAGCAGATTTTTTGATTTGTTGTGCCCTTAAATGCTCCACGTTTGAATACCGTGATTGGTAAAGGTATAGCGTTTTACATCTCCGCCAAAACCGCTTAGTGCGTCTACTACGGCGAAGCGCGTATTTTTCGGACAATAGAAGATCATGAATCCGCCACCGCCGGCGCCTGAAATTTTACCGCCGCTGGCGCCGGCTTTGCGGGCAGCGTCGTAAATTTCATCGAGCTGGGGATTGGTGATGCCGTGGGCCATCTTCTTTTTATTTTCAAAACCGTAGTTCAGGATTTCACCGATTTTATCGATGGTACCCCGAAGTAGTGCTTCCTTCATCATCACCGCCTGTTCTTTCAGCTGGTGCATGGCTTCTATGGAAGTATCCTTTTTATCGGTTACATTTTTTTGTTGTTCGGAGATGATGGAGGAAGATAACCGGCTGGTAGATGTGTAGAACAATACCAGGTTATTTTCCAGTTCATGGAGATTTATTTCTTTGATCCGCAGGGGATTTACAATTACTTTATCATCTTTATAAAACTCCATGAAGTTTACACCGCCAAAGGTGGCTGCGTATTGGTCCTGTTTACCGCCGGCCTGGTTCAGGTCTTCGCGTTCAATAGAATAGGCGAGATGCGCCATGTCATATTCTCCCAGCGGTAATTTCAGCCATTCGGCAAATGCGCCCAGTACGGCTACCACGAGGGTAGAAGAGGTGCCGAGGCCGGAGCCGGCAGGTGCATCTACAAAGGTGGTGAGTTTAAAACCGGTAGCTGGCAGGGAACCATAATCTTTTTGTACGCGGTTAATTACGCCTTTGAGGATATCCAGTTTGCCATCTAACGGTAAAGGGTATACGGCATCATAAGTAGCGGTTTCCCTTCTGTCTGCACAGTCAAAAATCACTTGTCCGTTCTGAAGTGGTTCAATAGATGCGCGTGCATATAAAGAAATGGTGGCGTTGAGAATGGCGCCACCGTATAAGTCCGAATACGGGCTTACATCTGTGCCACCACCGGCAAGACCTATACGTAAAGGAGCTTTGCTTCTGTAAATCATGCTAGTTGTCAGGTTTAGTTTGTTGGCGATGTAGTCAACAATTATGATGCCGCTGTATTCACTACCGTCAGCGATCCGCTGCCAGCGTATGAATTTCTTTTGCCAGCCTGGCCCACGAATACTGCAGTTTCTCTTTCCGGAGGGCTTCCACCATATCCGCTTCGCGGTTTTCCACGAAATATTTTTCGATGGCGGCGGCAATAGATGCTGGTTCCGGTTCTGCCTGGAATCCTACCACGCCGTCCGGCACCATTTCCACGAGGCCGCCTACATTGGTTACCACCATTGGTTTTTCAAAGTGATAGGCGATCTGTGAAATGCCGCTCTGGGTAGCGCTTTTATAGGGTTGTACCACCAGGTCGGCGGCACAGAAATAATTTTTAACAGCTTCGTTGGGAATGAAATCGGTGTGCATCAGCACACGGTCGCCCAGTTGCAGTTTATTCAGCAGTTCCAGGTAGGGGGCTGCATCTTCATAATATTCACCGGCTACGATGGCGTGTACATCCAGCTTTTTCAGTCTTTCATCCGCCATTGCCTGCAGCAGGAGATCAAGACCTTTATACTGGCGGATAAAGCCAAAGAAAAGAATATATTTTTTGCCCGGGTTCAGTTTCAGCTGGGCGCGGGCTTCTTCTTTGGATATCAGGGCGCCGTAGTTATCGTAGATAGGATGCGGAATAAGCGAGGCTTTTTTCACTGGTTCAAACACGCGCAGGTCGTTGAGCACCGACTGGCTCATGGCAACGAAGGCATCTACCGGTTTCAGGAAATACTTTGTAAAAGCAACATCCCCGGGTCTTTTTTCATGCGGCACTACGTTATCCAGTACCGCAATTACTTTGGTATGTTTTCTTTTGCCTAACCGGAGCAGGGAGCCTAAAGCCGGGCCCATGATGGGCAGCCAGTATTTGGTGATGATGATATCCGGGTTCATTTTCCGGATCTTGCGGCCGGTTATTAACCAGTTCAGCGGATTTACGGAGTTGATCAGTCTTTTGATGCGGAGATGTGCCGGAGCGGGGTCGGTAGAGAACTGGCTTTTTCCGGGGAAAAAGAATTTGGGGTATTGTATGGTAAAGGTCCATATTTCCACCTCATCTGTTTGCTGGAGTTCTTCTGCGAGTCGCTCGTTATAAGCAGCCAGCCCACCCCGGAAAGGGTAGGCTGTACCTAAAATAAGTATTTTCTTTTTGTTAGCCATAGATTCAGATAACGATAGTGAATGAGCGGATCAGCGTCTGCGGTTATGTTGGTGTGATAACTGCAACTCTTCATCCGTAACATTACTGGTATGATCCATCCGCTCTTCCACCAGGTAAGAATTACGTTCGGTGGCATTGCGTGTTACCAGCTCGCCGATAAAACCGGTGAGGAATAACTGGGAACCGATGATCATACAAAGCAGCCCGAAATAGAACAGGGGCCTGTCGGTCATATTTACTTTATCAAAGAATATTTTTGCCAGTGCGAGGTAAGCGGCTACTACAAATCCCACGAAGAAGGAGAGGGAGCCCAGTGCGCCGAAGAGGTGCATGGGGCGTTTGCCGAATTTGCCGATAAACATGATGGTGGCCAGATCCAGGAAGCCGTTGATAAAACGTTCCAATCCGAATTTGGTGACCCCATATTTGCGGGCGCGGTGTTCCACTACTTTTTCCCCGATTTTACGGAAGCCGTTCCATTTGGCGATAACGGGGATATAGCGGTGCATTTCCCCGTATACTTCTATGGACTTCACTACTTTTTTACGATAGGCTTTCAGACCGCAGTTCATGTCGTGCAGCTTCACGCCGCTCATGCGGGTAGTGGTGTAGTTGTATAATTTTGAAGGAAGATTTTTGGTGAAGGCATTATCGTAACGTTTCTTTTTCCAGCCGCTCACGAGGTCGAATCCTTCTTCCACGATCATGCGGTAGAGTTCAGGTATTTCATCCGGGCTATCCTGGAGGTCGGCATCCATTGTGATCACTACATCTCCCTGTGCCGCATTGAAGCCTTCGTTGAGGGCGGCCGACTTGCCATAGTTGCGCTGGAACTTGATCCCTTTTACAAGGGGATTCTGCGCAGCCAGTTGTTGTATAACGGCCCATGAGTCGTCGGTACTGCCATCGTCTACCATCCATACCTCGTAGGTGAAATGGTGTGCGTCCATCACTCTTTCAATCCATGCGGCAAGTTCCGGCAGGGATTCTTCTTCGTTTTTTAAAGGAACGATTACGGATATGTTCATCTTAACAGAATAGTATTATAATGGTCTTTCGGCCGGTTTCCTGCGTATGATCAGCGCAATGATTGCTGATACTGCAAAATAGAATATAATTCCCTTCAGAAAGTCCATGAATGATTTTTTAATACCAACGTTGAAGTCGGTTTTGCTTAATTCATCCAGTTGTTTATCAATTTCCTCCTGCGGGGCTTTGAATTTGTGCATCCACTTTTCTGTAGACTCCAGCAGGTTATCTTTCAGTGCGCCTACCAGTGATGGATCAATATATTTATACAGGATATACTGGTAAACGGTGATAAAGGCGGTTCCGATGATAAACGCCGTGAACACGGGTTTCAGTACTTCTTTAAAACCGATATAACCTCCCTGTTGTTTTCTTGCTTCCAGGCCGGCGAATATTGCAATGACGATAAACACTGCCAGTTGCAACACGCTGTTCCACCATGCAAACAGTACAGATGGGCCGGCGATGTAGGTAATTACGTTCAGGAATATCAGGGATACGCCTCCCACTACGCCCCATAACAGGCCTGGGTTAGAACTTTTCTGCATATAGGTTAATTATTTAAATGAAATACGGGTCCATTCACTGTGGCATGTACTTTCCCCTTCAGTTGTTCGCCAATATACGCTGAATTTTTGGACCGGGAAGCGATGTGGGCTTTGGTAAACTGCCAGCTGGCTTCCGGGTCAAAGATAGTAAGATTGGCGGCGGCGCCTTCCTGCAGGGCAGGCTGTGGCAAGCCGAATATTTTCCGGGGGTGAATGGTAAGCATGTTGATCAGCTGTTCCAGCGGCAGCTGGGGCAGGTATTGCCTTATTACGCCGAAAGCGCTTTCCAGGCCGATCATCCCGTTTTTGGCGTATTCAAACTCCACCTGCTTAGCGTCCCAGTCCTGCGGTGTGTGATGGGTGGCGATGCAATCTATAGTACCGTGTAAAACGGCTTCCTGCAGGGCTTTCACATCATCTGCACTGCGCAGCGGCGGATTTACCTTCAGGTGGGTATCGTAGTTGATGAGCTGGGCATCGGTTAAAGACAGGTGGTAAGGCGTTACCGAGCAAGTTACTTTGATCCCTGCTGCTTTGGCGGCGGCGATCATTTCCACCGATTTGCGGGTACTTATACCGGTAAAGTGGATGCGTGAGTCCGTATATTTCGCCAGTTCAAGGTCGCGCTGAATAATGAGTTCTTCTGCCAGCGCTGGTTTGCCGGGCATTCCCAGCTGGGTGGAGTAGATGCCTTCGTGCATGAGTCCATGCGCGGAAATGCTCTGGTCATCCGGCAGTTGTATGAGGGTGCCGTCGAATGCTTTGATGTATTGCAGCGCTTTGAGCATGAGGCCGGGCGACTGCAAAGGTTTAAGGCCATCGGAGAAGGCTACGGCGCCTGCCTGCTGCATTTCATACATTTCGGCGAGGCCGGTACCTTCCAGGTTTTTAGTAGCAGCGCCAATTGGCAATACTGTGGCCGCCGAATGACGGGATCTGCTCAGTACGTATTCGATTTGCGGTTTGGTATGCAGGGCGGGCTGGGTGTTAGGTACTACCATCACGGTGGTATATCCACCCGTAGCAGCAGCCTTGATGCCGCTTTGCAGATCTTCTTTGTGTTCCTGTCCGGGGTCGCAGAAATGGGCGAAAACATCCATCCAGCCGGCGGAAACATGCAGGTTATCACCTGAAATGACCGTGGCCCGTGCATCTTCGAGGTTGTTGCCCACCTGCTGAATGATGCCGTTCTGAATAGAAATGTCTTTTTGCTGCCCGTGCAAGGGTGAGGAAGGCGCTATGATCTTTACGTTCTTGAGTAGTATGTGCATGCTTTACGTTCTATAACCGGTCCGAAAATACAGGGGCAAATGTAACATAAAACTGTTAATTGTTGAAGGGAGGGGCGCCCTACTTTTCGGATGGCTGTTCAGGTTGGTATGATAATTGAAAATGCAGGGGTAGCAGATCAAAATAACTACTGATGATTGACTACCTTTCTAACCTCGTAGCACGGATATGCGACCGCTCAGAACAATTGCATAATGGCCAGACGACCAGCTGGCAAGCCCTCCGCGAAGCAGAACAACTCGCTAATCACGCTTATATACCCCTACTTTATCAATACATTGAGCAGGAGCCCGACAAAGATAAGCGCCGCGCCGCCTGCTTTATTATCACCCAGCTTTCCAGGAACACCAATGATCCGGAAGTGATCCGTTTCCTGTTGGACCGGCTCAGAATTGAACAGGATGCTGATATGATCACAGCCATGCAGCAGGACCTGGAACGTGGATTGGCCATACCAGGCTATATTAACCTGGAACCGTTACTAAATAATACGCTTTCACTCAATAATAATATCCGCCGCTCCGCCCTGCTGGCGCTCAGAGGTACCCGCCATCCTTCGGTGGAAGACTGGGCCCTGAACCTGCTGAAGCGCACCGTGAATGAATACGACATCTATTATATTACCCTGTTGCTTCATAAAGTAGGTACCCAGAAAAGTGTACCCGCCCTGCGCAGGCTCCTGGAATATCACCGCCAGGATGTGAAAAGCCTGGCCTTCGCTGCCATTGCTGATATTGAGAAAGAGAAGGAAGCCATGTTTTATACACGCTGCCTCATGCGCGGACAACTCAAGTTTGAAGCGATGGAAGCCATTTACAAATACGCCGACGAAAACGCGATCCAGGCAGTAACCGCTCGTATTACCGAACTGTTATCAAAAAGACGCAGCAGCGCCCGGATGACGATAGAAACCGTGAAGAATGGCTTTACAGACCTGATGCTGGGCATGGAATTCCTGTTCCGATTCCGCACCGCGAAGTCGGATGTGAAAAAAACATTTTCCTGGATTACAGAAAAAAGAGCCGACTACCTGTTGCCCGAAGAAAGGGAATGGGTGAAAAAACATCTTGTGAGCGCGTAACGGGTAAAACCTTAATTTAGCTCCCCAAAAAGAAGGATGAAGAAAGCTTTCCTATTGCTTTTGACAGGATGGATGACGGGTGGGCTACAATATACCTATGGCCAGCAGCGTCAGTACACCATGACGGAAGCCACCAACGGGCTCCGGCAGCAACTGGCCCCCGAACGGTTAAAACAGTTTGAATGGGTGCCCGGCGAAAACGCCTACACCCGGGTACTATCCGAAAAAGATAATTACGCCTGGATAAAGGTGGCACTACCCGCCGGTAAAACAGATACCCTGCTTACACTGCCCCGGCTCAATGAACAGTTATTTTCTTCCAAACCTTTACGCGGCGTACCTCCGCTGCATTGGTTATCCGCTACCAGCGCCTGGTTTTCCATTGGTAACACGCTGTATAAAGGACAACTGCAAAATGGCATCATACAATTCAGCCATTGGTGCGAATTGCCCAAAGAAGCAGAGAATGTAACGGTGAATAACCAAAGCGGCCAGATTGCCTGGACCGAAAAGAATAACCTCTTTATCCGCACTGCTGAAGGCAATGTACAGGCAGTTACCAACGACGCCGATATCAATATTGTGAATGGAAAAAGCGTTCACCGCGAGGAATTTGGCATCGATAAAGGTATTTTCTTCTCTCCCAAAGGCGATCAGCTGGCATTTTACCGCATGGATCAGCGTATGGTAAATGATTACCCGGTCATCGACTGGTCGGTAACGCCCGCGCATAATACCAACATCAAATACCCGATGGCAGGCGGTACATCACATGAGGTAACACTCGGTATTTATCAGCCATCTACCCAAAAAACTATTTTCCTGAAAACCGGCGGACCGGCAGATCATTACCTGACCTGTGTTACCTGGGCGCCTGATCAGCAATCCGTTTACGTTGCGCTGCTGAACCGTGAACAAAATCACTTGTGGCTGAACCAATATAGTGCAGCCACCGGTGAGCTGGTAAAAACATTATTTGAAGAAACAGATGCCAAATATGTGCATCCTACCCATCCGTTAACTTTTGTTCCCGGCACAACCGATCAGTTTATCTGGTGGAGCGAAAAAAGTGGCTATAACCATTTGTATCTCTATAATACCAACGGACAACAGCTGCGGGAGATTACCGCAGGCAATTGGGTGGTAAATGAACTAACGGGTTTTAATCCGAAGAAAAATGAAATCATCTTAACGGCTTCTAAAGAAAGCCCGATGGAAAAACACCTGTATAAGATTAATTATAAACAGAAAGCAGCTGCGCTTTCCCCATTGGATAAAGCAGCCGGCTGGCATGATGCACAGGCCAGCACCGATGGCAGCTACGTACTGGATGCTTACAGTTCCGGTACCACACCTTATGTAGCGACGGTAACTGCCACCACTGGTAAATTTGAACAAAATATTATTACTGCTGCCGATCCGCTGAAAGATTTTCAGCGTCCGCAAATCAGGCAGGTAACCCTGAAAGCTGATGACGGTACGCCTTTATATGGTAAACTGATTCTGCCGGTGAACTTTGATTCTACCAAAACCTACCCGGTAATTGTATACCTGTATAACGGGCCTAATGTGCAGTTGATCCGTAATACTTACCCCTACAGCGGTAACCTCTGGTATGAATACATGGCGCAGCATGGCTACGTGATTTTTACAATGGATGGCCGTGGCAGCGATAACCGTGGAAAGGCTTTTGAACAGGCCACTTTCCGGCAGCTGGGTACGGTGGAAATGAATGATCAGCTACAGGGCGTGGCTTACCTGAAGTCGCTGCCATATATTAATCAGCAAAAGATGGGCGTACATGGCTGGAGCTTTGGCGGTTTCATGACGACATCGCTGATGCTGCGTCATCCGGATGTGTTCCAGGTGGGAGTAGCCGGCGGGCCGGTGATCGACTGGAGCATGTATGAAATTATGTATACCGAACGCTATATGGATACGCCGCAGGAAAACCCGGAAGGCTACGCCAGTTCCAACCTGCTTACCAAAACAAAGAATCTGAAGGGGAAGCTGATGCTGATCCACGGCACCAATGATGATGTAGTGGTTTGGCAGCATTCGCTGGATTTCCTGAAAGCCTGTGTAGACAACGAAGTACAGGTAGATTATTTCGTATATCCGGGACATTTACATAATGTATTGGGAAAAGACAGGGTTCACCTGATGCAGAAGATCACGGATTATTTTGATGCCAATCTGAAGTAGTTTTTTTAGATTTCTTTTTAAAGCGAAGATCATAGCGAAAAATTAATATTCGCTGTTATCTTCGCTTTATTATTTTATGCTACTTGCGATCAGCTAATCTTAAACAGTTAACGATGAAGTATTTATTCCTCGCTATGAGCCTCTTAACAGTTACCTCGTTATCGGCGCAGCAGAAGAAACACAAAGTGTTATTTATTATTGCGGATGGTATTCCGGCAGATGTGATTGAGTCGCAACCCACTCCTCACCTGAAGCGCATAGCGAAGGAAGGCGGGTATCGCCGTGCCTACGTAGGAGGGGAGAAGAACGGGTACTCACAAACGCCTACTATTTCAGCAGTGGGTTACAACAGTTTGCTCACCAGCACGTGGGTGAATAAACACAACGTATGGGATAATGATATTGCCGCGCAGAACTATGCCTATCCCAGCATCTTCCGTTTTTTTAAATCGGCTTATCCTGAAAAGAAGACCGCTATTTTTTCCACCTGGCTGGATAACCGCACCAAACTGGTGGGAGATGGATTAGCGCAAACGGGCAACCTGCATATTGATCATGCAGTGGACGGGCTGGAACTTGATACCGTGCGGTTTCCGCATGATAAAGACAGCTGGTATATCCACCTGATTGATGAAACAGTTGTGGATAAAGCTGCAGATTTTGTAAGAAGTGATGCACCTGATATGACCTGGGTTTACCTGGAGTACAGCGACGACATGGGACATCGTTATGGCACCGGTGAGCGGATGGATACGGCCGTGCGGATGACAGACGATATGGTAGGTAAAATCTGGGATGCGATGGAATACAGGCGGGCGAAGTTTAATGAAGACTGGCAGATCTATATCACCACGGATCATGGTCGTGATGCACATGGCGGGCATGGCCACGGCGGGCAATCTGACCGGGAGCGGACCACCTGGATCGTTACCAATGCAAAAGGATTGAATCCTTACTTTAAAACGGCGCAACCAGGTATTGTAGATATCCTGCCGTCTATTGCGCGGTTTATGAATATCTCTATTCCTGTTGAGAATGCGCGTGAACTGGATGGCGTGCCGCTGACTGGCGCTATTTCACTGGCGCAGCCCACTGCGAGCTTAGTGAAGGATCAGCTGCAACTGGGTTGGAAGGCTTATGATAAAAAGGGAACTGTAAAAATATGGGTGACTACTACTAATCACTATAAAACCGGTGGTCACGACGATTATAAGTTACTCGGAGAAGTACCTGTATCAAAAGAGAGCGCCAGCATCAGTGTAAAATCGCTGCCATCTTCATTCTACAAGATTGTGCTGGAAGGACCATTAAATTCGGTGAACCGGTGGGTGGTACAACAATAGCTAAAACAACGGAAAACAGGCTTTACGCAAACGCTTGCGCGGATAACGCAAGCGTTTGCGTACATGGAATGCCAAAAAAATCATGTAGAATCGTTGTAGCAATTAATCAGAAAGTGAACTAAGCTGGAAAAGCAGCAATTATAGACAGCGAACAATGAAGTCGAATAACCTGCCACGGTCAACTACTGTGGCAAGGTTATCGATAAGATAATGCCTCAGCGGTGATGTATCACCAGTTGCGACTCCATAACAGTGCGTTGAAAATCATTCAAGGCATGTTCCCCGTTCAGGAGTGATAATAACATATTAGTAGCCGCCTGGCCCTGTTCATAAGGGAACTGCTCCACAGATGCAGCAGGAGGAAAGGCTGTATACCCGCTTACCGGTGTATTGGCGTAAGATACAAAAGTTATATCCTTATTTATTTCCAATTTTTGTTTCAGGGCATATTGTACGGCATCCATCGCTACATAGTCGTTGAAAGTAACTACGGCGGTTACTTTTCTTTTGAGCGAAAGGAGGTACTGCATGGCTTCTTCCGTGCCTGCTGCGGTGAGATCCGCGTTGACGATCATTTTGGGATCGTATTTCAGGCGGTGTTTCTGTAACGCCCTGATATAGCCGGTAGCGCGTTCTTTGCTGGCCACCATTGTTTCAGGGCCATTGATCATACCGATTACGCGGTGGCCTTGTTTCAGGAGGAAATCTACTGCCTGCACCGTGCCTGATTCCAGGTTGCAGGATACGGCGTGCATATTCGGAAGGTTGGGAATGCGATCAAAGAAAACCACCGGGATGCGTGCCTGTTGCAGCATTTCAAAGTGTTCGTAGTTGCTGGTGTTTTTTCCGATAGATACGATGCAGCCATCCACCCGGTGCTGTTTCATGCTCTGGATGATCTGCTTTTCGCGGGCTTCATCGTCGTGCGACTGCCCCAGTAATACCGTATAGTTATTGCTGTAGGCCGTGTCTTCAATACCACTGATAGCGCTGGCAAAGAATGCTTCCGACAGCTCGGGCAAAAGGATACCGATGGTGAATGTTTTACCCTGCTGGAAATAGATAGCGGTCTGGTTGCGTTCATAATTCAGTTCAGCAGCCAGTTCTTTTACCCTGGTTTTGGTTCTTAAACCGATACTGTGATGATCATGTAACGCTCTTGATACTGTGGATACAGAGATGTTCAGCCTTTTTGCAATTTCCTTTATTGTTGGTTGACCCGAAGAAACCACCTTTCTCATACATTTCAGCAATTAATAGAAAATAGATACAGCGTATACTCTGCCGGACAAGTTACTTAGATATTGGAAAATATTAACTTTTTTTTATGAATAAAGCATCTTTAGGCTGATGGTTTTATTTTATTTAAGCGTGTCAACATCTAATACCAGCCGTATTCTAACCATCTTCTAACGGACTGAAGGGGGCTTCGGCCTGCTATTTGCTATAGAGGGATTGCTTTCCATTGTATACCCCACTATTTATATATACTTATTTTTTAGATTATTAAAAAGTATAATTTTATGAAAATAGCACAACTAGCCTTGCCGGTAGCTTTAGTAACCATTTTTGCATCCTGTTCTGCCCCTCGTAAATTAAGAGAATCACAGGCCAGGAATGCGCAACTTGATAGTCTTTACCGCGCTACCTACGGTAAGCTGAGAACCTGCGAAGAAGATGCTGCCCGTGCCGCTGCATCGTACAAAGAAAAAGTAACGAACTTAACGGAGCAACAGGAGCAACTGAAAACCAACAACACCCAGATGCTGGATCACCTGAAGGAGCTGTCCGTAATTTCCGGCGCCCAGGCAGAAAGTATCAAGAAATCCCTGGATAACATCGGCGCCAAAGACGCTTACATTAAAGACCTTCAGTCGGCTATTGCCCGGAAAGACTCGCTGAACATGCAGCTGGTAATGAACCTGAAGGGCGCCATTGGAAATATGGATGATAAAGACATCAATATTAAAGTGGACAAGGGTGTAGTATATATAGATATCTCCGATAAACTGCTGTTTAAAAGTGGTAGCTACGAAATCAACGAAAGAGCCAAAGAAGTACTGGGAAAAGTGGCTAAAGTGCTGATTGCCCAGCCGGATATTGAGTTCATGGTGGAAGGCCATACAGATAACGTGCCTTACCGTCCGAATGTATTGCTGGATAACTGGGATCTGAGTGTGAAGAGAGCTACTTCCGTGGTGCGTATCCTCCAGAACCAGTACGCCATTCCGCCGGCACGTATGACTGCCGCCGGTAGAAGCGAGTACCTGCCTATTGCTTCCAACGATACCGCGGAAGGTAAAGCAGCTAACCGCAGAACAAGGATCGTGATATTGCCACAGCTGGATCAGTTCTTCAAATTACTCGAGAAACCAGCGAATTAATGATCGCCTTCGGCGATTGTCAATTGTCCTGGAGCAGGATTAGACTGATTATATTGATTACACCGATTTGATCAGTTTTGATTTTTAAAGATTAGGGAAGATAAAAACGGATATTTTCGTTTTTATCTTCCCTAATCTTTTTATAGAAAATTCTGAAAGTAAAATCAGAACATAATCAAATCGGTGTAATCAATATAATCAGCCTAATCCTGCTCCAGGATAATTTCATCGCCGAAGGCCATGCCTACATCGCAGGCTTGGCCGCTGGTTTTTTACCAAAGAAATACGAGAGGCTCAGCATGAAATATTGAGTAAGAATAGTATTCCGTTGCTGTTCTATATAAGTAGGGGACTGCATCGTGAGCAGCGATTGATTTTGTTTCGTGAGATCGTAGGCATAGAGTTTTGCCTGGAAGCTTTTGTTTTTCCCAAAGGCTTTGGCAACCCAGCTGTTGAGCACTACAAATTGCTGATGCTGACTGGTATTGTTGAAATACAGGGCTGCGCTGCCGATGCTGATATTGGCAGGAAGAAAAACGTTTGCTGAAAGCGATACATTGTACATCAGGTAATCAGCATGTTTGTTATTCTGGATAGAGTAAACGCTGCTGATATACAGCATGCTCACAAAGCCTTCCAGTTCCAGCGCTTTTTTATACATCCAGGAGCCGTTCATCATTTGGGTGATACTCAGATCGCTGGTGCGGCTTTTCACCTGGTTGATGAATGAATTATTCCGGCTGAAATAATAGGACAATGAATAATTAAGTGTGACGGCTGGTTTGCTGAATCTTTTCCCTATTGAAAAGTCCTGGTTAAAGCTAAAGTTTCCCTCCACATTTACGGGTTGATTGATTTGCCGTCCGGCGGAGTCGGAGTAGATGGATTGTGTCATGGCGTTATTGGGCAAATCGGCGCCCAGGTTGGTACTGAAGGTAACGCCCTTCACACTGAACGAACGATAACCAATAGAGGCGGAGTTATAAATAGATGGTTTCAGATCCGGGTTGCCGAGTTGCACATACAGCGGATTCCGGGTAGACACTACCGGCAGGTATACGTTGGGAGGAGGGATGCGCGTTTCCCGGTTTATTCTCAGGTCCAGGCTTCTGTAGTTATCTATTTTATAGAAAAGCGATAAGTTGGGCGACAGGTAATGAATCCTTTGCAGGAACTCATTCCCCGCGGTGAAGTTATTGCTTTTTGAATCTGTGATGTTATAGGCAAGATTTAACTGGCCCTGTATTTTTGTTTTATTAAGAAAGAGTCCTGTACCGATGGACTGCTCATTGATGTTGTTTTTAAACCGGTAGGTCAGGTCCTGGTTAATAATATCATATCCCTTCTTTTCATTATCGAAATCAAAAGCGTCCTGGTTGTTTCTGGTGAGGTTGTTGGTTATTTTATAAGACACGTTCAGGTACACGGAAGGAAAAAGCGGATATTGGTAGTTGATGCGGGCCATCAGTTTACTGACATTTATTTTTGCATTCACCTGCTGGTTGATGGTATCCGCCAGGTTTACGGGAACGAAGGTGTTCAGCGTAGTATTCTGCTGTTCATCTTTTGTATTATTCTGTTCAATGTTGAAGGAAACGCTTACGCTGCCCAGGGTAGGGCTGAACTGGTGGTTATATTGTGTAGTCAGGTTGATATTGCTGTTCCGTCTTGTTTCCAGGTTATTGGTATTGCCAAAGTTAATAGTGTCGTTATTTTTACCACCTATTGAAATGTACTTATTGAAAGAGTGGTAAGTGTTGCGCTGTGTGTTGGCTGACATATCTATTGAGATGAGGTTTTTTTCATCCGGCTGGATGGTCAGGTTGGTAAAGAGGATGTTCATGTTGGCGGTGCTTGCCGACGTATTGTTGCTGTTGTAGCGGAAGTTGCTGTCCGGCAGTACATTGTCGCGCTGCTGCTGCTGGCTGTTATCCATATTTTGACTTTGGTGCAGGAAGTTGGCGTTGAGCTTTATTTTTTTTGAGATGTCGGTACCGAGATTTGCACTGAGGTTGTTTTTGTTGGAGATGCCTCCCATCATAGTTTCTGCCCTGCTCAGGTTTTCATCGGTGGAAGCGGGGCCGCGGGAGGAGTTTACGTTATTGATGTATCCCATCATCACGGCTTGTTTGGTATCCCGGAACATATTGACGTTGGCGGCGGCACTGTACCGTTTGTCTGTTCCATAACCCGCTCCTGCAGCGCCGTTGAGTCCTTTTTTATATTCCTTTTTAACGGTGATGTTGATCACTTTTTCATTTTTGCCTCCTTCCACCAGGCCATCTATTCTTTTTCTGTCGATGACCTGTATTTTATCAACAATATCTGCCAGCAGATTCTGTGTTATTTTTTTTGTATCACCGGAAGAACCGTTACCATCCTGGAAGAGGGGCCTTCCGTTTACCAGGATGGTTTTTATAGCGGTGCCCTGGAAAGACAGGTTCCCGTCCGCATCGATGGTGATGCCGGGGAGTTTATTGAGGAGGTTTCTTACAGAAGCATTTTCTGTTGTCTGGAAATCGCCTGCAGAAAATTCAACGGTATCTTTCCGGATGGTAAACGCCGACTTATTTACTTTTACGTTCACGCTGTTTAACTTGATGGGATTGCGCTGAAGGCCGGAATAGCGAAGGTCTACCTGTAATACCTTTGCTGATTTTTCTGATATCATGATGAGTGAGGTAGCGGCATCATATCCCATGAAACTGATCGTGATCACATAGTTGCCCGTGGGGATTTTTTTGAGGGTAAAGTCTCCGGATTCATTTGTGGTGCCCTGTGCTTTAAGAATTGATCTTTCTGCGGTGAAGAGCAGTACATTTGCTCCTGCCAATGGTCTCCTGGTGTCTTTATCATACGCATGGCCTTTTATTTCTCTTTGTGCTGAAAGTGTGAAATGACTTCCTATCAGAACTACAGTTAACAATAATGCGTAGTATTTTGCCATGCGAGGATCTTGGTTAAATTCAATACAATGATAGTATTGAAGCATCCTCATTCTGTTAATCAATATCAAATGTTGTCGGAATGGTTAAAAAATTATTAATAAGATAATGTGATTAACAAATGATTTACAAATTATGGAGAAGTGATTATTGGAGTATTTTTTGATGGGATGTCTTTCTTTTTTAATCTCCGAACCTTAATAATAAGAATTTTGTTTAGATAAATTACTATTTTATGAATACTGCTACGTTAGTTAAATCGCTGAAGGACATGTTGCTCAAACCCAATGCACACGTTACTTTCAACGACTCTGTGAAAAAACTGCCCGCCGGTTTGAGAGGCGTGGTACCAGCCGGTATGCCTTACAGCATCTGGCAACTGGTAGAGCATATCAGGATTACACAGTACGATATCCTCGACTTCTCAAGGAACCCGGACTATAAGGAAATAGAGTGGCCGAAGGCGTACTGGCCGGAGGAAACTGCTCCAAAGGACGATGCCGCCTGGAAGCACAGCGTAGAGCAGGTGGATAAGGACCTGCATGCTTTCATTGATCTGCTGGAACAGAGCGATGATCTGTTCGCGCCTTTTCCGCATGGCAGCGGTCAGCACCTATTCCGCGAAGCGGTGTTGTTGCTGGACCACACCAGTTATCATACCGGTGAAATTGTGGCGCTCAGAAGAATACTGAACGCCTGGCATTAAATACATTTCCATAAGCAATCGGTGAACCAGTGCCTGCGGTCGAAGAAGCGGGCCACTGGTTTGAAGCCTGCGTAGGCAGCCAGCTGGTCTGTTTCTTCCAGGCTGTACTTCTGCGAGATCTCCATATAAATGGATTCATTTTCCGCGAAGTGAATGGTGGTATCCTCCCCGATATGCACCTGCTGGTTTTCCAGGCTGATGAGATAACTTTTACAGGCGCCGGTAACGGGATCGTAGGTAGGGAAGTGCTCAAATTTTGAGGTGTCAAAATCTGCGTACAGTTCCCTGTTAATACGGTGTAAAAGGTTGAAGTTAAACGCGCGGGTGATACCGGCGGAGTCGTTATATGCATTCAGGATTACCTGTGGATGTTTTTTAAGATCGAAGCCGGTCAGCAGCAGGTCGCCGGGCTGCAGGTACTGCCGCATCTGCTGGCAGAAGCTCCTGGCAGCGCTCACGCTGAAATTGCCGATGTTGGCGCCCATAAAAAGCAATACCTTCTTTTTGGTGGTTACCTTATTTGCCTGCTGCAGCATATGGAAATATTCCCCGTTTAAGCCATGCAGCTGCAGGCCCGGTATCTGCGCAGGCAGGTTCTTTTCCAGCTGCGAGATCACATTGGCGGAAATATCGATCGGGAAATACGTATAATCTATACCGTTATTGATCAGCTCTTGCAGTAAGTGAACAGACTTGGTGGCATCGCCCGCGCCCAGCTCCACCACATCAAAATCGCCGGCGTATAACTGTAACGCCTGTACTATTTGTGCGGACTGCTGCCGGAGGATTTCCATTTCGCACCCGGTTAAGTAATATTCATGGCATTGCATAATCTGCTGAAAAAGCGCATCGCCTGCTGCATCATAGAAATATTTCGGGTCCAGGTATTTCTGGGGTGCAGTGAGGCCCTGCACCACGTCGTGATAAAATATATCGGTGGCTGGCTTGCGCTTGCATGGCGCAAGTACATTAGGAATTACAGTCATAAATATTTTTTGATGTTCTGAACTTGGATCTCAGGAAAACAGTGGGCTGTTTTTCTGAGATCCGGATCATTTCATAACGGTGTCTCAATCATCCTGCCAATCTTATCCCGGTAAATTGCCATCTCAGTGAAGGATGGAAAAAGTTACGGTAAGTAATACGGCTGTGGTTTGGAGAAGTTACTTCCGAGCCACCACGCAGCACCATCTGATTGATCATGAATTTTCCATTATATTCTCCGATAGCGCCGGGTGCCTTTGCAAAGCCGGGATAGGGGAGATAAGCGCTTTCGCACCATTCCCACCGCTGGCCCCATGCCAATTGGGGCGCGGCCACTTCCCACTCAAACTCCGTTGGTAGCCGCTGTCCTTTCCAGGCGGCATATGCAGCTGCTTCGTAGTAGCTGATATGCGTAACAGGTGCATCCGGCATGATTGGCTGAAGCCCCTGCCAGGTATAGTGCATCCATTTACCATCGATGTTGTACCAATACATCGGGGTGGTTACCTGGTTGTTTTTTACCCAATCCCATCCTTCTGCGTGCCAGTAACGGAAATCCTGGTAGCCACCGGCCTGGATAAAGTCCAGGTATTCCGTGTTGGTGACCAGTGTGGTACTGATCTTATAATCCGCCAGGTAAACGGTATGCCTGCCCAGTTCATTATCAAAACAGAATCCATCTCCGGCAAAGCCGATATCGTATACGCCGGCACGTATATTTAACCAGCTATCGCCGGGATTGTTCACTACGGGTATATCTTTATGATGAATATCGTAGGCCGGGAACAGGGGATTATGCCCGAGGATATACTTAATATCCGTGTACAGCAATTCCTGGTGCTGCTCCTCATGGTTCAGACCGAGAATAAACAACTCCTGCAGTTCCGGCGACAGTTCTTCTTCCAAAAAACTGATCATGGCTTCATCCACATATTTCCGGTAGCGCATTATATCTTCCACTGCCGGGCGACTGAGGTTACCCCGGTTGGTGCGGATCACCCGTGCGCCAACAGATTCATAGTAGCTGTTGAAAACATAATTATATTGAGGATCAAAAACCGTGTAGTCTTTGGCGTTAGGAAGCAGGATAAATGTTTCAAAAAACCAGGTGGTGTGGCCCAGGTGCCATTTAGGCGGACTTACATCCACAATAGGTTGTACTACATAGTCTTCCGTTTTTAACGGCGCGCAAATTTTTTCGCTTCTCCGCCGTACTGTTTCATATTGTTCTTTCAGTAACATAATTACAGGTGCTTACTGTTGATTCACATATTTTGTAAAGTCAGAAATGCTGCTGATATGCAGTTCTTTTGCTGCAGTTCTCCGCATCATTAGTGCGTAGGTATTATTAAATCCGATGGGTTGCAGCCATTTGATATGATATTGTTTTTCAAATGCTGCACTTACATAATCGTATACTTTCCGGCTGTCGCCGATAATGCTGTCGGTTACCTGTTGCGGCGCCTGGAGTAATACGAGTAAACCGGTGCCGGTATATTCCGGGTACATATCTATCTGGTCATTTACCAACGCGTCGAATACGATTTTTGTGCCGCCTAATCCTGTTTTGGTGACTGCCGCAAGGCCGGTATGCCCTTCGATCAGCATCTTGTACATGGCAGCGAGGATATAGCCATCACCGAAAATTTTTGAGCCGATGCGGATACTGCCTTTAGCGCCGTTGCCGGCTGGTTTCCAGAGTTGTCTGGCAACAAGAAAATCCTTTGCCACTTTCTCCGGGTTTTGTTTCAGGTAGTCGACCCGGTAGTTCAATTCCGTCATGATACTATCATTAATTGTACCAACCAACAGGTTGAGTGCCGGTTCCAGTTCGGGGTATTTTTGCAGGGTTTCTTCCCGTACGATGGGAGCCGCATAATACGGAGGAAAAATATGTTTATCATCTTCCAGTACTACCAGGTCAAATGCCTTTACCCTGCCGTCTGTGCTGCTTCCGCTGATAACGTCCAGCTTTTTTTCATAAGCAGCTTTATACATGATCATGTCACTGATCACGAGGGTGCGGATATGCAGGCCGTATACAGATTTCAGTCCGAGGTTGCCGTCTTTTCTACCCATAAATTCGGGGGTAAATCCCGCCAGCATTTTACCGCTGTAAGTATCGGGCAGAAGATAGAAGGAGGAGAGAAGCAGGAAGATAAAAGGCAGCGCGTATAGTGTTTTACGGGCTTTCCGGATATTGATGTGCTGAAGCAGCGACAGGAGCCAGTCGAACAGCAATGCCAGTAAAGCCGCGGGTATAGCTCCGGCCAGCATCATATTGGTATTATTGAGTGCAATGCCGCCGAAGATAAATTCCCCGAGTCCGCCTGCGGCGATGTAAGCGGCCAGGGTGGCTACGCCTACGTTGATCACGGTGGCCGTACGGATACCGGCCAGTATAACGGGCATGGCCAGTGGCAGCTGTACTTTCATCAGCAACTGCCGGCGGCTCATCCCCATGCCGGTAGCCGCTTCTGTAACAGTAGGGTCTACCCCGCTGATACCGGTATAGGTATTACGGATAATAGGCAGTAATGCATAAAGAAACAAGGCCACTATAGCGGGTTTGGGGCCAATGCCCAGTAGAGGGATCATAAATCCCAGCAGGGCGATGCTTGGAATGGTTTGCATTATACCGGCGAAGCCGAGTACGGGTGCTGCCAGTCTTTTTTTACGGGTGATGAAAATACCGGCGGGTACGCCTATGGCTACGGCCAGCAGCACGGATATAAAGGTAAGCCCGGTATGCGTGAGGGTTTGCTCCAGCAGTTTACCGGATTGTTGTTGTACAAATTCAAATAAGGTTTCGGTTGCTTCCATGCCGTTGTGTTAATTTTTGTAGGCAGCTATTGCCTCCATCAGTCCATTCCCGTCAATTATTTTTTGTTCCTGTTCATGCGTTACAGTTACCGGCTGGTGCGTGATAGCTTCCAGGGCATCCCAGCAGGTGCTGGAAGCAGCTAGTTGTCCGTTTCCCGGTGTAGCGGCAGATGGCAGCCATTGCCAAAGATCTTTTATTTGCAGGGATTTCAGTTCCAGCTGCAGTCGTTGCGGATCGAGGAACGACCTTACAAAATCGTTGGCCGGATGGAAGATCAGTTCTGCGGGCGTGCCCAGTTGCTGGATACGTCCTTCATTCATCAAACAGATCCGGTGGCCCAGTTCAAAGGCTTCTTCCACATCATGTGTTACCAGGATGATGGTCCGGTGGCTGATTTCATCGAGCGATTTGAACTCTTTCCTGACGCTGATGCGTGTGAGCGGGTCCAGCGCGCCGAAGGGTTCATCCATGAGGAGTACCGGCGGATCTGCGGCCAGCGCGCGGGCCAGGCCAACGCGCTGCTGCTGTCCGCCGCTGAGTTGTTGCGGATATACTTCTGCGTAGGTGGCCGCGGGTAAATGGAGTTTATCCATGAGCGTAGTGGTACGGTCGTGGATACGTTTTTTATCCCACTTCAGCAGGGAGGGTACGAGGCCGATGTTATCGCTCACGGTGTAGTGAGGGAACAACCCGGTGTTTTGTAATACATAGCCGATGTTGCGCCGGAGTATTTCAGGAGACAGTTCCCGTATTTCTTTGCCGTTTATAAAAATCTGACCACTGTCGGCTTCCAGCAAACGGTTGATCATGCGGAGGGTAGTGGTTTTACCGCAACCGCTGGTGCCCAGCAGCACCAGTGTTTCCCCTTCTTTTACTTCAAAGGAAATATCATCGACCGCTTTTTTTTCCGGACCAAAATATTTGGAAACATTCGACAGTTTAATCATTCGGTATATATCAGATTGTGGAAAAAATTGCTCATTATGGAGCAGGTTTCTCCAGGGTCATAAAGAGATTGTTTAATGATTCTGCATAGAGCGGATGGGCAAACACCATTTCGCGTATCTGGGTGGCGGTGATACCGCCCAGCATGGCCATTTGCAGGATAGACATGATTTCGCCGCCTTCTGTGCCTATTACAGCGGCGCCCAGGATTTTATTGGTATGTTCATGCACCAGCGCTTTCATAAAACCTCTTGTTTGCCCCGTTTCTATGGCCCTGGCAACTTTGTCCATACTCAGGCAGGCTATTTTAAACGGGATACCTTCTTTCCGCGCTTCTTTCTCCGTAATGCCGATACGTCCGAGTTGCGGATCGGTGAACATACAATAAGGCACCTGACGGTCTTTTATACCGGTGTTTGCATTTTCAAAAAGGTTCTTATAAATAATGAGATGATCGTTGTAGGAGATATGTGTGAATGCAGGACCGCCTTTTACATCGCCGAGGGCATAGATGCCAGGTTCGGAGGTTTCCAGCTTGTCGTTTACCTGTATAAATCCCTTTTCATCCGTGAGTACATTTGTTTGCTGCAGTTGCAGCGCTGCAGTTTGTGGCGTGCGGCCGGTTGCTATTAGTATATGCGTACCCGTTATAGTGTCTTTATCTTCCCCGGTAGTAATATCCACGCTGATCTTTTTCCCGTTGCGGGATATATGGGTTACCTGTGTACCCGTGTGGATCTGCATGTTTTCCGACTCCAGCATTTTTTTTATCACTGCCGCCACATCGGCATCTTCTTTTGATACCAGTTGTGAAGCGGATTCTATCACGGTAACGTGACTGCCTAAACGTTGATAGAGCTGTCCCATTTCCAGCGCGATGTAACTGCCTCCTAGAATGATCAGTTCCTTCGGAATTGTTACTTCATCGAGCAGTGTGGTGGAAGTGAGATACGGTACATCCGCAAGACCAGGGATGGGCGGAATGAAAGGCGTGGCGCCGGTATTGATAAAAATGTGATCTGCTGTTAGTATATTTTCTTCTCCCTTATGCCCGGTTACCTTGATTGTTTTATGACCGGTGAAGACAGCCGTTCCCATGAAGATGCTTACATTGTTTGATTGTAAACCTTTGATTGTTCCTCCGCGGAATTCTGTTACGATATTATTTTTCCGGGCTACAATAAAAGGCAGATCCACCATGAACCCGTGGCTGTGAACGCCCCAGTCTTTACTATGAAAAACAGTATGTGCCACTTTTGCGCAGGCGATCATTGCTTTGGTAGGGGTGCAGCCGTCGTTAATGCAGGTGCCACCGGCATAGCGTTGTTCAATGATAGCAGTTTTCCAGCCTTTTTCTTCCAGTTTTTTTGCCAGCGGGTTTCCACCCTGACCGGATCCGATTACTATTGCGTCAAATTTCTGCATACGGAAAGATTTAGGATGCGGGGCCAAAGATTATACCAACGAAAAGTAAGTAAATTTTGCGAATAAAAGGGGGATCGCCTCCGGCGATGGTCTTTCTGCGGATTTTGTCTAAGGCAAAATCCGCGTAATATCTTTATCTTTGCGGCTGCTGCGAAAAAATATAGATTTTGGTAAAGATTGATAACATAACGCTTCCTGATTTTCCTTTGCTGCTGGCGCCTATGGAGGATGTGAGTGATCCGCCTTTCCGGGCGGTATGCAAGGATGCCGGCGCTGACCTGATGTACACGGAATTTATTTCCAGTGAAGGGTTGATCCGTGATGCCATTAAGTGCAGGAAGAAGCTCGATATTTTTGAATATGAGCGCCCGGTGGGGATACAGATCTTTGGCGGGGATGAAGACAGCCTGGCGATGGCGGCCAGGATCGTAGATGTTACCAATCCTGACCTGCTGGATATCAATTTTGGCTGTCCTGTGAAAAAGGTGGCCGGAAGAGGCGCCGGCGCCGGTGTGCTGAAGGACCTCGACCTGATGGTGCGGCTCACCGAAGCCTGCGTAAAGGCCACTAAGCTGCCTGTTACCGTGAAAACCAGGCTGGGATGGGACGACGACTCAAAGAATATCGAAGAAGTAGCAGAACGGTTGCAGGATGTAGGCATCAAAGCCCTGGCGATTCACGGACGCACCCGTTGCCAGATGTACAAAGGCGAAGCCGACTGGACCCTCATCGGCAAAGTAAAAAACAATCCCCGTATACATATTCCCATTTTTGGCAATGGAGATATCAACAGCCCGCAGAAGGCGCTGGAGTATAAAAACCGTTACGGCGTGGATGGCATCATGATTGGCCGCGCGGTGATTGGCTATCCGTGGTTATTCCGGGAGATCAAACACTATGTGAATACCGGTGAAATAATGGCCGGCCCCACCCTGGAAGAACGCATTGCCGTAAGTAAGAAACACCTCCGCCTGTCGGTAGAATGGAAAGGACCGGTACAGGGGATCAACGAAATGCGTGGCTGCTATGCCAATTACCTGAAGGGGTTACCTGATATCAAACAATTCCGTACGCGGCTGGTGACTATGAAAACCGTGGAAGAGGTAGAAGCTGTACTGGATGAGATTGAAGCCTACTACAAAGGTATTGAGCTGGCTAACGCCCCGATTGAATTAATTGATTATCATCAGAAGTGCCCATTATAGACAGAAAATTTTATGATATAATAAAACTAATTATGCGTTTGTTTTGTTATATCATAAAATTTATAAGATGTCAAGATTTTTCCTATTCGCCACTGCGCTTGTTCTTAGCACCATAGGCCTCTTTTCCTGCCACACATCTCCCGAAGAAAAAACAAATACAGACAGCACTGCTGCCGTTTTACCGGATGTTTCCAATACCCATGAGCTGGGATACCGGGAACAGCAACAGATTGAAAAAGTGATTTATGGTTTCTGCGAGCATTTCGATAACAGCGATCTGAATAAATGCGTGGAGTTTATGGATGATAACATCCGTGGTGAAATAGACGGGGTGAAATTAAAAGGTAAACAAAACTGGACCGCTAAAATAGATTCCCTGGTAATGAGTATCCGGAATACGCATTACCAGTCGAGGCACCTTATTTCCAATATGCAGTTTTACCCTGGCACCAATGATACCGTGCGGGTAACGATGTACGCCAGTAACCTCTGGACAGACCTTACCACCGGGCAGATTCAACTGATGTCTGTTGGTTATTACAAAGGAAAGGTGGTGAAGAAAGACGGAAAATGGTTTATCGCCGTGTTGAACTCTTTGCCGGATAGCCGGCTGGTAAAGAAATTTTACCAGGATGTTCACAGCGATCGTGAGGTGTTACAATAGTGAATGGTTTTATCGTATAAAGAAAAGGTGAAGGATTATGTCCTTCACCTTTTTCATTTTATTTCACCAGCATATGACTGGTAATATTACCGGGAACGGTCTGGTAGCTGTCGAATGTGAGCGAAGCAGCGGCCCTTCCGGAAGAGAGTGTACGCAATACCGTTATATAACCGAATAATTCGGATAATGGTACCATTGCGGTGATGGTTTGCACAGATCCATCCATCTCCATTTGTTTGATCACACCGCGGCGCCGGTTCAGGTCGCCGGTGAGGGTGCCGGTAAATTCTTCCGGCATGGTTACCGTTACTTTCATCCAGGGTTCCAGCAGGCGGGGAGCGGCTTTCGCCGCTACGCTTTTGAACCCGGTGATAGCTGCGTGTTCAAAATCCAGGGCGTGGGAGTCGTTGCTATGAATGGAACCATCCAGCAATCTCACGCGCATGGACTTTACGGGATAACCTGCCAGGGCGCCGTTGTGCATGGCCGACTCGAAACCTTTACTGATCGCAGGGATGAATTCTTTTGGAATAGCACCGCCTTTGATTTCGTTGATAAATTCCAGTCCTGTTGCCTGTTCATCGCCGGGTGATAATTCAAACTGGATGTCCGCAAAGTTACCGGAGCCACCGTTTTGTTTCTTATACACTTCACGATGGGTAACGGCCTGCGTAAATATTTCCTTGTACGCGATCTGCGGCTGTCCTTTGTTGATATCGAGATGATATTGTGTGGCCAGCTTTTCCAGCACCACTTCCAGGTGGAGTTCGCCCATACCTTTCAAAATCGTTTGGCCGGTAGCGTTATCCACTGTTACGGTGAGCGTAGGATCTTCTTCCAGCAACCTGTTTAAGGCATCGCCCAGTTTATCATTATCTTTCGCAGATTTCGCCTCAATCGCATACCCGATCATGGGTTCCGGGAAGCTGATTTTTTCCAGCAATACCGGGTGATCCGGATGCGAAAGGGAGTCGCCTGTTTTCACATCTTTCAGTCCTACTACCGCGCCGATATCGCCGGCGCCTATCTCTTCCACTGTCTCATATTTATCGGACATGATCCGCATCAAACGGCTGATCCTGACCTTGCGGCCGGTGCGGCTGTTCCAGAGTGTATCGCCGTTGCGCAATACGCCTGCATATACACGTACTAACGTTAACTTCCCTACGTAGTCGTCGGTGATGATCTTAAACGCCAGTGCAGCCAGCGGCGCACTTTCGCTAACGGGAATCATCACTGTTGCTTCCGTTTCCGGATCAGTGGCTTTTACATCGCCAATGTCTGAAGGCGCAGGAAGATAGGTAGCCACTGCATCGAGCAGGGGCTGTATACCTTTGTTCTTATAGGCGGCGCCAGCCAGTACGGGTACGGCTTCCAGGCGGATGGTAGCACCGCGCAGTGCGGTGTAAATGTCTTCCGGAAGAATACTGTTGGGAGCAGTGGTATATTTATTCAGTAAGGATTCATCCAGCAGAGACAATTCTTCCAGTAAATAATTACGTGCTTCCAATGCTTCGTTCAGCAAGGCCGCCGGGATATCGAGCGTTTCATATGTTTTACCGTCGGCGGTGTTCCATACGAGCGCTTTCATGGTAATGAGGTCTATCACCCCGGTGAAGTCATCTTCCGCACCAATGGGCAATTGCACCGGCAGCGCATTAGCGTTTAGCCGTTGGCGTATGTCGCTTACTACGCGGCGGAAATCCGCGCCCTGCCGGTCCATTTTATTGATGAACGCAATGCGGGGAATATTATAGTGATTCGCCTGATGCCATACTGTTTCCGACTGGGGCTGTACGCCGGACCGGGCGCAGAATACGGCTACGGCGCTGTCTAACACCCGCAATGAACGCTCCACTTCAGCGGTGAAGTCCACGTGGCCGGGCGTATCAATGATATTGATCTGCCAGGTATGATCCTGGTGCTGCCAATAGGTAGTGATAGCAGCAGAGGAAATGGTAATACCTCTTTTTTCTTCCTGCGGGTCGCTATCCATTACGGTGTTGCCTTCGTCTACGTTGCCAAGTTTATGTGTGAAGCCGGTGAAGTAAAGCATGCGTTCTGTAAGCGTTGTTTTACCTGCATCGACATGTGCCATGATACCTATATTTCTAAAATCCGCTAAGCGTTTCATATATTCTTATTTAAAAAAGGAATTAAAAAAGGCCCCTCATCTGGTAATGAGCGGCCTTTGCTTTATACAACAGGAAGTCTGCATTACCGGACGAGCCGCGTAAATGACATTGATGCTTTAATAATAAATTTCCTGTTGGTGCTCATTGTGATTAATTGTTTGCTAAAGAAACTGTTGGAGATATTGGGGGGAAGCAAATAAAAAGGCCTCTTCGGATGAAGAGGCCCTTGAAAAAGATTTCAGGAGTTATATATTAACCTCTCATATCCGGGATGGATTTGCCTCCCCGTCTTGAATTAAGACAATGCGGGTACTTGCAATTACCGCTCTGATAACGGTAGTTGCGTAACTGCATGCCTGATATGTGAGATAGTTGTTCATATACTTTTTAAATTGCACCGCAAAGATAGGTTGTTTTTATTTAATAAACTAATCTGAAGGAAGGATGTCCACAGGTCCTTTTTCTTCTATTTGTACAAAAATATCTCCTATATATACTGGTGTCTCCATTTTGTTCCGTCGTAATTTTGCGTCTGCAAATCGATAAGCGCACAAAAATCTGATGAAAAAATTGAGTTTATATAGTCTCACGATGGGAGGCTTTAGTATAGGGATGACGGAATTTATGATGATGGGTGTTTTGCCGGATGTGGCCAACTCGCTTGATATCACTATTCCTGTTGCCGGGCACCTGATCTCGGCTTACGCACTGGGTGTAGTAATAGGCGCTCCGCTGATGGTAGCGCTGGCAGGTAATTTTCCTCCGAAAAAGGTATTGATAGGGCTGATGCTGGCATTTGGACTGTTCAACAGTTTATTTGCCATTGCGCCGGGGTATGAGTGGCTGGTAGTAGCCCGTTTGTTTGCCGGATTGCCGCATGGCGCTTTCTTTGGCATGGGCGCGGTAGTGGCCAGCCGTTTGGCAGAGCCGGGAAAGGAAGCCAGCGCTGTATCCGTGATGTTTGCAGGGCTAACGATTGCCAATATCATTGGTGTACCGCTGGGAACGTACATCGGGCATAATTACAGCTGGCGTATTTCCTTTCTTATAGTGGGGGTAGTGTCCCTGATGGCAGCGGGCAGCGTGAAGTTGTGGATGCCAGTGATACCGGTTACCAATAACAGCAGCTTCCTGGAAAGCCTGGGTATTTTCAAAAAGATGGATATGTGGCTCATCATCGGGGTATCTGCAATTGGTACCGGCGGACTTTTCGCCTGGATCAGTTATATCGCTCCATTGATGACGGAGGTAGCCGGTTTTGAGAGCAATATGATCACTATTATCATGATCATTGCCGGCGTGGGCATGGCAGTGGGTAATTTTATGGGAGGCCGGCTGGCCGACCGTTTTTCACCGATCGTGACTACCGGATTTTTGTTGCTGGCCATGATCCTGTCGCTGCTCATAGTAAGCCTGGTAAGTCACTATAAAGTTCCTGCCATTATCATGACCTTTGTTACCGGCAGCATTGCCTTTGCCGTGATAGCACCCATGCAGATGCTGATGATCAATACCGCCAAAGGCGCGGAAATGCTGGCCTCTTCGTCTATGCAGGCCAGCGCCAATATCGGGAATGCGCTGGGGGCTTTCCTGGGCGGACTGCCCCTTGCAGCTGGCTATAGTTATACTTCACCGGAATATGTAGGCGCGGCGCTCGCATTTACCGGGCTGGTGTTGTGTGTTATATTATACGTCCGTTTGAACAAACCGGCCTCCCTGGCGTTTCAAACAGTAAAATAAAATCTCCATTATATGAATATTACAGACATTAACGGTACTGTGCAATTATCGAATGGTGTACAGATGCCTTATTTCGGATTAGGTGTTTTTAAAACAAAAGAAGGACAGGAAGTGATTGATTCAGTGACTTATGCACTGGATGCCGGTTACCGGCATATAGATACCGCTGCTATTTATGGTAATGAAGAAGGAGTGGGTATTGCCATTGAAAAAAATGCGACAGACAGAAAGGATATTTTCCTGACTACGAAAGTATGGAATGCGGATCAGGGCTACGACAGCACCCTGAAAGCTTTTGATACCTCCCTGGAGAAACTGAAAACAGACTATCTTGACCTGTACCTGGTTCACTGGCCGGTAAAGGGTAAGTATAAAGAAACCTGGCGCGCAATGGAGCAATTGTATGCAGATGGCCGCGTAAAAGCTATTGGCGTCAGCAATTTCCTGCAACATCACCTGGAAGACCTGTTCCAGAGCGCGAAGGTACTGCCTATGGTGGACCAGCTGGAATTCCATCCTTACCTGGTACAGCCTTCCCTGCTGGATTTCTGTCAGAAAAACAACGTACAGTTTGAAGCCTGGAGCCCGCTGATGCAGGGTAAGGCGTTTGACGTGCCATTGCTGAACGAACTTGCGGAGAAATATAAAGTGTCAGTAGCACAATTAGTATTAAGATGGGACCTGCAGAAGGATGTGGTGACCATTCCTAAAAGCATTCGCCAGGACAGGGTGATTTCCAACGCGCAGTTGTTCAATTTTGAGATCAGTAAAGAAGATGTGTTGAAGATAGATGCGCTGGATCGTGGAGAAAGGGTAGGACCAGACCCGGACAATTTCAACTTTTAATATTTTTAGCGGAGGGATTTCCCTCCGCTATTTTTTTATGCTTCGGCGAGCGCCGAAAATAGTTTATCAATGTCCGCCTTGTTGTTATAGAAGTTTAAGGCTACCGTTAGTCTGTTATTTTTATATCTCGCCTGGATATTATTCTTTTCAATTTTCTCATTTTGCGTGGGTGTAATTTCCAGCAGTTGTATGGCAGAAAGATGCTCCGGCGGATAGTTTGACAACAGCCGGATACCTTGTGCAGCCGCCTTTTCCGCCAGGTAGGTGACTAGCTCCCCGACATATGCCTCTATATCGGGAATGCCCGTACGATGAAGATATTTTAGTGCCTCTCCCAATAAAAGTATATTTACAAACGGCGGTGTGCCGGGCTCAAATACCGTGGCATCTTTTTTAGGTGTGAAGTTCGTATAGTCCTTTACTGACTGGAAATCGGCCGTTTCATAATCCACATTATACCAGCTCATCACCTGTGGGGGGTATTGATCCAATATTTTCTGCGACACATACATTGCGCCGGTACCATAACCGGCAGTGACCCATTTGTATGCGTGGAAGATGAGGACATCGATATTACATTCCTGCACATCAATGTCGTTGACGCCAAAGGATTGCGTGGCATCTACTATATGGATGAGCTGATGTTGTTTGCATAGTTCGCCAATGGCTTTCAGGTTTTGCCGGAAGCCGGTTCTGAACATCACGTGGCTGGTGATCAGGATACGGGTGGCCGGGGTGATTTTAGCGGCGATGTCTGCAACGGAGATCTGGTTATGGTCATCACTATCTACGAAATGCAGGGTATGACCGTTGTGCATCCAGCCTACAAAGCTGCTGGGAAATTCATCCCGCATGGTGATGATTTCATAGTGTTTTGGAAACATCCCGTACAGGAGGATCATAGCCTGCGAGGTATTGGTGATGAACGCAATTTCACTGGCCTTTGCGCGGATCATTTCACCAACGAGCGTCCTTACTTCATTGGCCTGGTGATCCCAGCCGGGCATCACTCCGCGGCCTTTTTCACTCAGTTCTGTGAAAAGCGCCGTTGCCCTTTGCACCAAAGGAGTGCTTACCGGTCCGCCGCCGTTGGTAAAAAAATAAGCAGCGTTGTTACATACGGGGTAATCGGCCCTGATCTTTTCCCATTTAGTCATACTATTTTATTAATTTCTTCACGATAATAAACAAAATAAACCATTGGTGGGATACCGCCATACGATTATGTTTTTTATATGATAACTTGCGCAGAGGTGGAATATCTTATAGAAAAAAATCAGGTTTAGCATGTTGAGAAAACAGTTTTTCATTTTTGGTGCTTTCATACTTTTATTTACATCAAACGCAGCGGCGCAGCAGCCGGCGCTGTTCAGGCGGGCGGATGCGCCGCTGAACGACCGGGTGAACGACCTGCTGCATACCCTTACGCTATCTGAAAAAATATCATTGCTGGGATATAACAGTCCGGCGATAGACCGGTTGCAGATCCCTGCCTATAACTGGTGGAATGAGGCGTTGCATGGTATTGCACGAGGTGGCGAAGCCACCGTATATCCGCAGGCGATAGGGCTGTCGGCTACCTTTAATGCGCCGCTGGCCAGGGAAGTAGCCAACACCATTTCCACGGAAGCCCGTGCTAAATATAACCTGGCCGTGCAGCAGCACCGGCATGTGCAGTATATGGGGCTTAACTTCTGGACTCCTAACATCAATATCTTCCGTGATCCCCGCTGGGGCCGTGGCCAGGAAACATACGGTGAAGATCCTTATCTCACTGCTACCATGGCGGGCGCTTTTGTGCAGGGCTTACAGGGGGATGTTCCCGGTGCGCTGAAAACGGCTGCCTGTGCCAAACACTTTGCCGTGCACAGCGGCCCCGAAGCCGACCGGCACAGCTTTAATGCCATCATCGATGAAAAGGACCTGCGGGAAACCTATCTCTATGCGTTTAAGAAACTGGTGGATGGCAAAGTAGAATCGATCATGTGCGCGTATAACCGGGTGAACAGTCAGCCTTGCTGCACCGGCAATACACTGTTGCAGGACATCCTGCGGCATGAATGGAAATTCGGCGGACAGGTAGTTACCGACTGCTGGGCGCTGGATGATATCTGGCTGCGTCATAAAGCTATTCCTACCCGCGAGGAAGTGGCGGCAGCGGCGGTGAAAGCAGGCGTTAATCTTGATTGCGCCAATATTTTACAGGATGATGTGATGAAAGCCATTGATAAGGGCTGGCTGACAAGCGCGAATGTAGACAGCGCCCTCAGCGCCACCCTGCGTACGCGCATAAAGCTGGGGCTACTGGATGCCCCGGCAGCAAGTCCTTACAGCGCCTATGGCGCCGATAGCGTAAATAACAGCTATCACGCCCGGCTGGCCCGTGAAGCGGCCAGGGAAAGCATGGTATTGCTGAAAAACGACGGCGTATTGCCCTTAACTGCCGATAAATATGCTTCCATGCTGGTGACGGGTTCCAACTCCGCATCGCTGGAAGCCCTGATGGGCAACTATCACGGCGTATCGGGCGATATGGTTACTTTCGCCGCAGGACTGGCCAAAGCCGCCGGTCCGGGTATGGCCATGCAATACGACCAGGGATGCGACTTTACAGATACCCTGCATTTTGGTGGTATCTGGGCTTCGCAGAACTGTGATGTGACGGTAGCGGTGATTGGCTTAACGCCTTTACTGGAAGGAGAAGAAGGAGACGCATTCCTTTCCTCTTCCGGCGGCGATAAAAATACACTGAGCCTGCCCCGCTCACAGATCCTGTTCATGAAGAAATTAAGGGAAGCGCATAAGAAACCTATCATTGCCGTGATTACTGCCGGCAGCGCGGTAGATGTGTCGGCCATCGCGCCCTATGCAGATGCGGTGATCCTGGCGTGGTATCCGGGAGAACAGGGCGGTAACGCCCTCGCGGATATCATCTTCGGAAAATATTCGCCCGCAGGGCGGTTGCCGGTTACTTTTTATCAATCCCTGCAGGACTTACCGGACTACAAGGACTATAGCATGAAAAACCGCACCTACCGGTATTTTAAAGGTAAAGCAGCGTATCCTTTTGGCTACGGCCTCAGCTATACGAAGTTTGACTATGCCTGGCATACGGCTCCGGCAAAGGAGTACCGCAGCAAAGATATTATTCGTGTATCCGTAGCCGTTAAAAACACCGGCGACTTTGATGGCGACGAAGTAGTACAGGCCTATATCACTTATCCAAACATGGAACGTATGCCGGTGAAGGAATTGAAAGCATTCAGGCGGGTGCATGTAAGCAAGGGCGGAGAAGAAATAGTGGAACTGGAACTGCCGGCAGCAGAGTTACAGAAATGGGATTTACAGCAACATGCCTGGAAATTATACAAAGGCACGTATAAAATCAATATAGGAAAGAGTTCAGAGAGCTTCCTGCTGTCGCAGGAATTTAAAGTGAAGTAATAAATAGCAGCAGGGAAGTATTCAATGCTTCCCTGCTGCTATAAATCCACTATACCACCATACGGTCCACCACCTTCTTCAGCGTGAGCCCCTGTACAATAATAGAGAACAATACCACAAAGTAACTGGCTGAAAGGATAATTTCCTTGTAGGGTGATTCCGGTAATGACAGTGCCAGTGCAACGGAGATGCCCCCACGTAGTCCTGCCCACACCAATATAGTAATGCTTTTATAATCCGTTTTCAGGGAGCGTTTTAATACAATGGCGGGGATGGTAATACTCAGCGCCCGCGCGATCAGTACAAATAAAGTGGCCATCAGACCAGTGAACCAATAGTTTTGCAGGAATGGCATGATCACAATCTGCAACCCAATCATCACAAACAGGATGGTATTCAACAGCTCGTCGATGAGGCTCCATATGTTATGAAAATAGTGCTGAATTTCTTCTGCATTTTTTGTACCCAGGGAAGTATTACCCAATATCAAACCGGCGGAAACCGCCGCCAGTGGAATGGATACGTGCAGCATGGCGCCTACTACGGAAATCACCATTACCATCGATAGAGACACCATTACAATGATATTGAAATCATCTACACGCTTCATGGTTCTGTAAGCAACAATGGCGGAAACAACGCCCAGCAGGATACCGCCGAATACTTCCTGTGAAAATAACGCCGCAGCATGTGACAGTGAAACATGGCTATCTGCCTGTCCGGCTACTTCTTTCAGGATCACAAATAACAGGATGCCGGTACCATCATTGAGCAAAGACTCCCCGCCAATAATAGTTTCAAGGGCAGGAGGGACTTTTGATTTTTTCAAGATAGACAATACCGCTACCGGATCGGTAGGAGAAATGAGTGCGCCAAACAATAGGCAATATACCAGCGGAATATCAATGTGAAGCAGTGTTGTGGTCCAGTACAGCAGGAATCCGAATATAAAGGTAGAGCCGATAACTCCCACAGTACTCAGTACCAGTACGGGATACCGCTGTGCTTTTAACTTATTGAAATCGAAATGTAATGCGCTGGCAAAAAGCAGGAAGCCTAACATTACGTCCAGCAGGGTGCCTGTAAAATCAATACCGTTGGTTACATCTTTAATAAAAGTAAATGCGCCGGGAAAAATTTTACCTGTCAGCGAAATCAGTAATGACAACAGGAGCGAAACCACGATCACGCCTATGGTTCCCGGGAGTTTGATGAATCGGTTGTTGATGTAGGAAATTAATGCACTAATGGTAACTAAAGCCGTTATCAGCGTAAATGTGTTCATAAGTAATCGAATAATGCCGGTTAAAAAATCAGGTTCCTAATGTTGCTACAGTGGTTTTAAAGATAGAAAAAAATGTAGCAAATCAAAGCCGGACCGGCATTAAGGGATTATTTTTTCCTGGAAGACTTAGCATTTACGTTAAATTCTAATGCCATTTTAATCCAGTATTGTAATTGTTTTTTTGTGTGGAGTTCATTTTCATCTACAAAAATAAATCCTTTCATCTCCTTCCCGCCATGAATCATTACTTCAGCGCCAGCGGAGGATTCCACTACTTCGTCTGATTTGGAAGGGTCAATCCTTACCATCATTTTATCGGGTCGTACGCCCACGCACATTTTATCGTTTACCATGAAGCATAAACCGCCAAACATTTTCTTTTCGGTGATATTATCGGTGGAAGCAGAAAGAATTTCGCGTACGCGGTCAGCGAGTTTTTCATTATATGCCATTGGAATATTTTTTTGGGAGATGTTAAAGGTACAACTTCCTTTAATTTCCGTATTGTTTTTCCATGGCTTCTCTTAGCAGGGAGAGTGCCGGGAAAACAAATATACCGGCCCGGCAGGTATTCTCAGATTCTCTATATAATATTGTAAAGAAATTTATAGCTATGGCCTGCATGGATATTTTTTACCGCTTCCTGAAACAGCTGCATCCGGTGTCTGAAGCCGACTGGCAGCTGCTATCCGCTGGTTTGTGCGTACAGCAGGTGAAAGAAGGAACTGTGCTGCTGCCGGAAGGCAAGGTGCCACGGGAGCTGTTCTTTATCTGTGCAGGTATATTACGCCTGGTGAAGCGCACGGATGAAGGTGAAGATATCACCATATTTTTTCTGAAAGAAAATAGGTGCGCCACCATACTAGGCAACTATCTCGAAGAAACGCCATCTCCTTATGTATTGGAGGCGGTGTGTGATGCCGATGTAATTGTATTACATAAGGAATACCTGTTGCGGCTATACGAAAAAATCCCTTACCTCAAATCCCTGATAGATCAGATTACACGACAGGGCCTGCTGGAAAAGGTCCTGGCCCGGAATGAATACCTGGGGCTGGATGCCTCGGAGCGTTACCGGTATTTCCTGCAAAAAGAACCGGATATTGTTTCCCGCGCGCCATTGAGTACCATTGCTTCTTTCCTGGGTATTACGCAACAGTCGCTCAGCCGGATCCGGAAAAATGGCCATCGTTGACGCTTTTTACCATTTGTTAAATGACGCTTGCCAGCGGCTGCCGAATTTTGTGTTCATAAAAAATACAATTATGAATACGGATCTGACAGGAAAAAAAGTATTGGTATTAGGCGGTTCGGCCGGCATCGGTTTAGCAACAGCACAGGCGGCAGCAGCGGCAGGAGCAACGGTGATCATTGTTTCCAGTAACCCCGGAAAAGTTAAGAAAGCCTTGACTACGCTACCGGAAACGGCGGAGGGCTTTTCGGTGGATCTTGGAAATGAAGCAGCAGTGCGTGATTTCTTCCGTACTTCGGGCGCCTTTGATCATTTGGTATTTACAGCCGGTGGTTCTTTTCCATTCGGACAGGTGGAAGATCTTACCGCTGCTGAGTTGCAGGAAGCATTTCAACTACGTTTCTTTGGCGCATTCAATGCGATAAAACATGGCAGTAAGAACATATTGCCGGGAGGATCTGTGGTATTGACCACCGGTATCGCTAACCTGCGTCCGCAGAAGGGTTGGGCTGCCGGGGCCTGCATCTGTGGCGCTATGGAGGGTTTTACCCGTATGCTGGCCGTAGAACTGGCGCCTATCCGGGTAAATGCTGTATCGCCAGGTATTGTGAAAACAGCTCTCTGGGAAGGAATGCCGGAGGCCGACCGCGAAGCCATGTATCAACAGGCAGCAGGCGTGCTCCTGGCGGGACGTGTGGGCCAGCCGGAAGATATTGCACAAACGTATTTGTATTTGATGCAGAACGGATTCAGCACCGGGCAGATAGTGGTGGTAGATGGCGGCGCTGTATTGGTTTAATGCGCGATGGTAGCGGCGCCGGGCACCGCTGCCACAGCCGTTTTAATATTCCGGCGGCATACCAGTAATATAAACAACGCCAGCAGCGAAGTGCCGCACATGGTGATCGCCATCGGTGTGGCCGTATGTGTATTGTATAAGCTTACTACCGTGGAGGCAAGCGCACCTATTCCCATTTGCGTAGCGCCCATCAGCGAAGAGGCACTGCCCGCATTTTTACTGAACGGCGCCAGCGACAATGCAGAAGTGTTGGGATTGATAAAGCCCAGGCAGCAAAGGTATATGAACAACAACACGATGATACCGGCTAATGATAAAAAGTTATTCCAGGCGCATACTATGAAAATAAGCCCGGTGATAGTTTGACAAACCAGCGCCACCGGTACTATCTGCTGACTGCTGAACCGTTTCAACAACTGGCTGTTCACCTGGCTGGAACCTATCAGTCCTACAGAGAGGCCCGCAAAGATCCATCCGTACGCTTTGTCACTGAGCTTGTAAATATCCATGAACACCTGCGGCGAAGCCGACACATAAGCGAACAGTCCTGAAAAAGAAATGGCGCCCGCAAAGGTGTAGGTATAAAACTGTGGTTCGCTTACCACCGACAGGAAGTTGCTGATAATGGGACCGGGCTTCAGCGACATCGACGTATCCGGCTGATAACTTTCCGGCAGCCAGAGGATGGTGGCGATCAGGATCAGCGCACCCATGATACCTAATATGAGGAATACCGCATGCCAGCTAAAGGCGCTGGTTACATAACTGCCTACGGTAGGCGCAATCATGGGGGAAGTACCCACCACCAGCATCAACAATGCAAATACTTTAGCATTGTCTTTTACCGGGAAAAGATCACGTACCATTGCTACCGAAGCTACTGCTGCAGCGCAGCTGCCTATGGCCTGGATAAAGCGGAGTATGATGAGCCCGTTCAGAGATGATATATACATACAACCGATAGAAGAGATCACATACAGCACGAGTCCTATATACAACGGCTTCTTCCTGCCAAACCGGTCCAGCAGCGGACCATACAGCAGTTGTCCGGCTGAAATACCAATAAAAAAACTGGAAAGCGACAACGCCACCCTGGTGGGATCTACTCCCAGATCCTTTCCTATAGCCGGAAAGCCGGGAAGATACATGTCGATCGAAAAGGGTCCTAATGCTGTGAGCGTACCGAGAATCAGAATAAGAAAGAAATATTTCGATTTCGAAAGTTCGTTGGTCAAAATAATATGGCTTTTAAAAATGTCCCTGCAAAAGTAAGAAGAAATATGCCCCTTCCGGTAATGTGGATGTTATCTTCTCCTGATTTTACCCGGAGAAGACAAGCAGCTGCATTTATCCCTGTGTAATATTGGTGAGGAAATCGTAGAGCCCTGTTTCACCGGGTATGTTTAGTTTCTTGCGAAGCCGGTACCGGCTGGTTTCCACGCCTCGGACGGAAATGCCCATCGACTGGGCTATTTCTTTGGTAGTAAGATTAATGCGCAGGTAAGCACAAAGTTTGAGATCGGTAGTAGTTAAATCCGGGTATTGTTTTTTAAGGGTACGCAGGAAATTATTATGCACTTCATCAAAATGTTGGGAGAACTGTGCCCAGTCTTCTTCGTTATTTTCTGCTTCTTCAAACAACCGCATTACTTTTTTGAAAGAAGGAAGCGCTTCCGGGTCATTGGTTTTCTTTACGCTTTGTATCAGCTCTTCACGGATGTTGGAAATCAGTTTGCCTTTCTGTACGAGGTGCATGGTAGCAGTAGCCAACTCTTTGTTTTTATGTTGTACATCTGATTCCAGTTTCTCATTGCGCAGCTGGATCAGCTGTTTCTCATTTCTTTCCAGTTCCAGCTGGTGCTGAAAAATGAGATGTTGCTGTTCCTGCAGATGTTTATCTTTCTGCGCAGCAAATTTTTTCTTTTGACGCCTGTACAGATACCAGATCAGCCCGGTGAGCAGTAATACATATACCGCCTTCGCCATATAGGTTTGATACCAGGCGGGCAAAATGGTAAAAGAATAACTGGCGGCCGCGGAGATATTGCCGAGGTTATCTTTCGCCTTCACCGAAAAAATATATTCTCCGTAAGGAAGATTGGTGTATTCCTTTTCTGTTTTAGCCGTCCATTCGCCGGGTTGCTTATCGAAGCCAGCCAGCTGATAGCTGTAAGTGATGTGATTGCCTTGCTCCGCGGGGGGAACGGTATATTCAAAATGAAAACTGTTAAACGCATTTGGCAGTACCACTGGTGGCTGCGGACCGGCAGTGTGGTAGCCGCCATACAGCAGGGTATCTTTCCGGCTGGTGGCTTTTATTTGCCCCAGTAGCACTGACAGGCCGGCATCATGACGGGAGTATTTTTTATAGTTAAGATGATAAATGCCTTTGTCGCCTCCAAAAAAGATATTCTCTTCGTTAAAGGGATAAATGAATTCAAAGCCGCCTACTATTTTCCCGGTGAGTTCGGGGAACCAGGTAATTGTTTGCTGTTGCGGGTTCAATACGCCCGGCTTTTTATCCGCCACCAGCCAGATGTTGCCGCTGCTGTCTTCCGAAAGGTATTGCACCGCTACGTTTTTCAACGGGGTAAATACGCCTGTTGACGGAATGAATTGTTGCCGGGCTTCATCAAATTCATAGATGCCTTTCATCGTAGCGGCTACCATTCGCTGTTGAATACGGAAAACGTAATTATTGTAGGTAGAAGGCAGTCCGTCTTTTTGCGTGAACAGCCGGTAGTTCAGGGCTGTATCATTTTTGAGCGTGAGCAGGTACACGCCGCGGTAGGGGTGTGACGACCAGATACGTTGCTGCGGGTCTACTGCCAGGAAGCGCAGGGATTCATACAAACCGGAGAGGTGCCGGTTAACATTCACCTGCGAACCGTTGTAGCGGATAAGTGCCAGGCCATTGTAGCAGCCGGTGAGGATATTGTTGGGGAGCGGCAGGTATGCCCAGCAGCCCAGGTCTTTCAGCAGCGCGGTGGCTTTGTTGCCGGTGATTTCAAATGTTCCTTCCTGGTGGGCCATCAGCAGGTGGGAGCCGATAGCAGAAAGGTTCCATACCTGGCCACGGGTGTTGGCTACGGGCTGGAAGTTGCCTTTGGAATAGCTGAGGTCTGTAACCGTGTCCAGGGGCGTGCTGTATAACCCGTCGGAGGTACCGATATAAAGATGCTGATTAAACACCTTCGCCGTGTAAGTGGTGAGGGAATTATGTTTGGCGGGTAGTATCTGTTTAATAGCGGTGTTGTACCGGAGCTGATCGATGCCGTTGTCCAGCGCCAGCCAGATGTTATGGCGGGGATCAGCAAACAGCCGGAGCACATTATTGTTCTGGAGGCCCTCGTCCATGCTGAATTGCTGGATCACTTTGCCGTTGACGGCGTTGATCATAAAACATCCTTTGGAGAAAGTGCCCACGGCCAGCTGCCCGTTATCCAGGGGGATAGCACAGTAAATACGGCTGCTCCTGAAAACAGTATCAGCTTCTGTTTGCAGTGGGATCAGCTGCTGATGCGCGATGCGGAAGAGGCCATCTTTGAGGGTGGCTACCAGCAGGGTATCATTTTTTTCTTCGAGGAAAGCGGTGATCAGGAGGGATTTGTCTTTGGCGGCAACGCAAACGGGTTGCCATTGGCCGTTGACCAGTTTCAGTAATCCCTGTTGGATGTCCTGTGCATAGAGATGGTGGGCAGTACTCCCCATTATTTTCCATTCCCCGGGGGCATTGTACACTTCCATCTGCCGGTTACGCCAGCCAAATATTTTATTGTTGCTTTTGAAGTAAACGCCATTGTTGTGGAAGGCAATATTCCAGATATCCGCGAATTCTGTTTGTCCTGCGGGGATATTTTTTTTGAGAGAAGTATATTCCAGGATACCATTCTTATTGGGCAGATAATACCCGAAGTCGTCCTGTGCGCCTACATAAATCTTCCCGTCCGGCGCCACCTTTACGGCACGCAGCCGGGTATTGTTGGGAACAGGGTACAGCTTCCAGTAGTTGCCGTTGAAGGTAAGAAGCCCTTCGTTGTTGGCGAAATACAGGATGCCTTTGTGGTCGATATCGATGTCCCAGGTTTGGCCATTTCCCTGGTATTGGGCTTTGCTGAAATTTACAACAGCGGGTAGTCCGATCGTATTCTGGGCTAATAATATTTTTCCGTGGAATAAAAGGGCCAGCAACAGCAAATGCTTCATCTAAAAAGCGTTTTACTAAATGTAAAATTTTTTTGCTGATGTAGGTAAGAAGTAATGAAGATAGATTAGCAATCAATGATTTAATCCCATCTGAAGTAGAAATGACGTAGTGCCGGAAATGATTTTTTCCTTTTAAATACTGATCTTGGCCATCGTTATTTTTCTTTTTAAAGACACATTTTACATGCTAAAATTCCACGTTATAGCACTCACGTTATTATTGGCCTCAATGCTGCCTGCTAACGGGCAGGGATATCTGAAAACCCAGGGGCCCGTTATTGTTAATGAAAAAAATGAGAAAGTAATCCTCCGGGGAATGGGCCTCGGCGGCTGGATGCTGCAGGAAGGGTATATGTTCCGCCTGGGCAATATTGGCCAGCAATACAGGATCCGCGAAAAGATCCGGGAACTGATAGGACCGGAAAAAACACAGGCATTTTATGATGCATGGCTTACCAGTCATACCACCAGGAAGGATATTGACTCAATGGCAGCATGGGGATTTAATTCCGTTCGCCTGCCCATGCACTTCGATCTGTACACGCTTCCGGCAGAGGAAGAACCGGTAGCCGGGCAAAATACCTGGTTGGAAAAAGGGTTTGCTCTTACTGATTCCTTACTGAACTGGTGTAAGGCCAATCATATGTACCTGATCCTCGATCTGCACGCCGCACCCGGAGGGCAGGGGAACGATTTGCCTATCTCCGACAGACACCCTGAAAAGCCATCTCTCTGGGAAAGCGAAGCTAACAGGAATAAAACTATTGCCTTATGGCGCAAGCTGGCAGCGCGCTACGCCAATGAGCCCTGGATAGGCGGTTACGATATTATCAACGAACCCAACTGGGGATTTGAAGACGCCGGAGATAAGAGAGGCACCAAAGAAACAAAGAACATTCCCCTGAAACAGCTGATGGTGGCTATCACCAAAGCCATCCGGGAAGTAGATCAAAAACACATCATCATTATAGAAGGAAATGGTTTCGGGAATAGTTACAAGGGCATTTTGCCCGCCTGGGATAGTAATATGGTGATCAGCTTTCACAAATACGGCAACTTCACCAATGCAGCTTCCATCCGGAATTTCCTGGATTTACGGGAGCAATACAACCTCCCGCTGTGGCTGGGCGAGTCCGGAGAAAATTCCAACAACTGGTTCACTAATACCATCAGCATGGTGGAAAGCAATGACATTGGCTGGGCATGGTGGCAGCTGAAAAAGATCGGGATCAACAACCTGCTGGAAATAAAAATTACACCCGGTTACCAGGCGCTCCTGGACTACTGGAACGGCAAAGGACCCGCACCGGCGGCAGATGAAGCCTATCGCGCACTGATGGAATTTGCCGCTAACACCCGGATTGAAAATAATATTTATCATAAAGATGTGACAGATGCCATGTTCCGCCAGGTGGCTTCCGGTAAGGCCATTCCTTTCAGGGAACATATCATAAAAGACAAGGCTGTGATCCGCG
This sequence comes from Chitinophaga ginsengisegetis, assembly GCF_900168065.1. GTDB lineage: Bacteria > Bacteroidota > Bacteroidia > Chitinophagales > Chitinophagaceae > Chitinophaga > Chitinophaga ginsengisegetis. Next base: position 970,790 of record NZ_FUZZ01000001.1, on the reverse strand, counting down.
CCGTGGACTATGACCTGGGACGAAATCTTTCTGCTTATAACGACCTGGATACCGCGAGTTACCATTATACGCCCGGTGTAAATACACAGGGAAACCGCGGCCATGCTTACCGCAATGATGGTGTGGATATAAAAAAGGAAAACAATGAGTTCGTGGTATTTAATATTGAAAGCGGCGAATGGTTGCAGTATACCACCCGGGTGGCCGCTGCAGGGAACTACATCCTTACCATAAAAATAAAAGCAGATACCGGTAGCGCCAGGTTTAACATCAGCAATAATGGCAAAGTGCTGGCAGCAGATCTCGCCGCGCCATCCGATGATCAGCCGGTGATAGTGAAAAATATCCGCCTGGCAAAGGGTGAGCAACGCATCCGGGTGGAATTTGTGCAGGGCGGAGGCATGTTTAGCGAGATGATCTTTGAAAGAAAGTAAGAGCGCAATTGACAGCGGTGATTGTTTTACCCCTGGGGAAGACAATCACCGCGAAGTACTTTTGACGTAGCCCTGAATTTTGTTAGCCCGGTTACAAACAGCATATTTACTCCACATGATAAAATTAGCTCCACGTTGATCCATTAGCCTTATTTGTTCACCTTTTTATTAATTGTACATTCCATGAAAGAAAAACTGATCTCCATTAGCGTAGGTTCCTTCCTGTTAATGGTAATGATGACTGCCTGTAAAAAAGAGGCAAAAACAACCAATAATCTGCAACCTTTGGAAGCCCGGCCTGCTGCGGAAGAAGTGCAGGCGGCGGCCGCAGCTTACACGCTGATCTGGTCTGACGAATTTGACGGTACCAGTGTAAACACTTCCAAATGGTCTTTTGAAACCGGTCCGGGTGTTAATAATGAGAAGCAGTATTACCAGTCGTCCAATGCCAGTGTGAGCAACGGCAACCTGGTGATCACCGCAAGGAAGCAGTCGGTGAACGGCTGGCCTTATACATCCGCACGCATGAACACCGCCGGGCATTTTACCACACAATATGGGCGTATTGAAGCGCGGATTAAACTGGCCTCCGGGCAGGGCTTATGGCCTGCGTTCTGGATGCTGGGCAACAACATAGGCTCCGTAGGCTGGCCCAAATGCGGCGAAATAGACATTATGGAGCAGGTAAATACCAGCAATACTATTTATGGCACCATTCACTGGGATGCCAACGGCCATGTTTCCTATGGCGGCACTTCCAGTACTACTATTACAGATTACCACGTATATGCGGTAGAGTGGGATGCCAGCGCTATCCGCTGGTACCTGGATGGTAACCAGTTTGCAACAGCCAATATCCAGAACAATATCAACAGCACAGAAGAATTCCACAACCAGTTCTTTATCATCCTGAACATGGCTGTGGGTGGCGATTTCCCCGGACAAACCATCGATGAAAGTAAACTCCCCGCCAATATGTATGTTGACTATGTAAGGGTATACTCCATTTCCAACAGCGGCGGTAATGCGCCCATTGGCAGCACCATTACCCTCAAAGGATTTAACAATGCCTTTGTAAGCAGTGAAAACGGCACACAGGCCATGACCTGTAACCGCGCTACTGCACAGGGCTGGGAACAGTTTACGGTAGAAGATGCCGGCGGTGGCAAGGTGGCGTTGAAAAGCCAGGGTAAATACGTTTCATCAGAAAACGGCGTTAACCCGATTACGTGTAACCGTACCAGTGTGAGCGACTGGGAGAAATTTGACTGGGTGGTAAACACAGACGGCAGCATTGCACTCCGCGGAAATAACGGGCGATATGTATCGTGTGAAAACGGTACACAGGCCATGACCTGTAACCGTACCACTATTTCCGGCTGGGAGTCGTTCCGGTATTGATTTATATAGGTTGATGGATCCGGCCGGCTGTGTTTACGGCCGGCTTTTTATTGATCCGGCAAGAAAGATCAGTTGTTCCACGATACTTCTTTTACGCCGGTATCCGCCTGTATATCTGCGATCAGTTTGCCTACAATGGCTTTATCCATGCTTTTAAAGCGAACGGTGATAAAGAAGAAGCTATCCGTTTGTTCAATATTGCAGGAGGTGATGTTGAGGGCGGTGTTTTGAAATAGTTGATCCGTTACCTCAATGGATTTACTCCGTTCGAAAGTGATGATGCGGATTGTTTTTTGTTCAAAGCGGTTGAGGAATCTTTTTTCCACCGGCTGCAGCAGCCACAGGATAATGATGGCAATAGACGTAGCAATAAATGCGGCAAAATACATACCACCGCCGGTAGCGAGGCCAATAGCGGCCACTGTCCATAAGCCCGCTGCGGTAGTGAGACCGCGTACCACGCCTTCTTTCAAAAAAAGAATGGTGCCCGCGCCGATAAATCCAATACCACTGATCACCTGTGCGGCCACCCTGGAGGGGTCCAGTACAATGTTGGGCTGGCCCAGGATATCGGAAAATCCGTAAGCGGAAACCATCATGGTTAAAGCCGCACCTACAGACACCATCATGTGCGTTCTTAACCCGGCAGCCCAGTCCTTCCGTTCTCTTTCCAAACCTATTATACCGCCAAAAACCGCTGCCAGCGATAATCTTATTAATATTTCCGTCCAGGGTATCATACTACTAATTTACGCAATAAATTTCCTTTCATCCTGATTTACGTATAGTCGTACTGTTAAAGAAGGTCAAAATTTGTATCTTGAAATCAATTCATTTATACTTTTCGCATGCTTCCAACAAAACCACGTTTATTCATTGCCGCTGCACTGCTTTGTTCCGCTGTAACCCAGGCGCAGGTGAAGTTCCGGACCATAGAACCGGCAGCCACCCAGCAGGGATTAAAAACCGTACATAGCCCGCACCTCGCTGCAGAACCCGCTGCGGGAAACAACCGCCATCAGCTGATTGTGATGATTCCCGGTACCGGTGGGCGGGCGACCGACTTCCGTACGTTCGATAGTTCGTTTGCTGCTATGGGATACTATGTAGTAACTCCTGATTATGTGAATACGGTGATCACGACGGTATGTTCCAAAAGTGAAGACAGCACCTGTTTTGATCATTTCCGCCAGGAGATCATGTTTGGTACGCCGGTGAGTGATAAAGTAGAAGTGGACTCCGCCAATAGCCTGGTGAACCGTTTTACAAAGCTGTTGGTATACCTGGCGGCACAGGATCGTGGCTGGAGTGAGTTTGTACGTAACGGACAGGTGCGCTGGGATAAAATTATTGCAGCGGGTCATTCACAGGGAGCCGGGCACGCAGCGTATTTCGGTAAGCAGTTCCGTTTGCGCGGCGTGCTGATGTTTTCCGGACCACAGGATTACCTGCAGTATTTTAATGCGCCGGCGCATTGGCAGCAGGAGCGGGGCCGCACACCGGTGAACAGGTATTATGCGTTTCTGCATGCCGCAGATCCGTTTAATTATCAGTACCAGGTGCAGGATGTAAGTGCGGTGAGCCATCGCGCAGTCACCGATACAACGATGGTGCAGCCGGGAATGCCGGTTCATTCGAGGAATAGTATTCTTGTTACGGATGTGGACCGGAAAGATAAGCACGGATCTACACTGGGAACAGACTTTATAGCCGTATGGAAATATATGATCAGCGGCGCTACAGGGAATTAAAAAAAGAAAGCCGGTTCTCAGTAAAGAACCGGCCAAAACGTTTTCCGGGAGTTATGTGTTATATTTAGAGAAGAGTCAGTACTTCATTCACCATCACTTAATCCCGTCAGTTATGAAAAGAATCATTGTTGCTTTTTCATGTGTTTGTTTATTGGGCATTGGTAGCGCGCAGGCGCAAAGCATCCTGGATCAGGCGAAGAAAACGGCCGGAAGTGTGCAGAGTCCTTTATCCAATCCGGGAGGTGTTGCCGGCAGTATACTGAGTAAGTTAGCGCCGGCATTATCATTAACGGGTGCGCAGCAACCAAAGGTACAGGACCTGGTAACGGGTTTTCTGAAAAAGAAAGCGGCTATACTCCCGTTGCAGCAATCTAACCCCAGTGGCTATACGTCGCAGTTCGGTGGATTGAAAAACGGGTTGTTTTCTAAACTGAAAACATTGCTGACGCTTAGTCAGTATACAAAGTTGCTTGGCCTGAAACCCAAAACCAATGATGCTTCCAATGTATTATCGCAACTCTTTTATTAAGCGCTGTTAAAAAACAGGGAAGACTGGTGGTCTTCTCTGTTTTTTATTCTTTATCTTCGCGGGCGTTCGTTACCATTCTATGCCAAAGAAGAAGAGGAAAAAAAAGAAGCAGCACCAGGGATTCAACAGTTTAGCCGTTATCGTTATATTGATCATCGCTGCATTTGCAGTAACTACCTGTTCCCGGAAAATTACCGGAGATAAAGAAAAACCTCCTGCAAAGAAATCATCTCACAAAAAAAATACTACTACCCGCACCAGTACATTTTTACTGGCAGAAGATTTTGAGTCGGGTTCCAAAACAAATTATAACAGCGGCGACGTGGAATTATCCAGCGGTACCTGGAAGTTCAAAGATGCGGTAACCGGCAACCTGGAGGAAGATCATAAAACAGGTGCACAGGCGTTGCGTATCCGCGATAATGGTATGGCCGGGATGAAATTCGATATTGCTGTAAAAGGAACGGTAACGGTTACACTAAAATATGCCGGGTATGGTGCAGACAAAAAAGGGACCTGGGAGTTGTGGGCATCGGTAAACCGGGGTCAAAGCTATTTTCGTGTGGGTGACCCCGTTAGTGTTAGTTCCGGTGTACTTAAAACAGCCACCTTTACCGCGAAGAGTACGGGCACCATCCGGTTTGATATCCGTAAAACAGACGCCGGCAACAGCCGGATCAATTTTGATGTGTTCCGGGTGGTGGCCGGTGGAAAAGAAACGCCCGTTAAGCCGGTGGAGAAACCGGCAGGAGGCGATGACGATAACCTGTTACTCGGTAATCCCAGCGATGCCAGTGCATCGCTGGTGATGGCGAATAATTACCTGATGGATAAAGAATATTACAAGCTGTCGTATAACCGCGACAAGGGCACGCCGAACTGGGTTGCCTGGCATGTATCGCGCAGGGATCTGGGCAAAATGTCGAGGGCCAATGATTTCAGGCCCGATGCCGACATTCCGGAAAGCTGGTACCAGGTATCTCAAACAAGTTATATGGGCAGCGGTTTCGACAGGGGGCATAATTGCCCTTCGGGCGACCGGACTGCCAGCCGGGCAGCCAATGAATCCACCTTCCTGATGACCAATATGATCCCGCAGGCCCCCAACCATAACCAGCATTTGTGGAAAAACCTGGAAGAATACACACGGGAGCTGGTGATGAAAGGAAACGAGGTATATGTGATCATGGGTAGCTATGGCAGCGGAGGAACCGGCAGCAAGGGACTGGCAAAAACAATAGATGGCCGTAAAATTACCGTGCCGGACCATATCTGGAAAATCCTGGTGGTTTTACCGGAGGGAAATAATGATTTGCAGCGTATTAATAAGAACACCCGTATTATTGCGGTGAATACACCCAATAAAAATGATGTTAATGCCAGGTGGAACGCTTACCTGACATCCATTGAAGAAATAGAAAAGGCCACCCGGTATAAGTTGCTGGACAGGGTGCCACCGGTAGTAAGACAGGAGTTAGTGAAGAAAATAGATGCAGGACAGGAGAGAATGTATCGTTAAAAAAAATATTATGTTGTTCTGGCAATTAAATTATAAATTGCATAAAATTATTATGTTTTTGTAGTTTGTAAACTAATATCCAGAAAAAAAATCATGATAAGTTCCTATAAAAACCAGATTGGCATAATTTTATTGAAAGTACGGTAGCGACATGTAACTTATTGAAGCCTTAGATCGTTATTATAATTACAAAGCTAACTTAAAGTATAACTGGCCGATTATTAATGGAAATGGACCTACACTTTTCTTGATTATATGCGTATATAACAGGAAAAATACTGTGTACACAACGAAAGGAATGGCGTAAAATAATTAGGGATAAAATGGCGTTATACCAGGGAAGCTTAACAATATGAGCTTTTTAAACATTAATTTTATATCTAACTAATATGGGTGAAAGAGTGTCGGTGGCCTTGCTTGTTACTACATACAATTGGCCGGAAGCATTGAAGCTTGTGCTGGATAGTGTACTGGTACAAACCGTCCTCCCTGACGAAGTCATTATAGCTGATGATGGCTCCGGAGAGGCTACCAGGGATGTTGTAGAGGCATTCAGACGAAAAACCAACATTCCGGTGAAGCATTTCTGGCATCCGGATGAGGGTTTCCGCAAGACTATTATCATTAACCAGGCGATTACCGGTACCTCTTCTGACTATATCATCCAGATTGATGGCGACATTGTGATGCATGAGCTTTTCATCAGAGACCATATCACGGAAGCGGAAAAAGGGTATTTTATCCGCGGCAGCCGGGTGTTGTTACAGGAGGAGATTACCCGGAAGTACCTGAACAACGGACAGTTTGAGCGGGTGTCGTCTTTCAGTAAAAATGTGAGAAACCGGATCAATTCGCTTCGTATTCCTTTCCTGGCCCCTTTGCTGATTAAAAAGAGTCAGCGTTCCCGGAACTGGATTGGTTGTAATTGCGCATTCTGGAGAGCAGATTTTCTGAAAGTGAATGGTTATAATAATGAGCTGAAAGGCTGGGGACATGAAGATATTGAACTGGCAGCGCGTTTTATTAACTCAGGACTTTATCAGAAGAAGGTAAAATTAAAAGCAGTGTGTTATCACCTGCATCATCCTTTTAATTCCCGTGTACATGAAAATATCAACTACAGGGTTTACCTGGATACCTTAAATCATGGTATTGCCTATTGTTCCAACGGCTACAGGCACCACTTAACAACGGAGTAATTCACTAAAAGATATAAATAAAAAAGGCCACCAGACGGTGGCCTTTTTATTTAGTTACTAAACGTCTGCATTTCGATGAGCCGTTTATAAATGCCGTTGTTGCTGAGCAGTTCCTGGTGGGTACCCTGTTCGGCCACCTGACCATTATCCAGCACTATAATAAGATCCGCATTCTGAATGGTACTCAGGCGGTGAGCGATGACCAGGGAGGTGCGGTTTTTCATCAGGTTATTCAGTGCGTCCTGCACCATTTTTTCTGATTCTGTATCCAGGGCAGATGTAGCCTCATCCAGTAGCATCAGTGGCGGATTGGAAAGTACGGCACGGGCAATGCAGATACGCTGCCGTTGTCCGCCGGAGAGCTTGGACCCTTTATCGCCAATGTTGGTATCATAGCCATTTTCAGTTTTGCTGATAAAATCGTGTGCATTGGCAATCCTGGCTGCTGCCTCCACTTCTTCGATGGTGGCGTTAGGTTTGGCAAAAGCAATATTGTTGAAGATGGTATCATTGAAGAGGATGGACTCCTGGTTTACCACACCCATGAGTGCGCGTAAAGACTCCATCGTAACGGACTTCAGGTTTTTACCATCTATCAGGACGCTGCCGGACTGGGGATCCATAAAGCGGGGGATCAGGTCCATTAACGTGGACTTTCCGCCGCCGGAAGGGCCTACCAGCGCCACAGTGGAGCCTTTGGGTATGCTGAGGTGAATGTTATTCAGTACTTTCTTCTCGCCGTAGGCGAAAGAAACACCATCAAAACGGATCTCATCTGTAAAGCCGTTTAATGTAACGGCATCCGGCGCGTTGGTGATGGCCGATTGCTGATCGATCAGCTCCAGTACCCTGTCGCCCGCTGCAACTCCTGAATGGATATTGCTGAACGCGGTAGAAATAGCTTTTGCCGGGCGCATAATCTGGGAGAAGAGGGCGATATACACCACAAAGGTAGATCCGTCCATATTCCCCTGGTTATTGATAATAAGGGAACCGCCGTAAAACACGATACCAGCCACCATTAACACCCCTAAAGTTTCAGAAACGGGCGAAGCCAGTTGCTGTCTTTTAGCCATAGAGCGGGATATTTTGGAATACTTGCGGTTTTGTTCATCAAAGCGGTTGGTAATAAACCCAACGGCATTAAATGCCTTAACGATCCTGATGCCATTCAGCGCCTCATCGAGGTAACTGATCATCATACCGTAAGTTTGATGCGAAGCGGTAGCCTGTTCTTTCAGTCTTTTTACAATTCTTGATATAATAAAACCGGCCACTGGAATCACCAGCATAGAAACCAGCGTTAATTTATAGGAGATGAGGAACAGGATGACGAGGAAAGAGATCAATTGGGCCGGTTCTTTAAATAACACCTGCAGGGTGCCGGTCACCGTATATTGTACTACCTGTACGTCGGACGCAATTTTGGAAATGATATCTCCCTTTCTTTCGTTACTAAAATAACCCAGGTGCAGGTTCATTACATTGTTGAATACTGTTTTACGCAGGTTCAGCAAGGTTTGTATGCGTAAGCTTTCCATAGTACGGTCCGCGAAATAGCGGAACAGGTTACCCAGTAATACAGAGGCGGCAATACAGGCGCAAACAAACTCGAGGCTTTTAATTTTACCGTATTCGCTGGCAATAGTAGTGGTGTAATGTTTAAACACCGCGAAAATATCAAAATAGCTATCCGGCATGGGAGCTATTTTCTGATTGAGATCCTTGTTAAACAGCGTTTCCAGCAAAGGCGCCAGCAATGCAAGGTTCAGCGTGCTGAATATTACAGACAACAGGACACAGATGATATAGGGGATCGCAAATTTATTAATAGGTTTAGCAAATGATAAGAGTCGGAAGTATGTCTTCATATTTTAACAATAATCGTATAATGATTAGACGGTGCATAAAAAAAACCGCATCGTTGCTGATGCGGTTCCTTAAGTTTTTAATTTTCTTTTTATCAATAACTTAAAGAATATTTTTCAGTCGCACATTCAAGCCTGCAGATCACCAGTAAAAACTGCAATCAGGGCTCAAAAATAGCCCTTTTGGCTTAATTGTCAAAAGATTTGATAGCCGCCCGGGCCTGGGGCGGCTATCAGCGATTATTGCTGCGAGAGGATTTTCAACGCCTCCGTATCTTTATATTGAACCATGAGTTGTTTCAGGTGCTCTTTCAGAGTGGCGGTGAGTTGCTCCGTGCCTTTCCGGCCATAAAGATTGTTCACCTGGTGCGGGTCCTGCTTCAGGTCGTACAGTTCCCAGCTGTTGGACTCCCCGTAGAAGCGCACCAGCGTGTATTGTTCCGTACGGATACCGAAGTGCGGATATACGTGGTGGGGCTGGGGGAATTCGTAATAGTGGTAATAGGCTTCTTTTCTCCAGGGAACATTTTTGGCATCTGCTTTCAACAGGGGTAAAAAGGAGGTGCCTTGTATATCGGCAGGCACTTTTACGCCGGCGATGTTGAGGAAAGTGGGAGCCCAGTCGATGTTCAGCATCAGCTGATTGATGGAAGTGCCGGGTTTTATTACGCCGGGGTATTTGATCACGAAAGGGGTGCGTAGTGATTCTTCGTAAATAAAGCGTTTATCGAACCAGCCATGTTCTCCCATATAAAAGCCCTGATCGGAGGCATATACGACTACTGTATTTTTTGAGAGTCCTGATTTATCGAGGTAGTCCAGCAGCTGACCGATGTTCCTGTCGAGCGATCTTGCCGTCGCCAGGTAGTCTTTCAGGTAGCGTTGGTATTTCCATTCCACCAATGCATCGCCGGTTAGTTTTTGTTCATCAAATTCTTTACTGATCTTATTTTCATAGTAATCGATAAAAGCTTTTTTCTGTTCCGGTGTGAACCGGCCATAGATACCTTTTCCGTAATCAGCATGCACTTTCAGGTCTTCTTTCAGGCGCATGGTTTTATCAATGGTCATGTCCTGGTTTTGTGCGGCCAGGCGGTTTTTGTAGTCATCTTTGAAAGTGGCCGGCAAGGGAAATGTTTTGTCGTCGTATGCGCCGAGGTCCTGGATATCCGGCAGCCATTCCCGGTGTGTGGCTTTTTCGCCTACTACCAGGAAGAAGGGTTTGGACGTATCGCGTTTGTTGATCCAGTTAACAGAGAGATCGGTGATGATATTGGTAACGTAGCCTTGTATGCGGGTAGTATCGCTGGGGCCAATGATATCAGGGTTATAGTATTGGCCCTGGCTGTTGAGGATACGCCAGTAGTCGAATCCCTTTGGCAGGTTGCCTAAATGCCATTTACCGATCCAGGCTGTCTGGTAGCCGTTTTGCTGCAGCAGGGCAGGAAACAGTTGTTGTTCCACGTCAAATTTTTTCTCATTCAGCGTATAGCCGTTAATGTGACTATACTTGCCAGTGAGCAGGGTAGCCCTGCTGGGGCCACAAATAGAATTGGTGACCAGGGCATTTTTGAAAATGGCGCCCTGAGCGGCGATCCGGTCGATATTTGGCGTTTGTACCAGTTTGCTGCCATAGGCGCTGATAGCCTGGTAGGCATGGTCGTCGGAGAAGATGAAGATAATGTTGGGACGTTGTTGCTGCGCATAGCTGTTGGCAGCGAACAGGAGTAACAATCCCCAGGTTTTTTTAAGATAGTTTGCGGAAAAGATTTTCATGTTCATGCGTTTATCTGTTGATGGGCAGTTTACCCTGGCAGGTCAAAGATATTTTATTATCCTACAAATTGTATAGGGTATTCTTTTTTTTGAAGAATGAAGAAATAACAAAGCCAGATATGCATAAACAAAATAAAATAACGGCCGCTCTCAGCGGCCGCATCTCAAAAAATCACTTCTCCGCCACCACTTTAAACTCTTCAAACACCACATCAAACGGCAACTTCCCCGGTGCTGCGGCCACAGGTCCTATCTGCACTTTACCGCCGGGAGGAAAATACGCCAGTCGCAGCATATCAAATTTCTTATTATCAAAAGAATATTCAATCTGTACATAATCTCCTTTACGCAGTAATTTCAGCCACATGCTTTTGGGGCTGTCGTGACGCGGAACTACAGACCAGTCGGATACCTCACGGGTTACTACGGCGCTTACGTTTTGTACGCCGTCTACATATTCGATACCGGTTTTAATCCAGTTTTTGGCATCCTTGCGGATCATCAGGCCGGCCTGATGGAACAGCTCTTTATAATGACCGGTGATTTTTACTGTAGCGGTAAAATCGCCTTCCTGTTCCTGGAAATAGAAAGGGCCATTATCGCGGATGAAGCCGTAGTGCGTTACCTGCCAGTAGTCGGTACCGGGGTCAACGGTCACATTTATCTTGTTATGATCTGCAGACCATTTCTGAGGAGTGTTATACCATTGCATAGTTTGTGCTTTTAGTCCCATACTCATCGCTATGAAAGCGGATAATGCTACCAGTTTTTTCATGATGTTTCCGTAAAATTTTTATGTAAGATGATAAATATTCTCCGGAATGGATAATTTTTAGTGATGGGTAGCTGCTTTGGATTTGTTAACTTTAAGAACCCTCTTAACCTGCCCGTTAAATGTTATGAATATGAACGAAGAAAACCCTCAAGTAACAAAAAGAAAGTCCGTTGCCGTTATTGTAGCCCATCCCGATGATGAAACGCTGTGGGCCGGAGGCACTATCCTGTTTCATCCGCAGTGGAACTGGACTATCATCAGCCTGTGCCGCGCCGGTGACACAGACAGGGCTCCTAAATTTTTTAAGGCACTACAATTGTACGGAGCACAGGGTGTGATGGGAGATATGGACGATGGCCCGGAACAAACGCCACTTCCGGAAGAGGTGGTGGAAAACCAGGTGCTTGCCCTGCTGCCGGTACAGCATTACGATTTGGTTATCACCCATCACCCGCGCGGGGAATATACCCGGCATCTCCGCCACGAAGAAGTAAGCAGTGCGGTGATCCGGCTATGGCAACAAGGCCGGATCACTGCCGATGAGCTCTGGGCGTTTGCTTATGAAGATGGATTAAAGTCCTATTTCCCGGAAGCTATTCCTGAAGCAACTATTTATCATGTGCTGGATAAAGATATCTGGCAACGTAAATATGAGGTGATCACGCAAACGTATGGATTTAAGGTTGATAGCTGGGAGGCAGCCACCACGCCTTTGGCGGAATCGTTCTGGTGTTTTAATAACAGCGGGGAAGCTCATCAGTGGCTCAACAGTTTACCGTTTGAATTATGAAAGTACTTTTGTTATTTGATTATCCGCCGGCTCCCGGGGGACTGGCAACACAAGGAAATTTATTGTACCACGGTTTGCTGGAAATAGGTGTAAATGCGCTGGCGGTACATTACGACTCACCGCTGGAAAAGGAATGGTATTACAGTTCGTTTAAGCCGGATGTGGTGGTGGGCGTGGGCTATTGGGGATATTGTCCACAGCTGGTTCTGCATCCGCAGCGGTTTGGCATGCAGCCGGTTCCCTGGCTGGTGGCCGATGGATATATCGCCAACTACCAGGACGTGCTGAATGATTTGCCGCTGATCCTCGTTACCTCGCAGTGGGTAAAGGAAATGTATATACGCGATGGCATCAACGGTGATAAAATAGCCGTGCTGCCGGTTGGCTGCAATACCGACAGGTTCATACCGCTGCCAAAAGATCATCCGCGGGTGAAAGCCATACGGGAGTCAATGGGCGTGGCGCCGGATGAGCTGATGCTCCTCACCATAGGTGGTGACGCCTGCTCAAAAGGCGCCAGGGAAGTGATGCAGGCGTTGTCGCAGTTAAGCGGCGAAGTGCCGGACAACTGGAAATATATCTGCAAAGTATGGCCGCAGCCGCGCACCAGCATACAAAACAAAGCGGACCAGGAGCTGGCGGAAGAACTCGGGCTGGATGGCAAGGTGCAATATATTACCAGCATTGTATCAAGAGAGGAGATGCCTTATCTCATCAATGCCTGCGATATTTATGTGGCCCCTTCGCGGCTGGAAGGTTTCGGAATGCCGCAGGTAGAAGCAGGCGCCTGCGAAAAACCGGTAATCGGCATTCGCGCAATGGGAATGCTGGATACGCTGGTAGATGGAGAAACCGCACTGCTGGCCGGTGTGGCAGAAAAAATTGTGGTGAACGAAGTAGTGCTGGGCAAAGAGTCGGGTTTTGAAGCAGATCACAAAGTGGTGTTTTCCACGCCCCGCACGGTCGACTACCGCGCAGATATAAATGATATCAGGCGGCATTTGCAACGGTTAATGACAGATGCCACCTACAGGGAACAGTTAGGAAAAGCTGCAAGGAAAAGAGTAGTAGCAAATTTTGATTACCGGGTTATAGCAAGGCAGTTTGTGCAGCTGATGCATGAAAAACTTAATATCCGTTAAACATGGAAGCTTCCTCCTGGTTAACCATCAATGCAGCCAGGGACGCCGCCCTGAAGGTTTTGCTGCATAATGTAAACGGTCCTTTTCACGGCCTCCCCCGCACTGCGGGATGGGGATACCCTGAACCATACACGAGAGATCTTCTCCTGTCGTTTTTTGGCGTGGGCGTAACCGGCAACCAGGTGCTGATCAACAGCATCCGGAAAGTACTGGAAACACTGGCGAAAAATCAAACCCCACACGGACATATTTCTTCCCTCGTACACGATAAACAAGACCTGGGCGCCAGCGACAGCACGCCGCTCTTCCTGCTCGTGACAGGTATGTATCGCAAGCTGTCGGGAAATGAACAGTTCCTCGAAGAAGCCGTGAACAGATCGCTGCAGTGGATGGAATATCAAAGTCCCTCGGACCGTTACCTGGTGGCGCAACAGCCTACCAGCGACTGGCGCGATGAACAATGGGTGCTTGGGTACGGACTATTTGTAAACACGCTTGTGTATAGTTATCTCCGTATCCTCGGGCATCATGAACGTGCGGAGAAAGTACGGCAGGCAATGGGAAGATTCACCATTACCGGTGGTGTACAACACCGGCATGTGCACGAAGGATTGGTAGTGAAACACAAACCCTACTATGCCATGTGGTCCTACAAAGTACTGAGCAGCGAACGGTTTGATCTGCTGGGCAACAGCCTGGCTATACTCTCCGGCATTGCAGCGCCCACCAGGGCCGCGGAAATGGTATCATGGATTGAAGATGAATGTGCAGAGCTGATAAAAAACAACCAGCTGGCTGTAAAACTGCCGCCTAACTTCTTCCCCTATACGAAACCGGGCGACAACGACTGGCACGAACGTTACACTTTTTTTAATCTCCCCGGAGAATACCATAACGGTGGCATCTGGCCCTTCATCTGTGGTTTTTATGTAGCCGCATTGGTAGCCGCAAAGAAGTACCGGCTGGCAGAAGAGAAACTGCTGGAACTCACCAGGATAATTACTATTTCCAACAGCGGAACAGTGGATTACGGTTTCAATGAATGGCTGAAAGCACAGGATGGTACTGCAAAAGGGCAGGAGTGGCAAACCTGGAGCGCCGCACTGTACCTGTATGCAGCGAAATGCGTGGAAGAAAGACGTACCCCCTTCTTTGAAGAAATGAGAATGCGGCAACCTGTTTCATGATAACTTGATGAAAGATTGATGAAACTCGTTCGTCAATTGATGGTAACTTTACGCCCATTATCCCTGTGTTTTAAACTTATGAAGATGAATACCTACAGATCCCTGATGCTGCTGGCAGTTTTTGCCACAACACTCGTTTCCTGCGGAAGCCTTGAAATGGCCGGCCCGGATAACGTTACCCCTACCACACCACCGCCCACCACACCACCTGTAACAGGCAATAATAAAATTGAAGGCACCTGGAACTTTGCAGGCGTTCGTGTAAACAGCGTTAGCAGCATATCGGAATCAGGCGCCAAAGCCATTGTTTACAGCGACTATACCACCTTCAATAACAAAGGCGTAGTGGTAATTGATGGAAGTACTTTCAAGATAACAGGCATGAGCTATTCTATCGATGCGGTTATCAGGAATGTGCTGTACATGAACGGAGAGCTGATCACTGATCTGCAAATGCCTTTCCAGATGGCGATGGATCCGTATAATGCTTCCAACCCCTATAAACTGGTAGGAGCAGATTCTATTTATTTCAGCGCGGGTGTAATGGAAACTCCTTCCTATGGTGGTGGTACTGTTGAAGTACAGGCTGCGGGTGGAAAAATTTCCTGGAGTGCAGATACGCTGTTGCTGACACTGAATCTTAACCAGGTAGAATCTTCCGCTGTTGTAACCGGCTTTGAAGTGATGAAACTGGTGAAACAGAAATAAAAGAGTTACCGGTTATCTTTTGGAAGAAAGATAACCGGTGATGGTCCCTACTTCTTCCTTGCATCAGCCGCCTGCCAGATGGATTTGATTGTCGCCTCATCGTTCATGCCATCCGGACATTGCGCAGAGCGGGTATTGGCCCGGTATTTCAGTCTTGGTTTTTTCCGGCCTAAAGTAACTACACGGGTAACAGGCATCTGCAAATGACCATTGGCGTCATGATCTGCTACCCATTGATGCGCATATCGCAGCCAGTTGTTCCGGTATTGTTCCGGTTGCTGATAAAACCAGCTGATTTCATCAAAGCCCCACGGATAAATGGTAGTGGTATCCGGCACACCCGGATGATCGCTGATACCAAAATTATCCAACTCCACCAGGTAAGGCATTGACGCGGCTTTCCAGCCACTGGGTGTAATACCGCCTTTGCTTCTCCCGAAAAGGGCATCCGTAAAACCCATTTCTAAAATACCTTCCTGCGGATGCGCCGGCACTGATTTAATGCGCAGCGGGAACGAGTTAAAATCCAGTAAGCTTTTATCATTGACTACCATACCACCTGATGGCGTATGTGCATCGAGCAATACCCAGTGATGGCGGGTGTGATCTTTTGCATAGGCTCGTAATTTTTCCAGGAAGGCGGCCCATTCCGTCAGTTGTGGATCTTCCATGCCTATCAGGGCAATTTGTCCGAGGTGCAACGCTTCGCAGCCCACTTCCATGTAGGTGCCCGCCAGGAACATAAACCACAGCTGCGTTTCCACGCGCGTAATGTCCGGTACGCTGTTGCCTTTACTCCAGTGATCTACCAGTTTACCTTTTGTGTTGAGCATGCCGGCGTACTGGAAGTGCCGGTCTTCCGCCGGTAACCCTAATGCTTTGAATGCCCACGCCGGAACAGGAATCGTGTTTACCTGTTCGCTGATCTGCTCAAACAGGGCAGCCTGGAAAATTACTTCCGGATCATTTTTATGCACTTCCTGTACCAGCTGTTTGGCGCGACTAAGAAAATCTTTGTTGTTGAGTACCGATTCCCCGCCCCAGCGGTATATGGCGCGGCCTATAAACTTTGCCCCGATGTTCCGGATCAGGCGGATGTCGTCTTCTTTGTGGGGATAAGGCGCATCGGAGGCGTAAGGATCTACCGAAAGAAATTCGGTCATGGTAACCGCATGATCCAGGTAATGTTCCAACGCAGGCCGGGTAATGCCTTTTTCGTTGAAGGAGGGTGATTGGGAGCGGGCGGTCATCGCCCACAAACTAATGCCTGCAGCCAGCAATGCTGCCGCCGGACGCTGAGTGAATGCTAACATGTCGTGGAATAAATTTTGAAAACAAGATACTTTTTTTTGACTGGCAGAAATAACATTTTTGGTTGTGTGGTGCAATTGTTTTTATATTGGGTTTATTAAAACGACCCAACCAGCATATGAGTTTACTGCCGGATATATTTCCCGTCTTGTCCACGCCGCGTCTTCACCTGATTGAAATTGAGCATTCGCATCAGCCGGATTTGTTTTACCTGCTGACAGATAAACGGGTAACCCGCTACTATCATGTAATACCCCTGAATGAAGTGGCCAATGTCCGACCGGTCATCGATCTTTTTAAAAAACGTTTTGCTGATAAGCAGGGGATCCGCTGGGGTATTGCCCTGGAAGAAAAAACAGCGCTGATCGGTTTTATCGGTTTCAATAATTATGAAACGGCAGATACGGTGCCGCTGGTATTTGCGCTGGTACAGGAATACTGGGGTAAAGGCTTCATGGCCGAAGCTATTGAGGCGGTGGTACAGTATTGTTTCTCCGCACTGGATCTGAAAAAGATCGTTGCAGACGTGTTACCCGGCAACGAAGCCTCTGAAAGGGTGCTGATTAAAACAGGATTCCACCATGAAGCGCTGGTGGTGAAAGGCATGATATGGGACGACAAAGGATACGACGTTAACCGGTATGTAAGGGATAAAACGCCGGACCTGTAAGTATCTCTATTGTCCGGTTGAGGACATGACAATACTGATTCCTGCAACCAGGAACAATAAAGACACTCACAGGAATTACAGATGCAGGATTAAGCTTTTTTAGCGGCAGTTTTCTTGGGAGCAGCTTTCTTAGGCGTCACTTTTTTGTCGGCGGCTTTGGGAGTGTTGGCTTTGGCTTTGGGCGCAGCGGCTTTCTCTGCTGCAACTTTCTTCTTCGGCTTGGCAGGTCCTTTTGGTTTATCTGTTAGTCCTGCTATCATCGCTTTAGTGGCCTTTTTTACATTCCGGAGAAATTTTTTCTCTCCCAGCTTCTCTTTTAAATCGCTTAATGCGGTTAATACTTCGGCTACTTTTACACCAGCTTCTTTTTTAAGATGCTTGCCGGTTGGTTTACTCGAATCAGTCATGGAGCATTATTTATTTACAAAATATATTATATTCAAAATTAACAATTAAATAATATTGGCAATGTTAAGTTTTATAAGACCATGATTTATAAAGAATATTCTGATCTTAGCGAAAGTAAAATCAACTATAAATTCATTATATTGGGGTAGGCTACCTTCTTTGTGTCGGAGCTTGTTATTGTTTTAACCATAGGGGTTATGGGTTCAAGAGATGTTATTATTATCGGTGGGGGCTTGTCGGGCCTCACCAGTGCTATTCATTTATCGAAAGCAGGATTACAGGTAACCGTGATCGAAAAAAGTAAATACCCTTCGCACAAGGTATGCGGGGAGTATGTTTCCAATGAAGTATTACCTTATCTGCAGTCGCTCGGGGCAGATCCTTCGGTATTGCATCCTTCCCGGATCAACCGGTTAATTATTTCAGATCATTATGGCAAAACGCTGGAAACACCGCTTCCATTGGGAGGGTTTGGTGTAAGCCGGTATACGTTCGACCAGTTCCTGATGCAAACAATGATCGAAAACGGGGTGGAGTTAATTGAAGATACCGTTACCAACGTGGTATTTGAAAACGACCGTTTTTTCATTGATACCAACAGCTATGGCGTTTTTTCAGCGCCGGTGGTGTTGGGCGCCTATGGCAAAAGAGCTGCGCTTGATGGAAAACTTGCCCGTCCGTTTTTTAATGAAAAATCGCCCTGGCTGGCCGTGAAATCGCACTACCGTGGCAACTTCCCGGCCGATACTGTTGGGCTTCATAATTTCGACGGCGGATATTGCGGCGTATCAAAAGTAGAAGATGATATCCTGAATATCTGCTACCTGGTGAGCTATGAGAGTTTTAAAAATTTTAAGCAGATAGAATCACACCGCGAGCAGGTGTTGTATCGTAATCAGCATCTGAAGGATATCTTTGAAAACAGCACCGCCTTGTTCGATAAACCTTTAACCATCAGCCAGGTATCTTTTACAGATAAAGAAAAGGTACTGAATCATATCCTGATGATTGGTGATACTGCTGGGCTTATTCACCCGCTTTGCGGCAACGGTATGGCGATGGCCATACAAAGCGCGCAGATAGCCTCCGATAAGGTGCTGGAATATTTTTCAGCCGCCACACGTAACCGTTTATTGATGGAGCAGAATTATACGAAAGCCTGGAACAAAATGTTCAGTGGCCGTATGCGCACCGGCCGTGTATTATCGCGGTTGTTCCGCAATGAAAAACTTTCCGCTACCATGATGAAAGGACTGATCCTCTTCCCCGGCCTGCTGCCGGGAATCATCAGGCGCACGCATGGGAAACCGTTAAATGCCGTACCGGAATGCGTGTAAAAACCCGGCACCGGAGCCAGGCTACCGAAATCATGGACGATTTCAGTATGGACGGCGATCTGCTGAAAGCTACGCTGGATAAAATAGCACAAATCAATTTCTTATTGGGAGGCAACCGCATCACCCGCAAAGGGGTAGCGGCCCTCATCAAAAATATTCCCGCCAGCGAGGAAATTACCATCGTGGATATCGGCTGCGGCAACGGTGATATGCTGCGGCAACTGTCGGATACTTTTTCTTCCCAAAGAAAAATAAAACTTACCGGCATTGATGCCAACCAGGCTACGGTAACGCATGCACGGAATTTATCAAAAGATTATCCGCACATTGAGTATTATTGCCAGGATATTACGCAGCCGGCCTTCCGGGAGCAACGCTATGATATTATTTTATGCACGCTTACGCTGCATCACTTTAAAGAAGCAGAAATCCGGGAACTGATGAAAGTCTTTTACCGGCAGGCCGGGAAAGGAGTAGTCGTTAATGACCTGCACCGCAGCGCATTGGCATACCGCCTGTTTCAACTGGTATGCTTTGTGTTTAATTTAAATAATATGGTCAGGGAAGATGGACTGGTATCCATTCTCCGGGGATTTAAAAAGAAAGAATTACAACATTTATCGGCTGAACTTAATATTGATCAGTATTCTCTCAAATGGAAATGGGCGTTCCGGTATCAATGGATAATCAATAAACTATGAGCGTTAAAATTCAGACTGTCACAAAAGCACTACCGCCTTACTCAAGAACCACCGCTGAAATTATCCCTTACTTATCCTTATGGCTCCAGGGCCAGGAAGAAAGATTTATCCGCAAGGTGATCAAGATTTTTGAAAACGCCGGCGTGGATAAACGCTATTCTATTATGGGACCTGAAGAAGTATTTACCAGTACTTCTTTTGAAGATAAAAATAATATCTACCAGCGGGAGATGATTGCCCTGGGCCGGACCTGCCTGCAAAGCGCGCTGGATAAAGCCGGTTTGAAAGGAACAGATCTCGACTATATCATCACCGTGAGCTGCACCGGCATCATGATCCCTTCCCTGGATGCATACCTGATCAATGAATTACAGCTGCGCCAGGATATTGTACGCCTGCCCGTTACGGAGATGGGTTGTGCCGCGGGAGTTTCGGGGATCATCTATGCCAAAAAAATGCTGGAGGCCAACCCCGGTAAACGAGCGGCGGTAATAGCGGTGGAGTCGCCTACCGCTACGTTCCAGCTCGACGATTTTTCGATGGCCAATATCGTCAGTGCAGCCATCTTCGGCGACGGCGCCGCCTGCGCGATCCTCTCTTCACATGAGCAGGATCCCGGTCCGGAAATTATCGCGGAAGAAATGTATCACTTCTATGATGCGGAATACCTGATGGGATTCCATCTCTCCAACACCGGTTTAAAAATGGTGCTGGATATAGAAGTACCTGAAAAAATAGAAGCGCACTTCGGCGATATCGTACATCCTTTCCTGGCAAAGAATAATCTTACTATCGAAGATATCGACCATCTCATTTTTCATCCCGGCGGAAAAAAGATCATTACCCTCGTGGAAGAACTGTTCCGCACTATGGGAAAGAAACTGGACGATACCAAAGAAATTCTGCGGTCGTATGGCAACATGTCCAGCGCTACGGTGTTATATGTATTGGAAAGGTTTATGGAGCAGTCGTTGCCCAAAGGCGATAAAGGACTGATGTTGAGCTTCGGCCCGGGCTTTTCCGCACAAAGAATATTATTACAATGGTAACAGAGTTTGCACCTTACTGGGCATTAATATTGGGAGGCAGCAGCGGGCTTGGACTGGCATCGGCACGTAAGCTGGCGGCGAATGGCATGAACATCTGCATTGTGCACCGCAATACCCGCGTGGAACTGGCAGAGATCCAACAGCAGTTTGAGGAGATCAGGTCACAGGGCGTGCAGTTGCTGACCTTTAACACCGATGTACTTAACACGGAAAAACGTGCAGACATCTTGCAGCAGTTACAGGAAGCGATGGGCACGGGCCGTATCCGCTGCCTGCTGCACAGTATCGCAAGGGGCAACCTCAAAGCGTTACCGGATCTGGAGGCAGACGATTTCAATACCACCATCGGCCATATGGCGGTGAGCTTATACGAATGGTCGGCCGATATCCTCCACAGGCAACTGTTTGCCACAGATGCACGTATCCTTTCTTTTACAAGCGATGGTAGTTATAAAGCAATGGCGCACTATGCAGCAGTATCTGCTGCGAAGGCGGCGCTGGAATCCATTACCCGGAGCATAGCGCTGGAATTTGCGCCGCATGGCATCCGGGCCAACTGCATCCGCGCCGGGGTTACCGACACCGCCTCGTTGCGAAAAATTCCGGGTAGCGAAGCGTTGTTGGAATACAGCAGGGAAAGGAACCCTTTCCGGCAGCTTACCACCCCGGAAGACGTTGCGAATGTAGTATACCTGCTGTGCAAAGATGAAGCCGCCTGGATCAATGGCGCCATTATACCGGTGGACGGAGGAACACATATTCATTAGCGTATGACAAAAGAAGAGATCCTGCAGCATTTACCATATGCACCGCCTTTCCTGTTTGTGGATGAACTGGAATATATCGATGAAGAAAAGGTAACGGGTATATATACCTTTCACGCAGATATGCCTTGCTATAAGGGCCACTTTAAAGGGCTTCCTGTTACGCCGGGCGTATTGCTTACAGAGGTAATGGCGCAAACAGGGCTGGCCTGCCTGGGTATTTATCTTTTGAGAGATGAGATACAGGAGCAGTTACCCACGGTAGCCATGACCTCTGCCCACATCGACTTTTACTTGCCTGTGGCGCCCGGTGAAACGGTGAAGGCGCAGGCCACGAAAATATATTTCCGCTTTAACAAGTTAAAATGCCGCGTGGCATTATATAATACTGCCGGTGCATTAGTCTGCGATGGAACGATGGCCGGCATGATCATCAATAGTAAAAATGAATAACAGGGTTGTCATAACAGGTTTAGGAGTAGTAGCGCCAAACGGCACCGGCATCGCCGCTTTCAGCGAAGCGATCAAAAAAGGAATATCCGGTATCCGTTATGATGAACAACTGGCCGCGCTGAAATTTTCCTGCCAGATTGCGGGTAAGCCGGATGTGCCGGAAAGTTTGCAACAGCAGTATTTTGAAGAGCTGGAACTAAAGCAGCTGAGCAGTTCCGGTATCATTTACGGTGTAATAGCCGGCATGCAGGCATGGGCTGATGCTGGATTAGCCATTGCACCGGAAACCCCCGACTGGGACAGCGGCACCATTTTCGGCGCCGGTACTTCCGGCGTGGATAAATTCCGCGAATCCGTTTATAAGGTAGATGAACTACAGGTGCGTCGTTTAGGCAGCACCGCAGTTACGCAAACCATGACCAGCGGCATCAGCGCTTTCCTCGGTGGTAAACTGGGGCTCGGCAACCAGGTAACCACCAATTCCTCTGCCTGTACCACCGGCGCAGAAAGTGTACTGATGGCTTATGAGCGGATTAAATACGGTCATGCTAAACGTATCCTGGCCGGCAGTACCAGCGATAGTGGTCCTTACATCTGGGGTGGCTTCGATGCCATGAAAGTAAGCACCTTCAAATTTAATGAACGCCCGGAAGCAGCTTCCCGGCCCATGAGCGCTACCGCAAGCGGTATTGTTCCCGGCAGCGGGGCAGGAGCGTTGGTACTGGAATCGCTGGATAGCGCGCTGGAACGCGGTGCTACCATCTATGCAGAAGTACTGGGCGGCAATATCAATTCCGGCGGGCAACGGAACGGTGGCAGTATGACGGCCCCCAACCCCGTTGCAGTGCAGCGTTGCATTACAGCGGCCCTTCAACAGGCAGGTGTGCAGGCCGCTGATATTGACCTGATCAACGGTCACCTTACCGCCACCGGCAAAGATGCAGAGGAAATAGCTAACTGGTGTACCGCCCTTCAGCGCAACGGGAAAAACTTTCCTTATATCAATGCGTTGAAATCGATGGTGGGGCATTGTCTCAGCGCCTCCGGAAGTATTGAACTGGTAGCGGTGGCATTGCAGCTGAAGGAAGGATTTGTATCTCCCAATATCAACTGTGAAGATCTTCACCCTGATATTCAGGCACTGGTAGACCGGGAAAGAATTCCGGAACAGCTATTGTATAAAGACATAAATTTAGCAGCGAAAGCGAGTTTTGGTTTTGGAGATGTAAACGCTTGTATTATTCTACAAAAATACCTGCAATCTTAAACAAAATAATATGGACAAAGAGACATTCATTGAGCAGTTGAGAGAAATAGTAAGGCCCTACGCTAAGAATCAGGAAGCGCTGGCAACCATCAATACTTCCACCGATTTTATCAATGACCTCAAAATTAATTCTGCCAACCTGGTAGACGTGGTACTGGATGTAGAAGAGAAATACGATATCGTAATCCAGAACGAAGAAATGGAACGTATGCTCAACGTGCAGGCTGCCCTCGATATCGTGGAAGCAAAGCTGAATGAAAAATGATCGGCAACGACATTATAGATCTCCGGGCTGCTGCCACCGAAAGCCGTATTGATCGCAAAGGCTTCCTGGAGAAATTGTTCCTGCCGGAGGAAATCAGGATGATCCGGGAGGCCGCCACCCCGGCAATATTCACCTGGTTGCTGTGGAGCTGTAAGGAAGCGGTGTATAAAATAGTGCATCGTAATACCCGCGAAAGGCGGTATGCACCGCAAAGGTTTTCCTGCCAGGTAGAACAGGACGTTACTTCAACCGGGTGCTATAACGGCATCGTATTATATAATCAACATACCTATTGTTATCAGAGTTTTATTACGGATCATTGTATCCATACCTATGCGGCCGAAAACCCCCGGCTGATACAACACGCGGCCGTATTTACAAAACAGGCTGCTGGTGAAAACTATGCAGATTTTATGCAGGAAGTACTTTCTTTACAGGAATTATTTTATAAAGATGATAATGGAATACCGTATATCCTTCACCGTGAGGATGGCAGGAGTATGCCGGTTTCTGTGAGCCATCATGGAAAATACTGTGGCATTGTAAAACTGAAAGACTTCGGCAAATACCCCCTTTAACCTACCTGACTTAAAAATAACATCGGACGTTTCATTGCTGTAAAAAAGCAAAACCGGGTTAACTACCCTGGTAAAAACCGGTTTAAAATCATGTTCCCACCCTCATCATGATTAATTTGTAGGTATGTATATACATAATGCTAATAAACTACCATCATGTAGCAAAATACTATCAAAATGGCGTGTTATTATACCCGATATTTACCATTATTAACAACCAGATAGCTATAGTAATGATTGACGGGCCTCCCCGTCGTACAAGTACAGTGCACAATTAATTGAAGAAAATTATGTTCCAACGTTGTGTCAGACTCACCATCTGCTCTCTTGCCTTTTTATACGCGTGTAACAATGGCGATACACCCGGTAATCAGCAGGAGAAATTACCTGAAATTGTAGACTACAATTTTGACATCCGCCCTATCTTGTCAGATAAGTGCTATGCCTGCCACGGTCCGGATGCCAATAAACGGGAAGCCGGTCTGCGCCTCGATATTGCCGACAGTGCCTATAAAGCGCTGCGTGAAACACCGGGCGCACACGCGCTGGTACCCGGTAACCCTATGGCTTCTGTATTGTATCAGCGCATCAGCACCACAGATACTTCGATGCGCATGCCGCCGCCATCCTCCAATATGTCGCTCAGCAACTATGAAGTAAAACTGATTGAAAAATGGATCAAACAAGGCGCAAAGTATAAACCGCACTGGGCCTTCGTGGCGCCGGTAACACCCGCACTGCCCAAAGTGAACAAAGAGAAATGGGCACGTAACGAAATAGACCATTTTGTATTGGCCCGCATGGAGGAAAAAGGGCTGGAACCCAACCCGGCAGCGGATCATGAAAGACTGCTCAAACGCCTTTGCCTCGACCTTACCGGCCTGCCTCCATCTCCTGAAAGAATGGAACGCTTTGCCAAAGACACCAGCGACGCGGGTTACGAACGCATGGTAGATGAACTGCTGCAGGACAGCGCCTATGGCGAAAAGATGGCGGTACACTGGATGGATGTGGCCCGTTATGCTGATTCGCACGGCTACCAGGACGATAACTACCGCACCATGTGGCCCTGGCGTGATTGGGTGATCCACGCATTCAATGAAAATCTGTCTTACAAAGATTTTATTACCTGGCAGATTGCCGGAGACATGATCCCCGGCGCCACCCGCGAACAACTGCTGGCGTCCGGCTTTAACCGCAATCATAAAATCACGGAAGAAGGCGGCGTAATAGATGAGGAATACCGTATAGAGTATGTTTCCGACCGCACCAACACATTTGGTAAAAGCATGCTCGGCATCACCATCGAATGCGCCCACTGTCATGATCACAAGTATGATCCGTTCTCACAAAAAGAATACTATGAACTTTTCGCCTTCTTTAATAATGTAAAGGAAGTAGGACTGCAATCCGTAGTAGGCGGCCCGGAAACCTATGCCAAAACGCCTTACATGGAGATCACGAAAGAAGATCTCAATGGCGTGCTGAAATTTATTAATAAACAGGACAGCAACAGGTTGATTGTATCTGTAATGGGCGAAAGGGATACTACCCGGAAAACGTATATCCTTGGCCGTGGTAACTATGACAACCCTACGCTGGAAGTGCAACCGGAAACGCCACACGCGGTGTTGCCGTTTGATGTGAAACAATACCCGGCCAACCGCCTCGGACTGGCCAACTGGCTGTTCGATAAGCGGAACCCGCTCACCGCAAGGGTTTTCGTTAACCAGCAATGGCAGGAAATATTTGGCAGGGGCATCGTGAAAAGCACCGGCGACTTCGGGATGCAGGGAGATCTGCCTACCAACCCGCAACTGCTCGACTGGCTCGCGGTGGACTTTATGCAGCATGGCTGGAATATAAAACGCCTCATGAAACAAATGGTGATGACCACCACCTACCGGCAATCGGCCGCTGTTTCCAAAGACAAACTAAAAGCCGATCCTGAAAATATTTATCTCTCCCGCGGGCCACGGTTCCGTCTACCCGCAGAAGGCGTGCGTGACCTGGTGCTGAAAAGCAGCGGCCTGCTGGTACCGGTAATCGGCGGCCCCAGTGTAAAACCTTATCAACCTAAAGGCTTATGGGAAATGGCTACTTCCGGCAGGGGAATTTTGGCCAGCTATAAACAGGATCATGGCGAAAGCCTCTACCGCAGAGGGCTATACACCTTCATTAAACGTACGGTACCGCCGCCATCCATGATGATCTTTGACGCCAGCAACCGTGATCAGTGCGAAGTGAAACGCGCCAGCACCAATACGCCGCTGCAGGCGCTCATCATGCTCAATGATCCTACTGTGCTGGAAGCCTCCAGGGTACTGGCTTCCCGGCTACTGCAAAAAGATAATAATACCTCCAGGAATATTCAACAGGCGTTCCGTTTAATTGTTTGCCGCACACCGCAACCACAGGAACTAACCTTGCTGGAGAAGTATTATGAGCAGCAACAGCAGCTGTACAAACAACAGCCGGCCAGCGCAGCAAAGCTGCTGCAACACGGCGAATACCCGATGGCACAACACCTCGATAATGCTTCATGGGCAGCCATGATGCAGGTGATCACCACCATCTATAACCTGGAGGAAACGCTTTCAAAAACGTAAAGTCACGCATAATAAAGGACGATGAAAAACGAATTCATAGAACACCACCTGAATATGAACCGCCGCAAGTTCTTGTCGCGCCTGAGTCTTGGCGTGGGCAGCCTCGCACTGGGTTCATTGCTGGTACCTGACCTCTTTGGCAAAAACAGTGGGGAGGAGGCGCCTTTTATTCCCGGCATGCCGCACTTTGCACCCAAAGCAAAAAGGGTGATCTACCTGTTCCAGAACGGAGCGCCTTCACAATTGGAGAGCTTCGACTACAAACCCAAACTACGGGAAATGATGGGACAGGAACTACCGGCCTCTATCCGTATGGGACAGCGTTTAACAGGCATGACCTCCGGGCAGTCGTCTTTCCCGCTGGTGGGCTCGCACTACGATTTTCACCAGTACGGCGAAGCACGCGCCTGGATCAGCGATCTGTTTCCACACACCGCTAAAATAGTGGACGACATCTGTATTGTACGTTCCATGTTTACGGAAGCGATCAACCATGATCCGGCCCTTACCTTTTTCCAGACAGGGGCGCAACAGGGCAACCGCGCCAGCTTTGGCTCCTGGATGAGCTATGGCCTCGGCAGTGAAAATAAAAACCTGCCTGCATTTTGTGTGCTGCTGTCGAGAGGTAAAGGAAACGGGCAAGGCGTATACTCCAAGTTGTGGTCCAACGGATTTTTAGACAGCATCCACCAGGGCGTTCAGTTCAGCAGCGGTGAAAGCCCTGTGCTGTACCTGAATAACCCGGAAGGCATTGATATGGCCAATCGCCGCCAGATGCTGGATCAGCTGGCCGCACTGAATGATCAGTCGTATAAAGAATTTGGCGACCCGGAAATCAATACCAAGATCCAGCAGTACGAAATGGCCTACCGCATGCAAACGGCCGTACCCGAACTCACTGATCTCTCTAAAGAATCAGATGATATCATTAAGCTGTATGGACCGGATTGCCTGGTGCCCGGCACTTTTGCCGCTAACTGCCTGTTGTCGAGGAAGCTCTCTGAAAGCGGTGTGCGCTTTATCCAGCTATACCACCAGGGCTGGGATCAGCATGGCAACCTGCCTAATGAAATGGCCGGACAGGCAAAGGATGTAGACCGCGCCTCCGCAGCATTGATCACCGATCTGAAGCAACGGGGTTTACTCGATGAAACGCTGGTGATATGGGGCGGCGAATTTGGCAGAACCAACTATTGCCAGGGTAAAATGACCGCCGATAATTATGGCCGCGATCACCATCCACGCTGCTTCTCCATCTGGATGGCCGGCGGTGGCGTAAAACCCGGTATCGTATACGGTGAAACAGATGAATTCGGATACAATATTGTGAAAGACCCGGTACACGTGCATGATTTCCATGCCACCATTTTACACCTGATGGGACTGGATCACGAGAAATTAACTTTTAAACACCAGGGACGCCGCTACCGCCTCACAGACGTGGCTGGCAAGGTAATCCCGGGATTGATGGCCTGATAAAAACACTGTTATAATGGAAAGAAGAAAATTCATACAGACGTCGGCGTTAGTAACCGCCTCCTTTTATATTTCCCGTGATCTTTTCGCCAAACCCAAAGGACCGGTATATGGCCACAATAACATGCGCTACGCACTGGACACCAAATGGGGCACACTCGACAGCAGCCGCTACCCGGTGAAAGATTGCCATGAAATGGTGCAGGACAAAAAAGGCCGCATTATCCTGCTTACCAACGAAACAAAGAATAATATCCTCATCTATAATAAATCCGGCAAGTTATTGGAAAACTGGGGTCATGAATTCCCCGGTGCGCACGGACTTACACTCAGCAACGAAAACGGTACGGAGTTCCTGTTCATTACCGATACCGAAAAACACCAGGTATATAAAACCACGATGGAAGGTAAAATCCTGCTGACCATCGACTATCCCGCTGAAACAGGCGTGTATAAAAAGAAAGAAGAGTTTGTACCTACGGAAACCACGGTAGCAGACAACGGCGACTTTTATATCGCAGACGGCTATGGCGCACAATATGTAATGCGTTATGACCGCAACGGTAAGCTGTTGGGGTATTTTGGAGGAAGAGGTCAGGGAGATGAACACCTGGACAATGCCCACGGTATTGTAGTAGATCATCGCAAAGGCACACCTACGCTTATTGTTACCGACAGAACACGGAATTGCTTTAAACGCTTCAGTCTTGACGGACAATTGCAGGAAGTAATTGCCCTGCCTGGCGCCTGCGTATGCCGCCCGGTTATAAAAGGTGATCACCTGTATGCCGCAGTATTACGCTCGCCCAACATGGATAAAGAGGGCAGTGGCTTTGTAACGATACTGGATAAAGACAATAAGGTGGTTTCCAACATTGGAGGTACCGCACCGGTATATACCAACGGAAAGCTGGAGCCGATGCAGCAGGCAGAGAAAATATTTGTACATCCGCATGATGTATGTGTGGACAACGACGGGAACCTCTACGTGGCGCAATGGGCCTCCGGGAAAGTGTATCCTTATAAACTCAGGAGGGTATAATGACCGTGAAACAGCCATCCAGATGGCAAAGCGCAGGCAGCAGCCTGTTATTTGCCGGTAATATTTTTATCCTTTTCCTCGTGATCTTTGGCAACAGGGTGGTGTTACCTCCCTGGCTGCAGGTGCTGGGGCGCATGCATCCCTTGTTGCTGCATTTTCCTATTGTGCTGATCCTTGTGGCAGGCATTTTAACGTTTATCCGTTTACGTGAGCCTGCCGCTGAAGCATGGAAACAACAGCTGGCGGCGGTGTTGCTGCTCACCGGCGCACTCAGTGCAGTCGTTACCGTTATCATGGGACTGTTTTTATCCGGTGAAGAAGGATACAACGGCAGCGGCACTTTACAGTGGCACAAATGGAGCGGCGTGAGCATGTGCTGGCTGGCCTCCCTCTTATACTGGTTTGGACAATCAGAGAAAAGCCGCCCGGTGTTACAGAAAGGGGGTATCCTTATCACCGCGGCATTGCTGGTGATCACCGGTCACTTCGGAGCCGACATTACGCACGGCGAAAACTTTGTGCTGGCGCCGGTAAGTCCCGCTGGAAAAGGACCACAGGTGCCCTTTGATCAGGCGCTGGTATATGAGCATCTGGTGAAACCGGTGTTGCAGGAAAAATGTATGAACTGCCACAACGCAGGTAAGGCAAAAGGAGAGCTGGCAATGGAGTTGCCGCAGCAACTCCTGAAAGGAGGAAAGAGCGGCAAACTGTTTGTAGCCGGCAAACCGGAAATGAGCCTGTTAATGGAAAGACTGCATCTGCCACTGGATGCCAAAAAGCATATGCCGCCGGCAGGAAAACCACAGCTCACACCGGAAGAAGCAGACCTGTTGTATTACTGGATCAAAGGCGGCGCCGATTTCAAAACAAAGGTAGCTGCATTACCCGCAAAGGACAGCCTGCGGTTGCTGGCCACTGCTATGTTGCAGCCCGCTGCTTCCACTGCCCCGGTATACAATTTTGCCGCAGCAGATGAAAAGCTGGTGCAAAAGCTGAATAATAACTACCGGGTTATTTACCCGATAGCATTGAATGTTGCGCCACTTGTTGTAAACTGTTATAATAAGGATCAGTTCAACAGTAAATCAATAGAAGAACTGCTGCCGCTGAAAAAACAGATCATAGAAATGCACCTGCAGAAGATGCCGGTGCAGGATGCCGATCTGAATATCATTGCACAGTTTCCGGAACTGCGGGTGCTGAACCTGAGCTTTACTAACGTAAAGGGACAAACGCTGTCGGCCCTGGCGAAGCTGCCTCACCTGGAAAGTCTTTCCCTGTCAGGCACGCCGGTTACGCTGCAACAGTTACAGGTGTTGAAAACGGCGCCTGCATTGAAGGAGCTGTACCTGTGGAACACTGCACTCACTGCAGCCGAACTGGACCAGCTGCCTGCCGTATTTAAACAGGTAGCCATCATCAAAGGATTTACAGACGATGGTAAACAACTACTGAAACTGAATCAACCTTTATTGCTGAACACCGCTTCCGTTTTCCGTAGTGCCACGCAGCTGCTGCTGAAGCACCCGATAAAAGGCGTGGAGATCCGTTATACCACGGACGGGTCGGTACCGGACAGCATCAATTCACCCCTGTTTAAAGACAGCCTGTTGCTGCAAAGTAATACGACCATTCGTGCCATTGCCTGCAAAAAAGGCTGGTATGCCAGCGACCCGGTGCAGTTCAGTTTTTACAAATCTTCGTATAGCCCTGACAGTGTGGTATTGCTCACACAGCCGGATGGCAGCTATGCCGGTAACGGCGCCAAAACCTTATGCGACGGGCAGAAAGGTGGCGTGGATCAGGGCAACGGAAAATGGCTGGGCTATGTAAAAGAGCCAATGACAGCTATGCTGCTATTCAAACAGCCCGTACCCCTGCAGTCAGTGTCGGTAGGTATCTTACGAAATATCAACGGGTATATTTTCCCTCCCGCTAAAATAGAAATATGGGGTGGTGCAGATGCACAACACCTGAAACTATTGAAACGGATCATTCCCGCTGCAGGGAAAAAAGACGATCCTGCGGCTTCAATGGAAATAGCAGCCGCTTTCCCGCTTACCACCGTTTCCTGTGTGAAGCTGGTAATGGAGCCTTTGCTGAAAATACCAGGCTGGCATCCTGGCAAAGGAGGCCGCGGATGGGCATTTGCAGATGAAGTGTTATTGAATTAGCGGTTATAATCCGCAACAGCGAACATTGAAAATAAACCACCGGTGGCAGGTATTTACCTGGCCACCGGTTACTTTTTGGTGAAGCAGGGGAATACGTGGAATGATAAAAGTAAATATTATCTTAACATTCCATTATTCCACGTATAATTTTCACTCATGAAGTCCAGGTATCTTATTTTTTTATTGATCTTGTTTTATCATGTGCCGCTGTTGGCACAACGGGTAAAGATCGCCTGCCTGGGTGCAAGCATCTGTGCGGGCGCCCGCCTGCAACATCCTGAAACGGAATCCTACCCGGCGCAGCTGGGAAAGCTGCTGGGGCCAGGCTTTGAGGTCACCAACTATGGCGTAAGCAGCACCACCTTACTCAAAAAAGGGGATCATCCCTATTGGAATACGCCGGAGTATAAAGCTGCGCTGGCAAGTGAACCAGACATTGTGCTGATCGACCTGGGCGGCAACGACAGCAAGCTGATTAACCGCATACATCTCGATGAATACGAATCGGATTACCACGACATGATCCGGGCATTCCGGGCATTGCCTTCGCATCCGCGTATCCTCCTGTTGCAGCCCATTGTTTCCTTTGTGAAAGACACTACCCAGATCTGGGACCCGGTTATTACAACACAGATTTTACCAAAGGTAAGACAGGTGGCTTATGATGAAAACCTGGAGCTGGTAAACCTGAATGCGCTGTTGATCGGTAAACCCGGACTTATGCCGGATGGTATTCATCCTGAACTAACGGGTACCACGCTGATGGCGAAAACACTTTTTGAAGTGCTGCACCCGGTGCGGGATACGGCTTTTAACGCTATCAACCACCTGCCGGGCGATAAAAAGATCACCTCATTTTATGGATACCGTTGCGCGGATTTTGAGTTCAGCGGGCGCGCCTGTAAAGTGGTAGCGCCTAAGTTTGCGGCTGCCGGGCATCCGTGGATCTGGCGCGCCCGTTTCTGGGGCCATGAACCGCAAACAGATATTGCCCTGCTGGAAAGAGGTTATCATGTGGTGTATTGCGATGTGGCGGAACTGTTTGGCAATAAGGAAGCCATACAATTATGGAACGGCTATTACTCATTGTTGCGCAAAGCCGGACTGGCACGTAAAACAGTGATGGAAGGCATGAGCAGGGGAGCGGTTTATGTGTACAACTGGGCGGCTGAAAATCCGGATAAGGTAGCGGCCGTGTACGTAGATAACCCGGTGATAGACCTGTGCAGCTGGCCAGGCAGCCAGTTTAAAAAACAGTTCACAAAACGTAACGAATGGGAAGCTTTCAAAAAGGATTATGGTTTTACTTCCGATAGTGCTGCTATGTTGTTTAAAGGAAGTCCGCTCTATAAAACAAAGGAAATTGTAAAGGGAAAATACCCGATGCTGCATGTGTTGGCAGATGCGGATACAGATGTGCCACCGGCGGAAAACACATTGCCATTTGAAGAGAAAATAAAAGCGCTGAAGGGGGATATAACGGTGATGCATAAACCGGGATTTGCCCATCATCCGCATAGTTTCCCGGACCCTACGCCCATTGTGGATTTTATCTTAAAAGCGGTAAAGTAAAACAGTTAGCTTCCGGTATTGTGCCGGAAGCTAACTGTCAGTAATTTATTTTACGAGCCACTCCAGTTTATACATACCACGGAACCGGTCGTAGGTGAGCAGTTCTGCATCACGCTTAAACTGGGCGTCCATCTGATCCGCCAGTGTTTCATGCGCGGGGAAAGCCTGTTTCACATTCCAGGCGGTCAGCGTTTGTATTTTACCATTCGGAGCGGAGAAGTACATTTTGTACTGATCTTCCGGACCGGCTTTCGGAGAAGCAGGTATTTTTCTCTTATACAGCAATAATTGCGGGTTTTTATTCAGGATCTGGTAACTATGATTACCTTCTACCCGGTATACATCACCATTTGCGAGCTGATAAGCAAATATTTCATTTTTGTTGATATGAATATTCCTGCCGTTATGCTGCAGGGTGACATAACTTTTAGGCGCAAGCGTATGCAGATGGATCCTGGGCGCTTTGTTGCCGTTATCTTTGGTGTAACTCAACTCATTAGCCAAATAATCATCCATGCTGCGGTAAATGCCGGTGATCTTCTTTTGCGCGTCTGCTGCTACATTGATACACATCAATAAGCAGATCATGTAAAAAATTCTGCTACAGTATTGCATATGTTGATCTTGTTTTGGTGCCATTATTAAGTTAGCAAAAATAGCCGATAATTTCTTGTGAAGACATGATAAAAATCATTAAAAATCTCCGGAAAAGAAGTTATTTCATCTTCACCATCAACATACAAAAATATAATAACCTCCTTACAAAACCGGCAGGTATACATAAAACGTAGTGCCCTCATTCAACTGCGATTCAGGATAAATATACCCTCCATGATTCAATACCACTTTGCGGCAAATGGTTAACCCGATACCCGAACCGGGATATTCGGAAGGCTTCACCAAACGCTTGAAAATAGTGAATACCTGGTCGGCGTATTTCTGCTCAAAGCCGATACCGTTGTCGCGGAATACCAGCTCATAATACTGTTTGTCTGCCTCCAGTCTTGGAACCGCAGCTTGTTTTTCCGGTGATATGATGCTCACGCTTACGCGGATCACCGGTTCCTGCTCATTAAACTTCAGGGAATTATCAAGCAGGTTATGAAAGAGCTGATTCATCTGTAATGGAACCGCTTTTATGTGTGGAAGCGGTGATATTTCAATATGCGCATTCCTTTTCCTTAAACCGGGTTCAAGATCACTCAGTACCTGTTCCATAACAACATTCAGGTCTGTTTCAATAAACGGATCGTCACTTTTATTCAGTTTTGAATAATTCAGAAGGTCTTTGATCAGCCCGGACATGCGCGAAGCAGAAGCGATCATTTTTTCCAGGTACTCTTTTACCGGCTGTTGTGCCGCTTCGGCGCTCATAGCAATGTTGCCAAAGGTTTGAATTTTACGCAAGGGCTCCTGCAGGTCATGGCTCGATATAAATACAAAGTCCTCCAATTCCCTGTTGGTCCGTTTTAATTCTTCATTGGCCACTTTTAATGCTGTGGTGCGGTCTTCCACATGAAATTCCAGTTTATCTGAATAATTCCTGGCAGCTTCACGTGCGGCTACAAAATGGGTGATGTCATTGGTAACACACATGATGCCGGAAACATTGCCACTTTCTTCATACAGCGGTTCAAATGTAATCCTGACAATAATATCTTCGGCTTTACCAAAACGTACGATCTTTAGCGGCAGTTCACCGGTAATATACCTTTTGCCGGTGACGTATGCTTTCTCTATCATACTTTCCATTCCCTGTGATTTCAGCTCGGGCAGGGCTTCCAGTAATGGTTTCTGCATTACTTCTTCAGCGGTTCTGCCCCAGTACTGCAATTGTATTTCGTTGGCCACCTCAATATTCATTAACAGTCCTTTCAATAAACAGATGGCCACCGGCGCCTGTTCAAATAAATTTTTCAGTTGCTGCTCCGCATGGTTACGCAGTTGCAGAATTTTAATATGCGCTTTTACTTTTGTGAGCAGTTCCCCGGCCGAAAAGGGTTTCACCAGGTAGTCGTCTGCACCGGCTTCCAGTCCGTCGATACGGGCTTCGCCACCTGCACGTGCGGAAAGAAAGATAACAGGTATCTGCGCGGTAACCGGGTTGCCACGTACCCGTTCCAGCAGATCTTTTCCATTCATCACCGGCATCATGATATCGCTGAGGATAAGATCAGGTTTGTTACGCTCCACTTGCTCCAGCGCTTCCAACCCGTTTTTGGCAGTGGTGATATAAAAATACTTTTCGAGTAGCCGTGCCAGGTAGTTACGCATATCCGCGTTATTATCCACGATGAGCACATGCGCCCGTTCGGGGCTGCCGGCGGTTTCTGTTACTTCCCAGTGCCCCATTTCGGGCATATAATGCCCCTCATGTGTTGGAGGGCTGTCGTTGTCCAGCAGGCTGTATGCCTCTTTCAGAAAAGCGCCTTTTAACAGCAGGGTATCTGTATGTTTCCCGGTTTCGGAGATCTGTTCCCGGGGAAGATGATCATTACCGAAGGGCAGGTGTATGGTAAAAGTTGTGCCCGTGCCTTCTGAACTTTCCACGCTGATGGTGCCGGCGTGTAGCCGTACCAGTTCGCTCACCAGCGACAACCCGATACCAGATCCCTCATGTGTGCGACCGGGACTGTTTTCCACCCGGTGAAACCGCTCAAACATATGTGGTAATTCTTTTTCAGGTATGCCTACGCCAGTATCTTTTACCTGGAGAATGGCGGATGTTTCAGTTTCACGGAGTATCACGCTGATACTGCCTTCCAACGTAAATTTAAACGCATTGGAGAGCAGGTTCAGGATGATCTTCTCCCATATTTCCACATCTATATACACCGGCCGGGTGGAAACGCAATCGATATTCAGTTGCATACCTGCTTTTTCGATGATCGACTGGAAGCTACTGGCCAGATCGGTGGTGAGTGTTGCCAGGTTTACCGGCTGGTATACCGCCTTTAACCGGTTGGCTTCTACCCGGCTTACATCCAGCAGGTTGTTTACCAGTTTCAACAGGCGGTGTGTATTACGATAAGTGGCGTCCAGGTTAATTTTATATGGAGGCTGCTGCAGCAGGGGTTGTTGCAGCAATTCTTCCAGCGGGCCTATCATCAGCGTAAGCGGCGTTCTGAATTCGTGGCTTACATTATTGAAAAAAGCTGTTTTAGCTTTATCAATAGCCGCCAATGCTTCGGTGCGCTGTTGTGCCTGTTCATACGCATGCACATTGGAAAAGGCGATGCTGAAAGCATTGCCCAGTAATTCGTAAAAGTTTAAATAGGCATCATCCAGCGTTCTTCTGGCACTCACACCTGCAACAACAAATCCCCACGGCCGCTGCTGCCCGGCAATATTTACCGGTAGCACAACAGCGCTGCGTGGCGCTTCGGGGTATGGACCAAAGGAAATATTGCCAAAGCGGTTGCTCAGGTCCGTTACCACTCCGGGTTGCGGGGATTGTAATACCTCGTCAAAAGGCCAGGTAACTCCCGCAGCGACCGCATTAATTCCGGCAGCAGCTATTACACAGTGGCTATCCACCTTACTGTCCAGTTGGTATAGCAGCAGGAAAGGGATATCCCGGCTGAAGTCAATCGTTTTTCCCAGTATTGCGTCACATATCTTTTCAGTAGTTTCGGCTTTGCCTATCAGGGCCGACAAATCACGTACCACCTGCGTCCGGCGCGCAGCGAGCATTTTATCCGTTGTTTCGGTAACCGTGTGAAAAATACCTCCCACTTCGCCGGCTTCATTTCGTATAGGCGCAAACGAGAATGTCATAAATGCTTCTTCGAGGTAGCCGTTCCGGTCCAGGAACATCCGCTGGTCTTTGATATAGGTGCCTTCACCTGATTGTCCGCGGGTAAAAGCATCACCCACTACCGGCAGCGCTGTTTCCCAGCATACCCGGAAGCTCTGCCCCATAGACACGGGATGTTTATCGCCACAGATAGGACGGTAGCTATCGTTATAGATCTGTATGGTATCGGGGCCCCAGGCGATTAAAGCGGGAAATGTGGAAGAAAGACAAAGACTGACTGTTGTTTTTAAACTCTGCGGCCATGATTCGACCGGTCCTAACGAAGTTGTTGACCAATCCATGCTTTGAATCAGCCTGCCCATTTCTCCACCACCAGCTAAAAATTGATCTTGATGCTGCATAGGCGTTTGTTAAAGGGGCACGTGTAGTTTTGTTTGAATGAGTCAAATGCGGAGATTATCTTTATCCTTTCCTTGCTCAATTTAAACAAACTACCTTGAATAGCAAGATTCTGTTTCTCCTGGCTGCAACTATAGCCCTTACGCAGCATCCGCTGAAAGCCCAAACCAACCGTTTACCCGATTGGGCGCTGGGTGGCTTTGTAAGACCTGCGGGCGTAAACCCCGTGATCCGCACAGACTCTACGGCACACTTTTATGATTCGCTCCTGCAAAGGGAGGTCGACTGGGAGTCGAACGACACCTTTAACCCCGCTGCCATTGTTAAGGCCGGGAAGATAGTAGTGCTTTACCGCGCGGAAGATAAATCCGGGATACAGATAGGCATGCGCACTTCCCGGATCGGCTATGCGGAAAGTAAAAACGGTACTTCTTTCAAAAGAAAAAGAATACCGGTATTATACCCGCGTAAGGATGATCAGCAAACCTATGAATGGCCGGGCGGCTGCGAAGATCCCCGTGTAGCCGTTACCGTTGATGGTACTTATGTAATCTTCTATACACAGTGGAACCGGCAGGTGCCGAGGCTGGGAGTGGCTACCAGCAAAGACCTGGTAAACTGGACCAAGCACGGGCCCATCTTCCGGAAAGCCGGCGACCGTTTCGTGGATCAGCCGCATAAATCGGCTTCTATCGTTACAGCACTGAAAGGAAAGAAACAGGTGATTGCAAAAGTGAATGGTAAGTACTGGATGTATTGGGGAGAACACGGCGTATTTGCCGCTACGTCTGATAACCTGGTCGACTGGCAACCTGTTACCGACAGCAGTGGCGCATTAAAAGCGCTTATAAGGCCCAGGAAAGGCTATTTCGACAGCGGGCTCACAGAGTGCGGCCCACCGGCTATTATCACGGATAAAGGCATTCTATTGCTGTATAACGGCAAGAACCAGCCGGGCGATAAAGGTGATCAGCGTTTTACTGCAAATACCTATAGTGCCGGGCAGGTACTTTTTGATAAACAGAATCCTGAAAAAGCCATTGCCCGCCTGGATGTACCCTTCCTGCGCCCGATGGAGGCATTTGAAAAAAGCGGACAATATGCCGCAGGTACCGTGTTCATTGAAGGACTGGTATATTTTAAGAAGAAATGGATTTTATATTATGGCTGTGCCGACAGCAGGGTAGGGATGGCCGTATTTGATCCCAAACATCCCGCGCCGGGAGATCCGCTGCCATAGATGTCCGCAGGTGATCTGGCAACAGATGGATGAACTATGGAGTAATTTCCGCTGCGGGTAACCACTCATTGTCCGCCATCCGTTGGGTAAATGTCAAATACGCCGCCCTTCATCAGGTCGGTATGCAACAGGCGCGTAGTGCTGTATGGTTTTCCATCCTTTTTGATAGTGCCGATAAATACCGGTGCGCCTTTTGGAGCTACACGGATAGTGGTGGTGGTATGCTCGCCGGTATGAATAACAATGCGTTCAAAAGCAGGAATGGTAATGGCATATTCCGGCGCTACGGGGTTCACCGGATAAAAGCCCATCGCGGTAAATACATACCAGGCGCTGATCTGCCCTGCATCGTCATTGCCGCATAACCCTCCCGGCCCTACGCCGTATTCCATTGCCCTGATTTCACGGGTATGCGCTATTGTTTTCGTTTGCGCGTTTACGTAGTTGTACAGGAAAGGGATCTGGTGACCGGGTTCATTGCCATGCCAGTATTGTTGTTTCAGAAAAAGACTATCCAGTGCCTGTTCAAATTTTTTGTTTCCACCGGTTAGTTTGATAAGCCCGGGAATATCATGCGGTACGTAAAAGCCGTATTGCCGCGGGGTTCCTTCGGTGATAAAAAACATTTTCTTATCCCGGTCCGGTTGCTCATACCATTTGCCGGAGGCATACCGGCCGTTTACATCTCCCAGCTGCGGATCAAATACATTGGCATAATTGCCGGCCCTTTTCTTTAAGATGGCATAATCCTTTCGCTTATGCAATGCTTTCGCAACGGTAGATAATGCGTAATCATCAAACGCATATTCAAGTGTGCGCGACACCTGTTCGCGGCTATGAAAGGCGTACGGCACGTTATCTTCCAAAGGTACATACCCGTATTTCAGGTAAGAAGATAATGCCCTGCGGCCCTTACCTTCTTTATAGTCTTCTATGGCAGCGGTGTCAAAAGCATTTTGCCGCATGAGGCGGTATGCTTCTTCCACATCATAATTGCGGATACCTTTATTATAAGCCGATGCGATAAACGGAATAGCATGATCGCCAACCATTGCGGCGGTGTAATTATTCCAGCAGGGGAAAATAGGCAACCAGCCGCCCTGTTGACCTTTCAGGATCAGTGAACGTACCAGGTCGTTGATCAACGCGGTGTCCAGTATTTCATACAGCGGGAGTTGCGCGCGGTAAATATCCCACATGGAAAAGTCGTCGTAGTAATTGCCTGACGCCAGTTGCTTCACCTGGTATGATTGCGCAAAGGCAGGGTAAGTGCCTTTTACATCATTGAAAAGACGCGGGTGCTGCATGGTATGATATAGCGCGGTATAAAAGATTTTTTTATCTTTTTCGGAAGAACCGGTTACTTCAATTTTCCCCAACGCTTTATTCCACACATCGCTGCCTGCTTTTGTTTGTGCGTTAAAATCCCAGTGATTGATTTCTGCGGCAAGATTTTCCCGTGCCGCATCAATACTGGTGAAAGAGGTACCTACACGTATTCTTATCACGCTGCCTTTATGCACGTTGAATTTTACTGCGCTGCCAATGCCTGCCTCGTTTTTGATACTGTCTTCCAACAGCACCGTGTTGCCACGGAATACTTTTGCATCTGTGAACACTTCTTCAAACTGCACTACAAAGTATCCGCTGAAACCTGCGGGCTGTCCCTGTCCCTGGTAAATGCGGAAGGCGGGGTTGTAACCAGAGATCTCCTGCCGCTGGCGGTCGATATACACGGCGCCTTTGCCGCGGTCGCTGTTGGGCCGGATCACTATATAGCAATCATCATCCTGCGTGAAGCTGAATTGCATCATGCTGCAACGCGCAGTGGCAGTGACTTCTGCCTTTATCTTGTTTTTACCCAGCAGGATGCTGTAGTAAGCAGGCGTGGCTACCTCACTGGTGTTTACAAACGTTGATGCGTAATCGTTAGGGCTGGTTTTAAGTTCGCCGCAAACCGGCATAATGGTCATGCTGCCGTAGTCCTGTGTACAGGAGCCGCTGAGCCAGTGCGTACCGCGGAAACCGGTGAAAAGGGAGTCTGTATAGTAATACGGCGCTACACATTTCTGTTCGGTGAGCCTGGTTTGCGGGGTCCACTGCGTCATGCCAAAAGGCATGCCCACTGCGGGGATGGTGTTGGCCAGCTGCTCGGTGCCGGCGCCGTGAACCAGTGCGGTGAGTGTAGTGCTTTTGGAGGTGCCGGTGAACGGATCTACATAAGCCAACAGCTGGCTGGTTTGTGCCCAGGCACTTGCCATACCAGCTGTTAACCATAAAAAAGTACAAACGGTTTTACGTACCATCAATATCCTTTGTTTTGTTTTATCTTATCCTTGTTAATATCTATCTGGCTTTGTGGTACTGGTATTACGAGGTTGTCGCTGGTAAGGTCCGCTACTAACCTGATTTGTGCCTTTTTGCTGTTGAGCACCGGGATTGCCCTGCCGGTGCGCACCAGGTCGTACCAGCGGTGGCCTTCAAACGCCAGTTCCACCCGTCTTTCATTTTCTATTGCCAGCCGGAACGATGCCTGGTCGGGCAGGTTGGCGGCTGTTTTTTCTGCAAGCCCAGCTCTTTTGCGGATGATGTTCAGGTAAGTGAACGCTTCTCCGCCGCCCTGGTAGCCTATTTCATTAAGCGCTTCTGCATACATCAATACAACATCTGCATAACGGATCACCGGGAAGTTGTTACCATTGTCGTTTTTGGTGGCAGGTACATCAAAGTACTTCTTCACAAAATAATAATTTACGGTAGCTCCGCTGGCATTTACATAAGAAGTAGCCATCGAAAAGCTCTTCCTGGTGTCGCCGGCTTCATAGGCGTTTTCCATATCGGGGGTAGGCTGGTTGTTGCCATCGCCGCCAAACTTCACTACCGCATCGCCGGAGTTTTCGGGCGCGAAAGAGTTAGGTAGTGGGTTGCCTTCTTTTACGCCACCGGATTTATATTGTACATCAAAAACAGACTCCTTGTTATTTTTCTTGCTTACATCAAAAACGTCGGCATATTTATCCAGTATGGCGTAAGTGCCGGAGCTGATTACTTCTTTCAGCTTTGCGGCAGCATCGGGATATTTATGTTGCGTGAGCAATACCTTTCCCAGCAACGCTTTGGCGGCGCCGCTGGTGGCCCTGCCTATATCGCCGCCGGTGTAACTTACCGGCAATGCGGCTTCGGCGGCTTTGAGGTCGGCTTCAATTTGTGCGTATACGCTGGCTGCCGGATCACGGGTATATTCATATGCCTGGTTGGCATTGGTGATTTCCGTTACCACCAATGGCACATCACCAAAGGAACGCACCAGGTTAAAGTATACCAGCGCCCGGAGAAACTGTGCTTCAGCGGTGAAGCGTTTCTTCAGTGAATCACTCATGGCTATCGGCGCAATCCTCGACAGGATGGTGTTGCTGCGGGAAATGGCTTTGTAGCTGTCGTTCCAGCGGTTGGCTACAAAGGGATTGGTGGTTTTAATATAGAACCGGTCAAATTCATCCTGGTCTGTTACAGAGCCGGAAGGTACCGGGAAGTTATTATCGGATGGAATATCGCCGTAGATGTACGCGTTGCCAAATACGCCGCCGGACTGCAACGAGCCATAGTTGGCATTGAGTGCATTTTTAAAATCGTCGGCTGTTTTGTAGAAGTTTTCCGTAGTGGCCGTGGAAGGCGGGAGCTGTTCCAGGAAGCTCTTTTTGCAGGCCGTAAATGAAACAGCTGCTGCGAGGAATATGTATAGATAATTTGTGCGCATGTTCTTTAATTTTTTAGGAAGATCAGAATCCGATATTTACACCAACTACAAATGTTCTGGCCAGCGGATAACGGCCATAATCAACGCCACTGGTTAAAGCGCCTTCGTAATTACTTACTTCCGGGTTATAGTTCAGGTAGTCGGTGAAGGTGTACAGGTTTTGAGCCGACAGGTAGATCCTGGCCTGTTGCAACCGGATGTGCTGCAATATTTTTTCCGGTAACTGGTAGCCGATACTTACGTTCTGAATACGCAGGTAGGTGGCATCTTCCACCCAGCGGCTGGAGATGGCGTTGTTGTTGCCGGTGGTGCGCTGGTTGGCACGGGGAATGATACCGTTGCCTGGTTTGTCTTCCGACTGCCAGCGGTTCAATACCGTGGTGAGCTGGTTGGCGCTGCCTTCTACGTTCTCAAAGAAACGGCGGCTGAGGTTCAGTATCTGTCCGCCCTGCTGGCCCTGTATGGCTACCATCAGGTCGAAGTTCTTATAGCGGAAGGTGTTGGTGAGGCCGTAAATAAAATCAGGCTGACTGTTACCTATTATCGTACGGTCATCTGCCGTGATCTTTCCATCTTTATTTACATCTTCATACTTCACATCACCGGGTCTGGAAGTGAGGTCATGCGGAAATTTATCCAGGTCGGCCTGGTTCTGGAAAATACCTATCTGTTTGTATCCATAGATGTTACCGATCGGTTTGCCGATCATCGTGATATTGGTTTCATTTACGCCGGAATTACTGCGGATGGGATCTCCCGTAGGACCCAGTGCCACCACGGTATTGCGGTTAAAGGAAAGCGTTGCATTGGTATTCCAGGTAAAGGCCCCGGTAAGATTGCGGGTAGCGAGGGAAAATTCCCAGCCCTTATTTTCTATGGCGCCAATGTTTTTAACGGCGGTGCTGAAACCGGTGATGGTAGGCACGTTTACGGCCAGCAGGAGGTCGTTGGTATTTCTTTTATAGTAATCGATACCAATGCCAATTCTTTCGTGGAAGAATCCGATATCAATACCGGCGTCGAACTGTTTGCTTTTTTCCCAGCCCAGTTCATCATTGCCAAGCGAGGCTGCACCCAAACCATTTACCAGCGAGTTGTTGAAGCTGTAGTTATCTGCTTCCAGCGTGGCGAGGTAAGGATAGTTGTCGGTGTACTGGTTATTACCCGCCAGTCCGTAGCTCACGCGCAGTTTGGCGTTGGAGATCACCGGGATATTTTTCATAAATGGTTCTTCTGTCAGCACCCATCCCACAGAGCCCGCAGGGAATACACCCCACCTGTTTTTGCTGCCGAAGATAGAAGATCCGTCTGCACGGAGGGATACATTGGCGATGTACTTTTCTTTATAATTATAGGTAGCGCGGCCAAAGTAGGAGGTGGAAGTATTGGCGGTTCTGAAAGAACTGACTGTACTTGGTAAACCGGCAGCGTTCAGCGTAGGCACTACGTCGTTGGCATAAGAAGTACCAATGGCCTGACTCCTCTGGTATTGATATTTATACGCCTCCATACCTAACAATACATCGATGTTATGCGGTCCGGCAGCTTTGGTATAGTTAAGGGTCTGGTTAAACAGCCAGCTGGTGGTTTGGTCAGAAGAAGCTTCACCCACGGCCT
The DNA here is from genome assembly GCF_900168065.1 of Chitinophaga ginsengisegetis. Taxonomy (GTDB): domain Bacteria; phylum Bacteroidota; class Bacteroidia; order Chitinophagales; family Chitinophagaceae; genus Chitinophaga; species Chitinophaga ginsengisegetis. Next base: position 927,265 of record NZ_FUZZ01000001.1, on the reverse strand, counting down.
GTGTAGGCGGCAGTATCTGGTTCAGCGGCATGCGGGAAGTTTTGTAAGCATTCCTCCTGGTGGAGCCTACGTTGAAATTACCGGTAGCGCGGTAACTGAAATCTTTCAGGAACTGGTACGATGCGTACACGTTGGTAAGCAGGTTGGTGGTGATCAGTTCATTCGGATTTTCGGTGATGTTGGCTACAGGGTTGGTGATGCCAGGCCAGCCATAAGGCGTAGCCAGCGCGGCTTGCGAGGTATAGGCGCTGTGGTCCGCGTTCCATACAGGCGTCATGGGTACGGCGGATAAAGCAGCGTTGATGATACCGTTGCCGGCCCAGTGACCATCACTGTTTACATCGTTCTGGATTTTATATACCGGGTTGATATTGGCGCCCAGCTTGAAACGTTCGGTCACGTTGATGTCTACATTCGCGCGGATGGAGTACCGGTCGAGGGCCGATTTTTCAATGATGCCATCCTGTTTCAGGTAGCCACCGGTTACCAGGTACTGTGCGTTATCGTTGCCGCCGCTGGCGGTTACCTGGTAGTTGTTGATCATCCCTTTGCGGAAAATCATATCCTGGTAATCGTATGTAGGCATGGCGGCTACTTTCTGCGGATCGTCGAAATTGAACCACTCAAACAGATCGCCGCGGGGATAACGGTATCGCAGGTACGAATTTGGCCGGGCGGAGTTAGGATCGGATATATTGGCGCCGGGTACGTTATCGAGGTAAGCGTTATTGGAGGCTTCTTTGGAGAATACTGCAAACTGCTGCGAGTTGAGTACATCTATTTTTTTAGAAACATCCTGGAACCCCGTATATACGTCGGCGTTAAACCTTGTTTTGCCGGATTTTCCGCGTTTGGTGGTTACTATCAGCACTCCGTTGGAGCCTTTGGAACCATAGATAGCGGTGGAGGAAGCATCTTTCAGTACATCAATGCTTTGTATATCGTTGCTGCTGAAGTTACTGAAAACACTGGCGTCCACAATATTCCCATCTACTACAATCAGGGGATTGGTGCCTGCACTGATGGAGCCAAAGCCGCGTACTTTTATAGCGGGGGTAGCGCCGGGGGCGCCGCCTGTTTGCTGTACAATTACGCCGGGGATTTTTCCCTGCATACCCGTGGCCACATTGGAGATGGGCATGTCGCGCATTTCGGCCATTGGCACGGAGGCGATAGCGGCGGTAACATTCCGTTTCTTCTGGGTGCCGTATCCCACTACAATCACGTTGTTGAGCGAGCGGGTTTCTTCTTTCAAAATAATATTCAGCGGGGTAGCGCTGCCGGCGGCTATTTCCACAGATGTATACCCGATCATACTAAAAATAACGATGGTCTTTTCATCGGGCACCCGGATGGTAAAATGACCGTTAACATCTGTAATAGCCCCGCCACCTCCGTTTTTGATGGTGATGGTTACATTGGGAAGCCCGTTGCCTTTTTCATCGGTCACCTTTCCGCTAACGGTAATCACACGCGCGGATAGTGCGGGATCTGCCGCCCGCTTCTCGGTAATCACAATGGTATTGGCGTTCAGCGACCAGGTAAGGGCGGTGTTTTGCAGCAGCAGGTTGAGCGTTTGCAGCACGGATCTCCGTTCTGCGGGCAAAGTAATATCATCATAGGGAGAAAGCTGTGCGGCTACATAAGCAAATTTAAAAGCGCTTTGCTGCTGGATTTGCTTAATACCTTCCTTCAGGGATTGCCGTTTCAGGTTTACGGTGACTTCTACTTCTTCCAATCGCTGCGCTTTGCCGGGAGCAGCAATCAGCATATTGATGCCGAAAAGAAAAGCAGAGGCGAGTAAGCAACTTAGTTTCATATAATACGCAAACGTTCGCTTTGGGAAAAGGCGTAGCCTTCCCCTGATAAGAAATTTCATACCTTTGGGTAGTTTTTAAATGTTTACCGAAATGTTTAAGACAACCGGCTATACTAACTAGTCCTTAGTATAGCCTTTTTTAAAATCGTTTATCCAGCCAGATAATACTGTCCTGTCCTTTTTCCCATTGCGCATGCGTTAGTTCGCAGATCACATCCAGCGCCTGTTTCATGGGATCGTTGATAAAATTGCCGGTGAATTTTTTAACGCGCAGGGATTCATCCCTGAACCGGATATCAATACCATAATATTTGTTGATAAGTGGAATCGCTGCTTCAAAGGAAACATCTTCAAATACCGGCTCGTCTTTTTTCCAGACCAGCACCTCTTTCATATTGGCTTTGGTAACCAATGGGGCAATAGCGGCCTTGTCGAGTATCAGCTGATCACCGGGCAGCAGTTCCGCCACGATGGCTTTATTATCTTTTTGTACCTGTACTTTACCGGTGGTAACGGTTACGGCTATAGGAGAGTCATCCCCCGCGGCCCTGATGTTAAAAGAGGTTCCCAGCACACGGGTCACAATAGCGCCGGTATGTACCAGGAATGGTTTGTTTTTATCGGGTGCTACTTCAAAAAAGGCTTCTCCTCTCAGGTATACTTCCCTGCTATGCCCATCGAAGGCGGCGGGATAGTCCAGCTGGCTGTTTTCATTGAGTGTTACCACACTGCCATCGGGGAGGGTAATTATTTTATTGGAGGAATGCTGTGTTTCAGGAAGCGCCGCAGTAAGGGTAGGAGCGGGCTTAGTCACCGGCAGCAGCCACCAGGCGCTGAGCATTACCAGTATCACGGCGGCGGCAACGGCTATTCTTTTGTACAGCGGGTTGCGTTTTACGGTCATCACTTTGAGCATATCAATCTCTCCCTCCTGGATCTTTCCCTGCAGCTTTGTATACAATTGCTCCCACATAGGCTCCTGTGCGGGCCGCGGCGTATGCTCCCAGAGCGCTGCCAGCTCCTGCGAAACAAGGTCATTTTCCGACAGCTCCGCCATCAATGCCCAGAACTCTTCCAGCTCCTGCGGACTACAGTCGCCGGACAGGTATTTTTGCAGTAATAGTTTTAATCTTAACGGATTAGACGACATATACCAGTTATATAACTGCTATGACGACAAAAAGGAGGGGGTAGTACTAATCAGTCAGAAAATAAATCTGACAACAGCAGGATATACACAACAGGGGTAATATGGTTATTGAGCAGGTATTGTTTAATGATCTTCAGGCTGTCGGTGATAGTGTTTTTAACGGTGTTGCGGGATAAATTCAGTTCTGTGGCTATTTCTTCATGCGTCATGCCCTTTTCCCGGCTCAGGGTAATCATGAGGCGGCGCTGGGGCGACAACTGTTTATAGGCATTGTTCAGGATTTCCCGGCATTCGTTGTTCAACAGGCTGTAGTCGGCGCTTTGTTCCTGGTGGGCGGCCATTTGTTCGCTCACCAGCTTCTGCAACTTTGCGTTTTTAGCCGCCAGCTTGAAGAAGTCCATCGCTTTATTGTAGGCCACCTTGAACAGGAAGGCATCCATATGCTGGATGTGTGTGATCAACTCCCTGCCCGTCCACAACTTCAGGAATACGTCAATCACAATTTCTTCCGCCACCTCTCTCGATTTGGTAACGGCCAGCACATATTGATAGAGCTTCTTTCTATGATGTTCGAAAAGTTGTTTAAAGGCAGCTTCATCTCCTGCCGCGATTTTGGTCAGTAACTCAGTTTCATTATACATGGAATTCTTCTCTTAGTTGATATCCGGAACGTGGTCTGACAAATATATTTTTTTTCCGGAGAATATTTTTTTAAATCTCGGGAGAGATGGGAAAGGACTATGGCGCCATCAATAAAATCGATGTGCCGTTGCTGGCAGAGTGGGGGAATCCGCTTAATTTGCGGGGCAATGAACGATACGCATATGACACAACCGATAAAGCTACTGGCTATCTGTGGAAGCACCCGGCAGTCCTCTTCCAATCATCACCTGATAAAAGCGATCACGGAGCTGGGCGCCGGTAAGTTTACCGTGCAGCTGCTGGATAGCCTTACGGCCATCCCGCATTTTAACCCGGACCTGGACATGGACGCCGGCAGTGCGCCGGAGGCGGTGCAACATTTCCGCGCACAACTGGCGGCGGCAGATGCCGTGCTGATATGTACGCCGGAATACGCCATTGGTGTGCCGGGGACACTAAAAAATGCGATCGACTGGACGGTATCTTCCATGCACTTCTCACAAAAGCCGGTAGCGCTGATTACAGCCGGTACTTCAGGCCATAAAGCGCACCAGTCGCTGTTGGGCACACTGCTGATCATTGAGTCAAAGATTGCTGAAGATGCGCAGCTGGTGATTTCCTCGGTAAGAACAAAAGTAAACGGCGAAGGTGTGATTACGGATGCGGATACGGAAACGCAGGTACGAAAACTGATAGACGCGCTGGCCGCGGTGGTATGGGAAAAAGAAACTACCCTGCTGCCGGCGCCGTCCTTGTTCTAATCGCCTTCGGCGATGGAAATTGTCTTGGAGCAGGATTACGCTGATTTTACTGATTCTTTTGATTTTATTTTTTGGGTTTTTATAAATGATTAAGGGAGATAGAAGCGGATATTCGCTTATATCTCCCTTAATCATTAAAAATCAAACGTGATCAAATCCCAAAAATCAGTAAAATCAGCGTAATCCTGCTCCAAGACAATTTCCATCGCCGAAGGCGATGCACGTTACACTTATCTCACGCTATACTTCACTTCTTCTGTAACCCCCTTCCACGTATCGGTGCGGAAAGGCGCTGCCGGGAAGCCGTCTTTGTTAAAAAGATTATCTTCCAGGTTATCATCTGACCAGCCATAACGCACGGCTACCGGTGTATTTACTTCATCGGCATATACCACTACTTTATCGCCGTCAACAAATGCTTTGGCGTAATGGAATTGCTTATCGGCGCCGGCTACTTCAAATCCGCGGATATAACCATACTTATCTTTTACTTCCAGTCCGCTGCCGGTGCTGGTAAAGCTAACGGTTACCTTATTGCCGTTTACCTGTATGGACTGGTATACCGGGCCGCTGAAAACATTGTTTTGTCCGTAGGTGTCATGTAAGGCTACGGCTGCCAGTCGCTTACCTACGTCCTGTTTGTTTTTCGGGTGGATGTCTTTGGATTCGCCAATATCGGTGATAACGGCCATGCCGGTATGGGGCACCTGCAGGGTAAGGGTTTGCGCTTCTCTCAGTTCTGCCCACTTGCTGCCTTTCTGGCTGTTGCCATTGGCGGAGTTAAAGCTGGCCAGCTGTACAAAGTAAAACGGAAACTCGCCCTGGTTCCACAACCGGCGCCAGTCGCTGATCAGCAGCGGGAAGGCTTTTCGGTACTGGTAGGCGCGGTCGGCATTGCTTTCGCCCTGGTACCAGATAGCGCCTTTGATGGCAAAAGGCAGTACGGGGTTGATCATGGCGTTAAACAGCAAAGAAGGGTAACTGTTGGGACCCATGCTGGTGCCGGGGTTGATGGCCTTCTGGATGCGGAATGCCCAATCGCCTGCGAGGGATAGTTTCTGGCTGGCTGTTTGCAGAAAAACACTTTCTGCATCGCCGTAAAAACCGCCGCCGCCGGTATTATCTTCTATACTTACTGCAATCACATTATTGCCGGCTTTTAACACCCCGGCAGGGATTTTATAGGTACGGGCGGCGTCGTAACCTTTGGTACTGCCTACCTGTGTACCGTTAATGTAAGTAACGTCGTTGTCGTCTATAGTGCCCAGGCTAAGCTCTGCTGGTTTGCCGGCATCGGCTGCGGCCACCTGGAAGTTTTTCCGGAACCATACAATCCCGTCGAAGTTGGGCAGCTGTTGTTCTTCCCACAGGCCGGGTACCTTCATTTTTTTCCACGACTGGTCGTCCGCGCCGGGAGTGGACCAGGTGGCAAGTGTACCTGCATCTGGCAGGCTGCCCTGTAAATTCCGGATCAGCTCCTGTTGCCTGTTTTTGGCTACGATAGCAGCGGAGTCCAGGTTCAGTGCGGGAAGGTGCTGCATCATGTCGCTGAAGTCGCCGGCATTGGCCAGTCCGTCGCGGCTGATCCAGGTTTCCACGATGGTACCACCCCAGGAAGTATGTATTAAGCCGATAGGCACCTTTGTTTGTTCATTCAGCGCTTTGGCAAAGAAGTAGCCTACCGCGGTAAAATCGCCGGTGTTTTCCGGGGATGCAGGCAGCCAGGCGCTTTGCTTCACATCTTCCAGCGGAACTACTGACATTGCTTTGGGCAGGTAAAAGTGCCGGATGGCCGGGTTGGCGGATTGGGCAATTTCTTTATTGGCATTGGTTACCCCGTTCACATGGAATTCCATATTCGATTGCCCGCTGCAGATCCATACGTCGCCCATCAGGATATCGTGGAGACTGATATCATTTTTGCCCTTCACGGACAGGGTATAGGGACCGCCTGCTTTCTCCGGCTGCAGGAATACCTTCCATTTACCGTTCTTATCTGCCTTTACGGTTTTTTCCTGCTGGTTGAACCGGATGGTTACCTTTTCATTTTTATCGGCCCAACCCCATACCGGGATCGGCTTGTCGCGCTGTAACACCATGTTGTCGCCGAAAACGTTGGGTAAACGTACGTCGGCAAAACTGAAGGAACTTATCATGGTTGCCGCCAGTAATAAAACGTTTTTTTTCATAATTGTGGTATTGTCTGTATTGTGGGGAAGACCCCTGTTGAATCATGTGCGTATAAATGTAAGGAAGACAGGCATTATTTTATAATTTTTCAGGGCGGATTGGCGAAAATGATATAATATCACCCGTATCCCCTGAAAAGCGTAGAAACATCCGCATGAGAATTATGTAAAAGATAGCATGAATTGTATAACAGCTCCCGTCCCGTTGCATCGTAATTTTACATCATCAGATTAATTATTCATCAACAGATAAAAAGAATCAACATGAACGCAACACAATTCAAAACGAATATCAAATGCTCCGGATGTATTGCAACGGTAACGCCTGTACTAAATAAACTGGTAGGCGCCGATAACTGGGAAGTAGACCTGGCCAGCCCGGATAAAATACTTACCATTACAAAAGAAAACCTGGATAAAAGCGAAGTCAGGGTGGCGATAGAGAAAGCCGGTTACAAGGCAGACGCATTAGCGTAACAACAGCAGCATGGAAGATATTATCAACAAGTAAAAACTAACAGATATGAAAAAGATATTAATGACAGGCATCGTATTGATAGCTGCATTTATGCAACAGGGTATGGCACAGGATAAAACTGTTTCCACACAGTTATCTCCCTTACTCTCTTTATACTACAATATTAAAGATGCACTGGTGAGCAGCAATGCGGGAGTGGCCGCTGCCAAAGCAGATGAGTTTGTAAAAGCCGCCGCCCAGGTTGATATGTCATCCATGCCGCCCGCTGTTCACAACGCTTATATGCCACTGGCTGCAAAGCTGTCGGCAGATGCCAAAGCCATCGCTGAAGCAAAAGACATCAGCAAACAACGCGAATATTTCAAAACATTCTCTGATAATTTCTACCAGCTCGCCAAAGCAGTACCGCTTTCTGCGCAGCCGGTGTACCAGGAATACTGCCCCATGAAAAAAGCTTACTGGTTAAGCAGCAGCAACACTGTTAAAAATCCTTACTACGGCAGCCAGATGCTCACCTGTGGTAAAGTAAGCGATACCATTAAATAGTTATTTAATTATCCGTATGAAAGCAGTATTCCTGTATATAACATTGATGAGCCTGTGTAGTATTGTTACTGCACAGGCTTCTTTAAACACCACGCCAAAGGTGGTCCGCTACGATTTGTATGTGGGCGACAGCATGGTACACTACTCCGGTAAAATGAGCCACGCACTTACTATCAACGGCACTATTCCCGGACCAACCCTGCACTTCACGGAAGGAGATACCGCAGAAATCTACGTACACAACACATTAAACGAAGAAACGTCTATTCACTGGCACGGCCTGATATTACCCAATCAATACGACGGCGTTTCCTATCTTACCACACGGCCCGTGAAAGCCGGTGAAACACATCTGTACCGCTTCCCCATTGTACAACACGGTACCTACTGGTACCACAGCCACACCATGTTCCAGGAGCAAAGCGGTATGTATGGCGCCATTGTTTTGCATGAACGAAAGGAAACTACCGGTAAAGAATATACGTTGTTGCTGAGCGACTGGACCGATATGCACCCGCATACGGTAAACAGGTACCTGCATAATGCCAACGACTGGTTTGCTATTAAAAAAGGATCGGTGCAGAGCTACGCCGAAGCCATACAGCACAAGCATTTCAAAACAAAAGTGACCAATGAATGGAAACGCATGAACGCCATGGATGTGAGCGACGTATATTACGAACGCTTCCTGTCCAATGGTAAAGAAGCAGATACACAACCGCAGTTTAAAGCCGGTGATAAAGTAAGATTACGTATTGTAAACGGCAGCTCCTCTACTTATTTCTGGCTGAACTATGCCGGCGGTAAACTCACCGTGGTGGCCAATGATGGCGCGGATGTAGAACCTGTGGAAGTAGACCGGCTCCTGGTGGGCGTATCTGAAACTTACGATGTAATAGTAACCATCCCCGATAATATGCAGTACGAATTCCTCGCCACTGCAGAAGACCGTACCCGGTCCACCTCCCTGTGGCTGGGCCAGGGCATGAAAATGCCGGCGAAGCCATTACCCCGCCTGAAATATTTTGAGGGTATGAAGATGATGAATGATATGATGAAGATGGATGGTAACCTCGATACCAGCAGTGGTATGCAGATGAGCAACCAGGTAATGGATATGAACACCGTGATGTATCCTGAAATCACCGGCGATGATAAACCCATGAACCACGCAGGTCATGATATGCACAACATGCAAATGGATAGCGCTGCCGGGGATATCGTAACCCTGAACTACGGCATGCTGCGGGCGCCGGAAAAAACAACGCTGCCGGACGGCCCCGTTAAACTCCTGCATTTTGAACTAACGGGGAACATGAACCGTTATGTATGGAGCATCAACAACAAAGTAGTATCTGAAACAGATAAGATCTTAATAAAGAAAGGGGAAATTGTACGGATCGTGTTGTACAACAATACCATGATGCGGCATCCCATGCACCTGCACGGACATTTCTTCCGGGTACTGAACGGGCAGGGCGAATATTCACCGCTGAAAACCGTACTGGACATCATGCCGATGGAAGTAGATACCATTGAGTTTGCAGCTACAGAAAGCGGCGACTGGTTCTTCCACTGTCACATTCTGTATCACATGATGAGTGGCATGGGACGGGTGTTCAGCTACGAAAATTCACCACCTAATCCTGAAGTGCCGGACCCTGCAAAAGCATACCGCATGCTGAAGAAAGACGACCGCATGTTATACCCGATGGCACGCGTAGGACTGGAAAGCACCGGCAGCGACGGAGAAATTGTAGTGGCGAATAGCCGTTACCGTTTGTCCACCGAATGGCGCGTAGGATTAAACGACCGGAATGGTTATGAAAGTGAAAGTCATTTTGGAAGATACCTCGGTAAAAACCAGTGGCTGTTCCCTTACATCGGCTGGGACGTGCGTTACCGCAAAATGGATGAACCTGAGAAGAATCTCTTCGGTCAGCAAAATACAAAGGACTTCAGGCAGGTATTTCACGCGGGCCTGGAATATACTTTACCCATGCTGATTGTGGCCGATGCGTCTGTAGATACAGATGGCAGGGTACGGGTACAGTTAACAAGAGAAGATGTACCCATTACAAGACGGTTACGTTTTGGTTTTATGGTGAACACCGATAAAGAATATATGGCAGGGTTCCGGTACATTGTTACAAAGAACTTTGCATTTTCCACGCATTACGACAGTGATATGGGACTTGGCGCGGGCATTACATTAAGCTATTAAAACTTACAGCAATGGAACATCAGCATCAGCACAACACCATGAAAATGGAGCATGAACATGCCACCATGAACCACGGGGCGCATCACGATCATCATGCCATGATGATCGCCGATTTCAGGAAACGTTTTTATGTAGTGCTGGTACTGACGGTACCAGTAATGTTGTTGTCAAAGATGATCCAGCACTGGCTGGGTATTTCTTTTACATTTTCCGGAGATGCCTATGTTTTGCTGATATTATCTTCTGTAGTGTTTATATACGGCGGATGGCCTTTCCTGAAAGGATGGTGGGACGAAATGAAAAGCCGGGAGCCGGGCATGATGACGCTCATAGGCTTTGCCATTACGGTAGCCTATGTATATAGCGTGGCTACTGTATTCGGATTGCAGGGCATGGACTTTTTCTGGGAGCTTACTACCCTGATCCTCATCATGCTGCTGGGGCACTGGATTGAAATGAAATCGGTGATGGGCGCCTCGCGGGAACTGGAATTATTAGTGCAGCTGATGCCCGATGAAGCGCACCTGGTGCATGGCGATCATGTGATGGAAGTAAAAACCGCGGAGCTGAAAGCCGGGGACATCATCCTGGTAAAACCTGGGGAGAAAGTAGCTGCGGACGGCGTTATCCTGGAAGGCAGCACATCGCTGAATGAAAGTATGCTCACCGGTGAGTCGAGGCCGGTAGAAAAGCAGGCGAACGATAAAGTAATTGCCGGGTCCATCAATGGCAACGGCGCCATCAAAATAACGGTTACGCATGGCGCAGCGGATTCGTATTTGTCGCAGGTAGTAAAGCTGGTGCAGGATGCGCAGCAGTCCAGGTCGAAAACGCAGTTGCTGGCCGACAAAGCTGCGCGCTGGCTCACGGTGATCGCCATTTTGGCCGGTATCGCTACTTTTTTATACTGGTGGCTGAGTGGCCGGGAGTTGTCGTTTGCCATAGAGCGCATGGTAACGGTGATCGTGATCTGTTGCCCGCATGCGCTGGGACTGGCGGTGCCGCTGGTGATTGCAAAATCCACCGCTTTATCAGCACGGCATGGACTGCTGATCAAGAACCGGACTGACTTTGAGAATTCGAGGAAGATCACCACCCTTGTTTTTGATAAGACAGGTACCCTCACGGTAGGCCGTTTCGAGGTGGTGCGGTTTGAATCATTGCAGCAGGGTATTTCCAAAGAAGAGATCCTGAAAATGGCGGCTGCGCTGGAAGGGAGTTCCGAGCATCCCATTGCCACGGGTATTACCGGTAAGGCGAAAGAAATGCAGCTCACCCTGCCGGCGGCGGAAAATGTAACCGCTATCACCGGGAAAGGCATCACCGGTAATATTGCCGGGAAAACGGTACAGGTGGTGAGCCCGGGTTATGCCGGGGAGCATTTCAAGGATGCCGCTACTGCTACCATTCAGCCGGGGGAAACGCTGGTATATGTTGTAACGGACAACACGGTGGCGGGCTTTATTGCGCTGGCGGACCAGATCCGGCCGGAATCGGCAGGCGCTATTGCCACGCTGAAGGAAAACCGGATCAAAACAGTGCTGCTTACCGGCGATAATAAAGTGGTGGCAGAAAGTGTAAGTAAAACGCTTGATATGGACAGCTATATCGCGGAAGTGTTGCCCCACCAGAAACTGGATAAGATAAAAGAACTGCAGCAACAGGGCGAATTTGTGGCCATGACCGGCGACGGGATCAACGACGCCCCCGCGCTGGCGCAGGCTAATGTGGGTATTGCCATCGGCAGCGGGAGCGATGTGGCGGCGGAAACAGCCGGCATCGTACTGGTGAACAGCAACCCGCAGGACGTGGTAAACCTGATCTTATTTGGGAAGGCTACCTACCGGAAAATGATCCAGAACCTCGCCTGGGCAACGGGTTATAATATTGTGGCGCTTCCACTGGCCGCCGGCGTGCTTTATAAGCAGGGGATTTTGCTGAGCCCCGCTGCCGGAGCGGTTTTGATGACGGTAAGCACGGTAGTGGTAGCTATTAATGCCAGCCTGTTAAAAGTAAAGGGTTCCGGGAAATAAATAATCTCATTAATCATTAAATTGCAGTAGATTTATGCATGTGATATAACTGATTTTTACAACTGTTTTACTTTGTCAGCTATCTGCGGATGCCCTCTCAAAATATAGCCATATGAACATCGGTCAACTTTTTCACCGTGTTGTGAATACCGGAACCTCCCGCCAGGAGGAATCACTGGCAAAGGTGACCAGGATGGTCAATACTTTTTCTGTTATTACCACCGCTCTTTGCCTCTTATTCGGCGCCTTTATTTACCTGGGTACCGGCAAGCTGGATCTGCTGATCCCCGCCTATATTGAAGCCGGACTTTTCCTGGGTGTATTGCTCCTCAATGCCGCAAATAAACCTGTTTTAGCCAGTATAGCCTTTGTTGCCATTAACAACGTAGCCATTGTTTATTTCAGCGCCGTAATGGGCATGCTAACGGAAGTACACCTGTTATTCCTGTTCCTGCTCGGAGCGTCGCTCATGATTTTCAGGACCCGCACGCTGGTAGTAGCCAGTATTGTGGTAGCCGTGGTGTCAGTAATAGCCTGCGAAATCAATTATTATCATGCACTGATCACCCCTATGGAAATGGGGCATGACCAGCAATTTCTTATCCGCTGGATAACGCTACCCGCTATCCTCCTGCTGGATGTAGCTACTATCTTCCTGTATGTAAGAAAACTAAAAACGCTCAATACAAAGCTGACAAAAGCCACTGATGAGAAAACGATTTTTGTGAGGGAAACCAGTCATGAAATCCGGAACCCGCTGAATGCCATTTACGGTATCAGCCAGGACCTGATGATGAAAGTACATAAAGAAGAACGCTACAACGATATACGCCCGGAAATAGAGCACCTGTATTCCGCTACCCACAACGTTTTACAGATCATCAATAATGTGCTGGCCATTTCTAAAATAGAAGACGGCGCGGCGCATGCCATTCATCCCGAATCATTTAATATCCGCGAACTGGTTTCTGATAAAATCATCGTATACCAATACATCGCTGATCTGCGGGGAATAAAGATCAGGGCAGATATTGCAGAAGAGATGCCCTGCTATATACTGGCAGATAAAAACAAACTGGCGCAGGTGCTGAATAACCTGCTGTTTAACGCTATCAAATTTACCCGTACCAACAGCCTTATTTCAGTAGGCGTGTCGCACGAGGGAAGCCAGTGGCAGTTCCTGGTAAAGGACCAGGGACAAGGTATTCCTGACGCCGACCTGGTTACGCTGTTTACGCCGTTTAAATCGGGTAAAAGCGATTTTGAAGGTACTGGTCTTGGGTTGCCCATTACAAAGAAATATGTGGAGATGATGGGTGGGAAGATCACCGTTACCAGTATCCCTGAAGAAGGGGCAACATTTATTGTGCGGTTACCGCTGACAGTGAGCGAGGCGCCGTCGCCTGCCCAGGGTGGCTGGATGGAATTAACCTTGCATAAAGGGCTGAAAAGCCTGGTAATTGATGATAATGAAATGAGCCAGGTGGTATTGTCCAACTTTCTGCGCAGGCTTGGCTTCACTACCATGGTGGCCGGCAGCGGGGCAGAAGGTATTAACAAAGCAATGGATGAAAAACCGGATCTTATTTTCATAGATAGTTATATGCCGGGACTTAGCGGGAAAGATACCCTTCAGAAGCTCGGTGATATACCTGCTTTAAAAAATATTCCGGTGATCGCCGTATCTGGCGATGCATTCCAGGAGTCGATCGATGATATGCTGGGCGCGGGCGCCAGGGAATATATTTCCAAACCTATTGATCTTAAACTGTTGAACAATACGGTAAATAAAGTATTGTTCCAATAGTTACGCATATACATACTGATAGCGGGTAGTATCCTTACCACTCCAGTCGATGTTGCCTTTCATCATTTGTCCCAATGTTAAAATATACCGTTCCAGTACCGGTCGTACGCCAGCTGCGCACACAGCGGTGAGCACATCGGCGGTATTGTTGAACAATGCAACTTCAGAGTTGTGGATCTTCACGGCCTGTTCTACAGCCTGGTCCAGTGTAAGCTGCTGGTGATGCTTTAACAGCATTACCAGGTTCAGTTCATCGCCGAGTTCTGATTCCTTGGAGAAGGAGTAGAGGTCGTTGGCCCAGCAAATGGTACGACTGCAATACAGTCCCATGTTTTTCACCTGCGTGTTTGCGCGCAGGTCGGCGGGCAAATGGATGGCGCCCATGAGGGTGGCCAGTTCCAGGAAAAAGTTAGCGCCACCGATTTGTGGACGAAAGCGCATGTAATCTTTCAGGGAAATGTTGCGGGCATGATCTACATGTTGCATACGCCAAAGGTTGGCAGTAAAGGCATCCTTCAGGCTGCGGGCAAAACGTGCCTGCCAGGCCCGGTTGCTGATCCGGCACATCCGCTGCCAGATATCGCTCATGGCCGCCAGCAGGGGACCGCCGCTTTCCAGTGTGAATGTACGGCCGGCTTGCAGGATCTGCATCATGTGATGGGCCATGCGCTCAAAGCCGGTATTAAATTCATTGGGCGCCAGCGCATCGAGATGATCATCCCACAAAAAAAGAAGCGTGTTAAAATCGCTCGCAATACATAAAGAAAAGAACGGCGCATCCGGGAACATCCTGGCCACCATCCAGGTGAACTTCTGGTCGTGATAAGCATTCCAGGAGCTTTCGTCTGTGGCAAGATGAAAAGCATGAACCCAGTCGGTCGTATGCGCATCCGCTTCATATACCTGCGGGTGCAAACGCTGAGGATAAGGACAATAAAGTTCCGGGCGGGAAATGGTTGTAAACATGACATATTGTATTTAAAAGTGAATAGATAAAACTTGTTGGCTGATAGCTGGTTTTAGATTATTTTACAAAAATATCAATGTACAGGACGACCTCCGAAAAAATAGCAGAAACACATTTACGGCATTAAACAATTGACCAGTTCAGCCGTTATAGTTATAAGCAAGTCATTAACAGTTACTGTAATCAACCATCATAAGCAAGTGAACAAATCGCGCAATTCAAATCAGTCAATAGCATAAGTATTATCAACCTTAAAACTCACATGTATGTGGACATGTTTACGTTCCTGCAAACGCGGAGCATTTTCTTTATACCTGATCCTCTGCTGTACTGCTGCAGCCTTTGCCCAAAACATTAAAGTCACCGGAACAATTACTTCCACAAAAAAAGAAGTAATACCCGGTGTTTCTGTATTACTGAAAGGTACTAAAACAGGCAGCGTTTCCGATGCAGCCGGCAACTATTCCATCAACGCACCGGCTAATGGCGTACTGATCTTTAATGCTATCGGCTACCTGCGGCAGGAAATTCCCATTAACAACCAAACCACTATCAACGTTACCGTAGTGGAAGACAACAAACAGCTGGGAGAAGTAGTGGTTACGGCTTTGGGTATTACCAAAGCCAAGAAGAGCCTCGGCTTTTCGGCCACCGAAATCAAAGGCGCCGACCTCGCCATCACCAATGAAGTGAACCCGGTAAATGCCCTGCAGGGAAAAGTAGCCGGCGTGCAGATAGACCAGGGCGCAGGCGGACTTTTTGGAAGTACCAAAATAGTGATCCGCGGTAACTCCACCCTCCGCAATAACAACCAACCCATTTTTGTGATCGATGGCGTGATCGTAGATAATGGTACGTTCAACGGCACCGGGCGCGACTTTGGTAATGATCTGAAAAACCTGAACATGGAAGACTTTGAATCCGTTACCGTACTCAAAGGATCATCCGCCGCCGCGTTGTATGGCTCCCGCGCTATTAACGGGGTAATTCTCATCACCACTAAAAAAGGACATGAAAGAAAAGGTTTAGGCATTAACGTTAGTCAGACGTTTAATGTATTCAAACCTTATTCCGGACCCGACTTCCAGAACGAATTTGGCGGTGGTACCGTGGGCGGATTCTTCACCGATAACCGCGATCCCAATTATAAACCAAACGAACAATGGAGAACAAAAGTGTTCCCCACCGATCCCAGTTCAGGCAAGCCGTATATAGACCGGCAAATTGGACGGGAGCTGGAAAACTGGGGTCCCCGCTTCGCCGGCCAGGATGTGATCAACTACGACGGCACCCCCACCAAATATGTAGCGCAGCCCAATAATTTCCTCGACGCATTCCAAACCGGTCATGGTTCCGCTACCAACGTATCACTCGATGGCGGTAACGACCGATCCACTTTCCGCGTATCCTATACCCGCGACCAGAGCGAAGGTATCGTTGCCAAAAACACCCTGCTTAAAAACAGCGTAGAAGCGCGCGTTACCCATATCATCAATAAATTCCTGAGTGCCGATGTAAGTGCCAACTACACCTACTTCACCGGAAGGAACCCGCCACGGTTGGGTGGTCTCGATGCCTTTGCATCCTATAACTTTGGTAAGTTGTTTACCTGGATCTTACCACGTAACTATGATACAAAGTACTGGATGCAGAAAGAACATTATACCAGCACACTTGGCGGCGCACCCAACCCGGCAGATCCCAACGAAACCAACAAGTCGCCGGAGTCCCGCTTCTGGTTTAATTTATTTGAAAACGATTATTTCCAGAATGAGCAAACCATCCGCGGTCGTGTAGCCATTACCGCTAAGCTCACCCCCTGGGCCAACCTCGTGCTGGAAGGCAACGTGAATAACCTGTACACCAAAAACGAAAACAAGGAACTGGGACAGGGACAGAATTTCACCGGCGGCTTATACGGTCTTGGTCATACGAGCAAAGAAAGCTATTTCTTTAAATGGATGGGTACCATTAATAAAACCCTCACCAAAGATCTTGACCTCAGCGGTTACATAGGCGGTGAAACCCAACGTTTCCAAACTACCTATAACTACAGCGAAACAGTAGGCGGGCTCAGTTATCCCGGCAACTACTTCCTGGCAAACTCCGTAGAGAAACCAAAAGCAGAAGGCGGACTAAAAAGTAAGAAAGCCTTTAACTCTATTTACGCCAGTGTGGACCTGGCCTGGAAGAACCAGTTGTTTGTGCAGGGTACTTTCCGCGGCGACTGGTCCTCCGCGCTTACTTATACCAATGGCAGCGGTAATTATTTTTATCAGTACCCGGCTGTCAGCGTTTCCTGGCTGTTCTCAGAAACCTTTAAACTGCCTGCATGGATTTCCTATGGTAAGTTAAGAGGTAACATCGCCGGACTGGGTAATGATACCGATCCTTTTACGGTCAATCCCGGATTTGCGTTTAACGGTTACACCTCCTCCGGTGGACTGGATCTGCCCATCTCTACTTACAGCCGCTATCCCGATCCGCTTACCGGTAAGTTTATTGCACTGGTACCTGATCTGAAACCCGAAAGAAAAGTGGCCAAAGAGCTGGGTATGGAAATGCGTTTCCTCAAAAACAGGGTTGGCTTTGATGTATCTGTTTACCAGGATAATACCAAAAACCAGATCCTCGATATCGGCACTCCGCCGGAATCCGGACTGGAAGGCATTATTATCAACGCCGGAAATATCCAGAACAGGGGATTGGAAATTATGATAGACGGAACACCGGTGAAATCCAACAGTTTTGAATGGAACACCAGCGTGAACTACTCCCTTAACAGGAACCTCATTAAATCCCTGTATCCCGGCAGAACAGAGTACGACCTGAAAGCCAATGTAGGAGAAATCAGTACCTGGGCTATTGTAGGTAAATCTTACGGTACCCTCCGTACCACCATTCATTCAAGAACATACCAGGCTACAGATGCCAACGGCAACCCGATAGACGATCCCAATAACGGGAAACCGGAACTGGCCTGGCGCTCCGATGCGCGCGCCGGATTCCCCGCCCGCAGCAACACCTTACAGGATGTAGGTGATATCAATGCGAAGTTCCGTGCCGGATGGAGCAATACTTTCCGGTTTAAAAACATTTCGCTGAATGTATTACTGGATGGCAAATTTGGTGGCGACTTCGTATTGCTTACCTATCGCTATGGCACACATACCGGCGTATTGCCCAACACCCTCCAGGGCAGGGATGCCGAACATGGCGGCATTACCTGGACCAGCAAGTATGATCAGCAAACCTACGACGACGGTCTTATTCCCGATGGCGTATTTGCCAAAGGCCAGATGGTAACCATGCCTGATGGCTCACAGGTAAACGTTGGCGGCCTGACCTATCAGCAGGCTTATGAAAAAGGATTTGTAGAACCTACCCACGCGCCGCAGTTTTATTATCGCTATGGTTCTTCCTCTACCGGTGTTTCCGATTACTGGATCAAAAAGAATTCCTGGATTTCTTTGAGACAGGTGTCTTTAGCATACCAGTTTTCACCGGCACTCTGTAAGAAGCTGATGCTGAATAATCTTAGCGTGGCGATTGTTGGCCGCGACCTGTTATACCTGTACAATTCATTGCCTTTTAATTACAATCCTGCTTCCAATAATTCCAATAACACGGCCTTCTCCGGTGAAGAAGGATTTCTGCCGATGGTACGCTCCATTGCAGGTACCATCAGGGTTGGGTTCTAAGGAAAAATAAATTGTACAAACAAAAAATCAAGATCATGAAAAATACATTTCAATATATAAAAACCGGTTTGTTACTGGCACTGCTGGGCGTTAGTTCGTGTTCTAAAAATTTCGGGGATATCAATACCAATCCAAGTCTTGTTGCCAAGCCGGATGTAAAATTCCTGTTGAGTTACTCGCAGGATAAAATCATTACCTACCAGGGTACAGAATGGGTATGGGAAAGCATGGAACAACTGATGCGTTTTACGCAGCATGTTACTTCCAGTCCCTACGAAATCACCAACAATGTAAACACCCGGTATAATAACTATTACCTGCAGATTTTACCTAATCTCTTTGAAATAAGAAAGCAGGTAGATGCCATGCCGAATAAAGACGAGTACCAGAAGATTGCTATGGTAACCTATGTATTACAGGTGCTTCACGGGCTGAAAGTAACAGACATGAACGGTTCCATTCCTTATTCACAGGCAATTGAGGGCCGCTACCAATCGCAATACGGACCTGTATATGATGAGCAGCCTGCCCTGTTCAACAACTGGCTTTCACAACTGGATGCGGCCATTGCAGTGCTGTCGAACAGTGCGCTTCCCGCACAGGTAAGCTACGGTCAGTCGGATATTTTTTATCAGAGCGACTGGATCAAATGGGTGAAGCTGGCCAACACGCTCAAACTTCGTATAGCAGCCAGGTTAGAGAATGCCGATAAAGCAAAATGCCAGGCCGTATTCCAGCAGGTATTAAAAGATCCTATCGGGCCTATTGATGGCGACGATTCACAGGTGAAATATCTTAACAGCACGTATACGCCCTTTGGCAACGGTGGAGATATCGACTACCGCAGCCGTCGCTATGCCACCACTTCCATTATGGCGTTCCTGAAAAAGAGCGAGGACCCGCGTTTACCGGTGTATTTTGAAAAGAACGACCTGGTAGGCAGCTATAAAGATTCGCTGGCCAAATACAACGTTACCTTGCCGGCTTTCATCAATCCAAATGATCCGCTGATCATGTACCAGGGCGGTCCGGCCGACTGGACCACCAATCCCACTGTGGCAGCGTATATCGGTAATGGATTTATTGTAAGTCAGTATACCAAATACAACCTGATATCGCCTATTAACCGCCGGTTCTTTTCTCCCAAGCTCAACTCGGCTACCGGCAACTTCCTGGATGTACCGGTTACCTATGCAGAAACCTGTTTTTATTTAGCAGAGTTTATACAGAAGGGATATGCCGGGGGCGCGGATACCAAAGGAACGGCGGAAGACTGGTATAAAAAAGGCATTACGTCTTCCATTCAAACCATGAATGCGATTGCTGTTGCAGCCGGTTCTACTACGGCTTACACCGGCACGGGGTTAACTGAAATCAATGCTTATCTGAATAATGCGCAGGTGAAATTCAACGGGGTGAATAACCTTGAACGGATTTACATACAGGCTTACCTGAGCATGTACCGGCAAGCTAATGAAGCCTATGTATTTTGCAGGCGCACCGGTTATCCAAAAACGGGTTCTGCTTACTATGGCAGGGAAACGTTTAATGAGCTGATACCGCGCCGGTTCTGGCTTACAGATCCCGGTGAAGTAAACAGGGCTAACTGGAATACCGCTATGCAGCAACAGGGCTTTACGCCCAATGCGCAGGATTTGCCTACACTGAGTTCGCAAAGGATCTGGTATGATAAACAGGCGCCGGAGTTTGGAAAGGGATTGTAAAGAGAAGGAAAGGGGTGTTTCAGAAGAGACACCCCTTTTTTATTGCAACAAAAAAATAAAGTAAGCCGGATACCTGATGAGTAAACATTCCCACAATTCCTTAATATTGCGGAACGGGTGAGGCAAGCACTAAACTATCTCCCTGTCTGTGCCTTTTAATTAAATAGTTTTAAACCGATTTATTTGCCGGATATTCCTTTATATGCTGAGAAGGAGCTGCTTACAGGTATCGCAGCTGGCGATCAACAGGCTTTTGCGCAGTTATACCGGCATTACTGGAACGAGGTATACCACCTTGCGCTCTCCTTCCTGAAATCGCCTGCACAGGCGGAAGACACTATCCAGGAAGTATTTGTAAAACTCTGGCATAAAAAAGAAACGCTTCCGGCCCTGCAGGAGTTCCGTCCTTATTTTATGGTGATGGTGCGTAATGAGATCATCAATACTTTGCGCAGGAATCACCGTCACCTGCTGATCCAGGGCATGGAACCGGTTATTGCCGGCACAGCGGAATCTCCGCAGGAAGCGCTCATGAACAGCAAAGAAGCCACTGTGCTGGTAAAGGAAGCGCTAAGCAGCCTGCCGGCCAGGCAACAGCAGATCTTTAACCTCAGCCGTGAACAGGGCCTCACACACGAACAGATCGCCCAACAAATGCAGGTGTCCAAAAAAACGGTCGCTAACCTCATCACCCTTACCCTGAACCATATCCGCGGCCATCTTAGCCGGCAGGGATATCTTCCGGAACTGCTTTTCCTGGTCATTATCTGCCAGGGATAAAAAAAGTATTTTTTTTTCGGGAGTACTGCTATTTATTTCCGTGGTATATGTACACGGATGTGCAGGAACCATAATCAAACATTCATGAACACGTCATTTGTTGCGCTAATAGAAGCTTATCTCACAGATTCGCTGACTCCCGGACAGGAGACAGCATTTATTGCTATGCTGGAAGATCCTGCCAACCGTGATATACTGGACAGATTTATAGCAGAAAAAGCGGCAACGCAATTATTAACCGGGGAGGAGGATGTTGACCGCAGGGAGAAGAACCTGCTGGCCCTGCAGGATAAACTGCAACAGGCAGATCCCCCGGTTCGCCGCCTTCGTGTTCTGCGCAGATGGGGATGGGCCGCCGCATCACTCCTGCTTATCCTTGCAGCAGGAAGTTATTTCCTGTTATCCGATTCACCCCATGTGCCGCCTGTATCGCAGGACCTCCGGCCTTTGCCACAAATTACACCCGGGAAAAACGGGGCAGTGCTTACGCTGGCAGACGGTTCCCGGGTTGTGTTAGACAGCTTGGGTAACAGCGTTATTGCCAGTCAGAATGGAACACAGGTAGTATTAAAAGATGGCCAGCTGGCATATCATCCCGGCGGACAAGCAACGGCGGAAGTACTATGGAATACCATGACTACCCCACGGGGAAGGCAATTTAAAATTATTCTTCCGGATGGCACAACGGTATGGCTGAACGCAGCCTCTTCTATCCGTTATCCTACAGCTTTCAGTGGATCGGAGAGAAGAGTGGAGGTAACCGGGGAAGCTTATTTTGAAGTGGCAAAGAATGAGCAGATGCCCTTTCAGGTAAGCATTAATCATGAAGCGGAGGTGCAGGTGCTGGGAACAGAATTTAATATCAACGGCTACACGGATGAACCTATGATAAAAACTACCCTGCTGGAAGGAAGTGTGAGGATTGTAAAAGGAAAGAATACCAGGATCCTGAAACCGGGGGAACAGGCGCTCATCCATGCTGCCGGTAGCTCGGATGCGGAAATTGAGGTGATGGCAGGCGAGGCAGAAAAGGCCGTTGCCTGGAAAAAAGGAATCTTCAATATGGAAGGAGTAGAAACCGCAGCATTTATGCGGCAGCTTTCCAGGTGGTACGACCTGGAGATTGTGTATAAAGGACCGGTGCCTGAAAGAACGTTTCATGGAAAGCTTGGAAGGGATCTTCAGCTGTCACAAATACTGGAAGTGCTTTCACAATTTAATATACGGTATAAGCAGGAGGGGAAAGTTTTAACGATAGAATAAAATCACCATTAAAAATAAATAACAATGAAGTAAGATCAGTCCAGGTCTGGAAAAAGAACCGGAAGTGTTTGCAGCACTTCCGGCGGATAGCTCCGGTTGATCCTGGAAACAATTTGCATTGCTCAATACAAGACTGCTTTATTATCAACCAAAAACCGTTACGAAAGTATGCAATTTACTGCTATTTGTAACCGGACGTCATTTCTATTGGCTTATTTCCGGTTTTCATGCTCAACACTGCGAGTTATGAGGCTAACTGCTTTTATTCTTTTATTTTTTTGCCTGCACATATCGGCAAAAACCTATTCCCAGAAAGTTACCATTACCGGGAAAAATTTAAAACTTGAAAAAATCCTGGCGCTGGTTGAACAACAGACAGGATTTATTGCGCTGTATGATGAAGAGGTGCTGAAAACGGCTAATCCTGTTACAGTAGCCGCCAACAGCCAGCCGCTCGACTTATTTCTAAAGGATGTTTTCAAAGGTCAGCCTGTTGGATATTCCATTAAAAATACGTCTATTATTATCAGCAAAAACACTACACCTGTTCCCAGGATGCTTTATGTCCCACCCGTTACGGGCATTATCCGCAGTGTTTCCGGAGAGCCGTTGCAGGGCGTTTCTGTTCAGGTAAAAGGAACTTCTTATGGTACTATGACGGATGCTGCCGGAAAGTTTTCACTCAGCGCGAAAGAAGGAGATGTATTAACTATTTCCTATGTGGGATTTCTTGGATTGTCTGTGAGTGTAACCGGTTTGGGAGGTGTAATACTGATTTCAGCAGAACGGCAGGGACAAAAAGGAGAAACGCAATCTTCCCTGTTAAATAGTGCGGAAGGACTTGTGATCCACCTGTCGCCATCCGTAAGTCAGCTGGAAGTGGTGACCGTTAATACCGGTTATCAACAAATTTCAAAAGAAAGAAGCGCCGGCGCGTATTCCATTCCTGATCTGAATATTGTAAGGAACCGCAGTTCCAGTATGAATATTTTGCAAAGACTGGATGGCCTGGTGCCTGGTTTGGTGATCAACAATTCGCCCGGCGCAGCGAGGGATGGAAGCACTTTCCAGATACGCGGACTCACCACTATCAATGCGGATAAAAATCCTTTGTATGTGGTAGACGGAATGCCGATGACGGACCTGTCTTCCATTAATCCGCAGGATGTTGCCGATATCAGCGTGCTGAAAGATGCTACCGCTGCCTCTATATGGGGGGCAAGGGCTTCCAATGGGGTGATTGTAGTGACCACCAGGAAGGGCGTTAACAGCCGGAAAATAAAAGTGGACTATGATGGTTTTATCAGCTTACAGGGAAAACCGGATATTGATTATTTCCCGATATTAAACAGCCGGCAATACATCCAGGCATCGCGCGAAACCTTTGATCCCGCAGGATGGCCTTATAGTAATGCTACCGCCTACAATCCTGCAATGGCTAATCATGTAGGGCTAAGCCCCGACAGGCAGATCCTGTACGACATGTCGCGGGGCGCGATTTCTACCGGCCAGGGGAATGCGAAACTGGACAGCCTGGCGGGGATCAGTAATCTCAGCCAGATGGAAGATATCTGGTATCGCCCGGCCAGCCTGATGAATCATACTGTTTCCGTATCAGCCGGCAGTGAGAAGTATACTTTTTATGGCTCTGTGGCTTACACCAATAAAACAGACAACACACCAGGCAATCGTGATAATACCTATAAAATAAATACCCGGCAGGATATCAGCTTCAATAAGCATATCAAAGTATTTGTGATTGCAGATCTTACCAACCAGTTAACATCTGCTCACAGGGCTGTTTCACCGGATAACCGCTTTTTACCTTACCAGCTGTTCAGGGATGCTGCCGGTAAAAACATTTCCATGTCGTATATGGGATACCTGAGCGATGAAGCCAGGGCCGATGCTTCCGCCAGAAGCCGGATCAACCTGGACTATAATCCGTTGGATAATATAAATACCGGCTTTACAAAAAGTAATGGTTTTATTGGCCGTATTAATACAGGGATCACTATCAATCTCCTGAAGGGACTGCGTTTTGAAGGAATGTACGGATACATTAAAGGAAACAACAGAACTACGCTATATGATGATAATACTAATTACCAGCAGCGTATTAACATCGTTAATTTTACGGTAGCCAGTACTCCTTCCGCCACACCGGTGTATTACCTGCCAACCAAAGGCGGTCAATATACCGTTTCAAACATTCACCAGGATAACTGGATAGTGAGAAATCAGCTGGTATATGACCGCAGCTGGCAGAATACCCGTCACCAGTTTACCGCTTTAGCCGGGCAGGAAGGACAGAGCCAGAAAAACATCCTCAATAGCAGCATGCTGTATGGCTATGACCTTAATCTTCAAACCTATTCCCTGCTGGATTATAGTACACTTACTACCACTGGTGTTAAATCGCCGGTGCTGCCGCTGTTATCTTCCGGTTCTTTTCTAAATGGCAGTACGCTTTTCAACCAGTCGGAAATTGAAACCAGGTTTACTTCTTACTATATTAATACAGCGTATACTTTTAACAGGAAATATTCCATCAATGCTGCCTGGCGTAATGATCAGAGTAACCTGTTTGCCCAGAACAAATCCGCCCAGCGAAAACCGGTATGGAGCGTGGGCGCCAAATGGGACCTGTGTAACGAGCCTTTCTTTGAAACGGTAAAGGGTGTTAACAATCTTTCCCTGAGAGCGACTTATGGCATTACGGGAATTTCCCCTACGCCGGGCAGTGCCGCTTCCTTTGATGTGCTGGCGCCAAGTGTAGCGCCCAATGCGCCCGGCGGACAGGGACTCTTCGTTGCCACAGCCGCTAACCCGCGTCTTACCTGGGAAAGCACCAAAACTTTTAATGTAGGTATTGACTATGCCGTACTGGGCAGCCGCCTGGTGGGCTCGGTAGACCTGTACCAGAAAAAAACATCCAACCTCCTGGGTAACCTCCCGGTAAACCCGCTTACAGGCTATACCACCATTTTTGGAAACATTGGAGATATCACCAATAAAGGAATAGAACTGTCGGTCTCTTCCGCCAATATCACGAAAAGGGATTTCAGCTGGGTCACCATATTGACCATGTCTTATAATAAGAATGAAATAAACAACCTGGTGCAGAAAGTACCTGTTATTACAGGTTCGCAGAAAATTGCACAGAACTACCTGATGGGCTATCCTGCCTTTGCTGTTTTTGCCTACAATTTTGCAGGGCTCGACGAGCTTGGTGATCCGCTCGTAAAGCTGTCGGATAAAACAATAACAAAAGGGGTAGCAGCAGTACAGGCAGATGATGTGCTATATATGGGCGTTTACCAGCAACCCTGGAGTGGCGGCTTATCCAACAGTTTTCGCTATAAGGCATTGTCGTTGAATGTAAATATTATTTATAACCTGGGGCATGTAATGTTCCGGGATGCTAACACTGTTTACTCCGGCTATGGCTTTATCAACAACCAGGATTTCCATTCCGGTAACCTGAATGCAGAATTTGCCAATCGCTGGAAACAGCCTGGAGATGAGGCCAAAACAAATGTTCCTTCATTTGTGAGCAGTGAATCTGCCGCTACATCACGTCGTAATACGAATTATTATGTGTACGGTAATCTGAACGTAGTTGATGCTTCCTATGCCAAAATAAGAGACATCACCTTGTCGTATGCCATGCCCGTTTTTATTGTTAAAAAGCTGCATGCAGAGCAGTTGTCGTTCCGGCTGCAGGTGTCTAACCTGATGTTGTGGAAAGCCAATCATGACAATATAGATCCAGAGTTCCAGGATGCGAGGTTTGGCTACAGATCTGTGCGTGCCAATCAGGGAGCCATCACCATCGGCGCTCATTTAACACTATAAAAATTACTACAATGCTGCGTGTAAATAAAAGTATCCAAAAGCTATTACCCGGATTGCTGTTAGTTGTGGGGCTGGTTGCCTGTAAAAAGGATTTTCTTGAAATCAATCCTAAAGGAAAACTGATTGCTGAAAAAACAGCAGACTATAACCTGCTTTTAAATGGCACCAGTCTTTCCACTAATCCATTGTTACCTCAATATGCTTTGGGAGATGAAGTGGCGGCGGTAATGCCCCATTTTTCCGGCGCTAATTCCATATTAAGCGATGAGAAAGCATTCAGATGGGAAGCTGATATATATCTCCCATCAGACAATACCTCTGAATTAACAACCCTCATGAGAAATGTGTATGTATACAATAAGATCATCAATGAAGTGATGGATTCAAAAGAGGGAGAAGAGGCGCAAAAGCAATCTATCCTGGCGGAAGCGCTGGGCGGCAGGGCATGGTGTTATTTTATGCTGATCAATTATTATGGTAAGCCTTATAATGCCGCTACTGCTGCTACTGATCCTGGTGTACCTAAAGTTACGGTGGCCGATGTAACGCAAACAAAATTTACCCGTGCAACGGTGAAGGAGATCTATGATTTTATTGTTGATGACCTGACCCGTGCATTACCCTATCTGCCTGCGCAGCTCACCAACCGCATACGGATGTCGAAAGCCGCAGGAGAAGCGTTGTTGGGTAAAGTATATGTGTTCATGGGGCAATTCGACAAAGCGCTCATCCATCTTGATGCTGCTGTAAATGATTTATCAGGCGCCAGTATACCGGTAGGATTATATGATTTTCAGAAAGAGTTATCTGCAGGAGGCGCTTTTACCCCCATCAGTCCATTCTTCGGGCCGGCAAGAACCAGCTTGTACAACGACCAGGAAGTGCTTTATCTCCGTCAGTCGCTTAACTACTATACGCAATATATATCTGGTGTGGTGATCAATGCTGCAACGGCTTCCTTATATACTGCCGGTGATTTCCGGTTACAGTTTCTATCTCCTTATCCCTTACTGGTGTTTACAGAAACGTATCCCAGAGGAATGCTGAGAGGATGGGGAAGAGGATTCACCAACCTGGGCGCAGGTGTGCCCGATATCTACCTGTTAAGGGCAGAATGTAAGGCCCGGCTCAATAACATTGCCGGAGCGGTTACCGATATGGAAGCATTTCGGCAAAAAAGGATGCCGGCTGCTGAAGCAGTTATTCCTGCTGCTATTGCTGCTGATCAAACAGCGCTGACAAAATTTATTTTGGAAGAAAGAATCAGGGAGTTTGCATTGGAAGGATACCGCTGGTTTGATATGCGCCGTCTTTCTGTTGATCCTGTTTATAAATCAACGGTAGGCAGTACCCACATTGTTTATAACATGAGCGGGGTACTCCAGAATACGTATACATTAAAACCCGAACGGCTTACACTTCGTTTTCCGCTATATATTATTAACAGCAATCCTGGTATGGAGCAAAACCCTTAACCACTATAGGAAAGTGGGCTATATCTTTTTAAATAACAAAAGTATAAATACAATCAAATGAGAAAATTATTTTTCATCTGTCTGCTTAGTGCAGCATCCGCCGGATTACAGGCACAGAAAAAAACAACGATCATCGCAAAAGTAGATGGCCTTGAAAAAGACACTGCATCATGGGGGCTCCATAGCTTTGATTATTCCGTGTTTCCGCAGGCAGAAATGCATCTTAAGGCTAAGCCAGGAAGTGATCATAAAGTGAAGTTTCAGTTTGATCTCGCTCACCCGCTGGAGATAACGTTTTATACCAACCGGACGTCGGTAGCGGTTTTTGTGGAGCCCGGCGATAGCCTGGAACTGAGCTATGATGCCGCTAAAAAAGATTCCACCCTTGCATTTAGCGGTACAAGGGCAAAAAATTCTGAAATATTAAATAAGCTGAATAGTATTTTTGCAACAGACTGGAATAAACTCGACAGTACCACCACACCAAATAGTTTTACTGCATTTTACAATAATGTATATGCCAAACAAGAGGCCCTGTTAGCGCAAAATAAGAAAGTACTTAGCCCTGCTTTTTATAACTATGCACAGGCTTCTGACTATGCTTATAATTTATCAGGATTGATCAGCGTTCCAGGGCTTTTGCAGATGGTTAAGCAAAAAAAGAAATCTGATTGGTTGCCTTCCGGTTACTGGTCGTACGTCAATAAAATTAAACTGGAAGAAAAATGGCTCGTTAATCCAAACTATATTAAATTACTTAATTATTCCTATCCTTCCCTGCTGCTGGATAAAACCCGGATGGACCAGCACAAATTTGATGAGCCGATGGAGAGAGGTGATAAATTATTGAGTATGTATGAAATCCAGAAAGAAAAGTATAAGAAGTATCCTGCCATCATGGAAAGAGTGTTACCGTGGGCTATGGAAAATTTGCTCAATAGCGCTACCGATGTCAGCGCCCGGAAAGGTGTACTGGATGACTATCTCGAAAATTACAGTAAAAGTGATGCAGGAGGCACTGCCCTGAAAGCCTTGTATGGCAGGCTGGCAGCTGTTAGTGTAGGACAGGTGCCGCCAGCTTTCACCATAAAGGACCTGACAGGAAAAGATGTTTCCCTGGCCGATTTTAAAGGTAAAGTGGTGTATATCGATTTCTGGGCCAGTTGGTGCGCTCCCTGCCGGGCACAGATGAAGGACGCTGCACCTGCATTGCACAAGCGGTTTGAAGATAATAAGGACGTGGTATTTCTTTACATCAGCATAGATGAGAGTGCCAGTGCCTGGAGAAAAGCAATTGATGATGACAAGATAGAAGGTATTCACCTGTTGTCTGACAACGGCGGAAAGGGGCGTGTGGCGCAATTGTTCAACATCAGCGGGGTGCCGCGTTATATGATCATTGATAAGCAGGGAAAAGTATTTGATAATGATGCTCCCCGGCCAAGTGAAGAGAAAACAGTAACAAGAATAAACGATGCCCTTAAAGCTTCCTGATGAAATAATAAAGGGACTGGTGTTTTTGTACCAGTCCCTTTTATAGATGTTTCTTACTTCCCGGATACTTCTCCGATACTTCTTGGATACTTCTCAGATACTTAGGACTCGTCTATGTGTCGTATTCCCTATACAGTTCCCATACAGTCCCTATACACTCCCCATACTGTTCCCATACACTCACCATACACTCATCATACACTTCCAATACACTCCCCATACACTATGACCGGTTCTGACCGGACGGATTACGACATAATCCGGCAAAAAGCGGCAAAAGCGGCATGTTTATTTTTATGCACTTCCACCGATGCGTAATTTCGAATGGAGAATTTGTCCGGGTAGTTACAAAGTAGCCGCTATCCTGTTAACGGTTTCTTTCAATGCTGTTAAAGAAGTGGTACTGGTCACCTTATTTACTTTCATCCTGATAATTTTATCTTTCTTTCTTACCATGATCAGCTGGAAGTTGTTGCTGTCGCTTTGAAAGAAGCCTTCGTCGCCGGTATTGTTGAGCAGCTGGATGTTGCCATTGCGGCGGTTATCATCGAGGATGCCGGTGTAAGTTTTTTGCGCGGCAGCTACAGACCTGTACTGTTCGTAGTTGTAGTATACATGACCGGTTTCCCCGGAAACAGGGTCCGATTCCACGGCCGTAAAAGCACAGCGGTACTTCAGGGCGTCGCGCTCCTGTTTTTCCGACTTCAGGGTAAGCAGTGCGCTCTGGCCCAGTATTTTTGCGGCGTCTGTAGGAGTGAGGTAGAAGTAGGGAACGGTATCTGCGGCAAAGCCTGATGAGATCAGGGGAAGCAGCAGGAACAGAAAGAGCAGTGTTTTCATAACGGTATCAGTTAAGTGGGAATTTACACGGTTGCTACTTTTCTTGTATCACAATGTCTTATTCAGACAAGTGCTGAGGCGTCTTATTATTCGTTAATGAAGTTACAACTTCCTGTTTGATAAGACTAAAAAGATTCGCAGGTAAGAGACATTTTTCCAGTTTTAAAAGACGTGGGTTACTGGTCTTTTTAAACTGGAAAAATGAGCAACCCGGATTAACGTGGTGCAGTATGGAAATTTTTGACGCTTTCTTTTTTTATGGGACGCCTGGGTGTTGATTTCTTTTTTCTTCCCCACCAGATGAGGAAGCCGGTAACGGGCAAAGAGGCGGCTATCAGGGCGGCAAAGAACATCAGGATCCGCCCGGGGAGCCCGGCGATGCTGCCCACATGGATGTCGTAGTTCATGCGCACGGCTTTTTCTGCCACGGTTGCGTCTTTGTATTTACCAAGATAGGGAGGGGTGATTTCCCGGCTGGTATGCTGATCGAAATAGAGGTAGTCTGCGTTATAAAACTGGTGGCGGCTGGGATAGGCCCTGGTAATGATAACTGCAGAATCGTTGGCGGGCATGGAAATACTGTAGCCTGCGGCCTGCGGGTAACGGGCCATGAAGGTGGCAAACACCTGGTTGATGGCGGTGCTGTCTTTCACTGGCGCATGATTATCGGATTTCATGGGTACTGCGCCCGGTCTTTTTTGGCCACCGCTGAATACCCAGAACTCTGCCTGCGCCATCCAGGTGAAGCTCCATACCAATCCCGTTAATGCGGCGAAAACAATGATCCAGCTGGCGTAAAAACCCAGCACATTATGGAGGTCATAGTTCAGCCGTTTTGGCGAAGCATCCAGCTTGATGCGGAAGCTGACTTTCCGGCGTCCTTTGTTGCGCGGCCACCACAGCACAATGCCTGTTACGAGCATCAGAAAGAAAACCAGTGTACTGTATCCGACTATCGCACCGCCGATGTCGTGAGGCAGCCACAGGTACATGTGGCCGTTCAGGATAAAATGAAAGAATTCATCGTCGCGGTTGAGTACTTTCTGCACCTGGGCTGTATAGGGGTTTACGTATACGTTGTAGTAGTGATACGGTTTCTTTTGGAAGAACTGGACTACGGCGGCTTTGTCTTTCCCCTGGTACAGGATGCGGAACGCCTTTTCTCCGCCCATACTGGCTTCTCCCGCTGCGCGGATGGCGGTTACTGACTGGAACGGGCGGTTCTGCGGGGTTACATGGTGATAGGGCGCTGTGTATGCAGACAATTCCGGTTCCCAGGAGTAGATGGCGCCGGTAATGGAAATGATGAATACAATGATCCCGGAAATGAGTCCCAGCCAAAGATGCAGCCAACCGAATATTTTTTTGATGCGCATGTGTTAAAATATAAAATGAAAGCACAGCGAACCGTGCTTTCATGGATGTATGAATGGTTGGAAGTCCTATAATTTGATCACGAGGTTTACCGCGTAATTGCGTGGCGGTTGCGGCTCGCCCCACGGGCCCCAATACATGGTATTTGAAACGTTATCCAGCTTTATGCCGATGCGGTAACCGGGCCGGTCGTAGAACACGGTGCTGTTTACCAGCGCATAGGCAGGGAAGAATAATGTATTGGCGTCATCAAAAGGAGTTTCGCTGTTGTAAAACACGCCGCCGCCGATGCCCAGGCCCTGTAGTTTCCCTTTCACCAGCCGGTAGCTGATCCAGGTGTTGGCCATGTGTTTACCGCCGGAGCGCGCAGGCCGTTTGCCCACGTTGGCACTGGCTTTGGTGATCTCGCTTTCATTGAAGCCGTAACCGGCTGTAATGTTGAGGCCAGGGAATGGGTTGGCGATCACTTCGGCTTCAAAGCCCTTGCTTTTCTGCGTTCCATCCTGAATAGAGAAGGCCGGGTCTTCAGGATTTGAGCGCAGCTTATCGGTTACGCTGATGTCGTAAGCGCTGAGGGTAACGTTTAATTTGCTCTGCAACAGCTCTGCTTTCACGCCGCCTTCCCATTGATTGGCCTGTTCCGGTTTGAAGAGGTTGCCTTGTTTATCCGTTTGGGCGCTGTAAGTAAAGCCGTTCTGGTAGTTGGCGAAAACAGACAGCTGGTCTTTGATCAATTGGTATACCGCACCGAACTTGGGAGAGAAAGATGATTTGCTGTAACGGCCGGTTACATTGCCGTTCAGCAGGTTGGTGGTACCCTGGTTATCCACTTTATCCCAGCGAAGACTTAGCATAAGCAGCAGGCGATCCGTAAAATTGATCACATCTGAAGCGTATACGCCGTAGCGGTCAAGATGACTTTTGTAGAAGTTATTCGCCTGGGCAGTGGGAGCAGGGAACAGCGGATAAATTTTTTCCATCATCAGGAAGCTGGTGGGTGCAGCAGCGCTCACGGTATCGAGGATGAAGCGGGAAGTATAGGTTGGCTGGGTGATATCGGCCAGGTAATCCAGTCCCACCAGTACGCGGTGTTTGATTGAACCGGTATGGAAAGTACCATTCAGGTTCTGCTGGAGCTGGATGGTATTGTAGTTGTGGCTATACTTCTGAAGCTGACGGGTAATGCTGTCTGTGCCGGGGCGCCAGTTGCCGGTGAACTGGTATTGTTCGCGGGCATTCACGCCGCCGGTGGAGAATACAGTGGTAGTGTTCCAGTTGTTGTTGATTTTATAATTCATTTGTGCGAACACGTTATAACCGGGGAAAGTAGATATAAGGTCGTTCGTGTAATAGGTGCGTTTGTAATACTTGCCCATCGCTTCCTTGTAATCGGTAACGCCGGCAGCGGGATTGAGGTAAGCGATCGATGGGGTTCCGCGGTTGCGAAACGTTTCAAGGTCTACCAGGAAGCTTAACCGGTCATTGGCCTGGTAAGAGAAGGCGGCCGACAGGAAGTAATTTCTTTTGAAGCCTGCTTCCTGGAAGCTTTCCTGGGCATGCCTGCCGAAGTTCACCCGCAGCAGGGCTGTTTTTTCCTTGTTCAGCGGGGCGTTCAGGTCGACAGTGATGCGATTCAGGTTATAACTTCCCGCGGTCAGGCTAACGTCTGTTTTAAAGGTGTCGAAAGGTTTCTTGGTCACGCGGTTCACCAGTCCGCCGTATGATACCGCGCCGGTGCCAAACAGAGTGCCGGAAGGGCCTTTGATCACTTCAATCCTTTCCAGGTTGGATACGTCTACCGTTACCAGCTGGTTGGCCGTCATGCCATTGCGTATGAAGTTCTGCGTACGGAAACCGCGGATAATAGTGGAGGTACGGCCGTTGCCCACTGTTTCAGTAGAATTCACACCGGCAACGTTTTTGATGGCATCTTTATAATCCACGATCACCTGCTCCTGCATTAGTTCGGATCCTATGATGCTGTATACCTGCGGATTTTCCAGGTTCTTCAATGGCATGCGCGCTACGTAATCCGTTTCTTTCTTCGCAAATTTATTACGCCCGCTAGCCACGATTACTTCCTGCAGGTTTTGCCTGGAAGTACTGAGCTGGAAATCCACTTCCGCCGTTTGTCCTGCTGTTACGGTTACCGGCCGGCTGATCACATCACGACCGGTTATAAAGGCTTCCACAACATAAGTTCCGGGAGTAATATTGCGGAGTGTATACGTTCCGCTTTCGTTGCTGGTAGTTTGTTTACGGGAATCTTTCAGTCGAAGGCCCACACCGGGAACCGGTGTGCCGTCTTCCACCGTAACGCGGCCTTTGATGGCGCCGTGCGCCGGATTCTGCGCCTTAACAGCCGTGTTCAACAGGGCTGAGAACAGGCATGCCATTGCCAATGCAATAACTCTCATGATCAGTTTTTAATATTTAGGAGATAGGGGAAATGCTACAATAGACGAACATAGTGTAGCAAAGGTAGCAGGCAGGGGCGGGGCACAGGAATCGAATCGGGAATTTGGTTTATGCAATCGGGAAAAATAACGGTAACAGGGGTACGGACTAAATAAAGATCCCTATAAAGAAGACCGTTTACTTCTTTATAAGGATCTTTTACTTTTACTCCAATCCTTCAAATATCTTTCCTGCGGCTACGCTCAACGCATCTTGTGCAGTGCGGTCCGCTTCGTTCGTCAATATCACAATACCGGTATTCTTTTCAGGATATACCACGCAGTAACTGGAAAATCCAAACGTACCACCGCTTTGCCAGATCCTTCTTATACCGTTGCCGGTTTTGTTCATCTGCCAGCTTAAACCCATGGCATAGCTGTTGATGTCGCCCCAGGCGGGTTGATGTGTTAATTTCACTACCGGGTTACTTTCATCGGTGTGTAAACGGATGTATTGCAGCATGTCGGCTACGGAAGAATAAATACCACCGGCAGCCAGCAACATCGGCGGATTGTAGGGCATAATACGGCCCTGCTGATTATAGCCTTTTGCGGCATCATCCGGAAGCGACGCCGTAGTGTATTTCATGTGCTGCGGGCGGGTAATATATTTTCTCACCAGTTCTGCGTACGACATGCCGTATATGCGTTCCAGTATGAATCCAAGTAGCTGCGCGCCTGCGTTGGAATATTTGAAATGATAACCGGGAACGGTATCCAGTTGTACCTGGTGAAGATCATTAAGAAATGCCCCCATAGAATAATCGTGCTGCAAACTATCGATGACACCCGGAATGGAATCATCGGGGCGCTGGAAAAGATCACGATGGTCGGGCAGCATGAAGGGCAGGCCGGAAACGTGTGCGATCAGGTGTTTCAGCTGGATTGCTCGTCCTTTGTATTGCAGGTTGGGATAGTCTCCGTTCAGGTAAAAACGGATGTCATCATCCAGTTTTACTTTTTTAGCTGTTACCGCTTTTGCCAGTAAATAGCCGGTAAATGTTTTGGAAACAGAACCAATTTCATACGGTGTGTTAGGAGCGGGGAGTGTTGTTTTACTGTAACGGTAGATATAGGTTTGTCCGCCCGTATATACTCCTACTTCCGCACTCACGCGGGCATTGTTCTGCATAAACACGGAGAGCGCAGATTGTACCAGGCTGTCCACTTTTGTTTTATGAAGATTATCAGTTGTTACCTGCGCCTGTGTAAGAAGTGTTGATAAGCATAAAAGGAATGCCGGGATAAATTGTTTCATGGTTGTTTTTTGAAAACATCCTATCCTAAGAGGGTGCCATTTGGCACAGCATTCACTGTTATCTTCTTATGTATTTAAAAATAAAAATACTTGTATCAAAAATGAACACCCGGTGTACGCAGGCGTACTACACTATGGTTGCAGCGGACCTTTACTTACTTCTTCGCCTGCTTTGTATACTGCTGCTATTTTCCGCGTGTTCTTAATATCCTGTGCGGGGTTGGCATCCAGGATAATCAGGTCTGCGGTTTTACCTTTTTCGATGGTGCCATAGTGGCGATCTATTTTCAGGGCAGCAGCTGCATTTTTAGTGGCAATGGTAATAGCCTGTAAAGGAGTGAGTCCGGCCTGTACGAGCAGCTCCATTTCAAGGTGTTCGGAGAATCCCTGTGTACGTACCGGTTGTGCGCCGGAGTCGGTGCCGAGTGCTACAATGATGCCGGCATCTGCTATTCTCTTTACATTTTTCATCGCTGTTTCAAACGCATGCAGGTTCCGTTGGTAGGAGGGAGAGTTCTTCAACTTATCCTGGTAGGCGGGCGAAGTAATCATTTCATACACGCCGGGTTCCAGCGATGCTTTGAAGAAAGGGTCATTGATCCACTCCGGCTTACGGGCATAGATATACGCATATTCATCCAGTGAAAGGGTAGGGATGTAAATGATGCCTTTGGCTTTCATCTGTTGTAGTAGCGCCGCGTCAATTTCCTGGTCGCGGATGCTGTGTGCAATGATGTCCAGTCCGCTGGCGACGAGGCTTTTCGCATCTGCAAGGTAGTACAGATGTGACGCCACCGGGATATGACGTGCATGTGCACGGGTAATAAGCGCCTTGTAAATAGCAGGGTCCATTTTGGGAGTTGATCCGCCAAAATCATCTACCCACATTTTTATTACCGTTGGCTTTACCAGCGATACGCTATCCAGTTGTGCAATAGCCTGTGTCACCGTAGCAGGATGATACACATACTTCATCGGCGGACCACCCTGCGCTGCCGCAAATCCATAACCGGCGGAAAACAGCCGTGCGCCCGGTAATAAACCATTTACAGAAGAGTCGCGTAGTCCGGAAGTGAAAAGCATCGGCTGATCCGATCCCATCACCAGTATGTTGGTGATACCATAGTCCGCGTATTTTTTCAGTTGTGATAATATGTTTTCGCGTGTGTATGGATCGCTGTTGTTATCGTTTCCTTTCATCATGCCAATATGCACGTGGCTGCTGGTGATAGCGGGCATAACGGTTTTGCCTTTGCCATCAATCACCGTAGCGCCGCCGGCTGGTATATTCCTGCCGGTTGCGGCAATTTTGCCATCTTTGATGAGAATATCTGTATGCTCCGCAGGGGCGCCGCCGTTGCCATCGATGAGGGTTACATCCTTTAACAGGATGGCTTTAACAGGAGGTGTTGGCTGGAAGGCAGCCAGCGGGAAGAGGGCGAGGAGGAGTAACAGGTAGTTTTTCATAGCATTAATGTATATTAAAGACATGATAAAGATACTTATAAAAACAGGAGGTTTTTTTATAGTTACCTTGTTATTTGCATCCTGCTTTTCTAAGGATTGGCGACTACGAAAACAAAAAGAAACATGGAACAGGCGGGTGAAGGAGTACCACGAAAAAGACAGCCTGAACAAGCTGGCGCAAAGCAGGGATTCTGTTATTATGCATAATTAGTGACCAAGTTACCCCACTATCCTCATCATAAAATCAACCGCATCCTCCGAATGCAACGCTGCCGTCGACTCCATCGTTATTCTCGCTGTTTCACCAGCTCTTGCGCGCATTTGTTTTTCATATGCAGCAATAGCGGAATGAACATCCGGGAAATTTTCCCCGGTAAGGCAGCGGCCTAATTCAAGGGCATCCAGCATCGCCATATTCACGCCTTCGCCGGCGTAAGGAGGCATCAGGTGGGCGGCGTCGCCGAGCATAGTGAGATTGGGTAATGCTTCCCATGTTTGATCAAAGGGCATGCAGTATTGCGGGCGTGGTATGAAACTGGCGTTGGCATTTTCAAACAGTTCCAGCCAGATGTTATCCCAACCGGTAAAGGTTGCTTTAAACCAGGCTAATACCTGTGTTTTATCTGAGAAGTTGATGTTACTGGTTTTATACCAGTTTTCATCAGTATTTACGCCGGTATAAAACGCCAGGCTGCCGTCTCCTTTGGAACTTACGATTAATGATTGCGCATCACCGAGCGCAAATACTTTCCCACCTTTCACGAGTGCGTTTATGTTTGGGCACATCGTTGAGGCATCATACACCGCGCCTTCCACAACGGTAACGCCTGCATAAAAAGGCTGGATGGGCGTGATATACGGACGGATCTTTGAATTGGCGCCATCTGCTGCAATCACGATGTCTGCAATGGCAGTGCTGCCGTTTTTAAAGGTGAGTTGCCAGCCGTGCTGGTGTGGCAACATAGATACAAACTGGCTGTCCCATACAACGGTGTCGGGTTCCAGTGAATCCAGCAATATTTCTTTGAGGGGGCCGCGGTCAATTTCCGGGCGCGATCTGTCTTCTCCGCCGTTTTCATGGTCATCGAGAATAATGGCCGCGTGTTTATCAACGATGCGCAGCCGGTCGGCGCCCGGGCGGTAGCTGGCCCTGAATGCGTCCATCAGCCCGGCTTCCTCCAGTGCTTTTAATCCTGATTCTTCGTGAAGGTCCAGTGTGGCGCCCTGTACGCGTGCTTCCCGGTTAACGTCCCTTTCGTATACTGTTACGGCTGCGTTGTTCATCTGCAGGATCCTGGCCAGTGTTAATCCACCGGGGCCTCCGCCTACGATGGCTATTTTTTTGTGTTGAATGATGCTCATGTTGTTGTTTGTTTTATTTCAGCATTCCTTTGATCACTGCTTCGCAGCAGTCGAGTATCACTTTCTCTGTGATGATTTGTTTAGGTCTTTCTGTATAATCAAAATATTCATTGACCAGTTCCAGAAGGGGAGCGAATAATAAGGCCCGGTAAATATCCTGGTGGAAGTTGCGGACTACGCCTTGTTTTACCTGTTGTTTAAAGAACTGGTGGATGGGTTTAAAATATTGTCCCTGTTCAATGTTTGCCTGTTGATATGCTTTGTTAAGCAGGGGAGAAGTTTTCCCGTTCTGAAGCAATGCAAAATGCGTCCTGTTACGGGTGAGGTAACGGAAGCTGTTTTGCCACAGCTTTTTAACGCCTGTTGCAAAGTCCATGCTGGCATGAAAGTTTTCCAGCACGGCTGTTTCATAGGGGCCCAGTACTTCTTCAATAAATAATTTTATCAGGAGATCTTCTTTGTCTTTGTACTTTATATAAATCGTTCTAGGCGATATGTTGGCTGCCTTCGCCAGCTTCTGCATGGTGAGGTTTTCCAGTCCCTCTTCGGCAATGATCTGCAATGCAATGGTGCGGATGGCTTCCTCTTTCTCCAGGTTTTTAGGTCTCATGTGGTAATATATTACTGCAAAGTAAGTAAATGTTTGTTTACTTATGAAATATTTCTTCCGGGAGACAATAAAAAAAGCTGCCCCGGAACATCCCTGTTCCGGAACAGCCTCATCTTTCAGGTGCCACTATTAATTTTTTATTTCGCCGGGAATTACTTCCACTGTCTGTTTCCTGCCACCCCGGAGTATGTCTACCGGGATCTTTCTGCCGATTTGTTTATCGGATAATAAAAGGTGCAGGTCATCTACGGAAGTAACCGGTTTGCCATCAAAGGCAATAATGATATCGCCGATATGCAGTTCGCTGTTATAGAAGTTGCCATCCGGAACGGTTTCAAACACGTATACACCCGTGTGAGTATTGAGTTTATTGGCGCCAATCATCCTGCTGCTGAGGTTTACCGGTTGTGCGGCGATGCCCAGCTGCGCCCGCCGGATCTTTCCGTGCAGGATCAGCTGACCGGCAATCTGTGCGGCCAGGTTGGAGGAAATGGCAAAGCAAAGTCCCTGTGCGGATGCGATAACGGCGGTATTCACGCCAATTACCTGCCCCATAGAGTTGACCAGCGGGCCGCCGCTGTTGCCCGGATTAAGCGCAGCATCGGTCTGGATCACGTTGTCGATCAGCCGGCCATTGCTGGCCCGGAGCGTACGTCCTAATGCGCTCACCACTCCTGCGGTAACGGTATACTGTAATCCCATCGGGTTACCAATGGCAATCGCAATTTGTCCTACCTGCAGCATGGAGGAGTCTGCCAGCGGCATCGCTTTCAACCCCGTTTCGTCGATCTTCAATACGGCAATATCCGTGGAGGGGTCGGCCCCTTTGATCTCTGCGTTTACCCGCCTGCCGTCTACAAACGACACTTTAATACTGTCGGCGTTTTCCACTACGTGGTTATTGGTAATGATAAAACCATCGGAAGAAATAATGAAGCCGGAACCGGTGCCTCCCTGCGCACGCCTTTCCCGCGTTCGCTGGTCGCTTACCTTCTTCTGTACTTCTATATGTACCACCGATTCGGCTACAGTACCCACTACGCCGGTAACGGTTTGAGAATAGGCATCTAATAAACTCCTATCGTTCGACGCCTGATGCGTAAGAAATGAAATTGAGTTATCCATAATAACCCAGCGGCTCAAATTTATTTCCAGATTATTGCAGGTGCCGTTTTGGCATCTGATGGGCCGGCTTTATGCCATCTTTACTTTTTGAGCACTTGAAAATTATAGTTATTGAGCTATTTTGACGGGGAATGTTTTTCGTCTAATAAGGAACTATGCCGGCAATTGATTTGCAGGCACTGTGGGATGCGGTTTATAGGGCGGACAATCAGCAAAGACAACCTGGCCGTATTACCATCTGCCCTGGATACAAAAAACTATGTCTGGGAAGGCTACCACCGTCAAGACCTGGCTCGCTTTGGTAAACCAGGAATATAAATTATAAAAAAAGCAGGACCGGCTATCATGGCCGGTCCTGTTAGTTTTTACGGACGGGGTATTTCTGTTTTTACCTCACGTCCATGCTTGCACCACGGATCATTATTCCCATTATTCCACTGGCGTATAGCCATGCGGGTGAGTAGCACATTGGCCGCGATGAATAATACAATCACCAGTATAGAAGCTACTTTAGTGATAGTGCGAAGGGCCGGTTTTTTTGAAAAGCCGCCAAAAACATAACCGATAATAAATACCATGCTGGCAGCAAACAGCACACGCAGCAGGATAATAATCCCAAGTCCCATAATCATTCTTTTTAAAGGTTATTTAATTTTCGCCAGTAACTGCTGGTCGTCAGCCCGGCCCCAGTGCGGGTACACATCTGTTCCGGGGTTTCCCAGCTTTTGCAGGCTTTCTGTAGCCAGTTTCTTTGCCTGTTCCTTATCGCCACCCCACATTCTGGGAGTGTAGTATTTTACCCATGCCGATACATACAATGCCCGCGGATTACCGGGTTCGAGCGCCAGCGCTTTTTGCAGCATCTGTCCGGACAGTACGCCGTATTTGCGGCCATACGTCATTGGATTGATGAATACTTTGGTGCGGTATACCATGCTCAGCACGGTGTATACTTCTGCCAGCTCCTTCTTTTGGGTAGTACTGTCGAGCAGCGAGAGCGCCTGCTTTGCCAGCGTTTCCCCACGGTCGGCAAAAGGCTCTATCTTTTCACCGTCATCCTGCAGGAGGAAACCAATTTTTGCATTACACAATGCTGCATAGTAAGGAGGCAGCCATGCAGGTTGTTCGCTGATACCGGCAAATGTTTTCTCCAGCACCTGGTAGTCTTTTACGGTTTGTGCCTGATCCAGTTTGTTCACGGCCTGTTGTAATGCGCCGGATTGCGCCATGCCACTGTAATAGCCTACTACCACGAGAAGTACACAGATAAATAACTTTTTCATGTTGATGTGTGTTTAGTGTTTTATAAATTATTATTAAGAAAGTCGTCGGTACGGTCTATACCGAAACTCATAAATACGCCGATGAAATAACCGCGTGTAGCCGGCAGCGTTACAGGTTCCCTCAATTGTCCGTTTGCGCTGTATTGATACCCGAACACCTGTTTGGTGCCAAAGAGGTTGTTAACCCCCATCGCAAAGCCGGAGAAGTCTTTCCACTTCCGGTTTTTAAAGAAGGAGCAGAGGTAAGCTATATGCAGGTTAGCGATGTTATACGCCTTAGTAGTACCCTGATCGGTAATGCCGTGTGTATTGATATGGTAGTAGGGGCGTCCCGCAGCCAGCGCCCAGGAAACATTCACATTGGTGCTGATCTCCCGGAAAAACTTTTTAACAGCCACGGTAGTAGTATGCGGCGCTGTAAAGGACGGCCGGAGGGCGTAAGGATAATCAAGATAATTGCGTTTGGTATCCAGGTAGGTATACGTTATCCAATAGTCGAGGTCCTTGACACTTTTTTTATCCCGCCAGAAAAGTTCCAGTCCCTGCGCATAGCCGTTCCCGTTATTACTCAGCGTGGGCGTTGTTTTTACCAGGTGGTGGTATTTTTTATAATACAGCTCTGCCCGGAAGAAGCGGTTGTTCGCTTTTTTAGTATAGTTCAGTACATAATGGGTAGCGCTGGAAAAGTTGAGATCACGGTACCGGTACAGAAAATCGTTGGCCGGTTCCTGGTAAAAGATGCCATAGGCCAGGTTAAACTGGCTGGCATCGGGCAGGCGGTAAGCAATGCTGAGCCTGGGCGCTACCACCAGCTTACGCAACACAGAAGCGTATTCCATGCGTACACCGGCTTTGGCAGCGAGGTTGGGGGCGAGGTAAATATCGCCTTCCGCGAAGGCCGCCGACAGGTGATCCGTTAATGCAAGGGCGCTGTCGTTGGACATGCCTTTATCACGGGTATAGAAATGTTCGCCGCCAAAACGCAGTGCCTGTCCTTTGGAGAAGAAGCGGGTGAATACAACCCTGGCCTGTGCAAAATCGGTGCGGATCGTTCTATTGCCTGTTTTATAAGGGAGAGATGAAACGGCGGTATTGCCTTTCGCATCCGTGAGACTGTTGGCCGTTGCTTCCCGGTTATAGCTGTACACCGCGCCGAGGTCCATTTTCCAGTTGTTGTTCAGGTAGCTGCGGAAGCTGAGGTTATTGTAACTGTTCCAGCCGCGCACCTGGTAGCCGGCGTTAAGAGCGGCGCTGTCGATGTCTGGTTTACGCATGCCTACATCGCTGTAGCTCCAGT
This sequence comes from Chitinophaga ginsengisegetis, assembly GCF_900168065.1. Taxonomy (GTDB): domain Bacteria; phylum Bacteroidota; class Bacteroidia; order Chitinophagales; family Chitinophagaceae; genus Chitinophaga; species Chitinophaga ginsengisegetis. The sequence continues at coordinate 885,282 of NZ_FUZZ01000001.1, read as the reverse complement.
TGCTGTATAGTTTGAGCATACCTGTTTTGCCGGTACGTATCCTGAAGTTGAAGTTGCCGTCTGCATAAGCGGGGCCGGCGAAGTAGTCGGGTACCTGCGGCACTACGCTGTTATACAACGATTGATTGCTGTAGTTCAGATTCACGCCATAACTGCTTTTATTATTCTGCGCCAGGTGCTGGAAACCTGCGCCCAGGTTGGCGGGGAACACGCTGAAGCTGGCGGAGGTTTTTTCCGGCAGGTCGGTGCTTTCCATGATAAGCGCGCTGCTCATAGCGGAACCATATAAAGCGGAGTATCCGCCTGAGCTGAACAGGATGCCTTTGAACAGGAAGGGGTTGATCCGCGCATATTGCGGCACGCCGGGAACAGCGGGGTAGTTGGGTGTTTTCAGCAGGGTGCCGTCGATGAACTGCCGGGTTTCATCGCCGGTACCGCCGCGTACAAAAAGCCCGGATTGTTCCCCGATCTGTTGCGCGCCCGGCAGGGAGCGCAGCGCCTGTGAGATATCGGCATTACTGCCTGCTACTGTTACGGCATCAATTGGTGTAAGCGAGGCGCCTTTGGCACGGTCGCTGGCTTCAAAGCTGCCGGCGCTTACCACTACTTCCTGCAGGGGGCGTTTGCTTTTTATAGTGGTGTCCTGTTTGCTTTGCGCAATGGCGGCAAAAGGAAGCAGTGCGATAAAAAATAACCCTGTTTTCATGACGGTTAGTATTATAACCGCAAAGCTACCGGGAAGTATTACTGGTATTTTGAAGAGTAGACGGGAGGGGGAAGTGTTGCGACAAAACGGGAACGGTTCAGGATTGCAGCATCCTGTTTACATTCTCTTTATAGAATTCACTCACGGGTATTTCGATGTTGCCGATGCAAACCAGGTCGCGTTTAACGGTCGTAATTTTCTTCACCGCCACGAGGTAGGATTTATGTGTGCGGATAAACGCGCCGGCAGGAAGTTTCTCTTCCATGGCTTTCATGGTCATGCGGGTGAGGATAGGTTTAGCGGTACCGGAGAGGTGTATCTTGATATAATCTTTCAGTGCTTCTATATAGGTAATGTCTGCCGTGAGGATCTTTACCTGTGTGTATTCCACATTTACAAAGAAAGAATGTTCTTCTGCCGGCGCCGGTTTTTTAAGGCGGAACAACTCACTGGCACGGTTACACGCTTTCAGGAAACGTTCAAAGGAAAAAGGTTTAAGCAGGTAATCCACTACCTGCAGGTTAAATCCTTCCAGCGCATATTCTTCATAGGCGGTAACAAGAATCACCATCGGCGGCTGTTGCAGGGATTGCAGCAGCTGCAGGCCATTCAGCCTGGGCATTTGTATATCCAGGAAAATAAGATCAATGGGTTCCTGCTGTAATACCTCCAGCGCTTCCATGGCGTTGCGGCAGGTTTTTACCAGTTGCAGGAAAGGCACCTGCCGGATATTATCTTCCAGCAGCTCCCTTACCAGTTGTTCATCATCTACGGCTATACAACGTATCATGTGAGCTTCAGTGTTAAGGTGATATGAAACAGCGGCGGTTCATCCCTGATCTGCAGCTGATGCCGTTCCGGGTAAAGCAGCTGCAGTCTTGTTTTTACATTTGCCAAACCAATGCCTGAGTTCTCATCCTTGCTGGCGTTGGGATCATTATCGTACTCATTCAGCACTTCAAAGATAAGTACATCTCCTTTCATCACCAGCTGTATATCAATAGCAGGATGCGGCGTATAGCCGGTACCGTGTTTGAAAGCGTTTTCTACAAATGGAATCAGCAGCATGGGTTCTATAGTATAGTTGCCGGCAGCCTCACTGGTAGCCATCTTCACGTTAATGGCCACTTCGCTGCCGAAGCGCAGCTTTTGCAGGGCAATGTAACTGTTGAGATACAGTATCTCCTGGGAAAGCAGCACCTTTTTCCCCGTATCGTACAGCATGTAACGCATCAGGTCGGATAGCATGAGGAGCGCCGGTTCCAGCTGATCGGATTTCTTCCGGGCCAGCGATACCAGGTTGGTAAGTACATTAAACAGGAAATGCGGACTTACCTGCGAACGCAGGAACTTCAGTTCTGAGCTGAGCTGCTCCGCCTGTTGTTCTTTCTGCCGCCTTTCCGCGCGCAGCATATCTGTTACACGGCAGTATACCAGGCTGATAATATAGATACCCACCGACGGGCCAAACACAAATTTATAAGCCGCCAGATCCCGGACCACATCCGGGAACCAGTGTAGCATGATGGCATATTTTAACGGGAAAGATAAAAATACCAGGAGGAATACCGCCGGGAAATAAAGCCACCAATATCGCCTGTTCCACAGCCTGGGATATAGCACCAGGGCATGAATATAAAAGATGGCCATATGGATAACACCGGAAATAGTAAAGAACAAACCCGGCAAACTGCCTATCCGGTAGCCGTTGGCTGCGCTGGAAACGATATAGGGCAGCAACAATATCACACTCCATATAACAATATGCAGTGTGATAGTAATTTTTTTCAGGGAGATATTTTTTTTCATCTGCTGTCCGGATAAAGCTACTGATTTTTATAAAGCTACCCGCATTAACGGCCCTCATAAAGATAGAATAGACATCCCCGGTAAATGTGCCGGCAACATCCGCAAACAGCGCGACAGGGAAGTATTTATTATATTCAGAGAAAATACCATTATTATGGGTGAACGCAATGATTAATTTTGAGGACGATTAAGATTTAAATTTCTGTTATGATAAAACGCGGTATCGGGATGCTCATTTTGCTGATGAGCACCTCCCTGGTTTTTGCCCAGCAATATGAAGCCAACTGGAACTCGCTCAACAAACGCGGTATCCCTGCCTGGTTCAGCAACGCCAAGTTCGGCATCTTTATTCACTGGGGTGTATATGCAGTGCCTTCTTATGCAGTAGTAGGCCCCGGTGGTTATTCCGAATGGTACTGGCACAACCTGAGAGGCACCAAAGAAGGCTCCCATCAGCAGGTACAGGCTTTTCATGATAAGAATTACGGGAAAGATACGCCGTATGAAAATTTTGAAAGCCAGTTTACCGCCTCATTGTATAACCCGCAGCAGTGGGCAGAAGTGTTTCGCCGCTCCGGCGCTAAGTATGTAGTGCTTACTTCCAAGCACCATGAAGGCTACTGCCTGTGGGATAATAAGCAGGCTAATGAATCCTGGGGCCATTCCTGGAACGCTGTTACGGGAACGCCTAAACGCGATCTGCTCGGCGATCTTACAGACGCCGTGCGCAAGGAAGGACTGAAGATGGGCTACTACTATTCCCTGTACGAATGGTTTAACCCGCTTTGGTTAAAAGATAAGCAACGGTATGTAAAGGAAGTGATGACGCCGCAGTTCAAAGACCTGGTGACCCGTTACAAACCTTCCATTATATTTTCAGATGGGGAATGGGAGCTGACAGATACCGCCTGGCAAAGCCCTTCGTTACTGGCCTGGCTGTTTAATGAGTCGCCGGTAAAAAATGAAGTAGTGGTAGATGACCGCTGGGGCAGTAATACCCGTGGTAAAAATAATGGCGCCACCTATCTTACTTCTGAATATGGCAGCGGGATGCAACCCGGTGTTATCTGGGAGGAAAGCCAGGGCATCGGACAATCGTACGGCTATAACCGTATGGAAACCGCCGACGACTACAAGAAAAGCGCTGACCTGGTGCTGATGCTGGTAGACATTGTATCCAGGGGCGGTAACCTCCTCCTGGACATAGGCCCCACAGCAGACGGCCGTATTCCTGTGATCATGCAGCAGAAACTGCTGGACATCGGCAAATGGCTGGAGGTAAACGGCGAAGCGATCTACGACTCCAAACCCTGGACAGTAAGCCAGCAGTGGAGCGCCGGCAAACGCCCGGAAACAAAGGAAGCCAGCTTTATGTCGGGTTACAACATTTCCCAGCTGGTGAAAAAATCTGATCAGCATGCCAACGTGGAACTATTCTTCACCCAAAAGCCGGGCGCAGTGTATTGCTTTGTGCCTTCCTACCGTCAGCAGGTATGGATCCGTAACTATACGCCGGCCAAGGGCGTTATAGCCAGCGTACTGGGCAGCAGCAAAGCCATCAAATGGCAGCAGAAGGGGAAGGATTGCCTGGTAGATCTCTCATCCCTGCACCCCGGGGATGTGCCGGAAGGCTTGCTGGTAGTGAAAATGAAAGGATAATATCTATTACATACCCAGCGCAAAGAGAAGGCAACCTGCCTTCTCTTTGCTATTTTTACCGTTGCCGTAGTTTTCTTAAAAAAGAATTTTAAAAAGTATATTTTTAAAGGAACAGAAATCATTTTCTTTCCGATGCGCTTGAATTTCACCTATGGGTTGATAGTTTCCACGTTATTACTATCCTGCACCTCAAAGAATACTGCTCACCGCACCTGGCAGGTGTATGGCGGCAGCAGGGAAAACATTCACTACAGCGCCTTAACGGAACTGGATACCGGTAATGTTTCACAATTGAAAGTAGCCTGGGAATACCGCACCGGCGACACCGCAGAACGGACACAGATCCAGGTAAATCCAATAGTGGTGGGCGAAAGACTGTATGGCGTTTCGCCGCAGTTGAAATTGTTTGCCGTGCATGCGGCTACCGGTAAGCCTTACTGGACATTTGACCCCGTAAAACCCGGTGAAAAGGCCGCTTTCCAGTTTAACCCCTGCAGAGGTATTACCTATTATGAAAACAACGGCAAAGAACAACGCATTTTTTATACCGCCGGTGGCCGGCTGTATTGTATAGATGCCCTGAACGGTACGCCTGTAAATACTTTCGGTGATAGCGGGTATGTGGACCTTCACCGCGATATGGGCCGCAATATGGATCAACTGGATATCACTTCCACCACACCGGGCGTTATTTATAAAGACCTGCTGATTGTAGGCACCCGCGTAGGAGAAGCCGCCGGAGCGGCTCCTGGCTATATCCGCGCTTACGACGTGCATAACGGCCGGCTGAAATGGATTTTTCATACCATCCCGCAGCCGGGTGAAGAAGGCTACGATTCCTGGAACGACAAAGATGCCTGGCAACATACCGGGGGAGCTAACTCCTGGGCGGGCTTCAGTCTTGATGAAGAAAAAGGCATCGTATATGCGCCTGTAGGATCCGCCACTGATGACTTCTACGGTGGTAAAAGACCCGGCAATAACCTGTTCGCCAATTGCGTACTGGCACTGGATGCCGCCACGGGTAAAAGGATCTGGCATTTCCAGACCGTGCATCATGACTTGTGGGACAGGGACCTGCCAACCGCACCAATGCTGGTAACGGTGAAAAAGGACGGCAAACAGGTGGAAGCAGTGGTACAGGTCACCAAAACAGGATTCATTTTCCTGCTGGACCGCCGTACGGGCCAGCCTTTATACCCGGTAACGGAAACCCTTGTGCCGGCAGACACGGCATTGCCCGGGGAATGGGTGTCGCCCACACAGCCGGTGCCTACTTTTTTTAAACCATTTGTGCGGCAGTCGTTGTTGGAAAAAGACCTGAACACATTGATACCGGATTCGTCCTACGCAGATATCAGGGCGCGGTTGGCGTCCTACAAAACCGGCCGGCTTTTCATGCAGGCATCCAAACAGGGCACGGTGATCTTTCCCGGCTTCGATGGAGGCGCTGAATGGGGTGGACCCGCAGCAGATCCGGAAACGGGTGTGATGTATGTAAACGCCAGCGAAATGCCCTGGGTGCTCACGATGGTGGAAACAAAAAACCAGCATGCCCCGGTTACGGAAACACAACTCCAGGCAGGGAAGCGGTTGTATACCGCCAATTGTATGTCGTGCCACGGACCGGAGCGAAAGGGGGGCGGTAATTTCCCATCTCTCTTAAATATCCATACAAAATATACGGAAACAACGTTAACACAACTGGTAAATACCGGCAGGAGAATGATGCCGGCCTTCAAACAACTGGACAGTACCGAACAGCAGGCGCTGGCCGTTTTTTTACTGGATGTAAAGTCGAAACAACAGCAACCGTTTACCGCGCCGCGGAAGAACGTGGATGCATATACGAATTTACCTTACCGCACTACCGGCTATAATAAATTTTTAACGAAAGAAGGATACCCGGCCGTAATGCCGCCCTGGGGCACGCTGAGCGCCATTGACCTTAACACGGGAAAAGTGCTGTGGAAAGATACCCTGGGCGATTATCCCGAACTGAAAGCGAAAGGTATTCACAGTGGTACGGAAAACTACGGAGGACCCGTGGTAACCGCCGGCGGCTTGCTGTTTATTGCAGCTACTGCCGATAGTAAGTTCCGGGCGTTTAATAAAAGAACAGGACAGCTGCTGTGGGAAGTTGATTTGCCCGCCTGTGGCTTTGCCACACCGGCAGTATATGAAGTGGAAGGAAAACAATTTGTGGTGATCGCCTGCGGTGGTGGTAAACTGGGAAAGAAACCGGGAGATACATACCTGGCATTTGCCCTTTAATAGTAATCATTCAACAACCAAAATATCTTTTATTATGAGCATTTCAAGAAGAAATTTCCTGTTGAAAGGGAGCCTGGCTATCGCCGGCACCGCACTGTTGTCAAAGGATCTGCTGGCTGCCACTGTACGCAAGCCGGTGCTGGGCATACAGCTGTATTCTATCCGCGATGATATGAAAAAAGATCCGTCGGGTACGCTCAAACAGCTCGCCGCCATGGGCTACAAAAATGTAGAACATGCCGGATACAGCAAGCGGAAATTTTATGGTTACTCCGCCAAAGAGTTTAAAAAACTCCTGGACGATCTCGGGTTGCTGATGCCAAGCGGACATACCGTAATGGGTAAACAACATTGGGACGCCGCAAAGAATGACTTCACCGACGAGTGGAAATATACGGTGGAAGATGCTGCCATCGTAGGACAGCACTATGTGATCAGCCCGTGGCTGGATGAAAGCCTGCGTAAGAACTACGACGACTTCAAAGCTTACATGGATGTATTCAATAAAAGCGGCGCGTTATGTAAAAAATCAGGGATGAAGTTCGGCTATCATAACCATGATTTTGAATTCAGCCAGCAACTGAACGGACAAAAGATCTTTGACCTCATCCTGCAGAACACGGATCCTTCCCTGGTAGCGCAGCAGCTGGATATTGGCAATATGTATCACGCCGGCGGCATCGCACTGGATATTATAAAGCAGTACCCTGGCCGTTTTGAGCTGATGCATGTAAAGGATGAAATTAAAACAGACAAAGGTGAAATGGGCGGTAAGTACGAAAGCACTGTATTGGGCAAAGGTATTATACCGGTGAAAGAAGTAATTGATCTCGGTAAAAAATCCGGTGGTACCAGGCACTTTATTATTGAGCAGGAGTCCTACCAGGGACAGGCGCCGTTGGATGCAGTGCGCGATGACCTGGCAGTAATGAAAAAATGGGGCTATTAATTTATAGAAACAACGAACGATTGTGTTATGAAGATGAAAATGATGCCCGCTATTGCGGCGCTGCTGTTATCCGCAGGTATGTGCTTTGCGCAAACACCCCGCGCTTTTAAAACATGGACACCAGCCACTACCGACAGCGTGTATGCGCTGGAAGGGCAGGGATGGAAAACAGGATTAAAAAACTATTACGACCGCCTGCCCGCTATATCAGAAAAAGAAGTACGGCCGCCGGTATGGAACTTGTCTAACAACAGCGCAGGGCTCAGTCTCCGCTTCAGAACAGACGCCGATGAAATAGTGATTAAATATACCGTTTCCGGCCCTGCAGCTATGCCGCACATGGCTGCCACGGGTGTAAGCGGGGTAGATCTCTACGCCAAAAGCATCGATGGACAATGGATGTGGTGCGCAGGGAAATATGACTTCCGTGATACCATCGTATACCGGTTTACACGCCTGAAAAAATACGATCAGCATGTAAAGAATATCGATTATACGCTTTATCTGCCGTTGTATAATTCCGTAAAGTGGTTGTCTGTTGATGTGCCGGCAGAAAGCATGTTGAAACCGCTGCCGGTGCGTAAATCTGCGCCCATTGTGGTATACGGCACCTCTATTGCCCAGGGCGCCTGTGCATCGCGGCCGGGTATGGCCTGGACTAATCTCCTTTCCCGGCAGCTGGAAACGCCCGTGATCAATCTCGCGTTCTCCGGCAACGGCCGCCTCGAGAAGGAAGTACTGGACCGGGTGGCTGAACTGGATGCCCGTCTCTTTGTACTGGATTGCCTGCCTAATCTTACCGGCGCCCAATACGCCGGCGCTGAACTGAAAAAACGTATCACCAACGCCGTTACTTTTTTGCAGCAGCAACGCCCCGGCACGCCTATCCTGCTCACGGAACACGACGGGTACACCGATGGTGAAATGGACTCCACCCGCAAAGCCCTGTATACGCAGGTAAACATCACCCTGCGCGAAGTAAGGGACTCCCTGCTGAAAGCCGGCGTGAAAAATATCAGCCTGCTCACAAAGGACGAAATAGGCCAGGACATTGAAAGCATGGTAGATGGCACTCATCCCAACGACATTGGCATGATGCACTACGCTAACGCCTATGCGAAAAAGATCCGTGAAATTTTTCATCAGGAAAGTGGTAACACTGTTACCACTACGCCCATTACACAACGCCGCGATGCCGCTACCTACGACTGGGAAACCCGGCATGAGGAAGTATTGGCCTGGAACAAAGCGCATCAACCCAAAGTAGTGTTCATGGGCAACTCCATTACGCATTTCTGGGGAGGCAACCCCGTGGCAAAAGTGCGCAGGGGCACCAGTTCATGGGACAAATACTTTGAGCCCAAACAGGCCGTGAATATGGGCTTCGGCTGGGACCGGGTTGAGAACGTGTTATGGCGTGTACAACACGGCGAACTGGATGGTATTACGCCGGGCTATATTGTATTAATGATTGGTACCAACAACCTGCAGGCAAATACCGATGAGGAAATTGCGGATGGTATAAAGTACCTGTTGCAGCAAATACAGGCCAGGCAGGGTGCTGCTAAAATTATACTGATGGGTATCCTGCCCCGCCGAAATATGGAAAGCAGGGTAGTACGCATCAACCAGCTGATCGCAAAACGCGCTGCCGGTAAAAATATCCAGTACGTGGATGCGGGAAAACTGTTCCTGAAACCGGGAGGGAAAATTGAAGAGCAATTGTTTACGGATGGGCTGCATCCCAATGAAACAGGGTATGAGAAATTAGGCGCGTTGATCAATAGATATCTAAAAATGCAGAATAATTAATATTTAAGGGCAGGTAATAAAAAAATGGTGGCCGGTTATTATTTCCTACATTAGATGAAATATAACCGGACACTTCCCGGTGGTCTCATCAGAATAAGAAGGAAAGTAGCTTAAATATTTTGCATGAGTACTCATTATAACCAGGAACCACATTTTATTATTGCCATAGGCGCTTCTGCCGGTGGTCTGGAAGAGCTGCAGTCTTTTTTTGATCACACCCCGCTGGCGCAGGCCTCTTACGTGATTATACAACACCTCCCTGCCGATTATAAAAGCCGGATGGCGGAAATACTTTCCAGGCACAGTCAGTTAAAGGTAACGGAAGCAGCCAATAATATGCTCGTAGAGCCTAACCAGGTGTATCTGATCCCCAGCCAGCAGTGCATGACCATACAGGACGGCCGCCTGTTGCTGAAAGACAAGGACAGCAGTTCCGCTCCCCATAAAACTATCAACACCTTTTTCAACTCACTGGCAGCAGATAGTGAATATCATATCATAGCCGTCATACTTTCAGGCTCCGGCAATGATGGCAGTGAAGGAATCGTGAATATCAGCAGGGCAGGAGGATTAATTATTGTACAGGACCCGGATACCGCCCAATATAACAGTATGCCCCTGGAGGCTATTGCTACCGGCGTGGCAGATCATATACTGGCGCCGGCAGATATGCCCATGGTGATCACACAGTATGTAAGTAAGGCGAAGAGAAGTATTTTGCCTCCCGCCGCGCAGGCAATGGAAGATAAAAGTGTGATCGCTATTATTGACCTGATCAGGGAGCGTTTACCATTTGATTTTTCAGAATATAAGCCCACCACCATCCTGCGGCGTATCAGGCGACGCATGGTATATCTCGCTTTAGATGCTGTGGAAGCTTATTATCAATACCTCCTGGCACACCCCGGCGAAGTGGAAACGCTGGCCCAAAGCTTTATGATCAGTGTATCTGCCTTCTTCAGGAACCCGGAGGCTTTCCAGGTGATTGCGGAAACGGTATTGCCGGAAATTGTGCAGCGAAAAAAGGAAGAAGAAGAAATAAAGATCTGGATAGCAGGCTGTGCCACCGGAGAAGAAGCCTATACAATGGCGATCCTGTTACACGAACAGTTAGAAAAAGCCGGTAAGGATATCCAGGTAAAAGTATTTGCCACCGACATAGATAAGCCAGCATTGGAGTTTGCCGGTAAAGGTTTATATGGAGATGCCATCCGGAGTGAGCTGTCGGCAGAGCGACTGGAGAAATATTTTAACCAGGAAGGCAATGGGTACCGCATCAAACAGCATATCCGCAAAATGCTGATCTTCGCACAACATAACGTAGTAAAGAATCCGCCATACTGTAACATGGACCTGATCAGTTGCCGCAATCTGCTCATCTACATGAACATATCTCTGCAGAAAAAGGCGCTTTCGATGCTGCATTTCGGACTTAGCCAGAAAGGATACCTGTTCCTCGGCTCCAGCGAAAATCCCGGGATGTTATTACCCTATCTCACAGAAATTAATAAGAAATGGAAAATATACCGTAACCAGGAATCGGCCCGGTCTGTAAGGTTCGATATATTTACGCCGGTGATGATAGCAGATAATAGTTTGGCGCCTTTAATTCCATCAAAAAAAACCGGTAATACCGGAAAGCGAAGTATTATGCTGGAAGAAGTAAATGAAATGTTGCTGGAAGAAGTAAATGTTGCCGGTATGTGTGTGGACCAGGATAACCAGGTTGTTAAATATTTCGGCAAGGTAGAACACTTCCTGTTGCAGCAGGTCTTCAGTTTTGACCTGATGGAGCTGCTGCCAAAATCACTTGGGGTGGTGTATGTAACAGCCGCCAGGCAGGCCAGGAAGGATAATGAGCGTATAACCGTAACCGGTATTCCGGTGGCAGATTATGATCCTGCGAAAATAATTGATCTTACTATCCGCCCGCTTCGTGCAAGGGAAGGGGACCGCTCCCTGCTGCTGGTACTTTTCAGCGAAAATAAGGAAGAACAAAAACAGGAAGTACAGCCTTTTGATGTACAAACTTATCTCAATGCAGGCCTGCAAAGCCTGGAAGAAGAACTGAAAGATACCCGCGAACGGTTACAGGAAGCTACCGAAAAGCTGGAAGCATCCAGTGAAAATATGCAGTCGTTCAACGAAGAGCTGGTTTCTGCCAACGAAGAAATGCAAAGCGCCAATGAAGAAATGCAATCGGTAAATGAAGAGCTGCAAACTATTAACACCGACTACCAGCTGAAAATAAAGGAACTCAATGTGCTGAACGATGATATGGATAATTATTTCAGGAGTAACCTCAACGGGCAATTGTTTGTAGACAATAACCTGATGCTGAAAAAGTTTTCTCCTGCCGCCGTAAAGCATATCAATCTGCAGGAAAGCGATATCGGCAGACCCATTCAGCATATTACCGTCAATTTTAAATACAATTCCCTCGAACAGGACCTCCTTTCGGTAATCAAAAATGGCGCGGTGTTGTTGAGAGTAGTAGAATCGCTGAATGGAAACTGGTACCAGATGATGATAATGCCCTATATCCGGCAACTGGATCATGAACAGGATGGTGCAATTATTTCTTTTAATGATATCACTCTTTTGAATAAAGCCCAGCTGGAGTTACACCGTTCCAACCTGAGCCTGCAGCGCATTAATGAAGACCTGGATAATTTTGTATACTCTGCCTCTCATGATTTGTTAGGACCACTTACGAATATAGAAGGTTTGATGAGATTGCTGGATGAGAAACTGGATATGGAAGACAATGAGGTTGTCAGGTATACAGATATGATTCAATCTTCTATTGTCAGGTTTAAAGAAAACCTGCGGGAGCTGGCGGAAGTAGGGAAAATTGAAAGCGAGTCGCTGAAGGAAGCACAGGAAGTTGATGTCAGTACCATACTGGATGAAGTTTTTTTTAGTATCCAGGATAAAGTACAGGCTGCTAAGGCGGTTGTTATAAGAAATCTTGAAGAAAGCCATCTGGTATTTTCGAAGAAGAACTTTCGCAGCATTATCTATAATCTCCTCACCAATGCCATCAAATTCCGGTCGCCGGACCGGCAGCTGAAAATTCATATCAATACCCGCAAAGAAAACGGATTCCTGTTGCTGGAAGTAAAAGACAACGGGATCGGAATAGAACAGGATAAACTCGGGACCGTATTCAATATGTATAAGCGCCTGCATCCGGAAATGGAAGGGTTAGGCATCGGTTTGTTCCTTGTCAGGAAAATTGTAGATGCTTCCGGTGGCATGACGGAAGTGAACAGCATCTTACACGAAGGAAGCACCTTTAAAATCTTCTTTAATCCCAAACAAACGCAGGGCTGATAGCCTGTTTTTATTTTCCTGTTCAGCAAGGGACCGCCTTCGGTAATTCCTCTTCACCCCCCGGCGCTTTCGCTTTTTCCTTCGAGCCAGTTTTTGAATTCAGAAACCCTTTCACGGCTAATAATAACATCAGTATCAACATCGGGTGCTAATTGAAGAATTAATCTGCTATTGTAATAAGTGGTGATCTTTTTAATGGCATCTATCTGGATAATGAACTGCCGGTTGATGCGGAAAAACTGGTGCTTGTCCAGCAGTTGTTCAATCTGATCGAGAGAATAATCCAGTGGTACCCGCTGATTGGTAATGGTGGTGGCCCAGGTGGTACCCCTCGCAAATTGCAGCCAGGCAATATCTTTCGCTTTTACATAGATCAGCTGGTTGTTGATCCTGCCGATAAAGCGGGCACTGTCGCGGCGCAGAAACTCTTCCGCGATCCTGCTGATGTCTACGGTGTAATTATTGGCTGGTCTGAACTGTTCGTATTTGTTTAAGGCATTCTTTAAATCGTCGGGGTCGATTGGTTTTAGTAAGTAATCAATACTGTTTACCTTGAACGCCTGTAGTGCGAAGCCATCATACGCCGTGGTAAAAATGATGGGCGTACGTACTTTTGTTTTGCTGAATATTTCAAAACAGTTGCCGTCAGATAACTGGATATCCATCAGCATCAGATCCACCGGCTGCTGCTGTTCCAGCCACCGGATTCCTTCTTCCACGGAAGTAATAACCGCAACTACCTGTATCGCTGCATTACACTTGTGCAGTAACTGAATGAGCCGCTCGGCATTATGCATCTCATCTTCAAAAATAACTATTCTCATGATCCACTGATGATGGGTAATTTTACAATAAACATTTCTGCTGTTTCGCTGATTTCAATATTGCTGTTGCTGATCAGCGCATATCTTTTCTGAATATTTTCAAGTCCTATACCGGAAGAAATTTCCGGGTGAACTTTGGGTCTTTTGTGATTGGATACTACCAGGAAATTACCATCGCTTTTAATAGTGATCAGCAGCGGGTCCTGTGCGGAAAACCGGTTGTGTTTGATGGCGTTTTCAATGAGCATCTGCAGGGTTACCGGTGGAATCATCCCTTTGGCTTTTACCTTTTCCGGGATATCGGCGCTGAACTGTATGCTTTGCTGGTGGCGGATATGGATCAGGAAAAGATAAGCATCGAGGAAATCCAGTTCCGTTTGTACGGGTACCAGGTTCTCAAACTTTTTATCAAGAATGTACCGGTATGTTTTGGCCAGCTGCGTAATATAATCGGCGGAAAGGTCCGGGCTTTTATATACCAGGTTGGTCAGTACACTGAGCGAATTAAAAAAGAAGTGCGGATCTATCTGGTTGCGTAACGCATCATATCTTGCCTGGATATTTTCCCGCATCAGTCTTTCTGTTTGCAGCTGGTATTCTTTCCAGCCGGAATAGTAAAAGATGATCCCGTTAAATGTTAAGATCAGCAGGTAAAACATAAACGTGCCGAAGTTCAGGTCGTAGCTGAAGCGGATGAAGCTTTCCCATGCTTCATAGCGGTTAAACAACAGGATATCGCTCAACGAATAGAAGAGGCCAAACAGGTACGCCACCAGCACACCATATATCAGCAGAACGGCGCAAAGGAACACCAGTTTGCCGGATGTGTGTTTGTTCATTGTTTTCCTTTCTACCGTGCGGGCCAGCCAGGCGGCGCCTTCCCAGGCAATAAGACCAAACACCACATAGAACAGGCTGAACATCTGTCCCCTGAAATCCATCATCTGCAAACCTGTTACGAAAGTATGGTCAAAGGATTTGAAGATGATACTGAAGGTATACAGTATCAGTATCCTGGAAAGGTACAGGAACAGTTTGCTGGAGAATAATTTTTCATTTTCCTGGAAGTTCATCTGATGGCTTGTGTATTACTAAATGTAGTTATTTTCCTTAAACCACGTAAATGCGCCTGTAACAGCAGCTTCTACGGGGGTATAGCTGAGCTGCAGTTCCCGTTCCGATTTTTTGCCGGAGTAATAGTTATCGAGGCATAGCATGTAAGCAGTGGTATAATTTAATTTTCCGGAGATGCCCGGCAGGGAACCTATGATACCGGCTGCTTTCAGGATAAACCCCGGGATAGGGACGAGCAGCTGCCGTTTGCCGGAGATCTTTTTCAGCAACCGGAAGAATTCTGCATAGCTGAGGTTCTGACCGGCCAGCAGGTAGCAGTCGCCTGTTTTACCTTTTTCAATAGCATTGATGATACCCCGGCATACGTCTTTGATATGCACAAAGTTTTTACCGCCGGGCGGATAAAAAAGTAACCGGTGTTTCAGTCCGTACAGGATCAGTTTACCGGAGCTGGGTTTCACATCATGCGGGCCTATCATAAAGGTGGGGTTTACCACGATGCCCGGCAGTTGCCTGCTGGCCACCTGTTCCAGCACATATTGTTGTGCAAGGTATTTAGTATTGATATAACCGGAGTTGGCATTGAACAGGGTAAAGCCGTTTAGTTCGTTACCCGGACTGTTTTTATCACCTGGCCCGATGGTATTGGCAGTGCTCACGTAAATAAATTTCTGCACCTTGTGTTCGAGGCAGGCCGCGGTAATATACTTAGTGGCGGTGAAGTTGGTATGTTCATATTCGGCAAATGAAATGCCCCACTGTGCGGTAATACAGGCTGCATGGATCACGATGTCGCAATCCTTCACAGCTTCATGTACATCATCGTTGTTATTGATGCTCCCGTAAAAGATTTCACAGGGGATGTCCTCAATGCCTTTCATATCGGCCGAAGGCCGGATTATAATTTTTATATCAAACCCCATGCGGTATAACTCCCGTGTTAAATTAGAACCGAGAAAGCCATTGGCGCCGGTGATCAGTACTTTTTTCATGAATTTTTTTTAGACAGATAAGCTATATGGGATTTCTTTTTTTACTTCCCTGGATACGATCCTCATCCGGAATGATAGTGGGAGCAACTGCATCAGCACATGATTGATCTTATTCATCAGGCCGGGTATGATCACCGGGTGTCCGGCCAGCGTGCCTTTCAGCGCAATGTGCGCAATGTCGGGGGTAGACAGCAGTCCCATTTTTCCTTTCAGTCCCTGGCTGATGATCCGCCGGGAGGTATGGGAGTTGGTCATAATAGGACCAGGGTATATAACGCTTACGGATAAACCGGTACCGGCCAGTTCTTCTTTTAATCCCAGGAAAAAAGACGAGATAAATGCTTTGGATGCAGGGTACACCGTTTTATAGGCAATAGGCGTGAAAGCCGCCATACTGGCTATATTCATGATATAACTCTGCGGGTGTTTCAGCAGGTGCGGGATCAGCAGGTGGGTAAGTAGTACGGTGCCTCTTACATTGAGCATAATAATATCGTCTATCCGTTCCAGTGAGGTGTGGGTGATGGAAGATGTACCGCCGATGCCGGCATTGTTGATCAGGAAATTGATATCATGGTTGCGGGTAATGATCTGCAGTTGCTGCTTCAGTATGTCGCTGTCGGACAAATCAAATTCAAACACTTTTACGTGGATGTGATATTCCAGTTCCAGGCTCTCCGCTACAGATTGGAGGCGGCTTCCCGGCAGGGCAATGAGGATAATATTCATGCCTTTCCTGGCGCACTGAATAGCGAATTCTTTGCCCAAACCGGAGCTGGCGCCGGTGATGAGCGTATATTTATTGTCTGGCATACGTTTTATTTTCAAGCAGGCTTTTGAATTTTGTCATGGTCCTGAACAGGTTATCATGAATAATAGGATCGGATACCCAGCGGGGAATTTTCTTACTACGGTCGGTGGTGACCATATAAGTGATCTGCAGCTGCCCGTTCCCCAAGGGCGCCATGATCCATTTTCCCCGCGTGCCGGTGATCCGTGTTGTTTTATTGTATAAAGGGAAGCGGTGATCGGTGATGCTTTCAAACGCCACTTCCGCCGCATCGCCGGTCATTTCCTGGTAGCGGTATAGCAGGCAGCAGTCCTGGTCGTCTACCGGCCAGGGGATATCATACTTAATATAGGTGATCCAGTGATGAGGATCGGGCGCTGTGGCTATCCGGTAATCGCTGGCATTGGTATTCCACTCGCGACCGCGCGCCTGGTCTTTGAAAAGCCCGATCACTGCCGGTATGGCGCATTTTACCTGGAAGATGGTTTTGATCTCCCTTACATTTTCACCACCGGCGCCGGGAATCCATCTTTCATATAACGCGATGGCGTTATCCTGTTTCACCAGTTTGAATTCGCTGGTATCAACGAATAATGACCGGACGAACATCATACTGCTGATCACTAAAACGGAGAGGTGTTGCATACATCATCATTTATTGCAAATATGCCACTGGTATACCGGCCGGCCATTGATTAAGTGTTGAACTGTAGGATTAAGCCGTTGACCTGTAACTAAACCGGGGATACAATAATGGAGAAATATTTATATATTATTTTATGGAGAAGTACTGGCGATATTTTATTATTTTGTTCGCCGGTGCACCGTTTGCTCCTGAAAATCAGCTTTGAACATGAAAAAATGCCTGCTGGCCATCGCCATTGTATTTACTGCTATTCCCGTTGCCGCACAGCAAATATGCCCGGTGATCCCGCTGCCCGTAAAAGCAGGGAAGGCGCGCGGCTCTTTTGAAATCAGCGCACAATCTACTATCAGCTGGGAAGACACGTCCATGGTTCCGCTGGCTACCTGGCTGCAGCAGGAACTGCTTCGCCGTTATCATATCCATGTTCCGCTGCAACGGAAATCCGGCAGCACCGTTATCTTACTGGAAAAAAAGTCCGCTACTAACATAGATGCCTATACGCTTATTATGAATAAGCAAACCGCCACCATTTCAGGAGGCGCACGGGAAGGCGTGTTTAACGGTATCATCAGCCTGTTGCAGCTCGCTGCAGTGGCGCCGGTATCCGGAAAAGCTTTGCAGGTACCCTGCTGGAATATCACCGATGCCCCGCTATATGCGTGGCGCGGCGTAATGCTGGATGAATCGCGGTATTTTTTTGGTAAAGAGAAAGTGAAGTCTGTCCTCGACTGGATGGCTTTTTATAAACTGAACCGTTTTCACTGGCATTTAACAGACATGCCCGGATGGCGGCTGGAGATCAAAAAATATCCTTTGCTCACTACCGTTGGCGGCATCGGCAATATCAGTGATCCAAATGCACCTGCGGCCTATTACACCCAGAACGATATCCGGGAAATAGTTGCCTATGCCAAAGCGAGGTGCATCGACATTATTCCTGAAATAGATATGCCGGGTCATGCCGGGGCTGCTAACAGGGCTTATCCCGCATTTGACGGCGGCGGTACCGCTAAGTATCCGCAGTTCACCTTTAACCCCGGCAGGGAAGGAACTTACTCCTACCTGGCGGATATACTAACGGAAACGGCTCAACTGTTTCCCGCGCAGCTCATTCACCTCGGCGGCGACGAAGTAACCTTTGGCAACGCCGGCTGGGACCAGGATACCGGCATCATCCGGTTAAAAGAAGCCCAGGGCCTGAAAGACCGCAAACAGGTAGAGGACTATTTTATTCAACGGATGGCCGATACCGTTTTGAAGCTGCATAATAAAGTAATGGCCTGGGATGAAATTGCCACGGCCTCCCTGCCTGCCGACAGCACCATTGTATGCTGGTGGCGTCACGAAAAACCGGAGAACCTGGCGATGGCATTTCAGAAAGGATATTCTGTAGTGCTATGCCCGCGGCTACCGTTTTATTTTGATTTTGTCCAGGACAGCAGCCACAAAATCGGGCGCAGGTGGAAAGATGGTGAATTCAATCCTTTACAATCTGTATACGATTTCTCCGCCGCCGCTGTTCCTGCCACACGGGGGCATGAATCCCTGATATTAGGCGTACAGGCATGCCTGTGGTCAGAAACCATTCATAGCAACAACCGGCTGGATTTCCTGCTTTTCCCCCGCATAGCTGCGCTGGCGGAAACCGCCTGGACCCAATCCCCGGCAAAGGACTTTAACGGCTTTAAAACCCGTTTAAAAGCGCAGCTGCCCCTATATGCAAAGGAGCATCTCTATTACTTCGATATTTTCCAGCCGGCCAAACACCAGGAGTCGGGCAAAGCGGCTGCCGGCTATATAGATTGATGTGTCGGTTTTGTTCTATTTCCGGAAATGGGGGGGAAGTAATATTGCAATGGGATTAAAAATACCCGGTTAACGTAATGAAGACTTTTATACTGGCGCTTGCCACCATCACCACCGCCCTGGTAGCGGGTTTATTTTATGCGTTTGCTGTTTCTGTGAATATAGCATTTGCGCAGTTGCCGGATGCCGCCTATATAACAGCTACCCAGGCGATCAATGTGGCCATTGTGAATCCTGCCTTTATAGTAAGTTTTTTAGGCGCGCCGGTATTGCTGCCACTGGCTACCTGGCTCAATGCCCGGCCCGCGTTTACCCGCCGCAGCGGGTACCTCCTGGCAGCTACGCTGATATTTGTGATTGGCTCTTTCGGGGTAACGGTGCTCTCCAATATTCCCCTCAACGATAAGCTGGCGGCCTTTCATACTGAAGGGGCTTCGGCGGCGCAACTGCATGATATGCGCGTAGCATTTGCCACGCCGTGGAATAACTGGCATCTTGTACGCACACTGGCAGGGATTGCCGCATTGGTATTGCTGGTGATGGCCTGTTTACAACGCGATGCCAAAAGCTGAAATGCTTTTTGTAAATTTAGGGTAATGCAGTACCAAACCATTCCACCACCGCCCCATCTTGCGCACCTCATCCGGTTCTTCTGGGTGCTGGAGGGGGACACAGGTTATACGCATTACAATATGGCCGATGCCTGTGTGGAGCTGGTGTTCCATTACCGCGGGCTGTTCGATGAACTGGCGGATAACGGTGATACCAGTAAATCGTTTACCTCCGGTGTGCAGGGCGCCACACACATCCTGCGGAAGTATACCATTGATGCAGGCTTCAGTATTTTTGGTGTGTACTTTTACCCGCAGGCTGTACCCCTGTTGTTTAATATTTCCGCCGCAGATCTCACCAATACTACTGCTGAATTAAGATACCTGCTGAAAGGTGAAGGCAGCATCCTCGAGGAAAAGATCATGCTGGCGAAGAATAACCGGGAGCGTTGTGATATCCTTTGCCGGTTTACAGAGCAGCGGCTGGCAGCCAGCCGCGTGGCGGACCTGCCGGTTTTTGCGGCTATCAGGGATATCATCCATCACCGGCCTTCCATGAACATACAATCTCTTTCACAGGCATACTATTTGTCGGAGCGGCAGTTTGAGCGCCAGTTCAAACAGTACGCAGGACTATCCCCCAAATTGTTTTCAAGGATTGTCCGTTTCCAGTCGGCCACCGCCTTTTACAACCGGCAGGTGATGAGCCTGGGACGCCTGGCGCTCGAATGCGGGTATTATGATCAGTCGCATTTTATCAGCGACTTCCGCGCCTTTTCAGGTATGCATCCCAAACAGTATTTCTCCGGCCGCTCCGGGGCCACCGACTGGCGTGACTAACAAGAATGTCGGTTTCTTCCAATTTTATCAGGGGATACTATTGCAATTTTGTGCAAGAGACGTTTAACCTTAAAATAAATGTTATGAAATTACCAGAAAAACATCAACAGGTAATGCCCTATCTGATCCTGCAAGATGCAGAAGCTTTTTTTGATTTTACCGGTAAGGTATTTGGCGCAAAGGAGAATCACCGCAGCTACAGAGAGGGTACCAAAGAACTCATGCATGGCGAAATCAGTATCGGTGGCAATGTTATTATGTTTGGCCAGTCGAACCCCAATTGGGGTACTGACAATGCAGGATTGTTCATTTACGTGGAAGATGCAGATGCTACTTTTAAAAAGGCCCTGGCAGAAGGCGCTACAGAAGTAATGCCGGTAACAAAGCAGTCGTACGGTAAATCCGGCGGTGTAAAAGATCCGTTTGGAAACACCTGGTGGATTACCACGCCATAAAGGATAATTTTTTACATGGAAAGGACTGGCGTTATGCCGGTCCTTTTTATATTTGGTATCAGAACACAAATCATTTCAATCATGTTATCTGCTGTTATTACAGAAATAAAAAAAGTAGAACATGGCTTTAAGCATATCCTGGAAGCAGGTGATAGCTTACTAAAAGACACCAGCCAGGATCACCTGAAAACAGCCGCCACACTGATAGCCGGGGAAAGCTACCAGGAACGTATGCTGGGCACCTGGTTGCTCGGACTCCTCTCTCCGGCAAATAATAAGGCATTAACATGGCTGAAAACAAAAGTAGTGGCAGATGATAACTGGCGTGTACAGGAAATGCTGGCCAAAGCCTTTGATCACTATTGCAGCAGCATCGGCTATGAAAAAGCACTCCCGGAAATCAGGCTGTGGCTGAATGATCCGCATCCCAACCTGAACAGGGCCGTAGTGGAGGGGCTCCGTATCTGGACGGCACGTCCTTATTTTAAGGAACATCCGGAAACGGCCATCCGCATGATCAGTAAACTGAAGTCAAAGGAAAGTGAATACCTGCGTAAATCTGTGGGAAATGCTTTAAGGGATATCAGCAAAAAGCACCGGGAGCTGGTGCGGGAAGAAGTGGGAGGGTGGAACCTGGAGCAACCGCGTATCGCATTTGTTTATAAACTTGTTATGAAGTGAATAAGCGGAGGGAATTCCCTCCGCTTATGTTTTTGCTATTCCCAGTATTTTTCACCCTTCTTCATTTTCTCCAGGGTAGTTTCGTAGTTTTTCTTTTCGTCGCCGCTGGCTTTGTTCAGGGCTTTTTCTTCCCATGCAAGGGCGTCTTCTTTTTTACCGGCTTTATACAGCAGGTTGGCGTAAGTGTCCATGAATGCAGGCACTTCGTTGTCTTTGAATGAGCGTTTGCTCCATTCCAGGGCCTGTTCAATGCATTGCATGTCGTTGCATTTTTCGAAGATGGTCCATGCATATTCGTTTAATGACTGGGGATCAGCTTTGTGGCCATATTTTTTCATATAGGCAACAATGTTAGCCACCGCATTATCAGCATCTTTTACATAGCTGAAGTATTGTACTTTGGTTTTCAGGAGCAGTTCTTCCGCGAAGGCAGGATATTTTTTGGTCAGGCTGCTTTCAAGGGTAGCCCAGTCGGGTTTGCTGCCGTCTTTCTTCATCAGCTGCGGATACACTTCTTCCTGCGCTACGATGCCCATTACTTTTTCTTCTGCCTTACCGGGTCCCAGTACTTTATTTACTTTATCGGCATGGTGCAGGAACATATCAAATCCTACATCTTTGCTGCTGTTGGTAAATTTAGCGATGAAGTTGAGGTTTACAGGAGTGTAAAGATCTTTCTGCTGGGCAAGATATTCTTTGGAAATGATGGAGGCATTTTCCTGGTCATATTTATTCAATGCCAGCAGTGCCATCTGGCGAAGGAAGGCGGTATCTTTCTTTCCTTTTTTATAAAGGTCCAGCTGTGTGTAATATTGTGTGGCCGGATTCAGGGATGCAGCGCATCTTTCAATGAACTGATCTGCTTCGGCGCCGCCTACCTGGCGGTCAACAATGTGCCCGTCGGGTGCAAACACCAGGAAGGTGGGATATGCACGGATGGCGTAGTCTGTCTCAATTTGTTTGGCGGCAGCGTACCAGCTTTTTACTTCTTCATTGTCTTTGTCTGTTTGATCCATCTGTACCTTTACGCTGATGTATTTATCATTCATAAAGCTGCCTACTTTTTCCTGCGGGAAAATATTGGCCGACATAAACTTGCAGGGACCACACCAGGTAGTGAAACAGTCCATGAAAATGTATTTGTTTTCAGCTTTGGCTTTGGCCTGCACATCGGCCCAGCTGCTGCCATGCTCGAAATGGATGCCTTTGTCCTGCGCTGCTGCCAGTAACGGCAACAGGAAGGCGAGGAGGAGTAGTTTTTTCATAATGCTGTTTGTTGGTTTTGATTTGTAGGCCACTAATTTAACGTAGTTCAGGAAGAAAACCGGGAGGGAAGCCAATTAATTTGACAGGATAAGTTGGCGTACGGTTGTTAACCGGCGGCGTTTGCACCAAAAAGTCATCCGGCAGGACGACTTTTTGGTGCAAACCAATATTACCCCCGGTGGATGTTATTTGAGGAAAAAAAGATGGTTTCCGTCCATGTACGCTCAATATGAGGAAGATTTGACATTCAATTGCAAAATTTCGTACTTATCTTTAGCACATTCGTACCCTTTTTCTGAGTTCGGTTAAATTAAACTAACTTGTTGTAGCTAAAAACATTAGCCATGCCGGTAAAACATTTTGTGCAGCCGATAGACCTGACACATCCCAAGCAACTGCAACGCCTGGTCGAGAACAGGCGGGTCTATAATCTGAATAATTGTGAACTGAATATATTTGAAAGTTATCAGCAGGATTACCGGGTGCCGCTTACTTTTGGAGATTTTGTCATTACAAGCATGGTGCAGGGCAAAAAGATCATGCATCTTTTCGATCAGCCTTCATTTGAATATCAGCCGGGAGAAACCGTGATTGTACCGGCCAACGAAACAATGGTGATTGATTTCCCGGAAGCCTCGGCAGAAAATCCTACGCAGTGTATTGCCCTTTCGGTGGATGAAGCCTATATCCGCAGCACCCTGCAATATCTCAACGAATATTATAACGGCGAGTATGCCGACAAAAACGACTGGCGCCTGCAATTCAACCAGTATCACTTTAATAATGATGTGGACCTTACAGACCTGATCAATAAATTAGTCCGTATTTGCAGCAGCTCCGACCTGTCCAGGGATATTTACGCCGATCTCAATATGAAAGAACTGCTGATCCGTATCCTGCAGAGCCAGCACCTGCAGCTGATTTCAGATGAAAGAGATACCAGCAGCAACAACAGCAGGCTCCATTTTGTGCTGCATTATATCAATGAACATCTCACAGAAAACATCTCTGTAGATACGCTTTGCCGGAAGGCTTACCTGAGCCGCAATGTCTTTTTCAAATGGTTTAAAGACCAGTTCGGAATTACTCCCCTTCAGTACATCAACAGGGAAAGACTAAAGCTGGCAAAACAACTGCTGGCCGACCGCAACAACAGCGTGGGCCAGGTAAGTATGCTGTGCGGTTTTAATGATACCAACTACTTCATCCGCCTCTTCAGAAGTGCGGAAGGTATTACGCCCGGCACCTATCAGCTGATCTGCACCCGCTGATATTTCCCCTTTTTATGTAAAGGATTCTCTCTGCGTATTAAATGCGGAGGGAAACACTCCCTCCGCTGAAAAATATTAGTAGAAAACCGGCGGCGGATTCAGCGTAAGGTTTTGCCGCTGATGCCAGTAAGGATAAATGGTAGGTACTTCACTGGCCGCATCCAGTTTTTTAAGCTGGTCAGTAGTCAGGTTCCAGCCGGTGGCGCCGAGGTTTTGGATCAGTTGCTCTTCATTACGCGCTCCAATAATAATGCTGGATACAGTAGGGCGCTGCAGCAACCAGTTCAGCGAGATCTGTGCTACCGTTTTGCCTGTTTCCGCAGCTATTTCATCGAGTGCATCAATGATGTTGTAAAAAACTTCTTCATTTACTACGGCCTCCGGTACAGGGCTGCCTCCCTGTGCTATGCGGCCGTTCTGTGGCGGCGGACTGTTACGGCGGTATTTACCTCCCAGTCTGCCTGCAGCCAGCGGCGACCATACAATGGCGCCCACCTGCTGGTCGAGGCCCAGCGGCATCAGCTCCCATTCGTATTCGCGGTTGGCAAGTGAATAGTACACCTGGTGTGCCACATAACGGTTCCATCCATACTTTTCCGCGATGGCCTGCGATTTCATCAGGTGCCAGCCGGAGAAGTTGGATGCGGCAATGTAACGTACCTTGCCGCTCTGCACGAGGTCGTCCAATGTGCGCATGGTTTCCTCCACAGGCGTGTTGCCGTCAAATCCATGCATGTGGTAAATATCGATATAGTCTGTTTGCAGCCGCTTCAAACTTCCTTCAATCTGCCGCAGCAAATGAAACCGCGATGAACCCTGGTTATTGGGCCCCTTTCCGAAAGTGAAGGTGGCCTTGGTAGAGATCAGCAGCTGATCCCTTTTGCCGGCAATGGCTTTGCCCAGGATCTCTTCCGAAAGCCCATCGGAGTAGATGTCGGCGGTGTCGAAGAGGTTTACGCCTGCATCAAGACAAAGATTCACCATGCGGGTCGCTTCATCCGCCAGCGTGCTGCCCCAGGCTTTGAAGAAATCATTACCGCCGCCAAAAGTGGCAGTGCCGAAACTCAGCACCGGTACCTGTAAACCGGATGCGCCTAATTGTCTGTATTCCATCAGATACGTTTTATTATAGGTGTTATGAAAGTGTAAATATCGGGGAAAAGCAGCAGGACTGATTTGTATATTCAGAGTATAAAATTGTATTTTTGTGAGATGAGGAAGTTGAAACAGTTTGACACACTGGTTATTCATGAATTTGAAGAAAAGGTGTTTCACCTGCCGGTGCATAGTCACACTTATTACGAGATCATCTACATCTTTAAAGGTGCCGGTATTCATCACCTGAATAATAATCAGCTGTCTTATAAGGCGGGCGACCTGTTTCTGATTTGCCCGGAAGATGAGCACTATTTTGAAATTAAGAAGACCACCCGCTTTGTCTTCATCAAGTTCACCGACAGCTATTTCACCAACAAAAGCCACCTGGCGCCCGATGCTTTCCTGATGAGCAAACCGGAAACCATGATGCGCCATAAACTACTGAAAGAAGTAAAGCTGGTGCTGGATGAACCCTGCAAAACAATCCTGCGCAATACGATGGAAAACATTGTTGCCTACAATTGCCGCAAGGATGCCGCTACTTCCCCGCTGGTGTATTACCAGGTGTTGTCGGTATTCGGACTGGTCAAAGAAGCCGTAGCCAAACTGGATATCCGGATCGACAATGGCGCTCCCGATAAAGAAGCGCTGATCTCCTTTATTCATCAGCATATTTATGAACCCGACAAGATCCAGGTAAAACAGATTGCCGAACATTTCAATATCGCCGCCAATTATTTCAGCGCCTACTTTAAAAGGAATTTCAATATCAGCTACCGCGAATATGTAAACAGTTATCGCACCAAGCTCATCGAAAAAAGGATCACCACCGGGCAACTGACCCTCAAACAGATCTCCGCGGAGTTTGGCTTCACCGACGAAAGCCACCTGTCGCACTTTTTCAGGAAACGTCACCAGGTAAGTCCTACTTCTTTCCGTAACCGTCCGGCTGAATAATTATAGACTGTGGCGTAACCCATCGCCACAACCCCCCCTTTAGCTATACCCCGTCCCAAATAAAAAATTTGCTGCTTTTAAACTACTTCCTATATTTGCGTAACTGATTACGTAATTTATTACAATATGGAATTCTTCAACAAAACAGGCAAGGTAGCGCTCGGAAGCCGGCTACGTATGCTCACAGAAAAGATCACAGAAGATGCCGCACAGATCTACCAGTTGTATAATATCGAAATGCAGCCGAAATGGTTCCCGGTATTTTATGTACTATCGGTAGGAGAAGAAAAAACAATCACCGCTATTGCAAAAGAAATTGGCCATTCCCACCCGTCGGTGAGCAAAATTATCGGCGAAATGGGGAAGAAGGGACTGGTAGTGGAAAAGAAAGATAAAACAGATGGCCGGCGTAATATGGTAAGTCTTACCAAAAAAGGACTGGAAATCACCGTCAAAATACAGGACCAGCTCACAGACGTAAACACCGCGATAGAAGCCATTTCCGCCCAAACCACGTACGACCTGTGGAAGGCAATGGAAGAATGGGAATACCTGCTGGAGCAGCAATCGCTACTCAGCCGCGTAGCGGAAGCACACAAAAAAAGAGAAGCGGGTAAAGTAACGATAGTAGACTATCAACCTAAATACAAAGCAGCCTTCAAAGCACTGAATGAAGAATGGATTGCCAGGTGGTTTAAGCTGGAAGCGGCAGACCATAAATCACTCGATCACCCCGAAGAAAATATCCTTAAAAAAGGCGGACATATTTTTGTGGCGCTTTATAACGATGAACCGGTAGGGGTTTGTGCATTAGTAAAAATGGACGACCCGGACTACGATTACGAACTGGCTAAAATGGCGGTATCTCCCAAAGCCCAGGGAAAAAGCATTGGATTCTTACTAGGACAGGCGATCATCGCAAAAGCAACAGCACTCGGGGCCAGGAATATTTACCTCGAAAGTAATACCATCCTGAAACCGGCTATCAGCCTGTATAATAAGCTGGGCTTTAAAAAGATAGCCGGCAGAGCTACGCCATATGAGCGTTGCAATATCCAGATGGAACTGATATTGCCGGTTTGATTTTACCGGCAGATGATTGGAGTTTATAAAAATGGAAATGTATATTAGAGCTTCGGATGCATGCTCAAACCATCATTCCACGTTATAAAAAAAAATTAAAAACTCTGATCATGATATCACCCGACTCCCTGGAACAGGAAGCCTTAGAAACCGCTAAAAATTCCAAATCATCTGCCGCGTCCTTACCCGCAAAATTCACGGAGAATAAATATGTCATCACCCTCATATTCGTTACCTCCCTGTTCATGTGCTGGGGAATCGCATTAACAATGGGAGATGTACTGAATAAACATTTCCAGAATGTGCTCGGATTATCCAAATCCCAGTCCGGCCTCGTGCAGTTTTCTATCTTCGGCGCCTACGCGCTGATGGGCATCCCGGCAGGATTGTTTATTAAAAAGATGGGATATAAAAACGGCGTGCTACTCGGGCTCACACTTTATGCCCTGGGCGCCTTCCTGTTTGTGCCCGCAGCCAATGCAGCCTCGTTTGGTATTTTCCGCGTAGCCCTCTTTGTGCTGGCCTGTGGAATGGCCACACTGGAAACCGTAGCTCATCCCTTTATGGCTGCTTTGGGCGATCAGCGCACCAGCGATCAGCGTATCAACTTTGCACAATCGTTTAACGCAGTAGGCGCTATAGTAGGACCAACGCTCGGTTCCTATTTTCTCCTCAGCGCAGGACACAATGCCGGTGAGGAATTGCTGTCTGTAAAACAATTATACATCTATATCGGGGCAGTTATCGCAGCCATTGCCATTGCGTTTGCAATGGTGAAAGTACCGGCACTTACAGATCCGCACGACGGCCCTTCAGATGCAGGCGGTGTAACAGGCGTGCGCAAAAAATTATTCCAGCAGAAACATTTTGTATTTGCAGTCATCGCACAGTTCTTTAATGTGGCTGCACAGGCAGGCACCTGGGCCTTCTTCATCAACTACGGACATGAAGTGATGCGGTTTTCTGATCAGAAAGCCGGTTATTTTATGACGGTATTTATGGGCATGATGCTGGCCGGAAGATTTGTAGGCACTGCACTGATGCGTTACATCGCACCTAATAAACTGCTCGCCGCTTTTGCACTTGGCAACATCCTCATGTGCATCCTTGTGGCGCAGGGCTGGGGCTGGACTTCCTTCATCGCTTTGCTGATGATCAACTTCTTCTTCAGTATTATGTATCCCACAATTTTCAGTCTTGGTTTAAAAGACCTGGGGCCGCAAACACAACAGGCTTCCTCTTTTATCGTAATGGGAATGTTTGGCGGCGCCATTTTCCCTTTTATCATGGGACGTATTGCAGATACCAATATCGCTACTGCCTATTACCTGCCCATTGTATGCTACCTCGTTATTTTCCTGTTTGGTTATAAATTATATAAACTCAGATAATGGGTATCCGTTACCGTTATACCTACCAAACGCAAAGGTTATTCCGAAGGGCCGGTAGCGTTTAAACGTAAAGGTGTGTATTATTATCTCTATACCTTATCAGGTCATGAGCATTATGAATACGCCTATGGCTACAGCCGTCAATCGCCGCTGGGGCCGTACACCTGGCCGGAGCAGGATATTATCCTCATCACCGATAAGGAGGCAAAAATTTATGGTCCAGGGCACGGTAACGTGTTCCATGAACCGGGTACAGATAATTATTATTTCATCTACCTGGAATTTGGTAACGGAGGCACCACCCGGCAGATATGGGTGGATAAAATGGAGTTTAATGAAGATGGAACCATCCGGCAGGTAAAGCTTACCGCCTGGAGTCTTCTGCAGATGGCAGGCAGTGGACGCCATGCTGAGGTCACAAAAACAGCATCATGCAATCACCACATACAGATCATCTCTCCGGAAAAATAAGATACCTGCGGGTAACAATACTAAGCGGTACCCCCGGACTATGGGAGTTTAAAATATACTGATAAA
The DNA here is from genome assembly GCF_900168065.1 of Chitinophaga ginsengisegetis. Taxonomy (GTDB): domain Bacteria; phylum Bacteroidota; class Bacteroidia; order Chitinophagales; family Chitinophagaceae; genus Chitinophaga; species Chitinophaga ginsengisegetis. Next base: position 856,475 of record NZ_FUZZ01000001.1, on the reverse strand, counting down.
CGCGGGTGGCTCCATATAAGAGCCACCTTTTTTATATTATTACCGGACCCGGAATCTGCTAAACAATGGCATGCCATTGGGTGTTAAATCTCTGGACCAAAACCGGTTGCGATGTTCCGTAAACCTGAATATATGGTCACCCGTTTGCTGGCAGCCGCAGGTGTTGCAGTAAACGGCCCTCATTCGTGGGATATAACGGTTTATGATCCTTCCTTTTACGCAGATGTATTGGGCCGCGGCTCATTAGGACTGGGAGAATCATACATGCAGGGATGCTGGGACAGCCCGCAGCTGGATGAGTTTTTCTACCGCGTATTGCGCGCGGGCATCGACCACCAGCTCCCTGAAAGCATTGGTTTTAAAACAGATGTCCTGCTGGCACGCCTGCTCAATTTCCAGTCGCGGAAAAAAGCGTATCACAACTGCCATAGTCATTATGATACCGGCAACGACCTGTTTGAGGCGATGCTCGACAAAAGAATGACATACACCTGCGCCTTCTGGGAAAATGCCGCTACACTTGATCAGGCACAGGAAGATAAACTGGACCTTACCTGCCGCAAATTAAACCTGCAGCCAGGCATGCAGGTGCTCGACATTGGCTGTGGCTGGGGAAGCTTTGCAAAATTTGCCGCAGAAAAATACGGGGTGCAGGTAACCGGTATTACTATTTCCATCGAACAAGCGGAGCTGGCGCGGGAACGCTGTAAGGGGTGGCCAATAGAAATCAGGCTGGCAGATTACCGCACACTGAATGAACAGTATGATGCCATCGTTTCACTGGGTATGTTTGAACACGTTGGGTATAAAAACTACCGGTGCTATATGCAGGTGGTGCATCGCTGCCTGAACGAAAAAGGGCTGTTTCTCCTGCATACCATTGGTGGCAACAGCGCTCACGCCTTTACCGACCGGTGGCTGAATAAATATATCTTCCCCGGCGCCATGATCCCAACCATACAGTTGATAGGGAAGTATATAGAAAGATTGTTTGTGATGGAACACTGGCAGAATTTCAGCGTTGATTACGACAAAACGCTAATGGCCTGGTACAGTAATATCTTCAAAAATTATGATCAGCTGAAAGCAAAATATGACAACACCTTTTTCCGCATGTGGAAATATTACCTGTTGTCCTGCGCAGGGTCTTTCCGCGCCAGACAAAGCCAGTTGTGGCAGGTAGTGTTGTCTAAAAATGGTGTGCCGGGCGGTTATCACATTGCTAAACCAGCCTGATTATTATTCCGCTTTCATATAATCAAACGCTCCCTTTCTCAGGTTAATATTATACTCGAGGTAAGCCTTCAAACAGGCAAGAAAATTAGCCCAGCCTTCGGTATTTCCCTTCAGCCACTTAATCCCTTCTTCATTATTTTCCATACTACCTTCGGTAACCTTTACCAGGGTGGCGTTTCCAAATCTTTCGGAAAACAGGATGTCTACCTGCAGCTGATGATCTTTAGCCCCTTCCCACTGAAAGGAGATGAGTGCATCCTTCTTCACCTGCAATACCTGCACCGGAACAATCACATCAAATTCGGGAAATTTCCAGATCACCTGCTTTCCTTCTTCCATTGGTCCCGATCCGTTGGCAATAAAATAGTTGGACATCTTTTTAGGATCTATAACAGCATCAAAAACTTCGGAGATGGGTTTGGCAATCTGTATCGTTGCAGTCGTTTGTAATGGTGCCATAAAATACAGTTTTTGAGTGAACGGAATGAATGATAAATATACAAAAAAAAGAGGCCACCAGGGGCCTCTTCTCTCATGATCTGTAACCTGTGCCGGTTAGTAATTCAATTGCTGGAATACGGCAATATCTTCAATGCTCAGGCGGCCATTCAGAATATCCACGCCATTGGTAGTACCTAAGCCGAGCTTGCAAACGCGGAAGCGTACCGGCCCTTTGATATCCATTAAAAAAGTAGCGGTTTTTGCCGATGGCCCTGCATCTTTAATGTTATTACCAATCACAGTCCAGCTTGCTCCCTGGTTGGTGGAATACTGTAAATTCCAGGTGCTGCTGGCATCTGTATAATACGAGCCATACGACAACGTTACTTTGGAAGCGCCATTGGGCAAATCATAATTCATCTGCACATACGCGGGCTTAGCCAGGTTTTGCTGCATACGGATACATTGTTTGCCGGTAGGATTAAAACGGTCACGGTCTTTGGTAGTGGCCAGTATGGCCTGGTCCAGCAGCCATAAACCTGTTTTCAGGTTCACGGTGGCGGCGGCATAACTGCCCTTCGCTGCTGCATCCGGTGATTCAAAATCTTCCGGGTAACCATTGTATAACGGACCGCTGGCATTGCTTACATCACTGCTGTTGCGCAGGTATAACTGTTTAACAACGGCCGCACCGTTGCCGCTGTTGTATAACGGTATGCCGGTAAAGGTAGCGCTGGCGGGCATTTTATCGTTCGCAAAGGTGGCGCTGGTTTCGGTATGCAATACAATGGAAGAATCCAGCCCGTCGTACAACAACTTATCGCCGGCATACACATCGGTAGGGGCAGGCAATTGTTTAAAGTCGGCGTTTACCTTTACCAGCGTGCCTTCATAGCTGGCAAAGTTAGCCGAGAGATCGGAGAGGGAAGTAGATTTTACTACTATCTTAACGCCTTTCTTTAACAGCGTAATTTTATCAGTTCCAATGCCTGTAAGCTGAAGCGAACCTTTATTGCTCAACAGCGTACTACCGATAACGTTAACCGCCACAGAATCGCCTGCACTCACCGGTACCGCCGCATTCCCGCTCAGCGCAATGGTAATACCCCGTATATTTCCCCTGCCAATATCCTGTATCACAAAATTGCCCGCCGGCAGGTTATGGGAGCTGGTATCAGAAATCACCACACCGGTGATCCGTTCTGCCCCCATCAGCTCACTGGTGGTAAGCTGTAAAGCTGCTCCGCGGTAGGTGCTGCGCAATACTTCCACGGAAGCTACCGGACTAGGAGTGCCATGCGCATAGTCAATATCTTTTTTTAAACAACCACCCAGGGCCAGGCATGCTAACAATGCCACCACCGGAAAATGTATATGTTTCATTCGTTGTTATACTTATCTGCTTAAAAAATCAGTTCTTGTTCCACCACACTTTTATATTCAGATCATCACCACCCATCGCTTCTACCGCTTTCTGGTAGTTGGTGCGGTTCAGCGACTGCACATATACCGGGTATTTGAAGCGGGAAGGCATCTCCCCGTTATTCTGCAGGCCCGGGCCTTTGGGCAGCACAGGATGGCCGGTACGGCGGTATTCATGCCACTGCTGGAAATCGGTAAAGAAGAGGGCATAATATTTCTGCAGCATAATCATCTCCATCTTATTGTCTGCTGTGAGCGCATTATTCCATTTGATACCGTCTTTATCAAGATAGCCTGCCGGCATAGCCACGCCCCATAGTGTAATACCTGCTTCCACGCCTTTGTCGTAATAGGTTTTAGGATCTGTGGAGATATAACCCTTCATCGCTGCTTCTGCCAGTATAAACTGTAATTCTGCGTAGTTGATGATGTTACCCAGCAACGGTTCATTTTTCAAAGCGGCCAGGTAAAAGGACTGGCGTACCGGGATATCGCCGGGCGCATAGCCACTGGGGATGCCTTCATAGGTACCATTAACCGTGGAGGCCCATTTGGCAATACGTGGATCACCCCATTCTTTCAGGTTGTTGATGAAAAAAGTAGACAGGCCATTGTCGCCGTTAAAGTCAAAGTCGCGGTAAGAATTGAAAGCCGAAGTATACGGCGGCACCGTTGTAAACCGCAGTATCGCCGACTCCTCATTGTTGCTGAAGATGGGATAGTTGGCGGCGTTGGTTTCTACGATCTCTTTGATTTTGGCGGCTGCATTCATTTCCGTTTTACCGGATACGCGCATTAACAAACGCAGGTAGAGCGAGTTGCCAAATTTTCTCCATTTAGCCGGATCGCCATTGTACAGCGGGTCCATCGGCTTGTCGTCGGCATTCACTGCCTGGCCGGCAGCCAGCAGTGTATTGGCATCTTCCAGTTTACGGAACAGGTCTGTATAGATATCTTTTTGCGGATCAAATTTAGGCTGATAGATAGTGTCGCGTCCACGGTTGGCTTCCGAGTAAGGCACATCGCCAAACATATCGGTGAGCAGCGAGATGGTCCATACATCCAGTATCTCACCAATACCCATATACGTAGATGACTTTATCACCTGTCCGCCTTTATACATATCCAGGAAGTTGGTGCGCTCCTGGTACCAGTTGTTCCACATGTTATCGGATTCACCCGGACGGATCACATAGCGGTGAATTTCATCCGAGTTGGTAGTGGTAACATGATCCTGCATCAGCTCATTGGTGAGGCGCAGGGCACGTGTCTGGTTATTGTTCACTACATTATACAAGGCAGGTGCCAGCAAGGTTTCAGGTGTTGCCACCGGCGCTGTATTGGGATTGTCGTTGATTTTTATGAAATCTTTTTTACAGGCAACAGTGCTTATACTGATGGCTGCAAGAAGAGAAAAAGTATTGATCCGGATATTTTTCATGATACATCTTTTTGCGGTGAAATATTAGAACGAAGCAGTGAGGTTAATCCCAAAGCTTCGGGTGGAGGGGAACTGACCGATTTCAAAACCGGCGCTGATATCTCCATCTCCCAGGGTACCAAATTCCGGATCAAACGATGGCCAGTTGGTAATTACCAGCAGGTCGCGTCCATAAATACCGATGGTGCCTTTGGTGAATCCTATCTTCCGCAGGAAGGCAGGCGTCAGCGAGTAGTCGAACCGCGCTTCCCGCAATTTGATAAAGTCGGTGCTGAAAAGATTGGACTCAATATTATCACGCTTGAAATGCTCTGAATAATAGGTTTGAATATTGGCTGCTACTACATCGTTCGGGCGATAGGTGCCATCTTTGTTCACCTGTACGCCATCACCGATAATACCGTTGTAACGGCCGGGGATGGTCTTTTTCAGCTTGCCTTCTTCTGCCAGCACGGAGTGCGTGAGGGAATAGGCCTTACCACCTGTTTGACCGTCAAACAAAAAGCTGAAGCGGAATTGCTTGTACTGGAAAGCATTGTTGATGCTGGCCTTCCAGTCGGGGTTGGTATTTCCCAGGTATTGGGCTGTTTCTGTCAGCAACGGGTATCCCTGCGAATTGTAGATGATCTGACCATCCGGGGAGCGTTGGTAGCCAAGTCCGTAGATATCGCCCATGCGGCCGCCGGGACGTGCTTCAATAGAGCCACGGCCCGCAGGACCGGTAGACATCACAAATGTTTCAATACCATCCGGCAGGGAGCTGATACGGCTGCGGTTAGCAGCAAATGTACCGGTGGCAATCCAGGTAAGCCCGTTGGCCTTTTTCACCGGGGTACCGTTGGCTTCAATTTCAATACCCTTGTTAATAACCGTACCCGCGTTCACGATAGTGCCCTTAAAGCCGGTAGCTTTATCTAATGGCGCCTGGATGATCTGGTTATTGGTGTTGTTCTGATACAGGGTAACGCCAAAGCCTATACGGTTTCTGAAGAAGCTCGCATCCACGCCGGCTTCTACGCTGACGGTTTTCATTGGCTTCAGATCCGGGTTGGCAATATAGTCCGGGTTGGAAAGACCACTCAGGAACAATTCTTTCAGGTAACCAAAACGGGTAAAGTAAGGCGTAGTGCCGCCACTGCCTACACCGGAAACGGATGTACGAAGTTTCAGCAGGGAAACTTCTGCGGGCAGCTTCAACATATCCGACAGGATGGCGGAAGCATTCACAGAAGGATAGAAGAAAGAGGTATTATCGGTAGATGTTTCTGAGGCCAATGTACTGCTCCAGTCGTTACGCGCCGTGATATCCAGGAACAGGTAGTTATTGTAGCTGAACTGTGCCAGGCCATAGAAGCTGTTCACGGCATATTGAGAACTGTAGGGAAGTGTGATCAGCGTGTTCTTACTGTTGGCAAAATTATATACGCCAGGGTATCTCAGCTTATCCGCGCGCACTTCATCACGGTTGTAAAAGTTGCGCATCTGGCTGCCACCTACGGATACGGTAGCATTAAATTTACTACCCAGTGTACGGTTGTAGCGTAACAGGAAATCACTGTTCAGCTCACGGGAATAAATGTTCTGGGTTCTGTACATCCCGTCTATAAATTTCTGTGTATTTTTCGGACGTTGCTGCGAACGGCTTTCAGTGCTGTAATCCAGGGAGGTACGCACCATCAGGCTGAGGTCTTTTGTGAAATTATAAGTAGCGGAAACATTACCTATCACACCATTGCGGTTCACTTTATTCAGCATTTCATACGCCTGCAGGTAAGGGTTGTCGAGCAAGCTGCTGAAGGGCCGGTTCTGCGCCAGCTGCTCCTGTCCGGGCAGCCAGTATTCCTTGAACCAGTCGAGGTTGGCGTTAGGCACCATTCCCCGGATAAAATACATGATGGTTTGGTTATTATAACCGGAAGAAGGCAGGTTATCGCTTTTTTTGTTGGTGTAGTTCACCTTTGTGGAAATCTGCAGCTTATCGGATACTTTATGATTTACGGATAGCGCTACGGTATTCCTGTTGTAACCGGTATTGGGGACAATCCAGTTGTTATTAAGATTGGTATAAGATAAACGTATATTGGTTTTATCATTGCCGCCTTCCAGCGTTACGCTGTTGGTAAATGTTTTGGCGGTTTCAAAGAAGTCTTTACGGTTGTTTTTATAGGGAACCCATGGTGTTCTTTCCGTGCCGCCGGTATGTGTAACCGGGTCGTATTGATAGTACATTTGCCCGTTGAACTTTGGTCCCCAGGCGGAGCTGGTGCTCCGGGTGCTGCTGCCGTCGGCGGTGGCGCCATAGGAATACCAGGTATCCTGACCGGAGGCTCCCTGGCCGTATTCATACTGGTAATCGGGCCAGCGGTTAATGGTTTCAAAGGTAGCATTGGAGTTAACGGTAACGCCTAAACCCTTTTTAATTTTACCGGTTTTGGTGGTAATGATGATAGCGCCATTAGCGCCGCGTGCACCGTACAATGCTGCTGCCCCCGGGCCTTTCAGCACCGACACACTTTCAATATCATCGGGGTTAATATCATTGAGGCTGGTACCGAAGTCGGTAGGGGAGTCGCTGTCCAGGTACGAACCGCTGCCGTTGCCCGTTTGCTTACCGCTGCTGCCGTTGATGATTACGCCATCCACTACAATCAGCGCTTCGCTGCTGCCGGTGATTGTGTTTTCACCACGCAGGATAATTTTGGTAGAACCTGCCGGTCCGCCATTGGATTTCAGCATATTCAAACCGGCTACTTTACCAGTGAGAGCATTGGTCCAGTTATTACTCATAGCATCTGTGAGCTGTTCATTGCTCACTTTGCTCACAGCATAACCCAGTGCTTTTTCATCGCGTTTAATGCCCAGCGCTGTTACCACTACGCCTTCCAGCTGGGTAACATTCTGCTGCATATTAACTTTCAGGTTAGTGGCGTTGCCGGCTACCGGGAGTGTATAAGGATCAAGACCGATGGCGCGGAAAACCACTTTACTGCCGGTGGGTACTTTCAGGTCAAAAAGACCGTCTTCCGCCGTCACTGCTACCATCCTGCCATTTACGCTGATGCTCACACCGGGTAAAGCACCATCGTTGCCGGCGCCCATTACTACGCCTTTTACGGTGACCGTTTCTGCTGCGGTGGTATTTTTATTTCTTATGTAGATGTTATTATTCTGCCACTTTACTTCCAGGCCGGTTTGCGCTGCGATGAGCGACAGCAGCTTTTCGAGCGGTACATTTTCTTCCGGCAACTGTAACGGGTGTGGTTCCCCGAGGATGTTATCGTCGTACATCACAGCAATCTTTTCTTTTTGCTGTAGTGTGGTGATCAGTTCTTTCAGGGAAATGTTTTTCCTGTTTAACCGGATCATGCGGGTGGCCGTTTGTGCCCAGAGGGAACCGGTTAGTAACAGGCAGCAAAGTCCGCCAATAATTTTTTTCATATTGGTTGTTTATTTTTTGTGATTGCGTTTTAAAGAGAGAATGATAGTATCTGCCGTAATTTTATATTCCACGCCAGCCAGGAAACTTAAACCTTCCAGTACAGGCTGGATGCCGTTATCCTGTACACTACCGGTAAAGGATACACGATGCGGTGTTCCGTGGATAATCACGTCGCGGTTGTACCATTGTGATAGTTTGCGGGCGATGCTGGGCAGGTCATCGTTTTCAAATACCAGCAGGTTATCTCTCACCGCAGTTATACGATCCAGTGAGGTGCTGTCGCTTAGCAACGCATGCGTTACCGGGTCATATTTAATCCGCTGCATCGGCAGCAGGTTGATGTTGAGTTGTGCTGCCTGCACATTGATTTTCCCGGAGGCCACGGCTATTTCCTGCATTTCATGTTCGCGTGCATGGATACTGAAAGAGGTGCCAAGTACGGTTACTGTGGTTTGATGGGTACTGACCCGGAAAGGCTTATCCGGACTGCCGTTTACATTAAAGAAGGCCGCCCCGTTCAGGATCACCTGCCTGTTGGAATTATTAAAAGCGCGTGCATCATACTCCAGGGAAGAGTTGTATTGCAGCCACACCCGGGTGCCGTCGGGCAGCGTGATTACCTGTTTGTTTTTGCCGGTGGTAGATAATTTTACCGGTTGCGCGGCAGGCGTATGTTGGTGTTGCCACAGCCAGCCTATACCCATGGACACTGTTACCAATGCTGCGGCAGCACTGTACAGCCACCACGGGCGGATATTTTTTACAGCAGGCACTTCTTCATTCATCGCTGCCTGTACCCGTTCCCAATGGGTATCTGCCGCCTGCTGATCAGCAGCGCCTTCCAGCTGTTGCTTTCTTTTTACCAAAGCTACCAGGATGTCCCGGTTCCTTTCCGATTGCTGCAGCCAGGCAGTTACCATCTCCCGCTCTGCGGCGTTTGATAACTCATAGATGTAGCGGAATAATATTTTTTCGTTCAATGTGGGCCGTTTATTACAGAGGAGGCGGCCGCCCGGGGAAATTCCTGTGAATGTGTGTTAAGGAATTATTAACAAGGGGAAATGCAGGCTGGGTAAGTTTTTCAGGGGAGATGTGATTATGCAGGCAGCATCAGTACCAGGGTGCCTATTATCAAACCCGCTTCGCAGTCGTGTACCGTTAACCGCCGGGTTTTAATTTCTTCCTGTAATAAGCGGATCGCGGTGTTCAGCTGGTATTCCACTTTTTTGGGTGTGATGTGTAAGATATGGGCTATCTCTTTATTGGTGAGCCCCAGCAGTTTCAGGTCTATAATTTCCTTCTTTACCGGGTCCAGCAGGGATAAGAGCTGATGCAGCTTTTCCCTGGATTCCTTCCCTGCCAGGGCGGCATCGGGCGTATGGGTGGAGAGCGCCTGGTCCAGGTGGTCGTCGCTGATAGTGAAGGTACGTTGTAGTTTATCGGTGTGTTTTTTACAGCTTCGCCGGGCGGCTACCAGCAGGTAGTTCTTCATACTGGTATTAACCCGGATGCCTGCACGCTGCCGCCACAGGTTGGCAAACAGTTCAGCCGCGATGTCCCGTGCGGCTTCATAATCTCCCGTAAATGAATAACAATAGCGGCTCACCAATACAAAATACTCATCATACAGCACCTTAAAGGTTTGCTGATCCCATGCCGCGCCATTTATTACAGATACCGGTTCCATATAAGGCCGCAAAACTAGAGAAGCTCCTTTTGAATTACGAAGGAACGGCGGGAAATTAATATAAACTTCACATAGCACCCCGCCCGTTTTCCCACTTCTTCCCGGCACATGTCCCGCTGCGCCGGACTACCCCCATTTGTGCTATTCCTCCCGTCCCAAAATCCAATCTGCCAAATGGGTGCTTTTTTCGTAATATTAGTTTGTCCAATTTAGCTTTTTTGGATAATCTTCAATATCAGATAACATTATTATTCTATATAATACAGTTCTGAGCTTTGTCTGTAGGATCAGGTGCACAGGAATATCAGCAAATAGATCGTTGCATCCGCACTGAATAACCATTACTACATCTATACATTAGTTATCAATCTTTTATTCACTTTAAAAATTAACATTTATGTCAAATGCTTTAACTTCCTGCGTCACTATCCCGGGAAAGTCTAAGATTAATTCCTGTTATCAGGATACTCAGAATGATACCTTGAAGTGGGTACAAAAATTTGATATTGCCCCAAAATTCAAACCTCTCAGTTGGTACTCCAAAGCCCGTTTCGGGTTCCAGGCAGCCAGGGAATACCCTGATGCCACCTATGCACAGGTAAGCCTCGCCGGAGATTTGCTATCCTGGCTATTCACAGTAGATGACAGCTGCGACCGCGGTTCCTCCGACGCAGTAACCGCATTGGAAATGAGACGTCAGCTGGAAATATTTATTTCCATTCTCGATGATAAATATATCGAGGACGATCATAGCCTCAGTATCGCCCTGAAAGATATCCTGCGTCGTTTCAGCGCCATCAGCAGTCCCTTTTTATACCGCAAATACTGCATGCATATGACCGACTATCTCAATGAGTGTTTCTTTGAGATCGACATGCAGATCGATGGCCTCATGCCCTCTATCGACCGGTATTACAAGGAAAGGCCCTACACCGGGTTTTATATCATGTTCCCGCTGGTGGCCATTTTTGAAAAACTGAACCTGCCGGATGAAGTGTATGACCACAGCAGCATCCAGGAAATAGAGCTTATCTTAAACCTGCTCGGCTGCCTTTCCAATGATTTGCATTCGATTGTCCGCGAAGCAAAACTGGAGAAGCCAGGTTTTAACCTGATCTTTATTGCGCAAAAGGAACTGGATCTGGCCAGGGATGAGGCGGTGCAATATGTGATCAATGAGCACAGGACACACCTGCGCCGGTTTAAACAACTCCGTAAGGAACTTCCTTATTGGGGCAAGGCTGTTAATATGCAGGTAGACCGCTACATACAGGGCTTATATACCATCGTGAGAGGGTATGATGACTGGGCGGTAATTGATACCGGTCGTTACGAAAATATATGATGAGGTAAATATTTTGCTAATTCAAGGTGTAAGTCGCTGATGAAAACCGGTTTCGTTATGAAGCCGCAGGCGCCTGTCGCCAATAGCTCATCTTTCAAAAAGGCATCTCCTGAAATGATCAGTACGGGGGTGCCTTTTAATTCAGGATCATTTTTTACGTACTGCAATAAATCCCTGCCGTTAAAGCCGGGCATATTCAGATCTGAAATGATCAGGTTGGGTTTTTCTGTATGGATCACATCAATTATCGATGCATGGTCCTTGCATAATACCGGGTCTATCCCCATTTCTTTCAGGAACTTTATCAGTAACTCAGCACTCAGCAGGTCATCTTCTATGATCACTACTTTTCCGCCCATAAAGCAACCCTTCATAAATTTAGGCGGTAACTGCTGCCTGGTTTTTCCTACGCCCGCTTCATAAGGAATATTAAAGGTAATGGTAGTGGTAAAAGGAGAGGAGGGATCCACCGGGTCCAGTGCAATTTGTCCGCCGAAAAGGCCGATCAGGTGTTTGGTAATAGATAAGCCCAATCCCGTTCCTTCAAACTGCTCACGCTTTGATACAAACCGGTCGAACATCTTGGTAGCAATATCCGGATCTACCACTCCCTGGTTCTTTACCTTAAAAATGATCTGGTCCGCTTCTTTTATGCAGCTGAGAGAGATCATGGAATTACCACTGGCAAACTTCACCGCATTGGACAGGATATTATTCAGGATCTTGGTTAACAGTAAACTGTCGCTGTTGATGGGTTCACCCAGCTGCCTGTCGAACTGCAGGTCAATTTTTATACCCCTGGATGCCGCCAGGTAACTGTTAACCGCTATGCAATGGGATACGCAATCCTTTAAACTGATGGACTCCTTCATCACAGGATAAAAATTCCCCGACTCAATCCTCGACATTTCCAGCACATGATTAATGATGTTGCGGGCCAGGTAACAGGAGGCAAACAACTGGTTAATTTCCTTTCTTTCTGCCACCGAATATTTGGACTTCCGTAATTCAAACAACTGGCCAATAGAAAAAATAGCATTCATCGGCGTCCGGATCTCGTGAAATACCTCCCGCAAAAAAATACTTTTCTTTTCAGATGCCTCCCGGAGTTTCTGGGCGGAAGCAAGCAAACTTCTGATCTGCGCCACATAGGACATCATCACACATAATATAAATACCAGCAGCGCAATAGTAGTAGACCATTTCATGGTTAACGATATATCAGGCGAAAGCTCTATCGGCTGGATAAAATTATAATGGGCGTTGGCTACCATCCACGCGGCAAATACCACTGTTGCCCCTATGCAGGCCAGCAGGGCCCCGCTTCTTTTGTACAGGAAAAAAGCAGAACTTAAATGGAATATGATGATGGTATTGAATGCCAGCAGTAACTCCAGGGAAATACTTGATCCCAGTACGGTGGACCAGTAAGCAATAAAAATAGCATTGGTACTCAGCATGAGTAAGTTTGCATTAAAATATTGCCTCACCTGGTTTAACCGGATAACAGTAAAAAAACTAAGCGTTTCCAGTGGAATACCGATTAAAAAAAATACCGAATTCTTAAGAAAATAAAAATAGCTGCCAACCCCAATCACCAGGGCGCTTAACACAAGGGCCATCGCATTGATAATAATAACAGGACGTTTTTCTTCCGCTTTTTCAAAATGCTGGGTTCCGGCAAAAATAGGTTTGATGAGTGTGGTTGTAATGGCCGCAGTTGTAGGATAGTTACCAGTTCTCATGTAATAATTATTTAGAGGGTTAGGCAAGTTCGGGCTGTAAAAAGATCATAGTTAATTTGCTTTACCGTCATCCGATCCGCCACCCGCAGAAATACTGTTATGGAATCCGGATATGTATTCGGGCATGGTCTGCAGGTTCTTCGAATCATATCAGGCATGTAGATTTTCTTTGGGCTCGGGTAAATCTAACCAGATATGCATCGGCATGAGTTAATTGAATGTTAATATAAGCATATTTTTTTTTGAAAAAAAGAATATTACATGATTTAAAATGAAAATATGTTAGGTGTGCACCCTAACTTTTACAGCTTCCCTGTTAAGATATATCCGCACACCTTCATCCCCGCTTTTAGCAATGTTGCCTTCGATGCGGCATTGTCGATATTACACCTCGCACCCGGCACCCGGCCCATCAGGTAACAAGCTTTTTTTAATTCCTGGATCATAAAACTTCCCAACCCCTGTTTCCGGAAACCATCTTTTACTTCCATATACAAATCAGCAAAGGGCTCATTGTAATTTAGCATTAACCCGCCAGTTGCTACCACTACTTCCTCTTCTTCATCTTCATCCTCCTGTTTCAGGTAATATTTAAACTCATCGCGGCGGTCATTTTCTTTTGCTTCCTGTTGATGGAAAGAGATGCCTGGTAAAATGATTTGGGTTTGAAAGTGATCGTCGAAAAGAAGGTTCTCCGCATTAATGTTTTTGGAATACTGGTACAGCATGGCCGTCAATAACACATCGTTGCTCTGGCACTCCACGCAAACAGCCCCCGATGCCTCCCATAGTTTTAAAAAACATTCACCGGCAAATTTCCGGTAAGGCTTCACTACATAAAACTCAAAAATAGCATCCCGGTCGCTGCGGTTATTTTGCCCCCATACCGCCCCATAGCCCACAGCCGTCCCATCCAGCATGAAGAGGTAGGTATCTGCCCAGCCATAGGCATGACACTTGTTGTAAACAAACTGAAAGTTGCTTTCCTGGAGAAACAGGGAACGGAAAGCCCGGATCTTCCTTAACGTCGTTTTTATTGCCTGCACTTTCATAGCCTTATTTGAATACCCGGTATGAAGGTATATAAAATGTAAAGCCCCATAAACTCTTCCCGGCTAAAACATTTTTATAGACTTTTGTTGAAGTGTATTTCGCTCATCCTTGCCGGCTGACCAGCGTATTATGCTCAATGTCTGAATGTCAACCATTTATCCATTTTGATGCCCTTTATCCCGGTAAAACCCGGCTGATCCCTTATGCAGATTCTTTTCACTTAATAAACACTAAAAAACATGGAAACACAAACCCTTCACATTCCAGCCCTGGAATTTCCAACCCCTTCTGCCATAAGCCCGCTTGCAGAAGAGGTACAGGTACACACTTTTAAATGGGCCCATGAGTTCCGTCTGGAGTCGCCCGAAAAACTCAAACGGTTTAACAAAGGCAAATTTGGCTGGTACGCCGCCCGGGAATATCCCGCCGCAAACTATGAAGAACTATGCCTGGTGGGCGACCTGATCACCTGGCTGTTTACCATCGACGACAAATGCGACCGTTTTTCCTCCGGTACCCTGGAAGGCGCCTGGCTGCGCAATATGCTGAACGGCTTTATCGCTATCATGGAACACCGGGAAAGCGCCGTGGAAACACCCCTGAATGATGCGCTGATCAACATCCGCTCCCGCTTTCAACGCCTCAGCCCCCCGTTCCTGTATTCCCTGTTCTGTAAAGAAATGGTGTCTTATTTTGAAGAATGCCTATGGGAAACAGAAATGCAGGAAGGAGAGTATAGCCCCAGCATCCGGGAATATCTCCAATGGAGGCCCAAAACCGGCTTCTATATTATGTTCCCGCTGGTAAGCATCTTCGGGAAAATTGACCTGCCGGAAGAAGTATACGAACACTGGCTGGTGAAGAAAATAGAACTGTTGCTGAACCTGACGGCCAACCTGGCCAACGACCTCCACTCCCTGGAGCGGGAAAGGGAACTGAAAACGAAAGGACTAAACCTGGTACTGATCTATGAACAGGAACTGGGCATTTCCCTGGAAGAAGCCATTCAGCAGATCTCGGACGAATACCACCGCAATTTGCTCACGCTGGAAGAACACCGCGCCAGCCTTCCCTTCTGGAGCCCGGACATCAATGCACAGCTGGATGTGTATATCGACGGACTGTACATCGCTATCAAGGCTTATTTCGACTGGGCGCTCATCGATACCGAGCGATACAAAAGTAAAGTTTAGGCTTTTATAGATTTAGACGGGAGATGCTTTATCATTTCAGTATACAGATCCTCAAAAGAAAAAGGCTTATTAAAGAAAGCGTTCGCACCTGCCTTTAAAAGCTCCTCGGATTCATTACTGTATTTGTTGAAAGCATCTCCCGATATAACGATAAACGGGGTATCGGAAAACGCAGGAATAGCCCGCAACTGCAGCAGAAATTCCCGGCCATTCATCACCGGCATCTGCGAATCAGTAATAATGATATCCGGCTTCTCCGCCAGCACGGCTTCCATTGCCTCCTGACCGTTACTGCACAACAGGGCCGTTGCGCCGCCTTTGGTCACAAATTTTTCTATCACGTACCGGTTCATCTGGTTATCATCCACAATCAATACCTTCATCCCCTCAAACTCATCTTTCCTGATCTCAAATTTCTTTTCGGCTGTAGTTTCCGGATGCGCGGACCGGTAGGGAATAAAAAACTCAAAAATGGTATGATGATCTTCATTGATCACCCGGATCCTGCCCTCCAGCAATGTAACCAACTGCTGCGTCAGATGCAGGCCGATGCCCGTGCCGGATGTAATATGGTTCCGTTCCGATTCATAGGGAAGAAATAGTTTCTCCTGCCGCTCAGGCGCTATTTCACCTTCATTTTTAACACGGAAATAAATGTGGCTGCCCTCCCGGTAAACACTGATCACCACCTGGCCGCCCGCAGGAGAAAATTTAACGGCATTGGATGTCAGGTTATTGATGATTTTAATGAGAACGATTTCATCACTTTCTATAAATTGCTGGGGCAACTGGTAGTTCAATACGATGCTAACGTTCTGCAAAGCGCCGGTATACTGGTTCATCGCCATACACTGCTCAATACAGTTCCGCAGGTGAACAGTACCCATCCTGATTTCGAAGAACTTGCCGGCCTCAATCCGTTTCAGATCCAGTACGTTGTTTACAATTTCCCGCGATAGCTGGGCGGCGCCCGATAAGTTCTTCAGGTCTGCGCTTATTTCCTGCATGAGAGGCGCCTGCTTATTTTCCTTCCGCACCATATCCAGCAGCTGTGCGATGCCGTAAATACTGTTCAAAGGCGTTTTCAACTCGTGAAATGTTTCCCGCAGGAAAGCAGCATTGGTAGATAATACCTTGTTCGATTTGCTAAGATCATCCATCAGCCGGGTGATCTCCTTTATAAACTCGAAGATGACGAACAATATAAAAGTAAGCATACCACCGGTGGTGCAAAGCCGCATAATATAAGCAGAAGTAGGGTGGATGTCTATCGGTTTGATAAAACCAAAAAAGGTATTCAGCTGTGTTGCCACCAGCAATAAGGCAATGGCCAGCAATAATCCTATTCTTGCCTTGTGCCGTTTATATACCAGGAAAGAGCCGCAAATGAGGAAGATCAGTAAAAAGACAATAACCACTTCAATAGGGATGGCATTGCCCAATAAAATTGTCCAGTAACCCGCGGCTACATAGTGTATGGCAAACATGCTGAAATTGGCGCTGTCCTTCTTACCCAAACCATTTAAAACAATCACGCCAAGCATCCCGATACCCTCCAGTAATAACGGTAACAGGATCAGTAAACTGTGTACCAGCAGGTAAAAAACTCCTCCAAGGATGAAAACGAGCATACTGGTCAGAAATGCCAGGGAATTGATAATAATGATGGTACGTTTCTCTGACTCCGTGGAATATTGGGTGCCAGCGTTTTTAATAATATTCAAAATATGCATGCGTCATTTTTGAGGGCTGTAGGCGTAGAAAACGTATACATTCTGGTGTGTCTTTCCTGATAAATTAAAACCAATATACGAATTCCTGATAACATACGGGAAAGCGGGGTGTATCCTGTGGCGCACCCGGGTCAGATTGGGGAGGAAACACCGTTTTATCCCCCCGGAAAGCGCTGGTGTAAAAGTTGTATGAGAGAAAGTAAAAAAACAAACAGCCCGATGTTATGAAAGCGCTAACCGACAGTAAACCCAAAAGCAACTTCTTTGAATTAATGGCCACAAAAGTTATCGCCGCCACCGGCAGTCCCTGGGCTTTTTTTGTAGCCCTGGCGGTGATCATTATATGGGCTGTCACCGGCCCGGTTTTCGGCTACTCCGATACCTGGCAGCTCGTTATCAACACCGGTACTACTATCATCACTTTCCTCATGGTGTTCATTATCCAGAAGTCACAGAACAAGGACGCCAAATCAGTTCAACTGAAACTCAATGAACTCATTGCCGCCAACAAAGCGGCCAGCAACCGGCTGATAGACGTGGAAAATTTATCGGAAGAAGAACTGGATGTGCTGCATAAATACTATGCGGTGATGGTGGAAGAAACAAAGAAAAGAATGAGCATGACAGAATCCCACTCCGTGGAAGAAGCCATAGGAGATGCGATGAGTAAACATGAGGAAGACCTGCTGACCCGTAAAACGCCAAAAGAGAAAGGCCAGCGGAAATAACCGCTGTTTTGGTGTTATTCTTGATGCCTTTCCTGAAAAACCTTCTGTTATGATACAGCACCTGAATGCCAATGTGAATGGTCAGTCGTACTCCCTGGATATCCAGCCGGATACCTACAACGGCCGTTCTGTGTATTATTTACTGAACAATAACATAGGAGAACTGTTCCATCATGCAGTACCTGATAACCTTATGCTGATGGAGAACGGTGATGGATTTACCTGCTCCCCGCGGCTTACGGAAATGGAAGGCGGCTACATTGTGCAACAGATCTGGGAGGCCATTCAACACAGTAAGAAACCGTAGTTCAACGGTAAAGAAAAATGGATGCATCAACATGTATCCATTTTTTATGAACGTAAAGTATTGTAGAGATTAATACTTGTTGTGTGAATTTTATTCTATGAATATACTTTGGAACGATTGCAGGAAAATACTTTGTGTCCGCCTGGATAATATGGGCGATCTGCTGATGAGTACACCGGCTTTCCGGGCATTGAAAGAATCCTTTCAATGCCACCTTACCCTCCTGACCTCTGCCGCTGCCGCACCGGTAGCAGCGGATATTCCGGAAATAGATGAGGTGATTATATTTAATGCGCCCTGGGTAAAGCATGATCACGTAGTGATGCCGGAAACCTACCAGCAACTGGTGGAAACCCTGCGTAAAGAACACTTCGATG
Organism: Chitinophaga ginsengisegetis; assembly: GCF_900168065.1. GTDB lineage: Bacteria > Bacteroidota > Bacteroidia > Chitinophagales > Chitinophagaceae > Chitinophaga > Chitinophaga ginsengisegetis. The sequence continues at coordinate 838,328 of NZ_FUZZ01000001.1, read as the reverse complement.
CGGCTATTATATTCACCGTATACAGCCAGAACCCGTTGCCCACCGCCATGTTGGCTTTCGAGGCGGGCATCCCCCTGCGGCTTGCCTATTGCCGGGAAAATCCTTACCAGCTGCTTACCCACTGGATTCCGGATGAAGAGCCGCTGCATGCCACGCATCACCAGGTGGAAAGGGATATCAACCTGGTGGCGTACACCGGCGCCAAAGCAGGGAGTACAAAGCTTTCGCTGCGAACGCATGAAACGCATTGGCCGGGTATCATTAAAAAAATGAGACTGTACGGCGCCGATCACCAGCGTCCCTGGATCGTTATGCATCCGATGGTGCAGGACGTTAAACGGCAGTACAACTTTCATAAATGGGTGGAAATCGGTCAGCAGGTGATTGCACATCACCGCTGCCAGTTGCTGATCACCGGCAACACCGGCGAAGAAGCCGCCGCAGAAACCCTGAAAGAAGCGATCGGCCCCGGCGCTATCAATCTTGCGGGGGCTTTATCTGTTGCGGAGTTCGCCCTGCTGATCCGCAAAAGCCCGTTGGTGATTTCAGTGAATACCGGCACCATTCATATTGCCGCTGCTACGGCTACACCGGTAGTGGTGTTATACGCACTAACAAATATACGGCACACCCCGTGGCGGGTAAGGAGCGAAGTATTATATTTTGATATTCCCCCTGCACTCCAGAGCAAAAATGTATTGCTACAATATTCCTATCACCAGATCCCTAAAAATCAACTGAAGAAAGCCACCGTGGAAAACGTACTGAAAGCCGTGGACAAACTGATGCAGCCTGTGTAGACGCCCCTGTGCAAGGCCACCTTATCTTATAACAAATGCTGCAGTTTGTTCAGCACCGTTTTCATGTTAATACCTTTTCCCAGCAAACCTTTCAGCAGGTCGCCTTCCTCCGCGATCCGCTGCGGCATGTTGTAAATATTGAAGTCAGTTGCCTTTAATCCCTTCTTCACTTCTTCCCACCGCAAGGGTGCGGACACGGTTGCTCCCGGCTTTGGCCGCAGGGAGTAAGCCACCGCCATCGTTTGTATTTGCCGGTTCTGCATAAAATCGAGATAGATCCGGCCTTTCCTTTTGGCCGGTGTTCTCAGCACGCTGGTGCTGTCCGGTAATCGTTTATTGGCAATGTTTACAATCAGCTCGGCCAGCATTCTCGATTGCGCGAAGCTGTATTTCGCTCCCAGCGGAATGAGTATATGCATGCCCGTAGCCCCGGAGGTTTTTACAAAAGAGGACGCGCCAATCTCATCTAAAATATCTTTGATCACCAATGCGGTTTCAATCACTTCGTTAAAAGAGTTGGTGTCAGGATCAAGGTCTATCAGGCAATAATCCGGTTCATCGGGATGCTGTATCCTGCTGTGCCAGGGATTTAATTCAATACATCCCAGGTTGGCCATGTACAACAGGGTAGCCCTGTCTTTACAAACAAGAAATGATTTTGTTTCCCCATCCGATTCGCTGGTATAAGGAAAGGTCGGGATCCACGGAGCCACCTTGTCTTCCACATTCTTCTGATAAAAATTAAAACCCCTGATGCCTTCCGGGAACCTGTTGAGCGACTGTGGCCGGTCTTTCAGATAAGGCAGTATATAATCGGCAATGGCCGCGTAGTAGTTGATCATATCCCGCTTGGTAATGCCTTCATCTGGCCAGTATAATTTATCAAGATTGGTAAATTTCAGCAGCTTCCCGTCTACCTTTATTTCTACCTGTTTCTCTTCCTCCGGTAAAAATATGCCCGGCTCTTTTTTCCGGGAAGATGCTTTTTTACCGGCGGGAGGGGAAACAACTTTTATTCCCTTTTCATCTGCTGCTTTTTTATCTTCCCGTAATCCCATAAATACCGGCTGACGAAGAATTCCTTCCCGCGTTACCTCCGCAAACTTCACTTCGCACACCAGTACCGGCTTTAGCCAGGTAGCCGGCATGTTTGTCTGCGGCTTTGTTTTAAACGGATGCTCTGGCGCGAGGAGCGACTGGAACTTTGCAAAAAGTTCTTTTAGCAGTTTATCATTAAACCCGCCACCGGTATGACCAATATATTTCAGTTCTTTCCCTTCATACCTGCCCAGTATAATTGCCCCGAAATGCTTGCGGCTGTTCCTGCCGGCGGTATATCCGCAGATGATGGCTTCCATCCGGTGGCTGTTTTTTATTTTCAGCCAGCTCTCTGTTCTGCGGCCCATAATGTAGTGGCTGCCGGCTGCTTTGGCCATTATACCTTCCAGTCCTTTATTAATGGCGGCGTTATAAAACGCAGTGCCTTGTCCGCTGATATGGTTGCTGTACCGGATGATATCATGATCCGCCGGTATGATCTCCGCCAGGATAGCCTTTCGTTCTTCCAGTGGCAAATGCGTAAGGTCTTTACCATTGTACCAGGGCAAATCGAAAAGGTAGTAAACAAGATGCGCACTTTTGCCGTGTTTGAAATAGTTTTGCAAAGCCTGGAAGTCGGGGTTGCCTTTTTCATCTATTGCCACAATTTCACCGTCTGTTACGGCCTTTACTTTCCATTGCTGCAACGCTGCTGTGATCACACTGAATTTTTCATTGAAGGAAAGCTGGTTACGGGAAAACAGGTCTGCTTTACCGTTGTTAAGATACCCGATGGCGCGGTAACCATCCCACTTTATTTCATAGAGCCAGTCTTCTTTATCAAATGGCCTGGAAGTAACCGCTGCCAGCATAGGTTTTATGCCTTTAGGCATCGGAGCAGTTTTGCCCTTTTTCAACAGCGCAGTATGATTATCTGCTGGTGCAGCTGCTTTTTTTGCAGTGGTTTTAGTAACGGTTTGTTTCCGGTTGCTTTTCCAAACCTTCTCCGGATTTTTTGCTATCTGTTCAATTGTTTTTCCTGAAATGACCGATTTGTTTTTAGTGGTGATATCTGTTTTCAAGGCGTAACGGTCTTTTACTTTCATCAGCAGCCAGGCATTGTCGCCTCTGCCGGCAGCTTTTACCAATGCAAACGCGCCTTTGAGTTTTTTCCCTTTGAGTATCAGTTTCAACTTGCCGCTGTGCAGCTGGTGCAGCAGGTTTTTTGTTTGCTGTTTTTTATCGGCGCCACCGGCATCTGCCATTTCATAGGCGCCTTCATCCCATACGATTACAGTGCCGGCGCCATAGTTGCCTTCCGGAATAATACCTTCAAAACCCTTGTAGTTATACGGATGATCTTCTACCATCATGGCCAGCCGTTTTACTTCCGGGTCCATAGAAGGCCCTTTGGGCACTGCCCAGCTTTTCAGTACCCCCCGCATTTCCAGGCGGAAATCGTAGTGCAGGTGGGAAGCATCGTGCTTTTGTACAACAAAGTGTAGCAGCTGATCCTCACCTTTCCCGCCGGTGGGTTCAGGTGTTTTACTAAAGGTTCTTTTCTGCCGGTATTTTTCCAGGCTCATAGCCAGCATATTTTAGATACTATATATACGCTTTCAGGAGATATCCAGTTGTTCCAGTCCCTGATCTGCCGGGGTATTCAGCACCCGGCCTTCGATATCATAACGGGCGCCGTGACAGGGGCAGTCCCACGACCGCTCCGCATTATTCCAACTCACATCACATTTCAGATGGGTGCAGGTGGGTTTCAACGCATATAACTTACCCGCTTCATCTTTATACAAAGCTATTTTCTGATCTTCATATTCCACTACTTTACCTTCACCGGGAGCTATACCTGCCAGCACTTCCAGCTGTTCGCCGGAAAAGAATTTCCCCATAAATTGTTTCACTGCATCCGCATTATGGGAAACAAACTGGCTGAATCCTGCCACAGGTTTAATCCGGTTGGGATCAAACAGCGCTTCGTTTCTGGGCTTCTGTCCCAACAGGATCCGCTTTAGTAACAAAGCCGCCACACTGCTGTATACCATGCCGTTTCCACCATAACCTGCTGCCACAAAAATATTATCTTCCACACCGGGAAGATGCCCGATATAAGGTAGCCCGTCAACCGGTTCATAATACTGCGATGACCACTGGTATTTTATTGCTTTCACTTTAAAGTGCTGTCTGATATAGCTTTCCAGCCGGAGAAAACACTGTGCGGTATTTTCTTCCTGCCCGGTTTTATGATCTTCCCCGCCTGCAATCAGGTATTTTTGTCCGTCTACTTCCTGTGTCCGGTAATAGTGATAGGGATCATACATATCATAGATCAGTTCTTCGGGGTACTTGTCATCTTCGAGGACAACGGCCATTGCATAGCTGCGGTAAGGGGTGCATCGCAGGTGCAACAGGTTGATGCCGGGCGGAATATGTGTGGCATAGATCACCGACCTGGCCCTAAAGGTGCCGGCATTGGTGGTAACCGTAACGATATCGTTATTATCTACACCCGTTACGCGGCATTGCTGCCGGATGGTACCGCCTGCTGTTTCAAAGGCACGGGCCAGGCCCTGTATATATTGCAGGGGATTGAACTTTGCCTGTTCGCCGGCTTTCATGGCTTTGGTAAAAGGAATGGATACCGGGATGGTATCAATGGGCGTCATTTCCAGCCCGGCTTCGGCAGAGGCGTCTGCAATCTGCTGCAGTTCTTTTTCCTGTTCCTCATTTTGTGCAAACAGGATAGCATTTGCGTCATTGAATCCACACTCAATTTCCCATCTGCTGATATTATGTTTTATCAGCGCAATGGCTTCTGTAACGCTGGCATACACCTGTTGGGCGGCTTCCCTGCCAAAGTTTTTCCGGATCACATAATAGGGTACATCCAGTAACGTGTTCAGATGCGCGGTAGTACCGCCGGAGGTGCCATAGCCGATATTCTCTGCCTCCAGCAACAGGCAGTTTTTTCCTTCATCCTGTAAGAGAAAGGCCGTGCTGACGCCGGTAATGCCTCCGCCGATAATGATTACATCATATAATGCTGCGGGTTCAGCGGTGTTAGTTCCTGCAAAGGGCGTTATGTGGTCCTGCCAGAGGCTGATGGAATAAGTATCTCGTGCTATCATAGCTATTGGTTTAATATTGCATACACATGTAAATACTATGCCACGGAAGAGAAGACGGCTTGTTTACGGTTCATGTTGCTGTTCATACTGGCATGATTTTGCCGAAATTTTCAGAGGAAGCATTTCTTTTTTATTGTTTTAAAAAGATGTGTTATGGAACAGCATGATCAAAATATAGCCGCTAAGTAATTAATTTTCTAAACTTTTAAAACGGAATGTTATGCCACTAAAAGATAAAACGATCGGCGGACATGGAGAAACCAGTCCGGATCTGGGAAATGACTACAGCCGCGATATTACCCGCGAAGTAACATCGGACGACACACTGAAAAATGTAATACCCGATAAAGACAAAAAAAAAGAAGAAAAGTTGAAGGAAGAAGAAAAGCATACAAAAGACACGGATAACGTATCAGAGTAGTTACATGGTAAAGAAAAGCCCCGGTACGTCGATGCGTACCAGGGCTTTTCTTGGTATAAGCGCGAAAATTATTTCCCCAACGGTAAAATCGATTTCTTCACATCAACTACATACGTATCTGTCCACCGGTCGTGCCACGGATGACACCAGGCGCCAAATGCACTGAAGGCATTGAACGGAACCGCACGGCTCAATCCCCGCAGGAAAGCAGTTTTAGCCGATATCTCCGTACCATCTTCGTTTACTGCACGGGTGCCTGTGATAAGTTTGCCGAGCGACTTCCCCTTGAATACCGCTTCCACTACACCCATATAGATACCATATGCCAGCATGGCGAACAACCGGTCCAGTAAGTTTCCGCCAGGTGAATCTGCATAGTCCAGCAGGTCCGGGTATACAATAGTAATAGGTACCGTTACAGCTATCAGAACAATATAAAAGCTAATCAGGTCTATGACATAATTAGCAAGACGCCGGCCATGACCAGCCATTTCAAGCGATGTTTCATCGGTGAATATGGATTCTTGTGTTTGTAATTCCATAGGTTAAAAGGATTTGACAGTAAAATATGAAATAATAATCTGATTTTATTTCTCCGGAAGACGTTTTTATTTAAAAAGTCCCTTTATCTAAATGATTGTCCCGTTCATTTTCAGGCAAACATTTATGAAAGAAATAACTTTGCCCCGGAATTTAACCCACGTAAGGAATGCGGAAACAAATAATAACGGTACTTCTAATGCTGATCTGGCTTTGCCAGCTATCAGGCCGTTATGTGGTAATGCTTGGGTTTTATGTAAACCAGGAATACATCGCCAAAAATTTATGCGTTAACCGCAATCAACCACAACTGCATTGTAACGGTAAATGCCACCTTACCAAACAACTCCGCGAAGAAGACAGGAAAGAACACGAAAGCCCCTGGAGTAAAACAGATAACAAGAGCGAAATATTCTATGCCCATCTCCCTGATAATAATATTTTCAAACCCGCATTCACTGCTGTGCGTACAAACTATCCGCTGTGTTTTAATATAGGCGTTCCCGTTGACCAGCCATCAGCCGTTTTCCGCCCACCCATCGCGGGAGTTCCGCATATGCTTTAAAAGCCCTGTATTCCTTACAGGCAGGGCCATCTATTGCCCGCACCATTCATAATTATTTCTTCCTAACACCATTTAACATGTATCGTATCCCGCAAATTATACTCACTATCCTGGTGATCAGCAGCGGCATATCCGCCTGCAAAAAAGACGACACCACGCCAGTAGCAGATGAAACCGTGAAAGCCACGTTATCCATTCAGTTTGATAATATCGCCGGCGATAAAAACCTCCAGCTCAATACCGGCACTTATGTCAACGCGGCAGGAGAGGCTTTTAAAGTAGACCGCCTGAAATATTTCATCACCAATATTAAAGTGAGAAATGCAGGCGGACAGGAATATATTGTTCCCAAAGACAGCAGCTATTTCCTCGTATCAGAATCAGAAGCAGCGTCACAGTTTGTAAAGGTGCGCGTACCGGAAGGAGAATATACGTCCCTGAGTTTTATCCTGGGGGTAGACAGCCTGAGCAGCGTAATGGACGTGAGTAAGCGCACCGGCGTGCTGGACCCTTCCGCCGGAATGGACGACGGCATGTACTGGGGCTGGAACATGGGATACATCTTCTTTAAAATGGAAGGCATCTCAGATGCGGCGCCAACAGATCCCAGCGGGCAACATAAATTCCGCTACCACATCGGCGGCTTCGGCGGATACAGCGCGCCTACCTTAAACAATAACAGGACCATTACCATCAACCTCAGCGCCGGCGGCGCAGCAAAGGTGCGGCGGGGCAGGGAAGCGAACATCCATCTCATGGTAGACATCCTGAAAATGTTCAACGGCGCTACTACCGTCAGTATTTTAACCAATCCCACGGTGATGTTTGGCGACTTCAGCGCAAAGATCGCGGATAACTATACCCACATGTTCCACCACGATCATACGGAGAACTAAAACTAACGGTCATGACTAAACTAAGATGGAGTATCTTTCTGATACTCCTTTTACCGGCATGCAGTAAAAGCAATGAATTAAAAGATGAGATGGATGCCTTTACCGGTTTTCAACAGCCCGCAGGGTTCCCGGCGCCGGTGTATAAACTGGTCAGCAACCCCGTCACCAAAGAAGGATTTGAACTGGGGCGCAAGCTGTTCTACGAACCACGGCTTTCCCGTAATAACACCATCTCATGCGGCAGCTGTCATATCCAAACCGCGGCCTTCACCCATCACGGGCATGATGTAAGTCATGGTATCGACGACCGCCTGGGCAGCCGCAATTCCCCGCCCATCATGAACCTGGCGTGGAATACCACCTTCATGTGGGATGGCGGTGTTTTTGACCTTGACCTGCAACCGGTAGCGCCCATTACCAACTTCGTGGAAATGGATGAAACGGTGGGCAACGTGCTGAATAAACTGCGTCAAACATCGCCTTACCCGGCGCTGTTTAAAAAAGTATTCGGCACAGAAGAAATCACCACTGCCCGGATGATGAAAGCACTCTCGCAATTTATGGTAATGGTGGTGAGCGATCAGTCGAAATACGATAGCGTATCCCGTAAACAGGCCACCTTCACACCGGCGGAACAACAAGGCTATGCCTTGTTTCAACAGAAATGCAGCAGCTGCCACCAGGAGCCGCTGTTCACCGATCATTCCTTCCGGAATAATGGTATCGGCGCCGGTCCCAACAACGACGAAGGCCGGTACCCGATCACGCTGAACCCTGCCGACCGGTATAAGTTCAAAGTGCCCAGTTTGCGTAACCTCGCTTACACCGCCCCTTATATGCATGATGGCCGCTTTTATACGCTCCAGGGCGTATTAAATCACTACGCATTAGAAGTACAGGACGGTCCAACGCTTGATCCGTTACTGAAAATAAACGCGAAGCCGGGCATCCCGCTCAGTGCAGCAGAACAGCAATTACTGCTGGTATTCCTCAACACACTGAACGACCGGGTTTTTGTTAAAGACAAACGCTTCTCGGAAGAATCACAATAAAATATGCAACGAATGAAAAAGATACTACTGTTGCTGATGGGTATCATCACGGGCATCTATGAAGCCAGGGCCTGTGATATCTGCGGCTGTGGCGTAGGAAGCTACTATATCGGCCTGCTGCCGGATTTTAAAAAGAAGTTCATCGGTGTGCGGTACCAGTATAAAACACTGCGTTCCCACCTGGGTCCTGGCGGTACAACTTCCTATCTTACTACCAACGAAACCTACCAAACAGCGGAGCTCTGGGGAGGATGGAACATCGGCAAACGCTTCCGCGTGCTGGGGTTCATACCGGTTAATTTCAACAGCCGCGAAAACCAGGGCGCTACCCTGCGTAAATCCGGTATCGGCGATATCGCGCTGGTGGGCTACTACCAGTTGCTGGATAAACAACACACCACCGGCAACGGTAAGCTGTTGGTACAATCGCTATGGATAGGAGGGGGCATAAAAGCACCCACCGGGAAATATGAGCCCACAGAGCATAAGGAAAATGAAGACACACCCAATAATTTCCAGCTCGGCACCGCCAGCACCGACTTCACTTTAAATGCCATGTACGATGTGCGGCTGATGGACTTCGGTGTAAATGCCAACGTTAGCTATAAGATCAACACCGCTAATAAATACGACTACCAGTATGGAAATAAATTCACGGCAAACATACTGGGTTATTATAAAATAAGAGCAGCGGAAAAAGTAACGCTGGCGCCCAATGCAGGCATACTGTACGAGACAGCGGAAAAGGATACAGAAGCAAAAAAGTATACAGTGGATATTTCCGGAGGGCACTCGCTGTTGACCACCGTGGGACTGGAAGCCACGATGGGCGTTGTTTCCGTGGGAGGTAATTTCCAACCCGTTATTTCACAGCAGCTGGCCGATAGCAAGATTAAAGCCGGAAATCGTGTAATGGTACACGTTACTTATCTGTTTTAGTCCGCATACTGTTATGCCCATGCGATGCTAAACAGGTGAAAGCCATTTTCAAAACGATAGCTTTCCTGCCAGCCATGCAACTGACAGATCTGGCGCACAATAGCCAGCCCCAAACCGGTGCCGGTTGTATTGGGGGAGGAAGTGCCGAAACGCCGGAAAAGCATTTTCTCCTCCAGTGGCATGGCGCCTGTATTGGATATCTCCAGCAGGTGTGTCTTCAGCGTAATGGTAACCGTATCTTTCGGCTGACTGTGCCGCACCGCATTCATGATCAGGTTGGTGAGCAGGATCTCTGTCAGTGTTTTATTGCCTGATAACACCACGTCCGGTGCAATATGTTTTATTACCTGCAGTTGCTTGTCTTCCAGGAAATCGTCCAGTAGCGAAATATGTTTTTCCAGCAACGCAGATAAATTGATGGCTTCTTTCCCCGAAAACTGGCTGTTCTCAATTTTAGCCAGCAGCAGCAGGTTTTTATTGATCCGCGTTACTTTCGACAACGACTGATGCGCTTCATCAATGAGTGCAGATTGTTCGTCGGTAATCGGTTTGCTCTGGTGCAGCAGGTCCAGCTTAAACCTCACAATAGATAGCGGTGTTTGCAATTCATGTGAAGCATTTTGGGTAAACTCCTTTTGTTGTTTATACACTGCAATATTACCAGCAATAAGTTTCTCGAGATGATGATTGAGCGTCTCAAATTCTTCAATCCCGGTTTTTTCAAATTCAATGGCGTATTGCCTGTGCAGGTCAAAGGCCTGGATCTTTTGCAGGCTGCTGTAAAAAGGACGCCACAGTTTTTCCGATGTTCGTTTGTTGATAAAAATAAGACCACCCAACAGGATCAGGAAGAAAAGGAATGCCACGCCAGCAATGGCGATAATGGTTTCATGCGATTCTTCCATATTAACTTCCTGCGTAAGCCGGAATACTTTGCCGTTGATCGTAAAGTAGGTAACCAGCCCCTGGAACCTGTCCCAACCCTTGGCGGGGATGTATTTATTTTTCCGGTAGATGTTATACGTGGAGTCTGGCCGTAGCGCAGCAACAGGTTGTAATTGTGTTTCCGGCTGCAGTTTATTCCAGAGTGCTACAGTTTCGGAAAGTTCTTTATCAGTAAGAGAAAGGGCTTGTAAGTTTTGCCGCGTGGTAGCGCTTACAATGCGGTTATGTTCTTTTAATTCATGTGCCCATATGAAATCTATAATGGCGTAATAGGCGGGAATGCTGCATGCCAGCACAATTCCGGCGTATAGCACAAATGCCCTCATCGATTTATTAAGCAACTTATTCATAGCCTTACAGGATGCTTTAAGGCTGCTAAGATAAACTATACTTCCCACCTGTAACCGGTGCCGTAAATAGTTTTCAGGTAATGACCGCACCCGGCCTCACCCAGTTTCTTTTTCAGGTTTTTGATGTGGGCGTAAATGAAGTTGTGATCATCGAGCATCCCGGCAATATCGCCCGACAGGTGTTCTGCCAGTGCATTTTTAGAGATGACCTTATTTTTGTTGCCGATGAAATAGAGTAAGAGATCAAATTCTTTTTTGGTGAGAATTACCGGCGCATTATTGATGAGCACTGTTTTCGACAACAGGTTAATGGTGAGTTCATTTTGCCGGATAATATTGCTGTTATTGAATTTTCTTCTTCTGATAATAGAAAAGATCCTGGCCGATAGTTCCGGTAAATGAAAGGGTTTGGCCAGGTAATCATCTGCCCCGGTTTGTAGTCCCAGTATTTTATCTTCATAGGAGTCTTTCGCAGAAATGATAATAATGCCTTCTTCTTTATCCCTTTTCTTTATTTCTTCCAGCAACCTGATACCATCGCCGCCGGGCAACATCAGGTCCAGCAGGATACATTCGTATTCAAACATTTCTATTTTTGCCAATGCCTGTTGGTAGGTACCGGCATATTCACATACATAATTTTCGCCTGACAAATAAGAGATAATGCTTTGTGCCAGCTGTATCTCGTCTTCTATAATCAGTAATTTCATGGCACTAAATTATACTTCAATTCTGAATAAATTCTGAATTTATCTGCTGCCAGCAAGGGTTTAATGTGGGGTAGTCATCTCGTTTGTCTTTCTTTGTAATTCTTAATTAGCTGTGTAATAGTTGTTTATGAATTATATTGTGTTTTCATTTAGCTTTCAGGAGATGAATAACGGCTGGATCACCGCGGTTATAGGAACAAAGCACGGTACACAAGGGGGAATGGAACTTTTCCCGATCCGTCTTAGCTAATCGATGGGATTGATTTTTCTTTGCACAAAAGAAATCTCGTTGAAACATTTATACTTTATTCTCGGCCTCATTTTTATCAACCTTACTGTACTGGCACAAACCGGTGTTATCAAAGGAAAGATCAGCTCCGCCGACGGGCAGCCTGCAGCATTTGTAACTATTGGATTGAAAGATACAAAAAAGGGTACCCTGACAGATGAAGCGGGTCAGTTTACATTGAAGAATGTAAAGCCCGGTAACTACACACTGGTTATCTCTTACACCGGTGCTAAAACATTGCACCAATCAGTAACTATCGGCGCAGATGAAGTAACCGCCGTAAACATAGCACTGGAAGCTACCGCCAGCCAGTTGAACGAGGTAGTGGTAGATGGTACTAAAACAAGAACGATTAATAAAAGACCGGTAAGCATCGGGAAATTACCGGTGCCGGTAATGGACCTCCCGCAAAGCGTGGCGATTATCGGTCATGAAGTATTGGAAAACCAGCAGGCGCAACGCCTCAGCGATGTGGTAAAAAACATCAACGGCGTATACATGGCCTCCATGAGAGCCGGTACACAGGAAACATTTAACGCCCGTGGCTACGGATTTTCCAGCACCAATACCTTCAAGAACGGCGCCCGCGTTAACTCCGGCGCTATGCCCGAAATGAGCTCCCTCGAAAGGGTAGAAGTGCTGAAAGGCAGCGCTGCCATCCTGTATGGCAACGTATCTCCCGGCGCTGTTATGAACATGGTAACGAAACAACCCAAATTCAATTTCGGTGGGGAAGTAAATCTCCGTGCCGGCAGCTACGGACTGCTGAAACCCGCCTTTGACATTTACGGTCCCTTGTCGTCCAAAGTAGCCTACCGCGTAAACGGCACGTTCGAAACCGCCGACAGCTACCGCGACCAGGTACACTCCAAACGCTACTATGTAAATCCCTCCCTGTTGTTCAAACTGAGCGACCGCACGGAATTAGTGGTGCAGGCAGATTACCTGAAACACGACTTCACACCGGACTTCGGTACCGGTTCTATCGGCGATACAGCATTGATCAAAACATCACGCAATACTTTCTATGGCGCACCGTGGCAGTATGCACATACACAACAAACCACTGCATCTGCCAACATCAAACATAAACTGAACGATAACTGGGCAATCACCGGCAACGTTGCTTACTCTAAATATTACAGGGACTATTATTCCATAGAAAGGATCCAGGCAAAAGGCGACAGCACCTGGGCCCGCCCGCTGGGAAGAAATGGCACCAATGAAGACTACTACGCCGCACAGGTGGATTTAACCGGTAAAGTAAGAACCGGCGCTATAGAGCATACAGTCCTCGCCGGTGTGGATGCCGACAGGTACCTCACAGGTACTTATGGATACACCGTACCATCTATCAACAAAACCACCGGTATCTATGATATCATCAATGTATACGAACCCAATAAGTTCCCACGCCGTACCGATATGCCGGTAGATACGCTGAAAACGATTCTCAATGCACCGGTTAACAGGTTAGGCGCTTATGTACAGGATCTGATCAGCATCTCTGAAAAGATCAAAGTACTGGCGGGTGTGCGTTTCTCTTACCTGCAAACAGAAGCTCCGGTTACCTACGACTTCAAAGGCGGTAAAACCTCCGGTAAATCTAAATACGATCACGCATTTTCGCCCCGCTTCGGCCTGGTGTATAAGCCTATCGCTTCCACAGCTGTATTTGCAAGCTACTCCACTTCGTTTACCCCTAACAGTGGTCAGGATATCTATGGTGCAAACCTGGAACCATCCATCATTGAACAGTACGAGCTGGGCGTGAAAAATGATATCCTGAAAGGTCGTTTGTCCGTTAACGTTACAGGCTACCGCATCCGGAATAATAACTACGCACAAATGGCCGCGTTTAAGAGCGATGGAACAGTTAACAGCAACACCAACGTAAAAACCCTGATCGGTGAAACCCTCAGCCAGGGCGTGGAACTGGATATCGCAGGTCATCCTGTAGCAGGCCTGGATCTCGTGGCAGGTTATAGCTATAACAGCATGACAATCGAAAAAACACCTGGTCTTACCGGCAGCTCCATAGCAGGAGAACGCCTGGTAGGTAACCCGAACCATACCGCCAATGCAAGCGCATTCTATACTTTACAGGAAACAAAACTAAAGGGACTGAAAGTGGGCGTTGGTTATTACTACCTCGGTCAGCGCTACGCAGGCTGGAACAACACCGTCAATCAAACACAAAAATACAACCGCCTGATTTCTGTTCCCGGCTTCTCTACCCTCGACCTGAGCGCGGGATATGCTTTCAAACGTTTCGCAGTAATGGGTAAAGTATCCAACGTTACCAATACTTACAGCTACTACGTACACGAAAACTACAGCATCAACCCAATACCGCCTACCCAGTTTACCGGAACGGTATCTTACAAATTCTAGTGTAATAAATTATATATACTAAAAAGGGGCTTTCTCGTTAAGAGAGAGCCCCTTTTTTATGAAGAAAAACCACCCCTAAACAATTTCCCCCTTTAATTGTTCAGTAAAATATCTTTTGTAGCTCAACCTAAGTCAAACCGTCTTATTCACCCATTAAGTGCAACATGATGATCAGAGTAATACTCACGTCTATTCTTTTTTTATGTATAAGCCAATTGTTGTTTGCCCAGGATGCCAATTATTGGTCCGGTAACTATGGTCCCGGTGGCTTTTTTACACCCGGCGCCGTTATTGCCAACAACAAGGACAGTGGCGTTCTTTTTTATAATCCCGCGTTGCAGGCGCTTACCAAAAAGAAAACTGCCTCTATTTCAGGAACAGTGTACCAGGTGGAGTCCATCAAGATTAAGAATGGCGCCGGTACCGGGAAAAACCTGCATTCACGTATTACCTCCAGTGTACCGCAGATGTTATCCGGCATCGTATCAGTGGGCCGCCGGAAACCCATTTATGTCGGCTACGCGCTTACCCACACTTCTGTGCTGAATTACAATGTATCCCAGCAACAGGATACAAAGCTCAATGTGGTTGGCGGCAATGGCAACCCTGCGTTGGAATATTATATCGGCCAGTATAATTTTCAGAACGTTACCCGGGAAACATCTGCCCTTATCAGCTCGGGATTTAAACTTTCCAACCGCTGGGCAATTGGCTTTATGGCAGAAGGACAATCCCGCTCCCAGCACTACAGCGAAAGTTTCACCGCACGTGCGCTGGTGGGCGACAATACCTCCAGCACCATGCCGCTGGCCAGTAACGAAGGCGCCTACCAGGTGGATTATCATCACATCGGTTTGAAATTAAAGATGGGTTTCAGCTATGAAGTAACGAAACATCATTTCGGACTATTGCTATCTTCCCCCCTTATTCACCTGCGCGGAAAAGGAACTTTACTGAGTAATAACGCTATCGCAAATGTCCGTTTCCTGGATCAGGAAGCCATTAACCTGCTGGCAAGCACCCGGCAAACAGGCCTGAAAACAAACTATAAAACGCCCGCCAGCGTGGCGTTGGGCTATGCATACGACTATCACAAGGGCCAGGTGTATATGGCAGCAGAATACTTCCTCAAAATAAAAGATTATAATATCCTTACCCCGCGCCCTGAAATTTTTGAAAGACCCGATACCGGGAGTAACAATTCATCTACCATCGCATTACTGGAAATGCGGGAAGGCAGAAAAGCTATTTTTAATATGTCCGTTGGCGTTAGCTACCAGCTGAAACCGCAATTAACGGGCTATTGCTCCATTAGAACCGATTTCAATTATGCGGATAGAAAAGATACCGATGGATTTTTACCCAATACATCTACCTGGGATAACTACTATTGCCAGCTGGGCGTAAACATCAAAAGACGCCAATACAATCTCCGCACAGGCATCTTATTAGGCTATGGCCATACCGGCAACTACCAGCAACCTATTAACTTCGATGATCCGAAAGAGTCTAACCTGCTGACTGGTACCATTGGTACGGTGCCGGCTACACGAATGACCGCCGCTTTGATGATCGCCTTTATTCATAACCTGTAAAAAAGCTGCGCTAAAACTGGACTACCCATTTTATTTAAACTGGACTACAAGTGTAATCCAATTTAAAAGTAATTTCGACGCCAAAATGAACAGGTAATATGGGAGATATAGTAATCAAAAAAGTAACGCTGAACGACATTGCGGCATTACAGGAAATAGGCCGGCGAACTTTTTACGAAACATTTTCGGCAGGAAACACCGAAGAAAATATGACTAAATATTTGGAAGAAGGTTTTACCTCAGAAAAACTGACTGCCGAATTGAATAATGAAGGCTCCTCCTTTTATTTTGCCATATTTGATAATAACGTAATCGGGTATTTGAAACTGAATGCAGGACAATCACAAACAGAACTACAGGACGATAAAGCGCTTGAAATTGAACGGATTTATGTGTTACAGGCGTTTCATGGTAAAAAAGTCGGACAATTACTTTATGAAAAGGCGATGCAAATTGCCACGCAGATAAATGCGCACTATGTTTGGTTAGGTGTTTGGGAAGAAAATCAAAGAGCAATAAATTTTTACACGAAAAATGGTTTCGTGGAGTTTGATAAGCATATTTTCAAACTGGGAGATGATGAGCAGACAGATATCATGATGAAAAAAATTCTAAATTCCGACAAATGATTTTCAATACACAGCCCATACTTGAAAACGACAAAGTAATTCTTTACCCGTTGGAAGAAAAAGATTTTGAAGCTTTATATGCCGTAGCATCGGACCCGGAAATATGGCGGCAGCACCCTAATCAGGATCGTTGGAAAAGAGAAGTATTCCAGGTATTCTTTGATGGGGCAATGCAAAGCAAAGGAGCATTTAAAATAGTGGACAAAGCCACCGGGAACATTATAGGAAGTACACGGATTTATAACTATAATGAACAGGATAACAGCTTATTTATAGGTTATACGTTTTACGCTACCTCATGTTGGGGAAAGGGGATTAACCAATCAGTAAAAGCGATCATGCTGGATTATGTTTTTCAATTCGTATCAAAGGTTTATTTCCATATCGGCGCAAACAACATCCGTTCACAAATTGCCATTGGCCGTATTGGTGCAGAAAAAATTGCCGAGGAAGAGGTGACTTATTTTGGAGAAGCACCCAGGCTAAATTTTGTCTATGAAATCAGTAAAGAGAATTGGAGATGAAGTGAATTAAAAAAATACCCGATAGAAGGAAACAGTAAGTCATATATTGTTAATGTTAATCATATAGCTTCATCTGATAATAATACCGTATATACCGGCAAACACGAAATCCCTATTGGCAACGCCTTCAGAGACCACTTCTTCAAAGAATTTGTAAACAAAAAACGCTTCCGGCGATAGCCGCTTCATCCGTAAAAACCGCCTGTGAATAGCGGATTCTGCAAATTGGCATTCCATTTGGACCTACACGGTTATAAATAACAAGGTCATGAAAAAGATATTAATAGTCACTTGTTTGGCCATAGCTGGTTTGTTCTTCGGAAATAACAGCTATGCGCAGGTAAGGGTAAATGTAAACGTTAACATCGGCAACCAGCCTTTGTGGGGCCCTGTAGGTTACGATTATGCAGAATACTACTATCTGCCCGATGTGGATGCCTATTATTATGTGCCTGAACGACGCTTTATATACCTCAACGGCGGACGATGGATCTTTGCGCCATCATTACCCGCCAGCTACCATTACGATTTAAACAGGGGGTATAAAGTGGTAGTCAATGAACCTAAGCCATACCTTCATCCGGATGTGTACCGCAGCAAATACGGAAAGTATAAAGGTAACTATGGCAAGCAAGAGATCATCCGTTACAGCAACGATGAAAAATATTACGTGGTAAAAGGACACCCAAAGAATGGTAAATACAAAGAAGGAAAAGATAACAAGGGCTATAAAGACAAAGGCAACAAGGGCAATAACGGGAAAGGACATGGCAGGAAAGACTAATTTTTCTGCATTCCTCCCGCATCCATTGTTGTTGTTTATTTCATCATTTTAAAAACAAAAGTTAACCCCTATGGCAAAACAAATCGGGTTGCTCCGCTTTACCGGTAAGCTGGGCAATATCATCGGATACCGGAGGAACGGAAATTATTTCGTTCGCACCATGCCGGAAGCAGTAAGGCAAACCGCCGCTACCCGGCAGGCTTCAAGGAATTTTGGCGTCGCCAGCAGGAAAGGAAAACTGATCCGGCGGGCCATCGTCCCGGAGTTGCATATTCACCACGACGGTTCGCTCGTTAACCGCCTGAACAAAGCGCTGATCCAAACAAACAGCGAATCGCTCCGCGGCATAGAAGGGTTCCGCATAAACCGCTATACCGGTACAGAGCAGTTCTTCTGTCAGCAGCCGGTGGTGTCACAACGGGGAGTGGTACGCATACCGGCGCAAACGTTGCCGTCGCAGGAAAATTTCTCCCACCTGGAAATCACGGTTACGGCAGTACGCATTAGTTTCAAAGAGCGCCGGATCACAGGCCGCAGCAGCACAACAGCCACTATCAACTTAAACCAGCCTTTCAGTGGCATGGAGCTGGATACCGCCACCCCGGGAAAAGGAATGCTGCTCATCATCTTACAGGTAAGAAGCATTAAAGGAACAGATGCAACAGCAAACCGCCGTTTCTTCGCCGCGGATATAATGGCAGTGTTGCCGCCGGCTTCCACCAAACAAAAGCGTTTGAAGAAAAACAGCGTTCCGGATGTAAGAAAGCTGTTGTCTCTTCAGCCGGAAACACACAACGGTATTCCCCGCCCCAAACACCCGGAGGTTCAACGGCAGCGGGAGTGAGGCAGCTTTTTCTCCTGATTGAAAATGATTTTTTTTGACAACGAAGTATCTTTCTTCGTGAACCGTTATGCGCATAAGTGCCAAATCACCCGGTTCCCCATAAACGAATGCACTATATCTGCATAAATTCTCCCCGGAAACTACATTTTAAGTCTTCTTTTTACCGTTTTATCGAAAGCATCTTATCTAAAACACAACTCCTGATCAAGTCCACCTTGAAGGCACGGTAAAGCTATGCCTACTGCCATCGTACCGCCATCTCCCGGTATATCCCCGGTTATTCCAATAAAGAGTTATCCTCAATTGGCAGGATTTTGTATATTTATTTACCAGTGGAAATCCCGCTGAATATTCTCTGACCTGATGAACAAACAAGCATCCTTTTCTAATAAGAAAACCGCAAGAATAGCCGGCTTACTGTATTTGGTCGTTGTATTGACCGGGATCTTCAGTTTAGCCTATGTTCCCTCCAAACTCATTGTATGGGATAATGCGCCTGCTACGGTCCTGAATATAAAGACCGCTGAATTTTTATTCCGGCTTGGTATAGTAAGCAGCCTGGTTTGCTACACCTTCTTCCTGTTTTTACCACTGGCCCTGTACCGGTTACTCAAAACGGTTAACGGCAACTGGGCCAAACTGATGGTTATCCTGGCAGTGATAAGTGTACCGGTGTCTTTTGTCAATGTCCTGAACAAATTTGCGGTCCTCAACCTGGTAGGGGACGACAGCTACCTGAAGGTGTTTACCAATGATCAGTTGCAGGCACAGGTCATGTTTTACCTCAACCTGTACAACTCCGGAATTCTGATTCTGAAGATCTTCTGGGGGCTTTGGCTGTTTCCTTTTGGTTACCTGGTATTTAAATCGGGTTTTCTGCCTAAAATACTGGGAATACTGCTGATGGCCGGTTGCGTGGGGTACCTGCTGGATTTTTCCGGAGCGATGCTTTTGCCTCATTATGATGCAATGGGTATCTCCTCTTTTATAAGATTACCCGCCAGTATTGCTGAAATAGGAACTTGTTTCTGGCTGCTGATAATGGGTGCAAAGGAAAGTCCCACCGGAAAGATCAGCGCATAAAAAAGAGCTATAAAGCTAATGGTTCGTTAGCTTTATAGCTCATACAAAACAGCGCAATTATTTGCTGGTAATATTTGTATTAATAGCACTGTGTACCTTCGCCAGTAATTCAGACCCTGAAAATGGTTTCCTGATAAAATCATCGCCCGGACATGCTTCCATAAGAGAGTCAATATCTTCTGATGCGGAAATGATCAGTATCGGTATTTCTTTGGTGTTAATATCTGATTTCAGGCGTCTGCATACTTCCAGTATATTATGGTCCGGTAGCTGACTGTTTAAAATAAACAGGTCTGGTTTCTCAAATGCTCCTTCCAATAATAGCTTTGCATCATTCACAAAGGATATCTGGTAATGCTTTTTAAGCAATGATGATAAAAGCAGTTTTATATCAACTTCGCTTTCTGTGATGAGGATTTTCCTGGTCATAGTAATACGATTTGATGTGCAGGTGTGGAAACCAATACCGCACCAAAAAAAGCGGCCTGTTCCCTTGTCGCTTGAATATCAATTATTTAAAGGGGGTGATAAAGGAATGTCTTTAAGTGTTTTATGGAGATGATACGCTACACACCGGGGTGTTATACGTACATCGATACCAGTTCACTGATACTCACGGCATGGGTATTAATAACGGTATCCATTTCGTTCGATGCCAGGTGACATATATAGCCGGGAATGATGGTTACCGGGTTCAGTTGCCAGGTGTGCTGATGATAGGAAACGGTATCATCTATGGTATTCAGCTCATGCAGCGCTTCATTCAAACCGGTGCCGGCAGCTTTTAATACCGCCTCTTTCCGGGTCCAGTACCGGTAGAATATTTCAGGCGCCGCCGGATCATTACGGATGGCGTCCCATTCTTCCGGGGTAAACTGCTGGCGGAAATCTTCAACATGCAGTGGAACGGGCTTTTCAATATCAATACCCACATATCCTTTGCCGGCAATGGCACATACTGCAATATTACCGGAATGGGAAATATTGAAATCGGGCGCCCCCTTAATATACGGGCGTTTATAAGGAGTGTATCGGATATCAGCAAGTGTATAGTCAAGGTGCAGGCGCCGGAATGCGTATAGCAACAAATGTTTTCCCAGCAAAGCGGCATGCGCATCTTCCCAACGTCTGTACCTGTATATACCGGGCCTTGCATCTTCAGGCAGCACGGACACCAGCCGGCTGAAAGTGTCTGCGGGCAAGGGGGTATCATAACAACTGTAATAAACAGAGATGTGGGTCTTCGGCATTTTTTTATCAGGTTTAAAAAGAAGGCCTGCAGGTGCAGCACCCGCAATCTACCCCGGAATTTTCACATTTTTTTTGCAATTGCATTTAATATTTCTTGTTAAATTGGCCGCCGTTTAGAAACATCGGATCATTATTCTCCACAGCTGTATGGGGAAGTAAATAGCTATTATTTCATCAGAATATAATTATTATTTATTAATCTAATGTTAGCAATGTCAGCACGGAACAACCACCATCGCAGGCGGATTAAGCTGAATCCGCATTCTCTCTTTTGTTTTCTTCTTGTATCCATGTTATGCAGTAAACAGGGATCTGCCCAGGTAAACAATCATTCGTCGCCACCTTTTACGGCAAGGCTCATCAACATGGAAGCTGCCACCAACACCACGTTTACCTACAACACCAGGCTTCATAACGGAGCTGCTGCATCCCGTGTCTATCAACTTTCTGCAAGCCTGCCCCCGGGATGGAGTTCCTCCTTCAAAGTGGAAGGCGTACAGGTAACATCACTGAATATCGATTCAGAAAAGACCCAGGACATCTCCCTGGAAATTAATCCTGCTATAGAAACAAAACCCGGTAAATACAATATCCCGGTGCTGGCTGTTACCGGAACAGATTCTGCCCGGTTAAACCTCGAGGCAGTAGTGAAGGGCACCTACACGGTTACACTCACCACGCCATCCGGGCGGCTCAGCGACGAAGTGACCGAAGGAAACCGGAAAGAGATTCACCTGCTGGTGAAGAATACGGGCACTATTACGCTCGATAATCTGGACCTCTCCGGGCAGGCGCCCCCGCAATGGGAAGCCGCTTTTGTTCCTTCCACTATTACCCGCCTGGAACCCGGAAAAGATGCAGAGGTAATCGCCACACTGAGCGTACCCGATAAAACGCTGGCAGGAGATTATGTTACAAACTTCTCTGTTAAAAACCCGAATGCCTCTTCTACGGCAGCTTTCCGCATGACGGTAAAAACATCTGCACTCACAGGATGGCTGGGTATACTGGTGATAGTAGCTGCGCTTGGCGCCGTTTATTACCTTATCCGTAAATATGGCAGGAGATAGCAGCTTATGGAACATCCAATTATTGAAATGAATGGGCTGACCAAATACTACGGCTCTTTAAAAGCAGTGGACAACCTGCATCTGTCCATCGGGAAAGGCGAAATATTCGGGCTGCTCGGACCCAATGGTGCGGGCAAGTCAACCACCATATTAATGCTCCTCGGCCTCACAGAACCCTCGGCCGGAGAGGCGCGTATCTGCGGTATCAATGCCTCCAGGAATCCGATCCCGGTAAAACGCAAAGTTGGCTATATGCCGGACAGCGTTGGTTTTTACAATGAATTAACCGCATTGGAAAACCTTACCTACATAGGGCGGCTCAATGGTATTCCTGAAACAACAGTGGCAGACGTTGCGCGGAATATGCTGGAGGAAGTGGGCCTCGGTGCAGCCATACATAAAAAAACAGGCGTCTTCTCCCGCGGTATGAAACAGCGGCTCGGCCTGGCGGAAGTACTGATCAAACAGCCCGAAGTGATTATCCTCGATGAACCCACGCTGGGTATTGATCCTACCGGCGTGAGGGATTTCCTGGAACTCATCAGGCAATTAAACGAACGTCAGGGCCTCACCATATTGCTGTCGTCCCACCATCTCCACCAGGTGCAACAGGTGTGTAATCGTGTAGGCATCTTCGTTGGTGGACGGCTACTGGCAGAAGGCAATATTGAAACGCTGGCGGCCAACTTATTCCAGGCAGCGCCCTATGTGGTGCAGGTAACCGTAAAAACACCGGTGGGCGATACCGGCGCATTGGAAAAGGATCTCCTGCAAATGCAGGCGGTGAGTAAAGTAACCGTCGATGGGGCAGTAGTGGAGATCTCCGGCCAGGAAGATATCACGCCCGGCATTGTACGTTTCTTTGTAGGCAAAGGCTTTGATGTTACCGGTGTGCAACAGAAAAGCTATGGCCTCGATGAAATCTATCAACAATATTTTGAAAATAATTTAAAGGAAAATACATCCAATGAAAAGTCAGGTGGCTTATTTCAACGGTCTTTTTTCGGCAGGTTCAAAAAGCGTTGAGAAAAAACAAAGCAGCGTACCCAATCCATTTTCTGTGATGGTGCGCAAGGAAGTAGCCGACCAGGTACGCAGCTGGCGGTTTATCATTTTAGCTTTGCTGATACTGCTTACTTTCCTGGGCTCCATGTATGTGTCTATGACCAATATCAGCAAGGCGGTGGCCAATGCGGGCGATCCCGACAGGTTGTTTTTATACCTGAAGCTACTCACCACAACGGATGGCACACTTCCTCCTTTCCACGTATTTATTGGTTTCCTGGGACCGTTGCTGGGTATCAGTCTTGGCTTCGACGCCATTAACTCCGAGCAATCCAACGGTACCCTCATCCGGCTGATGGCGCAACCGGTTTACCGCGATTCGGTGATCAATGCAAAATTTGTGGCCTCGCTGATTGTTGTCAGCACCCTTTTCCTGTCGCTGAACTTACTGATGATAGGCGGCGGCCTCATTATTACCGGGGTAAGGATAGAACCTTCGGAAGTGATGCGTATCCTGTGTTTTGTGGTGTTAAGTGTTATCTATGTATCGTTCTGGCTTAACCTTTCCATCCTGTTGTCTGTAAAGTTCCGGCAAACGGCTACTTCCGCATTAACGGCTATCGCCATCTGGCTGTTCTTTACGGTCTTTTACCAGGTGTTGCTGAATATCATCGTAAAAGCATTCCTGCCCGATCCCGATGTGCTGAGCCAGGATCAGTTGCTGGCCTACAACAGGATTATTTTAACCTTCCTGCGCTTTATACCAAGCCAGCTTTATACCGATGCCACCACCACGTTGCTGATGCCTTCCGTCCGCAGCCTGGGGCCTCTCACGATGGAGCAGATGGCCGGCGCCATTCCTTCGCCGCTTTCTGTGCGGGAAAGCCTGCTGGTAGTATGGCCGCAGGTAAGCGGTTTAATTGCCGCCACCGTGGTGTGCTTTGCGCTTTCCTACTATCTTTTTATGCGAAGGGAAATACGTACCTGAGTACAGTAAAGGGCTACCGCTCTATTTTTGAGAGGTAGCCCTTTACGTATTTTTTTTAAGACAACAACTTTTTTTGGAGAATCAGAAAGTAATCGTAATATTGCGATGTGCTAATGAGATAATATTATGGGAGCTACCAAATCGGATTTATTCACCAAACAGCAGAACGACGTTGCCAACATGGCTAAAGCACTGGCGCATCCCGCCAGGATAGCCATTTTGCAATACCTCGTGAAAAAGAATGCCTGCGTGTGCGGCGACCTGGTAGAGGAACTTGGCCTCGCACAGGCTACCACTTCCCAGCATCTGAAGGAGCTGAAAACTGCAGGATTGATCCAGGGAACCATTGAAGGAGCCAGCGTATGCTATTGTATCAATCCAAAAGTATGGAACCAGTATCGTGAAATATTTGGCGCCTTTTTCAAAGAAGTAGCGGAACTGAAATCCTGCTGCTAAAAAAATTTGCTTATATATATCGCAATATTGCAATGATACAATGAGTTGCCTGCAAACAACCGTTTCGTAAAAATCAATGCACAAATAGCTATGACCATTTACCCAATGACAGCCGATCATGCAGCAAGTGTACTCGCTATTTACCAGGAAGGAATATCCACTGGTAACGCCACCTTTCAGACTGCAGCTCCCACCTGGGAAGAGTGGGATAAATCCCATCTTTCCAAGTGCCGCCTCGTTGCAATGGAAAACGACCAGGTGATCGGATGGGCGGCGCTTACACCGGTTTCAGGCAGGTGCGTTTACGCAGGCGTAGCCGAAGTAAGTGTATACGTTGCTTTAAACGCAGGAGGCAAAGGTGTTGGGAAAGCCCTCCTGAAAAAGCTGGTGGAAGTAAGTGAAGAGAATGGCATCTGGACATTGCAGGCAGGCATCTTCCCGGAAAATACCGCCAGCATACAGATCCACGAAGCAAATGGTTTCCGCCTGGTAGGCCGGCGGGAAAAGATCGGCAAAATGGGCGACCGGTGGCGCGATACCCTGCTGCTGGAAAAGCGAAGCACCAAAACCGGTATTTAACAAACGAACTTATTTCTTATTGATATGCAAAACTGTAATCCGGCACAACGCAAAAAACTGGGCTTTTTAGACAGGTATCTTACCTTATGGATCTTCCTGGCAATGGCCATTGGCGTGGGCATAGGATATTTCTTTCCTTCTTCATCCGGCTTCATCAACTCCTTTTCAACCGGCACCACCAACATTCCGCTGGCAATAGGATTAATACTGATGATGTACCCGCCCCTGGCAAAAGTGAAGTACGATAAAATGAACGAGGTATTCCGCAATACAAAGGTACTATCCCTGTCGCTGTTGCTCAACTGGGTGATTGGCCCGGTGCTGATGTTTGGCCTCGCAGTATTGTTCCTGCACGGATACCCGGAATATATGACCGGACTTATCCTGATCGGTCTTGCCCGGTGTATCGCCATGGTGATCGTTTGGAACGAACTGGCAGACGGGAGCCGTGAGTACGCAGCCGGACTGGTAGCACTCAACAGTATTTTCCAGGTGCTGCTCTACAGCGTTTATGCATATGTATTTATTACCTGGCTGCCAACGGTTTTTGGTATGAAAGGCATAACGGTAGCCGTTTCCATCGGTGAAATTGCAAAAAGCGTTGGCATCTATCTCGGCATTCCATTCGCCGCAGGCGTAATCAGCAGGTACGGCCTGATCGCGTTAAAAGGCGAAGCATGGTTCCGGGAAAAATTCATTCCGTTCATATCGCCCATTACCCTGATTGCGCTGCTGTTTACCATTGTGGTTATGTTCAGCCTGAAAGGAGAACTCATCGTACAAATCCCGATGGACGTGGTACGAATAGCCATCCCGCTGATGATCTATTTTGCCATCATGTTCCTGGTGAGCTTTGCATTAGGAAAAGCCGCCGGTGCCGATTATGCTAAAAATGCTTCTATTGCCTTCACCGCTGCCGGCAACAATTTTGAACTGGCCATCGCGGTAGCCATCGGCGTATTTGGCATCAACTCCGGGCAAGCCTTTGTAGGCGTAATCGGACCGCTGGTGGAAGTGCCGGCGCTCATTGCCCTCGTAAATGTTGCCTTCTGGCTCCGTAAACGCTGGTATGGCGGCGGAGTAGAAGCGCCCGTTAATACAATATCAACAACTACTTAAATTTTTATACCATGAGTAATTCAAAAATGACCTGGCAAAGTTTTAAGGACCAGTTGCAACAACATCCTGAACAAATCCTGCAGTTTCAATATGCAGCCAACAAACTGGTAGCTCCTTCTTACCATATTACCGAAATTAAACAGGCGCCCATTACTTCTGTTGATTGCGGCGGTAAGGTAAATGCCTGGACAGAGATCATCGTGCAGTTATGGGAACCGGAAGAAGCACAAACAGACCGCGCAATGGCAGTTAACAAAGCCATGAAAATAGTGGATCTCGTGGAACGGAACCTCGATCTGAATCCTAAAGCCATCGTAAAGATTGAATTTGGCAACGCTGCATTTGATACCCGCCAGATGTATCCGAAAGAATTGCTGCTGGAAGGAGAGAACCTGGTCGTAAACCTGCAACCGGATGCCACCCAATGCAAAGCAACGGATCGTGGCGCCACCTGCGGATCACCAAAAACAAAAACGCTGGAAATACCGGTAACAATGGAAGCCGGCCAATCCTGCACACCAGGAAGCGGTTGCTGCTAATTTATAAAATGTACCCATGAAAAAAGTATTAGTGCTTTGCACCGGCAACAGTTGCCGCAGCCAGATAGCAGAAGGCTACCTGAGACATTTTGCAGGAGATAAAGCGGAGATCTACAGCGCAGGCGTGGAAACGCATGGCGTAAATCCCCGCGCAATAGCCACTATGGCGGAAGATGGAATTGATATCTCCACACATACTTCCAATAACATCAATGAATACAAGGGCATCGATTTCGATTACGTGATCACCGTATGCGATAATGCAAAAGAAAGATGCCCGTTCTTCCCATCCTCTGCCATCAAGCTACACGAGAACTTTCCTGATCCGGCCAAAGCTACCGGCAGCGAAGACCAGATCATGTCTGAGTTCAGAAGCGTGCGCCAAATAATCAAGGATTATACAAAAGGTTTTGTAGAGCAGTACCTGTAATATCTCTTCTTCAATTCCCCCGGCTGTTAAATAAGTTGGGGGACTTTGATTTTTAATTTATATTTATCATCAGTAGCAAGTAAACAGCCGTCATCCGGACATTAGACAAGCATCACGCTGATGATCGTAAAACAATTCTTACAGCAATATAAATATGAAGTGTTGCTCATTGCCCTGATGCAGCATTTGTTTATCGGGATCTTTTTAAAAGATCTGCCTTTTTACACAGAAGTAATCTGGCCAATCAATATGCTTATCCTGGGCCTGGCAAGCGTGGGTGTTTTTATTGGAAAAGGCGAATGGAAAAACATCACCCGGAACGCCCTGTTCCTGCTTGTACTGGCCTTACCCATCGGCCTGCGTTTTTGGGGGCGCTATCCCGGCTATTTCCTTTTTCTGAATGTGGCCTATGTGGTATTCTTTATTTTTATCTTCTGGCAGATAGTAGGATTTCTGATCAGGCCGGGCTATATCAATGCCGACATCATTTCTGCTTCCGCCTGCGGTTACCTGTTGCTGATTGAAATATCTACTTTCCTGTTGCAGTATTTCCTCTATCAGAACCCTGCTTCGTTCAAGGGCATTGATATGTCAAACCCCGCTGCCACCTATGTGGACCTGGTATATTTCAGCAGTATTACATTAACCAGTATAGGTTTTGGCGACATCACACCCAGTGCGCATTACACAAAGCTGATCACCTCCGTTTTTGGTATTGCCGGACAGTTTTATACCGTGGTACTGGTAGGAATCATCATCAGTAAATTTTCTTCAAAAAACAGCACAGATGAACACAGCAAGCCGTTATAGATTACAACACTTCATTCCGTGGACGCAAACGAAGATTTACACCATGCTGGTTTTAAGCATGGTTCCTACGCTGTTGTTTTATTTTTTTAACTGGAAATGGCTCGCTATTCCCTGGGTGCCGGTGGCATTGCTGGGTACCGCCGCAGCCTTCATCTCCGGATTCAGAAACACACAAACCTATAACCGTACCTGGGAAGCCCGGCAAATCTACGGCGCTATCATAAACAGCAGCCGCGCGTTTGGCATTATGGTCAGGGATTTTATAAGAGTAACAGATAAAAACCAGGAGGCCGCATTACATCAGCAAATCATCTATCGCCACTTTGCATGGCTTACAGCGCTTCGTTTCCAGTTACGGGAAATAAAAAGCTGGGAGAATGTAAAAACAAGAAGTTACAACCGTGCATACCTGAAATACTATAAAGTACCCGAATGGGAAAGTAGTTTGGAAGAAGAACTGAAAGCGTTTTTACCGGAAGAAGAGCGGCAGCAGATACTATCTGCCAAAAACAGGGCCACCCAGCTCATTGCCCTTCAGTCAGCACAATTAAGAAGTTTGAATGAAGCCGCCAATATATCGGATTATAATTATGTAGCGCTGGAAAATCAGTTGAAGGACTTATACGACAACCAGGGTAAAGCAGAACGCATCAAAAACTTCCCCTATCCACGGCAGTTTTCCAGCATCAACCTCTACTTTACGTTTGCCTTTTGTGCCCTGTTGCCTTTAGGTTTTATCGGTGAGTTTTCCAAGCTGGGAGAGAAGTTTGGAGATGGTATCATCTGGCTCACCATCCCCTTCAGTATATTGATTGGCTGGGTATTCCTGGTATTGGAACAGATAGGAGAAAGCACAGAAAATCCTTTTGAAGGAAATGCCAACGACGTCCCCATTACACAGATCAGCCGGAATATTGAAATAGATGTAAGAGAGATATTAGGCCAGAAAGATTTACCCGCACCCATCACTGCTATTAACAACATCTTAATGTAATAAACATGAGTAACGAGCATCTTACTACCGTGAGAAAATGGTATCCCCGGGCGCTGACTTCCATTGATACAGTTAACCGTTTACTGGATACCATTGAAAAGCACCTGGACTTAAAGCCGCATCAGCTGATGCATGCCGATAGTATGTGTTGCGATGATGTGAATGCGATACAATATCCCCCACGGGCATACGAAATGCTTGGGCCCTTTCACCTCGGCGGATTGAATGGCTTTCCTTTTGCAGGCATCACAGGAATGAACGCATTTGCCCACCATGTACCGGAAAACGGCGCCGTCATCATCTTCTACGCGCCGCACATCGGCATCACCAAAGATGGCACCATTGGTGAAATCAGCCGTATCGGCCAATCCGGCAACTCCGCCTGCTGCGGCGCGGCCAAAGGAGCGCTGAACAAACTGTTAAACAACGAAATCATCGATGGCAATATCAGTTCCCTGGATTTCCAGATGAACACCATTGAACAGATTTTTCTGCATAACAAATACCGCATCACAGCTGCAAAGAACCAGATATTTGAGGCCACGGAAGTAATGTACGAAGCCATCGACCGGCGCATGGAAGTGCTGGTGAAAGAAACGAGCTATCCATGTAAATACGTGATACTCGCAGGCGCTATCTTTATTAATGGCGACAAAGAGATGGGCTCCTTCTGTCAATACAAAAGATTTGACTACATCAACCTTGAAACAAAAGAAAGAAAAAGCCTGCTGAAAGAATACTACGAATAATCCCCGCCCTTACTCATCCGTTCTGAAGGGTGATGCGGGCAGCAGCTCCCGGTTATACAAATTAGGGTTCACCGGGTTGTCGGACCACGCATAACGAACGTACCTGGGTACACTGATTTCATCGCTCCACACTATCACTTTGTTCCCTTCTACTTTCGCACTGGCGCATACAAATTTCTTATCAGCGCCCGCAATCTCAAAGGTGGCGGGCATTTCGCCATCATTGGTGATCAATCCACTGCCGGCATCGGTGAAGCTGACAACGATTTTATTCCCTTCCACTACAGATGATTGATAAAGCGGACCGCTGGAAGTAATATTTTCTTTATAAGCTACTTTCATAGCAGCAAGGGCCAGGCGTTCGCCTGCTTCTTTTTTATTATCCGGATGAATGTCGTTCCACTCGCCGAGGTCAATCGCTACCGCCATTCCCGTATTTGGAACAGACAACGCTTTGAATTGCGATTCCCTGAACATGGCCCAGCTGCTTTCAGTTGGCAGATAGGTATAATCCATAAACCCCGGCAGCTGTACATAGAGAAAGGGGAGCGGCCCCTGGTTCCATTTAGCTCTCCAGTCGCTGATCAGGGCCGGTAGCAGCTTAGCATACTGTTTGGGTTCACCGGCATTGCTCTCGCCCTGGTACCAGCAAAATCCTTTTATGGTATAATTGAGTTCCGGAAACACCATCGCGTTATACAACGCCGCCGGTTGATTTTGCAGGTTGATGCCCGCAGTAAAGTTTTCGCGGGGCAATGGAGGAAAAGCCGCGCCCACTTTATAGTGCCAGTCGCCTTTTAAATCAATGGTATCTGTGCCTGAAAAAATACAGTAAGGTTTATCCGGTACAAAACCGCCTTTGCCGCTGTTATTGGTAACCCTTACCACAAACAGGTTTTTACCCGCTTTCAGCAGCTCCGCAGGCACCTGGTACCTGCGTTGCGGATACAGGTAAGTAGTGCGCCCCACCTGTTGACCGTTGATGTAAAGTTCATCTGCATCTACGATCCGCCCGAGGAACACTTTGGCGGGTTTGCCGGCCATCGCAGCGGGGATCTCTATTTCCCTGCGGTACCACACCACACCATTCAGGTCTTTGATGCCCTGGTCTTCCCAGTAACCGGGAATATTGATCCTGCGCCATCCTTTGGGGATATAGGCGGCATCGTACCATTTGTAGCTTCCCGTCAATCCTGCGTCTGCCGGAGGTTTGATGGTGTTTGCCGGGGCTCGTTTGAAGCTATTGAGATAAGCGGTGTCTTTATTTTTTTGGATCGTTGCAGTTGGCGCCGGGAAGGCTTTCAAACCTTCTTCACTCATCCATGCTTCAATTGGCGTGCCGCCCACGCTGGCATTAATGATGCCTATAGGTACTTTATATTTTTCGTAGAGTTTTTTTGCAAAGAAATAAGCTACCGCTGAAAACGGCCTGACATCTTCCCCGATAGCAGGTTTCCAGGAACCGCCAGGCAGGTCGGACTGAGGACCGGATAAGCTGGTACCTCCGGGTACCAGGAACTGCCGGATCTCCGGGTAATTCGCGGCGGCAATTTCGCTGGCATAGGTGACGTCGTGAATATTCAATTGATGCACCATGTTCGACTGCCCGCTGCAAAACCATACATCTCCAAACAAAATATCATGCAGGGTAATTTTATTACCTGCAGTAATCTCCATGTTGTACGGGCCGCCGGCTTTGGTAGGTGGTAAATGCACCGCCCAGTTACCGTCTGCATCCGCTTTGGTCTGGTATGTTTTACCATTGAAACGGATCTGCACCTTTTCATTGCCGGTGGCCCATCCCCACAATTTTATTTTTTCATCCCTTTGAAGGATCATACTGTCGCGGATAAGCCGGGGTAACTTCAACTGTGCGGACCCGCTGAATACAGCGAGAAGGAATAACTGGAGGAGTATTAATTTTTTCATATCAGGAACTTTATAAAAAAAAAAGGGAGATGCTGATCATTTGCGGCGCTTCATCGTCAACGGATATCGCATACTGCAAGCCGTTTTCCAGGCCGTGGAAATTCAATGTTGGAGAGCAATAAGTATGGATGGTGAAATCTCCTTTTCATCGGTGAAGGGTTACTAAAAACCAATACTGTTTCCGCCATCTACAGGCAATACTACGCCCGTAACAAATTTGGCCGCATCACTGGCAAGGAACCAGGCCGCCTCGCCGATGTCGGCAGGTTGCCCCATTGTTCCCATCGGTGTTCTGCCAAATACTTTTGCTTTTCTTTCCGGGTCACTGTCCAATGCCTTTGCGGTCATATCGGAATAAATAAACCCCGGGGCAATGGCATTTACGCGTATACCTTTGGGCGACAGCTCCACGGCCATCGCCCGGGTCATCCCGTCAATAGCAGATTTGCTGGCGGAATAGGCAATCACTTTTGGGATGCCATACTGCGCAGCCATAGAGCTGATATGGATGATGCAACCCGCCTGTTGCTGCAGCATGTTTTTTACCACTTCACGGCTCATCGCAAAAACGGCCGTAAGATTGGTAAGGATTATCTGCTGAAAATCTTCGTCCGTTACTTCCGTAAAATCCTTTTTCATATTGGCGCCGGCGTTGTTCACCAGTATATCTACAGGACCGTAGCGGTCAATTACTCCCTGTACAAAACCCGGGATGGCGGCAAGATCAGTTACGTCACACGCTATCGCATGACACAGCGCTCCCAGCTTTTGTTGGGCCGCATCCAGTCTTTCCTGGTTTCTTCCGGCAATCACCACTTCAATACCCTGCTCCACAAACTTTTCAGCGATGGCCAGGCCAATGCCTGAACCGCCGCCTGTTACAATAGCTAATTTTCTTTTTGTTGCTGTCATCGTCCTTCGTTGGTTTAATATGCTGTGGTTAAATACCCGGTGCAAACGGGAACCGCAGACTTTTATAGTACTCCAATGTTTTGCCTGGTTGTTCGTATGATGCCGGAATAGGCATTTTGCTGAAAGTCTGGAAATACAAGATACATGCATTTCTCCACCAGATGGCTTCTGTATGTTGAATTTTCAGCAGCATGTTTACCTGTTCAAATCTTTGTTTATCTACAAAGGGCTGTAAGCTTTTCCAGGTATCCTGCATCTTTCCTGCACGTTCAGCGCCTGTGTAATATTGATAACATAATTCTTCCCATAAGCTCTTCCCGCTTTTCATCCGGAAATTCCAGGGCACATGATGAAACCACAACAAGTATTTTTCGTCGCAGGTCTGCATGTTTTCCCATTGTTCTCTTGCAGCCGGCTGGTATTGCGCCAGCGCATTGCTGCCGGTTGCGGTGCGGTTAAAGCCGATGCCGCCGCTGTCGGCTTTGTGATAATAAACCGGATTCCATTCAGGGCGTTGCTGGTTATTTACCCAGGGCGCGGGGCCGTAGTGGTGACTGGTACCCATGATATGATGCAACCCTATTGGGTTGGAATATTGTACAATGATATCGCGGCTTTCCAGCATTAGCCGGGAGGCCGCTTTCAGGAACCGGGGGTTGTTGGAATACGTCATCCGCAGCCATTCATCCGCGATTTGTTCACTGGAAATAGTGTGGTCCCACGCAAGGCGGCCAAGCGCATACCAGTTTGCCTGCGCAAATGGATGGCCGCACCAGTTGATGTCGTTGCCAATATTAGCCACGCCGGCCATGCCGGTTAAAGGATGATGCTCCAAACTTCCATCGATTACTTTTGCTACGGTGCTGCCTTTGCCTTTGCTGTATGTATCGCTTTCCAGCGTTTCTTTAAACAACGGCGCGAGGAATACAAGGCTTGTACCCTGACCGAGATATTCCTGCGTTACCTGGAACTCCATCATCAGCGGTGTTTTAGGCATGGCGCCAAACAACGGGTGAAAGGGTTCTCTTGGCATGAAGTCAATGGCCCCGTTTTTCACCTGTACCAATACGTTCGGTCTGAATGTACCATCAAGGGGAACAAAGTCGTCGTAGGCTTGCTTATGGCGGTCCAGCGGGTTCTCGTTGCTGTAAACAAATGCCCGCCATATCACTATGCCTTTAAAAGGAGCAATAGCATCTGCGAGCATATTGGCGCCATCGGCATGTGTGCGTTTATAGTCCTGCGGGCCGGGTTGCCCTTCGCTATTGGCTTTCACCAGGAAGCCGCCGAAGTCAGGCACATAGGTATATATTTCTTTTATTTTTTCCTGCCACCAGTGCTGTACGGAGGCATCCAGCGGGTCAGCGGTTTTTAGTCCGCCTATTTCCATAGGAGCGCTGAACCTTGCGGTGAGATAGATTTTGATCCCGTAGGGTCGCAGCACATCCGCCAGTGCTTTTACTTTTTCCAGGTAGGGTTGGGTGAGCACAACAGCGTTTGCATTTACATTGGTTACTACCGTGCCGTTGATGCCTATAGATGCATTCGCCCTTGCGTAGTCGATATAGCGCTGATCAATATAACCGGGCAGCGTATGCCAGTTCCAGATAGAAAAGCCGGCGTAGCCTCTTTCTACGGTTCTGTCGGGGTTATCCCAGTGATCCAGCATCCGGAGGCGGATCTTTGGCGCGGAAATAATATTTAGCTGTTGAATGGATTGCTCCGTTTGCAGGAGCCGCAGAAAATGGAAGGTACCATACAGCACACCTTTTTCTGTGTTACCGCTGATGAGGATACACCGTTTGCCGTTGAGTATTTTAGAAAGAATAACAAACCCTTCTTCACCGGCTTGTTGCAGTGGTATGGCTATCCCGGCGTTGCTGATCAGTGGGGAGGAGCGGGGAGTGCCTGCAATGATGGCGCCGTGGCGGTTAACAGCGGCGCCGTGATCTATGGTTGTTTGCAATAAACCCTGCAGGCCTGTTGATAGTTCATTCTTTACAATATCCATCGTTGCAGATGATCCGCTTGTAATGATCGTGGTAATATTTTCGCGGTAGGATTGCAGAAGTGTTTTATTTCCTACGGGTTTATATCTCAGCCAGAGATCATAACCGTTTTCTCCTTTTGCTATCAGCACGCAGCAGAGGCATAAAATCAATAACGTGTGTTTTTTCATACAGACAACAAACTATTTTATGGAATTAGTGTCTTTCTGACAATGATGCCGGAACAAGGTATTATAATCGTGGAATAATTCTTTAGTGCCGGGCTCCGAAAGGTGGCAAATTGCCTCATTTTACGCATTATTTTCGCAATCGGTTGCGTAAATATCGCAAAAAAAACCTATTCCGGTAATTTTTTCAGGGAAGAAGCCCTGATCACCATTTCCGCACGGAGCGTAATGGCATCGGTGGTATACAGGTTGCTGATCCCTTTAAGATGATTGATTAAATTGGTAGCGGCGGTATCGCCTATACTGTTGCCGGAATAGTCCATCGTAGTAAGATTGGGCTCAATCACCCTGCTGATGGGGTCATTGTTAAAACCGGCAAAGGCAATATCCTCCGGAATGCGCAGGCCTGCCGCTTTAAGCGCCAGCATGCAATACACGGCGGCCGTGTCGTTGGCAGAAAATACGGCATCCGGGCGCTCACCGGGAGCTAAGTCCAGGATATACCTGGCGGCATCTGTGCCGGCCTGCTCAGAAAGCGTACTGGATAAATAAAGCTTTTTGGAAAAGGACAGGTGATGGTCCTGCAGCGCTTTCTTGTAGCCGTTAAGCCTTTCCTGGTATACATTCCGCAGTAAATTTCCTCCCAGGTGCATGATCCGTTTGCAGCCTTGCCCTATCAGGTGTTTGGTAATATTATAGGCCGCCTCGTGGTTATTGATGCCAACAGAAGTGCTTTCCTCATGGGGAAACACGCGGTCGAAGAATACTACGGGTATTTTCCGTTTAAAGAAAGGTTCCAGGTGGTTGATGTCCTGCGCATTGGACGACAGGGAGATGAGGAGTCCGTCTACTCTTTTATTAAACATGGTGGCCGCGTTGCGCTTTTCCTTCTCCACATCTTCGAGCGATTGCGCAATAATCAGGTTGTAACCATGCCGGTTGGCGGCATTTTCCATGCCGGCCAGGGCGGACGACATAAAGTGACTGTTCAATCGCGGCACCAGCACACCCAGTGTGTGGGTATGCCTGCTCCTTAAACTACTGGCAAATGTATTGGATTGATAACCAAGCGTTTTTGCAGCCTCCACAATCTTTTTCCGGGTGTTTTTGCTGATCATAGGGTTGTTTTTCAACCCCCTGCTCACCGTGGCGGCCGAAACATTCAGGTATTTGGCTATGTCGTATATCGTGGCTTCCCGGTCTTCTGGCATTTTAGTACAGCTGTTTCTCAAAGGAAATGAACTTTTTCTGAATAAAAAAATGCAATCGGTTACGTAAATCTGATTTTTTCTTATATTCGTTTCACAGGACGAGCCCTGACCCATCAGCCAGCAATCCATTTTTTCACGTAAAAAGCCCGTTATGAAACAACTTATTGATCAACCAAAATCCGGTAGCGCTCATCTTTTTACGGCGTCTCTGACCCGGGCATTGTCAGGCTGTCCATCAGCCGGATATTGACCATGGCTTTTTACAGCCTTCTTTTCCTGGCGCAGATCGTATTAAAGATGCCATAGTATTCAAAGCATCTTCAGAAAAATATAACATTTATGTTAATGCATGAAACCATGCGCTGGTTTGGGCCGCATGATATTGTTAGTTTAAAGGACATCCGCCAATCCGGTTGCGCAGGTGTGGTTACTGCGCTGCATCATATCCCGGTGGGAGACGTTTGGCCCGTAGCGGAAATTCAACAACGGAAGTCCCTCATAGAAGCCGAAGGTATGAGCTGGACAGTAGTAGAGAGCCTGCCCGTAAGCGAGGATATAAAACGGCGCAGTGGTAATTACCCCGCGCATATAGAAAATTACAAGAAGAGTTTGCAACACCTCGCCGCCTGCGGCATAAAGGTGGTTACGTATAATTTCATGCCGGTGCTGGATTGGGTCCGCACGGATATTAGTCACACCATGCCCGACGGCAGTAAGGCGCTCTATTATGAACGCGCCGCCTTTGTAGCGTTTGATCTCTTCATGCTAAAAAGACCGCATGCAGAGAAGGACTATAGTACAGCTGAAATTGAAACAGCAGAAAAATGGCTGCATACACATACGGACGAACAAAAAAACGAAGTATTCCGGAACGCGCTGCTGGGGCTGCCAGGCAGCACTGGTCGCTTTACGCCGGAAGAAATTCTGGCAGCACTGGAAACATATAAAGGGATAGATGCTTCAACATTAAGGGAGCACTTATTTTATTTTTTGAAAGAAGTGGTGCCCGTGGCGGAACAACTGGGGTTGAAAATGGCCATACACCCTGATGATCCGCCTTATGCGGTGTTGGGATTGCCCCGTGTTGTCAGTTCAGAATCCGACTTGTTTGCAATCGTGAACGCCGTTCCTTCGCCGGCAAACGGACTGTGTTACTGTACCGGTTCACTGGGCGTACGGCCCGGTAATGATCTTACCGGCATCATTCAGCGATTGGGTGCGCACATTCATTTTCTTCACCTGCGCAACACCCGGCGCGATGCATCCGGGAACTTTTTTGAGGCCGGTCATTTAGATGGAGATGCAGATATGGTGGCTATCGTACGTGCGTTACTGTTACTGATGAAACAACGGAATGTTTCCCTGCCGGTACGGCCGGATCATGGTCACCAGATGCTCGATGATTTGGCTAAAACCACTTACCCGGGCTATTCCTGTATAGGGCGGCTGAAGGGACTTGCTGAACTCCGGGGACTGCAAATTGGTCTTGCCAGCGTGCTATAGGATAAAGTTGCAGTGCATTTCCTGTAATGCTATGCCACGGCGTTCCGGCAACGATTGCGTAAAAAAATACTTTTTTGCATGTATATTTCTGTAGCTTGATTCTGCTAACGGAGACCCAGAATTCCATATCAGCATCAACATGAAGCAACTATTTTACCTGTTACTCGTTATATTCTCTGCCACAGGCGTAATGGCACAGCAAACATATCCCTCGCGCTTAACAGTGGCTAAAGATGGCAGCGGGGATTATACCACCATCCAGGAAGCAGTGAATGCCGTAAGGGCCTATTCTCCCGTACCACTTACCATTACTGTTAAGAATGGGATATATCCTGAAAAACTGGTGATCCCTTCATGGGTAACGAATATCACCTTCATTGGCGAAAGCCGTGATAGTACTATTATTACCAACGATGATTATTCCGGTAAGCTGGTGGGTGATAAGAAGCTCAGCACTTTTAATTCCTACACCGTATGGGTACAAGGCAACGACGTGAAAATAGAAAACCTGACTATACGGAATACGGCAGGACGTGTAGGCCAGGCCGTTGCCCTGCATGTGGACGGCGATCATTTCGTGATCCGCAACTGTAAGCTGCTTGGCAACCAGGATACGCTGCTAACAGCCAACAGTAATAGCCGCCAGTATTATGAGAATTGCGTCATTGAAGGGACTACCGATTTCATTTTTGGTCCTGCTACGGCGTTGTTCCATCATTGTACTATCCGGAGTCTTTCGGATTCCTATATCACTGCTGCTGCTACCACAAAAGAGCAGGCATATGGATATGTGTTCCTGGAATGTAACATCACCGCAAACAAAGAAGCGGGTAAGGTATACCTCGGCAGACCGTGGCGCGCCTATGCCCGTACCGTTTTTATCCGTTGCGAATTGGGAAAGCATATCCTGCCGGTTGGCTGGCACAACTGGGATAAAACAGAGAATGAACAAACTGCTTTTTACGCAGAATATAATAACAGGGGAGAAGGGGCTGTTGTTACAGGAAGGGTGCCGTGGAGCAAACAGCTGAGCGGCAAACAGGCAAAAGAATATACGCCGGTAAAAATATTAGGTGGATGGAATCCCGTTTACAACGAAAAATAACTGGTATGAATATACGAAAGATAGGCATTGTATTGACTGTAGGCATGGGAGTGGCTGTACAGGCCTTTTCGCAGTATTCCTGGAAGCGGTTACCTGAAATAAGCCCATGAGCTGCCGGATACGCCGCACCCCGTTCTGGTTTTTCGACCCGTGGTTTGATAAAACGATGGACTACTCCAGCGCCTTCTTACAAAAAGTTTTCAGGTAAACCGGTGCTAAAAAATACGACACCGGTTACTTCTCCAGGAAATAACCGGTGCCGCTTATAAAAACTCTTCTGCTTTATCAATCATATCCCGGGTTCTGCGGGAAGGTAGCTTTGTTATTCATGATATCTAGTTCCTGCTGTGGTATGGGGTAAATGAGACGGAAGGCCGGCAGACTTACCTTTTTATTAGCCAGTATTTCGGAAACGGCGCGGTTGGTACGTAGCAGGTCAAACCAGCGGTCGCATTCAAATGACAGCTCCAGGCGGCGTTGCCGGTATATTTCATTCCGGAAGCTGGCCTGGTCCGGCAGGTTGGCGGCCGTTAGCTGCGGAAGACCAGCGCGGGTACGTATCATATTCAGGTAAGTAAACGCATTG
This sequence comes from Chitinophaga ginsengisegetis, assembly GCF_900168065.1. GTDB lineage: Bacteria > Bacteroidota > Bacteroidia > Chitinophagales > Chitinophagaceae > Chitinophaga > Chitinophaga ginsengisegetis. The sequence continues at coordinate 799,378 of NZ_FUZZ01000001.1, read as the reverse complement.
CCCGCGGCGCTGTATCCCTGCTCATTGAGGATCTCTGCCTGCATCAGCAGCACATCTGCAAAGCGTAATACCGGGAAGTCGTTGCCAGCGTTTCCGTTAATGGGTTCGTCCACGAACTTACGCGGCATCATGTTGGCATTGCCGCTTGGCTTAACGGATTCCGACAGCGGTTTGCGCAGATCTGCGTCGTCATAGGCTTTCAGCAGTGTGGTATCTACTGTGATCGTTTGTGAATTGGCGTACCAGAAGCCATGATCCTGGCCGGCTACACCTTTTGCATAGCGTACGGCGAACAGTATTTCCGCATTGTACTTATTGGTAGTGCTGAATACATCCGCTACTTTAGGCAGCAGTGTAAATACGTTACTGTTTATTACATCCTGCAGTACGGTTTGAGCAGCGGCATATTTTTTCTGGTAGAGATATACCTTGCCCAGTAATCCTTTTGCTGCGCCGCTTGTAACACGCCCTGACTCTGTAGCAGCGTATGTTGCAGGTAAGTTGGCGGCGGCGAAAGTAAGATCTTCTTCTACCTGTTTGTAGATGGAGACTACATCATCGCGTTTAAGGTTTACAGCATTAACCGGATCTGTGGTAGTAGTCAGCAACGGTACTGCTCCCCACAACCTTACCAGGTTAAAATAATCCAGCGCCCTGATAAAACGCGCTTCCCCCTTAATACGGTTTTTCAATGTTTCATCCATGCTGATGCCATCAATAGCAGCCAACAGCGTGTTGCACCGGAAGATGCCGTTATATACGCCTACCCATGCATTGTAAAAGTTGGTATTGCCGGGATTATCTGAATAGCGGTTGATCTGGTAGTTTTGACCGGCATTGGAAGAAGGGTCCTGGTCTGTAAAATTGTCCGCGCGGGCTTCCATCAGTATTTCAAAGGTGGCGCCGTATTGACTGCTCTGCGCAAGTGAAGCATAACAGCCATTTACCGCAGTTACCGCATCGCCGGCGGTTTTAAAGAACTGGCCGGGTGCTATGGTAGACACGGGGTTGAGATCCAGGAACTCTTTATTACAGGAGGCAAAAGTTAATACCAGTACCGGAAGATAAAGTTTATATTTTTTCATGGTTTGCTGTATTAAAAAGTGACGTTAAGACCAATCATGTAAGTACGTGCCAGCGGGTAGGAACCATAGTCCTCTCCGGCTGTAAGTGCGTTTTCCGTACGGTTGCTGATCTCTGGGTTAAATAAAGAATATTTGGAGAAGGTGAACGGGTTTTGAACGGCGCCATAGATCCTCGCAGATGAAATGCCTGCCCTGCCCAGCATAGCGGTGGGGAAGTTATAGCCAAGCGCAATGTTCCTGATCCGTACATACGATCCGTCTTCCACATGCCAGGATGAAGTGATACCGTTACCGCCTGTAGCCAGCCTGTTGGCGCGGTTTACTTTACCATTCCCCGGATCTTCCGGAGAAACATAATGATCCTTTACCTCGCTGAGGTTATTGAAATTACCCTCTACATTGGCGATATAACGTCTGAAGAGATTGAGGATCTTGTTACCCTGGCTGCCCTGGATAGAAATACTCAGATCTACATTCTTATAACGCACCGTATTGCTGAATCCAAAAATGTATTTCGGCTGGAAACTGCCCACAATAGCCCTGTCGTTGGCATCTATCTTACCATCGCCGTTGATATCCTTAAATTTCAGATCGCCTACGTGTGTAGGATTGCTGGTTTTAGCGGATGTGTCCAGGTCGCGCTGATCCTTGTAAATACCATCTGCCACGTAGAGGTAGTAAGAACCGATGGTTTCACCAATTTTAGTAATGAAGTAAGTATTGCCGGTGCCGCCTGTGGCAATGATCGGAGCGCCTGAAGCACCTAACCTGGTTACCTTATTGGTGTTAAAGGCAATGTTGGCATTTCCTTCGAGTTGCCAGTCTTTCCCGATTTTTTTGTTATAAGACAGTGATATTTCCAGCCCTTTATTGTTTACTGCGCCGATATTCTGCAGATAGGTACTAAACCCGGATGCGCCGGGAACAGGCAGGTTGAGCAGCAGCTTGGTGGTTTTCGCATTATAGTAGTCAACCGTAAAGTTCAACATCTCGTTAAACAAACCTATTTCCAACCCGAGGTCAAAGCTGGCCATACTTTCCCAGGTGAGGTTGGGGTTAGCCGGACTGGTAACAGACACGCCGTTTACCAGCGTCTGGTTCCCCAGGATGTAGTTACTGTTAGCATTACTCATCTGTGCCAGCGATCCATAGTTCGGGATCTGGAAGTTACCGGTAAGACCATAGCTGCTCCTGATCTTTAAAGAACTGATTTGTTTTATGCTGCGGAAAAATGGTTCGTTGGAAACCTGCCATGCGCCTGATACCGCGGGGAAAGATGCCCACTTACGGTTGATACCGAAACGGGAAGATCCGTCGCGCCTGATAGAGGCAGTCAGGTAATATTTGTTGGCGTAGCTGTATTGCGCCCTGCCCAGCCAGGAGTTAAGGCTCCATTGTTCCAGGCTGGAACCGCCTGCATTTACCTGTCCCGCGTTCAGGGTAGTAACGATGTCCGTGGGAAAGTTGTTGGCAGTAAGGGTATTGTGTTCCTGGTTTTCTTTCTGCACCGTAAACCCGGTGAGTACATCTAATTTATGTTTACCAAAAGTTTTATTGTAGGTAAGCGTATGCTCGGTAAGCCAGTTGGTGTACATATCCGTGTTGGAGAAACCTGTGGCTACAGATGGCAGCGTACCGGAAGGAAGCGGTAAGTTGGACGGCCGGTAATAATCCCTGCGGAAACTGTTCAGGTCTGTGCCTGCAACAATGCGGTACTTCAGATTTTTAATGAATTCATATTCCATATAGGCATTCGCCGTTAAACGGAAGTTTTTGATCCGGTCTTTCACCAGGGAAGCTACTGCTACGGGATTCAGCTGGTTGGTTTGTCCGTATCCCCATACATTCACCGAGTCCGCAAAGGTACCATCAGGGTTACGCACCGGGAAAATAGGAGCATAGCCCAGTGCCAGTGCAATTACGCCGGAATTAGGCGCAAACCAGGGGCCTTCCGCATTCACCAAACGGTTGTCGGTATAGGAAGGCGTCATGTTCACACCAAAGTGGAATTTACCGGAGCCGCCATCAACACGGAAGCGGCTGGAATAGCGCTTGTAGTTGTTGTTGATCACGATACCATCCTGGTTAAAGTAGTTGGCGGAGAAATAGTAGGAAAGATCTTCGTTGCCGCCGGATACGCTAACCGTATGACTTTGCATGGGTGCCTGCCGGAAAATTTCTTTTTGCCAGTCGGTATTGGTGAGCCCGGGTTTACCTTCCAGGTAAGGAAGTATCTGTGGCGGAATCCGGGTAGAAGGATTTTGTGGTCTTACACTGTTTGGATCTGTTGGTTTGCCGGTAGGCACAGCATCCAGGTAAGCGTTATTATGGCCTTCATACACGAGCTTTGCATAATCATATGCGTCCAGTACATCCACATGCTTGTTTACTTCCTGCAGGCCATAACTGCCGTCGTAGTTGACAGTCATTTTACCGGCTTCTCCTTTTTTGGTACGGATCAGTACCACGCCGTTGGAGCCCCTGGAACCGTAAATGGCGGCAGATGCAGCATCTTTCAGCACATCGATGGACGCAATATCATTCACATTGATAGATGCCAGCGGGTTAAAAGGCTGCTGATAATTATTTACACCGGGAGAAGCGCTGCGGGTATCGTTGGTAATAGGCAGGCCATCTATAACAAACAACGGATTATTGCCGGCACTGATAGAACCTACGCCACGCACGCGGATAGAAACATTCCCGCCGGGTGCGCCATTGGTTTGCATCACCTGGATACCGGCCATTTTACCGGCCAGCGCCTGGTCAAAAGAGGTAACTGCCTGCTGTTTCAGGTCAGACGAACGGAGCGAAGATACGGAGCCTGTCAGCTCTTTTTTTGTACGTGTACCATAACCCACTACCACCAGTTCATTCAGTCCTTTGCTGGCCTCTTTCATACGGATCAGCAACAGGTTGCTGTTCCCGTCTTTTACCTGGAACCCGTTTAACAGGTTGTTTTCATAACCAATAAAACTAAACGTAAAATCATACAGGGCACCGGTTTTCATTCCCTGTAATCTGAAAACCCCTTTTTCATCTGTGGTGGTGTTTATCTTATCGCTGCCATTACGCTGTTTAACCATTACAGACACGCCGGGCAGTGGTTCGCCACCTTCACTCATAACACTACCTTTAATAGTTACGGCGATGTCTGTGTCCTGCGCATGGGCATGCAGTACACAGCTGAACACTAAAAGCACACAGAGGTACCTTTTTAAAAGTCTGATCATTTTTTGACAGGTGTTAGTTAAAGTTTAAAAATAGATAGCCTGGCACGTGCACATGCTGCAGGTGTTAATGCATTATATAGCTGTAGATGAATGATGTTATCTGATCTTCCTGATTGACATATTTCCCTCTCCTGGTGTAAGTTCCAGGTTGTTTAGCTGACAAATAACTTGCAGGATATTCTGTAATGAATCTGTTTTTAATATCTGGCCGGTGAAATAGGCGCCGTCAACATCGCTTTGCTCATAACGGATGTTGATGCCAAAAGCAGTTTCAAGTTTACCGAGTACACTGTCCAGTGGCGCATTATTGAATGCCATCAGTACCGCATGTTTTGTGTCAGCATTTCCTTTGGCAGAACGTGCTGCACCGGCCGCTGCTTTCGCTACTGAATACTGATGCAGGGCGCTGTCGAAATGAAATTCCTCGCCAGGTTGTAAATAAATATCTTCTCTAGTAGTGCCATCTTTTGTACGTACCAGTACTTTACCCGTTTCCAGTTTTACAGTTACCATCTGCGGATGCTGCGCATCTACCGTAAACAAGGTTCCCAATGCCATCGTAACAGTATTGCCGGCAGATACTGTAAACGGATTATTCCTGTTTGCTTTCACATTAAAAACGGCCTTACCCTGCAGCGTGATATTGCGTACAGCGCTATCTGCATACAACAAAGCGGCGCCCGGTTCCATTGTTACCAGGGAACCCTCCGGCAAAGTGATGGTCACTGTTTTGAGGGTAGTATTGCGGATGAACTTCACATGCTGCTGCACCACAGCAATATTGCCGGACCCTTTTTTCTGCAGGTTGCTGTAATACATGGCAACGAGGCCCGCCAGCAATATCAATCCGGCAACAGCTGCGGCATATGGCAGTAACCTGCTGTGCCAGCTCCGTGTTGGCAAACGCTGTATTTGTGCCTCCTGCGCTTCCATCCTGTTATGGAGCTGCATTAATATAGAAGCAGTTTTTTCAGGTGTCAGCGTTTGCTCGCCGGTGATCACTGCGCGGTCAAAGGCTTCCCGCAGCGACTGCCGCAGCACTGCGTCTTCTTCCTGCTCCAGCATTGTTTCCAGGAGCACCACGTCGGACGCGGTAGCCTTTCCGTCTTTTATTTTCTGTATCAGCGCAATAATCTGTTTCATATCTTTCAGGTATAAAAAGTAAGAAGAGGGGAAAAAGAGGGGATAGGTATAGGTTACGGAATTGTTAACAAAAAAACAGGCGTTCCTGTTACAGGTAAATAGTAAGGAAAATAGCCCCCAAAACCGGTACAGTAGGCTGGTTGGAGGCAATGTAAGAGCGGATGGACTCAGAAGAGGACTGGAGATATTCTTTTACGGTATGATGTGAAATGCCGAGAATACGGGCGGCCTCATTGGCAGTTTTACCTTCCAGACGGCATAGCTGGAACACTTTCTTTTTACGGGGAGAAAGATTTTCGATCGCCTCGTCGATCAGCGTCAGCCGGCTTTCCCGGAGGCCCGGACTATCCTCTTCCATTGTATCCCGGATAGCAGGATATACGGACAGTTTTGATTTTTCGAGGGCCAGCTTCTTTAAATACTGCAATGATTTATTATAGCTAACTGCAAATAACCAGTTGCCGGCTCCCTGTGTAAGGTCCAGCTGGTGGCGACTGTCCCAGAAGCTGAGAAATACTTCCTGCAGGATGTCTTCCGCAATATCATGCCGGTCAACCAACCGGCAGATGTTCTTAAAAACTGCATGGTGATACTGATGATAGATGCTATCAAATGCCATCACGTCTACTGGATTCAAAAAGGAAGTCAAAGCGGTGATTATTTATTTTATCGAAAGTAGCAGGACAATGTTACTCCAACGTTAAATCCGTGAAAGCAGCAGTTTCTATAATAACATTAACGTCGCCTACACTTTTATTGTCAGTGGATGTGGCGGTACAACGCAGCTTAAACCGGTTATTGGTATAAGCTTCCTGTTTAACATGCAACACTACTATTTCTCCTGAAAACCCCAGGTTATCTGCCAGTAAAGTCATTTCCCTGACATACATTTTTAATGACTTATCGTCAGTGATGTGATGAATATAGGCAGCAGCCAGGTCCAGCAGTGTATTCATTAGGATGGCTACCGGCATCGCGGGAAAGTGAGGGAAGTGTCCTGCGCAATAATCATCCTGTATTTTGCCTAACGAAGCAGACGCTGAGAGGGCGGAAAACTGTACATCAAAAAGCTGCTTCTTTTGATGATACGGATTCTTTAATCCGAAATCCGGTATTTCTTTATGAAAATTGTAATACAGCCGTTCGAATATTGCATGAGGAACTACATGGAAACTGTTTTCTATTCCACAGATAAGTTGATTGTCTTCATCAAGCAAACAGGCTTTTATATTTGCCATTCTTTTACTGAAAAAAGTACAGGTTGCTGTTGCCACTAATTTCTTTCCCGTGTAATGTGTTTTTTCAATGGCCCTTTTGTATGTTCCGCGATGGGCAAGATAGTAGTGCTTTTGTTTTACGGGGTTGCTCAATGCACAGCATACCGATCCCAGGATAGCAAGATGCCTGCATGCCTCCGCCGCACCGATGGGGAAGATCTCATCTCCCAAAGGTTGTTCTACTTCTATACTGGCGGTCGCAAAATTGCCGGCATAAACAATTACATCCTTCAGGGCATAATAAGGTTCATGAACATCTATCAGTTTAAAGATCTCTTCCTTTGATAATATTTTGATTGAATTTCCGGTATGGTTTAACGCAATGGCTTGGGATTGGATCTCCACCATCTCTTTACTTTGGATTGTTTGCAGGCTTTCCATAGTTTGTGTATTTCGGTTTTAAATGGTTATTTGAGGACATAAAAGTATACTACCGCCACAGGATGCGGACCGTTTTGTCTGATACAAAAATATGCATGGTAGTTTACCTGCATAGCAGGAACTATTCACTTGTGCGGTAATGCCGCCTGTAAGATAATCTGTGGAAACCGGTTAGGCGTCCGTGGTTATTGATTGAGTAAATGAATGCAAACAACTGGCCTTCGGGTAACGGTAAATGTTATATAGTGTTGATATTTTTACAGCGTGGTAAGCATACTGTATAATGCAGCCGGTGAAGGATGCAGGGTTCTTAGGATTTGTTATTTACTATCGCTACGCACGAATCAGCTGTTCTTTAAAATTAATTAGTTTTGCTAATAATACAAAATGTAATATTCCTTTATACAGAACTTTCCCGGATGCTATTGCCTGAATAACCGGTACCATTTATTTTTGTCGAAATGACAATAATTTGTGAAATTGGCCGGTAAAATAGTATTTTACGGCTTATCCCGGAACAGTGGCAGTATAAAGCAGATGGATAGTTTATAGCGGCAACCATTATAACATAATAAAGGGAATCCATTTTTAAGCGTCAACCAACAATGCCGGTTATGATCCGGTTGTTCCTTTCATGATGAATAATCCTAATTAAAAGCAGGCACGGATTGATTGCCGGCTTCATGATTATTCATTTTTTAAAGTATATCATATAAGCGGGGATGGAGCTGATTAAATCGTTTGAACGTAGCCAACCATACGGAGAAGCTGAACTGCTGCAACGGCTTGCTGTTGCTGATGAAGCGGCGTTTTCTGTTGTTTTCAGAGAGTACTATGCCGTTTTGTGTGCTTTCGCACAAAAGATTATCCGGGAAGCTGCTGATCCGGAAGATCTGGTAAATGAAGTGTTTTTAAAATTATGGAACAGGCGCCAGGTATTTGAAGATATCAGGCACCTCAAGGATTTTTTGTATAAATCTACCCGCAATGCCTGCTTTGATACCATCAAGGGTTCTATCCACAGTAAAGAGCGGCAGGCCGTATTTCTTGGAACCCAGGCGGAGTGGGAAACCGCGGCAGATCTTGAAATGATTCGCCTGGAAGTATTCAATGAACTCCATCATGAAATCAACCAGCTACCGGAACAATGCGGTAAAATTATACGTATGGGTTATATCGATGGCCTGAAAAACGATGAAATTGCCCGTGAGCTGGGACTGTCTGTACAAACCGTAAAAAACCAGAAATCGAGAGGCGTGATGTTGTTAAAACGCCGGCTCCCACCGGAAGTTTTTGTTCTTCTCCTGCTGATATCTGCCCATTCATAATTTTTTTCAGATTGCTTTGGTACTACCAGGTTATCACGTCGTATTAATGGAAAGCGCAGTGCCAACATGGATGAACCAAAATCAAATGCCCTTTTTATAGCGGGCCTTCTCAGCAAGCATCTAAAGGGAAACCTGACCCCGGAAGAGGCGTCGGAGTTACAGGCGTGGATCGCTGATAATGAGCAGCGCCGGCAGTTATGGGATGATATTAATGACGCAGGCGTTCAACAGGTGGCGCTAAAGCTGATTGCACAGTATAATGAAAACGAAGCACTGGAACATTTTCTGGCCAGGCATTCACCGCATACACAACCAGCACCGGAGCAACGGATTCCTTTCCTGCAACGATGGAAATGGGCAGCAGCAGCTGCGGCTATTATATTTATGGCCGGCGCCTTATACTGGTTCCAGTCCCAACGGCAGGCTCCCACCGGTTTTACAAATAATGCACCGGTAACGGATATCTCACCCGGTAAAAATGGCGCTATACTGAAATTAGCAGACGGTTCCAGCATTGCACTGGACAGCCTCGCTAATGGGGTGGTAGCCACGCAGAATGGCACTCCCATCGTACTCGATAATGGCGCGCTGGTATACGGCCGGGGCGGAAACAAAAACAATGAAATTGCCTATAATATAATTACGACCCCAAATGGTCGCCAATTCCGGGTAGCCTTACCGGATGGTACGCAGGTGTGGTTGAATGCCGCCAGCTCTATCCGCTATCCTACGGTATTTGACGGTAAGCACCGGAATGTGGAGATCACCGGAGAAGTATATTTTGAAGTGGCGCCGGATGCCCGCACACCATTCCAGGTAACCGTGTTGAACAACGCCCGTATTGAAGTACTGGGCACCCATTTCAACGTAAATGCCTATGCAAATGAAGAAAGTCAGCATACCACCCTGCTGGAAGGCGCGGTGAAAGTGATATCGCTGAAAGAACACGCATCAGATCTCTCCCGCAAGGGCATAGTACTCCGTCCCGGACAACAACTGCAATTGTCGGAAATACCCAGGGTTATCGATAATGCAGACATCGATAAAATCATGGCCTGGAAAAACGGTCTTTTCGATTTCGACGGAATGGACCTGAAGTATGCCATGAAACAGATTGCACGGTGGTACGATGTGGAAATCGTATACAGGGGCACTGTACCCGATATTAAATTTTATGGAAAAATCAGCAGGAATATAAGCCTGGCGGGCCTCATCAAAGGTCTGAACAGCACAGGAGTACATTTAAATATTGAAGAGGGCAAACGACTGGTAGTCACACAATAATCATCATCATAAAAAAGATTGTCAAACAGGATTAGCCGGAAAAACAAAAAGCCGGAAGCAGTAGGAGCGCTTCCGGCAGGTAGCCGGCTAAACTAAAATTTCGGTGTAACGAATTTTTTATCAACCAAACCACAACAAATTTATGCAAAAAATCGCTCATGTAGATCGAAAGGGATTCCTATTGCCGGTCCCCATACAAATATTGCGGATTATGAGAATTACTACCTTCTTCCTCTTCGCGTCCTTACTGCATGTTTCCGCAAAAAGTTCATCACAGGCGGTCACTATTTCCGGGAAGGATATTCCTTTGAAAAAGATCTTTGCAGCCGTTTATAAACAAACCGGCTTCGTGGTATTCAGCAACGACCGGTTAATGGAACGCGCTACCCCTATCACCATTAACGCCAGGGAAATTCCTTTACAGGAGTTCCTGGAAAACGTATTTAAAAACCAGCCATTAACTTTTTCTATCGACAGTAAAACTATTTTTCTTGCTGAAAAACCAATCCAGCAGGAGCATATCACGTTTTCAGATTCTACCGTGATCCCTTTGCTGAAAGGTAAGATCCTGGATTCGGCAGGACTTCCTGTACCGGATGTAACGGTAGCCGTGCGGAATACAAAACTGATGGCGGTTACAGACATCCAGGGGGATTTTTCTTTTGTAAACGTACCCCGGAATGCCACGTTGGTAGCCACTAATATTGCTTATCAGCGAAAAGAATTAAAGCTGGAGGGGCGAAGCACGGTCACATTCCGGCTCTTTGCGGAAATCAGGAAACTCGGGGAAGTACAGGTAGTAGTGAATACCGGCTATCAGGCGCTCCCGAAAGAAAGGGCTACCGGGTCATTCGGCGTGGTTACCGGGAAACAGCTGGCGCAGGTACCGGTAGTGAGTATCCTGGAGCGTTTGCAGGGCATGGTGCCCGGCGTGGATATTTCTACCAAAACCACCGCGGGCAAAAGCCGTAACGGGTCGGTGAGAATCCGCGGTTTGTCCACTATTGTAAGTCAATACACCAAAGTAAGTTTAGATCCACTGCTCGTAATAGACGGATTCCCCTCACAGGTGTCCATCGCCAATGGTGCACTGGATCTGCTCAACCCGGATGATATCGACCAGATCACTTTCCTGAAAGATGCGGCAGCGGCCTCTATCTGGGGTATCCAGGCAGCCAATGGCGTAGTTGTAGTGGTTACAAAGAAAGGTATGCGTAACAGCAAACCGGTTTTCAGTTTCTCCACCACGATGGGTACCAGTAGCAGACCCAGTCTTGGTTATGGAGAAATGATGTCGGTATCACAGTATGTCGACCTGGAAAAAGAACTGCTGGAGAAAGGACGATACAATGATCCGGTTCCGCGCAGTACGCCGGGAAGCTATTACCCGGAAAATAACAGCCAGGTACAGGCGATCTTTTTCAAGCAAAAACGTGGTGAAATAACAGAAGCTGAAATGAACGCACAGCTGGCGGCATTGGGCGCTACGGATAACCGTTCGCAGATGGAGAAATACATGATCCAGTCGCCCACCACGCAACAATATAATCTTTCCATTTCCGGCGGGGGAGTAAACAGCTCTTACTTTTTGTCCGGTTATTTTTATAAGGAAGACCGTGTTTATAAAAGTAATATGAACAAGGGATATTCCCTGAGAGCAGGCAATACCTCCAGTTTATTGAACGGGCGTGTTACCGTAAGCACTGACCTGACTTTTGGAAATACCAGGGATAAAATAAATAATGCTGCTGTAACGGCAATGAGCACGGTATCCGGTGGTATGCGGCCTTATGATATGCTCAAAGATGCAGCGGGTAATAACATCCGTTACGATCTGCTTACTATTCCATCAACCGCCAGGTATCTTGAAGGTAAAGGATATCTTCCGTTTGGTTATTCTCCCATCGAAGAACTGCAGTATTCCAATACCCATAATACCGCCAATAGTCTGGCATTGAATGTGGCCGTAAATGGCAACATCACTTCCTGGCTGGGAGTGGGCGTTTCGGGTAATGTGGGCAGAATGTTTACGGAATATGAGCAGTACTGGGAACCAGATAGCTACGACGCCAGAATACTGGTGAATAAGGGAACCAGTCTGAGTCCTACCGGCGCCCGCGTGTATGGCGTGCCTCCGGGCGGAAGACTGGATCTTGGCAGTGGCCTGGGGAAAAGTTATAACCTGCGCGGACAGATCAATGTAAATAAGAACTGGAACGACAGGCACCAGCTGAATTTAGTGATAGGTAACGAGATCAGGGAATCCTATAATAAAGGCAGCGGGGAAATGCGTTATGGTTATGATAAGTCCATCAATACTTTCCGTAGTGTGAATCCTTTTGTTGGATTTAAAGACATCTATGGCATAACGCAGTCTATCGGCGCCACTTCCAGGCCAGTCACAGAAAAAACCACCCGGTCGCTGTCGTACTATGCGAACGGATCTTACACCTTTGATAATAAATATACTGTTTCAGGAAGTGCGCGTTTTGACGATTATAATCTGTTGGGGGTTGAACGGCGTAAAAGAGCCATCCCATTATGGTCAGGTGGCCTGAAGTGGAATATTGGCAAGGAAGAATGGTTCAGTAATATCAGATGGATGGATCAGCTGGCAGCACGCTTCACCTATGGCTTCAGCGGGAATGCACCGCAGGGTTATGCGCCGGTTACCACTATCAGTTTGCTGGGAGCAGATTATTACACCAACTATCCCTACGGTGTGATTGCCAATCCTGCAATGGAAAACCTGGGATGGGAAAAAACCAGGATGATTAACTGGGGTCTTGATTTTTCCTTCTTTAAAAACCGGGTATTTGGTTCGGCAGAATATTATAAAAAACATACTACAGATATCATCTGGCAGATGCCTATTAACGGTACTTATGGTTTTACGTCTACTTTATTTAATACGGCTAACCTGGAAGGACACGGGGTGGATCTGGGCGTCAATGTAGTGCCTGTGTTGAATAAAAACTGGAGGTGGACGGCTACTATCAATATGTCTTACAATACGAACATCATCAAAGATCCACGCTTCGAAAAACCCACTACTTATTTTGCACCGGAGATGTTGTACTCGGGTTACCCCACGGATTACCTGTTTACCTATGCCTGGGCAGGACTGGATAATACCGGCCAGTCGCAGATCTATAACGGCAATGACCGTTCCAAGAAGTATTCTGTAATGGAGTCGCCATATGAGAACGTCCGTGTTTATTCCGGACGTACCACCTCTCCGTGGTTTGGAAGCTTCAGTCACTCGGTACAATACAAAGGCTTCGACCTGAACGTGCAATTCCAGTGCGCTTTCGGCGGTGTTTTCCTGAAGCCGTCTATCCAGGACGTAGGCTATAGTAATAATGTTTTTGTAGGAAGAACCGGTGATCTGGCGAATCGTTGGAGAAAGCCGGGCGATGAGGCTTCTACCAATGTTCCCGGGCTGATATTTGGCGCCAATACCAATTTTTATGCGAGCGTTAACCGGTATATAGAATCGGACCTGCTGGTAAGAAGCCGCAGCAATATCAAATTGCAACAGGTGATGTTGTCTTATAACATCCCTGCTGCTTTGCTCGGAAAGGTAGCAATGAAGAGCATGACCGTTTCTGCAGTGGCCCGCAACCTGGGTATGATCTGGGCGGCCAATAAGGAAAAGCTGGATCCCGATTACCTGTACAAAACAGGGAATAACTACCAGCTTCCTCCATTAACCAATTATTCTTTCAGAGTTGCACTGAGTTTCTAATTCATTAAACCGAAAAGTATGCGTCACTATAAAATAATTATTGCGTTTTTATTGTTGAGTGCCGGCATGATTTCCTGCCGTAAATATGTGGAAGATGTGCCCATACAGGGGCAGCGTGTGCTGGTATATACAGAAGATTACCGTTTTTTACTGAATAACCGGGATCAGCAGGAAGCGGCGTTCGGGTCGGCTCCGCTGGTGAGTTGTGACGATGTGGATTTCATCGCACCGGAGATCCAGAATAATATTAAAGCCAATAATACTCAAAAGGCTATTTATACCTGGCGTAAACCGGTTTATACGGATCTTGCCCAGGACTATGACTGGAATACGCTGTATGCTACCATGTATACCTATAACATTGTGATTGATGGAGTAATGGACAGTAAAGGGGGAGATATGTTATTAAAACAAACGCTCCTCGGGGAAGCGCTGTTACACCGGGCCTTTAATTATTTTAATCTGGTTAACCTGTATGGCAAACAATATGATGCAGCCACCGCTGAAACAGATCCGGGAGTGCCCGTTTTATTAAAGGCAGCCCTTTTCGTGGATTTAAAAAGAGCATCGGTGAAACAGGTGTATGCGCAGGTGCTGAAAGATATCACGGCTGCGATTCCGATCCTGCCGCTCCAACAGGATATTAATTTCAGACCCAACAAGGCGGCAGCTTATGCGCTGTTATCCAAAGTATATCTTAACATGCGCGACTTTGCCAATGCTGCTGCTTTTGCCGATAGTACGCTGGCTTTATCCAGCACCCTGTACGACTATAACATAGCGGTAGCCGGAAGCAGTTACATTTTTCCTTCGCAGCTTGAAGATAAGCAGATCCTGTTGCGCAAAGTTCCCCGTCAAACGTTTAGCGCCCCGCAGTTAAGTCAGGCGATACTCGATTTACTCGGAACAAAAGATTTGCGCTATCAACTTTTTGTAAAACAAGGTGCTTCGTTTTACCCTTCATTTACCGGGCTGGGTTTCTGGTCGCGTGAAAAATATTCAGGCTCGCCGGATAAGCCGGCAGCGGGCCTCTCTGTCAACGAAACCTGGCTGATTAAAGCGGAATGCCTCGCCCGTGCAGGTAAAAAAGACGACGCCGTGAATATGCTGAACACCCTCCGCAAGCTGCGTTTCCTGCCCGCGGATTATGCCGGCCTCACTGCTGCCACTGCTGCAGAAGCATTGCAACTGGTAGTGGATGAACGCCGCCGTGAATTTTTTGGCAGCGGGCTGCGTTGGTTTGATCAGCGCCGGCTGAACAAAGATCCGCAATTCGCTAAAACTGTTACCAGGTCGTTTGATGGAGCCACCTATACATTGGAACCCAATAGTACTGGTTATGTGTTTCCGCTGGCGAATATACTCATCGCCCAGAATCCGGAAATGGAACAAAATCCATAGACTGTACATCTGCAAAAAAAAATTATAAAATAAATGGAATCAAGTATTCTGAGAATTGAAAAGTTATCCCACCGGTACAGTACTTCCTGGGCCATCCGCGATATCAATATGGAGATCGGCCCAACAGGTATTGTAGGGTTACTGGGCTCAAACGGCGCAGGAAAATCTACTACCATGAATATTGTATGCGGCGCGTTGAACCAGACCGAAGGCGATGTGTACATCAACGGTGTTAATATGAAAGAAGATCCGCAGCAGGCTAAAAGAGATATTGGCTTTCTGCCGCAACAGCCGCCGCTTTACATGGATCTTACGGTAGACGAATACCTCAGGTATTGCGCCGGCCTGCGGCATCTGCCAAAGGATAAAATGAAATCCGCCGTAAAGGAAGCCAAAGAGCGCTGCGGGGTGGATCATTTCAGCAAACGACTGATCCGGAACCTCTCAGGAGGTTACCGGCAGCGCGTAGGCATTGCACAGGCCATTGTACACCGGCCTAAACTGGTAGTGCTGGACGAGCCCACCAACGGGCTGGACCCCAACCAGATCATAGAGGTACGGTCGCTGATCAAAGAGATTGCGCGCGACAGAGCCGTGATTTTTTCTTCTCACATCCTGTCGGAAGTACAGATACTATGTAAAGAAATCAGGATGATCGAAAACGGGAAAATCGTTTTCTCCGATACAATGGACACCTTTAACAACTACGTAGAGCCACACAGTGTGCTCGTACACCTGGAGAACCCACCGGTGGAAGCAGAGCTGCTAAAAATTAACGGCGTTACCCAGGTAGAGTTTCTTACCGAACGGCAGCTGCGCATTTACTTCAACGGGGAACAGGATATTACAGAAAGGATCGTTGCAGCATCGGTACATAATGGCTGGAGACTGCGGGAGATCAGCCTTGATAAAAGTGCGCTTGACGAAATATTTAAGCAGTTATCCCATCCATCATCAAAACAATAACCTATTAATGAAGACGATATTAAGAATAGCCAAAACAGAGTTACGAACCCTGTTTTACTCACCTATTGCATGGTTTTTAATGATTGTATTCCTCATCCAATGCGGAGTAACCTACCTGGATGCTTTAGAGGGAATAGCAAGAGAGCAGGATGCAGGCGGAAAGTTTTTCGGCAGCGTAACAGAATATGTTTTCCTCAGCAACCGGGGCGTATTAGGTGGCGTGCTGCGGAATTTATATTTATATATTCCACTGCTCACGATGGGGTTGGTAAGCCGTGAAACCAGCAGCGGAACAATTAAGCTGTTGTATACATCGCCTATCCGCGTAAGGGAAATTGTGTTCGGGAAATTCCTGGCCATGATGATCTATAGCGGGTTGCTGGTG
The DNA here is from genome assembly GCF_900168065.1 of Chitinophaga ginsengisegetis. Taxonomy (GTDB): domain Bacteria; phylum Bacteroidota; class Bacteroidia; order Chitinophagales; family Chitinophagaceae; genus Chitinophaga; species Chitinophaga ginsengisegetis. The sequence goes on along the minus strand of NZ_FUZZ01000001.1, from coordinate 783,147 downwards.
ATGATTTTTACTGTTTTTGTTGTTTCCGGTATGTTCCAGATCAAATCGCCCGATTCCGGTATGCTGATCAGCGCTATGCTGGGACTGTACCTGTTGCTTTGCGCCTACTCGGCCATCGGGTTGTTTATGTCGTGCCTTACCACTTACCAGGTGGTAGCAGCGGTATGCACTTTTGTAATGATAGGGTTGCTATCCTACGTTGGCACGCTCTGGCAGGATATTGCATTTGTGCGGACGCTGACCTATTTCCTGTCTATTTCCGGCCGCACAGGAAACATGCTGGTAGGACTTATTACGTCAAAGGATGTCATCTATTTTGTGGCCATCGTGTACCTTTTTCTCGGGCTTAGTATCTATAAGCTGAAAGCCGGCATGGAATCCAAACCGGCGCTCGTAAAAGCAGGGCGATACACTTTTGTGATAGTATCCACACTGGTTATTGGCTATTTCAGTTCTATTCCTTCACTGGTGGGCTATTATGATGCCACCCGCGCAAAAGAAAGAACGCTGACGCCCAATGCACAGAAAATTATAAAAGAACTGGGAGATGCCCCCCTGGAAGTTACCGCGTATAATAACCTGCTGGGCCGTTACTGGGATCTGGGCCGCCCCGACTCCTACAACCGGAACCTGGCCCGTTGGGAACCATATACCCGGTTCAAACACAACATTGAACTTAAAACGGTTTTATATTATGATACGGCCTTTGAAAGCCCTGGTATGTTGCGGTACTACAAGGATAAAACATTGGAACAGATAGCCAAACAGTATGCAGACAGTAAGGATCTTACGATGGACCAGTTCAAAACGCCCGCTGAAATACGCAAGATGATTGACCTGAAACCAGAATTGAACCGGTACGTGATGCAGCTGAAGTACAAAGGCAGAACTACTTTCCTGCGGGTGTTTGATGACAACATGCAGTGGCCGAGTGAAACAGAAGTATCAGCAGCATTCAAGCGGTTGCTGCAGGCGAAGATGCCCAAAATAATTTTCCTGACGGGGCACCTGGAGCGGAGTATAAATAAGCTGGGAGACAGGGAGTACAAAGTACTCACTAACCTCACTACTTTTCGTAATTCACTCCTGAACCAGGGATTTGATGTAGATACGCTATCCCTGGATTCACAGGATATTCCTGCTGATATTTCAGCCCTGGTACTGGCAGATCCGAAGGTGGCTATGACTGCCGCCAGTATTGAAAAACTGAAGCAATATGTAAACAGGGGAGGGAATTTGCTGGTGGCCGGAGAGCCTGGCAAACAGGCGATCCTGAATCCATTTCTCCAACATCTGGGTGTGCAGTTGATGGATGGTATATTGGTGCAAACCAGTAAAGATCTGCAACCGGAGCTGATCACACCTTATCTCACCGAAACCGTCTCGTCGTTTTATCCTGCGTTGGCCCACAGTCACCACGATAGCGCAATGGCTACCATGCCACGGGCAACAGCCCTCGCTTATGCTGATACCGGTATATTCACCATCAAACCATTGCTGATAACGAGTGAGAAAAACTGCTGGCTGAAAAAAGATAACCTCGTGACAGATTCCGCGGAAGTTGTTTTTTCGCCGGAAAATGGAGATGTACGTAAATCCTTTGCCACAGCGCTTTCCCTGACCCGTAAGGTCAATAATAAAGAGCAGCGTATTATCGTAACGGGTGATGCCGACTTTATGGGCAACGCGGAATTGCAGCGTTTTAATTTAAGGAATGCAAATTTTGTTTTTAACACCGCCTTATTCAGCTGGCTGAGTTACGGCGAATTCCCGATCGATAGCACCCGCCCTAAACCGGAAGACACAGCGGTGCTGTTAACAAAGGGGCAGGTGAAATTCCTGCGGATCATTTACCTGTGGGTGCTGCCCGGTATCCTGCTTGCATTTGGAGCCATATTGCTTATCAGACGGAAAAGAAAATAGCAGGGATTGTTTAAACTTTTTATAAGATGATTTTTAATACAGATAAGCAAACCCTTACTGATCTTAATATACTGGGGAAACCAGGCGCTGATTCTATCTACACTGTTTTTAATCATACCAGTACGCGTGGTGGCGCAGCGGTGCTGGAAAATATGTTCAGGTACCCGCTTGCGGAGAAGGCTGCCATCAATAACCGGAGCGGGAAGATCAGGTTTTTTCAGTCTGTTAATGCCGGTTTCCCTTTCAGCAGCGGTTTGTTTGATGTAATAGAAGGCTACCTGGCTATACAGGACGACCGGACCCGTTTATCGCCGGAAGGGAATACGCTGGCGAGGAAATTCAACAACCTGATCGCGGCGGATAATAACTTTAAAGCGGTCAGCGACGGGATCCGGTCGGTGATAGAGATGCTGCATATGCTGCAGGGCTTTTTCGTTTATATGGCAACGTTGCCCACCGATAACCCCTACGGGGCGGATATGGCGGAAATGAAAAAGCTCCTGCAGGACCCGGCATTGGAGCAGGTATTGCAGGAACCCGCAGGTAGTAAGCTGGCTTATGCCAAAGTAGTGGAATATGACCAGCTGCTCAGGTTCCGGCTCAGCAAAGAGCTGAGCAAAATGTTATCCCTGATCTATCATTTGGACGTGTATATTACCGTAGCCAGGGTGGCTACGGAAAGGAAGCTGGTATTCCCTGTTGCCTTAGATGCGGGGAGCCATCATATACGGCTGGAGGGCGTTTACCATCCGCAGGTAGCAAACGCGGTACCCAATACGATACATATTACACCGGAGAACAACGTTGTTTTTTTAACCGGCGCCAATATGGCGGGCAAATCTACCTTTATGAAATCCTTAGGTATCGCTATGTTCCTGGCGCATATGGGCTTTCCCGTTGCCGCGGAGAAAATGGAGTTTGCCGTGAGGGATGGCATTTATACGACCATTAATTTACCGGATGATCTTTCTTCCGGCAGTAGTCATTTCTATACAGAAGTATTGCGGATAAAAAAGATCGCCAGGGAACTATCCAAAGCAAAGAACCTGTTCCTCATCTTTGATGAACTTTTCAGAGGCACCAACGTAAAAGATGCTTATGAAGGCACCGTGGCAGTTACCGCTGCTTTTGCAGAAAGAGAGAATTGTATTTTTGTGATTTCAACACATATAACAGAGGCGGGAGAAGTGCTGAAAGAACGATGCAGGAACATCCATTTTATTTTTCTTCCTACAAAAATGGAAAATAACAAACCCGTTTATACGTACAGGTTAGCTGCCGGTATCACCACCGACAGGCATGGGATGCTTATTATCAATAACGAAGGTATCCTGGATATCATCAGCAAAAAAAAAGATAAAAACAAGGACGCATGAGTTTTCTCGCAGACAAACAGACGCTTGATGATCTGAACATTCCCGGCAGGTACAACAACAAATCCATATATCGTATATTCGATAGCGTTATAACCAATGGTGGCAGGAAATTGCTGGATGATATGTTCCGGCAGCCACTGACAGATCCTGTTGCCATCAATGAACGCAGTAGTATCTTTCAGTACTTTGGACAGAATCCGGTGGCCTTCCCGTTCAGTGGTGAAGCATTCCATGTTGTAGAAAATTATCTTACCACCGGAGCGGCCACCAATATGCCGGCGGCCGCGTGGAATATAGTGTCCAGGAAGTTGCTTAAAACGGTGATACGCGATACTGGTTATGACCTGCTTGTGGCAGGGTTGGGTAACACTATCGCCTTGTTAACTGCTTTCAGGGACTTCGTTTACAAACTGGAGCAGCAGGGCGCCTACAGCCCCGTTCAGGAACACTTCGAAAAAGTCCGGCAGATCTTTAATGACAGGCGGTTGCAATGGCTCTGGGAAGAAACTGATGTGAAGCAGCTATCGCTGCTGAAACTGATAAAATATGATTACCAGCTGAGAACAGGATGCCTCGGGGAGATGAAGACCCTGATAGATATTATTTATCAGTTTGATGTATATATAGCCGTATCCACTGTTGCGCGGACAAAGCATTTTTGTTATGCGAAGGCTTTACCAAAACATAAAAATGTACTCAACATCAGTGGTTTGTTCCATCCGTCAGTGGAACATGCGGTATCTAACAATATTTCATTTGATCCGGGGTCCAATGTTGCTTTTCTTACCGGTGCGAATATGGCGGGGAAGTCTACATTTATGAAGTCGTTTGGCATTGCCGTTTACCTGTCGCACATGGGATTTCCGGTACCGGCAACAGAAATGGAATTTTCTGTAAAAGACGGTCTTTTCTCTACTATTAATGTACCCGACAGCCTGGAGCATGGCTATAGTCACTTTTATGCGGAAGTATTACGGGTGAAAAGTGTAGCGGAGCAGGTAGGAGAGTCAAAAGACCTGGTGGTGATATTCGACGAGTTGTTTAAAGGCACGAATGTAAAGGATGCCTTTGACGCCACACTGGCTATTACGGCTGCTTTTTCAGAGAATAAACATTGCTTTTTTATTATTTCCTCTCACATTATTGAAGTAGGAGAGGCGTTAAAAGAGCGGGGAGGCAGCTTCCGGTTTTTATACCTGCCAACAGTGATGGAAGGCAATGTGCCCAGGTATACTTATCAGTTGAAAGAAGGCATCACGGCAGATCGGCATGGAATGATCATTATTGAGAATGAAGGGTTGATAGAACTGATCCGTAAGCGGGACTGAAGATATTAAAAAGAAGAAAGCCTTGCAGTAAAACTGTAAGGCTTTTTTTATTCCTTTTATTTAAGATGAAGAAATGCCAGCGTTTCTCCTTTTGGAAGCTCCCGTGCGGCGTAATGAAGACTTAGATTATGATCTGCATTACTCTTTTCCAGCTGCAACAATTCTTTCACTGGTATCGTCATACTTACATCAGACCCGGTGGCATTGGCAAACGTCCATTTCTTCAGTGTATTTCCTTTCTCATCTTTCAATACAATACTCCTGTCTGTACCCGTTACGGGTGAACCGCAATGCTTATAATTGATACGCAGCTGATCGCGGGAACTTGCCTGACTTAGTTGTAGTACTCTTAAACTCAGCGGCTGGTTCACTGATTGTTTCAGGATGAGTTTGTTGTTGAGATAGATCTCGTAACTATCCAGTCCTACCTTTGTGGTGAAACTGAATACGGTAAAGGCTAACGCCATCAGCGTAAATAGCCGGATAAATGTTGTACGTTTCATAATATAAAGTTTTAGGTGAAAGATGTTTAACGGATCTCTGATAACAATATTAAGAGAAAAGGAAGGGGCGCAGAAAAATAGTAGACCAGTAAACAAAATAGTAGATGAATGAGCGCTATGATGAACGTCCCCGGTTTTATTATTATCTTCCTCTACTATTTACGCCGTTTGTCGATATTATTTTGTAGGATTAACGCTTTTAGTTTCTTTTATGATGAATGATATATGAAAATGGAGTTGCTGGATAAACAGATAACGCTGCCGTTTTCGAAACGCAGCGTTTCACTAAAGTATGCCCTGGCACATAGTGCTTATTGGATCCTGGTTACCGGGTTCTTCATCTATGAGAAAAGGTATCTCATCTACAAAGCCAGCATGCCGTATTTTGCAGCCTGTGTATCGGTGAGAATATTGCTGCTCATGGTAATCGCTTATCTTAACCTGCACTACTTCTTACCGCGATACCTGTTAAAGAAACGCTATGTTGCCTATTTTACGTCGCTTATCGTTTCTGTGATAGTTTACCTGATCGCCCAAAGCCTGTTTGATTATTACCTGTATGGTTACGTAATAGGCCCGATGCGCAACAGTGATTTAATGGAAGCTTTGTCGTACAATTTTTTCAGCACGTTGTGGTATATCGGTTTAATGCTGGCGCTTAAATTAAGTATGGACTGGTACGGGCAACAGCTCCTCATTCAGAAGATCACTGTAGAGAAACTGCATGCAGAAGTGAATTTTCTCCGTGCCCAGGTAAATCCGCATTTCTTATTTAACGCATTAAACAACCTGTATGCGCTAACGCTTAAGCAATCAGCGCTGGCGCCGGATGTGGTATTGAAGTTGTCAGAGATGATGGAGTATATGTTGTACGACAGTACCGATACAAAGGTATTGTTAGAGAAAGAAGTTACGTATCTCAACAATTACATGGAACTGGAGCGGCTAAGATTTAATGCCGATGCCACTATCGTATTAAATATTAACGGCGAACTGAATGGACATGAAATTGCGCCGTTGCTGTTATTGCCTTTAGTGGAAAACGCATTCAAACACGGGGTTAGCAAACAGGTGGAGAATAGTTGGTTGAGGGCAGACATTGTACTGAAGGAGAAAGTATTAAGAGTTATTATAGAGAACTCCAAACCGCTTTCAGGGAGCCGTAAAAGTAAAGGTGGGATAGGACTTGATAATTTACGAAAACGACTGGAACTGCTTTATCCGGGCAGGTATCAGTTTGAGTTGGAAGATAGAAAGCATACTTTTCAGGCCAAACTGGTAATTGAATTATAATAGAACATCATGCTGAAGTTTGTTATTGTAGATGATGAGCCGCTTGCGCTGGAAGTACTGGACGGCCACCTGAAAAGGCTGGACGATGTGGCTTCCGTGTTTCTGTTCACTAACGCGGGCGAGGCATTGCGTCACCTGGAAAACCATCCCGCGGATGTATTGTTACTGGACATTGAGATGCCTGAAATGACCGGCATTGAATTCCTCAAAGCCTTATCAAATCCACCACTCACTGTTTTTACCACCGCCTACCGCAACTATGCTTTTGAAGGATATGAACTTGGGGTCATTGACTTCTTATTAAAACCGGTGTCTTTTAACCGTTTCCATCAGGCCATTACAAAGATCAGGGAGTTCCTGGCGTTGAAATCGCAGAGTACAAATATTGAAGATATTCCCACGGGTGGTAATACCGATTTTATTTTTGTTAAAAGCGGCGTACAACGTATAAAGCTGGAGTTTAACGACGTTACGCATATCCAGGGCTTAAAGGATTATGCCATCATTTATACGCATGCAGGAAAGATCCTGCTGAAAGGTTCTATTAAAGCGATGCTCAATATTTTTCCTCAGCGCCGTTTTATCCGGGTGCATAAATCCTTCATTGTATCTGTTCAGAAGATCGTGCGCCTTGAAAGGAACCGCATTGTGCTGAACGGACACCAGGTTCCTATCGGGAGAAACTTTAAGGATGATTTGGAGAAGATATTGAATGCGCGGTGAACAGAAATACTTCTTTCCCCTGTATTTATGTACGATCATAAATTTACGATATGTCGTATATTTTTAATTAAATAGATGTGCTTATAATATTGATTATGAGTTATTTATGAGATGGCACTTTTGTTGTCTTACCGGGCGCAAAACTATTTAATTTATGAAACCATCTCCCAATCTATTATCTCCGGAAAACCATGCGTTAGTATTAATTGATTTTGAAGGCCAGATGGCTTTTGCTACCAAAAGCATTCCGCTCAGCGAACTACGAACCAACACCGCTATTGTTGCAGGCGCTTCCAAAATCTTTAATATCCCTACGATTGTAACAACAGTGGCTGAAGAGAGTTTTTCAGGCCCGGTATTTCCTGAGATAGAAGAATTTTACCCACAGGCTACTTCAGGATATATTGACCGTACCTCCATGAATACCTGGGAAGATGAAGCCGCGTATAAAGCCATCACCGGCACCGGAAAAAAGAAACTGGTACTTGCGGGCCTTTGGACAGGCGTTTGTATCGTAGGCCCTGCGCTGTCGGCTATAGAAGAAGGTTACACAGTATATGTTATTACCGATGCCTGTGGCGATGTTAGCCCCGAAGCGCATGAGCGGTCCGTACAACGCATGGTACATGCAGGTGTTAAACCTATTACCTCCATTCAATACCTGCTGGAATTACAAAGGGATTGGGCAAGACAAGAAACTTATGTAGCAGTTACTGATCTGATGAAAAAGTATGGTGGCTCTTACGGCATCGGCATTCATTATGCCCACCACATGCTCAAACACTAATTCATCTCTGTAAAATCCTTTACCAGCTTTGCGAGTTTCCAATTTCTATTTATTGCAAAAGTCAGCGATGCTGATCATGCTCTTGCTGATCGGCCATGCAGGTTATGCGCAATCGTTTAAACTGATGCGTTTTGATGAGAATTATGCCTACCTGCGTGATTCTGCTTCTACTTTTTATCATAAGATAAAGTATACCTCACTCTCTGCTAAAAGTAACGTGTACGTTTCTTTTGGCGGATCGGCGAGGTTGGAATATGTTGATTTTCATAATGAAGATTGGGGACGGCTGGGAATAGGCCACAATAATTTCTTATTGCAGCGCTACGACCTTCATGCCGATGTTCACTTTGGAGAAAAGATCCGGGTGTTCACGCAGCTGCGAAGCGCCTGGGAAGGAGGTCGTAAGAACGGTCCCAGGCCTATTGATGAAGATCACCTGAATATCCAGAACTTCTTTATCGATGCGCAGTTGTATAAACAGAATGAAAAAAGTCTCACTGTCCGCGCCGGCCGCCAGGAGCTGGACTATGGCAGCGGGCGGCTGATCTCTGTCCGTGAAGGACCCAACCTGCGGCTTTACTTTGATGGTCTTAAACTGATGTATGCTGCCGCCGGTTTTACCGCAGACGCATTCGCAATGGCGGCCGACACGGTGAACACTGGCGCATTCGACAACAAGACCAGCAAACAGGTGAACCTGTGGGGACTATATGCCAAACGCATTTTCCCCCGGGCAGGTAACCTCGATATTTATTACCTGGGCATCCGGAGGGATCTCGCAGTTTTTGAAGAAGGGGCTGCAAAGGAAGTAAGACATACACTGGGCACCAGGCTTTGGAAATACGGCGGTGGTTTCATTTACAACTTTGAGGCGGCCTGGCAGTTCGGGAAGTTTGGCACTGCCGATATCAACGCCTGGACCGCATCCGCAGATATCGGTTATATGTTTGAATCTCTAAAAGCCAGGCCAACAATCAATTTGCGCAATGACTACATCTCCGGCGACAACAACAAAGGAGATGGCAAACTGGGAACCTTTAACCCGCTGTATCCCAAAGGTGGATATTTTGGATTTAGTCCGCAGATAGGACCCGTAAATCTCATTGATATCCATCCTTACGCCACGGTCAATCCGGGCTCCCGGCTGGTGTTGCAGGCAGATGTGGTGTTCAACTGGCGTTACTCCCTGCAGGATGGCGTATATCGCCCCAGCGGCAATTTTAACCTCGCAGGTTCATCTTCTAAAAAAAGATATATCGGCACCGCTTACCTGGCAAGTGCAGTATACACGCTGAACAGGTTTATCTCACTGAATGCCGGTGTACAATATTTTAAGACAGGCGCTTTTATAGATGATCTGATCAAAGATCATAAGGACGGTTTATTCATTAACACCAGGGTTGCGTTCAAATTTTAACAGGAAAAAAAACTATTCATCATGAGAAACTATAAGAACAATCGTGTTTTGCGGGCCATAAAAATAAGAAGCCTGTTGCCGGTACTGTTTATGTTGCTGCTGGGAACTGCCGGTTATGCCCAACAGGCTGTAACCGCAGATACCACCGTGAAAACGACGCCGGTGGGCACTTCAAAGATCTGGGGGAAAGTAGACGGCATCGCCATTGAAGGGCTGGTACAGGGTCCCTCAGCCGCCGAATCCCCTTTGCAGGTGGCCTGTGTATTTGAGTACACGGAAGGAGATATTTTTAATCCACCTGCATTGCCGGCAGCACTGAATGGCATGGTGCATCTCGACGAGGCGCTGCACGGACAAATTACAGAACTGCGCAAAACCGGGAAGTTTGCCGGGCATGCGCTGGAAACCATATTGATTACCCCCGCCAAAGGCGCGCTGAAAGCGCCCCGGTTATTACTGATCGGCCTGGGCAACCGCAATAATTTTACCCCGGACCTTATGACCTCAGTGGCAAGTGTAGCCACGCGTGAAGCACTGAATTTGGGCGTAAGCAGTTTTTCTTTTGCCAGCGATATCAAAGATGGCGGCATCGATTCTCCCACCGCCCTGGTTGCGGGTAATGTCACTAAAGGCATCATTGAAGCATACAGAACGCAGCTTTATCTCCATAAAAATAATTTAGCGGCCCCCAAAAAAATAACCAAAGTAATACTGCTTGCAGGCCCCGCATTTTTCGTCACAGCCGGCGAAGGAATCAAAGAAGCCATTGCTTCATTTCATAACTAAAACAGACGACGATGAAAAAGGCCGATTTAATTCTTTATAACGGTAAGGTCCATACCGTAGACCGGCACCAGCCTGCGGCAACAGCAGTGGCTATCAAAGAAGGTAAATTCATAGCTGTTGGAGATGACGCTACAGTGCTGAACGGGTTCCAGGACCAGGACACAGTACTGATTAACCTGGAAAACAAAAGGGTGATCCCGGGATTGAATGATTCACATATTCATTTAATCCGGGGCGGACTAAACTATAATCTTGAATTAAGATGGGATGGCGTTCCTTCCCTGGCAGATGCACTGCGGATGCTGAAAGTACAGGTTGCGCTAACGCCGTCACCGCAATGGGTAAGAGTGGTAGGAGGATGGACGGAATTTCAGTTCGCGGAAAAAAGAATGCCCACCCTGGATGAGATTAATGACATAGCGCCGGATACGCCGGTGTTTATCATGCACCTGTACGACAGGGCATTGTTAAACCGTGCGGCGTTGCGCGCAGTTGGATTTACAAAAGATACGCCGGCGCCGCCGGGAAGCAGGTTGGAGAAAGATGCGAAAGGTAATCCCACCGGGCTGCTGATTGCAACACCCAATGCCCTGATCCTGTATTCCACACTCGCCAAAGGACCGCGGCTATCGTACGAACACCAGGTAAATTCCACGCGGCACTTCATGACGGAGTTAAACCGCTTTGGTATCACCAGTGTGATAGATGCTGGTGGTGGCTTTCAGAATTTCCCCGACGACTATAAAGTTATCAGTGACCTGAATGAGAAAAAGCAACTGACCGTTCGTATTGCCTACAACCTGTTCACACAAAGGCCCAAACAGGAACGCGAAGATTTTGAAAACTGGACCAACTCCGTAACCCTTCACCAGGGAGACGACATGTACCGTCATAACGGCGCCGGTGAAATGCTGGTGTTTTCTGCCGCCGACTTTGAAGATTTTCTTCAGCCGCGGCCGGAGCTGGCTGATACGATGGAAGAGGAGCTGGAACGGGTAGTGAGGTTGCTGGTTGAAAAACGCTGGCCTTTCCGTTTGCACGCCACGTATAACGAAAGCATCACCCGGTTTTTAAATGTATTTGAGAAGATAAACCGCGAGATTCCTTTCGATGGGCTCCCCTGGATCTTCGATCATGCTGAAACCATTGATGAGCGCAACATCGAACGGGTAAGGGAACTTGGCGGCGGCATTGCCATTCAGAGCCGGATGGCTTTCCAGGGCGAATACTTTACGGATCGTTATGGAGCCGCCGCAGCTGCACATACCCCACCTGTTAAACAAATGCTTCAGGCAGGCGTACCGGTGGGCGCAGGCACGGATGCCACGCGGGTGAGCAGCTATAACCCCTGGGTGGCCTTGTATTGGCTCACAGCGGGTAAAACCCTGGGCGGCCTGCAACTGTATGGCGACGCCAATAAACTGAGCCGGGAAACGGCACTGGAACTGTATACAAAGGGGAGCGCATGGTTTTCCGGGGAGCAGCAAAAGAAAGGCAGTATCACGGTGGGACAGTTTGCCGACCTGGCTGTACTGGACAGCGACTTTTTTGAAGTAGCCGATGAAGAGATTAAATCCATTGAGTCTATCCTTACCATTGTTGGTGGGAAGATTGTATACGCCAAAGATGATTTTGCCACGCATGCTCCGCCAACGATACCAGTTTTGCCTGATTGGTCGCCCGTAAAAAACTACCCGGGTTACTATAAAGATGCAGCCATTGTTACTAAAGCATCAGGTGCTGAAACAGTGGCGGCTGCCGGGGTACATAGCTGCAAAGGCAGTTGTGATGTTCACGGCCATCATCATGATATTGCCCGTAAAAGCAACATCCCGGTTAATAATTACACCGCATTCTGGGGCGCGTTTGGTTGCTCCTGTTTTGCATTTTAACGCGCATACTATGAACGATATTATCATATCCATTCTTTACTCCGACCTGGGCAGCACCTGGAATAATGCCGCCATACTGGTGTTTCGCTGCCTGCTGGCGCTGGAGCTGTTCAGGGTACACGGCATGAAAAAGTTTCGCGTAGTGAACGGGCAAAAAGAGCATGTGCCTAACTCGCTCCACTTACCGGAGAAACTCAACGCATTGGTGGCCACATTTTCAGATACCGTGGTGCCTTTCCTGTTGATGCTCGGCATTGGCACCCGGTTGGTGATCCTGCCAACAATTGGGGTTACTGCCATCGGTTACTTTGTGGTACACCGTAACGACAACCTGGAAGTGCGTGATGTACCCTATATGTACACACTCTCTTTACTTTTTTTACTGGCGCTGGGCGCCGGTACTTATTCTTTGGATAACTTTTTATTGCTTCAACTATTTAATTAAAAAAAATGATCACACGCATTGGCATTAAACCGGAACACCTTTCCGGCGTAGCCCATTCACTGGGAAAAATTATGGCAGATGAATTCGTTCTCTATACCAAAACGCTCAAAGCACATTGGTGTGTAACAGGACCGGATTTTCACAGTAAGCACCTGTTTTTTGAATCCCAGTACGGGCAGATGGAAGAAATTGTGGATGATGTGGCAGAAAGGATCCGGTCTTTAGGCCATTTCCCACCGGCCACCCTGAAGGAATTTTTAAGTCTGACACACCTTACGGAGCAGTCGAGAGAAAAAAATGATGCGACCGGGCATATCAAAGAACTGCTGGCGGATCATGAAAGTATATTGATCCACCTGCGGGAGAATATAGACGGGTATGTAACCGCATTTCATGATGCCGGAACCAGTGACTACATCACCGGGTTAATGGAAAAGCATGAAAAAATGGCCTGGATGCTCAGAGCGCACCTTGAGTAGGCGCTGCTGATCAAAAAGGATTTAAACATCACAAAATTAAAACATGACAGAAGCTACACACAATATCAACTGGGTAACATTTTTACTCGCATGGGTAGCGGGCTTTTGTGATACAGCCACCTTTGTATCGGGGGATAGTATTTTTTCTGCACACGTAACCGGGAATTTTATTGTGTTTGCTGCGCAGATTGCTGCGGGCGGCGATAACATGGATTCGTGGATAAAATTAGTAACATTCCCCGTGTTTGTACTCGCTGTAATGGCCGGTGGCTGGGTGGTTGAGAAAACGCAGAGAAAGTACAAAATACTCCTCGCAGAGGGCATTATACTGGTGATTTGCGGAATTGGCGCTATCTTGCTGCCCATGTTAACGGGAGGGGAAGAAAAAGTAATGACCTATTCAATTGTAATGACTACCGTGGCCGCGATGGGGTTGCAAAACGCTTTTGGAAAATTATTTGCGAAAGAAACACACGGACCAACCACTATGATGACCGGGAATGTTACCCAGGCATCACTGGATCTGGGAAGCCTGATCCGGAAAGGCCGGAGTGGCGATGCATTGGCATGGAAGGATTTCCAGGGCCAGTTGTTTACCATCGGTGGATTTTTAGCCGGTTGTGTAATAGGCGCCATCATGGCTAAATGGCTGGGCCTCAGTGCCATTCTGCTGCCGGGCGTGGCAATTGTTGTTTGTTATTTGCAGGGGGAAGCGATGGCGCGTAAATTTGAGCAATGAGGAAAGGTGTTCCGGGAAAAATATGGATATGGATGGCCATCGGACTGGCAGTGATACTCCCGGTAATGGCAGGCGCACAATCAGCCGGCCCCGAAAGAATAGGCCGGTTGGTGCAGGGCAGTAAAGGAGATACATCTACCATCACAGCATGGATGAAGATGGGAGAGTCGTTCCTGGACAGACCGGAATCACTGGACTCCGATATGAAAATGGCTTTTCATATCGCCGGTCAAATGGAAACATTAAGTAATGAACTAAAATACCCGGTGGGACTTGGGCTCAGTAAACTACTACTGGCAAAAGCCTACCGGGAATCCGGACGTGCGGCGGAGGGGAGAAAGGTAAGTGAAGAAGCGGTCCGTCTTTTAAGCGCTTACGGCACGCCCGCGTTAAAGGCACAGGCGATACTGGAGCTAGGAGGTACCTATTCCAATTCAACAGAAGATCTTCCAACAAAAATCAGCTTATACAGGCAGGGTATAGGTATTTATCAAAGCCTGGGCGACAGTCTTTCTGCAGCAAAACTCAATGAATTTGTAGGAGAGCTGTTACAGCTGAACGGACAGTTTACACAGTCGCTGGAGGTGTTAACCGGAGCTTTGGCCGTGTACCGGCAAACGGGTTTTCCGCGCTTACAGGGAATTTATTCACTTATAGGGGAAACTCATCATGAGCTAAACAATTTCGCCCAATCACTCCAGTATAATTTGCTGGCGGTAGAAGCCGGGGAGAAGCTGAAGGATACAGGGCCACTGATGTCTACCGTATATAACCGTGTTGGCCTGAATTATTACAGCATCAAATATTATGATCAGGCAATTGATTATTTCAATAAAGCCCTGGTGCTGGCCCGGAGCAACCGGGATACGCCGACTATCAAAAACATGCTTATCAATATTGCAGATGCCTGCCGCAATAAGGGCATGTACAGAAGAAGCCTTGACACATTGTTTGTCAGTGCGCAATACGGGCTGCTTGCCAATGAGAAGGAACGGATGCTGGAACCAATGATCTACATGAAGGACTATGTAGCACTCATGGAATTCGACAAAGCGGACCATCACTTCAGAAAGCTGGTAAGCGCCTATCAGCACTACCAGGTGCCCGACCGGAACAGCCAGCTTTTGCGCCTGGCGATTGTTTATTACCTGCAGGCTGTTGGCCGCTTTACCGAAACTATTCCCTATCTCAGGACTTATACCCACTATAACAACAGTGTACCATTGGCGCTGGTACGGCAGGTAGAAGGCGAGTACCTGTTGTACAGAACGGATTCTGCGATGGGCAATCTTTCTTCAGCTATCAGCCATTTCAGACAATATAAGGTGCTTTCCGATTCCCTGACCAGTGTTGCCCAGGCCAAACAACTGGCAATGCTGCAATTGCAGTTTGAAACGAGGCAGAAAGATAAAAATATAGAATTTCTTACGCAGAAAAGTGAGCTGCAGGAAGTGTTGCTGCAGAACGAAAAAGTATCCCGGAATGCTTTCGCCGCGGGCGTTGCCATGCTGGTGCTTTTCTCCGCGTTAATGTATAACCGCTACAGGCTGAAGAAACGCTCCAACCTGGAACTGGAAGGCAAACAAAAGGAAATAAACGATCAGAATGAAGTATTGAAAAAAGTGGTGGAAGAAAAGGAATGGCTGTTGAAAGAAGTACATCACCGCGTTAAAAATAATCTGCAGATTGTAATCAGCCTGCTCAATACACAATCTGAATTTCTTGATAACGTAGACGCAATAACCGCCATCCGCAACAGTCAGCACCGCATGTACGCCATGTCGCTGATTCATCAGCGGCTTTACCAGGTTGATAATCTGGGGAAGATTGATATGAAATGGTACATCGGGGAATTGATCGGATATATGAAAGAATCGTTTGAGAAAACAGACAGGATTTCCTTCACAACAGAAACAGACCCATTGTTGCTCGATGCCGTTCAGGCGGTGCCCATTGGGCTGATCATCAATGAGGCCGTGAGTAACTCAATCAAATATGCATTTCCGGCAGATCACCGGGGCAACATTCGTGTTTCACTGAAAAGCGCAGGCGAAGCGGGTTGCCTGCTGCTGATTTCAGATGATGGCATCGGCTTTTCACAGGAGCAGGACCCGCAGCACACGCAGTCGCTGGGAATGAGCCTGATGCACGGACTTTCCGGCCAGCTCGATGGCAGCTTTAACATATCCTCTGCCGCCGGCAGGGGAGTGAATATCAGGTTATTCTTTCAATGCAGGACCTTGGGGGCCATAACAGTTAAAACGTCCGCAGGATGAGTTTAAAGGAAAAAATATTGATCGTGGAAGACGAGTTTATCGTTGCCAACGATCTGCGTATTATGCTGGCCAAAGCCGGTTATACCATGTGTGGCATTGCGTCTTCTGTTGAGCAGGCACGGGAACTGATTGCGCTGAAAGATCCCGATTGGGTGCTGCTCGATATTACGTTGAAAACACCCGTGTCAGGGATTGAACTGGCCAAAGAATTGTTTCTGCAGAAAAAACCATTTTTATTTATCTCCGCAAATACAAACCAGGCTACGCTGGAAGCCGCGAAAACAACACAGCCATATGGATTCCTGGTGAAGCCATTCCGTGAGCGTGACCTGCTGGTGATGCTGGACATTGCCCGGTACCGTTATAGCGCAGAACATAGTGCTGTTCAAAACAACCAGGCTGTTGTAAGCGATGATGAAAATAATTTCCCTGATATTATTGGCAAGGGCCCTGCATTGAAAAAAGCCCTTGAAAAAATCCGGGCTGTGGCACGCAGTAACAGCTCCGTATTGCTGCTGGGAGAAAGCGGAACAGGGAAGGAAAGGTTTGCGCAGGCTGTTCACAGGGCTTCCAACCGGAAAAATAAACCCCTGGTAACGGTGAATTGTGCGGCGTTGCCATTGTCTCTTTTGGAGTCGGAACTATTTGGTCATGAGCGGGGAGCCTTTACCGGCGCTAATCAGAAACGGATTGGTAAGTTTGAACAGGCAAACGGAGGTACTATCTTCCTGGATGAAATCGGCGAATTGCCTTTGGATGCACAGATGAAACTGCTGCGCGTATTACAGGAAAGGGAAGTGCCGCGCCTCGGCGGCGATATGCCCGTACCGGTTGATGTGCGGGTAATTGCGGCAACAAACCGTAATCTTGAAAAGGAAGTGGCCGAAGGAAAATTCCGGCTGGACCTCTATTACCGGCTGAATGTTTTCCCTATAGAGCTGCCGCCTTTACGTGAAAGAACGGAAGACATCCCTTCGCTGGTGGCCTATTTTCTCAAAAAGTTTGCGCTGATGTTGGGAAAACCCGTACCTGAAATCAGTAAGGAAGCCATGCAATCGCTGATGGAATACCGTTGGCCGGGCAATATCAGGGAACTTGAACATATCATTGAACGGCAGGTTATTTTGGCCATAAGCAATGAGATCACCGATTTTGATCTGCCGGTACATCTCGAAAAAAATACCGGCTCCACTTCTTTTGAAACAATGGAACAGATGGAGCGAAACCATATCATGAATGCGTTAAAGCTATGCAAGGGCCGGGTTTCTGGCGCTAATGGCGCTGCTGAAATACTTGGCTTACCTGCGCAGACAGTATATTCCAAAATGAAGAAACATGGAATTGAATCCGGTTACAAATAGCATTACTTTTTGAATCCTGCAACATGGAAAAAGAAACAACGAGGATAGAAGCTTTCAGTGATGGGGTTTTCGCCATTGCCATCACTTTACTGGTATTGGAACTGCATGTACCGTTGATAGAAGAAACCGGGGGAGGAAATTCGCTTCTGAAAAAGCTGGTGGCGCAATGGCCTTCTTTCCTGGCTTTCTGCCTGTCTTTTTTCAGTATTTTTATTATGTGGGTCAATCATCACAAAATCTTCAAACAGATCTACCGGCGTAATACCCCGCTGATGTTTGCCAACGGGCTTATCTTATTCCTTGCCACCTGCGTTTCCTATCCTACAGCATTACTTTCCAGTTACTATCATACCGCATCGGCTCATGTTGCAGTGGCCATCTACACCGCTTTATTTGTATGCATTAACCTGGCGTTTAACCTGCTTTGGTGGATTGCGAGCCAGGACCGGCAGCTACTAAGACCTGAAATAACCGATGAAGGTATTAAGCGCATAAAAAGAAATTACCTGTACGGCATCCCGGTGCATACACTGGCTTTTATTCTTTCCTTTGTGGCACCCACTGCCGCTTTATTTCTATGTGTTGCCTTATGGATTTACTGGGCTTATACTTCCGGTAAACTTGATCTTAAAAGTAAATAGCCTCAGGCTTCTTCATCATCTTTCCCGGTAACGAAATGTTCTTTTTTGATCCCTAATCGCTGCATTTTTGAAATCAGGGTGGTGGCCGGCATCTTTAATTTTGTAGCAGCGCCATTGGGGCCAGAAATCCTTCCCCTGCATACTTTAAGCACCTTCAGGATATACTCCCGTTCTATTTCTTCCAGTGGCCGGATCTGAAAAGCTTTGTCGTTTGAGCCGCCATCAACCCCAATTTGTTCCGGCAGCTGGATCATTTTAATGATGCTTTTATTAGTCAGTAGTACCGCACGTTCTATCAGGTGTTCGAGTTCACGGATATTACCCGGCCAGGCGTAGGAAATTAATTTTGCCATCGCTTTTTGAGAGATGCCCGAAATTTTTTTCCCGGAATTCCTGGCGAAGCGTTCTATAAAATAAGAGGTGAGTGCGGGAATATCTTCTTTACGTTTCCGCAATGGAGGTAAGGTAATAGGGAATACATTTAGTCTGTAGTATAAGTCGCTCCGGAAGCGGTTTTGCGACACTTCCTTTTCCAGGTTTCTGTTTGTTGCTGCGATGATCCTTACATTCACACTAATCGTTTTTCCACCGCCGACACGCTCTATTTCTTTTTCCTGCAACGCCCTTAATAATTTCACCTGGAGTTCCGGCGGCAGTTCTCCTATTTCATCAAGAAACAAGGTGCTGTTATTGGCCAGTTCAAACTTCCCGATACGGCGATCGGCTGCGCCGGTAAAACTTCCTTTCTCATGTCCGAATAATTCACTTTCGATCAGGTTTGCGGGCAGGGCGGCGCAATTTACTTTGATCATGAGCTTTCCCCGGCGGGGAGATGCCTCATGTATGGCGCGGGCAACCAGTTCCTTTCCAGTACCGGTTTCCCCGAGTAAAAGTACGGTAGCATCTGAAGGAGCCACTTGTGAAATCAGGCGAAAGGTTTTCTGAATTTCCTGGGAATGACCAATGAATCCGGAAAAACGGTTGCCCGATTGTTCTTCTATCAGGTAAGCCTTTTCTTCTTCCAGCTGTTGCCGGTACCGGTTTATTTCTTCGATCTGTTGTTCTATTTTTTCATTTGCCAGCACATTGCACATACCTGTTCCCAAAAGATCTGCCACACCGGAAAGCAGGTTGAATTTTTCCGGTGAAAATGCGCCTGCTTTGTTTGAATAAAGAAATAACACGCCCCTGTCCTGGTTGGCATTTGTGATTTTAACCAGCATCATTTCTTTGATGCCGAGTTTGAACCAATAGTGAACATAGGGAGCGATATCTTTTTGTTTGGTGAGTTCAGCCAGTTGAAAGATCACCGGTTGCCCGGCCGACAGTGCGATGTCGAAAACCCCGTCATTTACAGGATGCTGGCGGTGAATGATGGGACTGTCCACCTTATCATTCTCCAGTCTTTTATCCCGGCTATGTAAAAAAGGATAGTGCGTGTCTGCATCTTCAGACAATAAGCATAAGGTGTAATACTGGCTGCCAAACAGATCCAGTATTTCGTTATTGATAATGTTCCAGAGGTCGGCGCGGCTGCGCACAGCAGCGATTCTGCCTGCTACGCAGAGCAAACTTACCTGTTCGTTTTCTTTTTGAATGAGTTGATTTTCAAAGATGGCATTTTTGTCCGCATGATTGCCTTCGTCTATACCTGTTGGACCAGTGTGATTGGTTTTCTGCATGACCGAAATTACTGAATTTCATAGAGCCGGACAAGGAAGCGGTATCATAATATTACGACATGTCGTATTTTCTGAAATTAAATAATTTCATAAGTTTTTGATTATTAGTTAGTTGAAGGTGGGCACACGGTTTGACTTGCCTGAGCAAAACAAATCAGAAACTATGAATACAAAAGAACCTACACTGCAGGTACCTGCCGTAGAAAATGATCCGGCCATTTCAAAAGACACCAAAGCTTTTTTAAGCGTGTTGAATGTACCGGGAGCGCCGGGATTGGAAACCCTTTCTGTAAAAGATGCCCGCCAGGTGTTAGTCAATGCGCAGGCATCTGTGGATGTTGACTATTCCGGTATTGAAGAAAGTGAGCAAACCATCAGCGCCGGTGGTTTTTCGATCAAATTAAATATCGTAAAGCCGGCGGGAAGCAAAGAGCAACTCCCTGTTTTTCTCTTCATTCATGGCGGCGGCTGGGTACTGGGCGATTATCCTACGCATAAAAGAATGGTGAGAGACCTGGTTGTATTATCCGGGGCAGCAGGTGTTTTTGTGAATTACACGCCTTCGCCTGAAGCGCGCTATCCCCAGGCGGTTAATGAAATTTATGCAGCTACCAAATGGGTGGCGGAGCATGGAGCTGAAATTGGAGTGGATGGTAGCCGCCTGGCTGTTGTGGGCAACAGCGTGGGGGGCAATATGGCCGCTGTAACAGCCATCAAAGCCAAAGAAAACAAAGGGCCTGAAATCCGTGTACAGGTGCTGTTCTGGCCGATCGTTGATGCCGGCTTTGAGCATGATACCTATAAACGATTTGGACAGGACCGCTTCCTCACCACGCCTTTAATGAAATGGATGTACAATCAGTACACTACCGATCAGGCGGAGCGCGAACAGGTGTACGCATCTCCGCTCAACGCTACTATCGACCAGTTAAAGGGACTTCCTCCTGCTTTAATACAGGTGGCTGAAGCAGATGTGCTCCGCGATGGCGGCGAGGCATATGGCCGCAAACTTGATGAAGCCGGTGTAGTGGTAACCACCGTTAGATACAATGGAATGATCCATGATTTCGGACTATTGAATGCTTTGGCTAACACTCCCCAAACAAAATCACTTTTTGTTCAGGCCGCAGCAGAACTCAAAAAATACCTGGGGCTGAAGTAACTGGCCGCCTTTTATCCATTCAATCATCTTTATAACATCATAACATGAGTGCTTCTTCTGTGAAAAATATCGTTATTGTTCATGGCGCCTTTGCAGATGCTTCCGGCTGGGAAGCCGCTTACAACATCCTGAAATCAAAAGGATATAATGTTACCCTCGTACAAAATCCTACCTCTACCCTGAAAGACGATGTACAGGCTACCAACGTAGCCCTGGACCGGCAGGATGGACCCACCGTGCTGGTAGGTCACTCCTGGGGCGGTACGGTGATCACCGAAGCGGGAGTACATCCCAAAGTGGTGAGCCTGGTGTACGTGGCTGCTTTTGTTCCTGATGTGGATGAATCAACATTGGCGCTTGTTCAGTCGGCCCCGATCCTCGAAGTGAATGGTATTCTTCCTCCTGATGAAAAAGGGCTGGTGTACCTGGATAAGGACAAGTTTAACCAAACATTTGCTACTGGGCAAAGCAAGGAAAAATCAGACTTCATGTATGATTCGCAGATTCCTTTAACCGTAACGGCTTTCGTTGATAAAGTAACTGCCGCAGCATGGAAAAGCAAACCTTCCTATGCTATTCTTCCAACCGACGATGGAACGATCAACCCGGTTCTGGAAAGAACCATGTATAAAAGAGCAGGCAGCACGGTAGTAGAAATGAAAGGCGGTCACACGCTGTTCATGACCCATCCTGAAGAAGTGGCTGACGTTATTATAGCGGCTTCTATTCTCCGGTAAATCCGTTGAAATCATCTCTGGTAATTCAAAAAAATATCATGAAATTATTTTTCTCAGTAGTTACTTCCCTCGCGTTTTCGCTGGTGGTTACCGTTAGTTCCGGTCAGAATAAACCTGCGGCCCGGGCCGAGTATATTGAAGTGGAGCCCAATGTAAGATTGCATGTTACCGATCTTGGAGAGGGAACGCCGGTTGTGCTCATTCACGGATATCCTTTAAGCGACGCCTGCTGGGAATACCAGTACCACGCCCTGGTGAAAGCCGGCTACCGGGTTATTGGCATTACTTTGCGGGGATTTGGTTTGTCCGATAAGCCTTATGGCAAGTATAACTATGATCAGTTTGCAACGGATATCAAAACCGTACTCGACAAGCTAAACATTAAGGATGCCATTCTTGGTGGGCACTCAATGGGTGGAGCGATATCACTGCACTATGTGGCCAAATTCAATGCGGCACATGTGAAGAAACTGGTATTGTTTGACGCGGCAGCTCCCTGTCACACAAAGAAACCGGACTATCCTTATCCGTTGTTTACGAAAGACCAGATTTCCAGCTGGATTGAGTTACATAACAACAACCGCCCGGCCTTATTTGATGCGGTAGCGGCAAAGTTCACCCTGTCGCCAACTTCGCTGACACCTGGCCTGGGCAACTGGCTGGGAGGCATTGAGGCACAGTCTTCTCCATACGCCACTGAGCAGGCGCTTATTGCACTCAGGGACGAGGATCTGCGGTCGGATCTGCCCAAAATAAAGATACCCACCCTCATCTTACATGCCACGCAGGACAGCATCGTGTCTTACGCATTGGCAGAGCAGATGAAGGCCGGTATAAAGAACTCCACACTGGTACCTTTTGAAAAAAGTGGCCATGCTGCATTTGTGGAAGAAAAAGATAAGACCAATGCTGAGTTGATCAAATTTATCAAACAATAGCAGGGGTATTTTCAGGAAATGTAACGGGGACGGCCATCTGGCAGGGTCCCCGTTATATTAATCCGTTCTTTTATTGCGGGAAACCAAGCCGGGTTTACGATATATTTATTATAATTGCAGGACTGGTCTATACGCATATGGTTAATTACAGCAATTATTCCGATCCTGATCTGGTCTTATTACTTAAGGAAGGAGACCGGAATGCTTTTGCCGAAATTTATCACAGGTATAAACTTATACTGCACCACCACGCCTGGAACAAAACCCGGAACGACGTGGAAGCCCAGGATGTGATCCAGGAGATTTTCTCTAATCTCTGGGTAAAAAGAGAAGCCATACAAATTGAGAGCAACTTATCCGGTTACCTGTACAGCAGCGTAAGGAATCATATCCTTAACCTGTTTGCGAGAAAGCAACTCCAGCAAAAATATATTGACTCTATCAGGGATTATTCCCAAAACGGGACTTCTATTACTGATCATAAAGTACGCGAGTCTATGCTGGTGGAGGTGATCGAGAAAGAAATTGCAACACTTCCGCCAAGAGTAAGGGAAGTGTTTGAGTTAAGCCGGAAACAGCACCTGAGCCATAAGCAGATCGCTGAAATCATGGGCACTACCGAGCAAACCGTGAAGAAACAAATGTCTAATGCGCTAAAACATCTCCGTAAAAAAATAGGTTTCCTCCCTTACCTTTACCTGCTCTGGATGCTGAAGCACTAGTGGCTGACGGTCTGCCTGAAAAGATTTTTTACCTGCCTATACCACTTATAGTCTGCTAACCTGTCTTATGATATATAAAGCACTTTTTAAAAGCTAATCGTAAGAAATTGGACAACAGCATTGTAAAAGTATCACACCTGTCTCACAGATACAGCCGGGACTGGGCCATCCGGGATATTAATCTTGAAATCAGCCAGCTGGGCGTACTCGGCCTGCTTGGCTCCAATGGCGCCGGCAAATCCACCACAATGAACATCCTGTGCGGGGTATTGAGTCAAACTGAAGGTACGGTTCAGATAGACGGCATCGATATCAGGAAACATCCGGAAGAAGCTAAAATGAGAATAGGCTTCCTTCCTCAGAACGCCCCGCTGCACCTTGATTTAACCGTTGGTGAATACTTAACGTATTGCGCTTACCTCCGCAACATAGATCGAAGGCAGGTAAAGGCGGCCGTAGCTTCGGCTATGGACAAATGCGGCGTTGCCCATTTCCGCACCCGGCTTATTAAGAACCTCAGCGGCGGCTACCGGCAGCGGGTAGGGATCGCACAAAGCATTATACACCGGCCCAAACTGGTAGTACTGGATGAGCCCACAAACGGGCTGGATCCTAACCAGATCCTTGAAGTACGCAAGCTGATCAAAGAGATTGCCGCTGAAAGGGCCGTTATTTTTTCGTCTCATATTTTATCTGAAGTGCAGGCCACCTGTGATGATGTACGCATGATTGAAGGAGGAAGAATGGTATTTGCAGATACGATGAAGGCTTTCAATAATTACATTTTGCCTAACTCCCTGCGCGTTTATATGCACAATCCGCCGTCAATGGAAAGGATGGCGGCCATACCCGGGATAACCAGTGTGGAACTCTTAAATGACGGTGGTTTCCGGATGCATTTCGATACAACTTCCCTGGTGTCTTCTACCATCATTCAACTGGCCGTTGATGATAACTGGCAGCTTACCGAAATTATGCTGGAGAAAAGCAGCCTGGACGAAATTTTTGCACAGTTATCAAATAAAACTTCCTGAACCTGTTATGATTAAAATATTTAAAATCGCTAAGCTGGAACTTAGCATACTTTTTTATTCCCCGGTTGCCTGGCTGGTGCTGGTGATTTTTATGGTACAATCCGGGATGGGCTTTTTTGGAATGCTGGGCAGCTTTCAGGAATTGTTTATGATGGGAGAGAAAGCGGATAATTTAACGCAGCTCCTCTTTCCCGCTACTAACGGGCTGTTCGACAAAGTGCTGCAAAATCTTTATTTATATATCCCGCTGCTTACGATGGGACTGATAAGCCGTGAAATCAGCAGCGGGTCCATCAAGTTATTACTCTCGTCCCCGGTAAAGATCAGCGAAATCATTTTGGGTAAATACCTGGCCATGATCTATTATGCGCTGATGCTGATGGCTATCCTGGGTATTTACTGCCTGATTGGTGTGTGGGTGATTAAAGATGCTGATACCGGTTTGATAGGCGCGGGGTTATTGTCTTTATTCCTGTTAACGGCCACCTATGCGGCTATCGGCCTGTTCATGTCGAGCCTTACAGGCTACCAGGTGGTTGCCGCCATCAGCACCCTTGCTGTGTTTGCGGCCCTGAAGTATATTGGAACGGTTGGTCAGAGTATTGATTTTGTAAGAGATCTTACCTATTTCCTGTCGTTATCAGGACGAACAGAAAGTATGTTGAACGGATTGATCACCTCTCGTGATGTCATTTATTACCTGCTGATTATTTTACTTTTCCTGGGCCTCACCATTTTGCGGTTTAAAGCCAGCCGTGAGTCCAAACCCTTTGCCATACAGGCTGGCAGGTATGTGGCGCTCATGGCATTTGTGTTGCTGGCAGGATATTTAAGTGCAAGACCTGCTGCTATCCTGTACCGGGATGTTACCGCGCAAAAATCGCAAACGCTGACTCCGGCCAGTCAGGCTGTTGCCAAACAAATTGAAGGCCCCCTGGTGATCACTACTTATGTAAATCTCCTGGACCAGCATGTATACGCGGGGTTGCCGGTGTCACGAAATACGGACCTGTCGCGCTTTGAGGATTTCCGCAGGTTTATACCCGGTATCAAAATGAACTATGTGTATTATTATGATGCTACTGATCTTGCCAATAATCCCAATATGATTTACCAGGGAAATATTACCGGTTTGAATACCAGGCAGGTGGCCGAAAAAGTAGCGGATAATCTTGAAGTGGATCTTGACAAATTTTTAACTCCTGATCAGATTCATCAGATCATCGACCTGGCGCCGGAGGAAAATACTTTTGTCCGCCAGCTCAGCTACCAGGGCCATACAAGCTTTCTCCGGCTGTATAATGAACAGAACCAGTTCCCGGAGGAAGCGGAGATTACCGCCGCTATAAAAAAGCTGGTTGTGCCACATCAGAAAATAGTTTTTATAGAGGGAGATGATGAACGTAGTATCCGTGTAAAAGGAGACAGGAGTTATGATTTGTTCAGCAGCGCCCGGAAAACGAGGAAGTCGCTGATCAACCAGGGCTTTGATGTGGTGGGCGTAAACCTGGATGCAGCAGATGTGCCTCCCGGCACAACCCTGCTGATACTGGCAGATCCGGCCAAACCATTCAGCAGCCAGGCTGCAGCCAGGATACGCGGTTATATAGATGCAGGAGGTGATATGCTGATTACAGCAGAACCTTCGCACCGTGAGGTGATCAATCCTTTTTTGAGCCGGTTTGGTGTTCAGCTATCACCGGGGATGATGGTGAACCCCGATAAAAATGCGCCTGCAGATCTTATCCAGGGCCGCATTGCTGCGGAAAATAACGAATACCTGGATCAGCTGATGTACATGAATGCCACGGTGGCTATGCCTTCTGCGGCTATGCTGGAGCTAACGGGGAGCGACTTCACCGCCGACACGGTGCTGCAAAGCAGCGCCCTGGGCTGGAATAAGAAGAATGGGTTTGATCCTTCCTCGTCTTCGGTATCCTATCAGCCTGAACAGGGCGATCAGAAAGGGAGCAAACCGTTAATCGTTCTGCTCAAACGTAAAGTGGCCGGCAAAGAGCAAAAGATCTTTATCAGCGGGGACGCTGATTTTATGAGTGATCATGCTATTCCGCAAGCCTATAATTTCTCATTTATTAGTGGCATCTTTAGATGGTTCAGCAATGGCCTGTTTCCTGTAAGGGTAAGTCGCCCGGCGCCGCAGGATGATGCCATTTTAACCAGCAGAAAGGAATTGTCGGCTTACCGGTCAGCTGTGCTATGGGGAGTGCCGGCATTGATGATAGCGGGTGCTGCGGGGCTTTTGATCAGCAGAAAAAGAAAATAAAAAAAGATATACCTCCTGTGGGGATGTTGATTGTCTTACATAATATACGCAAGTTATGAGCGAACTAACCGAACAACAAATCCGGACCATGCTGGAGCATTACAGGCTTGGAAAAGCCACCCCGGAGGAATTGGCGTTGTTGGAATCATGGTACTTAACCTATCAGGAGGAAGGCGCTGCGGCGCCTGATATGATAGCGCGGCTTGCCTCCGTTGACCAGGTATGGGAACGGCTGGAAAATGAATACCGGCCTGTGAAACGCCTGTCCGGCCGGCGGCGCAACCTGGTGGCTGCGGCGGCTGTTGCTGCATTAGTGATTGGTATCGGCGCTTATTTTCTTTACCGGCCTGCACAGTCACCGGCAATTTCTGTTGGCCAGCTGGCGGAGAGTAAAAAGGACATCCCCCCGGGCACCAACAAAGCAACGTTATCTATCGCCGGCAGTGGTATGATGGTGCTGGATTCTTCCAGAACGGGTATTGCGGTGAACGGCGACGATTTGAGATATGATGATAATACAAAGATAGATGCCGCTTTAAGTGAAAGCATCCGGATGCTAACCCTGCAAACACCCAAAGGAGGCACCTACCGGCTGATATTGCCCGATAGCTCCATCGTTTGGCTCAATGCTGCTTCGCGTTTGGTGTTTCCTTCCAGCTTCAGGGGGCAACAGCAACGGGAGGTGGAGCTGCAGGGAGAAGGATACTTTGAGGTGGCAAAAAATAAGGCACAACCCTTTATCGTAAAAAGCCACAGACAAAAAGTAGAAGTGCTCGGAACACATTTCAATATCAACAGCTATGCCGATGAAGCGCTTACCAAAACAACCCTGCTGGAAGGCAGTATACGTATCGGTAACATAGTGCTGAAGCCCGGAGAGCAGGCGCAACGAAGCGATGCAGGGATTAAAACCATCCAGGTAGATACAGAGGAGGCCATCGGCTGGAAAAACAATTATATCGTTTTCCAGGATGAAAAGATCCAGTCGATCATGCGCAAAATAAGCCGCTGGTATGATATGGAAGTAGTGTATGAAGGAGAGCTGCCAACAGATGATTTTGGCGGAAGAGTAAGCAGCCGTGCCTATGTTTCACAGGTATTAAGAAAACTGGAACTGACCAATAAGGTACATTTTAAAATTGTGGGAAGAAAAATTATCGTCACTAAATAATAAACCGCTGCGGGGTTAAAAAAATAGCCAGATGTGGTTGCACACAACTGGCTGGCGCCTGGCAGTATTGTCAATAAAATTCCTGATTGTATCAACTATCAACCAAACACGACAAATGTATAAAAATTATGCGATGAAATCCGGCATGCATCATCTGTATGCCCGTAAACTCCGGCTGCCTATGCGATTGACGTCATGCTTACTGTTTATTATGCTCTTTAGTGCATCGGCCAGCTTTGCGCAACAGATATCACTCAGGGAAAAAGAAGTAGCTCTCCGGGTGATCATTGCAAAAATTCAGCAGCAGAGCAATTATGATTTTGTGTATACTACCCAGCTATTGAAAAATACGGGTAAAGTAAGTATCAACATACAGGCTGCTGATATCAGAACGGTATTGGATCTTGTATTAAAAGACCAGCCGCTGTCCTACACCATTGATGACAACACCATCATACTGAGAGAAAAGCCGGTAGCCACTCCGGCTCAGGCCATCAATTTTGTGGATGTAACCGGGTTCGTTTCCAACAGCCAGGGTGTGGGTCTTCCCGGGGCAACCATCCGGCTTACAGGTACGCAGGTATCCGTGGCAACTGACCAGGGTGGGCTTTACAAAATACTAAGGGTACCCGATGATGGCCGCCTGATATTTTCTTACATCGGTTACCAGTCCGATACCATCGCCGTAAAAGGCAGAACAGCCATCAATGTACTGTTAAAACAATCTTCCATTGAAATGAAAGGCGTGGCCATCGTTTCAACAGGTTTGCAGGAGCTGCCCAGGGAGCGGGCCACAGGATCTTTTGAAGTTATTTCCAAAGAGCAGCTGCAACACAGTAATGATCCAAACCTGATCCGGCGCCTGGAAGGGATTACCACGTCACTTGATTTCCGTAACGACCTTCGTCCCATCAATTCGGCCTCACCCAATGCGAGGCAATCTCCGCTGGCTAACCTCACCATTCGTGGTAAAAATACCCTGAATGATGCAGTAAGCGCAGACCTGAACGGCAACTACAGCGGCCAGGTACTGGTGGTGATCGATGGTATTGCCAGCCCGTATTCTATCGACCGGGTAAACCCTAATGATGTGGAGAGCGTAACCATCCTGAAAGATGCCGCCGCTGCCTCTATCTGGGGCTCCCGTGCAGCCAACGGCGTTATTGTTATTAAAACGAAGCGCGGGTCGTATAACCGCGCACCACGGGTTAGCTTCAACAGCAACATTAACATCACGGAGAAGGTAGACCTGTTCTATAATAAAACGATGAGCGTTTCTGATTATATAGATGCGCAGGCGGCTTATTTTGAACAGCAGAACAGGCCATTGCCTGACCTGAGTATCTCCCACTTATATGGCCAGGAAATAAAATCACCCGTAGCAGAGATTGTGGATGCCTGGAAGTTTAAACACACACTTACCGATGCGCAGGCAAATGCACAACTGGATGCTTTAAGAAAGAATGATATCAGGAAGGACTATGATAAATATTTTCTGCGCAATGCCGTTACCCAAAGTTATTCCCTGGCAGTGGACGGCGGCGCTGAACGCTTTAACTACCGCTTATCCGGCGGATGGGACAAGACGATCAACAATACAAAAAATTCTGATTACGACCGGATCGCACTCGGTTATTCCATGTCCGTTAAACCTCTCAAAAAACTCGAACTGCAGGGCAATATTTCTTATAATGTTCAGAACTACCATGAACAAGCCCCACAGAACAGGATAACAGGAGCCACTGACGCTACCTTTTATCCCTACTCACGCTTAGCCGATGACCAGGGCAATTACCTGGAACTGGCCAAGATTTACCGCCAGGGCTTTGCCGCCGCAGTGGAAAAGGAGTATGGCGATAAATTTTTAAGCTATCGCTATGTGCCGCTTAACGATATCAATGAAGGATACAACAAGCTGAAATCGCAGAACCTGAATCTGGGCATCAACGCCAATTACAGGATAGCAAACGGTCTTACCGCACAGCTCACCTATAATTATAACACCGGCAGAAATAATGATAATACCCTCTATCGCCAAAACTCATTTTATATGAGGAATATGATCAATTATTTCACCACTTCACCTGCCTCTG
The DNA here is from genome assembly GCF_900168065.1 of Chitinophaga ginsengisegetis. Lineage (GTDB taxonomy): Bacteria > Bacteroidota > Bacteroidia > Chitinophagales > Chitinophagaceae > Chitinophaga > Chitinophaga ginsengisegetis. The sequence goes on along the minus strand of NZ_FUZZ01000001.1, from coordinate 753,355 downwards.
TAGACCCGAGGACGCTGGAACCGGTGGAGCCCTATAACCGCCAGCTGCCTTTAGGCGGCCAATACACCATCCTGCAAACAACTTCCAGCAATCATACCTTCAGGGGACAGTTAAATTTTGACCATACCTGGAAAGAAAAGCACCAGTTGTCGGCCATTGCAGGTTTCGATATGGCCCAGTCCTACAGCCTTGCCGGCACCAACGGTTACTACGGCTATGATGAAGGCACTTTATACACCAATAATAAACTGGATTTTAAAACCATGATACCGATCGCTTTTGCAGAAGACTTCAGCGGGTATAATGGTGAATATATTCCCAATCTTTCCACCGGGTTTATTGACAATAAAGTGCGTACCCTTAGTTATTACGCCAATGCAGCCTATACGTTTGATGCCAGGTATACCTTTTCAGCAAGTGTACGTAAAGATCTCTCCAGTGAGTTTGGCCGCGGCACCAATCAGAAAGGAACACCATTTTATTCTGTAGGCGGCGCCTGGAATATTCACAATGAAAGTTTTTACCACTGGGAGCTGGTGCCTTCGCTGACCCTGAGAACAACTTATGGTTATAATGGAAACGTGAACCCATTAATTATTGCAAGGCCATTGATTACCTATTCTACACTTAATGGCACCAATAATCTTCCGTATGCATATACCTCCTTTGGCACCGGCATCACCAACAGCCAGTTGCGTCCGGAGCGGACAGGCGTGCTCAATATCGGTGTAGACTTTCAGTTCAAAGGCAACAGGCTTTCCGGTAATATCCAGTACTACAGCAAAAAAACAACCGACCTGATTGCCGGTGGCGCGCTGGACCCGAGCACCGGATATACCAATATCAATTACAACACCGGCAACCTGCAGGGGCATGGCGTGGAGCTTACACTCAATTCACTGAACGTGAGCGCAGGCTCATTCAAATGGAACAGCAACCTGTTGTTTGCCTACAACCGGGTTAAAGTAACGAAGCTGTTTGCAACGGCTACCAGTCAGGCTGGTGCCGCGGTAAGCAACAGTACTGGTTCCTATAACGAAGGCTATGATTTATCGCGGTTGTTTGGTTATCAGTGGGCAGGGCTGGACCCCAAAACCGGTGACCCGCGCGGATACCTGGATGGTAACATAGTAACTATATCCAATTCTATCGAAGGCGACAACAATTATAAAGCTATTCAAAATGCGCCGCTGGGCACCCTGAAATATTTTGGCAGTGCCGTTCCGGTGTACTATGGTTCTTTCAGAAATACTTTTAGTTACGCTTCTTTCGCTTTATCTGCCAACCTGCTTTACAAGCTGGGTTATTACGTACGCCGGCCTTTAGCGCAGGTGATTAACTATGGCAACCTGTATTCCGGTAATAGTTTGCAGGGAGAAGAATATAACCACAGGTGGCAGCGTCCGGGCGATGAAACGGTTACCAATGTACCGTCGGCTGTTATGTCGACCGGTAACCCTAACCGGGACAATTTTTACTATTATTCGGCCATCAATGTAGTGAAAGGGGATCATATAAGATTACAGGAGATCAACCTGTCTTACACCCTGAAAGTAAAGCCCGGCAGCCGTATCAAAGATCCGAGGGTGTATACCAATATCAGCAACCTGGGTATCATCTGGCGCGCCAATGATAAAGGAGTGGACCCGGAAGTATTCGATTATCCTTTACCGCGTACCTACAGCCTGGGATTTTCAACTAACTTTTAACTGTACGAGTCATGAAAAAATATATTCTTCTTATTGTGTGTGTGCTGACTGTTACCGCTTGTGAAAAGTATGTAGACATCAAGAAAAGCGGGTCCCAGTCTTTTATCGAAACAACAAAAGATTGTCAGCTGATACTGGATAATTATGATCTGTTCAACATCAACTACCCGGTAGACGGGGAGATTGCTGCAGATGATTATTACCTGGATGATAACCGTTATAATTCAGATGTGATCACACTGGAAGATAAAGCGCTGTATACGTGGCAGCCTAACGCGATCCGTGCTGCGTCAACACAGTGGGTAGCATCTTACAACAAGATCTATCACTGTAACCTGGTGCTGGAAGCGCTGGAGAAAATTAAGGGAACAGATCAGCCGGCAGTGATCAGCAACCTGCAGGGCAGCGCCTTATTTCTGCGTGCCTATGCTTTATGGCCGCTGGCACAAATGTATATTAAGCCCTATGGCGCCGCTACTATGCAGGAACCGGGCTTGCCTATCCATACCCGGTCAGATATCAACGATGTGCCGGGCAGGGGAACGGTCAAAGAAACATATGACGCCATTGTAAATGATCTGACCCAGGCAGCCGGTTTGCTCAGCAATACCTCCAGTATCTCTTCCCGGCCCAACAAAGCGGCCGCACTGGCCATGCTCGCCCGTGTTTATTTGTCGATGGAAGATTATCCCAATGCCTTATCCGCTGCAGATGCCGCGCTGAAGCTCAAAAGCGACCTGCTTGATTATAACACGCTCGAATTGGGCAGCTATAATCCTTTCCCGCGTTTCAATAAGGAAGTAATATTCCATGCGGTTATTGATCACCAAAACAGTGTACTCGAAGTGGGCTTTGGCGACGAAAATAAAGCATTGATTGACCCGGTGATAATCAGTGCCTACCAAAACGATGACCTGCGGAAGCAATTGCTCGTTAAGGAAAACCTGGACGTGCCCGTGCCTTCAGGTACTTATCGCTTTATTGGCAACTACGAGGGCGCAGTGGGTTCATCTGCTTTGTTTAACGGGCTTGCTGTAGATGAGTTATACCTGGTACGGGCAGAATGTTATGCCCGCGCGGGGCAAACCGCCAACGCCGTAAACGACATGAATACTTTACTTGCCACCCGTTGGGTGAGTGGAACATACCCCGGCTTTACCGTGAGTAACGCAACCGATGCCCTTACTAAGATTCTTCTGGAACGTCGTAAGGAATTACTGATGCGAGGACTCAGGTGGACGGATTTGCGAAGGCTGAATAAAGACAGCCGTTTTGCAAAGAATCTTTCCCGCGTGGTAAATGGAACGGTGTATACGCTGCCTGCCAATGATCCCCGTTATACGCTGCTGATACCGCAGGAAGTGATCACCAATTCTAAACTGCCGCAAAACAGCCGGTAGCCTGATACACAATAACAGCCTGCTTCACGTGAATTCATAAATTTACGATATATAGTATTTTTTTTAAAAGCTCATTTGTATTAAAGTGCTGATTTAAAGAGGAATATGTGATGGTATGCTTCTTGAATACAACCGTGTCATTATGAACAACAGCATTTTAGGATTGCACCATATTACCGCCATTGCTGGTAGTGCACAGGAGAACTTAAATTTTTATACCCGGACCATTGGCCTGAGGTTAGTGAAGAAGACAGTTAACTTCGACGACCCCGGAACTTATCATCTTTATTACGGCGACGAAAGCGGATCTGCCGGAACCATCCTTACATTTTTTCCGTGGGAAGGAATCGGGCAGGGACGCGAAGGTGTGGGGATGGCTACTGAAATAGGGTATGCTGTTCCGGCCGGAAGCCTGGAGTTTTGGTTAGACCGATTTGCAAAGAAGCAGGTAAAGACCAGCGAAATCGCGGAGCGTTTTGGAGAGCAGTTTTTTTCTTTCCGCGATCCGGATGGCTTGTCGCTAAGCCTTATTGTTCCTAAAACCGAAGATAACAGGGTGCCCTGGGAAACCGATGAGATTAAGAAAGATACAGCTACCAAAGGGTTCCACAGTACCACGCTGACGTTACGGAAAATTGACGAAACCGCGAAAGTGCTCACCGATATCCTGGGCTACCGTTTTCTTTCACAGGAAGGCAACAGGTACCGTTTCATTACAGACGCCGTGGATACCGCAGCTATCATAGATTTATTGGAAGTTCCGGATGGCCAGAGAGGCATAGGCGCGGCAGGAACGAACCACCACGTGGCCTTCCGCGTAAAAGATGAACAGGTGCAGATGGAAGTCCGGGAGAAAGTATTAAGCAGGAACCTGCAGATTACGCCAAAAATCGACCGGGATTATTTCTTCTCTTTGTATTTCCGGGAGCCGGGTGGGGTGCTTTTTGAAATCGCTACCGAGAACCCGGGTTTCACAGTGGATGAACCCTTAAATGAGCTGGGGACCCATTTGATGTTGCCTCACCAACATGCGCATCTGAGAGAGGATTTAGAAAAAGTGCTTCCAAAATTGAGTTAAAGCAAAAGTTATGCAGGAAATACTGAAAGCCGGAAAGCCCCTGGAGGCGGCAGAAAAGGTTTTGATCATGGTACATGGCCGCGGGGGCTCAGCGGAGGATATTTTATCGTTGGCGACGGAATTAAATACAGCAGCATTTGCCCTTATTGCTCCACAGGCGAAAGGCAATAGCTGGTACCCGCAATCGTTTTTGGCGCCCAGGGCAGCAAATGAGCCGTTTCTCTCTGGTTCCCTGAGTTTTTTGGAAGATATCGTACAGGATCTTGAAGAAAAAGGTTTCTCAAAATCACAGATCTTCCTGTTGGGATTTTCGCAGGGAGCCTGTCTTACACTGGAGTTTGCCGCATCCAATGCCGCCAGATTCGGTGGCATAGTTGCTTTTACCGGTGGGCTTATAGGCGATCACGTTGACCACAACAATTATAAGGGTGATTTTGATGGTACGCCGATTTTTATTGGAAGCAGTGATCCGGATTTTCATGTACCGGTGAACCGGGTGAAAGAAAGTACTATATTGCTGGAGGGAATGGGTGCAAAAGTAACTGAAGTCATTTACAAAAATATGGGTCATACGATCAGCCGCCAGGAAATAGCGCAGGTAAACAAATTAATTTTTGGCGAATAACCGGGTGCGCTAAGGGTGTAGCTACTTATTTAAGTAGGGGAGGTCAGTGAATGAACCAGGACATCTATAAAACTGTTATTAAAAATCCAGAAATAGAAGTTTACCATTTTATTGACCTTTAGATCTTTTTCCTATGAGTATTTTAGGTATTGTACACACCATTATCGCTGTTATTGCTTTATTATTTGCCATAGCGGCATTGATAAAAGAGGGTATTATCAATCCTTTTTCCGGCACAGGCAAAATATACAGTATACTTACTGTCATCGCCAGTGTCACATCCTTTGGGCTTTCCAAAGAAGGGGGCTTTAATCCCGGGCATGGTATCGGGATACTGATCCTTATTTTACTTGGGGTTGCCTATTTGCTGGGGCGCCAGGCGTCCAGGAAAAGGGGGTTGTTGCTGATACAGGTGCTTTGTATGACGCTTACCCTGTTCCTTTCCCTGATACCGGCGATCAACGAAACATTATTGCGTGTGCCGGTCGGGCATCCGCTATCCGACGGACCTACTTCTCCCATTGTACAGACCTGCATTAAGGTTTTGCTTGGGCTGCTGGTGGTAGGGCTGGTGTTGCAGTTTTTTAAAATAAGGCAACCGGCGAAGTAGACACAAGCTATTAAAAGAAAGAGGGACTGATTTTTTCAGTCCCTCTTTCTTCATTTATAACCGTTTATGCTACCCGTGCTTTGCCAAATCAATCATCGTACTCATCTCTTCTACAAAAGCATCGCTCCCCGCAGAAGTTCCACCAAGGGAACGGAAACGGATCATACCATTTTTATCAATCACAAACTTTGCCGGGATGCCCTGTAACTTGTATCCTGCGGCCGCTTTATTGGTTTTAGCCACCGGGTCTTTTAGATCCATCAGCAAATTAAAAGTGTATTTGTTGGTTCGCAGGTAGTTGTCTGCACTCTTTACCGGATCAGCATCTGTTTCCCAGGTATGAATAAAAAGAAACACTACACTGCTGTCATCTTTAAATTTATTCACTGCGGCCTGCATGTTGGGAAAGGAAGCTTTACAGGGGCCGCACCAGGTAGCCCAAAAATCCAGGACAACTGTTTTTCCCTTGTAATCGGAGAGGGAAACCGTTTTCCCGTTTACATCCGTTACCGAAAAGTCGAAGGCCGGTTCTTTAATCATTTTTTTTGCCAGGTCAGCGTTAATCTTTTCTTTCAGTGCGTCATAAAGCGCACGCTCATAGGCCACAAATCCCTGGTCACTTCCTTTTACCGTGATATAGGCGTTTTTAAACTGCGCCTTTACTTCCTGTGCAGCCCTTCCGTTTTTGATGCTTTCCTCCATTAAGGGGAAGGCTTCGGTAAACTCCCGGTTGGCTACCAATAAATTTAAATAGGTGTCATTGAACGTCTTATCTTTTTTATCGTCCTGCGCGTACACCTGGCGGGCATATTTCAAGCCATCTTTATACTTTTTATTGGCATACAGGATAGCTGCGTATTGCCTCGCGTAAGTATAGTAATCAGCCGACTTTTCGGCGGATCTCCGCATTTCATCGCCAATAGATTTTTTGATCAGGGTTTCTGCCAGCACGTACTCTTTCCGTGCATAGGTTTCCCTTGCCGCATAGGAGAATGCTTTGGTTTTATAAACAGTGTCCCGGATCTGGTTCAGGTATTGCATCACTTTCCCGGGATTGTTTCTGAAAGAAACCGCTACATAATATTTAGCCGCATCGAAAAAGAAATGTCCTTTAAGCGTTGGGTTTGATCCAAACCGGGACACAAACAGCTTATACTTTTTTTCATTCTCAGCCCCGTTGGTTTCATTATAGATCTCTCCCAAAGCTTCATCAAAAGCGGCAAAGCCGTTAGGGAATTTCCGTATAGAAAGCCGTGCAATGGAATCTCTCTTATTTTGATTGCGTGTAGTATTGTAATAAGAAACCAATAAATTCAGATCTTCTTCTACATCGCTTTTAGAAAGTGCTTCCAGTTTTTTTCCCAGCTGGACGGAATCTTTCTGGTTTAACAGTTCCGTGAGTTTAGGATCAACGGAGCCACGGTTCTGCGAAAATGCAGCCGTGGTGATCAGCAATAAGAAACATATTTTCAGATACTTCATTTTCTACGAATTAAATTAATGATCTGTTTTTTTGACTTCCGTAGAATCAGCCTTCTTCAGCAGTTCAGCCGCCTTCTCTTTGTTCCCTGCTTTTACATACAGCTCCGCCATTTTTTTGTAAGTGGCCGGAAAGTCCATACTCCAGGGGTAAAGATCGAGCTGCGACTGATAACAGTCGGCTGCCAGTATATACAGAGATGCCGGCAGGTTGTCTTTTCCTGTGACCGCGTCTGTAACAGTTGAAAATCGAGGATAGTCATTGTGTTTGAGCCATTCCTTTCCAAATTCCACCGCCTTTTCAGGGTTTGTTTTAGTCAAAGCATAAAAAGTATAATGGCCGGTATAAGGATAGTATTTGAGTTCCGGATTTTTGGCAAGAATTGAATCAATTCTTTTTAAGGCGCCAATAGGATTTCCCGGGTTCCCCATGAGAGAATTCATAATTGGTACAAGGTTGTTGTCGATGACTGACAGCCGTTGCCATTCCTTTCTTTTTTCGGCGGCGTCTTTAATATCCCAGGTGCCTGAAATGATCTGTGGTAGCACTTTGTCCAGATTTTTGGGTGGGCCGGCCCAGGCAATCCTTCCTTGCTGGTCCACCACAAATGAATAGGGGATTCCCCGCTCGCCGTATGCTTTCATCCAGTTCTCCGCCATCAGGGTACCCTGTTCGGTGGCTACGTTGTAGTCCATCTTTTCACCCATCCCGGCAACAAATTTTTCTATGATAGGCAAAGTGGTTTCTTTGCGTTCATGGATGCTTACGCCCAGCACGGTCACTTCTTTTTTATATTTCTCTGCCAGCTCCGACAGATGGGGCATCCCGGCGATACAGGGTTGGCACCAGGTAGCCCAGAATTCAACCACATATACTTTGTTCTTTTCAAAGGCGGTTATCTTATCTCCCTTGAGCCAGTTGGAAATGTACAGGGGAGGGGCGGGCTCTCCAAGCATTTTAACTTTCGTATCACTTTGCTGTGCCTGTACTCCTATGGTGCAGCAAATGATTGCTGTCAGCAAACGTAGTTGCCTGTTTATTTTTGTTAGCATGCCTGTCGGATTAGTTGTAACCTTGATTTTGAGTAAGATTTTTATTGTATAAAATCTGATTGGCCGGTACCGGGAACAACACAGCGGTGGACTTCCAGGTTGGTTTTTGCGGACCAAGAACAGCGTCAGCCCTGCCTGTTCTTCTTAAATCGAACAGGCGGTGGCCCAGTTCAGCAAACAGTTCATGCGCCCGTTCTTTTTCAATTGCCAGCAGCATGGTGCTTTGGGTGTTGGCTGTTGTACCGGTAAGACCTGCACGGGTTCTTACTATATTCAAATCTTCTGCTGCACTACCTGCCCCGGTTACTTTACCGAGTTGCGCCCTGGCTTCTGCCCGGATCAGGTATTGTTCTGCCAAACGAAGCAGTACATTAAATTCATTTCCGGCAGTGGCGTCACGTAGCTTATACTTATAAGGATAGTAATAAGTAATATTACCTATCGGAAGTGGTTTAAGCCACTTAGCCATGCGCTGATCGTCAGATTCAAAGCTGGCCGCCAGCGAGGGATAAATCACATAGTTAGGCGTGGTGCCTGACGGAACAAAATTACGGCCGAAAATAGAGTAGCCGTAAAAAGTAAAACGTTGCCAGATCACTTCGTTGCTGGTATTCAGGAAAGCACTGTCCAGGCTTTCCAGTTTATAAGCGCTGTTATTGATCACTGTTGTTGCCTGCGCCTCCGCATTTGCGTAATCTTTGATGTATAAATACACCCGGGAAAGAAGCGCAGTGGCGGCGGCTTTGTTGGCCCTGGCCCGTTGTGCGGACGGATATGCATCTGCTAGGTTGTTTTGCGCGATTTTCAGGTCGCTGATGATCATCTCATATATTTCTGCCTGTGGCGCCCTGGGCAATGTTAAATTCACGCTATTTGCAGTGCTGGTTACCTTTGGTACGTCTCCATATAAATTAGTGAGATAGAAATAAGTGAAGGCGCGCATAAAATACGTTTCACCAAGCAATTGCTGCTTCACCGCAGGAGATACACCAGTAGAGCTGTTGAGTCCTTCAATAGCTGAATTAGCCGCAAAAATAACCGCATAGGCGTAGTTCCAGGTGTTGTTTACATATCCGCTGGAGGTAGAGATGGTATTGGTTTTAAACTCGTCCAGGTAAGTAGCGGAACTCAGGTAGATATCATCCGCCGCTGCGCCACCGAGGGCGGTGGCAGCACCCAGTAAAGAGTTTTCCGTGCTTCCGCTGGCGGGCAGCAGGTTACCGTTGGCGTACAGGCCCAGAACAGAACTCAGCGCTGTTGCATCATTGAGGAAAGCTTTATCAGCGCTCACCTGGTCAATCGGTACATCTACCTCAATAAATTTTTTACAGGAAGCGGTGGAGAGCAACACTCCCGGTATTACAACCAGGCAGATCTTATGTATGGAAAGTAATTTCATGTTGATGTCAGGTTTAGTGTTAGAAAGAAGCATTCAAACCAAAAACAATAGTACGCAGTGCCGGCATTCCTGGTCCCCCTTGACCAGCTCCCATTTCAGGATCAAATACATTTTTGTATTTCGATATCGTAAAAACATTTTGTGCCTGGGCATATACTCTCAGATTAGCCAGTTTTGCAGCCGTAATCCAACGTTTTGGGAAATTATAAGCCAGGTTCACATTCTTCAGCTTCAGCCAGGACGCATCGCCATAAAATGCGGTGGAGCTGTTATAATAGAAGCTGTAAGCATTATATGCCGGATTGCTTGAATTGGCCGTTGGTGCGCCAAACTGCGTATTGTCTTTCGGCTGTTTCCAATGGTCCAGTGTAGTGGTGTTCTGGTTGTTCATAGAGCCGAGAGATCCTGCTACGCCATTGATATATCCATTCTGATGTTTGAACTGGAAGAAGAAGCCTAATTCAAAGCGCTTATAGGTAAAATTATTACTTAAACCGCCATAGTATGGATTACCAATAGGCGTTGGCTGCTGATCCACCAGGTAAGAGGGGATGCCATTTGGATTGGCAGTTTGATAGGTAACTATCCCGGTATTGGGATCTATCCCGTTAAAAATGTATTGCCTGCTAAACGGCACGGGATAGCCTACCATAAACTGATTGGCATAGAAGCTCAAACTGGCGAGGTTATCGAATTTGGAGATCTTTGATTTGTTGATGGTGAAATTGAATGAAGTGGACCACCTGAAATCATTTCTTTCAATGTTCTTTGTATTCAGCTCAAACTCGAGTCCCTGCGCCTGGATGGTGGCAGGGAAGTTCCCCAGATAGCTTGTAAAGCCGACCTGTCCGGGCGTTGAAATATACAGCAGCTGGTTACCTACTGTATTCCGGTATGCGGCAGCAGTGAACTGTATCCTGTCTTTCAGGAAACCCAGTTCCAGTGCCAGTTCTGCTTTTTTGTTACTTTCCCATTTGATATCCGGGTTGGCGAGCCTTGACGGATTTTGTACCGTTATTCCCTGATATCCGCTGGTAGATCCGCTGGCCGTATAGGTAGACAGGTTCTGATAATTGGGGATTTGATCATTGCCTGTAACACCATAACTGCCGCGTAATTTACCAAAGCTTAAAAAGGAGAACTGATCTTTCACAAACGGCTCTTCTGAGAATACCCACGCGGCGCCTATTGCACCGAAGTTTCCAAATTCATTGTTCAGGCCAAAACGGGAGGAACCATCTCTTCTCATGGTGGCGTTCAGGATATATTTACCCTGCCAGTTGTAAGTGATTCTTCCAAAAACAGAGCTGAAATTATAATTATCGTAGGCGGTTCTTGCAGAAAGTGTTCCTGCTGCCGCCATACTACCCAATAAGGCATCGTTGCTGTAGTTGTTACCGGTAGTGGTGTTGGTGATGCTGGTATTGGATTGAAAAGTGCTACCCAGTAGCGCCGTCAGTTTACCTTTTCCAAGATCTTTAATGTATTCCAGCTGGGGTTCTGCAATATAGGACCTTGCGGAAGTGGCGCCAAACACAGCATTGCTTACAGCCGCAAAGTACGACGGATTAAGTGTGGAAGATGGGAACTGCGCATTCTGGTCAAAATTAAGAGAAGTATAGCCCAGGTTTGCTTTCAGGCTCAATCCCGGAAGAATCCTGTATCTCAGGCTCATGTTGCCGATCAGGTTTGCTGTGGCCGCCTTGTATTTCTGTGCCAACAGGGCATATGGATTATACTGTATAAGCGGAGAGAAGTTGAATGCCCCGGTAGAAGTATAAGGATCATAGTTAGGAGGAAGATTATAATAACTGCTTAGATCTCTTGTTGGCAAATTGTTTTTATCATAAGAATAGGCGGCAGATATTAACGCATAAAATCTTCTGTCTTTTGAAGTATGGTCAATGTTCAGTCTTGCTGAGATCCTGTCTTCCGCAAAACTTCCGGGGAAAACAGTGCCCTCATGATGATAACCGGTACTAAAGGCAAAATGGGTATCCTCGTTGCCGCCGCTCAATGTCCCCTGTGCATCCGTGTAGCGCGCGGTGCCGCCCAGCAGGTCATCCTGCCAGTTTCTGAACTTAGTCTGGCTCCAGGTGGTTAAATCAGGGGCATTGGCCGTAGTGGGTGTTACCTTGTCATTGGCAAAGGCTTCTTTACGGAGGGCTAAATACTGTTCGCCATTCAGCATGTCTATTTTATTGCCTACTTTCCCGATGCCGGAACTCAGGTTGAGATCCAGTTTGGTTTTACCGGCTTTCCCTTTTTTAGTAGTGATCAGAATAACGCCGTTGCCTCCTCTTGCGCCGTAAATGGCCGTAGCATCTCCGTCTTTCAATACATCTATACTCTCAATATCACCGGGATTCAGGCTGTTCAGCGGGTTTACGGTACCATTGGAGCCTGTTTGGTAAACGCTTAAACTAAAATTGAAAGGAACACCATCTATCACGTACAGTGGTTCCACACCACTATTGATAGAGTACTGTCCGCGTATTTTGATGGAAGTGCCCGAACCAGGTAATCCGTTGGACTGGGATACTTCAACGCCGGCCATCCTGCCTTGCAGGGCATTGATCACATTGCCAACAGGCTGGTCCTGTATGGTTTTTGAGTTCACCCTTGCGATGGAGCCGGTCAGGTCTTTACGGGTAGAGGTGCCGTAACCGATCACTACTACCTCATTCAAACTGCCTGCAAGCGGTGAAAGCACTACTCTTACAGAAGTTTGGCTCCCCAGGTCAATTTCCTGGGTTTTATAACCGATATAGCTAAAAAGAAGTGACCTGCTGCCGGTTTCCGGAATCGTGATATTAAAATGGCCATTCTGATCGGTAGCTGTACTAAGGCTGTTGTTGTTTTTTACCCGCACGGTAACACCGGGTATCGGGTCTCCGCTTTCATCCATCACAATTCCCATCACCCGGATATCCTGTGCAGTTCCGGCGGGGTTTTTCTCTGCCGGGGAAATCAGGATCTTGTTGTTTAGCTCTGTTATCCGGAAATCTTTAGCATCAAAGAGCAGGTCTAATAGCTCTCTGACAGAGCGTTTCCCGAGTGGAAGATTAAAGTCTTTAAGGCCGGCCAGATCTTTATCGCGGTATACAAACCGGAAATCAGTTTGCTGTTCTATCTTTTTAATGGCTGAAAAAACGGACTCGTTATGGAGTTCTACCATCACTTCTACCCTGGAGGTGCCCTGCCCGTTGCCAGGCGTCGCCGATATCAGTTGAACCGTTGCAAAAGTGATAATAGCTGTAATCAAGCTTAAACGCATAATCTGACGAATTATGTATCGTGAGTTATTAAAAGTAGAAAGGTCAGGACAGACTTTTCCTCCCTCTGCTGGTTGTGCAGAAAATTTCATAATTTTAAATGTTTAAATGATTCTCCAAATTGTTTAACAATTTGCTCCAATTAGCGTTGAAGCAAAACAATTACAGCTCCCTGTTTAGCGACAGGGAGTTTCTATCAAATGCGCAGGTGATATAATTCTTTCCTCATCTTTTGGTTAATAATGATTAATTGCCGACTGGCAGCCTGATAATTGGTTGATTCGTGAGTTGGTTGGTTATTGATTGTTAGTTATTGCAATTTTTTCCGGAGATTATAATTTCCCCTGGCAAAGTTTTATATTCTGCATCGTTAAAGGATGTAATGACTTTAATGATTTCATCAAGACTTTCCCCTTTCAGGAAGGTGGCTGTAAAGCGGCAGTTTTTTCCCTGGTCATTTAAGAAGGTGATCCTGGTATTGAACCTTTGAGAAAGTACCGCGGCTGCTTCTTCCATCGTAATATTCTCAAAAAACAGGTCGTTTTGCTGCCATTGCACTATTTCTTTCGCCTGCACTTTAACCAGGTCGGGCTTCTTGTCGCCGGTATGAAAAACCATTTGTTCATTGGGTTCCAGGATTCCCAATACTTTATGCTCATCGGCCACGCTGACCCTGCCCCTGGTCACTGTTACGATAATCTCATCGTTGCCATTCAGCGCTTTTATGTTAAAGGCGGTGCCTAATACGGTTGTTTTCAGTTTTCCTGATTGTACAATAAACGGGCTGGCCGGATTGTGCAGAATATCAAAGTAGCCTTCGCCTTTCAGCGTCACTGTTCTGGTGGGCCCGGTAAATTTTTCAGGATATTCGAGTGTACTATTGTTGTTCAGTATAACAGTGCTTCCGTCTGGTAGTATGATCTTTTTATGTTCTGATCTGGCAATGGCATTTACCACGGGGAAACGATCAGCGGTGTTTTGTTGGCCGGAATACTTTGGATAAAAGAAAGTGGTTCCGAAACAGAGCAGGATAAATGCTGCCGCCCAGCCCATCCAGGGCCGGAGCCATCGCATCCGGGAGGGCTGGTCTGATTTTATTACCTGTTCAAAAATCCGGTCGGCCGCCTGATTATCCAACACTAATGGCTCTGTGCCGTCATCCCAGGTTTCCTCCATCAAAGCCCTTATTTCATTAAGATCATTGTCCTTATGCCCTATGAATTGCATAAGTTCGGCCTCTTCAGCACTGGTGATGGTGTTGCCGGCATATTTCTTAATCAAATATTCGATTCGCTCTTTTTTCATAAAACTCTTGTTGAACAGGTTGTTCAAAGCCCTTTATAATATCTGACGAACCAAAATTGGAAAAGGAGTAGGGGGAGAAAAAAAATAATTATTTACATATCCCGAGCAGCACCAGCGAGATCAGGGGCAGGGAATTACCATCCTTAAGATGTGCTTTTAATGTTTTTACAGCTTCCCTGAGATGCACCTTTACGGTTAAAGGGGAGATATTAAGTTTTTTTGCTACATCTTTTTGTTTTAGTCCTTCTATGTAGCACATTTGATAAACGAGTTTCTGCTGTTTGGGCAGCTGATCTATTGCCATAGCCATATAAGCCCGGGAGTCTTTGAGCATGATATCCTCTTCGGTGGCATTGTCCTGGTCAGACCATTTGTGTTTACCTTCATTGATGGTTTTGTAATCCAGGGCCCGTTTTCTCAGGGCGTCTAAGGTGAGATTATTGGTAACGGTTCTGATAAATCCCCCAAAATTGCCTATTTCAGGTAAGCCATCTCTTTTTACCCAGATCTTTACAAATACTTCCTGTACAATTTCTTCAGAAAGTTCTTTTGATTTCAGGTACCTGAAGGCGTAAGTAAACACCCGGTTGCTATAGGCATCGAAAATTAGGCGAAATGCTCGTTGATCACCACCAGCTACTTTTAATAACAGCGATTTATCCTCCCCTAATTCTCTGTTTTGCATACACAAAGTTAACATATTAACCATAAATTTTCGGGGTATAAAGGGCTCATTTCCCGGTAGTGATCTTATTTCCCGTCAATTTGTTAAATTGTAGGAAGCATCACCCTTTAAATCGTCCCATGTCCGTAAAAACCACCGGTTGTTATTCCCTGTTGCTGCAGGTGTCGGTCCTGGTTACCTGCTGGCTGAGTTCCTGCAGGGAGGAGCCTGCCCGGGAAGTCCCGGATCATCCAAAACTGGTGGAGGCCATTCTCGACAGCACAAATGACCTGTTAAATGTGGGCAAAGTCCAGGAGTCCATCCATTACCTTGACTCTGCTTTTCAGCAAATTCCTGCCCCCGGGCCCATTGATCAGTGGGAGAAGTATAACCATAAGGTCAATTTCTACCTGAACTATGATTTTAACCTGAAAAAAGCCCGGTTGAATGCAGATAGCATGACTTTTATCTTAAAAGGTAATGAAGAAAGATATAAAACTGAATATGCCAATGCCATTTTCGCCAAAGGCCATGTGTTGTTGGCAGAAAGAAGATATGCAGAGGCCTTTAAATACTATTATGATGGGAGAACCTTCGCGCATCAGCACCTGGACAGCTGCAGTTATTTTGAATTTACGAGCAAGCTGGGGCTGGTCAGGTATAGCCAGGGACAATATTTAAAAGCCATTCCCTATCTGATACAGGCGCTTAGTGAAAATGCGACCTGTAAAACCGATGACAGGTTTAATAAGTACTTCTCATTCAGGCAAAGCACATTAACCGCCATTGCACTGGCGTATGAACTGGCGGGCATGCCTGATAGTGCGATTTATTATTATCAAAAAGGACTGGCATTTATTGACCAGAATGCCCATAAATATCCTGAGAGAAAAAACTTTATTGAAACCTCCCGTGGGGTGATCTACGGCAACCTTGGTGGTGTTTATGCCGAACAGCATCAGGACAAGGAAGCGGAACACTATTTAAAAGAGAGTATCACCGTTAACAGTAACCCGGATCATGATTTCCAGGATGCCCAAACGGCAAAGCTGAAGCTGGCAGGGCTTTACGTGAAGCAGAAACGCTTCAACGAGGCGGGCGAACTGCTGGATCAGCTGGAAGCATACCTGGGCAAAGAGGGGAACAACCCGACAAATGAAAATCTTCGCCAGAGATGGTATAAAGTAAAATGGAATTATTTTGATAAAACCGGGCAGTATCAACTGGCCTATCCATTTATAAAGAAATTTCAAAGGGCGCAGGACTCTGTTAGCAAGGTCAGTGCCGGGTTAAGGGATATTGACATGGATGCTATCTTCAAAGACACGGAGCAGCAATATAAACTGGCCCTGTTAAAAAAAGATAATGAGCTGAAAACCGGCTATCTGACCGGGTTTGTGGTTTTTTCTATCATGGTGGTTGTTATCCTCGCAGGGGTATGGTATAGCCTGAGACGTTCCAAAGAGCTCAACAATAAGCTGGCTCAGAAAAATGAACAGTTGCAAATGGCGCTTGGATCGCTGGAACAAAGTCAGCAGGAAAACACCCGTATCATGAAGATCGTTGCACACGACCTGAGAAATCCAATAGCCGCCGCCGTCAGCATCGCCACGCTGCTACTTGAAAATGACGAGTTGCAGCCGGCAGACAGGGAAATGCTTGGGCTGATGAAAACTTCCAGTCTTCATTCCCTGGACATGATAGCCGACCTGCTGAATATGAATATCACCGCAGAAGGCCTGACAAAAGAGCCTGTTGAAATACACACCCTGCTTCGTTATTGTATTGACCTGTTAAAGTTCAAGTCAAGTGAGAAGAACCAAATGATCACATTGCATACCGAAGAAATAGTGATCCCTATAAACAGGGAAAAGATCTGGAGGGTGATCAGCAATATAGTTGTAAATGCAATGAAATTCAGCCCCGAAGGATCTGTAATCAATGTAGCCCTGGTCGACCAGCAGGATGCTGTTCTGATCAGCGTAGCCGATCATGGCATAGGAATACCTGAGAATTTAAGGAACAAGGTTTTCAGTATGTTTACAGATGCCAAGAGGCAGGGGACTTCGGGAGAGCAGTCTTTTGGTTTAGGACTAGCTATTTCCCGGCAGATTGTAGAAGCGCATGAAGGTAAGATCTGGTTTGAAAGTAATGCCGGCGCCGGTACCACTTTTTATGTGGAGCTACCGAAAAGAAGATAAAAAAAGCCCTACAGTGTTAATTGCAGGGCGTTAGTGGTTTTACCAGCCGTACTGGATCAGCAGGCTGCCATCGGGCCTGGTCGTACGGTTTTCCAGGAATCTTTTTTTCATCCACTGTTTCTTGTTTTTTGAAACAATTTTCCAGTTGGGATGATTTTTAAATCTGGATGCGTAAGGCTTGTTGGTTCCATCATCTTTATATGTCATGCAGATAAAGGGATTGTCCCCGCACCATCGCCAAAAAGTGGGATGCCAGTGGCATCTTGGGCAAATGGCGTACGTTTCTTTTCTAACCAGGTTATAAGTTCTGCGATGGGTTGTCTCTTTCAGACATTTGTTTTTTTTCACTTGTAAACACAATTGGTGCTACAAGGCGTCGAATTCTTTTTTCATGGGTGCATTTATCAAAAGATGTTGGCAAAGATAACCAAAATGATCTTTTGCCCTAATACGCTCTATACATCACCTTACAATCCGTTAACTCTTTCAGATGAGACTGCCCGATGGTATAAGTATAAGTTCCGTTTTGCCTGGTTTCTTTTACAATCTGCCCCGGCTCTTTTTGTCGGTAACTTTCAAATAAACGGCTGTAGTCCGCGCGATTGGCATCATAATCGAAGATGGTTAAGGGCAGCTCCCATTTGGTGTTGGAATAGCGGCGCTTAAATATGGCGCGGTCTTTTTCAGTCTGATAGCAGGAATAATATACATTTCCGTCTTTTTCCTCCAGTGTAAATTTATGTCCCGTATTTAATTTTTTGTTCCGGTAACTTTCGGGTGAAAGATGGTATTCTTCAATCAGGAAAAAGGTTTTGTTGAGCATTTTATAGACCCTTAACCAGTTAGGGCTGTATGCGATAACAGTGTCCATGTTATAATCCAGGGAAACATTGCCTGCTTTAACAGGAATGGTTTGTTCGTATGCTATGGCATGCGTCCGGGTATCAAAACCAAAATCTGCAGGTTTGTTATCGATAGTAACCAGTGAATACGCCTCTGCATCGAAAGGAATATATTGTTCCCAATCTCTTTCAGAGGAAGGTTGCTGTCTTTTTAACAGAACAGCCGTCAGTTGCCCGGCAGTATTAAATTGATATTCCAATGAACGTTGTTTTTCATTGTTGGGGCTTATGAAAATTGATTGCACCCCGGAGTAATCCAGGAATTGAAGCGGCAGGTAATGATCATTAAAAATATGTTGAAGAATGAATTCATTCATCTGGCCGGGTACACCGGGAGCAATAGGGTTGATTTTGGTGGGATGTATATACCGGTCCACTTTAAGTGAATCGATCTGGAAACGGTCATACTCATAGGAGCTGATCTCCGGCGGCCGGTTCTGTTGATTCGACATTTCCACTATGTCGCCTGCGTTTACTGTTGTTTTTGTTTGCAAGAAATGAATAGTGTACTGTTTTTTTTCATTTCCTTCAGATGGGTTGGTAAAACAAAAAACAAACCTTACATCCGGATAAGGTGGCGGAGGAGTAAGAGATGTTGGCGTATTCCGTTTTTCCAGGTAAGCATATCTTTTCTGGAAGAATGTTTTGGCATCAGGGCCCTTAGCCAGTTCTACGCTGTCGGCCAACTGGTAGCGGGGCGGCGCACTGCTCAACACTTTTTTGGCTGTTGATAGAGCACTAGTTTGGAAAAGTAACATCGTGACACGACCGTAATAATAAACCAGGAGGATCTTATCGCCTTTTCCGTTGCTGGTTACGACAGTGTCTTCGTTGTAATCATTATTGTTCAGGATACGGTCTGTTTTAAAACCCTTTTTTACCAGGTATTCTTTTACCTTCTCACCGGCATAGAAAGCATTTTCCAGGTCTTTTATAGAAAGAGACTGGGTGGGAGCCATTTTGGGTTGCTGTGCTGCGACCACTGAAGACAAGGAAAGTATGCCAAGTAAAATAACCAGATGTTTTTTCATAACTGTCAAACTATTAAGTATCGCCGATGGACTATTGACCTAAACTAGTTTAATAGTTGCGATTACCCAAAAAATGTTTGGTATGGATATCTAATCTTTAGATATTAAATTTGTAAAAAAGTGATAATGGCTGATACTGGTAATAAGCGGATAAAAAGGAGTGAGGAAATAACCAGTCAGTACTTTGTGTTTTTAGACAAACACATTGATGATCTGGTACAGGGGAGAGTAACAGAAATGATGGAGCTGAATGAAATCGCTTCTGAATTATGTGTTTCACACAAGCACCTGACTGATACCATCAAGCAAACAATGGGCGCTCATCCCTGTCATTTCTATGATCAGAAAATTATAGAAAAGGCCAAACAACTTTTGCAGGAAACAGACGCTTCTATTGCACATATTGCTATGACCCTGACTTACGATCCTTCCAATTTCTCAAAATTCTTCAAAAAATATGTACGGTTGACACCGGATCAATGGCGGAAAAATAATCTGCCAGGTTGAAACTTCCGAAAAGTTCACCACGATAAACCTATTTAGCATACAGACCTTTGCCGTAATTAAAACAATTAATATGGCAAGAAACGATTTAAATGGAAAAGTGGTTTTGATCGCGGGTGGAGCGAAAAACCTGGGAGGACTATTAAGCCGTAATTTTGCAGCGAAAGGAGCAAAACTGGCAATCCACTACAACAGCGGGAGTACCAAAGCTGATGCAGAAAAAACACTGGCTGATGTAGAAGCTTTAGGAGCTGAAGCATTCCTGTTTCAGGCTGACCTCACTGATGTTAAAAACATTGCTAAATTCTTTGATGAAGCCATTGATAAATTTGGCGGAATAGACATTGCCATCAACACCGTTGGTAAGGTTTTGAAGAAGCCGTATGTAGACACCACCGAAGCGGAGTACGACAGTATGTCGGACATTAACTCCAAAGTAGCATATTTCTTTATTCAGGAAGCCGGGAAAAAATTGAATGGTAATGGTAAGATATGTACCATCGTTACCTCTCTGCTGGCGGCATTTACCGGGTACTATTCTACTTATGCCGGAATGAAAGCACCGGTGGAAGACTTTACCCGTGCCGCATCCAAAGAGTTTGGTGTTCGTGGTATTTCGGTATCGGCTGTAGCACCAGGACCAATGGATACCCCGTTTTTTTACGGGCAGGAAAGCACAGAGGCAGTGGCTTATCATAAAGCGGCTTCCGCATTGGGCGGACTTACGGATATCAAAGATATCGCTCCGCTGGTTGAGTTTTTAGTTACAGATGGCTGGTGGATTACCGGGCAAACCATTTTTGCCAATGGAGGATATACGACGCGTTAGTAGAGTAGGTAAGGGGTTAAGGGCAATAGGAGCTTGAGTCTTCTGTTGCCTTTTTTTATTACAGGGATGTTGATGTAATTTATTCAAGTTCCCGGAGTAACCCTTTGTGAGGGAATGGATGGCTGCTTTTGAAATAAATTACCTCTCTGCATCTGAATATTCATTAGCCTTGAAATAGAGGGAGGTCGTAGTTGCAGCCCTGATGACGTTGCAGACATCCGGAAAGGTTTATGTGAGTACCATCTTTAATATTTCCTGCCATCATCTTTTTCCGCTGATATTTTGTAATCATCACTGCTGATACCTTTTACGCCTTTGGCTTTTTTTACGGATGGAGGGATAGATATGGAATCAACAAACGGGTTGGCGTTGTTATGAGATGAGGAATCCAGTTTAATCAGCGGCAATACCCGCTCCGCCATCGAATCCATGTTGGTATGGTTTCCGGGTGTTTCTTCCAGTGATATACTATCTGTTTTTACCGGCGCCGGCATAACCGGTATGATTTTCTTTTCGGGACAGTCAATCCATATGGGGATGTTTTTAGCAGGGGAGGGCGTTTCCGTTACAGATGAATCCTTTTGTGGCGTTACAATTTTCTGCGTAGGATTTGTATAGCTGGAATACCACCACAGCGCTGTAACGGCTACTGTTAATCCGGCAAAACCATACCAGCCTTTTCCTTTAAATTTAGGCGTAGTTTTTTTATCCGGTACTTCAGTAACCGCATCCAGCTGCATTTCAATGCTGGCCCAGATACTATCTGCCATATCCGGCACAGGAACCTGGTTCAGCTTTGTTGCTATTAAATGCTCATATGGAGTGTTTGTATTCACTAAGTTCTGATTGCTGCTAGTTTCTGTTGAAGAATTTTCCTTGCTTCACTTAAATGCCATTTGCTGGTACCTTCGCTGATATTTAGTTGCCCGGCGATTTCTTTATGGGTGTAGCCATCGATAGCATATAAGACAAACACGGCGTGGGTAGCTGGCGGCAACTGTTTTACCAGCTGCAGTATGGCGGCTGCATCCGTTTTCTCAATGATATCATTATTAATAATTGGCTCTTCTGCAGCATCCAGTTGCAGGCTGGTGAAACGGCTCCTTTGTTTTATATGATCTAATGATTCATTGATGATGATCTTTTTCAACCAACCGTGAAAATTTCCTTTCGTAGCGTCAAAAGTTTGTATGCTCCGGAACATTTTTACAAATGCGTGTCCCAGGATGTCGGCGGCCTCATGTTCATCTATGGCGTAACGCATGGCAATGGTCATGGCAAATCCATAAAGCAGCCGGTATAGTTGCTCTTGTGCCTTTCTTGTTCCATTGCGGCACTCAATGATGATATTGTTTAATTCCTGTTCCAGCGGATTATATTATCAGGTTCACCAACGGGTTACCACTTTGCATCGTGTACTTTCCTTGCCAGAATAGCGGTTGCAATGGCACTGATATTTAATTTCCCGGTAGCATCCAGCTCATTGTAAAACCAGATATTGCGGTCGATCATATCAATAATGGCTACCACGCCGTCGCTGGTACTTAGTTCATAACCTGACAGCAGTTTAAACGGCAGCTTGCCGGTTTTGCCATCGGGGAGGGCCGTATTTTTGATGCTCAATGGTTTGATGAAAATAGTATCAATACCGTTTGTGGCCAGTCCATTATCTTCCTGCCTGATATAAGTAAACGGGTTTTTATCATTTTCTGCTTTCCTGTCATAGATGTTTGTCATCAGTAATTCCCAGTTTTTACTCTCCTGTGTGGTATCAACGCCGATGAGCGCTGAAAATACATATTTATACTGCTGGAGTTGCTCGAAACCGCTGAAGGGCCCCTGGCCATTAATAACTTCATATTCGAGCTTTTTTGTTACTTCTTTTTCATCTGCATATACTTCTACGCTATGGTTCCCATCGGACAAGGTATAACTGAATTTTGCCTTTTCCTTTGTTACACTTTCGCTTTTCTGGATACCAATTTTATTCCATAATAGATTTTCCAGGAAGAAACCTCGTCCGCCCCACCCGGGATAACTTAAATGAATGCCTCTTTTTATTCTGGAAGTCATAAAATGATCGAACGACATTTTATTCCCTCTTGCGCCGTTCACATGCTGCATGGTAGCCTGTTGTCTGAAGGCGTCCGGGATAGTCAGCCTGATGGAAGTACAACCGGTTAAACAGGCCGCAGCTATTATTAATATAGTGTTTTTCATTTGTTTCTTTTAACATCCGGGATAATTCCATTAACAGTACCCTCTTTTTTGCCGCAAAGGTTGGGTAGCCGTCAAAAAAAATATTTTTTTCGCTTTAGCCAACCATCGGCAGGGGGAAAGAGGTACTATCAATAAACAAAATAAATGAAAATAATTACTATGAAATGGGTTTTAGTGGCCATCGCCACAAGCTGTATCCTTTCCTGTCAGAAAGAAGAAAGTAACGCACCTGAGTGCAGTATAAGTATGACGGGGTTATCGGGAACCTACAAACTGACGGCTTTGAAGTACCAGGCAAGTGCGGCTGCGGCGCCTGTAGACTACCTGGCGTCTATGGACGCCTGCGAAAAAGACGATATTATCACTTTAAAAAGCGATGGTACGTACGAATACAACGACGCAGGCACCGTTTGCACCCCGGCAGAAAGTAAACACGGCGCCTGGCAGGTGAAGGGGAATACACTAACCAGCGATGGTACTTTAAATGGTACGGTGGCCGGTTTTGATTGTAAAACACTGGTTTATTATACGGAAAATTCAATTGTGGCGGGCGATAAACTGACATTTACAATGGTAAAGCAATAGCAGTGACCTGATAAGCAGTTTTACTACCAGAGAATATCAATTACCCATAAACCTTCCAGGCCAGGCTGGTTTATGAGTAATTGATATGGATGGCTAATATTTTTATTGCTGGTTATCGATCTTCGTTTCCAGGCTATCCTGTAAGCTTACGCGCAGACTTGATAAGAGGTTGTAACCAGTGGCATTTTCAATATCACGTACAGTTGTCCTGTATTGGGTCCAGTCGGAGTTAATACTGTTGGTGTTGGGTGTATTCACGGCAATCACCCGGGTTGATCCGTTAATCCTGCTCAGGTCATTGTTGCCTGCAGGCAGTACCACTACAACCTTCCAGATATTGGCCGGAACTGTTACATTCCCGTTGTTGATGGTATTGGTAACACCGCCCAGGGAGCCGGTGCCGCCCTGGCCATAATTACCATCGATCACGTATACCTCATTGCCGGCGTTAACAAGGCTGCGGGTATAGTTTTCCAGGTTGGCCCATGTCTGCTGGTTGTTATTAGGCGCCTGCGGCATCATATTCGTCATGAGGAAGGTCGCGGAGTTGGCTTCGGTGGTGGATGTCCTGTCACCGGAAGGGCAGTTGTGGCCACGGTCAAATCCTGAGCCGCTGTAGCTGCTGTTCTGTACCTGGTACCATCCGGCGGGCAACGTGTTGTCTGCCCTGAAATCATCGCTGCGGGAAACAGAACCCAGATCGGATGATTGTATGTGCCAGCTTACCCAATTGGGGGTACCACGGCTACGGCTATATGATAGCGCATAGTAAGTTTTTACCATCAGGTAATTATTTTCTGAAGAGATATCTGCCAGCGCGTTGCTTGGGTTGCCCAGTAACATATTGTCGTTGTCACCCGCTGCAGGAGGCGGACTGCTGCCGCCATCGCCGGTCGTAATGGAAATATCATCGATGTTAATCCTGTTTGAGCCACCGGAAACTTTCCGGATGCTGATCCGCAGACTGGCGCCAGCGGTAAAAGTAAAAGTAGCTGCCTGCAGGTTACCGGAAGTAGTAACGTTGCTGCCCTGCTGTTGCCAGCTTCCGCCATTATCACCGGAAGTCCATAACTGCCAGTCGCTGCTACCATCCGACCCATAGCTGCCGTGATGAACCGTAACGGTAACGGTACCTGCTCCGCCGGCGATATTAAAGTTGGTCGTTAATGTACCGGTGTTCCTGATACGTACTGATTTGGTACCATTTTTCAGATCGGCCGACAGCGTGCCAATCAGGGCGTCGTCCAGTGTCCAGGAGCCGCTGGACAAGGTTACCGTACCACTTGCATACGCCGTTTTACTGCCGGATTCGAAATTTTCTGTCAGCAGGGTAGTCAGTTCTGTGGTCGCCTTACGTTGTGAAGGAAGAGTTTCCTGGGGTTGGATAGTTGCTTCCTTTTTACAGGAAGTGAACAATACACCGCCAAAGCATATAACAAGGATATGCCTGATGAAGGGTTTCATAATGCAGGTTTTTATGGATTATCGGATTGCTTAGGATTCTATCGCTGTTGTAGTCAATGCTATGCAGGTGCCGTCTGCCTGGTGTCCGGTGATGTAAACAGGAATACTGGCTCCTGCTTCTACACGGGTTATCTGGATATTCGTAAGGTTTTCCCGGAGGAATTGCCGGAGTGCTTTAAACTTTTGTGCGTTGGCAACAATCGGTGCGTCATTTGGATCAGCGGCAGTGGTGATATGGCTAAAAAATGCTTCTTCTTCCACGGACTTCAGAGCATCCGGTGAAACATGGTGCAATGCCGCTATTTTACCATGCACTTCAGCAGGTGGTAAAACGCCCCACTGCTCAATGGTTAGCGGATACTCTGACTCACTAAAGTATAAAATGCCGGCTGTTTTATCGGTTAGCTGTTTTAACAAAGCAATGTTTTCCATGGAATGAAATTAGAAATTATCTCCGCATATTTTTATCATGAGGGCAATGATAATAATACGTTAATAATAAACTTCTTCTACATTGGAAAAGGGGCTCTGCAATAAAGTATACAAGTTGACAGTAATGATTATGGAAAGTAAAGATGTTTGCATCTGTTATGGTATATTGGGATCTGATTGCCTGTTTTTCCGGGAAGCCCTCCGGTGATTTCTAAATTAATACTAACGAAATGAAATACATCTTCTCATTACTTGCAAGTGGTATACTACTTATGTCCGGGAACGCCCGCGGACAGACGGCAACATTGAATGTAAACACATTGGAGGCCGTAAGTGTACAAATGTCAATTGAAAAAAACGGCGTAAAGGTTATCAAAGACTCTTCTGTAAAAGACGCTGACGAGCCTACTTTTGCAAAATTGAAAAACAGCGATTTCAGAAACGGAACGATCACCGTAAAAGTGCTCAGCAAACTTTTGAAAGACGCCTCGAAGACTTCGCGTGGCTTTATTGGCATTGCCTTTAGAATTAACCCGGAAAATAATAAGTTTGAAGCTATCTACATACGGCCCACTAACGGACGAGCGGAGGATCAGTTAAGGAGGAATCACGCCATACAGTATTTTTCCTATCCCAATTATACGTATGACCGCCTTCGTAACGAATCGCCAGGCGTTTATGAGTCATATGCCGACATGGGCCTCAATGAATGGATCACCATGAAAATAGTGGTAAAAGAAAACCAGGCGAAGCTTTTTCTGAATGGAAACAAACAACCATCTCTCATTGTCAGCGACCTGAAACATGGACCTGATGCATCGGGTGGTATTGGTTTATGGGTGGATGTGGGCACAGAGGGATACTTTAAAGACCTCAAAATTGTTAAAGAATAAAGGGCAGCACAGTTGCTTTATTGATCTTGTAGTATTCACTGTTTAAATATAAAGGGTCTCAGTATAAACAGCTCACTCCTCCGGATTGAGTGAGCCACCTGAGAAAACCGAAAAGAAATCCTTTTTATATACCTCGCCGAGGGGGATCTCAAATTCGCTGAGGTAAATATTGCGGTGATCAAAGGAATCTATATATTTTGTATTCACTACATAGGACTTGCTGACCCGCAGGAAAAGGTGCTGGGGCAGCTTCTGGTGAATGGTTTTTAAATTCATGGCAGTAATAAGCTTCTGGTTACCAACATACATGACCACATAATCCTTCAGTCCCTCTATAAACCTGATATCGGCAAAATTGACCCTATGGAATTTCCGCTCTGACTTAATCAGTAAGAAGTCAACTGTATTGGACTCAATAATACTCTTTTCGGTATCATCTGAAAGCAATTTTCTATATACCTCCGCTTTATTGATTGCTTTCTCCAACCTCGACTTTTCTATGGGTTTAAGGAGGTAGTCGATGGCATCCAGCTCGTAACTCTTTAATGCGTATTGCGGATAAGCGGTTGTAAAAATGGTAAGCGTTTGCCTGGGCAGTTGTGCAGCAAACTGTAATCCCGTTACCATCGGCATTTCAATATCGAGAAAAATAAGATCTACATCATTTTCCTTTAAGAAGTCCAGGGCAGTGAGAGCATTGGTGAACTTTCCCAATATCTCCAGCCGGGATACTTCTTTGATCAATGTCTGCATTTGTTCTCTTGCCAGTGGCTCATCATCTACAATGATACAGTTCATAACGGTATTGTTAGTTTTACATTATACTCATTTTCCGAAGAAGTGATCTCAAGATTACAATTATCGCCATATAAAAGTTCAAGCCGTCTTTTTATGTTTGCTAAGCCTAATCCACTGTTTTTTTCATCGGAGGGTATATATCCGGGGTCTGTCGAATTAACACATTGGAAGTAAAGTTTATCATCGCTAACGGTTGTGCTTATCCTGATGTAGGATTCCGCCCCGCTTATGTTTACACTGTGCTTTATAGCATTTTCAACAAAGGTAGTGAAAAGGTTAGGTGGTAAAAAGATACGATTCAGGGCTGAAGCAGCCGTATGATTTTCGATACTGACCGACAGGTTATCTCTTCTGATTTTTTCCAGATCAAGGAAATTGGACAGGAAATTGATCTCGGACCTCAGCAGTGTTTTTTCTTCATTGTTCTCATAAAGCTGGTAGCGAAGAAATTCGGATAGTTTCATAATAACAATATCGGCTTTCTCCGGATCGCTGCGCATAAGCGCCCTGATTCCATTGAGCATGTTAAACAGGAAATGCGGATTGATCTGGTTCCGCAATTCGTTTAGTTCCATCGTCAGGGTGATATTCCTTAGCTCCGTAATTCTTTCATTGTCCCTCATCCACCGCTGGAACAGCTTGATCATAGTAGTGACCAGGATAATCGGTGTTAAGAGGATTGTTCCTTCATAGAATCCCATTTTATTGGCAGGGGCATACAGGTTCGCCGGCAATTGTGCATACGAGGAAAACATATTTAATAATACAAACATCAGTACCATAAACACCAATACCAGTAAAACCAGGAGTGCCAGGTAGCTTATGTACCAACCCTTGAAGAAAAACCTGGGCACCAGTACATTCATGTTGATGTAGCACATCGTTATCAGCGCTCCGTACACGCAGAACAACTTGAAATACCTGTAGGTTCCGGAGTATTGTAAAACCGGGTTGGTATTGTAAATGATAGCCAGAGATCCAAGTAACAACACCGCATGACGTAAAAACTTGTACCGGTCGTCAACGATCAGCTGTATAATCTTCCTTTCCTTTAACTCCGGGTGTTCGTGTTTCATGATATTCCAGGGTTTCTTAAACCTGCACAAAGATAAAACGATATATCCGGCAGTTACCGGATATTATACAAACCACCCTTGTTCTTATACCAAATTCCGGCCCGAAAGGATTTAATATAAAATCTAACCGGCTTGGTATAAAAAAGGAAAACTGCTATGGTATTAATCCTTTCTTTGTTCCACTTCGCCAACAATAATTTTTTCCCTGGTCTATAATTAAAAGTATAAAATAAAGAAGATGGATGTTTTGAAAAATGCAGTACCATTAGTATTAGGTTTGCTGACTTTATCGGCAGAAAGTTTTTCACAGACGCGGGACAGTATTCCCGGCGCTGCTAAGGATAGCGTGAATATATCCAAACGGGTAGTGGCCTATGCGGCCGACAAATTCGCCATTACACGGCCCTTCAATATAGAATTTACCCATGTTGCTCCGTATAACTTTTCTTCAGAAAGAGGAGGGAAGTCGTTGCCGGATAGTAAGGTTAACAGTTTCTCGCAGGCTAAAGTGAGCGCCAATATCAACTTTATAAAAAGAAAAAACTGGCTATTGGGTGCTACTGTGGGCTACAGGTATACCGCTGCGGAAGCCGGTTTAGTGTCCTCTGTTGGAGGAACAGTCAAAACTGTTGACGGCGATTTTCATTATCTTTTTTCATCTGTCAACTTTACTTTTTTTTCAACTTTGTTTAATAAACGCACCATCTATACTTCCAGTATTTTGGTAGATGGGAGTGAGAAATATCTTGAAAGGGTGAAAGGAATGGCCACAGGTACCATGATCCTGAAAGCCAATCAACGCACAAAAATGACGGCGGGCATACTCATTAGTATTGATCCGAGTGCCCAAAGTCCCATCATACCAACTTTCTCCTATGAGCATAAATTCAATAATGGGCTGATCGCAGATGTTGTTCTCCCAAGAAGTGTTTACCTGAGAAAACCCGTATTCACCAATGGCAGGGTATCATTGGGGGCAGAGATGGATAGAACCTCCTTTTACCTGTACAATATAGATGGCACCTCTCAAAAGTATGAATACAGGCAGTTGGATATCAACTCCGGGTTAACTTACGAACATCTCATTGCAAAATATTTTGTGTTCACGGCAAAAACAGGGATGAGGATAATCCCATCCGGCAGGATCTTCCGTAAAGAAGATTCATTCGGCTCGCCGGTATTCAAAACCACCCCGGATCCAACTTTTTATTTCAACGTAGGAGTATCATTCAATCCTTTTTCCCTGATAGGGAAGAAGAAATAATATGCATTTATGGTAAATGTTTTCAAAACAGATGTTCAGTCAGCAGATGTAGCCAAAGAGATCATCAATGATCTCTTGCAGATGTATCCATGCCTGAGGATAACTTTTGATCTGGAAGATGAAGACAAGATCATGAGGGTAGAGGGAGTTTTCTTTGAGACAGCAGATATCATCAGCTGTCTTAAAGAAAACGCTCATTGCTGTATTTATTTACCTATGGATATTGATAAATAGATTCATTCGTACAAATACGTTCTCCGGTACTCACTCGGCGTTTGCTGTTTTACTTCTTTGAATTGTTTACTGAAGTGCGCCCAGCTTTTATAACCACTTTCATAACAGATATCCAGTATCGGCTGCGTAGTGGCAGTAAGCAGTTTACAGGCATGACTGATGCGCAGATCTCTCAGGAAATCGAAATATGTTTTTTTGATATTTTTTTTGAAGAACCTGCAAAAATTGGGCACGCTCATGTTTGCAATAGCAGCCACTTCTTCAAGGGTCACTTTTTCGAGATAGTGTTTAAAAGAGAAATCAATAATTTTCTCGATGACGGGGTTGAGCACATTGCCTGTATCGGTGAAATCTTCTGCCAGTATTTTATATTGGGTTGAATGACCAATTCTATGCAGGCATTGCAGTAAAAGGATCAGTTTATCAAAGCCTTTTTCGTGGTGTATCTGCTGCATGCTTTCCGACACCTCCTTTTTCAGGGCGTGTTCCAGCTGGATGCCGTTGTTCTTTTGCAACAGGGATTGTATGGTTTTCATTTCCGCCATTTGCAGCAGCCCATCTCCCCAGCAATCCCGGGTGAAGTGTATAACCAGGGCGGCCCCCTTCATTTTAGGATGACTTTTTCTGAACCAATGCGGAAGATTACCAGCCATAAAGAATACATCGTTCACCGTGTAGTCGCTTACATAGTCGCCGATCATGGCGGTTCCATTGCCTTTTAATATCAGGATCAATTCGTATTCAGGATGCTTATGCCAGTTGGTTTCAAACTGCGGCGTTTCATAAATACGGCAGGCGAAGCTCTGACTGGAATCATTAGTGATTTTCTGAAGAATCGTTTTCATGTAAACTTAAGATAACCCATCTTATCATATAAATGGATAAAATTATCAAATTATTGATAAGATAGCATATTTTCTTTCAAAAATAACGGTTGCCAGCCCTTTAAATTCCCGTCATATTTGCGTTATTAAAACACGGATATGAAAATAATTACAGGAAAGAAAGAATTTTTTGCAGGCATTGATGCCATTAAATTTGAAGGACCACGTACCGATAATCCTTTAGCTTACCGCTGGTATGATGAGAACAAAGTAGTGGCCGGCAAACCAATGAAAGAATGGTTACGCTTCGCTGTTGCTTACTGGCACTCCTTTAACGGAACCGGCGCCGATCCCTTTGGCGAAGCAACACACATCTTTGAATGGGATAAGAACGCAGATCCTGTTGCCCGCGCAAAAGACAAAGCGGATGCCGCTTTTGAACTGATTACCAAACTCAATCTTCCTTATTACTGCTTCCATGATGTAGATGTGGTTGACTACACAAACGACATCGCGGAAAATGAAAAGCGCCTGCAAACGCTTACGCAGTACCTGAAGCAAAAACAGGAGGAGAGTGGCGTTAAGTTATTATGGGGTACCGCCAACCTGTTCAGTCACCGCCGTTATATGAATGGCGCGGCCACCAATCCTGACTTCCACGTATTAAGCCATGCAGCAGCCCAGGTAAAAGCGGCGCTCGATGCCACGATTGCACTTGGCGGAGAGAACTATGTTTTCTGGGGCGGCCGTGAAGGATATATGAGCCTGTTAAATACAGATATGAAGCGGGAAAAGGAACACCTGGCCAGGTTCCTGCAGGCATCAAGGGATTATGCCCGCAAAAATGGCTTTACCGGTACATTCTTTATTGAACCCAAGCCCTGCGAGCCTACCAAACACCAATATGATTATGATGCAGAAACGGTGATCGGGTTCCTTCGTCAGTACGACCTGCTGAACGACTTTAAGCTTAACCTCGAAGTGAACCACGCAACACTGGCTGGCCATACTTTCCAGCATGAGCTGCAGGTAGCTATAGACGCCGGCTTGCTCGGAAGCATGGACGCCAACAGGGGCGACTACCAGAATGGCTGGGATACCGACCAGTTCCCCACCAACCTCAACGAGCTTACTGAGGCCATGCTGATCATCCTCGAAGGCGGTGGCTTTAAAGGTGGAGGCATTAACTTCGATGCGAAGATCAGGAGAAACTCTACCGATCCTGCGGATATATTCTACGCTCATATCGGTGGTGTCGACAGCTTTGCCCGCGCCCTGATCACTGCGGATGAAATCCTGGAGAAAAGCGACTACCGCAAAATCCGCCAGGAACGTTATGCCTCTTTCAGCGTTGATACAGCAAAAGCCTTTGAATCAGGAAAGGCCGGCCTGGAAGAACTGCGCGCCTTTGCTATCGCCCAGGGAGAACCGGCGGTAAGAAGCGGCAGACAGGAGTACCTGGAGAATATCATCAATAATTACCTGTAAGGCGTTTTTATAAAAAAATATTCCTGACTCCGCCGGTACTTAACCGGTGGAGTTTTTTTTTGTAAGAAATGAGTGGCAGACTGCCGGATAAAACATTTTTACCCTTCATTTCAACATTTGTACCCGCCGGTTGGAGGAGCGTGGAATTATCTTACCGCTACAAAAAACCACGTTTACGAAATGTTACTAAAACCGATTGTCTTTGTCATTTTATTTTTTAGCCTGACGATGCAAAACGGGCTGGCCCAACAAAGTGGCCCTGGCAGGAAGCCGCCCGCTGAAACAGATCCCACACATTTTTATTCGGCAGTGAATACCTATATCAATCCTGTTCTGCCAGGAGATCATCCCGATCCAACCCTGCTGAAGGTGGGAAACGACTTCTATCACTGTGGCTCTTCTTTTCATTTCAATCCCTACCTGCCCATTTATCATTCCAAAGACCTGGTACATTGGAAAGTGATCAGCCGTGTATTGCCGCCGGCAAATACAGGTATGGTGGCAGACCGCCCCGGTGCCGGCGTATGGCAGGGCGCCATCACGTATTTTTATGGCTCCTATTGGATCTATTTTTCTTCCGGCGGACAATGGTTTTCCAAAGCAGCTGCGCCACAGGGTCCGTGGTCAGCCCCGGTGCGGGTGAAGGATAATCCTCAGACCGGACCACTCGGCTACGATAACTCCATTTTTGTAGATGACGACGGAAAGCCATACATGGTAATTAAAAATGGCCAGAAAGTAAACCGCTTGCAGGCGCTTGGGCAGGACGGCCAGCTCACGGATTCAGTGATCAACCTGGATTGGATGAATGCAAACCTGCAATACAGCTGGGCAGAAGGCCCCGTAATGTGTAAACGCAATGGATATTACTACTACTTCCCGGCCGGCGACGTATCCGGTGGTCAGTATGTTTTGCGGGCAACAGCCCTCACGGCCGATTCCACTAAATGGGAACGGCTGGGCAATTTTTTCAAACCAAGCCCTGACCCGCACAATACTTTTGCCCGTCCCAATCATATTTCAGCACCCGTTCAACTGGCGGATGGCACCTGGTGGACGATCGGGCAGAGTTATCAGAAAAGAGATCAGGATGATTGGTCTGGTATGGGACGACAAACTTCTTTATACCAGGTACTATGGGAGGGCGACCGTCCATGGGGAGCGCCACCGGTTAGCGGACCGGTAGTGAAGCCCGCACTGGAAAACGACAACACTCCCTGGCGCAGTGTGCGTACCGATCATTTTGATACAGACAGCCTGGGCGCCTGGTGGCATTTCCTGACAAAACCCGCAGCAGCACAGTATTCCCTGGCGCACCGGAAAGGTTGGATCCGTTTATCTCCCGACAGCGGGAGAACCCACCTCCTGCAAAAGGAAACAGATCATTTCTATTCAGCCGTTACCCGTCTCGACGCCGATGCGCTGGCAGCGAATGGCGGCATTTACCTTACCAATGGCAACCAAACTGTATATGCCCGCCTTTACTATGCGCAGGGGAGAATTGTTTTTCAGTTGAACTCCACGTTGCGGGACATACCTTATAATAAAGGAGGAAACGTTTGGCTTAAACTGGAAAGGTGGGAACATCAGCTGAGTGGCTTTTTCAGTACGGATGGTAAAAACTGGACCTCAGTGGGTGCACCTCTCAGTGCCGTGGCTTTGGATAAAGCCCAGCCTAATTTTAACAGTTGGGTAGGTACCAGCATTGGTTTGTTTGCGGAACATGGCCCGGTTGATTTCGATTTTTTTGTTTGTAAAGATGGATTTTCCGCCTTGCCTGCCATTGGAAGCAGCAATCAATATGGAACACATAAAATAAAGAGAGGGGATGATTGGGTAGTCACTAATTTTTCGACGCACGGTGGCTGGCTGATGATATCAGGAGTAGATTTCGGTACCGCCGGAGAAGCCCGGGCAATTGAGATAATGGCTGCTGCTACTAAAAGTGGTGAACTGAAAGTGCTGGTTGACGACCTGGAGAACGGTAAACAAATTGCCGGCGTTCCGGTTAAACCCGGCCAACTTTCCGGGCGGGCTCTTTTGCGGAATAAAGATCTTTCTGGTCAGCATGACCTCTTTATCAGGTTCCCGGCAGGCGCCTCACAGGAGATATTTATTAAGAGTATCCGCTTGTTAAGAACGGGGAAAAAATAGTCCGGATTTTAAGGACCGTACTGGTTGCTAACCAGCATCTGTACGTTATTTAGACATTATTGCCATCCTTTTGGAGATTCGTACCATTCATATAAACAGGGCTATTGTAGATTCGTCTGTTGTTTTTTGTTTCAGCTCCACCTGAACGGCTACAACGATACCGTTATGAAAAATTGTCAATTTAACACTAAATGATTACTTATGAAATTTGAATGTCCCCCGGGGTACCACGTCCCGTTATAATCATTTTCAGTTCCATCACTTAATGGGTAGCATCCGATAAATCACTTTAGGGGTCCTGCTTTTTATCACATCTCATTGTTCCCGCCGGGTATGCCGGTGTGATAGTTCTGTATTGGCTGTCAGAACCCCTTATTGCCCTAACATTAAATATTTTGAATTCCATGTTTAAAATGATTCTTTCTCCAAAGTCATGGAAATGGCTTGTTGTGACAGCAGTAATGCTGTCCGCTACACTCCCCTGGTCTTCCTTACAGGCTCAGGATACACGGGTGGTACAGGGAGTGGTGCTGGATGAAAAAAAGACGCCCATTCCCGGTACAACGGTACAGATAAAAGAAACAAAAATCAGTACCAGCACAGGTAATGATGGGAAATTTCTCCTGCGCGTTCCTGCCGATAAACACGTGCTTATTTTCAGTTTTATAGGAAAGACACCGCAGGAAGTAAACATCCGTAACCAGTCAAATATTTCGGTCACCATGAAAGACAATGTTTTTGGTCTGGAAGATGTGGTGATCGTAGGTTATGGCCGGCAGAAAAAGGAGAGCGTTGTGGCCGCCGTTTCACAAACCAATGGTAAAACGTTGGAACGGGCCGGTGGTGTGTCGAATATCGGCGCTGCACTCACCGGAAATGTACCCGGTCTTATTACGGCCCAAAGCACCGGTTTACCCGGCGAAGAAGATCCTCAACTGATCATCCGCGGACTTAGCACCTGGAATAACAGTAATCCTTTAATATTGGTGGACGGTGTGGAGCGGCCAATGTCCAGTGTCGATATCGGTTCTGTAGAAACCGTAACGGTTTTAAAAGATGCTTCGGCTACGGCGGTATTTGGTTCGCGGGGCGCCAACGGCGTTATCCTCATCACTACTAAAAGAGGAAAGCTGGGCAAAGCTTCCATCCGTGCTACCATAAATAATATTGTGAAAGCGCCTTCTAAATTGCCTGGAAAGGCAGATTCGTACGACGCTTTGCGTACTGTTAATGAGGCCATAGAATACGAACTCGCATTAAAGCCTGAAAGCTGGAACAACTTTTACCCGCAGGCTATTTTGGATAAATACCGGAACCCCGCCAACCTGGAAGAGGCCGAACGTTATCCTAATGTGGACTGGGCAAAAACCTTATTCAAGGATTATGCAACGTCACAAAATGCAAACCTGAACATCAGCGGGGGAACCCGTTTTGTAAAATATTTCACCAGTGCGGATTTTCTGCATGAAGCCGATCTTTTTAAAATATACGATAACAGGCGTGGGTATAAACCCGGTTTCGGTTTTACAAGATTAAATGTCCGTTCCAACCTGGATTTTCAATTAACACCCTCTACACTTTTTAAAGTAAATCTCTCCGGATCATATGGCGTGCGGAAAAGTCCGTGGGGATTTTCGGGTAATCAATACGGCTCCTGGATCGACGCGTATACTACGGCGCCGGATGTATTCCTGCCGGTATATGCGGATGGCTCCTGGGGCTACTATGCGCCAAATGAAGGACGCGCAGAAAACTCGGCAAGGAGCCTCGCAGTGGGTGGTATTCAATACCAGACCACTACACGCATCACTACCGACTTCACGGTGGAACAGAACCTGGATAAGCTTGTGGACGGATTGAAATTCAATGCCACTGTTTCAATGGATAATACTTTCGTTGAAAGCGACAGGGGGGTGAATGACCTTTACCACGACGTACAACGCAAATGGATAGACCCCGCCACCGGAAATGTATATTACAAGAGCGCTTTCGATGGCGTAACCAATTTCGATTTCCAGGAAGGCATCAAGTGGTCGCCGGCAGCAGGCGCCGTTACGGATAATCAACGGAGGTTGTTTTACCAGCTGCAA
Organism: Chitinophaga ginsengisegetis; assembly: GCF_900168065.1. Lineage (GTDB taxonomy): Bacteria > Bacteroidota > Bacteroidia > Chitinophagales > Chitinophagaceae > Chitinophaga > Chitinophaga ginsengisegetis. The sequence goes on along the minus strand of NZ_FUZZ01000001.1, from coordinate 717,769 downwards.
TTGAATTATGCAAAGACGATTGCAGATGACCATAATGTAACTGCCATGGGACTGCTGAACCGCAATGTTACGGCCAGTGGCAGCATGATACCCTCGTACCGCGAAGATTGGGTATTCCGTGCTACCTACAACTACAAGAATAAATACACGATCGAATACAATGGCGCCTATAATGGTTCGGAAAAATTCGCACCTGATTACCGCTTTGCCTTCTTTTCTTCAGGGGGTGTGAACTGGATCTTATCCAATGAGCATTTCATGGAAAACGTAAAATTCCTGGACCTGTTGAAGTTCCGCGCCTCATACGGACAAACGGGTTTTGATAACGTGGCGGGTCGTTTCTTATACCTCACCGAGTGGGCTTATGGCGGGCTGTCGCGGTTGGGTACCACCGGCGAAGGAGCTGAGCAAAGTCCGTTCAACTGGTACCGCGAATCTACCGTGGGTAACCCGAATGTGCAATGGGAACAGGCCGAGAAAATTAATGTGGGAGCCGATTTTGAATTATTCAAAGGGTTCATAAAAGGTAAGGTGGATTTCTTCGAAGACAAACGTTCCAAAATATTGCTTGCCAACAGGTCGTCTGTTCCGTCTTATTACGGCACTACTCCTCCGGTGGCTAATCTTGGCCGCGTAACGTCGCGGGGATATGAGCTGGAACTGCACTTCAGCTATCCCATCAGGAAACAACTCAGGCTTTGGTCTGACCTGAACATGACCCATACCAAAAATAAAATCATCGAAGCCGACAACCCCGAACTGCTGCCGGCTTATCAGAAATCAGAAGGCATGCAGATTGGCCAGGCGTATTCTTATGTCAGCCAGGGCTACTACAACACATGGGACGAGCTTTATGGCAGCACCATGCACAATACCAACGACAACCAGAAACTACCGGGCAACTATTACATCGTTGATTACAACGGCGATGGCGTGATTGACGCAAGGGACAACATCCCCTATGGGCATAGCGGATGGCCCACAAATACCTACAACGCCACCTTTGGCGTGGACTGGAAAGGGCTGAGTGCTTTTGTACAATTCTACGGCGTGAATAACGTAACCCGCCAGGTGGTATTTAACAGTTTGGGTTCCCAGGGACACACGGTTTATAACGAAGGCAGTTACTGGTCGAAGAATAATACCAACGGAGATGTACCGATGCCACGCTGGCTGTCCACGCCCGCAGGTTATTACCGCGGTACCCAATATATGTATGATGGTTCCTATCTGCGGTTAAAGAACGCTGAAATCGCCTACACAATCGATAAAGGATTTATAAAACGGGCGGGTCTTGAATCACTGAGAATATATCTTAACGGCAATAACCTGGCGGCATGGAGCAAGATGCCGGACGACCGCGAATCAAATTTCGCAGGTACCGGCTGGGCATCACAGGGAGCTTATCCTACGGTGAAGCGTTACAATCTCGGAGCCAATTTTACTTTCTAAACATAATCTTTATGAATAAGTATACAAAGATACTGCTTGCATTTGCCGGGATAGTGATGGTACTTGGCCTGGCATCCTGCAAGAAGTTCCTGGATAAGGAACCACAATCTATCGTGTCTGAGGAAAATGCATTTAAAACCTTTATCAGTTTTCAGGGCTTTACCGAAGAACTCTATCATTGCATACCGGATTTTACCAATGCTTACTGGACAAATTCCTGGAACTGGGGAGAAGATGAAATTCAATCTACCGCACGCGATTTTCACTTTATAGTAAAAATAGACAATGGCGATTTCTGGGGCTGGCAATCGCAGTTCGACGGCTGGCAGGCCGGTTGGATGGACCGGAATAATACCAGTACCAACGACGACCGCTTTGCAAAATCGATGTGGAAACTGGGATGGTACGGTATCCGGAAAGCCAATATGGGCCTGGCAAATATTGATAAACTAACAGATGCCACCCAGGAAGAGAAGGACCTGATTAAAGGACAATTGCTGTTTTTCAGGGGATGGTTTCATTTTATGTTCATCCAGTATTTTGGTGGTTTACCTTACATTGACCAGGTACTTCCCGGCGATCAGAAGCTGACCTTACCACGTCTCAAATACAGCGAGTGTGCAGATAAAGCCGCGGCCGACTTCAGAGAGGCGGCAAACCTGCTGCCCGTAAACTGGGATAATACTACCGCAGGAAAAAGAACGCTGGGGAAAAATCAGCTGCGTATTAATAAGATTATGGCGCTGGGCTACCTGGGTAAAAACTATTTGTGGGCGGGTAGTCCGTTGATGAATTATGTATCCACCGGCAGCAAAACATATAACCTGGAATATTGCAAAAAAGCGGCCACCGCATTTGGTGAGTTGTTGCAGCTGTGCGAGTCGGGAGATGCGCCTTATAAGCTGGTAGAATTCTCCAAGTACTATACAAATTTCTACAGCACCGGTCAGAACTGGTTAATGCCCGGCGGTACAGAAGCTATTTTCCGTAGTCCTTATTATGGCGCGCATGGTTCTACCTATGGTACCGCCAAACAATACGGCCCGGCTTTGATCACAGAAGAAGCCATCACCTTCGTTCCTACAGCTAACTATGTTGATTATTACGGCATGGCTAACGGCCTGCCTATTAAAGACATTACACAGGCCGATCCGGAATCGGGATATGACCCGGCTTACCCATGGAGAGGCAGGGACCCGCGTTTCTACAACGATATTGTTTTCGACGGGGTTAAATGTGTGCAGGGCGCCACTACCGACGAAAGAAACCGTTATGCAAATCTTCATACCGGTGGAACTTACCGCGACGTCAGCAGCGGCAGTCGTTCCGGTTACCTGCTTTATAAGTTTATTCCGATAACTGCTAACCGCTTTGATAATGGCTGGACTTACGACAAGGCGCTTAACATTCACCTGCCTTATATGCGTTTGGCAGATATATACATCATGTACGCAGAAGCAGCCGCGCAGGGCTACGGCTCCGCCACCGGCAAAGCCGGTAACTATGCTAAAACAGCAGTAGACGCCATTAATGTGATCCGCGACCGGGCCGGTGTTGGACGCGTGGCTGCCCGCTTCACTGCTTCCCTGGATGGCTTCATGAGCGAAGTACGCCGCGAACGTGCGGTGGAACTGTCTTTCGAAGGCCATCGTTTCAATGACCTGAGAAGATGGATGTTGCTGATCCAAAGTCCTTACACACTGAAAAAATCTGTGGAGTTTGACCGGTCGCCATCGTTCAGTACTGCAGATCCAAAGAACAACCGGGTACTCAATTTACGCGAAGCCGTGATCCTGGAGCGCAGGTATACCGAAAAACATTACTGGCTGCCGTTAAAAAATTCGGATGCCAATATGTACCTGGAATTCCCACAGAACCCGGGTTGGTAAAACGTGCAACCCTTACATGTATCGTTTACTGTTAATTTCAAAAATTCATGAATCAGATAAAAGCATTAATAGTATCTGCGGCGCTGATAAGCGGGACACCGGTTTTACAGGCGCAGGATACCACGGCAAAAACTATCTCCAATATGCCTGACGAGCGGGTACAGGTGGCATTCCGGAAGGTGGATAGAAAAGACCTGCCAGGAGGCGTTTCGGCGGTAGACGTGGCATCACAAATGAAACTAAACTATATGACTTACAGCCTGGAAAATATGGATGGCTGGGTAAATGGTTTTAATGGAAATAGTATGTGGGGCATGGGTAGCTATCTGCTCGTCATTGATGGCGTACCCCGTGAAGCAGGAAATGTAATGCCCACAGAAATTGAACAGATCTCTTTTCTCAAAGGAGTGAATGCCGTAGCGCTTTATGGCAGCAGGGCTGCAAAAGGAGTAGTGTACATTACTACTAAAAGAGGGAACCCGGGCAATCAGCGGATCGACATCCGGGCAAACGCTGGCGTAAATGTTCCCAAAGCCTATCCCCACTACCTGGGATCAGCAGAGTACATGACGCTTTACAATGAAGCGCGCCGCAACGACGGACTGGCTGAGCTTTATAGCCCCGAAACGATTTATAATTATGCCGCAGGTAAAAATCCATACAGGTATCCTAATGTGGATTATTACTCCGACAAATATCTTAAAAACGCCTTTGGCAGATATGATGTAACAGCAGAAATTTCCGGGGGAAATGATAAGGCACGGTATTACACCAATATCGGTTACCAGACCAACGGTTCGTTGCTCAACTTTGGCGAGGCGGTGGACAATGGCAAATCCGATCGCCTTAATTTGCGTGGTAACGTGGATGTTAATCTCAACCAGTATATTTCCTGTAATGTGGATGCTGCCGCCATTTTCTATACCGGCAGGGGTGTAAATACCAATTACTGGGAAAGCGCGGCTACCTTGCGTCCGCATCGTTTTGCCCCGCTCATTCCTTTGGATATGATTGAAACAACGGATGAAGCTTCCAACGTATTTGTGAAGAACAGTAACCATATTATTGATGGGAAATATTTGCTGGGTGGAACGCAGCTGGATCAAACTAATCCGTTTGCCGCCATCTATGCAGGTGGAAACAACCGCTATATCAGCAGGCAATTCCAGTTCAACACAGGCGTGAATGCAGACCTGAGAAATTTATTGAAAGGGCTTTCCTTCCGGTCTACCTTTGCTGTTGACTATAACACGTCCTATAACCTGGCATTCAATAATACTTATGCCGTGTATGCACCCACCTGGAACAACTATTCCGGCGTGGATCTGATCAGCAGTCTCACGCAGTACGGACAGGATGCCACTTCCGGCGTACAGAATGTAAGCAACAGCTGGTACCGCCAAACTATTGCAGCTTCCGGGCAGTTCAACTATGTGAACACTATCGGCAACAGGCATCATCTTTCCGCAGTATTATTGGTGAATGGCTTTCAGCAATCTGAATCTGCCGTGTACCACCGTGTCAGCAATGCTAATCTCGGGTTACAGCTGGGCTACAACCTGAGTCGTACTTACTATATTGATTTCAGCGGCGCCGTAGTCCATAGCGCGAAGCTGCCTGAAGGCAACCGCACCGCTTTTTCACCCACCGTGTCGCTGGGCTGGCGGTTGAGTAACGAACCCTTTATGCGTGGAGTAAGGGGAGTGGATGATCTTCGTTTGACCGCTTCTGCCGGTGTGCTGCATACTGATCTGGATATTGACAATTACTATTTATACCAGGGTGTTTATACCAACACACAGGGAAGCTGGTTTGGCTGGAAGGATGGTACCGGTGTACAAGCCACAGAATCCAGGCGGGGAGCCAATCCGGATATGCGTTTTCCGAAAAGGGAAGAGATCAGTATCGGTTTGGAGGGTTCTTTCTTTCATAACTTAATAAAACTGGATGGTAATTTCTTCCTCAACAAAATTACCGGTAATATCATCCAGCCCAACGTGTTGTTTCCTTCTTATTTCACCACCGGATGGCCGGTATCTTCTTTCATCCCCTATATAAATTATAATGATGATAAACGGATGGGGGTTGATTTCAACCTTAGTCTGAATAAGAAACTATCTGCCATCAATTATTCCATCGGGCTGGTAGGTACTTATTATAAAACAACCGCAACAAAACGCGCGGAAACTTATGAAGACAATTACCAATACAGACAAGGCAGGCCTTTGGATGCGATATGGGGGCTGCAACACCAGGGCTTCTTCCAGGATGCAGATGATATTAAAAATTCTCCCTCCCAAACTTTCGGCCAGGTAAAACCGGGTGATATCAAGTATAAGGATCAGAATGGAGATGGGGTGATTGATACACGTGATGAAGTGTACCTGGGCCGTGGGGGCTGGTTTGGTTCACCGCTTACCTTAGGCGTAAACGTGAGTGTGAAATGGAAACAGTTCTCCTTCTTTGCGCTGGGCCAGGGCCGCTTCGGTTCCTACGGCATGAAGAACAGCTCCTGGTTCTGGGTAGATGGAGAAGACAAATATTCCGAAGTGGTAAGAGACCGCTGGACACCAGAAACAGCCGGGTCAGCGAAATACCCGCGCCTGACCACTTTCAACAGCGACAACAATTTCCGCAATTCGGATTTCTGGCTGTATAAGGCTAACCGTATCGACCTGGCTAAAGTGCAGATCTCTTATGATATGAGCGATCTGATTGGCAATAAAAAAATAGTGAAGGAAATGGGTGTGTACGTGAGTGGCTTCAATTTACTGACGCTTTCTGCCGAACGTAAATTGATGGAGATGAACATCGGCAGTGCACCTCAAACCCGCTTATATAACCTGGGAGTAAAAGCTATGTTCTAATCTAAATCAAGATTCCACTTTATGAAAAGATATACCATCATGCTGCTGGCGTCCGTTCTTTTGCTGACCAGTTGCAAGGATCTGCTGACACCGGAAATTGAAAATAACCCGGAGCTGAATCCGGGAAATTATAACCCCAATGATGCAGGGCTTCCGTTTGGCGTGCTGCTCAACGGTTATAACCGTATCCCTACAAATTCATGGTCGTTCAATGATGTAGCTACCGACGATGCCGTAACCAATGATCAGAACAATACATTCCTGAAAATGGCAAACGGACAATGGACCGCCAATAATAATCCGCTTAATCAGTGGACCAACGCTTATGCCGCTATTCAGTATCTTAACATCACGCTGCGGGATGTTGACACCGTGAAATGGGCGGCTGATCCTGCCGTGAGCAAATTGTTTGCTATGCGGGTAAAAGGGGAAGCACATGGCTTACGCGCCCTTTTCTATTATCACCTGCTGCAGGCGCACGCCGGCATGTCTGAAAGTGGCGCTGTACTTGGCGTACCCATTAATCTTGAAGTGCAGGGGCCAAATGCTGATTTCAACAAGCCCAGGAGTAATTTTGACGCTTGTATGAAGCAGATTTACAGCGACCTCGCCCAGGCCGATCAGCTGCTTCCAACAGATTACGAAAACATTGCCAGTGCCGCGCTTATTCCCGCAAAGTATGGTACTGTAACGAAGGAACAATATGACCGCGCCTTTGGTTCCGCTTTCCGTGGATTCCTCACAGGCCGTATTGCGAAAGCCATCCGGTCGAAAGCGGCATTACTGGCTGCCAGTCCGGCTTTCAGCGGTGAGGGCAACTCCACCACCTGGGCAGACGCGGCAAACTACGCCGGTGAAGTAATTGCCCTGAAAGGGGGGCTGGGGGCTTTATCTGCAAATGGTCTTAACTGGTATTCCAATGCTTCCGAAATTGCCGGGTTGGCCGATGGGGCAAATCCTTCCGAAATACTTTGGAGAAATAACTACGGCGACAACCGTGATCTGGAGCAGGCTAATTTCCCACCGAGCTTATTTGGCAATGGCCGCATCAATCCAACACAAAACCTGGTGGATGCTTTCCCAATGGCGAACGGGCTTCCGATTACGGATGCAGCCAGCGGTTATGATCCTGCCAATCCCTATGTAGGCCGCGATCCCCGGCTGCGGATGTTTATCCTGGTTAACGGCGGCACCGCTGGCCCGAATAATACAGTGATCAACACTGCGGCAGATGGGCCCACCAACGATGCGCTGAATAAAGTAGAAACTTCTTCCCGGACCGGCTACTACCTGCGCAAGTTGTTGCGCCAGGATGTTAACCTGAATCCTAACTCTGCGAACAATCAACGGCATTACAAACCACACATCCGGTATACCGAAATTTTTCTCAACTACGCAGAAGCTGCCAATGAAGCCTGGGGGCCAACAGGCACCGGCGCCTTCGGATTCTCCGCTTATGATGTTATCAAAGCGATCCGTAACAGGGCCGGGGTAGGAACTACTAACGGAGACGCCTATCTCGAAGAAATGAGAGGCAGTAAAGAGCAGATGAGGGCGCTGATCAGGAATGAGCGGCGAATAGAACTGTGCTTTGAAGGCTTTCGCTTTTGGGACCTTCGCCGTTGGAAGGCGCCTCTCAGCGAAACCGCCAAAGGGGTGAGTATCCGCAATAATAATTACTCCTTTATTAACGTGGAAAACCGGCAGTTCCAGCCATTCATGATCTATGGTCCCATCCCGTACGGGGAGATCCTCAAGTTTGGATCTTTGGAACAGAACAAAGGCTGGCGCTAACAGGATGCTCCTGATACTTAAATAATTTTTCTTTGATTTTTGAAATTAACAAAGATGAAAAAGTTCTTAATACCCATCATGCTGCTCTTTGTTGCAGCAGCATGCAACAAAGAGGTAGTATTCCCGGATTATGAATACCAGACGGTGTATTTCGCTTACCAGTACCCGGTGCGGACGATTACTTTCGGGGAAGATGTGTTCAGTACAGAACTGGACAACCAGGGCAAATGTAAGATCATGGCCACAACCGGCGGTGTTTACTACAGCAAAAAGGACCTGCATGTTGGCATTGCGGTAGATAATTCCCTGTTGGGAAACGGGTTGCTGTTTGGCGCCGGTAAAGACGAAATCTTACCCATGCCCGCCAGCTACTATTCACTGGCAGCAAACGAAATTGTTATCCCGGAAGGCGGCCTCGCAGGAGGAGTAGAGGTACAGCTGACAGATGCTTTTTTTAATGATCCCAAATCGATCCGGAATACCTATGTGATCCCGCTGCGTATCACCAACAAATCAGGTGCGGACTCCATCTTGAGCGGAAAAGACTTTATCCTTTACGCTATCAAATATGTGAACACCTGGCACGGGAACTATCTGCGCAGGGGAAAAGATGTGGTGTCCGGAAGCGTAAATCAAACGATCGTGAGGCATAAAGAATATGTTGAATCGGATGAGGTAAATATGCTGAACACCAGATCCCGGAAGGAACTGGAGTTCCCGGTTGTATATAAAGACAAAGACGGCGTTAATATTTATTGTACACTGCTGCTTACGTTCGACGACAGTGGTAAATGTACCATCTCCGCGGCCAATGGGAGTTTCACGGCCACCGGAAGCGGCCAGTTTGTAAAAAAAGGAGAGAAGAACAGCTGGGGCAGCAAAGACCGTGATGCGCTTTATCTCAATTACCAGGTTACGTTGCCGGGTATGCAGGTGGCTAGCACAGATACGTTGGTATCAAGGGACCGGGCTGTAACAATGGAAACATTTACACCGGTAAGTAAATAATTATTCTGTCCGATACAATTAAAGTAATTAATATGAATCAACTTCATAAAATAGCCGCCAGCTTTATTACGTTTGTTGTCATTACTTCCTGCAGTAAATATAAAGCGCTCGACTTCAACGTGGATAAGCCTGAAAGCATCGCTGCCCAGGAAGATATCGACGCTTACCCTGCGTTGAAAAGCTACATTAACCGCGTGGCGCAGCCTGGATTTAAGTTAGGCGTGGCACTTGGTTTACAGGATTATCTCGATAAAGGAGTGATGTACCGCCTGGCCAACAGGAACTTCGATGAAATTGTTTTGGGTTATGAAATGAAACATGGCGCCGTAGTGCAGGCCGATGGCAGTTTAAACCTGGTGAAAGTAAAATCACTGCTTCAAACTGCCGCCGAATCAGGGATGCAGGTATACGGTCATACCCTGATGTGGCATGCCAATCAGAATGCCAGCTATCTGAAGGGATTGCTCAGTCCTTTGCTGGTAACATCTCCGGCTTATCAGAACGACTTAAACCTTGCAGGGCTGAAAGACAAAAGCCTTGCCGGCTGGACCCTGGCAAATCCCGGAGCCGGTATTTTAGTAGCAGATGGCGAAGGTATGGGTACCGGAAACAAAGCTATTAAACTGGTATCAAAAGGAGGCTCGTCGGCAGCTACAGACTTACAGTTAATCACTCCGCATGTTGCAATAAACAAAACACATAAGTATGAAGTAGTGATGTATATAAAGTCAGATGTGCCCGGCGAAGGAAGGATCTCTTTTGAAGGATTGAATAATAATACGCCTTCGGTAGACTGGACCAAATCAGGTGCGCCCACAGCCACCTTTACCACGGGGATTTCATGGAAAGAGATCCGCTTTACGATAGATGATTTCTCGACAGACAATATTAAGCTGCATTTCGACCTCGGATACAAAGCCGGCGTAACTTATTACATCGATGTAAATAATTTGTATGTATACGATACGCAAGGCGCACCGGTAGTGAACAACCTCGTTGCCAATGGTGATTTTGAATCCGGAAGCGGCTGGGGAGGCTGGGGTGGCAGCTCCTCCCGTGGCGTAACCGCCGATGGCATGGGTGTTGGCAACAAAGGCAAAGCCTTTTATGTAACCAATCCCGCAAAAGCTGCCAACTACTGGGATGTGCAAACCAGCTATGACTTTGCAGCCCCGCTGGATAACGGGGAAACTTACGAATTGAGCTTTTGGGTAAAAGGAACCGCCGAAGGGGTAATCCGCCCGGAGCTGCAAAGCGCCAACTATTCCTCCAATGGATATGGCCAGGTGACGGTTACTACCGAATGGAAGCAGGTGAGTGTTGCCACTACGGCTACTGCTGCCGACAGAACACGACTGGTTTTCAGCTATGGTGAATTTGCCGGTACTGTTTACATCGATGATGTGGTACTGAAAAACGCAAAAGCTACAGGCGGCACTACCACCATTGTGGAAAAAACCGCAGCAGAAAAAAAGTACATCCTCACAGCCGCACTTGATAAATGGATGAATGGCATGGTAGAAGCGGGAAAATCCACCGTGAAAGCATGGGATGTTGTAAATGAACCAATGGATGATAATAACCCTTATGAGTTAAAAACAGCTGCTGGCCGGCCGAGTACAGCAGCTGACGACTTCTTCTGGCAGGATTATCTGGGTAAGGACTATGCCGTAACCGCGTTCAAAATGGCCAGGCAATATGGCAACGCCACGGATATCCATTTTATCAATGACTACAATTTGGAGTACAGCCTCGACAAATGCCGTGGCCTGATTGCATATGTGAACTACATAGAAAGCAAAGGCGCCAAAGTAGATGGTATTGGTACACAAATGCATATCAACACCACTACCAGTAAGGAAAATATAGCCGAAATGTTTAAGCTGCTGGCTGCTACAGGTAAACTGATAAAAGTATCTGAACTGGATCTTGGCGTAGGCGTAAAAACAACGGAGGCTACTGCTGAACATTATAAAGCACAGGCAGACATGTACAAGTACGTAATTGATAAATATTTTGAACTCATTCCTGCTAAGCAACGCTATGGCATTACCATCTGGAGCCCTTTAGACAGCCGGGCGAATTCCTCCTGGCGGCCAGGTGAGCCAATAGGGCTTTGGACAGAGGCTTTTGTACGGAAGCTCTCCTACGCCGCAGTGGCGAAGGCGCTTGAGGCAAACGCAAAATAACAGCAAAACCCTATAGTATTTTTGATAACAAGTCCCCGGCTTACATAGCCGGGGACTTGTTTTATTCACCGGTATCGCCTTTTTTAACCCGTGCTATAAATTCAGAGGGGAGCATGTTGTATTTATTCTTAAACGACTTGGCGAAATAGTTAGGCGTGGAAAATCCCACCTGGTAGGCAATTTCGGCAATAGTCATGTCGCTTTTTTGCATCAGGGTCATTGCTTTTTCGAGCCGGTAGGAGCGGATGTATTCAACAGGTGTTTGGCCGGTCAGTTCCAGCAATTTATTGTATAAGGAGCTCCGGCTCATTCCTACTTCTTTACTAAGGCTCTCCACGGAGAGCTGCGAGTCGGTTAGCTTCTCTTCAAGGTGGCAAACGATTTTGTTTAGTAGTTTCTCGTCTGTCGACTCCTTCTGCACTTCGGGGGCGTGTATTTTTATTTGTTTGGTATAGGTATTTTTTAAGGTATGGTTCAAATGCAGCAGGTTCCGGATCTTCGCGTGGAGTATCTCAAAATTAAACGGTTTAATGAGGTAATCGTTGGCGCCGGTTTCCAGTCCTGATATCTGTTGCGCTTCATTGGTAAGTGCGGTAAGCAATATTACCGGTATGTGGCTGGTTCTTTTGTCTGATTTCAGTTTTTGCAGCAGACTGATACCATCCATTTGCGGCATGGTAATATCACTGACAATCAGATGCGGATGCAGCGCCAGTGCCTTTTGCCAGCCATCTTTTCCGTTGATGGCTTCTATTACCTTGTAGCTGTTGCGGAGGTTATCTTTAAGATAGAATCTGAAGTCTTCATTATCTTCCACCAGTAAGATGGTGGACATCTCTGAGAAACTTTGCACCGCGGGAGATACACCGGATAACTCCTGTTGCTCCGGTATTCCGGGCTGCGTTTCTTCCGGATGGGATGCAGAAGGAATATGTTGTTCAGCTATTTGTAACGGAAGTTGTATAAAGAATGCAGCGCCTTGCCCGGATTCGCTTTCCACTTCAATGTTGCCTCCATGCATTTTTACAAATTCCTTTGTAATGGATAGCCCTATACCTGTGCCCTGGTTAAGAATGGCAGAACTGGTGTTGGTTTGGAAGAAGTGGTCGAATACCTTCTCTCTTTTATCTTTGGGGATACCGATACCGGTATCTTTCACCGTGATGAGCACCCATTGCAGACCAGGATCAGCGGGCTTTTCCAGCAGTTGTAATTCAACCGTTACCGCATCTTCTTCCAGGGTAAATTTGAATGCGTTTGAAAGTAGATTAAAGAGAATACGTTCCATTTTATCATGGTCGAAGAAAGCATACAGGGATTTTGGACCGCTGGTGAAGGTGAAGCGGATCTTTTTCCTTTCGGCAAAATCGCTGAAGGAATCGGTCACTTCCTTTATGAATGTTACGAGTTCTCCTTTGGTCAGTTGCAGCTTTAGTTCGTGTTCTTCCATCTTCCTGAAATCCAGCAGTTGATTAACGAGGTTGAGCAGCCGCCTGGAATTCCGTTTGATCATGTTCAGTTTTTCAAGCCTGTTCCCGGTTTTTTCATCGGCAATTAGCTGTTCCACCGGCCCCAGGATCAATGAAATAGGGGTTCTGAAATCATGACTGAGATTGGTGAGGAATTTAATTTTCATCCGGTCCAGCTCACGGACACGTTTTACCTCCTGTTTCTCCTGTTCTGCCAGGAACTTCTTCCTTATCCTGGTAATTCCCCGGTACCGGCTATACAATAGCAGTGCGCAGATAACGGATAAATAAAACAGGTAAGCATAAATGGTTCGCCAGAAAGGCGGCCGTACATAGATCTTTATCGTAGTATCTTTTGTATTCCATACGCCGTCGTTATTACTTGCTTTTACATGAAAGATATACTCTCCCGGATCGAGGTTCGTGTAAGAAGCAGTGTTGATGGTGCCGGTATAGTTCCAGTCTTTATCAAATCCTTCCAGTTTGTAGGCGTAGTAATTTTTCCTGGGGATGGTATAATTCAGTGCTACGAAGCTGAGCGCAAAATTCTGTTTGTATTCAAGCCTGATCTCACTGGCAACAGAAATGTGATCTTTAATAGGACTGTCTTCCCCAGGGATCACTGATTTATTGGATACTTTTAAGTCCGTGAGGAGAATAACAGGTACATTCCTGTTAACCGTTAAGCCGGAAGGGGTAAAATAATTAAAGCCTTCGAGTCCGCCGAACATAACATCTCCGTCAGACAACCGTAACCCGGATGTATGTACGAAATTATTATTTTGCACCCCATTGTAATGGGCATAGTTCCGGAATTCTTTTGTGGCGAAATTAAAGCTGCTGATACCGGTGTTAGTACTCAGCCAGAGGATACCGGCTTTATCTTCAATAATCTGGTAGATGGTGGTGTTCTGAAGCCCGTCTTTTTCCCCGTAGTTGATAAACCGCCCGGTGGTTTTGTCGAAAAGGCTCAGCCCTCCGCCATAGGTGCCCACCCACATATTTCCGCGGCTGTCGCGTAATATCACCTGTACTTTATCGCCCGACAGCTGGCTGTTGCCTTGGGTATAGATATTCCATTTGCCGGTAGCGGGTTGATACACGCCAACGCCGCCACCGTGTGAACCAATCCAGATGTTTCCTGCTGCATCTTCTTCAATGGTTCTGATGTATCCATTAAACGGGAGCTTTTTTTCTTCCGGTATGCCGGGTCTTGGGTGCGGACTAAACCTGGCAACCACTTCTTCATTTCTTAATATATTCACTCCTTCGCCATTGGTGCCTACCCAAACATTACCTTTACTATCTTCCTTTATACAAAAAACATCACTGGCATTCAGGTTATCAGGGCCGGTTCCTTTTACCAGGTGCTTATAATTACGGCCGTTGGAGATAAGCAGGCCATGAGCATAAGTGCCGATGTATAGTTTTTTGTTCCGTGTATACTGAAGCGCCATGATAGACACGTTATTGTTTGCCGGCAGCGGGATATTAACCGGCTGGGCTTTCCCGGTAGCACGGTTGAATTCGAACAAACCTCCGCCATCGGTGCCAATCAGGATTTCTTCTGCGCTTTTTTCTGCAAAAGCACTTACTATCGACGATTTGCGGTCGGATGTATGAAAGATAGTACCGGGTTTGAAATTGAAGAGGTTCAGGTTTTTATCGTATTTATCGATACCGCCGCGAAAGGTGCCAATCCAGTAAATTCCCTGCCTGTCGATATAGGTGCATCTTATAGCCTGACTGGTAAGACTGTAAATATTTCCATTATCCGGAAGATAGCGATCAACGGCTTTTGTCCGGGTATTCAGCACGATCAGCCCTTCCTGTGTGCCAATCCATAACTGGCCATCATCGTCGGGCTCAATACAGTTCACCTGCACATTGTTGATGAAAGCATTCCCGGTTGATGGAGTGTAGGGAGTAAACCCGGAGCCATCGGGTTGCATAACGCATAGCCCAGTGGAGGTGCCCACCCAGATCTGGCCGCTTTTATCGGCCGCAATAGCATTTACGTCATTGTCCAGGGGACTGAACTTCGCAGTATTAAATATCAGCTTTAAACTACCTGTTGACGGGGAATACCGGTAGAGGCCAATCGTGGTACCAATCCAGATTTGTTGTTTACTATCTGCCAAAACACAACCGAGCGTTTTGGTGGCTTCCTGGCTGTCTTTCCCCGTATCAAGTTTAACCCTGGAAATATGACGGGTGGCAGGGTCGAGCAGGAACAGGTTTTCGAACTGCGCTATCCACACCCTGCCTGTCGTATCGCTGCAGAGGTCTATGATAACTGCGTTCGGTGGGAGTTCGGGGCTGTTGGCGTTTACGGGAAAGTGAATAAAAGCGTCCTTTTTGCGGTCGTACAGGCTAAGACCGCCATCACTGGTACCTATCCAGAGGTTACCGTTTTTGTCTTCGTGGAGCGCCAATACCTCGTTTGCCCTCAGGCTGGAAGAATCACCGGGATTATGCCGGTAGACGGTAAAGTTGGTACCGTCAAATTTGTTCAGACCATCGTCGGTGGCAAACCACATAAGGCCGTAGTGGTCTTTGATGATGCAGTTCACCGCATTGGACACTAATCCGTCTTTTGCGGCCAGTGAGGTGAAATTTATCTTCTTTGTTTGAGCCCGACTTATCTGCACCAGGAATAGTAACAAACAGAGAAACGTGAATTTATATTTAGACATATTTGGCAGTCGTTAAAAACAAGATGTTGGTTGAACTTTTCGTACATGGAACTTTTGCCGGAACTATTTCATCTCCCAATTTAAGTATTGTAAAGCAATCTTAAAAGTGTTCCTGGTGTTATATATGCGTTGTCCTTATCCCTTAAGTGTTTCTTCCACTAAAAATGATTGTCTGTAAGACAATTGTGCTATCAATTTCAACAAATGAGCTATTGGCGGAAGGGTAGTCCGGGTATTTTTGTTTTGCTGAATGTAATGTAAGTGACGAAATGTCTAGTGTGGACAAAACGGCAGAAGATGATAGTATAATTCTTTGAAGATGCTTAAAGATCTAACCACGAACGGTTTGAAAAAATTCCTCGTTATGGCCCTCTTGTTTATTGGTACTTCTCTTCAGGCGCAGCAGTCTGATAATGGAGACGGTACCTTTACAAATCCGATCATTTGGGCTGATTTTCCGGACAATGATGTTATCCGTGTTGGAGACACTTATTACATGGTAACCACCACCATGTATTTTTTCCCGGGTGTTCCTGTTCTTAAATCAACGGACCTGGTGAACTGGGAGTATGCTTCCAATGCGGTGCAGCAGTTTAAACAACATCCTTTCTATGATTTAAATGGCGGTAACCGGTATGGGAAAGGCCAGTGGGCCAGTAGTATCCGTTATCACAATGGAAAATTCCACATCCTTTTTCTTACCCTGAATGAAGGCGGCTTTTTATGTACTGCCACAAAAGCCGAAGGCCCCTGGGAAATACGAAAGCTGGCCAGGCCGTATTACGATGCAGGGCTCTTTTTTGATGACGATGGGCGCACCTATGTGGCGCATGGCTATTCTAAGATATCGGTAACAGAAGTGGATGCCAATCTCGCTCCAATAGGCAGGGATAGCGTTGTATTTGACAAAGTGCAACGGCCCGGGCTGGAGGGTGCGCATGTTTACAAGATAAACGGGTACTACTACATTTACGCCACTTATGGCGGTGGAGATGGTTACCAGTGCTGTCTGCGGTCAAAAAACATTTATGGTCCCTATGAAGAGAAGATTGTATTGAAAGACGATATGAACCTTCATGGCAGGGGCGTTCACCAGGGGGCATTGATTGAAACACAGCAAGGAGAATGGTGGAGTGTTATCTTCCAGGACAGGGGCGGCGTTGGAAGAGTGCCCACGCTGCAGCCGGTTCAGTGGATAGATGGCTGGCCAATGGTAGGAAAGGATGGCAGGGCAGTAGTTACCCACGCCAAACCCAATACAGGTATAGTTTCGCCGGTACATGTGCTCCCCACCAGCGACGAATTTAATACGGAGAGCTTAGCCATTCAGTGGGCGTGGAATCATAATCCGGACGACAGCGCCTGGTCGCTCACTAAACGCAAAGGTTACCTGCGGCTCACTACCAGCGGTATTGCCGGTGATCTTCCCCAGGCAAGAAATTCTTTAACGCAACGGATGTTTGGCCCGTTTTCCGACGCTACCACGGAGTTGGATGTGAGCCACATGCAGGTGGGAGATATGGCGGGTCTTGCTGTATTGCAGATTCCTTATGCCTCAATAGGGGTTACGGCTGCGGAAGGTGCAAAGTTTATTGTAATGAAGCATGCCGGGAAAACCATTGATAGCGTTGCTTTAGGGAAAAGGAATAAGATCTTCTTTAAAGCATCAGTAAACACAATCAAGGACCAGGCTCATTTTTATTATAGTTTTGATAACCGCGCATTTATTCCGGTCGGGGACACGCTGAACATGAAATTTGACCTGAAGATGTTTACGGGAAACAGGTTTGTGCTGTTTAATTATGCCACCGTCCGGCCAGGCGGTTATGTTGATTTTAACTGGTTCCGGATGAATACCCGTCAGGGTCCGCCCAATCTCTTTAAAGCCTCCTCATTGGTTCAGGCAGAGATGTATGATGATATCCATCTCGCGCGTGTAACTGCCAGCAAGGATTTGAGTCATCCCGGCGATCAGGATATCACCCATTTAACCGATGGCGCGTGGATCAGGTTTAACCAGGTAGATTTTGAGAATGGGTATCAATATCTCCTGTTACGGATGGCTCCCGGGCAGGGGCGGGTTGTGGTGTATGCTGATAAAGATACATTGAACCCCTATGCGTCTGTAACGCTGCCTGCTGCGTTGACTAAGGAATACACCACTGTCAGCATACCTGTTAAAAAGCTCACGGGGAAACATCAGCTGACATTTAAGTTTACTGAGGGAGCGACAGCTGTTAACTGGTTTTCTTTTACCAATGAGATCTCCGGAAGAAAGGAGCATGCAGGTTTATAAGCTACTTATTATTCATCTAAACCAAAGAATATGTATAGAATATCGTT
Source organism: Chitinophaga ginsengisegetis (assembly GCF_900168065.1). Classification (GTDB taxonomy): domain Bacteria; phylum Bacteroidota; class Bacteroidia; order Chitinophagales; family Chitinophagaceae; genus Chitinophaga; species Chitinophaga ginsengisegetis. The sequence continues at coordinate 700,062 of NZ_FUZZ01000001.1, read as the reverse complement.
TAAGTACCTGTTGTCAGCGGGCGTTGTTTTCTATATGGCTGCCTGTAGCCCGCCCAATGCCGGACGCGCGGTCACTGAAGGAGCTGCCGGTAAATATGCATCCCAGCCGCTGGTGTCTCATATCTATACTGCCGATCCTTCTGCCCATTATTTTAACGGCAAAATATTTATCTATCCATCTCACGATACTGCTACCAAAACCGTGGAGAATGATAATGGCGATCACTTCAGGATGGCCGACTATCATATCCTTTCTATGGATTCCATCGGGGGGAAGGTAACAGATCATGGTGTTGCCTTGCGGGTGGAAGATGTGCCCTGGGCTTCACAGCAGCTGTGGGCGCCGGATGCGGCTTTTTCACAGGGTACTTACTATCTCTATTTCCCTGCAAAAGATAAACAGGGGCTTTTTAAAATAGGGGTGGCTACTTCTCCGCAGCCTGAGGGGCCGTTTAAAGCAGAAAAAGATCCGGTTAAAGGCACCTACAGTATTGATCCGAGTGTATTCAGGGATGATGACGGCACGTTTTATTTGTACTTCGGAGGTATCTGGGGCGGGCAGTTGCAAAACTGGAACAACAACCGGTACGATTCTTCCGCGAAGCTGCGCGATAAAAATGAGGTAGCCATTCTTCCCCGTGTGGCAAAGCTTTCCCCTGGAATGAAAAGCCTGGAGAGTGATCCGGTAGAAGTGAGCATAACGGATAGCAGTGGTCACCAGTTCCTGGAAAAAGACAATGACAAACGTTTTTTTGAAGCCGCCTGGATGCATAAGTACAAAGGCAAATACTATTTCTCTTACTCAACAGGCGATACCCATAATATCGTGTATGCGATCGGGGATAGTCCGTATGGGCCGTTTAAATACCAGGGGATAATACTGAAGCCTGTCGACGGCTGGACCAATCATCACTCCATTGTTCAGATCGGCGATAAATGGTATTTGTTTTACCATGATACGCAACTGTCGGGCAAAACGCATTTGAGGAATGTGAAGGTAACAGAGCTGAAGTATAACAGCGACGGTACTATTCAGCCTTTGAGTGCATTTAAATAACTATTTAATGAAACAATTTTCATATGAAATATACCAGCTATGCCGCCATTACTCTGATCGTTATTTCGGTGAGTTTTTGCTGCTTCGCCTATCGTACACACCAGGCAGCTGTTCCTGAAACAGCGGGACTAAAAGATTACTACAAAGATTATTTTCCTATAGGCGTGGCTGTTTCGGCCCGTGCCCTGCGAACAGATGAAGCAGGTTTACTTGTCCGCCAGTTTAATAGCCTGACAGCTGAAAATGCCATGAAAATGAGCGCTATTCATCCCGAGGAGCAACGCTATAACTGGCGGGATGCCGATTCCATTGCGGCCTTTGCCCGTCGGAACGGGATGAAGTTACGCGGGCATACTTTAGTGTGGCATAAGCAGGTTGCCGATTGGATTTTTAAGGATGCCAACGGGCAACAGGTATCTAAAGAAGTATTACTGCAGCGGATGAAAGATCATATCACTACGGTTGTAAAAAGATACAAAGGCACGGTGTATGCATGGGATGTTGTGAATGAGGCAATCAGTGACCATAAAGATGAGTTTTACCGGAACTCCACGTGGTACCGGATCTGTGGAGAAGAATTTATTGAGAAGGCATTTCAATGGGCGCATGAAGCCGACCCGGAGGCATTGTTGTTTTACAACGACTACAATGAAATTAACCCCGTAAAGCGGAAAAAAATAATACAGCTGCTGCAAGGTTTGATGAGCAAAGGAGTGCCGGTTCATGGTGTTGGCCTGCAAGGCCACTGGGCAATCAATGAGCCTTCAAAAGGTCAGCTGGAAAAAACATTTGAAGATTTCCTCACCCTGGGTCTGAAATTACAGATTACAGAATTCGATATCTCCGTTTATCCAAAAGAGCATGAGATGCGGGAAAGGCAACCGGAAGACAGCGCAGCCGGTTTCACTGCTGCCAAAGAACAACAGCAGATAGAGCAATTCAGGATGTGTTTTGATATTTTCCGGAAGCATAGTAATGTGTTGACCGGCGTAACATTCTGGAATATTTCTGACAGATACAGCTGGCTGGATAATTTCCCGGTACGTGGCCGGAAAGACTATCCACTTTTATTTGACAAGGATCTGCAGCCAAAGAAAGCGTTTTGGTCTGTTGTCCGGTTTTAGCGACCGGCCTTGATTTAGTATGCGGATATTGAGCTGTGCGCATACGATACCTGCCACCCAGGCAGGGGTTTTAGCCTCTCTATTACAGGCAAACCCTGATTATACGTGGTAATAAAACGACTATGAGGCGCAGATAAGCCGTATCTGTATAGGTACGGCTTATCTACGGCTTAAATACGGCTTATATACGGGTTATCTACGGCTTATCCTATATTGGCGTATGCCTGGGCCTGGTATAGGGGATACCGTTGTTATAGGCCACATGAAAAGAAAAAGCACTGTATTCGGAAAAAAAAACGAGTACGCAGTTCAGTTGCGCAGAAGAGTATGCATATTTGCATAAACACTATTTGCCTTGACACTGGAAGCACTATACGAAACAATTCATTTACGGAAAAGGCCGGAGGATGTGGCAGCCCTGGTGCAGGATGTGCTTGGGGAACGCCTGAACGGGAAAGACGCGAAGCTACTGGGCAAGGCCGTGGCGGCGGCTTTGCGTAATACGGTATGGCAGTATACAGCTATGCTGGAGCAGTTTGCGAAAGTAGTAGGTGCGGAGAAGCAGGTGCATAAGGCTATTCAGTTATTCAAACTGGATAAACAGTTACAGGTGGGGGCTTATGATGATCCGGATGCTATAGAAGCATTTGTAGCCAATGTTAGTCCGCTGATACACAAAACACCCGGTTACAGTAATTATCAAACGGACCGGCTGAACCGGGAAGGGCGGGCTGCTGCAGGTCTTGATATTTCCAGGCGGCAGTACAATAAATTATTCCGCTCGCTACGTCATCTGGAAAAGAAACTGGGGATTCTCATCCGCGAGCGGCAGAAGAATTTCTTCCAGCGGGTAGGTAAGCATGGCTTTGCGGAGGATATTACGCGGGAAGAATTTATGGCAGATGTAAACAGCGCTTGTTTTATTGCTTATTATACGGCCCGTTGTAACCTGCGTAGCGAGTTTACTGTGAGCGGGCAGCAGCGGCCTTATGATGAAATTGCCGATATGCTTTTCCAGCGTTGCCGGCAGGGGGCAAAGCATACCAACTGGTGGGCGATTGCACAGGTATATGTTAAGCCAGCGGTGTTGGAGAAACTCCGCAACGATCAGCAGGGAATCTTACTCGGCAAGTGGACCAGCCTGCTGGAGCAGGTGGCAGTTTTTTTAGGAGAACTGTGGACGCAAAATGATTTTAACCGGCAAACGATGGTGGTGCAATCGGGAAACGATTCCACCACCTGGAACAATACAGCAGGAGCCTGGAACAAGGCGAGAGACAGCTGGATCAACCTGCTTTATGGCCTGGGGATGGAGTTTGTGCTGGAGGAGATGTGCCCGGGCAAGGTGATGCGGTTAATCGCAGCCGATGTGGCGGCCTGGCATTACTTAAACGGCAACAGTGGAGATCCGGATCTGCTGGTATGGAACAAGGTCCCGCTGCCCTGGAAAGTATTGTCCGGAAAGGCAACGTGTAGGCGCAGTGAGGTGGAAGCAGCCTGCAAGACGGCAGGACTGGATGCGGAAAAATCCGGGTGGATAGCGCCACGGCCGCATGGAGTAGTGGCTTTTAAGCCCACGCCGGAACTGGTGCATGGCGTTGCAGTTTCTAATCCCTATCTTGCAAAAATATTGAAGCAACATCAATACTTTTCGGGAAAAGATGTAAAGCCATTATTTCCCGGGCAAAATTAACGGAGTAGTTCAGTGGAAGAACTTCCGGCACGTTATCCGGATAGACGCAGGTTCGAGCCCTGCCTCCGTTACAATGGTTGTTTGGTGAGGTTCATAAACAGGAAGAACCATGACCGGACGGCACTCATAGCTTTTCTGCTTAAGACCATAATATTACTGCTTTCTCTCCTTACCCGTGGCTTTCTTAATATTCAGTTCACATCATCTCTCTATGTTTGTCTACGGATATGGAAAAGCTATCAGATCACAGGTTGCTCTTATTGATTCAGAAAGGAAATCATGCTGCTTTCACTATGCTGGTCAGGCGGTATTGGGAGTGTATTTACGACTATACAAGGTCCAGGATCAAGCAGCAGGTAGATGCACAGGATATTGTACAGGATATTTTCGTCGGTTGCTGGAGTAACCGGGAAAAGTTGTATGTCGGGGAAAGTGGCCGTTTCAGCAGCTACCTTTATCAGGCAGCCAGGTATGCCATAATAGATTACTTTTCAAAACCAGGCATTACTATTTATAATGATATACTGCTGGAATCGGCCACAGACCAGCAAATGGAGAGTAATTCCGAGACGCGGCTATATATGAAAGAACTGGAACTTCACCTGCGTCAGGAAGTAGAGCAGTTACCCGATCGCCTTAAAATGCCTTACCTGCTTAGCCGGGAGGGAAATCTCAGTATGAAAGATATTGCAGGAAAATTGTCGCTTTCAGAGCAAACGGTAAAGAATAATATTACGCTTGCTCTTCGGATTCTACGCAAGCGCCTGCACGAAAATGAGCATTACCTCGGATGCATGATGATGCTGCTGGCCATGCCATCTTATACCGACTTAATAATTCCATAACATACTTTTGCGGTACCTGCATATGCTCAGGGAGATTATACTCTCTGTATGGAGCATCAACAACAGCAAAGTAATGATATAAAGGCGCTGCTGAAGCGTTACCTGGAGGGTACCGCATCTCCCGCAGAAAAAGAACGGGTGGCTTACTGGTATAGTACGCTCAACGACCAGTCACCTGTATCCCTCTCGCCCGCGGAGCGGGAAGCGCTTGGGCAAACAATCCTTCTCAACATACACCGGAAAACGATAGTCCCATCGGGACAGGTAAAAAGAAAATGGATTTCTTATGCCGCTGCGGCAGTGTTGCTGTTTGCCGGTACCGGAGGTTTTATGTATGCCAGGTATCATCGTACAGCGCCGTTGATGTTTGTTCATACGGAAGTGGGAAGTACCAGGCAGGTGGTATTACCCGATAGCAGTACCGTGGTGCTGAATGCAGGCAGTACCCTGGAGATCCCTGCCGGGTTTGGGCGTCATGAAAGAAACGTTGCACTCACGGGGGAAGCCTATTTTGATATCCGGCCAGATCCGGCGCATCCTTTCCGGGTGCATCATGGGAAATTAACCACTACCGTGCTGGGAACAGCGTTTAACGTACGCGCTTATCCCGGGGATGAAAATACTAAAGTGGCCGTGGTTAGCGGGAGGGTACAGGTAGAAATAAATGGAACGGCTATACGTCGTTTTTTCCTGGAACACCACGAATCGCTTCAGTATGACATACCAGGTGGTATTGCATTGAAAGGCAGGGAAGACACCGCCCGGATAGGACAGTGGCAAAGGAAGGTCCTGGATTTTAATGGCTATACCCTGGCGGAAATGGTAGCCGAGCTGCAACGTCAATACGCTGTTGTGATACAACTAAATGCTACACCGGACGATACCACACATTACAACATCATTTTCCGTCAGGAAAAAATGGATAATATGCTGAAAGTACTCACCGGTCTTACCGGTATCACTTATAAAAATGAGAAAGGGAAAATAATCATTTACAGCAAAACCTATGCAAAGTAACATGTAATCAAAAAAACCGGAAGTGCTACCAACACCTCCGGTCTGCACCTGTGCCGGTTAGGGCGCAGCATTTTTAACAGCTTAAGTAACATTAAAAACAGTACAAAAATGAGAAAAATTTACACTGGTTGCATCAAACCGGTCAAAACTCTTTTTTCTTTAAAAATGAGACTAGCATTTTTTTTCGCATTTCTTTCCACTTCTATGGCATCGGCCACTCACATAGAAGGGCAGACGATGGAAAAGATCCGGGTAGATATCAACGCCAGGAATCTACCGATGAAAAAGGTATTACAGATGGTAGAGCAACAATCTGCTCTCACAATCGGTTATGACCTTAGTATTATTCCTGCCGACAGTAAGATCACCTACATGGCTTCGGGCAAAACCGTAGCAACGGTATTAAAGGAGTTGTTAAGCGCTTTCCCGGTTGATATTGTAGCGGTGAATGATAAATACCTGTTGATACAATCCAATGGGCAGCAGCAGGCCGTAAGGATTACCGGCCGGGTAACAGACAATACCACCGGAGAACCATTGCCGGGTGTGAGCATCAGCATTAAAGGAAGTTCTTCCGGCACACAGTCGGATGTGGATGGCCGTTTTTCACTGGGCTTTCCTGCCAATAAAGAAGAAGCAACCCTTGTAGTGTATTTCCTGGGCTTTAAAAAGAAGGAACTGTTGCTGAAAAAAGCAAACAGCAGTGGGCTCAATATTCAACTGGAGGAAGACAGGCTGGGGCTTGATGAAGTGGTGGTAACCGGGCAGGGTGTGGATATCGCCAAACGCCGCCTGTCGTCCAATATCGTCAGCATCGGCGCCCGCGACATTGCAGATTTACCGGTGTCCCGTTTGGACCAGCTGTTGCAATCCCGCCTGCCTAATGCGCAGATAAAGCTTACAGGAGGCCAGGCAGGCGCTACTTCCCTCATCCGCGCAAGAGGCGTTAATTCCGCTTTTGTAAATTCTACGCCAATAATTTATGTGGATGGGGTAAGGATGGATAACCTCAATACAGCGTCGGCGCTCGGCGGCGGAAGTACGCAGGGAGCAGCCATCAGCGCTATTGCGGATATACCTATGGACAATATTGATAAGATAGAGTACATCAATGGGGGCGCCGCTACTACGATGTACGGGTCTGACGCCGCCAATGGCGTTATCCAGATCTTTACCAAAAAAGGAGGCGCCGGCGCCGCTTCCATTAATGCGGAAACCCAAATGGGTGTGGAAACGCCAACAGCAGATTTCCTGCGTTTCAAACGCACCAAAGAATTGTTGATGCAAAATGGATTCTACCAGAAGCATCATCTTGGCATCAATGGTGGCCAGGATAAATTTGGTTACAGCTTCTCCGGTAATTATCTCAACTCCCAGGGTACAGAAATATTTAACCAGAACAGGAACCGTAAAATCGATTTCAGCACCGGGTTCCGGGCAGGATTGGGAGAGAAGGTAACGTACGAAAGTTCATTCACGTTTGTAAACAACAAATATAAACGCAACCGCAATGGTAACCAGGGAGGTTATACAGGACTATGGTTTACAGAAAGCGGTGCTTCTGCTATTACCGGCCCTAAGTTTAATCCCGATATAGATAACCTGTCTGATGATGATTTTCAGAAGATGAAAACTTATGTACGGGAAGCAGAGCGTCTCCAGGATAATGATATTACGGTGAACAGGTTTCAGACTTCCCAGTCGTTTAAATACCGGCCGTTGAAGAACCTGGTGTTTAAGGCTACCGGTGGTATCGACTACCGGGTGCAGAAGAACCAGGTGATCACCACCAACCAGTACCTGTCATTTACTACCGGCAACCCCGTAAAAGACCAGGGAAGCATCACTAACAATGATCGTAAATACCTCGGCATAACGCTCGAACTGAACGGACAACATGAATGGAAAACCGGGCAGTTTTCATTTGTTACAACAGCGGGAACGCAGTTCTTCCGCAACGAAGACCAGCAGATCGCTTATAATGGCGCCAACATCCGGGATGGAGCCAGGAATATTAAGGATGCTGCCTCTAAAACGAGCGACGAATTTTATCTGGAAGTAGTGAACTATGGTATTTATCTGCAGGAAAATATCGGGTTTAAAAACAAGCTGTTTATTGACCTGGGGATCCGCGGTGATGGTAATCCTGCTTTTGGCCGTAACATAGGCATACAGTATTATCCCAAAGTTGGATTTTCCTATGTACCAAGTGCGGAGCCGTGGTTTGCGGGTATGACACGGGTGATTTCTTCCGCTAAAATTCGTGGTGGATACGGTATTGCGGGTAACCTGCCTACTGCCTTTGCCAACGAAAGAACCATTGCTTTTCAGGGTTATAACAGCGATCAGGCTGCGTTCTTTGGTCAACCAGGCAACGACAACCTGAAACCTGAAAAAACACATACGCTGGAAGCCGGAGTGGATCTGGGTTTTATAAAAGACCGTTTATTGGTTTCTGCCGGTTATTACAATGCGAAAACGCATGATGCACTCTTTTATGTGCCGCCAACGCCTTCTACCGGTCAGTCGATGTCGCAGTTATATAATGTTGGAAGGATATTGAACCGTGGATGGGAGTTGAGTATTACCGCCATCCCGGTAGAGACAAAGAATTTTTCACTGCGCCTGAATGCCTCACTGAACACGTTGTATAACAATGTTGAAAGTTCAGGCGGCGTAGCGCCCTTTAATATTAATGGTTTCAGCGCCAGAACTATACAAACGGTTGTACAGGAAGGTTTTCCGGTTGGTTTCCTGAGAGGGAACGTTGGCGTGTTCGGCCCGGATGGTGTATTGCAGTCGACTACCGCACAACAAAATCTCGGCACCACTATTCCCGACTTATTCGGAAGCCTCGGCCTGAACCTGCGGTACAAACAATTTACTTTTTTTGCTAACGGCGATTACCAGAAGGGCGCCTATGCCAATTCTTTCGACCGTCAGTTCAGGTTCAACTATGGTGCGGATAATGAAGGAATCCCTCAGGCGGAGATCGACAAGAACAAGCGTACCAACTGGCTGAATTTTACCAATATGTTTACCGAGAAAACAGACTATATCAAGATCCGGCTGATTGGCTGCACCTATACCTGGAAGCCGGCCATGTTCAACCGGGTGGTTAAATCCGCAACAGTAGGTTTCTCTGCTGTAAATCCGCTGAATTTTGCCACTTCTTCATTTGATCCTGAAGCAACTATCAGCGGCAGTGCGCAGGGGCAGGGAGGCGCTACTACAGGCGGTATTTCCTATGCTACCTATTCCGCACCAAGACAATTCTTAGGCACCTTACGTTTAAACTTCTAAAAATGGCAATCATGAAAAGATATATAACCGCCATCCTGTTGTCAGGAATCGTGGCACTGGACAGCTGTTCCGTACTCAATCCGAATGTTACAGAGCCGGGTTTCCTGGCTAATCCGAACGCTGCAAGCAGCTGGGTAACCGGGTTACGCAGGCAGTTGGCATTGACGATGAACCAGGTAGTGGTGTCTTCAGAACTGGTGTCCGATAACTATTATAACAATCGCACATTAAGCAGTAAAGTATTCGATATCCCACAAATTGATTTCATTGACCTGGATGTAAACAATATGCAGGTGCATGTACAGCGTTTGCGGGAGATGTCGGAATATGGACTGGAGAAAGTATTGCCTGCTGACCCGGCGGCTACCGCTGCTGATTCTGCAGAAGTATATTTCAGTTGTGCCTTTGCACATATACTCAGCGGGGAATTGTTTGTAGGACTTCCCGGCAGCAACACCGGTCCTGTATTATCTCCTGATGAGCATTTAAGAATAGCGATCAGCCAGTTGGATAAGGCAATTGCACTCACGAAGAACATCACGGAAACCGGTGCTTATACGCTGCTCAAAGCCAGGGCTTATTATGCCATGGGAGATGCGGTCAATGCTGCCAGGTTTGCCACCGCCGCTTTGAGCAACAACAGCCTGCTAAGGCAGGTGAAATATGATGGGGTAAATAATGTGCCGAATGATATGCAAACGTACATTTTCTCCTCAACCAACAATGAGTTTGCACCTTTGCCGCGTTTAGACTTCCTGGACCCGAAATATTTCCATACCGGTCTTGCTGCCAATGATCAGAAGCCTGTTACCATTGTAAAAGCGGAAGAGGCATGGCTGATTCTGGCCGAAACCCTGATCGCCGCCGGGAAGCTGACAGAAGGACGCAATACCCTTAAGGAATTATTAGCGCTGGTATCCTCCCGGCCGGTTGTGATGGTGGATGATAAGAAGGAAACCCGCAACGGCGGTAACCGTAAGGATTACCCGCTTACTGCCGTAAAAGTGATGTTTGACGCCACTGATTCGTTGCGCAGCAATTATGTGCTGGATCGTCAGGCTGGTAACGTGAAGGTATATACGGTTTCAGGTACGCTCGTCACCGTAAATGATCTGGATGCAGCCATTACAGAAGATCAGTTATTGTATATACTCTACCGGTTGCGCCAGGAGATCTTTATGGCAGAGGGAAGACGTATGACGGATCTTGGAATCAGGTTCCCGGTTTCACAAACAGAGCAACTGAATAATCCCAATGTGAAATCAGAACATATAAAAGCACAGCTACCCTCATTTATACCACTGAACCGTGGGATGGATGATTTTACCTACGACAAGGCAAATGGCGTGGTAACAATGAAGTATGATATGAATGCGGTGCTGGTAAAAAACAAACATGCAAAGGAAATTTTCCCTTTTATCAATTAACAAAGCAATTAAATTATATGAGAGGATTTATTTTATTCGTTAGTACGTTGCTGGTATTGGCAACGGGTACAATGGCGCAGAAAGCGAAATATGTAGTGATGATCAGTATAGACGGGTTCCGCCCGGACTTTTATCTCGACAAATCCTGGCCGGCGCCCAATATGCAGCTGTTAAAGGAAAAAGGCGTGCATGCCACCGGCGTGAGAGGCGTTTTTCCCACCATCACCTATCCATCCCATACTACACTGATTACCGGTGTGGCTCCTGCAAAGCATGGTATTTATTACAACACGCCTTTCGAGCCGGAAGGCGCCAGCGGACGTTGGTATTCAGAATCATCCGCTATCAAAACAGAAACCCTGTGGGATGCTGTGGGGAAAGCGGGGATGATATCAGCGGCTGTTTCCTGGCCAGTATCAGTAGGGGCGCCGGTGACCTACAACATACCTGAAACATTTTCCCTGAAGAATCCCGGCGACCGCCGGGCTCCAACCAGCGAGCAATCCACGCCGAAGGGACTGTTTGAAGAGGTACAGCGATATGCCACCGGCGAGTTGCAGTCGACCGATCTGAATCTCCACTACCTGGGTATGAACGAAACACTGAGCAGGATGGCCGCTTATCTTATTGGCCGTTACAAGCCTAATCTTTTAACGGTACACCTGCCATGTACTGATGAGGTACAGCACCGGGAAGGGAGAGAAGGCATGAACGTGCCCGCGGCAGTAGCTTCGGCAGATCACGGTATCGGCACTATACTGGAAGCAATAGAGAAAGCGGGTATCGGCGATAGCACTGCTATAATTATAACAGGAGATCATGGTTTTGTGGATATCCATACTTCCCTGGCGCCGAATGTGTGGCTTGCACAGAAAGGGCTGACTGGTAGTAAAAACAATCCCGGCAGCTGGAAGGCTATGTTCCACAGTGGCGGTGGTTCAACTTTCCTTAAACTGAAAGATAAAAATGATCAGAAAACATTGCAGCAGGTGAAAGACATGCTCAATGAATTACCGGCAGGTATCCGCAAACAGTTTACAATCATTGAACAACCTGCGCTGTCAAAATCCGGTGCAGACCCGGATGCAGTCCTGGCACTTACTGCCGTGCAGGGAATTTCTTTCTCTTCCGGCATGAACGGAGAGGCGGTTAAGAAAGCCAATGGTGGCGCCCACGGCTATTTTCCTGATTTCCGGGAGATACAGACCGGCTTTATAGGGTATGGTGCAGGTCTTGAAGAAAAGGTAACCGTGCCTGTACTTGGCCTGGAAGATATAGCCCCGTTAGTAGCAAAACTATTGGGTATAACTCTTAAAGAGGCGGACGGCGTGCTTTATCCGGGTATGCTGAAGAAATAGTACAAAATATGGAGAGAAGAATTATCGGTTCTTCTCTCCGTATTTAAAGAACACAGGAAATACAACAGATAACCTCTCGATTACGCCAATGCTACCAGATAAAAAACGGTGTTAAAAGTTTATAATTATTTTATCGCCTCATAATTTTTTTTTAGATTGATTTATGAAGAAGAAACTCCTTTGCTGTTTTTTATTTCCCCTGATTATTGCCTGTAAAAAGGATAGTGCTAAAACCACATCCAATTTGCCTGAACCGGATACTGCTGTTATTGGAAATTCCTATGCGATTGTGACGGCAGCCAGTAGTATAGCGTTGGACGCTGGTTCCGTATACAGGTTGGGTTTGGCGCCTTATGCGTCTTTCTTTAAATTTGACCGGAGCGTAAAAAATGGCGACTTGTACTTCGAAGCAATTGGAGAAAGTGCAAAGCAATTCAGGCCGTTAAAGTTTTTCATTTTAAATAACGGAACGGGAAAGGTGGTTGCCATTGCCACTCCCTCCGAAGCGGAACTGGAAAAGTTTAATGAAGAATGGCAGCGGTGAGTAAATGATCTGTATGTACCGGCAGCCATCAACTGCAAAGAGCAGCCTTAGATTTGTGGCGTGCCTGCCTCTTCAAAAAGGCGCATTGCAAGCAAGCCGTTTCCAACGGCACCACCCGCACGAAGCGCTGCCGCAATAAACACCGTTTCCGCGATCTCTTCGCGGGTTGCTCCCGCTTCAACAGCATTTTTGATGTGTGATTCAATGCAGTATGCGCATTGGGTTGTGAGAGCAACAGCCACGGACATCAGTTCCCGGTATTTTATGGGAATAACGCCATCCTTTCTTTCAGCAGTATGTTTAAGGTTAAAGAATGCTGCTGCTTCTTTGGAAGCTGCATTAACAAGGGTGTCAACATACGCGCGGTCTTTCGGAGATTGATATTCAGACATGTGAGCTTGATAAGGGTTTATAAAAACGGTGTACTGTGTCAACCAGGAGTTAACATAAACAAAATAGGGAAAAATGTGATAAGGTGTATGCAGCAACAGTGGACTACACAGAAAATCAATGAACGTTGAAAATCGGAATAGCAAAGTATTTCAGGGATTATGCTGTCTCCAGCTCACAAATTCTTCCAACCTTTGCCGGTTGATGACCTGGTTATTCCATAGCCAGGTATCCGGCTCGTTTACGCGGGACAAGCTGGCGTCTGACTGTACGGCCAGCCATTGCACAAATGCCTGCCGGGAATTGAAGGTGTGCACGGGTTCCAGCCATCCATCCCATACAGCTGCGTACACGTAATTTCCATCCGTATTCTTTTCCAGCCCCATACCACAGTAATCACGATGACTATAACAGAGCGCGCCATGCGACAGTGCTGCAGCCACCTGCTCTGCCAGTTCCAGGCCATAGGGAATATTCCGGCTCAGTAACATTTGTTTGAGCTCCTGCAGGCGGTGGGCTTCTTCTGCTTTTTGGTCACGCGCCTCTTTATCCTTTTGCGCAGCGGCCTGCTGGTGGGAGACCGTGTTATAGACAAAACTGTTACGCCCCAGGTCTATATCTATGGTGAAGGCTGCGGCATCCGTAGCCGCTGTCGACTGGTAGCTGTCCAGCAGTTTATTGATGTCGCGTTCCAGTTCCCAGAAAAAGATGTTTTTTCCATCTGCTCTTTGTCCGCGCATGGTAAGGAGGAAGGAGGGGACCATGCGGCATTCCAGGCGGCCGGTGATGCATTGAGCGGCTTCCAGCTTGTTTCTCAGGGCTTTGTTGAGCTGTTCCGTGATCATAGAAAGTAGTTGTATATGGCTTACGTTGGTGTAAAAAATACGGAGAATTTTTATGGCAGCGTTTGGGCTTGTGCAATTACGATAGCGGCCAGTTCTTTTTCCAGCTTATTACGATTAGCAAGGCTGTTGGTAAGAATAACAAATCCTGAATGAAGAACAGGGAAACATTCCAGGGAACTACGTGAACCTCCGGTGCCCCCGCCGTGTTCAAGTACCTGGTATCCTTCCGGCGTTGTATGTTTAAACCAGTTCATCCCCATACCTTCCTGGTTTGTTCCATAGGTAAGTTGATGAGAAAGGGCAATAGCAGGTGAAGCATCCGTGTTGTTGGCTTTGATAAAGCGGATAAGGTCGCGTGTCGTTGACCGCAATGCGCCCATCGCAGGCAGGTAAGGCAGGTCCCATAAAGGTACTACCTGACGGTTTTCATTATGCGGCCAGGCAATGGCGTCTGCCGGCAATGCGGCTATATCTACCCGGGTGTCCGTCATAGAAAACGGTTCCAGGATATTTTTTGAAACGAGCGAAAAATAGGGCTGACCATACACGTCTTCCAGCAGGGTACCAAGTAAAGCCACCGCCATATTGGAATAGGATGATATCTTTCCGGGAAATGTGTCCATCTTCATGTTGTGCAAACCTTCATACAACAATTGCCGGGTGTAGTCATGCAGCGGATTGAGCGAGTCGTACTCCGGTCGCTCCCACATATTCGGGAAGATACGGGTGATCCTTGAAGTATGGTTTGCCAGGTCTTTTACCCGGATAGGAACCCCTTTATATTCGAGATTTGGATAGGCTTCTTTCAGATATTTACGTATATCATCATCCAGTCCTATTTTTTTATCCAGTACCGTCTGCCCAAGTAAAATGCCTGTAAAAGCTTTGGTGGTAGAGCCAATTTCGTAAAACGTGCTGTTGCCGGGAAGTTTGTTGTTACCTGCTTTTGTTTCACCATAGTTATAAAAACAGGTCTTGTCTTTTATAAGGATGCCCACGGAAATTCCTACCGCCCGCTTATCTTGTAAATATCGTTGCACACTTTGATCAATCAATGAATCCAGCCTGGTGCGCAGTGGGTTATCGTTTGCAAACCGTGTAGTATTTACAACGGCCTGTCCATAGCAGGCAGAGACACCGAGGATTATAGCCACGGTGAAAAGCGACCGCCTTATCTGTGTGACGGGTTTTATCATTGCGCTACCCATTGTTTTTATAGATATGTTATCTCCAAAATAGTTCATTATTTCTTATAAAAAGGTATCGTGAAAATGATTTTGCAGTCAGCAATAGGCATGTTATTTTCGGGCAGAGGCACTGCCGGACTTGCTGCGATATAGAGAGAAGTGTTGCTATTGTTTAGCGGTAGACAGTATCTGATCAACCATTTCCTGGATTTCATCTTCTGCAAGGTCTGACCGGTTGGAAAGCCAGATTATCCCCATCTTTTTATCCGGCACAACCGCGCAGTAACTGCGGAAGCCCAAGGCACCTCCGCTTTTCCATAGGCGGGTGCCATTGATGGTATTCCTGGAAATCTGCCAGCCCAGGCCCATCATAAAATCACCATCAGTAAAGGTTTGTTTATGAGAAAGCCGGATCGCAGGCAGTATCTCATCAATTAATGTATGCTTTTACGAAGTATTAAAGATGAATTTTTGAAAAATTAAACAGACACAGTATTTTTAGTTTAAACCTGGTTTATGATTGACGAATCAAATGGCTACGAAGGCATTGCAGAAACATATATTAAAGGGCGAGGGCAGGCAGTAAATGGAATAGGTTCGTCAACTGTCCGGGCCTGGGCCCGAACCTTTAATAGCGGCTCCGTAGTACTGGATGTTGGATGTGGAACTGGTATTCCAGTCACGAAAATATTGCTTGATGAAGGGTTAACCGCGTATGCATTGGATGCATCCCCGACAATGATTGAAGCCTTTCGCCGGAACTTTCCAAGTGTACCTGTTTCCTGCGAATCTGTTGAGAGGTCTCCTTTCTTTAATCGCTCCTTCGATGGCATTATCGCCGTGGGGCTGATCTTTCTGCTCTCCGAAGCAACCCAACGGGCGCTAATCCCCAAAATGGCTGCAGCATTAAATCCTGGCGGAAGATTATTATTCACCGCTCCTCTTTACAAAGTGGAATGGAAGGATGCAATGACCGAACAACTCTCTGTATCACTTGGGGCTGAGCAATACAGAGAGTTAATTTCTGCCTCAGGATTATCTATCGTTGATGAGTTCGATGATGAAGGAGAGAATCACTATTTCAATGCAATCCGGCAAGCTTAGATAAAAATGGCCGGGGCGACTGACCCCGAACCTATAACCTCTTGTATCCATACAGATATTACATCATGCTGGCTGCCCTTACCTTTTGTATATAATCAGGTATACCATAGAAACAGCCGCTGCTGAACCTCCCTGATTACGCACTCTGATACCAAGATTGATTTTCCCCGAAGGTATCTTGTCCGATAAGTTTTCTGTTCTTTTTATAACGCTGTTAGCGAATGATTCAGTCGCTTCAATCAAGCTATTATCGATTACAGATTTATTAGTGATATTATATAATTCTACCTGTGCTTTGCCGCCATAGCTATAGGCATTTGCCAGGAAAATAATAGAGTCAACATCTTTGTAGGCATTCTTATCGAAATCAGGAAATGCGTACAATATAGCTTCTCCCGATGTAGTACTGGTGTGACCATAAGTAAACGCAGAAAGTACTGTTTGTTTATCAGATGCGGCATTGTTGCCATTACAGATGTACTTCTTGTTTTCAATCTCGGAAGAATCAAGAATATTATTATTGTTCTTGTCTATCCCGCTTTTGATAAGAATTCCACCGTTCAAACAATTGCTGTTGGGAGGAGTTTCCTGGAGATCAATCAGGCTTTTAGGTCCAGGGATTTGTTCTTTAGCACAGGAAAGAAAAAGGAAGAAAGAAGATACAATCAGTAGGGAGATTTTAGGTGTTGTCATTGCCAGGTACAAATAGGTGAAAAATAAATGGGCAAAATATGAAATAATTTATAGTGTTTTTTACAATTTCTTTCTCTGCCGGGGCGACTGAATGACACCTCTCATCATTTTCAGGTTTTTAATGTCATGCCATGCGGCAGCAACGGCAGCGTATACAGCTTTACACCAGTAACATCCGCAATCGCGTTACGGATGGCAGGTGCAACGCCAACAATCGGCGCTTCACCAGCTCCTGCGGAAGGGATATCCTTCCTGTTGAGGAGTACGATGTCCAGTCCGGGAATATCCCCGAACCTGGGCACCCGGTAGCTGGAAAGAGATGGATTTAAAATGCGCCCATCCTTAAAATCGACGGCTTCAAACAAAGCGCCGCCGAGTCCTTGCAGCACGCAGCCCATCACCTGGTTTTCCAGGTGCATGGGATTCACAATGGCGCCGCATTCAAAAGCCACCACGAGCCGGAGCACCCGCAGCTGCCCGTTGGATTTATTGTAGATCACTTCCGCACAGGTTCCCACATAGGCGTTTTTTATAAATGCCCCCGCAATGCCATAACCATGCCCGGCTTCCTTTGGTCGCGTCCAGCCAAACTTAGATGCTGCGGCTTGTAGCACCTGCTTTAACCGTTCATCTTTTAAATTATTAAGCCGGAATTGTAACGGATCCTGTTTTAATTGCCGGGCCAGATCGTCCATCACACTTTCTATGGAAAAGACATTGGCCGTGGCTGCAAGGCCCCGGTAAGAGCCCTGTTTCAAGGGGGTATCAGATGGATGGTATTGGATATGCCGGTGTGCTACTTCATAAGGGACTTCTATGCCCGCGCCTCCGGAGTTGTAATTATGAAACTCCCAGGAAGTAAGAAGGCCTTCGTTGCTGGCGCCTGCGGCTACTTCTATGAGTCCTCCCGGTCTGAAGTAAGCCCATTTGAATTCTTCTTCGCGGGTCCACATTACTTTTACCGGTTTACCAACAGCCCTGGAAAGGCGCGCTGCTTCTACCGCAGCTTCGCCGCTGTGTTTTCCGCCATAAGCGGAGCCGGTGTCCGGCATCATTACACGGATATCATTTTTCGGGATGGACAATATCTCCGCCAACTCTTCCTGTACACCAAAAGGCCGCTGTGTGCCCGTCCATACCGTTAGCTTTTCATTTTCCCATACTGCCAGCGCTGCCCGGGGCTCCAATGGCACATGGGCAATATATTGCACTTCAAAATGTTGTTGTACCTGCACCGGGGCAGCCTGGAAGGCTTTGTCAACGCCTTCTCCGGCTTTTTCTTCCTTGTCTTGCGAATGCGTTTTCAGATAAGTGAAAATTTCCGCCCTGGAAGGCTGCGCTGTAGTTTTCCATCGGGCTTCTATCCTGGCGAGTGCATTGGCGGCTGTTTGAGGATCAGGAGCGGTTACGCCGATGAAGTTATCTTCTTTGACAACATGTACATCCGGAGAGATCTTCGCATTTTTAATATCCGCTGCGATCAGGGATGCGCCATAAGACGGCGCACGGAGTATTTTCCCGTACACCATGCCTGGCATTGTCATATCCGATACGTATTTATGTTTTCCCGAAACAAAGCTTTTTGCATTCACCTTTGCCACCGGAGTACCGGCCACACTCCACTTTTCGGCAGGAGTGAGCTGCACCTGGTTATTTACGGCCAGGAGGATCTTTTTCCCTTTAGTGAGGTCGCCAAAGCTCATCGTTTTGCCGGAGGCGGCGTGGATAACCTGGCCGTTTTTAGCTTCCACTGTTTGTTTGGCTACGTTCCATTGTTTAGCGGCCATGTCGGTCAATACCTCTTTTAATGAAGCGGCGGCTTTCCGCAACTGTAGCGCCATAACAGGTGTAGTGAGGCTTCCGTATGTGCCACGGTCGTAGGGGGTAAGAAGGGTATCGCCCATAATCATTTCAATGCTGTTTACGGGGACAGACAGTTCTTCCGCTACCGCCTGCGATAAAGAAGTACGGATGTTTTGTCCTACTTCTACCTTGCCGGTGTAAACGGTTACTGTTCCGTTTTCCAGGATGTGTATCCAGGCGGCGATAGCGTCGTCGCCGGCGAAAGCGGTGTGCTTTGATAATGCGTTCAGATCAGAATAGGTGAGGGCTACTGCAATGCCGCCGCCCAGCAGTTTCAGGAAATTCCGCCTGTTGAGCCCTTCTACGGGAGTTTGCGCTGTGCCTGGATTTTTCATGACCTTGGGTTTTGAACGTTAAGCTTTGCTGATGGCATTTATAATTCGCGGATAAACGCAGCAGCGGCAAATATTTCCCTGCATTGCTTCTATGATCTCCTGTCTGCCGGGGTTGGGATTTTTTGCTTTTAAAGCCACTGCCGAAATGATCATGCCTGAGCTGCAATAGGCGCATTGGAAAGCATCTTCATCAAGGAACGCCTGTTGTAAAGGATGCAGCTGGCCATCTTTTTCCAATCCTTCTATAGTGATAACAATTTTGTTCTCTACGCTTGCTACGGGGGTGATACAGGAAGGCGTAGCGTGACCGTCTATCAGCACCTTGCATGCACCGCAGGCGCCTTCTCCACAGCCGTATTTACTACCGGTGAGGTTTAAATTTACTCTTAAGGCATCAAGAAGGCTGGTGTTAGCCGGCACGTTCAGGGTATAATCTGTGCCATTTACATTGATTTTCATAAGAGATGATTTAGTATGATGGGAAAACCATTTTTATTCTGTCACTAAACTTAATCAAAATAGAGTACTTCTGCAAGCCAATTCAATTTGTTAGCGGAAAGGATCTTACAAACTGCTGCAGGATAAGATGGTGATTGATAAATCAGGATTTCTGTAGGTATATACCAGTAAATACATAATATTTCCGGTAATTTTCATGGCTCCAGTTGCGCTTGATTGCCTGCCTGGATTATCGCTTCAGTGGGGAAGAATAATGATGTAAAGAAGATTTTTTAACTACCAGTTCAGGAGAGAGATTGACCTGGGACACCGCCTTATTATGGGAAATATTATCAAGTAGTATCCTGGTTGCCGTTTGTCCCATTTCCTGCAGCGGTTGTCTGATAAAAGTAAGTGGCGCATAAAAGAACTCAAAGGCTTCGGTTTCGTCAATAACAATAATAGCAATGTCTTTTGGCACTTTCAGGCGTTTTTCAATGATATAGCGAAGAGCATGTATTGCAATCATATTGGAGGCCAATAGTAAGGTGTCTACCGGTTCCTGTTGGGAGAGAAGGCTGTTTACTGTTTTTTGAACTTCGGATTCCAGGTGATGTTCTCTAACAAGTCTAAGCTGTTTTTTGCCACCGGGGATTTTATGTTCCCTTAGCGCGGACAACCAACCACGGGTTCTTTCTTCAAGATGAAAATGAGTGCTTCGAAAATTGATCATGCCGATTCGTTTTCCGCCGGACTCGATAGCATGTTCTGTTGCCATGTAACCGGCCTGAAAATTATCGAGCGCAACATAACTTGATCGGAATTGAGGAAAATACCTGTCAAGTAAAACAAAGGGTACCTCTGTTTCCTTCAATTCCAACAACAGTTCTATTGCGTTCTCGGTAGGAGCCAATATCAATCCGTCCACGCCCCGGTTAATCATCTCATGGGCCAGTTTCCTCAGCTTTATATCATTTTCATCAGAACTGCCAAACAATACCGTATAGCCATTTTTATCAGCTTCGTCTTCAATAATCCTGGCAAGGGAGGCGGAAAAGGAGTTGGAAATATCGGCCACAATTAGGCCAATGGTAAAGGTTTTGCTCGTCTTTAAGCCTTTGGCGATTTGGTTAGTTCTGTAATTAAGTTCTTTAGCCACGGCTTTGATTCTTGCCGCTACCTCCTTGCTGATTCTGTCTTCTTTCTGATTATTGAGCACATAAGATACCAGGGCAGTGGAAACACCCACGCGTGTGGCAATATCTTTAAGTGAGGTTCTTTTTTTCATAAAACAGCAAAGTTCAGAAAGGTAAAATACCAAAGATAAAATCTTTTCATCTTTATTTAAACGTTTAAACGATTCGTGTCATTTTTATAACGATCTGTTTAGCGGTGAACCAACAGATGTTGTGGAATTTTTCTTTGATGATTATGGAATCTGATGCCGTGCTATCTTGTTTAACGATGGATTTTATTAAAAACAAAACGGTCCTGATTGCAGGACCGTTCGTTTAACAGGCGGATAAAAAACTTAAAAAATAATCAACAGCGCTTTTTCTCCATTGGTTCCTGACTCAATGCTGAATGTCATCTGATGTACCAGATATCTTAGCCTGCAAACTCATAATTTTTTCCTCTACTTTAGCTATTTTCTCGGTCAGATGTGTAAGCTTTTGCCGTTCTTTTTGAAGCTTCCCCTCATATTCTTCTGCCTCTACGGTTGCCTGCTTGGCCGAACGGGCATCTTTTTCCGATCTTTTGTTTTCGCTTATGGTGCCGCCGACAGCCTTTCTGGCAGAATTTCGACTTTTTATTTGCCAATCATGGGAGGCCTCTATTGCCTTCTCCAACCCGATGGAATCCCTGGGAATTTGCAGCAGCAATTTTTCACGCTGTTGTTTAAGGTCAGCCAAATCCTCATGTAAATCGCGTACTTGCTTTTGAATTCTGATTGAGTCTGTTTGATCCATTTTGTTCTGTGCAACGCACATTGTTGCAGGAAATACAATGGACAATACTAGCGAAGTAGTTAGTTTTTTCATTG
Source organism: Chitinophaga ginsengisegetis (assembly GCF_900168065.1). Taxonomy (GTDB): domain Bacteria; phylum Bacteroidota; class Bacteroidia; order Chitinophagales; family Chitinophagaceae; genus Chitinophaga; species Chitinophaga ginsengisegetis. Next base: position 678,795 of record NZ_FUZZ01000001.1, on the reverse strand, counting down.
GTTTAATTGTGGTATACATACTATATATATTGAATTTGGTCTGAAGGTCCCTACTCCGGGAAAGCCTGGAAACCTGTCTCTACATAATGCCTGGACAATGGAGTCTCAGGTTTGTTTAATCGTTTAAACAAAATATGGGCCATTTTTGCTATATTGCATAATCAACATAAAAAAGGTGCAATAAAATGCTGCGCACATGAGCTGATCGTGCTATCAGGATCTTTTTTTAATATTATCATATATATAGTGGAGTGAGGGCTGATTCTTCCCGAAAGGTGATGAAGTTCCAGCCGAAGTGAATATGTGATATTTTTAAACTGGAAATACTTTTCCGCTTTTTTGTATCTTTAATGCGGGAGTAAATCGACTAAACGTATTGTTGGAACTATTACCTAATACCGAAAAGGAACTGCTGCAACAGGTGGCATCCGGGAGCGAACAGGCATTTGGAACCCTGTTCAATGCGTACCGGAAAAAACTCTACACTAATATTTACCGGCTTACAGAATCCCGGGAGACAGCTGAAGATACTGTACATGAGGTGTTTCTTAAGGTATGGCTCAACAGGGCTACCCTTGGCACTATTGACAATTTTGGCGCCTACCTGCAACGGATGGCCCGGAATTATGCAGTCAGTGGATTTCGTCGCATGGCCAAAGAAGCGCTCATTTTGTCTGAACTGAAAAAGGAGGAGGCCAACCAATCCTTCAGTGAACAGCCCGCACAACCTGAGCATCAGCTCATGAGTAAAGAGGTGCGCGATTTCATCCGGCAGGCGGTTGATAATCTCACTCCTCAGCAAAAGACAGTGTATCTGCTCAATCGTGAAGGAGGCTTGAAGACTGATGAAATTGCCCAACAGCTGGGGATATCAGTAAACACTGCCAAAAAACATTTGGCCGATGCCTTGCTTAATTTGCGCCGGTCTGTCAACGACGCTTATGGTCCTTATGCCATTGCGCTATTTGTGTTTTTCGATATTTACCGGGCCTGATGTGGCCTTATCGTGCAATGCCTTTATTCTTCCCGTATTTCTTTTAATGTTTTTGATTTAATAAGTCTCTGACCAGGTAATTCCTGTTTCACATAGCAATACTTTCATCGTTGGATAGAGTCGGGACAACTCAATGATATATGTTAATTAAAAAAATATAAATCCTGTCTAATCCGAATTGCTTTTCCGTGCGTCAATAATACAGAACGGCATATCTGTGATTTATTAAATAAAACCTGTGTTATGGCAGCAGATCGATTGAGCGAATTGTTTGAACGTTATCTTGCCAGAACCGCCAACCCCGCAGAGAAAGAAGCGCTGGCGGCGCTGGCACTCGAGGCAGAAAATGAAGAAAAATTAAAAGAACTGATAAGCCAGTCATGGGAACTGACCGGTGTAGAGGAGGATATGCCCGAAGCAGTGGCAGAACAGGTATTGTCGCGTATCCTGCATTATGAGGATACGCAGGTTCCTGCACGGCACGAAGTCGCGTCAGGCAGACCTGCAGGCCGTCGAATCTTCCTGCGTCGCTGGGAGCGTGCAGGAGTAGCGGCTACTATTTTCTTAATCGCAGGCATTGCCCTGTGGATGCTGGCAGTACGGCCATCCGGTTCACACCGTCATCAAAATGCTCAGCTGTCTGATCTGGCGGCGCCCAGTGCGGTGAAGGCGATGATCACCCTGGCAGATGGGAAGCAGATCGCGCTCGACAGTGCCGCTAAGGGGCTGTTGGCCATGCAGGGAGATGTTGAAGTGGTACGGGAAGCCAATGGAGACATCCGCTATGCAGATAGCCAGCCTGCCGGAGGGGAGGTCACCTACAATACACTTTTCAATCCAAGAGGCAGCAAGGTGGCAGTCATTACCCTGGCGGACGGTACGCGGGTGTGGTTAAACAGTGAGTCGAGCCTCCGTTTCTACAGTGCAGTAGGGAAGGACGCGCGAAGAGTTGAGTTGAGTGGTGAGGCATACTTTGAAGTTGCCAAAGATCCAGGGCATGGCTTCATTGTATCTGCTGATGGAGTGAGCACGGAAGTGCTGGGTACGCATTTCAACGTGAACCGCTACAGCGATGAGTCAACCGCCCGTATTACCCTGCTGGAAGGAGCTATCAAAGTGAAGCAGGGAATCGCCACTGCAGTATTGAAACCAGGGCAGCAGGCGAATGTGACCAGTAAGATTGAAGTGTTACCGCAAGTAGATACCGATGCCGCTGTTGCCTGGAAGAATGGGTTATTTAATTTCCAGGATCAGCCCCTGTCAACCGTATTGAAGCAGGTGGCCCGCTGGTATGATATCAACATTATCTATGAAAAGCAGGTGCCTGATATCATGTTCTTTGGAGAGATAGAAAGTAATGTGAGCCTGGCGCAGATGCTCCACTTCCTCGAACGTTCGGGAGTAAGGTTTACGATGGATAGTCAAAAGAAACAACTCATCATACACTAGACAGAGAATGCCTGCCATGACCAATAAAAAAAGCCGGAAGTGGGTCGAAACACTGCCGGCGGGAACCTGGTCATGACATAATACGTAAGTCCGCGAAGACTACTTATTTATCAACCAAATCATTGCAAAAGTATGGAAAGAAACGCTTTTTCTGAAGGCTATATTTTTTATGGCCTTAACCAACCAAAACGAATGGGAGACTGGCCACGCCTGGCCGCAATCCGTATTACAACCAAAGTGATGAAACGCGCTGCTTACCTTTTATTGGTATTGGGCCTGTTGGCCGCTGCAAGAGCAAAGGGTCAAACTGTTACACTTAAGGGCAGTGATCTCTCACTCCAAAAGGTGCTGAGTGCGGTCAAATCGCAAACCGGCTTCCGTGCATCCGGTAACAAGGAAGTATTTGCTATTGCGAAACCTGTCACCATTGATGTGAAAAAAATGGCGCTGGCAGATTTTCTCGAACTCATATTCAAAAACCAACCATTAACGTATGAGATGCTGGGTCGCAGCATTATTGTTTCCAGGAAGAATGTCGGCGTAACACCGGTTGGGCCACCGGCAATATACAAGGCTTCTGTAGAAATTAGGGGGCGGGTAATCAACGAAAGGAATGAACCTGTCCCCGGGGCTACCGTAGGAATTAAGGATGGCCCCTTTACGGTTGCTACTGACGACATCGGCGCCTTTAGCATCTTTACCGACAGGCCTGATGCCATGTTGGTCATCTCAGCCATTGGCTATCAACGCCGGGAAGTAAAGAGTAATCCTTCTCAGCCGCTGAATACAATTGTATTAAAAGTGCAGATTACTCAACTCAAAGGAGTAGTTGTTGAGCAGGTTAATACCGGTTACCAGCTGCTTTCCAAAGAAAGAGCGACAGGTGCATTCAGTAAGCCCGATATGGAAGTGGTGAAGAACCGTACCAGCACGATGGATATCATTTCGCGCCTCGACGGCCTGGTGCCCGGGTTGGTATTATCTCCCACCGGACAGTCCAACACCAGCCGCTATAATCATAGCACCACCCGCAAAAGCACGATCCGCGGTGAGTCGTCGGTTACGCTCCCCGGAGATCCGCTCTATGTGGTAAACGGGGTGATTGTGACCGATTTCAGTGCTTTGAATCCGGATGATATTGAAGATATTACTATCCTCAAGGATGCCGCTGCAGCGGCCATCTGGGGCGCGAGAGCATCTAACGGGGTAATCGTGGTAACCACTAAATCGGGAAATAAAAACAAGCGGCTGGCTGTAACCTACAGTGGCTTTATTAATTATTCCGGCAGACCCAACTACGGGAAGATCCCGATGATGAACAGCCGCCAATACATCCAGGCAGCCCGGGAGACATTCGACCCGGTAGAATATCCCTGGGCCAGCCTTACCTATGAGGTCATTGCCCCGCATGAACAGATTTTATACAATCAATATAACGGGCTTATTTCTGCAGATCAGGCCAATAAAAGCCTCGACAGCCTCGCATCTCTTAGCAATACCGGTCAAATCGAAGACCTCTGGCAAAGACCGGCCTTTACGACCAACCATACCGTATCAATTGGTGGCGGCAATAATACTTACAGCTTTTACGCCTCCCTCGGTTATACGGGTGTCAATAACAACAGCCCAGGTGACCAGGACCATTCTTATAAATTAAACTTTTCCCAGCAGCTCCATGTTGGCAAGCGGATAGATATCAGCCTGACTACCTCACTGGTCAACAAGGTTACCAGCAATAAAAACAACATTACCATTGGCAATGACTTTTTGCCCTATCAGTTGTTTAAAGATGCAGCGGGTAATCCACTTCCCATGAATTTCCTCAGCGGGTATTCAGATTCCCTGCGACGGGATTACCAGGACAGGAGCCAGATCAACCTCGACTACTATCCGCTTAGCGAAGTCGACAAAGGTAACGCAAAGCGAAACACCCTTTTTGCGAATGTAACAGCTAATATTGCCGTATCGATCTGGAAGGGACTGCGCTTCAGTGGCTCCTATGGCTATCAGACATCGCCTGGTACAAACACCAGCTATTGGGACAACAGCACGTATTCCCTCCGTCAGACTGCCCTGAGCCTAACCGAAGATGCAGGCCCCGGTGGGACGCCCATCTACCATTTTCCAAAGAATGGCGGGGTTTACATGACCGGAGAGAACAATAATCGTAACTGGACGGTGCGCAATCAACTTATCTATGAAGCAAAACCGCGTAATAACCAGGATAACCTGTTAGTGCACCTCGGCCAGGAAACACAGGAAATGAGTGCCCATTCCAATACTTCAACGTTACTCGGATATGACGAAGCTCTGGGCACTTATGCTTCCATTGATTGGGCGAGAATGCAAAACGGAATTCCGGGGACCATCACCGGTTATGGCTTTATACCTTATCAACCTTTCTTTCCATTGAAAGAAAAGTCCCGCTTTATCTCTTACTTTGGCCTTGCCAGTTATACCTTCAATCAGAAATACAGCGTGGATGCCAGTTGGCGGCAGGACTACAGCAGCCAGTTCGGTAGTGATCTGGCCAGCCAGGACAAGCCCGTTTGGAGCATCGGTGGTAAATGGCAGATCGGCAAAGAAGGTTTTATGCAGCCACTGACCTGGCTCAATGAACTCGGTTTGCGCGGCACCTATGGGATCACGGGTAACTCGCCTTACATCGGTTCCGCTTCGACTTATGATGTGCTTAGGGTAATATCTGCAGCATCCCAAACAGGGCTGATTGCAGGGGACGCTCTTACGTTGGGGCAACCCGCCAACCGCGGTCTTGCCTGGGAAAGCACCCGTACTATCAATCTGGGCATTGACTTTAGTGTGCTTAACCGCCGGCTTGGCGGTAGTATCAATGTCTATCACCGCAAAACAAGCGACATGCTCGGATCTACATCCGTTAATCCCTTTAGTGGTCAACCCTCGATCATGGGCAACCTGGGTGAGATGACCAACAGGGGCATTGAAATATCCCTCACATCGAGCAATATTGCCACCAGGGATTTCCGGTGGACCAGCAGTCTCCAGTTTGGCTATAACCGTAACAAGCTAAACTCTTATACCAAGTTGCTTCCATTTATGAACACGGCATCTTTCAGGATGGGAGCGAGTTACCTGGTAGGGTATCCCATGAACCCGTTGTTTGCGTACCGTTTCGCTGGCCTTGATAATATGGGCGATCCGCAGATTTATACTGCTAAAAACGGTGTTACCAAGCAGCCTGGCCTCGCAGAGGCTGATGATTTGGTATACATGGGAACACGTCAGGCGCCCATAAATGGAAGTATCAGTAACGTTATCGGATATAAAAACTTCAGCTTAACTGGCAATATCGTTTACAGCTTTGGCGCCAAAATGCGCGGCCCGGTCAATAGCCTGTACAGTGGCAGACTCGCCACCCGCAACAACTTTGGCGCCGCCAACTATTCAGTGCTCTTTATGGACCGCTGGAAGAAACCAGGTGATGAAGCCTTTACCAATGTACCGTCTTACGTAGCCAGTGCATCAACCAACTGGGGACGGCGTGATATTCAATATTATACAAATGGTGATATCAATGTAGTGAGCGCGTCCTATATCAAACTCCGTGACATAACGCTGAACTACAGCCTTTCTGCTGAAGTGCTTGAGATATTGAAAATACAGGCCCTTAACGTCTATCTCCAAACCAGCAATTTCCTGATTTGGACAGCCAATAAAGATGGAATAGATCCCAGCTGGCAAACCAGCACACCGTTGCACAGCTATTCGCTGGGAGTAAACCTTTCTTTCTAACAGTTAAATACAATACGATGAAAAAATCGATTCTATATATAATCATTCTCATCACATTCATCTCCTGCAAAAAGAGCTGGCTGGAAATAGTGCCTATGGGGCAGCGGGTGGCATCCAACATGAACGACTATGAGCTGCTGATGAATGATCCCGGTCTCTATTTATATGCCTCGTCCGGCGGCTGGCAGGAACCCATGTTTATGGGAGACGAAATCGCTGCTGAAGGCACCTTCTTTTTGAACCGTAGCTTCATTAAGGAAAGATTATTCCAGTGGGCCGATACCATTTATCTTACTACCAATGAGACCGGACCTGCTATCACCGTTCATAACAGTCAGATGTATAACCTCAATAAGGTTATCCTTGAAGTTATGGAGGCTGATGGAGGAACACTGCAACAGAAAAGTATCATCCGGGCCGAAGCACTGGCAACACGTGCCTGGAGTCACTTCAACATGGTAAACTATTATTGCAGGCCATATATAGCCTCAACGGCTGGAACTGATCCCGGCTTTCCGATGATCGATAAGGCTGATATCAATACGCCGGCTTATCCCCGGGGCACCCTGCAACAATCGTATGATTTTATTATCAATGACCTGAAGGAAGCGATTAAAACCCTGCCTATCAAACGTGCCATCGCTACACGTATGAGTAAACCTGCTGCCGAAGGACTACTGGGGAAAGTATATCTTTTTATGGGCAAGCCGGCAGAGGCCCTGCCTTACCTGCAAAGTGCCCTTAACCAGGTAGCTGCAAGTGGCAGCCCGTTGCTCTACAACTTCAATGAGACGCTGGCGCCTGGAGGGGCATTTCTGCCAATAGATCCGATGAATGGGCCGCGCTCTCCCGGGCAGAATCCCAGTGACATTCAGGAGGCGGTGTTATCTAAAGTCTGGAATTGCGGGCCCTACACCCAGCTGAGCAACAGTGGCTTAGTGCTGGCGCCACAAGCGGTTGCACTGTACGGTGCAAATGACCTACGTCTGAAACTCTATACCAGCCGCAATCCTGACAATACGCCCAATGCGGCCGGCAGGCTGCGTAAGTATGGTGTACAATATGCGCGATTTGGCTTGCAGTTGCCAGAACTTTATTTACTCAGCGCTGAGTGCAAAGCACGGAACGGTGACCTGACCGGTGCTGTAGCCGATGTTGAAACCCTGCGCAGAAACAGGATGCCTGTGGCCGATGCAACAGTGCCTGCAGCTACTGCCACTAACCAGACAGCACTGGTAAAATTCATCATCGACGAACGTATCCGTGAATTTGCTATGGAAGGCTATCGCTGGTTTGATATGCGCCGCCTGTCGGTAGACCCTTTATTTACCGGCATCGGCTTTAAGCATAGCCTTTACAATGCCAATGGATCAACCACTGAATACACACTTTCATTACCTAACCGCCTTGTGTTAAAGTTTCCAAGGAACATCATGGATGCAAATCCGGATATGGCAAACAATCCTTAAAAAAAAACTAAAATAGAATAAATCATGATGACACTCAGACACGTGTTAGCAGGCAGCGCCATGCTTACACTGACCGTTGTATCCTGCACTTTGTATGCACAGCAACTTCCGTTCAAAATTGAAGGACAAATGGGCAAAGACCAGCAAGGGATGCTCTCCATCCGTTATGAGAGCATGCATACGCTTGTCCAGGACTCTGTAAAAGTTAGCAATGGCGCTTTCCAGTTCAGTGGACAACTCCAGGAACCTGCAGCCGCCTCACTCACTTTCATCCCGGAGAATAAGTCGGTCAGGGGGCAGTTCAAGGAGATTTTCCTGGATCCGGCTACCACCATTTCCATGAAAGGAGACTCTAACCTGCTGAGCACGCAGGTGAAAGGCGGTCCATCGCAAACAGATCTCGATGCGCTTTTCGTTCAGTACAAGCCTTTGCAGGAAAAAGGACCTGTTTTAGAAAAGCAGTTTAAAGAATATCAGGAAGCAGGGGATGAGGAAAATATGAAGCGCGTGGGCCAGGAATTACAGGCCTTGCGGGTAAGGCGCCGCGAGATCCAGATAGCATTTGCAAAAAGTCATCTTAACAGCTTTGTAGGTTTCAGCCTCTGGGCGAGGCAGGTAGATGGCTTTATTAAAGATCCCGTTAAGCTGGAAGCAGAATTTAACACCTATTCTCCAGCCGTCCGCAATACGCCCAGTGGCAAGCGGGTGGCCGCCAGCCTTGCTATCGCGGGGAAGTTGCTTACAGGAATACAGGCACCGGACTTTACACTGAACGATATCAGTGGAAAGCCCGTTACACTTTCTTCCCTGAAGGGAAAAAATGTTCTGCTTTGGTTTTGGAGCCGCAATTTTATTCCTTTCGAGCCTTTTAGCTTCGCCATCAATAAAATAAGCAGGCAGTGCAAAGATGATAACCTGGTGATCGTGTCTGTGTACTGTGATAGCGACCAACAGCGGTGGTTAACCGAGGTGGAGGAAGCCAGCTTCCAAACACCCAATATCATTAACCTCATCCACCCGGTAAGATTGACAGCAGAAGCTGATACCACCACTGTGGGAAAGGCATATGACCTTTCGATGGGCATGATTCCTCACAGCTTTCTTATCGGCACCGATGGAAAGATCCTGGTGCGGGATGTCAATTTTCTTTCCGAACCAGAACTCGAGATAAAAAAAATCATAAATAAATAATCATGAAAAAAATCCTATTGACCGGTGTGGTGATCATAGCGCTTGCTCAAATCCTCAGTGCGCAGAAGCTGTATTCCTTCCTCGACAACGGTGAACCAGTTAATAAGTATCCGGCGGTAACCTGGCTTAAAGAAAGTGGCATTACCAAATTTGAGCAGGATAAGATCTATGTAATTGAGCTATGGGCAACGTGGTGCAAGCCCTGTATCAAATCCATGCCGCACATGAGTGAACTGGCCACTAAGTTTAAAGGTAAGATCACCTTTATCTCCCAGGGAGTTTGGGAAAGTGATACAGCCAAAGTGCGGCAGTTTATCACGGACCACGCTGCCTTTTTCACTAACAGCATGGTTGCCTTCGATGGAGGAAAAGATAAAGCAGACTTTGATAGAAACTGGCTGAAACCTTCCGGCACCATCGGTATACCACGCACATTCCTGATCCGCAATAATAAAATTGCATGGATCACCGATCCTTTCGTGTTGACGGACGAGCATCTGCAAATGCTCGTGGAGGGTAAACTGACAGCTGAAACAGCCAAGGCGATCGTTCAAAAAAACAAGCAATGAAAAAAATCATACTGACACTGTTGCCGGGCTTTTGCCTGGCAACAGCTTCCGCTCAGCAAGGCTGGCAGCATAAAGATCTATCGGCAGACAGCCTTTTTGGCGTCAGCACTGCCAAAACTTATGAGCTGTTGAAAGGAAAGAAAAGTAAGACCGTGCTGGTGGCAGTTATAGACTCCGGCATTGATTCCACCCATACCGACCTGAAGGCCGTTTTGTGGCAAAATCCCCGGGAGAAAAGGAACGGAAGGGATGATGATAAAAATGGGTATGCCGATGATACCTATGGATGGAGCTTCCTGGGTTCTGCCAAAGGCAATGTGCAATATGACAATTCGGAGCTGACCCGCCTGGTCCGCGAAGGCCAGCAGCAGTTTCCTGACCTGAACAACCTGCCAGCCGACACCAACGGCCTGGCCTTGTATAAAACACGGCGCCAGCTATGGCAAACACGAATGGTAAAGGCTAAACAGCAGTTAAGAGGCATTACCTATGCAAGGCAGGTGATCGACAGCATCCTGCACACCATCGGTAAACCAGAGCCCACCAGGGAAGATATCCTGGCCATACAAACCAATACGATGGAGCAGTCTTCCTTAAAGTCGATGCTGCTGGCCAGAAGCCGGGAATACCCCAGCATTTCTGCCTTCCTGAGCAAAGAGATCTATGGCGCATTGGAGCACAGTAAAGCTGAAGTAAACTATACATTGAACCCGGACTACGACCCACGCGGGATAGTGGGCGACAACATTACCGACCTTACCGAAACGCGGTACGGTACTGCTGACGCTATGGGACCCGGTGCCAGTCATGGTACACACGTAGCCGGCATCATTGGCGCGGTGCGTAATAACGGCGTTGGACTGGACGGGGTGGCCGATAATGTCCGGATCATGAGTATCAGGGCAGTACCAGACGGAGATGAGCGCGATAAGGACGTAGCGAATGCTATTCGATACGCTGTGGACAATGGCGCCCGTGTTATCAACATGAGCTTTGGAAAACATTTTTCACCGCACAAGCCCCTGGTAGACGAAGCAGTTAAATATGCCATGAAAAAAGATGTGCTCCTCGTTCATGCTGCCGGCAATGATGCCCTGGACCTTGACATTGAGGAGAACTATCCCAATCGCGTGTATGCCGACGGTAGCGGACAGGCTGCAGCGTGGCTGGAAGTGGGCGCTTCGGGTCCCAGATTAGGAGAGAGCCTGCCCGCCAGATTCTCTAATTACGGACATCACACCGTGGATGTATTCGCACCAGGCGTAGGCATTTGGTCATCTGTTCCCGGCAGTAAATATGATAATATGGACGGGACCAGTATGGCGGCGCCGGTAGTAGCTGGCATTGCCGCCCTTATCCGATCCTATTATCCTGCGTTCTCAGCTTTGGAAGTAAAGGAAATCATCATGGAATCGGTAGTAAAATACAACGGGCCCGTACTTTCCCGCAAGAATGGACTTCAAAAAATTGCTTTCAGCGAATTGTCTATTAGTGGTGGTGTTGTCAATGCCGCCAGGGCAATTGAACTGGCCGCTGCCCGGGCTGCAAAGCAGTAATGGACTAACCCGGAATATTTTGTCATCAGGCGGCCCTGCGCAGTACTCAGCGGGCGGCCTCAAATTCTGGTTGAAGTAGCCGGACATATTTCCAATGCCCGGATAAAAAAAGCAGCCCATCAGGAGCTGCTTTTTTTATCCGGGTTCTTCAGCGCTTATAGCGCTTTAAACAGCAACTTTGTCAAGGGTGCTGCCGAAGACTGCTGCTGATTTTTTGTTATTATTTTCATACTTTATTTTCTTTGTGTAAAGTTCATTTCGGGTGGCCAATGGTGTAATAAGCCCGATCACAGTTATCCTGTGAGGCACATCACATTCAAATAACGTCTTTATGGAATATACCTTTCGCAAGCAGATAGAAAGAATTGTATCGCTTACTGACACAGAGTTTGAGTATGTACTTTCATTTTTTGTCAGAAAAAAATATAAAAGACATCAATTTGTAATACAAGAGGGAGACCCGGCGAATTATGAATATTTTGTGCTTTCAGGATTATTAAAATCCTATATCCTGGATGAAGGCGGAAAAATGCATATTCTGCAATTTGCGATGGAAGACTGGTGGTTATCTGATTACACAGCGTATCTGACTGGTATGCCTGCTACTACTTTTGCAGACTGTCTGGAAAACAGTGAGCTGCTGGGTATCACCAAGGAGAATAAGGATAAACTATGCAGTGAAATGCATAAGATGGAACATTTTTTCAGGGTGAAGTCCAACTACGGCTATGTTGCTTTGCAGCGCCGTATATTATCGCTGCTCTGCAATGATGCGCAGGCAAAATACAGGCAGTTGTTTGAGTTATACCCTTCCCTTTTTCAGCGTGTACCCAAAGCATTGCTGGCATCTTATATCGGCGTGTCCAGGGAAACCTTAAGCAGGCTAACAATATCTCCCGATCAGGATTGAGACGGAAGTCCGCCGTACCGCCACATCCCGCCCGGATGTGCGCTATGTCACATTTAATTAGTGAGTTGAAACATTTTATAAAGATTAGCAGCGGTCTACTTTTGTGGACTTAAGATAAAACACATATCGCTGCTAAATCATTATATCATGTTAAACTTTGAATATTTCAATCCTACCAAATTGATTTTTGGTAAAGGGCAGATAGTAAGGCTGGCAGAATTGGTTCCCGCGAAAGCCCGTGTACTGCTGATTTACGGTGGTGGCAGCATTTTCAGGAATGGTGTGTATGAGCAGGTGAAAGAAGCTCTGAAGCACCATGAGATAATTGAATTCGGCGGGGTGGAGCCCAATCCGCATTTTGAAACACTCATGAAAGCCGTGATGGTGGCGCGGGAACAACAACTGGATTTTATCCTGGCTGTAGGAGGAGGTTCCGTTATCGATGGCGCCAAGTTTGTTTCAGCCGCCATAAAATTTGAAGATGATCCGGTAAACCTGTTGCGTGGACAAATACAGATAACGGATAACGTGGTGCCGCTGGGAACCGTGCTCACTTTGCCCGCAACCGGTAGTGAGATGAATGCCGGTTCTGTGGTGACAATTGCTGCTACACAGGAAAAACTTTTTTTCGCAGGACCTGCTCTTTTCCCTCAATTTTCTATCTGTGATCCTGGCGTGGTAGCATCCCTTCCTCCAGCACAAATACAGAACGGTGTGGTGGATGCCTTTACACATGTCATGGAACAATATCTTACGTATCCCACTTCTGCTTTTTTACAGGACAGGATTTCTGAAGGCATTTTACAAACCCTGATCGAAACCGGACCTGAAGTTGTGAAACATCCCGGTGACTATGAACTGGCTGCTAACCTGATGTGGTGTTGTACAATGGCCTTAAATGGCCTTATACAGAATGGAGTTCCCACCGATTGGGTAACTCATCTTATCGGTCACGAACTTACAGCGCTCTATGGCATTGATCATGCCCGTACGCTGGCAGTGATCGGTCCCAATCTTTACCGGGTGATGTTTACAGATAAGAAAGAAAAACTGGCCCAGTATGGCCGGCGTGTTTGGGGACTTAAAGGGGATGATATCAATACCCTGGCCCAACTGGCCATTATTAAAACGATAGATTTTTTCCATGAAATGGGTGTGGATACGCAGCTTTCGGGTTATACCAGCGACTATGCAAAATCTGCGGATATCATCGTTGAACGTTTTGAACAGCGCGGGTGGATAGCCATTGGTGAAAGGCAGCATGTTACGCCTGATAAAGTGAGAGAGATTGTGGAGGCAAGTTATTAAAAACAGTTTTCTTCTATAACCAACCATTAAGAATTAAGAGAGAGATGAATATCTTTTTAACGGGTGCTAATGGTTACATCGGCAGCTCCGTAGGCAAATTATTGACAGATAAAGGACATACTATTTATGGTCTTGTCCGTGATAAGGCAAAAGCAACAGACATCAGACAACTGGGATTTATACCTGTAGTAGGCACGCTGGAAGACGATGAGCTGCTGACCAGGTATGCGGCATTAGCAGATGGGGTGATCCATACAGCCGACTCCGAGCATTTTATGGCGGTACAAACCCTGCTGGATGCCCTGGCTGGCACAGGAAAATTGTTTATTCATACTTCCGGCTCCAGCATAGTTGCTGATGATGTACTGGGTGATGTGGAAAATCCACAGGTGTTTGAAGAAATCACATCTTACACTCCCCTGGAAGCCAGGCAGGCAGGTGTAACCATCAATGAATTGGTGCTTGAAGCAGGTGCCGGCCGGAATATCCGCAGCGTGGTAATTGTCCCTTCCATGATATATGGCGACAGCCTGGGGCTTGATGTAGAGAGTGTGCAATTGCCCTGCATCTATCGTAAATCAATTAAAACCGGCAAAGGTGTATTTATCGGGAGAGGTATCAACAGGTGGTCTAATGTGCATATTGCCGATGTAGCGGATCTGTACCTGATGGCACTGGAACGGGCACCCGCAGGTACCTGTCTGTTTGCGGAAAACGGAGAAGAATCCTACAAAGACCTGGCTGCCTATATCAGTAACGCACTTGGATTTGGCGGCGCAACCGAAAGCTGGAATGCAGCAGATGCGCTGGCGGAAGTCGGCGGACTTGCGCGTTATGGCCTGGGGTCCAATAGTCGTATCAAAGCGGTGAATGCCCGCAGGCTGGGTTGGGAACCCAAAGGAATCTCTGTGAAAGATTGGATTGCTTCCAACAAATATGCTAAGAAAACCTACAATAAGAACGCTTAATGATAAAACAATTCGTATATGGGTTGCTGTTAGCAGCCCTATTGCAATCCGGTATACAGCCCGCAGCTGCACAGTCAACCGGTAAACTGGAAGTAGCCGCCTCCTTTGACCGGGAACGTCCGGGCAATGTGGCTGTGTCACCTTCGGGAAGGGTCTTTATTACAATGAGTGATGCCACAGTATCTCCCTATAAAGTGAAAGAGGTTTTGCCGGACGGCAGTGTAGCAGACTTCCCGGATACCACCTGGACCAGAAATCCGCAAGGGTATTCCTATAAGGGCATTAACGCCACTATCGGTATCCAGGTAACTGCAGATAATGTGTTATGGGTGTTGGACCTGGGGAACCGTAAAGCCATACCTGCCCAGGCGCCCAAGCTGGTTGCCTGGGATATTGAGACCAGGAAGTTGTTGCATGTATATCCCATACCCGATGCCGTGCTCAAACCCTCTTCATTTCTGCAGGATTTTGTCATTGATGAAAAGCGTCACACAGCAGTGATTGCGGATATGTCGATGGGAGGACTGATATTGCCGGCGGCACCTGCCTTTGTGGTGGTAGACCTGCAAACAGGTTACGCAAGGCGTATATTGGAAAATCATCCCAGTTTTCAGCCGGTAGATGAAGATGTGGTGATTAACGGCCATGCTGTTAGCCATGTTTTTCCGGACGGCAGCGTGCTTAATCCCAGGTATCCTCTTAACCCCATCTCCATCGACCCGAAAATGGAATGGATATATTTTGGAGCGCTTGGAGGACGCAGCATTTACCGGATTGCGGCAGCAGCACTATCGAACCAGGCATTGAGTGATAGCGCGTTGTCGGGTAAGATCACCTACTATGCCCCCAAGCCAAAATCGGATGGCTTCAAGGTGGGAGATGGCGGCATTTTATTTGTGACTGATGTTGAAAACAGTGCTGTAGTAATGGCGACGCCGGCGGGTTATTCTACTTTGGTAAAGGACACTATACTGATCTCCTGGCCCGATGGGCTGGCCATTGCGCCAAACGGTTACCTGTACCTTGTCTCCGATCAACTTCATAAAAGACCTTTCTGGAACCAGGGAAAAGAGGAGAGTAAGCCTCCTTTCTACCTGTTGCGCATTAAGATAGATAAACCCTGATGGATACACAGGGATGTGTTATGTGAAAAATATTCTTAAAATAGAAACTCCCTGGAAAAGAGCATATTATTATCCTACCTATTGGTTTCTTTTTTTGCTACATTTATCCCGGGGAATGCAATGCAGCCATTAAACAGGGGAATCAATAATAGCTTGTCCGCTTACAACCAACCAGCCCGACGACTAAACCGTTACCGCCTGCATCCTGTGCTGACTGCCGGCAACTTGTTATATTTCGGACATTTGCATAACCTTTCATTTATCCTTGTAATGCATTGAAATTTTCATATTGTCTACCACCCGGTCATACGATGAAAAGGAACTTCTACTGCTTGTAGCAGAAGGAAACGAGAAGGCTTTTGGAGAATTGATCGCCCGGCATGCCGGGCTTCTTCATGTATTTCTTCTTAAAATTACCCGCGATCCTGCCTCGGTAGAGGAGCTGATTCAGGATACTTTTCTGAGGATCTGGATGGCCCGGGAGTGGCTTGGACAGGTGAATAATTTTAAGCCCTATATGTTCACGATCAGCAGGAATCTGGCTGTAAATCTGCTACGGAAATCAGTCCGGGTCAGGTTGCAACATTCACAGTGGGCTGCAGAGACGACGTCTGAAGCAGATGAGAACCCCGATGAATGGAAATGGAAACTGTTTGATGAGGCTATAGAGCGTCTGCCTCCCCAGCAAAAGAAAGTATGGATCATGGCCCGCCGGGATGGAAAAAAATACCAGCAGATAGCCGACGAATTGGGGCTGAGCCGCGAATCGGTTAAGAAATATCTGCAGTTTGCTTCGGCGGCTATAAACCGTTACATCAGTGAACATCCTGAAATGTATGCCCTGTTCATTATCGGCCTGGCTGAATTATAAGATCCCTGCCTTTTTTTCGTGCTGTCTGAAAAAATCAGATTTTTTCTGCTCCTGCCATATCCCCTTTTTTCATTTTTTATTGTTCTACTAAGCACGAAGCCAGATGAATACCGACGATAAACAATATAAGGAACTGATCAGACGATGGTTCAACGGGGAGGAATCTGAAGAAGATGCCTACACGTTGCATACCCTTCTGAAAGATAACAACCGCCTCCCGGAGCTTATTGCGGCGCTGGAAGAGGAGTATAACAACCTGTCTGCCACCGGTTATCCGGAAGAGCAGGCAAGGGGCCTGGCTGAAAAGATTGCAGGCATTAAACTTCCTGACCACGAAAGTGAGGTTAAAGGTAAGCTCCGGTTCCTGGGCAGATGGCGCGTAGCTGCGGCTTCTGTGCTCCTGGTACTGAGTATTACGGTTTATTTCCTGGCCACACACAAAAGAAATACAGGTACGCCGGCTACTGCCGGTAATGGAACTGAGATAAAGCCCGGCATGCAGGGTGCGGTGCTGACACTTGCCGATGGCTCGCAGGTATTGCTGGATACCATTCAGAATTCTGCAATTGCCATGCAGGGCGGTGTTTCAGCGAGGGTGACTAACGGTGTGCTGGTATATGAAGGAACGGGAAACGAAATCGTTTATAATACCATTTCAACGCCTAAAGGCAGGCAATACCATCTGACCTTACCCGACGGTTCCGGTATCTGGCTGAATGCAGCCAGTTCCATCCGGTTTCCGACAAGCTTTTCCGGACCGGAACGGCACACGGAAATTACGGGTGAGGTATATTTTGAAATAGCGGCAAGTAGTGGAAAGCCTTTTAGCGTAAGTGTAAGCAATAAGGCATTGGTGCAGGTTTTAGGTACCCATTTCAATATTAACTCCTATGAAAACGAGGAGAACATTGCAGCAACGCTGCTGGAAGGAAGTATCCTTGCTTCCCCTGGCCGGAATAAATCAGCTGCGGATGTGGTGCTCCGGGCCGGTCAGCAGGCGTTGATCGCAAGGATGCCGGCAGGGAATGGGCAGACCGGAATAAAGGTGGTGAACGATGCAGATATTGAAAAGGTTATGGCCTGGAAAAATGGGCTGTTCAATTTCAACGGTGCCTCGCTTGCCGAAGTAATGAAGGAGCTGGAACGTTGGTACGATATAGAAGTGGTGTATGAACAGGGGATTCCGGAGAAAAGAATGACCGGCAAGATGACAAAGGATATTTCGCTTGATGGTTTGCTGGTTGGGCTGAAGGAGCTGGGAATCAATTGCCGCCTGGAAGGACGAAAACTGATCGTATTGCCATAATCTGAAACAATAATATAAAAAGAAAGAAGATGATGAATTAAAAGAAAGGGATCTGCTGTAAATAAAAAGCCGGAAGTGGTTCGAAGCTCTTCCGGCAAAATGTCCGGCTGATTCAAATCGAGGTCTGAACTCCATTTTCAACAACCAAACTGTGCTAATTTATGCAAAAAATTGCATTTGGTTCCAGGTTTCCTATGCCCGGACGTTTCGTTGCTACCCTGTACGGAGAGCCGCGGATGTTGGGTAACGGTCTTCCCGGGATCGCAACCAAAATCCTGTTAGTCATGAAATTGACTATTTTTCTGCTAATCGTTTCTTTTTTTGCTGTGTATGGGAAGAGTAAGGCCCAGCAGGTAACGCTTTCAGGGAAAGATATTTCTCTGCAGCATATTTTTTCCGCTGTTGAAAAGCAAACGGGCTACGTAACTATGGCCAATGAGGGAATTTTCTCAGACAGCCGTTCCATTTCGCTGAATGTATCCGCGATGCCCCTGCGTTCACTGTTGGACCTGGTGTTGAAAGGCCAGCATATAAAATATGTTATCCAGGGCAAAACCATTTTTCTTTCCCAAAAATCTGTTCCTGATCCGGTTTCCTCTCCCGTTACTCCCACGGAGCCTGAAGCCGTACCTGTTCATGTTTACGGACGGGTATTGGATTCTATCGGTTATCCGATGGAAGGGGCTACTGTACAGATAAAAGGAAAATCTGGCGGAGTTACTACCAATAAAACAGGCTGGTTCTCACTGGAAGCACAGGAAGGCGATAAAATAATTGTTTCATTCGTGGGATATAAAAAAGTGGAGTTTGTTGCAGATGGAAAGCCGGAAGAAAAATTAATTGTATTACGGGTGATGCAGACAGGCATAAGCGAAGTGGCGATCGTTTCAACCGGATACCAACAGTTGCCGAAAGAAAGGGCTACAGGGTCTTTTACGCAAATAACCAGGGAAATGATAAACCGGAGCCCGGGGCCGGATATCCTGACCAGGCTCGAAGGTATAACCAACGGGCTCCTGTTCAACCGCACAAATGCAGAAGGTGAAAATGTAGGGGAGTTGCAGTTGGAGAGCAGGGGAAGGGCCACGATCATGTCGGAATCTTCGCCCCTGATCGTTGTCGATAATTTCCCTTTCGAAGGAAATATCCGCGACATAAACCCCAATGATGTGGAAAGCGTAACGATTCTAAAGGATGCCGCAGCGGCATCGATATGGGGAGCCCGCGCCGGAAACGGAGTGATCGTAATTACAACCAGGCAGGGAAGTTATAACCGGAAAGCCCAGGTGTCGTTTTCTGCAAATACAGCTGTTTCAGGAAAGCCGGATCTTTTTTATGACAAACGTTTTATGCCTTCGTCAATGGTTATGCAGATACAGAAAGAGAAATTTCTCCGCGGCGACTGGCAGACAGATGAAAATGGTATGATTGCTTTTTCTCCTTATGCAGAGCTACTCATTAAACAGCGTGATCACCTGATCAGTGAAGAAGCATTTCTGAAAGAGGAACAGCGGATGAAAAATACGGATATTCGCAATGATGCGCTGAAATACCTGTATCAGCAGTCGATTCAACAGCAATACGCATTAAACATTAATGGCGGAAGCAACGTTAACAAGTATTTCTTTTCTGTGGGATATGACAAGATGCGTTCCGCGATGGTGGGTGCCGATAACCAGCGGCTGACACTGAATGTGCAGAATGCGTTCAAACCAGTAAAAACACTTGAAATAAACACCCGGATAAGCTACAGCAGAACAAACGCAAATAACAACGCTTTCACAATGACAGACCTGGCGGGCAGTACTTCAGGTTTACAGCCGTATACTGCGCTTGTAGATGAGTATGGAAATCCGGCTAAAATCGAATATCGGATCCGCACCGCTATCGCAGACAGCGCAGAAAAAAGAGGCCTGCTGCCGTGGTATTATAACCCCCTGGAAGAAATCAGGCGTGCCGACAATACCTCATCATCTTCATTCCTGAATCTGTTGGGCAACCTCCGGTACCAGGTGGTTAAAGGTATGGATATTGATGCAACCTATCAGTATACCGAAGACAAATCATCGACCCGGTATATGTACGATAAGGAAACATACTACGTAAGAAATCTTGTCAACAATTATACCCAGCCAAACGGTGAAAGGCCGATTCCTTATGGAGGGATACTCAAACTGGGAAGCCCTGTACAACGTGTGCAGCATTCCGGAAGAATTCAGCTCAACGCGCGCAAAAGCATGGCTGAACATGAGCTGGCCTTCCTGGGTGGGGCGGAAGCGAGGCAGACGATAGAAGAGAGTTTCCCGGAAACCATCCTGTATAATTATGACCCGGACCGGGGTATCGGAACATCAAGGATGGACTTTGTCAAAAATTATAAATTGTATACTTCATGGGCCAGTGCGCCAATACCCGGCGCCACAGAAAATACTTTTTATAGAATTGACCGGTACTTATCTTACTTCGCAAACTCCTCGTATACTTTCAGATCGAAGTATATTCTGAGTGGAAGTGCTAGATGGGATGGTTCCAACTTATTTGGGGTGAAAACCAACCAGAAAGGTACGCTGCTATGGTCGGCCGGAGCCAGTTGGAATCTTTCTTCGGAACCATTCTTTAAAGCCGATTGGGTGGACCAGCTCAGATTCCGCGCAACATACGGCAGCAGCGGAAACGTAAACAAGTCGGTTTCCACTTTCCCGGTGATCGATTATGCATCTGCCATAGCGCTGAATCCGGATCTGGAGCCGTATGCCGGCATTACTTCGCCGGGTAATCCATCGCTTAGATGGGAGCAGGTGAATACACTTAATCTCGGGGTTGACTGGTCGGTATTTAATGAAAGGATAAGCGGAAGCCTGGAATTCTTTACAAAAAAATCGAATGATCTTATCGGGGATGCTTTTCTTCCGCCATCCACAGGTATAAATACCGCCAACTATCAGGTATCGCAATACCGGTATAACTATGCATCGCTGCAAACAAAAGGGGTGGATCTTCAAATAACTACAAAGAACCTGGAAGGGGCTGTAAACTGGCAGACAACGTGGTTATTTAATTTCGCCGCAGATAAGGTGAAGAATTATTACAATTCCGGTACATTGAATGGTAACGCCTATGTTGGTACGCTGGGGTATCAGATTCCGCTGGAAATTGGAAGATCGATATCCGGGATCTATGCTTATCCCTGGAGCGGATTGGATCCTTCAAACGGAAAGATGATTATTTATCAGGATGGTCAGAAGTCGACCGACTATGCCGGTTATATGGCCTCGCTGCGGCCGGAAGATATGGTGTATGCAGGTGTTACCAATCCGCCATACTATGGTTCCATATTAAATAATATTGAATGGAAACGGCTGCAATTGAGTGTGCTGCTTAGTTGGAAAGCAGGATATGTTTACCGCAGATCATCTTTATTTCCCGGTATGGAGTATACGGGATCGGGCTTATTTCATACCGATCTGCTTCATAAATGGAAGAAGCCCGGTGATGAGCTGGTTACCAATGTTCCCGCCGGCGGCGGTCTGAATGGATTTGATCAGAACGAATCTACCATTTATCTTTTTTCAGAGACGCTGATTTCAAAGGGGGATCATATTGCCATACAGGATATCAGTTTGAATTACTCGATTCCAACAGGGAAAAAAGCGCCTGCAGTTTTCAAGGCGGTAAGAATTTATCTGTATGTACGTAACCTGGGATTTTTGTGGAAGGCAGATCGCAATAATATCGATCCTGCTACGCCGAATGCGAGGTATCCGCAACCAATACAGTTCAATACAGGCATCCAGTTATCCATTTAACGCACAATTCAATTCCTGTTAAGCATGAAACTTTTATTAAAATATTATATAGGGTTTGTCTTTCTTCTGATGTTGGGAGGATGCAGCAACGATTTTCTTGAAGTAAAACAACTAAAAAGCCTTCAGGTTCCGCACACCATTGCCGATTTTCAGGCAATACTCGATTACAATTTTGCTCCGGGGAATACCGCCCATACTTTTGGTGCAAACGGGAGCGACGAGTTTATCATTACGGAGAAGCGGTGGAATCAACTGGCAACGGAAAGCAATGCTTACCTGCGGGATGTGTATGTGTGGTCGCAGAAAATCAACATGCTTCAGTATGAGCAAAATATGGACTGGAGCCGTTCTTATCTCTACATTTTTTATGCAAATCATGCCCTCTACGGGATTGAATCCATTCAGCCAACGCCCGATGAACAGATTGCATGGAACAATGTAAAAGGTAGCGCGCTTTTTTTCAGAGCCTTTCATTATTATAATCTTGCACAGCAATTTTCTTTTCCCTATGAAAGAAGTGACAATCCCAATGGGCTTCCACTCAGGCTGGAACCCGATGTTACGGTAAAAGTAAAGCGATCGTCTGTCCACGAAACTTACAAACAGATATTGGATGATGCACTGAAAAGTGCGGAGCTGCTTCCGGCGGAAACAAAAAGAACCAATTATATCAGGCCGGGAAAGGCTGCGGCTTATGCTCTTATTGCAAAAACGTATCTTTTGATGGAGGAATATGAAAAAGCGGCGCAATATGCAGAACGCTGTCTTTCGCTCCGCGGACAACTGATAGACTTCAATACATTAGGCGCCGATGATCCTGCCAATTTTTATGAATACGCTTTTGCCGCAGATTACGGCGCCAGCAATCCGGAAATGATCTATTATTCCGTGTCAGACAATGGTTATACTACTGCACTCAATTCCGTATTCAAAGACAGAGCTGAATTTCATCCTTCATTGCTGGCGCTGTACGAACCGGGAGATATCCGGTATAAAGTTTATTTCAGACCCTATATTGATGTTGATGGATACAGATTCCTGGTCTTTAAAGGATCATATGCTGCCTACTCTTATTTTTCCGGCCTGGCGGCCGACGAAATTTATCTGCTGAACGCCGAATGCAATGCCCGGACCAATAAGATAGACAAGGCGCTTGATGATTTGAACCTGCTGCTGAAAAACAGGATCGATCGTTCCTGGTTTTCTCCGGTAACGGAAAAAGATCCTGAAAAGCTGCTGAAGATAATCCTCCTGGAAAGGCGGAAAGAAATGGTCTTTCGCGGCACAAGGTGGCAGGATCTCAGAAGACTGAATAAGGAGCCCCGGTTCGCGCAAATACTTGTGCGGGAGATTGGGGGGAATCGCTATGAATTACCGCCCAACGATCCGCGATATACATGGCCTATACCACAGTCGGAAATTGACGCCGGCGGGCTGACGCAGAATCCCAGGTAAGGTTTTAACTGAAAAAGTGATAAGGTCCGTTTCCGGCCCTTCCCGACTGCTGACCACGGAACGGAACGAGGCCGGTCATACCCTTATTTTGTAAACGACCCGGGAATAAATAATTATCAGATCTGAAAATAGAAGAAAATGAAAAAAAAGTTAACCGGCGGATTGCTTGCTGCACTCGCATTTTCCCTGACAGCGGTCTGTCTTTTCGCGGCCCCTGTAAACAGAAACTACACCATCGAAGGCACTTTGCATCAGGTAAGGGAAAGTAAAGTGTTTCTTTTGAAACAATACCGCAGCGGGCAGGAGGCTGATAGTGCGGTACTTGTGAATGGCAGGTTCCGGTTTGAAGGAATACTGAAGGATGATATTGTTGCTGCGATGTTTACGATGCATGTCCCGGTAACGGAAGTACAGCTTGCTGAAAATCCCTTTGCTGGCATGAGCAGCCGTCATTTTTACCTGTCTCCCGGAAAGCTTGTCGTTTCCGGCAACCGTCTGGAAGACATCATGTTCGCGGGCACTGCAGAGGCTGACGATTTAATGCGCCTGGAAGGAATACTCGGGCCGATAAATGCAACCTTGTCCCGCATCGGATCGCAATATCGCCTCATCAGTGCGATGAATGGGTTTCCCGGCAAACAGGACTCGCTTGCAGCCTATTCGGTAGCATCAGAAAAACTTGCGGATAAATACCGTGAAGCCGAAAAGCTATTTATTAAAGATCATCCTGCATCATTGCTGAGTATGGCTATGTTCAGATCGATGACTGAGGTGGTGGACACGAAAGATGCTGAAGAGATGGAAGTGCTTTTGACCGGTTTGTCGCCGTTGTTGAGAAACAGGGAGGATATGCGCGTAATCAGAAAAAGATTATTGGTGCTTTCCCGGCTGGTACCGGGAAAGCCGGCATTGGAATTTAGTATGCCGGATTCAGCGGGCAATAGTGTGACGCTGTCTTCTTATCGGGGAAAATATGTACTCGTTGAGTTCTGGGCGAGTTGGTGTGGTCCCTGCAGGTCACAAACACCGTATCTGATGAAAAGTTATGAAACCTTCAAAGGCAGGAATTTCGATATTCTGGGTATTTCCCTGGATGACAACCGGCAGAAATGGCTGAAGGCCATTCATGAGGACAAGCTTCCCTGGACGCAGGTGTCGGAGCTGAAAGGGCATAGCAGCAAGATTGTATCAAAATATGCTGTTACTGGAATTCCGTTGAATTTCCTGATCGATCCAAATGGGATTATTGTAGCGACCAATCTTAGGAACGACGGGTTGTATGCAAAGTTGGCAGAACTGCTGAAGTGATATTATTACCTAATTAAATTTTGATGTGATGAAAACTATATGGTTGTACATGGTTATGATAAAATTGGCATTCCTTTTTTCCACCCTTCAAGTTTTTGCGGGTGAGGGAGAGAAGTCATTTTTTATCAGTGGTAACTTTAAAAAGGTGAAACAAGGGAAGATATTTCTGCTTCAGCAAGTTTCGCTGGTGGAGCGATCCAGGAATCCTGGAGCTTATCTGCGCGACAGCGCGGTGATTGTGAACGGGAAATTCAGTTTTAAAGGCACTATAAAAAGCGATATAGTTCCCGTGTACTTCACCATGCAGACAGCGGTGAGTGAGGCGGAGCGGGCGGCGGACCCACTTGCGGGAAATCAGACGCGCTACTTCTATCTCATGGAAGGGAAACTTCATGTGTCCGGCAACGATTTGGAGGATATGGTGATCTCGGGAAATGTTGAAATGGCTGCATTTATGAAGCTGGATAATAGCCTGAGACAGCAACGTACTGCATTTGGCAATGCATTCAGAAAGCAGTTGAAAGTTTCGCTGGCCAGTGAGTTTCCCGGAAAAGCTGATTCTATCGCTTTCTATGCTGCGCAGATGGATAGTCTGAAAAAGCTGCAGATAAGTATCGAGTCAGATTTTATCGTTCAGCATCCTTCGGCATTGATCAATGTCGCCATATTAAAAGGCCGGGCTGCTTTGGCAGAAACATCCGGTGCACGTGAAATCGGAAACCTGGTTGCCGCGTTAGCGCCGGAACTGAGGAACAGGGCGGATATGGTGGCAGTCAGCAACAGGATGAAAGGCCTTGCTTCACTGGTGGCTGGCAATCCTGCGCTGGCTTTCAGTTTGCCTGATACGGCCGGGAATGCGGTGGCATTATCTTCGTTTCGCGGGAAATATGTGTTGATTGAATTCTGGGCAAGCTGGTGTGGACCCTGCCGTATGCAGATCCCATATCTGAAAAAGAGTTACGCAGCTTTTCAGAACAAGGGCTTTGAAATTCTCGGCGTTTCCCTGGATGAAAACAGGGAGAAATGGATGAAAGCCATCCATGATGAGCAGCTTCCCTGGACGCAGGTTTCTGATGTGAAAGGGCTGGAAAGCCCGGTTGTAGCAATGTATGGTATTACCGGCATCCCACTGAACTTCCTCCTGGATACAAACGGCGTGATCATCGCCAGGGATCTCCGTGATAATGAACTTTCGGTCAGGTTGTCGGAATTGCTTTCTTCAAAAACAGCAACGGAAGGACCGGGTGTACATTTCGATCACGCACTGTCGTGGGAACAGGTAAAGGCAAAAGCAAAAGCTGAAAACAAGTATATTTTTATGGACTGTTATGCCACCTGGTGCGCACCCTGTGTTAAAATGATCAAAGAGCTGTTTCCGAGGAAAGAAATGGGAGATTTTTTCAACGACAAATTCATTTGCGTAAAGTTGCAGTTGGACAAGACTGATAAAGATGATGATTATGTAAAAATGTGGTATAAGGACGCTCAAATGATTCATAACACATATAAACTCCCGTCAATGCCGACATTCCTTTATTTTTCGCCGGATGGGGAGCTGGTACACCGGGTTCCGGGAAGTGAAGATGCTGACCGTCTTATTACTAAATCTACTGATGCCTTAGACCCGGAAAAACAATATTATACCCTTGTGAAAAAGTTCGGGCAGTCGGACAAAAAGAATACGGACATGATGAAGAAACTGGCTATTATGTCTCAGCAGGTTATGGAAAAAGACAATGCACTCAGGTATGCTGATATGTATGTAAATTCCCAGGACGACCTGCTTACAAAAGAAAATATACTGTTTCTGAATCGCTTTTCTTCTTCGGGTAAGCTGAAGGGGTTTGAAATTTTTATGAATTATGGAAACAGGGTAGACGAAGTGCTGGGTGCCGGGGTTGCGAATAACAGGGTGCAGGAGGTTATTTTTAATGAAGAGGTAATGCCGTTGTTGACGAATTCCGCAGGTTCGGTTCCCGATTGGAAAGCGATTCAAACATCCGTGGCAGCGAAGTATCCTGCCCACGCTGAACCTGTAGTCGGAAAATTCAAGGCCCAATATTATATGAGCAGAAATGACTGGCCGAATTTTCAGAAAAGCGTTATGGCATACATGAAAAAGTACGGGCCCGCTTTTACTGATAAAGAAACATTTAATGTGTTTGCCCGGGCTATTTTTGAGAACAGCCCTGACAGGGATTGTATTACCGCGGCACTGGGTTGGAGCAAACGTGCATTGGCTGAAGATGGCGCCAACCGGGAGTTTATGAATGTCTACGCTGGCCTCCTTCACAAGTCAGGAAAGACTAAGGAAGCGGTTGCGGTAATGGAAAAGGCGGTGGAACTGGCATCCGGCAGCGAAAAAGAAAACTATATGGTTACGCTGGGAAAGATGAAGAAGGGAGAGAAAACCTGGAAGAATTAATTTTCGTGCGGCTGTTTCGGAAGCTATATAATTATAAAAATGAAGGGTGGCCAGGACAAGCCACCCTTCTGGTTTTTATGGATGTTCGACATTCATTTCTCCTGGTGTTCAAATCTTTTCTGGCAATAACACGAATCGGATCATGTTTTTGCCACTCAGATAGTGGGCCGCCGCTTTTTTAAATGAGGCCGACGTCAGTTTATCAAGATATTCACGGTAATGATTGATTTGAGCTACATCTTCACCGTTTTCATATTGTGTACTCAAATAGCTTAACCAAAAATCATTGGTGTTCAGGGCGGCTTCTGTTTGTTTGATAAAGGCCGTCTTGAATTTTTGCAGATCTTCAGCACTGGTTCCGTCTTCTACAAGTTTTTTCATAGCTTTTTCTACCAATGATACCAGGTGATCGACATTGACAGGGGCGCAACCGAAAGAAATGGTGATACCAAATCGTGAAACGGGATATTTCACCGTTGAAGTACGCACAGAGGGGCTGTACACTTCTCCGGCTTCTTCGCGGAGACTTTCCAGTAAGCGATATTGCAAAACTTCGCCCATAGCATTTAACAATAACCTGTTCATCGGCGTGAGGTTGTCCTGGCCCCCCAACATTATCCTGACAGTTGCTTTTTCTTCACTGCCTTTAAATACCTGTTTCGTGATGCGGCCGGCAGGTACCGTTGCTTTGTAATCTATTGCCTTTTGTTTATGTTGCAGGGATGGCAGCGAACCCAGGTATTTTTCCAGTAATGGCCGGATCGTTATGCTATCGATATTGCCTGCAAATATGAAGGTGAAGCCATCAGCGTCTGCGAATCGGTCGCGGTAAATTGACACTATATCAGACAGCTTTACACGATTCACCTGTGTAATCGACGGAGTGGCGCTACGCGGACTATAACCACTCATGAAATTATTGATAGTATCGCTAAACACATTGGAGGGATCGGCATAGCGGTTTATCAGTGAGGCTTTCATACTGTTGATGGCATTGGTGAACAGCTGGCTGTCGGCCCGCGGACTGGTAAATTGCAGATAGGTTAACTGCAGTGCAGTTTCCAGGTCTTTGGTGGAAGCGCTGCCAAAGATGCCCTGGGAGCGGGGACCAATGTATATGCCTGCATTGACGATTTTATCGTTGAGGATGCGTGCCAGATCAGCCGGACTAAATTTGCCGATGCCAAAACCGCTTAGCAGGCGGGCCGACAAGGTTGCAGCCAGGTAGATGGAATCAGGGTAGCGGGAGGTACCACCGGGCGCAAATGCGTTGTAGCTGATCTCATCATTTTTAAACCGGGTAGGCTTTAGTACAACTTTGATCCCGTTACTTAAAGTAAGTTCCTCGGTTCCCATTTGTTTGTTGCGGCGGGACGAAACGATTTTTCCCGGCGTTGGGTCGTGGTCCAGTAATGATTTTACCGGAGATCCTGCCTCCTTAACTGGTTCCAGATTTTCTTCTGCCACTTCGTTCAGCCACCGGCGTACTGCTACTTCATCCGGCAACTGGTCTTTTTGTTTGTCCGGTGCCTGAATCAGGATATCCTGATTAGTGGACCCAATATAATAGGGAATGAGCGCATTGATATCGGCAACAGTAAGAGCGCCGATATTGGCTTTTGCAAACTGGTACTCCCAATCGAGGC
The DNA here is from genome assembly GCF_900168065.1 of Chitinophaga ginsengisegetis. Taxonomy (GTDB): domain Bacteria; phylum Bacteroidota; class Bacteroidia; order Chitinophagales; family Chitinophagaceae; genus Chitinophaga; species Chitinophaga ginsengisegetis. Next base: position 650,669 of record NZ_FUZZ01000001.1, on the reverse strand, counting down.
CCGGGCTGGCTGTACCATGTAAGAAATGAGCCTGGTATTCGGATACATAACTACGGGATGGTGTTTTGCTTGCTTCCATCCTGGCATTTTCCAGGGAGCGGAGATAGGAGAGGCGAGCCAGGTCCAGTTCTGCAGGCGTAAAGCCATATTTGGTCACGCGGGTCAGTGAACGCCAGCCCTGTTGCACTGCCTGTTTTAACATTCCATCTTTGGCAGTCACATCATAGGAAAAAGCATCGAGCCCACCCATCAGCGGTTGAACGCTTGCTCTAATTGACGTGAATCCCGGATCTGGCAGGGGATTGAGTTCGTCCTGCATTCTTCTGCCAAGCATACTGTTAAACAGGGTCCGCTTCATGGAAGCAATAAAATCAGCTTCGGAGCTTATCTGCTGGCCCTTCTGTTTCACCAGGATTTGTAATTGTGTATTGGTGAGGTCCGGATCCGTTTGAGCCAAAAATTGATTTTTACCTGTCAGTGGTACCTCATAATGAGTTCGCGGAGGAGCACCGGGAGCGGAAAGCAAATCGGCAAACATGCTCCGCACGGTCTTTTCCATCTGATCAACATCGATATCACCCACCACGATCAGTGCCTGCAAGTCCGGACGGTACCAATTGCGATGAAATTGTACCAGGTCTTTGCGGGTGAAATTCTTCAGCACCATATCAGTACCAATGGGCAACCGCTCCGCATACCGGGACTGATTAGTCACTATCGGCAAAAAGTTATTTCTCAGCCGTTCTGTCGCCCCTTTTCCAAGGCGCTTTTCTTCGACTACTACCCCGCGTTCCTTTTCAATCTCCAACGAATCCAGTGTGGCGGCATTGGCCCAATCCCGCATGACATATAAACCTGAATCAACCAGGCTGGGATCAGTGGTGGAAAGTGGCAACTCGTATACCGTTTCGTCGAAGCTTGTATAGGCATTAAGGTCTGCACCAAAACGAACGCCTGCCTTTTGCAGGTAGGTCACCAGCCGGTTACCCGGAAAGTGGCGCGTACCATTGAAGTTCATATGCTCCATAAAGTGAGCCAGCCCGCGTTCATGCTCCTGCTCAAGAATGGACCCTACCTTATTGACCAGGTACATCAGTACCTGGTTTTTCGGTTGATCATTGCGACGAATATAGTAGGTGAAACCGTTAGGTAGCTTCCCGGTTCTAACGGCGGAGTCCAGCGGTACAGCTCCCGGCAATACCGGGTGGTCTTTGCGGTAGCGCAGGTATTTTTCATATTGGGGTTTATTGAACAGGTAACGCAGGTAACGGAGCTGTTTTGCTTCCAACTGGCCATATTCCCTGGATTTATCCGCTACCGGCGACCGGTACAGCTTCATAAGTTCCCTATAGTAATCCGGTAACGAGTAGAATAGTTTACCAGCCTGGAAACCTTTGAGATCAGCAGTTGCTTTGAGCTGGTCCGTGTATGCTTTCACAAAGGACTCCTGTGTACTTCCCTTGAGCGCGGTCTCGTATTCAGGCTGCAGATTGCGGGAAAGCACATCTGTAATCATCTTTTTTTCAACATCATCAGCCTCCAGTGAGCTGTATTCGGTTTGTGTGGCTGCTACCGGATCGGGAGGCCCCATCAATTCCAGGAATTTCTTTTCCAGTGCTTCGTGGCTAACATTGACGGTCACAATTTTGCCTTGCTGGTCAAAGAGCGCCAGGTAAGGGATGCCGCTGAAACGGTAGGTCTCCATCAGGTATACACCTTTGTCCAGTACCCGTCCCTGGCGCCACGTCATTTCCTCCTCCGCCAGCGCTTTTTTCCATTCTTCCTCTTTGGCATCCAGTGAAATAGCCAGCACGTCGAGCCCTTTGTTTTTATATTCGTCGTAGAGCTTTTTGATCCCGGGGATGCCGGAGCGACAGGGGCCGCACCAGGAAGCCCAGAAATCTACCAGCACGTATTTGGATCCGGTCAGCGCTGCGGAGAGTTTCTTTTTCTCGCCCGTTGGGGTCACGAAATCAAAGTCCGGCGCCGGCGAACCTTGCTGTAATCTCACGGCTGCAGCAGCATAAGCTTTCACTGCGGCGTTAGATGGATTTTTTCTTAACAGGGTTGGGAGGATCTCGCCAATAAGAGCGGAATCCGTTTCAAAACTGAAGAAACTTAGCGGATAGAGTACACCGGGGTGGGTAGCGTTGGCGCGGATCAGCACCGTCAGTTTTTCACTGAAAGATTGCAAGGCCTGTCGTGGATTGGTACCGTAGTCTTTTGTTCGTTGTGCGATGGCCAGATTCACCTGGTGCACAATCTGGTTATCGGTATCATTCGCAACAATGGGCATTTCCTGCTCATCAATATCCATCACCAGGTCTTTTCCCGTAGCCCAGAAAGCATATTGTCCGCCCATTCTGTCGCCCACCAGGTAAGCTCCTTCCCGTTTCAGGTGCAGGTTGGCTATGTATTGTCCGTCACTACTGATATTGGCTGAATCTATCAAAACAGGAATCTGGTTCCGTCTTTCAAAAAAATACAATTGCCGGGTGCCCGCCGGGTGCCTGACTTGTCCGTGTACACTCATCTTTACCTGGGCATGTGCTAAAGGCGGGCATAGCAATGCTGTGATCCACAAAAGCTTTTTCATTTATCTGTCTGTTTTTGTTTTATCAAGTACTGAATGGTGGCTGCGAGATGTTCGTCAAAAGCTAGTCCGCCGGCCAGGATTTTGCCTTCTGGTCCAATCAGGTAACCTTGCGGCAGCCGCATAATGCCCAGGTCAAACGCTTTGGCGGTTTCACTTTTCGCACCGGTGCCGGTAATCCCATCCAGATCAATGACATTGATCCAGGAAGATTTGTGGCGGGACAAGGTTTGCGTCCAGAAATTCCAGTCCGGCGAAATGCCAACAGCATAGATTTGAAGAGTGGAAGGATTTACCTGTAGCCGGATCTGCTCTAAAGATTGCATAAACGCAGGCGTCCCGCCGGAAAGCGTTGTCCAGAAACCGAGCAGAACATATTTGCCGCGCAAAGAGGACAGGGATATCTGCTGCCCGGTGGTATCGAGCAGGTTTATATCAGGAACCATTGTTCCCGGGGCAAGGTGCCGGGCTTTTGCGATCCTGGCTGCGAACAGCTTTCCCTGGTAAGACTCACGAATGGGAGCGGTAAACCGCTCGAACGCAGTTTGTGCTTCGGGCAGTTTCAGCGCCTGGGTTTCATACCTCAAAACAAAAAGATCGAACGCCACAAAACAATCCGGATAGCTGAGGATAAAGTTGCTGTCGGCCAGAGCGCTTTGTGTGCGCACCACCGTCATGGAATCCCTGACCAGTTGGACACCCATAGAGTCTTTGGCTTCATAATGTGCCTGGCCGGAGCGCATCAGCGCCTCGGTCAGGGATTCAAAATGCCGGTGCAGGCTGTCGAGAATCCTGAAAGATGCCTGCTCTTTGCCATTGGTAATCTTTGCTGTTTTGAGTCCTGCTTTGCCTTCGATGGTATTGACGCCCGGCGAGAGGTAAAACTCCTGTTGATCCAGTGCCATGTATTGGTCGTAGGTTATTCGTCCGTAAAGCGGGTTAATAACGACAACAGCCTGAGTGGGAGAGGTGATTTTACCGCTCAGGGTGAACCTGCCATCTTTAAAATTAACCGAGTCTTTCACCATTTCACCCCGGTTGGAATAAGTGATTCTTATCATTCCCTGTTGATCTTTTCCCAGCTCGCCGCGCACTGTAAATTCGTGTTGGGCAAATAAATGATTGCTGGTACAGAGCAATACAATAGCAGCCCGGCATGCGGGCATTAGCCACTTTTTCATTATAAATCGATTTTAGATGGTTCTATGGATTATTCTCCAGCCCCGGGTTTACGACCATGATATTGGATGGAATGCGAAGCGTCAGCCTGTCGGGTTGACGCAGGGTATATGTTTGCGTGCTCCCATTCTGCAGGTAGACGCTATGGGTAAATGTCTGTTTGGGAAACAGTGGATCCACGCTGAGTCTGCGCATATCGAACCAGCGATAGCCTTCTGCCGCAAATTCACGGATGCGCTCATCGAAGATGAATTTTATTAACGCAAATTTATCTGTCGCTGTAGCAGAAGGGACGGGAGCATCTGCTTCGGGCATCCGGTGTTTCCGCAGCATTTCCATATCGCCGCAGGCGCCAGTCAGATCATCCATCCGGGCCTTGCATTCTGCACGGAGCAGGTAAAGCTCGGCAAGGGTGACACCAAACCTGGAATACATGACGCCATAGCGGCGCAGGCGGCCGGACGGGTTAGGCGACCAGTCAGGATAATCGGCTGAATAGAATAATAACCGAAGGTCTGTTGGGCCAAACAGGGCTGCTGTTTCCGGCTTGATGATAATACCCATGCCACCGGATGCGAATTGATTGCTGAAGGTTTTTGCCAGTACAGATTCCGTATAATCGTTCAGATTTACATAGTCAGAATTAGGACCACTCATGCCAATAGGAAGAAAGGATCCACCCGGCGCCAGCTCTTTGTTGTAATCGTAAAGCCTGGTTTGAATGGGAGAGGCGTTGGCGTCATCGATAGCTGTATTAAACAGCGGCAGGGCATCAACGCTTTTCCCCATGAAAAGATATATTTTCCCGAGGATGGCTGCTGCAGCGGCGCCAGACATCCGGCTTTTGACTTTGGAACGCAGCGGCAGCACCGCGATGGCAGCGTTCAGATCAGCAATCATAAAGTCGTACACCGCCTGGACCGTGCTGCGGGAAAAAGAGTTCTGCATTACGTCCGCGGTAGTAATGATGGGAAATCCCGGATCGGTGGTTGCTGTAGAAGCCTGGTAGGGCTTTGCATAAAAATTGATGAGCTGGAAATAGATCCAGGCGCGGGTAGCTTTGGCTTCGGCCTGGATATATTGTTTTTCAAGGCTGGTTCCGCCATCCGCGTTCATCACTTCATTGATGACTTTATTACAGGTATAGAGATTGGAAAGAAAACTTCTGAGATCACTCGCTACATCTGATTCCTCATAAATCACATCATCCCATCTGAATAACCGCTGTACATAAGGGTAAGCATTGGCGTAATAATTCTCTTCCGCGGCTATTTCATCGCCCATCAGCAGTGGTACCTGCCATCCGCCTCCCTGCAAATAGTTGTAGAAATCGGGAGAATTCATCAAAAGTTCGTAGTCTGTTATTGTTGAAGCTACCTGCTTTCCTTTAGGTATCACATCCAGGAACTTGTTGCAGGAAACGGTCAATACAGCAACTGTGCAAATAAGAAGACTATATAAGAAGAATTGCTTTTTCATTTTTTTCATTTTAATCTTATCAGAATGAAATATTGGCGCCCAAATTATATGCATGGCTAAAACCGGGCAGCAGGCGGATGCCTTCGGCCAGCATATGATACTCCGGGTCAATGTTGTCTTTGTTGGCCTTCCAGAGCATATAATTGGTTGTTTGCACAAAGACCCGGGCGCTGCCGAGACGCATCGCCTGAGCAATGCGGGCTGGCATGTTCCAGGCCAGCGTGATATCCCGGAGCTTGATATAAGAGGCGCTGACCACATTCACATCTCCAAGCGCGTAATATTGGATATCGCGGCGGAAGAAACTTTCATTTTCATTGGAGACGTAGGAGGGAATTGAAGTAAACTGTTCGTCACCCGGTTTTTTCCACCTGTTTTCGAAATCAGTACGGATGTTGCCGTTGAATAATCCTTGTGCGCCTGTAAGTCTGCCGGTATAAAACGTATTGACATCCCGCCGCATCACATGACCCAGATTGAAGACAATGTTGGCGTCCAGGGAAAAAGCTCCATAGGTAAACATGTTGCTGATGCTGCCGTTGAAGGGTGGGATGACAGTGCCCATGTATTGTACATCTTCTACTGTTGCCACATTCCTGGATTTGGTTTTCGTTTTGTCGGAGAGCCAGATCATCGGGTCGCCCATATTATCAAGGCCGGCAAACCGGTAAGCCCAGAGGGACTGCATGCTATAGCCGATGATGTAGTTGGCCCTTACACGTGAAGAGGCAGAGTTGGCAAAAACCGAGGGCGGGGTATAGTCCACCAGTTTGTTCTTATTATAGCTGAAAATCAGGTTGGATTGCCATCTGAATTTTGCTGCGTTGATATTAACTGTTTTCAGGCTGAGTTCTACCCCTTTGTTTTCCATTTCTCCGATATTACCACTGATACTGATAAACCCGGTTAAAGGATTGGTGCTATAGCCGCCAAGTAAGTCGGTTGTTTTCTTTTGGTAAAGATCCACTCCAACATTGATACGTTGTTTGAGCAGGCTAAAGTCCAGGCCGATATTGGTAGTGCGGCTCATCTCCCAGGCCAGCCTGCGGTTGGCAGGCGTGATGATATTGAGAGAGGGCCCTCCGTAGCTTGGCCAGGAATCACCCATCAGGATATCATAAGAAGAGGCGCCTCCGCTATAGGGAGAGTTGCCCGTGATGCCATATGTTGCGCGTAGTGCCAGATCGCTTACCCAGGCTACATTCTCCATGAATGGCTCCCTGCCAACCCGCCATTTGCTGCCTACGCTCCATACCGGCCTGTTTTGTGTAGCCCGGTCGGTTCCAAACAGGTTGCTGTGATCCATGCGCCAGCTCATATCCAGGTTGTACTTATGATCAAATTCATAGTTCACCAGTGTGAAATAGGAAACAATGCGCCTTACATCTTCTGTTTTATTGAAAGGCAGCTCCTGGAGCCGGCTGGCCCAGGGAATCATTGTACCCATTACTCCATTGCTAAGCATTTTATAATCCAGGGCTGAATAGGTTTGCAGTGCATTGTTGTAGCCACGTACTTTCGTACCGGTCATAATCATAGCCTGTTCCTGGATATCCTGTCCTGCCTGTACGCCCAATTGGTGATTGCCAGTTTGGTCTTTGAAACTATACACCAGCTGATTTCTTACCGTCCAGTTACGAAGTTGTTGGTTAGCGGTGCTATAGGAGCCTCCTGTGGTAGGCAGATAATACACGGGTGTTGATGCAGCTGTGGGGGCTACTGTAAACCCTAACAACTCTTTACGGAGTGCAAAACCTGCGATATCATCATAGTTGCTGCTGTTCACCTGGTTGCGGATATAGCCGTAATTTCCCTGGAAGCTGAGACCTTTTATAGGCAATGCAATCTCCAGGGTACCGGATACATTGATATTAACGGCTGTTGAATTGGAATTGCCCTGACTCATTTCTCCCAGTGGGTTATAGTCTAAATTAAGCCTGCTACGGGTAGCGTAGTCGTTGCGCAATGAATCAGACCAGCCTTGTACATAGGGCATCGACAGGGGCTGTCCTTTGGAATCACGGAACAGCTGGTAGGGAATAAAAGAATTATCTACCTGGATGGGTCGCTTGCTGCTCACCTCATTTTGGCTTAGTGCGGTAATCAGCGTAGCCTTGATGATTTTATTGGGAGTAAACTGCTGATTAAAGTTGATCCGGTAGGTATTGTTGCGCTCACCCGGGCGATTGCTGGTTACATTGGTGTAGGCCAAAGATCCATAGAATGAATAGTTGCTGGTACCGGCAGAAAGGGAGAGGGTATGATTGGTGGTGCTGGCATTGCGGTACCAGATGTCGCTGATCTGGCTGGCATTATTAAGTGCAGCAAGGCTATCAAGTGAGGCATTTTCCTGGGCGCTGCTGATATGTCCACGGTAACGGTCGTACATGATCTTTTCATGCGGCGTAATGACGCCATTCGACAAGGTGTTCCAGGGATAATTCACCGGGTCGAACAGTTGCCGGGCCACTCCGATATACTGGCTGCTGTTCATCATGGGCATATAATTAAAATCAGGCCGCCCCTGGATGTTAACCATCCCGCTGTAATTGAATTTTAGCCTGTTGTTTTTTGTACCCGTTTTGGTGGTGATGACAACCACGCCATTTGCAGCACGCGCCCCCCAGATGGCAGCCGCGGCTGCATCTTTGAGTACGGTTATATCGGCAATGTCATCGGGGTTAATGCTTTCGATATCGGGCACCTGTATACCGTTGACCACATACAACGGATCGGGATTGAGCTCAATGCTGGCCCTGCCGCGTATCAGGCTTTGCTGGCCGCTGGTGCCGCCGTCCCGGGTGGTATTGATTACCCGCGCTCCGGGAATCACCGTCATACCCGGTACCAGACCTTCAAGCCGGGCGATAACATTCATTGTGCCTGCCCGTTGGGAGAAAATATTCATGTCGGGTTTGGCAAAAGAGCCGGTTGCCCGTTCCCTGGACAGGGTTTGGTAGCCGGTATTTACTGTTACGGTCACTCCCTGCAGGGCAAATTCTTTTTTGCGTGCAATAATGGTGACGGATAACCTGCCGTCCAGGGCAAATTCCATCGGCTCCATATTTACTGCGGTAATGACCAGTATTGCATTGACAAACGCGCCAGGCAGAGTAAAATCGCCGGACCTATCGGTTACCGTTCCATAATTGACATTTTTGATCTTGATGCTGACGCCGGGCATTGGCTCACCTGCCTCGTTAATAATATTGCCATGAACGTTCTGTTGAACTTCTACAGTTTGATTGGTGGTATACTGCACTTTTTCGCGCACGAATATGGTTCGTGCGCTGGTAATCTCCCAGGCCAGATCCTGGTTGTGAAAAATTGCCTGCATGGCTTGCTGAACAGACACATTTTTCAAATCTACAGCTACCGGTTTACCTTTCTGACGTACCATTTTTACATCATACACCAGGTTATATCCACTTTGTTTACGAACCTGTTGTAATACATTATCCAGCTGTTCATTTTTTACCTTCATCGAAATCTGTGCCCGTGCGGACATACAGAAGAGAAGCATAGTGAATGTAAGCAGGACGGCCATGTGAATAGGCGTTCGCAATAAACTCTTTACGATAGGTAACGGATGCTCGTCACAAAATTTCCTCATAATTTTGGTTGTTGGGCATTTGAATAAATGATTCTTCCCTGTATTATCCGCATAACTTCTCAGATGCGCCCGGGACAAGCCCGGAGCGATACGCATATGGTTGGTTAACTGGATAGTCAGGGAGTGATTGTTAGTCTCCGGTTCTTCGCGTCCAGCGAATAGTTGATTTTATAAACCTCCAGGAAGTGTAATACTTCCGATAGAGGAGCGTTTCTATTGACAGAGAAATAAAATGTCTGGTCCTGCAGGGAACCTCTTATATCTACAGTAATATTATACCATCTTTCCAGCGCGCGCATGATCGTTGCTACATCTGCATCATGAAAGGCTATGTTGCCGTGGATCCAGGCAAATGTCTCTTCCATATCGGCATTTTTAACCAACCGGATTTGTGACTGCCCCTTTAGTAATAATGCCTGCTGGCCGGGCGTAAGGCGTTGTGTTTGTCCGGTGCTGATCAAATGTACTTTTACAGCGCCTTCCTCAAGGGTAGTGGCTACAGCAGGTTCGTTATCATAGGCGCTGATGTTGAAATGAGTGCCTAATACTTCCACCTCAGTATTGGCTGCTTTCACTTTAAAAGGTCTTCCGGCATCTTTGGCAACCTGGAAATACGCTTCTCCGGTTACGGTTACCATGCGGGCGCCCTGGGCAAAGGATGTCGGATAGGTGATAGACGAGGCGGCATTGAGCCACACTTTGGTGCCATCCGGCAGCGAAAGTTGATACTGACCTCCTTTGGGAGTAGTCAGCGTGTTGAGTGAAGCCTGACCAGCGCCTTCAGAAGATCCGTTTTCATAACGGATCTGTCCTCCTGCTGACTTTATCACCTTTACATTGCCTTGCTGTGTTAACTTGCCAATTGCCACGCTATCCAGCAGAATCGTAGAGCCATCGGCAAGGGTGAGCCTGGCCGTATTGCCGCCCGGAGCCACGTCGCTGATAGCCATTTGATCCGTTATACGCTGGTGGCTATTCCGCCATAGGAGGAGTGAGGCCGATCCTATCAGTAGTAAGGATGCAGCGGCTGCATACATCCATTTGCGGTAGTTATTCCTGTTGAATTTAACAACGGGTGGCTGGTCTGCTATTTTTTGCTGTACCCGTTCCCATAACGGATCTGCGGAAACCTGTTCCCATATGGCCATATTATCTGTGAACCAACCGTCATCCATTATCTCTGTCATCGCCTCGCGGTTCCACGACGATGCGGCCAGCCAGTCTTCTAACCGGCGTTCGTCTTCCGTCGTCAGTTCCTGACCTGCGCATTTTTTATATAGTATGCGTAAAATTGCTCTATCGACCTGTATTGCTGGCTGCATATAATACTAAAACAACCATGTTGGCAAAACGCAACAAAAATTTATTTTTTTTTAGTAAAGACCTCAGAAATTATGTTTCCCGGATTGAATTAAAGGGAAGAGGGCCATAAACAGACCCAGTAGTTTGCGTTCGCGGAGCATATGGCGAAGCTGGGACATGGCCCTGGATTTTTCCATGCGGACATGCGCAGGGCTCATCTGAAGCTGTTGGGCGATCTCCGCAGCCGGTAGCCCATCCCTGTAAGTCCATTCCAGTATTAGTCTTTGCCGCTCAGGAAGTTTGCTCATCTCAGCAAAAATTATTTGCAGCAACTCTGCCTGCAACACCTGGGTTTCGATATAGTTATCCATTTCCTGTGGCTCGGATTGGAGAATTTTAGCCGCATTGGAAACTACTTCCTGGTGCTTGAGGATATTAAGGCATTGATTTCTGACGGTTGTATATAAGAAAGATTGTATAGCGGGGAACGCTACGAAATGGGAATGACGGTCCCAAAGCCTGGCAAAGGCGGTACTGACAACATCCTCCGCTTCTTCTGCGCTTCCGGTAATCTTCCGGGCAAAAAAGCAAAGGGGTTGATACAATAAATCGAATAATTTCCTGAATGCCTGTTGGTCGCCGGCCTGTAAAAGCCGCACCAGTTCCTCCTGTTGTAAATCTCCCCCGAACAATATTACAGATTTTAGATCTCCGCTAAAATTAATCAAAAAATGCGGCTGCATACTAACTTTTTGTGCAGGCGATGTTAATGACCATTAACATCGCCCAGGTATATGATGCTTTGTGGCTTTGATAACAGTTAGTTGAATGACAGCTTATCGAAGTTTTACTGATCAGGTATTATGTTCAATCTTTTGACGAATCGTACCAAATATCCGGTATACACTGCAACAAGTGATACGATTTTATTTTAAAACCCATAGTATCTTGATATCATTATTTATATTTGAATTCAGTATTATGAAATTGTCCGGTTATATTGCTTTGCTGAATTTACTATTCCATGTTACCATTTCTTCCTGTTATGGGCAATATTATTTTAGGCACTACCAGGTGGATGATGGGTTAGTGCATAATGCGGCAACCGCTGTAATACAGGATAGTAAAGGTTTTATATGGGTGGGAACACGTGGGGGAGTGAACCGTTTTGACGGGTACTCTTTTAAGGCCTACAAAAACAACAATGATAAATTCGGTAGCCTGGGAAATGATGTTATTAATTGTATTGCAGAGGATAAAAACAGGATGATTTGGATAGCTACCGGTAAAGGCATTTTTAAATATGACCCGTACAAAGAAGTGCTCACCGAACTGGAAACCGTCCCAAAAGAATATACCAATAACCTTGTAATAGACAATGATAATAACCTGTGGTTCCTCATCCAGTTTTCCCTATATAAATACATACAGGCAGAGAACAGGGTGGAGGACTTAAAAACAAAGGCATCCTGTATTGCACTGGATTCAAATATGAATTTATGGATGGGTGATAATGATGGTAATATCCGCATTTACAACCCCAAAACAAAGCCTGGTTCCCGGATAAGGATCGTTAATAAAAGTTTGCCTGCAAATGCCCGGTCTGTTAGCAAAATATACCCTATCCGTAATAACGAACTATTGATAGGTTGTTTTAAGCAGGGCTTAAAAAGCTACCATACTAAAACCGGCATTGTCAAATCCCTATCACTGGATGCTGATAAAAATACGGACATATTTGTCCGCGATATTGCAGCAGGTAATGATGGGCAATACTGGATCGCTACCGAATCAGGAATTTACATTTACGACTTAGCCGCCAACAACAGCATAAGCCTGAGAAAACGGCCAGGCGACCCTTATGCCCTGGCAGACAATGCTGTGTATGCAGTATGCAGGGATAACCAGGGTGGTATGTGGGCCGGTACTTTTTTTGGCGGGTTAAATTATTATTCAAAAGTCAATGCGAGATTTGAAAAATATTATCCGCTGCCAGGTGCTAATGCTATTTCAGGAAATGCGGTAAGAGAGATATGCGCTGACAGCAGTGGCCACCTATGGATCGGCACGGAAGATGCCGGTATTAACAAATTGGATTTAAAAACAGGGTTATTTACAAACTATACAGCTACAGGTCAAAAGGGGAGCCTCTCTTACGCTAACATACATGGCCTGCTTTCCTGGGGGAACGGGTTATTTATCGGCCCTTTTTTACAGGGCATGGAAATAATGGATATGCGTACAGGGTTGGTTACAGACCGGTTTAAACTTATTGGTGATAAGAACGGACCAGTGAGTGATTTTGTAATTTCCATCTACCGGACAAAAAATAATAAACTGCTGGTGGGTACTGCATACCGTAACGCCGGACTATTTGAGTACGATACACAACACAAAACATTTAAGCGTATCAGCGAGATACCATACAACACTTATGTGTACGATATATTTGAAGACTCAGAAGGAAATATCTGGACAGGCAGTGTAAAGGAAGGCGCATTTTATTATAATCCTGCAACCGGCCTGCGCGGGAATCTACGTTTTGGTGATACCACCAGGGGAAAGACCATTAACGAATTTCCTGTGTACAATATTTTTGAAGACAGTAACCATGCTTTATGGTTTGCCACAACCGGCAGCGGGCTTATAAAACTAAGCCATGACCGGAAAACCATCAAAAGATATACAACCGCAAACGGCCTGCCGGGCAATGTATTGTACAGCATCCTGGAAGACAATTCAAAACATTTGTGGATCAGCTCGTCCAAAGGTCTTATTTGTTTTGACCTGCGTACAGAACAGGTAAAAGTGTACACACAGGCCAACGGGCTGATAACAGATCAATTCAATTACAACTCGGCTTATAAACATACCGATGGTAAAATGTACTTTGGCTCCGTTAAAGGTATGATTGGTTTTGACCCGGCTTTATTTAATCAAAAAGAGCCCAGTCCACCTACCTATATTACAGGTTTCCAGATTAATAATACAGAAGCAGCACCAGGTGGGCATAGCAGCCCCCTTTCCCAATCTATTTTATACACAGACACGGTTATATTGAAATATGACCAGAACAATTTCAGTATTGAATTTGCAGCGTTAAACTTTTCGTCCCCCGAAGCAACGCGGTATAAATACCTGATGAAAGGCATTGACCAACCCTGGACCTACCTCAATACAAATCGTAAAGCCTATTTTACCGATCTTACCCACGGCACCTATGAATTTATTGTTCAGGCTGAAAGCAACACCGGAAGCTGGACCGGCAGGGAACAGCGGCTGTTCATCAAAATTCTCCCGCCTTTTTGGAAAAGCAACCTCGCTTATATTTTATACCTGCTGCTCTTAGGTACTGTTATATTCATCACAGACCGTTTGTATCGTCAATACCTTGAACGTAAAAATCTGCGGAAGCAACAGCTGTTTGAACACGAAAAGGAAAAAGAAATTTACCAGGCAAAAATCGAATTTTTCACCAATATTACACATGAAATACAAACGCCGCTTACGCTTATAGCGGGGCCTATAGAATGGTTGAGCAAAAAATTTGATAAAGATCCGGATGTTAAGAAAAGTCTCTCGATAGCTGAAAGAAACACCCGGCGCCTGATAGAGCTGGCCAGCCAGCTACTCGACTTTAGAAAAACGGAAGCAGACCAGTTCAGCCTTAATTTTGTAAAAACAGATATCGTTGGACTCATAACCGATCTGGTAACCGGCTTTAAAGGACAGGCTGCCGGTAACAATATTGCCCTGGATATAGTATTACCGGAAAAACACTTTACGGCTTTTGTAGACAGGGAGGCGCTCATTAAAATATTCACCAACCTCATGTCAAATGCTGTTAAATACGCGGCTACCAGGGCCACCGTTAATATACATACTGTAAACGATTCCGATGAATATTTTAAGATTAGCTTTCACAACGATGGCAAAGGCATACCAGGAGAGTTTAAAGACCAGATATTTGAACCCTTTGTAAGGGGACGTGGAAATGATAAGCCGGGAACCGGTATAGGGCTATCGCTTGCCAGATCGCTTACCGAGCTGCACAACGGATCGTTGCGATTGATTTCCGGCGAAACTGATTTAGTTATATTTGAACTGCAACTGCCCATACATCAAAAATTTGAATTTCAATTAAGCAGTTGGAAAAAGATAAAATAGTATGACCGAAAGTATTCTTATTATTGACGATAATGAAGATATCCTGGAGTTTTTATCTGTTGTTTTGGGAGATGCCTACCGGCTGCATCTTGCCACCAATGGAGAAATTGCACAAACCATTTTAGATAAAGAAATTATTCATCTCATCATATCAGATATTATGATGCCGGGAATTGACGGGTTTGAGCTGTGCCGGCTAATTAAATCCAATGTTGAATACTGCCATATCCCCATCATTTTATTAACGTCTAAAAACACGTATAAGGCCCACATCGAAGGACTGGAGGTAGGAGCAGACGCTTACATACAAAAGCCATTCTCATCAGAATTGCTGCAGGTACAGATTGCCAACCTGCTTAAAAACCGCCGTAAAATAAAGGACCACTTTGCCAGTTCGCCTTTTGAGGATGTAAGGGTAATGGCGCATTCAAAAACTGATGAAGCCTTTCTAAAGAAACTGGATGAATATATCAGGGCAAATATTAAAGACTCCAATATTGATATTGATATGCTTGCCGGACACATGTTCATGAGCCGCACTACACTATATCGCAAAATCAAATCTTTATCCTCGCTATCCCCAAAAGAGCTAATTGATATCACGCGCCTTAAAACAGCCGCTAATTTAATTGCCAGGAATGAATTTTCATTTTACGAAATTTCAAAGATGATAGGTTATAGCTCGCAAAGCCTTTTCAGCCGCAATTTTCAGAAGTATTTTAAAATGTCGCCCAACGAATACTTTGATTCATTGCCAAGAGAGTAAGCAAAGCTTACTCTCTCTTCTTAATTTTTGGTTTCATCATTCACTGCATCTTCCCATTTCGTCCACATCTCCACATTCTGGCCATAACCGTTATAACCAGGGTTTTGGCGCAGTTTTCCGTACAGGTTTGCATCGATCGCTGATTGAGGAATTGGCCAATAGATATTATGTGGTGCTATGGTATAAGATCTGCCCTTTACAGTTACTTTGTTTTTGTTGTAGTAATTGCTGTAATGCTGTATGCGTTGGTACCAATAATTGTTGTCTGAAAGGGTATTCACGTTATAGGTATTTCCCCATTCATCTGGTTTACCACTTAAAGCCAGGCTATACGACATGCGGCTTAGCTCCATGTGCCGCCATTCTTCCATCCATAATTCACGGGCGCGTTCGTTGGCAATGTCACCAATAGTAATGGTAGTGTATAGCTGCTGGCATTTAGCCCGTTGTCTTACAATATTAACGTCTGCCACCGCTGCGCCTATATTCCCTTTGTAGAATTCGGCTTCGGCACGAAGCAGATAGGTTTCTGCAAGACGGTAGCAGTACCAGTCGGCAGCGCCTCCTCTGTTGTTATTACTTGCAGCGTTGCCAATATGATCCGGATCATTTACAAAAACTTTGTAATGCGGCCAATCGAACCAGTTGCGTATCGTATCGCTGCACAAAAGTTTGGTGCCATTATAAAGTCGAAGGTTTTTACCGAAATACAACGCATCTGAAGGATCATTATATTTCATGGAATCCATTCTTGCCCAATTGC
Source organism: Chitinophaga ginsengisegetis (assembly GCF_900168065.1). GTDB lineage: Bacteria > Bacteroidota > Bacteroidia > Chitinophagales > Chitinophagaceae > Chitinophaga > Chitinophaga ginsengisegetis. Next base: position 634,807 of record NZ_FUZZ01000001.1, on the reverse strand, counting down.
CTACGCTACTGTTGTGTCGCAGATCCCCGGCATCATTAATCCCGTTTACATTCCAAAGGTCATGCTGTGCAAAATAGGTAGGGCTTATCATGGCAATACCGCGACCCAAAGCCGAGTTATAATCGAGGTTAGCCCGGTAAGAATTGCTTGATGAAGCGTAGCATTGCATAAATTTTCCGCCAGGAGAAACTAATGTAGAAATATTCCACATCGGCCCCCAATTCCGCATTGTACGCATTTTTATTGCGGCGTCCGTATTATCGCGGTTGGGCATCGCGAGAATGGCTTCTTTATTTGTCATGATACATTTATTCACCGGGCGGTGCAGATCCCATATCACGTTACGCGTAATATGCCAGGTGCCTTCCAGCGGGCTTTCAAACGTACCAAATGTAGATGTCATTAATGAGTAGCCTGAATTATTGATTAAAGAATCGGCTTGCGCAATGGCTTTGTCCCATTGACCGGTGGCCAGGTAGCATTTGATCAGTAACTGCCGGCAGGCGCCTTTATTAATCATTCCTATATAAGACATGCTGGACTGATCAGGCACCCATTGCACCGCATCTTCCATATTTTTGGTGATCATTGCTAAAATAGCTTCACGACTGGTGCTTTTATAGTTTTGCTTTGGAGTAGAAGGGATTTGGGTGATCAAAGGAACATTGTTAAACTGAAAGCACAGGGCGAGGTAACGAAACGATCTGTGAAAGTAAGCCCTGCCGATATATTCACGTTTGGTGGCTTCATCCAGGCCGGGAACTTTATCAATAAACGAGGTGATTGTATTGGCATACTTGATGCCATTATAAGTTTCTCCCCAGAAGAAGCTCAGCATGTTCACATCATTTGTGTACATGCCGTCTGTTGGAGTGAGGCGTGAAGCCACATCTGCAAAGATGTTTCCATCGTCTGTTTTACCGGATACCGCCATGTCTGACAACATATACTCGGTGTTAATGGGTACCGAAATATCCCTTGTTGTGATGTAACTCCAGTAGCTTCGCAGATGTTTGTCACACATTCCTATTGCAGCATCGAGCCCCGACCTGGTGGAGAATGTAGTTTCGGGCTCATAAAAAGATAAAGGATCCGGCTTAAGATATTTCTTGCTACAAGCGGCCATCGTGGCTGATGCAATTACCACTAAGGAAATTTTTATTATATAGTTATTTTTCATTTGTAAATTTTTTATCTGATCTTAACCACCTGTAAGTTTATAATGTCACGTTTAATCCAAGTGTATAAATTCTCGGCGCCATGTCACCCGTTTCTATGTCCCAATAGTTCCAGTTTTTATCCTTTTTCCATACAGCCACATTGCGAACGGTAACATATAGTTTCAGGTTTTCAATCCCTGCCCGTGAAATAAGTTTGCGGGGCATTGTATAACCAATTGTTGCATTGTCAAGCCTGATAAAAGAACGGTCGAATACCCTGTTCGGGGCTGCAACTCCGGAAGGACCTCTCGCATCCAGCCGCCCAAAGAAATCACTCGGGTTATCAGGCGTCCAGTATTTTTTTTCATAGGTATTGGCATTGTACGTAACCGACGAAACACTGTTATCCTGGTTCAGGTAGGAGGTGCTTAAGCTTTTATTGCCCCAATAAGAATAGATATTGAAGGAGAAATTGAAGTTTTTATAGGTGAAATCATTTCGCAATGACCACATAGTTGGTGGGGTAGTCTGGCCCAGGAATTCTTTATCATTATTATTATAAACTGCCGTTGTACTTCCATCTGCGTTTTTAATATCATCTGCCGTGTAATTGTTAGCTACTTTAGGATCCCCGGGCCGTTGGCCGTATTTGGCGGCTTCTGCGGCTTCGTTCACCTGCCATATTCCCGTTACGCGGTAGTTCCAGATGGCGCTGGCCGGTTGCCCGATAAACCATCCGTTGGATATATCATCAGATTCTTTTGAGGTCACCACATTTCCATTGGCATCTAACACATCTTCGTACCGGTAGTAAAGATGTTTAATCGTGTTTTTATATTTCGAGAAACCTACTGTGGTATTCCAGCTAAAGTTGGGCGTTCTTATATTTTGTGTGTTGACTGAAATTTCGAAACCCTTGTTCAATACTTCTCCTAAATTGGTAGTGATACTGGTAAATCCTGAAAAATCGGGCAACGATTGGCTCATGATCATATTAGTTGTGGGCATGTAATAATAATCGAGCGTACCGGAGATCCGGTTATTTAAGAAGGCGAGATCCAGTCCAATATTATATGCAGTAGTTTTTTCCCATTGCAGATTGGGATTTGCCATACGGTCAATTCTTAAATAGTAATACTGGATATAATTACCGCTTGCATCTACGTATCCCTGCGTGGTGGCGCCATTAGCCAGATTGGCCAGTGCTATATAAGGATTGGCAAGCGACCTGTTTCCGTTTTGTCCATAAGACAAACGCAATTTACCATTGCTCAATACATCCCATTTAAAGAATTTTTCATTACTAAAGGTCCAGGCCAAAGCTGTAGAGAAGAAGGTAGCCCGCGGATTCGAAGTACCGAAGGCAGAATAGCCGTCGCGGCGCACAGAGGCTGTTAACATATAACGGTCATCATACGAATAGAACACACGCGCAAGTATACCATCAGCAGTTTCATGAGAATCGTCCGTGTTAAAACTGCTGTTAAGCGGATCGCCGGTAGAAGTTTCATGGAATCCCAATGCATCACTTGGCAAAATATTACGCGCATTAATAGCATCACTCCAATAGCGTCGTTCTTCTGCTTCCTGGACCAGGGTTACATTTACCTTGTGCTTTTGGGCAAAAGTTTTTTCCCAGCTGAGCGTGTTGTTCAAAGACCAGTCAAAACGTTTTGCCCAGTTCCGGTCAACACCATGATTAATGGGCAGCCAGTCAGGATGCTCCGAGGATTCAAAATAGCGGTTATAATACCACTGATACCTGGGAGAAACATTAAAAGAGTACTTGATATTAAAAGGCAATGTTACTTTGGCAGAAAGAATGGTATTCAGAACAGTATAGCCTCTTTCAAGTTTCATATACTGTTTATTGAAATCAAAATTATATCCTTTGCTGGCAGTCATTTCATCGCCCATAGGATGCACTTCCAGGTTTCCATCCTCGTCTCTGTAGGATGCGAAAGGACTGTTGTTAATAATCTGTGATCCCCAGTTAACCGCAATATTTCCGTCGGACCGGTCCTGGAAATTCACATTGGCGCTGATATCCAGCCAATCGGTGACTTTGCCGTCCACTTTTAAGTTGGAGCGCACTGCCCTGTAATTATCACCCATAACCACTCCCTGGTTCGACAAATAACCTGCAGACAAATAATAGTTTATTTTATCACTGGCGCCGGATACACTGAGGTTATAATCCTGGTTAAAACCGGTACGGAAACTATGGTCATACCAATCAAAGGTTTTACCTTTCAGATAGTTATCCAACGTTGTAAATTGAAGACCTAACCGTTTAGCCCGGATTTCGTTATCAGTTGCGTTACTTGTATTTGTTGAGTAAGCACGCCATTCGTCAATGGTGATACCATATTTTTTCAGCGTTGCATCGGTTGGCATTTCATAGTATCCCAGTTTACCTGCTGTTGCCGTTTCTGCTATATAAGGTTCATAAGCTCCTGTTGCTGAATTGATGCCATAGGTAGCAGCCATATACCAGTCCTGCCGGTATTGCATATAACCTTCGGGGCCAAAAACCTTCCTGTTTGCCGCCATATCTGAAAGCCCGAAGTTGGTTGTCAGATTAACAGTCGGCTTCCCTTTTTTTCCTTTTTTTGTGGTGATGATAAGAACCCCGTTAGCTGATTTTGCGCCATAAATGGCAGCGGCCGATGCGTCTTTAAGGACATCAATCTGCTCAATATCATCGGGATTAATTTCAGACAATTCTCCATAGAAAATCATACCGTCCAGTATCAGCAATGGATCATTATGTCCTCCATCCGTATAAACCGAACGCTGGCCGCGGATGCGTATGGTGCCTCCTCCTTTTGCAGAAGGGTCAAAACCTACACTCACACCGGGTGTTCCACGTATGATGTCCTGAACTGTTTTAGGATTTTCATCTGCAATCTTATTCGGACGGATAGAAGTTATTGCTCCGGTAAGATCTTTTTTCTTCATGGTACCATAACCAATAACAACTACATTGTTCAGGTCGTTGGTTGCTTGTTGCAGTATAATAGTCAGCGGTTTTCCATCCGGTATCACCTCTCTGCTGATATAACTTACGTGTGACGCTCTCAGGGGAACTCCTCTGGCAGCCTGAATGCTAAAATGACCCGATGCATCCGTTTTGGCAATCACTGTTGTTCCCTTTGCAGCAACGGTAACATCAGCGATTCCATGACCCAGGGAGTCAGTAACGCTGCCTGTTACAGTTTGATTTTGTGCATGGGTACAAACGGGAAGCAGCAAAAACAATAAGGCCCCGAATAATCCAGGCAACAGGAACATCTTACACAAAGAAGAGGCGGCCTGGCTTTTCTTTGGTTTTGTATAATTTTTCTCCATAATGATCAGTTAGTCGTTATCGCGGTGAAATTTATAATAGCTGTATTTGGTTAATATGCTTACGCCGTTAAGGCATGTAGTTCTTTTAAAGTTTTCATCCCTGGAGATACGTGGAATATTCATCGGCGCGACTTCTGGAAGTCTTACCTACAGTATTTTCCAGGAAGGGGCAGATCGTTTTCTTCTTGTAGTTGTGAATTGATTGATCTACGGCTTCCTGGCCAATTCATAAGTGGACACGCCTTTTCCCTTTAGCGGGAAACTGCATAAAAAACCTTTGCCAGGCTGAATTTCAGCTTATATCGTATGCGAAGTAAAAATTCTTTTTTGATACGTTTTATTCAACTTTTTGTCGAATCATTCCAAAGTAAAGGAGATATGTAAATCAGAGGTAAACGAAAACAGATCTTCGGATACCGCCATTGGTGCTGGTTACCAACACCAATGGCGGTATAAGACTCCGCGGCTATTTACCTAAAAGCGCAGTTGCGCACCACAGATAGGGGGCTTGCCCGTGAAGGTCGCCCGCATTACGTGGGCGGTCATGGTAATATTGTTTATCATTCTTTTTGCCTGTACCAACACAAACTTCGGTTACATTATTACGTTCATCGATATACGAAACCATAGCCGTCCATGCTTTCCGTGCTGCCGGAGCATACTCGGCCGCATCTAGCCACCCTTGCTGAATGCCTGTAATAAATGCGTAGGTGAACATAGCTGTGCCGGATGTTTCCGGCCAGAAATCTGCTTCATCAATAAGCTGGTTCCACATTCCGCTGGGCCTTTGGTGTGCTTTCAGACTTTTCATCATGGTAAGATAACCTTCCATAATACGCGGGCGGTCTTTGTGATCTTTAGGCAGCTCACGAAGCAGATCGGGCATACCTACTGCCATCCAGCCAGCGCCTCTTGCCCAATAGTATGGAACATCCGGAGCGTGGTAGAAAAGACCGTTCGGGCGTTGCAGTTCATCCAGGTAGCGTACCATTTCTTTTGCTGCCCTATCGATGTATTTGCGGTCGCCGGTTACTTTATAGGCTTCGTTTTGCACCACAGTAATCATATACATATCGTCGATCCACAAACGGGTTTGCCATGAATAGCCTTTCTCCGCCCAGGCTTTTTCATCCGGATTCGCGTTCTTGGGCACTTCCCACTGCGTATCGGCATAGGCTAATCCGATTTTCTTATAACGTTCGTCTTTTGTTACCTGGTAGAGTTTCAGCGCAATGCTACCAAACATGTTGTAGTCCACATGATTCATGGGAGGCAGTAATACTTTTTCCCGGGAGAAGAAGGGTTCAAATTTATCCTGTAAAAGTTTGATAAGCTTTTGGTCTTTTGTTTTTACAGCATAGTCCAACGCGCCATTCCAGGTACAAACTTCCGCATAGTGAATGTACCTCCCGGCATAGAGTTCATGTCTGCCGTCTATGAAGTGGTAGGCCAGTCGTTTGCCCACCTCTTCGGGCGTGGATCCCTTTGGAAATTTGGTCAGAAGGTTCTGCTGGGCAAACAAAAATTGAAAAGATATAATTGCCAGCAACGATAAAAATAATTTACTCATAACGTTTTTTTTGTAGAACTTATTTATGTTTTAGTGGTTATTTCCAACACTTTGAACGATGGTCTCCATACACTGAGACCGTGCGAAGAAATAAAATATCCCTTTTAAATTTTGTTCAGTTTTTTGTCGATTTGATCCTAAAAACAAGCGGGAGGAGGAATGGCATTGTCAGGCTGATATTTGCGATTTGCATAGCCAAAAAAAGGAGGGATCATACAGGTATCATGATATAGGCCCGCTGATAGAAGATCAGCGGTTCTTTTTCAACAGGACAATGACGGAGCATTGCATTATCTGCAAAGTGCTGGTGGCCCGGTGCCTGTTGCAGGTAGCATCGAAGGCGACTTTCTTTTATTCAGGCGTCTGGTGGACGGTACCACCGAGCTCCCGGAGCAAGGTTTCCGGACGGCTGATTATTATTTTCTGGCCAGGCAGGACAATTACCTGTATAATTCAAACGAACCTGAGAAGCCCGTTTATGAAAGATCTGACGGCTATGGAGAAGTTTTAATTATAAACGAAAATAGCCGTACTTCGTTGTCAAATGATTTTATATGATAGATTCATCTCCTGCTGAGAAACACATTCACCGCGTCTCGAATTTTCAAGACCTTGTTTCTACGCCATTTAATGGAGAAATTAATGCGATTTGCTGGACTCGTCAACTAACAGGTGATTTTTCTGAGATTGTTAAGAAGGTAGCGTTAAGCGGAAATATAACGGAAATTGAGCAAGAGGAACTTCGTGCACTTCAGTTGAGTGAACAGGGGCAACTTGCCCGTGAAATTCTTTTAAATGACCTGGAGATATTGAAAGCTCATGGCGCATCGCCAATCCTTAATGTGATCAACCACTATGACCGGGATGATACCTACCCGTTTTTTCCAACCGATGTTTATTCTTTTCATGCGGATCGCTCTCCGATACCAACTGATACCTTTTTATGCACCTACTATGGTGAGTCCAGTGAAATATTGCCAAATTCACAAGGCCAAAAGAAAGTACTTATTCCGGAAATACGCGATGAGCTCAGAAAACTATATCATGGAGCAGATGAAGGTTTTGAATCATTCTTAAGTGACCATTTCTTTGACCTGCATTATCAGGCTAAACCTAATGCACATCCAATAAGTTTAGGTATTGGTCACCTATGGAGGTTAGCGGTTGATCATCCTGAAAGTCAGGTTCCTCCTTGTATTCACCGTGCACCAAAGGAAAAATCCGGGCAGAGCAGGTTGTTGATGATCTGTTGAACAGAAACCTGGCATTGGAAGTGCATCAGGCAAAAATTTGTTTCTTTTGAGTGTTATCTCTGCCAGACCCAAAGGTTAGGAGTGAAAGCCGCCCGCCAAAAACATGCTGTTCTTCCGTTTTCCCTGGTTCAAATAATTATTTCCTTTGAAAATATTGCTGACCGTTGCCCGTGTTTTACAATTGATTTATCCGGTTGTAGATAGCAGGATCGTGTTTTTTAATTTGAATCTTTACATATTTCGAGGCCGGCATATTGCTTTCCTTAACGACGTTATTTATCGATACCAGGACATTTGTTTCCGGAAAATAGGTAACCGTATTACGTTTAGGGATTTGGTAGGAAACGATGATGAATAATGGTGCGATACGCTCGATGCCATCGTCATAGTTGAAGAGGTCTACTTTATCGCCTGCTTTAAAACCGGCTTTTTCAATATCGTCCGCATTCATAAAGATCACCCGGCGTTCATTTTTAATGCCCCGGTAGCGGTCATCCAGGCCATAGATGGTTGTATTAAACTGGTCATGGGTGCGCGTAGTTGCCATCAGGTACTCATCCGGTCCAAGGGTATTATCAGGGACAGTGGTTAGCGTAAACGGGGCGCGGTCGCCAAACTCTTCGGTTTTAAATATACCATCACGTGCTGCATTGGGCAGGTAAAAACCACCTTTCTGTAGCACTCTTTCGTTGTACTTGTCAAAACCGGGAATACATTTTTCAATATCATCCCTTACGGCGTCGTAACTGTCGTGATAGCGTTGCCAGTTAATGACGGACTTAGGACCGAGGGTGGCCATCGCCATCCGGCAAACGATCTGCATTTCGTTAATCAGGTGCTCCGACACCGGTTTTAAGATGCCTTTTGACTTTTCAACCACCCCCATGGAGTTCTCTGTACTGACGAACTGGTGTACCCCATTAATCATGTCTATATCGCTGCGCGAAAGCGTTGGTAATATAATTGACTCCTGGCCATGTACCAGGTGGCTGCGGTTTAGTTTCGTGGATACATAAACTGTGAGGGCCAATTTGCGCATGGCTTCCGCCGTATAGGTCGTATCGGGCGTGGCGGATAGAAAATTGCCGCCCATACAGAACAGTACTTTCAGGCGCTGTTCCTGCATCGCTTTGATGGCACGGACAACATCATAGCCGTGTTTGCGGGGCGGGTTAAAACCAAAGAATTGCTGCAGGCGGTCCAGCTGCTCATCGGTTGGTTTCTCATCAATCAGCATTGTCCGGTTACCTTGTACATTGCTGTGCCCGCGGACCGGGCAAACGCCGGCGCCTGGACTACCGATACTACCTTTGAGCAGGAGCAGGTTGAGGATCTCTTTGATCATATCCACTCCATTGTGCTGTTGGGTAAGTCCCATGCCCCAGCAGACGATAATACGTTGTTTTGAAGCCATCATTTGGGCCGCTTCGTAGATATCTGCTTTGGCAACCCCGGCCTGCCGGGCGAGTTCATCCAGGTCATATTGTTCGAACTGTTTGATGAAGGCATCATATCCTGTTGTTTTTTCGGCAATGAAAGGCCAGTTGAACACCTGGCCCCGGGACGTTTTTTCAAACTCAAACAGCAGGAGCTCAATCGCTTTTAACAGGGCCATATCGCCGTTTATTTTTACCGGCAGGTAAAGGTCTGCCAGTTTAACGCCATTGCCGATAATGCCGCTGATTTCCTGGGGATTATGAAAGCCCATCAGGCCCGCTTCGGGCAATGGGTTAATGGCAATAATTTTGGCGCCGTTCTTTTTGGCTTTTTCGAGTGCACTCATCATCCTCGGGGCATTAGTACCAGGGTTCTGCCCGATAATAATGATGATCTCTGAGAGATAAAAATCTTCCAGTTTGACGGTGCCCTTGCCGATGCCTATCGTAGGGCGAAGGGCAGAACCGGACGTTTCATGGCACATGTTGGAGCAGTCAGGCATATTATTCGTCCCATATACCTTGGCGAAAAGCTGGTAGACGAAAGATGCTTCATTGCTCGTTCTGCCCGACGTATAAAATGCCGCTTCATCAGGAGAAGCAAGCTGATTCAGGTGCGCCGCAATCTTTTTAAACGCATCATCCCAACTGATAGGCTGGTAATGTGTGCCACCTTTGGGAAGGTACATAGGCTCCGTGAGCCTGCCCATTTTGCCGATCTTATAATCATCCAGCTTAGCGAGGTCGTAAACTGCATTGGCCTTGAAAAAAGCTGCTGTGACCTTTTTGGTAGTGGCTTCCTCCGCGAGCGCTTTGGCGCCGTTTTCACAGTATTCTCCAATCGGTGAACGCTCGTCATCCGGGTCTGGCCAGGCACAGCTGGAACAGTCAAACCCCTCAAACTGATTCATATGCAATAGTGCCTTGTTGCCCCGGAAAAACGTTTTTTCTTCCAGCAAGTCTTTCATGGCAGCCATCACTGCCGGCACACCCGCTGCCCATTTTTCCACTTTAGTGAGTTTGAGGCCCAACAACTGGTAGGGGTTTTCCGCAGAAGGTTTCTTGTTCGCGGGCTGGTCGGCAGGTATATTATCAGGTTTATCTTTTTCCATCTTGCTCTTTTTTTACGTTAGCAATTAAAGCCGGGGTTGGGGTAACTGTGTCATCGACATCGTCAGGTGATCCTTATCTCCAGGGGGCCTCCACCGCCACCGCATGGGCACAGGTGAAACGGTCATAAACCCCATTCACTCTTGTAATCGGTCTATGTTTAACGGAAGCTGTATTCAGTTCATTCCCGTTCATATGGTGTTGCATTTGCAGGTGAACAACATCTTAATCGCAGTGTAACGAAAATACGTTATAAATTTTTATTTCTTCCACTGTAAATGTGTGTAAATTGATGTCGTAAACCGTGAATAGTGTATGGAATATTATTCATGAATAGCAGGGAGAAAATATGCCCGTGTTTCAATCATTTTTCTACACTTAATTTAACCGACCTTTCAAATAGTTTCCTGTATGCTACTGGCGTAAGGCTCGTTTTTGACTTAAAAAAATAGGAAAAATAGGTCAGCTTGGGAAAGCCTATATCAAAGGCGATTTCCTTGATCGATTTCCTTGTGCTGTGCAGTAATTGTTTGGCTTCGTGTAACACCCGTTCCTGGATGATTTCGAGTGCTGATTTATTGAAGCTTTTGCGGCAAATGATGCCGAGATAATTGGGTGTGATGCACAATCTGGCTGCATAGAAAGATACCGTCTTGTGTTTCCTGAAATTTTCGTCTACCAATGTTTTAAAAGCGTGCGCGATAGAATAGGCGCTTCCCATGAGCATATCTCCACACTCACCGGACTTCCATAACGAAATGATGAGTGTAATTAACAGGCAGCGGGCATTCACCAACTCCAAAGAAATATTGGCCGCGCTAAGCTCTTCTTTGATAGCCAGGCATTCCACCAGGACCTTTTTAAAAGTCGGCATATCCAGGTCAAGTACCGGCGGCTGGTCATATTGGGAAAAGATAAATTGAAAGAAAGGGGGAAACATCTGCAGCATGTCTTTGCTAATCGTTAGCCGGTAGCCTTTGACAGGCGCGTCCAGTTTCCAGTGATATGGTTTCCCGGGGATAAGTATATGGACCTGTCTTGGCCCTACCTGGTAATCCGTTAATTCAATCGTGAGTACACCCGTAGCTTTTTCTACAAACAGCAACGTAAAATAATTCTCTTTTGGCGCAGTGAGCTCCGCCTCGTTGCTGATTTCTTTGAAACTAACGAAGCTATTTGCGAGGAGGTTTTTTCCACTATCGGGCGCGATTTTCATTTGCTTATAAGGGCTTCTTTTGCGTACACTGGTTTTGTATTTCAATACACTGTACGCAAAACTCGGGTTTACCTCCCCGAAAGAAGTATCCGATTTACATAAACTTATGACACATTCAAATGTTTTTGCCGGAGGACCTGGGGGGAACTGCCCGTGTGGCGTTTAAAGAAGCGGAAAAAATGCGACGCTGATGCAAAGCCGAGTTCATAAGCTATCTCTTTTACTGTAAGGTTTGTATGGAACAGTAAATCCTCTGCTTCCCGAATGAGCTTCGCATCAATGGTTTGCTTCGCCGATTGATCCAAATGCCGTTTGCAAATCGAATTGAGCACATTGGGATGAATGTGCAGCAGCTTTGCATAATACGAAGTGGAATGCTGTTCTTTATAATGCTGCTGGATCAGGTCAATATATTGAACATAGGTAGGGGACAATGATTTTCTATTGAGTTTTTCATGGTGTTTAAACAGGCGTTCACAAATCAAAATCAGCTCCAGGATCTTGAGTGCTATCATTTCATTTTTGTTCACCCATTTTTGGTTGCGTTCTTCAAGCAGTGCATCAAAAATAGCCTTCAGTGTTTTTGCCTGTCCTATAGTTACCTGTGTATAAGGTTTCAGGTCATTTCGGAACAATTCGAATTTGAACAGGTGATGGCGCGGAAAATGTTCCTGTAAAAAGAAGTTGAGATTGAAACCAAGCAAAAAACCTTTCGTATCCTCGCTATGCTGTCCTGTTTGAATAGTTTGGCTGGGGATGATAACAAGCGAGTTTTTGTTCATAGGCGCTTTTATTTTCCCCACTACTCTTTCCCCCTTTCCCTGTGTCGTAAAAATGATAATCACATTAGACACCCTATAGGGTGGGATTGTGTAGCCGTATTCAGGAAGGGAGTCTTCCAGCCTGAAGTAAAAGTAGTCCAGCTTCTTTCCAAAGTTCGTATCAAGTTCAATGACCTTGTTATCCTTTCGATAGGTTTCAAACGCTCTTTTATAATCACTAAAAATCTTCTTCTCGTCAGCAGTCAACATATGCTAAAATAGATTTCAGATAATAAGATGTTCCCAAAGGGTGTTTCTCCTGCTTTCTGCCACGGAATACAAACGGTCACAATTTACTATTGTGACGTGATATTGTGAAAGATTGAATAAAAATAACATGTGTAAGAATGCAATTCGATATGATTTTCACGGTTTGTACCATTACTTCTACCGAAGCCCCTGGTACCTGCCGGAAATTTTATTGGCCACCTTCATCGTAAATGCTACCTGTCGGCTCTGATCGAACCTATAAATGTTTATCCTTTTCAAATACATATAGGGTCTGTTCTGAATCCAGCACATACATGCGGTTACCAAATACATAAAATGCATCTTCGGCTGCGGGGATCATAACACCCCTGCGGCCTGTTTTACTGGTATCGTGTATCCGGTAATGCCATAACAGCTGCCCGGTTTGTATATTCCACTGGCTGATAATGGTGTCCAGGATACCAGCGAGGTACATTTTATTATCCTCAAATATTACGTTGGCATAAGGATCAATTCCTGCTAACTTAATGTGGGATGAAATATCTGCGCTGGAAAGGCGTTTGCCATCCACAGCATCGATCTGCCATATTTCCGTATTCACAAAACATAGAATGGACTTATCCGCGGCCTGGAATTTCATACCTGCGTCTTTCACCTGCCAGCATAACTGACCAGTGCCGGCATCCAGGCAAAGTAAATAGTCTGTATGCCCGTCGGTAACCCCCACGTATATATGATCTCCTGCAAACTGCGGGGGGGCGGTGATCTCATAGCTACCTGCAGATAGGCCCAGTTCATTTATACTTACTTCCCAGAGTAGGTCTCCGTTTGTTTCTCTGAAACAGGAGAGGGCTTCTTTTTTCTCAGTATGCGTGGCGATTAGCAGATCAGCGTTCCTGGTAAAAAGGTGGGTATTGGCGCCATCAGCTTCCCAAATAATGCCTGCGGTCCGGAAATTATATTTGCTTAGTTTCCAGCCGGCAGCCGTTTTATTGCGGATGATCATGTTATCATCATACATCAGTTTGATCTGCAGGCTGCCTGTGTACTCAAATGGGTATTGCGATCTATGGTTGCTATCTAAATCGCAGGCAATGATCCTGTCCCTGGTCCGGATGATCACCTGTCCATTGACCATTCCTGCCAGCACAAAAGGCTCCGCATCTGGCGCGCTTTCGGTAACTGAAAGATGGTTATCTATCCGGACAATGGCATTGTCGCTGTTTTTATAGACAATGCCTGCTGCTGTAATAAGGGGCTCGGGTACCTGGTTTAGCTGGCGGATTAATTGTATCATATTAACTAACTGGAAATTTGTGCTCTCAGGTCGATTCAAAAAACAGGTGTTAGGGAAATCGGGGATTTCGTGTCAATGGGAGCTAATTTACAATTTTAGGTAGCATTTACCACAGTAGGGAGAAATTTTAATACAGCTACTCTGCCTGGCGGGGCACATGAGCGCTTCCAAAGCAGGAAATCCGCGAAACTGTCGCGGATTTCCTGCTATTACCACCGGTCACCAGGACCATTTGCCATTATTTGCAGGCCCCTCGCGCACTCCCTTTTGCTATTCACTCCGCAAGCTTTTTACGGGATCCGTTAACGCGGCTTTGATACTCTGGAAACTCACTGTCAACAAGGCAATCCCAATTGCCAGCAATCCTGCCAGCGCAAAGATCCACCAGTCGATTGTAACCTTGTAGGCAAATTCCTTCAGCCATTGATCCATACCCCACCAGGCAATTGGGGAAGCCAGCACCAGCGCTATCAGAATAAGCTTGAGGAAGTCTTTGGAGAGTAAGGCCACCACACTGCTAACGGATGCGCCCAGTACTTTCCGGACGCCAATCTCTTTGGTACGTTGTTCGGCGGTGAAGGTCGCCAATCCGAATAAGCCTAAACAGGCTATGAAGATAGTCAGGCTTGAGAAGAGGGTTAATACCTGTTCTATTTTTTGCTCGCCAACATAAACCTGCGCAAAGCGGTCATCTAAAAACGAATACGAAAAAGGGGCTGCCGGAGAAAATGACTCCCATTGCTGCTTCAGTGAAGCGAGCAACTTCGGAAGTTTATCCGTATGGATTTTGACCAGGATATTGCCTGAATTCCTACCCAGGAACATGACTAATGGCCCGATCTTCTGCCGCAGAGATTCAAAATGAAAGTCGCCTACGACACCAATAACCCGGTAATATGTTTTTGCACCATTATCATCCGTGTTGCCTATCAGCTCTCTTCCAATTGGATCCTTTTCCCAGCCTAAGGCCCGTGCAGCCGTTTCATTCAGAATAACAGCGAACGAATCGGTAGCAAAACTTTTTGAAAAATTACGCCCTTGGACCAGCTGCATCCCCAATGTAGGGATATACGCGTCATCAACAAAATAGAACCGGCTCATAACACCCTTATCAGGATTTTCTTTCGACATTACGGTGGTGTTATCCATAACTGAATTCCCAACGGGCACCTGTCCTGAAATAGTGCCCATGCTGACTTGCGGAGATTGAATGATCCTGTCGCGGAATACGGCTTCGTTATTGCGAAGCATATGCGTATCATGAATAACCAGCACCTGTTCGCGGTCAAAACCAACTTTCTGCGTGCGCATGTAACGTAGCTGCCGGTCTGCCGTAACGGTGGCAATGATCATGGAAATGGTGATGAAAAATTGAAACACCACCAAACCGCTTCGCAGACTGAAGCTTCCGCGTCCGGCAGTGATCTTCCCTTTCAAGACTAAAACAGGCTTAAAGGAGGATAGGTAAAAAGCCGGGTAACTACCTGCCAGCAGCCCCACCAACACAGCACCCGCTACTAACCCGGCCGCCACAAATGGGTTGATCAATAAACTAATTGTAAGGGTCTTGCCTGTCAGCTGATTAAAATAGGGCAGCGACAGCCCTACAACCAGCAATCCAATCATCAATGCCATCATCGCCAGTAAAACTGATTCAATCAGAAACTGTAGCTGCAGCTGCCCTTTTGCAGAACCCAGTACTTTACGTATCCCTACCTCACGCGAACGCCGGACAGCCGTGGCCGTGGACAGGTTCACAAAATTCACACAGGCTATTATCAACATAAAGACAGCAATGGCCGTAAGCACGTATACGTATAGAATATTTCCCCCAGGGCTTAGTTCAATACTTCCGAAAGGGGAATACAAATGAATACTGGTGAGTGGCTGGAGAAAGATCCCGAAATCATCTCCCTTCTCACGAAACTGTTTCAGGCTGATTGCCATAAACTGCTGCAATTCAGCCCCAACCTCTTTTTCAGCGAGCCGGGAGATTTTAGCCTCCAATTGTTTGTAATCGTATTTCTCTGGCAGCAGCAGGTAGGTATAATAGTTCATATTATAGATCCATCCCTTATGCTGCTCTCCATAAGTGGCTAACGAAGCCAGCATATCAAACCGGAAATGGGAGTTCGCCGGTACATTCCTGACCACGCCTGTAACCCGGTAGGGCGTCTTTTCCCTGCCAAATAACAAGACTTTTCCGACCGGGTCCTGATTGCCAAAATATTTCCGGGCGGTTGCCTCCGTCAATACCAGGGTGTTTGGCTCGGTCAGCGCCTGCTTTGAATTCCCTTCCAGGAACGGAATGGTGAACACATCAAAAAAAGTTGAGTCGGTATACAGCAGATGTTCTTCTTTAAACGAGGTTGTTCCGTAGCTTACAAACTCACCTGCCTGATTCCGGATACGTGTTGTTTTTAATACTTCCGGAAATTCCTGTTGTAAGTCCTGGGCAGCACTTGCGCCTAAGATTGGCCCACCAACATTGTCACCATTTAGCCGCACCTTGAGTGCAACCCGGAAGATCCGGTCCGCGTTCTCATTATAGCGATCGTAGGATAATTCGTCCTGCACATAAAGCATGATCAGTACGCAGGTAGCCAATCCAATGGCTAAACCAGCTATATTAATGCTGGTTGAAACCTTTTGCCGTTTCAGGTTCCGAAACGCGATCTTTAAATAATTCCGAATCATGATAGATGTTAAGCTGGAGGTGATCCGGGATCCCGGTTGTTGATAATATTGGTGTTCATTCGTTTTTCTTCTGCGCACAAACGGCGGCAGCACTGACACCACGTTCAAGAGGTAACGCAGCGTGGCTTGTGTTTTGCCCGATCTATTATACCAGTGTGTATAGAGCTCTTCCAAATCACCTTCTACCTCCTCCAGGGTATTGGCAGGATGCAGTTTGATGAGTAGCCAGTGGGCCCAACGGGGCGGTTTAACAGGAGATCTCATAAGCCGCCAGGTCGAAGTGTGTCAGGAGGTAATAATTGCCAGAGGTTTTGACGGAGCTGCTGAATTTCCTGAAGCGCACGGCTTCCCAGCGCAGTGATCCGGAACAGCCGTTTACGCCGCCCACCACGTTCGGCCGTGGCTCCGCCCAGTTCGGACCGCACAAAGCCCTTCTCTTCCAGCCGGATCAGCGTGTTATGAACCGTACCGAATGTAACGGTACGTCCCGTATGCTCTTCCAGCGCCTGGCTGACCGTAACGCCATAGCCCTCTCCGTCGAGGATGGCG
This sequence comes from Chitinophaga ginsengisegetis, assembly GCF_900168065.1. Taxonomy (GTDB): domain Bacteria; phylum Bacteroidota; class Bacteroidia; order Chitinophagales; family Chitinophagaceae; genus Chitinophaga; species Chitinophaga ginsengisegetis. The sequence goes on along the minus strand of NZ_FUZZ01000001.1, from coordinate 618,137 downwards.
ACCATTAGTAAAACCACTTCTTCAAATTCACCTAAATACGTTCGACGCATAAGTGCAGGGTATTAGTTTATATTTTATCGAACAAATCAGGTGCCAACTAACTAAACAGGCCGTTCCAGGATAGGAACGGCCTGTTTATGCTCAATTACAAGTTAATAACTGTCCGCAAATGGACATTCTTTGTCCAGCACCGGACACCGGCTATTTAAATGCGGATGAAAAGTCCTCCACGCTATAGCCATCGGTCACTACATCATGATCCCCATTGAAGCCGATGTATGGTGAAATAGACAGGAGCCGGCTGTCACCGGCAACAAAGTAATAGGCATTTGTAAGATCCCCGTAATAGAACTCCGGATTGCTTAGCTCAACGTTCTCTAAACTGGTGTAGGGGAGCTCCTTTGTTCCTGCCTTATATACTTTGAAAACGTAACTATCTTCAATAGTGGCCAGCGGAGGCAGTTCAAAAAAATCGCCGAACGTAGTGGTTACGCCGCTTATTGTTTTAAGCGGAGTAAATTTAAATTCAAACGTGTTATAGTCAATATGCAGATTGAGAATTTCCACGTCTACCGGACCGCCATAGAAGTCTTTGAAAGAGGTAGCGAATTTCAGACGAAAACCCATGTTATTGGTATCTGACACCGGCGTCAGCTCCAGTTTGTCCGTTGCAGTTACGCCATCGTAGAATATTCTCTTTACCTGCAAAAAAGGGGTTGGCATCACTTCAAATTCCCCGACTACTTTCCCGTCTGCTTTTTTACGCAGCTGAATTTTTTCATGAGGATTATAATAGACATTTGTCATTTTAAACCAGGTATTGATAGCCTCACCAATAACTTTATCATTGGAAACAAATTCTAGGGTATCATTTAATATGGCGCCTTTAAACTGCATCTTCACAGCTCTTTCCTGCGGCGTATTCACCAACTCTCCTTTTTTACAGGCAGGTAAGGCAGCCAGCAGGCACATACAACAGATAATATACAGGTATAAAAAGGGTGCTTTCATGTTAATGTTTTTTAGATCAGAAATGGTAAGAAACAGTCGTGCCGTAGGTACGTCCGAATTTCTGGCTGAATTTAACCAGGTCGCCAGGCTCATATTTATCACTGAAGCCTGGTTTTAAGCGTAATGCTTCACTGTAATCGCCAAGGTTGGTGTAATCCGGATTCTTCTCGTAGCTTCCTCTGTTTGTAAAGAATGTTGAGGGGCTGTTCAGCAGGTTGCCTGCATTCAGCTTTATTTCCAGGTGATTGTTCAGCAGCTTATAGCTAATCTGAAGATCCAGTTGCTGCCGGGGTTTTTCATACTCAATTTCATCAGAGAGGGCAGCCACCACATAAGTCTTATAACCGCCGCCATTGAGCGCTACATTCCAGCCCAGGCGCCTGCCGCTGTATTGCAATCCTGCGTTATAGAGGTAAGGCGACTGGCCATACATAGGGCGTTTTTGTTTGGCGGGCACCTGCAGATCCGGTCCGCCGGCAGGGTCCGCGATCTCAAAGGTGCCACGAACAGATGATCTCTGCAGGGTATAGTTGCCATAAACAATAAGATTGTTCAGGAACCTGCTGCTGCCAATAAAATCCAGGCGCTTACGCAGCTCAAACTCAATTCCATACACCTTTGCCCAATCGGCGCTGCGCAGGTAATACACCAGGTTGCCATATGTTAGTTCCGCCGGCTTATCGAAATTTTTATAAAAACCGCCTACGGAAAGAATATCGCCGGCTGCCGGAAATAATTCGGCTTTAAGATCATAACTGTTTATACGGGTACTATAAACACCTTCGTTACCAAACATTGCCCCCAGGTAAGGGCTATAGCGCCAGAACTGGCTGTTTTCCATCAGCTCCGGCCTCACCACGCTGCTGCTGAAAGCTGCCCTGATATTAAGCATGGACGCAGGGCTATAGGTTATATTTGCACTGGGCAGCCATTGCAGGGGCTTATCCTCTTTAGATCTGAATGCAGAGGTTCCCTTAATATTAAGACCATTTTTTATTTCCGTGTATTTGTAATATTCCGCACGCACTCCCCATACCAGGCGTAACTTGCTGGCCAGTTTTGTGTCCAGCATCAAATAACCTGCATGGATGTTGCTTTTACCGGCATAACGATCATTCCACCAGCTTGATGCCATGTAGAAGTACCCATTGGCGGAGAAATTGTCCGGGTTGATCATATAACCCAGTGGTACGTTGAGCATGCTGTCGGGGATCTTTAAAGGGTCAGCAGCCAGCGCCACAATCTGCCAGTCGAAGTCTGCTTTTTTTGCGCTGCCGAAATAACCGGCCTTAAAACTGTTTGAAATGCTGCCTGTATTAAAAGGAACGGTGGCTGCTATATCCCAGGAGTTATGTGATTCCCTGTTACTGTAATGATGGCGCGACAAGGGAAACGGCCGTGGTTCCGATGAGCTGCTGGAGCCATATACATACCTATAGGCTCCGCTTACCAACATCGGACCGCTGTTTGCTATAACCATGTCCTTCTCATTTCTCCTGATAGCGGTGTGGGCAATGTTCCATTCAATTTTGACCTTGCCCGGCATATGCTGTCCGGACAATTTATTCTGCAGCAGGTCCGTGTACGTTGGGTCGTCTGCTTCCTGGATGCGGCTGGGTACATTCTGCGGTTTAAACTCTCCTGGATTATCGCTGTTGTATCCTATATTCCGTACCAGTACGTTATCATACATGTGGGTGTAAGTGTTGCGCAGGCTTAACCTGCTTTTACCCCATTGCAAGCCAATATTAAGCAGGCCGCCAAGCGTGGTATTGTAACCGTAACTTTTACCAGGGTTATCGTCACCGGCGTACCAGTCGCCCCTGTTTTGTTTTTCAATGATATTTATGTTTTGCGTATTGCGGTAAGTAGCAGCGCCTGTGAAGCCCAGCTTATTATTACTTACGGAATCCAGCGCATATACGCGGCCTATGATGAGCTGATAGTTTTGAGAAGGCGCTGTTTTATAACGGTACACGCTTATGTTATCTGTTTTGAAACGCTTGCTTTGTGCTATCAGCTTTTCTTCATAAGCTGCTTCGGTGAGTGGAATGTTCTCTCCTACATTACGGTCTGTTTGCTGAAGACCAGCGGGATAATTACGCCGGCCATCATCAAAACCCAGGTAATCGTATTTGCCGCGCTGATGGCTCAGGAAATCTTTTCCGGTGCTTTGGTCGTTGTAAGATACACCTGCTGTAATGCTGGTTAAATTTCCGTTCGGAATGTCGCGCGTATTGATCTGAACCGCACCGCCGCCAAAATTCACGTTCATATCCGGCGTTACCGTTTTGCTTACCACCACATTGTCCACCAGGCCCGCAGGGATCAGGTCAAATGAGAAGTTGCGGTTCTGCGCCTCTGTGCTGGGCAGCGCTACGCCATCCAGCATAGCAGCGTTATAGCGTTCGCCTATACCCCTGATAAGTACAAATCTATTATCCGCGATGCTTACACCGCTGATCCGCTTCAGGCTTTCGCCTATGTTCTTATCCGGTGTGCGGGCAATCTGCTCTGCACTGATACCGTTGCTGATCTCCGCGGCATTTTTCTGCCGTAACAATAAAGCATTTGCGTTTTCTTTGCCGGCTGCTGTTCTTACCACAATGCCTTTTAGCTGGCCTTTATCTTTTTTCAGCATAATATCCAGTGTAAAGGTTTCATTGTCTTTCACAACAATATCACTGATCTCTTTGGTAACATAACCCACATGGCTGATAATTGCGGTGTACCGGCCCTTTTCCATAACTATGCTGAAAGCGCCGTTGACCGCTGTTTGTGTGCCTTTATTGCCCACGCGGAAAGTAGCACCTGCAATGGGCTGTCCTGTTTCTGCATCGGCCACCTTTCCGCCTATTGTTCCCGGCGCCCTTACAATAGTGGTTGCAGCGGGTTTTACACCCTGTTGTTCGTTGATCACAATATATCCGTTCAGGTCCCTGAAGGTTAAGGGAGTATTACGCAGCAGGTCATTCAATACATCATTTACGGAACGTTTTTTATAGCTGGCTACCGGCGCGGCGTAACGGTCAATGTGCTGCGCGTTAAAGGCAAATTCTATCTGAGCCGTTTGCGCTACTTTATTCAGGCCGGCCAGCAGGTTTTCGCCTGAGAAGCTCAACGTTATTTGCTTAGACAGCAAAGCGGAGGGCTGTTGTGCAAACAGCGATGATAAAGGGACAGTCAGAATCAATACCAGCAAGGCTGTCCATACGCGGATTTTTAATCTGCTTCGGGTAAAAAAAATCATACTTTCGTTTTGTTTATTGTATAATAAATACCGGTACTTCCAATACCGGGTGTAAGGTGCCTGCTCTAACAGGCACTTTTTTATTTAATGGAGTACTGCTATGGTGTGTGTAGTATTCTTCCATTCGCAACGATTACCATTTATGACGCTGATAACTTCCAGCAGCTTTACCGGATCGGCATCATAGCGGATAGTAAGGCTGTAACGGTTGCGTGGAATACTTGTATTGCCTGCTATTACCTGTAGGCCGTATAATTGTTGCATAGTGGCTGCTATGGCGGCAAAGCTGGCCTGGGTAAATACAATTTTGCCGGATGTCCATTGGCTGATGGCAGCGGTATCTGTTTTGCTGACTGCTGCACGGGATTGCTGCACATCATAATCAACCTGGTCTCCGGGCATTAGTACCGCAACCGGATGGCTGGCCTGCTTAACACTTACTTTACCTGTTTTAACAGCTACCTGGATATTGGCGGTATTACTGTCTACCCGAACGGTGAATGAGGTGCCCAGCACTGTTGTTTGTACTCCCTGGCCGCTGGATACGATAAACGGGTGTTGCAGATCGTGTGCTACATCGAAGAATGCCTGTCCCTGTTCCAGGGTTACCTGGCGCTGAGGGGTATTAAATGTTGCAGGATAGTGGAGTACGGAACGTGCGTTTAGCCACACCCGTGAGCTATCGGGTAAAGTAATTGCTTTGATCTCTCCGTTACCGGTGCGGTAGGTGAGCATTTGTACAGGGGCTGCTGACGGCGGTAAAAGATAGTGCAGCAGCGCCGCGCTGCCTGCTGTTAAAAACACTGCGGCAGCGGCACGGATAATCCATTTCCGCCAGGGGCTGCGGGCTTCCGCGGGCTGATCGATTGCCTGCAGGATACGTTGATAACGAACGTCTGCGGGCGTATGCGGCTGACCACCAGCTTCCGGCATATCAGAAAAATCCACCGCATCCAGGGCCGCTTCTGCGCCTGCTGTGGCAAGGTATAACCGGAGCAGTACCATTTCCTGTTCGGTAATGGTTTGCTGCTTTTGCTTTAAGAGTAACGTTTTTAATAATTCAGTTGGAACCGGCATAGGGAGGTACTTTTAACAGAAGTACCCCAAAGCGCAGCTAAAGTAGTACCGGTAACATTAATTTAACATTGGCGGAAGCATGATCAGCGCCAGTGAACAGGCATACGGGGTAACGGTGGCACGCAGGTGCTGGATGGCTAAGCTGATCTGTTTTTTAACGGTGAATACCGAAATGCCCAGTTCATCTGCGATCTGCTGATAGCTCAGGTGCTGTTCACGGTTCATGAGGAATATCTTTTTACGTGCAGGCGGAAGTGTTTGAATTACCTGCCGGATATATTCTTCTATTTCATCAAAGTAAAGTTGTTCAAGAGGGTTCTGCTGGGTAGCCGCCAGATCAGGCAGCGTGCTAATATCGGCCTGGAATACGTGCCTGCGAAGGGATTTAAGCGCTTTATTGCGGCATACTTTTATTAACCAGCCGGAAATATCCGGGCCTTCAATACCCAACCGGTTTTCCCAAAGACTGATGAACACATCCTGTACAACTTCTTCCGCATCTTGGCGGGTGGCGCATATTTTAGCGGCGTAGGCCATCAGGCGGGCGTCGTAAACGGTGAAGATCTCATTGAAAGCCCATGTTTCTCCGTTCCGGAAGGCTAATAATAAGGAGGCAGTAATAGAAGGCGCTGCTTGCATGTAAGCCGGTTGATTTTAGGCTAAAGTAATCGCTTTATATTATCAAAGCGTTAAGGAAGTACGTTCATGCATGCAATGTTGTTCCGCGCCCGCCACCACCGCCCGTTCATAACTTAATTAAACGACTGCCTGAACTCCATTGGCGAAAGGTTCGTTTTGGTTTTAAAAAGTTTACTGAACGACTGCAGATGCTCAAACCCCAGTTCATATGCAATCTCGCTTATCGAAAGATTCGTAGTGGAAAGCTTCTCTTTGGCCAGTTCAATCAGTTTGTTGTGCAAGTGCTGTTGGGTACTCTGGCCGGTCAGAGATTTAAGTAAGCTGCTCAGGTAACCCGGTGAAATATTTAAAGTTTCGGCGATGAGCGTAACGCTCGGCAAGCCCTTTTGGGCCAATGCGCCGCTGCTGAAATATGCAGATAAAAAATCTTCCAGGCGTGCCAGCAGTTCGTGACTGGCGATTTTACGGGTAACGAACTGGCGTTGGTAAAACCTCTCCGAATAGGTAAGGAGAAGTTCCAGTTGAGCAATGATCACGCTCTGACTGAAGCGGTCTATGTTCGCATTGTATTCCTGTTCAATCTGGCGGGTAATGGCAGTGATCATAGCCTCTTCCTTATCTGAAAGATAAAGTGCCTCATATACCGAATAACTAAAGAACTCGTATTGTCTGATGTTTTTTGCCAGCGGGGTATTCCATAAAAAATCCGGGTGAATAAGGATCATCCAGCCTTCGGGCCGTTTCACCTCACTATTGTGCGGTAGGTCAATACCGAATAACTGACCGGGCGACATAAAGAACAACACCCCTTCGTCGAAGTCGCTTGCCTGCTGCCCATACTTAAACCTGGCATGTTGCATTTTTTTTAGTGAGATGGAATAAAAGTCGTAGATCAGGCTGAAAGGAATATCGGCGATGGGCTGCTGAATGTCATCCAGATGAACCACGCTGATCAACGGATGCGCAGGGTTAGGCAACCCTACGGCCCGGTGATATTCGGTGATGGTATTGAAACGGAAAATCTTTTGGCTGTTCATCTTCATTAAAGTTAATTACTTCCATGATAAGCCACCGCAAATTCTTTGGAGAAATCGACCAGGAACCTGGTTATCGGAAACGGAGACGATAACCGGTTCCTGGCGCCTAAGGCTTCAATAGCCACCTGTTTTTTACGGTTACATGATGGCCCTGGGCAACCAGTGTTGCCGTAAGTGGTTTACTGACGTTACCTGAGGAACCGTTTACGATAATCTTTATAGTTGCTGACCAGTATAAATTCCGTTATCAATATCTGCAAGCAGCGTTGAATGCATAGGGCGCCAGTTCAAACGCTCCTGTGTCAGTTTACCGGATGCGGGGCAATCGATGGCCGCCATATGCGAAAACCAGCCGAAATGTTCAGCGGCGGCTTCGGGCGCTATTGATTTTACCGGGATATTGAGTTGTTTGCCGATGGCTTCAGCAATAGCCCTAACGGTAACCCCTTCTTCGGCGGCGGCGTGATAGCGGGCGCCGGCCTCTGCATTTTCCAGGGCGAGGCGGAACAGGTGGGCGGCATCCAACCTGTGTACGGCATTCCACCGGTTAAGCCCTTCGCCGATATAAGCGGAAAAGCCTTTTTCACGGGCGGTATTAACTAATATAGGAATGAATCCGTGCTTATCACCATCACCATGTACGGAGGGCGACAAACGGACAGACGCAGCACGTACACCCAACCCGCACACGGCATCTGCTGCCTGTTCCGAAGCACGCGGCCAGGCAGGGTTAAAAGAGGGAATGATATCTTCTGTAGCCAGTTTCCCCGGGCTTACCAGTGCCGTACCGGAGGTAACGATCAATGGGCGGTCGGAACCGGCCAATACTTCGCCGATAGTTTCTATGGCTTTCCTGTCAACTTCGCAAACCTCCGGGAATCGGGTAAAGTCGTGAATAAATCCGGCATGGATAACACCATTGGTTGCTGCGGCGCCCACCCGTAAACTATCCAGGTCTTCGAGGTCGCCACGGAGCACTTCTGCGCCTGCTTTCGCCAGTTTTTCAGCGGAGGCGTCTGACCGGGCCAGGCCAAGCACCTGGTGACCAGCGTTTATCAATTCCTGCACAACGGCAGTACCAACGAAGCCTGTGGCTCCTGTAACAAATACACGCATAATGTTCTTCTTTTGCAATAGCAAAGATCACATACCTGTATTAAACCGGTTTATCCAAATCAGCTTTTGATTTAGCCGAATCTGTTATGTATACCCAAAGAGGGGTTTCTGGATTCTTTTCAAAGAAAGATGTACATTACAACCGTATAATAAATTGAAGCAATGGCAAAAAAAACATTGCCTGGGCGCTTGTATCTATAAATAATAAAAGAAAGAATTATGGTAATTGTAACCAGTTTCGCAGAATATCAAGCGTATGAGGGTAAAGAAATAGGTAGCTCTGAATGGCATAAAATAGACCAGGAGCAGATCAACAAATTTGCGGATGCAACCCTGGATCATCAATGGATCCATTGCAATGAGGAAAGAGCAAAAAGTGAAGGGCCTTTCAAAACGACTATTGCTCATGGTTATCTGACGTTGGCGTTAATTCCTTATTTGTGGAAGCAAATTGCAGACATCCGGAATGTTAAAATGGAAATAAACTACGGTATAGAGCGATTTAAGTTTGGTCAGGCAGTGTTTGTGAACGACGAAGTACAATTGAAAGCGAAACTCAATTCCATCGTCGATTTAAGAGGAGTTACCAAAGTGGTAATCGGTGCTACGCTTAGTATTAAAGGGAAGGCGAAGCCTGCTTATACAGGTGATGTGGTATTTTTATACCATTTTTGAGGCAGTTTCAATACTGCCTCTATTCGAATCACAAAAATAGAAAGACGCAATGGCCCCACTGATTGGCCAGGCTGTTTAGCTGAATGCAGCAAACTGGCTCGTGAATATGAGGATATCGTATTCCATCCTGGATTGCCGCGGGAATGTGATGACCTGGCTTCCCTGTTTGTAGTATAGACGAATATTGAAAGTAGCAGGTAAACGGCTATCAGAGTCCGGGTTCCGTTAGAAACCTTGAGCGGCAGCGAATCTTTGTATTGATTTTCCAGATCGTCCTGTTATTTTCGACTACCTGAACGTGGGCCTGGTCGTAAGGCCGCGTGCCCGTTAGTATTATGGTGTTGAATAAACACTTGCTCGCATCTTCGGTAATTAAAATATTTTATGATATGACCCTGACGAATATCATGTTCTTTAGTATTTGCAGTCATTGAAAATAGAAGTAGCTGAAGATAGTTTTGTTTTCAATATCGTCACGCTAAAGATCCCAGGTAATGAAAATTTTTCCGGTAAGGATGCCAGTCAGGTATCTCTCTCTCAGTTTTTTTCGTTGCAGCCTGTCCATTCCTTCGGTTGCAATTGCTCAAACGGATACATCAATGGGTACATTCTGGCATCCCAAACCCCGTAATTATGAGGTAAAACAAGCCGTGGAAAATGAAAGCCTTGTGCCCATGTTTTCATACATTATACATTTAAGTGTAAGACTCTGGAGGAAATACTAATGAACAGAAGAAAATTCATAGGCATTACTGGCGCTACCGTTCTGGTGGCAGCAGGAGGCTATTATTTGTCAGGCGATACCAGTAATTTTACGAGGGATGATATGAAAACGGATACGGTGGAAAAATTTCCATTTAAGCCTGATGAAAGAGAAATTTTGTTTTTAGCCTCACTTGCTCCGAGCGGGCATAACACGCAGCCATGGTTTGTAAAATACAATGAACCCTATCATTGGATAATCGGTAATGATAAAAGTAAATGGCTTCCCGGTGTTGACCCAACGCAACGGGAAACAATCTTGTCAATAGGTGCTTTTCTGCAGAATCTGGAGTATGCGGCAAATGATCTGGGTTATAATTGTCAATTTAACGTTCTGGCAACTACTAACCAGGATGAAAACGTTATGGATGTAAAATTGATTAAATCAACCCATGTAGCCAGGTATGATATTCAGCAAATAAAACAACGCAGAACAGTAAGATCAAACTATTTGAAAGAGGGCCTAAAAAAAGAGGATGTTGATTATTTAATTAACGAAGAACCTGATTTCCTGCACTTCATACCTAATATTACAAAAGAATTTCAATGGCTGAATGAACAAACAATTGAGGCAAATAGGGTTCAGGCATACCGTGATGCTGCACAAAAAGAATTGGCAGAATGGATAAGGTTTTCAGGTAAAGATGCAAAACAATATTGTGATGGGCTTACGACGGCGAGTATGGAAATAGAAGGGGTTTCTGCCTGGTTTCTGCGAAATTTTTATGGGAAAGCAGATGTAATGAAAAAAAGGTTTAGGGAGCAAGGGGTTGATCGTGTAAGAGAACAAGTCTCTCAATCTGCCGGTTGGTTATTAATTGCGAGTAAAGACAATTCAGTAGCAACGCTTCTTGAAACAGGAAAACGGCTGCAAAGACTGCTTTTAAAAATACGGAAGAAGAATATAGCCGTCCACCCAATGACGCAGATATTAGAAGAACCATCCACTAATCAAGGACTAAACTCATCAATTGGAATCGGCGGCAATGTTCAATTTATTTTGCGTACAGGTTATATAAAAAATTACCCCGATCCGGTTTCGCTCAGGCGACCTGTTGATTGGTTTATGCGTACATAAAAACTATCTTAAAATGAAAAGTGAAACAAAATTGATGCTTATTAAAATTATTCACACTTTAATATGGCTGTTTTTCAATTTTGTTATTTTCTATATGCTTTATGCCGTACTAGCCAATAAGCTTGATAACCGGCTCTGGATAGGGTATGGATTGGTATTCCTGGAGGGCATAACCTTGCTGATTTTTAAAAACACCTGCCCCTTAACGCTCATTGCACGGAAGTATTCAAATTCTACAAAAGATAACTTTGATATTTATCTTCCTAATTGGCTGGCAAAATTTACGAAGCTGATTTATACTGCAATTTTTATAATTATCATCGTCATAACAATCTATCAGCTTCTGAATTAGCACACCAAAAACAGATGACAAAATAGAATACAAAAGACTTATGATGGTTACGCTTACAATAGTTGGATTTCTCGTAATTCTCCTGCTGGCCGGCAGAATAAATTTATCTATCCAATTTAATAAAGAAGTAAAGAGACTTTTTTCACTGTCAAAAAGTGTTCCCGGCAAGACATTCAGTTATCACCAAATAGCTTATTTGCCTGAACCTGTACAACGTTATTTTAGACATGTATTAAGAGAAGGACAGCCCTACATTAGTTATATCCGGCTGAATGAAGGAAATTTGGAAAGCTGGATTGGTAGACTAACAGCATACAAAGAGATGAATGGAATAATCATTCCGACCAATATTGAAGCAATATGGCAATTGGAGAAAGGAGACTTCAGCTATGCGAAGTTTAATGTGAAGGTGATAGAGTATGATAAACCGGAAAAATTCTGAACTTATTTATTTCATTATTCGGTTCTGTTATTTTATAAGCTATGACCTCAACAATGGAATATCCGGGAAAAGAACAACTGGCACAAAAGATAGTTGTTCAAATGAAATGGGAGAGGATTACCCTGCTTAGTGTTCTTGGCTCCTTTTCGGATTGGGAATCCTGAATGCAGTCGCCTTTTTCTCCGTCCTTCGCAGAACCCGTTCTGACTGAGTCATAGCGGGGCTTGCTCTGGGAGGGCTTGTGGTGTGGTTTGTTGTTGAGATCATCATTCTTCAGGAGCTGCCGGTTCCAAGCAGATCAATGGAATTATAGCATATCAATCAACAATATTCCGGCTGCGTGCCACATTCAACAGTACCTCATACATTTTTTCCAGGGAAACGGGTTTATTCAGAATATCATAAACATGCAATTGGGCCAGTCTTGTCCTCACCTCGGTCATTATATCTGCAGTAAAAATGATGACGTGCGTGTCAGGATATTGACGATGCACAATTTCTGCAAGTGCATAACCATCAATGGAAGGCATATGCAAATCCAACAGCGCAACATGGTAGCTGTTATTCTCCAGCATAGTAAGCGCCTCCAGGCCATTATAGGCGCAATCCGGAATAACGCCAAAATGTTCCAATTGTTTCTTAGCCACCAATACATTAATGTGATTATCTTCTGCAAATAAAATGCGCAGTCCGGTCAGCTTTTTTTTATGCTGACTAAGCATATTATTACGGGCGGCTGTAGCGGCGCTATGCCGGTCATTGGCCAGCAGAAACGACATTTCAAAATAAAACTCAGTCCCTTCTCCCGGCGTACTTTTTAGAAAAATTTTACTGTTGTGCAATTCCGCAAGCCTTTGTGTAAGCCAAAGTCCGGTGCCAGTATGTTTACCGTCGGATGCCTGTTGTAGTGGTTTTGAATTTTTAAAGATTGTTTCATGCGTTTCTTCCGGAATACCTCTACCTGTGTCTTTTACAGAAAAGTAAATTGTTACCCGGTCTTTCGTTAGTGTCTTTAGCTGAAGCCCGATGGTGACGGCGCCCTTATCAGTAAACTTTATCGCATTACTAACAAGATTATCCAGGATTTGCTTCAGCTGCACCGGGTCGGCGATCAATGCATCCGGAATATCATTATTCATAAGGGTATTAAGCAGGATACCTTTGCCCGCTGCCTGCGGCTTAAATTGATTTTTAATATTATCTGTCAGTTCAGATAAATTTATTGCTGTTTCCATAGTTATGGTTTATCGCGTTATTTTGATAAGATCCATGACATCATTGAATAACTGCGTCATTGGATATTGGGTTTTGAGGTATTATCCGGTCGAATTCTTTCCGTTGCGTAACGTCACTTATTAATTGAAAATACCCATTTTTTTACAAAGAATGTCTTTAATTAGCTGAAGAATAGCACCATGGCGCCTTTTAAAGCCTATTCCTCCTCCCTTAACAACTAGTTAACACAGTTAACCCGCCGTTAACAAAAACCGGGAAGGATTCGCAGCAATTTTACATCGTTGTTAGTCACATTCTTCATGTTTAGCAAATCATAAATTTAAATGATATGAAAAAGAAATCTATTTTCAAAGGGGGAAGCTACGTGTTGTTGTTAGCTATACCAGCTTTACTGTTCTCATTTCGCCCTGATAGCGGCAAAACTACCGGTACTTTTCTACGTAAGATATCTTCCGGTGCAGGCGAGACAAAGTTCGAATATAATGCAGATAGAACCTTGAAAAAAATGCTGCAGTTCCGTAAAACAGAGAATGCCTCTTATACGGATGTGATCCTCCCTGTTTATGAAAACGGACGCCTGGCCCGCACACTCTTCGCCGATGACGAAAACGCTACTACCGGCGATATATTCACCAGTTATGGTTACAACGCCAACGGCAAACAAATTGATATGGTAAAGTACTATCGCAATGGCGATGTTTTTACTTATGATTCGCTCGCATATAATGCAGCCGGCAACCTGGAAACACGTTATCATTTTGGCAAACATCCCTCTTCCGGTAAGTGGGAGAATACCGGCTACGAACAGTTTACCTGGGATCAGAATGGAAACGTAGAAAGGGTGGACAACTACGGTAAACAGCCGGGCTATAGCAAATTTGTTTGTACTTCCTCTTTGCATTACACTTATGACAAGGCGCAGAATCCACAACACGAACAACCTTCACTGGCTTTTGTGCTGGAAGCAAACGCTGTTAACCTGTCAGCACATAACGTACTGTCAGAAACAATCAGTTCTGCCAATTCATCCGGAAGCATTACCAATACATACAGCTACGCATATAATGCCGCTAAATACCCGGTACGCGGCACCTTTAACTCCGGCATGGATAACTCCATTGTGAAACTGGAATGGGTGTCACTGCCGTAAACAAGCTGCTGTTACCTGACAGGAAAATTATTGATTGACTGTTTTTTTTCATGGATTAAAGAGAGGTTAAACAATGACTGCAACCCCTGGAATGTCAAATTCCGGGGGTTGCATCTTTTATGTTGACACCTGTAGGCACACTGCCATGTATTTTTTAAATCAGACAAATTTCATATATTTAGTCAGGACCTGGCTGGTTATACCGGTAGGCCAGGTCTATTAACAACAGATATTTACCCCTCTGACAAATCCTGGTTAAACCGTATGAAAAATGAACCGAAGTCACCCCTGGATGGCGACCCCAATCTGCTGACAGCCTTTCAATATGCTCCAATGGGGGCCTTTTGTTTTGACCTTGCAGACAATTGTATTTTCATAAATCCTGCACTGGAGGAAATCTCGGGACTCACGCTTTCCCAGGCGTTGAATCAGGGATATACAAATGCAATCTTCCCGGAAGATTTAGGGGCGCTGAAGGCTGTCCTGAAGGCCAATACCAACAACCCCGGCCATCCCATATCACTTTCTTTCAGAATTAATCACCCTGTTAAGGGAATCCGTTATTGCCGGGTTAACTCCTGGGCGATACCTGGTAAAGACGGTATAGCGAAATACCGGATAGGTTATGTGCAGGATGAAACTGATGAACTGATCCTGAAAAGTAAACTGGAGCAAAGCAATACACTGCTGGACTTTAGTCAGGCTTTGGGAAAAACCGGTGGCTGGGAATATCACATGGAGACGGGGGAGATATTCTGGTCCAGGGAAACCTATCGGATAAACGAGGTAGATGAAGATTTTATTCTCTCCATGGATAAGGTATACGGCCTGCACGATGAAGCGTCGCGGCTGATCCTGCAGGAATGCGTACAGGAGGCTATTGAAAAGGGAACTCCCTATGATGTGGAACTCCAATTAGTTGCCAATGATTCTCATAACTGCAGGAAGTGGGTCAGAGCCATCTGCGTACCCATACTAAGTGATGGTAAGGTGGTGGCACTCAAAGGAGCCATCATGGATATTTCCGAAAAGAAAAGAGATGAACTGGCATTAATAGAAGCCCGGGAAGCAGCTGAAAAATCAGCGAAAGAGAGATTTGACTTTCTATCTACTATGAGTCACGAGATACGTACACCACTCAACGGCATTATTGGTATTACCCACCTGCTGAAAATGAATTACCATCCTGCACAGGAAGAGTACATCGACAGCCTGTTATATTCATCAGAGCACCTGTTACAACTGATCAATGACATCATGGATCTTAACAGGATCGAAACAGACAACCTGGAACTGCGCTTTTCTGAGGTGAATTTATCCCAATTGATCCAGCAAATTAAAGTCCAGCTCAATCAGCAAGCCATTCAAAAAGGACTTTGGTTAAATACTGTGGTAGACTTAAATATGCCGCATTGTATTCTGGCCGACCCTATCCGTATCAGCCAGATACTGAATAACCTGATCAGTAATGCGATTAAATACACAGAAAAGGGCGAAGTATCCGTATCAGTTCTGATAACAGCAGAAACAGACAAGAATGTAACTTTGCGCTTCTCCGTAAAAGACACTGGCATAGGCATTCCTCCGGAACTCCAGGAAATAATTTTCGAAACTTTCAAACATCTCCACACTACTACCTCCCACCAGTTGTCTGGCTCCGGTCTTGGACTGGCAATTACACGCAAGTTGATTGCATTGCTGGGAGGGCGGATCTTGTTAGATAGCAGCCCCGGAAAAGGCTCCAATTTTTATTTTGACCTGTCCTTTGAAAAAGTAGCTACTAAAACAACCGATGAAACATCACTGCAAAATCAGCTAGCAGCCTACGCAGGCAAATTTAGCTGGCTGCAGGTATTGCTTGTTGAAGACACTACTGTTAACATCATGGTAGCTGATAAGCAGCTAAAATATTTTGGGATCATTCCGGATGTAGCCACAAACGGCAATGATGCCGTCAACTTGCTGCAAAGCATCACATACGATGTAGCGCTGATAGATCTTCATATCCCTGGTATAGACGGCTATGCACTTGGTAAACTCATCAGGCAGCAATATCCGCACATTCAGGTGGTTGTTTTTACCGCTGATATCCTGGCGGATGTAAGAACCCGCTTTACTGGTTTGGATATCAATCATTTTCTCGACAAACCATTTCTTCCGGAAGAGATGTTAGCTGTTCTGCTTAAAATAACCCACGGGAAAAAGAAATAACCTCCATAAATCACCGATAACTCCTGGCGGCATCAAACTTACTTGCGGGAAATCACTGCTGGTCGCACCTGCAGTTAAGCAGGAAAAATTTTTCATCCTGGTAATACAGGACTTCATTTTGCGCAAGCCGTGTTTAAGAAGGCTACATTAAGAACAATGCAATAAGTACGGGCAGCAGCCATCGGGGAAGAAAGTCAATATGCCGTTAACATTAGGGTTAAGGGTTAAAGATATCCCGGGTAATGCTAAATGCTGTGTCCCAGCCGGAAGTCCTGCTGTAGATGAAGGTCAACTTAGATTTGTAATTTACACTGATATTTTATATTTTGAAGTCAAAGGTGATTAACTAAAGATTTCCCTTGTAAACACAAGCTATTTCATTCACCCGTCTTTGAAATCTGTAGAAGAGGGAACTTTAATGAATGCATATCCCGTAACCAAAATCATCAACCCTGTGAAGCAGCAAACGGAAGAAGGTCAAGAGATTTCTAAACGAAAGGAAGATTTTCGGCAAACTTTTAACCGTGTTTGTTCAAATTAAGTAATAAATTAGTTTAAGCCATTTCCATTTAAAACCATGTTTCGATCAAAACTGACGCCTTATCTTTTACTAATTTTGCCATTTTATTGTGGCACCGTACAAGGACAATCTAATCTGATAAGTGCAGAGCGGAAGAGATTATCTTTTGTTAAAGATAGTATTAGTTATATCAATTCGATTAACCGATTGGGGATGCTTTATCATATGAAGGATATTGACAGCAGCCTTTATTTTGGTATGATGGCTAAAGAGCTGGCCAGTAAGATACAATATCCCAAGGGAAAAGCAGATGCGGATAATGTAATCGCTTCCGTACTTTACATCAGGGGGATGTACCAGGAATCGCTTCAATTGTATGCACGTGCTTTGTCGGACTACAAGGGACAAAAGGACACTCCAAATGTCAGCCAGGTGACCATGAACATGGGTAATGTATACCTGAGTCTGGGTGACGCTGAAAAGGGCCTTGAACTTTTCCGCCAGGTCATACGGACAGGCAGAAGAGATAGCATTATGAGCCTGGCATATGCAAATTACTGCATGAGCAATCCGTCGCTTTCAGACGACAGCGTTCAGTATTATATCAACAAGACCCGGGAGATTGCAGATATTTATAAAGATCACCGGGTGCTCATTGCAGTAAATGAACTGGAAGTCGATCTGCTGCTAAAAAAAGGTCGCAGGATGGATGCGCTAAAACTCCTTGATACCACGTTATCTGACGCACGGAGATATGAACTTGATGATCAGGAAATTTATTTACTGAGTTCCTTTACCAGATTTTATAAGAACCAACCGGATAGTGCATTACATTATGCCTGGCGTAGTTATCAATTGGCTAAAAAAAAGGAGTATGTCCTGGAGTTAATTCCGATATTGAAGGACATCCTGAGCTATACACAATTGTCGGGTAACAGAGATCGAATCATCAGTGTTCAAAAGCTGCTGGAAAATGCAATGGCCGAAGAGAATGAAAAGCTGAAAAAATTTGTCGGCGACTACATTAAATACAATACCATACAAAGTGACAATGCTGTTTTAAGTATTATCAATAAGAATAGCAAGGCCAAGATCCTGTTGCTAATTGCCATTTGTGTAGTTGGTGCATTTTTACTCCTTTTTATTTATCGTTTATACCAGATTTCACGTAAACACCACCGTGAGCTGGAACAGCTTAATCTAAAGATACTGGAACAAAATAAATCCCTGCAGGTAAATGATGAATTCAAAAACAAACTCTTCTCTATTTTAGCGCATGATTTCAGGACTCCGCTTATCGATACAATAAGTATTGCCAGCTTAATGAAAGATAACCCCGGATTTACAAAAGAGGAGATGGAAGCGTTTTATGGCAATATAGAAAAACAAGCTTCAGGTATGCTGGAGTCATTTGACACTATATTACAGTGGATCAAGCAGCAATTGTCCGGCTATCGGTATAAACCGGAAACACTAGTACTATATGACCTGTTCAGCGAATCAGCCGATATCGTGAAGCAGCAGCTGGACGCCAAAAAAGTCACGGTGTCTAACCAGATACCGGTGCATATAACTGCAACATCGGACAAAGAAATGCTACAATTTGTTAACCGGAATTTACTATCCAACGCGATTAAATTTTCTCCTAAAGGCGGCACGATTGTGATTAGCTGCACTCAGGACAGCAATTCGATTACAGTGTCTGTCGCAGACCAGGGGCAGGGCATAGATGAACTGACGATGAGTAAACTATTTTCCGTTTCCAGTAATTTTGGCTCGTCTACGCAACACGGAGCAGGGATAGCGCTTTCTATGTGTAAGGATTTTATTCAAAAGCTTCACGGGCGGATCTGGGCTAAGAATGCAGAACCAAAAGGTGCAGTATTCATGTATGCCATTCCACGAGTGGTATAATCTCTCATAAAAGTGAAATTTCAGGTAGGGAGATGTTATCCGGCACAAGACATATTTATTGCAGTAATAATTAAGGACTATGCAGACAAAGCATATACAGATGATGTGATTTGGTAGGATTGAGAGCAAAGAATACCTATCCGCGTATTTTTTGTGATTTACCTGCTCTTTCTTTTAAGGATTTGTCAAGCCACAATTCGTACCAGTTCAAAAAACTTATCTTGTCTTTGTTGCCAAGTTCATAGGAAGGATGTATACCGTAATCACTACTTCTATCATCTGTCCAGATGTTACCATATTCCTGTCCATTTACCACCAGGCTCAGGCGAACACCACAACCAAAGTTACAAATTGCAATCACTCCGTTCATTTGCTGCCTATCAAAGTATCTTTCTTCAAACTCAATCCGCTGCTTTTCGTATTCTTCCTCATCCTCTTCATAGTTCACTGTCGGTTTAAATGTTTGATTCCAGGCTTCCGTATGTAAAAAGGGCTTTGCAGGGTTTAATAAAGCATCTGGTCTTTTGTAATCCAGGTCGTCGAATAGCGCATCTTCCAATCGTTCCAGACCATAAAACGGTCCAGCACCTCCATTACCAATGTTCATCAAAAATGCTGCATAGTCACTAGGTAAATCCACGTTATGGGCTAATTCAAATTTCCTGATTTTATCTATTGGAATTGTCGGATTCAGCCTGTATTTATGGGTGCTGGCACCAAAAAGCCCGTTGTTCGGATCTGAACTTCTGAGCTGTTCTAATTTGGCTTTTATTCTTTCTAATTGTTCGTCCATGTGTAAATGACAATTTATAAGTGACAGATCGGTTAAATATACAGAAGGTTATTTCATTCCTTGAACGAGAATTGTTATATTTTGTGGGATAAAAAAGCCCGGTAAAAATGGATGAAGGATTTCCAAAGATAAAGAATGATGTCCAGGACCGGAGTTCGGAGGCCTGGAGGAAACTTTGCGCATACATAACACTGGTTGTAAGCGAGGAAAGAGAGGAGTTTTGCCCGGCTGAAGGTATTGGCCCGGAATTATACCAACAGATATATACCCTGCCTGAGTCTATTGCTCAAATGAAAAAGGTAAAACGCGTGAATTTATATGGAAGTATGTTAAAACGGATTCCTGTTGAGATAGGGCAGATGGATGCTTTGGAAACTTTCAGTTCATATACCTCTTACGATTTACATTGGTATCCCTATGAAATAGTTCATTGTAAACAACTGAGCAGCAGTACGGTCAGTACCCGGGCGCTTTATACCCATTTAAAAGGTAAACGTGGGTTCCCCGATCTGCATAATAATCCGGCCAGATACGATGGAGATAATCTACAATGCAGCGTATGCCGGAAGGAGATGAGCTATTCACAAACAAATCAACTTTGGATTTCCCTGCAGGTTGGAACAGACGTACTGCCACTCCTGGCCAATCTATGTTCAAAGGACTGTGAAGTGTTGCTTCCGCGTCCACCTGAAGGATATGTACAATTCCCACATAAGGGCGGCGCCAGATCTAATTATATAAGAAAGTAATTTCAATGAGAATAAGAACTATACCTATTTTTTTGTTAGTTGTCATCACAGCTTGTACCTATAAAAGCAATTACCGCAAGGCGGCCGAAGATGTTTTTGAACAGATACCTGATACCAAAAACCTGAATGCGGGTAAGCGGGAATACAGGCTTGATGTACCGGTCGGCTGGACAACCAGGCATCAAATGGTTTACGGCATTGATTATTATTTTTTATCAGCACCTAAAACAGCCGCGGATCCCAATACCAATATTAATGTGATCACTGAACGCATGCAAAACTTAAGCCTCGAGGTGTATGTAAAAAAAGCAATTGAGCAGATAAAGCTATCTATCCCAAGCGCGGTTATTTTAGACAAGGGGATCATTGAGACAGATAGCCTGAAAGGGGCCTGGTATAAGTATAACATGGAACCCCAAGGTATAAAGGCAACGCTGGTTAGCTATATATTCCCAAAAGATGATGTTGCCTACATAATTACGGCAGGGACACAGACAAAAGATGCAGACAGGTATCGCAACACGTTTGACCGGGTAGCACGGTCATTTAAATTTAAAGATTAGATCATGAGAACTTGTTTTATGTCAGATTTACACATCACCTATTACCTGAGTAATGCGATGTTTTAAGTTAATAATAAACAACAGTGGCTAATGTGGAGACATAAAAATATCTACGCTATTGGTGGTCTTGAGAATATAGGCTTTGATCAAGCAGATGCTTTAACAGTGTTGTCCAGCCAGGGCGTTGGCCTATTTAACTGCCTGACGGGGGAAAGATTTTTTCGGCAAGAGACTTCCTGGTGGGAGAATTATGAACCCATGGCAGGTACTATTTCCGGCTATGACATTTTAGAAGGCAGTACTATTCGTATCTGTGGGCTGGATGGGCCGGACTTTCTGAGCAAGGAAACCCGGGATGGCTGGATCCTGGAGTGTACTGGACCAGTTCCAGATGATCCACCTTTTGAGAAGTACCAGGTAAATAAGATTTTTCTTACTCATCAAAGTCGCGGGCATCATGAGTTTATTTGTCAAGACGGTGGCTGTGAGCTACGAGCATTTGGATTTTCTGCGACTGGCAATTCACTGGTCGTGGCTACTAGTTGTAACTTGGTTATCTGGTCGAGAGTATAGGAAAAAACTGAAGTTAGCGCTTGTTACTATTTTATAGCGTCCGTCCAGATACTTTGATTCCTGTAAAATCGCCGTTAGCCTGGATTTTAGCTTCTCCAGGTGTGTGGCAAACTCTCTTAGTTCTTTTGTTCTGAGGTGTGGCCATCCTTTTCCTTCATCCCAATCTTCGGGAGGAAAGCTTCCCTTAATAGTGAGTTCTCTTTCGGGAGAATTGTTACAGGCAATTCTGGCAAATACAGAATAATCTTTTCGTTTGTTTTTGTTTTGGCGAATGGCGTAACGGACGCCAAATGTGTTTTCACTTCTCATGTTGTTATCTCATTAAATGAACAATAATTACTCACTGATTCATGTCCTCGCAGTTCAAAAAAATGAGTAGAAACAAAGCCCTGCATATCAATTGGAATAACTTGATATGCTATGTAATAAAATGATATACAATTCAATACATATAACTAGTAATCTACGTTGAGTAGGTGAAGTTACTCACTGACCTACTCACCGGATTACTCTGCAGACAACTTGAAATTCTTTGAAATAAGATGATACGTGCGGAAAATAAAAAAAGCTCGCAGATTCAATATCTGCGAGCTTCTTAGGCTTAAACCGTAACAAAGCGTTACAAGTCATTTAGCCATTTTGTCGGGACGACTGGATTCGAACCAGCGACCTCTTGCACCCCATGCAAGCGCGCTACCGGGCTGCGCTACGTCCCGTTTTTACCGGGATTTCCCCGCTTAGACGGGATGCAAAAGTAGTTAATTATTTTATTTTTCAAAATTTTGAATATAGTTTTTTAAAAAATATCCAAAATACTAACCAACAATAGTTTAACCGGGCAGGAAAGGTTGCGTATCGCCTCCAACGATCGGCACCAATAACCCCACGGTGAAACTGGCGGTAAATGGTGACATTAAAGCAAAACGTGTAAAGGTAACTACCACCGATTGGCCGGGTTATGTTTTTCACGCATCCTATAAATTACCAGGTTTATTAGAGATAGAAGACTTTATTAATGCGCATCAGCATTTACCCGGAGTCCCTTCACAGGAAGAAGTGGAACACGCGGGCAGTGTGGACGTTGGAGCCATGAATGAAATACTAAAAAAGTAGAAGAACTCACCCTCTATACGCAGGTGATAACAATGCAGCCTTGTAACCATCCGCTACAAGGCTGCACTTATAAAACTATCCCCGTTTGCCTCCACGACTTATCAAAAAAATAATCAGGCCCACCACCACTGCTACGGCTAGTATCCCAGTCCATACGCCTGCTTTGAATATTCCGCCTATCACTTCACAACTGCTGAGTAAAAGTACCAGGCATGACAGTAACAAATAAGTGAGGTTTTTCATATCGTTCAGTTTTAATGTTATATACCACCAGACATATCCTGTACCAAAAAATATTTGCAAGTGTCAGAATAATTAACAAGCTTTAGCAGATCAACCAGAATAGTATGAATACAGGGAAAGCCTTCAGATCGGGGCTACACGTGGTGGCTTCCCATTCCTCACTTTGGGGACTCTTTCTACAGGGTGACCGCCACGCTTTCGCCGGAATATACGATGCACACATCGATGACCTTTTTCATTATGGCATGCATTTTTGCCAGGACAAAGAAAGAGTCAAAGACTGTTTGCAGGATCTGTTCCAGGACCTCTGGATCAGCAGGGAACACCTGACCACCAATATCGGGAACGTCCGGTATTACCTCATCAGCAGCCTGAGAAGAAGGCTGCTCCGTGCTTTGCGTAAAGATCGCCGGTACCAGCACCGCGAATCATGGGAAGCCTTTGAATTTGAATATACCCTTCCTCTCGAAAACCAGTTAATCCAGCACGAAACCGCAGAAGAACAAAAACGTCTCCTCCAGGAAGCCCTCAGCAATCTTTCCCGGCGCCAGCGGGAAGCCATCTATCTCCGTTTCTTCCAGAATCTGAACTATACAGAAGTGGCCGACATCATGTCCATGCAGGTCGATTCTGTATATAATACCATCTCCAAAGCCATCGGCATCCTCAAAAAAAATCTCCCTATGCCGCTCCTGTTGCTGCTTTTAGGTAAATAAAAAAAAGTTGAAAAAAAGTGATGAGATTTTAAGCTTTACCTGCTCTTTAGGTAAAAGCACGTTCTCTTGGCAGCCAGTAACTATTTATCGTACACCGCCCGGGAGTTTGCAATGGATGAAGACTTTCAGCAATGGGTATTACACCCGGAGCAAAGGAATGTGTTCTGGGAATCATGGCTCAGACAGCACCCGGAGAAAGAACCGGTCATCAGCAACGCCAGGCAACTCGTGCAAAGCATCCGCTTCCGCGATTATTCCCTGTCCGCACCGGACAAGGAACAACTGTGGGATGCCGTGCTGAATGGACTGGAAGAAGAGGAGGAGGCAGCAGCGATGCCGGCGCGTCCATCCATCTGGAGAAGCGTGGGCAAATATGCCGCCGCGGTTATACTGGGTATCCTGCTCACCGCTGCATGGTGGTGGTGGAAGCCTGCAGGGCCGCAACCGGCTATCCTCAGCACTTTCACCCGGCTGGGAGAAACCAGGAAGCTGATGCTGCCGGACAGCTCGGAAGTGACGCTGAACGCCGACTCCCGCCTGTTGTACGCCGTAGCCGGAAACGGGCAGCGCGAAGTATGGCTCGATGGAGAAGCCTTCTTTCATGTAAAACATACTGCCTCCCAACAGAAATTTATCGTTCATACATACGATAATCTCGATGTGGAAGTGCTGGGTACACAGTTCAACGTAAACAGCGCCGGTAAAGAAATAGTAGTAGTACTGCAGCAGGGAAGTATCCTGCTCAATATCGGCGAAACCAATAAAGGAAAAGCTGCAGCGCTATACCTGCAGCCCGGGGAAATGCTCCGCTACAACAAACAGGATGGCGATTATACCAAGAAAAGTGTAGATGCCATACACTACACCTCCTGGCACACCGGCCGGTTAATCATGGATGATTTTACACTGGCAGATGCGGCCGTTTTTATGGAACAGGTGTTTGGTAAAAAACTAATCGTTCGTGACACACAACTATTAAACTATAAAGTATCGGGTTCAATGCCTATCATTTACAACGCCGATACTATGATGACACAGCTGGGTAAGGTTTTCCGTATGCAATTCAACCAAAGAGGCGATGAAGTCTGGATCCATAAACCGTAACACTCGCCGCCCGATTTTATAGATGTCTTATTCTTAATCGTTAAAACCTGTTCAAGATGAAAAAAGGTTTACGTGTTTTGCTGATGCAAGCATTGGCCCTGTATTTCCTGTCCCAAACGGTATCAGCCCAGGAATTAGCTGATGCCGGCAACCACCCGGTTCCCCCCGAAACCGGTAACAGTGCGGAAGCGCAACCAGATGAATCATCCCTGAAAACTGTTCTTCACCTGATCGAAGAACACTTCAAGGTATCCATCGCCTACAAAAGCAACCTGGTTAAAAACAAAAAGATACAATTGTCGGTAGCTGCGTGCCAGTCGGCCGAAGAAGCACTCGGCAAGGCATTGTCTCCCTTTAACCTGCACTTCGAAAAGGTAAGGGAACACTTTTACATGGTCACCGAAAAAACCATCGTTCCCGTTCCCACAGAACCAGCCACCATACAGCAACAGCACCCGGTGAAAGGTGTGGTAAGGGATGAAAAGGGTAACCCCGTAGCCGGTGTAACAGTCCGCATTGCGGGAACCAACATCGGCACCGTTTCCAATGCCGATGGCTCTTATACTATTGCGGCGCCGGGAAGAAGCAGTGATGAACTGGATATCACTTTCATCGGCTACGAAGCACAACGTATACCCGTTGGCGGTAGATCACTCATCAACGTTACCATGAAAGAAGGTTCCAGCGCATTGAATGAAATAGTAGTAACGGGTTACACCACGCAAAAGAAGAAAGACCTCACCGGCTCCGTAGCCGTAGTGAATATCGATAACCTGAAAAAACAACCCTCCGGCCAGGTAACTGAACAGTTACAGGGACAGGCATCAGGCGTTACCGTTATAGGGTCCGGTCAGCCGGGAGAATCCCCGCAGATCCGTATCCGCGGCGTAAATACCTTTGGCGCCAATTCCCCGCTCTATGTAGTGGATGGCGTGCCTACCACTGATATTGCGGACCTCAATCCGAACGATGTAGCCAGCCTGCAGGTATTGAAAGATGCGGGTGCTGCTTCCATCTACGGTTCCCGCGCCTCCAACGGGGTGATCATCATCACTACCCGCCGCGGCTCCGGCAGAGTAAAGGTGGCTTATGATGGCTACTACGGCCGCCAGTATCCGAAAAATGGCAACGTATGGAATACCCTCAACCCGCAGGAACAGGGCGATCTCCGGTGGCTGGCCTATAAAAATTCCGGACTGGATCCCGGAACGGAACTCTATGGCAATGGTACAAAACCCGTTATTCCGGATTATATCCTGCCATCGGGCGCAATGGAAGGAGATCCCTCCGTTGATCCATCTCTCTATTATGTAAATCCAAACTATACTGACCTCGACGATTATAATAGCTTCTACCAGATTTCAAGGGCCAACAAAGCAGGTACCAACTGGTACCGCGAGATCTTCCGCCCGGCGCCTATTACCAGTCATAATGTGGCTGTAAGCGGCGGCGGCGATAAAGGAAACTATCTCTTCTCCCTGAATTATTTTAATCAGCAAGGCACTTTAATGAACACCTACCTGAGAAGATATACCGTGCGTTCCAACACCCAGTATAATATCACACCCGGTATCAGGGTGGGAGAGAACCTCGCTTTTTCGATGTCAGAAAATCCTTCGGTAGATATTAATACGTCGGATGCCGCTATTGGTCATGCTATGCGCGAACAGAGTATTATACCGGTATATGATATCAAAGGCAACTTTGCCGGCTCCTCCGGAGACGCACTGGGCGACGCTTTTAACCCGGTAGCCATGCAATACCGTACCCGGAATAATAAAGGTTTGAATACCCGTTTGTTTGGTAATGTATATGGAGAAGTAGACTTCCTCAGGTACCTGACTTTCCGCACCAGCTTCGGTGGGGAAGTAGCCTCCGGCTGGTCGCACTCTTTCCTGTTCCCGCAGTATGAAAACAAAGAAAATTCTACCAGCAATTCTTACACAGAAGGCTCTAACAACGCACACAGCTGGACCTGGACCAATACCCTTACTTATCACCAGACCTTTAATAAACATGACCTGAAAATAATTGCCGGCACGGAATCTTTTGATAGCCGTAGCCGCGCAGTAGGTGGTACCACGAAAGATTATTTTACTTTCGATGATTACTTCCCCGACCTGAGCACGGGTACCGGTACGCAAACCAACTACAGCAACCGCCAGTCAGAAGGACTGTTTTCTATCCTGGGCCGCGTGGATTATTCATTCAACGACCGCTATCTTTTAAGCGCCACCCTGCGCCGCGATGGGTCCTCCAAATTTGTAAATGATCATTACGGAACCTTCCCCGCTATTACTGCAGGATGGCGTATTTCACAGGAAGAATTTATGAAGAAGATCACCTGGATCTCCGACCTGAAGATCCGCGGCGGATGGGGGATCATGGGCAACCAGTTAAACCTCAGCGTTAACAACGGCTACTTCCTGTACGGTGGCAACCGCAACTCTTCCTATTACGACCTGGCCGGCGTTAACAATGGTCTCAACGCAGGCTTTGCAGGCACACAAATCGGTAACCCCGATGCCAAATGGGAAAGCGATGTGAATGCAAATATCGGTATCGATGCCAGCCTGTTTAACGGACAACTGGATTTCTCGGCCGACTACTACCGCAAAGACATCAAAGACCTGCTGTACAATCCGGAACTGCCCGGACTGGCCGGCACCGGCGCGCAGCCGTTTGTAAATATCGCCCGCATGAAAAATGAAGGGTTCGACTTCTCCATCGGCTGGCATAAAAATATCAACAAAGATCTGCAGTTAAATATCAGCGGTACGCTTACCACCTACAAAAATAAAATCGTGAAAATTGCAGATGGAGTAGACTACTTCGATAGCGACGGTCGCCGCTTCGATGGCAGCAACATCATCCGCAACGCAGTAGGACAACCGGTTTCCTCTTTCTTTGGATATAAAGTGATCGGCTTCTGGAACGAAGAATCAGAAATTGCAGCAGCAGATGAACAGGCAAAGAAAGTAACCAATAGTACCGACGCCATTTACCAGGAAGGCGAAGGGCTCGGCCGCTTCCGCTACCAGGATGTGAACGGCGATGGTATCATTACACCGGACGACCGTACCTTCCTCGGCAATCCTAACCCCGACTTCTCCTACGGTATCAACCTGGGCGTAACTTACAAAGGATTTGATTTCAGCATCTTCCTCTTCGGTACACATGGCAACCAGATCTGGAATAACGTGCGCTGGTGGCGCGATTTCTACCCATCTTTTGAAAGCGCCAAAAGCAAAACTGCCTTATATGATTCCTGGCGTCCCGATCACCACAACGCAACAGCGCCTATCCAGGAAGTGGACGGATCTACCAGCACACAGGGCGTACCCAACTCTTATATGGTGGAAAACGGCGCTTATCTCCGGGCCAAAAATATGCAGCTCGGCTATACGCTGCCTACTAAATTGCTATCGGGCATACACGTAGAAAAGCTGCGGGTGTATATCCAGGCCGCCAACGTATTCACCATTACAAAATACTCCGGCCTGGATCCTGAAATCGGTGGTTCCGATATCACGGACTTTGGTGTAGACGAAGGCGCCTACCCCAACCAGCGCCAGTTCCTCATTGGAATTAACCTGGGTTTCTAACAATTGCTCATTTAAAAAAAGCAGGATCATGAAATCATTATATCATATACTATTGAGTGCGGTGATTGCAACTCCCTTTATTTCCGGTTGTAGTAAGAGTTTTCTCGAACGCACGCCACAATCTTCCCTGGAAGAATCTTCCCTCACCAATAAAAAGGGCGTGAACACATTGCTCATAGGCGCCTATGGCGCATTGGACGGACAGGATTTTAAAGATGGAGATATGGTGAATATCTCCGGTGGCAGCGGTTTTGCCGTGTCGCCCGACAACTGGATCTATGGCAGCGTATGCGGTGGAGATGCCCATAAAGGCAGCGATCCCGGCGATGCCGCCGCCATATTGCAGATAGGCACGTTCGTGGGAAATGCCACCAACGGCTTTTTTAATGATAAATGGCGCGTAAATTATGAAGGTGTGCGCCGCTGTAACTTTGTATTACACATTCTTCCAAACGTTACAGATATGACGGAAGAGGAGAAGAAAGAACTGGCAGCGGAAGCCCGGTTCCTTCGCGGGCATTATTATTCAGACCTGAAAAAGATGTTTGATAATGTTCCCTGGGTAGATGAAAATTCCAACAGCTATAACAAGCTGGATGTAGATGAATACAAGATACCCAACGATAAAGACGTGTGGCCAATGATTGAAGCGGATTTTAAATATGCAGCTGAAAATCTCAATGAAATACAGGATGTAATTGGTCGGGCTAACAGCTGGGCTGCCAAAGCTTACCTGGCCAAAACATTGCTTTATGAAAAGAAGTACGCAGAAGCCATGCCCATCTTTGAAGATGTGATTGCACACGGTGTTACTGCCAAAGGAACTCCCTACGCCCTCACTACAAAGTTCCATGATAATTTTGATGCTTTTACAGAGAATAACAGTGAAGCGGTTTTCTCTATCCAGTACAGCGCCAACGATGGTTCCGGTGGCACCGGCAATGCTAACCAGGGCGAAATGCTGAACTATCCTTACAACGGACCTTTCAGCTGCTGCGGTTTCTACCAGCCCTCACAAGACCTGGTAAACTCTTACCGCACCGATGCCAACGGCCTGCCTTACATCGATAACTTTAATGATCATCCCGTAAAAAATGACATGGGGTTAGCCAGCAGCGCCGCCTTTACACCGGATGCGGGCAACCTGGACCCTCGCCTCGACTGGACAGTTGGCCGCCGCGGTATTCCTTTCCTCGACTGGGGCAACCACCCCGGCATGAACTGGGTACGTGACCAGCAATCCGCAGGTCCCTATGCCGCCATCAAAAATGTATACATGCAGGCTACCCAGGATAAGTTTTACGACGGCAACGGCTGGGCGCCGGGCAACGCCATCAACTACGTACTGATCCGCTTTGCCGATGTACTGCTCATGGCTGCTGAATGCCAGGCACAGGCCGGAAGTTTGAGCACTGCACAGGATCACGTAAACACCGTACGCACCCGCGCCGCCAACCCCGTTGGCTGGGTGAAAACATACCTGAACCCGGCCCACCCGATGGATGGATATACCAACACGCCCGCAGCGAAGTACAATATCAAAGCATATCCTGCCGGCGCCTTTACGGCTAACGGGAAAGCATGGGCCATCAAAGCGATCCAGTTTGAACGCAAGCTGGAACTGGCAATGGAAGGCCACCGCTATTTTGACCTGGTACGTTGGGGTATTGCGCAAACAGAACTGAACCGCTATTTCAGTTATGAAAAAGATATTACCACCGACATCGTGAACGGCAACTTCACCAGCAAAAATGTGAGGTTCCCGATTCCGCAACGCCAGATCGATCTTAGCGTTAAAAACGGTACGGCTACGTTGAAACAGAACGTGGGGTATTGAGCGGATGTTGTCTTTCTCCGGATTGGACTGATTAGACTGATTACCTTGATTTTACTTTTGGATTTTATAATGATTAAAAGATTAGGGGAGATATAAGCGAATTTCGCTTATATCTCCCCTAATCTTTTAAATCAAAAGTGATCAAATCCCTAAATCAGTATAATCAGTCCAATCCGGAGAAAGACAACATCCGCGTTTCCGCCCATTGCAGTCCGCCCGCCAGTTCCCGGTCGCTGAATTCAATATGGATTACCCGCCGGTTATGCCCGTTGCTGCTGCGTCCGGAAGCATGCATCAGCAATGGCCGCATAATCATCACGCCGCCTTTCTTCACGCAGCAGCTCACATCCGGGGTTTGGTTCAGATCAATACTGTCGGCACGGTAAACACCTTTTGCGTGTGAGCCGGGCAATACTTTCAATGCGCCGTTCTGTTCATCCGTATCGTCAAGATGAATGCGGAGGGTATAAATGCTTTCCAGGATGTCTGTTGGCGGCTGTACAGCAAACTGGCCGGGCTTTACAGTCCACGGGCCATAACCGGCTACAGGCAGCTTTTCGGCTACCGAAATGGTGAGATCCTGGTGCCAGGCCACAAACCAGTTGGATTGCCCGGGCTTGTCAAAATAAATAGATTTAACGGGAACATGTTGTTCACCAAACAGCTCCCGTACAATTTGCCTGATGCCAGGTGTAAATATCAGCGGGGCAATAGAAGGCACCTCCTGTAAAAAACGGCGGATGGCGAAGAGGTCATTGGTTTTCCGGAACAGCGGGCCGGTATGATCCGCGCTATCAATCACAGCAATCATTTCCCCAATGGCACTTTCAGAGAATACATCCGGTATTACCGTATAGCCGTTGATGTTAAGTTCCTGCCGGTGTTGTATGATGGTTTCGTTCGTCATTTTATTTTATCAGCGTAATACTTCCCTTAAACTCAAATTTTTCACCGCCTTCACACACGGTTTGCATGGAATAAATATAAGTGCCCATTGGAGCTTCTTTATTACCACTACGGCCATCCCAGCCTGCAGCAGGAGCATTGATAGCAAAGTGCGTATTCTCAAAAACGAGGGTACCCCAACGGTCGTAAATACGCAGCCACTCAATTTCCTTCACACCTTTGCCTTTGGGATAGATCCGTTCATTCCTGCCATCACGATTTGGCGTAAACGCGTTCGGCATAAATATAGCGCTTTGGTTGCAAAGGATGTGCAGCACCACGTCGTCGGCAGCCTTACAGCCATATACGTTTTCTACTTCTACCCGGTACTTCGTAGTGAAATCGGGTAGTGCCTGTACCCGTGCGCAGGTGGCACAGTCCAGGAATTCAGCAGGCGTCCAGCGCCAGCGGATCACATCGTTGCTGGTGTTGGCTGCCAGGTATACGGGAATGCCGGCCATTATTTCACGGTCCACACCTGCATTTACGGTGGGCGTGGGATTTACACTTACGGTAAGAGTAGTTTTATCAGAGAAGCAATTGTCTTTGTCAAACCCGGTCACTTCATACACATATTGACCGGCGCCTGTGAGCGTGGCTACCGGCGCAGGAGAGGAGGGTTTGTCGATACCGGGTCCTGTCCACGTGTAATAGTCGGTGCCCGATACATGCAGCGGCAGTTTGTCGCCGAGGCATAACACAGTATCAGGAGTGGCCTGTATCGTGAACGGCTGTACCACGCGGATCGCTACTTCATCGTTATTGATACATCCATTGTTGTCGGTTACTTTTACCTGGTAAGTGGTGTTGACCAGCGGTGAGGCCGTGGGCGTTGCAATGGAAGGATCATTTAACCCGGTTGTGGGCGTCCATTCATAAGTATCGCCGCCGCCGGCATGTAATACGGTGGTGTTACCAAGACAAACAAAATCCGCCGGTGCGCTGGCGTTGATATCCGGTAACGGTAAAATATTTAGTGGATGTATTACCTCGTCGGTGCAGCCCTCTTTACTGGTAACGGTGAGCTTCACCTGTACCAGGCCCGGTTGGGAATAAGATAAGGCCGGTGGTTGCTGGATATCACTGGTTGTATTATTACCAAAATCCCAGCTCCAGGTAACGTCATTTGTTTTGGTAACGCTGCCGCTGAAAGTTACCGGTACATCTTTACAAGCCTTATCCGGCGCACTGATGGCGGCTAACGGCTTCGGATATACGTTTACCGGTACTTCTACCGTTTGCGTGCAGCCGTATTTAGTGGTGGCCGTCATGCCGAATTTATATTCGCCTAGCTTATCCAGGTGAAATACCGGCGTAGTGGTATTGATATCAGTAGGAGTAAGTGTGGCGTCGTATGTCCAGGTAAAAGTAGGTGTAATGCCCAGTTCATCTGCAGAATAGCTGTTAAACTCAGGTTCAAAAGTAAGTGTTCCTGCATCGCATATTTTTGCGGGAGATGGATTCAGTTTAATATCCAGCTGATCTATCACTACCGGGTGATCCAGGAAGGCGCTGCCTTTGCAGCCGGCGTCGTCTTTTAGTAGTAACCGGGGTTTGTAAATGCCTGGTTCTGTGAAATGATGTTTTATTTCGAGTGCAGTGGTTTGTTCCACATTGCCATCGGTAAAGTCCCAGCTAAAGGTGGTGGCATTTTCAGGCTTGATGGTAAAGGTGATTTCTTTTTCAAGGCAACCGCCGTCGGCACTGGTTGCAATGGTGGCGTAAGGTCCGGTAACGATTACCACCTCGCTGTATTCATCTTCTGTATCTGCATCGCCTTTTACTTTTAACTTCACGGTATAATGCCCGGATTCGGTGTAAGTGTGTACCGGGTAAAACTGATCGGAGGTGCCGCCGTCGCCAAAATCCCAGGAGCAGGAAGTGTAGTTGATGGAGGTATTCGTGAAACGGAATATCATCGGGGCGCATTTGCTGCCGTTTACAAATTCTGATGTATAGGTAAATCCTGCGCCGACGGCGGATACTTTAATGTTTTGTGTTACTTTATCTGTACAGCCGTTATTATCTTTCAGCTCTAACGTTACCGGGTATACGCCTTTGTCGGGATAGAAATGTGATACATAGTAAGGCTCATTGGAGGTGTTGCCATCTCCAAAACTCCATTTTATGTCGGTAATATTACCGCCGGTTACGTAGGAGGTATTCCCAAAATTAACGGTACTTCCGGGCTTCACCAGGTAATAGTCTGCATAGAACGATGCTACCGGGCCATTCACCTGCAGGTACTTTCCGCTGGTGGTGTTGGTGCATCCGTCCTGGTCTGTAACGGTCATTACAGGATAATAATAACTTCCGGCCTGTTGATAGGTATGTTTGAATGGAGCGCTGGTAAAGGATTGTACGGGAGTGCCATCACCAAAGTTCCATTGCCATTTTACTATTTTATTACTGTAGGTAAGATCCGTATTATCCGTGAAGGTGAGTTCCGTTCCTTTACACTGTGCTTCTGTAGGGAGATTAAAATCTGCAATGGGGCCGCGTACATTCACTTCCATCACATTGCTGGTATCATAGCAATACAATTGATTAAGCATCAGCAAACGTACACTATGCTTACCAGGCGGCGGATTGGTGTACGCATAGGTACCGTAGTTCCATCCCCAGTTGGTGGTGCTTTCATCCACCTGCCAGTAGTAGGGATCATAATGATAAATACCGGAGGCAGATGAAGTTACTTTAAAAGTAACGGTTTCACTACTGCAAAGCGCTGTTTTGTCGGCATCAATAATAACGGGAGATGGCGCTATAATAGTCACCGTTTTGCTTAGGTAGGTAGTGCAATGACCATCGGATGTGGTGAGTTGTATCGTATACGTACCCGATTTGGCATAAGTATGCGTAACCTTACTGCTCTGAATAGTATAGGAAGTTTCTGTACCGTCGCCCCAGCTCCATTTCCAGCTGGTGGCGCCCAAAGAAGCCTCGGTAACGGTTACGGTTGTACGTTTACTGCAATCCACCGGTTCAATATCGAATCGCGGGAAGGGGTTGACGGCTTTTATATATGCCGGTTTAGTGATGGTATTCGGACAGCTGCCATTGGTGACCGTTAAGGTAATATCGTAAGTGC
Organism: Chitinophaga ginsengisegetis; assembly: GCF_900168065.1. Lineage (GTDB taxonomy): Bacteria > Bacteroidota > Bacteroidia > Chitinophagales > Chitinophagaceae > Chitinophaga > Chitinophaga ginsengisegetis. The sequence continues at coordinate 584,335 of NZ_FUZZ01000001.1, read as the reverse complement.
CGGGTTCTGAATAACTGTGCTGGGATGTACTGTTGTAGCCATAACTGCCATCGCCGAAATTCCACGACCAGCTGGTGCCTACATCCGACTTGTCGATAAAAGTAGTGAGCGTATTACCGCACACTTCGGGCGCGCCGGGAGAAGTAAAGTCGGGTACCGGTTTTTTATAAACTGCTACGGTGCCGGGTACTGTTCTGGTTCCCGTACAGCCGTTCCCGGTAGTATACTGTAGTGTTACGGTATACATGCCGGCTTTGCTATAGGTATGCTCCGGTTGTGCTTCGGTGGATGTAGTGCCATCGCCAAAGTTCCAGAGGTAAGTTTTGATCACATCGTTATTGTTGATGCTGGCATAAAAAGTTGCTTTAAGCCCTTCGCAACCGTTGTTGTTGCTCATGTATGGGTATACATCGGTTTGACTGATATACAGGTAATTGGTGCTGTAATTAGAACAACCATCTTTGCTGGTGGCTACCAGTTTTACGTAATAGGTGCCTGCATTGTTGTATACGTGTGTAGGATTTTGAAGAGTGGAGGTCTGTCCGTCATCAAAAGTCCAGCTCCAGCTGGTGGCGCCGGTCATATTGTCTTTGAAATTAACAGTAGCAGGCACATTACAGATAGGTTTGTTATCTGTACTTATCTGGCCGGTGGGCGTTGGTTTTACGGTAACGGTTTTTTCCACCACATCGGGGCAGTTGCCGTATAAGGCAGTCAGCTTAATATGAAGCGGCCCTTCAGCGAGGGGATTGTAAATCACGCTGTTTTGGTACGACCAGGTATACTCGCCATTGATTTCCCAGGTGGTACTTTGCGGCTGAACGGGCGAAAAGGATGCCTGGAACTGCGCCGCCTGGCCGGTACATATCAGTGAAGGGGCAGAGAAGGTAGTAGCGTAGTTAGCCACATTGATGTCGGTAACCGATGCGGTAGCAGCACAACCCCGTTCGTTCGTTACCGTTAGTTTGATGCTATGCGTGCCTTTGGTGGTAAAGGTATGTTTCAACGGATCTTTGAGCGTGCTGGTGCCGCCATCATCAAATTCCCATTTATAGGAGAGCGTACCCGGACCGGTGGAAGTGTTGGTGAATAGTACATCTACCGGCGCTTTGCACAGCGTTTTTTCTGCTACGGTAAAGTTGGCGTCAATAGCCGGTGCTACGTCCACCACTTTTTCCAGCACTTTAAAGTTCGTACAGCCGTAGCTGTCAGTTACCGTGAGAATGACGCTGTAAACACCGGGTTTGGTATAAGTATGGCTGGGAGTACTGCTGCCGTTCTGTAACACTTCGCCATCGCCAAAGTCCCAGCTGAAATTTTGCAGGCTTCCTTCCGCGGTGGATTTATCCGTAAAGGTAGTGGTGAAGGGTGCGCATCCTTTACCGGAAGATACACTGAAGTTTACAACCGGTTTTGCCCTTACGGCAATGTAATCTGTTTTAACAGCCGTTTTAGTACTGCCATCTCCAAAAGTTACTTTTAGCGATACGGTGTATTTCCCGGTTTTTACATAGGTAGCGCCGGGATTTTTTTTGGTAGATGTGGTACCATTCCCAAAGTCCCACAACCAGGCAGTGGGGTTGCCGGTAGAAAGATCGGTGAAACTGGTAATGAGCGACTCACAGTCGCTGGTAGCGGAAGCACTAAAATCAGCGTTTTGTTGAGCAACAGCACTTAAACAGAAAACAAAACAGAGCACAAGGGACACAACAAATTTGCATCGGACAGGGAAACGGTACATCGGACTTATAGGTATATGCCCTAAAAATAGGCTTTTCCGGGGATATTTGCTTTGCCTGACGGGTCTTGAATATTATGTTTTCGCTATACGATTAATGCTTAATTTTAACGGTCTTAAAAGCAGCGTTTTATGTCACATTTGTTTAGTCCTTTGCAATTGAGGGAAATTACTTTCCGGAACAGGATAACGGTATCGCCTATGTGTGAATATTCTTCCACCGATGGATTTGCCACCAACTGGCACCTGGTGCATCTCGGAAGCCGGGCTGTGGGTGGTGCAGGGCTGGTACTTACGGAAGCCGCGGCAGTATCTCCGGAAGGCCGTATTTCCATTCACGATCTGGGTATCTGGAAGGATGAGCACATACCTATGCTGCAGGAAATCACCGCATTTATTTCCGCGCAGGGCGCCGTTCCCGGTATTCAGCTGGCCCATGCCGGCCGGAAAGCCAGTACATTAAGGCCGTGGGAAGGCAGCCGCGCCCTGCCCGCAGAAGATGGCGGCTGGGAGGTGGTAGCGCCCAGCGCGATTCCTTTTAACGACGTATACCCGGTGCCGGTAGCACTCACGGAAACAGGCATACGTAAAGTGAAAGACGATTTTAAAGCAGCGGCTATCCGCGCACTGAAGGCAGGTTTCCAGGTAATAGAAATACATGGTGCGCATGGTTATCTCCTGCACAACTTTTTATCTCCCCTTAGTAATCACCGTACAGATGAATATGGCGGCAGTTTTGAAAACAGGATCCGGCTCCTCGTGGAAACAGTGGAAGCCGTACGTGAAGTGTGGCCGGAGCAATATCCTTTACTGTTGCGTATTTCAGCTACCGACTGGGCCGAAGGCGGCTGGACCCCGGAAGAATCAGTAAAACTGGCTGCCATTGTAAAAGAGAAAGGAGTGGACCTGGTAGATTGTTCTTCCGGTGGATTGGCTGCACACCAGCAGATTAAAGTGGGACCTTTATACCAGACACCTTTTGCAGAAAAGATCCGGAAGGAAGCCGGTATTGCCACCGGTGCAGTAGGATTAATTACCACGGCTGAAGAAGCCGAGTCAATCATCGCCAACGGTTGGGCCGATATGGTATTGATGGCCCGCGAAATGCTGCGTGATCCTTATTTCCCGCTGAGGGCGGCCCATGAACTGGGTGCAGAAATTAAATGGCCGGTGCAATACGAGCGGGCAAAACGAAGAAAGTAGCCGTAAGCCGTTAGCATCTCCTGCTAACGGCTTACCACTATAAAACTATTTCAATATCGCTTCAATAGCGTCCAGTTCTTCTTTTGTAAAAGCTGTATTTTTCAACGTATCCAGGTTGTTGTCCAGTTGTGCAACGGAGCTGGCGCCGATCAATACGGTGGTGATCCGTTTGTCTTTCAGGATCCAGGCCAGCGCCATTTGTGCGAGGGACTGGCCGCGTTGCTGTGCCAGTACATTCAGCTTTTTCACTTTCTCAATTCTTTCAGGCGTCACTTCACCTTCCTGCAGGAACCCGGTAGGCTTGCTGGCGCGGGAACCGGCGGGGATACCATTCAGATAACGGTCGGTAAGTAACCCCTGCGCCAGGGGGGAGAAGGGAATACAGCCTACGCCATTGGCTTCCAGCACATCCAGCAGTCCGCCTTCTATCCAGCGTTCAAACATGCTGTATTTAGGCTGATGTATAAGGCAGGGGGTACCGAGTGATTTCAATACTTCTACCGCTACTTTTGTTTGTTCGGCAGTATAATTGGAAAGTCCCACGTACAGCGCCTTTCCCTGTTGCACAATGCTGTGCAGCGCTCCCATTGTTTCCTCAATAGGGGTGGCGGGGTCCGGACGATGCGAATAAAAAATGTCTACATATTCGAGCTGCATGCGGCGTAAGCTCTGGTCCAGGCTGGAAATAAGGTATTTGCGGGAACCCCAGTCGCCATAAGGACCGGGCCACATCGTATACCCTGCTTTGGTGGAAATGATCAGTTCATCCCGCAGATGCCCGGTGAAATCCTGTTTCAATACCCTGCCAAAATTCTCTTCCGCACTGCCGGGTAGCGGTCCGTAGTTATTGGCGAGGTCAAAATGGGTGATACCCTTATCAAAAGCATTATGAATAATACTGCGTCCGTTCTCAAAATTATCAACAGATCCGAAGTTGTGCCATAAACCCAGTGATACGGCAGGCAGCTGTAAACCGCTCTTACCGCACCTGTTGTAGGTCATACTGTTATACCTGTCTGCTGCGGGTGTGTATTGCATGGAATTTTAATTTTAGGGAGACAAGATAGAAAAATAACGCGGATTTTGTCTTACTCAGGATTAGGCTGATTATACTGATTTAAGGATTTGATCACTGTTGATTTAAAAGGATTTGGGGAGATATAAGCGAAAGTATCCACTTATATCTCCCCAAATCAGGTATAAAATCCAAAAAGTAAAATCCTTAAATCAGTATAATCAGCCTAATCCTGAGTAAGACAAAATCCGCTTAATTCAGTTCCTCCACTGGTACGCGTGGAGCAGACTGCTGTTTCAGCTTATTGCTTTCTTTCAGTTTGGCCGGAACCGGGCGTATTTCCCATACTATTCCCAGGAAGCCTAATGTTTTGATAACATAGTAGGTGATATCAAATTCCCACCAGTAGAAACCCTGTCTGGCTGCACTCTGGTAGTAGTGGTGGTTGTTATGCCAGCCTTCTCCCAGGGTGATCAGCGCCAGAATAGCACTGTTGCGGGATTCATCTCCGGTATAATATCTCTTATTACCAATTTTGTGCATAAGTGAATTGATGGTAAAAGTACCATGATATAACAGCACGGTGCTCAGGAAAAATCCGATCAATAAGGTAGACAATCCTGCGGACCAGTCGAACCAGCCGGTGCCATTTACTTTATTACCTACAAAATAAACGGCTATAGCCAATACCACTGCAGGTACCATATGCCATTTATTCAGCCACAACAACTCTTTCGCTTTGTGATCCTTGATCAGGTCAAAACGGGTAGGTTTGTATTCAGGCCCCATGATCCAGCCGATATGGGCGTACCAGAATCCGTAAACATTCGCTGAATGCGGATCTTCGGGGGTATCGCTGTGCTTGTGGTGAATACGGTGATTGGCCGACCACCATAAGGCGCCTTTCTGTAAACTGCTTTGCGCACCTCCCGCCAGGATAAACTGGAAGAACCGCGACGTTTTAAATGCACGGTGCGAGAAATAACGGTGGTAACCAGCCGTTACAAAAAACATACGTACTACATACAGTACACCGCACAATATCCAGTCAAATGCTGTTGTACCGGTGAAGAATGCCAGTAAGGGCACCGCGTGAATGCCCATGAAGTCTGCCTGGTGCCACCAGTTAGGTGGCTGTCTGTCTTGCTTGATCGCCTTATTCATTCCACAAAGATAGTTTCCGTCTTTTATTAAATAAATGATTTAAATCATTTGGACAAAGTTAAGTGCTTTTCCCCGGTTTTTGTGCGCCTATATTCCCGGCGAACATTTTACTATGGGATGTGTTAGAGAGAAACGTAGTACTATCCTTTCATCACGTTAAAGTAATTATTATGTCACAATTCATTTCGGCTATCAGGAATAATGTGAAGTATTGGTGGTTGTACCTGCTCAACGGGATCATATTCCTTATTGCAGGTTGTATTGTTTTTTCCAATCCCTTCAGCAGCTATGTATTGCTCAGCATTTTCTTCAGCGTTACCCTGTTTGTGACGGGTATCTTTGAAATTGCTTTTGCAGTAGGCAACCGTAAAGTACACAGCGGTTGGGGATGGTCGCTTGCCTCAGGCATCATAGATCTGGTGGTAGGCTTTATCCTGATGCTGTATCCCTCTGTGAGCATGGCGGTGATCCCGCTTTTCCTGGCTTTCTGGTTCCTGTTCAAGGGTATCAGCCTGATAGGATTTTCCATCCAGCTGCAAACAGATAAGGTGCCCAACTGGGGCTGGCTGCTGGTAGGAGGGATCGGCCTGATTATTATCTCCATCTTTATTCTCGATAACCCGGCACTCGGTATAGCCACGGTACTGGGACTTATGGCGGCGGCCTTCTGGGGAACGGGTATCCTCAGCATTATCTTTGCTTTCCGTCTTAAACATGTGAAAAAGGAATTAAAAGAACACGGTCTTTAAAAAAACGTGTCCCATAAAAAGCCGTTACAGCGAACCGCAAAGTAATTCCACACTTTGTTGTTCGCTGTAACGGTTTTATACTGCCGGCATTTTCTGTATATTCGGTGCTTCTAAATCTATTCTCTTCCGATGAAAATCAACAGAATCTATGCTATCGCGTCCTTGCTATTATGCACCGGGATGCAGCAGGGAATGGGCCAGACAGTATCCAAATACGATGCGCATGAGGCTTTTTCCCCGCTATTTTATCCCGCTCCCGGTAATGAATACCGCAGTGCAGGCGGCCAGCCTGGTCCGAAATACTGGCAGAATGCGGCGGATTATAAACTGGCCGTAACCCTCGACACGGCTCAACATCGTATAAGCGGCTCCGTAGTCATTACCTATAAAAATAACAGCCCGGATCAACTGCCCTTTTTATGGCTGCAGCTGGACCAGAACATCTACCGCGAAGATTCCCGCGGCAGCGCTACGGTAGCGGCTTCCGGCGAACGGTTTGCCAACCGGAGCTTCACACAGGGTTTTGAATTGAAAAGCGTAAGCGTGATTGCCAACGGGAAAACCGCCTCCGCCAATTACCTGGTAAATGATACCCGTATGCAGGTGAAGCTGGCAGATGCCCTCAAAACAGGCGCCTCCCTGCAACTGAAAATAGATTACGCCTATACGGTCCCGGAATATGGTACCGACCGCACCGGCCGGCTGCGCACCGCTAACGGATGGATCTACGAAATAGCACAATGGTACCCGCGCATGGCGGTATATGACGATGTACTCGGATGGAATAACATTCCTTACCTGGGCGCATCGGAATTTTACCTCGAGTACGGCAACTTCGATTATACCATCACTGCTCCCGCCAGCCTGCTGATAGGAGGCTCCGGGCAACTGGTAAATGAAGCACAGGTATTGTCGCCAAAGGAAATGAGCCAGCTTGCCAAAGCGCGTAACAGCGATGAAACCGTGTATATCCGCGACAGCGCAGACGTAAGAAATAATACACCCAAAGGAAACCGTACCTGGCATTTCGTATGTAAAAATACCCGCGATGTAGCCTGGGGCGCCTCCGCAGCCTTCATATGGGATGCCGCCCGTATTAACCTGCCCGGTGGCAAAAAGGCGCTGGCACAATCACTTTACCCGGTAGAAGTAGCCGGCAAAAACGCCTGGGGCAGATCTACCGAATATGTGAAAGGCTGTATCGAACACTACTCAGATAAATGGTACGTATATACTTACCCGGTAGCTACCAATGTAGCAGGCGTTGTAGGTGGAATGGAATATCCCGGTATTGTTTTCTGTAACTGGAAATCCACAAAGGGTGGCCTCTGGGGCGTTACAGACCATGAGTTCGGACATAACTGGTTCCCTATGATCGTAGGTTCCAACGAACGTAAATATGCCTGGATGGACGAAGGCTTCAATACTTTCATTAACGGGATCTCTACCAAAAATTTTAACATGGGAGAATACGCTGCCCGTCAAAGTATGCAGCGATCAGCCCCCATGCTGTTTTCCGCTAACGCAGAAGCCATCATGAATACCCCGGATGTTATTGGTCTTAATTACAATGGCATCGCGGCGTATTATAAACCCGCAGCAGGACTGAATCTCCTCAGAAATGAAATCCTGGGTCCGGAACGTTTCGACTATGCATTCCGGGAATATATTAAGCGGTGGGCATTTAAACATCCTACACCATGGGACTTTTTCAGAAGTATAGAGAATGCTGCCGGCGAAGACCTCAGCTGGTTCTGGCGCGGCTGGTTCTTTAATACCTGGAAACTGGACCAGGCCGTAAAAGAAGTGAAGTATGTAAAGAACGACCCTGCACAGGGCGCACTCATCACCATTCAGAACCTGGAGCAACTTCCGATGCCGGTAGTGCTGGCAGTAACAGATGCCAATGGTAAAACAGATACGATGCATCTGCCCGTGGAAGTATGGCAGCGTGGCAGTAGCTGGACATTCCGCTATCCTTCCACTACTAAGCTAACCAGCGTAATCATTGATCCCGCAGGTAATTTCCCTGATATCAATCCTGCCAATAACAGCTGGAAAGCAGACCTGGGCAAACCTGTACCGGATGGTACTACGGGCACGGCTATATTAAAAAAATATATCGATGCCATAGGCGGGGCCGATAAGCTGAATAGTGTAAAAGACCTGTTGTTGGAAGAAGATGGGAACATCCAGGGAACACCTATTGAGCGCACTTTGCAGGCCAAACAACCGGATAAAATACTACAGGTGGTAAGTATTCCGGTTAATAAATTAATTGCCTTTAAGCTGCTGATCAATGGCAGTAATATAAGCATGATGCGCATGGGACAGGAAGTACCGCTTTCGCCGGCAGACAAAGCTATCCTCAGAGATAAGAACAGCCTTTTCCCGGAGTTGCAATACCTCAACCGCACCAACGATGTAAAGCTGGAACTGGCGCCGCTGACAGCCGACGTAAATAATACAAGCACCTATGTTATCAGTATTGCTACCTCCAACGGGGCATTGCTGCGCAACTACTACGATATAAAAACGGGCCTGAAAGTACGTACCGTTTCCCTGCCCGGACAGGAAGGCAACGAAAAAGAAACGACTACCGACTTCACCGATTACCGCGATGTAAATGGTGTACAATTGCCGTTTACCATTACTACCAATGCAGGTGGTTATGATGCGGTGATGAAAGTGAAAAAGGCGGCGATTAATAGTGGGGTAGGAGATGAAATATTTAAATAATTACAGTGCTGGTCATCGTCTTGTGGGCGGTATAAGCTGGTATTCTTATCTTAAAGTTAATATCTTCGCGCCAGCACCAATGTCATGAACGAATGAAACAACTCCGGCCGGTAATGTTTGTGGGTACGGCTTCCGATGTAGGCAAAAGCGTGATCACTGCCGGTTTTTGCCGTATTTTTAAACAGGATGGATATGCTCCGGCGCCTTTTAAGGCCCAGAATATGTCGCTCAACAGCTACGCAACGCCCGATGGCCTGGAAATAGGCCGTGCGCAGGCCGTACAGGCGGAAGCGGCCGGGGTGCCGTGTCATACCGATATGAACCCGGTGCTGCTGAAACCTACCAGTGACCGCAACGCCCAGCTGGTACTGCACGGCAAGCCGGCCGGTAATCAGTCGGCCTGGGAATACTTCATGGAAGATGATAAGCGTGCCCTCTTTGATGAAGTAAAAGGTGCGTTTAACCGTTTATCGCAACGGTTTAATCCCGTGGTAATGGAAGGTGCGGGCAGTATTTCAGAACTGAACCTGCGCGCAAAAGATATCACCAATATGCGGATCGCGTTGCATGCCGGGGCAGCAGTATATCTCATTGCAGATATTGACCGTGGGGGGATTTTCGGCAGCGTATACGGAACCATCGCGCTGTTGCCGCCGGAAGAAAAAGCACTGATCAAAGGTATTATCATCAATAAATTCCGTGGTGATATCCGTTTATTTGAAGATGGACGGGCAATGCTGGAAAGCATTACCGGCGTGCCTGTAACTGGCGTGTTGCCTTATTATCATGATATTCATATCGAAGAAGAGGATGCGGTTTCATTACCGCTGAAACAAAAACGGTTTGCCGCAGGGCAAATAAATATAGCCATTGTGTTGTTGCGGCATATGTCCAACTTCACTGATTTTAATGCACTGGAAAAAGATGAGCGGGTGAATATCTTTTATACAGATAATCCCGCTGAATTGGCTGCAGCAGACATTATTATCCTGCCAGGCAGTAAAAATACCATCGCCGACCTGGTCTCGATCAGGAATAACGGTACCGCTGCCGCTATAACGGAAGCGTATAAACGAAATAAAGCAGTGATCGGTATTTGCGGTGGCTACCAGATGATGGGCCAGCAGGTAGCGGATCCTCACGGTGTGGAAGGTGTTGCAGGAAGTATACCAGGACTGGGTATCCTGCCGGTTTCCACCGTGCTTACAAAAGAAAAAGTAACCCGGCAAAGAAGTTTTTACTACCGGGATCAGCAGAAAGTGTGTGAAGGATATGAAATTCATATGGGAGATACTACCGCCACCATCCCTTCTCCGCTAAATACATTTCCCGATGACGGCACAGACGGGTATTTCCTCCGCGCCAACTGCTGGGGTACTTACCTGCATGGTATCCTGGATAATGATACAGTGATCAACGATCTGCTGGCGCATTGCGGGAAACCCGCAGTAGCAAAGGAGTTCGATTACCGCCGGTTTAAAGAGGAACAATATAACAAACTGGCAACACACATCCGTGAACATCTGGACATTCCGGCTGTTTATAAGGCACTGGAATTATAATATTATTGCATTATGATACAAGGACACGGAGACGATGGGTACCTGTTTAATCAGCAGGTGAAAGCTGACTTCAGCTCCAACGTATGGTATGGCGGTTTACAGGAAGGATTGAAGGAGCATCTGAAGAATAAAGTAACCGGCATAGATCATTACCCCGATGCTGGTGGTGCAAAACTACAGGCCCTGCTGGAAAGTCAGGCCGCGCTGCTTGCTGGCAGCATCCTGGTCACCAATGGAGGCACAGAGGCTATTTACCTCGTGGCACAGGCATTCACAGGAGCCACTACCACGGTGGTAGCACCCACTTTTTCGGAGTATGCAGATGCGTGTAAGCTATACCGGCACCAGGTGCAGTACCTGCAATGGGATAAACTTACGCCGGATACAGTGTTCAGCAGCGACCTGGTATTTATCTGCAATCCTAACAATCCTACCGGGCAGGCATTGGATGAAGCGGCCCTGCAAAAACTCATCACACATAACAAGCATACGGTGTTCATCATTGATGAAGCCTATATACAATTTACACTGAATGCCACTACCATGCTGCCGCACCTGCAGCGGTTGCCGAATGTACTGGTGCTGAGGTCCATGACAAAAACCTGTTGCATCCCCGGATTACGGCTGGGTTATGTGGCGGGAAGAAAACAACTGCTGGACCGTGTCCGTACTTTCCGGATGCCGTGGTCGGTAAATAGCCTGGCACTGGAAGCCGGCTACTATATCCTGGAACACCCGGAGCAGTTTACCATTGCCACCGGCAGCCTGTTGCAGGAAACTTTTTATTTATGGGAGAGTGTCCGTAAGATGCCGGAGTATAAAGTGTATACATCGCATACGCATTATTTTTTGTTTGAAACATTAACAGGTACGGCGGCTACGCTGAAGGCCTGGCTGATGGAGAAGTATGGACTGCTGATCCGTGATGCCTCTAATTTCTACGGACTGGGACCCGGGCATTGCCGGGTGGCCTGCCGCAATGCCGCCGATAATCAATTACTGACTATTGCTTTGCGCCAATGGACCCTCTATTAGCATTCGTACTGCCGTTACTGTTAGGGTATGCCGCCGATCTGCTGCTGGGAGATCCGCGCAGCTGGCCGCATCCGGTAAAACTTTATGGCTGGCTGATCAGCCAGGGTACGCGTTTGCTGAACAGGGGCCGTGCCAGGTTCTGGAAGGGAGCATTGCTCACTATTACACTGTGCGTGGCCGTGTATATAAGTTTTTATTTTACGCTTATAGTACTATCGGGGTGGCCAGTAGTGTACTATGCATTCAGTGCAGTGTTTGTTTTTTTTGCGCTGGCCAACAAAAGCCTGCTGCAGGAAGGCAAAGAAGTATTTGATGTTTTACATCAAGAAGGATTGGAAGCCGGCCGCAGGCGGCTGTCGTGGATAGTTGGGAGGGATACCGCTCATCTCTCACCAGATCAGATCCGTATCGCGGTGTTTGAATCGATGTCGGAAAACCTGAGCGATGGGGTAGTAGCGCCACTGTTTTTTTATGCAGTGCTGGGCCTGCCCGGTATGATGCTGTATAAGATGATCAATACCCTTGACTCCATGATAGGTTATAAGAACGGGCAATACCTGTATTTTGGACGCTTTGCCGCCCGCCTGGATGATGTAGCTAATTTTATTCCGGCCCGTATCACGGCGTTGTTGATGATCCTCCTGTATGGCAGCAGTCGTGCCTGGCATTTTATGATTAAATACGGACCGGCACACAGCAGCCCAAACTCAGGATACCCGGAGGCCGCACTGGCAGGGATTCTTGACTGCCGCTTTGGTGGTCCCAATTCGTACCAGGGCGTGGTAGTACACAAGCCTTACATCGGTGAAAATGAACGCAGTATTGAACACGGAGAATTCAGCAAGGTGATGTACCTTAATCACGCAGTTACCTTCGTGATGGTAATCAGCATTATTGCGGTAAAATATTATTTTATATGGACAGCACAGCAATAACCCACAAACAGGAAAGAAAGGAGAGGATCAGTGTTTTAAGCTGTGGCTGGCTCGGAAAGCCCCTGGCATTGCACCTGCAAACCCTGGGCTATTCCGTAAAAGGAGCCCGCACCAGCATTGCAGGCGTACAGGAATTGCAGGCGCTCGGCCTGGAAGCATACACCGTAGTACTGTCGGAAGATGTACTAACAGGCCCCGACGCCTTCTGGGATGCCGACATACTCATCATAAATGTTCCGCCACGGAAAGAAAGGGGCAAAGATGCACATGTATCTGAAATAGCCCTGTTGCGCAGCTTTATAGAAACCACGCCTATCCGCAAAGTTATCTTTGTAAGCTCTACCTCCGTATATAAAGATATCAACGGACTGGTAACAGAAGAAAATGAAGAGTTGCCCGATACCCCCAACGGGATGGCATTGCGGGAAGCAGAAAACCTGCTGCTGGAATCAGGCGCATTTGATACCACTGTGCTGCGTTTCGGCGGCCTTATTGGCTACGACCGGCTACCGGACCAGCGCCGTATCATGGAAGGCCGGAAAGCCAACGCCCAGCCCATGAACGTGATCCACCGGGACGACTGCATCGGTGTTATCCGGCAGGTGATAGAAAAAGAGGTATGGGGCGAAGTGTTTAACGCCTGCGCCAGCGGACATCCGCAACGCAGCCATTACTACAAGGCCGCCGCACAACGCCTCGGTATCCAGATGCCGCGCAGATTGCCCGCGGAAGAGGAGCCGTATAAGATTGTGGGGTCCAGTAAACTGAGAAACCTGCTGGGATATACTTTCCTCTACGATGATCCATTGCAGGTATTTAATATTAATGTTTAGAAAATATGTTTTGATATTATAATTAAAGGAGATAAATACCGCCGTACCCCTTCTCCCTGAAAAATCATATCAGCGGACTCTGGCGACCTTAATATATAGATAGTGCATAGATAGTGCATGGATAGTGCATCAATAGTGCATGAGGAGTGCATGCGAACAGTATAGATAGTGCATGGATAGTCCATCAGGTACCCATGTCCGAAGCACCGGAGAAGCATCCGGGAAGTAACCTTTAAGTAAGCACTACTCTCCATGTCTCCTCCCCGGGACCAATCCGCCCGCCCTTGTAAAAAAAATTGATTACATGCGTTAAATTCACTATATTGTAGTATCACCTCTTTTATGCCAACAGGAGGTGCGGTTCAACCATAACATATTTATTCAACCTAAACCTAAAAAAAGCCGTGAATCTGCTGCTCCTTGGCCTGTTTGCCCTCGCATTATGGCTGATGTTCTCCCTGTACAGGAGTCACAATCGCAAAAAAGCCGAATTGCTCTTACCCGTAAGGTCTGCGAGTATTGTGAAAATTCATAGTTACAAGTCGTTCGGTATCATTGCCACCATCCGCTTCAAAGAGGAACTGACCCCTCAGATAGGCGACCGGTTGCATGAAGAAGGCAATATCTACCAGATCACCGGCGTGGTAACGCCCGATCCGGTACCCGAACAACCCAAAGATACCTGGGACTGCCGTCTTGTAAAAATCTGAGCATGGAGTATCTCAAAGTATCCTGGCTTCATCATTTTGAAGACGAACCAATATACCTGTACAGTGAGATAGATTCGCAGCGTTTCGAAAACCGGAAAATTGAAATCTACCCGGATGGAAGCTTCGGCATTGCCTGCAGCAATTTTCATTTCGGCGGTACCGCCTTGTCCGACCAGGTAATGCCCGGTTTGGAAGAAATCAGTGAAGAACGGCAGTTTATTCCGGAGTTAATTTCCCAGGCAGAATTCGAACTGATCTGGAATCAATATTTTTATTTTTTGTCCTGACATAGCTGGTCCGTGGTTTGCGTAAGATCTCTTAGAAAAAAGAATCTTATGAACGCTTTTATGATCAAAACTTCCGGAGGCCGCTTTTATGTAAAGCCCTCTTCAGCTGAACGCTTTCTGGTAGATGTAGACGGAGAAGAGGTAATGATGGAAAAAGATGAGGACGGATTTGTGCGCGCACCAGGCGCTACAGACAACGGCCGTCGTTTAAACATGGGACTACTGAACAACATTGCAGACCAGATTGCGGTTCAGACGGCGTAAAAAATCCACAGGTTGGGGTTATGTGTGTTCCTCAAAAGCCGTCAGGTATTTGTCGATATACTGCGACTTCGTTTTGGATTTATACTGCATCACAAAACGGGGATGTTCCAACGGAACAACGGCCCCGAAAAATTTCTCCTTTTCATTTAATGCCTGCAGGAACGCGGCATTCTTTCCTGTCCCCATACAATAGCATACCTCACGACTGATATTCCACTGCAATTGTTCTTTTAAACTGCTCACAATAAACGGATAAGCAGCTTTTGTTAAAGCAGCGCTGTCGTAATAATTGTAGTTTATTTCTTTTCCGCCGGGTTGGAGGGAGGTAAATCCAAGCGGACAAATGGAGCTGATATAAAAATGTTGGTAAAACTTTTTCACCCCGCCATAGGCGTCTATCACGTCATACACAAAAACAGAAGAAGGCTCGTGCGTTTTAAGCCCGGTAATTTCAATGCCGCACTTTTCCCACATACGTTTGGTATCCGTAAAGGGTACGCCGGTTGACCCCGATCCCAGCCGGCCGGGATTGATGCCCAGGATCAGTTGCCGCGGCTGTTTGTCGTCATAAAATTTTTTGTAGAACTGGGTCATGATACCCATAATACCGGGGCCTTCCCGGAAAGGGTTCATCACACGTATACCTGCGGGCAACTTGCCCGGGAAATGCAGCTGGCTGTTGAAAGCAATGATCTGATCGGCGATAGTCATTCCGCAATTTAAGCCATTTGGTGATGCCTGGTAATTTTCTCCAGGATGTCCTCTTCGCGGTAAGGCTTCATGATGTAATCATTTAAACCTGAGCGGAGATACAGCTCAATATCATCTTCCATAACATTACCGGTAATGGCAATAATGGTTACTGCGGCTTTCTTCTTGTCAGGTAATTCCCGGATCATGTTGGTCAGCATCAGTCCATCAATACCGGGGAGGTCAATGTCGGTCAGTATAAAATCGAATGCTTCACGATGGTACACTTCCAGCGCTTCTTCTGCTGAAGAAACAATCAGGTAGGAAGCCTGCATTCTGTCCAGCATCAGGGCCAGTAATTTCTGGTTGAGGATACTGTCCTCAACCACCAGTAACCGGATACCTGCCGGAATAGTAGCGTTTGTAGATGTATTATTCACCGGGACAATAATTTTTTTGGTAACAGGTGATGGGGTCATCAGCTTGTACCTGATTTCAAAATAAAAAGTAGAGCCTTTTCCTGCAAGACTTTCTACATGTATCTTTCCGTTGTGCAGCTCGATGATCTTCTTGGAAATATGCAATCCCAATCCGCTTCCTTTATGATAATGGTTATTTCCCTGAGAGAAAGCATCGAATACCAAAGGTAGTTCTTTATGTGAAATACCTACACCTGTATCTTTTACGCTTACCTGTAATAAGTTGTTGTCACGCATATGCGCTGTTACGGTAATGCCCCCTTTTTCCGTGAATTTAATGGCGTTGGCCACCAGGTTAATCAATACCTGCTTCAACCGGAAGGCATCGCCCAATACAATTAAAGTGCTGGGGAAGTAAATGTTTACATCCAGCGTCAGTGATTTCATGGATGCCTGTACGGCCAGGGTATTGCACACCTCTTCAATAGCGGTGCGGGGAGCAAACTTCTCTTCCCTTAACAGTGGCTCTGCAGATTCCATCCGCGTGTAGTCGAGCACGTTATTTACCACCTGTAACAGCATTTCTGCCGAATGACGTATAGCCGCCACCGTTTCCGGTGTTTGGTCGCGCTCCAGCAGGTGCGTGTAGCCGAGCACCGACTGCACCGGTGTGCGTATTTCATGGCTGATGGTAGCTGCAAAGTCGCTTTTCTGTTGAGCAAACTTTTCCGCCTGTTGCTTGGCCCTCAGCAAAGCCAGGTCGTAGCGGTATAAACGGACGATACCATATATAATGATCCCCGCCAGTAACAGGATGAGGGGAATTTCCCAGTAATTGTGCTTATCCAGCCTGTAGAGGGAATGATCGATGTCCTGGCCCAGCTGTAACCGCTTCTTATCGGTTTCCGCTACAATATTCTGTTTCAGGTTGGCCATGAGGAGAAGCAGCCCGGAGAACAGCCGTTCGTTGGCAATAACGAGGGCATATTCTTTCTGCTTCAGATTATTATGACTTTCGGTGGCGTCTTTTATAAACTTGTTATAGGCGGCCTGGATCTTTGACAGCTGATCTTTTGAAAAGGCTTTGCCCTCTTTAGGGGCGTCGTATTGAACGATTTTCACCTGCTGGCTGGTTTGCTGTACCTGCGATTTATTACTGATCGCATCCTTGATGCGGCCCAGTAATTTCTTGCGGCCTTTGGTGGTAGCTGTTTCCGTAGTAACAATGGTATCAGCTTTTATATTAGGCGCCGGTATTTTGATATTGCCCAGTTGTTGCAGGGGGAGGGGCTGGGTGGCCGTGTCCCATACCTGCGATAGCTGCAGTAATGAATCTACGTATTGCCGTGTCTGTAGGAACAGCTGCGACTTCCTTGCTTTGTCGGCCAAGAGCGCATGTAGCTGCTTCTCATTTTTGGCGGAGTTCATGGCGCTGTCCAGGTGCGCAGTAATGCTGCTCAACTGACCCACATAAGCATTCAGGTAATGCTTGTCGTAGGTAAGCGTATATACGCGGAAGTTATTATCGGCTGCATATAGCAGCTGTACGGCCTGGTCAATATGACCAACATCTGTTTTGGTGGCTATCAGGTCTTTAACAACTATGCTTAACTGTGCTGACTCTTTCTTTCTTAAAGAGATGATCATAAAAAAGGTCATCAGAACAATCACCATTATCGTTAACACAGCATAACGTACAAAGGTCTTTTTTTCTTGGGTTGTATACATTGTTACATATGATTGGGACGTTGGCTTGGTGGCTAAACCGCGACGAAAATAAATGATTTTATATTCCGTAACTAATAGATAATCAATGAAAAACAAAAAGAATGGGTATGTATTTTCTGCTGAGTTTCCTATATATTATTATATTTAATACATTATATATTTTTACCTATTAAAACTTTCATATACCGTCAGGCTTCAAGGTTTAAATATTGGTATATAAAATATAGGTTATATTTAAGGGAGAAGATAAAGTTCCCTTTTCCTTTTGTATTATTGTTCCTGTAATACCTGCTTTAATGAAAAACTGCTTTCTTACCGGCCTGTTACTCCTGGTGTTATCCTGTACTTTTGGTCAACCTGCTTCGCCGGACCTGCATTACAAATTTTACAAGGGAACCAGCGTTTTGCAGGACAGGATCTTTTACCTGTTCACACTGCTGGAGCGTGTGCCCGGGCTGCCACAGCTGATGAATAAAGACAGTACGCTTATCGCATTGCGCAACACCTACACACAGCGTGTAGCCCATCCCGTGAGTAGCGGCGATCTTACCGCTTCTTTGCAGTTTAGCGGTAGTACCATTAATGAAGTGAGTGGCGCCTTTCTTACATTATTGCAGCAGCACCCAAAGGAGATGGAACGCCTGTTAAGCGAAATGCGGGGCAGTGGCCTGTTCCAGCTATATGCCGGCAAAACCGACGCCGCATTCCTCTCTCTTGCCTGGAAAGACGCTGCCGATGGGGTGAACTATATCCTTAATGCCTATACGAACGGTAAAGGGCTGCGTTACCCCGTGATTGACTCTGCCACTTATTATGTGTTATCGCCCGCCTACAGGACAATGGTGCAACGTGTAATGGAACAGGCGGCGGAAAAGCAGCCGGACTTATTTTTCCAGCCGTCGTTGCAGGTGGCGCTGGGCTTACTGGAACTAAACCGCCGCGATGAAGCCGTGCGCTATGAACCCTTATCCGGTACCAATGAAGAAGCGTATAAACAAATAAAGAAAACAGACTGGAACAAATATCCATACACCGCCATGCTTATTTTGGGGGCAAGCCCCGTGGCAAAGGAAACAATCAGCGAAACCGGTAAAAGCCGCTGCCGCACCGGGGCAGAACTGTACCGCAAAGGAATGGCCCCCTTTATTATTGTATCCGGCGGGCATGTAAGACCCGTGGGGACCCAATATTCCGAAGCGGTGGAAATGAAGAAATACCTGGTAAATGAACTAAAGATCCCGGCTTCAGCGGTAATGGTAGATCCTTATGCCCGCCACACCACCACCAACGTGCGTAATGCCGTAAGGATCGTGTGGCAGAGCGGCATACCAGCCAATAAAAGGATGATGTGCGTGTCTGACGTCATGCACATCGCCTATGTGAACAGCCCGATGTTTACCCAACGCTGTACAACAGAGCTGGGATACATGCCTGCGGCAGATATCAAGCAAGCCGATCTTTACTTTTTGTCGTTCCTGCCAGACCTCCGGTCGCTGCAGGTAAATGTTTTTGATCCCTTAGACCCCTGAAATAAAATATTCCGTTCACTCATTCGTCTATCATAATAAACACATCCTCATTTTATGTCTGATTCTTCTATCCAGCCCTTATATACAATCCTCGGTGCAGGAGGTATTATTGCTAACGATCTGGCAGCCGAACTGGTGCGCCACGGCAAAAGGGTACGTCTCGTAAGCCGTTCGCCGAAATCCATTGAAGGCATTACCGACCTGGTACCGGCTGATATTACCGATGCCGCGCAAACAAAGAAAGCCGTAAAAGGCAGCGCCGTGGTATTTCTTACTGCCGGTCTCAAATATGATATCAAGGTATGGTCAGACGCATGGCCGAAGATCATGACCAATGTAATTAATGCCTGCAAAGAAGCCGGTGCAAAACTCATCTTCTTCGACAACGTATATCCTTACGGGTTAGTAAGCGGCCCAATGAAAGAAGATACGCCGTATCATCCGGCCAGTAAGAAAGGAACGATCCGTGCGGCTATTGCCACCCAATTGATGAACGAGGTGAAGGCCGGTAACCTGACCGCCACCATTGCAAGGTCCGCCGACTTCTACGGACCCGGCGCCGATAAAACCGGTTTCCTCAACCTGCTGATCATCGATAAGTTCAGGAAGAACAGCAATGCCATGTGGCTCGGAAAAGACGATCAGACACATAGCTACACCTTTACGCCGGATGCCGCCAAAGGATTATACCTGCTTTCCCAGGACGATACTTCCTGGAACCAGGTATGGCATCTGCCCACCGCCAACCCGGCGCCCGATGGTAACGGATATGTGAATATGATTGCTACCCAGATGGGCGTAAAACCTAAGTATATGAAGCTGGGCAGCTTTATGCTCACGCTCTCCGGGCTGTTTGATACCACGATCCGGGAAATGAAGGAAATGCTGTACCAAAGCAACTATCCCTATATTTTCGACTCTACAAAGTTTGAGCAGCATTTTAAAGTGAAACCTACTTCTTATGAAGAAGGCATCCGTTTAACACTCGCACATAAACAATAGTCTACTGATTTTGTAGGAAAATAAATTTGGAAGTTATTTTTTCTGCCTTATCTTTGCACCAGTTCTTTAAATAGCTTATCAAGAAAGGAGGAGGGACATGGCCCGACGATACCTTAGCAACCATCACTGTGCAAACAGTGAAAGGTGCTGCATCCATCCCGGTTTACGGACCAGGAAAGATAAGTCAGATCAATAGTTTTGCTTTATATTATTCTTCCAATATTAGAAAACTCATCTGGCTCCCAGGTGAGTTTTTTTTATGCTCCCACCTTTTTGATATGCTCATTTAACGGACCTGTTTAATCAATTTTCATCAAACTAAAAATCAAACAAGGATGAGCACTATCACTGAACTGATCCATTCTATTCCCGTAGATCCGCAAACAGGCGCTATTGCCGTGCCTATTTATCAGACCTCTACTTTTGTGCAGGACGCGCCCGGCGTAAATAAAGGATACGACTATGCCCGGTCCAATAATCCTACCCGCGAAACCGCAGAAAAGATCATTGCAAAGCTGGAAGGCGGCGCTACTGCATCTGCCTTTGCCAGTGGCCTGGCAGCGATTGACGCGGTGATCAAACTCCTGAAATCGGGCGATGAAATTGTAGCGGTAGATGATATTTACGGAGGTGCGTTCCGGTTATTCAATAAAGTATATGAGAAGTTTGGTATCAAAGTAAACTATGTGGATACTTCTGATACGCAGGCGGTGTTCAACGCCATCACGCCGGCCACACGCCTGATCTGGCTGGAAACGCCCACCAATCCAACGCTGAAGATTTCAGACATTGAAGCCATTGGCCGCATTGCAAAAGCACATAACTGTTTGTTTTGTGTAGATAATACCTTTGCTTCCCCCGTGCTGCAAAAGCCGCTGCAGCTGGGCGCCGACCTGGTGATCCACAGCGCTACCAAATACCTGGGCGGCCACAGCGATCTGATTGCAGGGGTAGTAGTAGCTAAAACATTACAGCTGGGAGAGGAGATCAAATTTTATCAGAATGCCTGCGGCGCTATTCTTTCGCCATTCGACAGCTTCCTGCTGATACGTGGTATCGAAACATTACATCTGCGTATTAAGCAGCATGGTATTAACGCACAGGCGCTGGCAGAATACCTCGGGAAACACCCGGCAGTGGATAAAGTATTTTACCCGGGGCTGCCATCGCATCCGGGGCATGAGCTGGCAAAGCGGCAGAGTAAAGGGTTTGGAGGGATTATATCTTTTACTTTGAAAGATGACAGGGCGGAAGCAGCCACTGCTTTTGTTACCTCCACGCACTATTTTAAACTGGCGGAAAGCCTAGGCGGTATCAAAAGTTTGTTGTGTCACCCCGCGGCCATGACCCATAAATCCATTCCCGCAGAAAAGAGAAGGGCAGCAGGCGTGAGCGATAGCCTGATCCGTTTATCAGTAGGGTTGGAAGAAACAGCCGACTTGCTGGCCGACCTGGAGCAGGCATTTACGAAACTGCCGGCGCCCGCCCTCGCAGAAAACGTGTTGTGAGCATGGCAGCTACATTGTCTCCCGTTGCATTGAGGATCGTAGCCAGCGGATCTACCAGTGTGCCTATAATCATCAGCGGCGGGAGCGCTTCTATGGGGAAGCCGTAAATGCTCATCACCAGCAGTTCGCCGATGTAACCGCCGTTAGGAATACCGCCTTCCACGATGCTGGCTATAACGGTAACGCCTAGTGCCATTAAAATTACTGCTACACCATCGAAGCCCCTTCCGAACATGGCAAACACCACCGCCATTTTTATAATGGAAGAAATGCTGGAGCCGTCTTTGTGAAGCGTGGCGCCCAATGGCACCACCACATTACCAATATCGCGTGGAACGCCCATCCGTTCTACTGCCTGGAGATTAGCCGGAATAGTAGCGATGCTGCTGCCGGTACCAACAGCAGTAAGGGTAGGAATGATATTATTCTTCCAGAAAATTTTTATACCGGGTATACCACCGGCAACAAACGCATATGCGCTGAAGCCAACAATAAAATACACGATGCCAAAGCCATAATAAATACCGAGGGAGTGCGCGTAGGTGCCAAACAGTTGTGGCCCTACGGTGCCCACCTGGTAAGCGAAGTAGGCGCCCAGCCCAACAGGGCCCAATTTCATAATGAGCGTCAGGATATCTTTCATCACCTCATTACCGGATTGCAGAAAGCCGCGGAAAGCAGCGCCTTTTTCACCGGTACGCATAGCGGCAAAACCAACCAGCCCGGAGAAGATGAGGAACGGCAGCATATTTTTACGTGACAGCAACTCGTAAAATTCATTCACGGTGAGCAGTCGTACCAACTGTTCCCCCCAGTTACCCGGCTGTTCCAGGTTCACATCTTTTGTGAGGGTTACCTGCTGGTGGATAGGAAATATCCAGACGGCCACAATCGTAAGAAAGGCAGAGATGAGAACGGTACTCAGAAATACCAGCGACATAACGCCGAGGATACGGCCCAGCTTATGCCCTGCTTCTATGTTGGCAATGGCAGAGGAGATAGCAAAGAATACCAGTGGTATAATGGCAGTAAACAACAGGTTTAAAAAAACATCACCCAATGGTTTAATAATGGCTACACGCTCACCAAATATAAGCCCGGCAATACTGCCGGCGATGATGCCTGCCAGTAACCAGAACATACTGCTGTACGTTTTGAGGAATCCCATACCTGAAGTTTATGATTTACAAGATAACCAAATGTATCTGTTCGGTGAACAATCTGTCATGATTATTGTTTATGGTGTTAGCAAACCAATATATTTATCATGAAAAGCTGGATGCTATGTTTGTTGCTTCCCCTGTTCGCTCTGCAGGAACGGACTTACACCATCGGAGAGGTGATGCGCAATGCCCGGCAACTGCACAACGACAGCATCGCCGTTAAGGTGACCGGCTACGTTACTAAAAAGCTCCGTGGTAATAACTATCTTTTTGAAGACCGGACCGCAGAAATCCAGGTGGATATAGATCCGAAGTTCCTTCCGCAGCGGCCTTTCAGCGACCGGGAGGTGATCACCATTAAAGCTTTGGTGGAATATGAAATCAACAAGCCCATTACTTTAAAGGTAAACCAGCAGGTAAGCAACGATTAACGGCTACGACTATATGATTTTGAGCACAAACATGTAGATGCTCCTCATACTTGCCAGGATCACAATTACCGCTACTGCCACCATAATAGTTTTAGCAGAAATTTTATTGGATACTTTTGCCGCAATGGGAGAAGCGATGGCACTGCCTATCACGAGGCCGAGTACGGCATCCCAGTGTACATGGTACAATACGGTTACAAAAGTGAGGGAACTGAGCATAGCGATAAAAAAGCGGGTAGCCTTTACCGTGCCCAGCGAAAAGCGGGGATGTCTGCCGCCGGCAATCAGGGAAGATAATACGATAGAACCCCAGCCTCCGCCGCCAATGGCGTCTATAAACCCGCCACCAAAGCCCAGCAAACCTATTTTCTTTATTTTTTTAGCCACGTGTTTTTTACGCTGCGCATTAATGGCCCTCATCAGGATCACCGTGCCGAGGATGAGCGTATAAAGCGATACTACCGGCTTGGTGTATTGTGCGTAATGTTCCAGCGACGACAGCAGGTAAGCGCCTATCACCGCTCCGGCAATACCCGGTAATATCAGCAGTTTGAATAATGTTTTATTGACATTACCCATCCGCATATGCATCCAGCCGGCAATACCGCAGCTGAGGATCTCGGAGATATGTACCGCCGTACTCGCTGATGCAGGCGGAATACCCATCGACAGGGAAAAGGTAGTAGAGGTAATGCCGTAAGACATACCAATGGCGCCGTCGATCATGGCGAAAATAAACCCGGCTATGAGGAAATAATAAAAAGTAGGAGGCACGTCTTCCACGTAGGTGCGGAAATCGGGCGATTGCCACCATGCCACACCAAGTATAACGCCTAGTATGAGGATGCCTGCGATACCATAAATCCAGCGCTGTTTTCTAAAGTTGACGCTTTCCTGCGGCGTTGCAGCATTTGATTCATTTGTGCTCGTAGCTGCGGGCGCAGCGAGGGTAGTAAGTTCTTTCTCCATTTTTTATTAATGTGCCAGCCTTAATTCCCCACAAAATACATAAACTCTATGAAATAAGTAGACTGCTTGGAAAAAATTGCATGGAAGAAAGGTAAAATCAGTGATATATCTCCCGAAATTTTAATTTATAAAGGGTAATTCCTCAAAATACCCGAACGTATAAAAATTGATTTACCTATATTTGGGGTTGCGAACCAATTTAACAACTACATGCTTTGGCAACTCTTCTGGACAATTATATTAGTATTATTAAACGGATTCTTTGTTGCGGCAGAATTTGCCATTGTTAAAGTACGTTCTTCTCAAATCAACAGCAAAGGCAGCGTAGCAGGCAAAAGAGCCACTGCCGCAGCCAAAAGCATCCTGAATAACCTGGATGGATACCTGGCGGCGACGCAGCTGGGAATTACGCTGGCTTCACTGGGCCTTGGCTGGGTAGGCGAATCGGTAATGACCGCCATCGTACTAAAGTTGATGGCAAGCCTGGGTGTTACCATTTCACTCGCCGCCACTCATGTAATCGCCGTCGCCATTGCTTTTACCATTATTACCATTCTGCATATCGTTTTCGGGGAACTGGCCCCTAAATCAATGGCCATCCGCAAACCGCTGCCCACCACGCTGGTGGTAGCCATCCCGCTGCGGGCGCTGTTCGTGATCTTCCGTCCTTTTATTTGGCTGCTCAACGGCTTCGCCAACAGTATCCTTCGTCTTATGGGCATTAAACCCGCCGGGGAGTCGGAAATCCATTCGGAAGAGGAATTGAAACTGATCATTTCTGAAAGCCAGGAAGGCGGCGCGATTGAGGAAACCGAACGGGAACTGATCCAGAATGTATTTATGTTTGACGACAGCCGCGTAAAAGAAATTCTCACCCACCGTAAAGATATTTCCTCCCTCGACATCAATCTGCCCCTGGATCAGCTGATAGACCAGGTAATCAGAGATGGATATTCCCGGTATCCCGTGTCCAGCGGTTCGCTCGACGAACTGAAAGGCGTGGTATATACCAAAGATGTGGTAAAGGGAATGCACGAAAAAACACTCCATAATATAAAGGATATCATGAAGCCGGTATTTTATGTACCGGACAGCATGAAAATAAAAGACCTGCTGCGCACCTTCCAGGGACAACGCCTGCAAATGGCCGTGGTAACCAACGAATTCGGCGATACCGAAGGAATTGTTACAATGGAAGACATCCTGGAAGAACTGGTAGGGGATATCCAGGATGAACATGATCATGAAGCGCCGATTGTAGAGCAGAAAGATGATAATTTTATTGTGGATGCGCATGAATACCTCGCAGATATCAATGAATTATTACCTTACCCGCTGCCGGAAAGCGAACATTATGAAACCCTTTCCGGTTTAATAAACTACATCCACGGAAACATTCCGCGGGAAGGTGAAGTGATCATCATTGAAAATTATGAAGTACTGATCCTGAAAATGTTCCGCAGCTCCGTGGAAAAAGCCAGGTTAAAACTGATCCGATAAAATATTTTTTATGGAGAAGAAAATCCTCCACGTTCTCGAAGGACGCGAAAAACATATTACCGATACGGAAGTAGTGCGGCAGTCGCTGCCCACTATGCAGTTCCGTTTTGCCAATCCGTTTATTGTGGTGCATCATATGCCGGCTAAGTATTTTGCGCCCGGATCGCCGGAAGACAGGCTGCATCCGCACCCTCACCGCGGGTTTGCACCGGTTACCTTTATGCTGCAGGGGCAGGGCTACCACCGCGATAATGCAGGTAATGCCATGACCGTAACCGCCGGCGACGTACAATGGATGTTTGCCGGGAAAGGGATCCTGCACAGTGAAGGCCCGTCGGAAGAATTTCTGAAGAAAGGGGGTAACTACGAGTTGTTGCAGCTCTGGTTTAATGTGCCCGCCGCGCATAAAGCAGAAGATCCCTGGTACCAGTATATTAAAGGAACGGAAATGCCCGCAGTAGCGGAAAAAGAAGGTGTACACCTTACCCTTGTGGGCGGCGAATATGAAGGTAAAACCGGGCCGTTAAAAAACTTCACACCTATCACTGCTATCTGGGGAAATGTGGAAGCCGGGAAAGAGGTAACGCTTACGGCTACACGTGGATACTGGACGCTGCTGTATGTAATAGATGGAAAAATAGAAGTGAACGGAACAGCAGTAGCAGGCTATCATCTTGTAGTATTTGATAAGGACGATGAGCAAGCGGACATTCACATCACCGCGCTTGAAAATACCCGGCTGTTATACCTTTGCGCGGAACCCATCAATGAACCGGTAGCAGCGAAAGATAATTTTGTAATGAATACCGCCGAAGAAACCGAGCAGGCTATACAGGATTATAAGAACGGTTTATTTGGTACGCTTGAACAATAAAAAAGGAGGGGAATTTCCCCTCCGCTAAAATCATCTGAGTAAAGTATCTCTTCTCTGTGGCCAGGAAGTATCTCCTTTTTTATCTTTTTTCTTCTTGTGTTTCATCACTGTGTCCATTGGCTTAGGTGGAAAAGTGTCCTGTGCAAATACTTCAATCTGGTCAGTTTGTATAGGCTTTACCGGAGCCGCCTGCGCCTTGTCCGGGTTACCCCTGAAGAAAACAAAGAGGGTAAGAACGCCTATAAGTCCGATGGTAGCTGGTAGGTTTTTCATAAAAAAATAAATTTATGTTCAGGAAGATAATAAGCAGATATCATGCGCCCTTTCCTGCGGCAGAGCACTTTTGGAGATAAGCCACTGATCCTATTTTAGTTATCCCCTCTCTGCGTTATTCCTTCCCCGTTTTTACTGTGGATATTGTCCGTCAAAAAGTGGAGCGACAGACACGCTATCCCTTACCGGTTGCCCATACATAGCCGGGAGGAGTGAGGCACTGCTTTTGTGGCGCCTAAGGTATTGTTCACCAAAAATTTGTCTTATGAAAGGCACCAGAAATGAAAATACCCGGCAAAGTAAACAGCAATCTTTTTCCAATCTGCCACGGCCTGAAATCAGGGATAATCTTGACAGCAGGAAGAATGAAGAACAGGACGATAAAGGCGATGATACCACGCATAACAGCAAGGATACCAAAGCCCACAAGCGTAAAAAACATTGATGACAGGCAGTTCCGGCCGTACCTCAGCGACCGGGTCTGATTTTAAAACCAGCGGACTATGGATCGTATATTTTTCAGACTATCACTGTTGCCGGTGATGATTTTTGCAGCCTGCAACAGCCCCATGCAAAATAAAGAAGAACGGGCAGCAAAAGACTCTGCCAATGCGCCGGTGCAGGCGCCTGCAACAGAAGATGTTAAAAGCGTGACACTGGATACCACCTACGGAGATTACCGTATTTCCGCTATTGCCCGTGGCAACAGCAGCATGCGGGATCTGATCCTGGCGGTGGGCAGCAAAAAAGACTCCACACAGGCAGACAGCACCATTGAAAAAGACGTGAAGGGAGCGCTGAAAAATATGATGATCGCGGACCTGGACGGAAACGGTAAACCGGAGCTTTATTTACAGATGCTGTCTGAAGGTACCGGTCAATTCGGTAAGATCTATGCTTTTGACATAGGGCCAAAAATCACAAGGATTAATACCTACTCGCTGGATACCATGCAGCAAAAGGCTTACAGGGGGCAGGATACATTTTTTATAAAAGGAAAAACGCTGGTACGCACTTTTCCGGCTTTCAGGGAAAACGATCCTGATGCGTTAACTGCAAACACCAGAGGGATCATCGTTTATCATCTACAGAAGGCGGGCGATACCCTGAAGCTGCTGCCGGCGAAATAAACAGCTATTGCAGCCAAACAGTTGCTGCAATAGCTGTTATAATTATTTGTTGTACTGAATACCTTCTTTATCCCAACGGGTATAGAAGTATTGCAGTGCATTGGAAAACTGTGTGAAGTTTTTGTTGGCAGGAACGGTCCAGCCATCTTCCGCATAGGCCGCCAGGCGCGGAAACACCTGGTGGTTCATTGTTTTTACATCCGGAATCCATTCGCCCCACATCTGGCAGCCACTGCCCAGTATTTTTGCGTGATACTTTGGATCCAGTCCTTCAGGGATGGGGTCAAAGCTGTAAGCTTTTTCCAGCGGTATTTCCTTGTAGTCGTAATCCAGGTAAGTCATGGCGTGATAGGAATTGATCACCTCATATCCTTTGGACACCGCATCGGTGATGAGTTTCAGCTCTCCTTTCCAGAACTGCACGATGGTACCGGCCGCGAGTTTCTCAGTAGCGGAAACATCTTTGCTATCGGTGAACTCATGCAGTTTGCTGCCCATGATCTCGTTCCAGCCAGCCATGCGGCGGTTTTTGCGGGCGAGGTAGTTGGAGATGTTGTTGGTGAAAGCAATCTGTAAGTCGGCGGGTGAGCCCAGTTTATGCGCTTTCATATAGGCGTTTACCCCGGCGTCTGCTTTCCACTGGTCGTATTTTACTTCGTCGCCGCCAATATGGATTACTTTGGATGGGAACAACGCAATCACTTCCTGCAACACATCTTCCAGGAAAGCGATCACTTTAGGATCGGATACGTTGAAAACATCGTAATGTACGCCGAATTTGCCAGGTACTTTGATAGGCGTGTGCGTGGTGCCCAGCCAGGGATACGCGGCAATAGCGGCGCTGGAGTGACCCGGCATTTCTATTTCAGGAATAATAGTGATATGCCTGTCGGCTGCGTATTTAATAATGTCTTTAATCTGTTCCTGTGTATAAAAACCTTCATGAGGTTTGCCATCATATACTTTGCTGTTCCAGGTACCTATTTGGGTGGAATCGCGTTTGCTGCCTACGCTGGTGAGCAGGGGATACTTTTTTATTTCGATGCGCCAGCCCTGGTCGTCGGTCAGGTGCCAGTGGAATACGTTCATTTTCAGCAGCGCCATTTCATCGAGCAGGCGCTTTACGGTTTCGCCGCCTTTGAAGTAGCGGCCTTCATCCAGCATGAATGCCCTCCAGCCGAAGCGGGGCTTATCTTTGATGGATACGGCATTGATCGTGTAGGCGTTGCCGTTGGCTGTAATGAGCTGGCGTAAAGATTGGATACCATAAAACACTCCGGTGGCGGTGGCTGCGGTGATGGTAATGTTATCCGGTGTTACCTGTAGCAGGTAGCCTTCTTTCCCTAATTCCTTTTCCAGTTTTTCATTCAGGGAGAAGCGGATGTAATTGTTTTTAGCGGTAGGTTTCAGGGCGAGAGAAAGACCATGTGTTTCCTGTAATGCCTGTTGCAGCTGGTTGGCCTCGCCGGCGCACTTGCCTGGAATGATGGCAGTGGCGCCGGATAAAGAGAATGTGCCGGATAATGTTTTTACTTCCGACGGCTGCGGAATAATGTTGATCGCCGGCAAGGGCCCTGCCAACAGCAGTAGCAGGCAGGCAAATGCCAGTGTGGAGCGTAGTTTTAGCATACGTAGATTTTTATTGTTCACTTGGTTAAGGTGAAAAAATACAATAAAATCCCGTGATTTAAAAGAACCTCCTATTAACCTTCCTGTTCCATATAACCACTTGGCAAACCGTTTTCCATAGAAGCGTCGCCGTAATCGTATTCCACGGCTGCATAACCCTGCGATAAGGTTACCGGTCTTTCCAATTGAGGAAATACCGGTTCAACAGGCAGTTCATTGAATTTATTTTTCCATTGCTGCAGGGTGGCTGCATCCAGGTGAACGGGATGCAATATCCTTATGTGCGTATTTCCAGGAATGGTAAGAACGTCGCCTGTAACTGTTTTCGGCGTTATGTTTTCATCACAGTAAAAGGCAGTGATCAGTTGATCGGCTTCATCAAATAACGCCCATACCAGTCGCGTTGCAAAAGCAGACATCAC
This sequence comes from Chitinophaga ginsengisegetis, assembly GCF_900168065.1. Classification (GTDB taxonomy): domain Bacteria; phylum Bacteroidota; class Bacteroidia; order Chitinophagales; family Chitinophagaceae; genus Chitinophaga; species Chitinophaga ginsengisegetis. Next base: position 554,834 of record NZ_FUZZ01000001.1, on the reverse strand, counting down.
GGGGTTTTGCTGAAATACCGCCTGCCATTTTGCAGCGCTCCATTTTCTTTGTTCTTCCAGGAACAGTTCCAGTCGCTGTGTTTGTACCCTGATGGTGTCGGCCATTTCTTTTGGCAGCGCTTTGAATGCATTCCTGATATCCCTGGGGGTGGCTACCGGGATCGCTTTCAAGCGACGGCCTTTATCGTTGAGATAAGCCGGTTTAAAGTTGCTGTCAAGGAAGGCGCGGTATGTTTCGTTCTTTACTTCAAAGGACCTGTACAATCCGTCGAAGCCAAAATCCGGCACCAGTGAGTCGATCAGTTCATGCAGCGTCATGCCTCTTTCCGTGGCGGTAAGCTCCAGCGCCCTGAGGGCTGCGGCGCCTACTACTGCTTTGCGGAAGCGGTACCTGCGTGAGAAGAATTCCACTTCACGGAGGGCTTTATTGCTGCCATGCAGGGCCAGTGCGCCCACGCCGTGTTCCGCCATTTTGAGGCGTTTGGTGGTAATCCAGAGCTGTATGTCTTCCCGGAGCGTATCTGCCAGCAGGTCGTCTCCCAGCAGGGCCGTGAGGGTCATGAGATACTTCAGTTTCAGATCGCCGCCCTGGTCGGCATAGGCTTTATAGAGTGCGCGGGCAAAATCGCCGCTGCGGGACCTGTCGATCAAACGCAGCAGGGGTTTGGCTTCCACGTCGGCGTGTACTTCCGTTACCCTCGACATCCGGTAAATAAGGAAGCGCATCATGTCGGTGGTCATTACGGTGCCATCCAGCAAATAGAGTGGTGGCAGGGCTTTGTCGTCCAGCCATTTCTCTGCCGGTTTGGAGAGCTTGTGTCTTTTCTTTGCAAACATCACCAACTTGGTAACGAGCACCAGGTCGTCGGTATCCGTGAGGGTATGACCTCCCAGTGTTTCCAGCATCAGGTCGCGGGCATCGTCATTTACTTCTTTGTGAAGCGCCAGTTGCAGCAGTTCGCGTGCATGCGGGTTGTCGAGTTTAGAGAGGATCTGTACGGCAGTTAAGCGTTGATCCGCTTTCTTATGCCCCAGTAATTCCGCTGCTCTTTCCAGCGCCTGCGGGTGTTCCGCCAGTATAACGGCCACGAGTGTACGAACAGACTTCAGTTTATGCAGTGTGTATGGCCAGAGCTGATCTATATACAGTGCTTTGTTCAGTTGGGAGAGTACCGGCAGTACTGTTCTGGCGTCGTAATCATTTTCCAGTGCGTGCAGCAGCATGGGGGCAGCCTGTTCCTGTAATTCGTCTGCCAGCACCTGGAAGGCTTCCGGGTGGAGGGAACGTTTTTGGGAGAGCAGGTTACCGAGATAGGGAACGGCCGCGGGGCGGTCGAGGTGCAATAGGCCGCGCACAGCCAGCACACCGGGGGGCATGTTGTTGGGCGGTACATTCCCTGTTACTTTTGAGTATCCCGATTCCGGTGTGTACGGGACTGCCACCGGCATGTCAAGGAAATCGTAGGCTGCTTTCAGCAGCCGTTGGTTATATTTTTCCGGGAGATGACCGGCGAGTAAATAATAACCACTGAGCGCGGCTGCATAGTCGGGTACTGCGGCCAGCTGCGTGGTTGTTTTTTCGATCAGCGGTTCATACTTGCCCAGGTTGTTTTGCAATAATACGCGCGACACGGCCTGTTGATCCGGGAGGTACTCCGGTAGCAGGAGGATGCTTTCCAGGTATTCCATTTCCCGGTCCGGGTGCCCTTTGGTGAGGAGCCGGAAGAAGAGGGAGTTCCATCCTTTCTTACGCCAGGTGTTTACGTAGGCGTTGATCACGTGTGGTTCCGCACTTTTGATCAGGTCCTGCAGGAATTTGCGCAGGGGCGTGAATTTCAGCGGCGCCAGGTCGAAGTTGTTGCCATCCCTGGAATAGCTGATCATGAGGGAGCCGATTTCTTCCGGTGTGCAACCCCGTTGCTGGAGGTAGCTGGTAAAGTAGCTGAACCGCAATACGATGGAGGAGGAAGTTCCGGGCATATCCAACATGGGAATGATGGTAGTCAGGAAAGTTTCTTTGCATTCGTTCCAGGTAAGCGGAGGTGAAATCAGCTTCAGGATGAGCCGGTCGTTGTCGTCCCAGTGATCGGGAATCTGCAGCAGGGAAATAAAATGTCCCATTTGCCGGGCGGCTTCAGCGGTGGGAAATACCGGTGGTGTTTCATAGGTATGCCCTGTAAGGAAATCTACCCCGGACTGTATAGTGCCTGCGATGTTTTCATAGTCATTCAGTTGTTTCAGTTTTTCAACAAGAGGTAGTATAGTTTCCTTTTTGTATGGCATAAGGGTATAGATAGATTCAGTTTATTTTTTCAGCACAATATCTTCTTTTGCGGCCCATTGAGCAACATCCTGTTTGCTCAATGCGCAGGCCATCATCTCCGGAAATTTATCCGGGGAGCATGCAAATACGGGTATCCCGAGGTTAGCCAGGAATTGGGCATTCTCGTGGTCGTAGCTGGGGGCGCCTTCATCATTCAGCGCCAGCAGTACGATTACCTGTACACCTGCTGCTGCAAGTTCGGTAAAGCGTTTCCGCATATTTTTTTCATCTCCTCCTTCAAAGAGATCGGTGATCAATACAAGCACGGTGTCTGCCGGTTTGGTGATGATCTGCGCGCAGTATTTCAATGCGGCATGGATATCTGTACCACCGCCCAGTTGTACGCCAAACAGGAGCTCCACCGGGTCCTGCAATTCTTCTGTAAGGTCTGCCACGGCGGTATCAAACACCACCATTTGTGTTTTTAGTGCCGGGATAGAAGCCATTACGGCCCCAAATATACCAGAATAAACGACAGACGTACCCATTGAACCACTTTGATCGAGGCATAATACCACTTCTTTCAGCGCCGACCGCTTGCGGCCGTATCCGATCAGTGTTTCCGGGATGATGGTTTTATAGTCCGGTTGATAGTGTTGCAGATTTTTCTGGATAGTAAGGGGCCAGTTCACCTCGTTGTGCCGTGGGCGCCGGTTACGGGCGCTGCGGTTTAAGCTGCCGGTAATGGCCTGTTGGGTTGGTTGTGCCAGTTTCCGCATCAGTTCATCCACTACTTTTCTTACTACCTGCCGGGCGGTGTCTTTGGTTTTTTCCGGGATTACCTTGCTCAATGTCATCAGGGTGGCCACCATGTGTACATCGGGTTCTATGTTTTCCAACATCTCTTTTTCAAAGAGCATCTGGGTGAGGTTCAGGCGTTTGAGGGCGTCCTGTTGCATTACCTGCACCACAGAGGCGGGAAAGTAGCTCCTGATATCGCCCAGCCAGCGGCTTACATTGGGAGAGGATGGTCCTAATCCTCCCTGCCTGGTGCTGTCGTACAGGGCTTCCAGCGTTTTGTCCAACTGCAGGTCCGTTTTATTTAACGAAAAGGAGGTGCCATCATTCTGGGATCCTCCCAGCATGAGCCGCCACCTGCGAACCTGTTCTTCATGCTCCATCCGGTAATAGTTTAGCGTCTTTAAATCCCAGCAATTGCATCACTACCGGGATGCCACGGGCGCCCCGCTCATAGTCAATATCCCCTGTGGTAGTTGCTTTTATGCTAGTTCCATTTCCGCCGTGTTTCACTTTGTCGCCCAGTTTTTTTCTTTCCGGGGCAGTAAAGTTAGAAAAGGTGCGGCGTAATAACGGCAATACCTGTATGAAAATATCATTTTCCAGTTGAGAAACCCAATTGTGCACCATGCTCCACAGCTCTTCATCCAGTAACAGGAGAGTGCCGCTGCCCCTGAGAAAGCCTTCCAGCCAGGCAGCTGCCAGTGCAGGCGGATTGGCAACGGACATGGATACACTGAAAGCTTTTACCAGTGTTTCCCCCGTCATTATTTTGGCATCGAAAAGGAGGCGGGAGGCGTAGCCGGCTATCATGGGTGCCGACTGCGGGTTGCCGGAAATGATCAGCAGTGTTTCCTGCCAGGAGCCAGTGAGCTCATTATCCTGTACCAGGTTAATGGCGTCGTTCATGGCAAAGAAGAGATCCAGCAGCGGGAGTGCGGCATCATCGGCTACCGCCGTGCAGGCAGCGGGTAAGCTGATGCAGATGCGGCCAATCATGCTTTCGGTGATGTTGTTAACCAGCGCTGCATCTGTTTTGCGTACGTTGCCATACCTGCTGATATTTACCAGGGAAGGAATTACTTCCATCAGCTGGAGTACATCGCCGGAAGCGGCGGCGAGGTTGTTGATCCGGTGGATCAGCACCTCCACTATCGCGGGGAGTTCCGCGGGGATGGCTGATTCCAGCATTTTACACACCTGTTGCAGGGTGCCGGTATTATTAGCAGTGTTGATTACAAAGCTGGTGGCGGCTTCTGCTACCGTATTTCCCCAACTGCCTTTTTCAATGATGTCAATAGAAAAGGCGGGGTCCCATTGCAGGCGCCATTGTTCTTTAAAAGTGCCTTTACCGGATACTTCAAACCGTTTTCCCCAGTGTATTTCCAGCAGTTGCAGGCGGTGCAGGAAGATACTTCTTTCCAGGTCCGTGTCTTTCCGGAGGTCGAGGGTATAGTCTTTAAAGTCCGCCGTTTGGGGCAGTCTCAGTTTTTTCTGCCACCGGGTGATATCGGTTTGCAGCGGGGGCGTAGGCACTTCCGTGGGGACCTTCCCGATCCTGTTGCGCACAATCAGTTCATCGCGGATCAGCTGCATGAGGATACTTTCCCCGTTGCAGAGTACACTAAGCGTGGCCTCGTTGAGTTCTTCCAGTCCGGGCCGCGGATAGTGGCGGAGGGCCGCCAGCGCATTGGCCAGGCGTACGGCTTCCATTACGTGCGCCACGGAGGTATCCTGTTGCTGCTCCCTGAAGAGCTTTGCCACGAGGGCCATCCAGCGGGTGCCATCATCGGCGGGATGTTCCCAGATATGTTCGTACCATCCCGGTGAGGGGATGCCTGCGCCGTAGCCGCTTTCATAACTGAGGCGGCTATACGTCCACGGGATCCAGGTGCATTCCACTTTTGTTTTGGGCAGCCCTTTCAGCCGGTCGTTATCGTCTTTTTGCTTGGGCATGGTTTGCAGCGCCGGTGCGTGCCAGGCGCCGCATATCACCGCTATGCGCTGGAACATTTCCTTTTCCGCCTGGCGGATGCATTTCCGCATCCAGGCTTCGCGGAGGGCTTCTTTCCGGTCGTACCGCCGGGGGAGTTCTTCCCGGAGTGCGTGCATGGCGTCATGTACGGCTTCAAATACCTGTTCCTGCCCGAGGCGGTATTCAAACATATGTTCCCACCACCGCTCGCCGTCGTCGTAGCCGGCGGCATGGGCCAGGTGGGCGACCGGGTCCTGCGGTGATCGCGGCAGAAATTCCATGTCCAGTTCCGCGGCCGTGAATTCTTCTGTGGAGTTGTTTAGTTCCGCAGGTGGAGTCTCCCCGTCCGGGGTTGTGCTTTGGGTTTCATCTTCTTTTTGCGTTTCGTCCCTTTGCGCGCCGGCCGCTCTTTTTGCGGCGGCTTCATTTTCCATTCCGAAAACATGGGCCAGCGGGAGGTCCATAAAGCGGGCATGGATGCGATGGGTTTTGGCATACAGCATTGCCTGCCATTCCGGTGAGAACGCAGCAAAGGGATAGAAGCAGGCTTTCTGCGGACTATCCGGCTGGTACGCCAGGATCGCTACCGGTGGCCGGAGGTCGTCATGACCGGCCCATTGCAACAGGCTATCTGCTTCCGGCGGTCCTTCGATCAGCACAATATCCGGTTGGAGCTCTTCCAGAAAAGCTTTTACATTCCTGGCGGAGCCAGGACCGTGGTGCCGGATACCTAATATATGTACAGACATACGTCGATCATTATTAATAAATGAGTGGGATGCCTGAGGTTTGACATCTCCCGGAAAATATACTGAAAGTAATTTTTAAGCAATCGTTATGCAATGAGCACATTATGATTAAGTTATAAAATTTACCTTAAAGTAAAACATGAGGTCCTGAAGAAGGCTTTCCTACCTTTTAAAGGCGCTTCCACCATGCTTCAAACGTGGACTTGATACGCTTCATCTACGCTTTAACCATGCTTCAACCACGCTTCAAAGGTGGACTTGATCCTTAATATTCCGTTACGCCAGGTCGCGGCAGGCACGGTACACATCTTTCCATTCCTCGCGTGTTTTCACTACCGTTTCCAGGTATTCCTGCCAAACCAGTTTATCCTGAACGGGGTCTTTCACCACGGCGCCGATGATGCCTGCGGCAAGATCGGCAGCATTGAGGGTGCCATCGCCAAACCAGGCGGCGAGGGTGAGACCATTATTAACCACAGAAATGGCTTCAGCAGTGCTGAGGGTGCCACCGGGCGACTTCAGCTTGGTTTTACCATCGAGGGTAACGCCGTTGCGGAGTTCGCGGAAGATGGTAACGATGCGGCGGATTTCCTCAATCGCCGGTTTTTCTGCCGGCAGCTCCATTGTTTTTTCAAAGCTTTCCACTCTTCTTCTTACGATATCAATTTCCTCTTCCATAGAATCCGGAACAGGCAGGATAACGGTATTGAATCGGCGTTTCAGCGCACTGGATAATTCATTTACACCTTTATCGCGGTTGTTGGCGGTGGCAATGATGTTGAATCCTTTGGTAGCCTGCACTTCTGTATTCAGTTCCGGAATGGGAAGCGTTTTTTCCGACAGGATAGTGATGAGGGTATCCTGCACATCGGCGCCGATGCGGGTGAGTTCTTCTATGCGGGCAATTTTACCTTCCTGCATGGCGCGCATTACCGGCGTTTCCACCAGCGCATTCCGGGTAGGGCCTTCTGCCAGCAGACGGGCATAGTTCCAGCCATACCGCACGCTTTCTTCGCTGGTGCCGGCAGTGCCCTGTATAATGAGCGTGGAATCGCCGCTGATGGCAGCAGCCAGGTGCTCGCTCACCCAACTTTTGGCGGTACCGGGTAAGCCATACAACAGCAGGGCCCTGTCGGTAGCGAGGGTAGCTACCGCGATTTCCATGAGGCGTTTGCTGCCAATATATTTAGGGGTGACTTCAAAACCGTTCTTCAGTTTTCCGCCGATCAGGTAGGTGACCACCGATTGGGGTGTCAGTAACCAGTTTTGCGGACGCTTCCCCGGGTCGTCTTTTTTCAGTTCTTCCAGCTCCTGTGCATACAGTTGTTCGGCGTGGTAACGTAAAATGTCTGACATGGTATGTTGATTAATGTGTTTGGATTAAAGTGATTGTATCTGGCTTTTTGCCTGAAGCAGCCGGCCCAGGTGAACCTTTATATTATTCCAGTACCCGGTGTGATAGGCTTCCACGGGCGTGATATCGTCCAGGGTAGCGGCAATGGCCACGGGTATTTGCCGGATATGATTGTTCATGAATTGCTGGTTGTAGGTGTAAGGCTGTGTGGCCGCATATTTGAATATCCGGGTACACAGCGGGAGGCTCCATTCTTCCTGGTTGTTGCAGGCGTACTGGATGATGGAATCCGGGTGTTCATCAAAAAACTTTTCACTGAATTGCTGCTGTTGTTCCGGAGGTAGCATGGGAATGATATCTATATAAAATGTTTCACTGTGATGCATAAACGAAAGGGCGCGCTCCTTGTCTTCAAACCAGGCGATGGCCAGCACCAGCGCCGGGATAAAGGGTTTCAGCGAATCCTGCAACTGAAAAAGGGCGATCACCCTTTCCGTATTCCGCTTGAAATGCTCTTCCCAGCGGGCGGGATGTACGAGGCTGATCAGCTGGTAGAGGATGTGTGTTTCATCCGTGATGGTTTTATCGTTGCTGAGTTTTTCGATGCCGCTCTGGAAGATGCTGTCGTCTGTTATTTCCGGGAGGGCTACGGTTACCTGTCCGTATTCATCGAGTTGTATGGCGCCGGCTATGATCTGCCAGTATTTTTCATGCAGCGAGGAGCCGGGCAGTTTTTTCAGGATGCGGGTGGCGGTTTCTTTTACCTGTTTACTTTTTTCAGTAAGCAGGGATTCCAGCCAGGGAATGTCTGCAGGGTTTGCGGGTTGTTCCAGTACGGAGAGCAGTTCCGTTTTCACGGTGGCGCTTTCTTTGGGCCAGGATTGTTCCAGCCAGGTGCGGGCCATTACGGGATCGGCTGCACGCAGTTCTTTCAGCGCTTCCACACGTTGTGCCGTGGCGCCGTTCTGCCACCTGTCTTCGATGGTGTCTGCCACGCGTGAAAAGTTCCAGTCGGGGTTAAAGTGCCCGAGCCATTCCGCGCGTTGCCCCCCTGTGGCAGCGATCAATGCCCGCAGCGATTTATTCCGCCAGCCTTTATCGAGCATCACGGGCAGTTGCGCTGGCGGCAGGAGTACGTTGGCTTTCGCACAGTATTCCAGCCAAAGCTGGAGGAGCTGGATGCTGTCTGTTTCCAGTACCTGTTGCAATACCCTAACGGCGGCGGGTTTACAGTAAGGCTTTGTTTCCGGCGGGCACACTTTCGTGGGTGCTAAGTTGGCGGTTACGGGTTGGGTACCGCTTAGCCGGTAGTTGTAGAGTACTGCAGCCAGTTGCAGGAACTTATCTTCTTTATCTGTGTTATCGCCGGTCAGTATGGTATTGGCCGCCTGTTGCAGCGGGCCATTCATACCGGTGCTGTCGGCCGGCTTTTTAGCCGTGCCGAGTAGGGCAGTATTGATGAGTTGATTCCAGTGCTCCATTATAATATTTTGTATTCCTGTTCGTGCCAAACGCCAATGGGTTCGTATTGGGTTTCTTTACCTGTAACTGCCATGTGCAGGGGTGTTCCTCCGCTCAGCGCCAGCAGTTTCCAGATGTGCTGGAATGTTTTTTTCACGGGCATCAGTTGCCGGCGGCTATCCTGCAGCCACCATTGTTCCGCGTGCCAAACGGGGGTGAGGTCTGCGATCGTGTATACCTGGTCGTTATACACGGGCAGTACTTCACTGATGGCGGTTTGTGCGGTTACTACTTCCTGCCATCCGGCGTAGCCGTTGAAGGTATGATTGGCCGGTATTGTTACCTGTTGTTTGATGAGTGCGCGCAGCGGTGCTGCCGAAGGGTAAAATACCAGTTCTGCATTGATGGCGCTGCCGGGTGTGAGGGCGTTGGTGATGGTGCTTTGCCCGCGTACATAAAACTGCAGGATCAGCGCGGGGCGTTTGGTATTTACGCCGTATAGCCAATAGCGTTCCACCACGAGGCGGTCTTCCTCCGTAGTTTGTTTTCCCAGTACCTGCCAGGTGTCGGTGATGCCGGTTTGTTCCTTCAGTTCTTCCTGCGAGGTGGAAAATCCGGCGAGGGTACGGATATCCTGCTGTAGTGCAGGCGGGAGGTCGCTGATATGCTGATAGCCTTGTATAACGAGGTAAATGCGGGTGAGCTGTGTGATGAAAACGGATTGCCATCCGTCGTGGAAGTAGCTGATGTCTGCCAGTTCGCGCATCATGGCGGCGAGGCCGGGGGCCTGTGCATCTACCATGCGGCGGATCATATTTTCAAAGAAGGAAGGATCTTTTTCGGGCATGTCCATGATACCGTTGCGCACGAGATCTTTCATCCAGCGGAGGAGTTCTGCGGCGCCGTCGCTTACTTTCTGCATGCGTGCCTGTTGCCTTTTGGCCTGGGCGGTGGTATCTGCCTGCTTCTCTGTAGCAGTGGGCGTTGTATTTTTCTTCTCTTCTTTTTCTGCGCGTTTGGCGAGCCATTCGCTAACCCAGGAGGGCGGTGTTTCTTCGGGGAAGGAAGCCCGCTGCCTGGAGTAGAGCAACAGCAGTCCCAGTCCGTGTTTGCAGGGAAACTTACGGCTGGGGCAACTGCATTTGAATGCCATGTTGCCGGTGTCTATCTGTGTCTGGTATGGTTTACTGCCGCTGCCCTGGCATTCGCCCCATAACGCTATTTCGCTTACGCCTTTACTCACCCATTTAGCCGGATTGGCCAGGTCCTTCCCGGATTTACGGGAAGATTCATCAGGCGCCATAGCAAGCACTTGTTCGTCGGATAGGTTCAATGGATTAACGATTTAAACCGCAAAGTAAATAATTCCATAAAATAAAAAACCAAATATCAGATAACACTACGCAGTGTATTTGATATTTGGTTTTAGTATGTAAGTATTGTGATTTTTTACAGAAAGCCGAGTTCCAGCTTTGCTTCTTCGCTCATCATGTCCTTTGTCCAGGGCGGATCAAAAGTAAGGTGAACATCTACATCGGAAACGCCTTCTATATTTCTTATTTTTTCATCTACTTCCCGGATAATATCGCCGGCTACGGGGCAGCCGGGAGCGGTAAGGGTCATATCGATACCGATCCTGTTATTCTCCTTGATCTTTACTTCGTATACCAGTCCAAGTTCCCATATGTTCACCGGGATTTCCGGGTCGAATACGGTTTTGAGCTGTGCTTCTATCTGTTCTCTTAATGTTGCTTCACTCATTGCTGGTTAATTTTAGCCTGGTAGGCGATGGCGTACAGCTTCATTTGTTTGAGCATACTCAGTAACCCGTTGGAGCGGGTAGGTGAGAGGTGGCTGCTCAGGCCGATGGCATCGATAAAATAAATTTCTGCTGCGGCAATTTCCTGTGGTGTATGACCGGAAAGTACATAAATCATCAGGCTAACAAGCCCTTTGGTAATCACGGCATCGCTGTCGCCGGTAAAGAACAATTTGCCGTCTTTCAGCTCTGTATGCAGCCACACGCGCGACTGGCAGCCTTTGATGAGATTGTCCGGCGTTTTAAATTCTTCTGAGATGAGTGGTAATTCCTTACCCAGCTGGATGATATATTCGTATTTATCTTCCCAGCTGCCCATCACCGAAAAATCGGATATAATTTCTTCCTGTATTTCCTGAATCGTCATATTCGCCTGTTTACAAAAGCATGGCGCTGGCTCTTTTTATGCCGGCTACCAGTTTGTCTATTTCTTCTTTGGTATTATAGAAAGAAAGGGATGCACGTACCGTACCGGGGATTTTAAAGATATCCATCAGTGGTTCGGTGCAATGGTGTCCTGTTCTTACGGCGATGCCTTGCTGATCCAGCAGTTCACCCATATCAAACGGGTGGATGTTGTGTACCAGGAAGGAGATAGCGCCGCTTCTTTCTGCTGCGTCTCCGATAAAACGGATACCATCGATCTGTCGTAGTTCCTGCATGGCATATTCCATCAGCTCTTCTTCCCATTGCTGGATTTTGGAGATCCCGGTTTGCTGCAGGTATTGGATAGCCGCGCCCAGTGCGATGCCACCGGCAATGTTAGGGGTACCGGCTTCAAATTTATACGGCAGTTCGTTGTATATTGTTTTTTCGAAAGTAACGGTTTTGATCATATCGCCACCACCCTGGTAGGGGGGCAGTTTATTGAGCCATTCCTTTTTGCCATAGAGTACACCGGTTCCGGTAGGTCCATAAATTTTATGACCAGAGAAAGCCAGGAAATCAACGTCGAGGGCCTGTACATCAATACTGATATGCTGGATCGCCTGAGCGGCATCGAGCAGTACCGGTATATTGCGTGCATGCGCCAGCGTTATAATATCCTGCACCGGGTTGATGGTGCCCATTGTATTGGAAACGTAGGTAACGGCTACTATTTTCACGGAGTCGTCCAGCATGGCTTCGTAGGCATCCATCCGGAGTTCGCCGCGGTCGTTGATAGGAATTACCTTGAGTATGGCGCCGGTTTCTTCGCAGGCTATCTGCCAGGGCACTATATTACTATGGTGTTCCATGGCGGAAATGATAACGCTGTCGCCTGGTTTGAGGAAGCGGCGGCTCATGGTATTGGCTACCAGGTTGATGCTGGCGGTGGTACCTGCGGTGAAGATCACTTCATGCGGGTCGGCGGCATTGATATAACCTGCAATGGTGATGCGGGCTTTTTCATATGCGTTGGTAGCTACCTGGCTCAGGTGATGTACACCCCGGTGCACATTGCTGTTATATTCTTCGTAATAGCGGGCTTCCGTGTCTATTACAACCTGTGGTTTCTGCGTGGTAGCTCCGTTGTCGAAGTATACCAGCGGTTTACCATGTACCTGTTGCTGCAGGATAGGAAAATCCTTTCTGATCTGCTTTACGTCCAGGCCGTCGGTTACTATGTTAGCAATATGTTCCATTGTAAAATTAGTTATTCATGATCTCCGCAATCTGCGTCTGCAGGAAATGTTGCAGGGCAGGCACCTTCACTGCATCTGTGATGTCGTGGGAGAAGGCGTTTACCATCAGTGCTTTTGCCGCATCTTCGCCTATACCGCGTGAGCGGAGGTAGAACATGGACTCTTCACTGAACTGACCGGCAGTAAAACCGTGGCTGCACTTTACGTCGTCGGCATAAATTTCCAGCTGAGGCTGGGAGTTGATGTCCGCTTTGGCACCGAGCAGGAGGTTATTGTTCTGCTGGAAAGCATTTGTTTTCTGTGCTTCCTGGTGTACAAGGATCTTGCCGGTAAATACGCCGTTGGCGTTATCGAGCAGTACGCCTTTGTACAGTTCGTTGCTGTTGCAATCGGGCATGATGTGATCCATAAAGGTATGGTTATCTACATGCTGGTGTTTGCTGGCAATATATAAACCGTTCAGATTAGTTTCGGTATGACTGCCATTCAGGGCCACGCTCAGGTTGTTACGGGTGAACGGGGTGTTTGGCAGGGTGAAATTAAAATGGTGATAACGGCTGTCTTTGTGTTGCTGTGCAGCAGTGGTATGTACTTCGCGGAAGCTTTCGGCGCCCTGTTGTACATTATAATGCCACAGTTCTGCATTTTCCAGTACCACGGTTTCCAGTACACTGTTCGCAAAAGCGATGGTGGCGGTTTCCGGGTGTACGGAAGTTTCGATGATAGTAGCGGCCGCGTTTCTGTTCAGGATCCACAGGTGGCGTGGCTGAATGAAGGCGTGCGCTGTACAGGAGTAAACGTTTACTACATGTATTGGTTTATCGAGCACGGTATTGGCAGCCAGTTCAAGATACAGGCCATCTGCGAAGAGGGCTGTATTCAGCTGTGCCAATGATTCGGCGGCCAGGTGGTGCTGTTCGTTGAAATAAGTAACAAAGCCTGGTGCGGTAGTATGGGCGCTCATGGCGCCAACGGTAATACCTTTACCTTGCGGCAGGGTAGACTGATCCGCCTGCAGGTGGCCATTTACCAGCACGATGCGGTAGCAGTCCAGCTCAGGAATAGCGGTGCTGTTTATTACTGCTTCTGAAACAGGGGAAGCGGTAGAGAGCAGTTCATAAGGAAACTCTTTCAGGTAGCGCTGAATATTCGTGTAGCGCCATGCTTCCGTTTTCAGCGTAGGCAAGCCTATTGCAGAGAAACGCTCCAGCGCCTTGCGGCGGATGTCCTGCAGCGTATCCGTAGCGAGGGCCGGAACCTGTGCCGACAGTGCATTTACATCTTCTGTTAACGCCTGGTAAAATGGCAATATCATATCGCTTGTCATAGTTCTTTTTATACAGATTCTTTCAAATGTAATTCCTCTTTCAGCCAGTCGTATCCTCTTTCTTCGAGTTCCAGTGCCAGTTCTTTGGTACCGGTTTTAATGATACGGCCGTTGTATAATACATGCACAAAGTCAGGTATGATATACTCCAGCAGGCGTTGATAGTGAGTAATCACTACGAAAGATTTTTCTGCATCGCGTAATTTGTTTACACCATTTGAAACAATACGCAGTGCATCGATATCCAGTCCGGAATCTGTTTCATCCAGTATGGCCAGCTGTGGATCCAGCATAGCGAGTTGGAAAATTTCGTTACGTTTCTTTTCGCCACCGCTGAATCCTTCGTTGAGGGAACGGTTCATCAGGTTGGAGTGGAAGTCAACCAGTTGTTGTTTTTCTTTGGTCAGCTTCAGGAATTCCCTGGCTTCGAGGGCCGGGAGACCTTTATACGCCCTGATTTCGTTCAGTGCGGTTTTGAGGAAGTTGAGGTTAGAAACACCTGGAATTTCTACGGGGTATTGAAAAGCGAGGAAAACACCTTCGCGGGCGCGTTCTTCCGGAGCCATATCCAGCAGATTTTTGCCGTTGAACCAAACTTCACCTTCGGTGACAGTGTAGTTATCCCGTCCCGCCAGAACAGAAGCCAGTGAGCTTTTGCCGGAACCGTTAGGTCCCATGATGGCGTGCATTTCTCCTTTGTTTATTTCGAGATTAATGCCTTTCAGAATTTTTTTCCCTTCTACTTCTGCGTGCAGATTTTTAATCGTCAGCATGATTGTTTTATTTCGTTCTGTATGTATTAATTGGATAATGAGTTATCCAACGCTTCCTTCAAGTGTAATAGATAATAATTTTTGTGCTTCCACTGCAAACTCCATTGGGAGCTGGTTCAGTACTTCCTTCACATAACCGTTTACGATCAGGGCTACTGCTTTTTCGCTGTCGATGCCACGCTGGTTCAGGTAGAAGATCTGGTCTTCACCGATTTTCGAAGTGGTGGCTTCGTGTTCGATCATGGCAGTTTTGTTTCTTGATTCGATATACGGGAACGTGTGTGAGCCGCATTGGTTACCGATGAGCAGGGAATCGCACTGGGTGAAATTACGTGCATTGTCGGCACGTGGCCCAACGGATACCAGGCCGCGGTAGCTGTTGTCACCTCTGCCGGCAGAAATACCTTTGGAGATGATACGGCTTTTGGTGCCTTTACCGATGTGGTGGATTTTGGTACCGGTATCAGCGATCTGTTTGTTACGGACTACTGCTACGGAGTAAAATTCACCTTCGGAGTGGTCGCCCTGCAGGATTACGCTGGGATATTTCCAGGTAATAGCGGAGCCGGTTTCTACCTGTGTCCAGGAGATCTTGCTGGCAGCGCCTTTGCAGATACCTCTTTTGGTAACGAAGTTATAGATACCGCCTTTACCGTCTTTATCGCCGGGATACCAGTTTTGTACGGTAGAATATTTTATTTCCGCCTGTTCGAGTGCTATCAGTTCCACTACTGCTGCGTGCAGTTGATTTTCATCACGCATAGGAGCGGTACAGCCTTCGAGGTAGCTTACGTAGCTGTTATCGTCTGCAATGATCAGGGTACGTTCAAATTGTCCGGTGTTCTGTGCATTGATACGGAAGTAAGTGCTCAGTTCCATCGGGCAGCGTACGCCTTTGGGAATGTATACGAAGGAGCCGTCGGAAAATACAGCGGCGTTGAGTGCTGCGAAGATGTTGTCAGTGTGTGGAACCACGCTGCCCAGGTATTTCTTTACCAGGTCGGGATGTTCCTGTACTGCTTCACCGAAAGAGCAGAAGATCACGCCCATTTCTTTCAGTTTTCCTTTGAAAGTGGTGGCTACGGAAACGCTGTCGAAAACGGCATCTACGGCTACACCGGTAAGGGCTTTCTGTTCGTTCAGGGGAATACCCAGTTTTGCGAAGGTAGCCAGCAGTTCCGGATCTACTTCATCCAGGCTGTTGAGCTGTTTTTTCTTACGGGGGGCGGCATAGTAGGAAAGTGCCTGCAGATCGAGCTTAGGCATTTCAAAGTGCTGCCATTTCGGGAATTCCATTTTCTTAAACGCGGCAAATCCCTTCAGGCGCCATTCCAGCAGCCATTCGGGCTCATTCTTCTTCGCCGAAATAAAACGGATGATATCTTCATTCAGCCCCGGAGGAGCTATATCCATTTCAATATCGGTGCTAAAGCCAAACTCGTACTCCTTATTGGCTATATCATCAATTATTTCGTTACTGTTGATCATACAAGTTTAATATTTAAACCGCAAAGCTTTCGCCGCAGCTACACGTTCTGGTTGCATTTGGATTATTAAAGTAGAGGCCTTTTCCGTTGAGTCCATCAGAATAGTCCAGTTCTGTACCATACAGGTACAGGAGGCTTTTCATTTGTACCACTACTTTTACGCCTTTATCTTCAAAAACCTGGTCGCCTTCTTCTTCAGTTGCTTCAAATTTCATCACATATTCAAGACCTGAGCAACCACCACCTTTTACGCCTACACGCACAAAGGTGCCCGGCGCATGATGTTCTTTTTCCATCAGCGCTTTGATATATTCTCCTGCTTTTTCTGAAACGGTTATCATACTCAGAATTTGTTTTAATTAGCTATTTACCGGTTTCCCGGCCTTCCTTATCTGTTTATCCTTCAATACCAGCCACTACATGCGATTTAGCCGCACACAGTAACTGCACCATCGTATCCAGTTTATTTTTATAGAACTCAGTGAACCCGCGGGTTTCCGGGTCATACAGGTTGTCTTTCAAAATAGGCAGGGAATATGGTAAAACCCATGCCCTTAGCGCCTTTGCCACTGCGTCCATCGCATTTATACCCTGCATGGCCTGGGTGCCGTCCGCCCAGGACAGCAAAGCTACAACCTTTCCTGTTAAATAAGGACGCTGGTTCTTGCTTGTCATTTCGAGCCAGTCCAGGCAATTTTTCATGGCGCCTGTCATGCTGCCGTGATATAAAGGAGTCATCCAGATATGCAGATCCGCCTTGCAAAAAGCTTTGCACATGGCGTCTACTGCGGGTGGTTTTGTTCCTGCTTCCGCCTGGGAGAAAAAGGGGATTTGGGCGTTACCCAGACTGAAAATCTCCGGGGAAAATCCTTTCTCTTTTAACTGTTCCGTCAGATACACCGCCAGCTGGTTAGCCGTGGCATAAGGACGATCATCTATTGCACCATTAAATATCAGGACGTTCATTAATATTTAACTTTTAGAGATTTAAATGATTATGAGATTAAATTTTGATGAAGGATCTCATAAACTCACCAAAATCCCAAAATCTTTTTTTTAGCTTTCACAAAAATACCGATATTTGAGAATAAAACAAGTAAGAACTTGGAAAATTATCCAATACGAACCAAGAATGCTGCCGAACGGTTTTTGACGTTGCTCAAGACCCGGGGACCGCTGTCTGCAGCAGAATTGGCCAATGAATTGGGTATTACCGGAGAGGGCGCCAGGCTTCAACTGCTCAAACTGGCAGAAGAAGGATTGGTACAATCGGAAAGTGCTTCCAAGGGCGTAGGACGCCCTGTTTTAATATGGAGCCTTACCCCCCTGGGTAATGCCCGTTTTCCCGACACACATACCGAACTCACCCTTCAGCTGATCCAGACCATTAAGAATGTGCTGGGTAAGGAAGCGCTCGATAACGTAGTGAACGCCCGGGAGAAAAGCCAGCTGGAAAAATACAGCAGTGCCCTGGAAGGGGTTAACGGTATTGAAAACCGGCTTACCTCGTTTGCGGCCATCCGTTCCGGGGAAGGCTACCTGGCTGAATGGAAAAAAGAAGGCGATACCTATTATTTTATAGAGAATCACTGTCCCATTTGCTGTGCCGCCACAGAATGTGATAATATCTGTACTTCCGAGATGAGGACGTTTGTCAGCATACTCGGAGAAAAAATGAATGTGTCGCGGATGGAACACATTATCAACGGCGCCCGCCGTTGTGTGTACAAAATAGAAGCGGAGTAAATGCCGCGGAGGTTGACGCTGATTTTTTTGATTTTATTTTAAGATGAGCACCAATGTACCGGCTATAATGAGTCCGGCGCCGATGGCTGTTTTCCAGGTGAGTGCTTCATGCAGGAAAATGGCTGACAGGATTATGGTGAGCGCTACACTGAGCTTGTCCACCGGTGCTACCTGTGATACTTTGCCGATTTGGAGCGCTTTAAAATAAAAGATCCACGAACAGCCGGTAGCAATGCCGGATAATACGAGGAAGAGCAGTCCGTGTTTTGATACGGCGCCGAAACTTTTATATTCCCCTCTTGCAAATACAATAGCCCAGGCCAGCACCAATATCACGATAGTTCTGATGGCGGTAGCCAGGTTGGATGGGATGTCCGCTACCCCGATTTTGGCGAGGATAGCGGTTAGTGCCGCGAAGAAAGCGGATAGCAATGCATAAAACCACCACATATTTTTCCTGATTTACGGTCCGAAATTATCCCCGAAAACTGAAGGAATGTTGTAGCCGGGGTCAGATCTTTCTTCCTAAAATTTTCAAGCTTCTTTCCACACCATCCAGCACCGCAATTTCCGGCAGGTGCGCCCATTCTTCAAAACCCATATTCATAAACAGTTTCAGACTGGGTTCATTGTGTGCAAAGATGAAACCCAGCAGGGTTTGCACACCAAATTCCGGTGCTACGGTAATGGCATGTTGCAGTATTTTTTTGCCTAATCCTTTGCCACGGGCGGTTTCATCAAGGTAGATACTTACTTCCACGGTACCGTTATAGGCGGGGCGGCCGTAAAAAGACTGAAAGCTCATCCAGCCTACATTGCTGCCGTCGTCGTCTATCATCCACAACGGACGGTGAGTGCTGTTGTGTGCATGAAACCAGGGCAGCCGGCTTTCCACGGTAACAGGCGCCGTATCGGCGGTCACCATCCGGCCGGCGATAGTAGTGTTATAAATTTCAACGATCCGTGGCAGGTCGGCTTCTGTAGCATGCCGGAATTGTAAGCTCATGGTATATAACAATTAGAAAATAGATTCCCGTGTATGTTCGTGTCTTAAAAGACTGTAGAGTTCTGCGTTTACAAATTTTCCTTTTTCAAAGAAGGCATCTCTTAAAAAACCTTCATACCGGAATCCCAGTCTGCTTAATAATTTGGAAGACGCCTGGTTTTCCGGGTCCACAAAGGCTTCAATGCGGTTGAACTGTAATTCCTCATAGCCATAGGTGAGCATGGCGCTGATGGCTTCTTTCATCACGCCTTTGCCCCAGTAAACCGGTTGCAGGTCGTACCCGATTTCCGCTTTGAAATGTGTTTTGTTGATTTTGTGATATCCGCAGGTGCCTATCAGTTCGTCCTTTCCGGCCAGTGTGATGGCCCATCGCATGCCTTCTTCCTTTTCCAGGCTTTGGCGGAAGAACTGTATAATATGTGTGGCTTCACTGATATTGGAAAAAGAATCAATGTCCATATATTTTGTGACCGCATCATCTGAAAAATGCCTGAAGAGGGCAGCGGTATCCTTATCTTCTATGGGTCTCAGCACCAGGTCGCCGGTACTTAAAACGGGTAAATGCATGATACGGTTGCCGGTTTAGGTTGGAGCAAAGCTAACAGATATTGCGAAATTGTCCATAGGAACCTCGATTTTAATCCCGCTTTAATGCCCGCCCGGGTAAACAATCCTACTTTTGCAGGGGTTATTGCTTATAATTTTTTGATATGAAAATACTGGTTATAGAAGATGAAGTTAAAGTGGGCGCTTTCATCAAACGCGGGCTGGAGGAGCATCACCACCAGGTGGATGTGCATACAAATGGTATTGCCGGTCAGCAGGCTGCCCTGGAACAGGATTACGATCTCATTTTACTGGACCTGATGTTGCCGGGTATAAACGGAACGGCTGTATGTAAAAATCTGCGTGCACTGGAAATCAGTGTACCTATATTAATGCTCACAGCGTTGAACGCCACACAGGATATTGTAGAAGGACTCAATGCCGGCGCCGACGACTATCTCGCCAAGCCTTTTCATTTTTCCGAACTGATAGCCCGTATCAATGCGTTGTCGAGAAGAAAAAGTCATTTCCACCAGGAGCAGGCGGTGCTTACGTTTGCGGACCTTCAGCTGAATACCCATACCAAAACTGCCAGCCGCGAAGGACAGGAAATTGTGCTCACTGCCAAGGAATATGCGTTGCTGGAACTGCTGCTCCGTAATACGGGCAAGGTGCTGTCCCGCGCGCTCATCTCTGAAGCCGTATGGGGCCTGGAGTTTGACACGGGCACCAACACCATTGATGTATACGTTAATTATCTCCGGAATAAAATTGAAAAAGGCTTTACCGGCGAAAAGCTGATCCACACCGTAGTTGGGATGGGTTATGTGATGAAACAGAAATAAGCTTATGAAGATCCGGCACCGGCTATCACTGCAGTTTACCCTGATTTCGGGAATTATTCTTACGGTTGTTTTCGTACTGATATACCTGTTATCTGCCCAATACATCCAGAACAGTTTTTATAAGCTGTTGCAGATGCGTGCATTGGTGACGGCGCAGGTGTACCTGGAAAAGGACGAGCTGACGAAGAAGAAATTCCTCGAAATAGAGAAGAGCTACCGGGAACGGATACCCGATGAATTCAGTAATATTTATGATCAGCATAACCAGGCAGTGTTCATTGAAAAAACAAGGTACAACTGGCCGGTGTCGCTGCTGGAAACCATCCGTCACAGGGAAGTGTACCGCTTCCGTTTCCAGGAAGAGTCGGGATTGGGGATCTATTATCCCGATAACCAGGGCGACTTTGTAGTGATTGTAACCGCGCGTAATACCGCGGGCATCCAGCAGCTGCAGTATCTTTTATGGATCCTGATCGTGATGTTTTTTGCGGCATTGCTGATCACTTTCCTGATGGGGCAGTGGTATGCCAGCAGGGCGCTGGAACCCATCAAAAGCATTAACCGGCAGGTGCAGAAGATCCGCTCCAATAACCTGCACATGCGGGTGCAGCAGGGATTGAATAAAGATGAAATAGATGAACTGGCCACTAATTTTAATGGTCTTTTGCAACACCTGGAACAGGCTTTTGATATGCAGCGTTCTTTTGTGTCCAATGCTTCTCATGAGCTGCGTACACCATTAACCACTATTATCGGGGAGATAGAAGTCACGCTGCAGAACAGCCGGAGCCGGGATGAATATGTACAAACGCTGGGTACATTGCTCGGTGAGTCGGAGAAGCTGAAGATTATTACGGATGGCCTGTTGCAGCTTACAAGAGTAGATGCCAATTTAACGGAAGCCAACAGTGAATTGATCCGGCTGGATGAATTATTGTGGGAACTGGCGGAGTACTGGCGTCATAAATCGCCACCGCTGCAGCTGCATGTGCAACTCAGCGGCTTGCCGGAAGATGCTGCCCTGCTTTGTATCCGCGGCAACCGTTCGCTGATGACACTGGCGTTGCAGAACATCATCCGCAATGCGTTTAAATTTTCGTATAACCGTGACGTTAGTGCCCGGCTTTTTTATACCGGCAGCGGTATCACCTTGTCTGTAAGCGACCGTGGCATTGGTATAGCGGCAACTGATACCGAAAAGATCTTTATGCCGCTGTACCGCGCGGATAATGCGCATCCTTTTGATGGATATGGTATTGGCTTATCTATGACACAAAAGATCCTGCAGCTGCATAAGGCTACCATCACGGTAAGCAGTGTGTTAGGCCAGGGAACCACGTTTAATATTTTCTTTACTCCCGCCGGAAAATTCTAACCCGGTTTTAACTTCATTCTAATAAGCTGCTAATAGACGCTTACCATCTTTGTGCAACGAAAAAAAGTTGTATGATCAATAGATTAGCAGGGCTTGTACTGTTTGTCACTGTGTTCCGTATTACAGCATCAGCACAGGTTACAGATACACTGACACTAACATTGCCACAGGCGGAGCAGCAATTCCTGCAAAGAAATATTCCTTTACTTACACGGCGTTACAGCATTGATTCGGCCAAAGCAGGCGTGATCACCGCAAAGCTGTACGATAATCCGCAGGTGACTTTTGAGAATGTATTGTATAACCATACCACCCGGAAGTGGTTCGACTTTTCTTACGCCGGACAGAACAGCCTGCAGGCGGAGCAGCTGTTCAAACTGGCCGGCAAGCGCAACAAGGCGGTGAAGCTGGCCCAGAGCGGGGTTAAGATGAGTGAGTACCAGTTCTACGACCTGCTGCGTACCCTCCGGTTTTCTCTTCATGATAATTTTTACGATCTCTATTACAAGGAGCAGTCGCTGGAAACATTTGCCAGCCAGATTACTTTTTTGCAAACGGTAGTGAGTGTGTTTACTGCGCAACAGGCGCAAGGGAATATTGCGCCGAAGGAAATTGTGCGCATCAAATCTATGTTGTACGATCTGCAACATGATCATTTGCAGTTGCAGCAGGAGATCCGGGAAACGCAGTCCGATCTGGCATTGCTGATGAGAGTGCCGCCGGGCACGGTGATCCGGCCGGTGTTGCCGGAAGGCGTTGGCGATAAACCGATGGCATTGGAATACAGCTTTCAATCATTGCTGGATACTGCGCGGGTAAACCGCTACGATCTGAAGATAGCGCAGGAAACGGTGAACTATAATCACCTGAACGTGCGTCTTCAGAAGTCGATGGCCGTACCCGACCTGCAGCTGGGAGTTTCCTATGATAAGCAGGGCAACTTTGAGCGTAACTATAACGGGTTGAGTGTATCGATGCCATTGCCTTTTTTTAACAGGAACCAGGGGAATATTAAAACCGCGCAGGCGGCGCTGGAGAGCAGCAAACTACAGCTAGAGGGGCAGGAAGATGAGCTGGCGCATGAAGTGATGAATAGCTTGCAGCAGGCATTACAAACAGAAAAGCTGGTGCGGGAATTTGATCCCGGTTTTGAAAATGAATACACCACGATGATGAATGAGGTAGAGAAAAATTTCCGGCTTCATAATATCGGGTTGCTTGAATTCATAGATCTGTATGATGCTTACCGGAACAACGTACTCAAAATGAATGAGCTGAAATACGATCGCTTACATGCACTGGAGTCGCTTAATTACACCACCGGTACACCTGTTTTTCATCCCTGATAAATTTTTTTTACATGCAATATTTAGTAAAACGGCATATACCTGCAATTGTTATCATTATATCCCTTAGTGGTATCATCACCGGCTGCGGCAGCAAAGTGACGCCTGAAGAACCGCGGTCATGGTCGCTTTCAGACTCACTGCTCCGCACGCTGGTAGTTGATACCGCTACTGCACGACCGGTTGAAAATGAGCTGCTGCTTACCGGGAAGATCACCGAGAATGAAGATAAAACCGCGCGCATTTTCCCGATGGTGAGTGGCATTGTAACCGCCGTAAAAGTTCATTCCGGCGATTTTGTGCAAAAGGGCCAGGTGCTGGCTATTATTAAAAGCCCGGAAATGGCGGGGTTTACAGCCGATCAGCGTATATCCGTTAATGATATGCAAACCGCCAAAAGGAATATGGAAGTGGCGGCATCTTTTTATAAGAGCGGGTTGAATTCCCAGCGCGAATATGAAGAAGCAAAGAGTACCTATGATAAGGCTGTAGCCGCCTATAATAAATCGCAGGCTATCCTGGATATCAATGGCGGCGGGCATCGTACGGATTATGCCGTGAAAGCGCCGGTACCTGGATTTGTGATCAGCAAGCGCGCCGCTGAAAGTATGCAGTGGCGGCCGGATAACACGGATCCTATTTTTGTGGTGGCCGATCTCAATGAGGTGTGGGCGATGATCAACATTTTTGAGTCGGACATCGCCGGTATCCGGGAGGGAGATAAAGTAGAGATGAGCACTTTATCTTATCCGGATAAAATTTTCTATGGTACTATCGACAAGATCTACAATATACTGGACCCCGAAAATAAAGTGATGAAAGCCAGGGTGGTAGTGAAAAACCCGGGTTTCCTGCTAAAGCCGGAGATGTTTGTGCGTGTGAAAGCCAATCGTCGTTCCGATAGTAATACCGTAAGCATTCCATCGAGGGGGATCATTTTTGACCACGACAAATACTACGTGCTGGTGCGTTCCAACGCGAAATACGGCGTGACTGTAAAAGAGGTGAAGATTGATAAAACCAGCGATGGGCGGGCCTATGTGAGTGCCGGCTTACAGGAGGGCGACCGGGTGATAGCTTCCCGGCAGGTATTCATTTATGAAACGCTGAAGGATCAGCAGTAAAGGCCATCACTATGAACAGATTTATTAAGCGCGTACTTGCTTTTTCTTTAAGCAATAAATACTTCATTTTTTTTGCCACCGGTATATTGGCTATTGCAGGCTATATCAGCTTTAAGCAGATCGGCGTAGATGCGTTTCCGGATGTAACCAATACTTCCGTGACTATCATCACTCAATGGCAGGGTAGGAGCGCAGAAGAAGTAGAGAAGTTTGTAACAAGACCAATAGAGATTGCCATGAACCGGGCGCAAAAGAAAACGTATATCCGTTCTTCTTCCCTGTTCGGCCTCTCTGTGGTGAAAGTAATTTTTGACGACGGCGTGGATGATACTTTTGCGCGGCAACAGATCAATAATAATATTACATCGGCTTCGCTGCCGGATGGCGTGGATCCTGAAATAGAGCCGCCATATGGCCCTACCGGGGAAATTTACCGGTATACGCTTCAGAGCAGCAAGCTGTCTGTAGCCGAGCTCAAAACGTTGCAGGACTGGGTAATTGAGCGGAACCTGTTATCCGTGCCCGGTGTGGCGGATATTGTAAGTTTTGGGGGAGAGGTGAAAATTTACCAGGTGACCATTGATCCCGATAAGGCGGTGCAGTATGATATTACGGCACAGGAGATGTACCAGGCATTGTCTAAAAGTAATATCAACGTAGGAGGCGATGTGATTGTGAAAAATGCGCAGGCATATGTGGTAAGAGGGATCGGGATACTCAATAACACGGAAGAAATCAAGAACATCATTGTAGACCATATCAACGGTACACCCATACTGGTAAAGGATGTAGCCGATGTAAGCATATCGGCGCTGCCGAGGCTGGGACAGGTGGGGCGCGACCAGGACTATGATGTAGTGGAAGGCATCGTGGTGATGCGGAAAGGAGAGAACCCTGCGGAAGTGATAGAAGCGCTGAAGCAGAAGATAACGGAGCTGAATACACGTATTTTGCCCGATGATGTAAAGATAAAGCCCTTTTATAACCGGGAAGACCTGATCGATTTTTCCACGCATACCGTGTTGCATAACATGCTAGAGGGGATCATTTTTGTAACGGTGATTGTGTTCCTGTTTATGGCCGACTGGCGCACTACGGTGATTGTATCTGTGGTGATTCCGCTGGCGTTGTTGTTTGCGTTTATTTGTTTGCGGATAAAAGGGATGAGCGCTAACCTGTTGTCGATGGGGGCGATCGACTTCGGGATCATCATTGACGGGGCGGTGGTGATGATGGAAGGGATTTTTGTGGTGCTGGACAGGAAGGCGCATAGTGTGGGGATGGAGCGGTTTAATAAACTGAGCAAGGCGGGGTTGATCCGGAAAGCCTGCCTGGAGAACGGGAAGGGGATCTTTTTTGCAAAGCTGATCATCATCACGGGGTTGCTGCCCATCTTTACTTTTGAGAAAGTAGAGGGGAAGATGTTTTCCCCGCTTGCCTGGACACTGGGTTTTGCTTTACTGGGGGCGTTGATCCTTACGTTTACACTGGTACCCGCGCTGGCGGGTGTATTGCTCCGGAAGAATGTAAAGGAGAAGCATAATGTTTTCCTGGCGTTTATTAACCGTATTACACTCCGCATCTTTAATTACTGTTTCCGTCACCGGCGTGTAGCCTTTACCGTGTCGCTGGCCGTACTGGCGTTTGGGTTATATTGTTTCCGTTTTTTAGGAACGGAGTTTCTGCCACAACTCAATGAGGGCGCTATTTACATCAGGGCCACCGGACCGTTGAGCACATCGCTGGAAGAGTCGGTGAAGGTAGCCAATGATATCAGGCGGAAGCTGCTGACTTTTCCGGAAGTGAAGCAGGTGATGTCTCAAACGGGGCGGCCCAATGATGGTACAGATGCTACGGGGTTTTATAATATTGAATTTCACGTAGACATTTACCCGCAAAGTGAGTGGAAGAGCGGGTTATCGAAGGCCCGATTGATAGAGCAGATGAATGGAAAGCTGGCGGGTATTCCAGGTATTACCCTGAATTTTTCCCAGCCGATCATGGATAACGTAGAGGAAGCGGTTTCCGGTGTGAAGGGCTCTATTGTAGTGAAGTTATTCGGAGATGATTTTAAGCTGATAGAAGACAAAGAAGAATCGATAGAGAAGATCCTGAAAGGAGTGCACGGTATTGAGGACCTGGGGATACTGCGTAATATTGGTCAGCCGGAATTACGCATCAACCTGAACCAGCAAAAGATGGCGTTGTACGGGGTTACCACAGAAGATGCCAACTCCGTGATAGAGATGGCGATTGGTGGAAAGGCTGCTACCCGGATCTATGAGGGGGAGAAGAGCTTTGATCTTCGTATACGCTACCCCGAGAGTTTCCGGGAAAGCGAGGTATCGATAGGGAATCTAACCATACCGACTATACGGGGAAATAAGATTCCGTTGAAAGAAATTGCGGAGATTGACCATATAGTGGGGCCTAGTATGATCTATCATGATAAACATATGCGTTACGGCGCCATAAAATTTTCGGTACGGGGCCGGGATCTGGGCAGCACTATTGCGGAGGCGCAGCAGAAGGTGGGTGAGCAGATCACTTTGCCAAAGGGTTACTCGCTGGAGTGGGCCGGTGATTTTGAGAACCAGCAACGGGCTACCAAACGGCTGATGCAGGTAGTACCTATCAGTTTGTTGCTGATTTTCCTGATCCTGTTTATACTTTTCGGAAAGGTGAAAGATGCCTTGCTGGTATTGAACAATGTGCCGTTTGCGATTATCGGTGGGATTTTTTCGCTGTGGCTTACCGGTATGAACTTCAGTATATCCGCGGGTATTGGTTTTATCGCGTTGTTTGGGATCTGTGTACAGAATGGTGTGATCCTGCTGTCGAAGTTCAAAACGAATGTGCGGACTATGCACCGCGGAGGTGATTTCAGCCTGGCAGCGGCCATTCACGATGGAGTGGAGTCGAGGATACGCCCGGTGATTATGACCGCCATGATGGCGGCGATCGGGTTGTTGCCTGCGGCCACCAGTATGGGAATTGGTTCGGAAACCGCGCGACCGCTGGCGCGTGTGGTGATAGGCGGTTTGATCACAGATACCTTCTTTAATCTTTTTATATTCCCGGTTGTGTTTTACTGGGTATATAAGAACAGGTTGAAGAAAGATCCGTTATTATCATAGCAATTGGTTGTTGATTTATAGTGAGAAGTTGCTCCGGTATTTCCGGGGCAACTTTTTTTATATTGAACAGTCTTTTTTATGACTTTGCTTCGTCAATTTTCGTTTTTCTGATTTTCTTTACTTTCGGTTTGGCTTCATCGCCAAGCAAAATAGCCCAGGGGCTCATCTCTTCTATATTCTGACAAATAATTTTAATAATGGCGATGGTCGGAATAGCGAGGAACATACCGGGGATGCCCCATAACATATTTCCAAGCACCACACCGATAATGGTGACCAATGCGTTGATCTTTACTTTGGAACCCACAATGCTGGGGAAAAGCACGTTGCTGTCGAGTACGTGGATGAGGAACAGGGCAACACCTGCCTGTAATGCCTGTATCGGCGTGCCCGTAGCCAGTGTTACCAGGATGATGAGAATCGCTGCCGTTAAGATCCCTACATAAGGAATGATATTAAAGATGGCGGCCATTACGCCCAGCAGGATAGCATATTTAATACCCAGAATAAAGAACAGCACAGTGTTAAGAATAGCTACAATGACCATTTCTATCATCAGTCCGCCTACATAGCTTTTAATAATGGTGCGTGTGCTGGCGATTACGGTGAGTAATTTTTCGCGGTGTTGTTCTTGGAAGATCTTTATCAGGAAAGATACCAGCAACCTGCGGTAGAAGAGGATAAAGAAAGCATACAGGAATACAAATACCACGAACACAAGCAGGGAGGAAAGCGACAGGAATGTTTGGCTGACAAAGCTGGTGGCAGTTCCGAGCGTGCCCATCATGGCTTTTTCCACATAGCTCATTTGTGTGCTGGAGTTGATATGAAATTTGGTGTTGATCCAATCCTGGGTGGAATCGATCACCAGCGTGAGTTTTTGTTCCAGTTGCGGGAAGTCGGAGATAAAGGCTTCCATTTGTTTGGCGAGGAGGAGCATCAGCAGCAGGATGCCGATGATAAACAGTAACACCGCTATGATGGCCGCAAGCCCCCGCGGGAGACGCCATTTTTCCAGCTGGTGAACAACCGGCAGCAGCATGATGGCGATAAGCATGGCAAACATCAACGGAACAATAATACCGCTGCCAACATGGGCTATATATATAATGAGAATGATCGAAAACAGGGTAAAAGTGAGACGGGCAGTAAACGGTAGTTTGATCTCGTTCATAGAGGTAGTGCTTTTATCAAAGATATTAAAAATCAAAGTGTATAACATTAGAATGCTCATTATACATTTGTTACAGCGAAAAGGTTGCAGTTGCGCACTGCTTTTATTATTTTACGACATGCCTGTAAAAAATTAAGCGTTATGAAAAAACTGTTTGCCCTTTTACTGCTCGTTTGCGGCAGTAGCTCCCTTTCCTTTGCAAAACCCCTGCCGGCTGATACTTTGCCTGTTCGTGGTTTTTGTATAGCTGCGCCCAGAGCGGAGGGACTGGCCCCATTCCTGAAATTTATTGACACAGAACTGGCGCCGCGGCATATCAACACATTGGTGCTGCGTGTTGATTTTAATTACCAGTTTAAGTCGCACCCGGAACTGCGTGATGCCGGTGGCTTAACCGAACAACAGGTAAAGCAACTGGTGCAAACCTGCCGTAAGCATAACATCCGGCTGATTCCGCAGATTAACCTGCTGGGTCATCAGTCGTGGGCGGGTACTACCAGCAACCTGCTGAAGGTATATCCTGATTTTGATGAAACGCCGTGGGTAAAGATGCCGGTGAACTATGTATGGCCAAATGCAGACGGGTTGTATTGCAAGAGTTATTGTCCGTTGCATCCGGGTGTACATAAGATTGTATTTGAGTTGGTGGATGAGATCTGTGATGTATTTGAGAGTACCGCCTTTCATGCAGGCATGGATGAAGTGTTTTATATCGGGGAAGATAAATGCCCGCGTTGCGGCGGCCGTGACAAAGCCGAATTATTTGCCGGGGAGGTATGGACAATCCGGAATCACCTTGCGCAGAAGGGGCGTGAGCTGTGGATGTGGGGCGACAGGTTACTGGATGGCAAGCTGACGGGTTTAGGCGCCTGGGAGGCGAGCATGAACAATACGCACCGTGCGGTGGACCTGGTTCCCAAAGATGTGGTTATCTGCGACTGGCATTATGAGCGGCCGGATAAAACGCCGGTGTACCTGGCAATGAAAGGGCTGTCGGTGATCACATGTCCGTGGAGGATGCCGGCTAATGCAAAGCTGCAGCTGAAGGATATGTATGACTACCGGGCCAGTGCCACTAAGGAAATGAAGCCGCGTTTCCAGGGAATGATGCAAACGGTTTGGTCGGATGCAGCAGGGTTCCTGGATGAGTTTTACGGAACGGGTAAGCCGCAGAAAGATACGGTGAATACGAGCGCCAATTGCTTCCGGGCTGTATTTACCAAATAAAAAAGGAACAAACGGAATGATCAGGAGATCATTCCGTTTTCTTTTTAATAATGTTTTTTGAGCAGCGGGATAAATATTTCAGAGTATGTTGGTCCGTCCAGCGAGATGAAGAAGTGGTTCCCGCTCATTTTGAATACGCCTTCCTTACAGTTCATACTGATAAAATTATACATCGGCATGCCTGCAGTGGCAAAGTCCATTGGCACCGGCAGTTTGAGGTAGTTGCCGCCTGCTATCCGTTTTGTGGCGAGATAGGAGTGATTTTTCTGCAACTGGATATGTGCGCTTATGGCGGATGTTGGAATCAGCAATCCGGCGAACATCGATAGTTTTTCATAGTTGGTTACCGGCACGGCATCGAGGGTGCCTGTAATGATCCTGCTTTGCGGCAGATCGTATAGCGTCTGCATCTTTTTAAACAGGTTATGATAGGTGTTCATGCGGGCGATCATTTCTGCGATTGGGTCCTGGCCGCGTGAAATGAAAGAGTAGTACAGGATACTATCCGGCATTCTGAGTTTTTCGCAGCGGTCGTAATTGAACAGTTCCTGGAATGCATCATTTCCTATTGCTGCTGTGATGGTTTTAGTGATCTGCAGCGTTCTGTTTTCATTAGGCAGGATAATGATGCGGCGGAAATCTTTCGGACTTTCTTTAAAATGTAGTTTAAATGCTTTGCTGAAAGCTGCTGTAGTGGCATATCCGCAATACTCGCTGATTTCGCCGATATTATAGCCACTGTGCCGGAGCAGGCCGGCGCCAAGTTCCAGGCGGTGACGTTTAACATAGTGCCAGAAGGGTTCTCCCATGTAATTCACAAAGTTGTGATAGAAGTAGGAGTAGGAAATACCGAGGCGTTCTGCCACATCTCTGATATTAAAGGGATCACTGACATGATCATCTGCATAAGATAACCCTTGTAAAGCAAAATTTTCAAGTTGTTCTTTGGTCAGAAGGGCGGCCATACAATATGAGGGATTTAGTTGATTTTCATTGGATCCGGTACATGCTGATTTACGTCCTTGATAAGAAGCTAACTACATGAACATTATCCCTAATTTAATTTTTTTTATGATCACCGGAGACGTAAATTTTTGGATCATTTTATATGATTGATTTTCAATATGATATGTTTTTTACTCAGTTCGTATTTTTATAATATGTAGAAAATTTGTTGCCGGAAGAGAGATTGCCCGGGAGAAAGAAAGGAAAAAGCTAAAATGGACAAACCGTTAATTACGGGAATCAATATCTTTAGTTGTCGTGTCATGTTTGCACCATCAGCGGGGCCATTCATACGGTTTTTATAGCCTGAATTATTTTGTCCTATCAATCCTGTTATGGAGTTGCGGCCTTCGCAACACCATTTCCCGGTGGTTTAGCATAGTTGATTGATATGATCGTATAACCTTTTATCTTATGGTAGCCGTCATCATTGTTTTATCATTATTGTTGTTACTGGGTTGGGCAATCCTGTACCATCATTTTAAGGCTTTGCGGATAGCCAATATTAATCTTGTAAAACAGGCGCAAAAAGAGGCTTCATTACAGTACCAGCTGCGTGAGGCAAGAGAGAAGTACTGCAAGCTGGAAGAGAAGCTGAGGAAGGTACAGTATGAGTTGCATAATGAAAAACGAACAGAGAATCATCTCTGACAATAACATCCACCTAATGTTGATGCCATTACTTTCGGGTTTGCCAATATTTAGTTAGGTTTGTCAGCATGCAGGTAGTTTTTCAAATCACATCCGGTGAACGGGATGCCCAGCTGTCTATGCTCGGGCAGCTCAATAATCTTCTTAATTATACCAACGAACGAAAAACCCGTATAGCCATAGAGGTGGTAGTACATGGTCATGCCTGGAATTTACTGCTGCCCGATGGTCACCCTTTCCCCGAAAAAATATCGGCCCTGCATGGGCAGTCCGTCCGGTTCCTCATTTGCCGGAATACCCTGAACAGCCGTCAGCTGGCAACAGATCAGCTGTTTCCCTTTGTGGAGGTGGTGCCGGCAGCTGTAGCGCACCTGGTGGAAAGGCAACAGGAAGGATGGGCTTATATAAGATGCTAGTTTAATTGTTTATTAGTTAATTGGTTTATTAGTTTATTTTTACATTTTTAAAGTAATGTGCCGGGAAATGCGGTAGAAAGTTTGGGAGGGGGCACCAAATAAAAATTGTGATAATAACGTTAAATGGTTGCACGAATAATAAGGACTAACCTCTTAAACTTAAATACATTGAAATTCTCCAAATCTACCGGAATACTGTTGTTATTCATGGCAGTTCCCTTTTTCACCTTTGCGCAGGACTGGCATGTCGGCGCTTTTGCAGGTATCAGCAATTACAGCGGGGATCTTTCCCAGCAAAGGGTGGATATGAAATATACCCGGCCTGCACTCGGACTGCTGGTGAGAAAGGATATTAACCGTTACCTCACTATCCGTGGATCCTTTACCTGGGGTATTGCTACCGGCGCAGACAGCACTAATTCTTCCAAAGACCTGGTAGCGCGTAACCTTAGTTTCCGGACCAATATTTTTGAAGGTAGCCTGATTGGTGAAATCAACTTTTTCGACCTCGATGAAAAAGGGTTTACGCCTTACGTGTTCGTGGGGGTGGGTGGTTTTGGATTTGATCCTACGGCTAAAGACCAGTCGGGTAACCGCGTGCGGCTTCGTCCCCTGGGCACGGAAGGGCAGGGATTACCGCAGTATCCTACCCGTCAGCCTTACGACCTGTTCTCCTTTTCCTTTCCGTTTGGAGCGGGTGTAAAAGCGATCATCAATGATAACTGGACCCTTGGATTTGAAATAGGGCTGCGTCCTACCACTACGGATTATATGGATGATGTAAGCACCAACTACGTAGACCAGAATACATTGCTGACCTATCGTGGTCAGAAATCAGTGGACATGGCTTACCGGGGCGATGAAGTAACCGGTAAAGTGACGCCGGGAACCTATCCTGCAGATGGTACCAAACGCGGTTCTGATAAATATAAAGACTGGTATGCGTTTTCCGGGTTTACCATTACTTACCGTTTGGGCGGTGGTAGTGGCTGGGGCAAACAAAAGGCTACCCGTTGCCCGATACTCAGACCGTAATGTATTGATAGTCACACTGTCTAACACTTTATTTATAGTTTCAATCCCGGCATACCGCCGGGATTTTTTTTATTGGCATAGTTGTTGAATTTATGAGTTCAAACAGGTACTAATGCAGCCACCAGCTTATGGCGGATCGCAGAATCACAAATCGCGGAGAGAGTAATGAAACAACAGCCGCTATAAAAATAAGTTGGTGTGCAACTGCCTGTTTTAACTAACGAAAAAGAAGTGCCATGAGGAAGTTTTTAAATATAGCTTCAGTGATGTTGATAACAGGTTCTATGAGCCTTTCTGCACAGCAAAGGCCGCCTGCACCACCACTGCCACCCAGGCCACCGGCTCCGGCACATTTACCACATCCGCCGGCGCCACCGTTACCGCCAGGATTGCCCAGGCCACCAACGCCTCCGCATCACCGGCCACCGGCTCCGCCAACACCACCGCATCATCATAGAAGACCGTATAAAAAGCATCATAGGAAACCGCATAAGCCTCACAGGTATACTTTTATTGCATATCCGGGTTCTGCTTATGTTGTTACAGATGCCACTTTTGCCCGGTATGCGGGTTGAAATGAATAACACACCACAACTTTTATTTGCCAACCGATCTTGAACTAAAAACCAAAGAAACATGAAAAAAGTACTGCTGTTGATGCTGCTTATTGGCGGCACTGTGCTCACCACTTATGCACAAAGGGGATATGACAGGGGACATGGACGTGGCCACGGATATGGACATGGACGCGGATATGACCGTTATGATGATGACCGCTGGGAAAGATGCGAGCGCCCCAGAAGAGTGTATGTACGCGACAGGTATGACGACTGCTACCGCCCTCAAAGAGTGGTATATGCCAGACCGGCTTACTACCCGGCCGTAATACCTGTTCCGGTACCAGCCCCGGTACGCTACTACCCATCAAGGCCAAGAGCCGTATTCCACGCGGGTGTTACCATAGTGAACTGATAACTGAAAATGGAATAAATGAGATGCCTCCCATATTTACATGGGGGGCATTTTTTATTGCGGTGCGGGATGGTTACTTTTGTTGATTGGTAATAAGATTCAAACATGGCATATAAAAATCTCAGACACTTTATAGACACGCTGGAACAGGCTGGAGAACTGGTGCGCATAAAAACTTATGTGGACCCTAAACTGGAAATCGCTGAAATAACGGACAGGGTCAGCAAATCGCCCGATGGGGGCAAAGCCCTGCTGTTTGAAAATACCGGTACCGACTTCCCCGTGCTGATCAACTCTATGGGCAGTTACAAGCGTATGTGCCTGGCGCTGGGCGTGAGTGAACTGGACGATGTAGCCGGTGAAATTGAAAATCTCTTTAAATTATTATCCAAACCAAAGGAAAGTATACTTGATAAACTGGCCCTGCTGCCAAAGCTCGGACAGTTTGCTTCCTGGATGCCAAAGGTAGTGAGCGGAAAAGGCAGCTGCCAGGAAGTGGTAATGGCTAACCCGGATCTCAGCAAGTTGCCGGTGCTTACCTGCTGGCCTAAAGACGGCGGCCCTTTTATCACCCTGCCTGTGATCCATACCAAAGACCCGCTTACCGGTACCCGCAACGTAGGGATGTACCGCATGCAGGTATTTGAAAAAGATATGACCGGCATGCACTGGCATAAACATAAAGTATCCGCAAAACACTTCATGGAATACAAGAAGCTGAATAAGCGTATGCCCGTTGCCGTAGTATTGGGCGGAGATCCTGTTTATACTTACTCCGCTACCGCACCACTCCCGGAAAACGTGGATGAATATATGCTGGCCGGCTTTCTCCGTAAGAAGAAAGTAGAGCTGGTGAAGTGTATTACCCAACCGGAAATAGAAGTACCCGCAGATGCGGATTTTGTGATTGAAGGTTATGTGGAACCTTCTGAAGAACTCATCTGGGAAGGCCCTTTCGGGGATCATACCGGGTATTATTCACTGGCCGACTGGTATCCTAAATTTCATGTAACGGCTATTACGCACCGCAAAGACGCCGTATATCCGTCGACGATAGTAGGCATTCCTCCGCAGGAAGATGCCTGGATAGGTAAAGCCACCGAACGTATTTTCCTGGCGCCTATTAAAATGACGCTGGTACCTGAAATCATCAATATGGAAATGCCCGTGGAAGGCGTGTTTCATAACCTGGTGATTGCGCAGATCAAAAAAGATTATGCCGGGCAGGCGCAGAAGGTGATGAATGCCATGTGGGGCGCCGGCCAGATGATGTTTAACAAGATCCTGGTAGTAACAGACGACGGCACAAAGATCACCGATTATAAGCAACTGGCGCAGTATGTCTTCCAACACCTGAACCCCGCTTCCGACATCTACCTGAGCCAGGGACCGATGGATGTACTGGACCACTCCTGCTCCAAAATGGGCTTTGGCGGTAAAATGTGTATCGATGGTACCCGTAAATATGAAGAAGAGCAGGACACTACTTTTATATCCGTTCCGGCTCCGCGCCAGCTGGATACTGCCGCCATCATGCAGCAGTTCCCGGAAATCAAAGGCATCAACGCTTCACTGCTGCCGCTGGATATTTCCTGTATCCTGGTAGCGGTGGAAAAGGCACGCCCTTCGCATGTACGGGAGCTGAATGAACAGCTCTATACCCTGCCCGCGCTGGCAGGCGTTAAGATGATCCTTTTTGTGGAGCATACGGTGGATGTAAGCGATCTGGCGTCTGCATTATGGCGTTTCTGCAATAACCTGGACCCTAAGCGCGACAGCTTTATTGTTCGTGTACCTTCCGGCGAACCCGGTAAATATATTGGCGGCATTGGTATGGACGGCACGCTGAAAACCAGGCTGCTGGACAATTTTGAGCGCGACTGGCCCAATATCATTGTTGCGGACGACGCTACCATCCGGAAAGTGGATACCAAATGGCCTGAGCTGGGTATCGGACCTTTACTGACTTCTCCCTCTCTCAAATACAAACAACAGATCTATGGCGAAGAAGCGGTGGTACAGCAGTAGTTACCTGCTGCTGATCCTGTTACTGGCCGGCAGCCTGCGGGCAGCCGGCCAGGTAAGTCCTGCTGATTTCCGTTTCCTGGACAAGCTGGAGGGCACCTGGAAGATGAACACCCGCAAAAGCACCATCGTGGAAACCTGGAGCCGGATCAACGATTCTACCTGGAAAGGAAAAACCTGGCGGGTAGTAGGGGCGGACAGTGCCTTACAACAGTCCATGCAGCTGGTGAGAAGAGGAGCCGATATCTTTTATATTCCTGCCTATGAAGGGCAGGACAAGCCAGCTACCATACACCTGAAACTGCGGGTTTTGAAAGCTATTGGTTTTGTGGCGGAAGACCTGAACAATGATTTCCCCAGGAAAATTACTTACCGTTTTAAAGATGCCAGGCACCTGGATGCCCGCGTAGAAGGCGTGCGGGACGGTACTACAGAGGAATACATTTTCCAGTATTCTATTTCTCCCGAATAAAGATTCCCGATTGCGTAAATCATTTTCCCACTTCGAGAAAGGGGAGTGGATGGCTGTGCCTATTTTTGTATAACACACACACGATACACACCTAAATCAAAATATTCTCAATAAAGCAATAATTTGAGTTGGTCGTACAAGTAATGCCGCGCCTGTTCACAGGAAGCGGCTTTTTTTTGCCGTTAGCTTCTGAAGAAGCCAACGGCAAAAAAAAGTATGCCTATTTATGAATTTCTGATGTAAAGTTGAACTGGATATCGGGGTTGTTGGTGCGTTCGGTGTTCAGGTACCATTCCGACTGGGCCAGGTATACGATATGGCCGTCTTTATCTTCCACGATGTTGGAAGATTTAAAGCGGATGAATTCTTCGATCTTTTCTTTCGGACCGGTGAGCCAGCATGCCTTGTAGAAAGGCAGGGTATTGAACTGACAGGCGGCGCCGTACTCCTGGAGCAGGCGGTACTGGATTACTTCAAACTGCAGGTCGCCCACGCAGCCAATGATTTTGCGGTTGCCACCGTGCTGGGTAAACAGCTGTGCCACGCCTTCATCTGTAAGCTGGCGGATACCTTTTTCCAGTTGTTTTGTTTTCAGCGGATCTTTATTCACCAGTTCCTTGAACAGCTCAGGAGAGAAGCTTGGGATACCGGTGATGTAAAAGTTTTCCCCTTCCGTGAGGGTATCGCCGATCTTGAAGTTGCCGGTGTCAAACAAACCTACCACGTCGCCGGGATAGGCGTCGTCTACCACGTTCTTTTCGCGGGCCAGGAAGCTGTAAGGGTTGCTGAACCTAACGTCTTTGTCTAAACGAACATGGTGATAGAATTTATTTCTTTCAAACTTACCGGAGCAAACGCGGAGGAAGGCGATACGGTCGCGGTGGCGCGGATCGAGGTTGGCATGGATCTTAAAAATGAATCCACTGAATTTATCTTCGTTTACGTCTATTTCGCGGGTGGTGGCGGTGCGGTTACGCGGAATGGGCGCGATGTCCACAAACGTATCCAGCAGGTCTTTCACCCCGAAATTGTTTACGGCACTGCCAAAGAAAACGGGCGCCAGTTTACCGGCGAGGTAATCTTCCCTGTTGAAGGCATCGTACACGCCTTCGATCAGTTCCACATCGCCGCGCAGCTGTGCGGCGTCTTTTGCGTTAAAGTGTTCATCAACGTAGCTGCTGCTGAGATCTGTGAGCGGCACCACGTCTTCGTCTGTGGCTTTCTTGTTGGGCAGGAAAGCTACGAGGCTTTTATCGTACAGGTTGTAAACGCCTTTAAAGTCGCTGCCCATATTAATGGGCCAGCTGAGAGGCCGTACCCGGATGTTGAGTTTTTCTTCCAGTTCATCCAGGAGATCGAACGGATATTTACCATCACGGTCCATTTTGTTGACGAAGATGATCACGGGTGTATCGCGCATGCGGCATACTTCCATGAGTCTTTCTGTTTGTTCCTCCACCCCTTTTACGCAGTCGATCACCAGTACCACGCTGTCTACGGCAGTCAGCGTACGGTAGGTATCTTCCGCAAAGTCCTTGTGACCGGGCGTATCCAGGAGGTTAACGAGGATGTCGCGGTATTCGAAGGTCATAACGGAAGTGGCTACGGAGATACCTCTCTGCCTTTCAATTTCCATGAAATCCGAAGTGGTGTGCTTCTTTATTTTATTGGACTTCACCGCACCGGCTGTTTGAATAGCGCCGCCAAACAGGAGGAATTTCTCTGTCAGCGTAGTTTTACCGGCATCCGGGTGAGCGATGATAGCAAAGGATTTTCTTTTACTGATTTCGTTAGCGTACTTCATAAATATCCGAAAAATGGCAGCAAAGGTAACTAAATTTTTTGTCCGGCTATATTTCGTGTTTATTGGCGCTGCCCGTGCCGATAAATCCGCTAAATTTGGAATATGATAGCAACCCTTAAAATATTATGGAATAGTTTCAAAATGGCGATGCAGGAGCTGCGGGTGAATAAGCTGCGCACTTTTTTATCGTTGTTTGGAATTACCATTGGCATCTTCTGTATCATCGCGGTATTTACGCTTACCGGTAGCCTGGAACATAACATCAGAAAGGATCTGGCCGATTTGGGCGACGATGTGGTATATATGCAGAAGTGGCCCTGGGGCGGCAACGGGGAATATCCCTGGTGGAAATATATGAACCGCCCGGAGCCGGAATATAAGGATCTCAAACCCATACAGGATAAGGTGCAGAGTGCCAGTTTTGCTTCTTTCAATTTTGAATCGGGCAATAAGAAGGTAGAATATGGAGATGATTATATGGATGGAGTGACGATGATGGCGGTGACAAACGACTTTGACCAGATACAGACCTTACAGATTCTCGACGGCCGTTTCTTTGCCAACAGTGAAAGTAACAGCGGCACCAATGTGGCGATCCTGGGCTTTACCATCTGGGACGGGCTTTTCCCTTCGCCGGAAGCGGCTATGGGCAAGGTGGTGAAAGTGGCCGGCAGGGATGTAAAGATCATTGGGGTGCTGAAGAAAAAGGGAGAGAGCATGATTGGCGGCATCGGGTACGACAATGCCATTATACTGCCTTACCGCTTTGCCCGTACAGTGGTGGATGAACGCCGTTTTGCGGACCCGTATATCCTGATAAAGGCCAAACCCAATGTGAGTATGGATCAGCTGAAAGATGAGCTGAGAGGAGTGGTGCGCGCGTCTCACCGGTTAAGGCCGAAAGAAGAGGATGATTTTTCCCTGAATGAAATCAGTACCGCTAACGACAGCCTGAATGCGATGTTTGCGGCGATCAATATGGGCGGGGGAATGATTGCCATCTTTGCATTAATAGTAGGGGCTTTTGGTATTGCGAATATTATGTTTGTAACGGTAAAGGAACGGACCAACATCATTGGTTTGAAAAAGGCCATAGGAGCGCGCCGGGGTATTATCCTGATGGAGTTTTTGCTGGAAGCGGTGAGTTTGTGTTTACTGGGAGGAACTTTTGGTTTGCTGCTGGTTTATTTTCTTACATTAATTATTAACCTGTCTGGTACCTTTGAGATGGTGCTGTCCGCAGGTTCGGTAATATTCGGGTTGAGCATATCTGCCCTGGTAGGGCTGCTGGCGGGTTTTATCCCGGCCTATACAGCCAGTAAGCTGGATCCGGTGGTGGCCATCCGTAGTAATTAAGCAGGCATTATACATAACGGGCAACAGCGTGACTGTTGTACAGGCGGGGTTTTCCCGCCTTTTTTATTAATTTTGCGCCTTATGTCGGTTAAAATATTAGCTATAGAGTCGTCCTGTGATGATACAGGAGCAGCAGTGATCGTGGACGGGCAGGTGTTATCCAATCATATTGCCGGTCAGAAGGTACATGAGCAATACGGGGGCGTAGTGCCGGAGCTGGCTTCCCGCGCGCACCAGGAGAATATAGTGCCGGTGGTGGACATCGCGCTGAAAACCGCGGGGGTAAAGCGGGAAGAGCTGAGTGCGATTGCCTTTACCCAATCACCCGGTTTGATCGGTTCCCTGCTGGTGGGCAGCTGCTTCGCCAAATCAATGGCGATGGCGCTGGATATCCCCCTGATAGGCGTGCATCATATGCAGGCGCATGTACTGGCTAACTTTATTGATGATCCCAAACCCGACTTCCCGTTTTTATGCTTAACCGTGTCTGGTGGTCATACCCAGATCGTTTTATGTGAAAGTCCGCTGAGCATGCGGGTGATTGGTGAAACGCTGGATGATGCTGCCGGAGAAGCTTTTGATAAAAGTGCCAAGATATTGGGTTTGCCTTATCCCGGCGGCCCGTTGATAGATAAATACGCCCAAACCGGTAATCCCGCGCGGTTTAAGTTCCCCGAGCCACGGATCCCTGATCTGAACTTCAGTTTCAGCGGATTGAAAACGGCGATCCTTTATTTCCTGCAGGAGAACCAGCAGAAAGATCCTGCATTTATTGCGCAAAACCTGCCTGATATCTGTGCGTCTATCCAGCACCGTATTGTAAGCATATTGCTGAATAAGGTGGTGAAGGCATCTGAAGAAACAGGTATCCGCGATATTGCCATTGCCGGCGGCGTGAGCGCCAACAGTGGGTTGCGGACTGCGTTAACGGAATATGGCCGGAAACACCACTGGCGCACGTTTATTCCTAAATTCGAGTACTGTACTGATAATGCGGGTATGATTGCTATTACCGCCTACTATAAATACCTGGCGGGCGACTTTACGTCGCTGGATGCGGTGCCTACGGCGAGAGCTGCTTTTTAATTTCATTAACAAGTCAGGCTAAAAACGAACTGCTAATTGCTAAAATCCTATTCTTAACCAACAGTATAACGATTTAGCTTTATGTCGGCATATAACCGCTTATTATCTATGAAGAAAATCTTTGTCGTTTTACTTGGGCTTATTATCACAGCTCAGTTTGTGCAGGCGCAGGAGCCTGTGGCACAAACGGAGTGGAAGAATCAGAAGTATTCCATGTTTATACACTGGGGCGCTATTTATTCCACGCTGGGAGGCGTTTGGGAAGGCAAGCCCGTTACAAAAGGATACAGTGAACAGATACAGGCGCACGCCGGTATTTACAGCGATACCTATGGCGATATCGCCAAACAGTTCCACCCGGAACACTGGAATGCCGACTCTATTGTACTGCTGGCAAAGGCTGCGGGCATGAAGTCGGTAGTGATGACCTCCAAGCATCATG
Organism: Chitinophaga ginsengisegetis; assembly: GCF_900168065.1. Lineage (GTDB taxonomy): Bacteria > Bacteroidota > Bacteroidia > Chitinophagales > Chitinophagaceae > Chitinophaga > Chitinophaga ginsengisegetis. The sequence goes on along the minus strand of NZ_FUZZ01000001.1, from coordinate 514,413 downwards.
ATGGTTTTTGCATGTTTCATACTGCTTACACCGATTATAATGTGGTAGATGCAACGCCTTTCAAAAGGGATGTGCTGAAAGAATTATCGGATGCGTGCCGCAGGCATGGGTTGAAGTTTGGGATGTACTTTTCTTTGATCGACTGGCACTTTCCGCAGGCATATCCTATTTCCAGCAGCAACAGTGATCCTATTACGCCGGAGCATCATGAATTTAACAAGAAGCAGGTAACGGAGCTGATGACCAACTATGGCCCGGTATCCGAGATATGGTTTGATATGGGATCGCTCACCGCGCAGCAGAGCAGGGACCTGGCGGATATTGTACATCGTCTGCAGCCGGGTTGTATGGTGAGTGGCCGTTTGGGTAATGACGCCGGTGATTTTTGTGTAATGGGAGATAACCAGTATCCTGATTATAAGATTGCTTCCGCATGGCAAACGCCTGCTTCGGTGTATGATGAAACCTGGGGCTATCGCAGCTGGCAGGAGCATGGCAAGGCGGAAGACAAAGCGCATGAAAAACTGGAAGGACTGATAAAAGTGGTAAGTCGTGGTGGAAATTACCTGTTGAACATCGGTCCGCGTGGCGATGGTTCGGTAGTAGATTTTGAAAAAGAAGTACTGCTGTTAAACGGCGCCTGGCTGAAACTCAACGGGGAAGCCATTTACAGCGCATCTGCCAATCCCTTTGATACTACCTTTGCCTGGGGTGAAGTAACTACAAAGCCAGGCAAATTATACCTGCATTTATTGCAGCAGCCGGAACACGGCACTATCATTTTACCGGGACTGAACAGTAAGATCAGCCAGGTAACCTTGTTGAGCAACGGAAAGAAAGTACCCGTTAAAATATCTTCCAAAGATGGTAACACACAACTTCAGTTACCGGCAGATTTTAAGCTGGCAGATAAAGACATTGCTGTACTGGCAGTTGCCTGCAAAGGCGCGGTAGATATTACCCCGGTTCATTTATTGCGTCATGCCACCCGTTTGAACAGGGATAATGCCACGCCGCTATTCAGCTTCTCCGGCATTGATTATGAAAGTTATTACCGCAGTGAAGTGGGCGAGCAGTGGGCATTTACCACACAACACCCTGCAGCATTGCAACTGGTATACAGTGATGCAGAAAAAGGCAAACGTATTTTACTCACGCTGAACGGCAGCACCAAAGAAATATTGCTGGATGGTGGCGTTACCAGTCCGCTGAAAAATGATCCGGCTTCCCTGCAGTGGGGACCGATGTACAGCGCAGGTCCTTTCTGGTCCGGTATTGATGGTACGCATGGCAGTGTGAAAGATATTGACCCTTCCAAACCCTGGCCGAATAACGATAACGCCGCATGGACCCTGCACAGCGACTGGAAGAATGATGCTCCCATTGCTTTAACCGCCGATAAAAGTGTGGCCGGTTATATTTTACAGGAGATCACGGCCCCGAAGGCAGGTGACTACTTGGTAGGATTTAATAGCGGAGATGGTATTGCGGTATACCTGAACGGAGAAGAGCAACTATTGCACAATAACCCGGAAAGGGGAGGTACACAATCGGAAGTATTATTGTTATCGCTGAAAGAAGGAAAAAATCAGCTGGTGGCCAAATTCTACAGTCGCTTTGCGAAGCAGGCAGTAGTGGGCATCAACCGGAACGTACCACAGGTATTATACGTACAGCAGTTGCCGGATCGTGTAAGTGGCAGCGGTAAGGTAGAGCACTGTGTGATCAGGCAGGCCAACCCCGTATCCGTACACCGTAACTTACGGATGCCTAACCTCGCTGTGGTGTTAGATTCAAAATAAAGATGGCAAATACATTTTTTAAATTCAAGCAGTTTACCGTTCACCAGGAGCATTGCGCCATGAAAGTTTGTACAGACGCCTGTATACAAGGAGCTTTCACGGCGCAGTACCTGGCCGACAATGAGATAACGGCGCCGGCTATACTGGATTTAGGCGCCGGCACCGGGCTGCTGAGCCTTATGCTGGCGCAACAGGTAGATGCCGTTATTACAGCAGTAGAACTGGACGCCGGAGCCGCCCACCAGGCCATACAAAACTTTGATGAATCGCCCTGGGCGCACCGTTTAACCCTAACGCGCCAGGATATACGAAAAATGGATGGCGCCGTGAAGTATGACTTTATTATCAGCAATCCGCCGTTCTACGAGCGTGCATTGAAAAGTGGTCAGGCAGCGAAAGACCAGGCCATGCACGCCACCAACCTCAGCTACGGGGAGTTGCTGGCGGCGGTTGACCAGCAGCTGGCCGTGTCCGGAGAGTTGTCGGTGTTACTGCCTTATACCGCCTTTGAAGGTTTTCGGGTGTTGGCGCTGGAGGCGGGGCTTCATTTGAAGCAGGTGTTGTATATCCGGCAGAGTGTGAAGCACGGCTTTTTCCGGACCGTGGGCATTTTTTCCCGGAAGCCGGTGAATACGGTGATCAGCGAACTTTCCGTGTATGATGCGGAGCGGGTGTATACGCCCGGATTTGTGGAATTATTGCGGCCGTATTATTTATACCTGTAGATTTTTTGTATTTTGGTGCTCTATTTATCCTGATATGCTTCGAGTTGCCAGAGTTTGTTTGTTGCTTTTATTGTTGCCCGTTATCGTGCATGCCCAGAAAGAAATTAATATCTGGTACTTCGGATATAACGCCGGGCTTGACTTCAACACTACCCCCGCCACAGTTCTTACAGATGGACAAACTTACACCCGCGAAGGGGTAGCCACTATTTGTGACGGCGCCACCGGCAAACTGCTTTTTTATACAGAAGGATCTACAGTTTGGAACGCCCAACACGGTATCATGCCTAATGGAACGGGCCTTATGGGCGATCCATCCAGTGTACAGTCGGGTATTGCGGTGCCTTTTCCGGGACATCCGGGACAGTATTATCTGTTTACCACTATGACTGGTAAGGGATTCCGTTACAATATACTGGATATGGCACTGGATAACGGAAACGGTGATATTATTCCTTCGACAAAAAATACATTGTTGCTGAATAAGAATCAGAGCACGGAAAAAATGGCGGCAACCCGGCACTGTAACGGAAGGGATTACTGGATAGTGACGCATTCGGCCAATGGCGCTACCTTTCACGTATACCTGCTTTCCCCCGCCGGATTATCTGCTGCCACTACTTATACTACCGGCGCTGTTATTCATCCGGGAGGATGGGAGGAAACCGGTTATGTCAAGTTTTCGCCTGATGGCGCTACGCTGGTGCATTCCCTGGGATCTATAAGGCAGGGTGCGATGAGTGTGGTAGATCTGCTGAAGTTTAATAACACCACGGGCGTGATCAGTCCTCCTTTTGCTTCACTGAATGTTATTTTCCCACTTGGCATTGAGTTTACCATCAGCGGCAAACTGTTGTATGTGGTGAGCATGAATTATCTCCATTGGGGTAAATTATTTCAGTATGATTTGACCGCCCCCAACATCAATGCTTCCCAGCAAACGATTGTAACCAATACCGATAATATCCAGATGGGGGGGATCCAGATGGGGCCCGACGGACATATTTATATGGGATATGAACAGGTATATAATGCGGGCTACCGGTATGTGGGGATGATTCATAACCCCGAGGTGAGAGGGATAGGGTGTAATTTTCAGCGGGACGCGATAGATATGGACCCTACCGGCATGGGACGGCACAGAACATCCTTGTCTTTTCCCACATTTGTAAATAGCTTCCTTTATTTTCCTGCCGACTTTACCGTTTCGGATATATGCGGTGGCAGTCCTGTTTTTAAGTTGAATAATGAAGTGGGCGTAACCAGTGTATTATGGGATTTTGGAGATGGCACTACTTCTACTGATTTATCGCCACAACATACATACGCTGCTAAAAAAAAGTATACCACAAAAGTAAAAGTGACGCGTCAATGCAGTACAGATGAAAAAACGCAGGATATCATTATAGGGGGCAATAGTGAGGAGAGCGTTACAAAGAGTATTTGCAGTAAGGATACCTACACTTTGCCGGATGGCAGGAAAGTGAATACAGCCGGCGTTTATATCAGTACCCTGAAGAGATTAAGCAATAGTTGCGATAGTATTATTACCACTACTTTAAAGGTGTTGCCGGTGTATCAGCTCACTGAAAAAGTGACTATCTGCAGTGGGCAGGAGTACCAGTTACCGGATGGTAGAAAGGTAAACAGTTCCGGTAGCTATACATCTTCCCTAAAAACTTACGAGGGCTGCGATAGTATTATTACCACTGAGCTAAACGTGCCGGAAAGAGATTATCCGCAGGATGCAGTTATTTGCGAGGGAGATAATTACCGGTTACCGGATGGGAGGGTGGTGACGGATGCAGGTATCTATAACAGTACGCTTACTTCCTCGGTGGGCTGCGACAGTATTATCATTACAACCCTGGTGGTGAATCCTGTTTATACTACGGAGGAATCTGTTAATATTTGTGATGGCAACACTTACCGTTTGCCGGATGGCCGTGTGGTAAATGTTACGGGACAGTATACTTCCCGTTTCAAGAGTAGGAAAGGCTGCGACAGTATTATTGTTACGAACCTGCAGATGCAACCCCGCTATAACATTGCAAAGACTGCCATCACCTGCGAAGGAGAGCCTTATATATTGCCGGATGGCCGGTCTGTGAAGGTTTCCGGTACGTATGTGTCTTCCTTCACTTCCTTTTATGGCTGTGATAGTATTATTACCACGCGGCTTACCGTGATGCCTGTTTACAACCTGGAGAAATATGACACCATTTGCAACGGAGAACACTATACGCTGCCTGACGGCAGAAGTGTGGCCACCGCTGCGCGGTATGTGAGCACGCTGTTTACCACAAGCGGCTGTGATAGTACCATTGTTGTACATCTGGCTTTAAAAGAGAAGCCGGAGGTAAGTCTTGTCCCAGAAATATGCTTATTTTCCGGCCGGCCAACTACTGTAACATTGGCGCCGGGTTACGACAGGTATGAGTGGCAGAACGGTTTTACCGGGAATGTTTATGCCATCCGTTACCCGGGTATTTACCGTGTGGCTGTTTCCAATGAATGTGGTACGGTTACCCTGCAAACAGTGGCAAAGGAATGTGCGGTGGATATGTATGTACCAAATGCATTTACTCCAAATGGAGATGGCCTGAATGATGTGTTCCGGCTCCGGCAGCCGAATGGGCAGGTATTGCTGGAGTTCAGGGTATTTGACCGTTGGGGGGTGGAAATATTTTCTACCACCAATGTAATGCAGGGATGGGATGGTACTTACAAAGGGCAGCTACAACCGCTGGGAGCATATGTATATTTCATCCGTTACAGGAACATAGATGGAATAGAAAAGCAACTGAAAGGGGCTGTTAACCTGCTACGATAGCTTCCCCTTTGCATAATCTTCCAGGTACGCATACCGCTCTGTTAACCGGCCATTCGCAACAATCGTTGCATTGCTGATCATTTCGCTGTTTGTTTTCAGCAATTCATCAAATACATATTTCATCAGCTGATCGCCGAAATATTGCGAAGCATCCCGTGGTAGTTCGTTCGGCAAATTGCTTACGCACATCATGTCTACCGTTCCGGGAAGATAGGGTGCGGTTTGTTGCATCGTATCTTTTGTAACGCCGTACACGGGGTTTTCAATGGTGCTGTCGCCCAGGTTGCAGGGGATAGAGCCGTTGGTATCGTCTGTGATATCGGCAATGACCTGTATGCGGAAGTTCTCTTTTTTGAGGTCATCCGCCTGGAAGAGTGGCGGGATTTTTTCATCCCAGTAGATACCGTTCATGAGGATATCGCTTACGGTAACGTAGGGGAGGAAGCGGCATTCGTATGCTTCCGGATGTGCGTGGAAGTCGGCACGGCTGTATGTTTTATCGTCTTTCCGCAGGTAAAGCTCACCAGCTTTTAATTGGGTATATACCGGGTAGGAATAGGTGTTAACCAGGTATTCTTCCGGGGGAAGATATTTGATGCCCAGCATACCCATTATTTCCAGCGCGCCTGCTGCTACGCGTCCGGAGCCGGTGATCACTATTTTCAGCGGCGGCAGTTTGATGCCGAAGTAATGATTGATCAGTTCCTGGAAGTCGTGGCAGGTATGTACCCTTTTGAAATGAAAGGACCGTGTTTTTTCTCCGTATGCCATGAGACCATTATGTGCGCCTACTATGCCGGCAAAGAAGCCGAAGCCCAGGATGCGTTGTCCATCGGGGTGTATGAGGCATTCATAATCTATGAGTGTGATATTTTTTTCCAGGATGGTTTGCAGCATACGTTGGTTATGCGGCTGTTTCTTTTTGGTATGGCTGAAAAAGAGGTATGTTTTCCCTGCGATCAGTTTATCGGTGGGCACTTCTTTGATGCCCAGGAGGATGGTGCAGTGGGAGAGGTCTTCCTGCAGCGGAACGCCTGCTTTTTCATATTCATCGTCTTTGAAGCATCGTAACGGGGATGGCTGTACGTAAATCTGTACCTGTGGAAAGTGCTGCATGATCCATTGGCATTGTTTAGGTGTAAAGGCTACCCTGTTGTCATGCGGGTGTTTTTCTTCCCTGATAAGTCCGATGTGTATCTTGTTTTCCATCTTTGAATTTAGGGTATTTTCGTCATTTGTGAACTCCTGAAACGCCCTGTTTATGCGGGATACGAAATTTATTTATACAAAAATGTAAAATTTATTTGCAGATTAAATAAGAGTTTCTATATTTGCATCCCGCAATTGACGCGGCGAAGTTCATTAGTAAGATTGCCCAGATGGCGGAATTGGTAGACGCGCTAGACTCAAAATCTTGTTTCGGCAACGGAGTGCAGGTTCGATTCCTGTTCTGGGCACCTGATTATCAATTAATTACAAAGGTTCACGAAAGTGGACCTTTTTTTATTTGCACAAAATCCCAATGTGGTAAGGTGTTAAAGAACTTTGATTCCAAAAATACCAGAAACTCCTGCAACCATTGCCAGTAAAGGATTTGATAATTTACCTACGAAAGTGTAAGTGTATCTAAACGCTTTTATTTCTACCTGTAATAACAGCCCACAAAGTAATTGCCCCAGCACAGATATACCGCAGATAAACGACCTTACTCACTGGTTTTTCAGTATTGTTTTTACGAAGCAAAGAAATTAAATTTGAAAAGTGTTTCCTGATGGGAGATGACAAATATTGTAGCCACCAGATGTTACTGGTTCCCTTTATTACAACAACGAAGAATAAAACACGCTGGTACAATAATAGTGAAAGATCGTTTTATGAACAGCGTAGATTTACCCGGTTAAATGAGAATGACCTATTCATACTATAACCCGATAGTAAAATAAAAAAGCGTTATCCTTAAAAAATAAATAATCATGAAGCTCATTTATTCATTGTGCTTTGTTCTCTGTCTTTTTGCCGGAATACCAGTTTTTGGACAGGAAGCAAAACTTGACAAAAAGACTAAAGAAGCATTAGCCGAACGTTATGCTGCCGATAAACTGTATGCCGATTACAAAAGGGGTATTTATAAGCGCGAAGCCTGGAAGGCTTCATGGGTGGGTGCAAAGCTCTCCGAACTATATAAAAGCTGGGGCGCACCTACCAGAACAGCTACCGATGAGACTGGCGGGCAGGTGGTAGTATATGAAAACGTCACCAACACGTCTGGTGGTACCTATACACCAGGTTATATTGAAACAGCTACAAATGGTTTTGGGCAAACGGTGATAACCGGGCAAAGGGCAGCGGAAGATACCAGATGGACCAGTCAATATGTTACCATAACAACGGTGTATGTAGATAATAAGGGAGTGATCACAAAAGTAGATTTCAATAGCAGATATAGCCGTAATTAATCAAATTTATTTTTATGATGAAAAATATCAGAGCAGCGCTACTCTTCATCTTTATGCTACTCTCAATTGATACCAATGCACAGGGCATATATTTTCAGGTGAAGCCGCAGATAGATGAATCTACAGGAGGGTACATCGGGAAAGTGCAACCGGTAAATGATGTGGAATATGTAAAACTTGCCTATCCCGGCAAAACGAAGGAACAGCTTTATGATGCTGTGGTGAATTATGTTAAAAGCCATCGCGGGCTTAAATTGGATTACACCAACGATGTTAAAAAAACGTTTTTGGCCTACCGGGATTTTGCAACGATCGGCGATAAAACGAAATGTGGTGCCGACCTTATATCCCTGACGTATATTGGCGTGGTTACGGATTTAAAAGACACCCTGCTTGTGAGCTACAGCATTGCGTCCAGGATCTTTGCCACTATTTTCGATGCCAAACTTACGATAAGCCCCGGCAACGACGTGGTTTCTGAAAATGATTTGCCTTTTAATGAATATAAATTTGTTCAACCGGGAGCCGGAAGAACACAAAGCAGCATATCGCCAAACGGTGGGCTTTTAGGCGCAGCTACATCCCGGAAGATTAACTATAAATTGGCATACCCCGAAAGCGTTTTTGATCCCAACGGTAAAATAGTAAACCCCGGCAATAAAAAAATAATTGAAGATTTCTTCGACGGCTATATTGTTGATCTGAAAAATTATCTGGATAAAAATTTAAAATAGATCTGGTAATCCTTAAAATACACCTTACTGTTCCAATATGCCCACAACGCAGTTCAACCATTGCACAGCAGGAACTCTTCTGCTGTGCTGGCATTTATGCTCGCGCAGCGTTTTAAATGCGGTCTCTGTTTCTTTCTTCCCGCTGATCCGCCGCCGTTACCCCTGATATTGATAACCAGCATCAAATACATTTAGTCCCGGGCTCAAGGCTGACCAATCCTGAAATGCCTGCCTTACAAAAAATCCTCCTCTCACATTTTCCTGGTTTAAAACAATTAACAGAAACAGCTGATATCCGTCAGTATTGTAACTGTCGGCTGTCATAGAAAGCAGGAATGCTTTGGTGTTTCTTTGCAGTAGTCTATTGCGTTTTACACAATTTATTCATCATTTTCAATACAAAACAAATGATACCCAAAACGATGACAGCCGCGGTACTACATGCCTTCGGCGCACCGCTGCAAATTGAGGAGGTTCCTGTGAAAGAACCAGGCGAAAACCAGGTCCTGGTAAAAATCATCACCAGTGGCGTCTGTCATACCGATCTGCATGCCTGTGAGGGCGACTGGCCGGTGAAACCAAAGCTACCCCTGATACCCGGACATGAAGGCGTGGGTTATGTGGTTGCCTTAGGTAAAGGTGTACAACATATCAGGGAGGGTGATATCGTGGGGGTACCGTGGTTGTTCAGTGCCTGTGGTTGCTGTGAATATTGCATCACCGGATGGGAAACCCTTTGCGAGTCACAGCAGAATGGTGGTTACAGTGTTGACGGAAGTTATGCCGAATATGTAGTTGCCGATGCCCGTTATGTAGCCCGTTTCCCGGCAGGCATCAACTTTATGGAAATGGCGCCGATTACGTGCGCTGGTGTTACGGTATATAAAGGGTTGAAAGAAACAGATACCAAACCAGGCGAATGGGTAGCCATATCCGGTATTGGTGGTTTAGGACACCTGGCTGTACAATATGCCAAGGCTATGGGGTTGCATGTAGCAGCTATAGATGTAGCCGAAGATAAGCTTGCTTTAGCCCGCAACCTGGGTGCTGATCTTACCGTTAATGCCTTGCATGATGATCCGGGTACTTACCTGAAAAAGGAAACAGGAGGCATGCATGGCGTACTGGTAACAGCTGTATCGCCCATCGCTTTTAAACAAGGCCTTTCCGCCTTGCGCCGTAGGGGTACCATCGCGTTGAACGGGTTACCGCCTGGCAGTTTCGATCTGCCCATTTTCGATACAGTACTCAATCGCTACACGGTAAGGGGTTCTATTGTTGGTACCCGGAAAGATATGCAGGAAGCTATTTCATTTGCAGTGGAAGGAAAAGTAAAGGCAACCATTCATGCGGCGAAACTGGAAGACATTAATACCGTGTTCGATCAAATGAAAAAAGGAGAGATAGAAGGCCGTATCGTGTTACAGATAGCCACACCTTAAGGTTTGCATGCAGTGCCTGATTGTATAAAAGAAAACTGAAAAATTATGTCTATCCAAACTATTAATCCTGCTACGAACAAAGTAGTACAGACATTTGAAGAGATGACAGCATCCGCTGTTGATAAAGCCATCACTGTTGCAGTGGCTACTTATACAGCGTGGCGTAAAACCAGCTATGAGCAACGTGCTGCCCTTTTACATAAAGTAGCTTCGTTGATGCGTGGGCAGCGCGACAGGTTGGCCCGCCTGATTACCCTTGAAATGGGGAAACTCATTGCACAGGCTTACGGTGAAATAGACCTGAGTGCGGACATTATCGATTATTACGCCACCAACGGGGAGCAATTCTTAACCGACAAACCACTTCAGCCGGAATATGGTAAAGCTTTTATCCGCTACAGTCCCATCGGTGTTTTATTAGGAGTAGAGCCCTGGAACTTCCCCTTTTATCAGGTGGCCCGTTTTGCTGCCCCCAATATCATGGCAGGTAATGTGGTGCTGGTCAAACATGCGTCTATTGTGCCGCAATGTGCTATCGCTATCGAAGATTTGTTCAGGGAGGCGAATGCTCCTGCTGGTGTTTATACCAATCTTCTGATTTCCGGTAAAAGGGCGTCGGCATTAGTCGCCGATAACCGCATCAAAGGGGTTTCACTTACAGGCAGTGAAGAAGCCGGTGCCAGTATTGCTATGGAAGCAGGCAAGTACTTAAAAAAATCAGTACTGGAATTGGGAGGAAATGATGCCTTTATTGTGCTGGAAGACGCTGATATAGATAAGGCTGTGGAATGGGCTATGGTAGGTCGTTTGAATAATAACGGGGAATGTTGCGTTGCCTCTAAACGGATTATTGTTGTTGAGCCTGTGGCTGATGAGTTTCTCCGGAAATTCAAAGAAAAGTTCACACAGGTAAAAGTGGGTGATCCAATGGACCCCGCTACGGAATTGGGACCATTGAGCAGTGAAGCTGCTGCAGTGCAGCTGGCCGACCAGGTCGCCCGGTCTGTTGCGCAGGGTGCCACTGTATTAGTGGGCGGTAAGCGCTGTGACAGGGAAGGGGCGTTTATGCAACCAACTATACTCACCGACCTGAGGCCAGGTATTGCCGCTTACCATGAAGAACTCTTCGGACCTGTAGCTTCTTTCTACAGGGTTAAAGACGAAGCCGCAGCTATCGCGCTTGCCAACGACTCTGATTTTGGATTAGGTGGTTCTGTATTCACCCAGGATATCGAACGGGGGAAAAGAGTAGCCGACCAGATAGATACCGGTATGGTATTTATCAACCATCCCACCTGGACACAAGCCGATCTTCCATTCGGTGGTACCAAACGTTCCGGGTACGGACGTGAGTTATCGGAATTGGGTATCGAAGAATTCGTCAATAAAAAACTTATCCGGATTAGTGAGCTTACCGATCCGTTCTAATAAAAAGGCCTGTAGGTGAAAGTCTGCAGGCCTTTTTTTGTTTCTACACCCATTACGCTATCAACCTGATACCAGCCAAATCCACTTTCCCGTTTTTCTTCTTGTGAATAAAAAGAATGTGTTGCCCGGCAGTCTGCCGGGGCGACAATCAAATATTTTATATCTTTATCGGGCTATAAATAAAGAAATATTACGGATGTTGTTGTATTGTTGTGATATTGTATTGTCGTGTTGAAGTGTTTTTATTGCCAAGATGAACCTTATTTTTTGTCTCAACCTGTTTTTATTGAACTTCATGCCAGCGGAGTCCGTTGTTTCAATGGACACATCTGTGCATTATTTTGTCAGGCGTTTTACTGATGATGATGGTCTGCCGCAAAACAGCGTCAAATTTATTGTGCCCGATAAGAATGGTTTCCTGTGGCTGGCCACGGAAAACGGGTTAACAAGGTTTGATGGCAATTACTTTCTCAATTTTAACAGCGATAACGTGCCTGGCTTGAAAAGCAGCAGGATGGCCAGGGTTCATCCCAATGATACCGCTATAACGGTAGAAACCGACCAGGGGGAAATATTAACAGTTACAGAGAGTACGGTAAAGCACATGGGCACGGAGCTGCCTGGATATAAATACCAGCGGTATGCTGCCCTCAATAACGACTACTACCCCATGAGGGGATGGCCTGATGACTATGCCGCGCATTTTGCAAAGGAGCGTCCGGTTGTGATGCCGTTGGATAAAGAAAGTTATTTTGCTGTATATCGTGATACCATTTCCCTTGTGAAGCAGGGAAAGCTGGCGTATCGCATTATACAGCCCCAGCTCGATCTGTTGCGTTTGTTTGTTTACAGTGGCAGGCTTTTCTACCTTAGCAGGGATGGACACATCACGGGATGGGAGAAGGGGCAGCCTGTAAAAGTACCGCTTATAGGAGACGTATTGTCTGACCCTGCTTTTACTAAATGTAAAATGGAATTGTTCTGGAACCTGGCGGCGCACCAGGTTTTTATTTATACGGATAAAAATTGTTACCAGTTAGAGATAGAACCGGGCGTGGGTATACGTAGTTCGCTTGTGCTGCGTGATTTCGATTTACACCGGAACTACATTTCTTCCATCTATTACGATCAGCTTAACAACCGGGTTTTCCTGGGAAGTTCCACAAAGGGCTTCTATATTGCTACCAGGCAACAATTTATAGTGCGTAAATCTGATACCTCAGAAGCGGAAGTATTTTATGCACAGGCACCTTTCCCGGGCAATGCGGTGGTAACATCTTCCGGGCTCGTCTTTAATCAAAAAGGAAAATATAGCTGGCTGCCATCGTCGTTCAACAGGGAAAATACGATGGAGAAATATACACTGGTCCGTGATAGCCAGGGAAGATACTGGGGGAGAGGTGGAAAAACGTTAATGGCGGTATCACCGGATTTCAGCCAGATGTTGCGCCAGATTGAATTACCGTACCTCGTTAGCCAGATTTGCATCGATCCTGATGGAAATTTATGGGTGGGCGGAAAATATCCCGGACTGTACTATCTAAAAACGGCTGATCTAAAGCAGCCATTACATTTTCTTCCTGCCGCGGTTGATGATGTTACCTACCTGAAAGAGGGAAAACCGGGAACAGGCATCTTATGGGTGGGCACAGGGAAAGGGCTATACAGGGTACATTTGCCGTCAGGACGTACCGACACTATCAGGGGGCTGGAAGAGGGGCATATACGAAGTATCTATGTTCCCAAACGGGGAGAAGTCTGGATCACTACATATAACAAGGGCGTTTTTCTTTACCGGAATGAACGGCTGGTGGCCCTGCCGCAGGACCGGCAGCGGTATATGGCTACCACCCATTGTATTACGGAAGACGACCAGGGCTATTTCTGGCTCACTACAAATAAAGGGTTATTCAGGATCAGGAGGCAGGATGCACTTGATTTTGCAGATGGAAAGCAGCATGATGTATATTACTATTATTTCGGGAAGGACCAGGGCTTTAATACGAACGAGTTTAACGGCGGCTGTGAACCCTGCGCCTTTGAGTATGACAACGGCGATATTTCTTTGCCATCGCTGGATGGGCTGGTGCAGTTTACGCCGTCTGCTATCCGGATGGAGATGCCGGATAAAGGAATATATGTAGACTGGGTGGAGCATAACCTGAAAGTAACAGAAGCCTCCGCACAATTTGATCTGCCCAATAATTTTCAAACTTTCCGGTTACATATCAGCTCTCCCTATTTTGGTGATCCCAGGAACCTACAGTTTTATTATTCACTGGAGAAAGATGACCGGCGGGAAGAACAGATATGGTTACCTGTGAACAGCGATAAAACCATCACTTTCTCTTCTTTATCGTCCGGGGATTATCGTATCCGTATCCGGAAGCTGAAAGGGTTCGGGAGAGATCAGTATATCGAAAAGGTACTCGTCATCAGCGTACAGAAAGCGTTCTATGAAAGACTCTGGTTCGGACTGGCAGTATTAGCTACGCTGATCTGTCTCATCATCTTACTATACAAAATACATATCAGGAGTATAAGGCGGAAGAACCGGCTATTGGAACTAAAGGTAACAAGCCGCACCAGGGAGCTGGAGAAAACAATGACTATACTCCAGGACTCCGATGAACAGCTGCGTAAACAAAGTTTTATGCATAAGCGGCTTCTGGCTGCAATCACCCATGATATTAAAACGCCGCTGAGGTTTTTGCTCAGGGTTAATAAAGATGAACCCTCTTCCGGTGTGTTAAATGAGACGGAAATAAAAACGGTTACTTACGACAGTCTTTATCGCATGCATCACCTGGTAGATAACCTGATCCATTACATGCGGATCTCTTTCCTGACAGGTGAATTTGCTGAAGATACGGTAGACATCTGCCAGCTGATAGAAGAAAAGATAGAGATCTTCAGACCGGTATCCGGCTCAAAAGAGATAGCCGTCATCAATCATATTCCGCCAGGAATCACGGTTGTGGTAAACAAGTTGTTACTGGCGGTTGTGTTGCATAACTTGTTGGATAATGCCATAAAATACACCGCCATGGGAGTAGTGGAATTAACCGCTGAAAGAGGTGAAGGTGTTTTAACCATACATTTATCCGATACCGGCTACGGTATGCCGCCGGCAATAAGAGACTGGATCAATCACGCGGAAAAGGATGGCAACGGGCAGTACGACAGCGCCGGAATAGGGTTGATCCTTGTAAAGGAGTTGCTTACGTTGATCAACGGCAGAATGTTTGCCTATCCGGGTGTAAACGGAGGCACTAAAGTGTCCCTGCAGCTCCGCGTTAATGGGTAGCTACCTGGTACATCTGCGCTTTTTCGATTAAAGCGATCACATTTTTTACGCCTACTTTCTCAAAAATACGTGTCTTGTAAGTGCTCACGGTGGTTAGCTGCAAGTGGAGTATCTCTGCAATTTTTATCAGGGGGAGTCCTTTTGTAAGCAGGTTCATTACTTCGATTTCACGGGGAGAAAGCACCGAGAAGGGGTTGTTGGAACGCTCCTGTTGCCCCGTAAATTTACCAATCAGCAGATCCCTGACTGCCCTGCTGATATATTTTTCCCCTTTAAGAACTGCATTGATGGCTATTCTGAATTCTTCATCCGGAGAATTTTTTTCGATATAACCATCTGCACCTGCCTGGATATAGTTAAGGGCATACAGTATTTCATCGTAAGCAGAAAAAACCAGTGTCCTGATACCCGGTTGCCGTAGTTTCACGGCATCGATCATCTGGCGGTTGTTTCCACCGGGCATATTAATATCCAGTATCATCAGGTCGAAGTTTTGGGCTTCCATAAGGAAAATGGCTTCATCAAATGTTCTGGCTTCTGTAACAAGCATGGCGCCGGGCAAAGAGCAGATAATTTGTTTCATACCAAGTCTTACTATCGAGTGGTCATCTGCTATCAGTATATTTATCATTTTAGATGCTGGTTAGGGAACACAGGTGGCATAGCGGTTTATCGACCACTAAATTAACGTTTTTTTCTTCGTATATATATTACAGTATTGTAAATTTTTTACTATACGCTACTAAAAGAAGTACTACCTCAAAACCGGCAGGCGTCTGCTACTTTTGCAAAGTCGATCTGAGCCGGCAGCATAAAAACACTGCCATATTTTTAGTGTTGATATGACACTAAGATGTTAGGGCCAGCAACCACCTTGTTTCTGCGGAACACCGGCAGCCCTGAAAGAATACCGGTAAAACCACTTTGCATTTGTTCAATAAGTTTTCATAGGATAGGGATTAATAAAATGAGTGCAATGCACTCTAATGGACAGTCGGTTACCCAGGGACGCGGTGGTACAGCGTTCCTGGGATTTTTTTTTGGAAGTGTTCAGGCAGACTGGAAAGAAATGTAGTGTAAATACTACATGTGCATTGAATGATAACGACAATCGCGCAGGTATAGTTTATCTACTTTTGCCTAGTAGATTTGTTCCGTTGAGTCATGTGAGCAATTCTAAGAATTTTTTCAGGACGAACTAATGATACCCGTATCCTTTTTTGTAATCTTAATATTTTCCTATGGAAAGCTTTACCCAATTACCGCAACATGCGGGCCTTACAATGCTGTACTGTCAAAAATCCCGTCAATTATGAAACCTGTGATGCGACCTGTGTTGGATCTGTACCGGATGAAAAGAGCAGTTTGCCGTTTTTAATAAGCAACCATATCTGAATACAAGCACGCAAAGGTTCCTGGAAAGGATCTTTCCCTGTTTGCTATGTACAACATAGCCGACCGGCCCCCTCATTACACAAAGTTTATTGCATTATGTCCCTCTTTAATGTTACGAATCCCGATTCAAGATTTTTCAGCAAAGGCTGTAAGCGTTTGTTGCTGGCACTGTTTGGCATGATGATGACCGTTGCCGCGACTGCAAACAGCTTCCCCGTCACTAATACCAATGACGCGGGGCCTGGTTCCTTCAGACAGGCGATCCTGGATGCAAACGCAGCGGGCGCGGGGCCGCATAACATCGTGTTCAATGTACACGGGCAGATTACGCTCGCGTCTTCCATGCCCACCATTACGTCAAAGAAGCTGACTATCGATGGGCAGAACAAGATCCTGCTGTATTCCACCGGTACCAATTCCGTTATTAATCCCTTTGTGATTAATGCAGATAGTGTAACTATCCGGAATTTTACCATACAGAACAACGGGGATATTGATGTAGACATTTTTCCGAACAGGACAGGTATCACCATTGATAATATAAGATCTTTCAGTACGGTTGGTAACTACCTGAATGCATTTATGAGGGTGCAGGGGGCATCGACGGATCTAACGGTAAAGAATATATATTCTACGGATGTAGAACCAGCTAATAGCGCCGGCCCTGTTATCGGGCGGGCTTTTTATTTTATGAACGGTATGCAGACCAACCTGGTGATGGACAATATCCAGCTGAGCACAGCGGGGAATGTGCGGGGTGCTGAGGGTATTGTGTTCAGGGATGCGGGCGTGAACGGGTTTACACTGACCAATAGTAATATCAGCGGTTTCCAGAATGCAATTGTGCTCGATAATACTGCCGGCGCAGTGGAAACAGCTAATAATGTGATGTTCAGGAATGTGAAGCTTGATAGCTTATGGAGTGGGGTATCGCTGGGTATCTATTGCGATTATGCCACTACCAATTTTGAGATTAACCGGACCACGATAGATATGGATGCAATAGGAGCGGATGATGATGGGGACTACGCCATCCGCTTCGATAATACAACAAACAATGTTACGCTGGATACAGTAGACATAAATGAAAATGATATCTATTGTATTTGGTTCAATGGCGCCGCCAGCAATATTACGATCAATAAGCTGGAGACGGAGAACCGGGTACCCGGACTTTACGGGGGGAATGCTTCTGTCAGATTTGAAAGTACCGTAAACGGCTTTAACCTTAGTAACTCCGTGCTGAACGGGGATAAACTTGCCAATACAGATGATGCAGATGTGGGCGTTTCATTTTTGGCGGCTGCTACCGGAGTCACCATCAATAATGTTACTTTTAATGAATTCGATGTAGATGGTATTACTGTAGCTGCTGCAGCCACAAATTTCCAGGTAACTAATTCAAAGTTCACCAATAATACGGATGGTATTGAGTTTGGCGGCAATTTCGCCAGAGGCAATGTAGATATCGTTAATTCATCTTTCTATAATCAAACCCGGTCGGGCATCGTGGTAAACGGCGCCAATGCGGTAACAGATGTAGACCTGGCAGGCGATACCCTGGTGAACAACACTAACCACGCCATCTGGTTTTACGGTGGCGCAGGCGTAACGGATGCACAGGTAAGCGGTTGCGTGATACACGACAACAAAGCCACGGGCATTAACAATGACGCCCCTAACAAAGTGATCATCACCAATAACTCCATTTATAATAATACCGGTCTGGGCATCGCGTTGCCAGCCGGTAACTGTACTTACACCGCTGCTGCCGGCAAAACGCCGGTACTGGTTTCATCCACCGCACAGGGGGGAGGGCAGTACCAGTTGCAACTCACGATACCAAATATAACAGCCGGTGCGCAATACACGGTAGATATTTACGCCAATGATCCCGCTACGAACAAAACGAGCGGGCAATATTATGTTACGACGTTAACAGGATTAGCCGCTGGTACTTCTACACAAACGATTACTTATAATACAGGACCCGGCGCCACCGGCATCGGTTTCTGGACAGCCACGCTCCGTATACCCGCCAACAATTGCGGTACATCGGAGTTTGGGAACAGCATCCCTATGACCTTCCAGGGGCCTGCCTGTGTAAACAGCGGCATCCGGGCCTGGTACCGGGCAGACCAGGCAGTGAACGGCGTGAACTGGGGCGATATTTCCGGAAATGCCAATCACATGATTGTGACAGGTGATCCGGACAATACCACCGGCATGGTGAACTTCAACCCCGCCATTTATTATGATGGTAACGACGCGCACGTAGTACCTGCTTCAGCTGGTGTAACGGGCGCTTATTCCATTATGGGTATGGGACTCCTGGAAGGCTCACAAACCGGCCGCGTATTCACCAGTTCCACCGGTAATAAATTATTGGGCTGGCACGCCGGGACGGAAAACCGGCTGTATTCGGAAGCCTGGTTGAATACCGGAAATGCAATAACCACAAAAGGTAAACTCTACTCATTTGAAAGGGGAGCAACCGGCGCATATGAATTTAAAGGCAACGGCGTTCTGTTGAAAAACGGTGCGGCTTCTGATGCCGGCGTATGGACCCTGGATGTGGGCGGTGCGTTTAACGGTGAATTTTCAAAGGTATTGATCCCTGAAGTATTCATCTACAACCGTGATCTTACTCCTGCAGAAATACAGCGCATTGAATCATACATGGCGCTGAAATACGGTATCACGCTGAATGCGGGTGCAACGGATTATATTACCAGCGATGGCGCTGTGCAAATATGGACCGCTGCTTCCAATACAGGTTACGGCATGCGCATCACCGGTATTGGCCGCGATGATTGCAGCATGCTGAATCAGAAACAATCGCTGAGCCAGGATACCGGCATCGTGACCATTGCATTAGGAAATGCATTGGCCGTTTCCAATGCTGCCAATACAAATACTTTCACACAGGATAAATCATTCCTGGTATTTGGTGATAACAACGGTATTACCAGTTACTTTACTGCGGTAACCAGCACAAACGCCACACAGCGTATGGGCCGCGTTTGGAAGGTACAGAAAACTGCCGGCTGGGATAATACCCAGCAGGTAACCCTGAAACTGGACGGCGGTACAGAAAATAATTACCTCCTCATCAGCACAGACGCTGCTTTCGGTACCGTTAGCAAAGAGTTGAAACTGAGCAGCGCCGGTACCATAACCCTTTCCAGCGCCGATCTGGCCAATGGTGCTTTCTTCACCTTTGGTAAACTGCAGCGGTTCCCCGGTGGGGTAGCCACTAATCTGCAGGCATGGGTAAAAGCGGATGCAGGTGTCACAGTGGTTGATGGCAACATCCTTAAATGGGAGGATCAGGCTGCGCAGAGAGAATGGCCTTTAGCCCTTGCTAATGCACCGGTTGGCTGGGAAAACAACCCCATTAACTATAACGCTACTGTCAACTTGCCCGGAACCAACTATTTCAGCGTACCGAGATTCACTGAAAGCAATACCGCCGGCGAAATATTCTCTGTGCAAACTTCTACCCTGGCGCCAACTTCCACTACACAGAGTTACCCGTTTGAATTCGGTGGGGATCCGGTAACGCTTGCCCCAACGTTCTATTCTAATAACGGTACCCACTATACGCACTTTGGTACTAACTCACGCCCTGGGTATTCGATAGGAGGCATAAATATAAACCGGGCGCATATATTAAATAACTGGAGCGCTCCCGGTGACTGGGCAGTGAGCTTTGATGGCAAAACGATTGGCAGCAGCGCAGCCTTCCCGGTTAATTTCAGCAGAGGAGGAGGATCTAACTCTGCTATCGGTGCAGGGCATAACTCCATGTTCAGCGGGCGCCTTTCCGAAGTGATTCTCTATAGCAGGCGGTTAAACGCGGCTGAGCGTGCGCAGGTAAACAGCTACCTGGGTCTGAAATATGGTATCACTGTGAAAACAGCAGCAGGTGCTTCTACCGATTACATCGCCAGCGATGGCAGTACCCGGATGTGGACCGCGTCCAAGAACACCGGTTACGGTGAACGCGTCACCGGCATCGGCAGGGATGATAATGGTACTTTGCTCCAAAAGCAGAGCCGGTCGCAGCTGGATGGCGCCAATGTAACCCTTTGGGTGGGCAACAGCTTTGCATCTTCCAGTGTAGAAAACTCCGGTGTTATAGCCAACGACCGTTCTTTCTTTACGTTCAGTGATAATGGCCAGCCGGCTACGTATAGCCAGGCCGTTACAGGACTGGGCAATATTACCGTGCGCATGGCACGTGTTTATAAGATGGATCGCACCAATTGGGCTAATAGTCCTATCGGGATGGCATTGATCGGCGGAAATACCACCAGCTACCTGTTGGTGAGTAACGATGAAACTTTCGGAGCTGGAGATCAGGCGTATGTGCTGGATGAAAGAGGTCAGGTGGCGCTCAACAGCGACCAGCTGCCGGATGGCGCCTATTTCACTTTCGCTAATGCACAGGCTGCACCGGCTGGTATAGCAGCGGGCCTGGAAGTATGGGTCCGTGCGGATAGCGCAGTAATGAGTGGCAACAGCGTGGCACAATGGAAAGAGCTGAGCGCTGCCCGTCGCACCTGGGTGCCTGTTAATGGAGGCAATGCTCCCTGGAAGGAAGCATCCTTCAACTTTAACCCGGGTGTAAGCTTTAACGGCAGTGGCGCCACCGGCAATTATTTCATACAACAGCCGGAGGTCGCCAATACTTTTACTGCCGGCGAGATATTTAGCGTACAAACATCTAATGTTGATGCTGCTACCGCTGGCGTCAATTATCCTTTTGAATTTGGAGGAACTTATGCCAGTAATCAGTCTATATATGTATGGAGCAATAACAATCAATATACTTATTTCGGCTCCGGCACGGCCCGCAGAAACTTTGCTTACCCTGCCAGTGTAAATGTGCGCAATTCACATTTGCTGAATATCTGGAGCGCCACCAACGACTGGGCAGCCGGTATTGATGGAAAGATATTACTGACGGCCAATGCCAACGCGGTAAACTTCGTGTCACCAGTCGGCAACAGGGATTATATAGGGGCCGGTCACAATGCGGTGCACAATGGTGATATACCCGAAGTAATATTATACTCCCGCAAGCTGAGTGCCCTGGAACGTCAGCAGGTACAATCCTATATGGCGCTGCGTTATGGTCTTACGCTGGGAATAGACACGCCTTTGGATTACCTCGCCAGCGATGGCACTACTAAAATGTGGCAGGCTTCCACTGGTGGCAGCTACGCTAAACATATTACCGGTATAGGTCGTGACGACAGAGGCATGCTGTATCAGAAACAATCTGTGAGTTCCGATACCGGCATAGTAACCATTGCTGTGGGTGCGGCAATTGCTACATCTAACAAAAACAATGCAACAGCTATTACCAACGATCTTTCTTTCTTCACCTTTGGAGATAACAGCGCAGCTACTACTTTCCTGACACCGGTAACTGGTATCAGTAATATTAACAACCGCATGGCGCGCATTTTCAAAGCGCAGAAAAATAACTGGGCCGACCAGGATATTACTTTCAAATTGTCCGGCGGCAACGCGCGGACTTACCTGCTCGTAAGTACTGATGCTACTTTTGGTGCAGGGGATGCTACCTACGCATTGGATGCCGATGGTACCGTTACTGTTAACAGCAACGTGCTGGCTGATGGCGCGTACTTTACTTTCGCCAGGGGCATCGCCGGACCGAATGGTGTAAAAGATGGTATTAATTTCTGGTTGCGTGCAGATGATGGTATGTCTGGTGGCAGCCAGTGGAACGATTACAGCAACTATGGCAATAATGCGCTACAAGGGGTAGTGGGCAGTCAGCCTATCACGGATGCGAAAGCACTCAACTTTAACTACGGCCTTGTGTTTGATGGTACGGACGATTTCCTGGATATCACTACTACACGCATTGATCCTGCTACATCCACCATTTTTGCGGTGGGCAGCGGCTTAGGGTTTGCTCCGGCAACACCCAGAGAACTTGTCAGCAGTGGAGCAGTGGGTTCATCTCATGGAATGGAATTCCGGGTTGTTAATACAGGACAACTGCAGTACCTGGAGAATGCCGCATCACTGGCGGGTGTAGGTGGATTTTTCACTGCCGCACCTGGTAAACCATACATTTTCAGCGCCTCCCAGGCAAACAATACCCCTAACGGTATACGCTTGTTTGAAAACTATACTTTTGACAACCAGGGTACCGTTAATCTAACACCACTCACCGCCAATCTTATTTCAATCGGCTCCCGTACTATAGCCGCCAGGGGACTTTACTGGCAGGGTAATATGGGAGAAGTGATCGCCTATAACCGCGTATTGTCAGATGTTGAACGCCAGTCGGTAGAATCTTACCTCGGTATTAAATACGGTATTACGATCGGTAACGGCGCTACAGATTACCTGGCCACCGATGGCTCTAAATACTGGACCGCCGATCCTGTTTATAAATCACGCATTACCGGTATAGGAAGAGACAACGCCACTGCACTGAACACCAAACAATCGCTCAGTGTAGACACTGGTTTTGTAACCCTCTCCCTGGGTAACAGCGTTGCTATTACCAATGAACAGAATACTAATACTATTACCAACGATAAATCTTTCTTTGTATTTGGAGATAACGGGCAGTTAGCCACCTCTTACGGAAATACTATAAGCGGAACAAACGTTACCCGCCGCCTGCCCCGCGTTTGGAAGGTAGATAAAACCAACTGGGCGGATCAGCCAATTACACTCAAAGCGGATGCACCGGGTACGAAAGCATACCTGTTGATCAGTACAGATCCTACTTTTGCTACTATCAACCAGGAGTTGCCGCTGAACGCAGATAAAACAATTACGCTCAACTCCAGCCTGATGCCTGATGGTATCTATTTCACCTTCGGCGCTGCGGTAAAATATCCCGGCGGAGTAAACAGCGGTAGCCTGATATGGCTGCGCGCGGATCTGGGTACTTCTGCCAACGCAGATAATACACCGATCAGTAGCTGGAACGACTATAGCCCTAATGGAAATAACCTGTCACAGGCAACGCCGGCCAATCAGCCGTTTTATTTCAACAATGCTACGAGCAACATGAACTTCAACCCGGTGGTGAAGTTTAACGGCGCTCCTCATTCAATGACAGGTAGCTCGTTCCTGAAAACAGGCAACTATACCGCTGCGAATGCTTTCTTTGCAGCCAGTCAGACGACGCCTGTAAACACCGTTATTTTTACGGAACAAGCCGGCACAGGTACACAGTTTACACTGCATGCTACCTGGGGTGATAATATTGTTTACTGGGATGCTCCTTATATCAGTAACCGTCTTACTTACAATGCAGGAGATATCAGCAACCAGGTTATTCTCTGGACTGCTACCGACGATATTAGTCTTGCTGCCAACAAGCAGGCCATTTACAGGAATGGCTTAAATGTGGCCAATGGTAATAATACCAGTACTTTTAGCGGTAACAACAGCATCTTCCAGTTGGGTGCTAACGCCAGCTCCTACAATGGCCGCATGGGCGACCTGATCGTTTATACCAATGCGCTCACGCCAACAGAGCAGCAACGTGTAAATACTTACATGGCCATCAAGTATGGTATTTCGCTGAATAATGGCAACTCTAATTACCTCGCCACCGATGGCAGCACCATATGGAGCGCTGCAACAAACAGTGCTTATAAAAACTATATCACCGGTATCGGCCGCGACGATGCGGAAGATCTTAACCAGAAACAATCCCGCAATACAGCAGATGGCATACAACTGGCTATCGGCCTGAACAGCCTGTCTGAAACAAATACAGGAAATACAAATGCATTTGCAGCGGATAAATCTTACATGGTATGGGGTGATAACGCCGGTAGCAGTCTCTTTAAAACTCCGCTCACTGGTCACCCTGTGGCTAACTACCGCATGGCAAGGGTTTGGAGGGCACAGGAAACCGGTACCATTGGTAACGTACAGGTAGCAGTGCCATACAACGCACTGCCCAATGCTGCGCAAACGTACCTCATCATCAGTAATGACGACACCTTCGACGGAACGGACCAGTTCATTCCGGTGACTGAAACAACGCTCAACGGCGTGAAACAATATGCCGCTACGGTGGATTTAACCAATGGTCAATACTTCACTTACGGTGCGTCTATCAAAACGCCTGGTGGTGTGGTTGGTACCAGCTTGTGGCTGCGTGCCGATGCAGGTACTTCCAGCACTACAGACAACAGTGCTATCAATGGCTGGACGGACTACGCGTCAGAACTGAACAACGCTACACAAACAACTGTACCGGCAAGTCAGCCGCTGTACATGAATAATACTGTTAACAACGCCAACTTTAACCCGGTAGTGAAATTTGACGGGGCAGATTATCTGAACCTGGATATTACCAAGCTGCCGTTAGGCACCAGTGCCAGAACATTCTTCGGTACAGGTAGCTTATCCTCCAGCGCCGGCAATGGATACATGCTCGGATACGGCGCTGCAGCTACCAGCACGGCTACCGGTATTGCGACGATTGGCAGTAACGGCACAGCCGATTTTGTGGGATATGCCAATGACGTGGTAAGTGCTGCCGGTAACTGGCAGGCGGGCATGTTTAATGAAATGGTGGGATCATGGGCCGGCAATGGCGGCAATGCCACCTTGTACAGTAAAATGAAAGTGTTGGGCGGGCCACTGGCGAAAGCCTGGAATACAGGTACCGGCGGCGCCCAGGTAGGTAGCGCTCCGTGGGACATTAACCAGTCCTGGAACGGTACGCTGGGAGATATTATCGTATATCCAGCCGCGTTAACCGCCACTGAACGGCAACGTGTATCCACTTACCTGGCTATCAAGTACGGCTATACGATAGATCAAACTGTTGCTACCGATTACCTGGCTACCGATGGCACCACTAAAGTATGGGATGCTACGGCCAATGCTACTTATAAAAACAATATCACCGGTATCAGCCGCGATGATGTGGAAGGACTGGTACAGAAGCAGAGCAGGAGCATCAATGCAGGCTTCCAGCCCACAGTGGGTCTGGGTGGCATTGCTGCAAGCAATCTTGCCAATACCAATACATTCGCAGCAGATAAATCATATATGGTGTGGGGCGATGATGGCGCCAGCACTTTATTTACCACCGCCATCACCGGTAGCTCCGCTGTAACTACGCGTATGGCGAGAATCTGGAAAGTGCAGGAAACAGGTACCGTTGGTTCGGTGGCCATTTCCATCCCGAAAAATCAGCTGCCGTTAAGCGCTACTACGCCTTACCTGGCAATAAGCAGCGACGCTACTTTTGACGGGGCAGACCAGTTCATCCAACTGTCTGAAGGAGACGTGAACGGCGTTCCAAGCTATTCAACCACCCTTGATCTTACCAATGGCCAATACTTCACTTTTGCCAGCTTCGTTACCTCACCGGGCGGTGTGCCGGGTGAAAAGCTGTGGGTGAAAGCAGATGCAGACGTACAGGTGAATGGCAGCAACCAGGTAGAACAATGGTTGAACCAAAGCGGTACTATGGTGACAGAACTGCGTGCTGCACAACCAAGTCATACAGATCCGATCACTGCTTCGGCAGATATCGTTCGTGTTCCTAACGGTATTAACTTTAACCCGGCAATTGATTTCACCGGTGCATTGGGCAAATCCCTTAAAGGAAATGACGCCGCCAATTGGAATACAACAGCCGACTTGTCTATATTCTCTGTAAATAAACCGGAAGCCTTTCCTCCAAACGGGCTGACAGGCATCTTCAGTTCCAACGGTAACTGGTCAGCAACGGGTGCATCCGGCAGAGGACTGCTGTATAGCTCCACTGGTAATTTCAGTCTCGACGGCTCCGGATGCCTGGTGGCGCCATCCACTCCTCCTTATGCAGGTCCAATAATCGCCAGGGGTATTTATGTAAATGCCAATAACCCGCTGAACGGACGCACCTGGCTAAATGGTAAACAAAGTGCCCTCGGTGCAAGCTGCGGCACTGGTGTAGACGGTTCTTTCTTTGAAATAGGAGGCCGCACCACAGACAATACTTCACTGGACAACCGGATCTTCAACGGTAAGATCCCTGAAGTAATCGTATACAAATCCGCGCTCACGCCTACACAGGCGCAGCAGGTAGAATCATACCTCGGTATCAAATACGGTATTACGCTTGACCAATCAGCGGCACAGAATTACCTGGCCACAAACGGCTCCGTGATCTGGAACGCTACCGCTAATAGTACTTATAAAAACAACATCTTTGGTATTGGTAGGGATGATGCAGAAGGGCTTGTACAGAAACAATCCCGCAGCGTGCATACCGGCTCTATCCTCACTGCCGGTATCCGTTCCATTGCCGCTACCAATGCAGATAACACCAGTACTTTTGGTGCAGATAAAAGCTATCTCATACTCGGTAGCAACAGCAATGCGCTCACTGTAACCGGCACCGACCTGCCGGTTGGCAGCTGTATCGCTGAACGTCTCACCCAGGAATGGAAAACGCAGTTCACCAATTATGATATCAGCACGCAACCACTCAGTTTGCAGTTCGATCTGAACGGCATTACCGTAGGAGGTAGCGCAGCCGCCGATTTCACCATCATGATCGACCAGGATGGCGACGGTAACTTTGCTACCGGTACAGTTACTGAAAT
This sequence comes from Chitinophaga ginsengisegetis, assembly GCF_900168065.1. Lineage (GTDB taxonomy): Bacteria > Bacteroidota > Bacteroidia > Chitinophagales > Chitinophagaceae > Chitinophaga > Chitinophaga ginsengisegetis. The sequence goes on along the minus strand of NZ_FUZZ01000001.1, from coordinate 487,672 downwards.
ACCAGCTACCGCCTTTAATGGAGGTGTGGTGAGCTTCGAAAATGTAAGCGCACTCACAGATGGTGTGGTGTTTACGCTCATTACCAGTCATCCTGAACGCACCGCCAACCTGGTGCCGGATGCTACCGTGAGAACAGTAGCCGCCACCTGTATCAATAACGGCACACTTTATTTCATTGATCCTTCTGATCCTAATAAATACATTGCTTCCATTGCCCTGAACGGCAACACAATGGACGTAACCAAACTGTCTGCTATTGTAGATGTGAACAGGGATATGACCGCAGCGCTGGGCAAAAACAGCGGTACCGATTATGGTACGCAGTTAATGCGCAGACTGGTACAGATTACCTATACCGGTGCTAATCTGACCCAGAACAACGGCGTAACGCTTCGCCTCTTCTGGAATCCTGTAGAAAGAACAAATGCAGAGAACATGCTTTCCGGTACCCGCGGCGTAACAGGCGCACAACGGTGGACATGGTTCAAGCATGCTGGTGATATTACCGCTACCCTGGCCGATCTGGCTCCTCAGGGACTGGCGAATATTACCGAGATCGCCCCATCCGCTACCGGTCAGCAGGATGGCGTGGAATACGTTGAATTCAGCGGTATTCAGAACTTCTCTACTTTTGGCGGTTTAACTGCTGTCAAAGAAGTACTGGCCATCAACAAAGTACAGGACGGTACAGAAGGTACACAGAACGGTTCCTTTAGTATCAGCTTGCCTGCATCCATAGTGGCCACAGAAGATATTACCGTGAACTATACCGTAACAGGTGCCGCGGCTAACGGCACCGACTATACGACGCTGAACGGCACTGTTACCTTCCCGGCGGGAAGTAACAGTGTAGCCTTGCCCGTAGTGGTTACCGATGATAACATCCTTGAAATAACAGAAGACGTAACAGTTACGCTGAACGCCGCCACCGGCGCTACCAGCGGCAGCAGTTATAATATCAGCGGCACACAGGCTGCTGCCTCCCTGAACATTAACGATAACGACAGTAATAATCCTGCTAAAACAACTGTAGGCGTAACCTGGAGCAGTGATGCTAAAGAGCCGGCTATCAACGGCGCCTTCAATGTAAACCTGCCAGCGGGTGTTACCGCATCGGAGGATATTACCGTGAGCTATAGCACTGGCGGTACCGCCACACCAGGCGCGGATTATGGCGCGTTGAGCGGATCAGTAATCATCCCTGCGGGCCAGAACGGTGTAGCCGTGCCGGTTATCGTAAGCGATGACCAGCTCGTGGAAAAAGCGGAAACAGTGTTGTTGACCGTAACAGGCGGTACCTCCACCAACTTCACCCTTACACCGAGTACTGCTGCCGGTAATGCCACTGTGAATGTAATAGATGATGAAAACATACCGGCCAACCTGGTACTGAGTATCGCCAAAACGGCCGATGCGTCAGAACCGGCAGCTAATGGTGGCTTTACCATCAGTTTGCCGGCAGGTATTATTCCTACTGAAGACATTACCGTCAGCTACAACATAGGCGGTACAGCCACAGGTGGGTCTGATTATACCACCCTTACAGGTACCGTTACTATACCGGCTGGTCAACCAAGTGTAGCCCTGCCAGTTAGTGTAACCGACGACCAGGTGATTGAGATTCCGGAAACTGTGCTTGTAACGCTTACCGGCGGTACCAGCACCAGCTTTACCTATACCGCCAGCACTACCAACGGCAACGCTACTGTTACTATTGCTGATAATGATAACATTGCCACCAACCGTATACTGAGCATCGTTAAAACAACTGATGCCGCAGAACCGGCTAGCAATGGCGCTTTCACGATCAGCCTGCCCGCGGGTGTCACCTCATCAGAAGATATTACCATAGCCTATATACCTACCGGTACTGCCGCCAGTGGCACAGATTACACCGCCCTGGGAACAACTGTTCTGCTGTCTGCAGGACAGAATAGTGTGTCCTTACCGCTCACCGTTGCTGATGATAAGATCATTGAGATCCCAGAAACCGTTATTGCAACGGTGACCGGCGGTACCAGTACCAGCTTTACTTTCACTGTGAGCAGCACCGACGGCAGCGCTACAGCAAATATCGCTGATGATGATAATACCGCGGCTAACCGCGTTTTAGGCGTGATCAATGCCGGAGGCGATGCTTCCGAGCCAGCCACCAACGGGGCCTTTAAAATTGGTCTGCCAACAGGTATCACTTCTTCAGAACCTATTACTGTAACTTATACAATAAGCGGCTCTGCCATTGGCGGTACCGACTATACTTCGCTTACAGGTACGGCGTTAATACCTGCCGGCCAGGATAGTGTGTTGGTGCCGGTAACTGTGATCAATGATCAGCTGATGGAAAATACCGAAACGGTTACCATCACGCTCACAGGTGGTACCAGCACCAGCTTTGTTTTCACCACCAGCCCTGCCAATGGTAATGCTACAGTGAATATTAATGATGATGATAACACCCCGGCCAATCGTGTGCTGAGCATCACTAAAACTATTGATGCCGCAGAACCGGCTACCAACGCCGCGTTCAAGATCAGCCTGCCTGCGGGTGTTTTACCTTCGGAAGATATTACCGTGAATTATACCATAGGTGGTACTGCTACCAGTGGTACAGACTACACTGCGTTAAGCGGCTCGGTAACCATCCCGGCAGGACAGAACAGTGTTGCACTGCCGGCAAATGTGATCAACGACCAGGAGATAGAAAGTACCGAAACAGTAGTAGTAACGCTCACCGGCGGTACTTCTACCAACTTTAATTATACCGCCAGCACTACAAACGGCAATGCCTCTGCAAATATCACCGATGATGATAACACTGCCGCTAACCGTGTGCTGAGCATCAGCAATAACGGTAACGCAGCAGAACCTGGTACTCCTGGCAGCTTCACCGTAAGCCTGCCTGCGGGAATCACTTCTTCTGTGCCTGTTACCGTGAATTATTCTGTAGCGGGAACGGCTACTGCCGGCACTGACTATAACACCATTGCCGCTGTAACCATACCGGCTGGTCAGAATAGTGTGGCCGTACCGGTTACTGTTATCAATGATATGATCATTGAACCGACCGAAACAGTTGTTGCGACTATTACCGGCGGAACCGGTGGTAGCTTTGTATTCACCGCATCCACAACAGCTGGAAATGCTACAGTAGACATTACTGACGACGACTATACAGCCGCTAACCGCATGATAAGGGTACAGGTAGCCCGCGATGGGGCTGAAGGAGGCAGCTCTATCAGATTCAATTACCTGCTTGCTCCGGGAGTAACCGTTTCTCAAAACGTAACGATAAATTATACGGTAAGTGGTACCGCAATATTAGGTACAGATTATAACGGCCTGACTCCGTTCCATTTCAGCGGAACAGCTACTATTCCAGCTGGTGCTCTGGGTTCAGCTTCAGCTGGTACCATAGTGGACGATCAGATTATAGAAGGCACAGAAACAGTAGTGATAACTCTTACTGGTGGCTCTGCCGGCGGCTTTACCTTTACCCCTGATCCGGTTGAAGGCAGCGCTACGGGAAACATTATCGATAATGATGATAACCCTGCCAACCGCGTGCTCAGCGTCACCAAAGCAGGCGATGCCGCCGAACCGGCAACAAACAATGTGTTCAACATTAAGCTGCCTACAGGGGTAACGATTGCCCAGCCTGTTACGGTGAACTATACCATAAGTGGCACGGCTACCGGTGGAACGGACTACGCTACCCTTAGCGGCACCGCTACCATCCCTGCCGGTGCAAACGGTATTACACTGCCTGTAAACGTGATCGATGATAAACTCATTGAGAACGCCGAAACAGTTGTGGTAACTATTACCGGTGGTACTGCCGGCAGTCTTGTTTTCACTGCCAGCCCTACCAATGGCCAGGAAACAATGAATATCACAGATGACGACAACACAGCCGCCAACCGTGTGCTCAGCATTGTGAAACAGGCAGATCTTGAAGAACCTGCTGCTAATGGCAGCTTCAAAGTTAGTCTCCCTTCAACTATACTCTCATCAGAACCGGTAACGGTTAATTATACAGTTACAGGTAGCGGTACTAATGGTACCGACTATACAACATTAAGTGGCAGCGCTATTATACCTGCGGGTCAGAACAGTGTGGTGATTTCTGCAGATGTAAAAGATGATCAGATCATAGAAGGTACAGAAACGATCACCGCCACCATTACCAACGGCGCCAGCACCAGCTTCGCCTTTACCGCCAGCACTACTAACGGCAGTGCTACGGCTAATATCCTCGATGATGATAACATTGCCGCGAACCAGGTACTGAGTGTGGTGAATGGCGGCGATGCGTCAGAACCAGGCACCAACGGCGCCTTTACAATCAGTTTGCCTACAGGTTATACAGCAGCGTTACCAATTACCGTAAACTACACAGTAGGAGGTACCGCCGGAAGTGGTGTGGACTACACCGCGCTTACCGGCACGGTAATCCTGCCTGCGGGTCAAAACAGTGTATCCGTACCAGTTAGTGTAATCAACGACCAGCTTGTGGAAAACACCGAGACGGTGATACTCACGCTGACCGGCGGCACCAGCACCGGCTTCACTTACACTGCCAGCACTACTAACAGCAATGCCACCGTAAATATTACTGATGATGAAAACGCACCGGCCAACCGTGTGCTGAGTGTTACCAATACCGGCAACGCGGCAGAACCGGGTACCAATGGTGAGTTTACTATTAGCTTGCCTACCGGTATCTTACCATCAGAAGACATCAACGTCACCTATACAATTGGTGGTACAGCCACAGGTGGCACCGATTACACCGCCCTTACAGGTACCGCTGTAATCCCTGCCGGCCAGAATAGTGTAACCGTTCCCGTAACCGTTACCAACGATCAGATCATAGAAGGTACAGAAACCGTGATCCTTACTGTTAGCGGTGGCACGAGCAGCGGCTTTGCATATACCGCCAGCACTACCAACGGCAACGCAACGGTGAATGTGGCGGATGATGATAACACCGCTGCCAACCAGGTACTGGCTGTTACCAAAGCAGCCGATGCGGGAGAACCATCTACTAACGGTAGCTTTAAAGTGAGCCTGCCAACAGGCATTACCGCAGCCAACAATATCCAGGTAACTTATACCATTGCCGGTGGCACCGCAACTCCTGGTACAGATTACCAGGCTATTACCGGTACCATCACCATACTGGCCGGTCAGAATAGTGTATCCGTTCCCGTGAATGTGATAGACAACACCGTGATTGAGCCGGATGAAACCGTGATCATGAATATCACCGGAGGTAGCGACGCACTGTTTACCTACACCGTTGCAGGTGGCGGCGGCTCCGCTACCGTGAATATCACCGACAATGACCATGCTGCCAACAGCAATATTGTGTTACTCACCAAAGTGTCCGACGCGATAGAAGGCGGCACTAACGGGCAGTACAGGATTTCCCTGCCACCGGGTGTTACCAGCTCTGAAGATGTGGTGGTGACCTTTGCTCCGATGGGAGGAACAGCCACTAATACAACTGACTACAGTTTGTTGGGACTGTCGGGTGGTAATATTGTGATCCCGGCGGGAGCCAATGAAGTGTTCATAGATGTTGACGCAGGTAATGACGGTGCGGTTGAAGGACCGGAAACCGTGATACTGACCCTCCTCAACGCAGCCTCCAGCAGTTATCCGTTTACCATAGATCCTTCCGGAAACGGAGCGGTAGTAAATATCATAGATGCCAATGCTGCCAGCAGTACGCCAGTGCAGGTAATTGCCGGCACCAATGCCTCAGAACCAGCTAACAACGGCTCATTTACGGTGAAGCTGGCGGGAGTGGCCACTTCTGCATGGCCTATTACGGTAGGGTACAGCGTATCCGGCACCGGTGTATCAGGTGTGGACTATGAAGCACTCGGCACTATTGTGATCCCGCCTAATACCAATGCTATATCTGTAGATCTCAAGGTACTGGACGACCAGATCATTGAGCCTACTGAAACAATGACAATCACGCTCTTGTCGGGCAGCGCTACAGATGGTGGTGGTAACGCCTACATCTTCCCGCCGGATCCGGCCAACGATGCGGTTACTGTGAACATCGCAGATGATGACGCCACTGCTGTGAACCAGGTGTTGAAAGTGGTGAAGACCACTGATGCTGCAGAACCATCTACCGCTGGCGCCTATACGATAAGCCTGCCTGCCGGTTATACTTCTGCTGCCAATATCACGCTGAACTATAACATGACTGGTACTGCCGTACGTAATACCGACTACTCGGTTAGTACCATTACCCTGCCGGCTAACGCCAACAGCATTACCATACCACTGGCGGTAATAGACGACAAGATTATTGAGAAAACGGAAACGGCTATATTAAACCTTACAGGTGGTACAGACGGTAACTCATTCACCTACAGTGCAGATGCAGCCGGCAACACAGCCAGCCTGGATATCGCTGATGATGATAATACCAACGCAAATAAAGTATTGCTGGTAACCAACACTGGAGATGGTGCAGAACCGGCTACAGATGGGGAATTCACTATCAGTCTGCCTGCAGGTTACACCTCATCTGAAGACATCGACGTTACCTATACCATAGCTGGTACAGCCACAGGTGGCGACGATTACACCACCCTGTCCGGTACCGCGCGGATACTTGCTGGTCAGAACGACGTGAAGGTAATTGTAGACGTAAAAGACGATCAGATTATAGAAGGCACAGAAACCGTAGCGTTGACCCTTACAGGAGGCACCAGCACCAGCTTTGCCTTCACGCCTGCAAGCGGCAGCAGTACCGCTACGGTGAACATCGCTGATAACGATAATACCGCAGCTAACCAGGTAATCAGCATTACCAAAACAACCGATGCAGCTGAACCAGGTACTAACGGCGCATTCACTGTTAGTTTGCCAACCAGTGTTACATCGGCCCTGCCAATAACAGTAAATTATACCATCGCAGGTACCGCCGTTAACGGAACAGATTACACTACACTCACCGGCTCTGTTGTAATACCTGCCGGCCAGAACAGTGCACCTGTACCGCTGACCGTTACAGACGATAAGATTATAGAAGGAACAGAAACAGTGATAGCTACTGTTACAGGTGGCACTTCTCCGGCCTTTGTCTTCACGGCAAGCACTACCAATGGTGATGCTACTGCAAATATCACAGACGATGATGGGGTAGCGGCTAACCTTGTACTCAGTGTGGCTAAATCAGCAGATGCTGCTGAACCGGGTACCAACGGCTCGTTCCGTATCACCCTGCCAACCGGTTATACTTCATCAGTACCAATCACGGTGAACTATAACGTTACAGGTACTGCCACTACCGGCGACGACTATACGGCATTGAGCGCTACGGCGATCATACCTGCTGGTCAGAATGGGGTATCTGTACCGGTAAATGTAAAAGATGACCAGATCATAGAAAATGTAGAAACTGTGATCATGAGTCTCACCGGCGGTACTTCTTCCGGCTTTACCTTCACCGCCAGCACTACCAATGGTAGGGATACCGTGAATATTGCGGATGATGACAATACACCTGATAACCTGGTGCTGAGCGTGATCAGGACCACTGATGCAGCAGAACCATCTGCTAACGGTGAATTCAGGATCAGCCTGCCCACAGGTGTTACCGTTGCAGAAAATGTAACCGTAAACTATACCATTACAGGTAGTGCAGTGAATGGCACAGATTATACAAACCTCACCGGTACCGTGGTGATCCCGGCCAACCAGAACACCGTAGTGGTGCCGGTATTGGTAACCAATGACCAGATCATTGAGGGAACCGAAACGGTGACCATGACGCTGAACAGCGGTACCAGCACCAACTTCAACTTCACGGCCAGCACTACCAGCGGTAATGCTTCTATGGATATTGAAGATGATGATAATACACCGACCGGTCTTGTATTGAGCATTGCGAAAAACACAGATGGTGCAGAACCGTCTACCAACCCAACGTTCACGATCAGTTTGCCTACAGGATACACAGCATCTCAGAATATTACCGTAAACTATACCGTAGCCGGTACCGCCACCAGCGGCAGTGACTACACCGCTCTTAGCGGCTCCATCGTACTCACCGCCGGTCAGCCGAGTGTAACGCTGCCGGTAGCAGTAAAAGATGATAAGATCATTGAAAACACAGAAACGGTGATCGTAACATTAACGGGCGGCAACAGTACTAACTTCAACCTGGTGGCAAGCAGTACCAACGGCAGCGCTACCGCAGATATTACTGATGATGAGGCCAGCAACCCAGCCAACCTGGTACTGACTATCGCACAAAAAGCAGATGGAGCAGAACCAGCTACCAATGGCGCCTACACGGTGAGTTTGCCTACCGGTATTACCGCGGCTGAAGGTATTACGGTAAACTATACCGTAACAGGTACAGCTACCGCCAATGCTGATTACACCGCCTTAAGTGGTACAGTACTGATCCCGGCAGGTGATGAAAGTGCAGACCTTCCTGTGGTTGTAACAGACGACAAGATCATTGAGAATACAGAAACAGTGACCACAACCCTCGCGGGTGGTTCTTCTGCCAGCTTTACCTTCACCGGTACCGGCAATGCTACCGTGAATATCACTGACAATGATAACGTGGCAGCTAACCTGGTACTGAGTGTTGCTAATGCAGGAGATGCCGCAGAACCTGGTACCAACGGTTCCTTCAATATCACCCTGCCGGCAGGATATACAGCGGCTGAAAATATCACCGTTACTTATACCACAACGGGTACTGCCATCAGTGGTACAGACTATACCGCACTTGCAGGTACAGCGGTGATCCTGGCAGGACAGAACGGTGTGGCCGTTTCAGTACCGGTACAGGATGATCAGCTGATAGAAAATACCGAAACCGTGATCATGACATTGAACGGCGGTACTTCCACCAACTTCACACTCACCGCCAGCACTACGAATGGCATCGATACTGTGAATATTACAGACGATGATAACACGGCCGCTAACCGCATACTCTCTGTGGTGAAAACCACCGACGCGGCAGAACCAGGCACAAATGGCTTATTTACCATTAGTCTGCCCGGAACTGTTGCCGCAGACGAAGCCATCACCGTGAATTACACTATCAGTGGTAGTGCTACCAGCGGTGCAGATTATACCGCGCTGAGTGGCTCGGCGATTATTCCTGCCGGTCAAACCAGCGTAACGGTAACTGTACCGGTGATCAACGAACAGGTAATTGAAACTACCGAAACCGTGGTTCTCACGCTGACAGGTGGTACCAGCACCAGCTACAATTTCACTGCCAGCACCACCAGCGGTAATGCTACCGTGAACATTGCAGATGACGACAATGTGGCGGCTAACCTGGTGATCAATGTGACCAATCCTGTAGACGGTGCGGAACCGGCTACCAATGGCACATTCACAGTAGGACTGCCGGCAGGATATACTGCATCAGAAGATATCACGGTTAATTATACCATAGGCGGTTCCGCCACAGGTGGCACTGACTACACCGCCCTGGGTGGAACCGTGGTGATCCCTGCTGGTCAGAATAGTGCACCGGTAACCGTAGTAGTAACCGACGATAAGATTATAGAAAATACAGAAACAGTAATATTAACGGCTACGGGAGCTACCTCCACCAACTTCACGCTCGTGGCAAGCAGCACCAGCGGCAATGCTACCGTGAATATCGCAGACGACGATAACACGCCGGCTAACCGGGTACTGGGCGTAAGTAACGCAGGCGATGCAGCTGAGCCGGCAACAAACGGCCGCTTCAGGATCGGTTTGCCTGGAGGAGTAACCTCGGCCGAAGATATTACCGTGAATTATACCGTAAGTGGTACCGCCACAAGTGGAAGCGACTACAATACCCTTAGCGGTACGGTAGTGATCCCTGCGGGACAGGATAGTGTAGACGTACCAGTGAGTGTGGTTAATGACCAGATCATTGAAAACACCGAAACCGTAATCCTTACGCTTACAGGTGGTACAAGCACCAGCTTTACCTTCACTGCCAGCACTACCAACGGTAATGCTACTGTGAATATTAATGATGACGATAACACCGCTGCAAACCGTGTGCTGCTGGTAACCAGAACAGCAGACGGTGCAGAACCAGGCACCAACGGCAACTTCAATGTAAGTTTGCCTGCCGGTATCACTGCAGCAGAAGATATCACCGTGAATTACGCCATCACCGGTACCGCCGCGAATGGTACTGATTACGGCAACCTTACCGGTTCAGTACTCATACCTGCCGGTCAGAATAGTGTAGCCGTACCAGTTACCGTAACAGATGACCAGATCATTGAAGGCACAGAAACTGTGATCATGACGCTGACTAACGGTACATCTGCCAGCTTTGCATTCACTGCCAGCACTACCAGCGGTAATGCTACCGTAAATATTGCGGATGATGATAACACGGCTGTTAACCGTGTACTGGTGGTAACCAACACAGGCGATGGTGCAGAACCAGCTACCAACGGCAGCTTTAATATCGGTCTGCCTGCCGGATTTACTTCTTCAGAAGACATCACTGTTAACTACACCATAGCAGGTACTGCTACGGCCGGTACAGACTACACCGCTATCACAGGAGTGATCACCATCCCTGCCGGTCAGAATAGTGTAGCCGTGCCCGTGACAGTGACAGATGACCAGATCATTGAAGGCACCGAAACCGTGATCATGACGCTGAACGGCGGTACATCTACCAGCTTTGTATTTACAGGTACCGGTAACGCCACCGTGAATATTACCGATAATGATAACATCCCGGCTAACCGGATTCTTAGTGTAGCCAAAGCTGCCGACGCATCAGAACCGTCTACAGCCGGTACATTCACGATCAGTCTGCCTGCCGGTATTACCGTATCTGAGAACGTAACGGTAAATTATACTATCGGCGGCACCGCCACCGCAGGTACTGATTACACTACGCTGAGCGCATCGGTAGTGATCCCTGCGGGCCAGAACAGTGTGACTGTTTCCGTACCGGTGATCGACGACAAGCTGATAGAAAATACAGAAACAGTGGTGATGACGCTGAGCGGCGGATCTTCTGCCAGCTTTACTTTCACCGGCACCACCAGCGCCACTGTAAACATACTGGATGACGACAATATCCCGGCTAACCGCATACTCGCTGTAGCCGCTACTAAGAACGGCGCAGAACCAGGTACGGATGGTGAGTTCACCATCAGCCTGCCTGCAGGTATTGCTTCTTCAGAAGCGATCACCGTGAGCTACACCATCAACGGTACAGCTACCAGCGGAACAGATTACACCGCCCTCAGTGGTACCGTGGTAATCCCTGCCGGTCAGAATAGCGTAACCGTACCGGTACCGGTGATCAATGACCAGATCCTGGAAAATACCGAAACAGTGGGTATGACTATCACGGGTGGTACATCTGCCGGCTTCACCTTCACCGGTGGCAGCACAGCCACCGTGAACATCACAGATGATGAGAACACCGCGGCTAACCGCACCCTCGTTATTGTGAAAACAACAGACGGCGCAGAACCGGCTACAAACGGTAGCTTCACGATCAGTCTGCCGGCTGGCATTGTTTCATCCGAAAGCATTACGGTAAACTATACCGTAGGCGGCACTGCCACCAGTGGTACGGATTACACCGCCTTAACCGGTACTGTAGTAATCCCTGCGGGTCAGAACAGTGTAGTGGTTCCGGTAACAGTAACAAATGACCAGCTCATTGAGAATACCGAAACCGTAGATGCCACTATCACAGGCGGTACTTCTGCCAGCTTCACTTTCACTGCCAGCACTACCGGTGGTAATGCTACCGTGAATATTACGGATGATGAGAATACAGCGGCTAACCGTGTGCTGAAGGTATTAAAGACAACAGACGCAGCAGAAGCTGCTACCAACGGCGGCTTTAACATCAGCTTGCCTGCAGGTATCGCTTCCTCTGAAGCTATCACCGTTAATTACACAATTAGTGGTACCGCTACCAGTGGTGCAGATTATGCGGCCATCACCGGAACGATCACCATCCCGGCGGGTCAGAACAGCGTGAATGTACCGGTTACCGTAATCAACGACCTGTTGATTGAGAACACCGAAACCGTGATCATGACACTGAACGGCGGTACGTCTACCAGCTTTACCTTCACAGGTACCAGCAACGCCACCGTGAATATTACGGACGATGAGAACACAGCAGCGAACAAGGTGCTTACTGTAACCAAAGCAACAGACGGATCAGAACCAGCTACCAACGGCGGCTTTATCATCAGCCTGCCAACCGGTATCGCTTCTTCTGAAGCTATCACCGTTAACTATACCATTAGTGGTACCGCAACTGCCGGTACAGACTATACCGCCATCACCGGCGCCATCACGATCCCTGCTGGTCAGAACAGCGTGAACGTACCGGTAACAGTAATGGATGATCAGTTGATTGAAAATACCGAAACGGTGATCATGACACTGAACGGCGGAACATCCACCAGCTTCACCTTCACCGGTACAGGCAATGCTACGGTAAACATCACCGACGATGAAAGCGATCCTGCCAACAAGGTGCTGAGTGTGGTTAAAACTACAGACGCCGCAGAGCCGGGAACAAATGGTGCATTTACCATCAGCCTGCCTGCAGGTGTTGCTTCTTCTGAAGATGTTACCGTGAACTATACCATCACCGGCACTGCCGCCAGCGGAACAGATTATACGGCCCTCACCGGCACGGTAGTGATCCCGGCAGGACAGAACAGTGTGAATGTATCGGTAACAGTAACAGACGATCAGCTGATTGAACACACCGAAACCGTGATCATGACACTGAACGGCGGAACATCCACCAGCTTTACCTTTACAGGTACCGGTAATGCCACCGTGAATATTACAGATGATGAGGATACACCGGCTAACCGCGTACTTACTGTAACCAAAGTAACAGATGCTTCAGAACCGGCTACCAACGGCGGATTTAATATCAGTCTGCCTTCAGGCATCGCTTCTTCCGAAGACATTACGGTAAACTATACAATAGGTGGTACCGCTACCAGTGGTGCAGACTACACCGCCATCACAGGAACCATCATCATCCCTGCAGGCCAGAATAGTGTAGCCGTTCCCGTAACCGTGGTGAACGACCTGGTAATTGAAGTAACTGAAACCGTGACCATGACGCTCAACGGCGGAACATCCACAGGCTTCGTCTTCACCGGCAACGGTAATGCTACCGTAAACATCACTGATGATGAAAGCAGCACACCGGCCAGCCTGGCACTGACTATCGCCAAAGGAACAGATGGTGCAGAACCATCCACTAACGGCAACTTTACTGTGAGCCTGCCTGCAGGTATCACTTCATCTGAAGACATCACGGTGAACTATACCGTAACCGGTACCGCTACCCCGAACGCAGATTACACCGCCCTTACAGGTACGGTAGTGATCCCTGCGGGTCAGAATAGTGTATCTGTTCCCGTAACCGTAACAGATGACCAGATCATAGAAGTAACAGAAACAGTAATTGGTACGCTTAACGGCGGTACTTCTGCCAACTTCACCTTCACCGGCAATGGTAGTGCTACCGTAAATATCACCGATAATGAAAGCAGCACGCCGGCCAGCATGGCGCTGACCGTTACTAAAGGTGCAGACGGCGCAGAACCGGCTACTAACGGCAATTTTGTTATCAGTCTGCCGGCAGGCATTACTTCTTCAGAAGCTATCACGGTAACCTATACCATTGCTGGTACCGCTACCGCGAATGCAGATTACACCGCCCTTACAGGTACGGTAGTGATCCCGGCGGGTCAGAATAGTGTATCCGTTCCCGTAACCGTAACAGACGACCAGGTGATAGAAGGTACAGAAACTGTGATCCTGACACTGAACGGTGGTACCTCTACCAGCTTTACCCTCACAGGTACCGGTAATGCTACGGTGAACATCACGGATAATGAAAGCAACCTGGTGCTGAACGTCACCAAAAACGCCGACGGTGCAGAACCGGCTGCTAATGGAAGCTTCAGTATTGGTTTGCCAACAGGTGTTACCGCTTCCGTGGATATCACCGCCAGCTACACCATAGCAGGTACGGCTACAGGTGGCGCCGATTACACCCCCCTCACCGGTACAGTAGTAATCCCGGCAGGTCAGAACAGCGTTACCATACCGGTAACCGTAACCGACGACCAGCTGATTGAAGGAAATGAAACAGTAATTATCACAGGAACCGGCGGTACTGCTACCGGCCTGGTGTTCACACCAGGTACCAGCAATACTGTTACGGTGAACATAGCAGACGATGATAACACCAACCTGGACCTGGTGGTTAGTGCCACTACACCAAATGCGGCAGAACCAGCCACACCGGGAGCGTTTACGATCAGTCTTGCCAGCGGTAAAATACCTGTTGAAGACATTACCGTTACTTATACCATAGCAGGTAGTGCTACAGGTGGCACTGACTACACCGCCCTCACAGGCACGGTAGTAATCCCTGCCGGTCAGAATAGTGTAGCCGTTCCCGTAGGCGTAACAAATGATGACCTGATAGAAGCGCCGGAAACAGTAGTACTTACTGTTACCGGTGGTAAGTCGGGCAACGTTAACTACACCGCAGGTACTAACAGCACTGCTACCGTAAACATTGCAGACGATGATAACACTAACCTGAACCTGGTTGTTACCGCCAGCAGACCGGATGCAACTGAGCCGAATGTCAACGGCGAGTTCACCATCAGCCTGGCCAGCGGCAAGCGCACAGCAGACGCCATCACCATACAATACATGATAGGTGGTACTGCCACGCCGGATGCTGACTACACCGCTATTACCGGTACGATTACCATCCCGGCAGGCGCCAGCAGTGTAACCGTTCCCGTGAGTGTGCTGAACGACAGTGAAGTAGAAACACCGGAAACAGTGGTATTCATGCTCACCGGCGGACAATCGGCCAGCTACACCTTCACAAAAGGTGCTGCCAGCGATGCCACTGTTACTATCACAGATACCGATAAACTGGCAGGCGACCTGGTTGTAACCAAAGAAATCGTGGCGCCGGCAGTTGGACCTTACCGCATGGGTCAGAACCTGACCTACCGCATCACCGTAAGGAATGCGGGTAACATACCGGTAACCGCTGTGAAAGCAGAGGACCGCTTACCGGTACAGCTGGATGTGCCTAGTCATACTTCCGCAGAAAGAGGAGACGTAGTGGTAACGCCGGCGACTAAACTGATAGAATGGAATATCGGCGACCTGGCAGTTGGAGCTTCCGTACAAATGACGCTGACAGCCCGTGTAATAGAAGGCGGACAGCTGATCAATGAAGCCACCGCTTACAGTACAAACATGCCGGATGCCGATAGTACCAATAACGTAGGGGTGTCTGCGGTAGGAGTAGAAGGTTCAGACTTATCCTTCCCGAATGTGATCACGCCAAACGGCGATGGCAAGAACGAAAGGTTCGTCATCGGCGGGCTGGAGAAATATCCGGGTTCTGCGATCTACATCTTCAACCGTTGGGGTGGACAGGTGTACCAATCGAAGGATTACCGTAACGACTGGAACGGTTCTAACCTGAACGAAAGCACCTACTACTATATACTGGAAGTGAAGAAGGAGAGTGGTATTAAAAAGTATAAAGGCTGGATAACAATACTGCGGTAAAAGACAATAAAAATATTATCTGCTACAAAAAAAGTAAAAGATGCAAACAGTACTCAGAGCAGGAATAATGGTGATGCTGCTGGCAATAGGGATGCGCGGAGTGGCGCAACAGAACATACAGTTCAGCCAGTACGTGTTCAACGGGTTAAGCATAAATCCTGCCTATGCAGGCTATAAGGAAGACCTGTATGTGAACACCGTATACCGCCATCAGTGGGCCGGATTTCCCGGCGCGCCCCGTACAGGCGGCGTGTCGGTAGACGGAGTAACGCCTGCCAGTGATAACAAGGTGGGACTGGGGCTGCAAATGTTGTTTGACAAACTGGGCCCGCAGGATGCTTTGTCGCTGTATGGTTCGTACTCCTACCGGATTCCGCTGGATGATGAAGATACGCGCCGGCTTTGCATCGGGTTGGGCGGTGGCGTTACCCAGTATTCTATTGACGGTAACGCGCTGCAATACACCGATAACGACGATTCCGCCATCCCCCTGGGTAAAAAGAGTGTATGGGTGCCGGATGCCCGCTTCGGGGTTTATTACTATACTCCCCGCTTTTATGCAGGAGCTTCCATCATGGACCTGTTTTCTCTCTATACCGATGCTACCCGTTACAGCTGGAAAGGAAACAATTATTCTACTATCCGTAAAACACAGCACCTGTATATTACTACAGGTGCTATGTTCCCGCTGGGAGATAACTTACAGCTGAAGCCTTCTATTCTTATCAAAGAAGATTTTAAAGGGCCTACTAACGTAGACATCAATGCCTTTTTGCTGATCGGCGAAAAGCTGTGGGCCGGCGCATCCTATCGTACGGGTGTGGGTTTGTGGAACAAAACCGGTTTGCAGAAAGACCTGAGTGAACTGGATGCAGCCAGCGTGATGGTGGAATTCTATGCTACAGAAAATCTCCGCATCGGGTATTCCTACGATCTGAGTATTAATAAAATGGCAGGTTACCAGGGTGGATCGCATGAAATATCATTAGGCTTCTTAATCCCTTCGAAAAATTTCACTGTAAGGAATCCCAGGTATTTTTAACTCTTAGTTACTACCCGTATGATACGTTGCACTATAATTATTATTCCGCTGTTTTTGATTGTCTCCAACCTGTACAGCCAGGAGCAGAAAAGCTTGTCGCAGTTGGCTGATGCAGCTTATGCAAGACAGGAGTATGCAGAGGCAGGAGCGCTTTATAACAGGATTGCCCGTAACAAGGGAAGTAAGATGCCGGTAGATGAGCTGATGAAGATGGCCCATAGTTACCAGGAGATCGGTTACTTTAAGGAAGCTTCGGATGTATACAAGGAGATCACGGGCCGTCCCGACCGTCCTGCAGCGGTTTATTTTGCGTATGGAGAAGCGCTCCGGCAACTGGAGCAATATGAGGAAGCAAAGCAGCAGTATGCGTTGTTCACCACCTCCAATGCGGACAGTCTTAAATTAAAAGACATTGCGCTGCAGGGTTGCGATAGTGCTGTTGTATGGCGTAAACAGGGCGTTCCGGTGCAGTTAAAGCCGGTTAAAGAACTGAACACCCAGGGCTCCGACCTGGTAAGCGGGGTAGTACAGAAAGGATTGCTGCTGATGTCAAACGGCTACCGCACGATGGCGCTTAATAATGGCTCGCAGTCAAAACCACCTATCGATAAACGCACCGAACAACCTTATTATAAAGCATACGTTTACCAGCAATACACCGGTAGCAATACCGATATGTACCTGGAAGAACTGGCGCCTGCATTGTTAGGTAAATACGATTATCATATTGGCCCGGTATGTCTTAACAGCACAGAAGATACCCTCTATGCCACTATCAACATACAAGGCAAGGGTGTACCTGTTACCGGCAAAGGACTCGTAAATGGTGTCCGCCAATTGCAGATCTATCAATCTGTAAAAAAAGATGGTAAATGGGGAACACCGGTATTGATGCCCGGCATCAATCTAACCGGATATTCTTCCAGTCATGCGGTGCTTAGCACCGGTGGCGATGTACTCTATTTTGTATCAGACCGCCCGGGTGGCCTGGGGCAAACAGATCTCTGGTACTCGGAGAAGCAGGCAGACGGCTCCTGGGGCGCGCCGCTTAACTGTGGCAGCCAGGTGAACACAGTGGCAGCAGAAACCTTTCCCACCGTTAACGAAGATGGTATCCTTTACTTCTCCAGCAGGGGCTATGCAGGAATGGGCGGCTACGACATTTACCGCGTGAAAGGAGGGAAGTCCAGCTGGGAAACACCCGAGAACATGAAAGTGCCGTTCAACTCCGGCGCCGATGATCTGGGACTGATCCTGAAACGTAATGGCTATGAAGGTTACCTGGCTTCCAACAAACCGGGCAGCATGGGTAAAGATGATATTTATTACTTCTCTGATCCCGATTACTTTAGCCGGATTAACCGCAGGGAGAACCCGGCGCCGGTGACAACAGATCCTGCTACCACACCACAGCCACCTGTAACAAGCGGGCAGCCAGGTTTGGTAACGAGAAAGCATACTGCGGAAGAAGAAACAGATAAACAGCAGCTGGAAGAACTGAAGTTCCTCTATGATTATAACAGCGCATCCCTGCTCACTGAATCCCGCAGGATCCTGGACCAGGTGGCAGCGGTGCTGAAGCGTCATCCCGACTGGAAGATCGTGATTTCATCCTTTACTGATAACCGTGGCTCTGATCAGTATAACACCGATCTGTCGGCGTTACGTTGTTATGCAGTAATAGATTACCTCGTTAATAAGGGCCTCGATCCGAAACGCCTCTACTACAGCAATAAAGGGGAAAGCAACCCTGTGAACGGTTGTAAAGATGGTGTGCCATGTAAAGAAGAGGATTATAAACAGAACAGGCGTTCTGAACTGAAAGTAAAATGGTAGGCATAGGGTTATAATACAGTGTACAGAAGGCACCTAAAGAGGGTGCCTTCTGTTTTTACAGGCTTTTATCAGGTATACTCCAAACAAATCACGGCCTTCTTCATCTGATCATCATAAAACAAATAGATCTGATCAGCGGCATTTTCCTGGAAATTATATCCCTCCATACAGGCTATATAGTTGAAAATACTTCCATCTGCCTTAACAGGCTTATCTATCAGGTTGGTGCCGGCGTATTCGCATTCGTCGAGCGGAAGATTAGCTACATTAACTTCATCTATTACGCCGTTGATTTTTTTACTTATACTTTCTGCGAAGTAATCTGAAGGCTCATCCTTGTGTATATCTTCTGCAGTAAGTTTCAGCAGTCTTTCTAATTTCCTGATTCCATCTACCGTTAAACCGGGTCTGTAGAAATCCCGGTCATACAGTTTTCCGAATTTTTTATAGTACGACTTCTTTAATTGGTACATTGCCTCATTAAAATTAAACTGGATCTCTTCATCGCTATACTCCAGGTGATAATTTTCCGGCAAAATTTCAGTGGAAACGGTAAAGTATTCCCAATCCGCGTCAAACTTATATTTGCCATCTATGATATCAAACCCGAACATATCACACCTGGTGTAATCTGTGTGAAACGAGGTAGTGTTTTCACCTACCCGGCCGTCGTATATTTCTTTTACAGAAACAAAATGCAACCACTGATCTTTGTCTTGCGAAAAGAATTTCAGGTTGATAGAACATAATGGCAGGAAGTATTTCCTGTGATTTTCCAAATCATCATAGAAAACATCCTGATATTCCGGAAATATTTTAATGAAGTTACCTGGTATTTCCATTTCTGTTGAGTTTTGTTTGAACGGAGAAAGGTAGTATTTTACCTGCCGGTTATCATGTTAAATGAATATTATAATTATACATTCCCAAATAAACTGAATTTATCTGATTAAACATGAAATCATAGCGCCCGCAACCATGTTACGTTCGTTTGTTCAATACTTCTGGACATTGAAAGTAGAACGGAGTACGACGAATGAATCGCCGATACGGACATTTGTAGACGATTCTTCCGGGATAGTTATGGAGTTTGCATTGGACCCCGAAGGATATTTTCCAAAGAGAACAATGGTATACGGACAAACGACCACACCAACAGAAAACAGGGACAATCCTTCGTTTTTAGCATTGGGTGTGCTTTTGCATCCCGCTGCCATCCATGAATTATTTGGAATGAACGCCCATGAACTGACCAATCAAAGAATCAGGTTAGATGAATTCTCACGGATATCTTTTACAGATATTATTTCATCTAAAAAAAATATACCGGATATCATACAGGTTTTGTCAGCATATTTTGCGGCAAAGATAGCTGATGTAAAAGGGCAGGATACATTTATCAGGCATTGTATACAGCATATAAAAAACCGGGTGGAAACGGTTACTGTTAAGGAGTTGTGTGATTGTTATAGTATCTCAGAAAGACAACTGGAGAGAAAATTACTGACAATTATCGGTGTTACACCCAGGCATTACATCAAAACAATCCGATTCAAAAAAGCCCTCACATTGATAGCAGGCAAATCTTTCAATAAGCTCTCTGATATTGCTTACCAGTTAAATTATTTTGACCAGGCACATTTTATCAGGCAAGCAAAAGACCTTTCAGGTTTAAACCCGAAATTATTGCAAAGCCAAATGAACATAAAGGTGGCAAATATTATCCTGTAGCATTAACCGATTGTCGGAAACTTACAATTTTCAGCAGCAGATAGTAGATATTTTCGTGAGCGGAAACATCGAAACCTAAACAGGAAAAGTAAGACGATATCATGTACTGCTGCAAAATCATTTTGATCATCATAAGTCTATTGGGCTTATCAAATGGATCGTGTAACCCAATGAAACAACAACCTAATGATACTTTTATATTGGTGCATGGCGGATTTCACGGCGCCTGGTGCTGGGATAAGCTACGGCCTTTTATGGAAGAGAAAGGCTTCGTGGTAATTACTCCCGACTATACAGGCAATGGAAAAGAGTTTCATTCGTATACAACGCGCATTGGCGCTTTGCTTGAAAAGCAACAGCAGCCCGTAATTATACTCGGCCATAGTTCAGGAGGAATGGTGATTACGGAATTGGCAAAGAAATATCCGGATAAGATAAAAGGACTGATCTATCTATCGGCCTTCCTGTTGCCGGAGGGCATGTCTCCGCCGGAAATCATGCAGGATGATACCATCTCTCTTATGCAATCATCCCTGATTATAGACAAAAGCAATGGTACGGTGAGGGTGAACAAAAAGAAAGCAAAGCAGTTGTTTTATGCTGACTGTGAAGACCCGGTAGCACAGTGGGCCATCAGCAAATTAACCCCGGAACCTGTAAAACCCGCGGGGAACAAGGAGAATAGCCGGACGGATATAGCGCCTGAACAACCCATCCGGAGATTTTATATTGAAACCCTGCAGGATAAAGCCCTGGGTATTACAAGCCAAAGGCGCATGCAGTATCTTTTACCTTGCGAAAAGGTGTATACGCTCACCAGCGGGCATTCCCCCTTTCTATCACAACCCGGTAAACTTGCGGCAGTACTGGCAGACATCAGTACCTTACTTAACTCCCCGGCGCCGTGAAGCTACCTGTCACCTGCATCTGCCATGCTTCGGACCTGCGTATCCCATGCGCTATCTATACTGTTACCATGCACTCCTGATGGACTCCTGATGCACTCCTCATGCACTATGAATGCACTATGCATAAACCGGTGCGACGTATTCCGGCAAAAAGCGGCAAAAAGCGGTAAAAGCGGCAGCTTTGTTTTTACGCATGCAGGGTAGTGGATACTTTCGCCTGGTACGTCTGTGTAATCAACAGGCGGAGCTTAACAGGCATAGCTATCTAAACTGCCTATCTTTTAACGAAAACATTTTAACGATGAGTAAACAGGACGGATTGTTGCAATTTAATGGCGCAATCGAAAATCTATCTTTTTATAAAACCAAACGTGGTTATGTAGTCAGAAAGCGATCCGGCGTATCCGGGGCGCGGATATCGGCTGATCCTGCATTCCAGCGTAGCAGGGAAAACAGCATGGAATTTGGCCGGGCTGGCCGGGCAGGAAAATTGCTTCGTTCCGCTTTCCGTTACATGATCAGGAATGCTGCCGATAGTGGAATTACACCCCGCCTCCTCAGGGAGTTCCTGAAGGTGATAAAAGCCGATGTAACCAGTGAGCGGGGATATCGTAACGTGATGAATGGCGACATAAAGATCATGGAAAAGTTTGAGTTCAATACGACGAGCGGGATGAGCACTTCTTTTTATGCGCCTTTAACGGCAACCATTGATCGTGCTGCCGGGGAAGGAACTATCGTAATACCGCCATTCTATCCGGCAAGGGAGGTGCAGTCGCCCCGCGGCGCCACGCATGTAATCATTACCTGTGGCTTTAGCGCGATTGATTTTGAGGAAGCGCAGTATGAAAGCGATGAAATAAGCAGTGAGGCATTGGTACTGGATAGCCACCTTACCGAACCACTCACACTTACCGCCAGCGTTTCACCGGGCAGTCCTTTTCCTTTGTTCCTGGCGTTTAGCGTTGAGTTTGTGCAGATGGTAAACGAACGGCCGTACCGGCTGTCGGATGGGGCATACAATGCTATGAAGATGCTGGTAGCCGACTCACTTTATCAGTAGGATGCTTCCTTTGAATTCAAATTTCTCCCCGTTTTCGCAGATGGTTTGCATGTAATAAATGTAGCTTCCAAAAGCGGCTTCCTGATTGTTGATCCGGCCATCCCAACCGGCGGCAGGGGTATTGATCTGGAAATGAATATTTTCAAAGATAAGTTTTCCCCAGCGGTCATAAATACGCAGGTACCCGATTTCCTTTACGCCTTTTCCCTTAGGATAGATGCGGTCGTTTTGTCCATCCTGGTTGGGAGTAAATGCGTTAGGCATGTAAATGGCAGACTGATTGCACAGGATGTGTATGGTAACGTCGTCTTTTGCTTTGCAGCCATAGCGGTTTTCCACTTCCACGGCGTAGGTGGTGGTAAGATTGGGAATCACCTGTATGCTGCCACAGCCGGGGCAGTTAAGGTCCTGTGCTGGCGACCATTTGTAGCTGACCACATCGTTACTGGCGGAGGCAGTGAGCTGTACGGGTGTGCCGGCAGGAACATTCCGGTCGGGGCCAGTGTTTACTAACGGGTACGGTGCTACGATTACCTGCAGGGATGTTTTATCAGAGAAGCATCCTTTGCTGTCGTAGCCTGTTACCGCGTAGGTATAGTTGCCTGTGTTAGTAAGCGTAGCAGTGGTAACGCCTTCGTTAGGATTTGCCAGCCCGGTGCCTTCCCATTTGTAATAGTCAGCGCCGGAGGCATATAACGGCAGCACTGCACCCTGGCACAGGGAGGTATCCGGTGAGGCCGTTACCTTAAACGGTTGGATTACCTGCAGTGTTAACTGGTCGGTATTAATACATCCGTTGCTGTCTGTTACTTTCACATGATAGGTGGTATTGGTATCAGGACTAGCCGACGGGTTTGCGATCAGCGGGTTGCTGAGTCCTGCAACCGGTGTCCATTCGTAACTGGCGCCACCGGTAGCCTGTAACAGGGTAGTATTGTGCAAACAGATAAATTCACTCATAGAGCTGGCTTTTGCATCGGGCAAAGGCAGCACGTTTAAGAGGTGATGGGCCGTATCAGTACATCCATCTTTATTGGTAACAACAAGGGATATATCTGCCGGACCAGGCTGGGAGAATACCTGTTGCGGTGGCTTACTTCCGGCCGGTTTTTCCCCGTTAGGGAAGTTCCACTCCCAGGTAAGACCGTTGTCGTTCGCAGCGCTGCCGCTGAACCCGGCCGGTGACGATACACATACTTTATCGGGGCCTGCAATAATGGCTTCCGGTTTAGTATATACGTTCACGTTAGTAGTCACTGTTTGTTTACAACCATAAGCGGTGGTGGTGGTAAAACTAAAATCATACCTGCCCGGTGCAGGAATATAAAAAGAAGGAGTAGCTGTTGTTTCGTTGGATGGTACCAGTGATGGATTGAAGTCCCATTTATAGGTAGCCGGTTTGCCTAACTGGTCAATGGAAAAGCTGTTGAATACAGGATTGAACGTAACGGTTCCTTTACCGCAAAGAATAGCCGGTGCTGGTGTTAACTGCACATCCAGTTTATCAATAACGATGGGGTTGCGGAGAAGGGCGCTGCCTCTGCAACCGGCGGCGTCAGTCAGCAGTAGTCTCGGCTGATAAATACCCGGTGTTTTAAAAACGTGTTTCACTACGTTGTCGGTGGTATGAAGAATAATGCCGTCCGTAAAATCCCAGCTGAAATCCTGCGAACCCTTGCTGACAACATTAAACTGAATTTCCTTTTCCAGGCATCCGCCGTCGGAACTGGCTATTATAGCGGCATAGGGGCCTTTTACTTCTATGGTATCAATGTATTTGTCTGTTACGCCTGCTTCTCCCTGTGCGGTTAGGATCACCTCGTAAAGTCCCGGTTCCGTATAGGTATGTACAGGATTGGCTTCAATGGAAGTAGTGCCGTCGCCAAAGCTCCAATAGCTGGAAGTATAGCTGAGGGAAGTATTGGTAAAGAAGAAGATCATGGGTGCGCAACTGCCACCATTTGCAAAGCGGGAGCTATAGGTAAAGTCGGCGCCAACACTGGATACCCTTACCTGTTTTTTGGCACTGTCTTCACAACCATTATTATCCTGCACGCGCAGTACTACCTGGTGGGCGCCTGGCAGGGTGTAGTTGTTTGTCACTGTTCCGGTGGCGGTAGAAGTATGGCCATCTCCAAAACTCCAGTTCACACTGGTGATAGCGCCACCGGTTTCGCTGGATTTGTTGTAGAAGTATACATCTGTGCCTGGTTTAACAAGATAGCTGCTGGCATCGAATACGGCCTGAGGGCCTTTTACCTGGAGGGTATTATCATAGCCATAACTTACACAACCTTCTTTGTCAGTCACCTTCATCATAGGGTTATAATTTCCCGGTTGTTTATAGGTATGCCGAAAAGGTCCTTTGGTAAAGGTTTCTACGGGAGTGCCATCTCCGAAATCCCATTGCCACTCACTAATACCTGCGCTGTAAGTGGTATTGGTCAGGTCAGTGAAACTCAGTTCGCTGCCCGCGCATTTGGCGGCAGGCAGTTTAAACGCGGCAACAGGACCCCGTACATTTACGGGAACGATGTTACTGAGATCTATACATCCCTGCAGGTTTTCGGCTGATAGTTGTATGAATTGTTTGCCGGGAGAAAGATTTTTGTAGATGAATGTTTGCTGGTCGTCAGGATCGCTCTGATCAATGCCACCAGCCAGCCATTTGTAGCCGGAAGATTTATAGATAGCCGGGTTGTAGCTGGTGATGGCGGCGCCCAGCACATCGTTGCTGCACAGCGTACTTTTATCGGTGCTGATCACTACAGGAGATGGAGCAATCACTGTTACCGTTAGTCCTTCATGCGTGGTACAGTGACTGTCTTTCGTAGTAAGTGCCACCTGGTATGTGCCGCTGCCGGGGAAAACGTGTGTTAAAGTAGCGGTAGGCACGGTATAGGCAGTATCGGTACCATCGCCCCAGGACCATTGCCAGGATTCCGCCCCGATGGAATGATCTTCAAAAACAATGGTGGTGCGTTTGTTACAGTCGACCGGCCGGATGGAATACCGGGGGAATGGATTGGTAGCGGTAATGTATTTCTCTTTAACAATGGTATCATAACAGGTGTGATTACCTACTATCAGCTGTACGGTATACGTTCCCGGTAGCTGGTAGCTATATGTAGTGTTTTTACCGGTTCCGGTGGCTCCATCTCCAAAATCCCATCGCCAGCTGTCGCCAATATCTGATTGGTCTTTGAATGCAGCCGGGTTATTACCGCAGATTTCCGGGGCGTCCGGTGAATAGAATTCAGGAACAGGCTTTTTATATACTTCTACCTTATTCACTGTTTCTACCTTTCCCGTACAGCCGTTAACGGTAGTATAGGTCAGGTAAACGGTGTAGATGCCCGCGTTATTATATTGATGTACAGGCGCAGCTAACGCAGATACCGGGCTACCATCGCCGAAGTCCCATTGGTAGGTTTTAATAACGTCTGCATTGTTAACCACCGCACCAAAGGTGGTTATTAATCCTTCGCAACCGCTCCTGTTTTTTCCATCTGCCGTTATTTTTACCGGGGCTATATCAAAGCTACTGTTGGTAGTAGCTGCGCAGCCATCTTTGCTGGTGGTTACCAGGGTAGCAGTGTAGTTACCGGCTGCGGTGTAGGTGTGTGCCGGATGTTGCGCGGTGGAGGTTTGCCCGTCGCCAAAGTCCCATTGCCGGGCAGCGGCAGCAGGAGCATTGTCCGTGAACGTGGCGGTAGCGGGCATGTTACAGAAAGGAGGTATCATCACGCTGATACTGGCGGTGGGAGATGGTTTTATATCCAGTTTTTTTTCTACCACCTCCACACATTTACCATAGGTAGCGGTTAGTTTAACATTTAACGAACCGGTAGCAGGAGGGGTGTAGATAGTGGTATTGTCCGCGTTGTTCAAAGCTGGTTGCCCGTTTATTTCCCAGGCTACTTTGAGCTGATCTGTAGTAGCAAATACGCCGCCGTAAGTGCCGGGTGTGTTGGCACAAACGGGTGATGGAAAGGTAAAGTTGGTAGTATAGGCGGCCACGTTAATATCGGCTGCTTTTTTGACCGAGGTACAATGCATTTCATTGGTCACCGTCAGCGTAATAGCGTGGAGCCCTTTGCTGGTAAAGGTATGCGTACCGGGATCTTTTAAAGAAGATGTGCTGCCGTCGTCAAAAGCCCAGTTGTAAACGAGGGTACCTGGTCCGGTGGAAGTATTGGTGAGCTGCACGGTGGCAGGGGCGCTGCAGAATATTTTTTCGGGTACGGAAAAACCGGCTACAATGGGCGGGGCTACCTTTACCATGGTATCCACTAATTTGAAGCTGGTGCATTGATAGCTGTTAGTAACGATGAGCGTTACCGGGTATTTCCCGGCCTGCTGATAAGTATGTGTACTGGTGCTGCCGGTGCCGGTGGTGCCATCTCCGTAATCCCAGGTATAGGTAAGGAGAGTGCCGCTTACCGGGTCTGATTTATCTGTGAAGGTGGTTTGTAAAGGTGCGCAGCCTGTTACGTTGGTGGCTGTGAAATCCACTTTAGGTCTGGATCTTACGGTAATAAATCCTGTTTTGGTGATGGTAGCTGATTGTCCGGCTGCATCTTTTACCGTGAGGGATACCGTATACACGCCGGGTTTGACATAGGTAGCCCCGGGGTGCTGTTCAGTAGAGGTATAACCGTTACCGAAGTCCCATTGCCAGGATATAGGCTGGCCTGTTGATTTATCACTAAATGTTGTTAGTAGCAGTTCACAATCGCTGGTTGATGATGCATTGAAGTCTGCTTTAATTTGTGCCTTTGCTCCCGAGAAAATAAAACAATCCGCTAATAGCAAAATAAGTAGTGATGGACCCAATTTAAGCTTTGCCAGGCTAAAAAGGTTCATTCATGGATACGTTATGTACCATGAATTTACGCTATTAATAGTAATGTGCAATAGTTATTTTATCTTCATAAACTAATGCGTAGGAACTACACTATATCTCCATTGGGCGACCGGGCTGTAATCATTGAATGGGAACAACAGATCAGTGAGGATATTCACCGCCGGGTAATGCAGGCATTCCGGCAGTTGCAGGAGCTGCATAAACCATACATCCTGGATCTTATTCCGGCCTATGCTTCCTTAACAGTTGTATACGATGCGGTAGTGTTGTACAGGGAGCTGCATGGCAACGCCGGTGAAAAGATCAGGGAGCTGATCTCGGCAACGCTGGAGGAGACAGCCATAACTGCTGCCGCTCCGCCCCGCCGGTTGGAGATCCCTGTATGCTATCACCCTTCCCTGGGCCCCGACCTGCATGCGATGGCGGAAAGCAAAAACGTATCCCCGGAGCATATCATAGCACTGCATACAGCACAAACGTACACCGTATACATGCTGGGCTTTCTGCCCGGCTTTCCCTATATGGGCAAAGTGCATGAGCAGCTGGTAACGCCCCGGTTAAAGCAACCCCGGCTCAGGGTACCCGCGGGAAGTGTGGGTATTGCCGGTGCGCAAACGGGTATTTATCCGCAGGAATCGCCGGGAGGCTGGAATATTATTGGCCGCACGCCCCTGCGGTTATTTGATGCCGGTGCGGAAACTCCCTGCTATTGTGGCCCCGGCGATGAGGTAAGATTTATGCCCGTATCGCTGGAAGCTTTCCGGGAGATGACCCATTATATTTGACATTTTAAGATCCAAAAACATTGATACAGGTAGTACAACAAGGATTGCTGGATACCATCCAGGATGCAGGACGATACGGTTACCAACACCTGGGTATTAATCCAGGTGGCGCTATGGATCGTGTGGCGCTTGCGGTAGCCAACAGCCTGGTAGGCAACGACCTCACCGAAGCGGCTATTGAACTGCATTTTCCCGCATCGGCTTTCCTGTTTGATACAGATGCCATGATCGCCTTATCCGGCGCTGATTTTGGCGCTATCGTCAATGGTCAGCCCCTGGACATTAACAGGCCCGTACTGGTGAATAAGCAAACGGTACTGCGTTTCAGCAAGCCTGTTTCCGGTGCACGGTGCTACCTGGCGATACGGGGCGGGCTGGCACTTACGCCCTGGCTGGGAAGCTACAGCACCCATTTAAAGGCCGGCGCCGGCGGCTTGGATGGCCGCCCGCTGAAAAAGAATGATCATCTTCAGCTACGGCAGGATAATATTTCCCCTTTATGGTTCCGGGGCAGGGAAGTGGTACCGTTACGGTGGACCGCCGATGTAAGTCACCTGTACACCACAAAAGATATTATACGTACGCTGCCTGGGAGTCAATGGAGCCTGTTACGGGAAGACGCCCGCCAGCAATTTACCGCTGCTGCATTTTCGTTAACGGAACAAAGCGACCGGATGGGGTTCCGCCTGAGCGGTCCGCCGCTGGCTACACAGCCACGGGAGGAACAGCTATCGGCCGGCATCACCAGGGGTACTATACAGCTGTTGCCCGACGGGCAACTCATTATACTGATGGCAGACCATCAAACCACCGGCGGGTATGCCCGGCTGGCGCATGTGATCACTGCGGATATGCCTTCCCTTTCGCAACGTATGCCGTACCAGGAGATTCATTTTAGCATGACGGATGAAAAAACAGCATCTGCCCTGTTGTGGAAACAGGAGCAGGACTTGCTCTTTCTTCAAAATGCCTGTAAATTACGACTGGAGGAATGGCTGCAACAACAGCCTGTTTAATCATCATCATTATGCATTATATAGATCTTAACTGCGACATGGGAGAGGGGCTGGACAACGATGCCGCCATTATGCCTTTTATCAGCAGCGCCAATATTGCCTGTGGCTATCATGCCGGCGATCATGATACGATGTTGCGTACGGCCACGCTGGCACTCGAAAATAAGGTAGCTATCGGCGCTCATCCCGGCTTTGCAGATAAAGAGAATTTTGGCAGAACGGAGCAGCAGCTTTCAGATCATGCATTGTATGAATTGATCACCACACAACTATACGCCATGCAACTGGTTTGCAAATCGCTGCATACTACGATGAGGCATGTAAAGCCTCATGGCGCATTATACAACATGGCCGCTAAATCGCCGGCTATGGCCCGCGTGATTGTTAAAGCCGTAAAAGATGTGGATTCCCGGCTTTGCTTTTTCGGACTCAGTAACAGCTGGCTTATCACGGCTGCCAGGGAAGCAGGATTAAAAACAGCCAGCGAAGTATTTGCCGACAGAACCTACCGGGATGATGGAACACTTACTCCCCGCACACAACCCAACGCGCTCATTGAAAAAGAGGAGCAGGCGATTGCACAGGTGCTGCAAATGGTTACTGAACAAAAGGTAACTACCGTTAACGGGCATACGATTCCGATAACGGCGGAAACGATTTGTCTTCACGGCGACGGCGCGCACGCCGTAACATATGCGCGCGCTATTAATAACGCATTACATCATCACCAACTAACCATACAACGGCCTTGAGCAAACAAAAATCTTCCGTGCTGCTGGGTGCAGCGTTCCTCATGGCTACTTCCGCCATTGGTCCGGGTTTCCTTACACAAACAACCGTATTCACGCAGCAACTGGCGGCGTCTTTTGGTTTTGTAATATTGATATCAGTGCTGCTGGATATTGGCGCACAGCTGAATATCTGGCGTGTACTTACCGTTTCCGGGTACCGCGCACAGGATCTTGCCAATGCGTTGTTGCCGGGCCTGGGTTATATGCTGGCCGCTTTGGTGGTAACAGGCGGACTGGCCTTTAACATCGCCAACATCGGCGGCTGCGGACTGGGGTTACAGGTACTCACCGGCATGGACACGGTTTACGGCGCCTTGCTGAGTTGTGGGATTGCGCTGTTTATTTTCTGGATGAAAGAGGCGGGTCATGTACTGGATCAGTTTACACGATGGCTGGGCATCCTGATGGTGCTGCTTACTTTGTACGTTGCCGTGAGTTCACATCCACCGGTATTGCAGGCAGTACAACAAAGCGTATGGCCCGCGGTGATTGATACAAAGGCTATTGTAACGCTTGTTGGCGGAACCGTTGGCGGTTACATCAGTTTTGCCGGCGCGCACCGTCTGCTGGACGCCGGTATCAGCGGAACAACGCAGATCCGCTTTGTTAACCGCAGTGCCGTAAGCGGTATTGTTATTACCGCTATCATGCGTGTGCTGTTGTTCCTGGCAGCGTTGGGCATTATTACACAGGGCGCGGTACTCGACAGCGGTAATCCGCCTGCATCTGTATTCCGGATAGCAGCAGGGGAAATTGGTTACCGTTTCTTTGGTATTGTGATGTGGAGCGCTGCCATTACTTCTGTAGTAGGAGCTGCTTATACTTCCGTTTCTTTCCTGAAAACATTTCATCCTTTTATTGCCGCCAACGAGCGTTGGTTTATCAGTGTTTTTATACTTTTCTCCACCGTTGTTTTTGTAATAGCCGGCAACCCCGTACAACTGTTGCTGATGGCAGGGGCGCTCAATGGGCTCATATTGCCGGTAGCCCTGGCAGTGGTGCTGGTGGCGGCTGGCAGCACACGGCTGCTGCAGCATTACCGGCATCCTGTATGGATGCAGCTGGCAGGGTGGTTAGTGGTGCTTATAATGGGGTATCTTGGCGGGGTTACGATTGCGGCGTGGGTGAAATGAGGGGAGGAACTTGCCGACAAAAGAAATTTCAAAATGGGAATTTGAACCTTCGGAAAAATATATTATTTTGCGCCGTAGTTAATGCCAGAAAGTTATTTTAACAGTTATAAGAAATCATTCCTTTGCCTTCATAGCTATACCTGGAAAAGTAATGTGTTGCCCATAAGAGTTATCCCTAACTTTCTTTTTTTAGCATATACTGTTTTGTTCGAGAAGTTGCTGTGCGATGTAATACCCGCCATTGTAACGTTTTTTTATAATATAATTTAATCCCTATGATCAAAGTTATCTTCAGTTTTTCAGTTTTGTTATGTGTATGGTTTCCGGTAAAAGCCCAAACAGATACATTCAGTACATTGAATTTCCCCAACACTTATGCCAATACGATCACTACAGGGTTCTATAGTGCCAACTTCAGGTCTGGTTTTATTTACCAGAGCAGTGCCTCCATCAACTTTGGCCTGACCGGTTTAAAGGCCAGTAATTTCCGGTTCCGCTGGTTGGCTCACGACAACGGCGCAATAGACTATTCAGCCGATACAGACCAGTTAATGTTCCTGGATGGCAATGGCAACCTGAATCTGAAAGGGTCGCTTACTGCTAATGGTAACATTGGGATAGGTATGGCGCCCACTGCAGACAAGCTGGCGATAGATATGGGCGCCACAAGGGGAGGCGTAAACTTTTTGAGCGATGGGGACGCCAACGCTTACATGGATTTAAAATTCAGTGTTAAAACGACAACGGGTATTGCAACCGGTAAACCCGTGCTCTGGGAAGCGTCTTTAAGGAAGGACGGTTATTTTAGTGCAGATGTCAGCGGGCCTACACTGGAGTTTTATGCAGTGAGACAAGGTTCGGGGTTTTATGCGCCGTTGTTGTTCAAATCGAACGGAGACATTATCCTGGCCGGCGCTCAGAATGCCACCAATGGAAATGTAGGCATTGGTACCACCGATACGAAGGGATACAAATTAGCGGTGAATGGCGACGCTATTTTTACCAGGATAAAGGTAAAGGCAAATACCGCCTGGCCCGACTTTGTGTTTGCACCTGGTTATGATTTACCTGCTTTGTCTGAAGTAAATGCCTTTATTAAGGAGCATAAACACCTGCCGGATATGCCTTCGGAAAAAGAGGTGAAAGCGGAGGGACTGGATTTGGGAGAGATGAATAAAAAGTTATTGCAGAAGGTGGAAGAGCTGACATTGTATATTCTTAAACAGGATGCGCAGTTAAAGCGGCACGAACAGGAAATACAGCAACTGAAATCATCCGTTAAAAAGCGTTAACCGGAGAAACATCCTATTGCCTTAGATAAAAAATCCCTTTTATGATCTTTTCTAAGAAATCCCTTTTTTCTTCTCTTTGTTTGTTGCTGGTGATATCTGTTCATGCACAGGTACAAAAGGAAAAAGTACAGAACATAATACCTTCAAGCCCAACAGCAGCTTCTTTAGGTAAATATGGCGAGATCCCCGTAGGTAACTATACGGGGATTCCCCAGATAAACATACCTATCTATGAAATAAAGCAGGGTAACCTATTCGTATGATGGGGGCAAAGCCCAATATGAATTTCAACAGGGAGCCACATCAGTATCGGTTCCAAAGGTAATTGAATTAGGAGGTGTTAAAATAAATGCGACAGAAACAACCGTAACTCCAACGGGAGAATTAAAATCCGTAAAAAAAGTAAAATGAGAACAATTATTTCATGTGTTATACTATTCGTCAACTACTTAACTTGTAGTGCGCAAGTGCAGGTCAAACTTGTGGAGTATGAATATATTCGCTTTTCGTATACACAAACGTGCAATAAAAGTTTTATAAATAAAGCTATGGTTTTTAGAAAAGGGAATGATAGTATTACTATAAACCAGAAGCTTCCTTTCAACTTTGACAAGAAAGAAATCTTTGATAATGGCATTTTTTATAGTTGTAATATAGAAGTTGGCAACACATATACTCTTAACTTAATTCAAATAACACAAGATTCAATACCTATTGAATACACCAGCTACTATAGGATAAATTCCATTTTCCCCAATAAAGGAAGGAAATCAGAGTTTATTGAAATAAGTAAAGATTCAGCGTTTGATTATAAAGGTCGTTATGACAAGTATTTTGACATTAAGAATACACTTTACAAAATGACGGTTCTAAGTCCGGCTACGAATTGTAAATTTGACCATTAGCAAAACTATTGTTGGAGCAGACGCATTATTAGAAGTATAACGGGATAGAGTTTATACAATGGATCACCCATATATTAACAAAATATTTCTAAGCACGTTTTTATTCCTTCTTTGCTTATCCTCTACCGGACAGCGTGTAAAGAATCCTACACTCATATCCGGCCGCTATCAGAAGGTAAATGGAAAAGAGTTGCTATTCTTAAATGATAACAAAACATTTCTCTGTATCAGAAATCAGGTGCAGAAACCCGATGTGATCGTTCCGCTTTGTGATACCCTGGCTAAGGGCTTTTGGGAGCAGCGGGCGGGATTTGTTATATTAAAGAATAGCAATGATTTTAATAAGATGGATTACGCAATAGAGGAATCTGAGATGTCATCGGGGGATTCCGTTTATTTTAAAATTATATTGCCTGAAGAAGATGCGCTGAACTATAGTAACTTTAAATTCTCCATCATTACCTCTCCATTAACCGGGCAATTTATTGAAGCCGGTAAACCGGAATTTGCCATATCCAAAAAATCATGGGGAGATGTAACTTTTGGTTTGGTGATACGTAATATTGCGCCGGGTAGTGATTACGGTACGAAGTCGTATCACCGGATTTATTTTAATGTATTCGAAGACTACAGGCCCCGGAACAGCCGTTTCAATCTCTTTACAATTACCATTAAAAACTTTAATCAGTGTTTTTATGAAGCAATGGATATAGGGGGAGAGGTAATAGGCATTGAAAGCAATGGCTTATTCTGGAGAGGAAACACTTACAGGAAAGTGAAGTAACGCCCGCACCGTGTATTGTCTAACCAGCCTCTCCATTTGTCCGCTTCACGCCAAAATACCTGGACTATTCCCGCTGCCTGCAACAATTTTGTGTCATCAATAACATAAACCCAAAAGATTATGACACAGAAAACAGTAACAACAATTTATTGGATAGGAACCGTACTCACTTCCCTGTGGTTTGGCGCAAGCGGTTTTTTTGAAATCACCGGGAATCCGGTTGTGTGGGGAATAACCCAGCAATTGGGGTATCCTTCGCATTTTATTTACCTGCTTGGTATTTTCAAGCTCTCCGGTGTGGCGGTTCTTTTAACGCCTGGTAAGCTGCTCCGGTTAAAAGAGTGGGTGTTCGCCGGTATTTTCTTCGATATCATTTTTGCCTTTGCATCGAAACTGAGTGTACTCGGCTTACCGGCCACCATCGACGCTGTTGTGGCGTTTATTATGGTAAGCGTAACGTACGCGATGTTCCGGAAGCTGTATCCGGGCTTAAATGCAGCGTTTGCACAGCGTCATGAGTTGTAAAAGTGATAAGCTACTACCTAAAAAAGCAATGCCCGGAATATATTTCCGGGCATTGCTTTTTTAGGTAGTGCCGTATTACAAGGGAACCCGCGTGGCCGCTTTGATAACGCCTGTGCCGGAATCCTGGATCATACCAATCAGTTCCCACTCCTGTGTATTAAAGTCACCGGGCAAGCTGATCTGCGCGCTGCCGGCTCCCGGGTCAAACGTGCGAAGATCGCGCACAATCTGAACATGTGAAAGCATGCGTCCTTCGTTTTCTCCCCTCGTCACTTTACTGACTGCATGTTTTTGCACTACGGCTACCAGCAGGCGACTGTTGCCGGCATCGCCCGTAACGTTATAGGTAAGCGCAGCTTTGCCGGATTGCAGCTGCGCCTTGATGTTCAGGGTTTCTTCAGCGGGACTGGCCAGTGCATTTGCCATTGCATTAGTTACAGCAGCTTCGTCTGATCCTACGCAGGATGATGTACCATTGATCACCAGCTGGGGGGTATATACCTGGCTGTTTAACTGCTGACTGTATTGATACTGGCGCTTTGAATACCGGGGATCGCTGAAGATGTCTTTCCAGCCAAGCCGGTTCCAGTAGTCCACATGATACGCCAGGATATAAATGGGTTTATTCCCGGCTTCCTGTTGGATACGGGCCAGCAGTGCATCGGCGGGTGGGCAACTGGAGCATCCCTCCGAGGTAAACAATTCCAGCACGGCAAAGCCGTTACCGGTATGAACGGGTTGCTCTGAAGCGGTACGCTGGTTTGCAAATACCGCTGAAAATAATGTGAGTGCAATTGCGGGGATCATGATTAATTTCATCTTTTGAATTTTTATTTATTCAAAAGTACCGGCCGGCTACGGCAGCAATAAGCTAAAAAGCCGCGAGGTAGACATTTTCAGCTTTCAACCGGGAGAAAATAACGCTAACGCTCTTCCATCCAGCTAAGAAAGCTATGGGATTTTTCTTTATTTACAAGCAGTTTGTCCGGTGTTTCAATCACCAGCCTGACGTATAGTTTACGGAGAAAATAAGGTTCCACTTCTTTGATGGCTTTGAAATTAATGAGGTACTGGCGGTTAAGCCGGAAAAACTGCAGGGAAGACACCGACTGGGTTATCTGGTCAAGCGACTGGCTGATCACATACTGCTGCTTGTCAAAACACATTATCCAGGTGGCATCATGGCGTATATAGAAGAAGGCAATGTCTTCCACATTTATAGTCCTGTACTTCTGGTTTTGAAAGATGAGGAAACTGGTTTTGCCGCTGGAAGGAGTTAATTTTGAAAGCAGGTCGCCAAGATCAGGAATTGTTTTTTGCTGAAAGAAATTTTTCAGTTCATCCACCTTTCTTAATGCCTCCTGTATATCCTGTTTGGAAAAAGGCTTCAGCACATAATCCACCCCATTATTTTTAAAAGCATCGAGGGTATATTCATCATAAGCCGTGCAAAAGATCACCGGGCAGGTGATCTTTACCGATTTAAATATTTCAAAGCAAAGTCCGTCGGCAAGCTGGATATCCATAAAGATCAAATCGGGCATGGTGCCTTCAGACAGCGCGCTGACGGAACTTGCCACGCTTTGATACTGCCCCGTAATTTTAGCGTTGGGTTTTAATCCCAGTATCATATTTGCGAGTGACTTGGCTGTTTTAAGTTCGTCTTCAACGATGATGATGTTCATGAATAAGCGGAAGTTTGATTTGAAAAACTTTTTCGTTGCCAATAATATCAATATGCCGGTTCAGCAGATGCTGGTATCTCTGGTCAATATTTTTAAGACCCACACCTAGCGAATTTTGTTCTCCCGTTTTCTGCTGCACCTGGTTCTCCACCACTATCCGGTCATCTTCTTCATATAACCTGATATGTAAAGGCTTTTCCAGGGAAACGATATTATGTTTGATGCAATTTTCAACGAGCAGCTGCAGCGTAAAAGGAGGAATAAGCGTTTTCAGCGTGTTGGGACTAAGCGTATTCTCAAAAGTGAAACCATCTTCAAACCTTGCTTTCTGAAGAAAAAGATAAGCATTGAGAATGTCCATTTCTTCACTGACATGAATCAGGTCCAGTTTGCGGCTCTCGAGCGTAAACCTATAGAAATTGGATAGTTTGATGATGAAGTCGACTGCTTCCTCCTCGCCGCTTTCCACCATCGCCTTCAGGGTATTCAGGCTGTTGAACAGGAAGTGCGGATTCACCTGCTGTTTCAGTAGTTCATACTGCGCGCTGAGATTATCACTTTTGATACGTTCCAGTTCCATCGTTACATGCTGGTTTTCATAATTCTGCTGCAGCAGGTGCAGGAACATATAAAATACCAGGTTAATCAGGATACCTCTTACTTCCACCATCAGCATAACCGGTCCAAAATTGATGTGCGACAGGATCAGCTGCTGGATGCAGGCAAGGCCCAGCATTACTACCAGGCCAAATAACAGGCTGCTTATCAGTTTTGAATACGAAATGCTCTGCTTTCGCGGGCTATCATCCTGCCGGGACAACATGAAAATATTGAAGTACCACATCAGCACAGCGAAGGTGGCTGTAATACCGGCATTAACAGCTGCTTCCGCCAAATGAAAATGATGCTCGGCAATTTGTGGCACGGAAGACAACAGCCCTAGAACAATGGAGCTGACCCATATGGTTGCCTGAGATATTTTAAACCCTGGTTTTTTCATCTGTTGGAAGTCAATCTAATGGCAATAAAAATATTGATTTTTAATTTATCATCAGGAAAAGTTAAAGTATCAGGGAAAAACAGATGGTTTGTGAGAAAATATAGCGCTGATCCTGGCAGCCGGACTTACTTTATCGCCAGCATTACCGGTTGGCCACTGGCCGCGTTCCAGCTTATAGGTCAGTTTATCTGCTACGCCTGCATCAGAGGCCGTGGACACGGTTTCAATGCTTTGCACTTCGCCATTGATATAACTGCCAAACCAGTATTTATTATCGGCCTGTTTGTAAGTAACGAGCCGGAATATTTCGCCGGGAACATACGTTTTATAACCGGTAAGCGCACTTTGCTGCGCGGAGGTGTTACCATACAACACAGACATGCTTTGTTGCTGCCTGTTGGCAAACGATGTGATCACGTGCAGGTTTCCGGCGTCAAACATCTCCCGCTTATTTTCTTTATCAGCCAATGGCAGGTTGAATACATAATCATTTCCGCTGGCTATTTTATGGCAATTGAAGCAGGTGGTATTAAACATGGGCGTGGCTCCCTGGGGCTTGAGCGCCGTGCCGTTGAATTTTGCAAAGCCCCATCCTTTACTATCCGCGAAGCGCTTGTTGTTTTTAGTCATGATCTGTACGCTGTTTAAAGAACCGGGAGTGATGTCGCCGTTCCTTTCTTCAATGCTGTTCCACACTACTTTTACAATGGTACTGCCTTCGGGAAAAGGGTTGATCTGGTTTTCTCTGAGGGCTTTTGCTGCAATGGCGTTGCCATATACTACCCGTATACTGTGGTTGTCGAACCGGTTGGTGGTACTGATCACCTGCCACTCGCGGTAGCCGGGTATATACGCCACTCCATTCGCTGCAACAGGGTTTCCGGCTGCGGGGAGAGACTGTTGTTGAAATTGCCGGAACTCCTTCGCGGCTTCATTTATAACGGTAGTATCGTGGTAGGTTGAAGGACTGGTGTTCGTCACATACTCTTTTAAAACAGAGATATCCTTTGCAGAAAGCCTGGAACGAGGATGCGTGGCGGCATAAGTAGCCAACGGCATTTTTCCTGTGAGCACCATATTCACCATTTCCCACAGGCGTCCCTGTTGGTCGGCAGGGGAGAGTGTATCCCAGGTCGACAAATTAAACCGGGATCTCGCCGTTGTAACATCTGCGGATACCAGCCATGAAACCGGTGCAATGTGGTCATACCAGCTGAGCTTTGTTTCATTGGAATGGCAATCGTAACAGGCACGTTGAAGAATTGCCAGTACTTCATCCGGCGCTTTTATGGGTGCTGTTACCGGCTGGTTTTGAACCGGCTGCCCGATGAATTGTATGCCGGTTAACATTACAACAAACAGGGCTATTAACAGGACTGGTTTCTTTTTTAGGGCAGCTAGTTTCATAAATTATTTTTTACTGAGAATTAATAACTATTCGCTTCCATAATGGCCTTCGAAAACGCTTCCGGCGCTTCCTGCGGAAGGTTATGGCCCGCTCCTTTGATGACACGGTGTACATGCTTGCCTGTAAACATGCGGGCATATGCAGAGCCATCACCGGCGGGAACCACGCCATCTGAGTCGCCATCCAAAGTAACCGATGGAACAGCAATGACAGGCGCTGCGGCCAGTTGCTTTTCAATGGCATCGTATTGTTGCTCACCGGGCTCTATGCCCAGCCGCCAGCGGTAGTTGTGGAGCACAATAGAAACATAGTCCGGGTTATTAAACGAGGCTGCGGACAGGTTATAAGTGGTATCATCAAAATCCCATTTCGGAGAAACATTTTTCCAGATCAGTTTGTTGAAGTCGTGCCAATTGGCGGTATAACCCAGTTTACCACGCTCGGTGGCAAAGTAATACTGATACCACCATCCCCATTCTGCTTTTGGTGGCAAGGGTTGTTTGTTTTTTTCCAGGTTATTAATAAGATAGCCATTAACCGAAACCATTGCTTTGCAACGTTCCGGCCATAGTGCCGCGATGATATTGGCAGTGCGTGCTCCCCAGTCGAACCCGCCCAGGATGGCCTTTTCTATATGAAGTGCATCCATCAGCGAAAGGATATCACTTGCTACCGCCGCCTGTTGCCCGTTTCTGAAGGTTTGGGCAGACAGGAACTTCGTGGTACCATGACCGCGTAAATGAGGCACAATTACCCGGTATCCTTCAGCAGCCAGTATGGCGGATACTTTTGCGTAGCTGTGAATGTCATAAGGCCATCCATGCAGGAGGATAACGGGCTGGCCGTTTGCCGGGCCGGCTTCGGCATAGCCAATATCGAGTAGTCCGGCCCTGATCTGTTTGATTTCCCGGAAAGATACAGGAGCCTGGTAGCCGTTTTTATCACTGCGTCCTGTAGCGGCCAATGCCTGCAAGGAGGAGAGTTTGGTGGCTGCAAAGGTTAAAGCAGCTGCGCTTAAAAAATGTCTGCGGTTGAATTTTTTTGTCGGTTCCATCATGCTTTCCTGCAGATGCTTTTGTGCTCCCAGGAGAAACAAAAGTAGCCGGCAAACCAAACAACGGGAATGGGTTTTAGGGTGAGTTGGACAAAATGAGGGCTCATTTAGACATATGGTTCCCCGGATTTTATTCATGCACACCGTTACCTGGCTGCTGGCCATGCTGCTATATCCGAAGCGCTTCCTGACGGAATGAGCATGAGGAGATCATGGTTTTCCCCCTTCTATGCCCAGTTTCTGTAAAACATTACGGGTGATCCGGTCGCAGCGGGTTAAATGAAAATGATAAACGTGATCTTTCATATAGGCGTTTAAATTCTCCCTGAGCAGGGCCTTTGCCCTGTTCAGGCGTACTTTTACATTGTTTTCATTAATGTCCAGCGCCGAAGAAGTGTCCCGGACTGACATTTCCTCGATTTCACGCAACACAAAGACTATCCTGTATTTTTCAGGTAGCCGGCTGATGGCATCTTCCAATACCTGGCTTAATTCTTTATTGGGAGAGTTCATGTCTGTGAATTTATTTTATGCTGCCATGTTAATTAGATGCTATAACAGTAAAAAGGTTACAGAAAATTCCCCCTGTTTTTTTGTAACCTTTTTTTAAATGGGATCTCGTAATGGCGGTTGGCGCTTATACGCTGGCGCAACTCACCAAAATGAAGGCCGCTCGGTTGTGATGGACGGGTTAATTGAGAAATAACCTTACATTAGCACTCTGACGAATCATATGAGTGCATCCATCACCACTTTACAGCAACTGCTATTTGATCTGGCCGGTATACTTCCGGCCGACACGGCGCCATTATTTGCCATGACGCGGCAGGCAAAACTGGCGGCCAATGAAACGTATATCCGTGAGGGTGATACAGAACGCCGTCTTGCTTTCATTGAACAAGGCATCATGCGGGCGTATATTATTAAAAGTAATGGTGATGAAGCCACCTTGTTTCTGCGTTGGGAAAAACAATTTATCGCTTCTCACGATACCATCATTCACAGGCGGCCGTCACGCTTTATTTACCGTGCGCTGGAGCCCACCACATTACTGGAAATAGATTACGATGTACTGGAAGAAGTACTGAAAACGCACCCGGAGTATGAACCGCTGCGCAACTTTTTCCTGATGCGCATGTTATCGGAATCATTAAATATCATGGAATCCTTTGTAACGTTGTCGCCGGAAGAGCGGTACCGCAACCTGCTGGCAGAGCGTTTCGACCTGGTGAACCGGGTGCCCGATAAATATATTGCTTCCATGCTGGGCATTACGCCTGTGTCGCTAAGCCGTATCCGCAAGCGGATGCTTGACAAGGGCAAGGGATAAATTATCCTTTGTTAATCTGCGAAATTATCTTTTGTTAACTGCATCTGCCGTACCGGTATTCTAATTTTGGGAGATAAATTTCTCAGGGTTATGGAACCGATCATTGAAGCTACAGTTAAGATCTTTAGCGTGTCTGCCCTCCGGTATTTCCTGTTGGCGGGTATTCCTTTCATTTTATTTTACCTGCTGTTGCCAGCCAGGTTTAAACATTTTAAAATCCAGCAAAAGCTGGCGTCGAAGAAAGATTTTCTCCGGGAGATCTGGTATTCCATGCAAAGCACGCTGGTGTTCACCGGGATTTCTGTTGTACTGCTGGTAACGCCGGTACGGCAGTATACTATGATCTATAGCGATATTCATGATTTCCCGGTGTGGTACATAGGTGTGAGCCTGGTGTTGAGTCTTGTGATACACGATACTTATTTTT
Source organism: Chitinophaga ginsengisegetis (assembly GCF_900168065.1). Classification (GTDB taxonomy): domain Bacteria; phylum Bacteroidota; class Bacteroidia; order Chitinophagales; family Chitinophagaceae; genus Chitinophaga; species Chitinophaga ginsengisegetis. The sequence continues at coordinate 446,456 of NZ_FUZZ01000001.1, read as the reverse complement.
ACTGGATGCATCGCCTGTTGCATCATAAGCAGTTATTTAAACGTACACACCTGGTGCATCACCAGAGTATCAATCCTTCTCCCTGGACTTCCTACAGCTTTCATGTCCTGGAAGCGGTGGCGGAAGGAGGGGTGCTGGTGGTTATTACCTGTGTGATGCCTATGCACCCGCTTACGGTACTGTTGTTTACGATATCGGGATTTATTATTAATGTGTATGGCCACCTGGGTTATGAACTGATGCCACGCGGATTCCGGTATACGTGGATGTTTGAAGTATTCAATACATCTGTTCATCACAACCTGCACCACAAGAAGTTCAGGGGAAACTATGGATTGTATTTCCGGGTGTGGGACAGAACAATGGGAACCGAACACCCGGATTATGTGAAGGAGTACGACCAGCTCCAGGAACGAAGGTTTGGGCATAAGGCAATCATGAGCAGCTGAATATTCTTTAGAAGGCGGATGGTAAAACCATCCGCTTTTTTTTAACCGGAATTTATTCCCACTGTAGAAATATAGCAGTGGAACAAGATAGTTTTGCCCCTGCACGAAATAACCATATATCACGAAATAACCATATCAAAACAAATTAATAACACCGCGATTTTTTTATTGAAAACCTTTAACCCAGGGAAGCTATAGTCCCTTTTCTTTAATTTTAATTATTATTCTATGAAACCCAAACACGTTACCGTGGAGCAAACCCACGCGTATGAAAATCCAGGGCATTTTATGTTACAGGGAGAGCAATGGCATTATGACCCATCTGCCACTGTTATTGCTCTTTTCAATCAGCAGGCGGCGCTCAGCCCGGATCGCACTGCGGTTGTATTCAAATCAGACGCTATCACCTACGACACCCTGAACAGGCGATCCAACCAGATGGCGCATTACCTGCTGGAGCAGGGCGTAAAGCCCGGCGACATTATACCGGTATGGATAGACAGGTCCATTGAATGGCTGGTAGCGGTAACAGGGATCTTAAAAACAGGCGCAGCGTATGTTCCCATTGATCCTTCGTATCCGTTAAAAAGAATCCAGGTGATCCTGGAAGACACCGGGACCAGCTGCGTGGTCACCACCAGTAAACATGCCTTACCGGACGCGGGTAAGTACAACTATGTGATACTGGATAAGGTGGATAGTCTTGATAAATGGCCCGCTACTACGCCGGATGTGCCGGTAACCGCAAACGACCGGGCCTATATCATCTATACCTCCGGTTCCACCGGAACGCCTAAAGGAGTAATGGTGGCACACCGGTCTTTGCAGCACCTGGTATCGTGGCACAGGCAACGGTTTGAGGTAACCGCGAACGACCGGGTTACTCTCGTAGCAGGAATTGCTTTTGATATTTCTGTTTGGGAGATATGGACCGCACTTACTTCCGGCGCCGCGCTGGTGATAGCTACCAATGAAGAAAGAACGGATGCGGCGGCGTTGTTGCAGTTCTATACCAGGAACGGGATCACGCATGCGTTTGTGCCTACTGTGCTGGCGCCTGAACTGGTAGCACTTAGTCGCACGGCTCCGCATCTTCACCTGCGCTACCTGTTTACCGGCGGCGAAAAACTGAAGCCGGTGCTTACACACGGACTGGGTTATCAACTGGTCGATTACTACGGGCCTACTGAGTACAGCATTTTTGCTACCTGCAGGGTAGTGCACGATGAAAACGGGGAATATGTATCGTCTATCGGACAACCCGTTGCCAATACCCAGGCGTATATTTTAAACCAGCACCTGCAACCCGTTCCCGCCGGTGGCACCGGTGAACTGTACCTCGGCGGCGAAGGACTGGCACTGGGATACTGGAACAGACCTGCTCAAACGGCAGCCTCCTTTATCGATCATCCGTTTGTACCAGGCGCCCGCCTGTACAAAACCGGTGATCTCGCCTCTATACTGCCTTCCGGTGAATTAATTTTTTCAGGAAGGGCAGATAACCAGGTGAAGATCCGCGGCTTCAGGATAGAACTGGAGGAAATAGAAAAAGCATTGTTGCCTGTTGATGGTATCAAAGACGCGGCCGTTATTACCCGCGAGGATGAAAAACATAATAAGTATATCGTCGCTTTCCTGGTGAAGAACTGGGAGGCGGAAGAGCCGGAGATCGCCTCCATCAGGGCAACACTGAAAGATTCACTACCGGGTTATATGATCCCTTCGCAATTTATCTTCCTGGATAAATTACCGGTAACCTCCAATGGAAAAACAGACCAGGCAAGGTTGTCGCAGCTGGCCGCTGTATACGAAGAAGACAGCGCCGTGTATGAACCGCCGGTAACAGCAATGGAAACAACCATTGCGGCCATCTGGGAAAGCGTATTGGGCCGGAAAGCGATCAATAACTCCGACAACTTCTTTGATATAGGAGGCAACTCTGTTCGTGTGGCGCCGGTAGTTACGGCATTGGGAAGAACGTTGTCGTTAAAAGTATATATGAGAGATGTATACCAGTTCCCGGTGCTGAAAGACCTGGCGCAAACCCTGGAAGCGCGCCGGGCCCAGGCAGATACTATTGTGATGGAAGAAGATGTGGAACCTTATGTAGCGTTGCAGCAGGATGTATACCTGAAACCGGGAACCGTTATCCGCCGCGATTTTGATGCCGCCAGGCTGCAAAACCCCGAAGCCGTACTGCTCACCGGTGTAACCGGTTTTGTAGGCATTCACCTGCTGAAAGATTTGCTGCTGGCTTCCAACGCCACCGTATACTGCCTCATCAGGGCCAGTAATGAGTATTATGCGATGGAACGGATCAACGGCTGCCTGAACAACTTTAACATCCACATTGATGAATCGCTGCGCCAGCGCATTGTGCCGGTAACAGGAGATTTTTCCAAACCGGGCATGGGGTTAACGGAAGCAGGGTTTAAAGAATTGGCGGATACCATCGATGTTATTTATCATTCCGGTAGCTCCGTCAATTTTATTGAGCCGTACTCTTATATGAAGTCCGCCAACGTGGAAGGGCTCAGGGAAATTGTAGCTTTTGCTGCCGCCGGCAAAACAAAATGCCTGGTGTTGCTGTCCACTATTTCGGTGTATAGCTGGGGGCATGTATTCACGCATAAAACCGTAATGAAGGAAACAGATGATATCGGCCAGAACCTGCTGGCGGTGAGCAAGGATATCGGTTATGTAAGAAGCAAGTGGGTGATGGAAGGCATCGCCGACCTCGCGGCAGCACAGGGATTGCCGGTAATTACCTACCGGCTTGGTTATGCCATGTGTAACAGTGAAACCGGCGCGAGCGCACCTTACCAGTGGTGGGCAGGATTGGTGAAAAACTGTATTGAATTCAACGCATATCCCGCATTAAGGGAGTTAAGGGAAGGATTGATTACGGTAGATTACATGACAAAAGCCATCGCTTATATTTCAAAAAAAGAGACGGCCCTGGGTCTTAAATTTAACCTGATTGCCAGCCCGGCAACAAACCTTACGTTGCTGCAGTTTTTTGACTTGTTGAACAAGTATTATTCTTTCGATCTGCGCGGCCTGCCGTATAAAGAATGGAGAAAGATCTGGGAAGATGATCCCGCCAACAGGTTGTATGCACTCACCAGTTTGTTCAAGGACAATATGCACGAAGGACTGTCTACCGTTGAGTTGTACCAGGATACCTACGTTTGGGATAACACCCATGTGGCTACTTTCCTGGAAGGCAGTGGTATAGAAGAACCCGTGTTTGACAAAGCATTGCTGGACCGTTACCTGAGATACCTGGGAGTATTGCCGGTACACCATTCAGCGCAGGCGGTTTATCATTCGTAGTTCGTCAGTACCTTTGCAGCGATGAGTTATATTATTGTTGCTGTTTTGTTATTGCTTGTATTAATCCTGGAAAGATAGCCCGGATAAAAGATGCCCGTCGCAGGTACTATGCGACGGGCATCTCTTTATTATTTATGATATTATTATTTCAATATCCAGGTACCGGTGCTGCCGGGTTTTCTTTCATCGGTTGCTTTTTTCAGCAAGGTATCACCGGCAGAAAGGTTACCGAATATTTCAATGCCTGCGTCTACCGTTATGCCCTGGCGCACATCTACCCACTCTGCCTGACCCTGGTGCACTCTTATCACAAACTTCCTTTCCTGCGTAGTGGCTACGGCTGCAAACGGTACAATGAACGAGGTAGTGCCGCGTTCCAGCGGCAGCTTTACATACGCAAAGGCGCCTGCCTTGAGTAAGTGATCGCTGTTATCTACCTGGAACTCCCACAACTCTGTGCGGGTGCCGGGGTCGATAGTTTCAGACTTACGGGTGAGCGTGGCTTTAAAGCGTTGGGTAGGATAGGCATCTACGCGGAAGTCGATATTTTTTGAAGGGCTTGCCGCCGCGGTATATATCTCGGGAACGGCTGCACGAAGACGCAGCGTGCGGTTATTCTGAACGGTAAGCAACATGGCGTTGGTGCCTACAAGCGCACCGGGATCTGCTTTACGCGCAGTAACTACGCCGTCGAAAGGAGCGGTGATATACAGGTAGCCGGAAACTGCCTTATAGGATTGTGATTGTTTGCTTGCGGCTATATAAGTGGAGCTGTCGGCCAGCATTACATTGCGGCTGCGCTCCAGGTCAACCGGGGCAACGATGCCCGGTGTTTTCGCCTGCGACGCCCTGTAAAGACGTTCATAATGATCCCTGCTGGAAGCCCATTTCGCTTTGGCCGATTGTAATGCAGCTTCAGATTCCGCCAGCCGGCTGTTAATTTCCGGTGCTTCAATTACGGCCAGTGTTTGTCCTTTTTTTACACGGTCGCCCAGGTCCACTTTCATGCTGCGCACAAAACCCTGTACTTTGGCAAACAATTCTGCGGTTTCGTAGGGGATGAGTTCTGCCGGTAACTCTATTGTTTTCTTAACAGTGTCCTGCTTCAAAATGAATACCGGCACGCTATCCGGCGCCGGGCTGTCATTTTTATGCTCCGGTTGCTTCGGTGCATTGCCGCAGGCTGCCAATGTTATAACCAAACTTATAAACGCGATGGATCGCATATGATTAAATTTATTTTTTAAGATTGTTTGTCGTGATGAATACTGTTTACATCATCCGGATCTAAAGAAACAGCTACAAATTTCCTTCTTCCAATGATCAGCTGATATACGGGTGGCAGGAAAAACAGTACGCTGATGGCTGAAAACAAAAGGCCGCCAATTACTGCAATGCCTAACGGTGCGGTTTGATCGCCCCCTTCAGAAAGGCCCGCTGCCATTGGGATCATGCCGGCTATCATAGCGGCGCTGGTCATCAGGATAGGACGGAGGCGCGTTTCCGCCGCGCGGAGATGCCCTGATGGAATCTCTTCTTTCCGGTTATACTCTGCGCTGGTGATGAACAGTACTGCGTTTGCAATGGCTACGCCAACAGCCATAATGGCGCCCATATACGACTGGATATTCAACGTGTTGCCGGTAATAAAAAGGAACAGCAGGGAACCCGCTATCACTGCGGGGATAATGGACAAGGTAGCCAGTGCCACACGGAACGACTGAAAGTAAACCGTCATCAGCAGGAAGATCACGATGATAGCAATCAGTAATCCAAACTGCAGGCTGGTAAGCGTTTGCTGTAACAGCTGTGGTTGTCCGCGCAGCAGGATCTTTGCGCCATTGGGTAGTTTACCCATGCCGGAAATAATGTTGTTTACTTTATTGAAAACGGTTCCGGCATCCTGCTGCTGAATGTTTGCGGTGATGGTGATGTAGCGTTGCTGGTTAAGACGGTCGTATTCACCGGCAACAACCGTGCGTTTCCACGTGGCTATTTCACTGAGATAATGCGTGTTGCCAATGCCACCTGATACGGGAACAGCTTCCAGCTGCGCGGTGCTGTTCATCCGGTATTCGGGGTATTGCACCTGTACCTGGTAGGCGGTTCCGGTTGTTTTATCGAGCCAGTAATTAGGCGAGGTAAAACGGCTGGAAGAAGTAGCGGTTACGATGGAGCGGGCGGCCTGTTCGCCGGAAATGCCAAGCTGACCAGCTTTTACGCGGTCTACCTCCAGCCTGATAGCGGGATAGTCCAACGGTGTGGCAATCTGCAGATCACGTAACGAAGGAATGGCCTTCAGTTGTTGTACCAGTTGCTGCGCTGTTTTGCGGCCTTCTGCGAGGTTGCGGTTTACCACCGCTATTTCTATGGGGTTAGTGCTGCCGAGGTTAAGCACTTGTTCCACGATGTCGCCCGGTTCAAAAGAAACTGTGGCTGTTGGAATTTCTTTGGCAACAGCGGCGCGTAATTTCTCTCTGAAAACAGCTATCGGAATCACATCTTTCTTCAGCTTTATTTTTGTTACTGATTCATGCGGGCCACCGGTCCACAGGTGGATATAGTTTACCGGGAAGCTGGATGGTTGCGTGCCAATAAAGGCGGAAGTGATGTCGGTGTTGCCTTTGCCGGCAATGCTGTCTGATAGTTGCAGCAGTTTCCTGGTGGCGTCTTCCGTCCGTTCAAAGCGGGTACCTACGGGTAAGCGTAAACGAATTTGCGTTTGGCCACTGTCGGTTTGCGGGAACAGTTCTGTGCCGGTAAAAGAAAACAACAGCACTACGAGCAATAGCGATACGGCAAGGAACAAAGTGGTAAGCCATCCGAAACCGGTATGGAAACGTTGTCCCGCGTGGATATATTTTTGCTTCAGTTTATAATAAAATCCGGTGTCCTGTTGTGTTTGATGGTCCTTTAGCAACCAGTTGGCAGCTACCGGTACAAAAGTTTGCGATAACAGGAAAGAGGCGATCATAGCAAAACCAACGGCCAGTGATAAAGGCAGGAACATGGCTTTGGGCACGCCATTCATAAACAGGGAGGGCACAAATACTGCGAGGATACTCAGGAGGATCAGCAGTTTTGGTGCGGCTATTTCCCGGCAGGCGTCTGCGATGGCGCGTGCTTTGTTTTTACCAAGTTCCTGGTGGCGGTGAATATTTTCAATGGTCACGGTGGCTTCATCTACCAGTATTCCTACGGACAGCGCCAGTCCTCCCAGCGTCATAATATTGATGGTTTGGCCGGTGAGGTATAACAGCGTAGCCGCGGATAATAATGCCAGCGGGATGGTCATGATCACAATGAGTGCGCTGCGCCTGTCGCCCAGGAAAAACCATACCATCAGGCCGGTGAGGAGGGCTCCGAGCCCGCCTTCAAACAACAGGCTTTTCAGGGAGTTGATCACGTACCCCGACTGGTCAAATTCGTAGGTTACTTTTATATCTTCCGGGATAGCGGCCTGCATGTCGGGCAGTGCGGCTTTCACTCTTTGTACCACATCCCAGGTGGAAGCATCGGCGCGTTTTGTTACCGGGATATAAACAGAGCGTTTGCCGTTCACCAGTGCATAGCTGGTAGTGACATCCGAGCCCAGCGTAACGTTGGCAATATCCTTCACGTATATTGCCGGTCCTGCGCCGGATTGCAATGGTGTGTTCTGCAAATCCTGCAAGGTTTCAATGACACTGTTTTGCGGGGTGATGTAAGTGGTATCGCCGATGCGTACATTGCCGGCAGGAGAGATGGTGTTGAATTTCGCAATGGTTTGCACCACCTGGTCCGGTGAAAGGTTATGCCCGCGCAGTTTTTCCGGATCTATGGTGATCAGCACTGTTTTCTGGTTACCACCAAACGGCGGCGGGGCAGATACGCCCGGCAGTGTTGAAAACATAGGTCGCACGCGGAACAGCGCCAGATCTGATATTTCCCCCAGTGATCTGCTGTCGGAGCTGAATACGAGTTGTCCCACCGGCACGCTGCCGGCGTCGAACCGGGTAACAAACGGTGGCACGGTACCGGGCGGCATAAACGCCCTGGCCCTGTTCACATAACCGACTACTTCCGCCATTGCCTGGCTCATATCGGTGCCTTCATTAAATTCTATTTTGATGAGGGCGGCGCCTTGTATACTTTTCGACTCTACATATTTAACACCGGTGATGTATAGAAAGTGGTATTCATAATAAGAAGTAACAAAACCTTCTACCTGCTCGGGCGACAAGCCACCGTAAGGCTGGGCAACATATACAACCGGCAGTCCGAGGCGCGGGAATATATCCACCTTGGCGTTGCGGATGGAGAGGAAAGAAAAGAAGAGGATGGCAATAACAGCTACCAGTATGGTGACGGGATGCCTTAATGCCGAAATGATTAGTTTCATAAAGAATGATTCGTTATTTCAGTTTATCTGTAAAAACATGCAGGTTGCCATTTGCGGCAGCCAGCTCCAGTAGCGCATGCCATGCCTGCAGGAATGCGCCGGCTTCGCCTGTTTCTGCTTTCAACAATTCATATTGTCCCTGCATCAGGCGGGTAAAGTCTACCAGCCCGCTTTCATAACTGAGTTTCAATCCGTCGAAAGCATACCGCGCGGCCTGTGATTGTATTAATGCCTGGCGTGCAATCAGCAGGTTCTGGTCGTAATTAAACTGTGCTGTTTCCTGTTGCTTTTGCAGATTCAGTGTTACCTGGTCCAGTTGTGCTTCGTCAGATTTCAACAGTAACCGGTATTGTTTTTTCTGAAGATTTACCTGTGAAAACTGCAGGATGGGAAAACTCAATTGGATACCGGCGCCGTAGTTTTTCCGGGAAAGCGACCAGCCATCTGCTTTATTGATGTTGCCGGAAGCATCCACGCCGGAACCGCGGGCATAGGCATTGGCCCAGAGATCCAGCTTGGGGCGCCAGGCGCGACCGGCTTCCTTCAGCGCGGCTTCACTTACTTCTTTTTTTGTCTGATAATATTGGAAAGAAGGATGTGCTGTAACGTTTGTAGTGGTATCGGCGCCGGAAGGGAACTGGCTTATCAGCGAAGTATCTGCCAGTAAAATATCGTCCGGTTTACCCGGCAGGTCTGCAAGACGGGTGAGCTCTGTAACCTGTGCGTAGTATTGCCGTTGTGCCGTCAGGAGGTCCATCCGGGCCTGTGCCAGCACCGACTGGAACTGTGTGGTGTCAATACCGGGCCTTAACCCCTGTTGTGCCAGTATCAATGATTGCTGCAAACCGGCTTGTGTGCGTTCGATATTTGCCTGGTAGCTCAACAATAATTTTTGGAGGTATACGGCATCGAGGTAAGTGTATATGGCTAAGTACTGCTGGCGGAAGAGCGCTTCATTATAATAGCTGCCTGCCAGTTTATATTGGGCGGTAGCCTTTTCTACCGCAGCCTGGCGTTGTCCGAAGGTGAGCGGGTTCCATTTCACCAGGGCCGTTAAAGCCGTCCCCGGAACCGGGTCGTAGGTATTTCCTGTGGATGGCGGGCCACTGATCGGTAAAAGTAAACCGGGATAGCTCATGCCTGTGATATTGTTGTAGGTAGCATATCCCGCCTGATACCCCGCGGTAAGCTCCGGCACCAGTGAATTCCGGGCCATACGTATATTATATTCCGCTGCCCGGGACTGCTGTTCTGAAGCCTTTACGTGTGGCTGCGATTGTACCAGTGATAGTAATTCTTTGATACGGATAGTTCTTTGCTGTGCTATACCAGATAATGATAGCGTGACGAAACAACCGCAGATCAAGATCTTTTTATGGTAAACGTTCATTTATCAAACTGTTTAGAAGTATGGTCCGGTTTTCTGGTGGGAAATGTTCTGTTAAGATATTACAATCATTGGATATTTTTCAGTAAAAGCCCGGTACCTGCTGCTGCGAGGATAATAAGTGGCTCGGGTATTTTTTTAAATCTCCATAGTATAACCACTGTAATAATGGCAATAGCGATGGTATAGGCATCGGTCAGTGATCTTTTGCCTAATACAACCACCGCGCCGGAAATGGCGCCGATAGCGGCAGCGGTAACACCATCCACAAAAGCTTTGATACCGGGATGTTTCCCGTATTTCCTGAAGTAAGGCGCCGGTACTACGGTAAAAATGTAGGAGGGAAAGAAGGTACCTAAAGCCGCTACACAGGCGCCGGCAAAGCCGGCTACCAGGAAACCAATGAAGGCCACTGTTATCACTACGGGGCCGGGAGTGATCATGGCTACGGCTACTGCGTCCATAAACTGTTGTTCATTTAACCACGCATGTTCCTTTACCACGCCACCATACAGGAATGGAACAATGGCGAGGCCGCTGCCAAAAACCAGTGCGCCGGCTTTGGTAAAATACAGGAGGAGCTGCCAGAGGGTATTGCCTGATGTAGAGAGGGAGGTATTGAACAGGAGTGGAAATGATAATGATTTAATAAGATCTGCCGGCTTCTTTTTCGGGAGAGATATTTTTTTCCGGGGAGATTTCAGCCACCAGTAAATAAGCCCTGCGCCGAGGAAAAGCCAGATGTTTTCATTTTCTTTCCATACGGTGTAGGCGGCTGTAATAAGATAGATGCCTGTCAGCCATTTATCTGTGCCGATAGATTTACGGGTGAGCTTCCAGGCGCTCATAGCGATGATCCCTATTACTGCTGCGCCAACGCCATAAAACACGGCCTGCATCCAGGGAATTCCCTGCCATTGGGTATAGATGAAACCCAGTATCACCACCATGATGAATGAGGGCAGCACAAATGCCAGTCCTGCGAGCGTGGCGCCCAGGATGCGGTAATGAATATACCCGATGTAAATGCCCAGCTGGGCGGCCAGTGGTCCGGGAGCGAGTTGCGCCAAAGCAAGACCTTCTTTATAATCCTCTTCACTGATCCATTTGCGTTGTTCTACCAGGTCGCGGTGCATGTAGCCGGCCAGCGCTACCGGGCCGCCAAAGCCCCAGGTGCCCAGTCCGAGGAAATAAAGTACCAGTTGGCGAAGCGTGTAAGGTGTGGTATTATTAGTGTCCATTATTCTTCAGCAGCTCAATTTGGCTGTAAAGTCCGACAACCCGTCACAAAAAAATAGCACGAAAACGAAGGTTTAGGATAGTTTTTACTTTTTCCCCAAACTTTTTTTATAGGCAGATGGGCTTTTACCGGTATGTACCCTGAAGATCCGGGTAAAATGGCTCTGGTCTGAAAAGCCGGTGAGATAGGCTATTTCCGTGAGCGAATGATTGGTGGAGGAGAGGAGCTGAATGGCTTTATCGATCCGTAATTTGCGGATATAATCCCCGAAGGAAAGGTTATCAAAATATTTGGAGAACTCGCGTGATAAATAGGCGGGATGCACCTGCAGTGTTTCGGAGAGTCCTTTCAGGCTGAGATTGAGGTTGGTATCGATCTGGTCCTGTATAATTTCTTTGAGTTCTTTTGCCCAGGCGGGTATTTTTTTAGTGTCTTTTTCGCGTTGGAGAAATTTATTAAAGATGTCCAGCAGCTGGTTTTCAAAAGGTTGCTGGGTATGTTTAACATGTTGTAAGTATTTGGCCCAGCTGTACAGGGAATCGTACAGCAGCATTCCTTTTTCCAGCAGCTTATGATCATCCGGTTCATCATAGGCCATGCCTGCGGAGATGGCCCAGAGGCCCGATGCCTGCGGGGCGAGGTCGTGCCGGTCGGTATCCGCTCCGCGAACGATGGGAGCTAAGGCAAGAACGGCGCTGTCTTCAATGTGGTGTTTTTTGATGATATAGTCGAAGGTGCAGAGATCGTCGTAGTGCGTGTATTCCACGCCGGCAATATCAAAGGGGATTGCGTTCAGTTGGGCGGCCATTGGCAGTACATCATTGAACGGCACGTAAATAAATTCCGCGCCGGCGTCTACAAATCTTTTGATAAGCCAGGGGCAGGCGAGCCTGTCTATTTTAGGGCGTTCCCGGGTGATCCATCTCATAACTGATATGCAAAGTTGTGTGGGAAGTTAGGAAGTTCTGCTCATTTATTATTCAGAAAGAGATGCATCATTGCTGCCGGGATACATATTACCGGAACTATCAGTTTTTTACTACTTTTAACCGCAAATCAACCAATTACTGCCGGGGGAGGCAGGTTTCGGAACATGCAAGAAAATATGAATTTGGAGCGGCAATGGCTGGAGCAGTTGGCCGTGGGAGAGGAGTCGGCGTTCAGGCAGTTGTTCGACCGCTATCATCCCTTTATTTATTCTTTCGCACTGAGGATGACGGCATCCGACACTATTGCCAAAGATGTGGTGCAGGACGTACTGATAAAGATCTGGATAAACCGGCAATCGCTGCACACCATTGATAACCTGCCCGCATATATTAACAGGATGACCCGCAACCAGGTGTTGAACGGGATGAAACGCCGGGCGCATGAAGAAAGCATTATCAGGGAGCTGTATCCTTTCCGGGAAGATCATAACCATACCGAAGAAGCTGCGCTGGGAAAAGAGCTGGAACAATTACTGCATAAGGCTATCGGCCAATTGCCGGCACAACAGCAGCGGGTATACCGCATGAGCCGCCTGGAAGGGCTTAAGCATGACGATATCGCCTACCAGTTAAATATCTCCCGGGAAACTGTTAAAAAACATATGATGGCTGCACTCCGGTCAGTAAAACAATACCTGGAAGATAACGGCAACACCATCGGCCTGCTGGCTATTTGTTTGCTGGAAGTACGCCGCTGAGAATTTTTTTTCCTCCACTACCCCTTCTTTCCCTCCCGGTTGTCAGTAATGTAAATAGGACCACTTTATCTTATCAAACCACCAATATGCAAAGAGCAAGATGGGAATATTTGCTTAACCGGTTTTATAACCAGACTGCCCCGCCTGAAGAGAAAGCTGAATTAATGGCGGCGTTGCGGGAAGGCGAGCCCGATGAAGCAATACTGGATGAATTAATGGCCAGGCACACAACAGACATCACTTTGCCCGCCGCTGCGGCTGATGAATTGTATCAACAAATCCTGGCGCAGCTGCCGGCAGCAACACCACCCGTAAAACAAATGTTTGCCCGGAAGTGGTGGTGGGCGGCAGCTGCAGGGCTGTTCCTGCTGGGAAGTACGGCTTATTTTCTTCGTGACCATAGCCGCCCGCCGGCGCCGCAGTTTGCAAAAAAGACAGACGTGCCGCCAGGTACAAATAAAGCCGTGCTTACACTGGCAGATGGTACACAGGTAGTGCTGGACAGCAGCGGCAAACAGCTGATTCAGCAGGGGAATACCGCTATCAGTCAAAATGCCGGGGAGCTGAAGTATGACGTGAAAGCCGCCGGCAGTGAAGTGAGCTACAACGTACTCACCACACCACGGGGAGGACAGTTCAGGTTAGTACTGCCGGATAATTCAGCGGTATGGCTTAATGCGGCTTCCTCTATCCGTTATCCTACTGCATTTACCGGTAAAGAGCGATTGGTAACAGTTACGGGAGAAGCTTACTTTGAAGTGGCGCCAATGCCCGGACAACCATTCCGGGTGAGCCTTCCGGCAGGCGTTTCCGTGGAAGTACTGGGAACACACTTTAACGTGAACGCGTATACGGAGGAAAGCAGTATCCAGACCACCCTGACCGATGGGCGCGTACAGGTAGTGAAAGGCAGTGATAAAATATTGCTGCAGCCGGGGCAACAGGTGCAGGCGAATCCCCGTGCTGCCGGCGTAGTAATCAAATCGCTCACACCCGCAGCGCTGTCACAGGTGATAGCCTGGAAGAACGGCATTTTTGATTTTGAAAAGATGGACCTGGAAGAAGTATTACGACAGGTATCGCGCTGGTACGATGTGGAAGTGATTTACAAAGGACCGGTACCGCACCGCATCTTTGGCGGCCAGTTATCAAGAAATCTCCACCTCTCCGATATCGTAGAGGTGATGCGCATGATGAAAGTAAATGTACATATAGAAGAAGGAAAGCGGCTGGTAGTACAGTCGCAGTAATACAAACGAAAACCGCCCCGGGGGCAACCGGAGCGGTAAGTAGCCTGGTTACTTAAATAGAAAAGTCTGGGTAGACTCATTATTAATCAACCATTAACTATTGCAAAAGTATGCAAATTTATGCGCTTTGTAAGGGCCATCCCATGTCTGGCCCTTTGGGACGTTCCAAAAAATCAACCAGTGGAACCAAGAGCAGTTTCCTGGCTAAAATCATCCGGGTTATGCGATTCACCGCTTATCTCCTGTTAGTTTGTTGTTTACATGTATCCGCCAAAGTGGTATCACAAACAATGACACTGAATGCTAATAACATTCCATTGAACCAGGTTTTTTCAGAGATCCGGAAGCAAACCGGCTACCTCGTATTTTACGACCTGGAATTAATTAAAGCCACGACGCCGGTTTCGGTGGCGGTAAAAGATATTCCCCTGGAAGCCTTTCTGACAGGGATATTAAAAGACCGCTCCCTGGTATACAGTATCCGTGATAAAAATATTATTATCCGGGAGAAGGAAATTGTGCCGGAAGCTGTTATTGACCAGGGTACAGCAACAGGGATCATCATCGCTGTGGATGGCTCTCCCTTGCCCGGCGCCAACATCCGCGTAAAAGGAACGGCTGATTATGTGAGTACCGACGCTTCCGGTAAGTTCTCCATTAAAGCCAAACCAGGCGAAACGTTGCAGATCACTTTTATCGGTTTTCAAACAAGAGAAGTAATAGTGCCGCCTGCCGGTACGCCGATGCGCGTGGTGATGGAAGCATCCGTGAGCGCACTGGATGAAAAAATAGTACAGGCGTACGGCTTCACTTCAAAGCGTATGGCCACAGGTAATATTGATAAAGTAGGCGGGAAAGAATTAAACCAGGCGCCGGTATCCAATGTGCTCGCTGCTTTACAGGGCCGAACGCCCGGTGTAATCATTACACAAACTACCGGTGTGGCCGGCGCAGGATTTAAAGTGGAGATCCGCGGCCGTACACAGGTCGACAAATACAACAGTGCCAGCAATGAACCGCTTTTTATATTGGATGGTATTCCGCTGGCCGCCAACAATGCGAACATCAACCTGCTGCAATCTGCTATCTCTGCCTATTCATCTACCGGTCTTAGTCCGATTAACAGCATCAACATGGCGGATATAGAAAGCATAGAAATTCTGAAAGATGCAGACGCCACGGCTATTTACGGCAGCCGCGGCGCCAATGGCGTGGTGCTCATCACCACGCGCCGTGGCAAGGCCGGCGCCACCCGCTTTAATCTTAATATTACTTCCGGCGGGAGCCGTGCTAAAATCCCGGATTTGCTGAGTACAAAAGATTACGTGGCCATGCGTAATGAAGCCTTTGCCAATGATAATAAAGTAAAAACCATCGCCAACGCATACGACCTGCTGGTATGGGATACCACGCGCGATAATAATCTTGCCAAACAACTGATAGGCGGTACCGCCACTACTACCAATGCGCAGGCGTCTATCTCCGGTGGATCGGAGCTGGTACAATACCTCGCAGGCGGTGGCTACTACCGTGAAACAGATGTGTATCCCGGTAAATTTCCCAACACCCGGGCTTCCGGCCAGTTGAATCTGAACACCCGTTCCAACGACCGTAAGTTCAACGGCGCTTTCCGCGCAAATTATTCTTCCAGTAAAAATACTACCAGCAGCCGGGATCTCGCAGGCTCTATTACCATGCCGCCTAATTACGCACTCTATGATTCTGCCGGTGGACTAATGTGGAATGAAAAAGGCATCACGATGGATAACCCCCTGGCCTATATGCTTCAGAAATATTCCGCTACCACTGAAAGCCTCATGGCTGATGCGCTGCTTTCGTATATGATACTGCCGGGCCTTACTATCCGCAGCAGTATTGGCTATAACACCATGACGGTAAATGAACTGAGCCTCGTACCTAAAACCGCGCAGAATCCGCAAACACCAGACCTCACGGGCAGAGCTGCTTTTGGAAATAATAATTTCAAAAGCTGGATCGTGGAGCCACAGGCGGAATATGCCACCTCATTTGGTAAAAGCAGACTGGATATCCTTGCCGGCGCTACTTACCAGAGCCAGCAAAACAAAGGCTACAGCTTCACCGTAAAAGGATATACCAGTGATGAATTCCTGGGATCAATGACAGGCATTCCCGCCAATGCTTTTATAAGCCCTTCCAGCATTTCAAGCGAGTACAAATACCAGGCATTTTTTGGTCGTGTTAATTATAACTATGACGATAAATATATCCTGAACTTTTCCGGTAGAAGAGATGGCTCCAGCCGTTTCGGACCTAACTACCGCTTTTCCAACTTTGGGGCAGTGGGGGGCGCCTGGTTATTATCCGGCGAACCTTTTATGCAGGCTATCCCCGTGATCAGCTTTGCGAAGCTGCGCGCCAGCTACGGCATTACCGGTAACGATAAGATAGGTGATTATAAATATCTTGATGCCTATACTTCTTATATCTTTTATCCCACGTATGGCAATCAGACTGCTTTTACTCCTTCCGCCCTGTTTAAACCAGACCTGCATTGGGAAAAGAACCTGAAGCTGGAAGTCGCGCTGGAAACGGGATTCCTGAAAGACAGGATCCTGTTTTCCGCGGCCTGGTACCGTAACCGCTCCAGTGATCCGCTGGTACAATATCCGTTGCCGGGTATTACCGGCTTTAGCACTATCACCGCCAACCTCGCGGGAGTACTGGTACAGAACAGGGGATTTGAATTTACCTTTACCAGCAATAATATCCGGAAGAAGAATTTTGAATGGGTGACGCATTTTAATCTCACTCTTCCTGATAATAAACTGCTGCGTTTTGATGGACTGGACCAGACTTCCTATGCTTCTTCTTACCAGATAGGAAGGTCGCTGAATCTGGTATACATTGCCAGGTATGCCGGTATAGATCCCAACACAGGTTTATATACTGTTGAAGACCTCAATAAGAACGGCACCTTCCAGGTGAGTGCAAACACCGCCGGCGGAGATCTGCAGCCGTTGTTTGATACTGATCCGGAATACTATGGCGGTATGACCAACACCATCCGCTTTAAACGGTTAACGCTCGATTTCCTTTTACAGTTTACCAAACAGAAAGGGGTGAACTGGATGTCGTATATGACTTCCGGCTTTACGTATTTACCTGCCGGCGCTATGCAAAATCTGCCTTATGAAGCGATGGACACCTGGAAACATCCCGGGGATGATGCGGCCTATCAGAAACTGATTACCGCCAACAGCGGCGCATCCAATTCTTTGTCGGGCTGGAATGCAGCTTTCTATTCCGATCTCAGATATGGCGATGCGTCTTTCCTGCGTCTTAAAAACATCTCGCTTTCCTGGGAGCTGCCTGCCGGCTGGTTGAAGAAAGCCAGGATCAGCAATCTGAGGGTATACGGACTTGCACAGAACCTGCTTACCTGGACGCCCATGAAAGTAGTGGATCCCGAAACGGCGTGGCTGAACAGACTGCCGCCATTACGAACTATCACCGCAGGTTTGCAGGTTGGTTTTTAAATCATTTTAACAGCGAATAACATGACAATGAATTTCCGATATAAATTTTTACTGGCAACGCTGATGCTGGGAGTTTCCTGCAATAAATTTGTAGACGTAGCGCTTCCCAACAGCCAGATTAGTACAGCCGCTGCTTTTGCTGACGATGAAAAAGCCAATTCGTCGATGCGTGGTGTTTATGCCAGTACCCAGAATGTGTGGGGCAGCGGGCCTTTCAGCGGTATGCTTTCTTCCTGCCTGGGGATTGCATCCGATGAACTGAAATGCGTTACCTATAACGACGACAACCAGGCGTTTGTGGATAATAATCTCACCGCCTCCTCCAGCGGAGTGAATACCATCTGGGCGGGTTTGTATAATATGCTGTACCAGGTAAACGTGCTGCTGGAAAATGTAGCAGCAGCACCCGGCGTATCTGCGCCGGTGAAACGGCAGTTGCTTGGAGAAGGACATTTTCTCCGCGCATATTGCTATTTCTATTTAGTGAATTCATTCGGTGATGTACCCATGCCGGTTACATCCGACTACCGGACTAACGCGCTGCTGGCACGCCTGCCCGTTGATAAAGTGTATGACCTTATACTTAACGACCTGGCCTATGCACAGGAAAATGCAGGCACCGTATTTACAGAGGCGGGTAAGCGGATCCGCGCCAATAAATGGACTGCCACCGCTTTGTTAGCCAGGGTACAGTTGTACCGTAAGAATTGGGCGGAAGCCGAAAAGCAGGCCACTGCAGTGATAGCTGCCGGTCCGTATGCCATAGATTCCCTGAAGAACGTATTCCTGCTCACATCACAGGAAGCTATCTTTCAGTTTGCCAACGCAGGTACCAACAATTATACGATGGAAGGAAGCCGGATGACCGGTAGTCTTACCAATCCCGTTTTCCGTTTCACTACCTGGCTGGCCGGATCCTTTGAAGCAGGGGATCTGCGGCTGTCTGCCTGGACGCTTAAAGCATCCAATGGAGATACGGCGTATTATAAATACAAAGCCTTGAATAATGGCAGCAACGAAGCCGTAGTGATGTTCCGCCTGGCAGAGCAGTACCTGATCCGTGCAGAAGCCAGGGCGCAGCAAAATAAGCTGGCAGATGCGATTGCAGATATTGATGTGATACGTAAACGCGCAGGCATTCCCTTGCTGGCGGACGTGAATCCAGGTATCGCCAAAGAAGCGCTGTTACAAATGATTTACAAGGAAAGGATGACAGAGCTGTTTGGTGAGCAGGGACATCGCTGGTTTGATGTGAAACGTACCGGGCAGGCAGATGCATTGTATTCCATCCGTAAAACACGGTGGCGTAAAGAAGCTATCCTGTTGCCCATTCCTCTCGGCGACAGGCAAAAGAATCCAAATCTTACACAGAACGAAGGTTACGAGTAATCAACTAAAAAAACATCTCATGAAAAATATTCTCAGCATTTTTATATTACTTCCGGGCTTTGCAATGGCCCAGCAACAAAACTTCCACCTGAAAGGAACAGTGGAAGAATGGAGAGGAAAAGACTCCGTATTTATCTATTATCTGCGGGATAACAAACAGGTAACAGATTCCACGGTTGCCACAGACGGACACTTTGAGTTCAAAGGAAGTATCAGTCAACCGGTGTTATCCTACATTGCCCTGCATAAACCAATCAAGCCAACGGAGATCCGTGATAACTACCGCTTTTATCTCGAAGAAGGTAACATCCGGCTGCACGCAAAGGATTCCCTTCGCCACAGCATCATCACTTCAGGTAAAGTAAATGCAGATTATCAGGAACTGGAAAAGGCTATAGCTGTTACTTCCAAACGGCTGTTGGCCCTTAAAATGGAAGCCGTTAAGAGCACCCCGGAACAACGCAAAACGCCCGCTTTTGCTGCGCTGGAAAAGGAATACTATACCGGACTGGATTCTATGGAAGCAATACGTATCCGGTTTATTAAAACGCATCCTGCTTCGTTTATGTCGCTGGAGGCGTTGAATGTTATAGCCGGTAACACCATGCAGTTTCAGAAAACCGCCCCGCTCTTTGAAAAGCTGTCGCCTTCCTTAAAACAAACGCCATTGGGAAAAGATTTTGCCAGTCGCCTTGAAACAGCGAAGAAAACGCTGACCGGCGTAGTGATGCCTTCCTTTACGTCGCTGGATACCGCGCGTAAAGAAGTACATCTTAAAGAAGTGGTGCAACACGCCAAAGTAACGCTGGTAGATTTCTGGGCCAGCTGGTGTGCGCCCTGCCGGGCGGAAAACCCTAATGTGGTAAAGGCATTCAATGCGTTTCATGAAAAAGGATTTGATATCATCAGCGTATCACTGGATGATAATGCTGATCGCTGGAAAGCCGCTATCATAAAGGACGGTATGCCCTGGCATCATGTTTCCGGGTTAAAAAAATGGGACGAACCGGTAGCGCAGTTTTTTGGTATACAGGGCATCCCTGATAATTTCCTGCTTGATGAACAGGGAAGAGTGATTGCGCGGGGATTGAAGGGAGTGGAGTTGTATAATAGGATTGCCGGGTTGTTGGAGAAGAAATAGTATTTTTTGAAAGAAAGGTGTACCTCCTGTGAACTTCTATACTTTTTGAGAAGAGGTTTGCAGGAGTACATACAGATCTGCGTATACTTTTCTAGTCTTTGGTTTGAACAACTTAACTAATTGCAGAATTTAGATTTGCATTGAAATAGTGAAACCAGATTATTTGCCGCTCAACAAGCGTTTCAATTCATCAAATCGTTCTTTCGAGATCTCATTTACAGGCTCAATAAGATGAACTGTAGCTCCATTATGTAGAATTTCATAAAGTAATTGTTTATCATAAATACACAATTCAATTTAAAAAGTACCATTAGCCGGTTAAGCAGAACCTGATCTTCCATAATCACACAAGAGTCGCCGCCCACTGAGCTTTAAAAGGTAATTTCAAAATCGTTGCATGCTGAAATAAAATAGCCTGGTCATTGACCAGGCTATCCCGTTTTAATGCAATATAAAACGCCTCAATCCTCTTCCAAATACTCTTTATAAGCTTTCACTGCCTCAGCATTGAGTTTTGCTTTATTCCCGACGGTACTTTTCCCTTCAATCCAATGCATTAGCTGCGGCTCAAAATTGATCTTAGCAGGATCCGTCGGGTGTGGGCCGTTCAAAACATATTCCCAGTCTTCACTTTCATCTGTTTTGAAACGGTACAATATCATTGACACGGTGGGGTGTGCCTTCACGCGGGACACCTGCTCGATAGCTGTTACGTTATAGTCGTCGCTGAGGTAATAGGATACGTAGCTGCGTCCTACAAGCT
Organism: Chitinophaga ginsengisegetis; assembly: GCF_900168065.1. Classification (GTDB taxonomy): domain Bacteria; phylum Bacteroidota; class Bacteroidia; order Chitinophagales; family Chitinophagaceae; genus Chitinophaga; species Chitinophaga ginsengisegetis. The sequence continues at coordinate 425,915 of NZ_FUZZ01000001.1, read as the reverse complement.
CCTGGGTAAGCAGGTGACGGATATGCGACAACTGTTTTTGTTGCTCTAATGCCTGAATGAATGGATATGCTTCGCTATGATCCGTGAGAATTTTGCGAAGGATATTATCGTTTACCTTGATGCCCTGGCTTATTAACCCACGTGCTCCCAGGGCACGCAGCGACATGGTAGTATCTGCCAGTAGCTCACGGATGCTTTCAACAGCGGAAGAAGGCATGCCTGGTAGTGCTAGTATCCGGCCTGTACGCAGTAAGTCGTTTTGCCAATACCAGCTGCTGTCTGAATCTGGTTGCCGGTTCTTCCATTGTTTTAATTGTTGTTTAAAAAGTTGTGTCACACCGGGTAGGAGACGGTCGAGTTTATATTGTGTGAGCTGAGGAGAACGCCATATAGAATCGTCGCTGGTATACGCAGTAAAGGCATACAGAAAGCTCTCCGAACGGCTGGCAGTATTAATCATGGCGGGGAGGTATTGCTGATATAGACTGTCCTCCCTGAATGAGAAAGCAAAAATATTCCGGGGAAACGAAGTGCCAACCGGTAGTTCCGGCGCCAAACGCAGAAAGGTCAGAATGGCGGAATCCGAAGAAATACTGGTCAGGAAGCGTAGTATATTTTTACGTTGCGGAACACTCTCTGTGGTAACGAATAATTTCTCGGCTGCATGCACCACGGCGTCGCTGGTTGCATTTTCCAGTGAAAGCAACAACTGGACTTTAGCGTTACTGATACCGGTATCGGCCGGGAAAGGCTTGTCTAGCGCACCTATAATAGGTCCGGTATCCGAGCTGTCGGGGTGAAGGTGTTTCAGGTAAGCGTTGGCCTTATTGAATATTGAAGTATCGGCACTTTGTAGATCCATCAACAGTCTGGAGAGCTTTTTCTGCTGAAGCTGCAGAGTATCTGTCCGGCTGGGATGAAAAGAAGAAAAATATTGCTGTGCATACCCGGTGCCTGCCAGTTCTTCTGGGACAATGGCTGATAACCGGTAAATGCTATGTCCGGCAACCACTGCTTTCCGGTAAAACCGTAAGCCGGTATTCCGGTGTTTCAGATCAGCCTCATATATAGACAAACCATCCTGGGAGTACTTTCGACTGCCGGTTATAATAAAGGTCGTGTCTATGTTAAACATATACGTTTTCAGGAGGCTGTCAGGTTCGTTATGATAGTAAGGGGAATATTTTTCTGTTTCTATTATATACATTGAATGAGAAGCACTATCCATAGACGTATAATAATTAACATCAACAAGAGATGATCCATATTGACGTTCGAGAGGTCCACTGGTAAACTTGTCCGGTCCGGTTATTATAAAACTGCTATCTGCAGGTACAAAGGCTATGACCGGGGCTTGTGACTGTAATGGAAGTATGTGAAAAGCCTGGAGGTAACGTTGCCAGTAGCTGCGATCTGTATGAGCGGTATCATAAGTTGTCATCAGGCAATAGGCAAGATTGCCACGGGGAATATAGTGTAAACGGGAAACAAAGCTATTGTTATGCCGATAAGTAAGCTGGTATTGGGGGAAACCGTCTTTTTCCGTTAAAACAGAGTCGGTCAGTTGTAATGTGCTGTCTTGCCGGAGTATTGATGCACGGAGGTATTCCAGCACCTGTTTATCATCAATATTATAATAACCCCGTTGCATTTTTTCTATACGCAATACATAAGAGATTTTATGGGCGTTATCTAATGCAGAATATACTTCTTCGGGGCGCATACCTTCCTTCATACCCACGTGGATATGATTGTGCTCCGATGGCAGAAGCATAGAGAAACCAAGCTTTGGTTGATATAACGTATCATATACCGTTTCAGGCCGCACAATATCATAGAAACGCACAGACCGGAAAAAGTCTTTTCTATCACTGCTGTCAGCTTTCTGGGAACTGTGCATAAATAGAAACGCCCTGTTGCTGATGATAAAGACACGTATATAAAAAGGTACGTCCTTTTGTAATAAGACTGCCTCTGTACCTGATATGTTGCGGTATGTGATAGGATAGGATTTTTGCAATACAGCATTATCCTGTGCTGCCATGTTGGCGATCATGGACTGCACCAATTGACGACGGTCAGTTGCCAGTTGAGGAATATCCATCGAAAAGGCAATCCCGGCTTCTATTTCATTGCCTCCGAGGAACATTTTACCATTTACACCCGGTAAAGGATATACTACAGGAACACCAGGCAATACGACGCTGTAGCCATTTGCAATCCTGTTCAGTGAATATCCTTTCAGGCTGTCCAGCTGTTGTCGTTGGCGGCGTGTTTCGCCAGTAAATTTGGCACTTACCGGAGAAACAGTATATCCATTTTCCCGAAGTAACGATAACATACCTTTTTCACCAGGTAAATGGGCTACGCCTACAGCGGCGAAAACGCTACTTTTGTTAAGCATTGAAACAAGGTTGGTCACCATTTCCTTGTTCCGGACTTCCAGGCTGGGTCCATCCTCAGCGTCTTTCCAACCATCCACAAGTGTTGATATCTTCCGGAGATCGCCTTCATAATAGAGGTCTGCGAGTTCATTGAGATGGCTTACCCGTGCTTCGAGCCGGTCGGTTCGGTCTTGCGCATCACCCTGACCGGCAAGCTGGTAACCAATGCTCCACAGGAATATTTCTTTTTGCGCTTCCGAAACGTTCGCGCTCATAACGCCTAGCTGGTTCTGGATCTTTTCGAGGCTATGCACCGGTTTATTAAGCCTGGTGGCTTTCTGATGCAACCAGCCATCCAGGAATATGTTTTCCGGCTTTTGGCCAGGAGCTGCATTTTTATTAAGTTCTTCCTCTTCATCGACGAGCAGTTTTTCGATGAACCACAAACGCTTTAATTTCAGTTGATCAAGGGAAGAGCCGGTTTTATCTTTTACCAGGCTGTCTACATAGTGGTACTCCTCAGTGTTCAGTAAGTGCCGCATATGGTTAACAGTATCCTGTAAGGGACCTCCGGGAGACAACATGTATGTCATCATTGAATCCATATCCACCTCCATGGCAAAAGCTGAAGTGTTGCGTAATGCTGTAAGCACGGAGTCGCTAAACTCAAATACGCGCCTATCAGTAAGGTGCATGGTGCCAAACAGGTAAGAGGGAGCCTGCAGGCCGGGTCCATCAATACGCCAAAGCAGTTGGTAATTTGCCCTGTTATTAGATTGGGCGTTTAAAAAAGCTGTTTGCATAAGCAGGGCTAACAGCAGGGTTATTGTTACGGGAACAAAGTGTCCGGCGTTTCGGGGCCGGCGCCAGGTACAGGAATTAAACATGGCGCAAATTTAATAACGCCGCGGCATGTTTGGAATCGAATAAAAGTTGTATTTAAGAGATTTTATTTACTATTAAATGAGGATGTTCGTTGCATACATGAGAAAAACCGGTCATTGACCCGGTTTTTCTCATGTATGCAACGAACGCTTTCTTATGTTCTATATCTGCAGCCCCCCTCAATACACCCTCCCCATGCTCGCCGCATCAAACGCCATCAGCTGATCAAACTGTTCCTCCTTCACTTTCTTCACCCAGTTAGGATCCTGCAAAATAGATCTCCCCACCGCTACCAGGTCAAAATCGCCCCGTTGAAAGCGGCGCTCCAGTTCACGCATATCCGTAACCACTTCTGAACCCTCACCGGAAAAAGCGCCCATTACATCACCGGCAAGGCCCACGGAGCCAACGGTGATGGTAGGCTGACCGCTTACTTTTTTAATCCAGCCGGCTAAATTGAGATCGGAGCCTTCAAACTCTGGTTCCCAGTATCTTCTTTGTGAGGCGTGGAAGATGTCTACGCCTGCTTCTGCCAGTGGAATGATCCAGTCTTCCATTTCTTTTGGGTTGTGCACCAGTTTTGCGTTATAGTCGGTGGCTTTCCATTGTGATACGCGCAGGATGATCACGAGGTCGGGGCCTGCGGCGGCTCTTATGGCTTTTATGATGGCGGTTGCAAAGCGGCTTCTTTCTTTGATGGTTTTGCCGCCGTAGTCGTCGGTGCGTGGGTTGGTTTTGTCCCAGAAGAATTCATCGATGAGGTAGGCATGCGCGCCGTGAAGCTCTATGGCATCGAATCCGGCTTCCTGGGCCGATTTGGCGGCGCTGGCAAATGCGGCGATGGTGGCTTCGATATCGCTGACCGACATGGTAGAAGGATTTTCTTTGGGCGCGGGCGGCATCCATCCCGTCATGCCGGGGGCGTCGCCGGTATGCCATATCTGTGGCGCAATAACGCCATGTTGTGCATGTACGTGCTCTACTACATTTTTCCATGCTGCCAGTGCGGCTGCGCCATAAAAATTGGGAATGTCTTTTTCATTCTTCGATGCCGGGCGGTCGATCACGGTTCCTTCGGTGAGGATCAGTCCTACTTCGCCGGCGGCGCGGCGGGCGTAATAGTCAGCTACTGCCTGGGTGGGAATGCCATCCGGCGACGCCATGCGTGTCATGGGCGCCATCACAAAACGATTTTTCAGGTGCAAACCTTTGTATTGAAACGGTGTAAAAAACGATGCGTAATTCATTGAGTATATCTTTTACGCAAAGCAACAACCAAATGCTTAATTTTACAGCGGCTTAGGATCAATACCAGTAACCATAAGGTAAGTACAAATGAAACAAAAGACGTTCAGTAAATACAGTGATTGCCCGAATAAACGGTCAAAATCAATAATCGGCTCCCGGTGGAAACCCATCATTATTTATGCCTTACGCAAGCGTAAAATCCGCTTCGGACAACTACATGCTATTGTAGGGGATATTTCTGCAAAGGTGTTTGCAAAATGTCTGAAAGAGCTGGAAGCAGATGAGATTATTGTTCGTGAAACATTCACGGATACGCCTGGACGTGTAGAATACAGCCTTACTCCAAAAGGAGTGGCATTGGTGCCCATTATTGTATCCCTGTTGCAGTGGGAGTGGAAACACTATGAGATGAACCAGCCTTCATAACCCCAACATATTAGTAATTATCGCCCTGTTTTCACTTCATACAGAAGCTACCTGTACCAGAAAATTCTATTCCCATCTTTCCCATAAGGCTGTAAAATCAATACCAGCAAACGTTTTCCCAGCTCTTTACCGGTGTGTAATAATTTATAATTATAGCTAATACGAATTTATTTATAAAATAATAATATTTGTTACTAATTTATGCAGCAAAATAGATGGCCATTGCCTTTGGGAGACCTGGCTTTTTTCTAGCCATATAAATTGTATTCCACGATATGATTTATATAAAAGAAGAGATATGAATATACCAGATGCTGAATTAGTAGTGCGGTTACAAAACCACGAAGTAAGCGCCTTTGATAGTTTGTATTGGAAGTATCACGGGGCCGTATACCGGAATATTTTCAAGTTTGTGAAAGATGATGTGGTTACAGAAGATATTCTCCAGGATGTTTTCGCACGCCTGTGGGAAAAGCGACAGGATATCGAACCAGACCAGTCTGTAAGTGGTTGGTTGTTTGTTATCAGTTTTAATATGTGTGTATCCTTTGTAAGGAAAAAGTTGCGTGAACAGGCTTTCCACAAAAACATCTTCCAAACCGACGCCGATGATGCGGTAGCCATCGAGCGTAAAAACATCGACGAAGAACAATATCATTTGCTGGAACAGGCGATTTCAAAACTATCTCCTAAAAAAAGAACAATAGTAACAAGATGTAAACTGGAAGGTAAAACCTATGAAGAAGTAGCCAATGAACTGAACATCTCCCGTAATACTGTAAAAGAACACCTGTCTGCCGCCATGATCAAGCTAAACGACTATATGCAACGTAACGGCGACCGTAAGTATATTGTGCTCCTGATGCTGTTCCTGAACTACCATGATTCATAAATAAACGAACCTATTTCATATTATCTTTTAATTAATATTTTGTTTTTTCAAAAAAAGTTCAAAAAGAACCCACCCTTTTTTATTAACTGCGCGTATTTAGATTAAACCATCACGCTAGTGCCCAACAGAAAGGAATATCTCAAACAGCTGTTAAGTAAAGATCAATGGACTGCCACAGAGCAGGAGTGGATGGTAGAATACCTCGATGCCAATGATTTTTCCGAACTGGAAACAGTAGCCGCCGAATATTTTGAGGCCGACCTCCTAACGGCAAAGCATATATTAGATAAACGCCTGTCGGACAGGATGTTGAATAACATTCACCAGCGTATAGGCGTTACAGATAGTTCTTTCAAAGGTATTTTCCGGTTGTTCAAACACAAAGCCGCAGCGGCAGCCGCTGTATTACTGCTGGCAGGAGCCGCCTGGTATATGTTGCTCCACGACCGCGTAAAACAAAAGGTATTTGCCACCACATCAGAACGGCAAACCGTGAAATTACCCGACGGTTCAGTGGTACACCTCGAGAAAGGCTCCAGTATCACCTACCCGGAAGTATTTGATAAAAAAAATCGTGAAGTAATATTAAAAGGAGAAGCTTTCTTTGAAATCAACCATGATGCGAAACATCCTTTTATCATCTCCTCTTCGCTGATCAACACTACCGTACTGGGTACCTCCTTTAACATGGAAGTACACGAAGGCAACGCCGCCAGGGTAGTAGTGGTATCAGGAATGGTACAGGTGAACACCCGTGAAGGCAAACCGCATAAAAATGGCCAACTGGTATTAACAGCCAACAAAAGCGCGGTATATAACCCGGCCTCGCAAGACTTGCTGTTACAGGATGGAACAGAAGATGCAATATTCTTTGCCCAGAAAATGAGCGGCAAATTCATTTATAGGGGAGATCCTTTGTCCAAAGTGGCAACAGACCTGCAGCGATATTATAACGTGCCGGTAATAACCGACCAAAAATCGGCACAGTGCAGGTTCTACGGATCTTTTAACACAGTGGACGATTTAGAGAAAGCACTTGCATTAATTGCTTTTTCATTAGATGCCAGAGTCAAAAAAGATAATATCAATAAAGGATATATCATCGTTGGTGGGAACTGTAGGTAATAAATAACGACCGCTATATCGTTAACCAAACTATATATTCAAAATGAGAAACTGCTATCAACAAAGCTGAACCAAAATTTAAGAAGGAGAAAGATTAAAGTCTGGTATACTATCCTGGTGGCCTTTAGCCTGAAAGAACTTCATGCTGGTTAGTTAACTAAGTGATCACAAAAATTGATCACAGGGCTGCCTATTGCCAATACTTACCGTAAATAAACCGTAGAACTATTTTCAACCAAACTAAACAGTACATGATACAAGTAATACCCTTACCGCCCGGCTAACATATTGCCATGATATAGTTGAGTAAAAAATACCCTGCTTATGCAGAAGGCCCTCTATTGCCCGGTTTTGTCCAAAAACCGGAACGGGGAACCTATGGCCCAAAGAAACCAATAAAAAACAATTATGTTCAGAAGAAAACTATCATTCATCTATTGCTTACTGCTCCTGCTGGCAGTGACGCAAGCCCGTGCCGGCAACGGTTTGCAGGACGCACTCGATAAAAAAATTACGATCGAATTAAAGAATGTCATTTTAAAAGATGCACTGGAAAAGATAGGCAGCCTCGCAGAGGTATCCTTTGTATACGTAGGCAATGAAGCACTGGATGTTAATAAGGTAAGCGTGAATGCTCACAACGAAAAAGTAGGCGACCTCCTTAATAAACTACTTACTCCTTACTCGCTTTCCTATAGCGTGATGTACGACCGCGTAGTGATTAAACACGATAGTGGCAAGAAACTGAATCCACTAACGGTAACGAATACACTGCTAAAGATCAATGTTCCTATTACAGATGTAAAAGGAGTGGTGACCAATGAAAAGAAAGAACTCCTGCCCGGCGTAAGCATCGTTATCAAAGGTACCTCCCGCGGAGTAACCACCAACGATAAAGGCGTATTTGAACTGAAGAAGATCGCCAACGATGCTATCCTCGTATTTAATTTCACCGGGTATAAAACAGAAGAAATCAGCGTTGCAGAATTCAGAAGCGGCGCACTTACCATCGTACTGAAAGAAAAACCTACCCGTCTCCAGGAAGTAGTGGTAACGGGTTTCCAGAGCATCGATAAAACAAAATTCTCCGGCGCCGCTACCAGGCTGAAAGGAGAAGATGTGAGAATTGATGGCATGACAGACGTAAGCCGCATGCTGGAAGGAAAAGTAGCCGGCGTTGCCATTCAGAACGTATCCGGTACCTTCGGCACCGCCCCCAAAGTACGCATCCGCGGCGCTACTTCTATTAATGGCGACAACAAGCCATTATGGGTGGTAGACGGTGTGGTACTGGAAGACGTGGTAAACATCTCCAACGACCAGCTCTCCAGCGGGGACCCCACCACCTTGCTGGGTTCCGCAGTAGCCGGCCTCAACTCCAACGATATCGAAAGCTTCGACATCCTGAAAGATGCCGCAGCAGCGGCGTTATATGGCGCCCGCGCTATGAACGGCGTTGTGGTGATCACCACTAAAAAAGGTCGTGCAGGCAAGCCCGTTATTAACTACAGCGGCAACTTCAGCACACAGCTGAAACCAAACTACAACAACTTTAATATCATGAACTCCGGCCAGCAAATGTCGGTACTGGCAGAACTGGAAAGAAAAGGTATCCTCAACTCCGACATCCTTTCACGGGGAGATATCGGCGTATTCGGTAAATTATATGAAAAACTGGATGCAGACGGAAACGGCAACTTCCCGGTAGAAAACGATCCCGAACACAGAAAGGAATTTTTGCTGCGCTATGCCAAAGCCAACACCGACTGGTTTGGACTGCTCTTCCGCAACAACTTTGTACAGGAACATTCCCTCAGCATTTCTTCCGGTACAGATAAATCACAATCCTATTTCTCTACCAGCTTTTATAGCGATAACGGCTGGACCCTCGCGGATAAAGTAACCCGCTACACACTGAATTATCGTAACACCTATAAACTCTCCGACAGGTTATCCGCCGGATTCTCTTCACTGGCCTCTGTGCGCCGTCAGAAAGCGCCCGGCGCCCTCACCCGCAGCAGTAACCCTGTAGAAGGACAATACGACCGCGATTTCGATATTAACCCATTCAGCTACTCGCTGAATACAAGCCGCACACTTACTGCCTATGATCAAAATGGACAATTGGAATACTTCAGAAGAAACTATGCTCCCTTCAATATCATCAACGAACTCGAAAATAATTACCTCGATCTGAACATGATGGATCTGCGCCTGCAGGGCGATCTGTCTTTTAAACTCACCAAAAACATCCGCTACGAATTTACCGGTGCTATCAGGTATGTAAAATCTTCCCGTGAACACCAGATCACAGAGAACGCCAACATGGCCAACGCTTACCGCGCTGCCGGTAATGCTACCATCGCAGAAAGGAACAAATTCCTTTACCGCGATCCGGAAAATCCCGACGCACAACCAGTAATAGTATTGCCGGCCGGAGGCTTCTATAACCGCACGGAAGACCAGCTGCTGAACTATGATTTCCGCAATGGCCTCAACTACTCCGACACCTTCGCGCAGAAACATAATATCAACGTACTGGTAGGTCAGCAGGTAAAGTATGCCGATCGCCAGAACGCTTCCAATACCGGCTACGGTTACCAGTATGAAAATGGCGGCGCCACTTTCACCGACTACCGCATCCTGAAACAAACCATTGAAAGCAATTTCCCTTACTTCGGCATGAGCAGGGACTATGATCGCTTCGCCGCCTTCTATGCTACCGGCACCTATGCCTATAACAACAAGTATAACTTTACGGCTACCGGCCGCTACGACGGTTCCAACCGTCTCGGTCAATCCCGTAAGGCAAGATGGCTGCCCACCTGGAGCGTGGCCGGTTCCTGGAATATAGACCGGGAATCTTTCGCTGCTAACATCCGCCAGCTGGACTATCTCACGCTGCGCGCCAGCTATGGCTTAACCGCGAGCATGGGCCCTGCTACCAATTCAAACATCGTATACCAAACCGTTAATACCAACAGGCCACATCTCACAGAAGTAGAGTCGGTGATCCGCCTGTCGCACCTGCAGAATGATGAACTCACCTGGGAGAAATTATACACCACTAACATCGGCATCGATGGCGGGCTTTTCAACGGCCGCCTCAATTTTAGTATAGATGCTTACACACGCAAAAGCTTTGACCTGATCAGCCGCATCAAAACTTCCGGCATCGGCGGGGAAATGTTTAAAGCCGCCAACTATGCGGATATGGATTCAAGGGGAGTGGAAGTCATGATAGGCGGCGATGTGGTCCGTAGTAAAGTTTGGGGCTGGAAATCCAATGTTACGCTTGGATACAGCGTCAATAAAATCACCAACGCAAAAAATATTCCCGGCATCTTCGACCTGGTAGTAGCAGAAGGTGGTAACACCGAAGGCTACCCGGTACATAGTCTTTTCTCGCTGCAATACACTGGTCTTGATCCTAAATCAGGCTCCCCATCCTTTATTAACCAGGATGGCGTTATCAGCGGCGATGTGAACCTGCAATCATTAAATACAGCTCACCTGGTATACGAAGGTCCGGTTGATCCACCGGTTACGGGCGGGTTTTCCAATACATTCCGCTATAAAGCTTTATCACTGAACATATTTTTTACTTACCAGTTTGGCAACAAGATTCGTTTGTATCCTGCCTTTAAAACTTCTTATTCAGATCTCGATGCGATGCCCAAAGAGTTTTATGACCGCTGGGTAATGCCTGGAGATGAAAGTAAAACCGGTGTTCCTTCTATGCTGGATGCTTTTGAACAGATCCTGCTGAGAGGCGCCCACCCCTACAATAATTATAACTATTCCACCGAAAGAGTGGCAAAAGGAGATTTCATCCGCCTGAAAACAGTTTCGCTTACCTACCAGCTGCCGGGTGAACTTATCAAACGTGCAGGAATAAGCAATGTAGCAGTAAGTGCCGCCGCCATTAATCCCTGGCTGATTTATGCAGATAAAAAACTGCAGGGCCAGGACCCCGAGTTTTTCAACGCTGGTGGTGTGGCACAGCCTATCCAGAAACAATTCACTTTTTCATTAAAAGTAGGTATTTAAAAAGAAGAGCTATGTCAATCTACTATATAACCTCTGCGAATAAACGAAAAATAAAGCCTGTCATTATAGGGGCATTTGCACTGATGACCCTCGTAACCGCCGGCTGTAAAAAATACCTGGAACAGGTGCCGGACAGCACCTGGACGGACCTCAGTTCACCGGTAAAAGTAAGCAAGCTGCTGGGATCCGCCTATCCACAGGCCAGCTACATCACCATGTGCGAAGCCATGTCCGACAATGTGGGCGACAAAGGAGTAGGAGAGTACTACCGGCCTAACGGTGACGCCTATCTGTTTAACGACATTCAATGGATAGAAGAAGACTCGCCCGAAGCTTACTGGCGAGCCTGTTATACTGCTATTGCCGCCGCCAACCAGGCGCTGGAAGCCTGTGGAAAAGCTGCTGATCCTGCCGCTTACACACGTCAGCGGGGGGAAGCGCTGCTGGCCAGAGCCTATGCCCACTTTATGCTGGTAAACATTTTTGCCAAAACCTACGATGCCACTACCGCTGCAAATGATCCGGGCATACCATACGTAACCGTGCCGGAAACAGTGGTAATGAAACAGTACGAGCGTAAAACAGTGGCATACGTGTATGACATGGTGGAAAAGGATCTGCTCTCCGGATTGCCGCTGATCAGCGACGACGCCTACAGCGTACCACGTTTTCATTTTAACCGCAGCGCAGCATATGCCTTCGCCACCCGGTTCTACCTGTATAAAAAAGATTACCCGAAAGTAGTAGCCTATGCCGACAATACTTTTTCAAACAATGATGTTGCCTCCAACATGCGCCTGTGGAATACCACTTATGGCAGCATGTCGCCGGCGCAGATCTTTGACATTTATGCCAATGCCAATGAAAAAGCCAACCTGCTGATCGTGGAAGCGCCTTCTCTGTGGGGGCGCAATGCAGGCCGGCTCCGGTATGATCTCGACTTTCAGCATGAAGCGCTCATTCTCGGCCGGAATGTTACCGGCGGCGTTTGGTCGTACCCGTTATACTACTACGGCTCACAGGATTATTTTGTGCCAAAGCTCTCCGAGTACTTTGTGAAGAACTCCGTGAATGCCACCATTGGCCAGCCCTATGTAATGACGCCCTTGTTCACTACGGAAGAAGTATTGTTTAACCGTGCAGAAGCCAATGCATATCTCAATAACACCAGCGCCGTATTGAAAGATCTCAACCTGTTTGCCAGTAAACGTATCCGGAATTACAACGCCTCGGAGCATAATATTTCCCTGCCGGCGATGCAGGCATTCTACGGCATCAGCGATGTGAAAACCGTTTGTATCCGCACCATCCTCGATTTCAAACGCGCAGAATATGTACAGGAGGGGCAGCGCTGGTTTGATCTGCAACGATATAAAATACCCGTGGTACACACCACCCGCGAAGGAAAGGTACTGGAGTTAAAGGCCGATGATAACCGCCGCCTGTTCCAGATCCCGGCTTCCGCCACTACTTCAGGAATAGCATTAAATCCAAGATAATAACACAGCGATAGTACCAAAATTAATACATACACAAATGAAAGCATTCTTACTCATCATCCCCCTGTGCTTGCTGATGGCCTGCAGCAAGAAAGACGACCTGGGCAATGTGGAAGATATTCCCGGCCTCGGCGGAGATACCTGGGCCGCTTCTCCATTGGATAAATGGCTGCACGATAGCCTTACCGTGCCTTTTAATATTGCCGTAAAGTATAAATGGGACCAGTTCGAATTTGAACTGAACAAAACATTGGTACCTCCCAAAGAAGAAAAAATAATCCCGGTGATGTCGGCCATTCAGAAAGTATGGATGGACACCTACATCGCGGAAGCAGGCGCGCTCTTCTTTAAAAGATACTGCCCCAAGTATTTTATTCTCTCCGGCAGCGCCAGCTGGAACGAAAACGGCACCATCACCCTGGGTACCGCAGAAGGCGGCCGCAAGGTAGTGCTGTACCTAGTAAATGACTTCCTCACAAAGTCGATGGAAGGCTATAAACCCTCCGATTCCGCCAATGTGAAACAGATGTTCCATGTAATAGAACATGAGTTTGGCCACATCCTGCATCAAACAGTGATGTACCCGGTAGAATTCAAACGGATCTGCGCTGGTTTTTATACCGGCAACTGGAACAACATCTCCGATATGAATGCCCGCCGCGATGGCTTTGTAACACCTTACGCGATGTCGGCCTTTGACGAAGACTTTGTAGAGATGGTATCTACCATGCTGGTAGAAGGAAAGCAAGGCTTTGATGACATCGTAAACAGTATCCCGGAAGGAACCAGCATCAACGGCGTTACCAAAGCAGAAGCACAGTCGAGGCTGCGGCAGAAGGAAGCAATGGTGGTCAGCTATTTCCTCACGGTATGGCATATCAATTTTTATAGCCTTCAAACCCGCACCAGGAAAGAAATTAATCAGTTACTCTATTAAAACAAAAGACTCCGAAGGAGTAAAAATAATAGTATGAGAAATAATCTGATCTGCTTATTCTTCATCATCACCGGGATGTTTGCCTGTAAAAAGGAAACAGACCCTTTGTTTGATAAATCACCGGACGAACGTATCAACGATACATTGGCCCGTTACCAGCAGGTGCTTACAACCGCGCCTTATGGCTGGAAAGCGTTCGTATATCCCGCGGGCGTTCCGGGCAGTGTATTTGGTTTTTATTTTAGTTTCTCGGATGCTAATCGTGTGCAGATGTATTCCGACTTTGATGCCGCCAGCACCGGAACAATGCGCGAAAGCAGCTGGCGCCTGAAAGCCTTGCAGCAACCCTGCCTGCTGTTTGACACCTACTCTTACCTGCATGTGCTTTCCGATCCGGACGCCGGTCAGAATGGCGGGCAATACGGCCAGGGCCTGGGTTCCGATTTTGAATTCGCAATTAACGGTGCTGTGGGCGATACCGTTTGGCTGACCGGCCGTTTCCATGGCAGTAAAGCCATATTGGTGAAGGCCACGCAACAGGATAAGGATAATTATCTCCAGCACCGGATCAACCGCTCTATCGACAGTATCAGCGCTATACTTACCTATTTTCATAAGTTAACGATAGGCACCAACCGCTATGATATCAGCATCAATCCATACCTGCACCGGGTAAATTTTACCTGGATCGCCAATGGTAAAGTGCAACAGGCAACTACCGGTTACGTATATACGCCGGGTGGTATTTCCCTGATGCCGGCGTTTACTGACAGTACCATCACTATCAGCAGCTTCGACCAGGTGAAGTGGGAAAACGGCGCTATTACTTTTACGGTCAATGGCAAAGCTGCCGCCATCAGTGAAACGGTAACGCCGTTGGCAATTGATGCCGCAGCGCCCAGGAGGTGGTACCAGCACGCGTTACAGAATGAAAGCTACTGGGCTACCTACTATGGCTTTCATGTAAACGGAAAGGATGATGCCTGCGGTATCACCGGTCTGCCGGCCTATGCCTTCCTTACTTACTATCCCCAGATAGATGGTCCCGGTACTTCGCTGGATTTACTTGGCTTTGTTGTAAGGCGGGAAACCGGCGGGAATGTAATCTCTTACGGACCGGGCTATGACGCACCCACCTTTACCCAGGATGGCAGGATCATTTTTAATGATAACGGCTTGTATGGCAGTTTACCCGCCGACAGAACCGCTATCAATAAAACGAGATCGCTGATGGCCGATCCGGCGGGGTTCTACCTGGTACAAACCAGTTCCCTTACCTACGACATGGTAAATGCCCGCGATGGTAAATCATGGATCAACTGGCAGGGATTCTAAATGCATTCAACCAAAATTCAAATAACCTCATATGAGAAATTGTACTGTTCATTATCTATATAAAACAACATTACTTGTAGGAGTATTGCTGATGCTGGCATGCCGGCTATCGGCACAAACGGATATCAGCATTGGTCAGAGTACTTCCGGTAACACCAACACGGGATATCCGTGCCCGTTACAGGATTACTATGAAGGCACCAGGACCCAATACCTGTACCGCGCTTCAGAACTGCATGCCGCAGGGATGAATGCCGGTGTTATCAGCGGGCTGAAATACAAGGTGCTCAATCTCAATGGTACAGATACTATTGAGCAGTATACCATTAAAATTGGTACTACCACCGATACCTCGC
This sequence comes from Chitinophaga ginsengisegetis, assembly GCF_900168065.1. GTDB lineage: Bacteria > Bacteroidota > Bacteroidia > Chitinophagales > Chitinophagaceae > Chitinophaga > Chitinophaga ginsengisegetis. Next base: position 410,778 of record NZ_FUZZ01000001.1, on the reverse strand, counting down.
TGGACAACAGCACCTGGGTGCCCATCACCAACCAGGTGTTTGGTCCCGTTAATTACCTTCCGCAAACCGGCACCAATGTTTTTCCCTTTGTCTCCGGCTTTTTCTGGAATGGTACAGATAACATTGTAGTGGAAATATGTAACGGCGCACCTGATTCAGATACCCGCCTTACCTACACCAACAACCCGGAAGTACCTTATACAACAGGGCTTCCCTTTGATGCTTCACATACTTACCGCTCCGACGGATTGAATTATCTATGTGGTACCACTAACACCGATAATACCGGTTCAATGACCACCCGTCCGGATGTGATCTTTTCCTGGACACCAGCCGTAGCCTGCACCGGTACACCCACCGCAGGAACGGCTACTGCCAGTTCATCAACCGTTTGTATGAACGGACAGGTGATCATAACATTGTCTGGCACCACCGTCGCTTCAGGTATTAAGTATCAATGGCAGAAGTCCACTGATAATACTACCTGGACCAACATGCCCAACGATACTACCAACCGGCTTGTAACCACACAGCCGGCTACCAGCTACTACCGCTGTAACGTAACCTGTGTCACTTCCAATACCACTGTTACCTCCAACGCTGTAACAGTCACTTCTCCGCTGCCGGTGTCAGGCGTCTTCAATATTAATAAGGCCCTGCCCACCGGTGGTAATAACTTTGCCTCCTTTAATGATGCATACAACTTTATTAAGTGTGGTATCAATAACGCGGTAGTATTTAACGTAGCTCCAGGCAGCGGTCCTTATACCGAACAGCTGCTCATCACACCTGTGCCAGGCGCTTCTGCTACCAATACCATTACCTTTAACGGTAACGGCAACACGCTTACCTTTGCAGGCACGTCCTCAGCACCGGCAGTGATCCGCTTGTCGGACGCCGACTATTTTACCTTTAGCAACCTGGTAATTAAAACCAGTGGTACCAGCAACGGATGGGGCGTACATCTCACCAACGATGCCGATTACAACACCATCAAAAACTGTACGTTCCTGCTGGATTCTACTGCCAGTACTAGCAGTAACGCAGGTATCGTCATCAGCAGCTCGCTCACTTCGGCAACTACTACCGGAGAGGCGAAATGCGATTTTAATACCTTCTCTGATAATATTATCAACGGCGGGTACTATGGAATTGCGTTAACCGGCAGCAATACCTTTGCAAACGGTAATAATAAAGTTACCGGCAATAAGATCAGCAATTTCTATAACTACGGTATCTATGTAACCGGTTCCTTTAATACGCTGATAGAAAATAATACGATCAGCCGGCCGGCACGTACCGGCGTTGGTACGTTCTATGGTATCTATTTTACAAATCTCAGTACAAAGGCAAACGTTACCCGTAATATCATCAGCAATCCCTTTGGTGGCGCTCCCAACAGCACCAGTGCAGCTTATGGCATTTACTTCAGCAGTACCGATGCACTCGCGCAGCTGGAAAACGTGGTAAGCAATAACCTGATGTATAATTATACTGGTAAGGGAGATGCTTATGGTATTTACAATTCAGGGTCCGACAACGTTTGGTATTACCATAATACCGTTGCGCTGGATGGAACTTCTACTACAGGTACTACCTATACTGCCCGCGGCTTTTATCAAACATCCAAAGCCGATGGTATAGAGTTTTTAAATAACCTCATTGCTGTAACACGTGGTGGTGGCGGCAGTAAATATTGTATTTATTTCGGTGCTACCAATGGTACGATTCATGCCAACAGGAATGATTACTACCTGGCCGCCAGCGGCGGTACCAGCAATGTAGGCTACTTTGGCGCTAATAACGCGGCACTCCTCGATTGGCAAACCGCTTCTTTACAGGACAGCAACTCGGTAAGTTCCAATCCGCTGTTTGTATCTGTTACTACCGGTAACTATCAGCCGGCAAATGCCTCTATCGACAATAAAGGTGTACCGGTAAATATTACGGTAGATATTAATAATGCAGTAAGAAGCGCCTCCACACCTGATATCGGTGCATATGAGTTTACACCCGGCCCCTGCATTAACCCGCCACTGGCAGGTAATGCGCAGGTAAGCCCATTGGTGATTTGTGTAAACAGGAAAGTGGCTTTATCACTCACCGATAATTCTATCGGGCTCGGGCAAACCTACCAATGGCAAAGATCAGCCACCGCTACAGGCACATACACCAACATCGGCAATGTGCTCACCAATCCTGATACGGTTATCACAGCGGTTATAACATCCTATTACCGTGTAGCCGTTACGTGTAGTGGTAATACGGCTTACTCACAGCCAATACTGCTTACAGTAAACCAGGCGTTCCCCGGCGGAGGTTATACCATCAATAAAAACGCACCGGCCAGTGCTACTAACTTTATCAGCTTCAACGCTGCCAAAGCGGCTATGGAATGCGGTATACAAGGCCCTGTGGTAATGAATGTGGTGGCCGGATCCGGTCCTTACCTGGAACAGCTGATCCTGGATTCTATCGCAGGTACATCTGCTATTAATACCATCACCTTTAACGGTAACGGCAATACGATAAAATTTGCGCCTTCCGATGATAATGAAAGAGCCGTGATAAAACTGCGTGGCGCCGATCATATTACGTTCGACAGCCTCACTATAGATGCTACCAGCGACGACTATGGATATGGTGTGCAAATGCTCAATAATGCAGATAGCAACACCATCCGCCGTTGTAACATCATCATCGATCAAACCGGTACCTATAATGAATTTGCCGGTATCGTGATCAACGGCAGCGAATCCAGTCCCACCACCGGCACCGGTAACGACTGTGATGGTAACATCATCACAAAAAATACCATTACCGGCGGATACAATGGTGTGCTCATCTATGGCGCTACTGCTTCTGTTCCTACCCGCAATACCATTAGCTACAACGTCATAAAAGAGTTTTATGAAACAGGTATTACGGTAAGCTATACCACCAACACCCTGATAGATCATAATGATATTTCCAGACCGGGCCGTGACAATAACAGTTACTCCGTGTATGGTATCAGCGTTGATAACAAAGGGGCAGATGTGGTGATAAGCAACAACCGTATCCACAACCTGCTGGGTGGCGCACCAAATAGCACCTCCACTGTTTACGGTATGGAGTTCTCCTATGCAGATGCAACTGCTACCAATCCGGCGAAGGTTTTCAATAACGTGATCTATGATTTCCGTGGTCAGGGTACGCAGTATGGCCTCTCCAACTACAGTGCCGACTATGTATACTACTATCACAACACGGTTGCGCTGAATGATCTTAAGAATACCTCTTCCAACGGAACTACCGGCTTCTATCAGTCAGGTACTGCTACCGGTATCCAGTTCTTTGATAATATTCTTGATGTCAGCAGATCCGGTAAAGGAAACAGAACCGGTTTAAGCATCGGTACCAGCACCGCGCTTACTTCCAATTACAATGATATTTATGTAAAAAGCAATTTCAATACAGCTTATATAGGTGGTAACTATCCTACGCTGGCTGCATGGACAGCCGCTACCAAACTGGATAGCAACTCCTTGTCCATCCAGCCTGTGTTTGCAGATCCTGTTGCAGGTAACTATGCCACCGTTATTTCTCCGTTGGATAATACCGGTAAGCCGGTAGGCATTACCACGGATATCCTCGGTGTAACCAGGAGCACTACCAAACCGGATATGGGCGCTTACGAAGTGAGTGTTCCCAATTGCAGCAAACCAGTGGTACCGGGTACTTCAACCGTATTCCCGCTTACACCGGTGTGTATGGGTACCGATATCAAACTGGACCTCACGGGCAACAGCACGGGTGGCACACAAACCTACCAGTGGCAGCGTTCTGCTACTGCTACAGGCCCGTGGGTAATTGCCAGCGATTCACAATATGTGAGTGTATTTAATACTACCATCGGGGTAGAAAACTACTACCGCTGCTTAATTATATGCGGAGGTACGGACAGTGCTTATTCTACTGTAGTAAAGGCTAACCTGAACCCGCCACTGCTGGCAGGTACTTATACCATCAATCCGGCAGCGCCTACCAGTCTTACTAACTTCCAGTCGTTCAGCAGTGCTGTATCCAAACTGGAATGCGGTATAGCCGGTCCCGTTACTTTCCTCGCAAAGGCAGGCACCTATACAGAGCAGATCACCATGCATCATATCCCTGGTGCTTCTGCAGTAAACAGGGTAACCTTCCGGAGTGAAACAAACAGCGCCGCTGCGGTAACGCTTACCTACGCCGGTACATCTGCCTTGAATTATGTGTTGCAGCTGGACAGTGTGGATTACGTTACCTGGAGGGCTATCACTATTAAACCGGCTGGTACCACCAACGCGAGAGCAGTGGTATATGCCAAAGAATCTTCGTACGACAGCATCGTTAATTGCGCTATTCCTTTGCCGGTTAGCACCAGCACCGGTACCACCGTAAGTGGTGTGTACGCCGACGAATGTATCGGTATTGGCAACGTAATCACCGGTAATACCATCACCAACGGATCGAATGGCGTTTACTGGGAAGGCAGTTACGGCGCTATTGCACGCGGACTTACACTGGATAGCAATATTATAGAGAAACCGTATTCAAACGGTTTGTATGTAGAGTATGCGGATAGCCTCATGATCCGGCGCAACCAGGTGAACCTCAGCGGCGATATGGCAGCTGATGCCTATGGTATCTATACAGATAACACCAACGGTTACACGATTTCTGGGAATAAAGTTAAGGTGACCAACACCACCGATGATGTTCACGGAATATATCTCTACTATGCTACTTCCGATGCAGGTGTGAAAGGCATTGTATCCGGAAACCGTATTACAGCAAGAGGAAACATTACCGGGGAAGTCCGGGCACTGGAACTTTACCAGGCAGATGGCGCCACCGTTTCCAACAACGTGATCAGCGTGAAAGCCAATGGAGTGAATGCCTATGGTATCTATAGCGCAAGCAGTTCCAACCTCAACTACTATAATAACTCGGTACTGAACAGCTCCATTGCCACCGGCGATAACTATGCCGCGTACTTCAATCATACCGCATCTTACTATGGTAATGTTAAAGTGAAGAATAACATTTTTGCTTCAGACACCAGTGGTATCGCCATGTATATCGCTAACCCGCTGTACATGAAGAGCGATTATAATACCCTGTATACAAAAGGCACGGTGCTGGTGAAACAGCAGACGCCTGCGGGCAGCTATGCGACTTTGCATGATTACATTACCGCAGATACGCTGGATATAAATTCTATTGTTTACAAACCAGCATTTACGGATGATACCACCCTGCAACCTGCTATTGCTATCCCCGATGTATGGGCTATTCATGGCCGTGGTGTACAGATAGAAGGTAACGATAAGGACATCAACGGCGCCGCCAGGGCAGTTAAGCTCACAGAAGGCGTACCGGATATGGGCGCTTACGAATTCCTGCCTACTGCTGTACCACCGGCACTCCCGGCATTCCCGGCCACACCGGCTCCGGGCGTTACGCAAACATTTATGTTTGGTACGGATACGGTAACAAAAATTACCTGGAACCCGGGCACGGCTATACCTAACAATATAGCGGTAAGACGCTACTCCGGTATCAGGCCGCCAAATCTGGCTACCGGCAGGGACTTTATGTATTTCTATACCGATGTGGATGTAACACCGGCTAATGGTCAGTATAACTTCAACATCGATCAGTTCTATATCGATCCGTGGCAGGGTTATATCAGGCGCCAGAAGGATATCCGGATGGGCCGCACGGATAGCGCCAACGCATGGATCGTAGATTCGCTGAGCCATGTATATGATATCCCGAATGTAATCAGGGATAGCTCGGTACACTTCCTGGATAAATTTACCGGTCTTAATGGCGGTACGGTTACTTCACAATTGCTGCAGCCGGCCGACAGTTCCAACCGTGGTACCCGTTTCTGGGTGGGTTACGGCCATCACCAGTTCTTCTCCGGGGATAACTCGCAGAACATGGTGCTGTACCTCAATGCACAGGATTCTTCTAACGTAACAGTACGTATTAATGGTACCAGCTGGGAAAGAGTGTATCACATTCCCGCCAACAAAACCATCACTACCGAAATAATACCAAAGAGTGGCCTGAGCGATGCCCGCCTGATAGAAGAAGGATTATCAGATAAAGGTATCAGCATAGAAAGTGATGTGCCCATTGTTGCCTACGCACATATTTATGGCAGTGCCTCTTCCGGCGCCACCATGCTGCTGCCGGTAGGTACCTATGGCTATGAATATGCTACGCTCTCGTCCAGGCAGAATTACAGCACAGACACCTATTCCTGGTTCTATGTAATAGCGGACTATGATAATACAAAAGTGGAAATCACACCTTCAGTGCCTACGCTGGCAGGTAAACCTGCCAATACAACGTTTACGGTTACACTGAATAAAGGTGAAGTGTACCAGGTACTGGGCGCCATGATGCCAGGCGGTGGCAGCGAAGGCTACGACTTGTCCGGCAGTCATGTGAGATCGGTGATCAATGAAGATGGAAAATGCTACCCGATGGCGGTGTTCTCCGGCAGCAGCCGTACCGGCATTGGCTGCGGCATCGAAACCGGCGGTTCAGGTGATAACCTGATCCAGCAGAACTTCCCGTCGCAGGCATGGGGCAGAAAGTATCTCACAGCACCTACTTCCTCCAGCGGCTCGGCCAGTTCGTTCATGACCAACATCTACCGTGTGCTGGTGAAAGACCCTGCCACTGTAGTGAAAATAAACGGCGCCACTTTAACAGGCCTGATCAACAACCGGTTCTACCAGTTTGAAAGCGGCACGGCTGATAATATTGAAGCCAACCAGCCTGTCATGGTGGCACAGTATATGTCCTCCAGCGGAAGCTGCCCCAACACCAGCGGCAACGGGGATCCGGAAATGATTTACCTGAGCCCGGTAGAACAGGGTATTAAAAGGGTAGGACTGTACCGGAATACACGGGAGGCTATCACTGTCAACTATCTTACCCTCATTATACCTACGGGAGGTGTATCCTCCCTGCAGATCGACGGTAGCGCTACTTTCGATCATACCTATCCGCATCCTAACGCTGCCGGATATACGGTAGTGGTGAAACGCTGGCCGGCCGCTCCGGCACAGTGTACCGTAACCAGCGACTCTGCCTTTACGGCCGTAACCTACGGCCTCGGTAGTGTAGAAAGCTATGGTTACAACGCCGGTACCCTGGTAAAAAATCTGAACATCCTGCCTTCATTCAACAACGTAATGAATAACAGTGGTCAGAACAACACCTACACCTGCGCCAAAACACCATTCCGTTTCTCCATGCTCATACCGGTGAAACCAACAGCGATCACCTGGAAATTCAGCCAGGTATCCAGCCTTGCGCCTAAAACCGATATCGTGCAAAACAACCCGGTACCAGTGGATTCTTTGATCAGCAACGACCGGAAATACTATCGCTTTACCGTACCGGCTGATTACATCTTCAGCAAACCAGGTTTGTATGAAGTGCCTATCCTGATTTCACATCCGGATATAGAAAGCTGCAGCAACAGTTTTGAAAGCATCCTGCAGATAAAGGTAATTCCTGCGCCGGTGGTTGATTTCAGTGTTGACTATACCGGATGCCTGAACGACGGCGCCCTGTTCAAAGGCACTGCCACTACCAGCAACGGTGTGGGTATCAGCACCTGGAAATGGAGTTTTGCCGATTCTACCGTGTCGTCTGCAAAAGATACCCTGAAGTACTTCAGATACCCGGGTGTGAAAGAAGTGAAACTGAGCATTGTGGCAGCAGAAGGTTGCGTAGGCGATACTACCAAAGAAGTAGAAGTGTATGCGCCGGCGGTGGCTCAACTCGTGAAAGACTCTATGACCGTATGTAACGGCACGGATGTTACCTTGTCTGCAAAGAATCCTGAACCCGGCGTATTGTACAACTGGTACGATGCCCCAACAGGCGGTAACCTGCTGCATACCGGCAACGACTACACGATTAATAATATTGCAGCCGACGGTAACTATTACCTGGAAACACTCACACACGGATGTCCCGGACTGGCACGCGCCAAAGCCATTATACATGTATTGCCGGTTCTGGAAACACCGGTGGTAACGGTCGACAGCGTAGGCGTAAACATGATCCGCTTTAAATGGAAGGCAGTTGCCAATGCCACCGGCTACGAAGTATCCCTGGATGGCGGTACCAGCTGGACATTGCCAACATCCGGCAGGGAAGGACTGGTGCATATCGTCAACGGATTACAACCGGTACAGACCGTGAAACTGATTGTGCGTGCGAAAGGTTGCGAAGACAAAGCATCGCTGCCGGCAGAAGGTAAAACCTTACCTGATGGCATCTATATCCCGAATACGTTCACACCTAACAACGATGGCAGAAACGACGTACTGCTGGTGTATGGTTACATCATCAAACAGCTGCACATCACCATTTTTGACCAGTGGGGTGAAAAAGTATTCGAATCCAATAACCAGTCTGTAGGCTGGGATGGCAACTACAAAGGAAAGGCACTGCCTTCCGGCGTATACATCTATGTATGTCATCTTACCCTTACAGATGGAAGTAAAACAGAGAAGAAAGGAGTTATTAACCTGATCCGCTAAAAACAGTTATATGAAAAAAGTAAGCATAGAGAAGTTGTTACTGTTAGTCATTGGGTGTTGGATGTTGCATTGGCCTTGTGCCAATGCAACTATCCGGCCCATGCGCCAGGATATCGACAGCCTTTTAATGTTGCAGCGATCTGTGAAGGTGTATCCGAACCCGGTTATTTCTTCCCTCACTATACAATCGCATAAATCCATTCAACAGCTGGTACTCTACGCGATGGATGGCAAAACCATCAAGCGTGTAGCCGTTACCGGTAAAAACAACCAGCTGGATGTACAGGATATCCAGAGAGGAGCTTATATGCTGAATACCATTTTTGCAGATGGTACAACGACGTCGAAGATGATCATCAAACAATAATCATTTCAATATGAAAAATTGAAGAAGATGTCAACCAAACTAATATATATAAAGCGACTTTGCCTTGCCGTATCCCTGACCCTGTTTCAGTTCGTAGCCAATGTTGCATACGCCCAGAATCTTTCCAATAAAGGGAAAGATTTCTGGGTGGGCTACGGACACCACCAGTTCATGGAAATGGGGCAAAGCAATAGCCAGGAAATGATCCTGTACCTGAGTGCAGAGCAACCTGCCACAGTTACAGTGAGCATTACCGGCACCACCTGGACGCGCACGTATAGCATCCCGGCTAATACCGTTATTGCTTCTGACCTGATCCCCAAATCGGGCGCTATAGATGCACGACTGTATTCCCTGCCGCCATCTTTTGGCGGTACCGGCGGTGAAGGTGTTTTTACGGGCAAGTCTATTCACATACAAAGTAACGTGCCCATTGTTGCCTATGCGCATATTTATGGTAGCGCTTCTTCGGGTGCTACGATGCTGATGCCGGAAGAAACGTGGGGCTATTCCTACATCTCTGTAAACAGTATGCAGAACTACGCAGATGACTGTTTCTCCTGGATGTTCGTAATAGCAAATCAGAATAATACCGTAGTGGAAATCACGCCTTCAGTATTAACCCGCAACGGCCGGCCTGCCGGCGTACCGTTTACGGTTACACTAAACCGGGGGGATATTTACCAGCTGGTAGGCGCCTCGCTTGGTGGTGGTGCAGGCCGGCAGCTGACCGGTACTACCATTAAATCGATCGGTAACCCAATGGGACAGTGTTATCCCGTGGCTGTATATTCCGGCAGCAGCCGTACGGCCATTACCTGCAATAACACCGGCAGCAGCGGCGATAATAATATCCAGCAGATTTTCCCGTTCCAGGCATGGGGTAAACGTTATCTCACCGCGCCCACGTCTGAAGATGATATGCCGTCTACTCTCCAGTATAATATCTATAAAGTAGTGGTGAAAGATCCTGCTACCATTGTAAAAAGAAATGGTGTTATCCTCACCGGTCTGATCGCCAATTCCTACTACGAGTTTGTTAGCAATACCGCCGATTATATAGAATCCGATAAACCGGTACTGGTGGCGCAGTTTATGTCATCGTCCGGTGCCTGTGGCAACAATGGCGGATTAGGTGATCCGGAAATGGTGTACCTGAGTCCTATTGAACAGGCCATCAAACGGATTGGTTTTTACCGGAACGACCGTGAGTTTATAGAAACCAACTATCTCACCATGATCATTCCCACAGCCGGCGTTACCTCGCTCAGGATTGACGGCAGCCCGTTGTTCGACTTCTCGTACCCGCACCCTAACCTCAACGGTTATACGGTGGTGATCAAAAGATGGCCGGCTGCACCTGCACAATGTATTGTGAGCAGCGACTCGGCTTTCACCGCGGTTACCTATGGCCTGGGCAGCGTGGAAAGTTATGGTTATAACGCAGGCACACTGATCAATAACCTCAATGCCGTAGGCTCTATTCACAACAGTTATGATACCTCTAAAACGTCGAATGATTTCACCTGTACCAATACGCCCGTGCAATTATCCATTTTAATGGCGTATAAGCCTACAAAAATGGTATGGCGGCTCAGCACACTTGGCACCGCCATTACACCAAATGCAGATGTAACAGTCAACGCGCCGGTAAGCACCGGTACGGTACTGATCAACGGGATCACTTATTATAAATACTCTTTACCCGGTACTTACCAGTTCAGCGCCATAGGAGAGTACGATGTGCCGGTGATGTCCACACATCCGAGCATTGAAAACTGTAACAACACAGAGAAGGTGGGATTCACGGTACCCGTGAAAGGAAAGCCGCGTGCGGTAATGACCTACACCTATACCGGGTGCACACTGGATACTGTTTATTTTAAGGGAGATACAAGCCTGAAGAATCCGCTGATCGATCGCTGGCAGTGGGAGTTCCCGGGAGCGGTAAAAGACAGTGGCATACAGGTAGGAAAAGTATTTCCTGTAGGTAATGCTGCCGTAAAGCTAACGGTAATTTCAAGAGATGGTTGTGTGGGAGATACTTCCTTCCAGGTGGCTGCAGTGGCTAAGCCGGTAGCGTCATTTACTACAGACGCCGCGGCATTGTGCGAAGGAGGGGTATTGAAGATTACTGATAACGCTACCTATGGAGGTACAGCGCCTTTAAAGTCGTGGTACTGGAACTTTGGTAATGATTCTGTACTGAATGCCACTACCGGCGCCGTACAAACGATTACTTACAAAGACCATAACACCTACACCATAAAACACGTGGTGAAAGTAAGCAACCTCTGTGTGAGCGACACCGTTTCAAAAACGGTTACGGTATATGCCAAACCCAATCCGCTCTTCGCTTATCCCGGCGATTGCCTCCCGGTAGGCGGCCTGGTACAGTTTACCAGCGGCGCAGTAGTGCCTGATGCGCAAACCATCAGTACACATGCCTGGAACTTCGGGGATGCCTACGCAACAACTGCGAATCCGAATACCTCCGTGGCGAAAGATCCCACGCACGCCTATACGAAGTTTGGCACTTACTCCATTAAGTATAGTGTAACTACCGATAAAGGCTGTACGAAAGATACTACGGTAACGGCTACTTTTAAACTGAAACCACAACTGGCCTATGCTGCCCTGACCGGCGTTTGCGTAAACACGCCCGGTACCATAGCAGTAGGCAAAGCCACTATACAAAATGGCGTGGCCGGTAAAGGCTACTATCGTGGCCCGGCTACGGACTCCACGGGTAACTTCACACCTGCCACCGCAGGCGCCGGTACGCATACCATCTGGTATGTGTTTACCACCGACAGTGGCTGTACCGATTCTATTTCCACTACGCTGGTAGTATATCCTAAACCTGCAGCTGCATTCACTGCTACGGCAGGTTTGTGCCTGGGGCAGAGTGCCGTTTTCACGGACCAGTCTACCATCTCCGCCGGAAACATTACCAACTGGAAATGGGACCTGGCCAATGGTACATTGAGAAACAACACCAATAACAATCCGTTTACCATCACTTACCTGAAAGACAGCGTTTACCTCGTGAAGCTGGTGGCAGTGAGTGATCATAATTGCATCAGCGATACCGCCAAAGCCATAGTGGCCGTGCATGAGCTGCCTAAAGCAGATTTCACATTACCTGCCAAAGTATGTATGCCGGATGGAACCGCTGCGTTTACCAATCTCACTACAGCAAAAGATAAGTCGGGCCTTTCATATCAGTGGAGTTTCGGCGATGGTGGTACAGGCTCCGCAGCAAAAGATCCTGTCTGGCAGTACAAAGCCTTTGGACCGTTTAATGTGAAACTGGTGGCTACTACTGCTTATGGTTGTAAAGATTCGTCGGCTAAAACATTAAGTGCCTTCTTTGGTCAGCCGGTGGCGTCCTTTAAAGTAACGCCGGATACCCTTTGCCAGGGCGCCGATAATGTATTTACCGATCAGAGTACAGATCCTACCGGAACCATTAATAAATGGGAGTGGAGCTTTGGTGATGGCACCACTTCTACTGAACAGCACCCGGTAAAAAAATATACCGCACCTGGTGAATACAGTGTGCAGTTGCAGGTAGCAAATCAGTCGGGTTGCGGATCTTCTGCCTATAGCAGTAAGGTGATCGTATACCTCCAGCCGGTGATAGATGCCGGACCATCCTTTGTTGTGCCACAGGGTACTGTTGTGAGCTTCAGGCCTGTGGCCAACGATTCGGTGAACCTCACTTTTGCCTGGGACCCTGCAGCCGACTTCCCCGATCCTACGGTGTTGTCGCCGGTAATTCCCGCTATGCATGATGCCACTTACACACTTACTGCCATCGGCAAGTACGGTTGTATGGCACGTGACGCCATGACGGTGAAAGTGCTGAAGCCCGTTGCGCCACCAAATGCTTTCTCTCCAAACGGAGATGGTGTGAATGATACCTGGATCATCAGCAACCTGTCTGATTATGCAGAAAGCACCGTGGAAGTATTTAACCGCTATGGACAAAGGATATACCGCTCCACCGGTTATAGTGTACCGTGGGACGGACGGTTTAAAGGCAACCAGCTGCCACTGGCCACTTACTATTATGTAATTAAGCTCAGGGCAGGTATGGCGCCTATCACGGGCTATGTAACTATTATCAGGTAAAGTAAATCATTCACATAAAATTGTATTGTAAATGAGAACGATCATTGCAACCTTATTCATCTTTGCAGCCACTGTATGCTCCGGTACCCGGTTAATGGCGCAAACCGATCCCCATTTTTCCCAGTACTACGTATATCCGTCGTGGTTAAACCCTGCGCTTACCGGCGTATTTGACGGCGACTACCGCGTGGCGGCAATTTACCGTACCCAGTGGGGAAATATCAGCCCGTTTAAAACATATGGCGTAAGCGGGGAAATACCCACTGCAAAGAATATTAATATAGGCGCCAGCGTATTAAACCAAACTGCCGGCGATGGCGGTTACAATTATACCACCGCCTACGTAAGCGCGGCCTACACCGGTGTGAAACTGGATGCTTCCCATTATCACCAGTTAAACTTTGGCTTACAGCTCGGCTTTATCCAGCGGAGGTTTGACCCATCCAAACTCACCTATGGTGAGCAGTGGAATCCTGTTACGGGATACAACCCCGGCAACCCGGTATCGGATGTACTTACCCGCAACTCGGCAGCCTCCTTTGATGCCGGTGCAGGCGCTTTGTATTATGACGCTACCCCCGGGAAGAACTTTAACATCTATGGCGGCGTATCCGTTATGCATCTCACAAAACCACAGGACCAGTTCAGCGCCAAAGGAGATGCCCGTTTCCCGATGCGCTTTAATGTACATGGTGGCGTGAAGTTAACACTGTCTGAAATACTCAGCATTACGCCCAACTTCCTGTTCATGCAGCAGGGACCTGCACAGGAAAAAATGATTGGCGCCTATGGCCAGTTGAATGCCGCCGCGGGAACGGATTTCCTGCTGGGCGTGAACTACCGGTATAAAGATGCCGTGACTACACACGCGGGATTCATCTATAAAAACATGATGCTTGGCGCCAGCTATGATATCAATACCTCCGATCTCAGCAAAATGGCGCATGGCTCCAACAGCTTTGAAATATCCCTTACGTTCATTGGTCGCAGATCGGTAAGAACACCGGATGTAGAATTTGTTTGTCCACGATTGTAATCAACTTTTAAAAGCAACAGGATCTCATGAAAAAAATATTATTTACTTCCGCATTGCTGTTATCCGGTATGATGTCGTTCGCACAGTTTACCTATAACTACCTCAAGGCGGCAGATCAGTACTACAGTAAAGAAGACTACAATTCAGCGGCTACCTATTATGAAAAGTACCTGGGCTCCCGCACCAAAACGGTGAAGCCGGATACTTACAAACCGTATGCCGCCGTGTCTGTGGTAAAAAATAAAACAGTAAAGGTGAGCAGTGAGCAACAGGCGGTGTATAAGCTGGCTGAGAGTTACCGCAATCTTCATAACTACGGTAAGGCGGCGCCATATTATGAATCCGTGATGGAACTGGATAAAACCAGTTTCCCGCTGGCGTCTTATTACTATGCGGTATCCCTGCGCGCACTGGCTAAATATGAAGAAGCCACGCAGGCATTTAAAAATTTTCTCGACGGCTATACCGCTAATGACAAATTCACGGAAGCGGCTAAACGCGAATTGCAGAACCTGGAATTTATTATGGCGCAGCTGAATAAAAAAGATCTGTCGGAGTACAGCGTAAAGAAGGCGCCTCCTGCGTTAAATACCACCGGCGCCAGTTATGCGCCTTTGTGGAGCAATGGTAGTACCCTCATCTTTACCTCTACTAGGCCGGATAGTTCTTTTCAAAAAAATCATACCTATATCAACCGCTTATATACCGCCAGCTATGAAGCCGGGGAGGTATCCGGTATCCGTCTGTTAAAGCTGGATCAACCGGAAGGACTACACCAGGGCGCTGCGTGTTTGTCGCCCAACGGGGAGTTGTTATTCCTTACCCGCTGGCATATTGATCATGGTAAGAAAGTGTCGGCCATATATGTGTCGCGTAAAAACGGCGATAACTGGAGCGACCCGGTAGTGATGGATGCACTGGTGAATTCGGCAGGTAATAATACCCAGCAACCGTATTTACTGGAAGATGGCAAAACATTGTTGTACGCCAGCGACAGGGCCGATGGCTACGGTGGTTTCGACTTATGGTATGCCACCATTGATGAATCGGGTAAACCCTTGCAAACAGCTAACCTGGGAGAAGTAATCAACACCGCCGGCAATGAACAGGCGCCATTTTATCATGCCGCTACCAAAACGCTGATCTTCTCTGCGGACAACCGCGTGGGCATGGGCGGGTACGACTTCTTCTCCAGCAAAGGAAATATAGGTACGTGGAAAGCGCCGGTGAACATGGGTTACCCGGTGAACTCTGTGAAAGATGATATTTATTTTACCAGCAGAAGCAATAATAAAAACCTGCTGGATGAAGTACTGCTGGGTACCGACCGCGCCGCAGAATGCTGCCTGGAGCTGTTCTTTGTACATAAAAACCGTCCGCCGAAGCAATTAAGCGGTATCGTGGTATCCTGCGATAATAATACGCCGCTGGCAGGTGCAGCCATTAACGTAATAGATACCATCAGCAATAAAGTGGTATACACGCACACTACTGCCGCCGATGGTAGCTATGCTTTTACCGTGGAAGATTTTTTACCGTTAAAAGCCGTAGCTAACGCAGATGGATATACGACAAATACGCAGCAGATAACCGTTCCGTTGAACGAAGACACCGCCGGTGTGACGGTGCCGGTATTATGCCTGGCGAAACTCGTTACGCCGGAAGCCCCGGTAGTGCTGGAAAACGTGTATTACGATTTCAACAAGGCAACGTTACAGGAAGGTTCATTCCCTTCATTGGATAAACTCGCGGAACTGCTCACCGCCAATCCGGATATGCATATAGAGCTGAGTGCGCACACGGATAGCAAAGGTAAGCCCGCCTTTAACCAGCGCTTGTCGGAAGCCCGTGCAAAAACCTGCGTGGAATATCTCGTAAGCAAAGGTATTGACCGCTCCAGGCTTACTTATATAGGCTATGGCGATACGCAGCCGGTAGCGCCCAATACCCTGGAAGATGGTAGTGATAATCCGGAAGGAAGGCAGAAGAACAGGAGAACGGCATTTACCATCATTAAAAAGTAACAGCCCGGCTGTTTAACCCAAAATCACTGATCCATGAAAAACATTGTGCTCACAGGTTTGCTTGTTTTGCTCGTGCATGTTACCCATGCACAGCAACAGCCACATTACACGCAGTATATCATGAATCCTTTCATCATCAACCCGGCATTGGCGGGTATTGAAAACTACTGGGACCTGCGCTTCAGTCACCGGCATCAGTGGGTAGGTATGAAAGGTGCACCGGTAACCACGTATATGACCCTGCAGGGGCCTTTGCGTAAATCGGATTACAGTACCGCGTCGCCCACGGGCTTTGATCCGGAAGGGAGTAATCCCCGCGGAAAAGCCTACTGGCAGGACTATACCACGCCGCCTCCGCATCCGGGTGTGGGACTCACTGTGCTGAACGACAAAACCGGTCCGCTCAACCGCTTTTCCATTAGCGGCGCCTATGCGCATCACATCAATCTTTCTCCCAGAACCAGCGTCAGCGCAGGTATTGGTATCGGTATGCAACAGGTGAGTCTGGATGCAAGCAGGGTAGAATTCTTTGATCCTTCCGATCCTGTACTGGGTACCAGCACAGGTATACTGAACAAATGGAAGCCGGAAGTAAACGCAGGACTGTGGCTGTATTCGGCAGATTATTTTGCCGGCTTATCCGTCCAGAATATTATCCCGCAGCAAATCGGGTTTGATAATGGCAAAGTAGTAGGCGACTCTGTTTACAGCGGCAAACTGGTACCACATTTATTCTTTACTACCGGCTACCGGTTATGGATAAACGACGATCTGAATGTGATGCCGTCGGTGATGCTGAAAATGATTACCGCCATGCCGTTCAGTGTAGATGTCAACGCCAGGTTCATGTATCGCGACCGCCTCTGGCTGGGCGCTTCCTACCGTATAAACGATGGGGTGGCGGCTATGTTTGGGGTAAACATCAGCTCACAGTTTAACATTGGCTACTCTTACGACTATACGTCGTCTTCCCTGAATACAGTGAGCAGGGGCACTCATGAAATCATGATCGGTTTCCTGCTGGGTAACAAGTATGGAGATACCTGTCCCCGTAACGTATGGTAGCGGCTATCAATTTTTTCATCTTTTCATTTAATCAATAAAAACAAACAAACAATTGTCATTATGAAACAGGTTACACGCTTTATGCCCTATGCATTGATCACTGCGGTTGTATTATTTTTTGCTGCCTGCTCCAAAGATGGAGATCCGGGTCCTGCTGGTCCTGCGGGCCCTGTTGGTCCAAGCGGTATCCCCGGACCTACCGGTCCTAAAGGCGATTCAGGTCTGCCCGGTACTGCGAATGTTATTTATTCCACCTGGAAGGATGTGGCGTTTGCGCCTGCAGATACCATCTTTAATCAGAATGGTACTATTAACACCATCATATATGGCGCCAGCCTGGATGCTCCGAAGTTAACAGCTCCTTTACTGGCCAATGCGTCTATCAACGTATATATCAATCTCGGTACTGCTGCCAATTCTTTCGTACAAGCGTTGCCGTATGTAGATGAATATGGTTACCTGGTAAGGTTTGTAGCCTCTGTCGGCGCCATCGACCTGCTTGCGAATGCACCTATCAGTACCACTACTACGGATAAACGTTATCAATACAGGTATGTAATTATTCCCGGTGGCGTGTCTGCAAGATCTGCGGCAGGTATCGACTGGAACGACTACAGCCAGGTAAAAAAATATTTAAATCTCAAGGACTAGGTTGGCTAATACAACCACCAGTATATAAAAGGGCTGCCCTGTTCAGGGTGGCCCCCATCTGAAAACATTCATTGACCAAAATTTATGAAACCGTGTATGAACCCATATAGTGACCTTACGGATCAGGAGTTGATCCGCCTGTATATTGCAGGAAACAACCCAGCCTTTACCGCATTGGTATACCGCCATAAGAACAGGATCTTTACTACTATTGTTTTACTTGTGAGAGACAGAAGCCTGGCAGAAGATATTTTCCAGGAAGTATTTATAAAGATAGTGAACGCATTGCAATCGGGACACTATGTTGATAACAGCCGGTTCCTGGCGTGGGCGGTAAGGATTGCCCATAACGCCTGTATCAGTCATTTCAGGAAAGCTAATCAACGGCAAAGCACTATAGTCACCTACAACGATGACCTGGGCGATTATATGGAGGTTACGGAACACAGCCAGGAGTACCGCATGATCCGGGCGGAGGTGACTGAAGAAATAAACAGGATGCTCGACCGTTTGCCCGGACTGCAGCGTGAAGCCCTCATCCTGCGGTATTACGCCGATCTGAGTTATAAGGAAATGGCGCAAACCATTGGCATCAGCATTAATACAGCACTGGGAAGGGTACGGTACGCATTGATGAATTTAAGAAAACAGGCCGGTGTTGAAAACCTTGTATCTGTATAATCCTGCGGGTTAAACTAATTCTTTTAACATGTTGAAAGCCGGCGCTTTTTCGTTAATTTCATTATACGGATTAACGAAAACAGTATCCCCATGTATACCCGAAATAGCCCCCAGGAACGTACCTTTCGCAGCAATGCGGATCACATAGCAGGCAGGAATGGTATCTCTCAACATGCGCCGGTCCAGCGAAAGTTTATCTATCAAGGTACAGAAGAGGAACCTACCATCAGTGATATCATTGCATTGAATCCTGCACTGTTTGAACCAAACTATGGTTTAATACAGATATTAATGCGGGAGCCCAAAATATATCCGCTGGAGAAAGGTAAAGAGGCGCAAGCTATTGAACACTACATCAGTGAATTTAAGGGTAAGGAAGATGGGGGCCTGCCAAAGATCATTCATTTCATCTGGATAGGAGGCTCCATGCCCGGAAGCGGGAAAACGAATGTACTTGCGTGGAAGGAAAGAAATCCTGCCGCGCAGATCTGGTTGTGGTCTGATAGCCGCTGGCGCGACCGGACTAATCATATACAAAATGGTTTTGGAGATATGTCTGTCTGGGCTGGCGAGCATGGAATCATTATTAAAGATATTTCTGCCGACAACAGCATCTTTACAGAACATTATCAGAAGGAGGCCGGCTATATTAAAAGAGCACCTGGTGATCCAAATGATACATGGACCAATTTTGGCACTGCATCCGACCTGGCGCGTTACAGTATTCTCAGTAAGTATGGCGGCATTTATTCAGACAGCGATCTTGGTTTCCGAAAGAATACGGAGGAAGGTGGTGCATCC
The DNA here is from genome assembly GCF_900168065.1 of Chitinophaga ginsengisegetis. Classification (GTDB taxonomy): domain Bacteria; phylum Bacteroidota; class Bacteroidia; order Chitinophagales; family Chitinophagaceae; genus Chitinophaga; species Chitinophaga ginsengisegetis. Next base: position 391,419 of record NZ_FUZZ01000001.1, on the reverse strand, counting down.
GGCGGTTCGGCTGAAGTGGAACATCCTGATTTGTTTGAAGAAGTAAAAAAGAAGATCTATAAAACCGGCATGCTCACTCATAACAGGTCGGAAGCTAAAAAAGCCACCAACGACCTGATCGCTTCATTACCAGGTGCGGAGAATATAAGTCTTATCAGCGCCAATGCAGAGAAGAAATTGAACGAGTTATATGCAGATGGCGAAAGGATTAAAGAGTATCCTGACGCTTCAGGTGATAACCCTTTGTATAGCCCCCGGGGATTAGAAACAATGGGTTCTACAGGTCCGGAGGGAATGCGGGAAACATTAAGAACCAACAGCAGGATAAGAGGAATCCCCCGCAATATTGGAAATAAAAAGTACTTCAGTGAAGCAATGGAAAATAAAATATCGGCAGACGATCTGTCTATTAAAGTCCCTTCACTGGCGGTCAGTGATTTTGAAGGAAGCGATATGTCCTGGCTGAAGTAGCAGTAAGGCTTACACAATCTTTCCATCTTTCCCAAACTCCTTGCGGATGCCCGCCAGCACATCCTTTTGCCGGATGGTTTTATCTCCCCGTTTCAGTGCCATCAGACAACTGTAACGCACTACGTTGATAATGGTGCCACCGGTCATTTCATATTTACGCGCAGTGTCTTCCAGGTTCACCTTATCTTCCAGCGCTATATGTGCGGGAAACGATTGTTCCCATATGCGTAACCGTTGCTCCGGGCCAGGCATAGAGAAATAGATCATCGATTGAAAACGGCGGGCGAAAGCTTCATCAATATTGGCTTTCAGGTTAGTAGCTAATATCACCACGCCGGGAAAATCTTCTACGCGCTGTAGCAGGTATGCCACTTCCTGGTTAGCATACCGGTCGTTGGAAGAAGAGGTTTGCGTGCGTTTTCCAAACAACGCATCTGCTTCATCAAAAAACAAAATCCACTGCTGGTTGATAGCCCTGTCAAATACCTGCGCAAGGTTCTTTTCTGTTTCACCAATAAATTTTGATACCACCATTGATAAGTCGATCCGGTACACATCCATGTTGAACGTTTTGCCCAGCAGGCAGGCGGTGAGCGACTTTCCCGTTCCCGGCGGACCATAAAAAAGACTGCGGAAGCCAGGTTTTATTTTGTTGTGCATGCCCCAGTCATGCAACAGGGTAGTACCATGCTCTATCCAGGTACGGATATCTTCCACTTCTTCCATCGCATGCGGCTCCAGCACCAGGTCGCGCCACTCCATACCCGTTTCAATACGTTTGGCAGGAAACTGTGTATTGTAATCGGGGCGATGCGAAAGCCCTTGTGTAAACAGGCTGAGATATTCGGCCGAGAGGCTCAGGGTGCCGCTTAGCAGCGGCTCTTCGCCGGCTGGAGTAAGTCTGAGGATCTGGTGTTTGGCAAAGAAATGATCAGGACTGAAATAGCGGATCAGGTTAAACCGTTGTTGCAGGTCGCCGGTAGCCAGCAGAAAAGCGGCTGTTTCCCCGGTTGGCAAAAAGCCGCCATGCATCAGTCCTTTAATACCGCCAAATTCTGTAAAGCCCCTGTCGTATGTAGCGTTCTTTACAAAGAAAATGTCCAGCAGCTGTGGTTGTATATGCGGGATGAGTGCGAGCAGCAATATGGTCCGTTCGGCATGCGACATGCCGTAGTGTTTTATGATCTGTGCGTACACAGATGGATCGTCTGAGAGGTCCGGCATGGGTGGGTATTCCACCACTGATTGCTGGAAGTATTGCTGCATCCGTGCTTCGGCCAGTAACCGGAACCACTCCAGTTCTTTTTCCAATGCAGCCGCATTGGCTGCTATTAACTGTATGCCCATTCTGTATATATAGTTTTTTCCATCCACGGGGTTTTGATCATGCCAATGCCCCAGGGTAAGGTTTGAAGTATCATGTCGTAGCCTCGTTCTTCCACGCGTAGCCACCAGTCATCATCTTTTTCCCAGAGCGCGCCGTCGCGCTGCAGGAAGGCCGCCTGGAAGCCTTCCACAGAAGAGTTGTTCATTTTCTCCCAGCGCTGGATCACTACTTTCAGCAGTTCTTCGCAGAGCTGTTTTTCTTCGTTTGTCAGTAACATCTCTGCCGGTACCGGTTCTTCCAGTGGGAGGGCGCACATTATTTTATTGAGTGCCAACTCATGCTCTGCATGTATTTCCTTTCCGTTTACCATATACTGAAGCAGGTGTACTGCACGATGCTGCGCATCCCTGTTTACAAACCCTTCGTCGTTTACAAGGCCAATCCGTTTAAAGCCATAAGGAATAAACGGATGGAGTATAATCAGACCGGCGTTGCCGGTGTAAATGGTATCCAGTGGTGGCTTCTTTACTTTAGCCCAGCTCTCCGGTTCCCGTGGCGGTATTTCCGGTATTTCCGGCGGCCCGGCGGCTGCGGAGGTAACGGCCCTCATGGTTTGTAGCTGGTCTTTTTCGTAGAGGCTTTCCCGTAGCAAGGCCCGGTGGCGGTTGGCAGTAATATTTAGCTGTGCTTCCTGCTGCAATACCGGTACCACATGCCGTATATGCGTATACGATAGTGCTGCCGGCTGTTGTGCTGTTTTTACCAGCTGGCTGATTAATGCCTCCGCTATGCCGGGCGCCGCCACGTTCACAAAATCGAGGAAACGGGTAGCATAGCTGCGCGCATCGTATACATGTATATGCGCACCCAGCAATAGCAGGTGAAACCGCCGGAATACCTGTTGCAGCTGCATTTTTTCCTGGCTGCCGGGAAGCAGTGTTTCCAGCAGCCGTTGCAATTCATGCAGCGCATCGGTGGCGTTAGCGCTCCAGCCAAGCGGCACATCCTGCATGATATCGAGAAAAGCTTCTTCGTCGAGATGCTGCGCCATTTGTTCTATCAGCGCGGTATGCTGTAGTATTTTACTATAGAATAATTTCCGTTCCTGCCGGCTGCGCTGTTTATAAAAACGGACGGCTTTCCGCAGGTCGGTGATGCTGCCCTGGTGACTATTACCGGCTGTTTCCTGCAACAGGAGCAAACTATCCTGTACGGCGAATACATCCAGGCTTTGCCGGATATGACTGTCAGGTACCCCGGCATAGAAGGAGAATAACCCATATATCTGCAGCCTGGCCGCCAGCTGCTGCCGGTAGCTGGTAAAGAGCTGTTGAAGGATGGCCGGGGCGGCGTTAAACAACAGGATCACGGTTGCTTTGATGATTTCATTAGTCGCCGATACTGACAGGGAGCCCAGTTTGTCGGGCAACCGGTGGCGTGTAAGGTACACCGTTAGTAACTGCCTAGCTTCGTCCAGCACTGTTTGTTGCTGATGCTCCGTGGTAATAGCGGTGTAGCGCTGCATACGTTGCAGCAACGACCGGAACGCTACTGCGGGCTGGTAGATCCTGCTATTGCTGCCTGCGGTAAACGGGGCGCTACCTGCCGCAATGGTTTTCTCCAGCCAGGGTTGCAGCAATGCCTGTACCGGCTCGATATGTGGTTCCAGTTGCAGGAAGAGTTCCTCCAGCTGCCGGAACAAGGAAGGCGATAAGGTAATGTTGTTCTGCAATACTTTCATGTGTTCCTCATGATATTCGTATAGCCATTGCAGTAATCTTGCTGCATAAGCCACTGAGGAGTTACCTGCTGCCGGAGGCAATTGTCCCGTGGTCAGGAATTGTTGCAGCCAGCTGGTTACCAAGTCGGGGGAGGCTGTTATCTGCGGCGGTAAGCGTTCTGTTTCCTGCGTGGAAACGGAATGCGCGGGTATGGTCCATGCCTGCAGATCATTGGCCAGCACGGTATTGCCGGAAAGATGATTAATAACAGGTAGCAGCTGTTGCAATAGGAAACGGATCATATGCGGCGCAGCCACAGGAGTCTCCGACCAGGTAGGAAGGAGCAGATGTTGCAGCAATATTTCCTTATTGATCCGCCGGTAGCGCGTGACTGCAAGCGATTGCCAGATAGCTTGCAGGATAAACTGCTCCGGCGGCAGGGTACTCACCGTAACGAATTGTTGCACGGCCATTAACAGCGTATATACGTTGTCGTATATTTCTTCTGCGGCGCTGCTCATCCCACTGCTCTTCAGCAGCCGGAAAAATACCGCGGGCTTTACGCCGGTAACCAGCCGGTACATCGCTCCTGGTAAGGTGCCGGCGTATTCGAGGATGGTCAGCGTTTGGTCCGGATGCTGATCGGCCAGCTGCTCCAGTAAGCTGTTAAGAGAGTAGTGCGCATACGTTTTTCCCCACCAGGAAATGCTGCCATAGGTAAGCAGGTGCAGGATCACGTCGCGGAGTAGTAACCGTTTTATACCTGTGTCTCCGGCAAAGGGCGCCGTGGCAATGGCGTCGTTTGCCCAGTTTTTTATCTCCCTTAAATACCCTGTTTGCTCAACTGCTACTGCATTGGTTTGCATCAGCTCATTCCACCGGTGGGCCGCCGTTTGGTGTTGCAATACCAGCTGCAACATCTGTTTCAGGGAGGTGGCTGCACGGTAACCGGTATTGTTAAACATCAGCTGGAGAGATGCCGGGGTAACACCCGGCGCCCACCACGGAATAGCGCCATACAACAGGTAGTAGCGGAGTACATTGATTTGTTCCCCGGTATCTGCCATTAATTTTTTGTAAGAAGGATCGCTGCCGGAAACCAGTTTTCGTTGAGGGGTAACTGTTAGTTCGTTATAAAGATCCCTGATATAGCTGCCCAGTCCCGTTTCCGGGATGGAAGATTTGTATCGCCATAACGCCTCGTAAAACAGCTCCAGGATGGTTTCATAAGAAAGATTGAAATGCCCGGCCAGCTTCAGCAGGTTGCTGCGTACAAACTCTTTGCGGTTAAAATTGCTGCCCCGCTCCATAATGAGATAGGTGAGCATAAACAACCACACGGCTTTTTCCAGTTCGCTGGCTTCCGTATGCAGTAGTTGCTGCTGTTGTTGCAGCAACACTATTTCCCGGCTTCCGGCAATAATAAACAATGCTTCCGCCGGCTCCAGTACTTCCACGATAGCCTGTAATACGGCAACGGGAAATTGCCACACGATCCGCTCCCGTACACTTTGACTCCGGCCAATGCTGCGGATAAAATCAGCCAGTTTACCGGGAGATGTTTTTGATAACTGCAAAACGATCTCTCCCGGTTGTGCGCGTTCAGCAGCAGTAGCCCACCAGGGCATTACACCCTGCAACAGGAAAAAGGTCATCAGCTCCAGCTGCCGGTCTTCGCCTTTCCGGATGGTAATGTCCCCGCTAACGCTATGCTGTGTGCCTGCCTGCTGATGATACAGCAGGTCGGTCAGCGCCTGTTGCAAAGCCGCCAGTATCTTCGCCGGCAGCTCAGTTTCCAGGTCTTTGAAAGGAATGGCGCCAATGTCCAGCACCAGGCCATCGATAGAGGCCATCATATCAGCGGGGATCAGTTGTTGCAGCAGTTCATCCGTACGGTTGCTGATGCTTTGTCGGAAAAGCATACTTACTTTGTCCTGCAAGGCAAAAGCCCTGGGCCTCGAATCGTAGGTGATGTCAAAGCTGTATCGCCGGATGATGTGTGCTTCCATTATACGGTAACTACATGTTGAGAAAATGCCGGATCCTTTATCATAAGCTCCAGTAATGCAGTAGCGGCGGAGGGCCGGTCGCCCTCTCCACGCATTGCTTTGAGCCAGCCGAAATAACGTGATTCAAAATCCTGCATGGCGGTGATCCCCAGCCAGCTAAAGTTCATGCGGAACTGTACAGGAGTATGTTCCCGGAAAAGTCCTTCGGTAAAATTCCTGAACTCTTTATACTGGAAGCGTGCCGGCCATGAAGGAAAAATAATGCTCATGCCGAATTTGAAAAAGTCTTCCTGCAACATTTGCGATGCACCCTGTTTTACATAGAGCGCCACACGCACCTGCCGGTGCTGCCCGGTTTTCATCTGCCTGATCAGCAACAGCAGATCCAGCATTGTTTTCTCAGCGGCTGCTTTATAATCAGGCGACGTGAAATGCGATGCTGTTAACAGTTCCGGCGTATCCGCCGGATAGAAGTAGATCTTGTAATACTGCTGTAGCTGTTGCCAGCTGCCATAGGCATCCTTTTCATTAAGGGCCGCTGCCAGCGGCGCCATGTTTTCCAGCTGTGCTTCCCGTTCATCGAGGGTGAGCCATTGTGCATGTTGCAGCAACAGTTTATTGGCCCTGCTGTAAATGCGGAATCCAAAACTGCGGTCTGCGTACGCAGGCTTCAGCAGCAGGTGTTCCAGCAGGTAGCATCCTTCGGATGCTATACTGATCTGCTTCAGGTGCCGGATCATTTCTTTTTGCGCCTGTGCAGCTTCTTCATGGGTCTGTTCCCGGCTTACTACCTGCCATAATGCGTGTGCAGCATGACGGTATACCACCAGGTAAACATCTTCTTCCTCATCATATACAATGCGGTAATTGCCGGGGTCCAGTCCGTAGCGCAGCAGGGACACGGATTGCCGGCCGTAGTCGTATTTCTTGTCGGTAATGATTTCACCGGAGGTACTCTCAGCAATATTCACTTTCAGCAGTTCATCTTTTACTTTATATTCCTTTACCAGGTGAACATGGAGGTGTGGTTCGGAAGGGTGGTTCACCGCTACTTTCCAGCTGCCGGTGTCAAATACGGCGGTAAGCCGTTTTCTTTTTTCCACGCGCACATGCAGCAGTTTATGCAAGATGTTTTCATAACCGGATAAGGTGCCTTCATTAAAAATATCTTCCCGGTAGTTAAACGACCGGTTGCGGTTAGCGCTAAGTGCCGGCAGGTCGCGCAGGATCTCCGCTTTCCATTCCAGCTCCGCGCTGATCCGGGTAGGAGGAGCGTCGCGGGAATACGTTTGTTCATAGAAAGAAACCGGGTATTTCAGTAACACTAGGTTGAAACGGGCCAGCAAATGATCCAGGATTGTGTTCTTTCGCTGCTGGTACACTTTGTCTGGCTCTGCGGCTTCCTGCATGTTTTTAATATAGGGGTTCCCGTTATCCTTCCTGAAATCATCCCAGGAGCCTGGTATAGCCTGATCGGTAAACGCTTTCAATAAGGTGGCGGCGTGTGGTACGTTGTACAATGGTTGTGTGGCATACGTAGTTGCGGGTACCTGTTGCAGGAAAGGTGAAAACAAATTGCCCATGTTACTCAGCTGCGCGAGATAGTTGGCCAGCAGTTGTTCAAAGAAAAGCAGGTACGCTTTCAGCTGTTTTGCCTGTGCCTGGCGGAGGGCAGGCGAATCTTTTTCCAGCCCTTCATGCCCGATGCCATAAATAGCCGGGAAGTAGTGTTGCAGCGAATAGTACTGGCCTAAGTTACGGTAGGTGCCTTTCAGCGGTTTGGAAGCCTCGGAGTTTTGATGGCCTGCAAACTTCCTGCGGGTCACCGTTTTCACCTGTTCGTACATATTGAGAAAGCCGGCATCACGCAGACTGTATTCAAATTTATCGCTCGATATTTTTATCTCGTGTTTTTCACTCACCATCTCCAGGTAAGGGTAGTGGCCTTCTTTGATCTGTACAGGTTTCGCCTGGAAGTTACCATTTTCATCTGCGAGGTAAATGGCTTTTACTTTCATTACGCCGGGTACTTCTGATACGCTTTTCATCAGGTCGGCGGGATCGGCAGTTTGTTTGCGGGGATGCAGATCGCTGTTTGCCACGAAGCCTTTTTTCAGTAGCGGACCTGCATACATTTCTTCTGCAGTATGGCCATTGATATACATTTCCGCGGCCGATACAAATCTTACCGGCGGATGGATAGTCATTTCAAAAGCATTGCACATGAGGGCGAGGATCTGCTGGGGTTCATGTCTGCTGTCTACAAAAATTTCCGCCTTGATAAAAATTTCCTGTGGTTGCAGTACTATTGCGGGTTCAAAGTCTTCCCCGATATTCCGGTACGATTGCAGGAGATGATCGGTTTGCGCTGCGAGCTGTTGTACCTGGTCTGCATTGGCTTTCATGTTCCTCGCAATCGCATCTTCCACCTGTATAAATACCCGGTATACGCCTTTTGTACAACCGGATGGGTGGGCGGTTTGCACGGGTTCAATCCATACATTCTCTATATCGTCTATTTCATCCAGCACCACTTTACGATAATCGTTTGCCGTTACGGGTGCAGAGGTAAGCATTTCTGCACGCCGGAAAAAAGAGTGCGGCAAAGGATCAATGTCGCCCTTTTTATCTGCCAGTATTTCTTCTATCGGGAAAGCGGTACGGTAGGCGGGATCCGTGATCGCATAGCACAGCTGTTGCAGGATGGTTACACCGGGATCATGCAGGTTGTAATCGGTCCATTCGGTACCGGATAGCTCCTGCACGCGGGCAATCGCTTCCTTCATTAATAGATCATAATCCATTGCGGGCGCAATGGCTTTATCTCTGTTGATCAGAACGGGACTATCGGGCATATGACAACATTAATAGTAATACTCATCCGGCATAAACAGCTCATCGCTCCATAACCGGGTGATGTTATAAAATATTTCCACGCCATCTCCATAGTTGCTGTTGGAGCGTAATTGCAGCGCATAGTTGTGCGTGGTGCCTTTCCAGCGCAGCCTGATCTTATTCCAGAAGAAGCCGTAGTGGGCGCAACGCTGGCTGATCCGGTTATGTGATCCGCCATAGGCGGCCAGTGCGGTGGCATGAAGCAATGCTACCCTGCCAGCGCCTTTCCTGCCGGTTCGGGCCATCACTTCAAATGCCTGGCAGTTATCCAGTGATTCCAGGATGGGATGCCATTTGCCATTGGCCGGAACGGCGCCAGTTTTGAAGGTACCCATGCGTCCCTGCATACCGGCAAAACCGTTGACATCTATTTTAAAACGGGGGTCGCTTTTTTTTCCGATGCCCAGGTTACCGTTCATATGAAAAAAGAAACTCTTTCCGGGGCCGGTCTGATCGTCTTCACCGGTACCGGGTTTCAGGCGCAGGGCCGGGTAGTCCTGTTCATCTTTTTCCATACAGAAGAAAGGCTCGAGGTCGTCGGTGGCGCGGTAAAAGGATACCAGCCGCTTGGAGTCACCGAGCGTAGATACCAGCAAGCCATTGTCTTCATCTTTTGAAAAACCATCTTCCTGTTTGTTGATGGTAGAATCTATCAGGTAGCCGAAATGATTTTCTGTTGGCATCACACCATTTCTGAAATACTGTTTCAGCTCATCCCGCCCGTATACTTTTTTATTTTGCATGTCCATATGTCAGGAGTTTATATTAAGAGATGAATAGTTGCCAGATATTGATCAGGGCGGCATTATAGAGATCGTGAGCATTTCTTCATCGGTAGCATGATCCGGTCGTTGGTCCGTTGGCGTTATAACGGGATGGTCGTTACCGATGATGAGTTCGCTGCTGATCTTCAGCGCATCAATGCCCAATGGTTCCGGCTCTTTGTATTCCGGCGACCGCAATACTGTAATGAGGTGTTCCTTCGACGGGATCAGCACGGCCTGCGGCAAAGAAGGCGTAACCTGCTGAAGATCGCCTATGGCGGTATCTGTGCTGTAGGCAGTCACCATACCGGTATCTTCATCTTTTGTATAATAAAAATGCACCAGTGAAAAACCGGTGATATATTCTACATAAGGCTGCCGGTTGATATAATTCAATAGTTCAGATTTATACAGGGTGCTGCCTATCTTCAAATGCGAGGAAGGATCAAACAACCACGGGCAAAGATATTTCTGGATATCAAGGTGTAACTGTTGCAGGTGGCTGTTCTGGTTGTTTTCAGAAGGATCCCTGAACATAATACTGCACACAACTTTCACGCTTTCATACACCGGGTTGCGGATCGATAACGCAACAAAAGGAGAGATATGCTGCTGCATAAAATTCTGGATGCGGCACAGCGTATCCAGGTCTACTTTTGGTTCTGCACTGATAAACAGGCCACTGTCCGATTGCCGCGGAACCACCACAATGCTTACATCTTCATCCCTGGCGCCGGGCGGCGCAGTGATACATTTTACAATCAGTATCTCCGGAAAAGCTTCCAGTAATACCTGTGCAATATCCAGTGCTGCAACAGGCCGTTGCTTGTGCCGCAGCCTTTCGCTGACACGCGTATAGAACTTACTTTCCGGCTCTGTTTTCCGGCCTCCGAAAGAAGGAAACAATTGCCAGATGGCCTGGATTGTGCGGATATCCCGCTTTGTATTTTTTATGGTCAGTGGTGGGAGCGACAATACCTTTTCCAGCGAACCGCCCACGCCTTCAAACACGCGCTCTACAGTTACTGCATTGGGGAAAATACCAATGACCCGTGGTGTGATACATTCATGGGAAGGCGTTGAAATCCTGATCCACCAGGCGTCTGGCGACATGATGCTGTTATTGGTATTGATGCCCCAGGGCACCCTGATCTTTACAATGCCACTCCGCGAAAGATTATTGGTATTGTCTGATAAAAGACACATGCCTTCAAAAGGATGCCATTTGTTATCCGCCAGGTAACTCCAGTTCAACGGGGTAAGGCGGGTAGTGGTGTCGGTGAAATATTTATCTTCCAGCTGGAATAACAGCGACAACTCTTCTCCCGGTTTCAGCTGGTTAAAACCAATATACAAATGACCGGCTTCATTGAACACAGGAAGCAGCGAGAAATCATTGGCGCCATTGCCGGGATAAATTTCTTCATTCCCGAATACACCCACATGATGTACTTCCATGGTTTCGCCGGGTATAGATATTTTTCCTGGCTTCAATGATTCGGAATGTTCCAGCGTATAGTTGATGGAAATGGACTTTACCACCGGCACATAAGGCAGGCCCGGCATTGGCTTTTTCCGCGAGGGGTGTTTGGCGTTGTATAAAATTATTTCAGGAAAGATGAGTGTATACAACTGGTATCCGAATGCTTCGGAAGGAGCCGACAGTTCGAGCCTGACGGCGCCCTGCCTGTAAGCTGTGCCGCTGCGCTTTGCTTCTTTATCCAGTTTCATTCCGTTGGAGAAACTGATCTTATTAAAGTCGGGCTCTTTGATCAGTGTGGTATCTGCCAGATACACATCACCTTCTTTGTCACGATAGGTATCAAAAAGCCGGAACTGTTCCTGGTTGCCGCGTTCGGGCAAAAATACGCCGTTGTTAATGCTGCTGAGTCCTACCTTGTAAGCGTTGTTGGTCATATTGCCCGGGTAGGCGGCAAAGTAGGTATCGAACCCATTTATATTTTTGGGCAGCTCCAGCCATTCCAGTTTTATGCTGAAGTCTTTTGTATACTTATTAAAAACATTGGTGTTACAGATATCAAGAAATGAACCGACTGCCGGCATGGGACCGAAGATCCTGAAAGAACTATAAGCATTCAGTTCCCCGATATTGTTATCCAGTTTTACCGCCCTGAAGCCGGTTACCTTAGCCGTTACCGTTACCCGCTCCAGTACGAGGTGACGGAGAAAAGAGTAGGAGTGATGAAAGCTGTTATTGTTCAGCAATATTTTCACCAGTGGCAACGCTGAAGAAATATTGGCGCCATGCACTTCCGGGTTATATACACCGGAAGGAGCTTCGCTGCCGCGCAACAGGAAGTTGATCAGTATGGCGTTGTCTGCCTGCTCCGCGGCGCTGCAACGCACGTTGTAATGTTTAATGGGCGCCCATCCGGTGGGAGTGGTGTAGTATAAAAGAAATGCGCCGGACATCAGTTCACTGGTGATAACAGCGGGGTTTCTGCCGGTAACGGCAGAGAAATTCTGCAGGTATGCTATCAGCCCCGCATAACTGGCGGCGTTGAAATGCACCCGCACCTGCACGGAGCGGCTTCCTTCTGTAAGGTATAAAGCGGGTGACCCGATCATAAAACCAACCGACGTATTTTCCATTGTGCGTACGGATTGCGAAAGGTCGTGCTGATCTTCCCCCAGCAAAGGCCAGGTAACAGGCGGGATAGTGAGCTTCGCAAATGCCGGTGCCGGTATTACCGGGTGAATAGCATGATAGATAGCTGCTTCGCAGATGTTATTGGTTTGCAGCGACCGCGCCGCGATCTGCAGATAGTTACTTACATACAGGGTATGTACAGCGGTGATAGTGGTAGCATGTACTTTGAGTGTATCGCGCAGCTGGTATTTCAGCGGTTCCTTCCTGGCGATAGTGGGAGCAAGCACTATTTCCCCCTTATCGATGGTAAGATTATCTACCTGCGGCGCCGGCATGATCAGGATATGTACTTTATCCGGCACGGCATGCAGCGGCTCCATACCCAGAATGGTGCGGTAGTAATAATCGAGATGCCTTTTGGGCATTTCGTTGATCTGGTCCTGCAGGTGTTTGTAAAGCTCCGTAAAGGTCATTAACAGCCCCATATGCGGCGTATGTTTCCGTTCGTGGAGCTGATTCTTCAGATAGTAAGATGAAGAGCTGGAAGTCTGGTAAAATTTAGTACGCAGGGTATCATAAATTTCATTCAGCGAAAAAAATCCGCTGAAGGTATCTTCCCCTTCGGCGGTATTATTTGAAATACCCGGGAACAGCGCCTGCAACCTGGCTGTGGTAGCGGCGCTGCGGAGCGTATGATGCCTGGCCGTTTCATAGGGGAACAATTGTTTTACCTGTAGTTCATACCGGTATAATTTCGTGGTTTCTTCTTCCACAGACTGGATTACCTGGTCTGCATAATGCCGGATCACCTGCTGTTTATCTGACAGGGATAACTTCTGCAATACATCCATCAGCTCAATGGCAATGTCATAGAGCAGGGAGAAGAAGCCGGCGGTGTGTTTAAAAAGACTGGCTTCATTTCCAGCTTTGCCCATTGCTTCCCGCAGGAAGAGATATTTTTCTTCATAGGCCGTGAACTGGAGATTGGAGCAAATGATGAGCATGATCACGAGATCCGCATGAAAGAACTCCTGCCAGTCGCCATCCGGCTGATGATTAAAATTATAATAGTTAAACTGGCTGGAGAGCGCCGTCAGCTGCGCCAGCAGGTCAAAGGTACTTCTGTCGTCTACTTTTACATAGGCAGGTTGCAATGCATCCAGTTGCCGTTCCAACTGGCTGACGCCATCCTGTATATTTTCAAAGTAGTTACTCATCGCGTACTGATGTTGGTACCTTCGAGGAAGTAGAACGGATACACGAGGTTGTGCCGTGTATTGGTAGAGATCACGGTATAGTTGATCTGTACATATACGGTGCCGCTTTCCATTGTCTGGTCAACGATCTGCGTGTCCACCAGTTTGATCCGTGGTTCGTATTCCAGCAAGGCGTGATAGATGAGATGATTCAGTTCTCCTGAAAAACGCGAGTCTGCCACTTCAAACACCAGCTTGCGGATGTTGCAGCCGAAATCCGGCAGCATTGTGCGTTCGCCGGGAATGGTGCTGAGAATGATGCGGATACTTTCTTCAATATCTGCCACATCAGATACCATCAGTACGGATGCATTGGGTTTGTCGAAGGAAGGAGGGAAGCTCCAGCCTGTCCCTAAAAATGATTTGATATCTTTTGCCATTGTTAACCTCCTATTAATACCGTTGGACATCCTAATACTATTACGCCGCCGTGGGCAGTGCTGTCGCCCATACGTACCGCGGGCCGACCACCTATCAACACTGTGAACGATCCCATGATAGCCGAATCCGGTGGCCCTACGCAGGTACACAGATCACCTGCTACAGAAGCGGGCAGTCCGCCGATTAATACGGTGGGCATACCGGGTCCTACTATCGGGCCGCCTACATGCGGAATCGGTGGCAGCGCCGGTGTGATGAGCGGGCATACATGCATATCTGTGATCCTTGCGGCTGGTTGTCCCATGAGTTGTTTTTAAGTTTTAATTAATCATTACCACGCCTCCCTGTATGATAGTGGAGGCAGAAGAAGAGAGGGTGGCAGATGCGTTCCCCGTGGCGCTGAGTGTAGTATCCGCCGACATGGAAAGGGTGGCGCCACTCATTTCCAGTGCTGTGGTGGCGGCAACGTTCACGGCCATTCCATTCAGTTTGAGCTGCCCCGTGGCTTGCAGCGTAAGATCGCTGGCGCTGTTAATGGTAACGCCTGCCGGCGCCATCGTGATGCTGTTGCTGCTCTGATCCTGGATCACTATTTCCTGCGCCATGTCGTTCAGTGCAATGCTGTTGCCTCCCGGCGTAGTCACGGTGATGATCTTGTTCTCATCATCAAACGTAATTTTCAGCTGGCTCTTGGTATACAGCGCCTTGATGTAATTGTTATTATCTGCGGGTATCACCGGCGGCGTTTTCATCTTACCGTACAGGGAACCGATGATCACCGGGTACCGCGGATCATTCTCTATAAAAGCCACTACTACTTCGTCGCCTACTTCCGGGAAAAAGATAGCGCCTGCGCTTTCTGTGGCGTAGAAAGTAGACAGCCGGGCCCAGGTGCCTTGCTGACCGGTAGCCGTGGTGGCCAGCATCACCTGCACGCGGTACTCTGCGCCAGGGTCCTGTGAAATGGCTACTACGGTGCCCAGCTGAAGTCCTTGTATAGCCGGCAACTGCCCGTTTGCAGGCGAGTAGGAAAAGTTTTCCCTTTCATAAATAGGTTTGCTGTTCAACCCGAATTTTGCGTTGGTATTCCACACGCCTTCTTTGAGTGTATGCGTTACGGCCCACACATAGGCGTTACCGTTAAAGCGTGAACCTACGCCGGCTAAGGTGATCAATGTATTGGGCCATACGGTGGCATTGCCCATGAAGGACACCTGTCCGCTGATAGATTCCAGGCGCATACGCAACAAGGTGCTGTTGGCCCACGACTGTAAGCTCTCCTGCGCCAGCGGTGAGTTGGATACCAGTTGCAGCGGTGTTTGATGCAGTGCGGAAGCGAGTGTGGTAGCTTCCAGGTTGCCTTGCGCATTCAGCCCCGGCTCCGCGGCAGTAGCAGTGATCATGGCCAATGTTTGCGGATCCCATGCAGCAGCGGTGAGGGAAGGCACCTGTTTTTCTGCGCTCACAGAGGCGTTGAAGTTGATCAGTGATTCGCCGAAAGCCACTGATACTACCGGCTCTCCGCTTACCACCGGCGGGGCCGCCACTATTTGTGCGCCTACCAGTGATACCACGAAGCCGTTAAACTCCGCGCGTGATAGCAGGAAATCCCAGTCGGTGCAAAACTTCTGAAATACCAGTTCATTGATAGCACTGGTGCTTTGTATATCTCCACTCAATCCATTATTACTAATGGTGGTAGACATGATGGCGCTGTCTGTCTGGTTTATAAAGACTGCATCTTTTTTTGTGATAGTCATTTGTACGGCGCTGTGCTTGCAGGTGACGATCAGGTGGAAACCCTGGTCGGTGGCCTGTATCGACTGCTTTACCACTACGCCGGTGAAAATAAGTTCTTCACCGGTATTGCCATAACCGGCAGTAATGGTAACCGTGTTGCCGGGTAAAAAGCTGTCGCTGTCGCTGGCAGGAAAATCGCCGATCACACCGGTGGATGCTTTCGCCGTGGTACCATCCGATAACATGATTTCTGCCCAGGAAATCCGGTTCAGTTCATGATGTATCGTTACAGATATAACAGGGTACGTGTATTGCACGGCGGTGCCGTTTGCCGTGATGGTATACTGCAGGGTAGGATCTGCTATATTGATAGGTACAACTGCTGCCATAAGTATTTATTTCTTTAGCGGGGGAAAATAGAGTCCGTCGCCGGGTTTAATATCATGGATGCTGTTCAAACCATTTACCCTGGCTACTTCCATGTAATACCCCGGTTCACCGTAAATACGATAGGTCATTAAGGGAAGGGTATCGCCGGCCAGTACGGTCCGCATATGTGTAAGGTCCGGTGATGATACGCCGGATTCTTTTATTTTCGTTGCAAAGGCTACCGACTCAATCACGGTAAGTTTGATCACGGCACGCAATGCCACGCCGGTAGTACTGAACAGGCTATACTTGATATTGATATTTTTACATACGCCTGTAAAGCTGGTGTTTCCCCAGCTGATGCGCAGGTAGTTGGGGCGGTGATCTGTTCCCTGGTAGTTATACGCGATGTTCATCACTTTTTCGATATAGGCATCTACTGTTAATCCGCCGGGAATAGGGATTACGCCGGTTCCATCTACCAGCAGTTCCAGGTCGAAGTTGCCCGACTCCATGCTGCTGAAGATCTGTGTGGGCGCTACTGCGCCCTGCTCATCCGTGTTTTTATAATTGATCGTATAGTTGAGCGTATAGTTATCCGGGTTGATCACGGCAGATACACTATCGATCAGCTCTGTGGCTTCCGCATCTGCGTAGCCGGCCAGTAATAATTTGGTGGGTCCTCCTGTAGGGTTCATCTTGCGGGTAAGTTCTCTATACTGGTAATTAATTTATCCATACATTCCCTCACTATCTTATCTTTCAGGGCTTGCAGGTCTTTCACGCCGGTGTGGTGGGTTGCCTGCGGGGGATGTTCTTCTATGGTGACTTTTATCACCAGTTCTCTTATTTCCAAAGGCATAACTAACTGATTTGTTGAAAATAATCATAGCATAGTTCCAGTGTTTCGAGGGCAATAACGTTTTCCTGCGCTTTGAATTCTGATACTTTCAATGCTACGGGATATGCATTTACAAATTGCCACGAGGCCACCAGTCCGCGGTTGGCATTCATCAAACTAACAACCACTGCTACCGGCGAAAACGTAAAAAGATTAATACTGTTCTGCGCCCAGCGTATCAGTGGTGAGCCGGTGAGCATGCCTCTTTTCAGCACCAGGTTACCATATTTGGGCGCCTGCGGAAGACGGTGGGTAAACCTGTTTTCACCTCCTTCCTTTACTTCCAGCGGTGTAATGGTAGCGGTTAGCCCGCTTACTTCCTGGAAGTTGCCCTCATTGCCGCCGGTAATACCCGGCACCATTACCCGGAAGTAAAATCCTACGGGCGGGTAAAACGGCGTTTGTGCGGAGGAGGGTGGTGGTGGTGGAATAGGCATGACAATTTATTTGAATCCATGAATAAACGGAGTAACGGATAACGAAGTCATTCCTGCGGCTTCGCTACCCGTTGTCCGTTTTTTTTATTTGGTTAAATGCAGTCCTTCATGCGCTACTTCCATTGTTTCCACCGCCACTTCATTGGCGTCGGATTTCATATCGGTAACGGTCATTTTACAGGGAAACGCATTGGTCAGTGTCCAGTTCATAGCCGTTTGCCCGGTTTCGTCCAGCAAACTGATTACAATGGTGGAACGCTTGATGGTATTCATTTTGATGAGATCATAATTATCCCACAGGGTAGTATCTCCTTTGAAGATGCCTTTCTTCAGGGTGATATTATTGAACTTGGCGATCCCCGGCATTTTTACTACCGAGTATACAGGATTGCTGCCGCCACGGTATTCTATTACCTGTGTTTCGGAAGTAAGCCCGGTTACTTCCTGGAATATGATCTCTTTGCCATCCCACATGACTTTGAAAGAAAACTTTACCATAGGCCAGGTGGCCTGTGATTGGGTGGAGCCGTCATCTGCCATAATTGCAAGTTTTAAAAGTTATTGAATAAATTTTAGTTGCTGGTTAAGATTCCTGCATTTGCTGCTGGAAAGTGATGATGATAAATTCAGCAGGACGTGTAAGCGCTACCTTCACGGTGATCAGCATTCTGCCCTCCAGGATATCCTGCGGTGTCATAGTGGTGCCAAGCCCCACCTGTACATCGAAAGCCTGTTCCGGTGCTGCGCCTGCGAGCGCGCCCTGTTTCCAGAGGTTTTGCAGGAAGTTGTTGATCATGCTTTTTACAGTGATCCACGTAGTGGCATCATTGGCCTCAAATACATAAGCGCGCGTAGCCAGTTTTACAGATTGCTCAATCATGATGAGCGTGCGTCTTACGTTGATATAACGCCAGTCGAGACTATTACCATCCAGTGTTCTCGCACCCCATACCAGTGTGCCTACGCCTGTAAAGGGCCTGATCACGTTGATGGATTTTCCCGCCATGATATCTACGTTGAGGTTTTTTTGTTCTTCTCCGGAGATGTTAACCGTAGGAGCTGTTACCATGTTCACCGATACATTGGCAGGAGCTTTCCATACGCCGCGTGAATTGTCAATCAGCGTGTAGATGCCTGCCAGGGCGCCGCTTGGCGGCAGTTCATTCATCTGTGAACGCACTTCCTCCAGGATATGCACGTACGTGGGACTGGCAGCCTTCAGCGACTGATGGAAATTCTTTTTCGTATTCTTATCAGGTGTGGCGTTGGTTTTGTATTTGGTGATGATTTGTGCAGCAGCAGGTTCAGGTAATAATTTCTCCAGGTCAACGGTAGCATCCAGGTTTTCAAAATCCACTTCATCCGGTTGTACAATAGTGGTTTTCAGCCAGGGGTGATAGGCCGCGCCGTAGTTGAGCGAGTTCACGCCAATCTGGTCACGGAAAGCGCCTATTACCTCTTCCAGTACATCCGACGGTTTTTGTTTTACCAGGTCGAAGATGCCGAAGCGGCTTTGCATGTCTGCACAATGCTGTAACACCTGCGAGTACACCGTGGTATAGGCATCTGCTCCCAGTGCAATGATGTCGGGCATTACAATCAGCGTAGGTTCTGCTTCTTTTTCCAGCAGGGTGAATACATTGGGCTTGGTGTCTGAGCCAATGAAATCATCTGCCGCAATGGTAAGGCCATCCGCTGAATGGCCGTAAGTGCCTACCGACAGGATGTAGCAGAGGCTCCCGCTGTTGCCGAAAAACAAACGGATACTGTTGTAGAAGTACGCCGTGTTGTTGTCTTTAATCTGCACCACGGTGGGTTTCCCGTTGATGTTGAAGGTTTCCTGCTTCACTTTGGGGTCTGCATCCGCCAGGGTGAATTTAGGTTTGAACTCGCTGCCAAAGTATTCCAGGTACTCCGCAAAGGACGTGATCCTGGTAGGCTTGTGGATAAGGGATTTACCATTCCTTTCTGCTTTCTGCGTATAGCCTATGAACACAGGCACTGCAGTTTCCACAGCGGTAATGGAACTGGGGAACGCATTTTTCTCCTCAATATAAACCCCGGGGGTCATGAAGGTTGATGCCATATTAGGTGTTTTTTTGTTTAGTATAAAAATATTTCCGAGTACGTTTTTCCATTGGTATGCCATGATCTTCCTGCAGCAGAGATCCTGTTGATTTCCGGTGACGGGAGCTGGGAGATGATGATCTTGTGTTTGTTACTTTCGTCCGGCAGCCTGTCCGCCAGTTTTAATACGTCAGGAGTCCTATCTGAAAGTGTAATAGGCTCATTGGATACCAGTACGGGTACTTTGTTTCTCTCCGGAAGCGATGCCAGCAGTGGTTCGCTGAAACAGGAGACGCCATTGTTGTTCAGGATCACCGGGTGTGGGAGCGCTGCCAGCTGTTCACTCATCAGGTAATAGCACCAGTAGGAGCTTCTGGCCTGAAACCGGATGTCGTAGTTATCCTGTAGAGATTCATTCAGCACCAGCGTCAGTAATCCGAACGGTTTGGTGAAAAATGTTTCCTGCAAAGTAGCTGTTCCGCGCAGGTCTGCTGCATCAGCATAAGGATACCGGTGTAAAACGCCCGGCGCATTGGCGGCATCATTACCAAACACAAAACACTGTGTGGAAATATCGGCGGCATCAATGGCGGTATAGTTATAAAACAAGGGATCTTTCAGTATTACCTCAAAGGTAAGTGTGGTGTTATCCCGCAGTAAGTCGCTCCTGGTGCGCTTTCCAGCGCCCAGGGTATTGTATAGTAACAAGAACCCGGATGCCTGTTGTTTAAGCATCAGATCTGCATTCAGTAACTGTTTTCCGGTAGCGGCAGACATGCGGATGCCAATGCCTTCGTAGGATAGCGCCTGGAAAAAATCATGACGATAGCGGATAGTAGTCAGTATTTCATATTGCTGTTTCATTCATATTTTTCAACTAGCTAAGGATAACAATTTATCTCGCCGGTAACATTTCTCCGGCAGTGCCCGCAACAGCTGGCCTGTACTCTTTGATGATTGAATCGTCGAACGTAAGCATGCGCACCTTATACAATACGGATGGCATGTACTTGGCGCCCAGCGTGGCCCACATGTTGTTTAGCCTGTCGGCTCCGGGGCTTTCCAGTTCAAAGGCAAGCTTGCTGATGCCAGCATCTAACGCAGGTGTATTCTGTGCGGTAAAGGTATTTTTCGATTGAAAGAACGCAACGGTGTAGGAAAGAAATCTTAAAGCCTGCGCGTAGTTATTGCTGCTGAAGTAGGCAGAAAATAGTACATAGAGGTTCACGGATACCGCCGCTGCTGAAGTGTTATACATACCAGCGCCGGTATTTGAAACGGATGTTCTTGCTGTCTCTTTTTCAACATTGACAAGCGTTACAAGCATTTTGTTTTCGCCTTGTATCGCTACGGATCCATCCTGGTTTACAATACCGGAAAGTATCACCTTATCTTCGTTAATCTGTAATTTTCGCTTCAGGTTATTGTTGATGTCTTCTGTAACACAGCTAAGGGCCTCATAGATCATTGGATTAGTATTTAATGCTTACCGTGTGATGTATACTGTCCTGTAAATTTCCGGGCTGAAAGATGTTCGTTATTTTGAGAAATGGAATTGAGTTTTCAAGTTGATGTCACAATATAAATTCAAAAAAGCGATTTAAATATTTTTATTTGAAAAAATATTTTTCTATCTTTTATTATCTAAATATCCTGATGACTCCCGCTCAAAAAATAACCGCCCTAATAATTGCATTCCTCGTTTTTTTTCATTGCAACAGTACCGTATACGGCAACAATAGTAGTGTGCGCCATTATTTCCAGGAATCTCCAGTTAAATTGCCGAAGCCGCCAAAGCCGCCACCAGTACCGAAATTGCCGAAGCCTCCGAAGGTGCCATCGGATACTGCGGTGAATGCTAAACTTATACAACGCATTTTAAAAGTATTTCGCTTCCGACATAATGCTCACGCGCGCGAGCGCGCCCGCGTTTTATATATCATCAACCAAACGTTAACGGATTCACTGGTAGTTAGTAAGGATGACATACGAAAATTAAACGAAGCATTAACCAAAAGAGAAAACCAACAGTTCGATTCATTGATGGCATTGCTTAATACCATCGCATCAAGTCATGCTTCACAACCTGCAAGTCCGGACACAGATACCAGCAGTAAAAAACCGGTGCAGGAACCGGATAGTCCTGTACCCGGAACCGACCTTGATGCGTTGGTGGATAAAATGATGCCCATTCTGCAGAAGAAGAGTGAGGAACAGGAAGCGGAGAATACCAAAGCCGCACATCTCACCGCTATCCGGTCTTTGTACGGACGGCCCCCCGATCAGGTAGATACCTTACGATTGAGCGACAGCCTCGGTGCGCGTTACCTGGTCCGCCTCTCGCAAAAAATAAATGTAATGGGTATCCAGCCCTACTGGATGGAGCAGGCATATACCACGTATAATTTTAACGCGCTGAGTACTTACAGTTTCCTGGGATACCTGGTAGATGGCCAGACCGGCCGTATCCAGCCTGCGTTCCAGCAGGATGAAGTGAGGTCTGTTCCCGATGCCCTGTCAGCAGGATGCAATCTGCAGTTTCTTTTTCTTGATAAAAAAAGCAGCAACATACTTGCCCTCCTGAAAAGTAAAAATGCACAAACCTTATTTTCGGATAGCCTTGCCCGTTTGTTAGTACAACGAAAAGCAGATGGCGTTACTATTTATTTTCAGGCGTTGCCGGATCATCAGCGCGATGCTTTCAGCAGCTTCATCGCTACGCTTTCAGGTACACTAAAAAATACAAATAAGAATTTTAAAATTAACGTAGTTATACCACCGTACGATCCTTCTTACAACTATGATCTGCGCGCCCTGCGCAGCTACGTCGATTACTTTATCATTGATTTCACGCAAGCCGGCGGAGAAACAGCCGGGCCACTTGCACCGATGGACGGCAATGCTTCAAAGTCTTTGACAGGAGCAGTATCCCGTTACCTGCAGGGAGATATTCCACCTGCGCAGCTTTCCCTGTTATTGCCCTACTACGGTGCAGTGTGGAAGAAAGGCAGAGATGGCAACCCGGATGTATTCAGTCGTTATGTAAGCTACAGTGATATCCGTAAACAATACCCTTCTGATACCGTTGCTATCTTCGATGAAACAACCAGTACTTTTTTTATAGAAGTAAGAGATCAGTATGGCGTGGTAAAAGAAGAGATCTGGTTTGATGATGGCATCAGTATGTCGATGAAGTATGATTTTGCGATGAAGAATGAACTGGGTGGTATTGCCATCTGGACATTGGGAGCGGATAACGGCACTACGGATCTCTGGGATGCATTAGTGGATAAATTTGTTGTTACAGATACACTAGTTCTTGATACCGTTTCCCTGTATCCCCCGGTCCCACAACACCTCACGTTCTGGCAGCGTGTAAAAAGAGAACTGCGTATCTATGCTATTTTATTCAAAGATCCCTGCAGCGTTGATGCATCACAGTATGAAGGGGATGTTTACTTTGTTTATTTCACTATCAGCTTTTTTATTTTAGTGTTAATAGCGGGTGCGGTTTATTTTTACTTTGTAAAAACACAGGGTGACGATTGGAAGTGGCGGAAGAAATTATTGATCCTGTTGATTGTACTAATCTTACTTACGGTGGTCAGTGGTTTTATGGCGCTTTTCCTGAATAAGGAAATGTCGTTTGTGGGGATCAGCAGCATACCGAGTCAGTGTCACAGCGTGCCGTTAACGAGTGTGCTGGCTATACTGGGTATTGGTTTTGTACTGGGATTATTGATCATGCACTTTTTCCTGCAACCGTTTTTTAAAGATGATGATGTACCTTAACAGGATAACGAAACCAGGTAGATGTTTAAGCGGATGTTGTCTTACTCAGGATTAGATTGATTATACTGATTTTGCTGATTTTATTTTTTTGGATTTTATAAAGGATGTAAATGACTTTGGGAGATATAAACGGATATTCGCTTATATCTCCCAAAATCTTTTAAAATCAAAAGTGATCAAATCATTAAATCAGTATAATCAATCTAATCCTGAGTAAGACAACCTTCGCCCTATTTTTTATTCCACCACACCGGCTGACTGATATACGTCGGGCTACTCGCTGTAGGATCCGCATTCAGTACCTGTGTACTGTTGTAATTGATTTCATAACTGGGTACGGCAAAGCGGCGTGGCCAGTCGGTTTGAGCTGGATAATACAGCGTGTTTACATGTGCCGGACGTTTAAATCCTTTATAAACACCAGTGGCCTCACTATAATTACCGGCGGCATCGGCACAGTAATTTAACCGGCGCAGGTCTGCCCAGTTCTCCGGGGAATAGGACAGTGCAATGTATTTCTGGATCATGATATTGCTAAGCGTAAGCAACGCCGGCAACTGTACAACAGAGCTGCTGTTCAGGAAGGCGTCGATGGTGCCTGCGGGAATATCCAGTAACTCCATGTGCGCGCGGATACCCGCTTTATAGGCCGTTAACGCCTCTGTGTTTTTGGCTTGCTTAATCAGGATTTCTGCTTCAATAAAACGCAGTTCTGCATTGGTAAACAATAAACCTTTTCCGCCCCTGCGGGTGTACCAGGTACCGGTGGATTGTATCCGGTCGGTAGCTGTTGGCGCATACGGTGTTTTGCGCATGATTACATAAATAGAATCTTTGTTCGAAAAAGTATTGTTACTGATGTTGTAGGTATATGACAACGGGCCTGTATTGGTAATACCGGAGGTCATATCCACGCCCTGTGTACGATGCAGTACGCCGTTCCGGTCGGCGGTGCTGGGAACGAGCAGGTCTACTCTCGGATCTTCCATATCATTGATGCCTTTGGGGGCGCCTGTATAGTTATTGGTAAGGTAATCCATGTACAGCTTGGTGATCCTGGCGGTAGTAGCCGTGTTGGTGTATTGCAACGCTTCTTTGGCAGAAGAGGTTACCGTTGGACCTTCATCCACATATTGCATCACAGCGCTTTGGTCTTTCGATTGGGCACCTTTTGATGCGGCATCCAGTACAGCCTGTGCGTTGAAGCCCGGCAATGCAGAAGTGTGGTTTAACCAGCGGGCTTTCAGGCCATAGGCCAGGCGGATCCATTTGTCGGTGCTGCCGTTGTTGAGGATATCTCCTTTGGCCAGTGCCGGTGCAGTGGGGCCCTGGGTTTTCTGCAAGTCTGCAATGGCTTCATCCAGCAGCGCCAGCACTTTTTCCTGGATGTAGGATGCCTGGTCAAATTTAGGCGTGATGGTAGTGGGATCATCAAACTGATCATAGGGCATCATGCCGTATACATCTGCGAGGGTGCCAAAGCCCCATGCCTTAATGATTTTGGCGGCGCCGATATAATGATAGGCCTGCACTTTTTCTGCTGCGGTGATCAGCGGCGTCACATTCACGGCGGTATTTACATACCAGCACTGCCACGGCCACTGTATGTTGGTACTGTTGGATACCCAGGCAGTAAGATTGTAGTTGCTGCCGCCGCTGACATATACAGAAGCCAGTTGTTGTGAAAGATAGGCTGCGCGGGTGCCGGTGCTTTCATACGCATCGCAGAACTGCGCGATGAGTGGTGGCAGCCGTTGTTCAGCGGTTGGTACAGATGAATTGGCGCTATTGGGATTGTCGTTGATGTCCACCCATTTCTTACAGGAGGTAAATGCAAACGACAGGCTGATGATAAAGATTATTTTTTTCATGTTCCGCACGTTTAGAATTTAAGATTTAAACCAATGGCAAATCCTGCTGTGGCAGGCACGCCGCAATAGTCGATGCCGGAAGAGCCGGAACCTATTACGCCGGCGCCGGCAGTACTGGTTTCAGGGTCCATGCCGGAGTAGTTGGTCAGCAGCAGCAGGTTGGTGCCGGTAGCCGTTACCGTGGCGTCTCTCAGCCAGCGTGCGCCGGTGAGCCATGTTCTGGGAAGCGAGTAGGAGAGGGACACAGAACGGAGCCTCATCCAGTTTACTTTTTCCAGGAAAAACGGGGCGTTCTTTACATATACATCGCGGTAGTATTTTTCTGAAGCCGCCACTGTTTTAGTTACCGGCTCAAACTTTCCGCTGGTTGGATTTTTTGCTACACCAGTGAAGGTGATTTCGCTGTTCCTGTTTTCGGTGCGTTCACTCAGGCCATAAGACGTAAGGAGGTAGTCGGTGCCATTAAACACATCTCCGCCAACCCGGAAATCCCAGAGGAAGGAAAAGTTAAATTGCTTATAGGTAAAACTGTTATTCAAGCCGCCGAGAAAGTCGGGCTCACGGTTACCTATATACGTAGTAAGGGAAGTAGTGGGAATGGGGTAGCCGGTATTCCAGTCGAGCAGCAGGTTGCCATTTTCATCTTTCTGCCATACGGAACCGCTTACGCCCATAAACACGCCACCATCAAAGGAAGCAGCCTGGCCAACTGCGAGATGTACATCTGTTACATATAAAATAGGCAGGGAGCCCGGCAGGGATTTTACCACACCGTTGTTATGCGAAGCATTGAGCATTACGTCCCAGCTGAAATCTTTCTTTTTAACCGGAGTAGCATTAATAGATATTTCAATACCCTTGTTTTCAATGGTACCGGTGTTCACGGAACTGAGGATATAACCGGTGGCATTGCTCACACGGGGCGTCAGGATCTGGTCGCGGCTGGTGGTAACATACCAGGTGAAATCAAATCCCAGGCGGCCGTTGAGAAAACGCATTTCGGTGCCAAATTCTGTGGAGGTAGTAGTTTCCGGTTTCAGGTTATCGTTTCCTCTCGACCAGTAGTTGCGGAAGCCACCGCCAATAGTGAGTTCAGGCCCAAACAGGTAAGTGTTGGTCTGGTAGGTGGGAGCATCTTTACCCACCTGTGCCCAGGAAGCGCGCAGCTTACCAAAGCTCAGGATATTGTTTTTAGGAATCAGCTCTGTAAATACGAGGCTTCCACTTAATGAAGGGTAGAAGAACGATTGGTTCTGAGGCGGCAGGGTAGAGGCAATGTCGTTACGCCCGGTAGCGCTCACAAATACAATGTTCTTATACGATAGCCGTAAGTCGCCATAGAAGCCGGCCAGCCGTCTGCGGCTGATTCCCTGGCTGATGTACTGGTTTTCTTTGGCAGCATTGTTAATACTGATAAACGAGGGTATCTGGAAACTTTCTGCACGGGCAGAATTGGATTTTGTGTAGCTGTCTTCTGTAGTAGTACCCAACAGCAGGCTGGCATCCCAGTCTTTATGAAAGGTTTTATGGAAGTTCAGCATCAGGTTGGAGTTGATGTAATTGTAGTTCCGGTCTGTTTCAGACAGCATCCCTTTTTGCCAGCCCTCTTTAACACTGGAGCCGGGAGAAATTAAATTCCGCAGCTGCGTATAGTAGTTGTCTATGCCCAGGCGATAGGTAGCGTCGAACCAGCTGGTTACTTTTACATTTACATACGCCGAACCAATAAAGCGGTTGGTTTTATCCGACTGCGGATTGCGGTTAATGATCCAGTAGGGGTTGTCGATGTCTGTATCCAGCGGGATGTCGGGCAGCAGCCTGTGTTTGGAGCCGTCTGCATTCAGCCATACTTTCATGTCATCGTTCCGTGGCCAGGCAACAATGCTTTCCATATAGCCGGAACCGCCGGAGGCCCATAACCCGCTTCCGGTAAGTGTTTTCTGCGTTTCACTCCGGGCATAGGTAGCGTTCACTCCGAAAGTAAAAATGCCTATTTTCTGTTCACCGTTAAACCGCACCGTGGAGCGGTTGAAGTCTGTGGAAGGCACCACACCCGACTGGTTCAGGTTAGAACCGGAAAGATAGAAATTGCCGGTGGGAGTACCTCCTGAAATGGTGAAGCTGTTATCAAACGCATTGGCTGTCTGGAAGAAATCTTTCATATTATCATAGATCTTCTCTCCCGGTTCAAATTTATTTCCCCACGACATTGCTGTTTGATCGGTAAAGGTGCCGCTGTAGTTGGATCCTTGTTTATAGATGCTTTGCTGTTTAGGCAGCCGGTTTACCCAGTTGGTAATATAGCGGCTGGTAACGGAGCCGGCTACATTACCGGTAGTACCCTTTTTGGTAGTGATCACAATAGCGCCGGCAGCAGCACGGAGTCCGTAAAGCGCGGCAGCGGCGGGGCCTTTCAATACAGAAATAGACTCAATATCTTCCGGGTTGATGTCCATCGCACGGTTGCTATAGGTAGTACTTTGGTTAATAGAACCATCGAAGGCGCTGTTATCGCCCTGTCCTGTGGAGTTATCCATGGGCATACCATCGATGATAAACAACGGCTGGTTGTTTCCTTCCAGTGAGGTACCACCACGGATGATAATGGATGCAGAAGCGCCGGGCGCGCCACCGGAATTAGTAATGTTGAGGCCGGCAATTTTACCGTTGAGGGAATTCACCAGGTTAGGATCTTTGTTTTTCAGCAGTTCGGCGGATTTGATGTCCTGTACGGAATAGCCCAATGCTTTTTTCTCCTTTTTAATACCCATACCCGTTACAATCACCTGTTCAAGGGAGCTGGAACTCGTCAGCATTTTAACGTCGATCGTCTGGTTTTTCCCTGTAGGGATACTCTGGGTTTCATAGCCGATAAAAGAAAATTCCAGGACTTCTCCCGGAGTTACCGCGATGCGGTATTGGCCGGTAGCATTTGTTTGTGTGTTACGGTTGCTGCCTTTTATTCTGACGGTAACGCCGGGCAGGGGATTACCGTCATCGGCTAACACAATGCCGGTAATAAGTTTTTGTTCCTGTGCATAAGCAGTGTTGGGCAACATCAGGAGTATCAGCGATAGTATCGCCAATAGCCGGAGAGGATTTCTCATGTTCTGTTGTTTTAAATGAAACTTGATATTTGGTTGAAATAATACGCGTGTTTAGATTTACAGGATGTTACAGGATCTTGTTTGCAAATAGGTACGAACTATGATTTTGGTTGCACTACATAATACGGGTTACTAAAAGTGACGATTCTCAATAAGCATAAACTTTTACTAAGGTAAGGGCAAAAAGTATTTGGTGTTAATAGTAAATTCTCCTTTTTTTAGTTTGCTTTTTAAGATGAGGGTTAAAATAAAAATCCCCGTAAGGGAGGATTAATCAAGGAGCTGGCAATGTATTGCCGGCTCCTTTTGTTTACGGTAGCCATCCTTGCTACAGATAAGGGTGTTTCAGGAGATAGACCTACCATATCCATAGCAAAAACAATGATAAGGCATAGGTAAGTCGTATCTCTACAGGTACGGGTTATCTACGGCTCATATACGGCTTATATACGGCTTATCTACGGGTTATCCCGAAATGGCATATGCCTGGGCCTGGTATATGCAACTATTCAAAATAGCATATCAGGAAAACTGCTTCTTCAGCTTTGCAAAATACTCTTTGATAGCCCCGGCTTTATCTTTTTTAATCTTCTTTCCAAGTTCCTTCCGCGGGCAGTTTATATGGTACTTTGCCCCCCAATCCATTATTTCAATGATGATGGGCAACAGGTCTATTCCTTTTGGGGTAAGACTGTAAATGAACTTCGACTTATTCGCCGGCGATACCCGTTTTGAAAGGATATTTTCCGCTTCCAGTACGCTCAGCCTGTTAGCAAGGATGTTGGTGGCAATCTTTTCCTCCGACTCCAGGAACTCGCTGTAAGACAATTTCCCCCTGAGCATAATATCCCTGATGATAAGGAGGGACCACCTGTCTCCAAAAACATCCAGGGAACAACTAATGGGACAATCTGATCTGACTTTTTCCATACCGCCTGATTTTAAAAGTACTTGCAAATTACAATAACTTTATTATTTTTACTTGCAAAATGCAATAACTAAAATTGCGATTCCTGATTCTTAAAAATAGAAAAAATGGAAAACTCCACGTCAACCCAACAACTACTCGAAATTTATTACAATGGTTTTGCTAAGAAAGAAGGCTGGGAGCAGGTTATCTCTGACGACTTCAGATTTATTGGCGGCGACATGACAAAATCGGCGCCGGCCGTAGGAAAAGCGGCCTACATAGAAGTTATTAAAAGGTTTTCACGGGCGTTTAAAACGATGCGCGTAAAAGAAATGATTGTAGATGGTGAAAATGCCTGCGTGATCGGAAACTACGACTTTATATTTCCCAACGGCGCAAGCATTAATGGCGATGTAGCGGAGATCTGGAAAGCAAAGAACGGGAAGCTCGACTCACTGACTATCTTCTTTGATACGCTTACTTTTGACAGGAACATTCCAAAATAATTTTCATGGCTTACAGTGAAAAGCTGGCAGACAAAATCCGGCAGGCACTCGCAGCGGTACCGCATGTTGAAGAGAAGAAGATGTTTGGCCGGATTGCGTTTATGGTGAATGGTAAAATGTGCCTGACAGCAGGCCCCGGCCAGATGATGTGCCGCATTGATCCCGCTATTCATGCGGAAGCCGTTAAAAAAGATGGCTGCCGTACCGTGATCATGAAAGGACGGGAATACAAGGGATTTGTATATGTAAATGAGGATCATCTCAGCACAAAAAAGGATTTTAATTACTGGGTAGCGCTTGCGCTGGAATTTAATAAGAACGGGAAGCCGGCGTGAAAATATTTCCCATTATTGTAATGTGAATCAGGATGGCCTCAAATTTAGTCACCGGCGAATTATGCATATTATCTGTTCTGCAAGGCAAATTTTGTGATAAGAAAAAAAGGACTAAATTTACCTTGTACAGTGAACTTAATGAAAAAAGAAAATGAGCTAAACAGTGAACTAGCGCTCTTCCGGCATATTGCTGAAGGAGATGAATTGGCCTTTAAAGAGCTTTTTGAATGCTACCGTTTGCGCCTGTTCGCGTTCTCTCTCCAGTTCACCCATTCCAGAACTGATGCAGAGGAAGTAGTCCAGGATGTATTCCTGAAAATCTGGAAAAACAGGTTAAACCTTACCAATATCCAGCTCCCGCAAAAGTATATTTATACCATGACACGCAACCAGGTGTTTGATCACCTCTCACGGGTGGCGAGGAACAAGCGTTTGCATGAACAGGTATGGGCAAATATTCATGAAAGCGGCGATTATACCGAACAGGCAGTACTGGTAGCTGAAACCGCCAATATCATCCAAAAGGCGGTTAACGGCCTCTCCAGCCGGAAGCAATCCATCTACTACCTAAGCCGGCGGGAGGGACTAAGTAACCAGGAAATAGCTGTGAAACTGGGCATTTCCGTGCCTACCGTTAAGAATTCCCTCGTGGAAATCCTCCGTTATATCAGGACTTATATGAGTAGCCAGTACGAATCTTCTGTGCTGATCATGGGTATCCTGCTTTCTCTCTTTTTATAAAAAAGCATTTTTTTTTGAATTCAACCGGTACGGTTGCTTTTATCAACAGTCTATATAGTGGAGGAAGTAATTTCCACCCGCACGTTTTATGACAGAAAAGGTAATTCCCACTTATGACAGGCTGCAGTACCTGTTACAGCAATATACGCGGAAACGCTGTACTCCTGAAGAAATGCAGGAGCTGTTCCGCTACCTGGAAAACCCCGCTGTCAGGGAGTTGTTCAACAATATACTGGACAAGGATTTCGAAGGTCCCGGGGCCGTTGAGGATGGCGCCGAAATTGACTGGGAGTTCATGTATAATAAGATTATCCAGGGGGAGGCTCCTGGCAAAAGAACTAAGATCTTCAATTTTGTAAAGATTGCCGCTGCCGTATTAATATTGGTTTCAGCAGGATGGGCATGGTCGCATTTCTCTGCCCGCCGTACTGCGCCCGTTTCAGCGCATGTACCACCCCAGGGTGATGCATTGCCTGCCGCCAACAAGGCGGTGCTGATACTTGCAGATGGTAACACCGTGAATCTCGACAGCGCCGGCAGCGGGGCTATCACGCGGCAGGGAACTGTTAATCTCAGCAAGGCGCCCGGACATCTTTCCTATGCTGCCGGAACAAACGGCTCCGGTGATCCCATCTACAATAAGGTGGCAACGCCCCGTGGCAGCATCTTTAAACTTACATTATCTGATGGCACCAATGTATGGCTGAACAGCGCTTCTTCTATCCGCTTCCCTGTTGCTTTTTCAGACAACGAACGCCGGGTTGAGATCACGGGGGAAGTATATTTTGAAGTGGCAAAGCAGGTAGTAAAAGGCGCTCCGGTTCCTTTTTTCTGTAAAGCCGGAAGTATGGAAGTAGCCGTGCTGGGTACGCATTTTAATATCAACGCATATAATAACGAAACAGATATAAAAACCACCTTGCTGGAAGGCGCCGTAAAAGTGAAACAGGGCGCTAATACAAAACTGCTGTTACCCGGGCAGCAATCACTTGTTGGGAAAGATGGACAGATTACGCTTTCGGATCACGTAAATCTTGATGAAGTAATGGGATGGAAGAACGGATTTTTTGTTTTTGAAGAAGCAAATATCAGCCAGATCATGCGGGAAGTAGAAAGATGGTATAACCTCGATGTGGAGTATGATGGCCCGTTACCGGATGGCCGTTATAACGGACGCATTTCCCGTAATACCAAAGTATCACAGATGATGAAGGTGTTAGAGTTGAGTGGCATCAATTTCAGAATTACAGGTAATAAGATCATCATTAAATCCCGATAGCACAAATTAATATCAACCAAAAGCTATGTCAGCCAGAATTTTCATAATGTACTCAGGATAGTCATGGTCCTGTTCCACCTACTTATTGTAATAGTTCAAAAAAATGCCGCTTCATGTGCGAGATGAAGCGGCGGCGCCTGAACTAAACGGGATTCCCTTGTCAGAAATCTTTCATTTAATATCCAAACAACCAAAAGTATGAAATTGCAGGCTTTTCGGAAAGAAAAATTCCCCCGCTCAGAGGGGAACAGCTTAAGTATCCCTTTTAATTGGAAAAAAATAAAAAAACTGCTAATTATGAAGCTAGCGGTCCTGTTAATTGTTATCAGCACGGGAATATCGGCCAGCGCCCGTTCCCAGTCAGTGACGCTGAATGAGCGCAACCTGTCGCTTAAACGGATCTTTTCATTAATTGAAAAACAAACCGGGTACTCTTTCTGGTATGATGTTAACCTGCTGAAAGAAGCCAGGAAAGTGGATATCCATGTAGATAACGCCTCGTTGCCGGAAGTGATGGAGCTGAGTTTAAAAGGGCAGCCATTTCATTATAGTATTGTAGACAACGTGATTGTTGTTAGCCGGAATGTTGCCGGTTCAACCGGCACGGCGCCGCTGCGTGTGGAAGTTTCCGGCAAAGTAACAGATGAAAACGGAGCGCCGTTACCGGGCGTGTCTATCCAGGTGAAAGGAACGAAGCTGGGCGTGAGCACCGACGCAGGAGGTAACTTCTCCCTCAGCGTGCCTGATAATTCTTCCCGTACACTTATTTTCTCCTTTATCGGGATGGTAACACAGGAAGTTCCGCTGAATGGTAATACAAAACTTAAGATTGTACTTAAAGCCGCTATCGAGCAAAAACAGGAGGTAGTAGTAATTGGCTACGGATCGGTTAAGAAAAAGAATGTAACCGGTGCGGTTTCTTCTGTAAAAACTGCCGAACTGAATACGGCCGCTTCTACCAATGTGGTACAGGCATTGGCAGGTCGCGCTGCGGGTGTTTCCGCCATCCAGAGCAGCGGACAGCCAGGCGCCGGCGTCAATCTCCAGATAAGAAGCAACCCATCGTTTGCTTCTCCGGGGGCGTTGTACGTGGTAGATGGGGTGATCATTAACGATAATGCCGCCGAACCTTCTTCAGACACGCGGTATGGCAGCTCCGGCGTTGACCGGTCGCCGCTCAATTTTATTAACCCCAACGATATTGAATCGATCGATTTTCTGAAAGATGCTTCGGCTACTTCGATCTATGGCGCCAGGGCCGGCGCCGGTGTTGTGCTCATTACTACCAAACAGGGTAAAGGAGACAAACCTCATATCGAATACAGCGGAAGCTACGCTTTCCAGGACATCATCAGGTTTTATGATATCCTGAATACGAAAGAATACATGGAGCAACGTAACAAAATAGGACTGGAACAATGGATGCTGAGTAATAAGATTGCTCCTTATGGCAGCACTGATCCGGCAACTGTAACGCCCTATATTCCAAAGTATACACAAACACAGATCGATACCACCGCTTTATTACCCAGCGCAATAGATGCGATCACCAGGAAAGGCTATACAAAGCAGCATAATATTTCCCTTTCCGGCGCCAGTAATAAAACACGTTACTATGTATCCGGCAACTACCTGGATCAGCAGGGCGTGCTGGAACACTCAGCGTTTACACGGTACAATGGAAGGATCAGTCTTGACCAGGGAGTAGGCGAAAATATAAAAGTGGGCGTAAATGTGATCGCTTCCGGATCCAATGCCATTAATGCCAACGTAGGCACGCAGGCAAATGAATATTCCGGAATGGTATTATCCGCATTTTATTACCCGGCAAATATGCCGCTCAAAGATGCTGCCGGTAACTATCTCATCAACCCGGATTACCAGAACTCACCTAACCCGCTGTCTTTCCTGGATATCACCGACTATACCAAAAGCAGCCGCCTCCTTACTTCCGGTTATGCGGAGTGGACGGTGATCCCCGGCCTGAAAGCCAAAATGAATTACAGCTATGATCAGTCGTCCGGGAAACGGTATGCCTATCTGCCTAAAACCTTCCTCTATGGCGCACGCGCAGGAGGACAGGCATCTATCAACGAAAATAATTCTGTCTCCAAAATTTCAGAATTCACCATCAACTATAATAAAAGCTTCGGGGAAAAACACAATATCCAGGCATTGGCCGGGCATTCTTACCAGGTAAGCGATTGGGATGGTTTAGGACTTTATAACGACCGGTTCCCGACGGATAATTTTCTGTTTAATAACATCGGCTATGGTACCGCACCACGACCCGGCGTAAGCTCTTACAGGAATCCTACACGTATCTGGAAATCATATTTTGGCAGGGTAATTTATGATTTTGCAGATAAATATATTCTGACTGCCAGCATCAGAAGGGACGGCGCTTCCAACTTTGCACCCAACAAAAAATGGGGCACATTCCCCGGCGTTTCAGCAGCCTGGATCATCTCTGAAGAAAACTTTCTGAAAAATAACCTCCCGGTAATCAGCTTTCTGAAGTTAAGGGCAGGTTATGGTACCACCGGTAACAGTAACATCGGCGGAAGCGCATTCTCCTACTATACAGCCAATACCTCTTACGTGTTTGGAGGTACCAGTTTACCCGGCGTTTCCCTCAGCCAGCTGAGTAATGATAATTTAAGCTGGGAAACACAACGGGATGTGAACGTTGGATTGGACTTCCAGTTGTTTAACAACAGGGTAGGAGGTTCATTCGACTATTTCAACAGAACAATTGTGAACCTGTTGCAGAGCGTGCCGCTGGCTTCCGATTTCCCGGTGTCAAGCGTGGCGGGTAACGCAGGTGAAACCCGCAGCCGCGGCTGGGATGCGAGTCTGAATACCAAAAATATTGTGAGCGTAACACCCGGAGGCTTTAACTGGTCTACCACTATTAATTTGTCGCATTACTATAACTCCTGGGTCAGGAGATCCCCGGATGCTTTACGATCACTGGCAAAATATATTGCCCCCGATGGTCCGTTCAACGGTATCTATGGCTATATCAGTGATGGAATCTATAAGGGCGATAAAGCTGCTCCTGCCAGTATGCCGGGCATCCTGCCGGGCGGCATTGTGGTAAAAGACTTAAATGGCTACGACGATGCCGGTAATCTTACCGGGAAACCTGATGGTAAAATTTCTTCTGCCGACCAGGTACTGCTTGGTATCGACGGCCCCCGCTACAGCTTTGGATTCAACAATAGTTTCAGCTATAAGAATTTTGACCTGAGCATTTTTATGTATGGCTTTATTCAGAAGAAATATAATTCGGATTATGCATCCGCATTCAGCACATATGCCCAGCTCGGACAATTTGGCTGGAACGTATTGAGCATTGCAAAAGACAGATGGTCGTACGATAATGTGAATGCGAAGTACCCGACCGGGCTCAATGATCCTTACGCCAGCTATGCTTCCAACTCCGACTATTGGCTGGAAAATGCCAGCTTCCTCCGGTGCAGGGATATCACCCTGGGCTACACTTTCGGCGGAAAAATGATTGCAAAACAAAATGTATTGAGCGGCTTACGGATCTATGCCAATGTGCAGAATCCTTTCATTATTACTTCTTACAGGGGAATTGATCCTGAATTGCAGAACTACCTGGCATATCCCATGTCCCGTTCTTATACTATTGGTTTGAATGCCAGATTCTAGCCACTTTATTCATTTTAAAAGGAATAGAAATGAAATATCCAAATAACTACAGATACGCTTTACTGATAATTTTCCTTTTCTCCTTAGCCGGCTTTTCCTGCGAAAAGGCGCTGGAAGAAAAAACATACGACCGCTATTCGTCTTCCACCTTCTTTCTTAACGCAGAAGATGTAAAAGCAGCAGTTACCGGTATGTATGCCGGTATGCTCAATGCCGGTTTTTACGGAGGCGGCTGGGGCGCCGCCAATGAAGGTTGGAATGCCCAGAGCAGTTTCACCACAGATGAACTGGTGTGTTCCTGGGGTTGGGATGGCTGGCGTAAATTTAACCAGCTGAATTTTTCGGAAGATTTTTCGCAGCTGTTGAATCATTACAACGGTCTGATGCCCGTGATCTCTGAAATTGCTATTGACATCGATAAAATACAAAGCGTGCAGATGGATGAAACCCTGAAAAACAGGTATATCGCAGAACTCAAAGCATTGCGCGCTCATTACTCCTGGATTCTTTATAATTACTACGGCCCGGTGCCAATCCGGCTGGATGCCAAAGAAGCAGCCAATCCTACTGCACCGTCTATTCCCCGGCCCGACGCCGCATGGATGGTAACCCAGATAGAAAAAGACTATAAGGAAGGATTGGAGGGATTACCAAAAGCCAGCGAACAGGCCGCATCCGATTATGGCAGGTTTACAAAAGACATCTGTCTCATGGGCCTGATGAAATTATACCTGCATGAAAAAAACTGGACAGCTGTCATCAGTACCGGCAGACAATTACAAACCTATGGCCACAATCTGCAAAAGAATTACAAGGATATTTTCACTTTCGCCAACAAAGGCAACAACCAGGAAATAATACTGGCTATCCCGTGCAGGTTTGATGCGTCGGTGAATAATAACCTATGGCTGGCCATGTGTATGCCCGGTAACTATGTAGATCCCGAAGGGCTTACCATTACACAATGGGGTGGATATAAAATGCCCTGGAAAGCATACGACAAATTTGATCAGAACGATAAACGCCTGAGCGTTTTACTGGCTAAATGGCCCACTTCCGGTGGCGCCACATTCGACGCCCGTGCAAATAATTATATTGGCGCCATTCCCATGAAATATGGTCCCGATCCCGGCGCTATCAGCGAAGCACAGGGAACTGATATTGTAGTGTGGAGATATGCAGATGTGTTGCTGATGATGGCGGAAGCCATCAACGAAACCCAGGGCCCCGTACAGGAAGCCTACGATTTGGTGAATGCAGTGAGAACCCGCGCGGGTGTAGTCACTTATTTACCCGGTCAGTTTACTAAGGATGCGTTCAGGAAAAAACTCATGGATGAAAGGTTCTTTGAACTGTGGTGTGAAGGAAGCCGCCGGGAAGATATGATCCGGTGGGGTACCTTTATACAACACGCAAAAGATGAAGGCTCTATATTCGCCAAACCGGAATTTGTATTGTATCCGCTGCCCCGGAAAGTAATCGACGAGTCCAAGGGTGTTATCAAACAAAATAATGGGTACTAAAACTAAAGCAACGGACCTGCCACTGGTCTGGTCCGTTGCTTTAATTTTACTTTACGGATGCGCAGGGAATAAGGCAGATCACCGGCGGGCCATCGCGGAAAAGTATTGTTCCTCCTGTCATCAGTTCCCTGAACCGGATCTGTTGCCCGTGCATATCTGGGCGAATGGCGTACTGCCAACTATGGGCGCCTTTGCGGATATTTATAAAGACCGCAGCGGGGAGTACAAGCTGCTGCCGCCCGCACTGCAGCAGCTGCGTGACCCGGCCATTGCTTCCATGAGAACGGCTATTCCACTGGACGACTGGAACGAAATTGTGGCCTGGTACACCACATTGGCGCCGGAAGAAATTGCCCAGCCGGAATTCCCTGTTCGGCTGCCCGGCAATAACTTCTCCCTGAAATTACCTCCGAAAAAATCAGCGTCTTTTACATCATGTATTTACTATGATGAAAAAGCAAAGTTGCTGTTTCAATCCGATATTAATAAACATATCCTCCGTGTTTCAGATCCGGCGTTACGCCAGTTGGATAGCCTTGATAACAGCACCGTAGTAGATATGGCACCGGCAGGTGCAGGGCGTTACCTGCTCACACATATAGGAAGTCTTAATCCGGGCGGCGTAACACGGAATGGCGCCGTGGAAGAAATTACCATCGCTGCCAATAAAATTGTAAAGAGGAAAATTTTATATGACGGGCTTTACCGGCCGGTACAATCGCTGATGCTGGATGATGAATTAGTAGTGTGCGAGTTTGGTTTTATGGAAGGCGGATTGTCCATATTTACCAAAGCCGGTAAGAAGGTGATCGTTAACCTCCCCGGCGCCGAAAGAATGTATGTAGAAGATATTGATGGCGATGGCAAAAAAGATATCTGGGTACTGTTTGCACAAGGGAAAGAAGGCATCTTCCAATTACTCAACAAAGGAAATGGAAACTTTGAATTAAAAGAGGTACTTACATTCCCGCCTTCATACGGCGCCACTTACTTCCAGCTGGCCGATATGGATGGTGATGGCCGCCGGGATATCATTTTTACGTGTGGCGATAATGCGGATCAGTCGCCGGTACTGAAGCCTTATCATGGCATCTATATTTTCAGGAACATGGGTAATACCTACCGCCAGGTTTTCTTCCAGCCGCTTTATGGCTGTTACAAAGCGGTGCCGGTGGATCTTGATAAAGACGGTCGCCTGGATCTCGCTGCCATCAGCTTCTTCGCCGATTTTGCGCAACACCCCGACCTGGCGCTTACTTACCTGCTGCAAAAGAAAGAAGGGAAGTTTGAATTACATACTGATAAACAAGTGGCTGGCCTGGGCCGGTGGGTATGTATGGATGTAAAAGATTTTAACGGAGATGGTAAGCCGGATATCATAGCTGGCAATATGGCCGCAAAGCCCGGGAATAATCAGTATTTGATGAAGTACTGGATGAATGGTCCCGAATTTATTATTTGGGAGAACCGATATTAAGTCGATTTCACTTTAACCTAACAATCCCATTATGAAAAAAAACTTACTGGTAACGCTATCGCTGTTTTTATATCTTATTACAAATGCACAGGTGCCTGCTTCACCATCCAACCTCCGGTTGTTGGGAACCAGGAGCTGGATAAGGCTCGAATGGACCGATAACGCTGCTACTGAACTGGGCTATAAGATTTACTGGAATACCACCAATTCCAAACCTGCCGTACCCAATGCCACCGTTGCCGTTAATACAACGCGGTACTATGTTTCATCTGTTGTTCCGGCCACCGCTTACTATACCTGGGTAGAAGCATATAATGCCGCCGGCAGCAGTACGGCACTTTCCGGAACAGCTACCACTATCAAAAACTGGGTACTCGATGCTGTAGAAGCATCCAATCTTTCTATACCCAGTTCCGCCGGTGTTCCGGCGGGCATGCAGATTTTCTGGCAGGATGAATTTAATGACGGGCTATTGAACAGAAATAAATGGAGTACCAACTATTATTCAACGATCGACTACAGGGATACTTCCAGCTATTCAAAAATGCGCAATAATACATTGCCGCAACCTTCCTACAGAATGACGGGCAACAGCATCCTGCTGCTGATATCCAATAATGCGCCCGATCCGTTCTGGACCAGCGGAAGAAAAGTTTCTTCGATACAAACCTACGACTGGAATTCAAACGAAAATTACCTCGATAACAAACGGGGAGGCTACTTCGAAATCAGGGCAAGACGGAATAACACCAGCCAGGCTGCAAACCTCAATGCCGCCTACTGGTTTGATTCTCCCGGTCCTGATCTTAAATATTATGAAGAGGCGGGTAATACGTTTACCTCAAAAACCGGCCCTGTTACCGGTGTACGGCCACGCGGGCAGGTTTTTGAAATAGACGTTTTTGAACAAAGCGGGAATGCATCCACCGCCACGTACACGCCTTTTACCATACATGGAAATGTGGCTGCCGATGGAACGTTTCAGGGAAACCTGGGAACGTATAATGCCAGTTTAACCAACCACACCAACTGGGCAACACATGGCCTGCTCTGGACTCCCACCAGTATTAAATACTATCTCAACGGAACCCTGGTGAAGGAGTGGTCAGATAAAAGCAATATCAAATCGCCAAATCATTTTATGAATGTTTTCCTGGGGATGTATGGTACCGGAGACAGCTCCAATATGGAAGTGGATTATATCCGCGGCTATCAGTGGCCGGTTGTAAACGGCAATGAACTGCCCAACGGGGGCGCTGAATACAGCAGCCAGCTGTTTCCCTGGGAAGGAACTGCCACCGTTTCCACTGTGGGAAAAAGATCAGGGAATAATTGCTTTGTACTGGCCGCGGGTCAAACGTTATCACAATATGTATATCTTGATAACAGTACCAGCTATCAGCTGAAGTACTGGATGAGCGGAAGCGGATCGTTAAAAGCAACGGTTGAAAATATTACGCCTGTAACCGGTGCTTCACAGAATTTATATTCACTCACCACGGCTGTATCGTCAACATTTACGCAACAAACCCTTGATTTCAGCACCGGCGCTGAGTATAGCGCCAATATGAAAACGGTGAAAGTAACCTTTTCAAATACCGGCGGCAGTGCCGTAACACTCGACGACCTTGAATTTCAGAAGGGCGGTGGCGGCGGTTCCCCCGTGATTTGTGTGCCTGCCGGAGGAAGCCACGCGCAGGACCGGTATATCACCTCCTTCACTACCACCGGCGCTGCACACAACATCAGCTACACCAACAGTGCCTACCCGCCCAATGGCTATGGTATTTATACGGCAGACTCCATAACCATGGCACAGGGAAGCTCCTGCAATATGAACATTGTTAATACCCCCAACACAAAATGGGCAAGGGCAAAAATATATGTGGATTGGAATAACAACGGCAACTTTGGGGACGCAGGCGAAACAGTATTGTCTGTAGGCAACGCCAGCCAGGACAACAGCGCTACCATGTTAAATATTGCAGCTTCCTTAGCCGTTCCGGCTACTGCGGCTACGGGCAAAATACCTATGCGTATACGCTATTATGATGCATGGAATACAGATCCGGGGCCGTGCGGCCAGGCCGACTATACAACCACGCACGATTTTATACTGAATATTACCGCATCATCCATCATGATGTTGGGCACGGGGGAAGCGGATAACAGGTTGATGGCGCTGAGCCAAAAAAGTACGAAAGATCTGGCAGGTAACACCATGATCGTATATGCTAATCCGGCTGTTGACCGGTTTGTGGTTCAGTATAACAGCACTGCGTTCCGCGCCGCAAAACTAAGTCTCACCCGTGTGAATGGAAGCATTGTTTTAACCCGGAGCATCCGGGTGGAGAAAGGAGTGAACAAATTTGTGATTGAAACCGGTAATATTCAGCCTGGTTTATACCTCGTGGCGTTTGATAGTCCTGGCTTCCGGCAGGCGCAAAAGATTGTTATAAAATAGATGGGGATTAGATGAAAAAGTGGGATACTTTTTTGTTTATTTCTTTCTTTACCTTACGCCTTTGCCCCGCTCA
Organism: Chitinophaga ginsengisegetis; assembly: GCF_900168065.1. GTDB lineage: Bacteria > Bacteroidota > Bacteroidia > Chitinophagales > Chitinophagaceae > Chitinophaga > Chitinophaga ginsengisegetis. The sequence goes on along the minus strand of NZ_FUZZ01000001.1, from coordinate 350,711 downwards.
TTTTATTAACGATCAGGGATACCAGGTAGCAGAACACGCCTCCAAGTACAGAAGCAATTACATCTTTTACATCAAAGGTCCGGCCGGGCATCCACAACTGGAAAACTTCATACAGCGTGAGCCCGGCCACAAATGCAAAAATCAGGCTAGCCACTTTTTGTTCGGCGACAGGGAATCTTATCACCATATATCCCAGGAAAAAGACTACTACCGCAAGGAAATTGGGCAGGGAATCCGCTATGTAAAAGGTGGTAATATGATGCTTTAATAAGTAAGGTCTTAGTTTCAACTCTTCATAGAGCGTGAACAGCAGTATGATGGCAAGAAGGATAATGTAGATGGAGCGTTTGTTCATCGGATGAAATTGGGTGTAAATAAATGTATATCCTTTCCTGCAATCAGGAGATATCATTTTTTGGTGCTCCATTCCTGATATGTATGTCTTGCTGCGGGAATGGGATGGTGATATGCTCTTTTTTGAAGGCATCAAATATCTTTGCGATAAGATCGCTTCTTACCAGCATATATTCTTTAATATCCCTGATCCAGTAGACCAGTTCAATTTCTATAGCGCTGTCGCCAAAATCTTTAAAAAATACGCCGGGTGAAGGGTAGGAGAGGATTCTCTCATCTCCCTTCAGGAGATCGGTTAGTAATGTTTGGGTTACGTTAATATCCGTGGCATAGGCAACACCCACCACTAAGTGGCATCGTCTGAAATTGTTGCCCATTGTCCAGTTGGTGAGATGCTGACTTAGCAGGTCGCCGTTGGGTATAATTAAATTAGCGCCATCTATACTTTTAGCAACGCTGCTTCTGAATCCGATGGATTTTATGGTGGCAATTTTTCCATCGAACTCAATGATATCGCCTACCGTTACCGGTTTTTCAAAAGAGATGATCAAACCGCTTACCAGGTTATTTACCAATCCCTGTAGTCCGAGTCCCACACCCACGCCAAGCGCGCCCAGAACAATCACGAATTTATCGATCGGAATACCCGCTGCTGCAAATGCCAGTACCAGTCCTGCTGTAATGATAAAGATCCGGATAACCAGCAGCCAGCTTCCGGGCGAGAATTTTTTCCGGGTACCGTTTGTATCATTAGGTACGTCGTGTTCAGCGGCAAAGTAAGAAACGAGTCTTGACAGGAAAAAAGAACACAGCAGCACAAGAATGAAAATGGAAATACCGGTAATGGAATAATTGTAATCACCTATGGTTCGCTCCATGGTCACGAAATTATTAACTGAAGCGGCATATCCCCTGAGATGATAAAAGTGCCTGGCAACTATTACAATCCATCCCAGGGCGAGTATTATATAGAAAATGGCCGGCGCCTGTTTTCCTACCCTGTTAAAATTCAGGTAGAATAATTGCCGGCTGGGCTGTTTATATACACTGGAGGCCAGTACCAGGCCTTCGTTGATAAGCCGGATCACCCACAGAAAAATAATCCCCATGATCAAACTCACATACCCGCTGATCATGAGTGCTTTTGCTACATTGAACCGGCCCAGCAGGTTCAGTAAGGAAGAACTGATTTCAAATAACAGGAATATAGCAATGAAGTATAAAATCTTTCGCTCTTTCAGTTCACTTTTCTTTTTATTCGCTAATAAGGAAGCCATGAAAATGCTTCCTCCTATTGATACCACCAGCATAAAATACCGCTCCGGCCTCGAAGCCTGTAAAATCATATTATCTATGCACGCCAATACAAAAAGAAGGGTGGTGATTGCCCAGAACCGCTGCCAGTAAACACTGATGTAGCTCCTGAAAACGATCCCCAGGCAAATCGCTGCAGGCAGCCAGAGCGCAAAGTTGAAAATAAAGGGCGGTGATGCAAACAGGAATTGAAAAAGGGAGAAGGTAATAAGGATCGCCGCTGGCAGGGGATGGGCAACAACGAGGTTGTCGGCATTGGAATGTGGCGACTCCAGTAATTGTTTTTTTAAAGCGCGGAGAAAGTACCACGAGCCAAGCAGCATTATAAACATAAAGCATATCCTGATAAAATGATCTTCCACATAAAAGAGGAGGGTAATAGTCTCCTTGGCAATGGAGAACTTAATGATATCTTTTAGAGGTCTGGAATAGATCGGGTCCTGCCATATAAAAGGGAATTCTTTCTGAAAGGACTGGGAGGAGAGATGGCCGCTATAGATCTCGATATCCTCTTTTGTGGAATTGATATCAAACAAAAGGAGATCTGTTTTCAGCTGCTGTTCTTCGATGATAGTGGCAATTTTGTCCAGGGCGCTGTCGACAGGAACGATCCCCTTGGCGGTAACATACATGCGTCTGATATGCTTGATGATGTCGGCGGAGTCTTCCGGAAGCGCATAGAGTGATGGGTCGGTGGAAAGCGAATCAATCTGGACGTTCAGGGTGGTTACTCTTCGGGAATAAGTTTGCAGTAACCGTTTTTTATCCGTAACCCGGGCGTTTAATTCATCCAGTATGGAAGCAGATACATCGAGGTTGCGTTGTGTTTGATTGGTACCCTTATTAACGAGGATACCATCTTTCACAATTTCCAGCGACTGTTTTACATCTGTAATGAATTTATTAAAGGCAGTGGTGTCGATGCCTCTTTTCAGGAATATTTTTGCCTGCCGGTCAATGCCCTGTAAGTATTCCAGGGTAGCCCGCTGCCGGTTGATCACCTTCTCCTGCTCATATTTTTTAATGCTTTTTTCAGATTCTGTTACGCTCAGTTTTTTCAAAGTCTGAATCAGATTCTGTTTGTTGAAGCTGATTGTATCGGCTTGTGCAGCCAATAGAAAGGGGCATAATACAAGTAATGAAAACAGCAGATATCTCATTAGCTATTAAAATTAATACGACGACGATATTAGTATTAATATAAGATTAATTTCCGGAATCTGTTTTCATAAACAGCAAAATGTAAAGCGGGTTACCGGGCGGCGCCTGCTTTCTTTCTGATGATCTTCCACAACACAATGCCATGTGAAGGAATGGTAATGCTTATTTCTTTCGAAAATAAACCCAGATCTTTTTTCTCCCACAGATCCCTTACAGCATACGTTCCTTCCAAACCCACGGCGCTAAATGGAAAAGTAGTAGTTACTGCTTTGTCGCCTGCATTCAACAGGCCAACGGCTGTACCGCCATCTTCCAGTGGCTTACTCCATACTTCCACGGTATCCGGCAGCACCGTTTTTAAACCTGCCGCCATACCTAAGGCATCCTGGTTTACCGCAATCACTTCTTCGTTAGTGATCAGCCCCAGCGTAAAGTCATCCAGCAATTCAATGTTGGCGCCAATCAGCAACGGGGCATCCAGCATACACCACATACTGAAATGCGTTTTTTGTTCGTCGGGTGTGAGGTGATTACGTTTTGCTTCTCCTTCGCTTTGCGCGCCCACCACGCCGATCTGGAGAATGTCCGGATCGTTCCAGTTTCCGGGCTTTACATATTGAGCTTTGTCTGCCAGTTTCCGGATGGCGCCATACACGGAGTGCCAGTTATCTGTAATATCGCCTTCGGTACGCCATAGCTGCCCGCCGGATTCATTACCCCATTCCCATACATTGCCCATTCCATATTGACACAGCGCATGAATGATATCCCTCTTCTGCGCCTGCAGTGCATCGGACATCAACCGGTAGGGTTTGATCAACTCCGCTTTGGATTCGTTTTTAGCCAATGAGCCGTAACTGCACCAATCGTATTTCAGGTAGTCGAAGCCGTTGTCTGCAAAGAATTTTGCATCTGTTTGTTCATAGCCATAGCTGCCGGCTACACCGCCACAGGTAAGCGGGCCGGGAGAACTGTATATCCCTGCCTTAAAACCCATTTTATGCATCAGCGCGGGAAACGCTTTTATATCGGTGAAATACTGATTGGGAATCAACTCGCCGTTTTCATTGCGCACCTGTCCAACACGACCGGGCAAATTGTCCGGACCTTCGTAGTAAGAGTAGGCTGTTCCTGTTTTTTGTTTCAGCTTTGTCCAGATGGAATCTTCTTTTCCCGGTTGTTTTGTCCATGGATCGTCGATTTCTATCACGCTCCAGCCATATTGCTGCAATCCTTTGTCGCGGATCATTTCAGCGGTACGGATTACTTTATCCAGCGTTACGTTGCGGCCAAAGCTATACCAGCTGCTCCATCCCATTGGCGGCGTTAATGCGAGCTTGTCGCCAATCACCAGTGTGAATGTTTTGGCGGACCGGCCATATTTATTAACGGCGATCAGTTCAATTGTATAGTCTCCTTTTTCTTTAACGCTGCCGGAAATCACCCCGCTGTTTTTATCGAGCGTTGCGCCTTCAGGTAAATGCTTTACCTGGAAAGTCATGGGGCGCTTGCCGGTGGCAGGAATGGTGTACATAAACGCTTTGCCGGGTCTTGCGCCATATACGCGCGGGCCGTTAATATGCGGCTCCGTTTCCTGTAGCCATGCCGCTATACTGTTCAGAAATGCGTCTTGTCTATCGGCAAAAAGATAATGCGAGGCATGATCAAGGTATTTAAAATGCCCCGCACCAATGATCGCCTGGATACTATTAATCATCTCACTGGAAAAAATACCATCATCTTTACCGTACAAGCCAAAAATAGCGATGCCTTTGCTTTTCAGCTTTGCCAGAATGGGCCTTACATCAATGTTCACCAGCTTTTCGTTCTTATAAAAAAGTCCGGGTGCCTGGTCGTTCCTGATATCTTTTTTAGAAAGATCGCTGGCTTCATAGGCTGCATAGATCTTTGTTGCTTCATCACTAAGTTGCCCCGCTTTAAAGAATCCGTTTTCAGCTGCCAGTGCGAAACATTCCTTACGGTAGGCTGCGGAATTTTTATCAAGCAGTGCAACGTCCGTTATTTTTTTCAACTGTATAGCGTCCTGCTTCCGGGTATAAATTCTTTTTACAGAATCCAGGATATGATTGTATGTAGCCTGCTGCGCAAACAATGCGCTGGTGAGCACAACTGCATTTATTTTTTCAGGATACTTTTCCGCAAACAGGGTTGTAACCAAACCGCCGAAGCTAAAACCTATTAAGCTGGCTTTTGTAAGATGGAATTTTTTATAGATGCCATTCAGATCCTCAAACGCTTCCCCGTAGGTTACTTTAGCGTTGTCATAGGACGACCGGCCTTCGCCTCTCCGGTCGTAAACAATCACATAAAAGCCCCTGCCGGCCAGTTTTTGGGCGGTGGTACCTTCAAAAAGCACCGAATTTCCACGGGGACCTCCGTGAATAAACACGATTGCAGGGTGGTGGGGATCGCCAAATGTTTTAACGTAAAGTTGCTGGCTGTAGGAGATCAAAAATGTAAAAATCATTACCGCCAGTAAAGAGATGCGCTTCATATACTTCCTTTAAATCATCGTTCGGCAGCCATATTACTCAAATTATTTCAACAAAACAACCTATCTTCCCGCTTAATAAACAACCAGAATACGCATACATCGATGTGCCCTTTAGTGTTCCACCATGAAGATGTGCTCCTTTAAAGCCCTGCTGTTTGTTGGGGTATTGATATTTTTTTGTTTACCTGCACAATCGCAGGGGTTGGTCTTCTCTTCCTTCGAGCAGGTACAGGAGAAAAGAACCTCGCTGGAATTAAACGGAAAAGAACCGCTTTGCCTGGATGGCAGTTTTGGCCTGTCGTTCGACTTTAACTTCTTCCCCGACAGGAACGTGTACTACGGCTACCTGGTGCGCATGATCAATAATCATCATCAGAACATCGATCTTATTTATAATCACTTTGATCAGAAATTCAGTATCGTTTTTGGGGATGTGTATACGCATCTCGACTTCCAGCTGGATAGCACCCTGCTTTTCCATCGCTGGAATTCCTGCAGCCTGCAATACGACGGGCAGATGCTGTCGCTTACGGTTAACGGGAAAAATTTCGGCAGCAGAAAAATAGCGCTGAAAGATCAATGCTTCCGGATATTTTTTGGCGCCTGCCAGCTGCACAGCTTTAAAACCAGCGATGTACCGCCCATGCAGGTGAAGGGCATTGCGCTGTACCACGATAAAGAGATGGATGGGTTCTGGCCGTTGAATGAACTGGCCGGTGTGCATGCGGTGGACAGTATCCACCGCCGCGTGGCCAATGTGATCAACCCGGTATGGGGAACGCCGCTGCACCAACGGTGGCAGCTGCTGAAGGTACTAACGGTGAAGGGTAATGGCAGTTATACCTTTGATCCTTTGGAAGAAGAAATTTATATCGTGGGCGCCGACAGTATCCATCATTTCCTCCTGCGCGACCGGTCCGTGAAGGCGGAGCCACTCAGCAGACGGGAGTACCTGGCCGCCGGTTACCAGTCGGTGTATAATCCCGCCAGCCGCACTTTATACAGCGTCCATATCGATCAGCAACAGCTGGCAGCGTGGCAACCAGCCACCCGCAGCTGGGATATTCCTTTCGATTCTACCGATATTACCCAGTATTGGCAAACAAATAAATTTATCCGCAAAAGCGATAACGCATTATATATCCTCGGTGGCTATGGCCAGCTGAAGTATAAAAACCTCGTACAACGATTCTCTTTCTCCACCCGCAAATGGGAGAAAGTAGCAGTACAGCAAACGGATTATAAACCAAGATATCTTGCTGCGCTGGGCGCTACTGCAGGCGGCGACACCGCCTACCTGCTGGGAGGCTATGGCAGCGATAACGGGGAACAGATGCTGAACCCACGGTATTATTACGACATGCTCCGGTATGATGTGGCCAACAACCGCATACAAAAACTATTCACCCTGCCCGAACCCGCAGAGCCTTTTGTATTCGCGTCGTCGATGGTGATTGATACAACGGACAACAGCTACTATGCATTGATGTTTCCGAACGACCGCTTTATGTCGCGGCTGCAACTGATCAAAGGGTCGTTGGCACGCCCGGAATTCCAGCTGGCAGGAGATACCATTCCTTACGCATTTCTCGATAACCGCTCTGCCGCCGATTTGTATTACTGTGCCCGCAGCCACCAGTTGCTGGCCGTTACACAAATTGTAGATAGGGATAAATCTACCGAAGTACGCATCTACTCGCTGGCATTTCCCCCCGCGCAGCTATCATTATCCGCTGCTTCAGGCATAGCTGGTACCGGTATAAAATGGTGGTGGTTCGGGCTGGCAGGGGTAGTAGTTATAGCAGGCGTAGTATATTATTATTTATATAGACGCCGGAATAATAAGCCGGTAGTAACTGCAGTTCCCGCCAGGCCGGTGCTGCCGGAAGAAGCGCCTGCATCACCCGGCGCAGCAGCGCCGGAAGAAGTGATGCCCGACAGGGCAGCCCTGCTGCTGTTTGGTGAGTTCCAGGTACTGGACAAAGATAAGAATGCGTTAACGCACCTGTTGTCGCCACTGCTGAAAGAGATGCTCCTGCTGATCGTGATTCACACTGCCTGGTCAGGCAAAGGTATTTCTTCAGAAAAATTATATGAAATCCTCTGGCATGATAAGCCGGAGAGAGACGCGCGGAACAACCGCTCCGTGAACATGGTAAAGCTGAAAGCCATCCTGGAAAAACTGGGCAGCGGCGTTATCCTCCGTGAAGAAGGGCGCTGGAAAATTACCTACGACCCGGACCTGCTCTGGGTTGACCTGGCCGAGTTCAGCCGGCTGGTGAAAACCGCTGCGCCGGGTATGGAAAGAATTCAATCGCTGTTAAAAATAGTGAAAGAAGGCACCTTTCTTTTCCGCACGGATTATTCCTGGCTCGAAGATATCAAATCCGACATCTCCTCCAAAGCGCTCGATATCCTGCTCCTGGAAATGAACGGACTACCTGCTAACGCCTCTCCCGAAATATTTATCGATATCGCTAACGCCATCTTTATTTTTGACCCTATCCATGAAGAAGCGCTGCGCGCAAAATGTAAAAGCCTGATCCGGCAGGGAAGACCCTCCATCGCCAAATCAGTTTATGAGAAATTTTATAAAGATTACCGGCACATGTACGGCGAAAACTTCCACCTGAACTTCCAGGATATTATCTCCTGATAACCACTTTCTGTCTTTTTCAAAAAAAATATCACGATTAACGGCGCATTAATACGTTCGTTAATGGATTTATTAGCGTGTAGATCATTGATTTGCAATATAATTTTTGAAGAAGCATTTTTTCAGCAAAGCGTTATGTTACTGGATTCCACGAAACTGAAAGTCTCCCTGTCCTAAACATGTACTATCAGCGTAGCTCCCGCTTTACTGGAAATCAATTCCACGGTCTGTTTATTTTAAACCATTAATTATCAATCAATTATGAGATTCTGCTTGCCAGTCCTGCTCCTGCTCTGTTTTACACAGGCAACGGCCCAGCGAACCCTTATCAGGGGGAAAGCCACGGATGACAAAAACAATCCTTTACCCGGAGTCAGCATCATGGTGAAAGATACCCGCAACGGGGTAGCCACCAACGAAGATGGCGTATTCTCTATTTATGTGGCCGACCCGAAAGCAACGGTACTACGGGCTACCATGACAGGTTATGAAACAAAAGAAATGGCGCTGAACGGACAAACAACGGTTCAGTTTTTATTAACGCCTTCACCTATCAATTTAAAAAATGTGGTCATTGCGGGTGCAATGGGACTTAACAGGCAAGCCAAGTCAATAGGCTACGCCACGCAGGCGGTGAATCCCAACAACCTCACCGAAGCGCGCGACCTGAACATCGTGAATGGCCTCGCCGGTAAAGTGGCCGGCCTCCAGGTAACTACTACCGGTCAGCCCGGATCTTCCAGCCGCCTTATCCTGAGAGGGGAAAACTCCATGACGCAAAATAATCAGCCACTATGGGTGGTGGATGGCGTGCCTATCAACAACGACATGGGCGATGGCAGGGATAACCTCGACTTTGGCAACGGCGCCGCCGATATCAACCCCGACGATGTAGAGTCCATCCAGATCCTGCAGGGACCCAACGCTGCAGCACTTTATGGTTCCCGCGCCGCCAACGGAGCGGTACTCATCGTTACCAAAAAAGGAAAGATCGGCGACGGTAACCTCGGTATCGCCATCAATCAGAATACGCTCGTGAACTCCATCGCTGAATTCCCCGCTTACCAGAACGTATACGGCGAAGGCGCTAATGGTTACCTGGTGGGCAATGGTAACAACATTGTTACCGGTACCGATGCGGTACGTATGGGCCTCAACGGATCTACCTGGGGAATGCCTATGCTGGGCCAGCCCTACAACGACTTTAGCGGCAAAAGGGTGGAAGGAGGTTATTCGCCACAACCCAATAATATCACTTCCCTCTATCAGCCAAGCATCACCAACAGCTCCGGCATCTCTATCAACAAAGCAGATGAGTTGTCGTCGTTCCGGCTGTCGTATATGTTTACCAACAGCAATGATGTACTGAAAAACCAGAACATCATCAAGAAGCATAACGTTACGCTCAACGCCGGCCGTAAACTCGGTAAGTTCCTGAATGTGGAAGCCAGGGTGATGTATACCAACCAGGACACCCGGAACCGTACCTACCGTAACCTGGACCCGTCCAGCCCGATGGCAGCATACGTGTACATGCCCCGCAGCGTAAACATCAACTCGCTGTCGCCATGGACGGATGCCTTTGGCAACTCCGTTACCTTCGGCGCAGTAGGCAGCGTGGAAAATCCTTTGTGGATGATCAACGAAAATGAAAACGAAGACAGGTCCCACCGCTTGCTGGCAGGTATAACGGCTACGGCTAAACTGACTAACCACCTCAGCTTCCGCTTAATGGGTTCGTCAGATATAAAAATGGCGAGCTACTATCAATACAGGGAACTGGGTGGGCTCCGGACACCCAACGGATTTTATTCCAACTCCTCCCAAAATAACCAGATGTGGGATTACCAGGGTATGTTCATGTATAATAATAAACTGAGTAAATCCATCACCCTCACTGCCAACCTGGGAGCGGAATACGTAAATAACTACAACCAGTTCAGGGGCACCAGCATTGCTTCGCTGCTGGTACACGATATGCCCAGCATCCAGAACAGTACGGCGTTTCCGGCTGCAACGGAGTCATTGGTGCGTTCTAATGTGCAATCGGTTTATGGTAATGCTACTATTGCTTACCGCGACTTCCTGTTTATTGATATCACGGGTCGTAACGACTGGTCGTCCACGCTGCCCGTTAACAACAGCTCGTTCTTTTATCCGTCTGTCAGCGGCAGCTTCGTGTTCTCTAACTTCCTGCCGAAAAACAGTTTCCTCAACTATGGTAAGCTGAGAGCATCCGTAGCGCAGGTAGGTAACGCCGCGCCGCCACAATCGCTGATCACCACGTATCCTTACGGCGGATTATTTCTCGGTAATCCCTATCTCAACTATGGTAATAATAACCAGTTGAACAATGGAGAACTAAAGCCCGAAAAGACATTATCGAGAGAAGCCGGCGTGGAACTGGCTTTGTTTAAAAGCCGTATCCAGTTTACCGCTAACGTATACCAGTCTAACACCACTAACCAGATTATCCGTCCGCAGATACCAACTGAAACCGGCTTCTCCACCCGTATCCTCAATGCAGGCGAAATGCAGAACAGGGGAGTGGAGCTATCGTTGAACGCAGTAGCCCTGCAAACAAAAAAACTGAGATGGAATGTGATGGCCAACTGGTCGATGAACAGGAATAAGGTACTGTCGCTGGTTCCTAACATCGACCGTCTCAGTTTGGGTACCAACCTCGGCGCCACCGTGAATGCTATTGTAGGCCAGCAGTACGGCGTACTTACGGGCAATGCGCCGTATAAAGTGCGCGATACGCTCATCGTGAATCCTTCCAATGGCAGAACGATCCCGGATCCCAATGTAGTGCTGGGCAACTTCCATCCCGATTGGATCGGATCATTCGGATCTGCTTTTAAATATGGCGCCTTCGATCTTTCTGTACTGTTCACCGTAAAATGGGGCGGCGTTATTTACTCCGCTTCGTATGGCCGCGCCAACTTCGCGGGTAACACCATTGCCAGCTTATACGGCCGTGATGAATTCCTCATGAGCAACGTGATCCTCGGTGAAAACGACCAGGAAAGGATGGGCGTAGGACAAGCCACCAGCAAGGGTAACACGGCCTACAGCGATGCAGACAGGGCCAAAGGCGCCCGTTATGAGGAAGCCTACTTCCCGCTCACAGATGCCTCCGGTAAAACTATTCTTGATAAAGACGGCAGGATGATTCCCGGTAAAAAAAGCGGTATCTGGATGAACCCAACTACCTACAATTCAGATATGGTGCTGAACAACACGCCTGCCATCACTTTCAACGCGTCTAATATCCGCCTGAGTGAATTGATTTTTGGATACGCTGTTCCGGTAAGGATCTTAAAAACAACACCAGTGAAATCTGCAAGGCTTGCATTTGTGGGCCGCAACCTGTGGACAATCTTCAAACATACGCCGCAGGGTATTGATCCGGAAGCAGCCAACACCACCGGAAATGCCCAGGGTATTGAGTCCGGCGGATCTTTCCCTTTCTCTATTTATGGATTTGACCTGAAAGTAACTTTTTAAATGTGTATCATGAAAGCAGTATATATCCTTTCTTTAATAACGATCATGTGCTGGGGCTGTACCCGGGATTTTGAGAGCCTGAATGCCGATCCCACACAGTTCACAGAAGCCGCGCCGGAAGCCAGTATCCTGGCGGCAGTAAAAAATATGAATGCCCGCATGGCCGATTATAACACCACCAAATACTGGGATCTTGGTCACCTGCTTTGTCAGCAGGCAAACAGATATGACGTAACTGATGCCGGGATGTGGCAAACATTTTACCAGGGCGTACTGGGCAACCTGAACCAGGTATTGGTAAACTATAGCAGCGATACGCTTTATAACAACCGGGTACAGGTGGCGCGGATTCTCCAGGCATACGCTTATTCCATCCTGGCGGGCAACTACGGAGCAGTGCCGCTGTACCAGGCCAACAACCCGGAATATCTGTCTACCATTATGTTTGAGAATGAAGATACCGTTTACAGCTATGTACTCACCACGCTGAAAGATGCGGCGGCTAAAATTAAACTGAACGGCGACAAACTCAAATACGACGCCGTGTACAACGGCAGCCTGCAAAACTGGATTAAGTTTGCCAATACCATGCGTCTGAAAATTGCGATCCGTACACAAAAAAATATGGGCGCTGCCGCAAGGCAACACATCGCTGATGTAATGGCCAACGAAGCCAACACTATTAACTCGGAAGCAGAAACGGCGAAAATGAGTTTTGAAAATGTGAACGGCAACGAAAATCCTTACTTCATCAAGTATATCAAATCCAATCAGTACTTTCCATACGCACCTGGCGCTACCGGCCAGGCGCCTAAGCTGAGCGAGTTCCTGTTCACCGTGTTCCGATCCTATAAAGATCCGCGGCTGAGCGTTTACTACGACACGGTGCCCACGGCCAACCGTTTTATCTTAACAGATACGCTCACCAGCATGGCAGACGATTCCCTGAGAGTAGTTACTTACCCGATTCCTTATCTTGGTCAGCCGAAAGCAGGGACCAAGCTCGCAGGCTGGACAGCCCTCGCCGGATTGCCCGATATGGTGGGTACCTCCAATATCAACAGCTACTCCAATGCCAATCCTATCATCTACCAGGTGGGCCGCCCCCTGATCATGCTCTCTTATGCAGAAACATTGTTTCTGAAAGCAGAGGCTGCTCAAATGGGACTGGGAGGAAGCCAGAGTGCGGAACAATATTACTACGCCGGTATTGATGCCAACTTCGCCTCCTGGAATATCAGCACTACCCTCCGCGATGAATACAAAGCACGCGATGGTATTAAATGGAACACCACCGGGATAGGGTTTAATAATTATCTCAGTCTCACCAACGCCAATATCTCCGCCGATCCTTATGTGAAAATATGGGTGCAGCGCTGGCTGAACTATTTCCCCGACGGCGGCTTCGACTGCTGGTGCCTGGAACGCAGAACACGCGTGTTCCGCCTGCCGCCGCATACTAACCCCGGAGGCAACTCTTCTTACTCCGCCAACCCAACGTATTCGGATGTGCCGGGAAGAATGTCTTATCCCATTTCCGTAGTAAACTTAAACCCCGTGGGCTACCAGAGCGCATTGAAAGAACTGGGAGTGAGCCGTACCGACGACTATGATATTTACCAGGAACTGCATTTTGCAAAACCTTACACCGTGCCCGACTGGAATAATGAGCCGGCCAGCTACGACTACCGCTTCATCCAGAAATGGTATGGCAACAACATACAGGATCTGGCTGTCGCCGCACAAAGGGATGGATTCAGATACGTGATCACCCAGACTTATCATCCTTAAAAAATCAATATCATGAAACGTGTTTATATATTGGCAGCAGCCGCTTTCCTGTTGCTCAACGCCTGTAAAAAAGATCTTACCGGTCCTTCTGTGGATGATAATATCCTGAACTACGATATTGAAGAAATACCGGTAACGGAGAATTATGTGGTAGGCGCTTTTTATACATCTTTTGGCGGATGGAACGCCAACATTAAAGAAGTGCCGGTAGTAGGAAAATACGGCATGCCCAACGGTGTGCTCACCCCGGGTATCATGCCCAAACATATTGCCTATGGCGTAAAAGCGGGCCTCGATTATTTCGTGTTCTCTTTCCGTTCTCCCAACAGGGACGCCAATAATTTCAGGTCGGATTCCACTTTGATCCGTGGCTTCATCGACAGCGACGGGGAAGGACAAATGAAATTTGCGATGTCGTACAATTTCAGCACCGGCACCTACGGCGGCATCAGCGCCAGTAATCCCATCGAGAAGGATAAGCTCAAACTGGCGCAGTTCTTTGATGATTTCCGCAGAATTGTTCCTTACCTGAAAGATGCGCATTACCAGAAAGTGGGCGACAAACCATTGCTGTATATCCAGAACGCACAAACGCTGTTTTCCGATAGCAATAAAGCTATTTATGATACGCTGAGAAGCCAGCTGAAAGCGCTGGGCGTGGAGCCTTACATTGTAGGGATGCAGGACCGCTGGACACCGCCTGCCCGCTATGAAATCCGCTTCAAAGGCTGTGTGGATGCTATTTATCACCAGTCGTTCAGCTCACAGATCAATAACTGGGACCGGTGGTACCTGCTGCCGCAGATGATGGACCAGAACTGGAAATATTCAAAGGATTATTTTGATAAAAACTTCGGGGTGGATTATGTGCCTAACATCACGCCGGCCTATAGCTGGAAGATCAACACGCCCACCAGTACCAACCCGGAATACCCTCGTACGGACAGCGGCGCCATGTTTATAAAATTGTGCAACGTTGCCAAAATGAATGCCAGCAGCAAAACACGGCTGATCATGATAGACGGATGGAACAACTGGACAGAAGACTCACAGCTTGAACCGGCGGAAAGTTATGGAGAGCGCTATCTTAATATCGTAAAAAAACAATTCAAGAAATAAGAATCGTGGAAGATTCACTTTTGATCCTGTAATAACAGAAGGGGCTGCGTCACAGCCCCTTATTCCTTATCTATATAGGCTTGTAATTTTTTCTGAACTTCTTTGCTGAAGTAATAATAGCCGTATTCACCATTTGCTTCTACATAATCGAGCAAATGCATTTTGTCAGCAGGCAATATTTCTTCCTCCATGATGGCAAAAACATCGTCTCCTTTTATGCCATAGGCGATTCCGGTATATGAAATCAGGTTGATCAGTTCTTCAAATTCAAAATCTGTATGCTGATTGCCATCGATACAAAAAACAGCCCAGCCGGAATCCTTACGCAAGGCTATGTATTGCGATTTGAGGTATTTCATTTCGGAGTACTCAGGTAGCAGTATCCATTTGCTGAAATCACCGGTGGTAAAGAACAAGCCGGTTTGTTTATTGGCGGTAACTTTACAAAAGTTGAAAGACACATGCTCCAGGCGTTTGGGAAGCTCTTTAATGATGGAGGTGATTGGCTCATCGGTAATGGGCCGGAGATCTTCTATTAAGTCAAAGTTGAAATCCAGCACTAATCCCTGTGGGTACTTAAACAATCCCTGTTTATCATTTTTACTCACCAGGAATGCGTATCCCCAGGACTCTATGATGGCGGTATAACCGGCTAGTAATACTTCTCCGGTGGAGGATAATAAAATATTATGTGATTGATGTTGATGTTTTAAAATTTCGAAGATAAAAACCTCCTCACTAAAATTTCCACAATGATATATAGATCTCCTTTTAACAAAGGCAGGATCGAATCTGCCTAATAAAACAAACTGATCAGAGAATATTAAATGACTATCTTCTCCTTCTTCTGCAATAACATAAAATGTTTCATCTTCCGAATCTTTAATTTCATGCTCATAATCAAAAGGTAAAACTACCTCGCCGCTGGCATTTATTACACCATATTTCCCGTTCAATTTGGCTGTCCAGTAGCTTCCCAGGGGCATTAGAGATGACAGGTCATCGTAATGCGGCGGCAGTTTAACGTTTCCGTTTGGCTGTATCAGGCCATATTTACCGTCCACGTTTACTACCGCATATCCGCCGGTAAAGTCATAGGCGTCGGTATAAACCGGGTGGACAATAATTTTCCCGGACTTATGTATATAGCCATACCTGCCGTCTTTTAACACAACGGCGATGTCTTCGTCCTCATTGAAACCGTAAAACTCATCGTAAAAAGGCTCCACTAATATTGCTCCTTTCTTATCTTTCAGACCCCAAAGTCCATTCTCTTCAAAAATATCTGCCTCCTCTGTGATCTCCTGGTCATAAATATGTTCAAGGCCGTAGTCAAAGCCGGGGTAATTCAGCAGCGTTCTGAAATCAGGGAGTCCGGACAGTACCTCGCCCGCAAATGCAGACGTTGCCAACAGCGAAATATCATCTGCGTCTATTGCACGGTTTATTACGGTGTTATTATGGGCGATAACCGCTAACAGTTCGCTGGCTTGATTTTGATGACTTTCATCGCTCATATTAAAAACATCCCAGGCATCCACATGAAAGTAAGGCTGGCTTAACTTATCCAGGTATTGGAATAATTTTTCTTTGGCGATACTGAATTGTGCTGCATCATCTATCAGTTCCGACTGATGGCTTTCGATGAAATTATAAAACCGTTTAATGTTTTTGATACCATTTTCCGCATTATAATAAAGACCAAAATTTTCCGGGTCGGTATGTGTATTGTAAATGTTGCCTGCTACAAAGCCGCTGTCTATCAGCAGGGGCTGCAGCAGCAGCGGAACTTCGTAGCCCCACTCCATTACCATTACATCGGTATGCTGCATTGCTGATGGGGTGGATATATTATAGATGTAAGCTCTGTGAGACATAATAAATTATTTCAACAATAAAAAAGGACCTTGTAAAAACTCCAGAGCGTTTAGCTGCTCCGAAAAAGTTAGTACAAAGTCCTTATAAATAAAAAAATAAAATCAGTTACGGCTTAAACTCAAGCCAGTCCAGCGTAAACAAATGCTGGTCTGGTTGCTGATCTTTGCTGAACACAAAGTAAAGATCGCTATTACCGGCTGGCGCCTGTACCGGTGCAGTTACTTCTATAAATTTATCCCAGCTGCCGGTGGCTTTGTAGGCCAGTTTGCTGATCACCGGACCGTTCACGCTGCCGGTATGAATTTCCAGCACGGCGTCTTTGTCGAGCGATGAATAACGGTAAGTTACTTTATGGATGCCTTTCAGATCAATGTTCCTGAATACAAAGAACGATTTATTATGAATGGCTCCCAGGAAGTCAGCTGAACGGTTGATGTTGTTAACGGAGTCCGCATCTTCTGCCTGTACGCGGAGGGAGCGAAGCAGTAAGAGGGCGCTGCCACTGAGCGGGGAGGCGTTGCCGCCGCCATCAGTGTATGTGGCGGCCAGTACATAGGCGCCATATTTTTCTTTGCCCAGGTGATCTTTCAATGCTACGCTGCCGGAAGCGGGCAGGCTGCCTGCCGCCTGTGGTGTGCCCAGCGTGAGAATGTATTTCACAATTTGCCCGGCTTCATCCACAGAGAGTTGCGGGTGTGCCGCCATAGAGTGTTCTCCCCAAACGCCACCACCGCCTTTAATGATTTTGGCAGCAAGATAGGCCGGCGCCTTTGGATCTTTCTCATAGCGTTTCGCCACCTGTGTAAAGGCGGGGCCTACGGATGCTTTATCTACCTGGTGACAAGCCTTGCAATCGCTGCCTTCCATCAGCAACTTACCCGGATGCGCCGGTACAGTGGTGATGAGCTGGTGTCCTTTCTCTGCTTTCGCTTTGCTGCGCGGAATGTAATGCAGGCCGATCATCAGCTGTTCGTTGTTGATAGCCGGATCTTCCTTGTCAGTAACGGTAACGGTATAATGCAGCGGGCTGTTGTCAAAATAGAAAGTAGTGTTATCCGTGGTGCTGATCTTTACTTCCGGTATGGTGTTACCCACGCGGATAGTAATGGTATCGGTGCTGCTGGCGCCTTCCGGATCGGTTATTTTCAGGATGGCATGATACACACCGTTCTTCTGGTAAGTATGTACCGGCGCGGAATCTGTTACCGCAGCGGTTTCATCGCCAAAGTGCCATTCGTATTTCATCGCCTGTCCTTCGTCAAAATCGTAGCTCTTGTTGCTGCTGAAGTTTACTTTCATGGGTGCGGTACCTGCGGTATCCACCGTGGTGATAGCTGCTACCGGTGCGCGGTTGCCGCCGTTGTACGAAATGCGTACCAGTCGCGCGTCGTCATTGTCGATACCATATACAGAGCCATACTCCAGTATGTACAGGTCGCCCCCTTTACCGATGGCCATGTCTACCGGGCGTCTGAAGTCGCCGTTGGTTTTCATGAAGGGTTCCATTGATTTAAAGTTCTGCTGACTGTCCAGTCGCACGGCATACACCCAGTTACGCATCCAGTCGTAAATAAATAATGCGTTATCATACCATACGGGTAAACCGGTGGGAGAGGCGGTGGCTTCATTATAATGGAATACCGGTCCGGCCATTGCACAGCGGCCGCCGTTGCCCAGTTGCGGGAATACGGCAGACGAGTCGTATGGATACCAGATCATGGCCTTTTGCGCTGGTGGCAATACTTTCAGCCCGGTGTTGTTTGGTGAATTATTTACCGGGGCTTCTGCTTTGAAAGGTGCGCCGATGGTTTTGGTGGCAAAATCATATTGCGGGTATACTTTATTATCGCCTACTACAAATGGCCATCCGAAGTTGCCTGGCTTTTTTGCCTGGTTAATTTCATCATATCCGCGTGGTCCCTGGTCGCTGTCTTCGCCTGCATCCGGGCCTACTTCACCCCAGTAAACAATACCGGTGGCAGTGTCTACCGACATGCGGTAGGGGTTACGGCAGCCCATTGCGTATATTTCGGGGCGGGTGCCGGCTGTGCCTTTGGGAAAGAGGTTGCCTGAAGGAATGGTGTAGCTGCCATCCGGTTCAGGATGGATACGCAGTACTTTTCCGCGGAGGTCGTTGGTGTTGCCGGCAGAGCGTTCTGCGTCAAAGGTGATGCGGCCGGGAATTGTATCTATCGGCGCATATCCGTTGGAGGCAAAAGGCACGGTGTTGTCGCCGGTTGAAATAAAGAGGTTGCCGTTGCGGTCCCAGTCGAGCGAGCCGCCGGTATGCGCGCTCACTTCCAGTTCCAGCGGGATGGTCAGTAATACTTTCTCGGAAGCTACAACCAGGGAGTCTTTCCCTTCCAGCGTAAAGCGGGATACCTGTTGTGCTGCCGGGAGCTTATTGGGTGTATAGTAAAAGTAGATATAATGATTTTTGTCGAAGCCCGGATCGAGGGTAACACCCAGTAACCCGTTACCAAATCCTTCCTTTGTATCGGGAAGTACCGGGAACGTATATACGACTTTGGTGGCCTGGGTGGCGGGGTCATAGTGATACAATTTACCGCTGCGTTCAATAAAATATACGCTGCCATTACCGGCTACGGCCAGTTCCATCGGCTCATTGAGGTCGTTGGAAAGAATGGTTTTGGTAAAACGGTTGTCTTCCGGCGCTTTGGTAGCTTTGCTTTTGGTAGGATGGTCGCCGCATCCCTGCATAATTAATGTCAATCCGACAATAAACATGGCCGGGAGTTTCCGCGTGCATAACTTGAACTGTTCACTCATGTAAGGTGATTATGGATTTGATTAGCGGGGCACAAAATAATAGAATATTGTATTTTTTTTTCTTAAAGATGGATGAAAGGAAATAATATAGGATAGCCATATCGTTTTAAAGATCAGGGAATGTTGGCTAATTTAATATCAGAAGAGAAAGGGAAGTTGTCATTTTGTGTGCTGCTTCCGTATATTTGAGGCCCACATTATTCAGGCTGGTAAATTGAAAAGATGGATCTGAACGAATTTAAGCAATCCTTACAGGATGTGCATCCACCCAAAAACATATCGGTATACCTTGAATCCCTCTGGTACGAAGGAAAAGGTAACTGGAAGAAGGCGCACGACCTGGTAGACGATCTGCCGGGAACCGATGCTGCGAGGGTACATGCTTACCTGCACCGGGTAGAGGGAGATCAGGGAAATGCTGATTACTGGTATCGCCGGGCAGGAGCAACCAGGCCCTCCGGTACCCAGGAACAAGAATGGGAATTACTAGTGATCCAACATTTAAAATGACCGGCAACTAACAGTTACCGGTTGCCAACTTAGCGTGTACATTTTACATTTGTCATTGATTATTAGGCTATAAAAAAGCACTAATTTGTTTATTATTTGTATATTCCACGTGGCTTTAGATCAACAAATATTAGACAATCAGTTATTTTAGTTTTTTAGCGGAGTATGTGGAAATTTATCCTTTTACTGTTTTTATCTGTTCATCTGATTACAAATGCTGGTTATGCTCAATCCTATGGATTACGCTTTTCTAGTCATGAAGTGGTGCAGGAAAGAAGAACAACGCTGAACTTAACTTCATCTGGTCCGCTGTGTTTCAAAAAAAACGGAGAAATATCATTCGATCTGAACTTCCTTCCCTATAAAGAAACCTATTTCGGATATGTATTAAGGATCATCGCCGCCAATAACCAGAATATAGACCTGGTATATAACCAGAAAGAAAGAACCTTTAACTTCCTCATCGGGGAAAGCTTTTCCCGTGCATTTGCGATCGACTCAATCGCCCTCTTCGGCGGGTGGACGCATATTACCATTCATTTCGACCTGGAGCACAATGAAGCCGCTATCTCGGTGAATAATAAATTTATTGCCAAAGGCCCCGCAAAACTGGGCAACCCGGCATGTACCCGCGTGTTCTTTGGTACCAATACCTACGAAGGTTTTCAAACAGTGGACATCCCGCCCATGAACCTCCGTAACATTGTGGTGAAAGAAGGTGGGCATACCATGTACAACTGGCCGCTCTCTGAAAACGACGGCAGCAAAGCCACTGATCAGCAGGAAGGTAAAACTGCCGTGATCCGCAATGCCAACTGGATAGGACCGAAGCACCGCAACTGGAGCCTGCTCCGGAGCTGGGAAATAAACGGCACTCCCAGCGTAGCTTTCGACCGGGAGAAAGAAGTCCTCTATATTGTATCTTCCGATTCTCTCTATAATATCTCGTTTAAAAATGAACAGCAACAGGGCATCCGCCTGGCGCAGCGCCTCGATAGCCTAATGCCGGGAAACCAGTCGGTGTACAACCCGTTTCTCCATAAACTCTTTAACTTTTATATAGATCAGCAAAAAGCAGGCGCCTACGATTCCGCTACCCGGAAATGGGAGATCAACTACACGCCAGATTTGCTCACCGTTTACTGGCAGGCCAATAAATTTATCTCCCACCCGGATTCTTCTCTCTATATCCTCTGCGGATACGGACAAATGCAATATAAGAATACCGTACAGCGCTATCATTTTGCTGATAAAAGATGGGACTCTGTACCCACCACCGGCGAAAGGCTCACACCCCGGTACCTTGCTGCGGTTGGTGCTACCAGCAGTGGCGACACGGCCTATATTCTCGGTGGCTATGGCAGCAACAGCGGCAACCAGGTAGTAAATCCCCGTCAT
The DNA here is from genome assembly GCF_900168065.1 of Chitinophaga ginsengisegetis. Taxonomy (GTDB): domain Bacteria; phylum Bacteroidota; class Bacteroidia; order Chitinophagales; family Chitinophagaceae; genus Chitinophaga; species Chitinophaga ginsengisegetis. The sequence continues at coordinate 329,715 of NZ_FUZZ01000001.1, read as the reverse complement.
TATTACGACCTCATGGCCTTTTACGTGAAAGACCATTCCTTTCACAAAGTGTTCCAGCTGGAAGAACCACCCGTGCAGTTCTGTTTTGCCAACAGCCTGGTGATAGATCCCGACACGCAAAATTATTATGCACTCATCTTCCCTGACGATAAATTTAATACCACTCTCCAGTTGGTGGAAGGCTCTCTGAAGGCGCCACGGTTAAAGCCACTGGCCAATACCATCCCATATTTCTTTCATGATATCAAGTCGTTCGCGGACCTCTACTATTGCCGCGACAGCAAAAAACTGGTGGCCGTCACCTTGTATACTTCAAAAGACAATATCACGGAAGTAAAGGTATACACCCTTGAGTTTCCGCCGGATGCAATAGTGGCGGATAATGCCAGTCTTACGAAATTCTCCGCCTGGTACCTGCTGCTGCTTATCCCGGTAGCCGGCATCGGCATTTTCCTGTTCCTGCAACGCCGCAAAAAAGTAACGCCGGCACGGACAGCAGCAACGCCGCTTCCTCCGCTGCCCGTAGTGATACCTGAAACCACTACCGACGAAACCGCACCGGAAGAGATCATTGCAGAGAAAAAAGGAAACATCTATTTCTTTGGTCCGTTTGAAGTACTGGACAAAGAAGGACAGGATATCACCAAATTCTTTACGCCGCTGCTTAAAGAATTATTCCTGCTGATAGCCATTAACACCATCCGTTCAGGAAAAGGTATTTCATCCGACCGGCTCTATGCTACCTTGTGGCGCGATAAGTCCAGTAAGGAAGCGCAGAACAACCGCTCCGTAAATATGGTGAAGCTGAAAGCCATACTGGATAAGCTGGGCGCCTGTGCTTTTGTAAAAGAAGCCGACCGCTGGAGCCTCCAATACTCCGTTGCCGATATCGACATGGACCTGGCCGGGTTCCAGCAGCTGCTGCATTCGCCGCGCCCCCTGCAAAAGCAACCTGTGCGCGATCTGCTGAAGATCCTCCATCGTGGTTCCTTCCTGCCCGATACCAATTACACCTGGCTGGACGATATCCAGTCCGAAATTTCCGGTGCAGCCCTCGATATCCTTACCGAGGCCGCCAACCAGTTCAAATCAGATCCGGAACTCCTCATTGAAATCGCCGACAGCATCTTCCTTTTTGATCCCATCAATGAAGAAGCGCTCCGCATGAAATGTAGCAGTCTTGTATCACTGGGTCGTCATTCACTGGCCAAAACCGCCTTCAATAAATTTGCAAAGGAATACCTCCACATGTATGGGGAAGAGTTTCCGCAGTCCTTCACGGCTTACTCCGGCGATAAGTAGGCGATTTTTTACTTAATTTTTTTCAGTTAGTGCATTATTAGTGCTGCCATTAAGGCGCGCCGTATAAATTGCATTGAAATGAATAAGACAAGATTCCACGACTATGGCACTCAGGCCGCTTTATTACAAAAAAAAAGAATGCTGGTGATTAAAATCATCAGCATTCTTTTTCCCTTTTTAATTATCGGTGGAGTGGAAGCAGGACTGCGGTTATTTAATTATGGCCACAACCTGGAGCTCTTTATTACATCTCCCCAAAACAGGAATTATTACCAGCTCAACCCCGCCGCCTCACTGAAATATTTTTCCAATGCGGAAATCGCCACCAAAGGCAATAGTGAATTATTTAAGAAAGTAAAAGACTCAGGTACCCTTCGCATCTTCGTATTGGGCGAATCCACCACTATCGGGTATCCTTATTTTCATAACGGCTCCTTTCACCGCTGGCTGCAATACCGCCTCATGCATTCCTGCCCGGAGAAACACCTGGAGATCATTAATCTTTCACTAACAGGCGTTAATTCCTATACAGTAGCCGGTTTTACAAAAGAATTATTGCCGTATCAGCCGGATGCCGTACTTATTTATACCGGTCATAATGAGTATTATGGTTGCCTGGGCACGGGCAGCACCGACAAAGTAGCCGGCAGCCCTTTCCTCATCCACCTGGTGCTGAAGCTCCGGGAATTCCGGATCACCCAGCTCATGGCCAGTGCGCTCCACAAAATTTCCACGCTGAAACCCGCCAGTACGGAAGGCGCCGGCAAAACCCGCATGGAAATGATGGTGGCAGCGCAACAGATTACTTTCGGATCGGATATGTACGAAAGAGGCATCACCCAGTTTACCACCAACATGGATAACACGCTGCGCATACTGGATCAGGCCAACGTGCCGGTATTCATCAGCAACCTGGTATCCACCGAAAAAGACCTGTTCCCTTTTATCAGCGTAGCGCCCGACTCCACAAAATACCCCGGATTCAATACCGCATACCAGCAGGGCGAACAGGCCATTGCCAACGGAGATTCGGCCACGGCATTGCAGCATTTCATGGCCGCGGAAAACAGTTATAACGCGCATGCCGGCTGCAACTACTACCTGGGATTATTAACCCTGCATAACGGCGACAGCACTGCTGCAAAAACATATTTCGATAAAGCAAGGGACCTCGATGCGCTTCGTTTCCGTGCGCCCTCCAAACTCAATAAGGTGATGCTGGAACTGTGCAGCAAATATAAAAACGCCCACCTGGTAGATGCCAATGCCGTTTTTGAAGCCGCCAGCGCCGGCCACATTATAGGCAATGACCTGATCCTGGAACATGTGCATCCTAACCTGAAAGGCTATGCGCTGTTGTCGGATGTGTTTTATAATACCATGAAAGCACAGGGACTTTTCAAAGCGCCGCCCGAAACAGAAATGAGTTTTGCACAGCTGCAGCAAACGATGCCTGTTACCGTGATCGATAGCTTGTCCGGCGCCTACAAGATTGCCAACCTGAAAAGAAGCTGGCCGTTTAATAAAACGCACGTTTCCGATACCATGCTGATTTCCAGTGCAGAAGAGCAGCTTGCTTATGAAGTAGCTTTCAGGAAAACATCCTGGGCAGCGGCATTGCAACAGCTCTATAATGCCTATAATCAAAACGGCGATTTTGCCAGGGCCGCTACCATCGTGGCCGCATGGGTACAGGAACATCCTACAGAAACAGGCTACTATGAAGAAGCCGGTAACTACTATGGCAAGCTGGATAATACGGCGGAAGCCATTTTCTACTTTAAAAAAGTATTTGGTATGTCGCCCTCATTTGACGTGGCCAGAACGCTTTTTGTGCTTTACCTGAAACAGGACAACGCCAGCGAAGCGTTGCCTTACCTGGATTATGCCATCGATCATAACGAACGGCGGTTAAACCTGCTGCCCGTAAAAGATTGCCTGTTGCAGATCCTGGAGCTGCAAACAAAGGCGGCAAGGGAGCCGGCAAATATAGACGTGCTTAACCAGATCGCCGGACTGTACTACCGGATGGGAAATAAAGATGGCGCCGTACTATACGTAGAAAAAGTATTGGATGCTTCGCCGGGCAACCGGGATGCACTTACGATGCAAAGTCAACTGAAAAAAGTATAGCCATGTGGAAAGGCTTCACCAACATTACCCGGCAGCAATGCATTGAATTTGGACAGGTAGCTGCTACGGCGCTACTGGCGGCAGCGTTGTATTTCCGTGATTTCCGGCTGGCAACCGTTGCGCTGCCGGTGCTGGTTATCACCATGCTGACGCCCCGGCTTTTTTATCCGCTGGCCGTAACCTGGTTTGGGTTAGCAAAAGTTTTGGGAGAAATAAACATACGCATACTCCTTACCCTTGTTTTTGTGCTGGTGGTAGTGCCCGTGGGCATATGGCGGAAGTGGCGGGGCAAAGATGCTTTGCAGCTGCGCAGGTTCAAAAAAGAAAAGACATCGGTAATGGATATACGTAATCATGTATATACGAAAGAGGATTTGCAGCACACATTTTAAAACGATCATAATTATACGTCATGGAATTTTTGCATGAACTGCTTTACTTTTTAAGAACACGTAAGAAGTTCTGGTTGCTTCCGCTGATCATCGTGCTGCTGTTGCTGGCATCGCTGGTAGCATTAACCAGTGCTTCGGCGCTGGCGCCTTTTATTTATGCCATATTTTAACTGCGTTGAGGAAAATTATCCTGGGCATATCCGCATTTTATCACGACAGCGCCGCCACGCTGATCATCGACGGGCGCATTGTTGCGGCCGCACAGGAAGAACGTTTTACGCGCATAAAGCAGGATGCGTCTTTCCCGGCGCAGGCCATTAAATATGTATTGTCGGAAGCGGGCATCTCTTTTGATGAGCTGACTGCCGTGGCGTTTTATGATAAACCGCTGCTGAAATTTGAACGGCTGCTGGAAACCTACCACGCCTTTGTACCACGCGGCTGGCGCAGCTTTATTACGGCTATGCCGGTGTGGATGAAGGAGAAAGTGTTTATGAAGAAAATGCTCCGGCGCCAGTTCCGCACATTGGGAGCCACCGTGAAAGTGCCGCTGTATTTTCCTGAACACCATTTATCCCATGCTGCCAGCGCTTTTTATCCGTCGCCTTTTGAATCGGCGGCCATACTTACGGTTGATGGTGTAGGAGAGTGGGCTACCACTACCATTTGTTATGGCGCCAATAATGATATCAAAATTTTAAGGGAGCTGCGCTTTCCGCATTCTCCCGGCTTATTATATGCCGCCTTTACTTATTTCCTGGGATTTAAAGTAAACAGCGGCGAGTATAAATTAATGGGACTGTCGCCTTACGGCCTGCCGGATGCCCCGCAAACCGTTGCGTTCCGGGAAAAGATCCTGGCAACGTTGGTGGATATACGAAACGATGGTTCCATCCTGCTGAACATGGATTATTTTGAATTCGCCACCGGGTTAAAAATGACGGCCACCCCATTGTGGGAAGCGCTGTTTGGTTTTCCCCGCCGCGAGCCGGAATCCGCCATCACGCAGGAACACATGAACCTGGCGCTGGCCATTCAACAGGTTACAGAAGAAATTGTAGTAGCGCTGGCACGCACGGCAAAAGAAATTACGGGGAGTCATCACCTGGTGATGGCGGGCGGTGTAGCGCTCAACTGTGTGGCGAATCATAAAATAAAAGCCGCGGGTATTTTTAAGGATATCTGGATACAACCTGCTGCCGGTGATGCGGGCGGCGCACTAGGCGCTGCATACGCCGCTTATCATATAGGGATGGAGCAGGCGCGTATTTTTTTTCCGGGAGAAGATGGGATGCAGGGCGCATTTCTCGGCCCCGCTTATGGCGACGCTGATATCCGGAAGCTGCAGGCCCGCTATGGAGCGGTGGCGGTTCATCAGCCGGACTTTGATGTACTCACGCAGGAAGTGAGTGAGCACCTGGCCAACGGAAAAGTAGTGGGCTGGTACCACGGCCGGATGGAGTTTGGTCCGCGTGCCCTCGGCAACCGGAGCATCCTTGCGGACCCGCGGCAGGCCGCCATGCAACAGCAACTCAACGCGAAAATAAAATTCCGCGAAAGCTTCCGTCCCTTTGCACCCGTGGTACTGGCAGAAGATGCGCACCATTATTTTAACGATGCCACTGCTTCTCCATATATGTTATTTACCACCACCCTAAAAGAAGCGCTGCGCACCAACACCGCTGCGGATACTACTGCCTCCATATATGAACGGTTGCATCAGCAACGCGCTGCTATCCCCGCGGTTATACACCTCGATTATTCTGCGAGGGTACAAACCGTACACCATACGCTTCATCCAAAGCTCTGGCAACTTATTAATTGTTTTAAAAAACTAACGGGCTGCAGTGTGTTGATCAATACCTCTTTTAATGTAAGGGGAGAGCCGGTAGTGAATACGCCGGAAGATGCATGGCTTGCTTTTATGCGAACGGAAATGGATTACCTCGTGATGAGTAATTATATTTTTGATCGCCGGCGCCAGCCTGTGTTGCCGCCGGAGTTGTTTAAATCCTTTGAAAGGGATTAATATCTTCTTCTCTCAAAAAAAAATTAAAAAAATAGCACATTAATACGGCTGTTAGTTCATTATTAGCGCTGCTGTTAGGCCGGTGATGCTTACTTGCATTCATTATTTTCTTATCAATCGAAATATCGTTCGCGTTATGAAAAGATTACTATTGCTGATGCTCCTCGCATCGGGCCTGCTGCAGGCCTATGCACAAAAGCAGTTGACAAAGGGTAAAGTGCTGGATGAAACCGGTCAACCACTACCCGGAGCAACCGTTAGAGTAAAAGGTACCAACATTTCAAGTCCTACCAATGCACAGGGCGAATTCCAGATTGCCACCGGCGAAACAGCGTCCCCGGTGCTGGTGATTTCCTATATCGGCTATCTCACACAGGAGGTAGCGGTAACCGGCAGCGACTTATCCATCACATTAAAAACGGATGCCAGATCCCTGAATGATATCGTAGTAGTGGGATATGGCACACAGAAAAAGAGCGACGTAACCGGCGCTACCAGCTCCGTGAAAGCCGTGGAAATTGCCAAACGTCCTTTGGTAAGAGTAGAACAGGCTTTGCAGGGTACTACTTCCGGCGTAACGGTGCAAAGTAACAGTGGTCAGCCTGGCAGGGGGATCAGTGTAAGGATCCGTGGCGCCAGCTCCATCACTGGTGGCAATGATCCGTTGTACGTAATCGATGGTTACATCGGCGGCAACCTGGAATCAATTGCACCCAGCGACATTGAAAGCATGGAAATTCTGAAAGATGCTTCTGCCACCGCCATCTACGGTTCCCGCGGATCTAACGGCGTAGTAATGGTAACAACCAAAACCGGTAAATCAGGGAAGCCCCGCGTAGATGCAAGCGCCTGGATAAGCAAAGCGTCTTTGCCAAAAAAATTAAACCTGATGAACGCCTACGAGTTTGCGCAGCAGGTAAATAAAAAAGGAGATGTTGCCGGAACAGGCCATCCGTTTACCGATGCACAACTCGCGGAGCTTCAGAAAAACCCAGGCGGCACCGACTGGCAGGATGAACTGACCCGCAAGCCATTAACACAAAACTACCAGATTGGCGTATCCGGCGGTTCTGAAAATGTAAAGTACTATTTCTCCTATAATCATCTTGATCAGCCTGGACTGCTGATTAACTCCGGCTATAAAAGAAATACGCTGCGCGCCAACGTGGATATTAAGCTGAACAGGAAAATGGATCTGAAAGTAAATATCACTGGTCTGTTGCCGGAATCGCACAACACAGATTTCTCCGGCGATATCGTTGATCCGTTCTCCCAATCCAGTATGTGGGATCCTACCAGCCCCGTGAGAAATGCGGCAGGTGATTATATCAGTCAGTCGAATTTCGCCTCCCTGGCTAAAAACCCGGTACAAAATATCATGAGCCGTTCGGTAGATGGAAAAACTTCCAACTTAACCGCCACCGGTGTTTTTACCTACCGGATCATCGACCACCTCACCTTTACTTCCAATAACAGTTATGAGTTGCAGCACCAGCAAACGCAATCCGTTTTCCCTCCGGGAACCAACGAAGCGTTTAACGGTAACGACTATGCGAAAATGGAAAACAACCGGTACAGAAGCTGGCAGAACTCAAACTTCCTGACTTATAACAACCGTTTCGGTGATCATTCACTCACCGTTACCGCGCTGGTGGAACAGGCTTCCAAAACCAATACCAGCACCATTGCACAGGCCAACCAGTTATCTACCTACAGCCTCGGCTACTGGAACCTGGGATTAGGTAAAACCCAGTCCACCAGCAGCGGCTACTGGGCAGATGCGCTTATTTCCTATATGGGAAGGGTGAACTACGCCTTTAAAGATAAGTACCTGTTAACTGTTTCTGTCCGTACAGACGGATCTTCCCACCTGGTAGAGAAGTACTCCACTTTCCCGGCAGTTGCATTGGGATGGGCGGTAGACAAAGAAGGATTTATGGCCGGCTCCAAAGTAGTAACCGGCCTGAAGATCCGCGCCAGCTATGGTCAAACAGGTAACCAGGCGGTTCCTGCCTATTCTACCATTGCCCAGATCGGTACAGCGCTGCCATACTACTTCGACGGTAGTACATCGAGTGTAAATACGCCACTGGGAACACCGGTATCCACCATGCTGCAATGGGAAAAGAACACTACCTATGATGTGGGACTGGATATGGAATTCTGGCGTGGCCGCTTAACCTTCACCGCGGATGCCTATAATAAAAAAGTATCCGACCTGCTGTACGCCACCGATAACCCTTTCTATTATGGCGGCGGAAGTTTCCAGCGTAATATCGGCAGCGTAAGAAATACAGGTCTGGAGTTCAGCGTAGGCGGTATGCCTGTTGTTGGAAAAGATTTCAAATGGACCAGTAACTTCAATATCTCTTTCAACAGGAACGAAGTATTGGATCTGGGTGGTCAGGACAATATCATCGTAAATGGTATCGGTTCTGCACAGCAGGGTGTGTCTATCATTAAAGTAGGCGAACCGCTGGGTACCTTCTATGGTTACAAATACCTGGGCACCTGGAAAAGTGAAGAGAAAACGGAAGCCGCTTTATATGGCAAGAAACCGGGAGATACAAAGTATGCTGATCTCGATGGCGATCATAAACTCTCCGGCGGCGATCTCACCACTATTGGTAATGGTATGCCTAAATACTATTTCGGCTTCATCAACGATTTCTCTTATAAAAACTGGAGCCTGAACGTAATGTTCCAGGGCACGCATGGCAACCAGATGTATTCCTTCACACAGGCGTATACAATGGGCGGACTGGGAGATGCACGCGATGCCACCAATGCGCAGCTCCTCGATATGTGGACGCCTGAAAAACAGACAGACGTTCCTACCTATGGCAACCAGAACGAAATTAAAAGCAGTCGTTATGTGTATGACGCCAGCTATATCAAACTGAAAAATATCTCCCTCACTTATACCATTCCGGAATCACTGCTGGGCAGGATCCATGCACGCAGCCTGGATGTTTATATCAGCGCCCAGAATATCTGGACCATCACCAATTACCCTGGCTACGATCCGGAAGTAACCAATGCTACCAATGCCATCACACAAGGTTTGGAAACAGGTACAATACCTAACCCCAAAACCTATACGATTGGTTTAAGACTTGGTTTATAATTGATTCTGTTTTCTAAAAAATTACTATTATGAACAAAAAATATTTCCTCCCTTTAGCTATTGCAGCCATGATCGGCGTATCATCCTGCGTGAAGCTGACGGAAGATCCAAGAGCAACACTCACACCGGGCAATTATTTTAATACACAAAGTGAACTGGACGGCGCCGTAACCTCCGCTTTCAGGGCGCTCGCTGTAGATGGCGCATGGGGGTTTACAAGTAAAATGACCAGCTACTTTGGCTCTGACGACTTAACCACACACCCTGCATCCAACAAAGCAGATTCGCGGGAATTTGACCGGCTCCAGGGTACCACCACCAACGCCAGTATGAGAAGCGAATGGGAAGGGCCATGGAATACCATTTACCAGGCCAACAACGTGATCACCAATTTTGAGAAAGTAGCGGCTACTACCAACGAAGCCATTCAGCAACGTACCTATTCCGGCGGGCAGGCATACTTTCTTCGTGGACTGTGTTATTTCTATCTCGTAAGAACATTTGGCGCATTGCCTATTGTTACCGGTCCGGCAGATATCACCGTAACACCGGCAAGAGAAGAACCCGCCAAAGTATACGAACTGATCATCGCCGATCTGAAAAAGGCTGCTGAAATGCTGCCTGACAAATGGACCGGCGTAAATGTAGGCAGACCCGGCGCATTGGCTGCAAGAGCCGTGCTGGCAAACGTATACCTCACCATGGCAGGCTGGCCTCTTAACCAGAACTCCAACTATGCGCTGGCTGCTACAGAAGCAAAGGCCGTAATGGATGCAGGAAAATACGACCTGATGGCCGACTACCTCGATGTATTCAAAACCAACAATAATATTGAATCTGTATTCGGACTGCAATACAATGTAGGCGGCCAGTTGCCAAACCGCTCCTTTGGCGCCACCTGTATTCCTGATGATGAAGGCGGATGGGATGACTTCTTCCCTGAAATCAACTACTTCAAGGATGCACCGGTTTGTAAACGTACCGATCAAACATTCCATACACAAATTAAGAGCAATAAGATCGGCGTGGTAAGATGGGATGATCCGAGAACAGCCACGCACCATCCTTACTATAACAAATTCCGTTATGGCGCCGGAGATGGTATCGTTGAAACGCCTACCCAGGTAGTAAGCTTTAACGCCAGCACCAACAAAACCACCGATATTGTTCGCTTTGCAGAAACATTGCTCACCTACGCAGAAGCTTCTGCAATGGCGGCCAACACCGTTTCTGATGATGCGTACGAAGCGCTGAACAGGGTAAGACGCCGCGCCGGTTTACCCAATATCGTAAAGGGTTTAACGGCAGTGGCTTTCCGCGACTCCGTAGTGAATGAACGCAAATATGAGTTTGCCGGTGAATTCGGTCAACGCTGGTTCGATATCGTTCGTTTGCAGTTGCTGCCAAAAGTAATTGCCCGCCGCGATCCGAATGAGTTCAAGGATCTTCCGTTGAATCCCGCTGCTGTTGCTAACCCGGGTCCTAAATATATTGCTCCGATTCCTTTCCGGGATCTGAACCTGAGCCCTGGATGGACACAAAACCCAACATACTAAGTACTTTTTGATTTGGCCTGTAAATAGTTTAATCATGCCTTGTGCATGATTAAACTATTTTGTTAATTCGCTCTCTGACCAATGAGGAATTCTCCCTGCGTATAAATTTTAGTGAATGAAAAAAACAAACTGGAAGTTGTACAGCCTTCTGTTGCTGACACCTTTTGTATGCTTATCCGGCCGTGCACATGCTGCGGTGTATGATACGATCCCCGGAACAAAGCAACCCATCGACCTGATTGACCCTACCATAGGAAACGTGGGGCAGCTGCTGGAACCTACCCGGCCCACTGTGCAGTTGCCGAATCAGCTGATCCGGTTTACGCCGCAACGGAAAGATTTTATGGACGACCAGATCTCCGACTTTCCCTTGAACGTGGTATCACACCGACTTGGCCAGGTATTCTCTGTAAAGCCTGCCACCGGCGCGTTGTCGGAAAAAGACTGGCAAACCCGCATGGCATACGACCATAACCTGGAAACCAACCGTCCCTGGTATTACTCTACGTGGCTGCTGGAGGAAGAAGTAAACGTGGAATTTACCGCCGGTAAAAAAACAGGTTACTACCGTTTCCGTTTTCCCAACGGTAAAGAAAAATCCCTGCTGTTTGGTACCTACAATGATGGCGAAGCGGCTTACAGCTTCCTGCCCAACAACGTAATAACCGGTATGGAAACCTATAACGATTATGTAAAGGTATACCTGTACGGCGTTTTCAGCGAAGCAGGTACGCCCGGTGTGGTGGAACAGGGACAGTTGAGCAATCATAAAAATATTGCTGGTAAAGGAATCAAAGCGTTTATCAGTTTCCCTGCCACCACAAAGGAAGTTACTTTTAAATATGCGATCAGCTACATCAGCCCGGAACAGGCAAAGAAAAGTTATGAAGAAGAAATCAGTAAGAAAGATTTTGATGCCGTAGCCGCCAATGGAAAAAAAGCCTGGGCAGATGTAATGAACCAGGTTAAAGTAAAAGGTGGTACAACGGCGCAACAACGTTCTTTCTATACCGCTTTATACCGTTGCTATGAAAGAGCTGTTGATATTACGGAAGACGGGCAATATTACAGCGGTTATGATAAACAGATCCACAAAGATAACCGCCCTTTTTACGTGGATGACTGGACCTGGGATACCTACCTGGCGCTGCATCCGCTGAGAATGATCCTCAACCCTGCAAGGGAAGAAGATATGCTGCAATCATTTGTACATATGTACGAGCAAAGCGGCTGGTTGCCTACCTTCCCCGTGCTGTTTGGCGATCATGCCTGTATGAACGGGTTCCATTCTTCTGTAGTAATGCTGGACGCACACCGGAAGGGATTGAAAAATTTCGATATAGAAAAAGCCTACGAGGGCATGCGGAAAAACGCCACAGAAGCTACCATGCTTCCATGGCGCAACGGTCCTAAAACAGCGCTTGATGATGTGTATCACAACAAAGGCTATTTCCCTGCACTGCGCATCGGCGAAAAAGAAACCGAACCCGTGGTGCATCCTTTTGAAAAAAGACAGGCAGTAGCTGTTACCTTAGGCGGCAGCTACGACGACTGGGCATTGTCTGAACTGGCGGGTGATCTGAATAAGAAAGATGACCAGCGGTTGTTTGCACCAAGAGCGAAGAATTATAAAAATCTCTGGAACGCCGATAAACAGTTTTTTCTGCCCAAAGATGGGAACGGAGAATGGATCGACATCAACGTAAAATATGACGGTGGTATCGGTGGGCGTGATTTCTATGATGAAAACAACGGCTGGACTTACCTCTGGCAGGTGCAGCAGGACATCCCCGGCCTCATCAGCCTGATGGGTGGTAAAGATGCTTTTGAAAAAAGACTGGATCAGCTGTTCCGCGAACCACTGGATATGTCGCGCTACGCTTTCTGGAGCAAATTCCCGGATGCCACCGGCCTCGTAGGACAATACTCTATGGGGAATGAACCCAGCTTCCATATTCCTTACCTATACAACTACACCGGCGCTCCGTGGAAAACGCAGCAACGTATCCGCTTCCTGCTGGATACCTGGTTTAAGGATAACATCTTTGGTATTCCCGGCGATGAAGACGGTGGTGGTATGTCGGCCTTCGTGGTATTTTCTTCTATGGGCTTTTACCCGGTAACGCCCGGTATCCCGGAGTATACTATTGGCAGCCCGGTGTTTGAAAATGTAAGCATCGCATTGCCTGACAAAAAACAGTTTACCGTGATTGCGCACAACAGCTCCGTGGTAAATAAATATATTCAACAGGCAAAGTTCAATGGCAAACCTTTGAACAAACCCACGTTTACGCATCAGCAATTAACCGATGGCGGAACGCTGGAACTGTTCATGGGCCCCAAACCTAACAAAAGCTGGGGTGTACAGTAAGAAGTTTACTGGTCTCGTGAACCGGTAACAATGATGAAGACAAAAGAAAGACCGTCTCTTTATGGGGCGGTCTTTCTTTTAGTGGCTGTAAACCGGCGCTTCATTATTATCTTCGCATCTGATATGGCATCTTTCATCGTTACCTTGCAGCTTCAGCCCGATGACGCCGCATTCTTTAACCGGATGCGCCGGCAGTATTATCCTGCTCATGCCAACGAGGTACACGCACATCTTACTTTATTTTACCGCCTGCCGGCGGATGAACCACAGATCATTACTTCCCTGGCTACGATGGTTGCGCGGCCTTCCTTTGTGTTACAGGTCAATGAAGTGCAGCGATATACCAACGGTATTGCCTATACGCTGATATCTGGGGAATTGCAGGCGTTACATGAAGCGTTGCAAACCCAATGGGCGCCCTGGCTCATTCCCCGCGACCGGCAGGCTTTACGGCCGCATATCACCATCATGAACCAGGTAACGGCTTTTAAAGCGCAACAGGCGCATGAACAACTAATGGCCAACTTCCGTCCTTTTGAGGTAACTGCCACCGGGGTAGAGGTGTGGCGGTATTTAAAAGGCCCGTGGAAACTGGTGGGGGAGTATTCCTTTCTTACATAAAAAAGCCTTCCCGCGTTACCGGAAAGGCTTTCTTACTTCATTCATCTTTCTATCGTTGCTAAATAATTCTGTTCACGTGTTTTATTTTAACAACTACCTCATAGGTACCCTCCTGGAAAATCTGGAACTGGAACCGTGGGTTTACGTTATAGATCTTTTCGTTGGTGGGTGCGTAACCCGGATCTACTGTTACAAACTGGCTGGGAATACGATAGTAGATCAGGTATCCGTAAGCACTTTGTAATAAAGGGAATGGCGTGGTTTCAAAGTTGCAGACCATGCTGGTATCTGTTCTCTCCAGTGGATGAAACTGTGCATAGGTCTGGAAGTCGCTACGGTCGCCTCTCCGGATGATCTCTCCTTTGGCCGGGTTAAAATAGCGGCCGTTCTGATCCGCGATCTTCAGGATGATATTGGTGCCTTCATCGGAGATCTTCCTGATGGTAACGGTAGGCACGCCCAAATCGCCGCTGGTAGTGGTGCCGTCTTTGAACCAGGCAGCACCGCCGTCACCCACGTGATAGGGTGGTTCATCTATCAGGGTAAAGGTGGCAATGTTTTTATACTCTTTGCTGCCGTTCTGATTGGAAGCCTGGATATCAAATTCGTAGGTACCCAGCGGCACTTTGATGGAAGTACCGTAAAAAGTAAAGGCGCCGGTATGCTCGTTGAATTCAAAGCAGGGGGTGTTTACTTTTTGTCTCTTTGTATTCAGCAACGCTACTGTGGTATCTTTTTCCGGATCAAATTTCCCGATCCACTCATAGCGCTCATAATTCTTAAATACCGAGTCGGCATGCGTGTGTTTTTCTGCATCGCGGATATCCAGGAGCTTGTATACTACAGGCGCGCTGGAACCATCGTTACTAACAGGGTTGGTGGATTGTATCTGTCCCCGTTTTATTTTAATCGGGTTATCCACGTAACGAATCTGGTTGCTGAGAAAACCGTTTTCCACTTTGGAGCAACCGTACATAGCTGCCGAAACAGCCATCACCACGGCGCCGAATATTTTTATATTTCTTTTCATGATCATTGCGTAAAGGTGAAAACTCAGTTAAACGTATCCGCGAAATAGGTGAAGGTGTGATTGTTATTCAGCACATGCAGTATTCCGTTGGTGGTAAGTATACCGGTCGTCTGACAGCGGGTTTGCAGGTATTGTTCCGGTATGGTGTTGGCCAGGTCGGCATCCGTTACGGGAACAGGATAGCCGGGTTTTGCAATCAGCTTGGTCAGGTACAGGTATACCGGGTATTGCGTGAAAACACTTCCGTCGGTATAATCCCTGCTGGGAATGCCTTGTACCAGGCGGAGTTCCCCATCATTTGCTTTGTACAGTTTACCGGTTTTGGTAGCCTTGTCTAAAGGTATCAGGTCTTTGAAGAGATAAGCCCGCAGGGAATCTCTCATGACGCCAAAATCCAGTGAATCGAAAGTAAAGATATAGTTAGGATCCACTCTCCGTGTGCGTTCCAGCTCCTGCCGTAAATTAATGTAGTTGGAGAGATCATAATCCGTGATGGCAAAAAAGGTGCCGGTGGCATTTACTTCTTCCTTCAAACCTGTTTTATCGATCATCAGCACTACGGTATCAAAAAGCGGGTTTGTTTTCAGGTAATCGTATGTGGTCATGTTTACATGTGGATCATGCAAACTGCCGCCGATGGTATATTCCTTCTTACAGGAAAATAAAACCACGGCCACCAGAGCGATGAAAGAGAGATATATTTTGTGTTTCATACTGCTGATTTTAATGGGTTAGAGTTTACCTCTCCAGTAAGGAGTTTGTGTAAGGGTGAAATCATCTTTGAACATGGTGGGATCAATGGGCCATAACCAGCCGCCGTTCTCAAACTGATCGCCGGGGAAATGTTCGTTGTATGAAGTCAGTTTTTTATTACGCACCAGGTCGTAATAAGCATGGCCTTCGTAGAACAGCTCCCGCAGGCGTTCTTCGAGGATGGTAGCGGCAAGGCCGTCGCCGGTGCCCACATAATCATCCAGTCCTGCGCGTTTGCGTACCCTGTTAAGCAGGGGCAATGCATCGCCATCCTTACCCAGTTTACTCAGCGCCTCTGCCCTGAGCAGCAGCATGTCTGCCAGCCTGAAGATGGTGAGGTTATTGGTCATACGGGGATCTTTTTTGGCAGATCCGTCGGCATAGGCAATGTTGGCAAACTTGATGATCTGTCCCTGGTTACCGCCAAGACCGTAGAAGAAGTCTTTGAAGCGGATATCTTTATCCTTGTCTTGATAAATGGACAGGTAGTTTTCATTAACCGGCCATTCTATATATCCTTTTCCGTCAATAAACGGCATCATCAGGGTAACGCCTGCACCGCCATTGGTGGCGAGGGAAATTCCTTCTGATTGTCCGTCGTTGATATTGATTTCAAAAATGCCCTCCTGTGTTTTGCCGATAAATACTTTCATGTAATTGGCAGAGTCGATCAGGGTGTAACCACCGTTGGTGATCACTTCATTCGCGGCTACTTCGCAGCCGGCGTAGTCGCCTTTCCATGCCAGGATGTGTGCCTGCAGGGCAAATGCAGCGCCTTTATTGGCTCTTACCGCACGCTCAGATTCATCTTCATAACCAAAATCCAGGTTTTGTTTAGCTACTTCAAGATCGGCCAGGCATTGCTTCCATACGCTGTCGGCCGGGCTTCTCGGGATGTTCTTCGCAGTAGATACATCCAGGTCCGGTTGCAGTTTCAAAGGCACATCTCCCCAGATCCGGCTCATATAGAAGTAGGTAAAGGCGCGGAGGAAATAGGCTTCCCCGATCACATGCCGCTTGTTATTGATATCTGTGAATTTGCTGTCGTCGATACCCGGTACTTTATTGATGATCAGGTTTAACTGTTGCAGCAGCTGGTAGTACTGTTGCCAGTTCCAGTTGCCACTGCCTACGTTGAGGCCAACAAATTCGCCGTTGGAAATATTGTAGTTGCCATTATCCCGGCCACCGTCGATACTCAGTTCTCCGGATACAATGTCTCCGTATTTATGCCAGGAGTTATCGCGGATCATGATATTACGCAGGATGGCGTAAGCGCCGGCAAGCGATGTTTTGGCATCCGTTTCCGTAGAAAAATAAGCACTGGTAAAAGTAGAGTTATGCGGTTCCAGGTCCAGTATTTTGGAGCAGGACGACACCAGGGTAGCTGCAGAAATAACAGCAGCTGCATAAGCGATATATAAGCGTTGTTTTCTCATGATTTTCTTTTTTATGGTTAAAGGCTAAGATCCAGTCCCAGGGTGAATTTTCTGGGAATGGGATAACCACTGCCGCTATATACTCCAAAGGCATCCACCTGCTCAGGATCAGGTATGTTTTTAGATTGTTTGAAGATATACAGGTTGTCGGCCAGCGCATAGATCCTTAAACGTCTGAAGTGAATTTTATCCAGCACTTCCTGTTTGAAAGAATAGGAGAGGGATACGTTTTTCACACGGAAGTAGGCGCCGCTTTCAATCCAGGCAGAACTCACCATGGCATATTTGTAACGGGTACCGTTTACGGAACTTAGACTCGGATAGGCTGCATTATCACCCGGATTTCTCCAGTAGTTAATGCCGCTCAGGTCGGGCATGGAATGGGTGGAAAGGGAATGATAAGGATCTGGATCGCCATCATCCGTAGGTACCAGCTGGGAAAGCTTTCCGGCGAGGTAGTCGTTGAACACTTTACGGCCTGCCGTGAAAGTACAGAACACATACAGCGTGAAATTTTTATAGCTGAAGGTATTACCAAAACCGCCGGTTACTTTCGGGTTGGGGTTACCAGCCGGTATGTAATCGGTGTTGTCGAGAACGCCGTCGCCGTTGGAATCCTGCCAGATCGGGTCGCCACCTTTAAATGGATAACCATAGAAACTGAGCGGTAATCCGGTTGCTTTATTTACGGGTACATCTGCATCTGTGAAGTAGACGCCTGTTTTGTTGAATACGTTATAAGAGTTCAGCGGTTGTCCCTGGCGGAGCAGGTATTTATCGAGATAAATATCACGGCCACCGTTTGGCAGGGAAGTGATCAGGTTATCGTTATGTGCAAGGTTTAATAATGCCTGCCACTGGAATTTTGAAGATGGTTTCAGGACGTTGGCAATGAACTGCACTTCCACACCGGTGTTGCGTATGCCGATGGCATTGGCGGTGAGGATAGAGTAGCCTGTGGTTACGGGTACGTTCAGGTTAAAGATACCGCCGTTGGTATTCTTGATATAAGCATCGGCCACTACATTAAACCTGCCGTTATATAAGGTTACATCCAAACCAAGATTGCTTTGTGTACTCTTTTCCCAGCTCAGGCTATTGTTGGTAAGTCCTTTGTCGAAGTCGAGAGACACGGCCGGAATACCATTATATGCAAAGGCGTAGTTGCTGCCTGTAGCAGGATTGGTGCTACCAGGGAAATCACCTGCACCGATGCGGTAAGTATTATAAGAAAGGTAGTTATCGCCACCATCCGGTTGCCGGCCGGCTACGCCGTAGCTGGCGCGCAATTTCAACAGGCTGAGCCAGCTGCTGGCAGATTTGAGGGCGGGTTCGTCGCTGATCACCCAGCCACCGGATACGGAAGGGAAATAACCCCAGCGGTTATTTTTACCAAAACGGGAAGAGGCATCTGCAGTGATTACGGCCGATAACAGGTAACGTTCTTTATAGCCGTAGTTGGCTCTGAAGAAAAGTGATTGGATACCGCTCTGCAGCAGGTCGGAGCGGGTATCAGCCAGGTTTTTATTGAGCACGGTAACGGTGCGGATCTGGTCATTCGGAATGCCGATAGCGCTGGATTGTGTAGCCCGGTATTCCCAGTACTCTGTATTCTGACCGGCCAGTAAGTTGAACGAGTGATTGGTATTCAGCGTGGTGGTATACTGGAGGGTATTGCTCATTAAGTAGTTGTTGGATTTATCAACAAAACTGGTGGCTTTACCGGTTCCGTCTCTCCTTACAGCGCCGGGGGTGTAGGAGTCCATCCGGCTGTTGGTTTGTGTAAAGGAGATCACCGTGGTGAAGTTAAATTTGCTGGAGATCTTCCATTCAATGATCGGGCTGATAGACAGGTTATCATTGCTGTTCTGATCTGTGCTGCTGGTGGTGTTGCCAAAGATGAAGTCTTTGTTGGCATTGGTCATATACAGCAGGGAAGTAGGCAATGCGTTGGAGGCATAGTACCCGCCGTTGAAGGGACCGTAGCCGCCGGAGAGATCGTTAATAGATCTTGGGCGGTCTATTTTTGAATAACGGATCTGTGTATTGATCTGTACATTGGGAGAGAGGTTCAGGCCGGTGCTGCTGCTAAAGCTATAACGCTTTAAGCCGGATTTCCGGATGATACCATCTTCACTGTAATAGTTAAGACCATAGCGGTAGTTGATCAGGTTATTACCACCGGAAATGGAGAGGTCGTAGTTGTCTACCCGGCCGGTTTGATACATACCGCCCTGGTAATCGTTGGCATTATTGAAAGCGGGATTGAGACTGTCGGTCAGCACCTGCGGAATATTTTTCAGGGTACCCCAGTTGCCGTAGTGGTTGATCAGCTCCATTTTTGCGCGGCGTTCTTCTGCGCCGATCAGCACTTTGTCCAGCTGCGGCATTTCGGTGAAGCCATGATAGGTAGCGAAATCAATTTTTGGTTTACCGGAGATACCTCTTTTTGTTTTGATGATGATTACCCCGCCAGCGCCTCTTGATCCGTAGATCGCAGCTGCAGAGGCATCTTTGAGGATATCGATGCTTTGAATATCGTTGATGGAGATGCCGGCCATTACGTCGGTGTTGGTACCGGAGCCGTAATTGATGGCGGCAATGTCTTCCGTGGTTTGCGGTACGCCGTCTATTACGTAGAGAGGGCCGCTCAATGCGCGGGCGAGACTGGCCTTTCCGGAGTTGCTGGTAAAGTCGCTGTTGATGTTACGGCTTACGGCGGTGTTACCACGCATTACCACGTTGCTTCTTACGCCGGGTTCACCGGAGTAGTTCTGTACATCCAGGCCGGGTGCGCGTCCCTGCAGCAATGCGTCGAAGGTGGGCGTGGGCACATCCAGTAATGTTTTCGGATTAATGGAAGTAACGGCCGCGGTAACTGTTTTGCGGGATGTTTCCTGGTAACCGATAACTACCACATCTTTCAACACTTTTTTGTCTACCGGCAATACTACGTTCAGGTGTGCGTTGGCTTCCTTTACTGTTACCGAGTAGGGGAGGTAGCCCATCATGCTGAAGGTAAGTGTGCTGCCCGGATTCATTTTGAGCGTGTAGCCGCCATCTGTGTTGGTGATGGCTCCTGATTTGGTATCTGAAATGCTTACAGATACGCCCGGCAATGGGTTGCCGTCTGAACCATCCTTTACTGTGCCTGATACGGTGATCTGTGTGGAGACAGATTTTACCTGTGCGGTACCTCTCAGGCATAGGAAGGTGAGGCAGAACGTTAATAACATAACAGCGCCGTTACGGCTGTTTTGTGTAAAATTAACAGTCATGTAAATTGATTTGAAACTGATGAATGATACTGGAATGCTGATTACCCAGTTGTTATTATGATATTGGTTGACGTATTATGCCCGGAATAAATATTGCTAAACGTATGCGTTGTTGTTGACTGATTTTGATTTGATAAATACCATCGTTATTTCCGATAGCTGAATGCTGGCCTGATAAACTCCTTTTTCTGTTATTAATTTACTTTTGGTCTGATAAAATTCTTATTTTGCTAAATCGATTTTCTGAACAAATCACAGGTCTCTTAATGTGAGGATGAAATTAGTATGAAAGAGAAAAATAACTTGTTAATGAAATTTAAAAGATTGTAAACAATCTTAAAAAGAAGCGGGTCTGACAGAGGGCTGTATCTCCCTGCAGGTATACAAAGACGGCAATTTTATCATTCAATTTCCGGGGGATAGATATATGGTTTAAAAATATTATATTTACAGGCGTAAACAAATCACCTATCCGGAAATTATACCTATGAAACAACGCTACTTATTTGTCGGCATCCTGCTGACCATTTTCAGCATTCACAGCTTCGCGCAACAGGCAGCCAACCCGGGAAGCAGGGCCAAAGCCGCCGCCGTATTTACCAAAATACTCAACGATGCCGCCGTCGTATATCCGCCGGAGTTATCCTATCTCACAGAGGCGGGCGCTAAAATTGAATCGTCTTTCCGCGTGAGCGAAGACGGTATCCTGTCGGTGACCTTCCGCTACCCGGTAGAAAACAGTTATAGTCTTTACCGCCTGAGCGCACCGGTAAGCTCTATCAAAGGCGTGTTCTATGACTATTACATCGGGCTGGAATTTGATGGCCCGGTAGTACACATAGCGGAGAGCGACAAAGGCAGCCGGGAGCTGAAAGAAAATAATGCACTGGCGCTTTTTCATATTGCCAAGCCCGGCGACGGGCCGCAGGGAGAGAAGCTGAAGGTCCGGATGGAACAGGCATTGCAGGCGTTCCGGGAGAATTATAAGTAAACGGATCTTCTACGCGCCACCAGCGACCGGATTATCCTGGTCGCTGGTGGCGTGTTCAAAAATATTAAGGCGCTGGAAGAGCTGGAAATGCTTCATTATCTTCCGCCGGGGAGTCTTGCACTGGCAGGGTTGATTTAGTTCAGTTCCGGGAACTGTTTGCTCATATAACCGATGAAAGTCCATATCTCCAATACCTCTTCAATCGCTACGGTTACTGTTTCATATTGAGGGTTCAGTGAATGCAGCGATAAGGTACCGTTTTGTTTAATGTGGTTGCCTACCACTTTAAATACAATTTCTTCTTCTCCGCCTTTCAGCACGAGGATGCAGGCGGTGTTATCTTTTAAATGGGACCAGTCCTGCAGGTACTGCGCAATAACGTGACTCCCATCCGGAATAGGCTCCATTGAGTCGCCGCTGATGGGGAACATGCGGATGGTTTTGCCTCTTGGTAAACCGGGCAGGGTAAATTTTGGCAATGCCGAAATAAACGCCGGGTCGCTGAAACCGCTACGGTAGCCTGCCCTGGCGCGTGCCGGTACAAACTCCATGTTTTCTTCGTTGCTGTTGTCTACCGTAATGGGGAGAATACGTATATGCCTGCCTGTTAGATCCACTTTCTTCCCGGCTTCCAGCTCCAGCAGCTGTTCTTCCGGAAGCTGCGACAGGTCTGTTTTTACCATAAGGTCCAGGTCTATTTTGAAATAGCCGGAAATCAGCGCCAGGTCGTCCATCCGGGGATTGCGCGTTTTGCCGCTTTCCTGTGCGGTGATCTTGTTCCGGTTCAGTCCAAGTAAGTCAGATAAATGTTGTTGGGAAATCTTCTTTCGTGTCCGTAATAATTTGAGATTAGCGGCCCAGAACAGGGGCTGTTTGTCCATGTATTATATATTTATAATAAATTATATTTATAACTAATAAGGGCAAATGTATGGCTTTTTACTCATTCTGTTTGTTCAGTAAACTGTTTAATTGCTGGTAGAGTGATTCCCCGGAGAGGTCTTTATTAAAGATCATGCCGGTAGAATCTATCAGGAAGTTCTGTGGGATAGCCTTCACGCCATACACCCTGGCAGCCTGGTTTTTATCTATTTTAGGATCAGCGAGGTTGGTCCATACCATGCTGTCTTCTTTAATGGCTTCGAGCAAATATTTCCGGTCGGCCGGCGGGTCGAGTGCCACGCTGATAATGGTAAAGTTTTTATCCTTGAACTGTTTGTAGGCTTCCAGGATTTTGCGGTGTTCGCGTCTGCAGGGCTCGCACCAGGAGGCCCAGAAATCCAGGAATACGGTTTTGCCTTTGAAGTCGGACAGCCTCACCATTTTCCCGTTTATGTCGGGCACTTCAAAGTCGGGGGCGTCTGATCCAACCGTGAGGCTCCGGGCGCGGGCAATTTCTGCTGCAAAGGCTTTTCCTTCGGTGGTATTGCGTATTTCTTCGGAGAGTTTAAGGAAGATAGGTTCTATCATGTCGGGGTTTACATCCAGACCGGCCAGTTCTTCCAGTGCCATAAGGCTGAAAAAGGAGTTGGGATTTTCGGCGATGTATTTATGTTGAAGGAGCTTTTGTGCTTCATAGGATACCTGGTAGCGCAGGGCCATTTGCTGCTGGAATCCTTTGTCGTCTTTTTTGCTGGCCGGCGCCCTGTTGTATTCCTTTGAAAGCTGGCGGATAGATTTCAGGACAGATTTCATGGACTTATTAAAATTAATTTCTTCCTCATTGAGCGGGGAAGAGATACGGGCTTTGCTCACGCGTTCGTTGATCACTACTTTGGTGGTTCCTTCTTCCAGGAAGAAGATCCGGGTATCCGCATCCGGGGGGAGCTGCATAAAATCGATGCCGCCTCCTTTGGTATCGAGGATGAGCATGGCACGGATGGGACCTTCTACGGTGCCTTCAAAGCGGAATTCACCATTTTGTACCACTGCGGAATCTACTACCAGGGCTTCGTTCACTACTTTGTTCAGGTATACTTTGGCGGGTCCGCTCTGTTTGGTCAGCTTGCCGTTCAATATATATTTCGCGGGTTGGGCGTTCATGAATGCGGGCAAACACAGGGCTATAAGTGTTATTTTTTTCATAAGATCTGGTATCAGGACCCTAAACTATCAACAAAATTTATTCATTTGCAATACAAGACTTTTGTTAATCATGATTAACATTTAATATAGGGGCTATGGCAAATCAAAGTAAGTCGCCGCACATACTGAACACTTCTACCAATCTGCTGGGCTTTTGCCTGATCGTACTCACTTCCATTAAAGTGGCGCACTTTAATCATGCTACCATTATAGATGATTGTACCGGGATAGCCGCCATCCTGTTGATGGCGAGTTGCCTGTTGTCTTTTTTATCGTTGAAAAGCAGGGATGGAAGAAACAGTGAGCGGTTGGAGCAGGTGGCAGATTATACTTTCCTGGTTGCATTGATATGCATAAGTATCACAATTGTTTTTGTATCTTTTAATCTGCTGAGCTAGTTGGCGTTGCGGGAATGCCCGTCAACGGCTCTTTTTAGCAGGTTTGTTTACGGTTTACATTGTAATATCTCCCTCGTACCATGAAGATTCGCATTTATGAAGAAACCAGGAAGGTCTGGAATATACTGGCTGAGCGTAACGATCCGCCGGATCTGGCGCTGGAGATGGAACTACACAAGAAGGTGCTTAGTTTTTTCCAGGTGGGAGCGTGCTACTATTTTATATTCAATGCGGTAAGGGGAGAACTCGACTACATGCATCCGGGCGTATCCGAAGTACTCGGTTATAACGCGGATGAATGTACAATTACCGAGATGATGTCGCGTATTCACCCGGAAGATGTACCGGGCTTCCTCGAATTTGAGCAGGCGACAGTGGATTTCTTTTCCCGGCTGCCGCCGGAAAAAGTACTGAAGTATAAAGCGCGCTACGATCTGCGGCTGAGGAAAGCCAATGGCGAATATGTGCGGATACTGCAGCAGGCCACCTGCATACAGCACGATGAAACCGGCGCTGTATTGCGCACCTTATGTGTGCATACGGATATTACCCATCTGAAACCCACCGGCCGCCCGGTACTGTCTTTTATAGGGCTGGATGGAGAGCCTTCCTTTACCAATGTGGAAATCAGGAAAACGCTCACGCCCAGCAGGGAAGTCCTGACCAAAAGAGAAAAAGAGATCCTCCGTTTGGTGCTGGCCAGTATGCCCAGCCGGGAGATCGCCACGCATTTAAATATCAGTAAGCTTACGGTGGACAAGCACCGTAAAAACATGCTGAAAAAAACAGGGATCAAATCGGCAGCCGAGCTGGTGGTGAAGGCGGTAAAGGAAGGGTGGGTGTAAGCGGAATCCCCGCTGGTATTGAATAAATGCGCTATTGAATATCGATTTATTTATATATCAGCAGGGATAATTGTTTATATTGATCTTTTTTTATAACATTGTCATTGTAATGATGTCAACCAAAGTTTCACGATAAACAACCAGAACAATAAAAGAGAACCGCTGATTCTCGTTTTTTTTGTCCACTAAGCAAAAACGTTTTAGCATACACATGAAGATGGATGAGATTAGTGAATGGCAGATGCAGATTGCGCGTTATGATGATGAACAGGCATTTGCCCGTTTGTTCCGTCATCTGTACGACCGTTTGTTGCATTTCTGTATCCGGTATGTACATGTAAGAGAAGCGGCAGAAGAAATAGTGTCCGACGTTTTTGTGAAGCTCTGGAACCGCCGCAAGGAAATAGAGGAGGTATCCAACCTGGAGGTATATCTTTTTGTAGCTGTAAAAAATCACTCACTCAATTACCTAGAGCAATATTCCCATCTGCGCATTGTACCGCTGTCCGGTTCGGATACAGCCGACCTGCGTAACAGCATCGACCTGGAGCGCGACCTGGAATGGAAGGAGATGCGTTTTAAAATGGACCAGATCGTGTCTGCGCTGCCGGCCCAATGCCGCCGCATTTTTCAGCTGATCAAGGAAGACGGCTTCAAATACAAGGAAGTCGCGGAAATCCTCAATATCTCTCCCAGAACCGTGGAAACGCAGCTTTTCCGCGCCATGCGCCGGCTGAATGAAGGGTTGGGTTCCATCGGCAAAACCAAAGGTGTATTGCCCCCGCTGATCATTTTACTGGCCATCTCCTGCCGGATGTTGTATTAAGCACGACCCCCTCAAAATTTTTTTTCTCCGCTTGTAAGTAGTTTTCCTTCCGCTACCTGTCCTTATACCTGAACACGATTCCATTTTATGATAAACGAAGAACATTTCGTCTTACTGGTTACCCGTAAACTGGCGGGAGCTGCAACCCCCGCAGAACTGGCGGAGCTGGATGCCCTGCTGGAACAGTACCCGGTACTGAAAGAAAAATATCATCACCTCCATCACTATTTTAAAGATCCGCTGCACCTGTCGGCCGGAAACACGGAACAGGCCCTGCAACGGACGCTGTCTAAGATAAAACAACAAACGACTAACATCCATCCGATGGAGCCTAAAAGATCCGGGAGATGGAAATGGGTAGCCGCTGTTGCTGCTGCCATATTGTTACCGGTTGGCGCCCTCTGGTTTTTTAACGCTACACGTCAAACACCGGATGCCGGACGGGAACAATGGGTGAAACGCAGTAACGGCAAGGCTACCCGGTCGTTTATTGAACTGGCCGATGGCAGTAAGATCTGGCTCAATGCGGAGAGTGTGATCACTTACCCCGAAAAGTTCCGGGGCGACAGCCGCGAGATCTTCCTCGAAGGGGAGGCCTTTTTTGATGTAGCCACCAACGCCAAACGTCCATTTATTGTACACCTGAAAAAGGGTACCATCAAAGTACTGGGTACTTCTTTCAATATCCGGGCCTATGAAAATGAACCTGTGCAAACCGCCGTGGTAACAGGCAAGGTGGCCTTCATTCCCCGTTATGAAGGCACTAAAAAAATCAGTGATACCATCCTGGTAACGCCGGATGTAAAAGTAACCTATACCGCCAGCAGCGGTACGCTTATCAAAGGCAATACCATCGGGTCGGAAGATAAAGCCTGGACAGAAGGACGGCTTATTTTCAGAAACGCCACACTGGAGGAAATCGGCGCCAGCCTGCAACGCAACTTCAACAAGCGGGTAGAGTTTGAAGCCAATGCCCCCAAACAGTACCGGTTAACCGGGGCTTTCCATAATAATTCCCTGGAAGATATTATGTACTACCTCAGTAAATCAAAAGCATTCCACTACCGCATCACCGATTCAACATTAGTTATAGGAGAATAATAAACATCAAGCCCACACCAATATTTATTCATTTTTAATCACCACTACGTTATGAGAAAGGTATTATACAAGCCTTCTTTTCGTCCGCCTTTCCTGTCGCTGATAATCTGCTTATCGCTGCTGAGCGTGCTGGATCTGCACGCGCAGGTAGCCTATGCGGCAGGGTTACGCCGGCAGGTGCAACATCAGCCGGTAAAGGAACGGGAAAGACCTCCGGCAATGAACCAACTGATCAGCCTGCAGGTTGATAATGCCAGCCTTGCACTGGTACTGGAAAAGATTGAAGCACAAACCTCCCTGGTTTTTGTGTATTCCAACGATGATATTAAAGCCGCACAAAAAATATCCCTGAATGTAAAGGATAACAAACTGGATGATGTACTGCAGATGATCCTGCTGCCGCTGGAAATCAACTATGAATTCATCGCCAATAAAATTATCCTGAAGCGTAGTAATCTTACTGCCAACGGTGATCAGCAGCAGGATATTACCATTACCGGCCGCGTAGTGGATAACAAAGGCCAAACTATTCCCGGCGCCAACGTGCGTGTAAAAGGAATGAGCGTTGGTACCGTTACCAATGCAGAAGGTAATTATACCCTGAAGATCCCTGCCAGCGCCGCTAACGGTACCCTGGTGTTTTCTTCTGTAGGGTATGTATCTTCTGAAATATCCATCAGTGGAAGAACCAGCATCATTGCCATGCTGAATGTAGATTCCAAAGACCTGGGAGAGATCGTGGTAACAGCTTATGGCCAGCAAAAGAAAACACAGGTAACTGCTTCCATCAGCACCATTAATTCAAAAGATATTACCAGCAGGCCGGCAGTAAACATGTTCCAGGCATTGCAGGGACAGGCGCCTAACCTCATCATGCAGCAAAACACCGCCGAACCCGGTGCTCCGATGACGATGAACATCCGTGGAGTAGGTAGCTTAACCGGCAACGCTCCACTCGTGATCATTGATGGCGTGCAGGCCGGAGGTAATGGTTTGCAGAACCTGAACCCCTACGATGTGGAAACCATTTCTGTACTGAAAGATGCCGCATCCGCCGCTATCTATGGTTCACAGGCCGCCAATGGTGTAATCTATATTACTACGAAGAAAGGTAAAAAAGATGATCACCCCTCTGTTACCTACAATGGTATGTACGGCTGGCAGATGCCTACCACACTGCCCCGGCAGATGGAAGCATGGCAGTACATGACCCTGAAAAACGAAGCCCTTGTAAACTCCGGTAAAACGCCGCAGTATACGCCGGGTGATATAAAGTCGTGGCACGACCGTGGTTCCGAACCCGCCATGCTCACCGAAATGATCCGTAAATATACCCCGCAGCAGAATCATAATTTAAGCTTAAGCGGTGGCGGCAAAACCAGCAGCTACCTGTTGTCGCTGGGTTACCTCGATCAGGGCAATATGCTTCAGAATAAATATGTGCCGCAGGACTTCTACTACAAACGCTACAATGCCCGCCTAAACGTATCGGTAGATGTAAGCAAGTATGTGAAAGTAAGCGGTAACGCAGCTTACACCCGCTCCAATTACCGCACACAGGTATCCGATATCGGCTTCCTGATGCGTGATGCCATGCGCGTACCACGTACCACTGCCGTGAAAGATACGCTGGGTAACTGGGTAGTACCACCGCTGACGAGTAACAGCGTAATGGCTTTACTGGCGCAGGGGGGATACAAACTGAGAACAGTGGATAACCTGATGGGTGGAATCGACGTAGTAATCACACCGGCAGATCATTTTAAGATCAACCTGAATGCTTCCGGTAATTATAATATTGATAACACGGCTACCCGTATTAATAAATTCACGTATGCACCTTATTATACTACTGCTACACCGCCGTTGTACAATGAGATGCACAACTCCGAATATAAAGACCTTACAACAAACGTATACGGTACTGTGGAGTATGAAAACACCTTTGCCAAACATTACGTAAAAGGACAGGTGGGTGTGCGCAGTGATGCCGTGAACGAAGGCTATGGTTTCCGTGCCGACCGTTTTGGTACCACCAACCTGGACAACGACTGGGCGATCGGTGGCGGTTATATTCCCAAACCTGATGGCACCTATGATTACAGGGATATCGGTACGTATAACGATATGAGCAATCCTAATTTGTATGCGCTGAATTCTCTTTTCGGAAGATTTAACTACGCTTACAATGATAAATACCTGGCAGAAGTAACCTGGCGTTATGATGGTTCTTCCAAGCTGGCTCCCGGCCACCGCTGGCAGTTCTTCCCGGCGTTTTCACTGGGATGGCGGGTAACAGATGAAGCCTTCATGGAAGAAGTAAAGGATAAGATCGGCAACTTTAAACTGCGCTACTCCTGGGGACAGGTGGGTAACTCCAACATCGGAGGATTCAACTATCTCTCAAGGGTGAGCATCAACAACGCCAACTATGCCTTTAATAATTCCATTGCTCCCGGTAATACTTTCTCTACTTACAACGACCTGTTGCAATGGGAAATTTCTACCATGAGCAACTATGGTATCGATGCAGATTTCCTTAAAGGAGCCTTAACAGCGTCTTTCGATTATTTTAATAAGACAACAGACGGGATCTATCTTTTCCAGACGGTACCGGGAACCGCAGGTACAGCCGCTCCGCTGGAAAACGTAGGTAAGGTAAATAATAAAGGCTGGGAGCTGGCAGTGAACTACCGGCTGACTACCGGTAAATTCCATCACAACTTTGGCTTCAACCTCGCCGATAACCTGAATAAGGTGATTAAATTCGGCCAGGAATCTGTTCGTGGTTCTGATGTTACCTTTATTATTAAAGAAGGATTTCCCATCGCTTCTTACTACGGTTATAAATCCGAGGGACTATACCAGAACCTGGATGATATAAAGAACGCGCCTAAAGTGCCGTTTGCCTACAACCAGCAGGTAATGCCGGGAGATGTGAGATATATAGACCGTAACAAAGATGGCGTGATCGATGAAAACGACCGCTACATCTTTGGTAATCCTTTTCCCCGTTACACTTTTGGCTTTAACTACAGCGTGAGCTGGAAAAACTTCGACCTTACCATGTTCTGGCAGGGGGTGGGCAAGCGTTCCCAGTTCCTGAGAGGCGATATCGTGGAAGCATTCCATAACAACGAAGACCACGCCATGGTGCAGCACCTGGATCGCTGGACACCCACCAACCCGGGCGCTTCCTACCCACGGTTAACCATCGGTTCTGCAGATGCCAACAACTTCGCTTATTCCGACTACTGGCTGTTTGACACCAAATACCTGCGTCTGAAAAACTTCCAGCTGGGATATAACCTGCCTGCATCTTTAGTAAGCAGGGCGCGTATTCAGGGTGTGCGGGTATATTTTACCAGTCAGAACCTGATAACGATTATGCCTAAACGCTTCCGTGAAATAGGTGTGGACCCTGAGTTTACACAGTTTGATGATAAGTTGTCCATGTCTAATTACAATCCTATTGCAGGACGTAATTATCCGAATGCGGCCACTTTTGCTTTTGGTCTGGATGTTAAGTTTTGATGCCTAAACAATCAATTGTATGAAGAAATTAGTTTTATCAATATTAGTGGCCGGCACCTTATTCAGTTGCCGTAAACTGGATCAGCCGATCACGCG
The DNA here is from genome assembly GCF_900168065.1 of Chitinophaga ginsengisegetis. Lineage (GTDB taxonomy): Bacteria > Bacteroidota > Bacteroidia > Chitinophagales > Chitinophagaceae > Chitinophaga > Chitinophaga ginsengisegetis. The sequence goes on along the minus strand of NZ_FUZZ01000001.1, from coordinate 299,808 downwards.
GGAGTTTACTGAAACTGCCTACTGGCGTGATTCACAGGATGCTCTCGACGCATTGACTGCCTGTTATGAACATCTTTCAAAAGATGATTATTATTTTGGAGATGAAGCGCTGAGTGATAATGCGTATAACAGCGGCGGCGGGCTGATCAACGTAAACGCTATTGCCAACGGCGGTTATGATGGCGCCAATGGCCGTGTATCGGATACATGGTCTTATTATTACACTACTATTCGTAGGTGCAATACCGTTACCACCAACATCGACCGGGTGCCGAATATGGATGCTACGCTGAAAGCCCGCATCCTGGCAGAAACCCGCTTTATCCGTGCATACGCTTACTTCCAGCTCACTGCCTGGTATGGGGATGTACCTTTTTATACAGACCTTATCACCATTGATGCTTCCCGCACCATTGCACGTACCGATAAGAACACCATCCAGGAGTTTATATTAACGGAGCTGGCGGATATCCAGAAAGACCTGCCCACTAATGCGCAGCAGTCGCAGAACGACCGTGGCCGTATTACCCGTGGCGCAGCAATAGCCATGAGCGCCCGTGTACACCTGTTCCGCAGCGAATGGGCAGCCGTGGTGGCAGATTGCGAAAAGCTGATCGGTAAAACCGAGAATGGCACCTATGCTTTATTTGGTAACTACAGCAACCTGTTTACCGTAGCCAATGAATACAACAGTGAAGTGATCCTGGACCTGCAATATGGCGGTGGCAGAACATACGACAAGCAACGTTCCTTTATGCCGCAAACCATTGCTGCGTTGAGAAGTGTGCTGGTGCCTACGCAGGACCTGGTGAATGATTACATCATGACCAACGGTAAAGCTATTGGTGAAGCCGGTTCCGGTTATAATGAGAACACGCCGTATGTCAACAGGGACCCACGTTTTGAGGCGACCATCCTGCATCATGGATCTAAAGTAATAGATTTCGCGGGAGCAGAACAAACCATTCTTACACAACCTGGTTCTGTGCCTGCTACCAATACGGTAGACGATCAGGGTGCTTCTCCCACCGGTTATTACTTCTATAAATACTACGACCGCGCAGCTACCAACTACGCTTCGGGATTAAACCTGATCATGATCCGTTATGCCGATGTACTGCTGATGTATGCAGAAGCGAAAAATGAACTGGGGCAGATGAATGCGGCCGTATGGAATCAAACCATTCAGCCTATCCGTGTGCGTGCCGGCTTTAACGATGCAGGCGCCACCCAGTTTAATGCAGCGCTTAACCAGGATCAGCAACGTGTGGTGATCCGCCGGGAAAGAAGGTCTGAGCTGGCGTTTGAAGGACTGCGGGTTTATGATATACGCCGCTGGAAAACCGCCGATGTAGTGATGAACAGACCGGTAAGAGGCATCAAAGTAACTTCCGGCGCTTTCAATAAAGATCCGAACGGTTACATCATCGTGGAAAACAGGTTGTTTACAAATCCAAAGCATTACCTGTGGCCGGTGCCAACCGTAGAACGCGATCAGAATAAAAATCTTTCACAAAATCAAGACTGGTAATATCCTTCCACCTAAAACTGTAATAACATGCAAAAATATCTGATCATCATACTGAGTGTTTTATTCTTTAGTTGTAAGAAAGACGATTATTCACTCAACACCAATATGCAGCCGGTGCCGAAACTCACTGCCCCGCTGGACAATAAGTATATCAAGCTGCAGCCTACTACCAGCGCCACCGTGAGCTTTGAATGGGATCAGGCGCGTGCGGAAGATGGTTCCCTCGTGCAGTATGAAGTAGCGTTTGATAAAGCAGGCGGCGATTTCTCTTCACCTGTAGCAAAATTTTCCTCTGATGGCGGTGGCGTACAGAACAAGCTGACCTTGTCGCATAAAGACCTGAACAGCGTAGCGGGTAAAGCGGGCATCGCTTCCCTGGCCACCGGCAAACTGATATGGACGGTGCTGGCATCCAAAGGATATAATATCCAGAAGGCCGCCGAAACAAAAACCATTGAAGTAGAAAGGCCCAACGGTTTTGCGGAGATCCCTACAGATGTGTACCTCACCGGTGAAGCCACCGAAGCGGGCGCTGACCTGTCGAAAGCCCTGAAGCTGAAATCCACTGCTCCGGGGGTATACGAAATTTATACATCTCTCAAAAACGGTAAATATCATTTCACCAGCAGGAACACCGGTACGCCGGATGTTTATTCCATTGCCGGTACAGCTGTAAAAGAAGGTGGTGAAAGTGAACAGACCGCAGGTACCAAAGTGTATCGTGTGCGCCTGGATTTCAATAACGCGGCCGCAACTGTAACGGAAATAGGTACTATTGGTCTTTGGTTTGCGCCATTGAATAAATTTTTATTCGAGATCAATTACGCCGGTGGCGGCACCTGGAAAATCCAGAGCCAGCTGATCACGTTTAAACAGGAGTCATGGGGCCGTGATGAGCGTTACAAATTCCGTATCAACGTGAAAGACAGCGATGGCAATGCCGGTGAAGAGTGGATAGGAAGTTCCAATGCAGATAACAACCGTCCGACTTCCGCTACGCCACTGAGTTTCTGGGAACTGCGTCCTATCACCAACAATGACCAGTGGAACTACTGTTACAAGTTTGCAACAGAAGCGGACACCAAGAATTGTGATGTGAACCTGTATTTCACCACAGATAAAAATTACACCCACGAAATCATCGTAAAATAATGACTGCTATGAAGCTGATACGATATTCCCTTTTGATGCTCTCCCTGGCCTTCACTGCATGTTTGAAAGAACCCGTGGATGATGGCCCGGGTCCGGGAGCCAACAAGGCGCGTTATGTTTTCGATTGGGCGCAGATAGGGGATTCCTCTTTGCAGGGGCTCACCAGCAATTTCTGGAACCAGGAAAAATACTTTAACGCCAATAGTGCAGGCGGTACCACCTTCAACTACTGGCCCAATGCACATGCACTGGACGTACTAACGGACGCCTATATACGTAAAAATGACCCGGCCATCAAAGCCCGTATGGATGATTTGCTGGCGGGCATGAAAACAAAGAACGGCGGCACTTATATCAACCATTTCTATGATGATATGGAGTGGATGAACCTTGCCTGTTTACGCGCCTTTGAAGCTACCGGTGATACTAAATATAAAGATGTGGCCGTGTTGCTGTGGAACGATATTAAAGGTGGCTGGGACGATGTGTGGGGTGGTGGTATCCACTGGAATAAGGATAAATCAAAGAATTATAAGAACACGCCCGCCAATGCGCCCGCGTGTATTATTGCCTGCCGGATGTACGGTCTTACGCAAAACCCGGATGATATTGCCTGGGCCAAAAAGATCTACGACTGGCAGAAAGCCACACTGGTAGACCCGGTGACCGGTCTTGTATGGGACGGTATCAACCAGGACGGCAGCGGACAGGTAACCAAAAACTGGAACTTCACCTATAACCAGGGGGTGTTTATTGGCGCAGGAGTGGAGCTGTATAAGCTCACCGGTCAGAACGTGTACATCAATGATGCGTTGAAAACCGCCAACAACACTTTAGCGGGCGGATTTACCAATGCCAATATCCTGAAAGATGAAGGCGGCGGAGATGGCGGCTTGTTCAAAGGGGTACTGGTGCGTTACCTGATGTTGCTCATCACAGATGGCAGCATCAGCAGCACAGATGTAGCAAAGTACGCTGCTTTCCTGCAGCTGAATGCAGAAACGTTGTGGCTGAAAGGCACTACGCGTCCGCAGGTATTATTTAACAAGAACTGGACTACCACAGCCACCAGCAGCGATCTGACCACCCAGCTGAGCGGCGCCATGCTTATAGAAGCGGCGGTGAAGCTGAAGAGCATGGGACTGATGAAGTAATGAAAATGATAGAGATGGGGAGAAGAATAGTGAGGATTACCTTTTGGTGTTTGCTGTCTGCCGGCAGCGTATTTGCCCAAAGCAATAAGCAGAAGGCAGAGATGCTGCAGCAGGCAGTGAACAAATATTTGTATGAGCGCAAAACCGGGTTGTACATTCAAACCAGCGACCGTACAAAGAATCATAATCCGCATGCCGACCTGTGGGGCCTTTGCGGGCTGATACAGGCCACCAATGAAATGGAACGGATCCATCCCGGCAAAACCTATATGGCGCCGGTGGTGGGGGCTATTAACCAGTATTATGATGCCATTCCGCCCGCGCCGGGATACGCCTCCTACGTAGTGAAGGAAAGGCGGGAAGACCGTTATTACGACGATAACCAGTGGATTGGTATTGCCTACCTCGACGCCTATGCGCGTACCAGGAAGAAATGGTACCTGGATAAAGGAGAGGAGATCTACCGTTTTATGATGACAGGTTATGATACCGTTAGCGGCGGCGGTTTATATTGGAAAGAAAGAGACATCACCACAAAGAATACCTGCTCCAACGGACCGGCTATTTTACTGGCGCTGCAATTGTACGATGCCGTTCATAAGCAAACCTACCTGGATACAGCCTTGCTGTTATACAATTGGGTAAACAGGTATCTGCGCGATGAAGATGGTGTATATTGGGATGCTATAAAACCGGCAGAAAATAACCGTATTGATTCGGCGGCGTATACTTACAATGCCGGCGTTATGCTGGAAGCCAACGTAAAGCTGTATCGTATTACAAAGCATACGCAGTATTTAAAAGAGGCCCGTCATATTGCGGAAGGCAGCTACCGGCGCTTTTTCAGGAACGGACGGTTTCCTTCATCGTACTGGTTTAATGCCGTGTTGCTGCGGGGATATGAGGCGTTGTACAAGACAGATAACAATCCGAAGTACATCCGTGCCATGCAGGAGTATGCCGATAAGGTATGGGAGCAGGACCGGAACAGCAGCAGCAACCTGCTTGGCAACCGTCCGGAAAAGGAGTTGCTGGGACAGGCGGGCATGATGGAAATTTACGCCCGGTTGGCGGGTATATAGCCCTGTACAATAAAGAATTTACGCCCGTAACAATCGTTGTTACGGGCTTTTTTGTGGGTATAGACTGACCAGCCCAGGTTATTATTTTGCTATAATATTACATAATTCCTTAATTTAGGATTTTTATTATTAATTTATCACTGGGAAAATTCATTCCTGGTCATCAAAAAAAAGAGAAGAAGACAACCTATCCTATCCTTATGAGGCTGATGTTATTGCTGCTTTTTGCTTTCGTGCCGGTATCTGTTATGGGACAGACGGTGGCGCCGGCGGCTAAAAAGGGGAATCGTGCAACGGAATTCCAGATGAAGGAGGGCAGTTATCTCAGCTTCGCCCAGGTAAATTTAAGTCTTGGTGAAATAGGCTTCCGCGTGGAAGTGGCATCGGAGCACAAAAAGAGCAATGCCCGGCTCGAGTTCCGGATAGACAAACCCAAAGGTAAAATTATTGGCACCCTTGATATTCCTTATACAGGAGACAGTACTTATGCGTTGAAGTTAACGGGTAACCTGCGTCATGCCGAGGGGGTGCATGATCTGTACCTGGTGGCGAAGGGAGGGATGCCTTTCAGCATTACGGCATTTGGCTTTATTTTTAACTATTAGTGTAGGCGTTGGCGTTATTTTTTTGGAAAATTAAAATAGCTGCTTATCTTTGCGCTCCCTGACACAATATCAGTTGCCCAGATGGCGAAATTGGTAGACGCACTGTGTTCAGGTCGCAGCGCCTGCAAGGGTGTGCTGGTTCGAATCCAGTTCTGGGCACGAGATGGACAAATCGAAAATTGCTTCGGTTTGTCCATTTTTATTTTTATCAAAATCCGCATTCAGACCGCATATTAGTTTGATGGCTTCATTGAGTCCGGCGGTTCGATAATGACTTCCGTCAAAAACGAGTTTTTCGTGGAAAATCGAACCAATAATTTGCCACGATAGCTTTGTAATCGGAAAAGGCACAGGGTACCATTGTGGTATTACAACAGGAACTAGTCCAGCTGAATAAACTCATCTTTGGCAGCCGTCCGGAGCGATTTATACCGGCTGCTGTTACAGGGCAGAAAGATTGAGCCCTATACCATCGTTTGTAAAATTGAACCCCGATTTAAATCTCGCCGTATCCTGACCGGTAATAGCAATAGCTGTATCACCGAGGTTTTCAAGCCAGAGCAGGCGAAATTTGGTAGGTTCCTCTCCTATATAATGCAGAATACCGGATATGGACTTTATAGTGTTCTCAATAATAAGTTCCGCGTAATGAACTTTAACGCTATCCCTTTTAATCTAAAAGCTGGGCTGGGGAAAGGCAGGCAACACAAAAAAAACACTTAACAAACATGTAGTTAAATACTTCATGGCAAAGGTAATTAGGGTTGATCTGAACTTCGAATATAATTAATTACATGAAAGTGTTATTGTTTTTTGTACCCCTAGCCTGTACCTTAGCTTTATCAAAACAGTCACCCAAATAAGTTAATCCAACAATGATTTTTTTTACGCAATGTCATGTACCTTACCTATATAAGATAGTGGACGTTCTACATATTCGTGATTTTTTTAGTGCCTATATCTCCTGTATCTTATCCCCGGATAAATCCCTTGATACTGTATGATATTATTAAGATATCTTGTTGAATAGCAATTGCAGTTTTGTACCCTTATTCCAGATCCTGGTATCTATGATTTATATGTTTAAGTTCTATGTTATTGGTATTTTTTGTTCGGTCAAGCTGCTGATCCAGAAATCCGACAGAGGATACAGCATGCTAAAAGAGGTACGAACGGCTACGTGATTCAAACATCCCTAAAAATACCTAATAATGAAAAAGCAATTTTTCAAGAAACTTCGAGTGTTACTAACACTCGCCTTGTTAACCATAACCCATCTGGCTCTTGGGCAATCAGCATTCAGAGTTAAGCAAGATACTGTCATGGTTGTTGGGGCTGAGCTCCAGGTAAAAAATGCCTCCAAAAATGTACAGGGCTTTCTGTATAACCAGGGCGATGGAAATACAGTATTCAAAAAACTTTCCCTGGAAAATATAGGAGACAGTGCTATCGCTATTGCCGGACAGGATACTATACCGGTAAGGTTCTCCGGCGGTGGAGGTGTTGGTGTGCCGCCTGTTTCGCTGGCTGCTATGTCTATTGATGCCAACAGTATGCAGCTGAAATGGTGGCAGTCAGACAGGGAGCTGTATCAGTCGCCGAAGATAGCCCTGATTGGAGACAGCCAGGGGGCGGGGAGTTATGCCAGTACACCGGCCAACTCCATTGCCGGAAAGCTGCAGGCTTATATTTATGCAGTATCTTCCAATGCACGGCTGACGAACTATTGTAAAGATGGATATAATTCCCGCAATCTGGCGCCTACAGGCAGCAATAGCTTTGTAGACTCGACGATGAACGTCACCAAGGCAATTGCTGATGGGAATAATATTATTATCCTCATTAATACCGGTAACGACTATGCATCCCAGGCCAGTGGCGGTGAGATGTCTACAGAAGAGGCGCTCTCTAATACCTTGCTGATAGACGAAGCCTGCAAAAAAGCTGGTGTACAGTTGTTGGTAATGAGCAGTATTCCCCGTACGGCTTTCGGTGCTCCACAGCGCCTTAAACTGAGGCAAACTGCAGATAACCTGCGTAAAACTTTCGGAGCCAGATGCATCTATGCGTATCACCTCCTGGAAGACCCTGCTAATCCCGATGTATTACAACCTTCATTGCAGTTCGGCGATAATATCCATTTGAATGACCAGGGGTACCTGGTAATGTTTAATGCAATGAGGAATGCACTCGCCAGCTATTTTACTTCCAATACCGATGTTGTTAAGTACATTGTACAACGGAGCGCTTATATAAACGGCCTCTATAATGATTTTAAAACTATTACATCACCTTCTGAAAACACACTTGCTATCAGCCCTGATAGCAGCTTTTACCGAATGCGGATCTATTTCCGGGACGGGTATTTTTCCAGTTGGAGTAATGTAGTCAAAGCTGTAGTTGATGGTAACATCCCAGGGGGGCCAGGAGGTAATGGAATAACTGTCAATGCAGGTTTAGATCAATATTTAAATGAAAATGAAAGTACTACCAACTTTTATGGAAACATAAAAATCAACAATCCTTCTCTTTCAGTTGCTTCCTATCAATGGTCAGTTATTTCTAATATAACAGGCGTTACATTTTCAAACGTAAACGGTATAAATACAGGAGTTACAGGAATTCCTGTTGCTGCCAGGTCTACATATCGTTTAACTGTCACTGATAATCATGGTTCAACTTACACTGATGATATTGATGTATCAGTTGCCAAACCATCGGAGATGTTTAGTTCAGGAGGTTATTTAGACAACAAATATGATTCTAATAACCCAAATTTGAAAACATGGGTTTACTTGCCACAAGGTTATGATTCATTAAAACCAGGAGGTTACCCTTTAATAATATTCTTGCATGGAGTTGGAGTTAATGGCGTTGAGAATAACGATGATATTAATCAATTATTACTGGAAGCTGAAGGATTACCATACTTTTTGCATGATAAGTTGTTTCCTATGCAGTGTGTTGTTGTTTGTCCTCAATTGCATGATGGACTTTGGACTTTAGCAACCGCACAAAAAGCACTTAATTATGCTGTTAATGGATATGCAATTGATTCAAATAGAGTATATGTAACTGGTTTGTCTTCTGGCGGTGCAGGAACAACTAACGTTGCTTTAGGTAATCCAAATCTGTTAGCTGGTGGTATCGCTTCCAATACAACTTTTAATGATGTAGCACTTACAGGGAATGGAGATATAGTAAAAGATATACCATTTTTGTTTGTCCATTCTTATAATGATACAAGAGTTCCGTTCACTTCCCAATATTCAACCTTAGATGATGTTAATAGCATCAATGCTGCCAATCCAAAAGGTATATACCCTCCATTAACGTTAATAGCCTGGAATAGTGAACATGATAAGGGTACATGGAATAATTATGTTTATGATAAAAGAATTGCCCCATTTGATTTTGAAACTGACTTTTTACTTTTTCACAGCAAAAACTTAACAACTACCTGCAATAATTATGTTACAAAAGCAGAAGAAAAATTGAAGTTTTATGATTGGTCCAGAGCAAAATTAATTGTAGATAAATTGAACAATGGAACTGATAAAATGAATTTTACAAACCGATTGAATACAGTTTTGGATAGTCTGACAACTGCTAAAGATCATAAGTATTATATGTTGAATCTTGGCAGTAATTCAACTTTTAACTTATATACTATCAACAACGTTACTTCAGCGGCTAACAATACAACTGTATCAAATTTGAAAGACATTAAAAATGGTACAAGTACAAAAGGTTTTACAGTAGTTAGCAACCCTGACGGAATTACAACTGATGGACTTAATCATAATTACATGGGTATGAGTGCCGATATGTTCAAAACAGCATTCAAATACTCAAATGTTAATCCAGCGCAATGGAAGTTAACCGGACTGGATGTAAATAAATATTATGATGTAATTATATACAACTCTAATACTTCAGGAGCTTTATTTAATTCAAATAATAAAACTGGTACCAGGTCTGAATTGAACGGCAGTATCGCTCAAAGTAGATTGGAGGGTTTTAACACAATGTTTACAACAGACCATTATAATGTTAAACCGAATGCATCTGGAGAGATAGTTATGAATATGTCCGCTTTAGCTAATTTTCAATTCAATCAGAACATATCCTATTATGGTCAAACCGTTGCAATATTATTGATTGAAAAAACAACAACGGCTAATCCAAGAACCAATTTTGGCAAATTTAATTTCGCCAGCACAACCGCTGCTTCTCATCCTGACTGGGCAACTTTAACAGGCGACCCAACAGCATCAATTCAAACAGCAACAGACCCTGTATCAGGTTGGTCAATCAATACTGTTAGTACTGATCCAACTCGTTGGGCAAAGTATGGTGGTAATTATGGGAATGACAACGAAGCTCCTGCTAACATTTATACCGATATTTTTCCAGCAGTTGTTTCTAAAAGTGCGAGGTTAAATTATGCTTTGAATTTTAATCCAGCTACACAAAACTATAACTATGAAGTAATTGGTGTACCTGGAATGGGCTTACCTGCAGGCACTTACAATGTGAAGATACTTTCAAGTACTACAGCTGATTTTGCACCATCAAAAATTTGGGTAAAAATGGGTAGCAGTAATGGAGTATGTGATAATACAATTGTAGGTAAGGATAATGTTAACAACTATCTTTCTTATACAGGTTATTTAAAAGATGGAGAAACCATAAAAATTGGTTGCTATATGCCGGATGTTTGGGGTTTGTGTTTTATAAATGCAGTGATCGTTGAGAAAGTAGATTAATGTGAGGAACTTTTCGTAAAGACGTTAGCTCATGAACTGTGTCCCTGGTAGAAAATGTAACACCAGATGCAAACGGGAATATCAACATTGCGGTGTATCAGTCAGCTAATTCTGCTATATACGGCTCTTTTTCATTCCTGAATGCATTGATATGCAAGAAAAATAACCCGCAGCAGGGTTGCTTCCCCGGATAGCGTTCCTGCTGCTTCCCAGATAAATAATCCCTATACCATGAAAATTTTTATATGGCAAAAGTTATAGCGGCGTGGTATACCTGTGTGCTACTTTCCGTCACCGTTCATGCTCAAACGGTAAAAGTAAATGCCCCCGTTAAGCAACTGGAGGAATATGCCAAAAAAGCTGGGCTGCCTATGGGTAACCCTATGTTGCAGATGATACTGGCAGACTCGCTGAACAAAAGGTCAGCCATGGCACAGGCTAAAGCATATCTCCGGCAAAATCTTCCGGCTGTTCCGGATGTAGGCGCCGGCAAATATCTGCAGGAATCCGCCCGGCAGGAATTCTTTCAGTTTATCGGTAATTCAGCCGGTAAACAGCAGCTCACGCAGTTGCAGCAAGGCATGAGTACCATCAAAGACACTGCCCGTATCCGTCAATACATCGCGGATAAACTGCGGGGCTTCTATGCCTTACGGGATGAAACGGGCGTGAATAAGCTGTTAAATGCCGGTGCGTATAGTAACAGTCTTAAAGAAGCCAGTGCCGGTGCTTTCGCAGAAAATACGCCGGGCATGCCTATGCTGGGTGCCAGCGTTACAATAGGGGATCAGCTGATGATAAAGAATATACCCGTTAACGTGAGGTATTCAAATATTTCAGGACAAAGTACCTGGAACAATCCCTTTGCGGATCAGTCGCTCGTGAAGTTTTCATTTGATAAAGACGCTTACGTAAAACGCCTCAATAGCATAGTCGAAAAGAAATATGATCTCAAAAAATACTTTCTGAAAGACATTGATATCAAAAGCGCGGTCAAATCCTTTACCAACAGCCGGTTGGAAGCGCTCCAGCAAAAACTCACGGAGCTGGGAGAAAAGCAGTCAGCCGCCTTCGGCCAATTGCTCAACAGCGATCATATCATCCAGCTGGATTCGTTGCAACTACGGAATGAGTTACTGAACAATAGAGCCCTCGGCATTACAGCAGAAGACCTCGAGCCGGTTGTTGCGGCATTGCAGGATAGTATCTTACTGGCACATCCGGTGGCCGACAGCAGCCTCAATGGACTGTTGGAACACTTCCGTACAGCCAGTGCAGCCAGAAAATATATGGCGGGCGTTTTTGCGCTGAAGAAAGAAGTAGGAGAAGGCCTGCAGGCTAAATCCATTATCTCAGACGAACGGGTGGCGGGAGGAAAAATCAACGGGCAACTGGAAGAGGAGAGCAACAAAATCAGGAACATTAAAGAACTGTTGCCATTGAGCGGTCTGCAACGCCTGTTATTAAGTGCCAAACAACTCGACATCGGTAACATTGCGGCTTCCGGAAGTAAAGGTGGGGTACAGGACTTGTTTATGTCCGGTATACAAACCAGTTTCCTGAACAACAATAAATTCCTGATGCTGGGTGCCGGAAAGCGTATCGATGGCGGAACAATAAAAGACCTTGCTTTTAATTCATCGCTTGATCCGGGGGCTTATAGCATGCAGTTCCTGCAAATGGGCGCCGGTGATATTACGCAGCCACACAGCCATGCAGGGGTCGTGAACGCCAATACCAAAAGCGATTCCCGCCGCCAGTATACTACCCTGAATTTACCTAGAAATACTTTTGTAGGCGCTTTTTCGGAAGATATCAGCCTGGGTAGTTATGGCCGTATCGCCGCACAATTGTCAAAGTCCAATAACCAGTTTAAAAATTCGGCAGTAGGTAATGACCCGATGCTGGCCAGTAAGGCTGCTGCATTATCGCTGTTCAACGATTTCTGGGAAACCTTGTCTGTGGGGCTCGACTACAACGGGCAGGTAAGCGAGTGGAATATGAACCAGCGTGCCTATGTCAGCTATTCTGGCCTGGGATATAATAACCCGGCTTCTCCCGGAGCAGGAAGAGGAACGATACGTTACGGATTAAAACTGAAAAGAAACTGGTATAAAAATAAACTGGTGCTGGGAGTAAGATCCGATTTCCAGGATATCAGCTCTTCGGCCTTGACTTCCAGCAAATGGAAAAACAGGCAGTTTGCTATTGATGGTCGCTGGAAACTGAATAAGAAGATCGCCTTTGATGCGCGTTTTAACCAGTCGGCCATGAAAAGCACCGGTGAAAAGGCAGCATCCTTTCAGTATATGACCCGGCAGTTATCGCTCGCTTCACAGGTGCAGGGAAAAATGGCCGCGCTTCCATACAACAGCAATATTATGCTGGGATATCAGCAGATCGATATTTTGCCACAACACAGCACCTTACTGAATATTAATATTAACCACAACCTGGTGATCAGCTCACATGTCCTTTCGTTAAACCTGTTTTACAATAAAGATATTAAGGGTGAAGCGGTATATGCCAACCTCCTTACGGTTGAAACGGGATGGACCTACCAGGTGTGGAAGAAAATAAGCTGTAGCAGCGGTATGACCTACCTGGATAATAAGGCGGTGGTGCAGCAACTCGGTTTCAGGCAAACTGCCGGCACCAGTGTGTTGCCCCGGTTAAATGTGAATATGTATGTTGACTGCCGTAAAAACCTGTTGAATACGCCACAGAACTATCTGTTCGGCAACTTCAGAAGTGAACTGGCTATTTCTTACCAATTGAATTAAGTACCTATGTTAAAGTTTTATCAGGGAGTGATTTTTTTGATGCTGTTTTGTACTGTTCAAGTCCGTGCCCAGGTATCCTTTGTTTTTATCCCGGAACTGCATGGCCGCACATTGGATGGCCTGTTGCAGGTGAAGCTGGCGAATACCGGCAGCCAGTCGCAACTGGTAAGTCTTACCGTAAAAGTATCTGCTGCCGATGCTGGCAATATTGTCAGTATAAAAACACCTGCCTTTCAGTTAATGCCTGGCACGAACTCCTTACCGGGTGGATTGATTGCCAGATCTGCCATCCGCTTTGCGGAAAATAAGGTGGCCACTATCTGTCGCCAGTCCGGCTACTTTATGGAAGGGGATTACGAATACTGTTTTGAACTGAATGCCGGTGATCAGTCGCACCAGGGCGAAACCCTGGGCGACCAGTGCTTCGATTATTACCTCCAGCCGTTTTCTCCCTTGCTGCTATTGAACCCGGCAGAAGAAGACAAGATCTGTAACAAGCGACCCCCCTTTTTCTGGCAACCACTATTGCCGGCTGTTCCGGGTGTACAATACCGGCTTGTACTCACAGAAGTGAAACCCGGACAGGCAAAGGTAGAAGCACTTAATTACAATATGCCTTTGATTAACCAGCTGGGCATTAATTCCCCCATGCTTTTCTATCCTTCTCTGGCAAAAGATCTTATGCAGGGAAAAACGTACGTGTGGCAGGTAAGCGCCTACAAAAATGATATGCTGCTGGTGAACTCCGAGATATGGGAGTTTACTGTGTTCTGTGAAGAGGAAACCGCGGCAGTAGTGCCGGAAAGCTTCAGGGATATTACGGATCTGACAAAAGGTAATTTTTATGTGGCCCGCGGAAAAGTGCTGTTTGCGGTAGAAAATGTGTACGACAAAGCCCCGCTGAATTATAAGATCCGTTGTATCACCAGGCCCGAACTGGAAATGCGTAAACTACCAGCGATCAAACTGAATCGGGGAAATAACCATGTGGTCATACCCCTGGCAGAGAACAGGTCATTCGTGGATGGCTACTATTACCTGCTGGAGTTGAAGCTGCCTGACGGGGAAGAAAAACAATTAAGATTTCTTTATAAAAGTGAAACGGAATAGCGATGAAATACTTAATAATATCCGTGATGATAGGGTTGTTAATGTCTGCCTGTCATTCAGGAAAGAAAGAAATAAAAGCTTTTTATGCCAACAATGGCCAGGCGCTGGTTCAGGAACAGGATGCAGGAGGTATCGGGGTAAGGGCCAGTTACCTCCCGGTGCAGTGGGAACGGATGCTGGGAAGGGAAAATCCGGATGCAGCAGGGGAAATGACATTTAAGTTAAACATTGCCCTACCAGCTTCCTCCCGGGAAGAAAGCCGGAAAATGCAGGCGGTAAGCGTGGATACCCTGTTTTGGCTGGTAGTGGGAAGTGATACGCTGGCGGCACAGTTTACGCAGCGAATTTCGAATGGAAGTACCTCTTCAGCGGAATACCTGACCACGTTCAAAAGGGCCGTGCCGGCAGGAACAGCTGTATTGTATTTCGTGATGAATGATTGGATGTATACGCATCATAAGTTGGTGTTTCCCTTCCAGGTTACACATATCAATAGTATTGACTCATTAAGCAGCAGGTTATGATTCCAGGAAACATAATATTCAGAAAGTCCATTGCAGTTTTTTTTCTAGGCTTGCTTGCCTTCCAGATATTGGTACCCTGCGCTGCGTGGGCACTTACAACCGGTCCTTCTCAACCGGAAAGCAAACAGTTTGCGGAAGCAGGTACCAGTGAAACGGTCGACATGTTTACCGGTGCGTTTAAATACAATATTCCGATAATGGATATTGATGGTTATCCCATCAATTTAAATTACCAGTCCGGTGTAGGAATGGATGATGAGGCCAGCTGGGTAGGACTGGGCTGGAATCTCAATGTGGGCGCCATTAGCCGGAGCCTGAGAGGTATTCCGGATGATATGAACGGAGATAAGGTAATCACGGAACATTATACGGCGCCTAAAACAACGACCGGTGGGCGGGGAACTGTTAAAGCGGAGTTCTTTGGCGGGGCGAAACTGATTGGCCTGAAAGGCTCTTTGTCGCTCGGTATCTTCAGTGATACGTATACCGGTATAGGAGCGGAGTTCGGCATAAATGCCGGTATCTCTCTTACACGCGGGAGTGGTGCCTTAACACCCGGACTGGGCGTGGGCCTGATGTCCAATACCAGTAACGGTGTGGATGTATCGCCTAATATCACGCTGGCTTTATATGATAAGTCGAATGAAAATAAGACCACAAACGTAGGGCTGTCGGCCAATCTAGGTTATAACACCCGCCAGGGGCTGAAAAGCCTCACACTGAACGGGTCTTTTGGTGTAACCACGAGAGATTGGGATAATCAAGCGGGTTCTTCTAGTTTCGATGTAGGTGGCATCGGATTCACTTATAACACACCACCTTTTTATCCGCATATCGGGGTGCCCTATAGGTCTACCAACCGTAGCTACAGTATAGATGTAGGACCATCCGGCGCCGGTGCTTTTGCGGGTGTAGGACTTACCGGCTACCGGTATAAACGCGAAATACTGAACAGGATTAATACTAATCCGGCATACGGATACCTGTATGCTAACCAGGGTAAAGATGTGCCCAACGCAGTAATGGATTTCATGCGGGAGAAAGATAATGCAGTAATTCCCAACATGCCAAACATTGCGATTCCTATCGCTACGGCCGATATTTTTTCCTATTCCAGCCAGCTGGGAAGCGGGCAATTCCGCCTGCATCGCGGCGGTTCAGGAACGGTGTTTGACCCTGCTGTCAATGACGCGAATAACACCACTACCCTTGGAGTAGACCTGGGTTTTGGATTATACTTTCATGGTGGGGTCACGTTTTATAAGCAGGATGTATCCAACAAAACCGGGAAGTGGAAAAACAATAACCAATTCAATGAAGTAGCTGATTATAAGAACACCGATAATACCCTCGAAGAGCATGCCTATTTTAAGCAGATGGATGAGAAGAATGTGGGGAGCAATGACTATGAGACATTGATCAGAGGCGAAGACGTAGTGCATGTGTCTTTGGATGGACCCGGCAGCAAAAGTGAACTGAAAGACGGATATAATAATACTTATCCCATATCCGCACCTAACCGGCTGACAAAGAAAACAAGACAGGTAAGACGTAATGCCATTTCCTATCTCACCGCCTCAGAAACCTACAAGGGTGGCGTGATAAGAATGAAAGAAGATTACCGGGAGAACAAAGTAACTGGTTTTACACCCGCGCTACCTTCCGCAGTAACAGAGTCAAGATATGGTACTCATCTTTCTGAATTTACGATTACGGGAGACGATGGGAAAAGAATGGTATACAGCCTGCCCGTTTATAACAAGGTACAGGAGGAGTATTCATTTGCTACAGATCCGAATGCGGCGAAGGATGAGGACAGAAACCTGGTAGGATTTTCGCTGAAACCAGATGGAGGAATCCAGCATAATTACGGCATTGACAAATATTTTCATAAGGAAACGCAACCTGCGTATGCGTCGGCTTTCCTGTTGTCTGCGATATTGTCGCCCGATTATGTAGATGTAACAGGCGACGGTATTTCAGATGATGACATGGGTACTGCCATTAAGTTTAACTATACAAAAGTAAACGGTAATTACAAGTGGCGCTCTCCGATGAAGCCGAATAGGGCGCTGTATAACAAAGCATTGAATGCGGATCAGGATGATGATAAAAGTAGCATTGTATATGGGGAGAAGGAAATATGGTTGTTAAACTCCATCGAAACAAAAAACAAGGTCATGTTTTTCCTGTTGGACAGCAGGAATGATGCGTTAGGTGTTACCGGTATCACCGGCGCTATAGACAATACCGTCAATGGCAGACAGCGTTGTTTGAAGGAAGTCCGCCTGTATTCGAAGAAAGATCTTACGACACCCATAAAAACAGCGGTATTCAACTATGAATACTCGCTCTGTCAGAAAGTACCCAACCAGGCTGTTGCCGATAGTGGTAAACTTACCTTAACGGGTTTGCACTTTACCTATGGTGCTTCTACCAAAGGGAAACATTTTCCCTATACTTTCAAATATACGGGCAAGAATCCCGATTATGAGTATCTCTCTACCGACCGGTGGGGTAATTATAAAGCGGCCAAATCCGGTTTGAATAATTTAAATAATGACCGCTTCCCTTATAGTACACAGGATAAGGCGATCGCTGATCAGAATGCCAGTGCCTGGAATTTGACGGACATCAGTTTGCCAACAGGCGGAGAAATTCACGTAGATTATGAATCCGGCGATTACGCTTATGTACAGGATAAGCAGGCGATGCAGATGGTGGAACTGACGCAGTTGGTAGATAAAGACGGTAACCCGGAGCCGGACTTCTTTTTTGCCCGTGGATTTATGATCAATATTAAAGAAAGCCTGAACGGAGCCTCCGCAGAAGAGAAAAAAAATGATTTTATCAGGCGTTACCTGAATGGCGAAAGGGATTTTTACGCCAAGCTATTTGTGAATTTGACGGATAAACCCGACAATGGCACGGCTGAAAGTAGTTGCGATTATGTTCCGTGTTATGGAAAGGTGAAAGATGTGATAGAAAAATCCGGTGGAAATGTAGCGGTCATATTCGACACCATGGGCGAAGGGAATGTGACTTCGAATCCTTTCATTTTTGCCGCCTGGCAGAAAATGAGATTAGAGTATCCCAAGTATGCTTATCCTGGCTACAAGAACAGGATATCCGACGATATGCCTATACAGGCAGCATTAGGCGCCCTTGTGAACTCCATCAGTAACCTCAGTGAAATTACAGGTAACTTTTATAAAAGAGCGGAGCGGAAGAGGTTTGCACGAAGCGTGGATCTGAAAAAGAGTTTTGGACGTATTGCAAAGGTGGATGGAATAAAACTGGGCGGTGCAGCCCGGGTGAAGCGTGTCAGAATATCGGATATCTGGAACACGATCAGTGGAGAGCCTTTAACAGGGGCTACCTACGGTCAGGAATATACGTATACCACTACCTGGAATGGAAAAACAATCAGCAGTGGTGTGGCAAGCTATGAGCCGGGAGTAGGGGGCGATGAAAATCCCCTGCGTTTACCGGTACCTTATACCGAAGATGTAAAAGGTGGTCTCAATAACTATTACTACCTGGAGAAACCCTTTGGAGAAACCTTGTTCCCGGCACCGGTAGTGGGTTATAGCAAAGTGGTGGTAAAAGATCTGAATGCGGAGGGTGTGGTGGAAGCCGCACCTAAGACGGGATGGGTACAACATGAGTTCTATACTTCAAAGGATTTCCCGGTACAGGTAAGCTATGATCAAAGTCCGGACGCCTATAATTATGATTCCAAAGGTTGGTTTAGTTTTATTGGTTCCAATGTAGCACATGAACTGGTGTTATCCCAGGGGTATGTGGTGAAACTGAACGACATGCATGGCAAGCCAAAAGCAGAAAGAGTATTTAACCAGTCGGGCGCAGAGATTGCCAACACCAGTTACTACTTCAATGCAAAGCCACTGGGGGTAGGCACGCAAACGCTCGTGAATAACGTGGATGTAGTGAACGAAAAAGGAGAGATTACGCAGAACCAGGTTATCGGTAGAGAGATAGAAATGATGGTGGACATGCGGGAAGAAGAAACCAGTAACACAGGCCGGACCATCCGCGCGGGTTTTGACATGATACCCGGCTTCCCGATACCGTGGGTGATTCCACACTGGCCCATGAGTCAGAACGATGAGTACCGGTTGTTCCGTTCTGCATCGGTATTAAAAACCGTGCAATATTCCGGGGTACTGGACCGGGTCGTGAAAACCATTAATGGATCTACTGTTACCACCAAAAATACCTTGTACGATGCTATTACCGGCGATCCGGTAGTCACCACTACCAATAACGAATTTGATGATCCCGTATACCAGGTAAATATGCCGGCATACTGGATGAATAGCGGCATGTCTGGCGCTTATAAAAATAACAATGCCCTTATCCGGAATTTCGAGACAGATTTCAAAGGGAAAATTCTATCCACGTTTACCAGCTTTGTGACTACAGGAGATGAATTGATTGATCTGAAGGAGCAGAATTCAATTTACTGGGTGGTAAAAACACTGACCAAAGGAGACCAGGACCCATCCTATAAGCTTATCAACAAGGACGGGATTGTGGCGAAGAATTTTAAAAGCGACGTAAAGTTAGCCCGCTCCGGATACCGGAACCAACTGACGGCCCCCGGAGCTTCCGTGGTGTGTTTGAAAAACCCGGTACAAAATGGAGCTTTCCGCTTTACAACAGATACGGACGACGAACTGGCTTCCCTGGGTGTGCTGGATGCGAGCGTAACGCTATACGATCAATCCTGGGGCGCCCGGCTTAAAATGGAGGGCATTCCAGATCCGTATGTCTATGAGCGCCCCGACAGAGGCGTGTATATCAGAAATCCTAATGCAAACGACCGCATGTGGCCCTATTATGCGCTGTACAAAGATAGCCAGGATGGGAATGACGGAACGAGCTTTTACGCTCAGAATGGTGCGGAATATGGTAACAGAAAAGGATATTTCTGGGGAGGGAATGGTAACACCGGAAGATTAACGGCCATTGGGATGTATCCCAGGTATAAGAATCCAAATGGTAATGATTTGTGGTATGCTTACAACACTGATATAACACTGGAACCAGCTGCCAGCTATTCTCTGGGTCTGGGTGGTAATGATGAGGTGTATGTATATATCGATGGTGTGGAAGTGAGAAAGCTCACGGAAGAGAAGCTAAGCAATCATAGAAAATGGCATGTTTTTGAATTAGCGAACATGCTCCCCGGTAAACATAATTTCGAGGTCATGGGTCGTAATTCCATGGGTCAGGAAGCCGGTTTTGCTGCGGAGATCTATAATAAATCGGCTTATGAATTATATAACACCGGTAATTATACAAATATTATCGCTTATTCATCAGAAGATCTGATACATTATCCCGCCGATGTAGTGGAACGTCAGGGGGAGTTAGGTACGCTGATAAGTAAAGAGGATTATGTCACACCTATCATTTTTCAGATGAATCCTTTCTTGTATGGATTCCTCGGAAACTGGCGCCCAATAGAGCAGAAAGCTTTCCTGGTGAACAGGATCGGGCAGCAGCTGTCTATCCCTGATATCAGGAAGGGTGGAGTTTATCAGAACTTTACTCCTTACTGGTATTTCTCAGTGACCGATAATTTGTGGAAGCCCACTTATGTGAATAATGAAAAATGGGTCAGCACCGGTACTGCCACTCTTTTTGACGCCCAGGGAAATGGCCTGGAATCAAAAGATCCATTGGGGATTTTCAAAAGCGCACTGTTTAGTTTTAATAATACACTTACTGCTGCAGTGGCTTCCAATGCGATGCAGCGGGAAATATTTTATGATGGATTTGAGGATTATGCATATCGGGTGAAGGCCATTCCGGAAAATAGTAATCCGAAAGACAGCTTCAACATGTTCGTGATGATCCGCGACAAGGGACAGTATACAGACTGGCTGGATAACAAAATCGCTCACACCGGTAAATACAGCCTGAAACTAAACAGCCCACTGGTATTATACACGCGGCCGCATGAAAATGTGCACCATACCCTGCCTTACCTGGATTTTTCTGACCTGGGTGAATATATGCGTACGACCAGGCCTAATGTTTACCCGATGGGATTTGCGCCGAAGCCAGGTGCAGAGTACATTTTTTCTGCCTGGGTAAAAGATGCACAACCTGCTGGTAGTACCTCCGATCTGAAAGTGAGTATTAATGACGTTGACCGGCCCCTCACAGTAAAAGCTTCGGTAGAAGGATGGAAGCTGGTAGAGCTCAGATTTTATGCGGGTCCAACCGCATCTTCTACTGCCCTAACCCTGTCTGCAGGCAGTGCTACCAGGATAGACGACATACGTATTTTACCTGTTGCCGGCAATATTAAAACCTATGCATATGATCCTCAAAACCAGCGACTCATGGCGCAATTGGATGAAAATAACCTGGCCACACTGTATGAGTATGATGATGAAGGTACCCTGATCAGGTTAAAGAAGGAAACAGACCGGGGAATCATGACGATTAAAGAAAACCGCTCTTCTTACAGGGCGAAAAATTAACCGCTTTAATATTGAAAGATGAAGAAGTATCATATAAGTGGAAAGTTTATCATTTTATTCATGGCGGCAGTAATGGTGGTTGGATTTGCTATAGGCGCCAGGCCCTTGCTGAGCAGCTGGTGGCCTTCTTTGAAAGAACAGGCGCCGGTAGCGGAAGAAGCAACCCATTTTCAACGGGAGGATGCTGCGTTGCTCGGACAGATCATTGCTATTTACAGGCGTGTCGATACGTTGTCTGTGATTGATATGGGAGGCAGTATCCGGATCAGTGATCCGGCGGAGCCGACAGAAAATGTGAATGCCACATTTAATTATTGCAGGAGAAATGCAGAAATGTATTATCAGCTGGGCGATAATGAAATGATCCAGCTGAAAGACGTGTGTATTTCGGCTAACCGGGGAATTGAGAAACTATTTGTTTCACCTCCCAAAGAGGTAGTGGCGGCTCCCCAGTTAGCGGTGGATAGTATCATTGCACTCTGGGAGAGCGATAGCTATGCTATCAATTCCACGCACACCGATAATTTAACAACCGTGCAACTGCTTTGTGAACGCCATGTTACCTGTAAGGAATTGAAAATTACCTATGACCGTAGTGCGGGGAAATTGAACAGCATTTATATGCGTTTAACCAACCTGGAAGATCCGCTGAACAGGAAGATGGACAGGGAGATCACCACGGTTTTCAATAAATGGAATGAGGTGATTACAGATGGCCGCCGGCTTAGTTTGTCTACCTACCTGCAGAAGGAAGGAGCAGGCTGGAAACCTGCTGCGGCCTACAGTAATTTCAGATTAATATCAACGCTTTAAGTGTTAACCTATTCACCATTAATGCCCTTTACCTATGGGTTATAGAAAATTAAATATTCTCTGTTACAGTGTATGCTGTGCACTGTTGTTGCTGCTGGGAACGATTCATGTTGCCAGCGCGCAGGTAGAGTCCTACCAGAAACGGCTGCAGGGAAAGATAAAAAAAGGAGATACCCTTGTTATTAAGGATGAAAAATTCCGGAATGATGCCTTTGACTGGAAATCGATCAATAACAAGCTTGTAAATAATGTTGTTACTTTCGGATTGTACCGGGATTCTACCTACCGGATCGATAAGCCTTTCAAGTGTGAGCTTGATCTGAAAATAGAGTACTGGAGTCAGCCCGACCAGGACGACCCGATTACCATTGAGCATGCGCGGTTGAATATTAATTATGATACTGTGTGGTTGGCGCCCTACCAGGGAGAAAACATTTATTCCTTTACCAACGGCTATAAGGTAAAATTAACGGTCAATGATATCACGAGTAAAGAGCTGGGTACCGATCTGCCGGCAATTTTTTCGTTGAGGGGAGACGTGATAGTGGACCGGCAGTATACCTCCAACAAGGAAGAAGAATTGTCGATGACCGCATTTTTTAAATCCGGGGAAACGGCCACGGCTCCAAAGAAACAGGCGAAAGCAGCCATGGCGCCTATGGGCGCTACACCGAATACGCCGCCTTTAACGGGTATCATAAACGTTAACTGGAATGAGATTATACCCGGGCAGGAATATGATCTGGAGTGGACCTATATCGACGATGAATCCACCAATGGGCAGTTCATCACTGCAAACCGTTCTTCGATAACGGATGCGCAACTGGAAGCAATGTTCCGGAATAATTCCACCCGTATCACCACCGATCAGCATAACTACGATATCACGCTTTTGCATAGCAGCAAATACCTGTTGCTCCGTATCCGTTATGTGATCTATGTAAATGGTTTCCGGGAAGAACATCCCTGGGTTTACCAGACAAAGCTGGCAAGTGGGGAAGTAGCCAGGGTACTGGATCTGAGCTGGCATCAACCTGGGTTTAACTGGCAATTCAGCGCCAGTTATGCGGAAGGGGGTAAGAAAAAAGAAGTAGTCGCTTATTTTGATGGGATTTTAAAGAACCGGCAAACGGTTACCATCAACAACACGGATAAGAATGTAGTATTGCAGGAGAATGTGTACGACGAGTATGGAAGGGTAGCGGCTAATATTTTGCCTGCCCCTATTAACGCAACTGCTTTAACGTACTATGGGAGGCAAAATCTGAACGCCCTCAACAAAGTATATTCCTACAAGGACATTTACAACAACAGCACAGGTGTCTGTGTCGTAAAGCCAGCGCCATTGGGAACGACGGGGGGCGCCGGTATGTACTATTCATCCGCCAATCCTTTTAAAGCGACGGACGCATCGATGAACTATGTTCCTGATGCCAGCGGATATCCTTTTGCCATTACTGCCTATACCAATGATAATACCGGTCGTGTGCGGGTAAAGGGTGGAGTGGGAGATGTAATGCAGCCTAACCAGGACGAAGCATTGAATCATTCCACCAGGTACTTCTATGGAAAACCTGTGCAATGGGAACTGGACCGGCTTTTCGGTTCAAGCGCGGGAAAGGCTTCCCACTTTTTGAAGAATATGACCATTGACCCCAATGGACAGATCAGCATCAGCTATCTGAATTCTTCCGGTAAGCCGGTGGCCACTGCTTTAAGTGGGGGATCGCCCGATAATGTGTTGCCCCTGGCTTCGAAAGGCGTTTCAGAATTGGTGGATGTACCCGTGTTGGAACCGGAATCGTTTGTGTTTGATCCACAGGAACTGAAACTGAAGGGCGCCGCTACTTATCTCTGTGCGGTGCCGGATCATAATGCCAGCATCAGGTACCGGATAGATAAACTGATCAAGAAGTATAAAGAGAATGCGGTAGAGATCTGCAGTAATTGCTATTATGAACTGAAGATTGATGTATATGATGATTGTAATAACAAGGTAGACGCGAATATAACACCGATCAAGATTGGCAGTCTTACCCCCAACTGTGCGGACGATGGTAGTGTAGAAAACAGCTTTGTGGTAGACCTGGGAAAGGCCGGCGAGTATAGCATCCGCTTTGAATTGTCGCTGAATCCTGATGTCATTGCTGCCTATACTGACGACTTTATCAAGCGTAACACCAATTTGCAGCCGGAGTTCTATTTTATTATCAACCAACTGAGAACGACCGACTTCTCCGGCTGCGTGAGTGATTGTCATACTTGTGAAGTAGCGTTGGGTACTAAAGCGGAATTTCAACAGAAGGTATGGCAGAGAATCGCCGACAATCAGGTGAATGCGACCTTGTACACCAATGACATCAATAATTGGAGCGGCCCCTTGTACGACATATTGAAGATGAGGTGCACTATTGCCTTGTTGAACTGCGTACCTGATCCCTGTAAGGAGTTAAAAGAAACCCTGAAGCAGGATGTAAGTCCGGGTGGACAGTATGCGCAGTTCGACAGCTATGGCCGGCCGCTGGAACAGGCTGTGAATATACTGGCAATTTATTTCAGAACAATATTCCCGGTCGATACTGTTGGTGGTTCCAGTTATGAGTCAACCAGGATCATCAATGTTGATGGGATAAGTATATCGCCCTGTGATGCCAACTTTACATTGGAGGACCTGGTAAAGAACTGGAGACCGGAATGGGCAGATCTGTTTTTGCCATATCATTGGGAGTATTGTGCCCTGGAAAGCTGTGAAAGCTTGTCTGCTGTGAAGCGTTGGGATGAAAAGATCACTTCCTTGTGTTTAAAAGCATCGGACCTTCCTAAATATGTGGGTAGTAATTATGATCGTAATAATCCGACCTGGTTATTGAATGCCGATCCTTTTGCAACAAACACCGCGGCGCAGCCGTTCATTGGTAGTTTTGTGAACGATCTGAACAATTATTCCAGGAACCGGACGCCGTTTAAAAGCAGCACTTACAATAACAAGAATATCTGGCAGTATGTTGATTATCTGCTCTATTGTGCCGATAGCACAGGCAATACCAATGCTACTGCAGATGTAACTTTTGTATCCCGTTGGAATAATTGTGTACCACAAACGCAGTGCCGGGTACCTGACAGGGAATGGCTGGCTTATGCGGAGTATTATTTCCAGTTGAAGGAGATCTATTATCAACGTATCCGCGATGCCAGGTGCGGTGATATCTGTAAAATAGGTCGACCGCTGCCAATGCTGGGAGAAAGTTGTGCCACCGTGTCAGACTTTTCTTTTGCAGAAGATTCATTGGGCAATTGCAGTGCCGGAACAAAGCGGGTGCGGGTTAATTTTGAAGGAAACCGTTTTGCTACGGAAACGCGGGTGGCTGTCACATATTCCACAGGGACAACCAATACTTCAGAGATATTAATATTTGGTGCAGGAGATCGATATAAGACGATATGCATACCACAATATCTTCCTTTGAGTGTGTTAAAAGTAGATTCGGTTTATTGCAGGAACAGTGGGGCTGTGTCTTTCCCTCCGAAAGGGCCCGTTACGCTGCCATGCAGGACCGATTATACGGTGGAGGTGGATCAAATAATACATAGTACATTAGGTTATAAGATAACATTTTCGTCTCCGCTATCAACTGATGTTGAGTATGTATTTACTCTGAAAATTGGGACAAATCCAAACAATGTAGTTACTGTTAAGATGAACCCACCTGATCCGGTTTATTATGGGTCAGTCTATATTGGTACTGATAGTCCAACGCCGGCAGAACAGCAAATTACAGTACTTTCTTATACCTGTAACGACCCCACCGGCGGCTGTTCTCCTTTATTCAGGAATAAGATTTCCCGTATGGAGAGAATAGACTATGATCAGACTTTCTCCATGAATCCGGATTCTTTAAGGAACGATGGTTTTGCACAGATAGCGAACCTGGTGGCAGACAATTGTGCCAATAATGCAGATGTATGGATGTCGCAATTAGAGGAAGGACTGAGTGGCTATACTTCTATAAAAAGAGATGCGCTTCGTCAGAAATTGATTGAAGTGTGCAAACTGGGTGGGGATACTGCTCACTTAAACGGTGCGAGTGCGGCAGTGCCTACTGCTACTGCGGAGGGTTATCGTTCCTTTAAGGATGTGATGTTGGGTGTATTGGGCACGGGTAGTATTACAATGAAGAATAATCCCTGGATTCTTTCCGGGCCATATCCATTTAATGTGAAGGCACAAACAGCAGAAGCGGTTATCGGCAACACGAACCCGGCTATCTGCGCCCGTTTGAGTGCTTTGCAGGCAACCTATAACAGCAATGCTGCGGGACGCACATTCTTAAAATACCTTACAGATACGTATGGCAGTGCGATGAATCTCAAACAGGAGGAGTTGGATCAGCTGATAAAAAGTTGTGGTAACTGCCGGTATCTGCTGGCCAGCCAGCTTACACTGCCGGTATTCCTGGAAGTAAATACAAAAGGATGTATTACACCTGCTGAGTTCACTGCCGGAATGACGGCGCTTAACCAGGAGCCATGGTCAGGTGGACTGGATAACACGAAGGATAATTATGAAACCATTGTGGCCACTTATCTGAACCATCGCTGGGGCTTTTCACTCGGGTATTTGGATTATGATGACTACAGGCAGAAGGTAACGGCGGGTACTTCGGCGTTGCTCTGCAATGAGCCGGTGTTCAGGTCAGTAACCCCTGATCCTGCTGAGTGTTTGATGGGAATGATAGATGGAGCAATTGCGGGTGGTCGTCGTCGTTATGTTGTATATATTGATTCTGTACGACAGGATTTCCGTAGACAATACGTTACCGTATGTGCAGGTACAAAGGCTACCGCGAATCTGAAAACGCGACAACAGCTTTATCATTTCACGCTTTATTATTATGATCAGGCGGGTAACCTGGTGAGGACGGTACCTCCGGAAGGGGTGGATGTACTAAGTACGGAAAGATTGAATACCACCACCACGGAAGTTCCGGCTGACTTTACCTGTAACTACAATGGCGCTATCGTTAATACAAGTTTGCCATTGACATTGACAGAACTGACTAATTCATTGAATATTCAGACCGGTATATCGGTAGAAATGTGGATTAAAGGCCGGTCAACTGGAGCTACACAGGTGTTGACTCCTACCTCCAATAACAATTACTTCTTTACTACCTGCATTAGCAGCACCTATTGCTATGTCTCGATTTATAAGATGAATCCGGAGACTAATGCTATCAATATCGTGAACAGTAGTCATATAGCGGTGCCCATTACGGCTTTTAGAGGTGGCGACTGGCTGCACCTGGTAGTACAGGGAAGTAATTTGATGGATGGGGTACTGAGTACCTATGTAAATGGTCAATTACTGAATAGTGATACGAAAGCACCACCGGCGCCTTGCACCTGGGAGATTGTGGTTGGTACAGGTGGAGTATCTATCACCAGTGATCTCAGTGATCTGAAGCACTTAAGAACATATAACCGTCAGCTTACGGCTGATGAAATATGGACCAACTCCCAGGAGCCTTGTATGGCACAGATGGCGGGCCTGGACGCGAGGCGCTTCTGGGGGCGTTATAATGTACCGGCTAACGGTGCACCGGGAACAGTGGGCGGTCCGAACTCCAACATTGAAGTACGTCCTATGCCAGTGCAGCCTCAACACAGGCTTGCTACCGATTATGCCTATACTTCTTTAAACCAGGTATCGAAACAGAAGACTCCGGATGCCGGTGTCAGCGGTTTCTGGTACGATTACCTGGGGAGACTGATTGCCTCACGAAATGCAAAACAGTGGGCCCGAAATAACAATTATAACTATTCAGTATATGATGCACTTGGCCGTATTACAGAGAATGGCGAGGTTTTTAGTAATGTCAGTATTTTTGAACCCGGATTTATTACAGGCTATGGGGATTTATTGGTGAATCCGATTTCAAATCCTGAGCGCATTTATACCTTCTACGACAGCCCCATGCTGCCCTCCAGCTTGGGTACACAAGATAACCTTAGAAACAGGGTCTCCGCTCAGTACCGGTACGTTGCCGCCTCTACAGGAGGAACTACGACTGATAATTTTGTTTACAGCTATGATTTGCTTGGGAATGTGAAAACGTTCTGGCATGGGAATGGGTTGTACGACTACAAACAGACAGATTACAATTATGACCTGATCAGTGGAAAAGTGAATGCAGTTCGTTATCAGCCCGGAAAAGATGATCAGTTCTATTATGCCTATACATATGATGCGGAAAACAGGTTAGTAGAGGCAAAATCCGGTATCAACAGCGTATCTGTTGACAAGTGGGAGATTAGTGGTGCAGTTACAGATGCCTTCTATCGCTACTATAAACATGGCCCACTCAGCCGCATGGAGTATCTTCGTAATGCCATACAGGGTATCGATTACGCCTATACGTTGCAAGGTTGGTTGAAAGGTATTAACGGCAACTATCTCTCGCCAGCATCCGATATGGGAAGGGATGGTGACCCTTCGGGAACGAAGGCGCATTTTGCCAAAGACGTAGCCTCGTATACCCTGGATTACTTCCAGGGTGACTATACCCCTATTGGCAAGCCTCCCACTGTTACGAATCCGTTCGCATTGAAATGGGAGGGTAAGGCCGCTGATATTGCAGGGCAGGATTTGTATAATGGCAACATCGCCCGTTCAGAGCTTGCCCTGAAAGGCATAAACGGAGGAAATCCGATAGGCTATAGCTACCGCTACGACCAGTTGAACCGGTTACGAACCATGCGTCAGCATACACTAGCGGGAGGGGCCACCACCTGGGAAATGGGTACTACTCCTCCAACACCCTATGCAGAAGATATTACTTATGATGCCAGTGGTAATATTCTCACGTATAACCGTAATAATATGAGCGGTGCGCCGATGGACCGGCTCACTTATAACTATCCGCGGAATGGTGGTGGGCAGCTTACCCGTAACCGGTTGAGATATGTCAGGGATGGGATCACATTGCCACTTTATCCAGGTGTCGATATTGGAAATCAGGCTCCAGCTGTAGAAACAGCAAGTGAGATTGGGAATGTAGCGGGTGACGCCTACCAGTATGACGAAATTGGTAACCTGATAAAGGATGGAAACGACGTATCTGAAATAGAATGGAATATTATTGGAAAAATCAAGAGTTTTAAGAAAGGAACGCTTAAAACAGAGTATTTTTACGATCCGGCAGGTAACAGGTCCAGGAAAGTGGTGGAAACGTCTGCGCAAAACTTTACCACCACCGTCTATGAACGGGACGTAGCCGGTAATGTGTTGGCTACTTACGAATACAAAACAGGGTCAGCAGATATTACATGGAAAGAGCAGTATCTTTATGGTAGCAGCCGTCTGGGTGTGTGGAAGCCTAATATGAAATTGGGCTCTACCGCTACAAAGGATGCCCTGTGGACCGCAGTTAATAACCGGGAATACGAGATTACGAATCACCTGGGAAATGTGCTGACCACGATTACGGATAACAAGACACCAACCGGTAGCGTGTATGATGTGACGCTTAGCAGTGCCGTGGATTATTCGCCGTTTGGAATGCAGCTGGTTGGAAGGAAGATGAATGGAGGTGGGTATCGTTATGGGTTTAATGGGAAGGAGAATGATAATGAGGTGAAGGGAGAGGGGAATCAGTATGACTATGGATTTAGAATTTACAATCCTCAAATTGGTAGATTTTTATCTACAGATCCTTTAGCAAAAAAGTTTGCCTTTTATACGCCGTATCAATTTTCCGGAAATAAACCAACAGTAGCTGTTGATTTGGATGGTCAGGAAGATCATATATATACGATTTCATTTTTCAATAAACAAGGCCAGGCTGTATTTACAAGCTCTCATAATGAGGGTCAGGTAGTTGGGATGGATAGGAATGGCTATGAGGTGTATGATAGACCAGAGAAATTTGTTGCAGCTTATAATATCGCATTCATAGATGGAACGAGTTATAGCTTGATGCAATCATTTAACTCCTATAAAGAAATGCAAGGAGTTAAGCAATCTGGTTTTTATTCTCAAGCGGTTTCTTTATCACTATGGAAGGGGGTAGGTCTCGGTTCTGAATCATATTATGGTTCTGAAGCAGGCTACGCAATATATGGACTTTCCAAGATGGCGCTTTCCAAATTTGCTGTTCGCGAAGCAGCAAATGCGGCGACAAAAGCAGCTGTTGATAATACAATTGTAAAGAAATATGACCCAGAATTAATTGAACGAATACATTTAAGTGATGAGGTGCATTATAATTATGATGGTTATGAATTAGGATGGATTGTTAAAAAACCAGGTGGAGCAGTGTCGATAGAGCTATTGATACAGAAGCCGGTTCAGAAGATGGGGCTTGGAACAATGGTATTCAATGAAGCAGTAAAAGATGCTACACGGTTCGAAGGACTTTGGGTGGAAAGTGATATATATGGCGCTAAGGGTATGTCAGATAATTTAATTCAGTATAATAAAGCATTAGCTGATGGCTTAAGCCCAGAAAAAGCTGCGTTTAGTACTTGGTCTGGAGATCTTGCGAAAAAAGCGGGCTTTAATCATGTAAAAGTGACCCCATTGACAGGGGATGTTAAAGGAGTATCAGCTATTTTTACTAAATAGAATAATATGAACTATAGTATATTACTTTGTAGCGACGTAGTTCGGGCAAAGTGCCAAGTTGATCTTGAATACTTAAGCGGTTTAATTGTAGTTGAGGAAGGGAAGCTTTTCAAATTTTTAAGTGGTCTAGAACTTTCAACGTTAAGAACCTCCTTAGAGCAGAGTCTTAGTATGGAAATTTCTGATGTTGATTTAGATTTAAATCGCAAAGGAGTTTACGGGAAGTATGTTTTTGAGAATATAGAGATTAAGCTAAATTTGAGAGTGGATGCGCATCTAAGGATTGCAGTATTGATTTCTGTATATGACTATTTAAATAGAATTATACAATTGCATGGAAGACTATATATTCTAAATAGGACGTATTTGATGAAGAATGCTACTGAAGAAATCTTTATTGCCATAAATAAACTTGGGGGTGCATCACTTTTAGAAATAAAGTCCGCAATAGAGAAACTGTCTCTCGACTATCCTGGATTATTATCAATTGGTGAGTCTGAAATATATCGAAGCATTGAATTTTTCAAGCAGGAAGGATTGCTTGTTGAACTGAGAGCTGGTGAGTATGCATTAACCCCTCTTGGACTTATTTTTGCCAATTAACCTTGATTCTAGAATTGAGAACAAATAATGTTGATCGTATTTGATGCAAATTGCTGATTATAAATGCACCAAATAGCCGGAAATAGATTTTCCACCTGTTCTTTATTTTGTTGACGGCATCGTTATGGGTTTAACGGGAAGGAGAATGATAATGAGGTGAAGGGAGAGGGGAATGAAATTGATTTTGGAGCAAGGGTATATGATCCACGAATTGGTAGATTCCTGAGTGTAGATCCATTAATTAAAGATCAGCCATCATATTCATCATATCTTTTTGCTGGTAATCGGCCAATTAATCATGTTGATATTAATGGAGCCGTTGAAGGGGAGCCTGTACCGGAGGAGGGACGTCCCCATCTTCGAGCAATAATGGGCGGTTTAATATTGCCAATGAATATGGCTCCATATACCAGATACGGTATAAGTCGTGCGGGATATGAGTATGAGACTAATCCTTTAAGTACAGCGGAACAAATTAGGCAAGAGGAGGCGTTTAGGAGGGAAGAGTATATCAGAAACTCTTTAATGATAGGCGGAAAATGGGTGCCAAGATCGGAAGATGAAATACGTGATTTAAGATTTCAGGCTACTATGTCTGCTGTTAATAAGTTTAATGAAAGTTTGAAGCCACCTTTATATGGGACAAATATTTCATTACCTACTCAGTATATTAGGGAAACGAGAACTGATAGGCAAATATCGGGTGATTATTATGCCATTCCCAGTACTATTGTAAATGGTAGGTTCCAATCAAGAGGAAAGGGAATGACTGGGGAATATGATATAATAGTAACATTAGATGGTACTGTGAAGTTAGGAAGAGGACATTACTATCTTTCAATGTCTGCCAAGTATGTTCAGCTTGCAGGTACTGTTCAAATGTATGATGGTAAAGTAAAATCAATTACAAATCTTTCCGGACATTATCTTCCAAGTGAAGAAGAAACAAAAAATTTTGGGAAAATATTAAAGCGTTATGGTGTGAAAGTATCCGGGGCTTCACTTCATACATATAAAGTAGAGAACGAAAGAACAGTAAAAGTGGGTAAAACAAAAATTGATTAACTAATATGATGGATGATAGAATTAAGCAATTGTCAGATTATATTTCTTATCACTCAGCGAGAGAAGCAGCCAGTTTTCCTATTGACAGATATTTTTTAGAGCCTTATATAAATGAAATACTTGGATTTAATAGAAATGATTACATACTTTATAATTTTGAAAAGGGGGATATTACTTATTCTAAGGTTTTAATGTTATGTCTTCCCGATTTGTGGGAAAATATAACAGTAGACGATTTAATTTTGATTATTGATCGATTTACCAATGATTTTTCTTATTACGCGTTACTGGTATTTACATCTGCGTATTTAGAAATTGACCTCATACCATTGATTTTGGGGCTGGATACAGTTTCTTCTGAAAGACGGAAAGAGATTAAGAGATTTTTATTAAGCCAGTACCCCAATTTATTACGCTCCGAGGAGGATATATTTTGGAATCATGAAGAAATATTAGGCATTCATATTAGCGATTGGGAGTATAATAAGCAGAAGTTTTTATTAGATACTCGTATTCTTCCTGCTAAAAGGACAATGGATGAGTTAAGAGAGTATATATTTAATTTAGACATTTAGAAGAATTTAGTTCTTTAAATGCCCAGTCGCAAGGCTGGGCATTTATTTATAGACGTTCTTTGAGCGGGCGATCAGGTAGGGTTGGGAAATGAGATTTGGTAAAAGGATATCGTTATGGGTTTAATGGGAAGGAGAATGATAATGAGGTGAAGGGAGAGGGAAATCAGCAGGATTATGGGATGAGGATTTATGATCCGAGGATAGGTAAGTTCTTAAGTGTGGATCCATTGACGTCTACTTATCCAGCAATTACTCCATATCAGTTTGCGCTAAATAGTCCAATTGCACGGCAGCATCTCATCACGTTCATACTTACCCACGACAGGATAAGAAGTCTTCATTTGCTTTGCTAATTCTTGCTGGGAAAGGCTTTTAGCTTCCCTGCACTCTCTAACTCTTTTACCGAAAGTAGCCATTTTTAAACTGATCTATAGCATATTGATACCCAGATATAGTTAGATTCCAGTTCTGGGCACAAGAGGCTTGTAAGTAATTGACTTACAAGCCTTTTTTGTTAAATGCTGATACAATTTCTTTGATTACTATCAGCAGTATACCTGACGAGCATCATTAAAAAGTCGCGTTTTTGATTCTACTTTAGAGCAGGAATTGCGCTAAAGTAATTAAAGAAAAATGAAAAAGCTATTCGCCATATTTCTGGTAGTAGTATACACGAATGTTGCACTTGGCGTGGCTATCAATTTTCATTACTGTTGCGGACACCTGGCAAAAATTTCGATTTTAAATTTTGGGGATAAGAAAGGCTGTGGATGCAATCCTGAAGGTACACTAAAAGGTTGTTGTAAAGACAAAATGCATATTGCAAAGACCGATAACCATAAAATCAGTGTTCTGCAGCTTTCTTTTGTGGAAAAGCCAATTTTGTATACTGCTGAATTACCTCCAGTTAATAACTATAGCTGTCATCTAGTCCCCGAACGCACTATCCCATATCATATCTTCTGTTTCGTCAAGCGAAGCTCTCCTCAACCTATCTTCCTCCTTGTGCAGGTTTTCCGGATCTGATACTTCTCTGTTAAGATGATGCCGAAAATCAGATCACTGGTATTGGTCATTAATGACATTAACAGTATAACTAAAATTTAAATATTTAGAAAATGAAAAATTTACTTCTCCTGCTGGCAAGTAGCCTTTTTACAATTTCCACAGCCATGGCGCAAAAAGACAGTAGCGGTATTTATCAAACTGCCACTGACTTTCAGCATAAGAAACTGACTTATGCTATTAATTACAAAACAGAAAAGCACAAAATCAGCACTAATATTCTATTTGATGGCAATGAAATAAAGATCAAACACGATGGTCGATCTTATACAATGGATAAAGATGCGACTTATGGATTTAAAGATACAAAGGGAAATGTATTCAGATTTGTTGATAGGAAGGAATACAGAGTCCTCAATCCCGAAGAAACTATATTGATATATGAATTTAAGCATCTGGCACACTCACCAAAAGAATCAGAAAAGTACCAGCCGGAATATTTCTTCAGCAAGGATGCTGCTTCTGCACCACAGCCTTTGACAAAAGCGAACCTGAAAGCTGCTTCCCCTAATAATCATAAGTTTCATCACGCGTTAGATCTTCAATTCAGGAAAGATGAAGAGCTGATTGAATATGATAGCTATCATAAAATATATAAGTTAAACCAGGTTTATACAGATAATCAGTGACAACATAAGAAGTTGCTCAGGGTGGGAATAGGAAAAATTAAGCAATGGGATTAAGCAAAGCCGGCCCAGGTGGAAAGTAAACGTACTAACCCATGACGGGTGTCGTGAAATAAACAATCGAAAGATTGCGCAGGTAGCAAAGCTTGCCGGCGCTCCGGAGACACCGGAGGCCGGCGTTGATCTCCGTGTTCAGTTAAAGGAAAAGGTAGAAAGTGGTTAATCTAGCCCAATTCACTGGTGAAACGATATTATGTTGCCCCTCAAAAAAGCGGTGATACCACTATTTTCGTAGCTATCGATTCCATTTCTATTCAAAAGTTCGATAATATTACTATTTAAGCCTCTTATCACGGCATCGACTCTGCTAAAGTACGGCTGTGTGGCTTTCGTTGGGGAAACAGCCCCGACTCATCCATGATGTATAATATCCTGGAAGTAACATCACCAGATTCGTTTTATGCTTCTTTAAAAGGTATAGGACAAGGTAGGACCATTTATTGTAGAGCCTTTATTGTAGCTGATAGTGGGCAAATTATCTATGAAAGTAAAACAGAGAAAATCACAGCAGGAGGACTAACAAAACTTTGGGAAAAGGAATACACGGATGGAAGGATCAAGGAGATCTTACAGGTATTGCCGACAACCGATAATGCATTTATTATACTGGCGAAAATGTATGATAACACTATAGCCTGGCCAAGGCTCGTTAAAATCGACACATCCGGTAATGTACAATGGGACATGCAATACCATGAACATGAACAGTGGACACCTACACAGCTAATGAAAGTAAAGGATGGCTACATTTTGGCAGCCACATACCAATACCTGTATACGCCATGAGTGGCTATTGTTAAACTTGATGTCAACGGGAACCGGATGTGGGAAAAGAATATCGATATCAATGCCATGCAGCGATTTGTCCGTTTTCAGTTATTAAAGGAAGATGTTTTTAAAGTGACCGTAAGAACTATTACAGGTTACTCACCTAATCCCCTGAATCCGACTTTAACAGACTGTTGGTATGATCTGCAGGGTAATATGCTTTTAGAGTGGAGTACACCTAATTACAATAAATTCAATGAGGGATTATACATTTATAAAATGGCTACTGCTCCAGACTCATCTTTTATGGCTGCTAACCCTTACTATTATTATAACCCTCCCGGCTCCACGAATATGACAGGAGACGCGATTCTTCATTATTTCGATAAAAAAAATCAACTGCGCTGGGAGAGAATCTACGGTAAAACCGGCTATGATACGCCTGTCAGTCTGGAAATTACTTCGGAAGGTAATTTCTCCATTTTAGGATATACTAATTCTTACAATAACCAAACAAGCCTTTGGCTATTTCAGGTTGATAAAACAAATGGTGACGTGTTATGGGAGCAAACTTACTTTAACTCCAAATATGGCATTAATGGGAAGGTATATCCAACCAGTATTTATATGGGAAATCATGATCAACACTACATTACAGGCTATGTATCCGATAATGATTATGGTTCCTCTTCTGCTTATATACTAAAGGTAGACGAACGAGGACATTACATATGGGATTATACGTTTGAAGACTCCGAGATGCGGTACAGTCAGGGAGAGTACATATTCGTGAACACTTCCAGGGAAATATATGTATTCGGTACAAGGAAATTTGATAGAGATGCACCACGCTCTATTTATTTGACAAAATGGAAAGAGTTTTAAGATGAAATTCTTTGGACAGAACTACCTCCCTCTGTCACGTTCTCCTATTTCCCCTTTTTTCTCTGAATTTTTAGTAACTTCCCCACAGATGAACCCCAAAATCCATTAACATTTAATCTACCCCAAAATGTTTTCTAAAGTACCCAATCAATCACCAGGGACTGTACACCCACAGCCTACCCCTTTTTTCAGTGCTAAAAACGATCACCTGCAATCTGTGAAACCCGCCTTTTTTCAGCCCCGGCTAAAGGTCGGACAACCGGATACCCCGCTGGAAAAAGAGGCGGACGCCGTAGCTGATGCCGTTACCCAGCCTGCCGCTATGGACCTTAAAATAAATAATGGCCACAGCACATCCCTGCAACGAAAATGTAAAGCATGCGAACATGAAGACGAGCTGAGCCGCAAAGAGATCGGCGGCGCGGAAGCCGCTGCTCCATCCACAGACATGATAAATGAAGTGATTTCCACTGGCGGGCAGCCACTGAATAACACCATCCAGCGGCAAATGTCACAGAAAATAGGCTACGACTTTAGCAATGTAGTGCTGCATACAGATAATAAAGCTGCGCAGTCGGCGGAAGCTGTCAACGCCCGGGCCTACACGCTGGGCAATCATGTTGTATTCAATGAACAGGAATACAATCCTCATTCCCGGGAAGGACAACATCTACTGGCGCATGAGCTTACGCATGTAGTGCAGCAAAACGTTACAGCGCCGGCCACGGTACAACGCCAGATCGCCGGTACGCCGGGAGGGCCGGATCCCTGCTTTAATTTGCTCCAGGAGATCATTGCTTTGCTGGATGAAGTTGCACACCGTATTATGGACGCTGAAAACGACCCTCATGGCCTCTTTGGCAGGAGTACCCCACATCCCGATTATGGAAGCTGGGATGGGCACCGCGACCGTTTTAATTATGACCGTGGCCGCCTGCGCACCAAACTGGGAGAATGGGATATCAACGACAGGTGCCGGGGCTACCAGTTAACCAGGGAGCAAGCGCAGGATCTTGCTGAAGCAAGGGAATTTGCTGAAAGAGAGTTTCCCTCAAGGCCGCTCCCTGCTATGCGCCGGGAAGGAGCGCCCGTAACGGCTTCACCAAGCCCCGACACAAGCCCGGAATTACGGCAACGGGTAGAGCGATTCCTGATCAATATCGGCATCCCGGCTTTCGCTCTTGGAGGAATGGTTGTATTAGTGATGGCTGCTTTAGCAGACCCCGAGCCTGTATCCAAATTAGGACTGATTATAGGCACCGCAAGCGCCGCGGCTTTATTAATATTCCTGGGTGGAGATTCATCCTCCTCCACATCCGGAGGCCCTGTTGCCAGCGAAGATCATGCAACCACAGACGATAGCGCCGCTGCATAAATATACCCACGAAATTACAGCGGGTGTATCTGAACATTGATACACCCGCTTCTTCCTTTAGTACTGATTTTTATGTAAATTAGTAATCAGCGACAGGCTTATACCCCGATATTTTCCATTACCCCAAAGTATGTTTACAATTTAATCCCTTTATGAAAAATTTA
Organism: Chitinophaga ginsengisegetis; assembly: GCF_900168065.1. Classification (GTDB taxonomy): domain Bacteria; phylum Bacteroidota; class Bacteroidia; order Chitinophagales; family Chitinophagaceae; genus Chitinophaga; species Chitinophaga ginsengisegetis. Next base: position 261,958 of record NZ_FUZZ01000001.1, on the reverse strand, counting down.
TATGTAGTATCTGTTATTTCAGGCTGCCTGATGGCCTGCAATTACGGACGCCCGATCAAAGAGGTAAAAAGCATGGCGAATACCATTGCTTGCGTAGTTCCTGCCACCACTGACAAAGAATGGTATACATCCGGAAAGAAAGCGCCGCTGTTTGATGGTTTGCAAGGGATTCATTTCACGATTTCAACATCCGTGAAAGCAGCACAGGTTTATTTTAACCAGGGAATGATGCTGTCCTATGGATTTAACCATGCAGAAGCAGCCCGTTCTTTCTTTGAAGCTACCCGGCTGGATTCAACGTGTGCCATGGCGTACTGGGGCCTTGCATATGTACTGGGACCCAATTACAATGCCGGCATGGAATCCGATAATTTTCAGCGCGCTTACGAAGCAGTTGTGAAGGCACAAGCGCTTTCCCATCAAAGCAGCGCAAAAGAGCAGGCCCTCATTGCCGCTTTGACCACCAGGTACGTTAAAGAGCCACCGGCTGATCGCAGCGCCCTGGACAGTGCCTATGCAACAGCCATGAAAAAAGTGTATACGCGATTTCCCGATGATCCGGATATCGGTGCTTTATACGCAGAGGCGATGATGAACCTGCATCCCTGGGATTTGTATGAAAAAAGAACACAAGCGCCCAAAGCATGGACCCCCGCGATAGTAGCGGTACTGGAACACCTGATGAAACTTCACCCCACTCATCCCGGCGCGCATCACTTTTATATTCATGTAATGGAAGCCTCTTCGCAGCCGGAAAAAGCTTTGCATAGTGCAAAATTACTGGATACGCTGGTGCCCGGCGCCGGGCATTTGTTACACATGCCTTCACATGTCTATATCCGTACCGGCGATTATCATGAAGGTTCACTGTCAAATATCCGCGCTTTGGCAACAGATAGTGTGTATACAATTGCATGTCATGCACAGGGCGCTTACCCTTTGGCGTACTACCCGCATAATTATCACTTTCTGGCGGCTACTGCCACACTGGAAGGCCATTCCACACTGGCCTGGCAAACCGCTGTCAGGTTGCAGCAACATACCTCCAAAGAGATTATGAGCATGCCTGGCTGGGGCACTTTGCAGCACTACTATACCATCCCGTTTTATATTGCCGCGAAGTTATCGATGTGGGATACCATACTGGCGCTTCCATCACCGGAAAATAACCTGGTGTATCCCCGGGCCATCTGGCATTACGCAAAAGGACTGGCTTTTTTGGGCAGGCATGAGGTAACAAAGGCCCAAAAAGAACTGGATAGCCTGCATGTACTTGCTGCTGATACCATCCTGCGAAGTCTGACGATCTGGAATATCAATACTTCGGCCGACCTGGTACAAATTGCCGGAAAGGTGTTAGCTGCGGGCATCGCAGTTCAGCAACAGTCATTCGACACAGCTATTTCATTGTTAAAGGAGGCCGTGGCTATGGAAGACCACCTCAACTACAACGAGCCGCCAGATTGGTTCTTCTCCGTGCGGCATCATTTAGGCGCTGTGCTGCTCAAAGCAGGACAATACCGGCAGGCAGAGATAGTTTACCGGAAAGACCTGGAAATTTGGAGGAAAAATGGATGGGCATTGATCGGTTTACATAATGCGCTGGTTTTGCAGAAGAAAAATAAGGAGGCGAAAGAAGTATTAGCTGCATTTGAATCCGCCTGGCAATATGCAGATGTAAAAATTAATTCATCGTCGAATATAGCCCCGTAGGAACCTTTCATCTCCTGCCTGATTGTTACGGTGTCCATTTTCAGACACCCGTGTTCGTATCCGGACAGATACATGAAAACAAAATACTCATAGAACGTCTACCAGTAAGTATTACAGGAATGGCAGCATTATTGTTTTTCAACGGTAAATCAGTTAGCCATGTTAAGAAATCATACCAAGGTTGCCTGGAGAAACCTTTTGAAGAACAAAACGTTTTCGTTCATCAATATCGTGGGACTATCTACCGGTATGGCGGTGGCCCTGCTGATCGGTTTGTGGATACATGACGAGCTGACATTCAGTAAAAATCACGCGAATTACGACCGTATTGTGGCGGTAATGCAGCATCAGACCTTTAATGGGGTGGTAGGTACCCAAACGGCTAACCCTTATCTGCTGGGTGAAGAGATCCGGGATAAGTACGGCAGCGATTTCAAGTATGTTGTAATGGCTTCGTGGGAAAATAAGCATGTACTGGCTTATAATAACAATGCTGTTTCCAAAACAGGGAATTATTTTGAGCCGGATTTTCCGGAGATGCTTACGCTTAAAATGCTGAAGGGCACCCGTGGCGGGTTGAAGGATCCGGCTTCTATCCTGTTGTCTGCGTCTACAGCAAAGGCATTGTTCGGGGAGATGGATCCAATCGATAAGCTGGTGAAAATGGATAACGGAACAGCCGTGAAAGTGACCGGGGTATATGAAGATCTTCCGTACAACTCTGCCTTCAGGAACCTGGATTTTATGGCGCCGTGGGCCTTATACCTGAGCAACCAGCCCTGGATCAGGGAAATGGAAAACCCCTGGCGGTCTAATTTCACGCAAACCTATGCACAGCTTGCTGATCATGCGGACCTCGAAAAAGTATCCGCTAAAATAAAAGATGTGAAACTGCGCAAAGTACGTGCAGCAGACGCTGCTTTTAAACCGGAGGTTTTTCTTCATCCCATGAGCAAGTGGCATTTATATGCCGATTGGGAGAACGGAAAGAATATTGGTGGCAGGATCCAGTTTGTATGGCTTTTCGGGATTATTGGCGTATTTGTGCTGTTGCTGGCGTGTATCAACTTTATGAACCTGAGCACCGCCCGCTCTGAAAAGAGGGCCAAAGAAGTGGGCATCCGCAAGGCGGTAGGTTCCCTTCGTGGTCAGCTGATCATGCAGTTTTTCAGTGAATCCCTTCTGCTGGCTGCGATCGGTTTTGTAGGAGCGCTGGTGCTGGTACAGGCCGGATTACACGCATTTAACGACGTAGCCGATAAAAAGGTAAGCATACCCTTTGGCAGCCCGGTATTCTGGCTGGTTGGTCTTGCTGTTACGCTCTTCACCGGTTTAATTGCGGGCAGTTACCCGGCGTTATATCTTTCTTCCTTTGAACCGGTAAAAGTACTGAAAGGTACTTTCCGCGCCGGACGTTATGCTGCCATTCCGCGGAAAGCCCTTGTGGTGACACAGTTTACCGTATCGGTGATCCTTATTATCGGGACAATTGTAGTATTCAGGCAGATCCATTTCGCTAAAAACCGGCCCACCGCCTATAGCCGGGAGGGATTGCTCCTTATCCCGGTGTCTACATCGGCATTGAAAGATCATTTCGAGCTTATCAGGAATGAGCTGGTGGCTTCAGGTGCTATTACGGAGATGTCTTATTCTTCCGCGCCTACAACAGATGTGGACGCAATCAACAATGGATATACCTGGAAAGGCATGGCGCCAGGAGCGCAGGGAAATTTTGGAGCGGTAAGCGTTACACATGATTTCGGAAAAACGATTAACTGGCAGATCATTTCAGGGCGCGACTTTTCAAGGGATTTTGCTTCTGATACCACGGCTATGATCCTGAATGAATCGGCTGTTAAGTTCATGGGCCTTAAAAATCCCATAGGAGAAATTGTAAAAAAAGATGGCCAACCTTTTACGGTGATTGGCGTGATAAAAGACATGGTGATGCAGTCGCCATATAAGCCGGTTTTCCGTACTGTTTTTACATTGGATTACAACGCGGCCAATATCATCAATGCCAGGATAAATCCGGCTAAACAAACGGCTGATGCGCTTGCCCGGATCGAGGACGTTTTTAAAAAGTATAACCCGGGTATTCCTTTCGTTTACAGGTTTGTGGACGATGAGTATGCCACTAAGTTTGATGCGGAACAACGCATCGCTAAATTGTCGAGCTTCTTCGCAGTGCTGGCAATATTTATCAGTTGCCTGGGGCTTTTTGGCATGGCGTCTTTCATGGCAGAGCAACGGGTAAAAGAGATAGGGGTGCGGAAAGTGATGGGGGCCTCCGTTTTCAATTTATGGCGTTTAATGACAAAGGACTTTGTTCTGCTGGTTGTTATTGCTTTGGTGATAGCGGTGCCGGTGGCTTGTTATTTTATGAATAGTTGGCTGCAGCGTTACGAATACCGCACGGAAATATCCTGGTGGATCATTGTGGCAGCTTCTGTGGGAGCGCTGTTAATCGCCTTGCTGACGGTGAGCTACCAGTCGGTGAAGGCGGCGCTGATGAACCCTGTGAAGTCGCTGAGATCAGAATAGCGAACATTGTTTATCTCTCTGTATAAAAAAAGGAGAAAATGAAGTTGATTCATTTTCTCCTTTTTTATGTTAGTTTATTTTCCATTCGGGCCGCACAAAGTGACAGGTGTACCCATGCGGGTGCTTTTGGAGATAGTCCTGGTGTTCTTCCTCGGCGTTCCAGAAGGCAGTTGCGGGTACCACTTCCGTTACAATTGGTCCGGGCCATTTACCGGAGGCATTCAGTTCCGCAATTAGCTCATTGGCAGTTTCGTGCTGTGCTTCGTTCCGGTAAAAGATGGCGGAGCGGTAAGAAGTACCTATATCGTTGCCCTGCCTGTTCCGGGTGGTAGGATCATGGATCTGGAAGAAAAATTCCAGAAGGGAACGGTATGATAGTACTGCTGAATTAAAGGTAACTTCAATGCCTTCCGCGTGTGTGCCATGATTCCGGTAGGTGGCGTTTTGAACATCGCCGCCGGTGTATCCCACTACTGTAGAGATCACGCCCGGAAGCTGGCGGATCAGTTCTTCCACACCCCAGAAACAGCCACCGGCAAGAATCGCTTTTTCAATATTCATATGTCTTTCCTCTTTTAATTACGTGAAGTTAAGTTAAGCTGCTGAATCCTTTGTGAGAAGCGCCACATTTTTATGGGCGGTGCTTTTCCGTTTGTTCAGTACACGTTGCCGGAGCTGCAGGAATGGCGCTTCTACTGCTTTATTTAGTATGAGCGCGGCCAGCACGGCTACGAGCAGGCATAATACCAGCATCAGGTTGCCCTTTGGAGCAATACCTGTTTGAGTCAGCAGGGGTTGCATCAGGTGTATCACGCCTTTGTGCGATAGATAAAGTGCAAACGACAGTTTGGCTATTAACGCGGTAACGCGGCTGTTGTACCGGTACAGTATACACGACGGACTTACCGCTGCCATCACCATCAATCCATAACCGGCTGCCACCAGCGGGTAGCCGAATATGGATGCATGAAAGCTCTGCTGGTCGTCGCACAGGAACCAGGCGCCCGTAAGAACAACCAGGGATAGTAACAGGATTATATTACCACGTTGGGTAACCCATGCTTTTGCAGCCGGTTTAAATGCAAACAGTGCAGCAATGGAAACGCCCGCCAGCAGGCCATCCAGCCGGGTATAAGTGGGGTAGTACATGTGTCGGTACCAGATGATCCAAATGTTGTCCTCGCCTGCGTGAGGAGCAATCAGCGCATACCAGCAGTACAGCCGGATGCCGATGCCAAACAGAAATAATGCCGCCAGCAGGATACCCGCTTTTCTCCATGCGTTGAAATGAATCAGGGTAGCCAGTACCAGCGGGAAAAGCAGGTAAAAATGTTCCTCCACGCACAGTGACCACACATGAGAGAACGTACCATAGTTTTTTATGTCGAAGTTGAAATTCTGTGTAAACGTTAAGAATTTCCAGAGCGGTGGCAGCGCTTCCCTTTCATGGAATGCCGGGAAAAGGAAATAGATGGCAAGTACCACCAGGTAGGCGGGAATGATCCGGAAGAAACGTTTGATAAAGAACTCCGGGAGAGAAATGCTTTTCCCGGATGCTATGTTTAAAAAGAGGGGATAGGATATCAGGTAGCCGCTTAATACAAAGAAGAGGTCTACGCCCGTCCACCCGAAGCCCATTATGTTATCCAGCCACTCCGGATGTTGGAACATGCGGTAGTGATAGAACAACACCATCAGTATTGCCAGCGACCTTAAATGATCCAGTCCGTAGAGCTTTTTAGTGTATGTCATGAAAAATGCCTGTCTGTTGATCCTTGTAAAATAATGCCTTTAAAAGAGAATAGCAATGGGTGGGGGAGCATCTGCCCCGGAATGCCCTGGCACAGGGCGAAAGGTAGGGGATGACCCGGAGTAGAGGTGGACTTGATCCGGAGTTGAATTGGTGGTGACCTGCACGTTGTTACCTGTATGCAGGTGGTAAGGTGACACCTGTTTTACACCAGCCAGGCGGTTTCCTTTGCGGGATTTCTGTTTGATTGCCGGCAGGACGACCGCTATTATATCCGCGGCCATGAACCGGCGGTTTAGTGTAGGGATGGTACCATTAAATATTCTTGCCTGGAGTGTAACCAGCAGGGTGCCTTTTCCAGGGGTAGTGGCTTCCAGTGCGGTGCCATTAAATGGCTGGTCCAGATCCGCGAGCAAGGTGGCGGTGTGGCTGCCGGTTATCTGCCGTGTGACCGGATTGATACGAACGGCGATGACACTGATCTCCAGTTTGTCGCCGGCTGTTGACGGCGGCCAGGTTTGGGCGGGGATCATCAGTGCGCCACCGGAAGATAAGACGGGGAGCCGGGAGAAGAACTTATCCACGCCGGTATGACGATTGAACCGGAACCCTTCCAGCTGTTGCAGGCGGCCCTGTATCAGCGCTTTGTTGAGGCGGTTTACGAGTGTGCCATCGCGGCCAATACTTAATTGGGGAGTAATGGCCTGCCGGATCAGTTTACCAGTTCTGCTGGCGATACCGAAATTCCTTGACGACTGCCGTGTAGCAGTGGTTTGTCTTACTTCTTCGGGCATGGAACGGACGAAGTAACTTCCGTTCCTCCGGTAACCGATCAGGTTACCTAATTTCCCAGTGAATGGGAGTATTCCTGTTTGTTTTGCCATTGGGTTAACATTTTTCTTAAAAATACGAAAAAAAGGAAGTCAAATTTACAACCAGGCTGCATAGGAGGTTTATACTTATATTTACAGGTAAGGCCCTGGATAAAAATGAAAACTATTTATAAACGGTTCTGGTTTGAGTTTAAGATTGATACTGCATTTAATAACACCTGTGTATCGTGGTGTTTGGTTCCCACTCGGGTATGATTAAAGATGAAGATTAGGTAAGAATGAATGATAAAGTAATTATTGATTATAAATGTCTGATAGGAGTGAGTGCATGCCTGCGGCAGGTGGATTTGTCTATTGACAGATGTAGATGGACCAGCTGGAACGAACTGCGTACTTTTTATAAAGAAAGAACTGAAGTAGAATATTATTTTTATTTTTTTATTGAGATGTGCCAAAAACTGATGTTATATCCTCAATACCATGAATTGAGTGGCAACGCAGGTAGATTCAATTACCTTTTATCTTCGGTCTTTGGGCAGAAAAGCTTTATAACTACTGCAGAACTTGAAACAGGTTACTATTTATTAGATGAATTTAATGGTTTGTTAAGAAACGAGTTTCCCGATCCTAAATACGTTGAAATAATACGCTTAAGGATGGCCGGCTATTACACTGGTATTTTATTCCCTAAGCTAAGGAGGAAGGATATTAATAAAGTTCTTAAGATTGAGCATTATCTGCAAAATGAAAGTTTAGCAACGCTTCCATTAAGCAAAATTATAGCAGGGTAAGTGTTTTATAAGATAAAAACCGCCAGGCACACTAATAATGAGGTGAAAACAATAGCAGCTTACAATGAAAAATAAGACAATAGTTGTTCCTAAAAACAAGGATGCAGAAATTGCTTTGGATTATGATAGGGCAACGCCAGAACAATTAATAGAAATGACATTAGATGAAACAATGTTTAATGAGCTATGGGAAGCAGGCATCTTTGATCGTATAAATAATATCGCTGGTGTTAATATTGATATTTATGAAGACGAATATATAGCAGAGATAGATAAACTGGAGAAGGTGTTGGCCAGTGATATCTTCACTACAAACCTTATAGATAGCGTGAAAAGAATTAAATCCCTTTTTGAAGAGGCTGTAAAGCGGGAAACGGGGATTTACTTTTATTTTTAACGTCTGGATTTTAGTAACAGGAATGGGAATAGCATGGTTATGTTATTATTGTGAGCTTAGTTCCATTTAAAGAATATATATAATGATAGAAGAATTTCCGGTTTTAGAAGATGGGGAGATAGCCTTGCTTAGAGCCAAACGAGCCACAGGTCATGTAATTGACGACAACTTTCAGTTAGCAATAAATGTTTCACAGAAAGTTTTCACCGTGTTTAATGATATAAATGCAGCCCTTCATTCCGCAAGGGAAATCGTAAAACGGAATAGCGATATTGAGGTATGTCTATATGGGAAGGAAAATGTCATGTTACACCTTATAACCGCAGACAATTTGGAGTCTCCGAACCAGTAAAATTAAAAGATAGTCTTTCTTTACAGCCATCCAACAGGATGGCTATTTTCATTTTCACCGGTTTAAGTTTAGATGTGGCAACAAATTACTGCTTTATAATATTATCGTGAGAATATTCTCTGTTACCCTTCGTATATTGCGGTTGTAAATAAGTGAATTACAGGATATGCAGGCTCCTTACTTAATAGGACAGATAAAACCATTGACCACAGCTGAGTTTCAGCAAATAACAGCTACGGTAACATTCCCTTTGCCGGTGAGCTACCGGGATTTTCTTTATACTTACGGATTGGGAGCGTTCAATGAACTACTGATGATCCACCAGCCCGATGAGGCGTATATCCGGTCTAATTTCGGGGAGTATATGGATTTGTGGGAGCTGCCGGAAAGTGAAGAACCGGTGGTGTTGAACGGGTTAACGATTGCTACTACTATCGACGGGGATATCATTGCAGCCATTGACAATACCCAGTTTCCTTTTATCATCCTGCCGAGGCATTCCGATAAGATCTTACGGTTCGGGACCTTTGAAGAGGTTATTGATTATTACGATCACACGTATCATTTTTCGGGAGATTTGTATTTTGATAGTTACTATAACTACGAGCAGGAGAACATTACCTTCGTTAACGGACCGGCTATCGATAAAGCGTTGTTTGAAAAAGTACACCGCGATTTTCTTGCAAACATACCCACCGACAAAGTTTATAATGAAGATAAACAGCCAAAGTATATTATCCAGGAGATGGGCGGCTGGGTGTACTTTGATAACATCTATAAAAGTTCGGTGAGGATTAAGTACCAGTCGCAGTACCGGCCTGTGGCCGATAAGATTATACAGTTCGTCAGGGACCGGATGGCATAGTGATATTACTTATTCTTCAGCAACCGGTTATTGACTATCTTCTCCAGTAATTCTTCTTTCTGATATTTACTGATGGGTACTTCATGACTCCCCATGTGCAGCACGTTGCCTTCGATAGCACTGATGTGATTGATGTTGATGAGATAGGATTTATGTGGTTGCAGGAACTGCCGGGCAGGCAGGCTTTCCTGTACGGATTTCAGGGTGGCATGTGTTATTATTTTTTTATCTGCCGTATAGATAGCTACATAATTGCCTAATGCTTCTGCAAATAAAATATCGTTGAATATTACTTTCTCCAGTTTATTATCTGTTTTAATAAAGAAGTAAGGTTGTTCTTTGCTGGCGTGTTGTGAGGAGAAATAATCAAACGCTTTGTTGGCAGCTTTGAGGAAGCGGTCGAATGAAATTGGTTTTACGAGATAGTCCAGTACGTCCAGCTCGAAACCCTGTATGGCATATTGCTCGTATGCGGTAGTAAAGATCACCTTGGGCGGATTGGGATAGCTTTTCAGGAATTCTATGCCGGTGATGTAAGGCATCTCGATATCCAGGAACAATAGATCAACAGGCTGTTGCTTCAGCAGAGTATTCAGTTGTATGGCATCTTCACAAACAGCCACTACATGCAGGAAAGGCGTTTTTTCAGCATAGCGTTGTAATCCTTCCCCGGCGAGCGGTTCATCGTCCGTGATAATGCAGCGTATCGTTAATGGATCCATTATTGGGTAATGAGTTTTAATTCAGCCAAAAAACTATCTTCTTTAATTTGCGCGGTAAATGTGTGTTTACCGGGATACAACAGTTCCAGTCGTCTCTTCAGGTTATCCAATCCAATGCCTCCTTTTTCCTCGAAACTGATTTTATCGGGTATTGAATTTTCTACACAAAAAGATATTTCATGATCCTGTTTTTTCAGATGGATATCGATATAAAAATTTCCTCCTACGTATTTAAAGGCATTTTCCACCAGCGGCAAAAACAGCAGTGGATATACCTGTTCATGGTGCAGGGCTTCATCAAAAAATACGTTGAGCTGCAACCTGCGCGACGACCTGATCTTCTGCAACGCAATAAAGTTCTGCAGGTATTGTATTTCATTCATCACGCTTACCATTTGTTGCTGGTCGTACAATTGGTAACGAAGCAGCTCTGAAAAACGTTCCACTGTTTTTTTTGCTGCGTTTACATCCATATCCATCTGGAAATATATGGTGTTTAGTGCATTAAACAAAAAATGAGGATGGTATTGCGCCCGCAAAAATTTGAGTTCCGTTTGCAGCTGGTCGTTGGTGATTTTCTCCAGCTGCAAACGGTTATTGATATATGCCTGCAGGAACGAGTTGCTTCTGCGTACCCCATAATAAATAAAGCAATATAATAGAGGAATCACATTGATGTCGATGAGGTCGAACGATTGCAGGCCGTTGTCAGTGAAGGCGGCCATTGGCGTAAACACGGCATTCTGTATAAGTTGATTGATGATGAAGACATACAGCAATTCCTTCAGGATGATTTTATAGGAGAAGCCGGCCTGATTCTTTTTATCGAAATAGCGGAACAGGTGATTGAAGATCCATACAAAAAGGTAGCCCATCAGTATGCTGGATGTTATTTCAATGATGTTCAGCAGTAGTGGCCGGTGCCAGAATTTCATTTCTGTAACGCTGTCCGTAAGCAGGCGGATGGTAAAATATACCAGCAGGCCATACAACGGGGGAAAGAAATATTTCCAGAATATTTTCATTATAACAAGTTAATTATATCACTTCGGGTTGTGCTGGTATCAATTTCGCTCCTTTGGACCTGCGGTCTTTTTCTTCCCGTGCCGGTGGTTTCATACCAAACAGGAAACGCATGATGGCAAAGGGTCTGATAAACAAATGGAAGATGAATATACTGATTAAAAAAGTAATAAGAACGGTAAAAGTATATTTCAGCCCAACACCATCCGGTGCCTGCACAAGGTAATAAGTAAGTATCACAATAACGGTTTGATGCAGGATATAGAAGGGGTATACGGCCTGGTTGGCATATGACAGTATGGGCAGGGGTTTATTGAGATATTTTTTCGCATAGCCTACAATCGCCAATACCCACATCCAGGCAACGACACCACCCAGGGCCAGAAATGCGTAGGTGAAGAGGTCATGTTTAACATGGTTGCCAAAGGTCCAGGGTTCCAGTTTATTCCAGCGGATGTAGTTGATGATCATAAGGCCGGCGAAGGCGATGGCCAGTGAAAACCGGCGGTTCCTTTCCAGGCTGTCCATGAACAGCGGATTGGCGATGCAGATAAATCCTGCCAGCACATAAAACAGCCAGTAGAAGAAGTAGCCGTAGTCATGTACCAGGTCGCCGGTTTGCGGGAACCAGATGAGCAGGAACGTATGTACCAATGTTCCGGGGATGATGAGTAAGTAGATATACCGTTTGCTGCCCATCCAGCTTAATTTTTGAAGCAGTTTTTTCCCGTTGCCGGAAATCAGCCATACAAAGAGCGGCGCAAAAAGGATATCATATACAAGCAGGTAAGCGATAAACCAGAGATGGTGCCAGCTCATATTACCATGCGGATAAGCCCCGGTGGTAAACATACCGGTGTAGAAGTCGAAGAAGTTACCTTTGAAGCCCTGGGTGAGGCGTTCCATGTATACCTGTGGGGGAACAATGATAAGTACGCCCACCAGCAGCGGAATAAACAGCCGTTTGAACCGGAGACCGATAAAGCCGCCGCCGGAATTGCGTTGCAGCATAAAATAGCTTACGGTGCCGGAAATAAAGAACAACAGGGGCATCCGGAACCGGTGGAGGAAGTCGTTCATTTCAAGCAGCACATTGCTGGTTTCTTTGTTTTTTATATGCCATCCCCATTCAGAGATATAGGGCATGGCGGAATGGAAAAACAGGACGCCTACGATGGCGATGATGCGGAGCCAGTCTAAATAAGCTTGCCGGGAAGAAGATATTGGTTGCATAATTAATTGTTTACTGCAAACCTATCTGACCGGCCTTTTTTAAGAAAAGATTTTTGACATGTGGACGTTTTCCGGTGTCGAAAAGATCATTTATGTTAAAATACAATTCATTATTGGCGGGAAAAGACCAGCAAGATTGCCTTTACCCGCTTATTTTTATTGCCGTTATGAAGAAAGTATATCTATCTGTTTTACTGGTACTGGCATATCATTGCGGGATGGCCCAGCTGCAGCAGCCTTCCACTAAACCCAACCTGGCCCAGCAGGCCATGATAAAGCGTGGCTACGGCATGTTTATCCATTTTGGTATCAACACCTTTGCGGATGTGGAATGGTCGGATGGCACCATTCCCGTTGAAAAGTATAACCCTACCCACCTGGACCCCGATCAATGGGTGAAAACCGCCAGGGATGCAGGCTTCCGGTACGTGCTGCTGATCACCAAGCACCACGACGGCTTTTGCCTGTGGGATAGTAAGTATACGACCTATGATGTGGCGGCATCGCCGGTGAAAACCGATGTAGTGAAGGCGGTGTCGGACGCCTGCAAAAAATACGGGATTCAGTTTGCTGTATACTATTCTTTGTGGGACCGCCATGAGCCGTCTTACAAGAACCAGGATAAGCAGCTGTACGTGAAATATATGCTGAACCAGCTCACCGAGCTGTTTACCAACTACGGCAACATCTGCGAACTATGGCTGGATGGCGGCTGGGACCGCAAGCCGGAAGAGTGGGGTATTGACCAGGTATATAAACTGGTAAAACAATTTAACCCCGCCTGCGCGGTAAGCGTGAACCATACGATTGTAAATGAAGAAGGGAAACGTAATTTCACCGTTCCCGCTGACATGACCGCCGACAATAAATACTTCTTTCAATACTTCCCTTCAGACTTCCGTTTGTGGGACCCAAAGATCATTACCCGGTATGATAAGAAGCAGTACCTGCATGCGGGCAAGTCTTACTACTTGCCTTTTGAACATACCCTTTGTATCAGCGACCGCTGGAACTGGTTTGAGAAATCGGCACAGCTGCCGGTGCGTGACCTGGACGAACTCGAAGAACTGTTTTACTGGTGTACGGACAACGACAACTGCCTCGTGATGAATGTACCTCCCGACCAAACCGGCCGTATCAGGGAATACACGGCGCTGGCGGCTATCGGCCTGGGGAAAAGACTGGGCTTGTCGCTCACCAAACCACTGCCAAAGAATGGCACTTTTATTTCCGCCTTAAAACCGGTGAAGGCGTCGAGTGTATATGAGGATACTGCACATCGTTATGAAGGCACTTCCGTTAACGATGGAAGCCTGGAAAGCCGCTGGGCCGCTGCAGATACACTGGCCAGCCTGGAAATTACGTTGAATCCTTCAGACGCGTTTAATAAGATCAGCATCTTTGAGTACAAAGATATAAAGCAGTTGCCCGATGGTTTCTCGCAGGTAAGACTGCCACGCATCCAGGAGTATGCCGTGGATATTATGACCAATGGGGAATGGCAAACGATTTACCTGGGCTCAGCGCCAATGGGCGATTGTAAAGTGATCCGGCTGCCGCGGAGTTACCGGGCATCGGCCTTGCGGTTTAGGGTAACGAAAGCGAGTGCGCCGCCATCGTTATATGAGTTGTGTGTGATAAATAAAGTTATTGGCGACTAAGATGGGCTAGTATAAAATCCGTCCAGCCGGTATTATTTTCTTCAATAATAATCGTCTTAAAATGATATCGCCCGCCTTCCATTGCTACTCCGGGGGAGTCGTCGATATGAATATCGATGGAGAAGGCGGGCGGGTATTTAGAGATGATACCCGCTCTTTCGCGCAGCGTTTCATCATGAATACGCTTATTAATGATTTTGTTCACCCTGATTCCATAGCTAAGGAATAACCGTCGTATGTACAGGGGCGACCTGTATGAAGTAGTATAGATATATACGCTGTGCCCCTTTCCCTGTAAGGCTTTCATCAGGCGGATAGTACCGGATCTTAACTTTTCCCGGCTGAAAAGTTTATGCCATAGTGTTTGGGGTTCGGTAGGGAATGTTTTAATGCCGGGAATGAGGGTATCATCGAGATCGAATGAAATGATCATTGATTTTTTTGTGAAGATAGATATTCATGTTTGATTGAAATACGAAAGAATTTCAGCAGATGCTGCCTACTTGGAAATGAAAAAATCTTTTGTATATTGCCCATGTGAACCACATCTCAGCCCGCATTTTGAAACCATTGAAAAATCGACGGTGGAATGGGCGCAACAGTTTAATCTTTTAACATCCGCCGCCGCGCTGGAGCGATTCAAAAAAGGAAAATTTGCGCTGTTAACGGCACGGGCTTTCCCGGTAGACAATCTCGAGGCTTTACTGCCCATTGCCGACCTGAATACCTGGCTTTTTTTGTTTGACGATCAGTGTGATGAAACCCTGGAAGGGAAAACAGCTGCGCACCTGCACGCCACTACCTGTTTGTTGATGGATGCCATGATCAATGGCGTGAGCCTGGGCGCCGACAGTACGCCGCCGCTGGTGGCCGGTTTCAGCGAAGTATGGCAGCGGCTGCAGAAGTTGGGCAGCGATGCCTGGCAGCAACGCTTTAACCTTGCAGCAGGCGCTGCTGGAGGCGGCAGACATCCACAATAGCATGATGCGTATGTTTGAAACACTGGAAGGCTGGCTCCCGTCTTTCGATGCAGCTACTGACTATGAGCTGCAACGGTACATACTGGGGTTGCGTTACTGGATACGTGCAAATTTCGACTGGAGCCTGAAAGATACCCGTCGCTACGGCCTCGTACACGATGAAACACGCGATGGATACTGGTCGTTTAAATAAAGTTCGATAACTTTATGACTTGTTCCATCAGTAATATTTATGGCTGTTAAACCAATCGTTGATCAATCGTATCGCCTTGAAAAATTCCACGGGAAAGGTGGATGGACTTTCGCGCGTATTCCTGAAATTACCCCCGATAAAGTGAAAGCCTTTGGGTTGGTAAAAGTGAAAGGATTTATTGACGACTACGAAATAAAAAAATGCCACCTGATGCCTATGGGGAACAGCATACTATTTCTCCCGGTAAAAGCAGATATCAGGAAGAAGATAAAAAAGAAGGAAGGCGACTGGGTGAAAATCACTTTGTTCCGTGACGATGATCCGCTCGAAATACCCGAAGAGCTGAAGGTTTGCCTGGAAGATGAACCCAATGCCCACCTGTTCTTTAAGTCCCTGTCTGAAAGTGAGCAGAAGTTTTATATCGACTGGATTTATTCCGCTAAAAGATTGGAAACAAGAGTAAGCCGTATGACTAAATCCATCATCCGGTTATCGAGAGGATTAAAACTATACGAAAGAACGGAAGCTCAGGAATAAAAGGTAGCTCCTGAAAAGGCCGACATAAAGGATAAAAGCGTTTCTTTGGTAAAACCTTCCCGGCTGTCTATCACGTACTTTGTTTTTTTGTTGATAACAACTGCCAGCTGGTAGTAAGATGGGAAACGGGCATCATCATGATAGTTACGCAGTTCAAGGGTAGTGCCGGCTATCGGAAAGCTTTTCTCCCTGGGTTTAAAAAATTTCATGTAGTTAATAGTCAGCTGGTCGCCATCAATCTTCATACTATTCGTAAAAGTGCAGATTATTTTGGAGCGGATAATGTACGCCAGGAAAGGAATGGATAACATCCATACGCCTCCTTTGAAAAAAAAACTAAGCAGCGGGGCATAAAAAAAAAACTTTTCATCGTGTATCAGGTACCGGTAGTAATCGCCGGAGGCATTAATCTCCATATATTATTTCATTAGGCAATACAAATGTAAGTAAAATGGTCCGGTGTATAAGGGCTGAATGGTCAGAAAACCAAATGCTTAAAGTATCTTTGACAACCGGCGCCGCTAAAGGAAACCGGCCAGTTTTATGAGTATTATCCTGTCGCCAGGTAATTATTTTGGGAAAGAACAACAGGTCAGCGAGAATGCGTCTTTCCGGCTGAACATTACGGCATACCAGCCGGATGTACAGATCCGTGAGCACTATCATGAAAATCCGTACCTGAGTTTACTGATCAGCGGCAGCTATGAAGAGATAAATAAAAAAACAGACAGCGCAGTGATGCCCGGTGAAGTGCTTTTCCGTCCGGCGGGATACAGCCACGCCAACCACTTCCAGGAGGTGGGCGGCAGATGCCTGAATATAGAATTTAAACCGGGAGGATTACAGGAGCTGGAACTGGATCATTTACTGCCCCGCGCAGCGGCGATCTATAAAACCGGAACGTTCGACTACCTGTACCGGCTGTTGTATGCCTTTGTTCAGGACCCCGACAGTTCGCTGCCGGAAGAACATATCATCAGCTGGCTGTGTGAATATACCGGCGATAAGCTCCCTGAGCGCCTGCCCTGGCTGCCAAAGGCAAAGGAGATCCTGGAAAATGAATTTGATACCCATCATACTATTCAGTCGTTAGCCGCGCGGGTGTTTGTACACCCCGTTTACCTGGCCCGCGCCTTTAAGGAAAGAGAAGGCATTACGCCCGGCGAGTACCAGTTAAAGATGCGGGTACGAAAAGCGATGACATTACTGTTCACTACCAAATTACCGGTAACAGATATCGCCTTTGCAGCCGGATTTTCAGATGCTTCCCACCTGGTAAAGTGTTTCCGGATGTTTTACCGCGCTACTCCCCATAAATTCCGGGCATTACTAAAAAGTTAATCCGGTACCATTTTTTTCGTGACGCCGGCCGTTACTTTGTTTAAAAAAGAGTATGCGTCGATTGATCGTCCTTTTATATTTGTTAGCACCGGCATTATTATCAGCACAACGTAAACTGGATTACCAGCTGCAGGTGAAAGCAGACCTGGCAAAGAAATCTTTTTTTGTGCAGGGTGGATTTAGTTTTGAAACCGACACCGCTGCTGCCGACTCTATAGACATTGTGATCAGCAAAGGCGTAGGGCCGGTAACGCTTCAGTTACAGGGCGCTGCTGCTGTAATGGATACGAGCCTGAAAGCGTCCGGCGATATTATATACCGCTGGCATTTCCGTTCCCCGCTGCCGGTGGGAACGCCGCTACACTTTACCTGCGCCTATGAGCGGGGCGGCGCGCCGGCGTTCCAGTTTTATCTCGACAGTACCTTCTGTATGGCAGGCGGCTATGGCCTTGCCTGGTATCCGCAGGTGACCGATGGCGCAGGTAACCATACCCGTGGTACCGGTACCATTGCGGTTACCACCTCCGGCAACCTGATGCCTGCAATGGCGGCGGGCACGGTTTCGGTGAAGAATCATACTTATACTTTCCACTATGCACAACCAGATATCTTCTCACTTTATATTGGTCATTACACCCGGCAGGAATATAAAGGGCAGCTGTCTTTTTATACTTACAGTTTGAGCAGCGGTATTGATGGCAAGGATTTAAGCCGTAAATCCGCTGCAGTACTGGATTACCTGTCGTCGCAATTTGGTCCGCTGGACATTCCCAACTTTTCCATTATTGAATACCCCGACTATGTGGCTGAAATCACCGGTATTGGCGGCGCCAGTATTTTAGGTGGTGTGGTGATGCCTACCGGCGCGTTGCGCGAATTTAACTATGCACTCTTTGGTCATGAAATTGGCCACCAGTGGTGGGGAAATAAAGTATTGGCCGCAGGCACGAAAGGAGAGGAAATGCTTTCCGAAGGACTGGCACAATACGGCTCTTTACAGGTGGTGAGTCATTTCGACAGCGCCCATGCAATGGAATACCGTAGAACCGGTTACCCCGGCTATATCAACGATCAGTGCGGATTGGGCTATCTCAAAAATGTAGCTGCCGGTAACGATGAACCGTTAATTTCACTGACAGGCAGCAATGGTCATACCATTGGCGACAGTAAAGGATTTCTTGCCCTGGAGCTCTTATCCAATACGGTTGGCAAAGCTGTATTCCACAAAGCGCTGCGCACTATCGGGGATCAATACAGCCGGGGTGGTATCACGTGGGATGGTTTCCAGATGGAAGTGGAGAAAGCATATGGCAGCAGCTTACAGTGGTTTTACAGCCAGTGGTTTGAGCGGCTGGGAGCGCCCGCGTGGCAGAGCAGCTGGCAGCAACAGCAAAATAAATTGCAACTTAACATTACGCAAAAGGACAGTATCTATCAGCTCCCGTTGGAAGTATTGATTACTTATAACAACGGAACGTCTTCGCTGCAACGCATCACTATCCGCGACCGCAACAGCCAGTTGCAATTGCCCGTTGATGGCCTGGTAAAAGAGGTGCAGATAGATCCTTATTTTAAAGTACTTCACTGGGACGAGGCGTTAACACCGGAGGCGCTTGCCCAGGCAAAAGTGGTGCGGGTGCTGAACCTGCGGCGGGAACAAAAAAATGAGGAAGCCATGAAGCTGGCGCAATCCTATATCAAAGAAGGTTTCCCGGACGATCAGTATGGCGTGGAGTATACGTTGCTATACCACATGGGACGCATTGCCGCCATGCAAAATAAACCGGCGGAGGCATTGGCGTATTACCAGCGTTCTTTGCAATGCGTATCGCGCGCGCCCGACTTACTGGCGTACACTTATTACCGGATTGCCCAGCTGGCGGCGGCCGGGAATGATGATGACCTGATGCGGTGGGCCGCAGCCAACGCGGTGAAGGCCGATGCGGCTCATAATAAATCAGGCGGCATGGAAGCAAAGGTGGCGGGGCTGCTGGCCTCAACGGTAGCGAAAACAAAATGATTAAATACCATCGGGCCCGCTATCATAGCGGGCCTGATCATTATCAGTGAGCAGGATGATTACTGCTGAAAGAGTCGCGGTACATCTTCCAGCCGATAGCCGTCTTTTTCCAGAGTACCAGAAATTTCCCATCGTCAAACATTACATTATTCGCGTCAAACGACTGCCAGATCCCTTCTTCTGTTACATACCCATTGCCGCCGCCATATACCCGGGTAGTGATAAATTTACCATTGCGCAATCCTATCTGCCGGTAGGCTATCCGGAAAAAGGTCAGCGGGGCATCTTTACCGCAAAGTGCCGGCGTACCGGGAGCCATGATGCAGGCGTCGGGCGCATACCGGTCTATAAAGATGCTGGAGTCTCCTTTGGCAAATGACTGGAAATAGATGGCATTGCTTTCGGCAATGGCTTTTTTGGCTTCAGCCAGTTCGTCATTGGCGGTAGTGCTGCATCCTGATATAGCCGTTGCGAGTAGGAGTGAAAGGGTGAAGAAAATATTTGCGCTCATCGGTTAAAAGTATTTAATGAGTGCAAATTAGCACCGGCAGCGCTTTCAGCATTGTACAAAACGGAACAAATCAGATCAGCGTAACGGGATAGGGGGAAACTTTATAGGAGGCAGGGGAAACGCCGGTAAAGGATTTAAATTCCCGGATGAAATGGGATTGGTCGAAATACCCGCATTCATAGGCAATAGCAGTGAGGGAAAGCTTATTTTTCTGAACCAGCTCCAGGCTTTTCTGGAACCGGTGCAGCTTTGCATAAAATTTTGGCGGAACGCCGGTATATTGTAAGAAGAGTTTATGGAGATACCGGGAAGATATAAGATGTTGCCGGGCGATGCTTTCAATTTTTGCATCGGCATCCGGTTGTTTCATCTGGTGGATGATATTGCCCACCATAGCGATGTTCAGCGGTTTCCTGTTTACTTCCTGTAACCTGTTTAACAGGAATTGTGAAATCAGTTTAATCTGTTGGTCCAGGTTTTCTTCTTCCAGCAGTTTCATATGCAATTGCCGGATGGGGGTACCAAGCATATCTGCAGGGTCATTCACCTGGTTATTCAGCAGCATGATATCTTCCTGCATAAAAAAAGCGGCGGTATGCGGGTAAAATCTTACGCCCAGCATTTTATTATAACTACCCACCGCCTTCACGGGAAGGGGACGGGTAATTTGACCCCATAGCTCAATTTTAGGTGTGTTTTGAAAGACGTTATTGCTGCCCGTTTTCCAGGTAGCTGATCCCATGTTGAAGATGATTTCCATATGCCCGCCGGGAAATACCACATCGTCGATAGCAGTGTCTGCCTCGGATTCAAAATGATAATAACATTTTACATATGGCTTTAACAGTTGTTCCGGAAGGATTTCCCTGTATTTCATTTTGGTTGAAAATTGCGGTAACTGCAATTTAAGTAAAATCCGGTTTATAAAAAACGCTGTTGGATCAGTTCCATAAATGCAGGCCGGAATTTCTCGCTTAGCGGAATCCGTTTGCCGGAGATGAACAGGTGATTATCCTGGATTTTATCAATCCGGCTGGTGTTTACGATGTAGGAGTTGTGTACCCTGATAAAAGGCGGCGACAGCTGTCCGGCGATATCCTTCAGGCGTTTGTATACCAGTACTTCTTCCCGGAGGGTAACAATCCGCACGTATTCCTTTTCTCCTTCAAAATATAATAGTTCGGAGAGCTTAATCTGTTGAAGGGTTTTACCGCTTTTTACAAAATAGTAATCGGCCGAAGGCTGAGGAACGGCAACTTCCGGCATACGGGTATGCATAAACGCTGTTTCTATTTTTTGCTGTGCAGCCAGGAAACGTTTGAGGGTAATGGGTTTGAGGAGATAGTCGACGGTCTGGAAATTATAACTGGCCGCAGCATGCTCCGTATAAGCGGTGGTGAATACAATTTTCATTTCCGGTGGCAGCAGGGCGGCCAGTTCCATACCATCGAGCCGGGGCATATTGATATCAAGGAAGATCAGGTCTGCCTTATTGTTTTTCAGAAATGCCAGCGCTTCCAGTGCGTCGTAGCATTTGGCCACCAGCTGCCAGCCGGTGGTTTGCTGAATATGCAGTTCCAGCAGGTTTACGGCGTTGGGTTCATCATCAACAATCATACATTTCAGGCTCATAACGGAACGGATAAAAAGGCGGTGAAGTAATTTCCGGAGTTGCCGGTTTGCAGGATGAATCCGGCGCCGTACAGCAGGGTAAGGCGTTTCCGGAGATTGTCGATGCCGGACCCGCGCGGGTTGTTATGTACCGGTTGTTGCGGCAAACTATTGCGGGTGGTAAAGAGCAACCTGTTTTCCTGTTTCACGAGGGAGATATCAATATGGTTTTGTAAACTGGTTTTGTCGATCCCATGTTTAAAAATATTTTCTACAAAAGTCATTAGCAACATCGGCGGAATGCTGCATCCACCGGGTACATCGCTGGTGAATTGCAGGTTAATACCGTGCCGGATGCGGATGCGTTCCAAAGCTATGTAATTTTCCAGGAAATTTATTTCTGTGGAGATGTCTACCTGGTCCTTCGGACTTTCATCTACAAAATACCGCATGATATCCGACAGCCGCTCGATGAGCGTGGCGGTTCGCGGCGCTTCCAGGTAGGCTTCATAATAAATGTTGTTGAGGGTATTAAAAAGAAAATGCGGCTGCACCTGTGATTTCAGGAGGTTGAGTTCCGTTTTGGTGTTTTGCAAAACCAGTGCGGCGGCCTGTGCTTTCAGTTCAAAATAAACGATGGCCATCCGGAATACAAAGCTCAGTAAAAATAACAATGGAATGCCGGTCAGGTACCGGAGCATTATTTGCACCGTAACGGGTTCCGGGTGTGTAGTGAACCAGGTGTTGTAGATCCAGCTGAGAAGGAAGCCCCTGGCTAATCCTGCCGCCGGTAGAAACAGCAGCACCGCTATAACGTATACCGCTATACGCCCTTTTAAATAAAGCCGTGGATAAAGCCAGCTGATATTGCCATAAATGACCAGCGCATAAAAGAGGGCGTTGAGCAGCGAAAAAATAACAGCCTGCCAGAAGCCATCTTCCGGCAGCATCGAAAAAAACATCATTAAAAAAACAACCAGCCAGAGTATCCATTGCACTTTAACGGCTGCCGGCATACGACTTATTAATTGCATGCCCCAATTTACGAAGCTTTTGCACTCGTTTACCGGGTGTTGTTTGCGATTCAACAAATACGGGTAATATTTCAACCAGTTGGCGGAAAGTTTCAACGGTGGCCGGTTATGGAGGAAAGTTGCCAGGGTATTAAAAATACCGGGGTTGTTGTTGAAATTATTTTAAGATAGCCGGGAAACAGGGAATCTTTGAAAATAATTACACCTCCGTATGCAGCGGATATTGAAAACTTAAATTTCCTGATAAATATGCAACCCAAACGTTCCCTGATTATTTCTGTTCTGTTAGCAACCATTGCCGTGCTTCCCGCTTTTGCGCAAACCGATACGGTTGATCAGCAGCATCTCCGGCTGAATACCGCTTTCCTGAAGCCTGGCGTGAAACAATACCTTGTGTACTACCAGGTGCCATCCCGCAGCAACTGGCTGGACCTGAGCCTGTGGGTGCGGGAAATTGAAAAAACGAATCGTAATAACGAACCGGTATTCCGGATCACCCAGCACTGGTATGGGAGCGACACCGCCCGGTATCTTGAAAGCCTTTCCTATAACAGCGTGTCAGATTTTTCTCCATTGTTTCATGCACAAACCAGGGGCGGCGAACAGCAGGCTTACCGCTGGACGGCTAATGGGATCAGCGGCGACACCGCCACCATGAACAATAAAGCAGCGGATTTTAAGCTGGGTTTTGACCGCCCCAATTATAACTGGAACCTCGATATTGAAACGTTTGAGATGCTGCCTTTAAAAGCAGGCAAAACCTTTGCTATCCGGTTTTACGATGCCGGGCTGGAACCTCCGGCGTATGTAACGTATAAAGTTACCGGCAGTGAAGTGCTGCAGACGCTGAATAATCAACCGGTGGACTGCTGGAAGTTGTTTACCGAAGGCGATTCGCCCCGGGGGCATTACTCGCAGACATTCTGGATCAGTAAAGCAGGACATGAGTTATTGAAAGAAGAAGATTCCTTTGGCGGTTTTTACCGGTACAAGGTAAAGCTGCCGGGCCTGGCCCCTTATCTGCAGCCACGTTTTGTAAAGTAACTACTGTGAATAATCTGGCGCCCCGGGGGAATCCCCGGGGCGTTTTGCATCTCCCAAAAACAAACAAATTACGGTACCGGGTGATAATGCTGATTGTTGTAACTTGTATGTTTCATTCCGGACGTATGGAAATTATCTCATTAAAAATAAACAGTAATGGATATCCAACAGTTTGAAGACAAGGGATTGGCGCAGTATTCTTATGCTATCTACAGCGAAAAATCGCATGAAGTGATCGTGATAGACCCGGCGAGAGACATTACACCTTACATCGCGTACGCAAAGACTTTGAATGCAAAGATCACCGGCGTTATTGAAACCCATCCGCATGCTGATTTTGTGAGTGGTCACCTGGAGCTGCACCGGGTTACGGGCGCTACAATTTATTGTTCAAAGTATACGGGTGCAACTTATCCGCATGTAACCTTTGACGAGGGGATGCGGATGATGTTGGGGGATATTGTTCTCAAAGCGTTGAATACGCCGGGGCATTCGCCGGACAGCATCAGCGTGGTGCTGCTGCATGGAGGCGAGCCCAGGGCGGTATTTACAGGAGATACCTTGTTTGTTGGCGATTGCGGCCGCCCGGATCTCCGGGAGAACACCGGTAATATTACTGCCGGCCGTATGGCGCTGGCAAAGCAGATGTATCATTCCCTTCATGAAAAGCTCATGGTGCTGGAAGATGATGTGCTGGTGTATCCGGGGCATGGGGCAGGTACGTTATGCGGTAAGTCGCTCGGTGATGCCGACAGCACCACCATTGCGGCAGAGAAAGTGAGCAACTGGAGCCTGCAGCCGGTTACAGAAGACGAGTTTGTGGTGGCGTTGCTGTCGCAGCAACCGTTTATTCCCAAATACTTTCCATATGATGTAGGTATAAACCGCCAGGGAGCGCCGGATTTGCAGGCATCACTGGATAAGGTGGAGATAGTAAAAGGAGAACCGGTGTTTGAAGAAAATATAGTTATCATAGACAGCCGGCCACAGTCCGGTTTTAAGCACGGGCATTTACCCAATGCTATCAACCTGCAGAATGGCGGGAAATTTGAGACATGGCTGGGAAGTATCGTGGCACCGGGAGAACCTTATTACCTGCTGGCAGAGAACGGAACGGAACTGGAGGAATTGATACGGAAGACCGCCAAAATTGGGTACGAGCAGCATATCAAAGCAGCCGCTGTTTACACAAAAGGAGCCGAAACGATGGCGCCCTTGCCACTGGCAGATTTCAGGGAGCATCCGGAGCATTACACGATTGTAGATATACGGATGGAATCTGAAGTAAAAGACGAACCGGTTTTTGAAAATGCGATAGCCATTCCACTGGATCAGCTACGGGAACGGATATCCGAAATCCCGGCAGATAAGCCGGTGGTAGTGCATTGTGCCGGTGGCTACAGAAGTGCCGCAGGTAGCAGCATTGTGGCAGGCGCATTAAAGGCGCAAACACCGGTATATGATCTTGGAGAAGCAGTGAAAGAATTTATGTCGTAATACACCCGTTATTTGCCCTGTTTACCCCCCGTAACTGTGATAGGCTGATGTTATATTTACATCAGCATATTTCAATGGAGCAGGCCGCTGTGCAAGGTTTCATTGGAATTATTCTTCACCTGAAAAATCAGTTATTATGTTTGGGAAAACAAAAGCATTCAGCAGTTTTTCAGTCAATGACCTGCAACAGGCAAAGAATTTTTATCAGCAAACACTGGGAATAGAAGTGGAGTCGGGCGAAAAAGAGCCGGTGATCACACTTAAAATTGCGGGTATGCCATCGGTTTTAATTTATGAAAAACCCAATCATACGCCGGCCACGTTTACGGTGCTTAACTTCCCGGTAAGTAATGTGGAAGAAGCCGTAGACCAGCTGACGGCAAAGGGCATAAAGTTCCAGCAATATGAAGGGGAACTTAAAACAGACAAGAAAGGAATATTCCGTGGAGGTGGCCCTGTGATTGCCTGGTTTACGGATCCTGCCGGAAATATTCTTTCGGTGATGGAGCAGGCCTAACAGGGTGTTAACGTAATAGCCATTTGTTTTTCCTACTTTTGCCGCTTAAATAAGGAACATTTATGGCTACTAAGATTACTGTTAACAACAATGGTTCACTGAAAATAGAAGGTGAATTTGAGATCGTGGATAAAAACGGCAACAATTACGACCTGGGCGGCCGGGAAGCGGTAAGCATCTGCCGTTGCGGACTTTCTGCCAATAAGCCATTTTGTGATGGCTCTCACAAAGGTCATTTTGAGCATGAAGCCGTGGCTTTTGCCCTTCCTCCTAAAAAGTAAGGTCATTAAGATAACGTATTAAAGGCTCCGTGCAGGTGTTTGCACGGAGCCTTTTTACATCTGATATGGTCGAAATGAGCAGAATTGCATCTGTTTTCGGAAAATAAATCGCTGCATTTTTGTGTTACAAATTGCAGTAACGTATGGAAGTAAGATTTTTTCAGGTAGATGCCTTTACCAGGCAGCCTTTTAAAGGAAATCAGGCAGGCGTATGCCTCCTGGGGCAAATGCCGGATGATGAAGTACTGAAAGCCATTGCCGCGGAAAACAACCTCGCGGAAACGGCCTTTTTATTGCCGGTGGACAATGGTTACCGCCTGCGGTGGTTTACGCCGCTGGTGGAAATGGTGCTTTGCGGGCATGCCACGCTGGCCAGTGCGCATGTATTATGGGAAACCGGGCTGGTGGCCCCGGATGAAACCATTTCTTTTACTACGCTGAGCGGTTTACTCACCGCCAGCCGGCAAAACGGATGGATAACGCTCGACTTTCCGGCGAGGGCTTGTGAGCCCGCCACGCTGCCGGAAGAACTGCGCCCATTGTTTAAAGGGGAAGTGACCAATGTGGAATTTAGTGTGGACCGTTACATCGTGGAGTTGAAATCGGGAGCCGCGGTAGCTGATTTTGTGCCCGACAGGAACCTGCTGGCGCCTCACCGCCTGGTAGTTACCGGAAGGGGCGGAGAAGGATCGCCTTACGATTTTATTTCCCGTTATTTTGCCACGCCGGTGGGCATTGATGAAGATCCGGTAACGGGTTCTGCACATTGCAGCTTAGCGTCGTATTGGGCACCGCGTTTGCATAAAAAAGAATTCTTTGCTTACCAGGCATCACAGCGGGGCGGCGAACTGAAAGTAATACTGCAGGGTAACCGGGTATTGTTGAAGGGAGAGGCGGTAACAGTGATAGAGGGGGTGTTCCGTTTTTAACGGAACAAAGAAGCGCCCCAGTAGCCCAGGGCCAGCCATAATAATCCTTTTATCAGAAAGAAAAGAAAGCCCCAGAAGCCGAGCTTTTTTATCCATTTGATGATCTTTGCTTTCCTGTTATTATCTGGTAACATAGCACTACAAAATTAAAGATTTTTTGTGTAGATAAATGTATCTTACCGGGGTTAATATATTTCACGTGATGAAATTATTTTTGGCTGACAATTACGTGTATGCGTCAGCGTAATCCCTTAATCCCTGTATATGATTTTCAGAGAAGCAACTATTGCAGATATTCCCGGTTTGCAGCGGGTACGTGCCGCCGTAAAAGAAAATGTGCTCAATAATCCGGACCTGGTTACTACCGCAGATTACATACAATATCTCACCACCGATGGCAGGGGATGGCTATGTGAATCCGCCGGGGTTATTGTGGGCTTTGCCATTGTGGATACGCACCGGCATAACATCTGGGCGTTGTTTGTGGACCCGCAAACGGAAGCGGCGGGGATTGGCCGGGAGTTGCAGCGGCTGATGCTCGACTGGTACTTTGCGGTATATCAAACTTCGTTGTGGCTGGGAACGGCGCCTGGTACAAGGGCTGAACGGTTTTACACCCGCAGCGGCTGGAAGAATGCAGGGCTGATGAAAAACGGCGAGGTGAGGTTTGAGATGGACCGGGACACCTGGCTGAGCTCCCGGAAAGCCGTTTCATGATTGGATAAATGATTTAATACGTACTTTTGCGCTCTTTTAGCAACGATTTTTAAAAGATGCGTGTAGCAGTGCCGAATAACAAATTACTGATATCCCTGTTCCTGGGCCTCTGTGGCAGCGCCACGGCGCAACAGCGGGCAGACTCCGCCCTTACCACTCATCACCTCGATGAGGTGATTGTACAGGAAAACAGGCTGGTAGCGCCTGTAAAGGCGGTGAACCGTAACATTACCATCATCACCCGCCGGCAGATAGAAGCCATGCCGGTGTCGTCCATTACAGAGGTGTTGGCTTATGTACCGGGACTGGATGTGCGGCAACGCGGCCCGGGCGGCATCCAGGCGGATATCGGGATCGACGGCGGTACTTTTGATCAGACCCTGGTATTGCTGAACGGCGTAAAAATAACTGATCCGCAAACGGGGCATAACATCATGAACCTGCCGGTATCCCTGGCGGATGTGGACCATATAGAGGTGCTGAGAGGCGCTGCCGCCCGTATTTACGGGATCAACGCACTGAACGGCGCTATCAATATCGTAACCCGCAAAGCCGCCCAAAGCGGCGCTACCGTTAGCGGCAGCGCAGGCAGCAGCTTTAAAAAGAACGAAAACAACAACCCTTACGGCGCTTACAGCGTTGGAGCTACCGGCGCACTGGTAAAGAACGGCGTGAGCCAGTCGCTCTCCGCCAGCCGCAACCAGGGCAATGGATACCGCTATAATACTGCGTACGAAAACTACCGCGCATTTTACCAGGCGGCCTTTAACCGTGATACCCTGCACCAGTACAACGTAATGGCTGGTTTTGTAAATAATGGCTACGGCGCTAATGGCTTTTATGCATCGCCCGGCGATCTGAATTCAGAAGAAACGGTAAAAACCCTCTTTGCCGCCGTAAGCAATACTTCCCGGATCAATCCCAACTGGGTAATGACGCCCAGGGTGAGCTACCGGTACACCAAAGATGATTACATCTACATAAAACCTGATAAATACCGTAATCTTCATAATACGCACGTATTTGATGCAGAGCTGAATAATACGTTCCGCACCGCTATCGGTACCTTTGGCGCCGGTGTGGAAGGGCGTTATGAGCATATTAAAAGCTCTAATCTTGGTAACCACGACAGAACCAACCTGGGTCTGTTCGGCGAGTACAAGTCGGTGGCCGACCGCCGCTTTAGTTTTACCGTAGGCGGTTATCTCAATTATAACACGGTTTATGGCTGGCAGTTTTTCCCCGGAGCAGATGTAGGCTTTAATATTACGCCCGACATAAAACTGTTTGCCAATGCAGGCACGGCCCAACGACTGCCCACTTACACCGATCTTTATTACAAAGGCGGCGGTATTATCGGTAATGAAAAGCTGGGACCGGAGAAAGCATCCTTTGCAGAAGCGGGTATACGGAAGTTCAGTGGTAAGTTCTCATTTTCGGGATCCGTGTTTTACAGGCAGGTCAGCAATTTTATTGACTTTGTAAAAGATACCGCCGGTGGCGCCGACCCGGCAAAGGTTCCCTGGCAACCGCAGAATTTCCAGCGGGCAGATATGACAGGTTTTTCGCTTAACAGTGGCTACAACACTATTTTCGCCGGCGGTTCGCTGTTTAACAGCTTTGGCGTAAATGCCGGTTACAATTATCTTTCCCCATCCTTCAAGGGGGATGCCATCACGACTAAGATTTCGCGGTATGTGATTGAAAGCCTGCGGCACCAGTTTACCGCCAATGTACGTACGGATATTGCGCGTCACTTCAGCGTTTCCGCCGCCGTGCGTTACTGCATGCGGGTAAATTATAAAGACTATACCCTGGTGGATGCGCGTATTGCGTATAGGCAACCCCGTTACCAGATCTATGCAGATGCCAATAACCTGCTGGACGTAACGTATGTGGAAGCCGGCGCAGTGCCTATGCCCGGCCGCTGGATAACGGTAGGTGGCAAGGTGAGCTTCTGATATTATTATTTAGCGGACAAATACTGTTGCCTGCTTTGTTGAATACCACTCATATTAGCAACAGCCCATTGTTCAAGGCCTGTAATATGCGGTAAAAGGCTTTCGCCCATAGCCGTTAGTGTGTATTCAACCCTGGGAGGGATTTCCTGGTACATTTTACGGGATACCAATCCATCTTCCTGCAGCTTTTTAAGCGTTACGGTCAACATCTTTTGTGAGATGTCTCCAATCATTTCATGCAATTGGTTAAAACGCATGGTTCCTTTCTCTCCAAGGGTACTGATTACGAGTACCACCCATTTGTCACCAATGCGATCCATCAATGTTCTGACAGGACAAGGGATGGATTTATCAAATTTTTTATAATCTTCTATCATGTCAACAGATTGATTTTTAATATTACTTACCCGGAGGTAATTGGCACACCTGTGAGTGCCTTATTGTTTGATAATCAATTGTTTAATACTTTTGACTTACCAAAGGTAACTAACATACGATTAGTACGTAAAGGTAGTTATACATGGGTATTATTAAAAATTAAATAACTCATCATTATGATTCTTGTAACAGGAGCCACAGGCCATTTCGGAGGAGCAGTTATCGATTTTCTGCTGCAGAAAGTTCCCGCTAACCAGGTTGCGGCATTGGTAAGAGACGAAGCAAAAGCCAGTGGATTAAAAGAAAAAGGCATTAGCATCAGAGTGGGCAACTATCACGATTATCCGTCTTTAGTACCGGCTTTTAAGGGCGTTGATAAGGTGTTACTGGTATCTTCCAGTGATCACAGTGATCGTGCCGGACAGCAGATCAATGTGATCAATGCCGCTAAGGAAGCAGGTGTGAAACATATTATTTATACCAGCGTTGCGACCAATGCCGCCACTACCAGCGTTATTCCCCTGATAGTAGACTCACACATCGCTACCGCCAATTACCTTAAAACATCCGGATTAACATATACTCTTCTAAACAACAATCTGTACGCAGATGTATTGCCTATGTTTCTTGGAGAAAAGGTAGTGGAAACCGGTGTTTTCATTCCGGGTGGAGAGGGCAGGGTACCCTATGCCTCCAGGTTAGACATGGCAGAAGCTGCGGCTAATGTGCTTACCGGAACAGGACACGATAATAAAGAATATACTATTGCGTCCGATATTACTTATTCGTTTGCTGATATTGCGCAATTATTATCTAAACTGGCTGATAAGCAGGTAGCTTATATTGACGCTCCGAAAGATGCGTATACAGACACCTTAACGAAAGCAGGCGTGCCACAGGAGTATATTGGTGTTATGTCTGGTTTTGCAGAGGCGATTAAGAAGAATGAGTTTAATCTGCCAGGCAGCGAATTGGAAAAGTTATTGGGCAGGAAACCGGCTTCATTGGAAAGTTATCTGCAAAAAACTTTTTTTTCCAGGAACTAAAAGGGTATGTTTCAATAACAAAAAAGCTGTCTCAAAAGGAATTTTGAGGCAGCTTTTTTATTGCAGGTTACAAACTTGTAGTGGAGAGTATGCCTGCACTCACTATGCCTTTACTGTCGGCCCGGATAAACACGGTGTAAATTTTTCCTGCTTCCAGCGTGATATTGGAGAGTGCCTGCTGATCAATAGCAACAGGCGCCGCATTTTCGCCGGCGCTGACAATCAATGAAATCGTACCTGCGTTTACGTTAGTGAACGGCGCGCTGTCGTATGCAGCGCCCTGGAGATTGCTACCGCCGGCACTTCCATAAGGGATAGTGGTAAAGAGCGGCGTTTCCGTATCATTTTGTTTTAACCGTACGCTTACGCCGGCTATGCCCTGCGCGAGGTGAACAAAGCGGAGCTTTGCCTTGCCTGCAGCCGGAGCAGAGAGATCGTCGTAGAAAAGGAGCAGGGTATCTTTTCCTGCATTGTACTTAGTGGATGCAGCAAATACAGTATGATAGTATCCGGCAATAGGACCGTTAGGACCGCCGGTGGCAGAATACGTAGCGCTGTTGCCAAACTGCCGGGAGGCTTTATAGGCAGTGCCGCTGCCTTCGGTGAAATTGATCTGTACATTTCCGAAAGTAGTAGACACATAAGAGGATGCTGCGCCGGGAAGCACCGCATCCGTTGTTACTTTTTGTGTAAACGTCCAGAACTGGATGCCGGTAGCAGGGATGCGGGCGTTTACAAAACGGACATTAGCTGAAAGAGGAGGCCGCTCGCCGGCGTTTACATCAAGGTAATCCGTTTTATTGCAGGCGCTGAAAGCCAACAGGGTAAAGCTGCTCAGGAGGAAGAGGGTATTATTTTTCATGATTGCATTTTTTAAGGATTAGAAACGGGCATATAATCTCACAAATGGTTGGATGCCTGCGCTGCCGTTCTGAATACCAACTACTGATGGATTGCGCAATCCAGCTATTGCTTTATCGGAGTAATCGCCCAATACATTGAAGGCATTGTTTACGCCGGCGGTTACCTGTATGGCTTTGCTGATACGGTATCCTACGGAGAAGTCGGTTACCCAGATGGGTTTCAGCTCCTGGAAGTAGTAGTCGGGCCGCGGGAAATTAGCATTGAGTGCAGAAGCGGTAGTAACAGATCCAAAATAAATGGTGCGCGCGAGAAATGTAAAGCGGGGTGTATTCAGTATAGCCTGTAACGTTATTTTCTGTTGCGGGATATTGGTAGTTACCCTCGCTTTTTCTGATTCACTGAAGATGACATATTTATATTGTTCCAGTCCTTTGGGCGTATTTACAGACGTTACCTCATTTTTTACAAAGTTGCCGCCAGCCAGCAGTTGCAGGCTATTCCGGTGCAGCGGTATTTTGTAACTGCCAGTGAATTCAATTCCTTTTGTACGGGTACTGAAAGCGTTGTAGAAAAACTTCGCCTGTGTGGTACCTGTTTGCAGGAGCAATGCTCTTACATCTGCGGGGAGATTGGGATCGGTAGCGGAGAAGTTACCGGTGTTGCCTACCCGGTTTTTTATATCCACAAGATAGGCATCTATACTCAGTTCTACGTTCCGGGCGGGTTGCGAGGTGATACCCGCGGTGTACCCTGTACTTTTTTCCGGTGTAAGGGAAGGGATGCCGAGTGCGCGGGTAGCTGCATTTTTATTGGAGGCAGTTACCTGGTCGATGGCGCGGCCCTGCTGGAAACTGGTAGAGGTTTCGGTATAATAGAACTGCGCGAGGTCGGGTGCGCGGAAGCCGGTATTGGCAGAACCGCGGATGCCGAGCCAGGGCGCAAAGCTATACCGGGTGGCTATTTTGCCGGTGGTAACATTGCCAAAGTCGGAGAAGTTTTCCGCACGTACCGCGGCAGACACCAGCCATTTTTCGGTGACATTGAGTTCCACATCGGCATAGCCGGCCACGATAGCGCGACTGACATTCACTTCATTGGAAGGCCGGAACCCTGCATGGATCTGTGATCCGGGCGAGAGGCCGTTGAGTGCAAGGAGGCCGCCGTCGGCGAGGTAAGGAATCCCGTTCACGGAAGTGTCTACCGAGTAAATGGGACGCAGGTCTGCTTTGCTGTAGGAGGCTTCTTCGCCGGCGATGATCTGGTAGGTTTCGGTACGGTATTGTGCGCCGAATGCTATGTTGAGGCCATGCAATACAGAGGTGAAGTACCGGCTGATATCCAGGCTGGCGGTATTTTGCGAGGCGTTGTATTTACCTGCGTCGAAGGTGGTGGGGCTTTTCAGTCCCAGGCTGGCGTTGAGTGAATTGCTGATCACATTGCCGAAATCATTTTTGCCAAATACATTTGAGATATCGAGGTTCCAATCGCCTGCTTTGGCTTTCAGGCCGATAGCGATGGATTTATCGGTGATGCTGTTATCCATGGCAGGGAGGAAACCATCCGGGTAAAGGCCGGTGTTGTTGCGTTCCGTCCAGCCGGGGAGACGGTATACCGCAGTGAATTGGGAGTTGCGGTGACTGATCCCCCCAAATGCGTACACTTCCGCGTGGTCACTAACGGGAATGGCTGTATTAAAAAACAGGAGTGCATCTTTAGCTTTGTTGGAACCTCCGCCGCGCTGGTCAAAGAAGTGGCGGTCGATGCCACGGCTGGCGAGGATGGCGTCGTCTATTTCTTTGGTGTAGATGTTATCGTATCCGCGGGTATTGGCGCCGCCGCCGTAAATGGGACCGTTGTATAGTCCGGCATCATCGCGGCCGGGTTGGAGGGAAACGGCTTGTGTGGCGAATTCGGCGGTGGCGTTGAGGTAGCCGCCACGGTCGCCTATTTTGAGGCCGTAGTTGATATTGGTGCGGGTACTGGCGCCATCACCGCGGCGGCGGATGCTGCCGGTGGTACTCACGATCACATCGTTGGTTTGTTTTTTCAGTACGATATTGATAACGCCGGCGATGGCATCGGAGCCGTATTGTGCGGCGGCGCCGTCGCGCAGTATTTCAATGCGCTCAATAGCGCCGGCTGGGATGGAGTTAAGGTCGTATCCGGTGGCGCCGTTGCCGAGGCCGCCCCAGTTAACATTGGAGCTTTTATGTCGACGTTTACCATTTACCAGTACCAGCAGCTGATCCACGCCCAGGCCCTTTAATTGTGCAAGGCTGAGGGCCGATCCGGCATCGCCGGCATTGGAGCCGTTTACGGAGTGAAAGGAGGGCGACACATATTGCAGCAACTGTGTGATGCTGGTTTGTGGCGCTGCCTCCTGGAGTGATTTAATATCGATGATATCTACCGGTACCGGCGAATTCAACTTGGTACGGTTGGCGCTGCGGCTGCCTACAATTTGTACTTCGCCCAGCTGGCTGGTGGTATCGGTGAGATGTTTATCCTGTGCTGTAAGTGTTGCTGAGAACAGCAGCAGGGGGGAGATGACCGGCAGTATAATTTTTTTCATGCCCTGGTTGATTTTTATGGTTAATGATGTGATAATTTGAATCGGTCGTCTGTAAGCGCTACCAGGAAGGCTTCGAGGTCTTCCATCTCTTCTTTGCTAAGGTTCAGTGGTTTGCTGAGCGACAAATCCCGGTTGATGCCATCATGTACAATGTTGTTGGGTTCATTGTAATAGGCAATTACTTCTTTCAGTGTTTTGAACATACCGTTATGCATATACGGAGCGGTAACGGCTACATTGCGTAGTCCTGGTACTTTGAAGAAGCCGCGGTGGGAGCTGTCTTTCGTTGCTTCAAAGCGGCCGGCATCTGTAAGGGTAGTTCCGTTATAAAGACCGATATTTTTAAAGCGGTCTGCCGTAAAATCTTCTCCCGAATGACAATTATTGCAATTGGCTTTACCGATAAAAAGCAGGCGACCGCGTATAGCCGAAGGCGTTAGTGCGTTATCGTCACCGGCGATGTACCGGTCGTACGGACTGTTGGCGGTTTCCAGCGTGCGTTCAAAAGCGGCGATGGCCTGCAGCAGGTTTTTGCTGGTAGGCGGACTGTTAAACAGTTGCTGGAAGTAGCGCCGGTAGCTTTCATCGTCGTTCAGGCGTTGTACGGCTTCTTCAATGGGCAGTCCCATTTCATCCGGGTTGATGATAGGTTGCAGGGCCTGGTCTTCCAGGGAAGCGGCGCGCCCGTCCCAGAAGAAGTTGGGGCGGCCGGAGAGATTGGTGATGCCGGGTGTATTTCTTTTGGTAGGTGTATGATGAATACCGTTGCTGAAGGCGAGGGTATCTGCAAATCCAAATTGAGGGATATGGCAGGAAGCACAGCTGATGCTGCGGTCTTTCGACAGCAACGGATCAAAAAATAGTTTTTCTCCAAGTTGGGCTTTGGTAGGCGGATCTGTGATATTAAACCCGGCTACGATAGTAACGGCACATAGCATACCCAGTAAAATGAATATCATTTTTCTCAGCTTCATGGTGGTAAAAGTTATAGATGGCATGAAATGCCCGGCAGCAACATGCAGGTTGCCAAAAAAGTAATTGGTTGATGAATAAAAAAAGGTGTTGCTGTAAGGAGGCTGTAAAAAGAAATGGTTATTGGCATTCCCGGGAGCATGGGCGGGAGTGCCCGTGCTCCCCAGGAATTATATAATGGGGTAGTAAAAACAAGAACGAATTATTTGGCAGCGGCTACCAGTGTTACATCCAGGTCAAAGTCATCATAGATGGCTTTATCGCCGATGCCTTCAAAGAAGCTTTTGGAACCGTATTTAATATTGTATTTGGTACGATCCACTTTAATAGCTGCTTTGGCTGTGAGTTTGCTGCCTGCAACCGTTACAGTTGCGGGGAAGGTAACCGGGTTGGTGATGCCTTTGATGGTTAAGTTACCGGTTACTTCGTAGTTACCGCCGCCTTTGGAAGTGACGCTGGTAGTTACAAAAGTGGCTGCCGGGAATTTTTCCACGGCGAAGAAGTCTTCGCTTTTCAGGTGGCCCAGTAATTTAGCATTGCCACCGGCATCTTTGATATCGGTTACTGCGATGCTGCGGGTATCCAGTGAAAAGCTGCCACCTTTCAGTACATTGCTTTCTACTTCCAGTTTGCCGTCGGCAATATTGATGGTACCCTCGTGTTGTCCGGTTACTTTTTTACCTGTCCAGTTTAACTTGCTTTCTTTAATGTCTACCTGGAAAACAGTTGCTTTCCTGGCGGAAGCAGCTTTGGTTGGTTTTTCTCCTTTGTTGACAGTAGCAGGTGTGGTGAAAGACATCAGGAAGATAGATCCTCCAATAAAGAATAATGATGCTAATCGTTGCATATATGTTGTGTGTTTAAATTTGGTGCAATTTAAGGGTGACGGGCGGATTAGCGTTTACGGGATCCGGAAATTAAATGTTAAAATTACTTTTCAGCGATTAAAGCATCCAGGTCCTGGTTCCATTTGGCCACATAATCCTTGTAATACTGGCCTGTAACCTCTCCGGTATAGCCGGTATGTATTTGTCTTACTTCGCCTTTACGGTCTATTATAATAGTGGTAGGGAAGGCCATCATGCGGTTGAGCGCTGGCAGCTTCTCTGATGCCACTTTCTTATCAGCAATGCCACCAAAAAGAATATCATATTGTATGTTGTATTTTTCTTTCAGTTTACCCAGGGTATATTTTGCATATTCCAGGTCATCTTTCTGTTCAAAGCCGATGGCGATTGCTTCTACGCCGCGGTCTTTGTTTTTATTGTACCACGGTGAGAGGAAGGAAGTCTGATCCGTGCAGTTAGGGCACCAGGTACCGATGATTTCCACGATCACTACTTTACCTTTGTATTTGTCGTCGCTCAGGGAAACGTTGTTACCATTGAGGTCCGGCAGGGTGAAGTCCAGTTTTTTATACCCTTCTTTCAGGAAAGTAAGTTTGTAGGGATCCGGTAATTCGGCGGCAGCATTTTTTTCTCCGTCAAATTTGATGTTATTGTAGATACCCAGGCTGATTTCCCCGGTGAGGGATTTATCATCATTTACTTTTCCTTTGATGTAGATAGGACTGGGGCCGGTGAAGCCGGATAATTCAAATTCATCGCCATGAACAGTGCCTTCCAGCTCGCGGCTGTCGCCCACTACAGACATTACTACGCCGGTGAGTTTATTACCGTTTTGTTTCAGTAACCCGATCCGGTTGGGAGTAGGTTCCTTACTGTAAATTTTCAGGTCCCATTTACCACTGATATCGTAAGTGGGAGCGGCTTCTGTGCCAGGTTCCGCGAAGCGGTAGGTTTGTCCGTGTTCCGCTGTAAAGGGCAGGGCATTGCCGCGGAAGTTGGGTACCAGGCTGCGGTATTCGCCGGTGATCTTACCGTCTGATTCAATTTTGGCGACGAGTGCGGCATCATAGGTGTTCATCTTTATAAATAAAGAGTCGTTGCCAATGCGTTGCACGTGGAAGTCGTCGCGGCGGGAACCGTTGATCAGCGTAAACACTGCGTGTTCGGGGTCTTTTCCTTTCAGCTCAAAGTTAAAAGGGACCTGCGATTCGCTGAGGGTAAACACGCCTCTCCAGATGCCTTGTTTTACGAATGGTTTTTTAGGGGCGGCAAAGGAACTGTTGCCAAATAATCCTGCCACCATCAGGCCGGTTAGAAATAGGTGCTTATGCGTTTTCATGTTTGTATATTATTGGTTGAACAATGCAAGACGTTGCCGGTCCTGGTGGGGCGACGAGGTATGCTACGAAATAAAACTGGTGGTGAAATACTGATGGAGTGGTGGCTTTATCAGTGGTGGTGAAACAAAGATAAAGGGGTCTTTTATTATTTCCAAATAAAAGTCTATAAATTTTGTAGACTAATAGGAAAGGCCCACTGCATCATACTCTTAAGGCATCCGTATCGTTTCTCCTTAAAAAAGAACTAAATTTGCGTTTTAAATAACCTGACTTGAGTAATTCCGTTTTTTTAATAACGCCACCATTTACCCAGCTGAACACGCCGTACCCGGCCACTGCTTATCTGAAAGGATTTCTGAATACCAGGCATATTACTTCCTTCCAGTCCGACCTGGGTATTGAGGTAACGCTCCGTTTGTTTTCAAAACAGGGCCTGGAGCGGTTGTTTGCGCATATTGCTGCGGCCCCGCCGGTGGCGGCTTCGGAGAATATTGCACGGATGCTGGTGTTGCAGGAGGATTACATACAAACCATCGACGCGGTTATTTTATTTTTACAGGGAAAGAATCCCACGCTGGCACATCTTATCTGTAAACGGGATTACCTCCCGGAAGCCTCGAGATTTGCGCAGCTGGACGACCTGAACTGGGCCTTTGGCTCTATGGGCACGCAGGATAAAGCGAAACACCTGGCCACCATGTACCTGGAAGATCTGTCGGATCTGATCATGGAATGTGTGGACCCACATTTTGGTTTCAGCCGCTATGCAGAACGCCTGAGCCGCTCCGCCAACAGCTTTGATGAATTATACGCCGCATTACAGGCGGAATATACTTATATAGATACCATCCTGACCGATCTCCTGGCGCTGCATATGCAACAGGTACAACCAGCTATGGTAGCGATTTCTGTGCCTTTTCCCGGTAACCTGTATGCCGCATTGCGCTGCGGACAATGGATCAAACAACATTATCCGGCTGTAAAAGTAGCGATGGGCGGCGGGTTCCCTAATACCGAGCTGCGCTCGCTGGCGGATGCGCGCGTATTTGAATTCGTGGACTTTATCACGCTCGACGACGGTGAAGCGCCCATAGAAAATTTGCTGTTGTTTCTCGAAGGAAAGAAAACGGCGGAAGAGCTGAAGCGTACTTTCCTGCTCACAGAAGACAAAGTAACTTATGTGAACAGCAAAGCCACGCACGATTACAAACAGGCCCAGCTGGGTACTCCGGACTACAGCAACCTCCTGCTGGACAAATACATTTCCGCTATTGAAGTGGTAAACCCGATGCACAGCCTCTGGAGCGATGGGCGCTGGAATAAGCTCACCATGGCGCATGGCTGCTATTGGGGTAAATGTACCTTCTGTGATATTTCTCTTGATTATATAAAGATATATGAACCCATTACGGCCTCGCTGCTATGCGACCGGATGGAAACCATCATTGCGCAAACCGGGCAAAACGGTTTCCACTTTGTGGATGAAGCCGCGCCACCTGCGCTGATGCGGGCGCTGGCACTGGAAATTATCCGGCGTAAGCTCACTGTTAGCTGGTGGACAAACATCCGTTTTGAAAAGAGCTTTACCCGTGACCTTTGCCTGTTGCTGAAAGCATCGGGTTGTATTGCCGTTTCCGGCGGCCTGGAGGTAGCTTCCGACCGTTTGCTGGGGCTGATCCAGAAAGGTATTACTGTGGCCCAGGTGGCGCGTGTAAACCGGCATTTCACGGAAGCGGGTATTATGGTGCATGCCTACCTGATGTACGGATTCCCTACGCAAACAGCGCAGGAAACCATTGATGCGCTGGAAATGGTGCGGCAGATGTTCCAGGCGGGGATACTGCAATCGGCCTTCTGGCACCAGTTTACCATGACTGCCCACAGCCCGGTGGGACTGGAGCCCGCGAAATTCAGCGTACAAAAAGAAACAGACGAAATCGGCGCCTTTGCCAATAATGATATTATGCATATTGATCCTACGGGTGCGGACCATGAAACTTTCAGCTATGGCCTGAAGAAGTCGCTGCTGAACTTTATGCATGGCGCCTGCCTGGATTACCCGTTGTCTAAATGGTTCGACTTCAAAGTGCCGAAAACCACGGTGCATCCCGATTTCATCACTACCGCGCTGATGGAGGAAGAAGCGGGCACGGTGAAGCCCACGTCGAAAGTAGTGTACCTGGGCAAACAGCCGGCGATGGAAATTATTACCAAGTCAAAGAAGGGGAGTACCTGGGAAATGTCTTCCTTAACTTTCCAGGGCAAAAAAGAGAAAGTAAATATCAGCGTGCAACCTCCCCAGGGAGCATGGCTTACGCAAATGCTGCAACAGCTGGCCGTGGCTAACGCTAAAACATATACGCTGCAGGAAGTGAAAGACAGCTATGAGGCGGCAGGGCTGGATGATTTTGAATTGTTTTGGGACAACAAACCGGTAAACACCCTTCACAAGCTGGGTTTGCTCAAGTTGTAAAAAAGAGGACGGCTGCAGGTGGAAAGCAGTAAAATACATTACCGGGGATTTTCCCGGTATCAGTCATGAACAAAAAGTCAAATATTTGTTTCCACTAAACTGACCTAACATGAGTGATCAAATGTCCCTTGCAGGCTATGGTTGTAACGACCAGGGCTACCTGAATCCTATAACTGAACAGCTGGATTACCGCATGCCCTTTACCGAGGACCAGGCCGTGACCTATGGAATGCCTATTACTGTTGCGGCATATTTTGGTATGCTGAATAACTTCTACAAATTTTTAATTGCTAATCCGGGACTGATTCCTTTATTTCAGGGTTCATACTCCGTGGATTTCAGTAAAGCTTCTCTTTTACGTATTCTCAGCCAGGAAGGTTGCGAATACGTACGTTTTCATTTTGCGATTCCGGAGCCCAACGAAAAACTGAGCCTGGTAGCTGAGGGATTAACTTTCGATAGCAGCCAGGTAGGGTATGCGCAGCTGCTGCAGAAAGTTACAGCCAACGACATGGTGCATGCCGGCGGCGATCCTAAAATAGAGGAGAGAGGTAATGGAACACCGGTTCCGGTTCCTCCATTGAAACATTTATTTGAATTGCTGAAAGGGCATGGATCACCGTTAGCCACGGCAGATCTGGACCTGATATTTAGTTAACCCGAATTAAAACTTTTTGTGCCGATGAACGGTTGGGTGTACGCATATTATGCTTTATTGATAGCCTGTTTTATTATTAGCTTATTTTACCTGGAACACAGGGAAGTAAAGCTGCTGTGCGTATTGCTCGGCGTATCTATTATTACCGAAGTGATAGTAGAATTGATCGGCACAGAAGGTTTAGGTTTTTTTATAGTGTATCATTTTTTTGTGGTGCTGGAATATAGTCTGATTACAATTATTCTCCGATCGGGGATCAGGGATTACCGCTGGCGCTTACTGATGGGTATTTCCATTTTTGTGTTTTGCATGGTATCTCTTTTCTACAGCTTTGTATTGGGCGGGTGGCGTGCCTTTCCGGGTATCAACATCACGATAGAGAGCTTCCTGGTTATTTGCTGGTGCCTTTTATCCTTTTTTTCAATAACCCCGGATAGTGAAGCGTCTATATTCCGGCACCCTGTTTTTTGGTTAACCCTTGCCTTCTTTATTTATTT
Organism: Chitinophaga ginsengisegetis; assembly: GCF_900168065.1. Lineage (GTDB taxonomy): Bacteria > Bacteroidota > Bacteroidia > Chitinophagales > Chitinophagaceae > Chitinophaga > Chitinophaga ginsengisegetis. The sequence continues at coordinate 221,253 of NZ_FUZZ01000001.1, read as the reverse complement.
CGCGGCTTCCGTGAGTGTAAATGCCTTTTATAACCTGTTACTGGAAAACGATACCACCAGGGCCAGGCATTTTTTCGCGGTGTTGAACTCATTATCCAATTACCTGTTGTATATTATGCTGATAAAAGGCGTCGTATGCTTCCGGTCAAACAGGATCTCTTTGTAGCTGTGATTTTTATTTCGTTGCTGGTTACCATCATGGGACTGGTGGTAGTGGCAGCGGTAATAAGTTATAAGAAGAAGCAGGATGCATACTTACATCAGCTTAAGTTAATGAAAGAAGATTACGACAAACAACTAATGTGGTCCCAGATTGAAATGCAGGAAGAAGCCTTTGCCCACCTCGGACAGGAGCTGCATGACGATATCGGCCAATTGCTAAGCAGTACCAAGCTCCTGATCAATGTTACCCAAAGGAGCATGAAGGAAATCCCCGATACCCTGCAAATTGCAGAAGATACCCTGAGTACCGCTATTCAGCATCTGCGGGCGCTTTCCAAGTCGTTCAGCCGCCAGTGGCTGGACCAGTTCAGCCTGATAGAAAACCTGAAGGCGGAGGTAGACAGGATCAATTCCAGCAGGGCCATCACCGTAAAGTTTACCCATGAACTAACGGTGCTGCCATTACAGGCAGAGCCCCAGATCATCCTGTTCCGGATTATCCAGGAAGCCATGCAGAACTGTATAAAACATGCCCGTCCGCAGGTAATTGACATCAGTATCAGAACGGCAAACCAACAGCTGATCCTTATTATCGCAGATGATGGCTCCGGATTTGATAAAGCAGGGATGTCGGCTATTGGTATGGGCATCCGGAATATGCAGCACCGCACCACTTTGCTTGGAGGCGATATCCGCTGGGAGGTAACTACCGCCGGCGGTACCGCAGTATTGATAACATTACCCCTTGAATAATTTTTGTTTATGAAGATCAACATAGGTATTGCAGATGACCACCAGTTGTTCCTGAAGTCGCTTAGTTTACTGGTGAGCGGCTTCGCCGGCTTTCATATTGTGGCGGAAGCCATGAACGGCAGGGAGATGCTGGATAAACTGGCACAACTGCCTGCATTGCCCGACATCCTGTTGCTGGATGTAAATATGCCGGTAATGGATGGCGCCAGGGCCACCGAGGCAGTACTGAAATTATATCCCACGGTAAAAGTAGTAGCGTTGTCGATGAAAGACAATGACGCCACGATCATAGAAATGCTGAAGGCCGGTTGCTGTGCCTATCTCCTGAAAGATATCCATCCCACAGAACTGGAAAAGGCATTAACGGAAATTTATACCACCGGTCAGTATAACAACGATGCCTCCAATGTTAACTACCGCCGGTTGCTGCTGCAGTCAGAACAAAAGCAAACGCTCACAGAGCGGGAACGGGAGTTTCTCCACCTGGCCTGCAGTGATCTTACCTATAAAGCCATTGCCGCTAAAATGAACGTTACTGAAAGAACGGTGGATGGTTACCGCGAAATACTGTTTAATAAATTAAACGTGCAAAGCCGCACGGGTATGGTACTGGAAGCTTTGCGCAGACAACTGGTTACTTTATAGTGCCTGGTTTCCCTATAGTTTTTTTACGGGCCGACGCAAATACGCCAACGGACAGTTGGCTTTCACCGTTTTAACTCCTTCATTTACCGCTTTTCCGGTGGCATTCGCCGGTTTAGCCGCGGTGATCCCCGTGGTTGTTGTATTTTCGACCGTCCGTTTAAACTAAATATGATCAGATGATCAATCAACAACAAGCAGCTGCTCCCGTTCTGGCTGTGAGCCAGCTAAACGTGCAGTATGGGGCTTTCCAGGCCGTAAAGGACGTTTCCTTTGAAGTGCATGCCGGCGAAATTTTTGGCTTGCTGGGACCCAATGGGGCCGGTAAAACCAGTACCCTCAGCGCTATTGAGGGATTGCTGCATCCCGCTTCCGGGAGTATTACGGTGGCGGGTTTCGATATCAGGGAGCAACCATTGCATGCCCGCGCCAATATGGGCGTACAGTTACAGGCTACCAGTTTTCAGCCGGAGCTGACTATCTCCGAAATCATCCGGTTATTTGCCAGCATCTATGGTGTAAACTTAAAGGATGCTGCCGTAAAACAGAAGCTGGCAGAGATCAACCTGGAGGAGGCATCCGGCAAAAAAATATCGCAGCTTTCCGGCGGGCAGCAACAACGGGTATCGCTGGTGATATCCACTATTCATAACCCGCAGCTGGTATTGCTGGATGAACCTACTACCGGGCTGGATCCGCAGTCGCGGCGCCAGTTATGGGAAAGGATGGAGCATTTCCGCAACAACGGTCATGCGGTATTACTCACCACGCATTCGATGGAAGAAGCCGAAGCGGTATGCGACCGTATTGCGATCATTGATCATGGCCGCATTATCGCCATAGATACGCCGGAGGCGCTGATTGCGCAGCACCGGGATGATCCGGCTGTGCTGAGCGTGGTGAGGAAGGGGAAGGTTACTTTGGAAGATGTGTTTATCGGTTTAACCGGAACGGCTGTTCGTTCCTGATCAAATTACTACCAGGATGGAAACAAGTGTACCAAAAAATATGACTGTGATGGCCGCATTGCTGCGGGCCGATTTTACAACGCTGTGGCGCAACCGCCGTTCGTTTGGACTGGTGTTGTTGGTGTCGCTCGTTATTTTAGTGTCGTGGAAAGGATTGGTGGATAAGCTGGGCGGCGTGTTTGTGCTGTCGTCCTGTATTACGATCGGCCTTACCAGTATCGGGTTGATGGGGTATTCAAACAGTATTGCCCGCGACCGCGACAGGGGCGTATTTCAGCGCTTGAGGGTAGGGCCGGTATCTGCATGGACCATTATGATGAGCCGCTTGATTGTGCAGATAGCGATGATCGTACTGATGACGGTCCTTGTGTTTGTGGTGGGTTATTTTGTGGATCATATCTATATTTCGCCGGTAGGTTATATCGCCGGTTTGCTGATGGCGATGCTGGGCGGCTTTGTGTACCTGGGTATGGGGCAGGCCATTGTAGGGCTCATTAAAAATCCGGATACGGTTAATTCTACTACCCGTCTTGTTTACTTTATATTTATTATGATCGGCATGTTTGGCGAGTTTGGGGTGTTGGGAAAGAAGATAGGGTTGCTGGTGATCTGGTCGCCTTACGGCGTGGTAAGAAAGGTACTGGCGGCGAGCCTGGATCCTGCCAGCTGGAACATGGATACCACCTGGGCTTTACTGGCGGCTGCCGGCTATACCATTGTGTTTGTGGTATTGGGCGTGAAGTGGTTTAAGTGGGAAAACAAATAATGAGGCGCCGGGGTTTTCAGTAGCGTTGAAAATCCCGGCGGAGTTTTTATTTTGTTTTGCTTGTTTTTGGGTGGATGAATTCCCATTCGTTGATATGTGCGTTCCGGTGTTCTTTATTTACAATATCGTTGAATACCGGCAGCATGGCGGTGTGTGCAGCGGCCACATCATGTTCTTCTCCTTTATCGGTACTGAGGTCGTATAGTTCCCACGGAGCGGCGGGATTTTTCTTCAGACCGTTTTTAATGGCTTTCCATTTTCCCATGCGGATGGCGATGGCGCCGCCCTTTTCGGGATATTCAAAATAGAGATATTTTCTTTCCGGTTGTTGAGCGTGTTTGCCGGTCATTTCCGGCAGCAGTGATATACCATCGTTCGGTGGGGCGGGGGTGCCTGTAATAGCGGCTAGGGTGGCCATCAGGTCGTATTGAACCGCTGGCAGCTCCGATGATTTTCCTGCCGGGATTTTTCCTGGCCAGCGGGCAATGAAAGGCTCGCGGATACCACCTTCATAGAGGTCCATTTTAAGTCCTCTGAGGCCCCCGGTGCTATTGAAGAAGGCAGCGTCCACACCGCCGTTAAAAGTGGTGCCGTTATCGCTGGAAAACATAATGATGGTGTTGTTGTCCAGCCCGAGGCTGGCTACCAGGTTCATGATAATGCCCACCTGTGAATCCAGGTAAGTGATCATGGCGGCGTAGGCCGACAGCGGGTATTTCTGCGGGCTGTATCCCTGCTGGCCGTAGTAGGGCTTTTCATTGAACTGCCCGATGTATTGCCGGAGCGCGCTGTCGGGTACCTGGAGGGACACATGCGGTATGGTGTAGGGGAGATAGAGAAAGAAGGGCCGTTGTTGATTTTTCCTGATAAACTGTGTGGCTTTTTTCGTCATTTCATCTATCGCATAATCCTTTCCTTTATAATAATCGAAATCGGCATCGGTAGCCGTGGCAGGCGACAGTGGCTGATGTACATTGATGAAGGTATTACGTAGACTGTCGGCTTTGCCGTTTTCCCAGAGATGGGTAGGGTAGAAGCTGTGCGACTGCTTCTGATCGAGGTAACCATAGAAGTAATCGAATCCCTGGCGGTTAGGATCACCGGTGCTGTATTGCATGCCCAGTCCCCATTTGCCGATGGCGCCGGTGGTATACCCTGCTTTTTGAAGCATGGTGCCAATAGTAACGGTACCTTCCGGCAAGGGCATTTGTCCGCCTTCCAGTGAATCGGGGAAGCCGCCCATTTCATAGTTTCCACGGATATACGAATGTCCGCCATGACGGCCGGTGAGCAGCATACAGCGTGCAGGCGCACATACCGGTGTGCTGGTATAAAACTGGTTAAAGTGGATGCCTTCTGCAGAGAGGCGGTCGAGATGAGGCGTTTTTATTTTCTGTTGTCCGTAAGGGCCGGTTTCCGCATATCCCAGGTCATCTGCATAAATAAAAATAATATTTGGTTTTCGTGTTTGTGCAGTGGAAATAAAGCCCTGCAAAACGAATAGTCCAAGCAGGAAGGTTTTTCTTACCATAACCATCAGGTTGTTTGTGTCAAGATAGAAAGGTTATGGTACATAAACTATAGTAAAAGTATTATTGCGCAAGCGTTTGCGTACGGATCACCACTTCATCGATGCGGTGATGATCCATTTTTTTTATTTCGAAGGTTACCTGGTTGAGCATTACTTTTTCGCCCGGCGCAGGGATATGTTTTAGCTTATCGATGAGGAGGCCGGCGATAGTAATGTCTTCTTTTTCGTATTCGCGGAGCCATTCAAAGTTCAGTGTTTCGCGGATATAGCTCAGTCGTGTATAGCCGTAGGTAAGCCAGCTTTTGTCTTCCTGCTGTACGAGGTAACGCTCTGTGGCATTGAATCCCGGCAGGCTGCCACCCAGCAGTCCGGACACAATATCATGATAGGAAATCATTCCTTCGCAGGCGCCGTACTCGTTAATTACCACGCCCATATTGGTATTTTCGCGGCGTAGCTGCTGGAAGATATCATACACCGCCTGGTTTACCGACAGGAAAGAAACGGGGCTGAGGAAGGATTCCAGCGGTTTATCGGGATAAAGCAGGAAGTCTTTTACACCCAGGGCGCCCAGTACTTCCCTTTTGTTGCTGATTACCGGGAAGGTACGGTGTATACTACGTTTAATCGTTTCCGTTATTACTTCCCTGCTCATTTCATTATTTACATAGGTGATCATGCTGGAGGGCGTCATGATGTTTTCGGCTGTGAGGTCGTATGCAGAGAACAGGTTTTTATGCAGGGTGAATTCTCCTTTGTCTATGAGTCCCTGTTTATAAGCTGTGGTGAGCATGCTCCGCAGATCGTTTTCCGTTAACTTCTCTTCACGGATCGTATTTACGGAGAAGAGGCCGAGAATTAATTTGGTGCTTGCCGTAAGCAGTTTGATAAAGGGATAGGTAACTTTTGAAAAGAGGATCATCGAGGGGGTGATGAGGTAAGATACTTTTTGAGGGTTTAGCAGGGCAAGGGTTTTGGGGATCAGTTCACCGATCACGATGGTGAGGTAAGTGATGCCGCCTACGCCTACGATGAGTGCCACGAAGTGTGCCATGCTTTCGTGCAGGCCCCAGGAAACAAATACCGGTTCCAGCCAGGCGGCCATGAGATCGCCGCCGTATAGTCCTTCCAGTATGCCTACCAGCGTGATGCCTACCTGCACGGCGCTGAGGAATTCATCCGGATCTTTGATCAGGTTTAAAACGTTGAGGGCTTTTTTATTGCCGTTGTCTGCCTGCTGCTGGAGGAGGGATTTGTCTACCGAAATTAAACCAATCTCCGCAATGGAGAAGTAAAAGTTGAGCGCAATAAGCACGAGTATGATGATGATGGAAGTCATAGCTATTTTAACAACGCTTGCGGGTTATTTGTTTATCGGGCTGGTTTTCAGGGGAATTGCGGCGGTTGACTGAAAAAATATTTCAGTGAAATTTTGGAAAAATAAAATGGCTGCTTATATTTGCAGCCCTGACACAATATCAGTTGCCCAGATGGCGAAATTGGTAGACGCACTGTGTTCAGGTCGCAGCGCCCGCAAGGGTGTGCTGGTTCGAATCCAGTTCTGGGCACGTAAGAAAGGTCGGATGAAAATCCGACCTTTCCTTTTTTAAGTAACTTCCAGGTCCTTTACCGGTAAGGTGGTACTTCAAAAGACACTTGCAATGACAGACAGCTTAGCAAACATCCTGCAAACACTCCACCTGCACAACGGGAGAAAATCAATTAAACCTTGCGAGCGTTGTGGGTTAGATGTGTTTTTTAATGCATCGTTGAAGGCCGATTCAAATTAGGTTGTATAAAACAAAAGACCGCAACAAGTACACCCAATCCCAAATGAAAGAGAAAATCCGGGCATGAAAGAAGAACGAGCTGGCCTTTGAGGGATTTAGGTATGATGATATTAAACGGTGGAAACTGGGAGTTCAATTATTGAACATGTCTGCTTCAAGGGATTAAGAAACTAACGTGGCTAAAATTATTGTTTGATTCAAATTCAATTCGAAAGTGAAAAAAATAAAAGCCTTATTAATTGGTTTTATATTGTTCGCGCATGCAGCATTTGGACAGGACTTAAAAGACCTCAGACAGGCAAATTCAAAAGTGACAGACATCTGGGTTGTATTTAAAACTCATTTTGATCTTGGATTTACGGATTTGCCGGAAAATGTGTTTAGGCGCTACCGGGAAGAGATGATGGATAATGCGCTGAAAACAATTGAAAGCAGTGAATCATTACCCCAAAAAATGCACTTTGCATGGACGGTTTCGGGATGGCCTTTACAGGCACAGATATTAGGGCCTTTGCAAACACCCGAACGAAAAGCAAGAATTGAAAAGGCCATCAAATCGGGAGCGATAGCCGTACACGGCCTTCCATTTACCGTGCAAACTGAATCTCTGGATGATGAAGACCTGGTGCGGGGATTGAGCTTTTCTTCTGCTGTTGCAAGAAAATATGGACTGCCCTTACCCATTAGTGCGAAAATGACTGATGTACCTGGTCATTCGTGGATCCTGCCCACATTGTTGAAACATGCAGGTATCCAATTTTTACAATTAGGATGTAATCCTGCCAGCCAGTATCCCAGGTTCCCCGAGCTGTTTTGGTGGGAAGGGCCGGATGGTTCGAAAGTTTTATGTAATTACACCACATTGTATGGTTCTGATATTCGGCCTACTCCCAACTGGCCAAGTAAAAATTATCTCGCGATGCAAATGACAGGTGATAATCATGGTCCACCGTCATCTCAGGAGATTCATAAGCTACTGGACTATGCGGAAAAGAAATTGCCGGGTGTGAGAATACATTTCGGGACGCTGGATGATTTTGCCAGGGCGGTATTAGCAGAGAATCCTCCTCTGCCAACTATTAAAGGAGATTGCCCTGATACGTGGATTCACGGGGTGCAGACTAACCCGGAGGAGACAAAGCTTGCAAGAAACATCCGTCCGATGGAATCGGCACTCGATGTGTTGCACACCCAAATGAAAGCATGGGGCTTACCTGTCAGGCCCATCACTGCAATGTTAGCAAAAGCGTACGAACAAAGCCTTTTATATGCTGAACATACCTGGGGAATGAACGCAGAATATGGCCCCCGGTATAGCTACGGAGAGGAGTGGAAAAAGTGGATGGAAGAAGCGGCGGCTGAACCTCTTCCTGAAAACGGCAACTATGCGGTCCTGAAAAACAGTGATGCACACAACACTACCACCGGAAGTAAAAGAAAATGGCTATATTCTTATGATGTCAAACGTCAGTATATCCGCAATACAAACGATATTGTAGCCGGGGAACTGACTAAGGACTTGAACCTCCTGGCAACATCGGTGAACAAGAGTGGAAAACGACTGGTAGTATATAATCCTTTGCCGTGGAAACGATCCGGAATGATCGAAAACCCTTTTCAAAAAGGCAGTTATGTTTATGTGAAGGAGGTGCCTCCATCCGGCTATAAGACTTATACCCCCGATGAACTTAGGAATGGAAACCCCATCAGTGATGAGCATCCTGATTTCAGTACGCCTTATTTTAAAGTTGCTTTTGATTTAACAAAGGGGGGTATTGCATCTTTAATTGAAAAATCTACTGGCAGGGAACTGGTCGATCAATCCTCAAAATATGTTTTAGGGCAGTTTGTTCACGAGCGTTTTAGTGCTAATGAAATCAATCAATGGTTTAATGCATATAGCCGCGTAAAGGATGGATGGGGATTGAATGATTTTGGAAAGCCAGGAATGCCCGGCGCAGATAAGATTCCTTATCTGTCATTTACACCAAAGAACTGGAAAATGGCTATTATTCATTCCGATGCTGCAGATATGGCAACATTAACTACTGACTCAACAGAAGGTTATGCAAAGCACTATACGCTGACTTTCACCTTTCCCCGCAATGAGGCTTATGTTGATATTGAATGGACTGTAAATGCCAAAACCGCAGATAAACAACCCGAGGGAGGATGGCTTTGCTTTCCGTTTGGTGTAAAACAACCCACCTTTACTGTTGGTCGTTTAGGGGGCGCTATAGATCCGGAAAAGGATATTATTACAGGCGCCAATAGGTGTCTTATGGCGGTAAACACAGGTGTCGTTGTTGTACAGCCGGATCAATCAGGTATGGCGCTATCGCCTATAGATGCGCCTTTGATTAGTCTGGGTGAGTTGGGATTGTGGAAGTATTCCCTGGATTATGTACCTACTGTTCCGTCTGTATTTGTTAACCTTTACAATAATATGTGGAATACGAATTATGCTTTGTGGCAGGATGGTTCATGGAGCGAAAGGGTTCGGGTATGGTCGTTGAGCAAAAACTCAAATGCTATTCATAACCTGGCACAAAATGCATGGGAGGCCCGTCTTCCTTTATTAACAGCAATTGCGGACGGTGAAGCGGGAAAAATGCCTGCTAGTAAAAGCGGGGTATCCATATCAGGAAAAGGTTTGCTGGTTACCGCATATGGTGATAATCCCGATGGTGAAGGAACGATTTTACGTTTGTGGGAACAAGCTGGCATAGAGGGCGGGCGCATAGTAAACCTGGGTAAAGAAAGTAACGTAAAGGCTGTAGTGCCGATAGATCTGCGCGGAACCCCTCTTGGAGAAAGTATAAAGGTCAACAAGGGAGCCTTTTCCTTTAAATTAAATAAATACGCTCCGGCTTCGTTTTTGCTTGTGTATTAGGTCATAAGGGTCAAAATTGTAATAGCAAGATTACCCAACCGGGATTTCCATGAGAATCTCTCTTTTGTGCCAGACGTTTTAACACGCTCGAAAAGTTTAGCTAAGCAATATATTCGGTATTTTTAGGTATTGTGCAACCTATTGAAATAACTTGTTGCGTTGCGACGAACTTAACGCGATTCACAATTGTAAAGACTTATCTCTATGCTGAATCAGTTTATTAAAGCACTGCCTGTACTATTTCTGACAGCAGCTTCGGTTGATACTTCTGCTCAGGACAACGACTTTGAGCAACTTTCAAAAATCGCTAAAGACACAGGTATTAATTTCCCTTTGAATTATAAAATTTCAAGACCACGACTTGAATATCCTCATTGGGATAACGACTTTGACATTTACTATAATTTTCTTACGCCCACATTAAGAAAGACCCAGGCTGCACTGAGCTTTACTCAAAATGGCGTAGTTACTTCTGTAACAGCTAATTCAATCATTCCACACGCACAGCTGGACACAACAACGATCGTTGATGACCCAAAGAAATTTATCGGGACATGGCGAATGATGAATGTTCGTTCAATACGATATAATGACTCCGTATACCTTCCGACGAAGACATATTACAGGCTTCCGGACGTTCTTTTGGCTGATCAAAGTAAGGATGAAGCTTTTGCGGTTATTTCGGACAATCATTTCAAGCTTTATGTTAAAGAAACAGGAAAGTCTGCTTTCAAAAAAATGATATCGGCTAAGTATAGCATTGAAAACAGGAGATTTATGATGATGTATAAGTTAGCCAAAGCAAGTGCAGGGGTTTCACAAATCGGAATTGACGAAAAAGGATACCTGGTTCTGAATTCCCCGAGAGTAGTAGAGGAGGTGAAAAAAGGAGTATATTTTTCTTATTATACCGTCATTGAACAATACATTTTTGAGAAAATAAAGTGATAATAACGGTTGCTGCAAAACAGGTTGGGCCCGGTAAGACACCGAAAACCGGGAAGTTCTGTCGTGAACACCTCACGACCCGCGCAAAATTTTCTCCATCTTCCGCCCCTTCGCCAGCTCATCCACCAGCTTATCCAAATACCTGACCTGCTGCGTCAGAGGATCTTCTATATCCTCCACGCGGTACCCACAGATTACTCCTGTTATGAGGTGCACATTGGGGTTTAACGATGCCCGCTGAAAGAAGGCGTCAAAAGTTACCTTTTCTTCTATCAGCTCCTGCAGCTTCTTTTTATCGAAGCCTGTCAGCCATTCTAAGATCTGGTGCAATTCTTCTTTTGTTCTGCCTTTCCTCTCCACTTTTGCAACATACAATGGATAGACCGAGGCAAATGTCATTTTTGCGATACGATTATGTGTGTTGGAATTGTCCATGCCTCATATTTTAGTGTCGGTATTCATAATTATGTTCAAAAAGATGACAGATTTCCAAAATATTCCTGTTAGTTGTTCGTCTACTAATTTACATGTTTTATTTATATGGCTAAAAGACTTTCCCTGATATTATTGCTTTTCCTGGTGGGCGATATCTATTTCTACCAGGCTGTTATTACACTTACTCAAAATCCGGTGCTCCATCAGGGCTATTGGGTTGTTGATATTTTATTGATTGGAGGGATAATATCCACACTGTTCATGCTTAGAGCGGGTAAGCAGGTACGGCATCTTCTTTCCCTGCTGATGACGACCATGCTATTGATTTTCATTCCAAAATTATTTTCTTCGCCGGTTTTGTTGACTGAAGATATCCTTCGTTTGTTCCAGGGCTTTCCACCACGGAGCGTGTATATAAGTGAGGCAGCGCTTGTACTGGCAGGGCTGATCTTTCTTGTCATCATTTTTGGCGTAACACGGGGCCGGCATTTTTACAGGATAAGAAAGGAAACGCTCTATTTCCCGGATCTCCCTGAGGCATTTGACGGTTTTACGATCACACAGATATCGGACGTACATTCCGGAAGCTTCAGTGACGCTAAAGGCGTACAAAAAGGACTGGATCTCGTAAATTCCCAAAACAGCGATCTGCTGCTATTTACGGGAGATCTGGTCAACAATTTAGCTTCAGAAATGGATCAATGGATTCCCATGTTTACAAACCTGAAAGCACCTTATGGAAAGTATTCTGTTTTGGGCAACCACGACTATGGCGATTATATCAAATGGGAAAGTAACGCGGCCAAAGAAGCCAATCTGACACGTTTAAAGGAGATTCATGCAGAAACAGGCTTTAAATTACTGCTTAATGAAGCGGTAGAAATAAACAAACAGGGCGAACGCGTTGCCCTCATTGGTGTAGAGAACTGGGGTAAAGGCGGTTTTCATAAATATGGCGATTTGAAGAAAGCAACAGCCAGGGTACCTGATCACTCTTTTAAAATACTGATGTCGCATGACCCGTCGCACTGGGATGAAGTAACTGTAGATCATGAACAACATGTACATCTTACTTTAGCCGGGCATACGCACGGTATGCAGTTTGGTATTGAACTGTTTGGTTTCAAATGGAGCCCGATAAAATATTTCTACAAGCAATGGGCCGGTCTTTACAAGCAGGGGGGCAAATACCTGTACGTGAACAGGGGCTTTGGTTTCCACGGATTAAAGGGCAGAATTGGCATATGGCCTGAAATAACAGTGTTGACCCTGAAACGGGCCGGTGCAGCTTTAACGCGGTAGTTTTTTTGTGGAGAAAGTTCAAAGAATAATTTTGTATATTAGGAAGAAGTATCACATTTTTCCGCGTTAATAGTTAATCCACTTCCTCCATGAAAAAAAATGCTATCTATTTGTTTGCCTGTTTATGTCTTGCACTTTGTTATGCCTGTAAAAAAGTTAGCCCCGGTAAGCTGGTTGCCGACAACGCCAAGACGGCGAATCTGGCTAACGAAGTGAATGAGGCGAACTTTACCCTTGAAAACACGTTCACGAATCCGTTGATGCCACGGGGAGCTGATCCCTGGGTTACGCAGAAGAACGGAATGTATTATTTCATGTATACACAGGGAAGTAAACTGGTGCTTTACAAAACAAGCGCCATGACTGAACTGGCATTGGCGCCGCCATATGATGCCTGGATTCCTCCACAGGGAATGCCGTACTCAAAAAATATCTGGGCGCCGGAACTTCATGAAATCGACAATAAATGGTACATCTATTTTGCTGCCGATAACGGCACCAATGCCAATCACCGGATGTATGTGGTAGAAAATAATTCCGCCGACCCCACACAGGGAACATGGACATTGAAAGGAAAAGTTGCCGATTCTACGGATCAATGGGCAATAGACGGAACCGTTTTTAAGTATAACGGGCAAATGTACATGTTATGGTCCGGCGGTAATGCAGGCGCTGCACCACAGCGTATTTACATCGCCCCCATGAGTAATCCCTGGACAATTGCGGGCGCGAAAGTAGCCATCTCCAGCCCCACATACTCCTGGGAAATGAATGGTAACGCCATTAACGAAGGTCCGCAGGCAATCATCAACCCCAACGGACGCCTGTTTATTGTGTATTCGGGCAGCGGCTATTGGGTGGATACCTACTGCCTGGGATTGTTAAGTCTTAACCTGAACGGGGATCCTATGAATCCTGCAGATTGGGTGAAGACAGCAAATCCTGTTTTCTCGATGAACGCAGATAGTGGCGCCTTTGGTCCCGGTCATAATGGGTTTTTCAAATCACCGGACGGTACGGAAGACTGGATCATCTACCACGCACGCAGTGCGGCTGGCGGCGGTGGCCGGAATGCGCGCATACAGAAATTTACATGGAATGCAGATGGCACGCCAAATTTCGGTGTACCGGTTAAAATCGGTTCGTTTGTGCCGAAGCCTTCCGGTGAACCGGTAAGGAAGATGTATACCAAAGAGAATTGGTCGATCGCCGGATTCAGCTCTGAAGAACTTAACAACAGCAGGCTGGCGATACGGTTAATAGACGACAGCGCTTCCACGCCCTGGATAGCGCGCTATTCCGCCCCTGCTACCAACTATCCTGACCATTGGATCACGGTAGACATGGGAGATACGCTTTCCGTAGATGGTTTTGTTTTCATCCAGAAAGATGGCGACCGGAAAATAAAGGAGTTGCAGATACTGGTGGGCAATGATAACCAGACCTGGGAAGATCTTGGTACTACCGTGCTGCTTAATCTCTATCCAAATAAACAGTATTTCAACCTTCCTGTAAGAAAGCAATTCAGATATTTTAAACTGGTACCAATATCGGGGCTCGACAGTCAGCCGCAACCCGGCCTGGCGGAAGCCGGCACCTTTATACTGGATAATTAAGTTTTGTTTTACAGCCCGCTGTTAATGGCGGGCTGTATTGTGTGTTTCTTTAAATGATACTGTCGTTTTTTTACAAACAGGCAACAACGGCCATTTTATATCTTTGTAAAAAGCATATGATCTATGGCAGACACGCATTCTAAAGGCAAATTAAAACATGAGCAGGTACAGTATATCGAATTCCTGTCAAAAGACATCAGCCGCGCCAAAGAATTTTACACCAGGAGTTTTGGCTGGAAGTTTACCGATTACGGACCGGACTATACTGCATTTGAAGGTGATTATGTAGATGGTGGATTCACCACGGGAAAACCGGTAAAAGGGAGTGTTTTAATCATTCTCTATTCAAACAATATTGAAGCTACCCAACAAAAGATTGTAGCAGCAGGAGGTAAGATCGTAAAGGATATCTTTAGCTTTCCCGGTGGGAGGCGTTTCCACTTCACAGATCCCGACGGCTACGAGCTGGCAGTTTGGTCGCTGTAACAGGCCCGCAGCCGTATATGCTGTGATTACCCGGATGGATATGTCAGGATTTCTCAGCAATGAGTTTCAGCACATATTCCATCTGGGTATCGCGGTTTTGCATAAAATCGCTGAAAGAAGGCCATACCGTGTGATGGGGAATAATGCCCCTGCCTTCCGGTTGATCTGGCTTTACCGGTGCATCCTGCTCCACATAAACGATAGAGAACTTCGTTTTTATTTTTGAATGAGGCAGTTCATATATCAATGGCATATGGCCATTGTGTACATAATATCCGCCAACGGTTTCAACCCCAACAATGGTCACATTGCGTGCATAGGCTTTCACAAGAGAAGCCAGGTGTGATGCTGCTGATGCCACCTCTTCATCAATAAGTAAATACAATTTCCCTTTGAAACCGGGCTGCTTAGGGTAGTACACCGGGTTGTATTTGATGTTCTGCATATTCCTGCCGTTTTGCAATGCAGGAAAATAATCTTTCAGGAACAGCTTCCCGGCCGCCTTGGATGCTGAGTCCATCTTTACAGCCGTGGATACACCCCAAAAATATTCTTCATAGGCAATCCCATCACCAAAGATGGTATAAGCCAGTTTGTTTTCTTTGAAGCTTGAATCCGTCAGGTACATCATCGGTTGTTCAAAAGTAGGATCACTGCCACCGGGATTGCTGCGGATGTCTACAATGAGGTTGGGTATTTTGTTTTGATCAAGTACCCGGAACACGCTGTCGAGGAATGCCACATACACCGGGAAAGCCGGATCGTCTGCCCCGGTGGCCATTGAGAATATCCGCAGGTTCAATAAACCTGTTGAAGGATTCTTCATCTTAAAACTATATTTGGGCTGCACGTTGTAATCGATCACGCTGTCTACCGGTGCGCTATGACGCAGTACCAGGTTGGCTTTCCGTTCTTCCAGCGATACAGCCGGCACCGTTACTGTTTGTTCCATAGTGGCGCCCGGGGCGGTAAACCGGATGGTAAAGCTGTCTTTGATGCCATACTCATAGAGATAACGCAATCCATAACTCTTGTTCACGCTGCCTGATAGCTTTCCTGTTTCGGTAAAGCCATCTGTGGTGATGTATTTGTAAAAAGAGTGCATCAGTTCCTTGTCGGAAACACCATTGATACTTGTTACCTTTGATCCCACGGGGATTTGCGCTGTTTTGCTATTGAAGATCATATTACCCTCAATATATTTAAGGGCAAAAGGGAAGAAGCCTCGCTGCTGGTTGAAATACCTGACAAGGTCGGCATGCGGCTCTGTATAGTTATGGCAGCTGCCTTCAAAATCGGTCAACTGCAGAATGATTTTATAAAAACCCAGCACAGGCATAGGCTTGCGCACCTCCCTGAAAGCCCATTTATAGATGCTGTCGATCTGCTTTTGGGTACGGTAGCGATACAAACCGGAGTTGGTTTTTTTACGGATGTCGAGGAACAATTGCAGATCCTGCTTCATTTCCCGGGGAGAAAGCTGCCGGTTGTATACAGACAGGCTGTCGATAGATGGTTTGGTTGGCTGGGCGGACTTCGCGGTTGGTTGTGCCCATCCCTGATGCGCCAGTAATAGCAAAAACAGTACTTTTCTCATGTGATTCAGATCTCGGGCGCTAATCTACAAAAACCTGTCAGAATGTGGACGGTTAGCAGGAATTTATCTTGTATTTTTTTGAGACGCATAGTAGGGCAGTGGTAGCACCCACCGACACCGTGCTCCACCTGTTCAGTCAGGCATTTGCCGATGCGAAATATACCAGGTGGTGGAACACAGCGGGTACTATACTGTTTCTTTTACAAGGGATAAAACGTAGTGCAGGATATGGTGTGATAAAGCGGGTGCACTCGTTTACGCTACTGCGAAAAAATGAAGGAGTGCTTAGGTCGAAATTTAATCTAAATATAAGTTACCTTGTAGCAGCCCAATATTTGAAGTTATTTTTCCTTGTTGAATAATTACAAAACAGATGTTTAAGAAACTTTTGAAATGGCTCGTATCAGCTACGGTTATTTATACTATATCCATTATCCTGGTTAGTTGCGCCGGGATGGCATCACCCGGACAGCAGCTCCCTCATATGGCCTTGCCTTCAATACAGGTGAGGGCGCTTTATCCTGGAGCTGATGTCAGAATGGTATTAGGTTCAGTAACTCCGCCATTAAAAGATTCCATCTTTCATAATGTTGAAAACATGGATTATATGACCTATACCGCAAGTAGCGACGGCTCATTAATTATTACCGTTTACTTTAAACCAGGTACTGATCTGGACCTGGCTGCGGTAAATATTTCAAATCTGGTTTCTGTAGCTTCAGGACAACTGCCTGCACAGGTAGTACAGTCTGGCATCACCGTTCTCAGAAAAAATGAGCCTATAGTTATGGCGGTTAATTTGTATTCGGAAAATACCGGGCCGTACGATCAGGCATTCCTGGCTAATTATGCCGCAACCAATATTGTTCCCGGAATACAACGGGTTCCCGGGGTCAGTCATTTGATTACTTTTGATGAGAATAAAGATTCGTTGATGCGTATCTGGTTAAATAAAGAGCACATGGCCGCTTTAAATTTAACGCTGAAGGAAGTATTAGCCACTATTCCGGATGATAAATTGGAAGCGGTAACGGGGATATTATACAAGAATGGTAAACGGACTTCTGATTATATTATTAAGTGCAAAAGTGAGCATACCCAGCTTGTTGAGTATGGAAATATGATTGTCCGCAGTAATGCCGATACAGCTTTGAGATTAAAGGATGTGGCAGCGAAGGTTGAATTTGGCCCTTATACTTATGGGAACTTTTCCCGTATAAATGGTAAAACTGGTATCAGCATCGTGGTAACACAGGCAGCTGATTTAAATTATAATGAGGTTCAAATGGCAGTAAAAAAGCTAATGGAAACAGCATCGATGAATTTTCCAGCCGGTATAAAACATTTGATATTATATAACCCTAAAGATTCCGTATATATTTCAGGTGAGTAGGATATATTTCCGTAAACATCTCTCACTGAACGTTTTTACCTGGTTTACGTGTTTCTAACGTCATTGGTATTCTTCTGCCTTTCCTGAAATAGAAACCTATAACCGTATTATTTTTGAAAATTGCCACATTAATCGGTTCGAAGCCCAGCATAAGGATATAATCGCCATCAGCTAACCATTTATATTTCCTGGGCTTCTCGGTTTCATCATAAACAAATACTTTTTCCTTGTCGCCAATGTCTTTCCAATGAGCTATCTCTACGCTGTCTTTATCAAAACTAAAGGCAAGATAGTTATTAGCGGAATGAGTACCACGTGCCGTGCATCCAGTCGCCATTATGGCTGGCTCTTGTATTATATTTGTGGTTTTCTTGTTCAGTAACTATAGTATAAGGTAAAATGAGTACCTCATCTTTTTTAAAGTTGAGCATATAATATTCTGATCTGATTTTACCGCCGTCTTTATTTTTTGAGCGTAGATCATTGACCAATGCCGTATAAGTTTTACCTTCTTGTGCTTGTGCCATAATGCCGAATAATAATAGAACGGTACAGAAAATTTTTACCTTCATGTTTTGTTGCAATCCTTGCTTTGTTAAGGTCAAGCCGATACTCCTTTAAACAAGTTTTGATACTACTTACTGCTCTTTCATCATCTACAACTACACAAAAAATATTCAGTTTCTTTTGTCCTATGTCAAAGCCATCAACATCACCAAGTCCATTCCACCCAAGGTTGCTTTTAGTCCGTTAAGAGATATCTCTTCTGTTGTACCTCTATGACCAACTTTTCCATGATGGATAACGCTCAATTTTTTTTGCTCATCAAACCAGGCTTCTTCGTAAAGTAGCTGCTCTTTTCGTCTGTTTTGTAATACTTTATCATTTTCAAGGTCTCCGGAGATTAGTTCTTTTTCAATGGGTTTTTAATAATGCTTACTATATTCTCACTATTTCTCACAATAGCACGCCCTTCATAAAATTGCGCGGCTTCGGTAAATTGTGGTTGTATTACCCATTTGCCACTTTGGTCAACATAACCCCATAATTCATCTTGTCTTACCGCCAGTAATCCTTCGCTAAAATTGCCCTCAGTACCTGTAATACGTTTGCCTGTGGTATAAAGGAGTAATTTGCCTGTTTCTGTAAAATTGCTGTCCAATAGGTACAGAAAGCCTTCTTTGCTGCCATCGGCCTTTCCATGTATTATGCCCCAAAGCGGCCCGCCATTGTAATCTGGTGGCAACACATCAAAACGGGGAGCCAGCCTTATTGTACCTTTCTTATCCATTAATCCATAATGTCCATTTTCAAGAAACCTGGCTATGCCTGTTTTAAATATTGTTACGTCTTGTATATTGTTGGCAATGGTTAACAGGGTAGTCCCTTTTTTATCAATTATTGCATGGTATTCGTCTTCTTCGTTTGAGTTGCCTGATTTATTTGTTACTGTTACTACCGCCACGTTATCCGAAAAATAAAAGGTATTGCTATACTGATAGGGGATAACCAACCGGCCGGCAGTATCTGCAAATCCGTGGCGGAAATTGTTATCTTTATCTGCCTGGAAAACTTCCAGCAGTCCTTCCTTAAACATATTGGGCATACTGGTAGGTTCGGCTTTTATACTTTCGGCCGTAAATATTATTTTACCGTTACTGTTGATACAGGCCCAGCCTTTGCCCTCGGGGAGCCACACAATGGCGCGTCCACAGGAGAAAGGTCTTGTGTCTTTGAATCTTGCTTCTATAACCAGTTTTCCTGTTTTGTTAATGTAGCCATACAGATCAGCACCCTCCGGTACTACCGATGCTAAGCCTTCACTAAACGGGGATGATAGATGATATTGGGCGGGTATTTTCCACTCACCCCCGGCATTGATAAAACCATATAACCCATCTTTTTTTGCTTTTGCGCTCATGAGCCCCTCGCTCATAGGTTGTATGTGACTAAATTGTCCTGGTGGTATGGCATATTCGATTTCTTGCGCGCAGGAAGTAAAATAAAAAAAGCTGCTTATTAACAGCGGTAATATTTTAAGAAGATTATTTTGGGTCATCAATTATTTCATTTTAATAACATCTGCAAGTGTGCGAGGGTAAAATGTAAACGGGTATTGGCTTCTTCAAAAGAATCAAAAATAATACAGTTTTACCGGCAGATAAATACCTGTAAGCAGGTATTTATTATACTTCTCCTTGTGGTTACTTTTGGATATGATCACGAATGCATGCAGGAAACTATGCGGCCCGGCGCTTGCACTTATCATGTTAGGTAGCTGCGTCGGAAGTTCTAAAATTGTACGGAAGAAAGGAGGATATGCTGTTCTGATAGATAAGCGGGATGGCAGTCGTTATCTGATAGGCCGTATTAATGGCAAATTATGGACAATGAGTAATGCAAGAATCGGGTTGCCCGGTTCAAGCTTTTTCTTCACCCCACGGCATAACCCCATCGGTCCTGAAGGACGAACGTATACCTGGAAGCTGGCACAACAGGCTTGCCCTGAAGGCTGGCGACTTCCAACTTCCGAAGAACTGGCCGGCCTGTTCCTGGCTTATGGCAAAGTTGCCTATTCGGGCGAGTTACCCTATTTTAGAAAAATATTTGGCCCTTACCAGCCAGATAGTACGGCTGCAACCTACCAGGCCTTGCTGAAAGATGAGTTACTTCTTTTTCTTCCGGGACATAAGGCAGAACCGGATATATATAAACAAAGCCTGCAGTTAAGCCTTTTTTGGAGCAGTGATAGCGTAGCTAACGATGCTTATGCCGTTCATTGGGATGAAGAACAAAAAAGCATACATTTTGGCGCGTACCCGCAATCGTATTTTGGCTTTTGCCGTTTTGTAAAAAAGGAGCGGCTAAACAAAAAACAACGACAGGAATTAGAACGCAATCATGCCATCCGTATACAAGAGGAAGCTGCAGCCCAACAGCTTAACCCAAAATAAAAAAGGATGGTCATAAAAGGAGCATTAAAATCTACCAGGTAATATTAAAAAAGAATATGGAACAAATAAACATGAAGGAATATCTGCAAAAAGTGATGGACTTAGCCATTGACGGGAACACGAAGTGTATCATTTCGTTTGAGCACACAACAACTCCCGAATACTGGTTTCAGTTTACCTGGGATATGCTGAATGTATATTATCCTTTTACCCACGACCCCACCATACAGCTAAAGCAATGGGATTTGGATACATATGAGAAAGATGACCTGAGCCTGGTCGATTGGAAAGCAAACGAGTATTGTACCTGGGAGCGTGATCCAGGCAATCTGGATGCCGCAGCTGATTTTATCATGCAGTATTTGAAAAAAGCACTGGGCAAAGATGATAGCGTTGCATCATGGAAAATTATTGAATCATAACAACAATCTTGTAATATGTTTTTTAATGAGAAAAGCAGGCTCTGGCAGCCTGAGTGCATGGATAGTGCATCAATAGTGCATGAGGAGTGCATGAGGAGTGCATGCGAACAGTATAGATAGTGCATGGATAGTCCATCAGATACCCATGTCCGAAGTATCGCAGAGGCATCCGGGAAGTAACCTTACCAGCACTTCTTACTTCTCAGAAGGAAATATCGACTTTGTTCCGTTTTGTACAATTTAAAGGATGGTGACTGTTCTAATTTTACATTCAGAAACAAAATCACCTCAATTAAATTGTAAATTATGAAACGGAATTTTCTTAGTATAAAAAAGATCCTCCTTCTGGTGGCAATGGCCGCACTTTGGTTATCTCAGGCAATGGCAGCGCCCACCGACACCGTACTCCGCCTATTCAGCCAGGCATTTCCCGATGCGAAATATACCCGGTGGGTGGAAGACAATGAATACTACATCGTTTCTTTCACCAGGGATGAAACGCAGTGCAGAATATGGTACGATAAAGCAGGTACGCTCGTTTACGCTTTACGCTACTGCGGGGAAAGTGAATTACCTCTGAGTGTGTTGCTAACGGTAAAGAAAGAATATGCTGACAAACACATCGCCGGCGTTACAGAGCTTACAAATAAAAACGGCGTTTCGTATGAGCTTTTGCTGAGTGATAATAAGAAGTGGTACGTGGTGAAGTCCAGCTCTGATGGCGATATGTACCTGAAGTATGCGATGAAGAAACAGTAGTAACAGCGCTTCCCAATCCCCTCTATTTTGGAATAAAACGTCCCTGCTATTATCGTTATTGTGCAGAAAAAAATATAGTTAAGAAACGGTGTTTTGACGCGTCATACCTTGTATTTTTGACGGCATAGCACATTCTTCACTTAATTTTTTACCGGTAAAAGGAGGGACAACATATGGATCAATTTGTACTTGGTTTTCAGGAGATCAACAGCACAAAACTGATGCTAGTGGGAGGAAAGGGCGCCAATCTGGGCGAACTGTCCGGGATAGAGGGGATACAGGTGCCGGGAGGCTTTTGTGTTACTACAGAAGCGTATAAAAAAGTAACCGGAAATAATGAAGCGCTTAACAGCTTGCTGAGTGAATTAACAGGGTTTAATGCAGAAGAGCGGGAAAGCATCCGTGAACTGGGCGCAAAAATCCGTATGGTTATCGAAAGGATACCCATTGCAGAGGACATCGCCGGAGAGATTGACGCCTATCTCACAAAGTTTGATGAAAAAGAGGCCTTTGCCGTGCGTTCCAGCGCTACAGCGGAAGACCTGCCCACGGGATCCTTTGCCGGGCAGCAGGATACCTACCTGAACATTACCGGGAAACCGGCCATCCTGAAGCATATCAGCAAATGTTGGGCTTCTCTGTTCACAGATCGTGCAATCATCTACCGGATACAAAACGGATTTGATCACAGCCAGGTTTATTTATCTGTTGTTATTCAGAAAATGGTTTTCCCACAGGCTTCCGGAATTTTATTTACGGCTGATCCGGTTACCGCTAACCGGAAGCAGCTCTCCATCGATGCCGGTTTTGGACTTGGAGAAGCACTGGTTTCCGGCCTGGTATCTGCCGATTGCTATAAGGTGCAGGAGGGGGAAATTACCGGTAAGATGACAGGAACCAAAAAACTGGCCATCTATGGAAAAGAAGAAGGAGGAACAGTGACCCGCCAACTCAGCCCTGATCAGCAAAAGGCGCAGGTACTTACTGATCAGCAAATTTTACAGCTGGCGTATACCGGAAGAAAGATCGAAGCTTATTTTGGCAGTCCGCAGGATATTGAATGGTGCCTGGCAGATGATACATTTTATATTGTTCAGAGCAGGCCAATCACTACTTTATACCCGGTCCCTGAAGTGGATGACCAGGAAAATCACGTGTATATATCTGTTGGTCATCAGCAAATGATGACGGATCCTATGAAACCACTGGGATTGTCTTTATGGCAACTGACCGCTTCCCGGCCAATGTTCAAAGCCGGTGGAAGATTGTTTGTTGATATTACGGATAGCCTGGCCACGCCCACCGGCAGAAAAACGATGATAGATGCCATCGGACAACACGAGCCGCTCATAAAAGACGCATTGATAACCATCACGGAGCGGGAAGGTTTTATAAAGCCGCTACCCGATAACAAAGTGTTGAACCCTGCCCTGACCAGTAGTGGTAAATCGGCCGCAGATATCCAGGACCGGATTAAAAATGATCCGGCGATCGTTTCGGATCTGATCCGGCGTTTTCAAACATCGATAGCAACGTTAAAACAAAACATTCAAACGAAATCAGGGCCGGACTTATTTGACTTTATCCTGGAAAATGGTCAGCAATCAAAGAAGAGCTTATTTGATCCGCAAAATATGAGTGCAATTATGGCTTCTGCAGATGCTTCCATCTGGATCAATGAAAACATGAACACATGGTTAGGCGAAAAAAATGCAGCAGATACCCTTGCCCAGTCTGCCGCCCCCAACAATATCACCTCGGAAATGGGCCTGGAGCTATTGGATGTTGCTGATGTGATCCGCCCTTACCCGGAAGTAATTAATTATTTACAACAGGTAAGGGAGGATGACTTTTTAGATGAACTGGCCAGGTTTAATGGTGGACCCGAAGCGCGGAATGCTATCGATACTTATCTCAATAAATACGGAATGCGGTGTGCAGGCGAAATTGATATTACGAGAACCCGTTGGAGCGAAAACCCGGCTACACTTATTCCGATGATGCTAAGTAACATTAAAAACCTTGAGCCCGGCGCGGGTAAGCGGAAATTTGAGGAGGGGAAGCAGGAAGCCTTGAAGAAAGAACAGGAATTATTAGCCAGGTTGAAGCAATTACCGGATGGCGAACAAAAAGCCGCGGAAACAGCACAAATGATCAGCCTGCTCCGGAACTTCGCCGGTTATCGTGAATATCCGAAATACGGCATTATTAGCCGCTTCTTCGTTTATAAGCAGGCGTTACTGAAAGAAGCGGAACAACTCCTGCGGGCCAACGTTATCCATGAAAAAGAAGATATATACTATCTCACTTTTGAAGAATTGCACGAAGTGGTACGCACTAATAAACTGGATCACCAGCTCATCTCCAAACGGAAATACAAGTACAAATTATATGAAAAGCTAACTCCTCCGCGTGTTATCACGTCTGACGGTGAAATCATAACGGGGAAGTATAAACGGGAAAATCTCCCCGCAAACGCAATTGTAGGTCTACCCGTTTCTTCGGGAGTGATAGAGGGGCGGGCACGTGTTATCCTGAACATGGAAGATGCTGATCTGGAAGCGGGAGATATACTGGTGACGGCATTTACGGACCCCAGCTGGACGCCGTTATTCGTGTCTGTAAAGGGCCTGGTCACCGAGGTAGGCGGATTGATGACCCACGGAGCGGTAATTGCACGCGAATATGGCTTACCGGCCATTGTGGGCGTAGAGAATGCCACCACGTTGATCAAAGACGGACAACGTATCCGCGTGAATGGAACGGACGGATATATAGAAATACTATAAAACAGCCGGTTAACAGGAACCGGCCGTTTAGGAAAAATCTCTTACTCATCGCGATGAACGCGTTACCCCAATCCATGTACCAGCGTCATACTGCAATTATCAGTAGAACGCCACCTGATAGCCTTCAGCGGCTGATATTCCGGATCATTGTAGCATTGCAGCGCGGCAGCTTCTGACGGAAATTTAATCACTGCATTCATCTTCTTTACCGTTCCTTCCACAGCGATGGCCTGTAGGTCTGATGCCAGTACTTCGGCGCCGTATTTATGCAGTAGTTGAATAACCGGCGGACCGTACTTTGCATATTCTTCTTCATTAATGATATCGTAGCTGTTGATATAATAAACCGGCATATGATTTTTTTGAATGATCAGTAAACATATTCGGGCGGTACAATGCCCTGGTTGCGGAGATACACCGTTGCTTGTCCGCGGTGATGCGTAACATGGTCAATAGTAGCGTAGAACCCTGCCACTACCTGGTCCGACAGCGGCGTGTTTTCCATATTTTCTTTCAGTGCATCAAAAGCCTGGTTCAGGTAAGCGATGGTAGCGGCTTTGCGGGTGGTGGCAGCGGGAGGGTTCCAGTCGGAAGGCCGTTGTTTGATGTAATTTTCTTCCCACCAGCCAATGCCATAGCCAATATGATGTAGTAGTTCTCCAAACGTCCACACGGCTGGTGTTGGTTTAAAAGGGTAGCCCTTTTCAGGCATCGCTTCTGCTACGCTCAGCGTATAATTTTTAGCATTTTCCAGGGTCGTTAATAATTGCGTTTTCATGATATGAAGTTTGTTACCGCAAAATTAACTGGCAGGGTAGCCATCTGTTTAAGGAAAATTGCTCTTTTTAAGAACGCATGGCGGAGGGTGATTTTCCAAACTGTTTTTTATAGGCAGCGGAGAAATGTTCAAGGCTGTTAAAGCCCGTGGAAAACGCGATATCCGTTACGGGGAGGCTGGTGTTGCGAAGCTGTAGGGTAGCCTGTTTGAGCCTTACCTGTAACATATAACTGTAAGGCGTAACGGCAGTGATCTGTTTAAAAAGACGGTTAAAATGAAACGGGCTCATATTTCCCAGCGCAGCGAGTTGGGGAAGAGTAACATTATCGGCATAGTTTTCATTGATAAACGATTTCACGTTTTCTATCGCCGGCAGGTAATTCCTTTTTTGTTTATCATTCAATGCCGGTAAGGGATGCAGGGGATCTCCGGCAGATAATACCAGCAGGAAAAGTTCCGTCATCAGTTGCTCGGTCCATAACCGGGGGGAATGTGTTTTTTGCAGCAAACCGAATATATGCTGATGCAGGAATTCCATTTCCGGTGTAGCTTTTACCAGGATCGAGTGAATATCCGGGTTGTTGAAAAACCAGGAAAAGGTGGCGGCGTGTTCCATCAAAAGCGCCTCACTTGCTGCTTCGAAGGAAAAGATGGTGCATTGATCCGGTATGTTGTGAACGTGCGCTACCCTGTGCTCGTAGCCGGGTTTACAAAGCAGGAACAGACCGCTGTATGCATCCAGCTCATTCCTGAAAACCCGGAAACGGAAATTCCCTTTCCGGATATAGGCAATGGAAAATGTTCCCTGGTATTCTTTTTCAGACACTGCACACTCCTGGCACCGGCACAAAAAATTATGCACCGTGCAAATGGGAGATTGATAGAGTGTTTGTATATCCGCCTGCATGCTATAAAGTTATCGAAAAAAAACGGATCATATCATAGCAGCAGTCTGTTTATCTCCTTCATCAGCGTTTTCTTTTCTGCTGTTGATTTTGTGAGACAGATAGCTTGCTGGTAATGGGCAATCGCTTTATCAGTATCGGTTTCCGCATACAGATAGCCCAACAGGGAATGATAATGGCTGTTATTGCTCAGGCCAAGTTTTTCCGCTTCCTGTATGCCGGGTTGATGTCCATAAACTTTTGCAAAGGCAAAGGTCCGGTTCAGTGCGGTCATCGGGGAGTATTCAATTAATATCAGCTGGTTATACAGCTGCAGGATGTGCGACCATTTGTTGTTATCGGTGGGCGTGGTATGCCAGTAGGCAATGCCTGCTTCGAGATGATATTTTGATACTTCATTTCCGGAGCATGCATGTACGAGGTAGTAGTTGCCCTGTTCAATGAGTTCTTTACTCCACAGGTTTTTATCCTGTTGTTCATAAAGTACGGTTTCTCCTTCGTTGTTGGCCCTGGCATCCAGCCGGGAGCTTTGAAAGCACATCAGTGCCAGCAGTGCGTTGGATTGGGTGGTGTTGGTGAGCGGGTTTTCGGTGAGTATCAGCGCCAGCCTGATTGCTTCTGAGCAAAGGTCTTTCCGGATAAGATGATTATTGGATTTGGAAAAGTAGCCTTCATTAAACAAAAGATAAAGGGTTCTTAAAACAACGTCCAGTCTTTCTTTTATTGTTGCTTCCTGTAGCTGCCGGATCTGGAAGTTATCGTTGCGCAGATTGCTTCTGGCCCTGAGCAATCTTTTTTTAATAGTTTCTGTTTTAGAGAGAAAGGCGTCTGCAATTTCTTCTACGCTGAATCCGCAAAGGATCTGGAGGGCAAGACAAATCTGTGATGCCGCGGAGTTAGCGGGATTACAAACGGCGAAGATCATAGCCAGCTGGCTGTCGCTGATGCTTTGCGGGTTGAAATCAAAGTCGGTTTCCGCCTGTGTTTCACCGCTTGTAAGAGCGCCTTTTACCTGTGTTTCAAAGATGGAAATATGTTTGAGATAATCTTTCGTTTTATTTTTTGCAACGGTGTACAACCAGGCGGTAGGGTTTTCGGGGATACCCTGTGCGCTCCATACTTCGGTAGCTTTTAAAAAAGTTTCGCTTACAATGTCTTCGGCTGTTTCCATGTGCTGTAAGCCAAAAAGACGGCATAATACTGCCGTCATTTTGGAATACTCCAACCGGAATAACTGGGGTAAAAGTTCTGAGGTGTTTGCTGCCATTGGCGTTAGCTTTTCTCTTCCGGTCTGAGTATGGCCCTTACTTCCACATTACCGCCGGCTTTAAGTACCGGGTTGGCCTGGGCAAAGGCAACCGCTTCTTCAATATTGGCTGCTTTTAAGATCATATAGCCGCTGATAAATTCTTTGATTTCCGTGTAGGGGCCATCCGTTACCATATCTGGTTTCACCGTTTTAGCATCGCTGGCAGATAACCGGTTGCCTTTATCAGCCAGTTTGTTCTGGGCGGCAATACCCGCCAGCCAGTTCATTCTTTCCTGTAGCTGTTCAGGTGATGGGTTGTCGTGGGAGTTGGTGCTGTTTCTGAAAATTAATATGAATTCTCTCATGGCTGAATGTTTTATGGTTTCGTTTTAATAACGACCGGCTATTCATGACGGGGACAAATAACTTCATTTTTTTCGTCCGGTAAAAAATACTTTCCAACCTTCAGGCTTTTAGCTCCATATCGTACCGGTCGAGCCCGGGGCCATAGGAATCTTTTATAATGCAGGTAACCACAAACCCCAGTTTCCCGAAAAAAAGGTAGGAGTGTTGCGTGGTATCGAGCCTGATACGGCATAGCGGGCATATCGACTGAATCACATGTACCCGGTACAGGAATAGTTGTTTGCCATATCCCTGTTTATGCAAGGCATGCGTGATGAGGCCCCAGGTCATGGATGCTTCCTGTTTTGCGGTATCGATATAATAACCTCCGCAACCAATTACCTGTTCTTCCAGGGTAGCTACATAATATTGTTCGTTGTTATTTTTTTGGGGAGATGTATACCGGGCGTCCTGCTTCCGGAGCCATTCTTCAAAGTCGGGTAATTCTGCCGGTGCGAAAAAGCCAGGCATATTACTTTTAAATGCAGCTATACATGCCGGTTTATCGGAGGGCGTATATGGTCTGATGATCATGGACATTTGTCATAAAATGAATAACGGGAAGTTAGGATTTAAATATCAGCCGGAGAAAAAAGACCCGGAAACAAGCCCCGCTTTTGCTTCCGTCAGAAAAAAGTATAACAGCAAAATACAGGCATCTTCCTGTACTATTAAAATTAATTGTCAAATTGACGATTAATAAAATAGTTTTATTATTTTTCCTGTCAGAACGATGCCGGCTACCCCGCCAGGCAGATTTTAAAACTCAATTCACGTTATGAAAATGAATCTAAGAAAAGACATACTCTTTATGTTCCTTGTTGGCCTGTTGGGTACACACCTGGCGGACGCACAAACAAAACGTAAAGCAGGCAAGCCTATTTCCGCCGATCTGTTCGGGATTTTCTTTGAAGATATCAGCTATGCAGCAGATGGCGGCCTGTATGCGGAATTGATCCAGAACAGGTCGTTTGAGTATACCCCGGCCGACAGGTGGGGCTGGCATTCCTTTACCGCCTGGGAATACGTAACCAAAGGTTTCGGTTATGGCGCCGTGAATGTGGAAAGCAAATCGCCCATTCATCCCAATAATCCGCATTACGTAGTGCTCACCATCGAAGAACCCGGCCAGGAAGGTATCGGGTTACAGAACAACGGCTTCGATGGCATTGCTATAAAAAAGGGCGAGCAGTATAACTTTTCGGTATTCACCCGGTTGCTGTCGGCCACACCCGTTCCGGTTTCAGTACAGTTGCGCAGCCGGAAGGGCGAGGTATACGGAGAAGTAAGTTTTACTGCGGATGCAAAGGAATGGAAGAAAAGCAGTGGCGTCCTCACCGCGCAACAAACAGCCGATAGCGCTGTGCTGGTGATGGTAGCCAAAGCGCCCGGCAGCCTGGCGATAGATATGGTGTCCCTGTTCCCGGCCAATACTTTTCACGGCCGGCCAAACGGGCTTAGGGCCGATCTGGGACAAGCCATCGCAGACTTAAAACCCAGGTTCATGCGCTTCCCCGGCGGTTGCCTCGTGCATGGCGACGGCCTCGAAAATATGTACCGCTGGAAAAATACCATCGGTCCTGTAGAAGAAAGAAAAGCACAGCGAAATATATGGAGCTATCATCAGTCGCTCGGACTCGGGTATTTCGAGTACTTCCAGTTTTGTGAAGACATTGGCGCCAAACCCTTACCGGTAGTACCCGCAGCGGTGAGTTGCCAGAACTCCGGCGGCACCTGGCGCATTGGCGGCACCGGGCAAAAAGGATTACCCCTTGAAGAAATGCCCGCGTATATCAATGAAATACTGGACCTGATTGAATATGCCAACGGACCGGCTACTTCCACCTGGGGCGCTAAAAGGGCCGCTGCAGGGCATCCTGCGCCGTTTCACCTGGAATACCTGGCCGTCGGCAACGAAGACAAACAAACCCCCGCTTTCAGGGAACGCTTTAAATTAATTGAAGCGGCAGTGAAACAAAAGCATCCGGAAATCACGCTTATCGGAACTGTAGGTCCCGCGCCGGCAGGGGAAGACTTTGAGGCAGGATGGGCGTTTGCCGATAAAAATGCGTTACAGATAGTAGATGAGCATTACTACGAAAAACCCGAATGGTTCCTGGAAAATAAAAACCGCTACGATTCATACAACCGTAATAAATCCAAAGTATACCTCGGTGAATATGCCTCCAGGGGAAATACCTGGTTCAACGCCCTGGCCGAAGCGGTGTACATGACGGCCCTGGAACGCAATGGCGACGTGGTACGGCTGTCGTCTTACGCCCCGCTGCTGGCCCGCACCGGTCATACTTCCTGGAACCCGAACCTTATTTATTTCACCGGCACTACTATCACGCGTACGCCAAATTATTATGTACAGCACCTGTTTTCAAACAATGCCGGCGATACTTATTACCCGGATATCATCACGCTGAATAATAACAAAAATACAGGTGTGTCCTGCGTAAAAGACAGTAAAAGCGGTGATCTTATTATTAAACTGGTGAACGCCGGCGAAACCAGCGTAGCTGCCAAAGCCAACCTGGCAGGCCTGGTGGCGCGGCATACCAATGCAGCGGTAACGGTGTTGACAGAGAATGTAACGGATAAAAATGCAGCGGTTACATCGGCCACTGATAAACTGGAAGTTGATAAGGTGATTAGCTATGAAGTAGCTCCCCGTTCAGTGGCGCTTATCAGGATTCCGGCAAATAAATAAAGTGGGGGAGCGGATGTTGTCTTTCTCAGGATTAAACTGATTGTACTGATTAGCTTGATCTGACTTTTGGGATTTTAAAAGATTCGGGGAGATATAAGCGGATATTTTTGCTTATATCTCCCCGAATCTTTTAAAATCAAAAGTGATCAAATCCCTGAATCAGTACAATCAGTTTAATCCTGAGAAAGACAAAATCCGCGGTATTATCAACCATTCTTTTTATTTTAGATTCAAAATACCTTTGCGGTTAAATGGGGGCAGACAACAGTTATACAGACGAGGAATTAATACAATTGCTGCAAACTGGCAATGAGCCTGCATTTAACCTGTTGTTTGAACGTTACCGGGATAAGCTGTATTATTATCTCATCACCATTGTGAAGGCGCCGGAAATTGCAGAAGAGATAGTAACCGACATCTTTGTAAAGTTCTGGATCGGGAAAGAACTGTTGCATAATATCCGGAACCTGGAAAGCTTTTTACACAAAGTAGCGTATCACAAAGCGCTTGATTTTCTCCGCACCACTGCCCGTCACGCCCGGTTACAGCAAATATATATCGACCGCCAGGAGCCGGCCTTCCAGAGAGGAGCCGATGAACTGCTGATAGATGCCGAATGCCGGCAGTTATTACTCCAGGCCATTAACCAGTTGCCTCCGCAACGGAAGCTGATCTACGCCATGAGCCGTGAACAGGGGCTTACCCACCGGCAGATAGCGGAAGCGCTGCGGCTGTCGCCCAGTACGGTCAAAAACAGCATGGTAGCGGCTACCCGGTCTATCAGCGACTTCCTGCGCAGGCATCATTCCAGCAAAGCTGCCTTGAACCTCTTCTTTATCAGCTGATCAGAAAGCCTGTTAAATTTTTTTCGGGAGAAGTAGTCCTGTTTTTTCCTTCGTGCCGTCTTATAAGGTATAAGCACGTTATATGTCCTCCGATCCAACAAGACTTCGATACCTGTTCCACCTGTTTGTGAATGACAGCGGCACGCCGGAAGAGATCCGTGAGTTCTGGCAGCTGGTGGGCGACCTGGAAAACGACGACTCTGTAAAAGAAGAACTGTGGCAGTTATGGGGAAAAACGCCCCATGATAAGTTTGTCCGGAAAACGGATTGGGATCAAACGCTCATGCATATACGCTCTGGCATACACGAATGGGAAGAACAACAGCCCGCGTACCAGCAACCACGTCATAACTCCTGGCTGGCTGCCGCAGCGGTAGCAGCTTTCCTGTTGCTTGCCGGCGGCGCCTACCTGTGGCTGCGTCAGCCGGAAAAGCCCCGGCTGGCCGTCGCACCGGAAGTACCGGCAATTGTGCCTGGCCACGAAGGCGCCATCCTTACCTTATCCGACGGTAGCACCGTGGTACTCGATAGCCTCGGCAACGGGGTAGTGGCGAAGCAAAACGGTACACAGGTAACGTTGAACAACGGCCGCCTGGCTTATAACAGCGAAGCCATTTCCGGTACCGGGGGCATGAGTTATAACACCATGACTACTCCCCGC
Organism: Chitinophaga ginsengisegetis; assembly: GCF_900168065.1. GTDB lineage: Bacteria > Bacteroidota > Bacteroidia > Chitinophagales > Chitinophagaceae > Chitinophaga > Chitinophaga ginsengisegetis. The sequence continues at coordinate 189,488 of NZ_FUZZ01000001.1, read as the reverse complement.
GGCAGGCAGTTTCAACTGGTATTACCGGATGGTACCAAAGTATGGCTCAATGCGGAGTCGTCGCTCCGCTATCCCGTGGCTTTTAATGCCGGCGAACGGCGCGTGAACCTCACCGGGGAAGCCTATTTTGAAGTAGCCGCGAATGCATCTGCCCCGTTTAAAGTATCGGTAGCCAACATGGAAGTAGCCGTGCTGGGTACCCGCTTTAATATTATGGCGTATAAAGAGGCAGCAGAGATCCAATCCACCCTGCTGGAAGGCGCTGTGAAAGTAAGTAAAGGAACCGTGAGCAAATTATTGCAACCGGGGCAACAGGCAGGATTATCTAAAAATAACAACCAATTCACTATTTCCCGTCCGGACCTCCCCGGTGTAATAGCCTGGAAGGATGGCATTTTCCGGTTCAGGTCGGAGAATATTGTTACCATCATGCAGCAGCTGGCACGCTGGTATGATATAGAACCGGTGTTTGAAGGCAACCTGTCTGCGAAAAATTTTTCCGGTACTATTTCCCGGAAAAGCAGTCTGACAGAGGTATTACAGATGCTTGAACTAACAGAAGATATACACTTTGAAATTAAAGGAAGAAAGGTAATGGTTTCTTCCCTGTAACACATTTTTTTCCACGGTAAATGAAAAACGATTCCATCACGATGAAAAACGTCCACGTATGAGTGAATAATACACCCGTTCCCGTTAGTGATTGCCAAAAAAAACCAGGAGCGGTTGCAACGCCCCTGGCAAGTAATTGGGCAATCCGACAACACCCATTTGTAAAAGATTGCTTAACGGATAAACCCAACCTGAACAAAAATATGAAATTCTACACTAAGTGTAAGGGGGAGCCTTTGCCTGGCTTGTCGTTCCCTAAAATGTTCCTCGTTATGAAAATGATCTTCGTTTTGATGGTCGGTGTTTGTATGCATGCCTTTGCGCATGTATCTGCCCAATCTGTTACGATTTCAAAAAAGAATGTATCGCTGGAGGAAGTGTTTGATGCCGTGCAGCAGCAAACCGGTTATTTTTTCTGGTATAATACAGAACTGGTGCGGCGTACCGGCAAAGTGGATATAGATGTGCAAAGTGCGTCTGTTACTGCCCTGCTGGAAATTTGCCTGAAAGACAAACCGCTCTGGTACACTATCTCCGGGAAAACAATTGTTATCAAACGAAAACGCGTGTTTGTGGAGGAGCAGCCTGCTCCCAAAGAAAATATAAAAGGAAAAGTAACGGCTGCCGGTGGCCCGCCACTGTCGGGCGTTACCGTTAAAGAAAAAGATGTGGCCAATGGTACGCTTACCAATGAAAACGGGGAGTTTGAACTGAAAAATGTTTCTCCCGGTGCAACGCTGGTGTTTAGTTATATCGGGTACGATACAAGGGAAACAACGCTGACCGGCAGCGACTTTCTGCTGGTGAATCTTACACCTTCCCTGTCCGGCCTCGATGCAGTGGTAGTAGTAGGTTATGGTACACAGAAAAGGGGAGATGTAACGGGCGCTATTTCTTCCGTATCATCCAAAGCACTGAGAGAAGTGGCCGTAACCAATGTGCAGCAAATGCTGCAGGGACGGGTACCCGGCGTATACGTAAACAATACCGGTAACAAACCCGGCTCTCAGCCATCCGTGCTGATCAGGGGCGTACGGTCGTTCAGCGCAGGGAATGATCCGCTGTATGTAGTGGACGGTATTCCATTGTCTGGTGGGTTAAACGACATCAACCCGGATGACATTGAGTCGATCGATGTATTAAAAGATGCCTCCGCTACCGCCATCTATGGTTCCCGCGGCGCCAACGGCGTATTGATCATCACCACCCGGAGAGGAAAGCCCGGACCCGCCGTGGTCAGTTACAATTCCTATCTCAACATATCCGATGTAACCAGGAAGGCCAATATGATGAACGGGCCGCAGTTTGCAGCATACCGCCGGGAAGCCAACCGCGCTGTTGGCCGCTACAATGATGCAGACCCCAATGCAGACGAAAAGATTTTCGACAAAGGGGAGCTGGCAGCTATCGCAAACGGCTCCACTACCGATTACCAGCAGCTGATATTACGTACCGGTATCGCGCAAAACCACGAACTGAGCGTATCCGGCGGCAACGATAATACGCTCTTTAACATCTCCCTGGGATATTTCAGTGATAAAGGATACATCCGCATACAGGACTTTACACGGTATACCACGCGCATTAATATCGACCAGAAGATAGGCCGCCGCATTAAAGCGGGCATGTCTACCCTGGGCACTTTCAGCGTATCTAATGGCATCGATGTAAACCCTTTTTATGCTGCGCTCACCACTTCGCCTTTAAGTGCAGCCTTTGATAGCACCGGGAAAATAAATATGCGCCCTTCGTCGGATCAGTTGCAGGTAAACCCGATGGTAGACCTGGAGCCCGGAGCAGTAGTGAACCGCAATAAACGTTTCCGTATTCTCAGCAGCATATACGGAGAAGCGGACCTGGCGCCCGGCCTGAAGTTCAGGATGAATTTCGCCCCGGATCTCACAGAAAGCAGAACCGGTAACTACCGCGGTGCTACATCCACTTTCCAGAACGGTGCAGCACCCGCAGCAAATAACAGCGAAACATTTACGCTGTCATATACCTGGGAAAACATGCTTACCTATAACAAAGTATTTGCCCGTAAACATAAACTGAATGTAACCGGTTTATACAGTCTCCAGAACTTCAACAGCGAAAGCAGCAGCGGTAGTGTGAAAGACCTGCCCACCGGGCTGGATTCCATCCTCTATTATAACGTGGGCGCCGGCGCCACCATTACCGGTATTGGCAGTGGTTACAACCGCTGGAGCATCTTATCCTGGATGGGCCGCGTGAACTATGCTTTCGACGACCGTTTCCTGTTAACGCTTACCGGCCGTGCCGATGGATCATCAAAGTTCGCCGGAAAGAACAAATGGGGCTTCTTCCCGGCAGTAGCACTGGGATGGAATATCAGTAACGAAGATTTTTTTAGTAAGAAGAACTGGCTGAACAACCTGAAACTGCGACTCAGCTACGGACAGAATGGTAATGCAGGGATAGATCCCTACCAGACGAGGGCATTGTTGTCACGTACGTCGTACGACTGGGACGGGGTGGCCGCCTTTGGCTACCGGCCCGCCAGTTTGAGTAATGGCTCCCTCAGGTGGGAAACTACCCGGTCGGCCAATGCGGGCCTCGATTTTGGTGTCCTTAATAACAGGATTACCGGTACCGTGGATGTATACCAATCCAAAACTACTGACCTCTTGTTGCCACGATTGCTGCCCATTACTTCCGGTTATGCTACCATCACTTCCAATGTGGGTTCTACCAGTAATTCGGGTATTGAATTCGCCGTATCGTCTGTAAATATCGAAGCAAAGCAGGAAGGCGGTTTTGAATGGAGCACCGATTTTAATATGGCTTACAATAAGGAAAAGATCCTTTCCCTGTCGCAGGGAAAAGTAGATGACGTAGGCAATGCCCGCTTTATCGGGGAACCGCTCGGCGTGTATTTCGATTATGTAAAAACAGGCATCTGGCAAACCGGCGAGGAGCAACAGGCGGCGCAATACAGTTCTGCAGTAGGACAAATAAAAGTGAGTGATCTGAACAACAGTAAAAAAATAGATGCAGGCGACCGTATGATCCTGGGCCAGGTAAGACCCAAATGGACCGGCGGCATCACCAGCCGCTTTAGTTACCGCGGTTTTGATTTGTCAGTTTTTCTTAACGGTGCATTCGGACACCTGGTAAAAGATCCGCTGCGCAGCGGTAACACCTTTGCACTCGAAGGACGGTACAACACCGTAAACGTGGACTACTGGACGCCGGATAACCCGGTGAATACCTATCCGCGGCCACGCGCCGGACAAGGACAGGGGCCGGTTTTCGGCAGCACGCTTACCTATTTTAAAGGCGATTACCTGCGGATCAAAAATATCAACCTGGGCTACCGCCTGCCAGGCAGCACACTGAAACATGCCGGTATACAATCTTTTCGTATATACGCCAACGTGCAAAATCCGTATGTGTTCTCGTCCTTCGTACACAAGGACCAGGGGATAGATCCTGAAATCCTCAGTCAGCCTTTTTATGTGAACTATGTATTTGGCATCAACCTCACTTTCTAAATTCCGTTTATGAAGCCGATTTGCTTTATTATCATCATATTCGCCTGTTTTACTTCTTCCTGTTATAAACAACTGAATGAGGATATGCGTTCCGGTATCCCGGATAACTACCTTAATACGCCGGAGGGCTTTAACGCCGGCGTAAACAGCGCTTACAGCTATTTGCGCGCCTGGTATGGTAACCAGATGGGCGCACAGTTAACCGTGTATGGTACCGATACTTATATGTGCGGCAGCGGGGAGCTGGCATTGGATGCCTATAACTTCAACCTTACGCCCGGCAGGGGATTTATTTCCAGTCCGTGGAATGATCTCAACCTGGCGGTGAACGCCTGCAACGCTGTGATCACGAGGGCGCCGCTGGTACCCATTGCAGAAGGAACGCGGAATGCAAGGGTGGGAGAAGTACGTTTCCTGCGCGCTATGTATTATTTCCTGCTGGTGCAAACCTGGGGACCGGTGAACCTGTCGCTCACAGAAACTACTGAAGTAACTACGGTGGCACACCGCACACCCATTGACAGCGTATACAAAGCCATCATTGCGGATCTGCAGTTTGCCATCGCCAACCTGGGCGCCACCACTACGGAGTATGGCCGTATTACAAAACCAGCAGCTGAAAACCTGCTGGCGAAAGTATACCTCACCCGGGCAGGCACCACCGCCCGGCAGCCAGGCGATTACCAGCAGGCCGCTACGCTGGCAAAAAATGTGATCAGTAATTATAAATACCAGCTGCTGAATAATTTTTCGGATGTGTTTGCACAGGGTAGCGGAGAGAAGAATCCCGAAGTTATTTTTGCCGTACAATACAGTAAAAATGTATTGACCAATGGCGTTGGCAATCAAACTCACCTGTTCTTTATTATGAGCTATACTTCCCTGCCGGGAATGGCCAGGGACCTCGCTAACGGAAGACCGTATTCGTATTTCAGACCTACCCGTTTCACCACGGACACATTGTTCGATAAAGCACATGACAGTCGCTACGAAAGAAGTTTTGTTACAGTATATTATTGTAATAACCCTGGCGCCTATACGATTAACGGTAAACGGGTAACCCTGCAACTGGGTGATACCGCCGCTTATTTTCCGGGGCGTGAATATACTGCCGCAGAAAGGAATGCCGTTAACTATACCGTTATTGCTCCCAGTCAGTATAACCAAACCAATTTTCCAACGCTGACAAAGTTCCTCGATCCGCAACGACCCGACATTAACAACGAAGCAGGTTCCCGCGATTTTATTGTTTCCCGCCTGGCGGAAACGTACCTCGTGGCAGCAGAAGCGCTGATGATGAGCGGCCAGGCCGCAGAAGCAGTGCCGTATGTAAACGCCGTGCGCAAACGTGCCGCCAAACCCGGCGCCACTGCAGAAGAAACGGCAGCCAACCAGGCCGCTATGGAAATAACCGCCTCCGACCTCAACATCGATTTTATCCTGGACGAAAGAGAACGGGAACTGCTTGGTGAACATCACCGGTGGTTTGACCTGGTTCGTACCGGGAAATTGCTGGAAAGGGTACGGCTGCATAATCCGACCGGTGCACCAAATATTAAACCCTTTCATGTACTAAGACCTATACCGCAGGATCAGATAGATAAAACAGCAGGTGGTATCTCTGCATTTCCACAAAATGACGGCTATTGATAATGTAACATCTTAAAAAACATTTTATGATCAACCAAATTATTCGCTGCATTACTATATGCATTACTTTCCTGTTGCCCTACATCACTCTTTCCGCACAAACAGGAAGTCCCTGGGGCGTTTGTGCGCATGCACAAAAAAATCCGGAGTGGCCTATGATTGATAATGAACTGCTGAAATGCCAGCAGGCAGGTATCAAATGGATGCGGGTAGATATACAATTCTCCTACGTATGCGCTACCGCCGGTGTTATGCAGTTCAGCAGGTATGATTCGCTGCTGCTGAAATGCCGGCAGTATGGTATCCAGATCCTTCCCATCTTACAGGCGTTTGATTCGGAGATTACCAAACCCCGGCCGGATATGGTGCCTATTTATAATCACCTGCCCGAATGGCGGGCGTTTGTAAATGCAGTGGTAACCCGCTATCACGGCGATATGAAATACTGGGAGATCTGGAATGAACAGGATGGCGGCTTCTGGAAACCCAGTCCCAATGCAACGCAATACGTACCGGTGCTGAAAGCAGCCTATGAAGAAATAAAGAGCATTGACACGGCCTGCGCGGTGATCGTTGGCGGTCTTTCCGGATGGAATACCGACTACCTGAAAAACATGTACAACGCCGGTGCAAAAGGCTACTTCGATAAAATAGCTGTTCATCCCTATGGCTATGCAACAGACAAAAGCGCCCGGATCATCCGTATGCGGAACGACTTCTATGCAGAAATGAAACTGCGCGGCGATTCGGGTATGCCTGTCTGGATCACGGAGTCCGGCGGCTCCTCCTTTGTGGCGCCTACCATCCAGAAGCAGCCGCAGTTTGTTGTTAAAGCCATTCGATATGCTTTGCATAAGTTAGGAAAAGATACTACCTCTTTCAAAGTAGGGATTGCGGTATCACCCAGGGTTCCTAATCTCGATGAGGTGGAAACGTGGCGTTCGTGGTTGCCGGGTATCACCCTGGAGCCTATCCCGTTCAGCGAGCTGGCCACTGTTGATCCCGCGGAGTTCCCCGTGATACTGGGTTCTGAGTCCACCACCACCGATCAGCCCCTGCTGGAACCCCTGCGTAATTATGTGATCAACGGCGGATTAATGCTGGCCGTGAATGTATTACCGTTCTATTATACCGGTATTCAGAACCCGGATGGTACCTGGAGCAATGTATCGCAAACAGGGATTACCTATCCTTATTTCAGGCTGGGCTTTGAAGCTTTCTGGACCAAACCCGGTATACCGCAGAGTACTACCAGGATTGCTGTAAGTCCTGATGCCCTGGCAGGAGGAGTGCCGGCCTTATCCAATGTACTTGTTGATCGTTTTATCAGCCCCAAAAACCTCCAGCCGGGCGATACCTATTATCCCATCATTCATGCGTACAACAGTACCGATGTAAATGTAGGAGAAGCCATGTCGCTGTTTACTTATGGCGATTGGCAGGGAGGTATACTCATGGGTACCGCTTCGCTGGCGGGAGGTTACTCTGAAAGCGACCAGGCCAACCTGCTGCAGCGGGTATACCTGAATTATTTATCGTTGGGGGTAGAGAAAATATTCTGGTACGACCTGCATAACGATGGCAACAATGCCGCAGATAAGGAAAGTAATTTCGGTTTGCTGAGATGGGACTTTTCACCCAAACCATCTTATAATGCCTATAAGGAAATGACGGGGTACCTGGGGAGCAATCCGGGGTTTGTTAAAAGACTTCCCACCGTTGATAATGACATCTGGGCGTTGGCGTTCCGGAAGCAGGAAGACAGCTCCGCCGTGTTGGCCGTATGGTCTGCCGATACAGCTGTTACTTATAATGTATTGCACAGAGACAGCCTCATAGCTACTTACAAAGGCGCCAAAGTACGTTTCATCGTATTGAATGATTCAATAGGCGCCTACAAAATTGGCATTCCCGGTAACCTGAGAATGGATTCCATTGCCTGGAAGCAATATGGAGATGCTGACTTTGCATTGACCGCCGGCAGTGATAACACGCTTTTGCCCGTTACCTTTTCCGGCGGCAACCCTGCGCTCACCAGGGTTTACCGGGACAGTACCGCTAATAATCAATGGAAGGTTAAAATCCTGGGTGCGGGTACCGATACCATTACCGCTACCCAGTGGGATTATAACGTATATCCATCTGCAGAAAAAATTCAGAGAACACTGGTGATCAGCCCGGCCCTCTTAACGGCTACTCCGAAAGATACCAGCAGAATATACGGGATGCCCAATCCTGCTTTTGAAATAGATTACACCGGATTTGTTTATGACGATGATTCAACCGTTATCACCCAACGCCCGGTGCTAACGTCTACGGCTACACTGTATTCGTTTCCGGGGCAGTATCCGATTACTGCTGCCGGGGCTGCTGCTGCGAACTATTCGTTTATTTACAATAACGGAACGCTTACGGTGGGTGAAAGTACCAATAGCACCAAAGGAACGCCCAATGTACTCACCGGCGTATTCCTGGGTAGCACTACTTTAATGTCTAACATGTTCAGCACTTATGCAGGAACGGCATTTTATCAGCTGGTGGATTTAAGTGGAAGAAGGATCTTTGCACAAAACGTTACGCTGCGGAAGGGGATAAACCTGTTCCAGTTCCAGGTACCAAATGTAGCAAGAGGGATTTATATAGCGACGGTTACCACACCCCGCTGGCGCATTTCTGTTAAGATATTTAAATAACCACCTGTAGCTATAAAATAGAGAAGGCGCCTCGTAATCAATACGGGCGCCTTCTCTTTTATACATTCAATGGTTATTCTACCGGTTGCAGATACTGCGCGTAGGCATAGCCTTCTTCGCCTGCATCTGTGCGGATCAGCCACCACTGGTCGCTTTGTTTACTGATCAGCGAAACAATTTCATTGTGTGCTGCTTTTCCTACAATAGGCTGGTCGGTGCCGGGACCTTTGCGGATATTCAGGTTAGATGACTCTGTGATCACTTTCAGTTTAGCGCCTGCTACCGCAGTAGCTACATTAATATTCATCACTACGTCGCCGGTGAGGAAGTTGGGATCAATTTTTCCGTAGATGTTCCACAGCTGGTCCTTTACAGCGCCGGTAGGTGCTTCGCCCTCTATATGCAATACGCCATCCAGTTCGTTTACTTTCAGGTTGCTGGTGCCTGCAGCCTGTGCTGCATCAATCAACTCTTTGTATTTATCCTGTAATGCTGCCATGATTATTGTATTTAAAGAGAAAGATTATTTTACTTTTAAACCGGAGGCATCTACCTTTTTGGGTTTCAGGGCATCCAGCGCCATTTTCAGTTTCTTCCAACGGTCAGCTTTCTGTTCGCCGGTAATGATAATCACTCCATCTTTAACATCCGCCTGGATACCAGGGAAGTCTTTCACAATACCTGCTACCGCTGTTTTCAGCGCATCATCGGCAGTAACTTCTACCGGTGCTGGTGGCGGCGGCGGAGGTGGGGCTACGGTAACATTGTTAACAACACTCTTAACACCCTGGTTCAGCTTAACAGCAGCTTCTGCCGCATCTTTGTCAGCCTGGCTGGCAACAGATCCGGAAAGGGTAACTACGCCATCCTTAACATCTGCACTAACGCCGGGAGAGGACTGTAATGCAGTGGTTACTGCAGCCTGTATGTCTGCATCCTTTGGTTTCGATTTGCAGGAAATCATGAACAATAGTCCCACGGAGAGGATCACTGTGGTCAGGTGTTTCAGTTTCATAATCATACTGAGGTTTTAATGATGAAAAAATACCATCTTAAGTTAAGTATCTTTTTTCATCTGGCAATAAGACTATAAGAGTTGTTTATTTTTTAATAAACGCGCCCTGTCTTTTTAACCCGATTTTAATTGGACTGTCAGCCTTATTCGATTAATTTAGGTCAACAAAAAAATTCCGGACCCATGAAGAAGTGGTACCTGTTATCATTCCTGTGCATCCTGTTTTGCACGGCATCTGCACAACAAAACGATCAGATAACCACTCAATTTTTTGGGCAACTCGGCAAAGGAAACTGGGATGGCGCCAGGGAAAATATGGATGCCAATATGAAAACAAAGGTAACGCCGGACATGCTCAAAGGGATCTGGCAACAGCTCGAACAATCCTATGGGAAATGGGAAGCGCTCATCTCCCAAAAAACAGCAAAAGAAGCGGCATATGATATTATACTGGCAGATAACCGCTTTGGTAAGGCCATTCTCACATTCCGGGTGGTGTTCGACAACAATCACCGGATCGCCGGCTTTTTTATTGCCGGCACCAAACTTATAACTACCGCACTGCTGCCTTATGAAGAAACGGATACGGTGGTTACCACAGACGGTGGTATCCTGTATGGAGTGCTTACAAAGCCCGTGATGAAACAACCCTGGCCGGTGGTACTCATCATTGCAGGATCGGGCCCCACTGATCATAATGGGAATAACCCATTATCGCCTGCCACGAACGGTAACTCCTATCAGCAACTGGCGGCGGCTTTGGCGGCCAATGGCATTGCTTCCGTGCGTTACGACAAACGTGGTATCGGCCAAAGTACCGGCTTCAAAAAAAGTAACAGCGCCACCTCGCTCGATGATTATACGGATGATGCCATTGCGTGGATAGATCACCTGCAGAAAAATACGCAGCAGTTTAAAAATGTGGCGGTTATTGGTCATAGCGAAGGGGCCTTAATAGGTTTGATGGCCGCCGGCCGCAGGAGCTTCAAAAGCCTGGTATCTTTATCCGGACCAGGGGAATGTATGGATAAAGTATTGCTCGCGCAGTTAAAACCGAAACTGGCGGATTCGCTGTACAACGATGTAACCGTGATTTTAAATGAACTCCGGCAGGGTAATAATCCGCAACAGGTACCGGCGGCATTAAGCCTGCTGTTTAATCCCTCCTTATACACTTTCTGGAAAAGCACTTTTCACTATGATCCCTGTGCATTGCTGCCGGCTGTAAAGATGCCGTTTTTTATTATCGGCGGCACCAGTGATGTACAGGTACCGCCTGTGCAGGCGGATATCCTTCATAATTGCAAACCTGGTTCGCAGCTGCTGATGATCAAAGGAATGACGCATGCACTGAAAGACACCGCACCGGTTCCGGCGGGAAATCAGGCGCCGTTGCCGCTGTCGGCCCAATTAGTGCCTTCACTGGTGAAGTTTATAACGAATTAACTGTACCGGTCATTGCGCCACGGGTAAGCGGTATTGGAGTAGCCTCTTTCTTCCCAGAAGCCCAGTTTGTTGGTGGTGAGGAATTCAATGCGGTGAATCCATTTGGCGCCTTTCCAGGCATATAATTCAGGGGTGATCATTCTTACCGGTCCGCCGTGTTCCCTGGGTAATGGCGCGCCTTCAAAGGTATGTACCAGCAACACGTCGGGTTTCAATGCTTCTTCCAGCGACACATTGGTGGTGTAATCGTCGTAGCCGTAACAGAGTATATGCGTGGCCGTATCTTTGGGTTGTACCAATGCAGCCAGGTCCAGCAGGCGAACGCCCACCCAGTTCATATTCAGCTTCGACCAGGTGGTAACGCAATGAAAATCGGAGGTGTCGGATGTTTGCGGAAGCGCGAGGAAGTCTTCCCAGTTTAATGTTACCGGGTGTTCCACGGCGCCGTCCAGGATAAGCTGCCATTCGTCTTTTTCAATTTCCGGCTGTATTCCCAGGTCCAGTACAGGCCATTTATGCGTGATGGTTTGCCCTACAGGTAATACCGGCATGCCATGCCGGTTAGGATTGCCACTGCCTTTGGGTTTGTTGTCGGCTACCGATGGGGTGAGCCGCATCTTTTCCTCAAAGCGGGATTTGAGCTTCATTCTCGCTTCTACAATACGCTTTAGTTTGTCCGCCTCTTCCATAAAATGATTTTTGGGTCTTCGGGTATAAATATACGGATTTACGCCCATCAGGCGGTGCTTCCGGCATATCATCCCGGTTTATCAAACACTTCCTTATCTGAAAAAAGTATTCCTTTGTATATACTTTGTTCATACAAAGTCGTATATTGTACGTACAAAGTAAACTAAATAAACGCGCGTTATGGAGGTCATTCAAACGGTATTCCAGGAGATCATCGGATTCCTGGGGATCTCACAATTAATAGAAGTATGTAAAACGGGGAATTACAAGGTGTTGCTTACACTAAACGGGATCTTCTCTGTTATTTCCCCGCTGGTGCCTTTCCTCCTGTTGCTGGAAATAGGGCGGGCCCTTTTTTATAAGAAGTTCAAGATCGAAGACTATAAAATGCCCTTCCTGATCTTTGTGGCCAACCGGTTTATCTCCCGGTTCATTTCCATTGCGGCGGTGGCTTTCTGTATCGGATTGCTGGAGAAATATGCGTTGATCAATACTTCTCTTAAATGGTACTGGTTTATTTACGGGTATGTGATCTGGGAGTTCTCCCACTTTATTTATCATTACTACGGGCATAAGGTGCGCTTGTTTTGGTGCCTGCACTCTACTCATCATGCGCCGCAAACCATGAACCTTTCGGTTACCTATGCGCATTTCTTCCTGGAGGCGCCTTATGCAGATGTGATCCGCACCAGCATCTGCATCCTGATGGGCGTTAATCCGCCGTTGCTTTTTATCATTATGTTTATTGACGGCACCTGGGGATCTTTCATCCATGTGGGCGAAAACCTGATTAAAGACGGGCGTCTTGGCTTTCTCAATAAAATCATTCTCACGCCGTCGCATCACCGGGTGCATCACGCAAAGAACCCTTTGTATATGGATACCAATTTCTGTAACCTGCTTAACATCTGGGATAAAGTATTTGGTACTTTCCAGCCTGAAAAGCGTGATATGCAGATTGAATACGGTATTTCAAGGGAAATGAATCCCAACAATTTCCTGGATGTTTATTTTGGTGAACTGTACGGCTTGTGGAAGGATGTCCGGAAAGCGCCCGGTATAAAAAATAAGCTGCTGTACGTTGTAATGCCGCCGGGATGGAGCCATACCGGGGATCATAAAACGGCGAAAGTGGTGAAACAGGCGTTCCTCGAAGAGGTGCAGCATCAACCAATGAGACAAACAACAGCTGATCAGGTCATCTGATCAAAGAGGTAATACAGCGGGGATTCTTCCAGCACCACGCGGGAATTCCCCTGTGCATCTTTTTTCCATTTAATCAGCCGGATAGCGCCATCTGCTATTTCCAGCCCGGTAATATCGCCATCATTAAAACAGCAGCAGCCGGTGTTGAAATAGGAGGGGTACGCCATTGTTTTTACCAGCTGTTTGCCGGCATATTCTGCCTGTCTTGCTGCCAATGCTTTTTGTAAGATGGCAATCTCGCCGGTATCTCCCTGGGCGCGGGCTTTATCCAGTTGTTTCGTAAGCTTGTCGATGTGATCCAGTGATGCGAACACCGGTTTGTGGGTATGCCCTGAAACGAGGAATGTTTTTTTGTACTGGATGCTCCATTCGTACATCATGATATTGTGCCGGTCGGCCAGGTCGAAGGAATCGGAAAGGGTATCCATCCGGATGTCAAAAAAGCGTTGTATGGGTGTCCATATGGCGGCTACAAACCATTTGCTGAAAGCATTGCCGTCGCTGCGCAGGTCGCCCTGGTGGCCATGTGTGAGATAGATTTTGTAATCATGGTCCTGGTAGCGTGTTTGCAGGATCAACCCTTCATATACTTTCAGTTTCTTCCCGAAGATTCCTTTCAGGAATTGTTGCCGCGGTACGGCGTAATGCCACTCCAGGTCGTGGTTCCCGAATACCCGGAAGTAACGTTGCTGCTGCAGGAAGCGGGCTTCTTCCAGCAAGGTGTCGCGGTTTTCCCGGATCACGGTTGCCGGCGGGCATTCCCATAATTCCTCGCAATCGCCCAGGTTAATAAAGGTATAGCCCCTGTCGTAGTAATAACGGAGCGCGGCTACGTAATTGGCTTCTGCGGCCATAAAATCGTCGGCGCCATCTTTTCCGCCTTTATGCTGGTCGGAGAAGATAATAAAGCGGCTATGCTCGTAATCAAAAGGAACGATCAACCCTTTTTGCCGGTTGCCTTTCAGGATTTCTTCGTGAAGCTGGGATAGGGACGCAAATACCTGGGATTTATCCGGCTGGGATGAAAATCTGTTGGATAGCCAGATGATAGGACGTTGGAAGAATTTTTTCACTGGATGCGGCACGCTGTATTTTTTTAGGAAGGTGGCTCAGTACCTTACCACGCACAAAAATGAGCGATTATCAATAACCGCTCAGATTTTTTATTTTAATAAAGCCAGACCTGTTACAGTTTAGCTTTTTACTTCTTTCTTTACGTTAACGGCACTTGGACCTTTCTGTCCTCTCTCCACTTCAAAAGTTACCTTGTCTTTTTCTTTAATAAGTTCAGTCAGCTGGTTAATGTGTACGAACACGCTATCCTGTGTCTGCTGATCGATAATAAACCCGTAACCTTTGGACTCATTGAAAAATTTCACCACACCTCTGCGGATCAGTTCTGCTGGTTCTTCCGGCAATTGTCTGCCTGGTCCGAGCTGAATGTCTTCCACATTGATTTCCCTTTTCCTGCTTGGATCGGGTGGAGTAGAGGAGATATTACCATTCTCATCTATGTAAGCCATCATATCTTCCAGACTCTTTCCTTTACCGCTTTCTCTCTTTCGTTCTTCCTTTCTTTCCTGTTTATCCAGTCTTTGTTTCGCTTTTTTCTTTTCTTTTTCTTTTTTACCAACTGTTTCCTGGGATCTAGCCATATTTATGTATATATTTTGATACCTTACAAAGATCGGCTTTTTTTGCGTAAAAGGCCCGGAATATAAAGCAGCACAGCCTTTATGCACACGCATTTTGCCCCAGGACTCCCCATAGCGGCTATTCTATATTTTTTGCACATCGGGAAATAACTACTTCGCAATACTGATTATCATGATATTTTATTTGTGATCAGGGGTAATTATGGTATCAACGGATTTCCATAGATTAGCAAACTGGTTTTTAATCCGCAACAAATAAACCGCGTAAAAGTGGTCCTGTCAAAAAATTTAAAACGCTTATGATGAAAAAAACGGCCCTGGTTTTCCTTGCTGCTATAGCAGGAAAACAGGCAATGGCACAGGTAGATGCCGGCCTGTTCCGCTATCCTGATGTATCCCGGTCGCAGATCGCATTTTCCTATGCCAATGATATCTGGATTGTTCCGAAAACAGGTGGTACCGCCATCAAACTGATCTCTCCACCGGGCGTGGAAACCTTTCCGAAATTTTCGCCGGATGGCAGTAAACTCGCCTTCAGTGCCAACTATGATGGTAACACCGACGTATACGTGTTACCGGTAGCCGGCGGCGTACCCCTGCGCCTCACCTCATATGGTGGCTCCGACCGCGTGGTGGACTGGACGCCCGACGGCAAACAGGTGCTCTTCGCCTCCGGCAGGGAAAGCACCAAAGAACGCTTCAACCAGTTTTATACCATCCCGGAAAATGGAGGCGCCGCTACCAAACTGCCATTGGCCTATGCAGAATTCGGGTCATGGTCGCCGGATGGCTCCAAAATGGCCCTGGTAACCCGCTCCCAGAGTTTCCGCAACTGGAAAAGATATCGTGGCGGTATGAAAGCAGATATTCATGTGTTTGATTTTACGAAGCAACAGTCGGAGAATATCTCCGCTAAAAGTGAAGCCGGCGATGAATTCCCCATGTGGCACAACAACTTCATCTACTTCCTGTCCGACCGCGGCGCAGAGAAAAGGATGAACATCTGGCGCTACGATACCAATACCAAAGCATACGAGCAAATTACCAGCTACAAAGACTATGACGTGCACTTTCCCTCGCTGGGGCCGGACGACATCGTGTATGAAGCCGATGGTAAATTGTTTGTGCTGTCGCTGAACACGCAGCAATCCACCGAGGTGAAGATCAATATCAGCACGGATCTCGCCGCGCTGAAACCACGCACGCAACGCACGGTGAAATATATCCAGTCCACCGCCATCAGCCCTGATGGCCAGCGTGCATTGATAAGCGCCCGCGGCGATGTATTCTCCGTACCCGCCATAAACGGTTATGTGAAAGACCTCACCCGTACCAGCGGCGTGGCAGAACGCTACCCCGTATGGTCGCCCGATGGCAAAACCATTGCCTGGTGGAGTGATAAGTCGGGCGAATATGAGCTCTGGCTGGCCTCCGCCGGCAAGGAAAATGAAGCTAAACAAATCACGCACTACGGCGCCGGATTCCGCTATCGCCCGCACTGGTCGCCCAACAGCAAGCAAGTGGCGTTTATAGACCAGGAACTGAAAATATGGGTGCTGGATATAGCCAGTGGTAAAACCACGGCGGTAGACAAAGCCCTTCATTATTCACCCGACGTACTGGAAGGCTTCCGTTTCAGCTGGACTCCCGACAGCAGGTGGCTCACCTATAGCCGCGACATGGACAACGGTCATGAAGCGGTATTCCTCTTCGATACAAAAAATAACCAGCGCCACCAGGTAACCAGCGGCTTCTATGATGCCGCCCGGCCGGTGTTTGATGAAGATGGTAAGTATCTCTATGTACTCACTAACCAGTCGTTCAAACCTACCTACAGCAGCATCGACAATACCTTCATCTACGCCAACAGCACCGTGATCGGGATCATTGGCCTGCAAAAGGAAACACCCTCCCTGCTGGCAACCCGCAACGATGCGGTGAATGTAAAGGAAGATAAAAAGGAACCGGAAAAACCGGCTGCCAAAAAAGGAAAAGAGAAGAAGGAGAAGCCTGCGGAAGAGAAAAAGGAAACCGCCACCAGCATCGACCTGGACAACATGGAAGCCAGGATGGTACTGTTGCCGGTGCCAGGCGGCAACTACTCCCGCCTCAGTGCAGTGAAAGGCAAGATCCTGTTCATTAGCAGCACGCCGCCCAGCGACGAGGAAAGCAGCGGTGAAGCCACCCTGCAATACTATGATATCGCCACCAAACAGGTGAAAACCATCATCAAAGATCCGGGCCAGTACGAACTTTCCGCCGACGGGAACAAAATACTGATCAATAACGGACCCTATGGCGTGATCGATGTAGCGGAAAATCAGAAAATTGATACCGCCATGCGGGTGGAAGAAATGGAAATGACCGTGAACCCCGCAGAAGAATGGAAACAGCTGTTTATGGACACCTGGCGCATGGAACGCGACTTCTTCTACGATCCCCGCATGCACGGTGTAAACTGGAACAATGTAAAAGATAAATACCTGCATCTCCTGGAAGGCGCCCGCACCCGCGAGGAAGTGAGCTTTGTGATCAATGAAGTGCTGGGTGAAATGAATGCGTCGCACACGTATAACTTTGGCGGAGATATTGAAGATGGCAAACATGAAAATGTAGGCTACCTGGGTGTGGACTGGCAGGCAGATGGTAAATACTATAAAGTTAAACGCATCATCCGCGGTGCGGCATGGAATGCGGAAGCCCGCAACCCGCTTGACGAACCGGGTGTAAACATCCACGAAGGCGATTACATCCTGGCCGTAAACGGTGAGCCGCTCACCACCGCGCAGGAACCTTACAGTGCGTTCCAGTCGCTCGCCGGGAAAGTAGTGGAGCTTACCTGGAACAGCCGTCCTTCGCTGGAAGGCGCTAAAACGGCGATTGTAAAAACTATCGGCAGCGAATACCGCCTGCGTCACCTGGCCTGGATAGAAAGTAACCGCAAACGTATTGCGGATGCCACCAATAACCAGGTGGGATACATCTTTGTGCCAAGTACCGGCATCGACGGGCAGGATGAGCTGATCCGCCAGTTTAACGGTCAATGGGATAAGGCAGCCCTTATCATTGATGAACGTTTCAACAACGGCGGACAGGTTCCTGATCGTTTTATTGAAATGCTGAACCGCAAGCCACTGGCTTACTGGGCCACCCGTAACGGTACGCCCACCCAATGGCCTTCTTATGCGCATTTCGGACCGAAGGTGATGCTCATCAACGGCTGGAGCGGTTCCGGTGGCGATGCGTTCCCGGATTACTTCCGCAAAGCAGGACTGGGCCCTATCATCGGCACCCGTACCTGGGGCGGCCTCATAGGCATCAGCAACACACCGGGGTTAATAGACGGCGGCATCATCACCGTACCATCGTTCCGGATGTTTAACAACGACGGCACCTGGTTCCGCGAAGGACACGGCGTAGATCCGGATATTGCAGTAGATGAAAATCTCGGCGATATGGCCAAAGGTGTTGATCCACAGCTGGAACGGGCCATCACAGAGATAAAGAGCCTGTTGCAAACAAAGCCTTACAAGGCGCCTGCACAGCCTCCTTACGAAGTGAGATAGAGACTTAATATAACTGAACGGTCGCTGTTTGTCTTAAACAAACAGCGACCGTTTTTTTTTATTGCTTGCGTGGCTGGAAATTCCACCGCAATCCGCCACTGAAAAAGTAGTTGGTGGCAAAGCGATGCATCGGCTTATCCGAAAACATCTCCGATAAATTCTTCTCCCGGAAAGTAGTACCGCTGTAAAGGATACTTCCGCCCGATGCCACAAAATCTATATGCCTGTTCAGGTGCCACGTATTCTCCAGTCCCACGCTTATTTCCGCATAACCCATCAGCCGTTTTTTATCCGGTGCATTTTCCACGTCGTACGAGGAACCGCGCATACGGAACGCCAGCGCCAGGTCTGTTTGTTTATTCAGACTGCTGGATACACTGATCTTCTCCGGGAAATTAACATCTATCCTGAACCTGCTGTCTGTTTGATACTTAATGAGCAATGCGGGCAACAGCATAGGCGTACCAAAGCTATTGGTAAACATAGCGCCTATACCATAAGAGAACCGCCGGTTATGTTGTTTTACAAATAATACGCCTCCGTTTATAAAAATATCTTTCCCATTGATCTTTTCCATATCGGTGAAAACCCCGCCGGATAACACACTCAGCATACCCCAGCGGTTACCGATACTCCTGAAATGTTGCAATGCCAGTTGTGTTTCCAGCAGTTCTTCCGGGAAGATGCGGTGATCATAATCTTCGTTAATCAGCTTGGTATAGCTGCCGGAGGCCGACAGGCTCCAGTTACGGACCTTTCCGGTAGCGGTATCCACATAGCTGCTCAGCATAAATACGGCGCCGAAATTATAGCGCTGCTGCGAGGTGGTGGACTTTGTTTTTACACTGTCTTCCGGCCTGATATAACGGGAGGGAGGCAGGTAATCCACGCTGATCCCTATACCGGGGCCATTAAGCGAAGTGGCGCCCAGCTGGGCCCACAGGCGTTGTGCGGGAGTAAATGCAAATAAGGCGAGTAACAAACAGGTATATCTTTTCTTTCGTTGCACTGGCTGTTGGTATATGCGTTGCTGATTCATCATGAAGGTGATATTTATTGCTTTAGAGGAAGACACCATGTACCCGGTGTACCCCTATGTCATCACCGTATTTATTTTTGGGAGATAAATAACACAATCGGCCCGCTTCTTAAAATACAGGCGTCATTACAATGTCATAATTGGCAGTTGTTATTTCCGTATAACTGTTGCAGTAACTAAATTCAAGGTATACCACGTAGAAGAGCGTACGAAAAAATCTGTGAGCCCATTTGTCTTTTTTAACCAAACATACAGTGCAATGAAACCAAAATTATCGCTTGCGTTCGCATTCGGATGCCTCACCCTCGCATCCTGTTCAAAGAACTATTTTGCCTCCGGCGAATCCCCGAAAGACAGTCTGTCGCCCGCCACTGTTAAGGCTTCCGGCATTACGGATATTGCCGTGGCATTGGGCAGCAACGCCTGGTTAACACAAAGCAGCGCCGGCGCTGCGGAAGTAGTGGTAGACTATGGCCTGGCCAACTGGACCAGCAGCAGTTCCGTATTCAGCGCTTACTTCCGCACCAGCACTACCGGCACGCTGCATCTGGCGTTGCGAGGAAAAGTACCCGGTGGCAGCAGTCAGCTGAAAATAACAGCAGCGGGCCAGTCGAAAACTATTACCGCTTCCGGCGGCAACTACCACACGATTGATGTGGGAGATTTCAACCTAACGGATACCGGCTATGTGAAAGTAGATTTCCAGGGCGTATCCAAAACAGGCAGCTACTTCGCCGACCTGTCTGACCTGTACATCAGCGGCACCGCCACCAGTGGCCGGCTCAACTACATTCAAACCGATGTATACTGGGGCAGAAGAGGCCCCTCTGTACACCTGGGTTATACACCGCCCGCAGGTAAAAGCGTTGAATGGTTTTATAATGAAGTAACGGTGCCCACCGGTCAGGACCCCGTTGGATCTTACTTTATGTCCAATGGCTTTAG
Organism: Chitinophaga ginsengisegetis; assembly: GCF_900168065.1. Taxonomy (GTDB): domain Bacteria; phylum Bacteroidota; class Bacteroidia; order Chitinophagales; family Chitinophagaceae; genus Chitinophaga; species Chitinophaga ginsengisegetis. The sequence continues at coordinate 169,456 of NZ_FUZZ01000001.1, read as the reverse complement.
CCAGGGATATTTTGGCATACAGGTAAACAGTACAACAGAAAGAAGGGTATTATTTTCAGTTTGGAGTCCTGCCGATACAGATGATCCCAACAGCATCCCGGATTCACTGAAGATAGAATTACTGCGCAAAGGCCCCAATGTACAAACAGGTTCCTTTGGCAATGAAGGCGCAGGCGGACAAAGCTACCTGGTATACAACTGGCAGGCGGGTACTACTTATCGCTTTTTAACTCGTGCTGTGCCGGTGGCAAATAATAAAACGGAATTCACTTCCTGGTTTTATGCCCCTGAAACCGGCGCCTGGCAGCTGATTGCCAGCTTCCGGCGTCCGCAAACCAACACTTACTTAACAGGGTTGTATTCTTTCCTGGAGAATTTCTCTACTGAAACAGGTTACATCGGCAGGAAAGCACAATACGGCAACCAGTGGGCAATGGATACCAACGGTACCTGGTATGAGTTAACAAAGGCGCAGTTTACAGGCGACGCTACTGCTGCATCCCAATCCCGTATGGACTTTGCCGGTGGCGTGGAATCTACAAAGTTTTACCTGCGTAACTGTGGTTTCTTCTCCAATTTTGTAAAGATCAATACACCGCTTACCCGTACACCGTCGGGTACAGCGCCGGTGATTAATTTTAATACCTTACCATAAACAAATAAAAAGGGGCTGTGACTGCAGCCCCTTTTTTCAAACAATAGTAACCCTCAACGTGACGGAGTGTTATTTACCATCTCCATCTTATCTTTAATTTCCTTTGTAAACCGGATGCTCAGTGCTTTTTTCCAGAAGATGTTGGCACGGACAGTATCTTTCATCTCCAGGTAATAATCTCCCATACCATCATAAGTGTTAAAGCTCTCCGGGTAATAATCTATGTTCAGCTGAAAGAACATTTTAGATTTATCAAAATTTTTCCGTTGCAGGTTAGCGTACCCGAATTCATTCATTGTAGTTTCGTAGGGACGTACGCGGTAGCCCATGTCTTTCGACAAGGTATTGAAGTGCGTGGTGATAAGTGTTTTCAGCGAGTCTGCCGGGCAGCTGTTATCAGTATAGAGATAAGTAGGAAAACGGTAATGCGGAAACAGGAATCTTAACCCGTCGTATTCTCCCACAAATGGTATCGAGTTATGGTCATCATCTTCATAATATTTATAACTCCATTTTAACTGGTTGCCGGGAAATTTTCTCAGGAGGTCTGTTAAGGTAAGGATAGCGCAGGTATGAACAGATCCCTGTGAGGTATCTTTTCTTAATTGCACGGTATCCAGTCCGGGTTTCATGGTATGCGCCACGGCCAGGTATAAACTTTTATTTTTAAATGGCTGTTGTAATTGCCGGGTGGCCTGTTGCAGTATCTGGCCTTTGTTCCAGAAAAGGCTCGGATCTATTGCAATGTAACCATTAAACAGTTCCCGGTGATGCAACAGGGTGTTCACTACCATCAGTCCGCCGAGGGAGTGCCCTATCAGTGTGCGGTAGGGAGCAGTAGCGTATTTTTTATCGATATAGGGAATGAGTTCTTTGCCGATAAACTCGGTGAAAGCCTCGCCACCGCCGGAGCCGGCATACACGGAATCGCGTGTGGGAGTGAGGTCGCGCGTACGGTTACGGCCCGTGTTCGGAATACCAACAATGATCATCCGCGGCAATGCGGTATTGCCGTTGATGGTACTGAGTTGCAGGATCATGGATTGAAGGGAAGAGAAGTGGAAGTCGCCATCCAGCACATACACCACGGGATAGGCGGGCTTTACAAAGTAGCTGGTATCATCCGGTGGCGTGTATATCCATAGAGGTCTGTTTTCTTTCAGCACAGCAGAATAGATGCTGTCGGGTTGCCCGAAGGAAACCAGGCTTTGTTTCAACTGGGCTGTTGCGCTGATGAAAGCACACAGTATAAAGAATGCCAGGGATAGTTTTTTCATACCGGGTTATTATTTATGGAAAGATGAAATTTTTAGGGCAGGTATTTCCCGGGTTGTGATGCAGGCAGGAATTAATGTGACGGAGTGCCGGATTTGTGGGATAAAAAGGTGATTGATATCAGCGGTTACTATAACTTTGTGACGCTATATTGCTGATATATGCTGGAAAAACTAAGGGAACATATAAAAAAAATAGTGCCGCTTACCGATGAGGAATTTGCGTTTGTGCGCGCTCATTTCACTATTGAAAAGTATAAAAAGCGTGAGTTTCTTATACAGCATGGGGAACGTGTAAAGTACTCTTATTTTGTAGTGTCAGGACTGATCATGCTCGTGTATGACGACGACTCAGGCAGGCAGCACATTGTTTCCTTTGCGATGGAAGATTGGTGGGAGAGTGATTTCCTGGCCTATTTCAATCAAACCAAAGCTACCATGTCGTTGCAATGCCTTGAAGATACGGCCGTGTTGTGTCTTTCGCTGGAGGACTACGAAAAGCTATGTGCCGGTCTTCCAAAGATGACCTATTTCTTTCTCAAAAAAGCGAATGGCGGTCACATTGGGTCGCAGCAGCGCATCTTGTCTTTCCTTACTTCCAATGCAAAGGAGCGCTATGAACAACTCCTTACACGATATCCTTCTTTATTTCAAAGAGTACCTAAAACCCTGCTGGCTGCCTACCTGGGCGTTTCGCGTGAAACCCTTAGCAGGCTTTGGCGTCCGTCCTGATCTTATTCTCCGCGGTTTATAATTGTGATGTTTGTCACACAAAGGAAGGGGGCATTGTTCTCATCTTTGCAGTGTACATTTTTTATTAACTGTTGTGCCGGCAGTGGCACAAACTAAAAGGATCAGCAAATGGAAAAACAGGTTATTAATCCGTGGCAGTGGCAGGATAAACGCAGTTATGTGCAGGCCGTTGAAATAAAACAGGCGGCAGGCACGCTTTATTGTTCAGGTCAAACGGCTATAGACGCCGACGGGCAATCAAGTAACGCTGACATGAAAACCCAGGTAATACAGGCGTTGGAAAATCTGGAAAAAGTGATCAGTGATGCAGGATACGAGTGCAGCGGTATTGCGAGGTTGAATGTATATACTACTTCATCCGCTGAGTTTTTGGACTGCTTTGATGTTTTCCAGGACTGGATAGCCAAGCATGGTATTAAGCAGGCGCTCACTTTGCTGGAAGTGAAGAGTCTTTTTGAAACATTAAAGATTGAATTTGAAGCTACGGTGGTGAAATAATGAAGAGAGAGGCCCGGTACGCTGCCGGGCCTCTTTTATTAAGCTTTTCTGAAAACAACAATACCATTGTGTCCGCCGAAGCCGAACGTATTGCTCATGGCTACGTTTACTTCTTTTTCTATTGCGGTTCCCAGTACAATCTGTAAGGTAGAAGGAATGGCGGCATCCAGTTCCTGCGTATTGATAGTAGGAGGGATGATGCCTTTCTGAATGCTCATGACGCTGACAATAGCCTCTATAGCGCCCGCGGCGCCCAGCAGGTGACCGGTCATGGATTTGGTGGCGCTGATGTGCAGGTGTGCCGGCGCGGCGCCAAACATTTTGCCGATAGCGGCTATTTCACTCAGGTCGCCTACCGGCGTAGAGGTAGCGTGCGCATTGAGGTAATTCACTTCTTCTTTATTCAACCCCGCGTCTTCCAGTGCCAGCTGCATCGCCCGCAGGGCGCCCAGTCCCTCCGGATGGGTAGCTGTCATGTGATAGGCATCGGCGGTCATAGCGGCGCCGGCAACTTCAGCATAAATATGTGCGCCCCTGGCTTTGGCATGTTCATACTCTTCCAGTATGAGCGCGCCGGCGCCTTCTCCCATTACAAAGCCATCGCGGTGTACATCAAAAGGACGTGAAGCGGTAGTGGGGTCATCATTGCGCACCGACATCGCTTTCATGGCGCAGAACCCGCCTACGGATGCAGGCGTAATGGGCGCTTCAGAGCCACCGGTTACAATTACCTTCGCCTTACCCAAACGGATATACGTTAACGCATCCATGATAGCGGTATTGGAAGTAGCGCAGGCCGATACCGTTGTATAGTTAATACCCATCAGGCCATATTTAATGGAGATCATGCCCGATGCCATATTGGTGATGAGCTTGGGTACAAAATAAGGGCTGAAACGGGGATTAAAATCGCCGGAAACATATTCGGTGACCTGCTCCTCGAACGTTTGCATACCGCCCTGCCCTGAGCCCCAGATCACGCCGGTATCAAAAGGGTCCATTGTGCTGAAGTCCAGCCCGGAATCTTTCACCGCCTGGTCGGCTGCTACCAGGGCATATTGTGTAAACGGATCGGTTTTGCGCACTTCACCTTTATCCAGCAATGCAGTGGGATCAAAGCCTTTCAGCTCATGCGCAAACTGTGTGCGGAAGCGGCTGGCATCAAAATGGCTGATGGTGGCAGCGCCGCTTTTACCGTTAACAAGACTATTCCAGAAATCAGTAACATTGTTACCGACAGGGGATACTGTCCCCATTCCTGTTATGACAACTCTTTTCATAGCTGGTTATTTATGACACAGGTCGTCCAGCAGCTGTTCCGCAATATGGCGGAAAGCCGATGGTCCCATCACCCTCGATAAAAGAAGGGACGCCTGCAAATTGGATATGATAATGAGCGCCCGCGTCTTGGCGGCGCCTTTAAAGTGAATACGTTTCTTTTTCCGGCCTTCTTCGAGGCAATGGCTAAGCCAGGCGAGGATGCCGTTGGCCATTTCCTGTACTTTCGCCTGCATAGCCGGTTCCAGCGTCTCAAAATCTGGTGCGAGAGAGCCCATCAAACAGATATTACCTTCCTTGCTGTGCCGCCGGAATACGTCTATCAGCTTCACCAGCTGTTCTTCTTCCGGCAAACTTTTCCACCTGTTTGTTTGCGCAATAAATTTCGCAACGTCCTGGTCCACTATTTCCACGCCCAGGTCGGCCTTTGCCGGGAAATGATAATGTACCGCTGCATTTTTTATTTCGAGCGGTCCTGAAATGTCCTTGTAACTAAAGGCATTAAACCCTTTAGTCCTTACCAGGCGGTCGGCCAGCGCCACTATTTTATCTTTTGTTTCAGACATATTTTGCCGTTTGCGGCACAAATATACTTACTTAGTAGTAAGTAAACAAATGTGCAGCTTTTTCACTTCTCAATGGCCCATAACAAAACGGGGAGGTTTGAGCCAAACCTCCCCGCAGGAACTATTGATATACGCGATGGCGTTATTCTGCTTTTAAACTGCTTACGGGATTCATCAACGCCGCTTTTATGCTCTGGAAGCTGATAGTGAGCAGGGCTATCAGCATGGCGGCGATGCCGGCCAGCACAAACACCCAGTAATGAATGGAGATGCGGTAAGGGAATTTCTGTAACCACTGGTCCATCGTATACCACGCCACCGGGAAGGCAATCAGCGCTGCAATACCCACCAGCTTCAGGAAATCGGCGGAAAGCAGCCGGGTAATACCGGATACACTGGCGCCAAGCACTTTACGGATGCCTATTTCTTTGGTTCTGCGCTCGGCGGTATAGGCAGCCAGTCCGAATAATCCCAGGCAGCTGATCACAATAGCCAGTGTGGCAAACAACCGGGAAAGCTGCTGCATCAGCGTTTCATTGGTAAACATGGCGTTAAACTGGTCGTCTACAAACTGGTAAGTAAACGGATAAGCCGGATTCAACTGCTTCATCACGTCGCCGATTTTATGAAGTGCGGCTTCCTTGTCCGCCCCTGTATTCATACGTACATACATCAGGTTGGCTTCATCAGGCATACAGTAAAATACCACGGGATCAGGCGTGCCATACATATTGCCATATACATAGTTTTTCACTACGCCGGCTACACGGGAATGAATTACAGAATCGGCACTGAATGGTGTGTTAATAGTTTTGCCTACGGCGCTTCCTTTACCCATCAACTGTTCCAGCGACTCTGTTATCAATACATCCATGCCGTTGGCAGCGGTTACGGGTTTAAAATCACTGCCTGCCACGATTTTCATACCCGCCGTTTGAATGAATTCCGGGCTCACGACCCGCTGCGAAATAAGAATGTTATCGGTGGGAGATTTCCCGGTCCAGCCGATATCACTGGTGTTGTTGCCGCCATACAAAGGAACATGATCCGCCAGCGCCGCATTTTCTACCATGCCGGTGGCCAGCAAAGCCGTTTTGATAGCTGCAAAGTTTTGCTTCATCGTACCCTGAAGCTGCATGGAGATAAGATTATCTTTATTAAGACCGAGGTTCCGCTTCTTCACATGCTGGATCTGCTGGTAAATAATGGCTGTACAGATAATGAGTGTAATGGAAATACTGAACTGCGCAATCACCAGCCCTTTGCGGATAAAGGCCGCGCTGCCGGTCTTGGATTTAATACCCTTTAACACAAAAACCGGGTTAAAGGAAGATAGGTACAGTGATGGATAGCTGCCTGCCAGCACGCCACATATCACCGTAATCCCCAGCAACCAGATGAGATGTACCGGCCTGTCCAGCCCCACGCTAAGGTGTTTATCTACCAGCGCATTAAACCCCGGCAACACCAGGAATAACAATAATACGGCCACCCCGGCCGCCAGCAGGGACATAAACAATGCCTCACTGATAAACTGTGTGATCAGCCTGCCTTTTCCCGCACCAACTACTTTGCGGATGCCTACTTCTTTCGCACGTTTTTCACTGCGGGCAGTAGCCAGGTTCATAAAGTTGATACAGGCAATGAATAGAATGATCCAGGCAATGAGCGAAAACAAACGGACATACTCTATACGGCCGCCACTTTGTTTTCCATCACTGAACTGGTCATGTAACCGCCAGTTGTTCATACTAAACAGGAATGCCTGGTTAATGGCGCCGGGACTGTGCGCTGCAATGAAGTTTTGAAGTTTATGGTTGATAGCGGTCAGGTCTGCATGAGGAGCCAGTTCGGCATATGTGTCAACAGAATTGGAGCCCCAGTTTTTCAGATATGGGTTTTGGGAAAAATAGATCTCAAAAGGAGCAACCCATTCAAATTTCAGCGTGGAATTTTCCGGGATATCTTTTATTACACCAGATACCACGTAGGGCTGCGCATTATCGACCGTAATAGTTTTACCCACTACATTCTTCGTGTCGCCAAAAAATTTCCGGGCGGTTTTTTCAGTAATAACAATGGAGTACAGCTGCGGAAACGGAACAGCAGCATTCCCTTCTGTAAAAGGAAACGTGAAAATATTAAAGAGACTGGCATCCACATAAATACCGGCCGCATACATTTTTTTATCCCCGAAGGTGAACAACAGGTTGGTGGCCTGTTCTGAGGTACGGCAGGTTTGTGTGATGCCCGGTATTTCTGTCTTCATGGCGTCAGCCAGCAGGGCAGGCGTAGAGGTAAATGTGCGGATATTACCATCGTAATTCCAGTTTTCCCACACCTGGTAGATCCGGTCTTTTTTTACATGCGAACTGTCGTAGGTAACTTCATCTTCTACCCACAGAAAAATTACACCGGCGCAGGCTAAACCAATCGCCAGCCCGAAAATATTCAGAAAACTGTAGGTTTTGTTTTTCCAGAGATGTCTGAACGTGATCTTAATATAATTTCTTAGCATCATCATATGTACACATTTGGGAGTAGTGCGACTAATTCCGACTAAGATAATGCCATAGCATTATGTGCTGATAATGAGTTGTTTGGGTAAATACTATTGTCCGTTTTTAAAGGGCAGGTGTCCGGATATGAACAGGTTTCGCCGGTCTGCTGCCGGGTTGCGACAACTATCTGCCCGGTTCATTGTTAAATAAGACTGATTCACACCCTCATTTGCCTGATTCACCTAAAAGTACTTGCTTGCGGTGACCACGTCATTTACTTTGCCACAAATATAAATAACAACACTATGAAACGGTACAAGAAATGGAAAGTAGTGCTGCTGATCTTGATGGGCTGCTTTATTGCCTTACAGTTTATCAGGCCGCGTATTACTCATCCGCCGGTGACAGGAGAACCGGACGTTCCGCCGGAAGTGAGTGCTGTGTTGAGGAAAGCCTGCTACGACTGCCACTCCAATGAAACGCACCTGGCCTGGTTCGATCAGATTTCACCCGCTATCTGGCTGGTGGCCGGTCATATTACAGAAGGCCGGAAGGTACTTAACTTCTCCAACTGGGATAGTATACCGAAAGACCAGCAAAAGGGCAAACTGTTTGAATCCCTCAACCAGATGCAGTTTAACGTAATGCCACTATCGCAGTACACCGCGCTTCATCCTGCGGCGCGCCTTACCAACGACGAAATCAGTATCCTGAAAAATTACCTGGCCACACAAATAACTCCGCTTAAACCCGATAGTAATAAGATAGCCGCCGCTGACCGTCAATACGCTGCCTGGCAGCCCGATAGCCCCATTGCAAAGGTATTGCCCGTGCCTAACGGTATCGCCTATATGCCGGATTATAAAAACTGGAAGGCCATCAGCAGTACGCAACGACTGGACAATGGCACCATGCGGGTAATTACCGGGAATGACATCGCCGTAAAAGCCATCCGGGAACACCAGACCAATCCCTGGCCCGACGGCACTGCTTTTGCAAAAATAGCCTGGGATGAACTCACCGATGCCGCGGGGAACGTCACCCCGGGGGAGTTTAAACAGGTAGAGTTTATGATCAAAGACAGCCATCAATATGCTGCTACCAAAGGCTGGGGATGGGCGCGCTGGAAAGGAACGGATCTGAAGCCTTATGGTAAAAATGCGATGTTCACAATGGAATGTGTTAACTGTCATCAACCCATGCGTAACAACGATTTTGTGTTCACTACACCAACACAGCACACGGCTGCATCGCTGCCCGATACATTGGGCTTAAAGATGAATGAATGGAAGGTGATCACCAGCGGTATTCAACAAGATCAGACCATGAGTACGCTGTATGGCAACGACCGCGCAATAGCCAGCGCCAGGAGAGGAGCCGCTACTTATCCTGCAGATGCCCTGCTTACATTGGTCACCTGGAAACAACAGCCGGATGATCATTGGTTTGGCGCCGTTATTCCCGGTATCGTAGCTTCCGTAGAACAGGTGCAGTTCCAGCCGGGTAACATCTCCCCGTTATATAAAAAATATAATGGCAAAAACCTGGTCGCTGATAAAACCAGTGAAGAAGAAATAAAAAGCAGGATCGCTTACATTATCCGCCAGCGGGCGTCTGTAATGCCTTAGGAAGTTTTCTTTGCTTTTTTAAGGGCAATCTTGTACTTGTCAGGAGTACCGGAAATATTGATATTCATAAAACGCACCTTTTTATCTTTATCCCTATACTCAATTTCATCTACCTGGTCTACATTCACTTCTTCCTGCTTCCGGCCAAAAAGGGCCTGGAAACCTACCTGGGTCACCATTTTCATGGGAATACGGAGGTAGTAGTTCATGCTCATATCCAGCGATTGATTGCCCGACACTTCGATATAGCCGAGCGAAGAATTGATGTTCATATTCGGGATTATCAATGTCCCGTTTTTCAGGGTTAGCTTGTTGCGGAGTGTATCAAAGCGTACCATGCGGAGGTTCTTGTCTTTGAAGTAACCCGCCATTGCCTGCATAGGACCAAAGTCCAGCAGGGTGCCATTGGTAATTTCAATATCCATCTGCGATTCCGTTTCACTCAGCACCGGCGTAAGATCGGGATGCATGCGTACATAACTTTTGATACTTCCGCTCAGTATACCTTTCAGGTTGTTGTTGAGCACAAAGTCCTGCCCGAAGTTATCAAACTTGATGAGCATTTTGGAGATGTCTACATTTTTGAGATAGATCCCGCTCCGGAAATACAGCTTCTTTGGATCAGCAGCATTGAACATGCCACGCATGGCAATATGCCCGCCTGCAATATTCATGGCAATGGTATCTACCTTTATTTTCTGGTCTTCCCGCATGTGAATATTGGCAAGCACATTTTTCAGCCACAGCTTTTTGTATTTGATCTTCTTTACATCCACCTGTGTTTCAAATTCTGAAAAAGGAATATTGAATACGTTGAAGCCGGTGGCATGGAGCGAATCATTTTCTTTTACCGTGGTACGTCGCGCCGGTGCGTTAGTGGCTACGGGGTGTTCGCTGAAATCATAGTTCATCAGCTCATCAATGTCCAGCATATCAGATTTGAACCGGAAGTAATTGCTGCGTTTTAACTGGCGTTTACTTTTACCGGTAGCATAACGCATGTTCAGGTTGAAATCGGTACGGCCTACTTTACCGGTAAGCGTATCCACCACAATAAAGCGGTTATGACCGTAGCGTATACGGCCGGTTACATTTTCCACTTTAATAGGATGTTGTTTCAGTGTGCCGGAAATATTGGCGATGCGGGCATCTATCTTTTTAAAAACAGTATCATATTTTATACTCATTTTACTCCGCAGCCATACGTTGTTGGCTTCTTCATACCAATATCCCTGCGGAATAAATTTATGGCCACGTTCACTGATGAGGTCATTCACTGCGAGGCGGTCCGACTTAAAGTCGAATGCCACTTCGGTGTTTCCTTTTTTAATTTTATCAAACCAGATGAGATAATTATTTAACCTTCCTTTGAAAGCAAAGCTGGTGCTGTCGATGTTTCCACTAAAATTAGTTACCCGTAAACTGGTGTCGTTGATCATCACCGCTGCATTAAAATCGTGCAGGGCGTGCGGATACTGCTGGAATTTTGCATACAGCTTCTCTACTTTGAAAGTCCCTTTGGGCAAAGGATTGGGGTGTAGCAATTCTTTTACAGATGTTTCAAACGCCAGGCCAATGTTAAACCCGGTAATTACTTCTTTGGATAAGATGGGATGGGTGGAATCAAACTTATATAATTCTCCCAGTTGCAAACGCTTGCTGGAAGCGCTGAAGTTTACAGCTACGGGTTTATTCTGCTGGTGAAACAGCGCCGGTACATCACTGATGGCGCCCTGCGCCAGTATATCGGAGCTGCCTATACGAAAAGCAATGGAATCAAGGTGTAACCGTCCCTGCTCAATTTGCGCATGCACATTCATATTGCGCACCGGCAGGTGATAGCCGGGAATGCGGAATTCAAGATTTTTAACCGTGAGTTCACTTTGCACGCCGTCTTTCAGTTTAGCCAGGCTTTCCTCCGGTATCCGCATATCCACTATTTCCCGGAAGTTCATGTTCAGCTTTATTTCACCGCTGATCTGTTCCAGGTCTTTAATGCCGAGGAATTCCCCTACAAAGCGAAGGTTCAGTTCAGAATATAACTGCATCAGGATTTGCGGGTCGGTGAAATTTTTCATCACGAAGTTACCTTTGAACACGCCGCTTCCCGGTTTGGCGTTGAAGTTCAGGATATGCAGTTCGGATGTTTGCAGGTTGTGTGCGGCGCCGTTGGTATAAAATCCTTTAAAGCCCAGCTGGTCTACTTTCCGGTCAATTTTCTTATTCTGGAACCATACATTTTCGCAGCCAAAATTAAACTCCATCAAAGGCATGACGCCTTTTCCAATGGCGCCTTTGATGATGCCATCGAAAAATACGCGGCCATCGTGGCGGTATTTTTCCAGCATCGCGGCTACGTCTGCGGGCACCATTGCCAGCAGGAGGTTCAGATCCGGCTTATCGCCTTTTACCTTCAGGTCTGCATAATGTTCACTCACTACTCCCTGCAGTTGCAGCGAGGCTTGTTCCAGCCGGATGGTGCCGGGAGGTAAGGTCAGTTGTTTTTTTTGCTTGTCGTAAACAGCAGCCAGTTTAAAGTTCAGTTGTTTGTGCCGGAAGAGCGTGGTATCTGTTTTTCCGGTAATATCTATTTCCAGCTTACTGTCCATATCGATGGCGATACGGGCCGAATCCATAGAGAAAGCTGTTTTGATCTTATCTATATGGGTATTCACTTTCAAACCGGATGCGCCGTCGACGTAAGTGACATCAATATTTTTCAGGATTATTTTTTTGAGATCCAGGCTGAGATCCTCACTGGAATCGGCCGGTGTAGCGGGGCCGCTGCTTTTAAATTCATGGGCTTTGATCAGATCCACGTCGCCGTTGGCATAACGGGCTACATGCACCCGTCCGTTGGCCAGCGCAATAATGCGGGCGTTGTAATGTTGCCGGAGGATATCCGGTAAGCTGAAGCCCACGTACAGGCGTTCTACCTGGTACAGTGGTTGCCCCTGCATCTTTTTATCTGCAAAAAAACGAACGTCGTGGAGGGCAATAGAAATATATGGGAAGTTGCTGAATGGAGAAATACTACTTTTTGTGATGACCAGCTCTCCCGCAAACTGCTTATTCAACTCCTTCACCGCCATCTGCGTGAGCCGCTCCTGTTGGCTGTATAAGATACCCCCGGCTATTGTCATCACCAATAAAAAAATACCCGTAATGACCAGGAACAGCCTGATTATTTTTTTTCCCCGCTTCATGTAAATGCCTTTCTGAACGATAAAATTATGAAAAAATATAGCAGAAATTTGTTATCTCTTAAGAACGGCGTGCGATTTTTATTATTTTTAACGATTCATAAAAAATCTGGTTACATGAAAAGATTGATAGCCCTGTTGTTGCTCGCAGGAAGTACGCACGTTACAATGGCCCAGCAGAAAAAGCTGGACAAGTTATCCGGAAACCCTGTATTCCCAGGCTGGTACGCCGATCCGGAGGGAGTGCTATTTGGTAAGGAGTACTGGATTTATCCTACTTATTCTGCTGCTTACGAAAAGCAGGTGTTCTTCGATGCTTTCTCATCGCCCGACCTGGTTACGTGGACAAAGCATCCGCGCATCCTCGACACTGCTTCCATAAAATGGGCGAAACGTGCCGTATGGGCGCCGTCGATAATAGAAATTGCGCAAAAGTATTACCTGTTCTTTGGCGCCAACGACATACAAAGCAATGAGGAAACAGGGGGGATCGGTGTAGCGGTGGCTGATAATCCTGCCGGTCCGTTTAAAGACTATCTCGGCAAACCATTGGTAGATAAGATCATCAACAAGGCGCAGCCTATTGATCAGTATGTATTCCACGACAGCGATGGTAAGTACTACCTGATCTACGGCGGATGGGGACATTGCAATATTGCACAGCTGAAGCCCGATTTAACCGGCTTTATTCCCTTTGCAGACGGCACTACCTTTAAAGAAATCACTCCCGAAAAATATGTGGAAGGACCTACTATGTTCAAAAAAGATGGTAAGTATTATTTCATGTGGTCTGAAGGCGGCTGGACAGGCCCCGACTACAGCGTAGCCTACGCCATCGCTGATTCCCCGATGGGTCCGTTCAAAAGGATCGGGAAGATCCTGGAACAGGATGCCACTATTGCCACCGGCGCCGGTCATCACTCGGTAATCGGCATTCCAAAGGAAAACCGCTGGTATATTGTTTATCACCGCCGGCCGTTAACAGAAAAAGCGGCTAACTCCCGTGAAACCTGCATTGACCGGATGTATTTTGATAAAGACGGTTATATCAAGCCAGTGAAAATCACCCGCGAAGGCGTTACCAAAGCGGTGATACATTAAACAATTTCCCTATCGCGTAAATAAAATTCCGGATACGATTATCTTGCCGGTCTTGTCTGCTCCAATTTTGCACCATCAAAAAAAGCAAAATATGATCAGGCAAACCGGCTTATTTTTTTCATTAATAGCATTCCTTTTTTCACCCGTATGCCTGCGGGCAGAAGAGGAGAATGCTGGTACCATCAGGGGAAAAGTGGTAACCACAGATGGTAAGCCAGCCAGCGATGTAGTCATCGTTTTACAGGAAATCAATGAAACCGTTATATCAGAAACGGATGGATCTTTTGTATTTAGCCGTATTAAACCGGGTAGCTATCACCTCACGGTAACCCTGATGGGCTATACACCGATAGAAGAACAGGTGGTGGTAAATGCCGGGAAAACCACCAACATCAGGCTGCAGCTGGCCGTTACCAGCAAAGCCCTTAAAGAAGTGGTGGTAACCGGTAACCATAATAAACTCATCAGAACATCCAGCTACGATGTGGCAAAAATGCCGCTGAAGAACCTGGAAAACCCGCAGGTATACAGCACCATCACAAAAGATCTCTTACAGCAACAGGTAATTTTTTCGGTGGATGATGCACTGAAAAATGCCCCCGGTCTTACCCGCATGTGGGACGCCACCGGCAGAGGCGGCGATGGTGGCGGTTATTATAACCTCCGTGGCTTTATTACGCAGAGTAAACTGCGTAATGGCCTGGCAGGTAATGTGACCGCTAAAATTGATGCGTATAACCTGGAACAGGTAGAAGTCATCAAAGGACCATCCGCTACGTTGTTTGGTAACAGCCTCACTTCCTACGGCGGCCTCATTAACCGCGTTACCAAAAAGCCTTACGACCATTTCGGCGGAGATGTTACCTATGCGATAGGCAGCTACGGCTTTAACCGCATAAGCGCTGATGTAAACACGCCGCTGGACAAGGAAAAGGATGTATTGCTGAGAATCAATACCGCTTATAACTACGAAGGCAGCTGGCAGGATTATGGCTTTAACAAGAATTTTTCCTTTGCGCCCAGCTTGTCCTACCGGGTTAATGACCGTTTGTCATTCCTCTTCGACGCGGAATACTCCACCGGGCAGAATACCGGTCTGGGTGTGTTTTTCTTCCCTTATATGCAGCCAATAGCAGACCTGGGCACCAACCGCGCGGATGAACTGAAAATAGATTATAAACGCGCTTACGTTAAGAATGACCTGTACCAGACTTCCCGTAATACCAATATTTTCGGGCAGATGAAGTACAAGTTGTCTGACCAGTGGACCATGAGCACCAACATCAGTTCTACCAACAGCTTTTCAGACGGTCCTTCTCCCTATTTTTATCTCCTGTCTGATGCCGCAGCTACCGGGGTGGCCGGCGCCAAAGGAAGTAACTATATTTCTCGTAACGACCAGTTTACGGATAACAGCAGAGACGGCATCCTGGAAATACAACAGAACTTCAATGGAGATTTCAGGATCGGCAGCCTGAGAAACCGTTTCGTAGGCGGATTGGATTACTTCCATCATAATGCCAACCAGTTCTTCGGTGGCGGCACTTATGATACCATTCCTTCTCACGGCGATATTCCAACGTATTCCAATTTTAACCGCCGTAACATGGATACCTTGTATGCCAACCACGGCCTGGCATTTACTTTCCCTATCAGGAATCTTACCAATACCTACAGCGCATACATATCGGATATGTTGAACCTGACCGACAACCTGATGATCATGGCTGCTCTCCGCGTGGATTATTTTGATAATAAAGGCAGCTACAATGATGTAAAAGGCATTTATGAAGGAGGTTATAACCAAACGGCTTTCTCTCCAAAACTGGGAATCGTGTATGAGCCTTTAAAAGACCGGATCTCCATATTCGGTAACTATCAGAACGGGTTTACCAACCAGGTGGGTACGAGTGCTGCGGGTAAAGCGTTTAAGCCGGAACAGGCCAACCAGCTGGAAGGCGGCGTGAAGTTACAGTTGTTAAATGGCCGTATCAACAGTACGCTCAGTTACTACAATATCAAAGTAAAAGATGTACTTCGTCCGGATTTGGCGAACCCCAATTTTTCTGTACAGGATGGAACACAGGTGAGTAAAGGGTTTGAGGCAGAAGTAATTGCGAATCCTTTCCAGGGCTTTAACATTGTGGCTGGTTTTGCCTACAATGATTCCAAATATGAAGCAGCAGCCAAAGATGTGGAAGGAATGCGTCCCGGCACTGCTGGTGCGCCTTCTGTAGCTAACCTCTGGCTCAGTTATCGTATATCCGCCGGCGTAGCCGACGGTCTTGGTTTTGGATTTGGTGGTAATTATGCCAGTGATAATAAGATAGTGAACGACAGAACAGTCGGCACTTTTATATTACCATCGTACACCGTGTTAAACGGCAGCATTTTCTACGATCAGCCCCGTTTCCGGGTGGCGGTTAAAATGGATAACATTACCGATAAGCACTACTGGATCGGTTATACTACTGTGAATCCGCAGAAGCTGAGAAGTTTTACCGGAAGTTTGTCGTTTAAGTTTTAATAAAGAAGAAGCCTGGGCTGTATATCATCACAGTTCAGGCTTTTCGTTTATGCCGCTACGCCGGCGCGATTATCTCCCTGTATTTCGTAGTGTTGAATGCGTAGTTTTTTACGATAATATACAAAGACGACAGTAGCCACGGCGCCCGCCAACCCCGCTACAAATACCGTTAACCTCGGACCAATAAAATGCGCCAGCAGGCCGGTGAGCAAACTACCCACAGGAATGATCCCCTGGAAAGCCATGATATAATAACTGATGGCCCTTGCGCGCATGGTGGGTATGGCATGCGTTTGAATATAAGTGTTAATAGACGACGTTTGTGCCATCATACCCACACCGGAAAGCGCCATAAATACCAGTGCCAGCGGCAGCCACCCCGACAGGGACAATAGTAACACGCTCAATGAAAAAATAAGGCTGGCCGTAACCAGGATCTTTACCAGGTCTTTTCCCGGTTTGAGTTTCGCCATGTAAATGGCGGACGCGATAGAACCAAGACCGGCAGCGCTTTCAAACCAGCTGAATGTTTTGGCGTCGCCGTTGAAAATATCTTTGGCAAATACCGGCATCAGGGTATTAAAAGGGATCACAAACAGGCTGCTGGCTGAAAGCATCAGCAGGAGCGACGACAGGTCCTTATCGCCCGCGATATAATGAAAACCTTCCTTCAGTTCGGCCCAAATGCTCTGGTCGGACCGGAGAACGGGCGGCAGCACAATTTTCATCATCCACAAAGAAATCAGCACCGGTACATAGCTCAGGAAATTGCTCACAAAGCAGATGTCTTCACCGAAAGTACTCAGGATTATCCCTGCCAGCGCTGGTCCCGCGATCCGGGCAAAGTTGGCCATCGTGGAATTGAGCGCAATGGCGTTGGGAAGGTCTTCTCTTTTTTCTACCATTTCCACCATCAGCGATTGGCGGCAGGTAACGTCAAAGGCATTGATAACGCCTTGTACCAGCGACAGGAAAATGATGCCTGGTATATTGTAGTAACGCAGCAGGATCATGAGCGCCAGCACGCCTGCCTGCAGCATGGAAATGATCTGGGTGATCATCAGGATCCGGTACCGGTTGTGCCGGTCGATATAACTACCTGCGTACGGCGACAGGAGCAGGGAAGGAATTAAACTTACAAAGCTCACCACGCCCAGCAGCACTGCGGAGTTAGTGAGACGGTATACCAGCCAGCATACGGCTGTTTTTTGCATCCAGGTACCTATGAGTGAAACTGATTGTCCGTAGAAGAATAACCGGAAATTCCGGGATTTTAAAGCACGAAAAGCATCCATCTGAAAATCATATTTAGGGTATTGATCCGTTATTAAACTGGTGCAAATTTCGGTAAGAGAAGTATATTTGTGAAATAGATTGTTTTAATGATATCCATTGGTAAAAACGATTAGTGTATGGAACTCCGTCAACTGATGTATTTCGTGAAGGCCGCAGAAATGGCGCATTTTACAGAAGCGGCAGCGACGTTGTACATTACCCAGTCTACGTTATCGCAGCAAATCAAGCAGTTGGAAAATGAACTGGGCATGTTGTTGTTCGACCGGATCGGCAAGCATGTTCATCTTACAGAGGCAGGCGGGGTTTTCCTGCTGCATGCCCGCCAGATCCTGCTCGATGTAGAGAAAGGTAAACAGGCCATCCAGGATCTGCAGAATATGCTGAGCGGCGAATTACGTATAGGTGTTACGTATGCCTTTACTTCGTTCCTGTTGCCGGCGCTGGCTACTTTCCCGGTGAAGTATCCCGGTATCAAAATATACGTGGAATACGGCACCACCGAGCAGCTGGAAAACAAGCTGCGTGCGTCTGAGCTGGACCTGGTACTGGCTTTTCACCAGGAAGCTTTTTACAAAGACCTGGAAACGCGGGAGCTGTTCCGCTCCAGGATTGTAGTGGCGGTGTCTAAAAAGAATAAGCTGGCGGGATTAAAAAAGATCAACCTGCAAAGTTTGAATGGCATGGACCTGATCTTTGCTTCGCGCGGTTTCAGCGCGCGTGATTCGCTGGATGAGATATTACAGAAGAATAAAATTCAGCCTGCGGTAAAGATTGAAATGAATGATGTGCATTCTATTTTATCGCTGGTAGAGAAGGGGCATTGGGCCACTTTACTCAATGAAAGAGCGTTGCTGGGATGGAAAAACCTGGTGGCCATTCCTATTGAAGGGAAAGAGTTGCAGCGGAGGGCGTACATTATCTGGCAAAAGGAAACTTATCACAAAAAGGCGGCAGATCTGTTTATAAAAGAATTACTGAAGGAGTTGCCGTCTGCGGGGAAGTAGTGCCATATGGCACTCAGCAGCAGCGCATGGCTGCCGCCGGGTGGCCACAAGTAAGGGGTTATTGTGCGGTTCGCAATTCTGCGATATTGCATTTATAATATTTTTCAAACTCCGTTGACAGTTCTTCCCAGCCGCTATATTGGGTGAGGCTGGCAATATGGGTGAGTGTATGGTTTGTTTCGATGAGCATTTTAAATACAAAGGCCATTTTCTCCTGCAGGATGAGTTCTTCCACGGTGATGAGGAGTTCCTGTTCAAATGGCGCTTCCAGGAACTCCGGCGCTACGCCAAACCTGTCGCAGAGTGCTTCTTTGTCGGTCACTTCCGCCGGATGATGAATAATATAACCGGCTATTTCCCGCAGCTTCTCCCGGTAGTGTTCCATCAGCATCAATGAGGGGGGACCTTGCAGGTAACGGAGATAGGTAGCGTAAAAGTCGATGGCATTGCGCCGGAAGAAAACATCCGCGGCCTCGCCTACTGCTTTAAAGCTCCGGATCCGGTGCATGATCTGGTAGTTGACTTCATTCAGATGATAGGGTGGCGCTTTTTTCACGGGCTGTTTATCCACCGTTGGTTCTTTCAGGTTCAGCACTTTGAACAGGGGAAATTCAGCCACTAAATATTTTACCAGCGGGAGGTGAAGGTTTATGTGAAAGCTGATCACAAATTCCTTTTCTGTAACCAGGGTAGCGGTATCGGTAGCGCCACGGTGGACATTCATTTCTCTTTTAGCCAGCTTCATTTTCATGGGAAAAGCGGCGGCATTTTCAGCAAAACCTGAAATGCCAACGGCTAAACAGGCTTTGTCCGGCGCTACAGTGGTGAGTTTCACGCCCTGTTTCAGATGAACAAGGTGGTAATGGACAGATAACTCGTTGAGTTGAATCTGCTGATCCATGATCACCCCGTTTTCATCAATATCAGTAAAGCATTTGGCATTAGGGATCAGTTGGGACTGCAGGTAGCCGGGCACCTGTTCATACGTTGTGCAAACTCTTTTCCCCGGATTGATCAGCAGGTACTTGGTTTCTGGTTGACTCATGGTTATTTTCCTTTGATATTGCCTATTATTTGAAATGCAGTGTACTATCTGCGGTAAAATAATAATCAGTACCTGTGGTAGCTTTTATCCCTTCCAGGAAGAAGCTCATAGGTGTACTTTTATCCAGCAGACCGGTGAAGGTTCTGCTGGCAAGGTCAGGGTGATCCAGTGAAGCGCGGACGCCATACCACCGGAAAATGGCATTACATATTTCATCCAGGTGGGTATCAGAAAAGCAGTAGAGTCCTTTCTGCCAGCCCAGTTCCACGGTTGCATTAAAAGGTTGTGTATCAAGGGTAGCGGCTTCTTTGTTGAAGATGGCCTGCTGTCCGGGTTTCATGGTAACTGTTTTTTTGCCGGCCTTCATCCGCACCTTTCCTTCTACCAGGGATACTTTCACCAGGCCGCTGTCGTAGCTGTTGATATTAAAGCTGGTACCCAATACTTCCACGGTGCTGTTGGGCAGGTGTACGAGGAATGGTTTACCGGCGCGCCGGGCGATATTCAGATAAGCTTCCCCGTTAAGCGTGATTTCCCTGGTGGCGCCTTTGAAGGTAGCCGGGAATTCCATCGTAGTGGCAGCATTGAGCGTAATAACGGAACCATCAGGGAGGGCTACTTCATAGCTTTTCCCGTGCGGTACTATCAATGCGTGGATCCCTTGCGGAAGATCGTCTGCTGCGTTGAGATACAGCGTATTGTTTTTATTGGGAATGGGTTTGCCGCCAATGGTAACACTGCCGGCTGTCTGCGTCAGGTTAATGGTAGGCTGGCCGGTGATTTCCAGCAGTACATCTTTATTGATGGCAGCCACCGGTGCAGGTTTGGGACTGGCGAAAAAGTCCCACTTCCACGCGGAAAATGCAATAATGGCAATCACCGCAGCTGCAGCGGCCCAGGGAAGTAATATGCGGTACAGCGGCCTCTTCTGCTTAAAATCAATCACCTCCAGCCACGGGGCAGGAGGGGGCGGGATCTGCATCATGGAAAGTTTTTCCCACTTCTCCCTTACTACTTCATCTTCTTCAATCAGTTCCTCCAGCAATTGGTCATCTGCTGCGGAAATTCTTCCCGCAAGCTTTTCAGTCATTAGCCTGTATATTTCTTCTGCGCTGTTCATGTACACTATTAACCGTTTATTTAATCGGGCGGGGTATTAAAAAAGGATTTTTTTTAAAGATGCCCTTAAAGTTTTCAGCGCGTTGGCTACCTGTTTTTTTACAGTTTCTTCACTGGTGTCCATGAAGGCTGCTATTTCTTTTCGCGTTTTGTGTTCCTGGTAAGCCAGCCGGAATGCCACCGACTGGCGTTCCGGGAGCTGACTGATAGCGGTTTCCAGCTGCTCTTTCAGCTCGTTGGTTTCTAACCTGCTTTGAGGCATGGTGTAGGTTTCAGGCAGCATGATATCCTTTAACCTTTTGTTCCGCGTGGCATCTTTGGCAATTTTATTTAAACAGCGGTTCCGGACGCTGACAAAGAGAAAATTTTTGAGAGAACTGGTAGTACTCAGGTCAATCCGCGCACTCAGGTCCTTTTGCCAGAAATCGACAAAAAAGTCCTGGACAAGCTCCTGGGCCTCTGTTTCGTTTTTTAGAATAGTATATGCAGTCACGTACAGCCATTGACGGTAGCTCTCATAGAAATATTGGAAAGCGGAAACACTGCCCGATTTCAGTTGTGCAAGCAATTCTATATCGTTGATAGATGCACTCATGCTGGGATTTAGTTGATAATCGCAGGCCCGGTGCCGGCTGCTGTTGTCAAATGGTTACTGATACGCGGTAAAGGAAAATACGTCAGACAGGCAGAAACAGCATGGCTATTTTAAGCAATGAGGAAAAACTACCCGTAAAACAACTGATTTTAATACAATAACATGCACACTACAGAATATATTCGATCAGGGGGGATGGCCGGATTTGTAATAAGAAGTAAAGTTTGTTAATGAATTGTTATTCCATTATTTCTAGAAGCTGTCTCAGGTGTTTGAAAACAGGGAAGGGTAGCGGGAAATCGCGGGTTATTTCGTGCAGACTGCACAAAATAACCCGCAGTAACTATTTCTTTTTGGCGCCCCTTTTCTTGGGTTTGCCATATTTCAGCATCATCTTTTCTTTGTGGGTCACCTTTTTGTTGGTCTTCATATTTTTGGCCAGCTTCTGGTGAAAGGCCGGGCCTACATCTTCCCGCTTGGGCGCCTTTACCAGCGTATTCCGCATGTGTATCTTCGGTTTTTCATCTTCCGTTAATACATCAGAAATTACCAGGTCTTCGGGTAATGGCTGCACGGGGATCGCATAATTCATCAGGCTTTCAATCCTTGCGAGGTCTTCTGTTTCCGCGTCTTTGGTAAACAGGATCGAAATACCTTTTTTATCTGCCCTGCCGGTTCTGCCTATACGGTGAATATAGTTTTCCGGTACCTCCGGTGTATCAAAGTTGATCACATGGGTAACTTCGGCAATATCAAGTCCGCGGGCAATGATATCCGTGGCAATCAGGAAACGGTATTCGTTCTGCTGAAATTTGCGGACGGTATTAAAACGATGATTCTGTTCCTTGTTGGAGTGAATGATACCAACCTGGCCGGGGAATTCTTTCTCCAGCTGCTCATGCAGATCATCCGCCAGTTGCTTGGTGGCGGCGAAAATGAGGGTTTTGGTCATGCTCTTATCGTCCGTGATCAGCATTTCCAGCAGGTTCACCTTCGTGTAAAAGTTAGGAACCCGGTACACGATCTGGTCGATATTTTCAAGCGGGGTACCGGTGGGTGCGGCTTCTATTCTTACCGGGTTATTAAAATGTGTTTCAATCATTTTCTCCACGTCTTCCGTAATGGTAGCAGAAAACATCAGGTTCTGCCGCTTCTGGGGCAGCAGGTCCATAATATTTCTTAACTGCGTCCGGAAACCGAGGTTCAGCATTTCATCCACCTCATCAATGATCAAACGCTTTACCAGCTTCACTTTTAAAGCTCCGCTGAGAATAACGTCATACAGGCGACCCGGGGTAGCCACCAGGATATCCAGTTTGTCCTGCACGGCCTCCATCTGGGGATTCATATTCACGCCGCCATAAATGCCCAGCACCGATACGTTCATGTAGGTAGTGAGCTTTTTAACGGCTTCCACCACCTGTACTACCAGCTCCCTGGTAGGCACAATGATCAGCACCGTGGGATATTTCTCTTTCGAAAATTTAAACTGCCGTAAGGTGGGCAACAGGTAAGCGAAGGTTTTACCGGTACCTGTTTGCGCAATTCCGCACACATCCTGTCCGGACATGATAACGGAAAAGGCGCGCTGTTGTATGGTGGTAGGTCTTTTATAACCTAATTCGTCTATCGCGTTTAATAATGGGGTGTTCAGGTTTAAATCACCAAAAGTCATGATACTACTATAATATGAACGGCAAAGGTAAAGAATTACCAATTATGGATTTGTCCTTTGTAATTCTTATTTCAATACATTAGCATAAAAAAAGCTATGAAAAACCTCCACATACCGGCTATTTGTGTACACGCATATGGAGGCCCTGAGCAGTTGCAACTGCAGGAAGTGCCCGTTCCGGTGCCGGCAAAAGACCAGGTATTGATTAAAGTAGTGGCCAGTGGCGTAAATCCTATCGACTGGAAAATAAGGGAGGGTTTTATGAAACATCCTTTGCCTTATATACCGGGTGTGGAAGCTTCCGGTATTGTTACCGCTGTGGGAGAAGGCGTATTTGGCAAGAAAATAGGCGACGAAGTATATGGTTCAGTAGATGGTTCTTATGCCACCTACGCTATTTCAACGGCGGAGTTGCTGTTCCGCAAACCACCCGGCGTATCTTTTGAAGAAGCCGCTACAATGGCAGGGGCCAGAACAGCCTGGGGCGCACTGTTTGATGTAGCCGGCCTCGTAAAGGGACAACGCATCCTCATACATGCAGGAGCAGGCGGGGTAGGGCATTTTGCCGTACAACTGGCGTTTAATGCCGGCGCCTACGTGATTGCAACGGCCAGTGAAGAGAATCTCGACTTCGTTACCTCGCTCGGCGCCAATGAAGTGATTGATTATAATGCAGCGCCTTTTGAAACCCAGGTGGCGCCGGTGGATATTGTATTTGATACCGTTGGGGGAGATGTCACGGAAAGATCGCTGGCTGTGCTCAAACCGGAAGGACTATTGCTATGTATCGTGCAAATGCCTGACGCTGAAAAGATGGCAGCAGCCGGCGTGCGCGCGTTATGGGGCGGTACCAAAACGCTGGCATCGATGCAGGAGGTGCATAAGCTGCTGGATAAAGGATTGATCCAACCCTACGTCCGCAAAGTGTTTCACTCCCTGTCGGAAGCCGCCGCGGCGCAAGAGTACAGCAAACATGGCGGTAGCGGAAGAGGGAAAATAGTACTGAAGATATCTGAAGGATAAGCAGTTATTTGCCGAGTATTTTTTTCCGGTGCTGGATGCCCCATTTCTGCAGGGCAATGATTACACTGTCCAGCGTGGCTGCATAAGGCGTTAAGGTATATTCTACTGATACCGGCTGCGTATCATACACGGTTCGCTTTACCAGCTTATGCGTTTCCAGGTCTTTCAGCTCTTTGGAAAGCACTTTCGACGTTATTTTCGGAATACTGCGCTCTATATCACGGAAACGTTTATGTCCGCGGGAAACAGCTATAATAATGGGCAGTTTCCATTTTCCGCTGATCACATCCAGCGCATCTCTTACCGGCATAATTACTTTATGGCAATCAGTATGAGCGCTGTTTTCTGTTTCTGGCCGGCCGCAATCAATTGTGAGTTCTTCTGTTTTCATCTGCATACAGTTGGTTACCTTTTGTAAAGCACTTACTTTCGGGAAACTGGTTACTTTTTGATAGCAAATATATTAACTTTGTTGGTAGAACCTAAATTAAAAATGATGAAAGTAGAAATATGGTCAGATATCATGTGCCCGTTTTGCTATATCGGCAAACGGAGATTTGAAGCAGCACTGGAGAAATTTCCGGGGAAAGATGATATTACCGTGGAATGGAAAAGCTTTCAGCTGAATCCTTCCCTTAAATCCCAGCCCGGAAAGGACGTATACGACTATGTAGCAGAAATGAAAGGACAGTCGCGCGAATGGTCGTTAACCGTACACGACCAACTGGCAGGAACTGCCCGCGAAGCTGGTCTTACCTATAACTTTGATAAAGCCGTTATCGCCAATTCTTTTGACGCCCACCGCCTCATTCAGCTGGCCAAACAACAGGGCCTCGGCGACGCCGCAGAAGAACGCCTGTTTTACGCCTATTTTACCGAAGGTAAGGATGTGAGCAATCATGCCACCCTGCTGGAACTGGGCGTGGAAATCGGGCTGGATAGAGCCGCTGTGGAAGCCGTACTGGAAACTTCAGAAATGGCAGCGGCAGTGAATAAAGATGTGGATGAAGCACAGCAGCTTGGAATCAGGGGCGTACCGTTTTTTGTACTGGACCGCAAATACGGCGTGTCCGGCGCACAACCGGTAGAAGCATTCACACAAACCCTGGAACAAGCCTTTGCAGAATGGAAAAGCACGCAACCGGTAAATACACTCGATACCTTATCCGGCCAGGTTTGTACACCAGACGGAGATTGCCAATAGTTTGATTTTTTATAAGGGAGTTGGCTGGTTAGCAGGAATGTTGGCCAGCCAATTTTTTTCACACCCCAACCGTTAACACCATCCAAACACGATCATCCTGATTCATAATTTTCCTCACTTTTCTTCTTAGCTTTACACCTCAAATATCCATTTATGGCGCTTCTGAAAAGAATAAACCCTTTTTCCAGGCAAAACGACGACACCGGTTTCGGTACCAATGCAAATGGCTATGGCGGCCGGTTTATTAACCGCGACGGAAGCTTTAACATACGCCGCGAAGGACGTTCGTTTATGCAACGTTTTAATATTTATCACGCCCTATTAAGTGTTCCCGCCTGGCAGTTCGCCCTGGTGATCCTGCTATTTTATTTCTCCATAAACCTGCTCTATACAGGCATTTACTGGTGGATAGGCACAGAAGGATTTCAGGGAATCATCGGTAAAACCAGCTGGGAAAAATTTAAAGAAGTATTCTTTTTCAGTACGGAAACCTTTACCACCGTGGGTTATGGCCGCGTTAACCCGGTGGGCGACGGCGTAAACTTCGTGGCAGCCATTGAAGCCATGACGGGCTTCCTCTCTTTTGCGGTGGCTACCGGTCTTATCTATGGCCGCTTTTCAAAACCACGCGCACACCTGTTGTTCAGTGATCATGCACTGATTGCCCCTTACAAGGATAAAACAGCCCTGATGTTCCGCTTTGCTTCTTACAAAGAAAATCATACCCTCACCAACGTGGAAGTACTGGTAACAACAGGTTTCCAGGTGCAGGAAAACGGGGAGGCGGTATATAAGTTTTACAACCTGGCATTGGAGCGAAGTAAAATTGAAACCCTGTCTATGAACTGGACGGTGGTACATCCTATTGATGAAAACAGTCCGTTTCTGGGGTTCACGGCGCAGGACATGGAAGTGGCCGATGCAGAGCTATATGTAACAGTAAGGGGCTTTAATGATGTGTACTCCAATACGGTATTGCAGCGCACCTCTTACACCTACCAGGAAATTATTTACAACAGGAAATTTGTGCCGATGTACCGGGAAAGCGATAACGGGAAAACAACCGTGCTGGAGCTGCACCACCTGAACAAAACAAAAACAGTAGAATAGTTTATACCCGGATGCGGTGATGATCACTGCATCCGGGTAATATCGTCAGTCTTTACGGGAAATCAGCAATAATCCCAGGAAAGTAAACAGCCCGTTGATGATCAACAGTTCCAGCCCTATCTGGAATTTACCAAAAATGTGCGTCTGGTACACATCTACCACCAGGCAAAGCAATGGCGCAGCCACACAAATCACCGGCACCAGTGCATCATGCACCTTGCGTTTGGTTAAAATGCCAAAAGCAAAAAGCCCGAGCAGCGGTCCATACGTATAAGTAGCCACTTTCAGGATCACGCCTATCATGCTCTGGTTATTCACCCATTCAAATACCATTACAAAAAGCAGGAAGATAAATGCCATCATCAGGTGAATACGCTGACGGTATTTTTTCTTTTCTGCTTCGGTCCAGTCGGTACGTTTTTGCATATCGAGGATGTCGATGCAGAGGGAAGAGGTGAGGGCTGTCATCGCGCCATCGGCACTGGGAAACAATGCAGAGATAAGCGCAATGATGAAGATCACGGAAATCACCGGCGGCATATGATGCAATGCCAGCTCCGGGAATAATTTATCGCCGGTGGCAGTAACCTGTTGCTGCGCGCCATATAAATGAAGTAAACCACCCAGGAAAAGGAACAGGCCAATAACGATCACCATAATAAAAGCCAGCGACACCATGTTCTTCTTCGAGTCTTTTAAAGTTTTTACAGAGATGTTTTTCTGCATCATCTCCTGGTCAAGACCGGTCATAGTGATGGTGATGAAGGCGCCCGCCACAATCTGTTTTACGAAAAAGAGCTTGTCGTTCGGATCGGTATTAAAGATCTTTGTCAGCCCCCTTTCACCCATGGCCGTAAAACTTTCTCCCAAACTAAGGTTCATGGTATGCAGGATATATCCTACGCAAATTACCAGTCCGGCCAGCATACAGGTAGTTTGCAGGGTATCGGTATATACAATTGTTTTTACGCCGCCCTCATACGTGTACAGCAATATCATAAATAAGATGATAATGGTGGTTAGCCAGAAAGGCACGCCAAAACTGGAGAGGATGGCATCCTGTAAAATCCTCACTACCAGGTATAGTCTTGCGGTTGCGCCCAGCGTACGGGAGAGGATAAAGAAGGAGGCGCCGGTTTTATAGGCACTTCTTCCAAAGCGGCTGTCGAGGTAATTATAGATAGATGTTAATTGCAGCCGGTAATAAAGCGGTATCAATACATAGGCAATGGTAATGTACCCGATAAAATACCCCAGGGTGATCTGCATATAGGAAAAGGCGTCGCGCCCAACGGCGCCGGGCACACTTACAAAAGTAACCCCGCTCAGTGAGGTGCCTATCATTCCAAAGGCCACCAGCATCCAGTTACTGTTGCGGTTACCGATGAAAAAGGAGTCGTTGTTGGAATTGCGGCCCGTATACCAGGCTACCACCAGCAGGATGACGAAGTAGGCAATGACGAATGAGAATAATAATCCTGGAGACATAAATCAAATTTAATCAAGATACTACTTTCCCGCTAAAGGCGCAAAAGAGCGAAAACGCAAATATAATATCTTCCGGACTTCACCGGGGATGGAAATTCCGCTGCTGATTTTTTGACGTGGATCAATTTTCAGGGAAAAGGTTAGGGGCATCTTTGCGTCATCAAAAAAAACAATATGTCTGATTTAACAATGAAAGCCCCGCCGGTGGCGGAACAGCTGTTGCCCGGTTCATGGGGCGTGAAGGCGGCAGTAACCGGTATCGCCCTGATCCTTTTTATGGTAAACCTCGATACCAGCATCGTCATCGTGGGATTGCCGGTATTAATAGCACAACTCCATGCATCTTTTGCGTCGGCCCAATGGGTAGTGCTTAGCTATATGTTATTGCTCACCGCACTGATTGCAGGGGCTGGCCGCCTGGGAGATATTTTTGGCAAGAAGAAATTATATCTCGCCGGTATTGCGCTGTTCACGGTGGCTTCACTGGGTTGCGGCATTGCGCCGGGAACCGGTACCCTTATTGTGTGCAGGGGCTTACAGGGTGTTGGCGCGGCCTTCTGCCTCTCGCTGAGTTTTGCTATTGCCGGCGATATGGTACCAAAAGCCCGGCTGGGCAAAACAATGGGCTGGCTTACCATGATGGTGCCACTAGGCATCGCTTCCGGCCCTACCTGCGGCGGCATCCTCATTTCCACGCTGGGATGGCAGTCGATGTTCCTGGTAAATATTCCCATCGGCGTAGTGGCGTATACGTTAGTACGCAGGCATGTACCGGTGGTGGCGAAGGCGGCGCGGCAGCGAACCGACTGGACCGGCATGATCCTTCTGGCAGGCGTACTGGTTTGTTATTGTATGGGTATGACCTTTATGGAGGATAAAGGCCCGCTGAGCCAGCCGGTATTGTTGTTGCTGGCAGGGTTCGCAGCCGGACTGGTGTTATTTATAAGATATGAAAAGAAAGTACCGCAACCATTTCTGCAACTGCAGCTGTTCCGCAATTCCCTGCTCAGTGCCAGCCTGCTGGCGGCCTGGCTGGTGTATACAGTGATCATGGCCACCGTAGTGCTGTTGCCCTTTTACCTGGTAAATGAAGGACATTACACACCATTACAAACCGGGTTGCTGATGTCTTTTGGTCCGCTGGTAACCGCGGTGCTGAGTGTATTTGCGGGCAAGGCCGCCGACCGGTTCCATGCCCGTAAGGTAATGCTGGCAGGCGTACTGGTAATGGTGGCCGGTTGCCTGGCCATGAGCAGCCTTAGCACCGGACAGGGGATCTTTGGTTTCCTGTGGCGCATCGGGCTGATCCAGCTGGGACTCACTTTTTTCCAAACACCCAATAACACGGCCGTGATGGAACTGGCAGCGCTGGAGCAACGCGGACTGATGAGCGGGTTGTTATCGCTGGCACGCACCACCGGCCATATAACGGGAACGGCTGTACTGGGAGCTGTGTTCGCGCTCCTGGTCAAAAGCGGCACTATCACACACGCCATCTCGGTTGTATTCCTGGTGGCGGCCGTGCTGGTGGCAGTCGCTGCTTTATTGATATATTTGGTGCTGAGAACACAAGGACGCCGTAATAACGCCTGATCATGTACGAACAATTATCCGCTTTTATACTCAGTAAAATCAGTGTTACCGACGCACAACTCGGCGTAATACTATCACACTTCAAACCGTTGCAGGCTGGCCGTAACCAGCTGCTGCTAACGGAAGGAGAGGTGGCCAGGAATATCTTTTTTGTTGCCGGCGGCTGTATACGGATTTATTTCATTGATGAAAACGGGCAGGAAGCCACCCGCTACCTGGCTTTTGAAAATAATTTTGCCTGCGGCCTGATGAGCTTTATTGCACAGCAAACCTCCCACGAATTTATACAGGCAGTATTGCCTTCCCAGTTGTTGTCCATTTCCCGCAACGATTTTTATTACCTGCTGGATACAATTCCCTCCTGGGAGAAATTTTACCGGAGCTACCTCGAAAATGCCTATGTAATCAATACGAGCCGGCTGATGTCTTTTATCACGCAAAGCGCCGGTGAACGGTATCGCCGGCTGCTGGACGAAAGCCCCCATATCGTGCAACGCCTGCCCAATAAACTGGTGGCATCTTACTTAAATATCTCGCAGGAAACCCTCAGCCGCCTGAAATCAAAACGCTGATATTACCCATCGCAATCCCTTCTTTTAAATACTTGACAAAGGCAAATAATAAATTTGCTTTTGTCAAGTATTTATTTACTTTTGTCTGGAAAACAAGTAAGTATGACTGTCGAATCTCCGGTTGTAGGTGATATCCGTCGCTTTAACCGTTTCTATACCGGCATGATCGGGCTATTGAACCAGCACATCCTGGACAGCAACCTGTCGCTGTCTGAAGTAAGGGTTTTATTTGAAATAGGGCAGCTTGGAAAATGCACGGCGGGGCAATTAATAGCCATCCTGAAAATTGATGGTGGGTATCTCAGCCGCCTGCTGAAAAAGTTTGAGAAGAACGGGTGGCTGAACAGGCAGCAGTCTACCGCCGACGGACGTACGTTTTTTCTTTATCTCAGCGCCGCCGGTAAAAAAATGCTGGCCGGCCTGGAAGATAAATCTAACCGGGAAATTCAACAGATCACCGGTCATCTCTCTGAAAAACAACAACAACAGGTGGCCGGCGCCATGAAAACCATTGAACAGGTATTATCTGCGCAACCGGGCGAACAAACTTCGGATATCCATATCCGTTATAACCTCCAGCCGGGGGATGTAGGATACCTTATCTACCTGCACGGGCAATTGTATGCGAAGGAATCAGGGTATAACCTGGAGTTTGAGGCATATGTTTGTAAGACGTTCTATGAATTTCTCCCCACCTATAATCCGGCCAAAGACAGGATGTTTCTCGCTACCGTAAACGATCAGATTGTGGGTTCCGTAGCCATCCTGGGATCTTCCCGCCACCTGGCGCAGTTGCGCTGGTTCCTCATCCATCCCGATTTTAGGGGTAAAGGTCTTGGCAAGAAACTATTACAGGAAGCACTGGCCTTCTGTAAAGAAAAACATTACCAGAAAGTATACCTGATGACTACCAGCATGCAGGAAACCGCCATTGCCCTGTACAAGAATGCCGGCTTCCGCAAAACGGGCGAAAAATACCTGCAACTGTGGGGGCAGCAGCTGTATGAACAGCGTTACGACATGGATTTATTTTAAGCTTGCCATCAGGCATATTTGTGCAGCAGTACGATTTGCCCCAGGTGATACGCATCATGCTCAGCGAGTCCCTGTATGTAATAAATGGCCCTATGTTCCGTTCCCGGAAAGGTGTCAAACAGCTCTTTCTCCGGGAATTTGCGGATGGTAGCGGCCATCAGCTCAAAAGAATGCGCCAGCCGGTGTTTGGTTGCCTCCCAGTTTTCTTCCCCGTGGTTTTCCGGCATATAAAAATCAGGCAGATCCCCGTCCTGCTCCGGCGCCTCATTGTGCATGTATCGCTGCACCCGCTGGTGCCAGAAAATCACATGGTTAACAATCTCCCAGGTATTATTGGATTCCCCGAAAGATTTTACCGCCTGTTGCGCATCAATACGCGAAAGATGCTCCTGGAAGGTAACATCAATCCAGGGCGCGCCATTGTAAAGATTTTCAAGCGATAAGGCTAAATGCTCCAGTAATAAAGACATACAATAGGATTTTTATTTTAAAAGATATCCGGCGCCAAACACCGGTAGCCTTCCCGTTATTCGTAATTTACTGAATTCTTTCCCTTATTTTTAAAGAATATAAAAACCATCGTTATGGATCAGCAGCAACTGGAAACCAACAAAAATGAAGATGCTATGCGGATGGCAATCAGCACCATGAAACAACGCCTGGGCGTAATAGAACAGGGCGGAGGAAAGAAAAGCCTGGAGAAAGTGAGACAAAGAGGTAAGCTCACTGCCAGGGAACGCATTCAATACCTCATCGATAAAGACACCCCCTTTACCGAAATCGGTGCATTTGCCGCCTACGACATGTACGAAGAATATGGCGGATGCCCCGCAGCAGGCACCGTAGGAGGAATCGGGTATGTAAGCGGCCGGCAATGTATGATTGTGGCCAACGACATGACCGTAAAGGCAGGGGCCTGGTTCCCCATGACCGGTAAAAAGAACCTGCGCCTCCAGGAAATCGCTATGGAAAACAGGCTGCCGGTCATCTACCTGGTAGACAGTGCCGGCGTATTCCTTCCCATGCAGGATGAAATATTCCCCGACAAAGAACACTTTGGCCGCATCTTCCGTAACAACGCCCGCATGAGCGCAATGGGCATCACGCAAATCGCTGCAGTAATGGGCAGTTGCGTGGCCGGTGGCGCTTACCTGCCTATCATGAGCGATGAAGTGCTCATGGTGGAAGGCAACGGCTCCATCTTCCTCGCCGGACCTTACCTCGTAAAGGCCGCCATCGGGGAAGACGTAGATGCGGAAACGTTAGGAGGCGCCGTTACACATACAGAGATCTCCGGCATCGCCGATTATAAATTCAAATCTGATGAGGAATGCCTCGATCAGATCAAACGCATTGTAAGCAAACTCGGTCACACCGGTAATGCTGGCTTCGACCGGGTTGAACCGCAGCCACCGGCAAAGCCTGCCGATGAACTGGACAGCGTGCTGCCGGCCGACAGCTCCCGGCCCTATGATATGCTGGACATCATTGACCGTATTGTAGATGCCAACACACTCGACCAATACAAACAGGACTACGGCAAAAGCATCATCTGCGGCTACGCCCGCATCGATGGCTGGGCGGTAGGCATCGTTGCCAATCAACGTAAAATTGTAAAAAGCAAAAAAGGCGAAATGCAAATGGGGGGCGTTATCTACAACGACAGCGCCGATAAAGCAGCCCGCTTCATCATGAACTGTAACCAGAAAAAAATTCCCCTCGTATTTCTACAGGATGTAACAGGATTCATGGTAGGCAGCAGAAGCGAACACGCCGGTATTATCAAAGACGGCGCTAAACTGGTGAATGCCGTGGCTAATTCCGTGGTGCCAAAAATCACCATCATCATTGGTAATTCCTATGGCGCCGGCAACTACGCCATGTGTGGTAAAGCCTATGATCCCCGCTTTATATATGCCTGGCCATCCGCTAAAATTGCGGTGATGGGAGGAGAGCAGGCGGCCAAAACATTATTGCAGATCCAGGTGGCTTCTCTCAAAGCAAAAGGACAGGTGATCACACCCGAAGAAGAAGCCCGCCTGCTGAAAGAAATTACCGATAAATATTACGCGCAGACAACTCCCTACTACGCCGCTTCCAGGTTGTGGGTAGACGATATCATTGATCCCGCCGATACCCGGATAAGAATTGCAGAAGGTATTAAAGCAGCCAACAACGCACCGGTGGAACAGCCTTTTAGTGTAGGCGTATTCCAGGTGTAAGGAACGGAGGGGAAAGTGTTCGATCCCCTCCGCACTTTTCCTTATCTTCGCGCTTCTTTAAAATTGAACATGGCTGAACTGGTAGTATATACAGATGGTGCATCCCGCGGTAATCCCGGTCCGGGTGGGTATGGCGTAGTACTCATATGGGGAAACGTCCGGAAAGAATTATCACAGGGCTACCGTAAAACGACCAATAACAGGATGGAACTGCTGGCCGTTATTGTTGCGCTGGAAGCACTGAAGAAGGATGGACTAACAGTAACTGTTTTTACAGACAGCAAATATGTAGTGGATAGTATTGAGAAAGGATGGCTATGGGGCTGGGTGAAAATTAATTTTAAAGACAAAAAAAATAAAGACCTCTGGCTGCGTTTCATACCGTTGTATAAAAGACACCAGGTAAAAATGCAATGGGTGAAAGGCCACGCCAGCAACCCTTTCAACAACCGCTGTGATGAACTGGCTACAGCAGCGGCCGACAGCGGCAACTGGCTGATTGATGAAGGTTTTGAAAAAGGATTGGCCTAAAGAATAATACCTGCCCTGAACCAACCGGTGATCATAATTGTAGTATAAGCGCAATCTTAAATTCCAATTATGCTCCCCTGGTTGATAAACACGTTACAGAAATACCCCGAAATAGCGGTGATGCTAACCCTCCTGACCGGCTTCCTGGTTGGCAAGGTGCATATAAAAGGTTTTACCCTCGGTACCGTTACCGGTGTGCTGTTGGTGGGGATTGCCATCGGCAGCTTTCACATCAGTATCCCGTCAGAAACAAAATCTATTTTCTTTCTCTTCTTTTTATTTTGTACCGGCTATGGTATCGGTCCGCAGTTTTTCCAGGGACTTAAAAAAGATGGATTGCCACTGGCGTTGTTTTCATTTATAGTATGCTGCAGCAGTTTGTTATTTTGCTGGGGGCTGGCTTCCCTGCTGCGTTTTGAAACAGGTACTACCGCAGGGCTAATGTCCGGGGCTAATACCTGCTCTGCTATTATCGGCGTGGCGTCAAATACCATCAATGAACTCAATATTACAGACGATGAAAAAAATACGCTCATCAACCAGATCCCGGTGGCGTATGCGGTTACCTATATTTTTGGTACCGCCGGTACCAGCTGGTTCCTTTCTGTAATAGGCCCGTGGTTTATGTCTGGCAGCCGTGCCAAGCTGATAGAGGAAACAAAGGAGCTGGAAGAAAAAATAACAGATGCTGGTGCAGAAGAAGAGGAGAATGTTACCAACGCCTACGACCAGGTAGCTTTCCGCGCTTATCTTGTTAACCCGGAACTTACCGGTGATGGTAAAACCATCCGTGAATTAGAAGACATCTTTCATGATAGGAAAAGACATCTCTACATCCTGCGCATCAGAAGAGAAGGAAAGCTGATGGAAGCTTCCCCTGATTTTATAATTAAGCCGGGAGATATTATTGCGGTGGGTGGCCAGCGTGCGGCGGCCATTGCGTCAGCATCCCTGTTGGGAAAAGAAGTAGCCGATGAGGAACTGCTCACGTTCCCGGTACAGTCAGTAACCGTGATCATCACCAGCAAAGCCGCCAGCAACAAGCCCCTGAAGGCATTTGCAAAACACCCGGATTTTCATGGTATCAGCGTGCGTAAAATTTTACGCGCCGGTATTGAGATGCCGCTGCACGCATCTACCGTGATACAAAAAGGCGATGTGGTAGAACTGGTGGGTATCCAGGAAGACCTGGACAAGGCCATTGCCATCATTGGCTATAAAGAAAGGGGAGGCGTGGAAACAGATATTGTTTACCTCGCAGCCGGCATTGTGGCGGGTGCTTTATTTGGCAGTTTGAGCGCACATATCGGTAACGTTCCTGTGGAGTTGAGTACCAGTGGCGGCGCCCTGATCGCAGGGCTGGTATTCGGCTGGATGCGCGGAATCCATCCACGGTTTGGTTACATCCCGGCTGCATCACAATGGGTGCTTACCAAACTGGGACTGCATGTATTTATCGCCATCGTTGGACTGAGCGCCAGTGAAGGATTTTTGCAGGGACTGAAAGAAGAAGGTGTCACACTTTTCCTGGCTGGTGTAGTGCTAAGCCTGCTGCCAATGATGCTGGCGCTGTTCCTGGCAAAGTATGTATTTAAATTTCATCCGGCTATTGGTCTTGGCGCCTGCGCCGGCGCGCATGACGAATCCGCGCCGCTGCTGGCAGTACAGGATGCTATCAACAGCAAAGTGCCCGCACTGGGATATACCGTGGCATATGCAGTAGCCAATATTACACTCACCACTTCAGGCGTTATCATCGTGCTGCTGATGCACAGAGGCAGTTGATGTTCTCCGCTCATCACATTTTTTAACAATGAAACCCGCGTCTGTACTGAAAATCTATTCTCATGAAAAATCTTTTCTTCAACATTTTTAACAATTCTTTTGTTTTTAATTATGAAAGCATATAGCTTTGCGTCCCATTAGTCTATAGGAATTATAGGATAATAGAACGGAATGAATTTAAAGATTTGCTTATGGAGAAGATTACCCAACCATATTGTTTATGCAACTATTGTTGTTGCCATCATTAAAAATCAGCAATAAATATTTGTCTGCTTAACCACAGCAGGTTACAACGATCAATAACTGTTTCCGGAACTCCGTCTGTACCGGCGTTAAAAAACAATGGGATACAATGCTGCAATGCCTGTTCAATAACAGACAGGGATGGGTATTGCCAGGAAAAACCAGATCACTGCAAAACTCTCAACATTTTACTATGTTACAACGACTACTTCTCTTTCTACTGCTCATTGGACCCGTGGCAGTATTTGCACAAACACGTACGGTGACCGGTCGTGTTTATTCCGCGAAAGATAATTCGCCCTTACCAGGCGCCTCGGTGGTAATTAAAGGAACTACCAACGGCGTGGTGAGTGATCCTGAAGGTAACTTCAGGATCCAGGTAACTGATCCTGCCGCCACCACGCTCGTGATCCGCTTCATCGGCCTGGAACAACAGGAAGTGCCTATCAGCACATCACCCATCAATGTTTCACTCCGTTCTTTAGGGAAAGATATTGATGAAATTGTAGTAGTAGCCTATGGTACTGCTAAAAGAAGTTCCTATACCGGTTCTGTTTCGCAGATCAAAAGCGATGAACTGGTAAACAGGCAGGTATCCAGCGTTACCAAGGCATTACAGGGCCTCGCAGCTGGTGTGCAAAGCACGTCTACCAGTGGTCAGCCGGGTTCCGATGCTACCATCCGTATCCGCGGTATTGGTTCCATCAACGCATCCGCTGATCCGTTATACGTGGTAGACGGAGTGCCTTACGGAGGTAGCCTGAATGCACTCAATCCCTACGACATAGAATCCATCAGCGTTCTGAAAGACGCTGCTTCCAGCGCGCTGTACGGCTCCCGTGGCGCCAATGGTGTGATCATCATCACCACCAAAAAAGGAAAGAAGCAGGGAAGTAATATAGACGTTCGCGTTAGTCAGGGTTTTTCAAAAAGAGCAGTGGATAATTACGACCGGGTAAGCACCGATCAGTATTTTGAAATGTACTGGGAAGCCATCCGCAATGGCGGTCTTACCAGCGGCTTATCACCCGCTACTGCCGCCGCCCAGGCCAGCAGCAATCTCGTAAGAAGGGTAGGGATTAACCCCTATGGCACCGCTTTCCCGCAGCCGGTAGGCACCGACGGGAAACTGGTAGCAGGCGCTAAAGCCCTGTGGAACGATAACTGGGACGATGCCATGCAAAGAACCGGGAAACGTACCGAAGCAGATGTAGCACTCAGCGGTGCTACCGAAAAATCAAGATACTATGTTTCCGGGGGATACCTGAACGACCAGGGTATTTATCTCGCTTCCGGTTTCAAACGTTATAACCTCCGCAGCAACATTGATATTGATGCCAAGAAATGGTTAAAGGTAGGACTGAACCTGAATGGTACGCACTCCGAACAGGATGCGCCTCCTTCGGAAGACAGCCGCTCCGATAACTATGTAAACTACGGCCGCCTGATGTCAAATTTCTATCCTATTTATGAGCGCGACCGGTCCACCGGCGCCTATATCCTGGATGCCAACGGTAATAAGATCTTTGACTACGGCAGCTACCGTCCCAGTGCTGCAAACACCAACACCAACCTGGTGGCTACCTCCGCTATCGATAAACACCGCCTCACCCGCGATGATTTATCTGCCCGTTTGTATGGCGAAGCCACTATCTGGCGCGGACTTAAATTCAAATCAAGTTATAACGCCGATTATACCGCCAAACAACAATATGACTACACCAATCCCAACCTGGGCTTTGATGCAGAAGTAGGCGGAACCATAGAACGGTTGAATACCCGCGTGTTCAGCTGGACATTCAACAACATTTTCACCTACGAAGAAACATTTAATGAAAAGCATCACCTGAACCTGCTGGCAGGCCAGGAAGCCTACAAATACACCACTACCTTTTTGGATGGTCAGAAATCCGGCTTCTCCCTGCCTGGACTGGAAGAACTCTCGGATGCCTCTCTCATCACGGGTTTGCAGGGATATACCGATACTTACACGCTCTCCAGTTTCCTGGGCAGGGCTGAATATGACTACGTAGGAAAATACTTTTTATCTGCTTCCCTTCGCCGCGACGGATCTTCCCGTTTCGCACCCAATCACCGCTGGGGTACCTTCTGGTCTGTAGGCGGTTCCTGGAAATTGACAGAAGAAGATTTTCTTAAAAACAATTCCTGGCTTAACCTGCTTACACTCCGCGCCAGCTACGGCGGACAGGGGAACGATAACCTCGGGGACGATGCATTCTATAACTACTACCCGTTGCTGAACGTAAACAGTAACCTCGGTGAAGGCGGTACCTACCGCCGCCAGGTATACAACCCGAACCTGCAATGGGAAACCAACCTGAACTTAAATATTGGTGTTGACTTCAGTATGTTTGGAAATCGTTTAGGCGGTACCGTAGAATACTTCCAGCGCAAATCACAGGACCTGCTGTATTCCCGTCCTATGGCGCCTTCCGTAGGTTATTCCGCTGTGGATGAGAATATCGGCGCGCTGAAAAATACCGGTGTGGAAGCTTCCATACACGCAGTGCCCGTGAAAACAAAAGAGTTCAGCTGGACCATTGATCTGAACGCCACACACTATAAGAATAAGATCACCGAGTTACCGCAGAAAGAAATTATCAGCGGTACCAAAAAACTCATGGTAGGTAAATCTATCTATGATTTTTACCTGAGAAAATGGGCTGGCGTAAACCAGGAAACAGGTTTGCCTATGTGGTACATCGATAATGCAGATGGCACCAAAGGCACTACCGGCACCTATTCCTCCGCTACGCAGTATTACAATGGTTCCTCCCTGCCGGATGTATACGGCGGTTTTACCAATACATTCACCTACAAAGGGTTTTCACTTTCCTTCCTGATGGTGTACAGTCTTGGTGGTAAAGTACTGGACCAGGATTACCTGTTCCTGCTGGGTACAGGTACCTCTGCAGGCCGTCCTTTCAGCACGGAAATGCTGAACCGCTGGACGCCGGACAACAAGATAACGGATGTGCCTAAACTGACTACCGTACAAACCAACTGGACATCCGTATCCGACCGGTTCCTGTATGATGCCAGCTATGCCCGCCTGAAAAGCCTGAACATCAGCTACAACCTTCCCAAATCACTAATGGAGAAAGCACATCTTAATAATGTACTGGTATATGTACAGGGAGAAAACCTGTTCACGATCTATAACCACCAGGGGCTGGATCCGGAACAATCGGTAGGAGGTACCACCTACTATCGTTACCCGGCCATTAAATCCATTTCTGCAGGTATTAATCTGAGCTTCTAAAAATTACGACCATGAAAAAGAATATATTCTTAATAATAATCGCTGCTTTGGTATTGGGCGCCTGCAACAAGGATTTCCTGGATACCAAACCAACCAATGCCGTACCGGACGACCAGGTGTTTAATACTGCCGACAACGTGGAAACCGTGATCAATGGTACCTGGGCATATATGTTTGAAGAGTTCTTCACCTTTGCAGTGCCTGGTTATAAATCCATTCATCTCACCAGCGACGCGATGGGCAGCGATATCGCGGTAACCCAATCGTATGGACTACGTGATTCCTATGGATACACTGAAATGACAGACAACACCAAGAACCGTGTAAACGCTTTCTGGACCATTCTGTACAAGGTGATCGACAACTGTAATAATGTGATCGCAAAAGTGGATAATGCCACCGGCGATGCCGATAAGAAACAACGTCTTAAAGGCCAGGCATATGCGCTGCGTGCCAATTGCTATCTCACGCTGGCATCTTTCTACCAGTTTAACAGAACCGGTACCGAGAAAGCCATTCCCATCTACACAGAGCCATCCGGCCCAACCACTGCGGGAAAGGCCAAATCAACGGTGGCAGAAGTGTACAAACAGGTAATTGATGACCTGCAGAAAGCATTGCCGCTGCTGCAGAATTATCAACGCAATGCTACCCAGAAATGGAAAATTGATCTCAACGTAGCCAATGGTTTACTGGCCCGCGCATACCTCTACAATCGTCAGTGGACAAGCGCCATCACCGCTGCTGTTGCTGCCCGTAATGGTTATCCGCTGATGTCGGGCGATGATTACAACAAAGGCTTCAGCGATATCAACAATGGTGAATGGATCTGGGGACACGCGCAAACGCCCAACCAGAGCAACGCCAGCTACAACTTCCATTTCCTCGATGTTTCCAGTCCGGCCTCATACTACCAGAGCTTTATGGCAGATCCTTACTTTAAGAACTTCTTCGACAGCGCAGATGTACGTTTCCGCTTATTCGACTGGGATACCCTGCCTGACCAGGAAGGCTACCTGCGCTACAAGAAATTCCGTTTCCGTGACGCCGGTGCATTGGTGGGCGACCTGGTGCTGATGCGCTCCGCAGAAATGTACCTGATAGAAGCAGAAGCTTATGCACAAAGCGGCAACACTACCAAAGGCGCAGAAGCCCTCAACGTATTGCGTGCAGCAAGGAATGCCACGCTTTATAAAGGCGGCGGCAGCCTGGTAGACACTATCCTGGTGGAGAGAAGAAAAGAATTGTGGGGAGAAGGATTTTCACTGTCTGATATTATTCGTACAGGCGGCACCGTAGTAAGGAAGCCTTTCCTCTCTTATAACGGGCAGGATAGTATTATCAGCGTGCCGAGAGGTGATGGTACCTTTGTGAAAGTGTCTGCACAGGGGCATCTGACGCTGAAACAACCGGATGGAACACCGTTCGTGCCGTACAGTAAATACTACCTCTTTGCTATCCCGATTACAGAATTACAGAATAATCCGAACATCAATAATTA
Organism: Chitinophaga ginsengisegetis; assembly: GCF_900168065.1. Taxonomy (GTDB): domain Bacteria; phylum Bacteroidota; class Bacteroidia; order Chitinophagales; family Chitinophagaceae; genus Chitinophaga; species Chitinophaga ginsengisegetis. The sequence continues at coordinate 129,148 of NZ_FUZZ01000001.1, read as the reverse complement.
AGGATCATAAAAAAAGCCTCCGGAATTTTCCGGAGGCTTTTTTTATACGGATGTAATTATTTATTCAGATCTGTGTATTTATAAGCAGAAATATAATCGGCTTTGGCAGAACTCTCTGCCGGCGTTTTATGCCACATTGTATCGGCCACGGTCAGCCCTTTATCATTTGCGGACCTGGTGTAGTTATAAATATGAGACACCACATTTTGCGCATTAGCTACAGTATACGACGTCTGCTCATTTGCAGAAAGCAGCGGAATATCAGGATTATCTCCTTTCATCAGTAAAAAGTTAGCCAGGGACTTGTAGGGATTAGCCACGTTATTATAAGTGTATTTCCGGATACTCACTAACTCCAGGTTATAAGTTGTAGGATTAGCGTTGAACTCCCTGGCCTCTGTCACATTGTTATTCTGCCAGGTATATTCCCATGATTTATTATTGCGTTTGTCTGCCCTCACCTGGAAAACTTTTACCACTTTATTATTTTCATATACCAGGGAATCGTAGCTGGTAGCAGAACGGCCCGGCTCAAAAAAGCGGACCAGCTGATCACCCGAATAGGTGCACTCATAAATAGTTTCAGCTACTCCCGTTTTTGATTCCTGCAAGGTCATTTTTGTAACTTTCTGCTGATTGTATATAAATTTAACCAGTGCATAATAAGTTTCATTTTCACCGGCAATTTCTTCCAGGGTATTAAATGTTTTGTCGGTGTTATAAGTCATTACCATACTGTCTTTATCACCAAAAGTAGCTCCGCTGTTGTCAATATCCCTGACAACAATGCCGGTAAGGTACCAGTCTTCGGTTTTAGGAGGATCAGGTGTAACAATGTCGGATTTATCGTCTTTACAGCTGGCAGCAAAAAATGCCAGGGCAGCCATGCCCAGGAGAACTTTTTTCATAGGATAATCTTCGGTTTAAGTATGTATTGGGTTTATCGTGTATTGGTGACAGTTAGGTTTATGACTGCAATTTAGAATCAAACTTTTTAATTTGAGGGAGAATTTTTATCATGAAAAGAATTACTAATATATCCACGGAATGATCCGGCTGGTATGCTTCATATAATCGGTGTATTCTTCTCCAAACTTCTCGCTCAGTACTTTTTCTTCTATCTTCATCCGGTAAACAAATGCCACAAAAACGGGGATGAACACAATGGCTAATCCCAGCCAGTTATTCTGCGATAACCCGAATCCCAGGAAAGACAGCAGGGAACCGGCATAGGAGGGATGCCGCAATATGCTGTACAGTCCATCCTTTTTGATATGATGATCTTTCCGGATAGTTACATTTACGGTAAACAACCGGCCCAGCTGCGCAATGGCCACAAAGCGAAGCACCATTCCCAGCAGTATAACGCTAAGGCCTATACGATTCATATCAGGCCCCGGAAGAATCAGGTAAGATGTTTTTGCAGATACCAATACAGAAATATTGATGAACACAATAATTACGATCCAGATAAAAGCGAGGCTGCCCTGATCCTGTTTTTTCTTGTCGTCTGCGTCCTTGCCACGGAGAATGCGGTGCAGCAGTATTTCAGACAGGAACCAGGCAAAATAAATAATGGTGGATAGCACGTTCATAGACCAACAAATAAGACGGGATTATATTTGTAATATATATTATATTTTCTGATTTTCAAAAAGTCGTAATTTGGGGGAGCAATTTAAAACTTGTGTTATGGAGAACCTGCAGGCAATACTCGCTTCACCCACCCCTGTACTGATTGATTGTTTTGCTACCTGGTGTGGTCCCTGCCAGATGGTGCCGCCTATCCTGAAAGAAGTAAAGGATAAAATGGGAGAACAAATCAGGATTATCAAGATTGATATAGATAGAAACCAGCAGCTGGCCGCTCAATGGCAGATTGCCAGCGTACCTACATTGTTGCTTTTCCGCGAAGGAAAACTGATTTGGCGGCAGAGCGGGGTAGTGCCCGCGCATCAGCTGATACCGCTGTTAAAGCAAAAGATATAGTCATTATTACTTCCGGGATGCTTCTCCGGTGCTTCGGACTTGCGTATCTCATGGATCATCCATGCACTATCCATACTGTCAGCATGCACTCCTCATGCACTATTGATGCACTGTTCATGCACTCCCCATGCACTATCTCTCTGTTGGAGTCCGCTAAATCCTATTATAAAAACTTTGCAGATCTCTCGCCAGCTGGTCATAAATAGGCCGGGTAAATTCCATAAATAAGTCCGTAGGCGGCGGTGGCGGCATATCCCGTCCTCCCATCAGTTGCTTGTCCTCATCACTGAGCGCCCTTTCATCTCCCTTAAAGGTACCAAACTGGTTGAGCCAGGTGTAGCTGCCGGGAATACGGTCGGTTCGCAGTAGTTGTCCGTTGCCGGTGTTGGTGATGCGGTAATCCAGCAACCCTTTTGAGACCACTGTTTTTTTAGTGATATAGAGCGTGGCTTTCACCGTTTTGTAGATGTTAAACTCTTTACCGATAGAGTCCTTCGTGGTACCCACCACAATTTCTTTTGAAACATCGCGCTGGATGCGGTCTACATAGGTTTGGCCCACTACGAAGTCAAAAAAGCGGAGTTCAATATATTCATCGGGACGGAGGTTGCCATTGCGAACCACCCGTTCATCGTAAAATTGTACAAACTGGTTGATATTGCGCTGTTGCAGGTTACGCACCAGGTAATCACGGAACTGATCGGCGCTGAACTGGTAATAGGGGGAGCGCACTTCAATTTCACTCACTACCACATTGATTACTCCCATCTGGTAAGCCTCATCCCGCCGTTGCTTGGTATCCCGGTAATTGGGGATCAGTTTCAGCGCTGCGCCAAATTCGTCGTATGCCTGGCGGGCACTGGCCTTATCGCCTTTGTCCAGTAAAGCCATGCCCCGGTCGTACCGCATTTCTGCGGCGTTTTCCTGGGCGCCGGTGATGGCGTCGCGGTAATCCTTCGGCTGCACCAGTTTAAGGGCAGCAGGGGAGCTGTGAATGGCGTTATAGAGGGTTTGTAAGGCCCGGTACTCATTCCGTATGTTTTCCCACTTGAGTTGGTTATTGGAACGGAGGTATTCGTTCACGCGGTCTTCCCGCACCAGTAGTGCCTGTTTATAGGCATCAGGCAGCATCCGTGTGGCGGTGGCATCCTGCGGTTTACGCTGCAGTTTTTTCACGAAAGTGGTAACAGCTTCATCGTATCTGCCTTTGTTATATAGTTTTTCACCCGATTTACAGGAAAGAATACAGGTGTAGAGAAGGATGGCGGTAATGCTCAGTAACTGCCTGAATGCTTGCTTTTTCAATGGGGAACTGTTTTATAAGGATATGCTTTGCCTGCCGGCGCTGTATTTATTTGAATTGTCTTCTAAGCTCCCTGTCTGCCTCCCTTGCTTTGATAGAGTCGCGTTTGTCGTGGAGCTTTTTACCTTTACCGATCCCAATCTCCATTTTTGCCAGGCTTTTATCGGTAATGAACATACGAAGTGGTACAATGGTATAGCCCCGTTCTTTCATTTTGTTTTCCATCTTTCTCAGTTCCCGCTTGGTAAGCAGCAGCTTACGTTCACGCAGCGGATCATGATTGGAGGAAGTACCGTGCGAGTATTCTGCAATATGCAGGCTCTTTACGTACAATTCTCCTTTGGAAAAATAGCAGAAAGAATCATTAAAGCTCACCTTACCTGCACGGATCGACTTGATCTCTGTACCAAGCAACACCATCCCTGCAATAAATTTATCTTCTATTGCGTACTCAAAATATGCCGATCTGTTCTTTAATTCTGCCATTTGCGCTTTAATATGAGCTGTTAGTTTTTAGCCTTCAGTTGTTAGCTGCGGCGGGAGAGATCCATACCATTGCTAACAATTGAAGGCTAAAAGCTGTTGTCTTAATTTTTAAAGATGGTCAGCAAACTTGCCAACTTCGTTTTCAGTTCTTTTCTATCCATGATGAAATCCAGGAAACCATGTTCCAGCAGGAACTCAGCGCTCTGGAAACCAGCAGGTAAATCTTTTTTAATGGTTTCTTTAATGATCCTGGGTCCTGCAAAACCAATGAGTGCGCCCGGTTCCGCAATGTTAAGGTCGCCCAGCATTGCGTAAGAGGCGGTTACACCACCAGTGGTAGGATCCGTCATTAAAGAGATGTAGGGGAGTCTTGCATCCGCCAGCTGTGTAAGCTTGGCCGATGTTTTAGCCATCTGCATCAGGGAGAAGGCGCTTTCCATCATACGGGCGCCGCCTGATTTGGAGATGACCATCAGCGGCATCTTGTGGATGATGCAGTAGTCGATAGAACGGGCTATCTTTTCACCTACTACGGAACCCATAGAGCCCCCGATGAAGTTAAAATCCATACAAGCCACTACCAGGTCGTTACCCAGCACCTTGCCGGCCCCTACGGTCATCGCATCTTTCAGTCCGGATTTCTTCTGCGCATCCTTCAGCCTGTCGGCGTAAGGCTTCAGATCTTTAAATCCCAGGAAGTCGGTCGGGTATATATTTGGGAACAGTTCCTCGAACTGATTGTTATCAAATATGATCTCAAAATACTCTGCAGAGTTAATACGGTTGTGATAATTACACTTATCGCAAACATAGTAATGTTCCTTCAGATCCTTTACGGTGGTGGTTTTTTTACAGTTAGGACACTTGTGCCACAAACCATCCGGTGCTTCTTTCTTTTCACTGGTGGTGGTAGAGATGCCTTGTTTAATTCGCTTAAACCAGCTTGACATATTTTACTATTAGATTAGAAAATAGTGGTGCAAGATACGAATTATCGCATAAAGCCAAAAACATATAGGGAAAAGTATAAAGTTTAAATCAAAAAGCAAAAAGCCATTGTAGCGGAGATAATAACATATACATATAATATATGATCGCTTTTATCCCGGTTACAACAGCTTTTTGCCTTATACGTTCAGCTTAATGCTAAATTATGCGTTCCTGTTAATACAGTTCAGATCCCTGAACGCTTCTTCCAGGCGCTTAACAAAGGTTTCTTCACCTTTACGCAGCCATACGCGCGGATCGTAGTATTTCTTATTTGGTTTGTCAGCGCCTTCGGGGTTACCCAGCTGGCCCTGCAGGTAATCTTTCTTCGCTTCGTAGAAATCATGAATACCTTCCCAGAATGCCCACTGCATATCTGTATCGATGTTCATTTTGATAACGCCATAACCCAGTGCTTCAGTGATCTGGTGTTTTGGAGAACCGCTACCACCGTGGAATACATAGTAAACTGGCTTAGCGGCTGTTTTATATTTCTCCTGGATGAATTCCTGGCTGTTATGCAGGATCACCGGACGGAGTTCTACGTTACCCGGAGAGTATACGCCGTGAACGTTACCAAAAGCAGCAGCTACCGTGAAACGGGGACCTACCTTTGATAAAATTTCATACGCATAAGCTACTTCCTCAGGCTGGGTATACAGCTTGGAGTTGTCTACACCGGAGTTGTCCACACCGTCTTCTTCACCACCGGTTACGCCCAGTTCGATTTCGATGGACATACCCAGTTTGTTCATTCTCTCAAAATATTTATGAGAAATTTCAATGTTTTCTGCAATCGGTTCTTCGGAAAGATCCAGCATGTGAGAGCTGTACAGCGGTTGACCGGTTTGTTTGAAGAACTGTTCGCCGGCATCCAGCAAACCATCGATCCATGGTAACCATTTTTTAGCAGCATGGTCGGTATGCAGCACTACCGGAACACCGTAATATTTTGCTACTTCATGTACGTGTTTAGCGCCGGAAACACCACCTGCAATGTTCGCCTGCAGTTTGTCGTTCGGCATGCCTTTACCGGCAAAAAATTGTGCACCACCGTTAGAAAACTGAATAATAACCGGTGAATTTACTTTAGCAGCTGTTTCCAGTACCGCATTCACGGAGTTAGTTCCCACAACATTTACGGCAGGCATAGCAAATCCGTTGTCTTTGGCATCGTTATACAGCGCATCCAGCTCTTCGCCGAATAGTACGCCAGCTCTGTATTTTCCCATACTCTGATATGTGTTTAATTTTTTAGGAAAGCAAATATAAGGAGTTAAATAGAAGATTTATAGCGAAAAGTAAGCGCTTACGTATTAATTCTACCAACAGAAAAATGTATTTTAACCGGTATTAATCCGGTTCCGTATGAAATTATTTCTGTTTTTCCTTGCAGGCGTATTCCTGAAAATATCCGTTGCTACAGCGTCTGCGGCCAATGTTTCGGATTCGTTGCTATATTTTACTTCCTTCGACAGCACCCGTATTCATTATACAATAACAGGTACCGGCGCACCGGTATTATTGGTACATGGTTTTATTGTGAACGGGGATTCCTGGAAGAAAACAGCTTTGTACGATTCCCTGCTGGTACACGGGTATAAGGTAATTACCCTCGATCTGAGGGGAAACGGTGCGTCGGACCATCCGCACGACAGTCTCGCTTACCTCGACGATGCAGAAACAAAAGATATCATGGGACTCATGACCCATCTTAATATTAATAACTACCAGGTGGTAGGCTATTCAAGGGGAGCTATTATTGTTGCGCGCCTGCTGGTGCTGGATGCCAGGGTACGCAGCGCGGTAATGGGCGGTATGGGTACGGCTTTTACGGATCCCGCCTGGCCACGCCGCCGGCAGTTTTATGAAGCCCTCTCGGGGAAAGATGTGCCCGAACTGGCCGCTATGGTTAAATATGTACAACAGGCCGGACTGGATCAGCGCGCCCTTGCCATGATGCAGTTTGGCCAGCCCTCCACTACACCACAGGAGCTGGCCGGCGTGCATCAGCCGGTATTGGTTATCGGGGGGGATAAAGACGAAGATAATGATACCGGTGGCGCTCTCGCAGCTATGATGCCGGCAGGAATGCACGGCACCGTAACCGGAGATCATAATTCAGTAGTACGCGCCGTACCATTCGCTGAATGGGTGCTCGACTTCCTGCAGAAACACTAACTAACGGTGAGTACATTACCATCTACCTTGATGGTGTAAGCCGTTAATGCAGCAGTAGCCGGACCTGTATTCACCGCCCCGGTAGTGGTATACCGGCTGCCATGACCACAAGGCGCATTACATTCTATTAATTTAGACGTGTTGTTAAAGGTAGCAACGGTGCATCCCTGGTGGGTGCAGGTGCTGGAAAGGGCCGTGAAAGCCGATGCAGTATTGCCGGAACCGGTACGGATAATGATCACCCCGTTGGAGATCCTGAAATCGCCCACATTGGTGAGGTCACTGCCGAGGTTCAATGTTAGCTTTGCGTTGCCGCCGCCCGGGGGAGTTGGGCCAGGATCATTACTGCCTCCCTTGCTGCAGGCAGCCAAACCGGCTGTACATACTAATGCCAGCGTTAATCCAATGTTGGAAACAAAATCTCTTCTTTCCATAAAATGCGTTTTAGTTGATCGTTATCCTGTTTACGCAAGTGAAAAGAAGAAAGTTGCCTCAGGCGATTTAATTTTCTATCACCGATTGAAAGTAGGCGGGCGCCTCTGCCAAACGGCTGCCATACCAGGAAAACATTTCCCCGTCAACCAGCTGGATACGCGCTTCCGGCAAAATGGCCTGCAATTCTGCTATATGTTTTTCTTTGAAAGGATACGGTTCAGACGACAATAACACCCTGCGGCACCCGCTGCCGGCCAGCTGACTGGCAGTAACAGCCGGATACCGGGGCAGATCGCCGAATATATTGTGAAATCCGCATAACTGCAACATCTGGTGAATGAAGGTGTCGCCACCAGCTACCATCCAGGGATCACGCCAGATAAAATAAGCGGTGGGAACAGGCGCTGCAAGCGGCTGCAGTGAGGCAAAGCCGGCTTTTACCCGGGAAGTCAGGTCAGCGGCGGCCTGCACACGATTGGTGATGGCGCCGATGCCGGTCATCATTTCATAAGCATCTTCCAATGTTTGGATATTACTCACCCATACGGGGTAATCCTTCATCAGCGGCTCCACATCAGTGGCCAGGTTTTCTTCTTTATTGGCAATGATCAGATCGGGAGCAAGCTGCCGTATGATGTCGGCATGAACATTTTTGGTGCCACCCACCCGTGTTTTCTCCCTGAACCACGTTAACGGATGTACGCAGAATTTAGTAATGCCTACCACTTCCTTTTCCAGTCCGAGGGAATACAATAACTCCGTTTGGGATGGCACCAGTGAAACGATCCGCTGTGGCGGATGGTCAAGCGTTATCTGCCTGTTGAGCTGATCGGTAAACAACATGTGGTACTTTTATCTGCCCAATGCCTGTATGATATCGTATTTTGTAACAATGTGGTGGTTGCCGCTGTCGTCTTTCGTAAGTACCGCGCCATTTTCCCGGTTGATGTATACGGAAAGCTTTTCAATAGGCGTGTCCTGGCTCACCAGCGGGAACGATGGCTGTATTACCTGGCTTATCAGTGCATCTTTCAGGTTGGCATCATCGATCAGGCGGTTAAACAACCCGTTTTCAGAAATGGACCCAATCAGTTCACCGCCCTGTTCTACAGGTATATGCTCGATATCATATTTTTTCATCCGGGCAATGGCTTCGCTCACTTTTTCATCTGCGCTGATCGTTACCAGTGGCTGGTTCCGGCGGCCGTTCACTACATCTTTCACTGTTTTTACATCCAGGAAACCACGCTCCAGCATCCATTGGTCGTTATATATTTTACCTACATAGCGGCTACCATGATCATGAAAGATAACTACCACCACATCTGTTGGCTTCAGTCCTTCTTTCAGCTGTAGCAGCCCGGCTATGGCTGATCCGGCGGAATAGCCAACAAAGATGCCTTCTTCTTTGGTGATGCGGCGCGCCATCACGGCTGCATCTTTATCAGTTACTTTTTCAAATTTGTCGATCACCTTCATGTCGTAATTCTCCGGCACAAAATCTTCCCCGATACCCTCTGTAATATAAGGATACACCTCGCTCATATCCAGCTGGCCGGTTTCAAAATACTTCTTCAGTAAGGAGCCATAACTGTCTATAGCCCATACTTTAATGTCCGGATTTTTTTCTTTCAGGTATTTCCCGGTGCCTGTAACGGTGCCACCAGTGCCGGTAGCCACTACCAGGTGCGTAATTTTCCCGTCGGTTTGTTCCCATATTTCCGGACCGGTTTGTTCGTAGTGCGCATCGCGGTTAGCCAGGTTATCATATTGATTCACATAAAATGAATTGGGCACTTCGGTGGCCAGTCTTTTGGACACGGAATAATAGGAGCGGGGATCTTCGGGTTCCACATTCGTAGGACAAACAATTACTTCGGCGCCTACTGCTTTCAGGATATCCACTTTTTCTTTGGATTGTTTATCGGTAGTGGTGAAAATACACTTGTATCCCCTGATAATGGCCGCTAGGGCCAGGCCCATACCTGTATTACCGGAAGTACCTTCAATGAGGGTGCCGCCGGGTTTCAGCAATCCTTTCTCTTCCGCTACATCCACCATTTTCACGGCCATGCGGTCTTTAATAGAGTTGCCGGGGTTAAAAAACTCCACCTTCGCCAGTACGGTGCAGGGAAGGGAAGCGGTTACGCGGTGCAACTTTACCATCGGGGTATTGCCTATCGTTTCGAGTATATTATCACAGTATTTCATAAAAAATGAGGTTGTATGGTTACGAAAATACGGAATTGAACCGAATCGCCTTCGGCGATGCGGATTTTGTCTTTCTCAGGATTAGACTGATTACTTTGATTTTACTTTTTTGATTTAAAGAATCGGGGAGATATAAGTGAATATATACCGCTTATATCTCCCAAAATCATTTAAAATCCAAAGTGATCAAATCCCTAAATCAGCATAATCAGTCCAATCCTGAGAAAGACAACATTCGCGTATATTTGCGGCAATGAGTGAACGGATTTTTATAACAGGAACAGGTACGGGTGTGGGCAAAACCATTACTGCGGCCTGTGTTACGGAAGCATTGGCTGCCGATTACTGGAAACCCATTCAAACGGGTTTAATGGAAGGCACAGATACAGATACGGTATCCTCCTTGTTGTCAAATAAGGTGTCAGTTTGTCACCCGGAAGCCTGGCGGCTGCAGGCGCCTGCCTCTCCGCATCTGGCGGCGCGGCTGGAGCATTGCACCATCGATATGGCGCGTATCCTGCAGCTGGCAGACCAGTACCAGCCGGTTAGCCGGCCATTGGTGATGGAAGGCGCGGGGGGGCTGATGGTGCCCATAAACGAGGAGCTGTTTACACTCGACCTGATAGTGGCCCTGAAAGCCAGGGTGCTCATTGTGGCGCAGAATTACCTGGGCAGTATCAACCACGCGATGCTCACTGCAAAGATGCTGCAACATACAGGCGTGCCCGTTATCGGATGGGTGTTTGGCGGCGACCATCACAGCAATGAGGACGATGTGGTAAAGTGGAGCGGTTATCCTAAAGTTGGCCGCATCCCGCTGACAGATACGGTAGATAAGGCATTCGTTCAACAACAGGCACAGTTGTTGTCAACCTCGCTGCATAGTTTACTGGCATGACCACGAAAAAGGATATACGAAAACATTTCCTGGAGCTGCGGCTTAACCTGGACGAACCCACTGCCCTTGCACTGAATGAGCAGTTGCTGGCGAATGCCCGTCAGCTCGATTACAGCAACGTCAGGAAAGCGCATATCTTTCTCCCTATCTCTGAAAAAAAAGAAGTAGATACCTGGCCCCTGGTAAAATGGGGGAGAGCCCAATGGCCGGAAATGGAATGGGTGCTTTCCCGCTCGGACATGAAAACCGGCGAGATGAATCATTATCTCTGGAAAATCAATACCATACTGGTAAAAAACAAGTTCGGCATCCCGGAACCGGACCATGGGGAAGAGGTACCACCGGAAAATATAGACCTTGTATTTGTACCTTTGCTGGCCTTCGACCGGCACGGGCAACGGGTAGGATACGGCAAAGGCATGTACGACCGTTTTCTTAAACAATGCCGGCCGGATGTGCGTACCATCGGCCTCTCGCTGTTTGAACCCGTGCTGCAGATAGAAGACGCGGATTCGTGGGATGTACCGCTGCATACAGTGGTGACCCCGGATCACATTTATCAATTTAAATAAACAACCGTGCTTAAATACCTGAATATTCTTTTATATCCTTTTTCCCTGCTGTATGGCCTGGTGATGTGGTTGCGGAACAGATTTTATGATAAAGGACTGCTCACTGCCGTGGAATTTGACCTCCCTGTGATCGCCGCGGGCAACCTGTCGGTGGGAGGCACTGGGAAAACCCCGCACGTGGAATACATGATCCGCCTGCTGAAGGATCATCTGAAAGTTGCCACCCTCAGCCGGGGGTATAACCGCCGTACCAGCGGCTACATCCTGGCCGATGAAAGAAGCACTGCCGCCGATATCGGGGACGAACCCATGCAGTTTCATGATAAATTCCCGGATATCAAGGTATGTGTGGGGGAAGAAAGGATGCTGGCCATCCCGCAGCTGCTGGGAGATGAACCCGATACCCAGGTGGTGCTGCTCGATGATGCTTTCCAGCACCGTTCCATAAAACCCGGTCTTAATATCATGATCACCGATTACAGCCGGTTGTTTACCCGGGATCATGTAGTACCTTTTGGCCGTTTAAGGGAAGGAAGACAGGGATATCACCGGGCCGACTGTATTATTGTATCCAAGTGTCCGCCGGCCATGAGCAAGGAAGAGAAGCTGGCCCTGGAAAAAGAAATTAAACCATTGCCTCATCAGCGGCTCTTTTTCACTACCTTGCAATACGGCGCCTTGTCCGATATGATCACCCATCACCCGGTGGCCCTCCCCAAATCAGCAACCGTATTGCTGGCGTGTGGTATAGCAAGGCCCGAACCATTGCTCGAAGAATTGAAACGACGTTACGAACAGGTATACCTCTTGTCTTTTCCCGATCATTATTATTATACGGAGAAGGATATACTAAAAATAAAAAAAGAATGCAGCGACCTGCCCGGCACAGAAAAGATTGTTATTACCACAGAAAAGGATGCGGTAAGATTACATCTGCTCAAAGGAATGCTGGCAGAACAAAATCTGCAGATTGCTGTTATTCCGGTGGAGATTGCATTCCTCTTCGGAGAAGCAGAATTATTTAATAACTTTATTTTTGACTACATAGGCCGGCACCTGCCAGCGCCCGGTCAACAATAACTTACGACTAACATGAGTAGAAAAAAGAAAAATAAAAAAGGCGGTAATCATAACCCTAACAACCCCCAACAAAGCCATAGCCAGAAGAAAACCTTTAAAGGCATATTGGAAGTAACAAGGTCCGGAATGGCCTTTGTGATCGTGGATGGCCTTACCAAAGACATCATGGTGAAGCAGAAGAACCTGCATACCGCCCTCGATAAAGATGAAGTACTGGTGGATGTATTGAAAGCAGCCCATAACGACGGCCGCATGGAAGGCATCATAACGGACATCCTTAAACGAAATAAAACCGAATTTACCGGTACCCTGCAGGTCAGCAAAAGCTTTGCTTTCCTCATCCCCGAAAAAGGATTGTTTATGCCGGATATTTATATCCCCGCTAACTCCCTCGGAGAAGCGAAAAGCGGCGATAAAGCCGTGGTGAAAATAGTAGCGTGGGGAGAAAAATCACGCAAACCCGTAGGCGAAATCGTGGAAATCCTGGATGCCAGCGATACCAACGACCTGGCCATGAAGGAAATCCTCATTGAAGCAGGATTCCCCCTCAGCTTCCCTAAAGAGGTAATAGCCGAACTGGATACCATCCAGGAAAATATTTCTGAAGAAGAAGTAGGTAAACGGAAAGATATCCGCAAAATCCTCACCATGACCATCGATCCGGTGGATGCCAAAGATTTTGACGATGCCATCTCCATCCGGTTACTGAAAAACGGTTTGTATGAACTGGGAGTGCATATTGCGGATGTAAGTCATTATGTACTGCCTGGCACCGAACTCGATAAAGAAGCCGATAAACGGGCTACCTCTGTGTATCTGCCCGACCGTGTATTACCGATGCTGCCGGAAAAGATCTCCAACGAACTCTGTTCCCTGCGTCCGCACGAAGATAAACTGACCTTCTCCGCCATGTTCCAGATGAACGAAAAAGGAGAGGTGAAGCAGCACTGGATTGGTCGCACTGTGATCCATTCTGATCACCGGTTTACCTACGAAGAAGTACAGGAAATCATAGAAGGCAAATCTGACGGTCCGTATAAGAATGAAGTGATGTTGTTAAACCGCATCGCCCAAACCCTGCGTGGACAGCGTTTTGCGCATGGCGCCATTAACTTCTCCTCACAGGAAGTACGCTTTAAACTCGATGAAACCGGCAAGCCTATTGGTATTGTCATCAAAGAAAGCAAAGAAGCGCACCAGCTGATCGAAGAGTTTATGTTGCTGGCCAATAAGACCATTGCTGCATATGTGGGCAAGCTGCGGATCAATAAACAGCCTATCCCGTTCCCTTACCGTGTGCATGATACGCCCGATCCGGAAAAGCTGAAAGTGTTCGCACTGTTCGCCGGAAAATTCGGTTATAAGTTCGATCTCAGCACACCGGAAAGTATTGCCAGCTCTTTCAATAAAATGCTGGCACAGGTGAAAGGCAAACCGGAACAACCGGTGCTGGAAACGCTGGGCATCCGTACAATGGCCAAAGCCATTTATACGGTGAATAATGTGGGGCACTATGGTCTTGGTTTCGAGGACTACTGCCATTTCACTTCCCCCATCCGCCGTTTCCCTGATGTACTGGTGCACCGCGTACTGGCGGAATGCCTCGCTAACAGCGTGCGTCCCGACAAGCAGATGGAGCAGAAGTGCAAACACAGCTCTGAAATGGAACGTAAGGCAATGGAAGCAGAACGCGCCGGTAACAAATACAAACAGGTGGAATACATGCAGCAGTTCATTGGTCATACCTTCGATGGCGTGATCAGTGGCGTAGCGCATTTCGGCTTCTGGGTGGAAACAGTGGACACCAAGTGCGAAGGACTGATCAGCATTCACAACCTGAATAAAAGAGAAGAGTTCCAATATAATGAAGGAGAGTATTCCCTCGTGGGCCAAAGCACCGGCCGCAAGTTTCGTATAGGCGAAAAAGTGAGTATCCGCGTGGTGGCGGCCAGCCTGGCCAAACGCCAGCTGGACTACGACCTGGAAGATGAACTGACCGGCACCGGCACACCTGCTGCCGCTCCGTTCCAGCATAAACGCCGGGAAGACCGCCGCGATGACCGTAAAGGTGGAGATCACCGTCGTGATGATCGTCGTGAGGACCGGAAGAAGAAAAAAGACAAACAACGCTATAAGCCCTGGGAACAGGAAGCCAAAGCACCTCACAGGGCGCCGGAAGTATCGCTCGGCGAACCCAAGCCACTACCGGTTGTTGACCAGGTGATCGTGGAAACGCATGTGGTACCGGTAACACCGGATGCACCAGAAACGCCTGCAGTACTGGCAACACCGGCACCAGCGCCTGTGCATAAAAAGAAACCGAAGAAAGAAGTGACTGAAAAGGTAGCGGAAGAAAAACCAGTACCGGTAGTTCCTGCACCAGCACCAGCTCCCGCGCCGGTGGCTGAAAAAGTGGTTGTTAAGAAAACGACTGCTAAACAGGAACCAGCAGTTAAAGCACCTGCGAAGAAAGCAGCTGCAAAACCAGCACCGGCTGCTAAGAAAGCAGTACCCGCAAAGAAAGCTGCAGCAAAACCAGCTGCTAAGAAAGCGGTACCTGCGAAGAAAGCTGCTGCTGAACCGGTAGCAAAGAAAGCAGTACCCGCGAAGAAAGCTGCTGCTAAACCGGCTGCTAAGAAAGCGGTACCTGCTAAGAAAGCTGCTGCAAAACCGGTAGCAAAGAAAGCGGTACCTGCGAAGAAAGCTGCTGCTAAACCAGTAGCGAAGAAAGCGGTACCTGCTAAGAAAGCTGCTGCTAAACCGGTTGCTAAGAAGACAGTACCCGCGAAGAAAGCTGCTGTAAAACCAGTAGTAGCTAAGAAAGCAGTACCTGCGAAGAAAGCTGCTACTAAACCAGTAGCTAAGAAAGCCGTACCTGCAAAGAAAGCTGCCGCTAAACCGGTTGCTAAGAAGGCAGTACCCGCGAAGAAAGCTGCTGCAAAACCAGTAGCCAAAAAAGCAGTACCAGCCAAAAAAGCTGCCCCTAAAAAAGCCGCACCGGCAAAGAAGGCAGCTGATAAAAGCAAGTCAAAGAAAAAGAGTAAATAATAAAACACGAGCCAACAGCAATGCATTCATTCAAAGATTTAACAGCGCAGTTTAGTCAGCATTTTGAAAAACAACAGTTTCCGGAACAGCCCAGTAAACTATACAATGCAGCGTCCCATATCCTGGGAATAAGCGGAAAGAGGATCCGCCCTGTACTGTGCCTGATGGGGAACGAATTATTTGACGACCTGCGTACGGATGCATTTGAGGTGGGCAGTGCGATAGAACTGTTTCATAATTTTACGTTACTGCATGATGATATCATGGATAAAGCGCCGATTCGCCGCGGTAAACCCACCGTTCATACGGTATATGGTGAACCTGCAGCCATCCTGGCCGGTGATGTGATGCTCATTTATGTATATGAGCGCCTGAACAAGATAGAAACACACTACAAACAAAAGATCATCTCCGTATTTAATAAAGCCGCCATTGAAGTATGTGAAGGGCAGCAGCTCGACATGGACTTTGAAGGCATGGAGCCCGAAAAGGTGCAGTACGACGATTATGTACATATGATCGGGCTTAAAACCTCCGTGTTGCTCGCCGCCAGCCTGCAGCTGGGCGCTATCATAGGCGGGGCCGGCGAAGGCAACCAGCAGCATATTTATTCCTTTGGTAAAAATATCGGTATCGCTTTTCAGATCCAGGACGACTACCTGGATGCTTTTGGCGACCCCGAAAAATTTGGCAAACAGCAGGGGGGAGACATCCTCGTTAATAAAAAAACATTCCTGCTCCTGAAGGCGCTGGAACTGTGTACCCCGGAACAACGGGCGGAGCTGAAAATGCTGATGGAAACGTCGCCGGCCGATAAAGTGGAACGGGTACTGGCATTATTCCGCAGCTGTAAAGTAGATGAATGGGCAGAGAAGGAAAAAGAACGCTTCCAGCAGCTGGCTTTCCAGAGCCTGGATAATGTGGCGGTGCTGTCTAACCGCAAGGCCGCACTGATGGAAGTGGCTAACTACCTCTTAAACCGTCAGCAATAAGGTTCGTATTCAAATTCGCATTATATTCGCGCTTGTCTTATTCAGGATGAAAGTGATATTGCTGATTGCATTGATTTTTTCTGAAAGATTTAATCAGGGCAATCAGCATTATTGTTTTTTAGAGAACAAGACAATCATATTCATTAAATTTAAAGACAACTGTAAACGTAATTCCTTAGCCAATGTCGTCAAATTCGCTGTTTCGGAAAAAATCACTTACTGCCATTATTAAAGATGCCAAAGACGGTTTGTCAGATGGTCATGAAACAGGGGGGATGAATAAGGTGTTGAAGGTGAAAGACCTTACCGCTATGGGAATTGCAGCGGTTATCGGGGCCGGGATCTTTTCCACCATTGGCGAAGCCTCTTTCCACGGCGGACCAGGCGTTTCCCTGCTCTTTGTGATTACAGCAGTTACCTGCGGATTCTCCGCACTCTGCTATGCAGAATTTGCTTCCCGCGTACCGGTATCCGGCAGCGCTTACACTTACTCTTACGTTACTTTCGGAGAACTGGCCGCCTGGGTGATCGGCTGGGCCCTGATCCTGGAATATGCCATCGGTAATATCGCCGTAGCCATTTCCTGGAGCGGATATTTCAATAACCTCTTAGGTGGTATCGGCCTCAGTTTACCCGACTGGCTGGCCAGTAACTACGACAGCGCTACTCCCGAAACCATTGCCGCGGCGCCGCATATTGCAGGCATCCCCTTCATTGTGAACCTCCCGGCGTTTCTGATTGTACTGCTGGTGACTTACCTGGCCTATGTAGGCATCCAGGAAAGTAAGAGAAGTGCCAACTTTATGGTGGCCCTGAAGATCCTGGTGATACTGTTTGTGATTGTAGTAGGCTTCTTTTACGTAAATAAGGCCAATTGGCACCCTTTTATGCCCAATGGGTTCTCTGGTGTGCTGAAGGGGGTATCGGCCGTATTTTTCGCTTATATCGGCTTTGACGCGGTAAGCACCACGGCCGAAGAATGCGCCAACCCGCAGCGGGATCTGCCCAAAGGCATGATCTATTCCCTGATTATCTGTACCGTACTTTATATCTTGATCTCATTTGTGCTCACCGGCATGGTGCCGTATTATAACCTGAAGGTAAACGACCCGCTGGCTTATGTTTTCACACAGGTAAACCTGCCCTGGATCAGTTATCTCATTTCTGTGAGCGCCGTGGTGGCCACTACCAGCGTACTGCTGGTTTTCCAGATCGGCCAGCCGCGTATCTGGATGAGCATGAGCCGCGATGGCCTGCTGCCGAAGCGCTTCAGCAAAATACATCCCCGGTTTAAAACGCCATCTTTCGCTACCATTATCACGGGTATCCTGGTGGGTATTCCCGCGCTTTTCCTGAACCTGACCATCGTTACGGATCTGACGAGCATCGGTACCCTGTTTGCCTTTATCCTGGTTTGCGGCGGTGTACTCATTTTACCCAGGGAGGAAAAATCAACGGTAAAACGGTTTCAGCTGCCTTATATCAACGGCCAGTTTATCGTTCCGGGCATTATAGTGGTACTCGTTTTCCTGTTTAGTAAGGAAATCATGACAAAACTTTCCTTCGCCGGCGGCTGGGAGGTATGGAAACATAATATTCCCTTCTACATATTTGTGCTCGTTACCATTGCACTTTCTTATTTCTCACTCACCCGCAAGCTCTCACTGATACCGGTTCTGGGGATGCTCAGCTGTTTTTACCTGATGACAGAAATAGCGCTTAAAAACTGGATCGTTTTCTCGGTATGGCTCGCGGTAGGATTAACCATCTATTTCCTCTACAGCTATACCAACAGTAAGCTGGCCACAAAAGCGTAAATCTTCGTAACTTCAGGGTAGCTCTTTGATCTTAAAATTTATATTTTATGAACATGCTACAACGGGTTGAACACTGGGGTGATACACATCACCCGAATTGGCTGAGTGTGGTTCGCATTCTGCTGGGGGTATTTCTCATGTATGTAGGCGTCCGGTTTGTACAGGACAGGGACGCACTGCTTTCCATGATTAACCAGAGCCCGGCTTTGGCCACACTGTCCATATTACTGGGACATTATGTTGTATTCGCACACACAGTAGGAGGGCTGTTCATCGCTATGGGATTGCTTACAAGGGTTTCTGCGCTGGTGAATATCCCGGTATTGCTGGGGGCTGTATTTTTTGTTCATTCTCCAACAGGGCTGTTTACGGTATACCCGGTCATGGGTATTTCCTTACTGGTGCTGTTCCTGCTGATCTTCTTCCTGATAGAAGGCAGTGGCCGCATTTCGGTAGACGACTACATGCGGCGGCATCCCGAAAAAACAAGGACCAGGAAGTACGCTGAATAACGCTTTCTTCATATAGCCGTGCAGGTGAGTGTTACCATTTTAATGGCAATAAGGAGCTGTGTCTCCGCCTGATCAGGCAAATCTTTAAATCTCTTCCACGCATATCCCTTCAATATTCTATTTTTGCAGTTGAAGAATGCAATTATGAAATACCAAAAAGGCGACAACATCTTGTTGTTGAGTTCAAAAGAAGAAGGAACGGTTGTTGACATTGTGAATGATAATATGGTTATGATAGAGGTGAAAGGAACGTCTTTTCCGGTGTACCTGGATCAGATCGACTTCCCTTATTTCCATCGTTTTACCCAGCAGAAACTGGTCAAAGAAAAGCCAAAACTGATTCCCGGCGACGAAATCAAAGTAGACAGAAGCAAGTATGAAGTGTTTAAAACAGATAAGGGCATGTTCCTGTCTGTTTTGCCGGTATACCAGATGGATGGATACGATGAAACCGTGAAGCTGATGAAGTTTCACCTGTTTAATGATACGCCGCATGCCATGCGCTTCTATTTCCAGATATGGCTGAATAACCAGCTGGACCTGGAAATCAAGAACGAAATACACCCTTATAATCACTTCTATCTCGCTGATCTTATCTTTGAATCGCTGAATGATAATCCGCGGTTTGAGTTTACATTTTTCCTGAAAGAGCCACAGCCCAAGCTGGCGACTTCTGTAAAGAAAACCTGGAAGATCAAGCCCAAACAGATGTTTGTACAGCTGGAGCAACTGCGTACCAAAGCAGAAGCTACTATCACTTACCCGCTGTTTGATAAATTTCCGGAGAAAGATCCCGAACCACCGGCACCGGCGGAACAGGCAAAAAAGAAAGCACCCATTGCCACCGTTGGATCAGGAAACTTTGCCAGCCTGTTAAGTAAAATACAGCTGCAGCCCGAAACTTCGCTGGAGCCTAAACAAGAAGTAGATCTGCACATCGAGGCACTCGAAAAAAACTGGAAAGGGCTGAGCAACATTGCCATCCTGGCTATACAGCTCAATGCCTTCCAGCGTTACCTGGAACTGGCTATCAGTCATCATCAGCATAACCTGATCGTGATTCATGGTATCGGAAAGGGAAAGCTCAAAGACGAAATTCACCAGATCCTGAAACAAACGCCGGAAGTAGCCAGCTTTGTAAATCAATATCACGCCAAATACGGCTATGGGGCTACAGAAATAACGTTTAGGTAATATTTTTATTTACCTTCGCGCTTCAACTACAAACCGTGCTATCGTTTCGCTGACTTGTTCAGTGGGAAGGAAAGTCCGGACAGCGCAGAGCAACGCACCACCTAACGGGTGGGTCCCGGTGCAAACCGGGAACAGCAAGTGCCACAGAAAATAACCGTCTGCTTCGGCAGATAAGGGTGAAAATGTGGGGTAAGAGCCCACGGTGCAGGCAGGTAACTGTTTGTGCGGGTAAACCTTGCGTGCTGAAATGCCATGTATACGGTCGATTGAGGGCTGCTCGCCCGATGACCGAGGGTAGGCAGATACAGACAACGTGCGAACGTTGTCGCAGATAAATGATAGCAATCTGTCCCGGCTTGCCGGGGCAGAAACAGAATCCGGCTTACAGGTTTGTAGTTTTTTTTCTTCTCTTTTTTGATATCCTGAAATAAGCTGTTAACTTCCCGCATTATATTTAATCTCTATTTTATGAATCAGAATGATGAACGAACCTGGGGAACCCTTGTACACCTGGGGGGAATTATTGGTATGCTGATATTACCTACCGTCGGTAACATCATTGGCGTACTTGTTTTTTGGCTTATCAAAAGGAATGAATCAACTTTTGTAGATAACCAGGGAAAAGAAGCGATCAATTTTCAGATCACCCTGAGTATTGCAGCGGTGATTGTAAACCTGATCAATAATATTGTAACCGGCTTCTGGTCGCTTACCAGCTTCTGGCGTCATGCAAGAGGGGAGTTTTATAGTACATGGGGCTGGACAAACCTGCTCGGTGTATTATGGTTGCTGAATGTGATCTTTAGTATCATTGCTGCCGTGAAAGCCAATAAGGGCGAATCTTACAAGTATCCGCTAAGCGTTCGTCTCGTTAAATAATTACATAAAAAAAGGGCGGGAATTTTATCTTAAAAGATAAAATTCCCGCCCTTTTTTATACTGATTGAATTAGTTCTTTTTGATAGCCTTTATTTTTGCCTTGTGCTGTTTTTTACCTTTCACATTTTCACCTTTGATAGTAGCCGCCAGCTTTAATGCTTCATAGGCATTGATCATTCCACCGGTGATAGACAGATCCGCAAAATTTACCTTTTCATCAGATGTACCTGGTTTATTTACTTCAGCAGTACCACCCGGTAATGGTGTTGCGCTTTTTTCCAGTACATATTTCAGCTGCCTGGCGCTGAGTTCCGGATAATAGGAGAGTACCAGTGCTGCTACGCCCGCTACCACAGGGCTGGCCATGCTGGTACCGCTGGCGCTGCCGTATTTGTTGCCACCCGGAATAGTAGAGTAGATTTGCACACCAGGCGCAAAAAGATCCACGCTTTTCTTACCATAGTTAGAGAAAGGAGCCACTTTATCGTTGCCCAATCCTGTATTGCTTGCGCCTACAGTAATCACATTGGTGGCAATGGTGCCATCCAGGTAATTGGGGTTAGGATAGTTGGCAACGGAGTCGTTGTTGCTGCCGTCGTTACCGGCTGCGTGTATCAGCAATACGCCTTTTTCTTCTGCATATTTAATAGCCGCATCCACCCAATCCTTATGAGGCGAGAACGGCTTGCCAAAGCTCATATTGATGATCTGTGCGCCATTGTCTACCGCATAACGGATGGCCAGGGCCACATCTTTATCTCTTTCATCGCCATCCGGTACGGCTTTTACCGCCATGATGCGCACATTGTCGGCCACGCCGTCCATACCTACGCCATTGTTCCTGGCGGCTGCGATGATACCGGAAACGTGCGTACCGTGGAAACCAAAGGTACCCATCACGTCGTTGTTGCCGTATTTGTTATCGTTGATATCGTCGAGGTTGTCGCCTACAATCCTTTCCCTGTTGGCGTTTGGCGCTACTTCTGTACTTTCTGCCTTACGCTTCAGTTCATTCATGTATTCGTCGAATTCCATTTTGAACTCGCCGAAAGTAGCGGGTTCATCACCGGCGCTTTTCAGCAAACGGCTCATGAAATTACGCGCCAGCAATACATCCTGGTTGGTTGTTTGAATACTGTCCAGCTGGGCTACATTGAAATCATCCTTGCCCAGGTAGGTTTTCAGGATGGATTCACATTTGTTCACGTTTTCCTGGAGCTTCGACATGCTTTTGTATTGCATCTTAAACTGGGAATTGGGCTTCTCAATTTTCGACTGCAACTGCTGCCAGATGGCATATTCTTTTGAATCTTTTGCCAGTGCGGAATCCGGGTTGCCATAAAGGCTTTTGTAGCGGTAGTATTCACGGGCGGCTTCTTCAGAGTCTTCTTTCAGGCTGCTGCCGTCTTTACCACCCAGGAAGTTCCAGCCATGAATATCGTCCACATATCCGTTACGGTCGTCATCCTTGCCGTTACCTGGAATTTCGCGGGTGTTGGTCCACAGTATGCTTTTGAGATCTTCATGCGTGGTGTCAATACCAGAGTCGATCACCGCCACAATAACAGGTGTACTTTTCTTCCCTTTTAACAATTCCTTATAGGCCTTTTCTGTTGACGTACCAAATACACTGTCGGTATCGTAACTCAACAACTGCCAGTTTTTGGGTATCTGGGGTTTACTCTGCGCTTCAGTATTTGTTGTAAATGCAGTCATCAATGCAACACACCCTGCCAGGACTGCAACCTCTCGGCTTAACAATTTCATGTTCAATAATTTTCCCTATAAAAAACAACTAAAAATATCATGATGATAAGATTAAAGGTATAGAAAAAGCGGTATAACATTAAATTTTAATGATAAACGCGCTATATATTGGTTGATTGGGAGATTGGAGGGTTTTCCGGGCATTCCGGGGACGGGCATTGTTTACGTCTATCTTATCCTGATTTGCTTGCCGGACATAGCCCGTAACCACCTGTCACAATCCCTTTTGCAATTGTTCCCGGCTGTCTTAATTTTAACCTGTTCTTATTCCTCATACCCCTCATCTGCCAGATCTTCGTTCGGGATTATTACAGGTATCGTATTTCATTTATTTAAATCTACCAATCATGTTGAAAGCTGTTCTCATGGCCACTTTGCTGGCTACCGGCACACCTGTGTCTGCCGCTGAACCTGAAGTAACCACCCTCATTTTTGTGAATGCTGCGGAAATGGAATCATCCCCATCAGCAGATCCCGGCCTCAGTGCCACAGGGCTGGAACAGGCCACCCAACTGGCGTCTTCCCTGGAAGGAACGGAGATCTCCGCCATTTACACCACCTATCTGAACCGTGCCGTGCAAACGGTTACCCCGCTCTCAAAGGCGCACCAGCAGCAGCTGGACTACTTCCGGTTAAACGGTGATCCCGAGCAAACAACCGCCACCCTTAAAGACATGATAAAGAAAAATAAGGGCAAAACGATTGTTATTTGCAGCGTTCCCGAAAATATTACTGCGATGTTACAGCATGCGGGCGTAAAGGGTAAAATCATGAAAACACTGTATGATAAAGGGTCCGGGCAGGTTTTAGTGGTGAAACACAGTGGTAATAATACGGCAGTAGCACAAAAGTTGAATATGAATATTCAAAAAAAAGTCTAATATTTATATCCGGAAGAGTTTCTAATGGCTTCCCGCCATTTCTAACTTTTCTCATAAGCATGGTTTCCGTTTAACGAAAAGCGGGGTTCTCTAACCTCGCTACTATTTTTAAAACCTTGCCGCCGTCGGTGTATGTAGAGAAAAGCAACGCAGGTTGCTGAAACGTTTTTGACACGTAGTAATTTTATCAACCGCTTTTAAAAATCTGATCGGGTAGCATCTCCTGTCACGAAAATTAAAAGCTCCGGGGCAAGCGCCTCGGAGCTGGATGATCCGGAAAAATTTACAGTAAAAATATTGTTGTCAGCTATCCGTTTTGGGGTATTTGTACCTGCAAACGGATAGCTGATTTATTTGCATCAGAGATCAAATTTGATGCCCTGTGCCAGTGGGAGACTGTTGGAATAGTTGATGGTATTGGTTTGCCGGCGCATGTAAGCTCTCCACGCATCGGAGCCACTTTCACGGCCACCGCCGGTTTCTTTTTCACCGCCGAAAGCGCCGCCTATTTCGGCGCCGGATGTGCCGATATTTACATTGGCAATACCACAGTCGGATCCTGCATTTGAAAGGAACTGTTCTGCTTCGCGGAGGTTCAGCGTCATGATGGCGGAGGAAAGCCCCTGCGGCACATCATTCTGCATGGCAATGGCTTCAGCCAGCGTAGCGTATTTCATGACGTACAAAATAGGCGCAAAGGTTTCGTGCTGTACTATGGCGTAAGTGTTTTCCACCGCTGCAATGCAGGGTTTCACATAGCATCCGGATTCATAACCCGGGCCGGACAATACACCGCCTTCCACGAGAAAGGAACCGCCCTGTTGTTTTACCTGTTCTATTGAGCTGAGATAAGCATCCACGGCGGCTTTGTCGATTAAAGGACCTACGTGGTTGTGCTGATCCAGCGGGTTGCCGATACGCAACTGAGCATATGCTTTTACCAGCCGCGCGGTAAACGCATCATACACACTTTCATGGATGATGAGCCTGCGGGTAGAGGTGCAACGCTGCCCGGCGGTACCCACTGCACCAAACACGGCGCCAATGAGCGACATATCCAGGTCGGCATCCTGTGAAATAATGATGGCATTATTACCGCCCAGCTCCAGCAGGGATCGTCCTAAACGCTCGCCTACGGCAGCTCCTACGGCTTTACCCATGCGGGTGGATCCGGTGGCGGAAACCAGCGGAATACGTTTGTCGTGCGCCAGCCATTCACCTGCATCACGGTTGCCGGTTACCAGGCAGGAAACGCCTTCAGGTACCTTGTTGGCGGCGAATACATTGGCTACTATATGCTGACAGGCTAAGGCCGTAACAGGTGTTTTTTCAGAAGGCTTCCAGATACATACGTTTCCGCAAACCCATGCCAGCATGGAGTTCCAGCTCCAAACTGCTACCGGGAAGTTAAAGGCGGAAATAATACCGGTAATACCCAGCGGATGCCACTGCTCATACATCCGGTGACCCGGACGCTCAGAGTGCATCGTTAAGCCATGCAGCTGCCTGGAGAGGCCCACTGCAAAGTCGCAGATGTCGATCATCTCCTGTACTTCTCCATATCCTTCCTGCAAACTCTTTCCCATTTCATAGGATACCAGTTTCCCAAGATGTTCTTTATGTTCACGGAGGGCTACCCCGATCTGTCGTACTATTTCGCCCCTTTTGGGCGCCGGCCATGTGCGCCACTCTTTGAAAGCCTCCTGGGCTACGGCAACCACCTGGTCATAATCTTCCCGGTTAGCGCTTCTGACGGTAATAATCTTCTTATTATTTACCGGCGAAACCGAGGTGATTTCCTCGCCGTGAGCCGGCAACCAGTGGGTTCCCGTGCTGATACCACTCTGTGCCGCAGTGATGCCAAATGCTTTTAAGATGTCTTCCATTGTTGGTGTATTAATAAACTAAATTAGGAACTTTTTTTTGTTTGGGCGGCGTAGGTGCTTTCAAAGATCTTATCGGCGTTTCCGGCTTCAAAACCTTCCCTGCGGTGTTCCCGGCGTATTTCGCTGGCAGGTAAATGCGCAAATGCAGGGAGTACCTTTCTTTCAGCAAACTCCACATAGGAGCCGGCGATGGGGAATTGTTCCCCGCCAGAAAAAGTAGCAGTGATCATGCCCGCTACTGTAGCGCTTTGCAGCAGCCTGCCATCCGGACTGGTTTTAATTTTACCACCGGAGTCGTTGAGATGAAAGCCATGTTTCTCCAGGAACTGGTTGAAATCGGCCACGGTGTTATATCCCGGAGGAAGATTATGTACGCTTACGGTAAAGTGATTGAGGTAATAACGGTTGTAGATCACCCAGGCGGCATACTCACTCTCCGCGGCCAATACTTTGTAATCCGCCAGGGTAGGGGTTTGCCACAGGGCGCTGTGAAGGAAGGCATCTACAGCCTTGCTGTCGTCGAGGTCCAATGCATTCACCGGGTCAGTCTTCACTTCATCCGTATAATGATGGATGATGGTTTGTGCAGCAGCACTCAGTTCGGCCACCCGCAGCTCACTGATAAAGATACGCGGGTATTGCGGCTCCGACGGAGCATACCACCACGCATCCAGCTTCTTGGCAGGGAAGTGATACTTATCCATTTTCGTATAGCCGTAATGGAGAAATATCTTCTCGAGCGACTGTACCCCGAGCTGTGGTACACCCATTGTGCGGAAGGCGATGTGGTCATTCTCTATATCGTCTGCCTGCGTAATAATGCCTTCCTTTATCATGGCGGCGATAACGGCTCCAACATCCGGAACCCTTTGCTGATAGCGCTCCATCAGCCCGTTTAAAACATCTTTTAACATGACATACAGCTTTTAGGGCTAGTTATAATATACCGCAAAACGGTTGTTGATCAGGTCATTAAATGCTACGTCTTCCTGGCGCACAAAACCATTGGCTGGCAGCAGTCCTTTCGCATGCAGGTCTATCACTGCACAGGCCGCGCCGGCAGTGGTAAGTTGTATGGCGGTAAAGTCCCTGCCAGACACCGCCTGGTTATAGATCTTGCGTGAATAGGAGCGTTGCACAGAGCGGCCGTTCACCATTCCCGATACAGATACAAAAACCAATACAACATCCTGCTGGGTGAAAGGTATGCTATCTTCCATAATCTCCTTCAGCATTTCTCTTTTTTTATTGAGTTTCAGCTCATTCAAAAGGATTTTCATTAGCTGGCAGTGACCAGGATAGCGCACTGTTTTGTAATCGAGATTGTACACTTTACGGTCCAGGATTTCAGCGAGGGCGCCCAGTCCGCCGGAAGTATTAAACGCCTCATATTCCACGCCATCAAGGGCAAAGCGCTCGTAGCCTTCCATTGGCATTACCTCTTTGCGTTCGCCTTCGTGAATAGCATCGCAGGGATTGCAGTATTCGTTGATCAGTCCATCGGTGCTCCAGGTGAGGTTATACATGAGGCTGTTGGTAGGAAACTGTGGCAGCGCGCCTACACGGAGGCGAACAGCGTCCAGCGTATCAAACTGTTTGGCAATATCATGTGCGGCGATGCTGATGAAACCAGGCGCCAGTCCGCATTGTGGCATGAAGCTTACATTGGCCTGCGCGGCTATTTCGCGGATGGCATTGGTAGTAGCTACATCTTCTGTTAAATCAAAATAATGGGTGTTGGCTTTGGCGGCTGCGGTAGCAATTTTTACGTTCAGGAAAAAGGGGCAGGCGCTCAGCACCATGTCCTGTTCCTGCAATGCCTGCTGAAGCGAGGTGGCATTGTTTACATCCAGTACTGTTTTGCGGATACGGGCGTCGGTGCATTTCTGCAGCAGGGCGTTGTTGCTGTCGGCCAGCGTTACTTCATAGTCGCCGGACTGTTGCAGTAAGAAGGCCGCGGTTTCGCCGATCTTACCTGCGCCAATAATCATTACACGTTTCATAATCTGTTTGGAATTATAGTGAAGAGGAAAGCATGTTTTGCTTCCGGAATAAAACAATAATAAATGACGCTTCCCTTAACTACGTATACCCATTACTGTTATACACGAACCAATGCATTTGCGGATGGATTGAAAACAAACCCATGCAAATCACTTGTTGTGATGAAAGTCAGTATTGCAGATACAATAGCATTACAAACCGCTAAGCGGCGCTGCAGGAAAGGAAAAGAAAGGAAGTGCTACCTATGGCACATGGGAGCAGGTGCTCCGCAGATAGGAGAGTAAAGAGAGTTGTATGTTTAACAGGTAGTTCATTCAACTTATAAAGTGCGAAGCGAATATAGGGAATTTATATTAAATACAAATGACGAATTTGTATGGAGATAATGATCTCTCTGCAAATCCGTCATTCTTACTTATCATTTAATCAGTACTGTTCATTTTCATTCGGGAAATCTTTGGATTTTACATCATTGATGTATGCCTGGGTGGCGCCAAAGATCTGGCTGTAAAGGTCGAGATACCGACGGAGGAAACGTGGTTTGAACTCCTTATTAATGCCGAGCATATCGTGCATTACCAGTACCTGTCCATCCACATACCTGCCTGCACCGATGCCAATGATGGGAATTTCCACGGTTTCGGCAACGATCTTCGCCAGTGATGCCGGGATCTTTTCCAGTACAATGGCAAAGCAGCCGGCTTCCTGCAACAGTTTCGCGTCCTTGATCAGCTTATTGGCTTCTGCTTCTTCCGTAGCGCGTACGGCGTAGGTACCAAACTTATAAATCGACTGGGGCGTAAGTCCCAGGTGGCCCATTACCGGAACACCGGCGGAGATAATACGTTTTACGGATTCGATGATTTCTTCGCCGCCTTCAATTTTGATACCGTGGGCGCCTGTTTCTTTCATAATACGGATGGCAGATCCCAATGCTTCTTTGGAGTTCCCCTGGTAAGAGCCAAAGGGCAGATCCACGATCACAAAGCAGCGTTTAATAGCCCTGACTACGGAAGCGGCATGATAGATCATCTGGTCCAGCGTAATAGGAAGGGTGGTTTCATGACCCGCCATTACATTGGATGCAGAATCTCCCACCAGCAGGATATCAATGCCTGCATCATCAAAAATGCGGGCCATAGAATAATCATACGCAGTAAGCATGGAGATCTTTTCCCCGTCTACTTTCATCTTCTGCAGTATATGCGTAGTGACACGCTTTATTTCTTTATTCACAGACATAAGCAGTGAGCTTTTAGCATTTAGCTGTTAGCAATAACCGCAAAGGTGGCAATATAAAAAGATAAAAGAAAATGTTTTTTATGTACGGCCGGGGATCAGGAACTCACCGCGATTTCCTCATAAAGGGCATGAATAAGGCCATCTGCAAGCCCTATCTTGGGTACATATATTTCCGGCGTATCTGCCCAGCGCATAATATTTACATAGATCTGCAGGGCAGGAACAATCACGTCGGCGCGGTCTTCCCGCAGGCCGTACAGGTGAATACGTTCTTCCACGGTGAAGGCGCTGAACTCCTTGTAATAGTCTTTCAGCGTATCCAGTGAAAGGGGCTTGCCTTCTTTTCGTTTAGAGAGAGAGAATATTTTATTGATGTTACCACCGGAACCGATCGCAATCACGGGGCCGATGCCTTTGAGTTGTTGTTTCAGAAAGTCCTTCAGCTGCTGCCAGTGCGCTTCGGTTACCTGTTGCTGCAACAGCCGGATCGTGCCTATATTAAAGGATTCTTTAAAGATTTGTTTGCCCGCGCTGAAAAGGGTGATTTCTGTGCTGCCGCCGCCTACATCGATGTAGAGGTACGACTTTGTTTTATCCATGTTTTCAGCCACATGGTTTTCGTAAATAAAAGCAGCTTCTTCCTGACCCGTAATGATCTGTATATCGATGCCGGTTTGGGCTTTTACTTCCTGCAGGATACCCACGCCATTGCTGGCGTCGCGCATGGCAGAGGTGGCGCATGCCTTGAGATATTTCACCTCGTATACATCCAGCAGCAGCTTATAGGCCCGGATGGTATCAATAAGATGTGTGGCCTTTTTGTCTGAAATAACCTGGTTGTTAAATACGTCAAAACCCAGCCGTAACGGTACTCTTACCAGGTTTAGTTTGGTAAAGTCCATTACGCCCGCACTGTTCGGCGATGCTTCAGAGATGAGCAATCTGGCAGCATTGGAGCCTATATCAATCGCAGCTAATTTCATCTGTCAGTCGTTAGATCAAAAGGGCAAAAGTATAACTTTTTAAAGTTAATGGTATTCTTTTTCGTGCAGGTATTTATAGATCTCTATCTGTGTGCGGATCTTTTTATCACCTGCTTTCTTATATTCATTTTTCTGCTCGTTGTCCAGTATACGGGCTTTTACATTACCGCTGAGCTGAATATTCATGATGTCTATCAGTTCCTTGCGTATAGCCGGGTCCGTTATAGGAGCAGCAGCCTCCACACGGTGATCCAGATTACGGATCATCCAGTCGCACGAAGCAATGTATACCTTTTCCTGACCCCCGTGGTGAAAAATAAATACGCGGGCATGTTCCAGGTATTCATCTACAATACTCACAGCGGTGATATTCTTTTTCCACTTTTTATTTTCCGTATAGGCGCAACAGATACCTCTTATTACCATCTTTACTTCCACGCCGGCTTTCGCGGCTTCATACAGTTTGGTGATGAGGCCAGCATCAGAAAGTGAATTCATTTTAATGGTGATAGCCGCTTTCTTTTTATGCTTCGCATTCTTGATTTCCCGGTCCATCAGGCGGAGGAAGGTATCGCGCATGTTAAACGGGCTAACCGGGAGGGTTTTGCAGCCCTGCAGGATTTTGATATCATGCCGGACGTTTTCCAGGTACGAAAAGATGCGGTTCATATCAGCAATGATAGCGCGGTTGGTGGTGAGCAGGCAGTGATCGCCGTATACCCTGGCCGTTCTTTCGTTGAGATTACCGGTGCTTACAAAGCCGCATTGCAGTGTTTTGGTACCAATCCGTTTTTTGATCACACACAGTTTGGCGTGGATCTTCATATTCGGGATACCCAGTAACACTTTCACGCCTTCCTCTTCCAGTCTTGATTTCCAGTCGAGATTGGCGGCTTCATCAAAGCGCGCACGCAGCTCCAGTACTACGGTTACCTGTTTACCATTACGTACGGCATTCACCAGTGCATTTACTATTTTGGAATTACGGGCAAGCCTGTACGCAGTTATTTTTATAGAAGATACATTCGGATCTATCGCGGCTTCCCTCAGCAGGTCGATGATGGTATCAAACGAGTGATAAGGGAAGTGCAGCATTACGTCCTGCTGTTGTATTACATGCATTACGCTGGGCGCATTAACAAACAGCGGATGGGTAAAGGTTTTACGGTGTAAATGAGGCGGGAAGATGGATTCCGGGAAATCCATAAAGTCTTTGAAGTTATGGATCCTGGCGCCTGGTATCAGGTTATCTTTTCCGGACAGGCCCTGTCTGCGCATCAGGTATTCCAGCAGCAGCGGGTCTATGTCCTTGTCATATACAAACCTTACCGGCTTGCCTTTACGGCGGTCTTTCAGTCCTTTTTCAATCTGGTGAATAAGACTGTCGGAAATATCATTATCAATATCCAGTTCCGCATCGCGCGTTACTTTGATGATGTGTGCGGAAAATTTATCGTAACCGAAATAGGAAAAGATATTGGGTAAGCAGAAGCGTACCAGGTCTTCCAGCAGGATGATATCATGTTCTCCGGGTTTGGAGGGCAGGATAATAAAGCGTGGAAGTACAGTGGTAGGTATTTCTATGAGTGCAAATTTTTGTCGTACAGAATTATCCTGGCGGGCCAGTACAATAGCCAGGTAAATAGATTTATCACGCAGGATAGGGAACTGTTGTATGCTTTCAATCATCAGGGGAATGATGTTGGTGCGTACCTGTTCATTGAAGTAGTTGAGTACAAATTTCTGTTGCTCGCGGTTAAGCTGCTTTTCCGTTCGCATGAAGATGTGCTGGGCTTCCAGTTCTTCCGCAATATCTTTCCACACGAGGTCAAATTCGCGCTGTTGCTCAATTACACGGGCCTGTATTTCATCCAGTATTTTATCAGGATTTTCTTCGAGATGCATTTTTCCGGCTTTACCGAAAGACATCATGCGTTTGAGGGTAGCTACTCTTACCCTGAAAAATTCATCGAGGTTATTGGAAAAGATGCCTAAGAAGCGGATACGCTCATGCAATGGAACGGTTTTGTCTGCTGCTTCCTGTAAAACCCTGGCATTAAAAGAGAGCCAGCTGATATCCCTGGCAATCATTTTCTTCTTCTCTGTAAGGGGCTTCTTGGTTGTTTTTTTTGGTACTGTTACTTCGGGCATTGTCATAATATCAAGGTTCTCACCATTCGGCAAACGCATACGAACTTATTTACATTCAAAAAAATCACATCGTCTAAACCACGATGATACAGCTTTCGCTTTAATTGAAGTATTAAATTAAAGTTAAAGAAAATAGGGGAGAATGTGGCGAAGGGGATTTCCCTTCGCTTAACTTAACTACGTGCAGGAAGTTTTTTATTGTAAACAGGTAGCGCCACCAGGCTGATGAAGCCGAGCAGGATCACCAGCACTGTTTGTGCCACCCAGATGATCCAGCCAAAGGCAAAGCCGATAGCTAAAGGGATGCCGTACAGCTCCAGTGATTTCTGTACCAGGGGCTGGTAAGCGCCAATACCGCCGGGGGTAACGATCATGCCTACACTACCAATCATCAGTACGGCGAGAGCTGCACTGATGCCCAGGTGGCTGGTTTCTTTCAGACAGAAGAACCCGATGTATACCTGCGACAGGTAGCAGGACCAGATCAACACCGTATGTATCAGGAACCAGCCTTTCTTTTCCATTTTGCCGATAGAAAGAATGCCTTCCATGATACCTCTTGCAAGGTTTTTAATGGTGATAGCTACTTTGGATCTGGCAAATTTTTTCAGCAGCCAGAGTAAAAGCAGTATTATGCCGGCGAGTATCACTATGCCTATCAGCAGCTGTATACCATTGGCGTGTGCTATTTTATTGGATACCGGTACGAAGATCGATTCGTTGACGTAGGATCCGAGAACATCCAGCTGGGTGAGTACGGTGAGGGCCATGAGCAGGAGCAGGCAAACCATATCTACTGCGCGTTCCGCGATCATGGTGCCTACGAGTTTGTCTGCCGGCACTTTTTCATACTGGGCCAGTATTCCGCAACGGGTTACTTCTCCCAGGCGGGGTACCGCGAGGTTGGCGAGGTAGCCCACCATTACCGCAAAAAAGGTGTTTAGTGTGGTGGGCTGATGACCCAGTGGTTTCATCAGCAGTTTCCATCTTACGGCCCTGAACCAGTGACTGGCAATACCGATGGTCATGGTGGGTATAAGCAGCCAGTAATTGGCTTTACGGAAAGCGGTATTGATCTGTTCCCATTGTTCTGTTGTGATGTCTTTGGTAAAAAGCCATATCAACAGCACCCCGATGCCGAAAAAGCAAATAAACTTAATGACGTTCTTAAGCATTTTGGGCATGATCCAAAGTTGTTTTAGGGCGTTAGTTAAAAACAGGTACAGATACGGGTTTACAGTTTATTTCCTTCTTTGGGGAAAATGGCAACAGGCGTATATTTTTTCGCTTCTTCAAAATCCATAGTGGCATAGGAAATAATAATTACTATATCACCTGGGGCAACAAGACGGGCAGCGGGACCATTCATACAGATCACACCTGAACCACGTTTTCCTTTGATCACATAGGTTTCCAGGCGTTCTCCGTTATTTACGTTTAATACCTGCACTTTTTCATACTCGATTAAACCAGCGGCGTCCATAAGGTCTTCGTCAATCGTAATACTTCCAACATATTGCAGATTGGCTTCCGTCACAACCGCGCGGTGAATCTTACACTTTAAAATTTCGATTTGCATAATTTATACTGGCTTAGCGCTATAGAGCGTTTGCAAAGCTAGGGAAAAAATATGGAAGATCGAACAGGGGATGCAGCAGTAGTGCAGTGTCTGCTGCATCCCTTGCGGGATAAGGTTAGAGGCTGCCCTGCAGTATCATATTATCGATAAGCCGGACGCCATCCAGCCAGGCTGCAACGGCAACAACTACGGTAGCATTTCCGGGCGGCTGATCCAGGGGAACGAGGGTATCATTATCCAGCCGGAGGATATCCACGTATTCCGGTTCAAAGCCTTGTTTCTTGAGTGTATCAAAAGCTTCATGGGCGCCTTCCATAAAGTGAAGGCCTTTCCCGAAGTTATCTTTTATGTGAAGAAGGGCCTGGTAGATCCCCACAGCTTTTTTCCGGGCAGCGGGAGAGAGGCGCGCATTGCGGCTGCTCATGGCCAAACCATCTTTTTCCCTTTCGGTAGGACACACCACCAGCTTTACCGGGGAATGGGTTATGGCAAGGAGCCGGCGGATGATAAGACATTGCTGCAGATCTTTTTGTCCCATAAAAAGCTGGTCAGGTTGCACAATATCCAGTAACTTGTGTACAATACGACCCACGCCCTGAAAATGCCCTGGGCGGAATTTGCCTTCAAGGATAGTTTCCAGGTCGCCGAAGTCATAATGCAGATCGCTTTCCAGACCTTCGGGATACATTTCCTCTACGGATGGTAAAAAAAGTATATCTGTCGATATATTATTTAATTTTTTTATATCCTCTTCTATTGTGATGGGATATTTTTCAAAATCTTTTGGATCATTAAACTGAGTTGGATTGACAAAGATGCTGCAAACGACCACATCATTTTTTTGCCGGGTTGCCTGAATAAGTGACAGGTGACCGGCATGGAGGGCTCCCATAGTGGGCACAAAACCAATGCTTTTGTTGCTTTTTCTTACCAGGTCCAGGTGCTTCTTCAGGTCCGCGCTGCGCTTAAATAGATACATAAATCATTGCTTAAAAGGATGTTAAAACTGACAGATTGACCAATATTCCGTAAAAAATCCGTAATTTTGCAAGCCAAATTAAAAATTACTGCATTAATAATCAGCGTTAAATGTCCACAAAGAAAAGAATTCTTTTTATTGCCCAAGAGATGTCGCCGTACCTGGAATTGAGTGATTACGCGGCAATGGTCAATAAAATGGCAATTAAGTCCAATGAGGCTGGCCTGGAAGTGAGAGTGATCATGCCTAGATTTGGAATTATTAATGAGAGAAGACACCGTTTGCACGAGGTCGTAAGATTGTCGGGGATCAACATTGTGATTGACGGGGATGATTACCCATTGATTATCAAGGTGGCTTCGCTTCCAAACGCCCGGTTGCAGGTTTACTTCCTGGATAATGAAGATTATTTTAAGCGTAAAACTGTGTTTGCCGATGAAAACGAAGAGTTTTTTGACGACAACGCAGCGAGAGCTGTCTTCTTTTGCAAAGGAGCCCTGGAAACGGTGAAAAAGTTCGGATGGCCTCCGGACATCATTCATTGCAGTGGCTGGATGACCTCTCTGATACCTATGTATCTGAAAACGGCTTACAAAAAAGAGCCTGTCTTTGCCAATTCAAAGATCATATATTCGCTGACTCCCAATACATTCAAGGAAAAGTTAGGCACTACCTTTGTTAAGAAGGCCACAATCAGTAACCAGATCAAGGAAAAAGATATGGAGCTGTTTAAGGAAGGTACCAACACTGCACTGAACAGGGGAGCGGCAAAATACGCGGACGCAGTTGTACTGGCCGGTGATAAACTGGAAAAGAAAGTAGTGGACGAAGTGAAAGCGGAAAAAGGAAAGATCATTCTGCCGTTTAAAAAAGACAACGATGATCTGGGCGATTACCTGCAATTGTATAATCAACTGCTGGGTAAATAACCATCAAGTCCACCTTTAAAGCGTAGTTGAAGCGTATTTAAAGCGTATTAAAAGCATGTTCGGGCAGTAAAACCAATACTCACTAACAACATAACGCGTGAAGATCAATTTCAGGAACCTTAGCTTCTTAGCTACCTATATTACTCTGCTGTACGGAGCAACCGGTTGTAACAAATCCACTATCCTGGGAAGTGGTTTAATTCCTCCCGGCGATTTTGTGAATGCACAGGACACAACGCTCACAGGTATTATTGCCAATAACATACTCCGGTATGATTCCTCTATTTTAAACGGACAAAACGCCTATAATAAAATCCTGGGATCTGTTACCACCGACCCTGTTTTTGGGAGGACTCACGCTTTCGTATACACGCAGGTATCGTTACCCAAAAGCGCCTTTACCTTTGAAGGTACCGGTCAAACACTGGATTCCGTTGTATTGTCGCTGAGCTACAGCGGCTATACCGGTGATTCTTCCTCACCTCAAACCTTCCGGGTGTACCGGATGGCTGAAACTGGGTTCACCATCGACTCCAATTACGCTTATAACAAAGCCCTGGCTTATAACCCGGGAGAGCTACTGGGTACTGCTACCGTTACGCCACTGTCGCTCCGTGACTCCGTAAGCGTTTACGGTACCAAGGAAACCGCCCAGCTGCGTATTAAACTGAGCACCGCTTTCGGTAATCAGCTGCTGAGCCAGAAGTCTGATGGCGCCTTTGCCACAG
Source organism: Chitinophaga ginsengisegetis (assembly GCF_900168065.1). GTDB lineage: Bacteria > Bacteroidota > Bacteroidia > Chitinophagales > Chitinophagaceae > Chitinophaga > Chitinophaga ginsengisegetis. Next base: position 93,435 of record NZ_FUZZ01000001.1, on the reverse strand, counting down.
ATTCCTCTTTCCGCGCTTACCTGAAAGGGTTTGCCATTGTACCGGATACCAACCTCGGTACCAACAGGAACATGATTTACCTGAACCTGAACAATACCAACACGAAGCTGACGGTGTTCTATAAAAACACCACAGCCGATTCGCTCCGCGCTACCATGTCGTTCGATCAGTATGCCAGTGCCCATGCCAATTACTTCACCCGTAATTACAATGGTTCACAGGCCGCCAGGTTTATCAATACCAGCAACCCGAACGGGGATAGTATCCTCTTCCTGAACGCCGCACCGGGGCTGTTTACCAACCTGACGATACCTGGTCTGGAAAACTTCCCGAATGTATTGATCAATAAAGCTGAGCTGGTGATTACACAAATAACTTCCGGCCCAAGTGATATGAATAATATATTTATTGAACCAGGAAGCTTATCTTTACGCCAGTATACAAACGGTGATACCACCAAGATCCCCGCAGACTATTATACAGGAGGAGGCGCAGCCTATTTCGGCGGCACCCGCCAGGTGATTACCAACTTTGGAGGCGTACAGGTGGTGCAATACACCTTTAACCTCGCCAATACCATGCAGCGGTTTATCAGGAAACTGGACCCCAACAAGGGTTTCAAGCTTGAAGGATATTCGCCGTTGTACATGGATCTGAACCGTGTGAAAGTAGGTGGTAGTAACCTGTCACAGTATAATATCAAGCTCAGAATTATTTACACTAAACCATAAAACTACTAATCCCAGTTTTTTATGCCTTATTTATTTACATCTGAATCCGTTTCAGAAGGACATCCTGATAAAGTAGCTGATCAGATCTCTGACGCTTTGATCGACAACTTTCTGGCATACGATGCAAAATCTAAAGTAGCTTGTGAAACGCTTGTAACTACCGGCCAGGTTGTTTTGGCAGGTGAGGTGAAATCAGAGGCATACCTTGATGTGCAGGACATTGCAAGAGAAGTAATCCGTAAAATTGGCTATACCAAGAGTGAGTACATGTTTGAAGCGAATTCCTGTGGAATTCTTTCTGCCATACATGAACAATCTCCGGATATCAACCAGGGCGTTGACCGTAAATCTCCGGAAGAACAAGGTGCGGGAGATCAGGGTATGATGTTTGGTTATGCTACCCGCGAAACAGAAAACTACATGCCGCTGGCACTGGATCTGGCACACAAACTGTTGCTGGAACTTGCTGTACTCCGTCGTGAAAATAAAGAAATCAAATACCTGCGCCCGGATGCCAAATCCCAGGTAACCATCGAATATTCTGATGATAATAAACCGGTAAGAATCGATTCTATCGTAATTTCTACCCAGCACGATGATTTCGATGCTGATGAGAAAATGCTGGCAAAGATCAAGGAAGATATGATCAATATCCTGATCCCCCGCGTAAAAGCACAGCTGAAACCGGAACTGCAAAAACTATTTGAAGGCTTCGATATCAATCACCATATCAACCCAACCGGTAAATTTGTAATCGGTGGCCCTCACGGTGATACCGGCTTAACCGGCCGCAAAATCATCGTAGACACCTACGGTGGTAAAGGTGCTCACGGTGGTGGCGCTTTCTCCGGTAAAGATCCTTCCAAAGTAGACCGTTCCGCTGCTTATGCAACCCGTCATATCGCCAAAAACATGGTGGCTGCAGGTGTGTGCGACGAAATACTGGTACAGGTATCCTACGCTATCGGTGTAGCTAAACCATGCGGTATTTATGTAAACACCAACGGTACCTCCAAAGTGAAACTGAACGATGGCGAGATTGCAAAGAAGATTGAAGAGATCTTTGACCTGCGTCCTTATGCGATCGAGCAAAGACTGAAACTGCGCAACCCTATCTACAGCGAAACTGCTGCTTATGGTCACATGGGCCGCGAACCTAAGGTGGTTACCAAAGTATTCAACAAAGGCAAGAAACACGAGAAGAGTGTGGAAGTTGAGCTGTTTACCTGGGAGAAGCTGGATTACGTTGACAAAGTAAAAGCAGCTTTCGGTTTATAATCACCCCGGAAGTATTATATATAATTACAAACTGGCCGTTTCAACTATTGAGACGGCTTTTTTGTTTAGAGCCTGTACCTTTTTATTCATTTGTGCTTCATTTTATCACATTTTTAGAATGTGGAAAAGTTTTTCAATTTTTTTATAAAAAGTTCAAAAAAAGTTACATATTACTATTGATTTTATAGTATATTTAATAGTAATATTATTGATTGGCCTACGTTTTAAGACTGGCAAGCGCATTATCGGATCGGCCCATTTGGGAATAAATGCATAAAGACGTCAGTTCGCTTCCTGAAATCCGTTGTAACTCATAAAGCCCCTTTTCAGGCATATAATATTTCGCGGTGGACGTCCGTTAAGATGCTGTTTTATATCCAAAATTCTTGGATATTCGCAGCCATAAATTAAAATGGACCGTTTAAATTGTTTCCGGAGACAATTGTATGCAGTGCATTATTTTTTGAATGACCGAATCCATATCACTTGAATCAATTTGCAATTTACCAATGGGTAATTGTGAGCTTTTTATTGAAACCATATAATATCTGAAAAACCATGAGGCACTACATTACCGCACGATTGTCTATGTTTACATTCGTATCCGTTGCTCTGGCTTTAGTCATCACAACTGAAAGTTGCAATAAGGATCAATTAAGCCAGGTACTACCGGAAAATAATCCAACTGAAACTGCTGCAAAGCCCCCGGTCGGCGGGAAGCAATACACGCTTGTTCCCGACAAAGACGGGAGATTGGTTGTAGATGGGAGCATTTACAAAGCCGGAGAAATTTTGAATCTGAAAGGAACATTTTCTGCTATCGTTTTTAATAACCTGAAAGGCGCTTCAGGCAGCCCGATCATTGTTAAAAACGCCAGTGGCACCGTAGTTAAAATAGGTAATCCATCCTGGAGTGGTGGTTCCTGGGCTACAGCCATCAGTTTTGTGAACTGCCATTATGTGAAAGCAGGTGGTGAAAAATCAAAATCTGAATTTGTAGTACAAGGAAGTACCCAGACAGGCAGGGAAGCATATTTCGACTTTACGCTCAGCCAGCACACCGATAATTTTGAGATCGCCAATGTTACCATACAGAACGGCGGCACAGGGATATGGGCTAAAACAGACCCGGTAAAGGGCGATGTAAGCACACAGTATCCTAATTCCTACATGGAGAATCTGCTGATCCACGATGTGGCTATCAGCGGTACCAACAACGAAGCATTCTATATTGGTCACACTGCCCTTTACTGGAACCTCACTGCTAATGCCCCTTACTATGGTGCTCCTTCAGGGTTTACCAGCGGACAGGAGTATGTGCAGCCCATTAAATGGCGCAATGTAAAGATCTATAATAATAGTGTTTCAAATGGTGGCGCAGATGGCATCCAGACTGCCGCTATCGACAAACTGGAAATATATGGCAACACCGTTACTAACTGGGGTGGCCAGCATAATTCAGGTCATAACGGCGGCATCCTGATCGGCGGCCGTACTACCAACACCAACGTGCACGACAACTATGTACACGATGGATGGGGTGAACTGATCCAGTTTTACGGATCCGGCGAAAATGGCGCCACACACATTATCCATAACAACCTGTTGAGAGATAACCAGGGAGATGGTGTGAGCCTGAGAGGAACCGACAAGGCAGTGGTGCAAATCACCAACAACACCATTGCAAGAACCGGTGGCGTGTCTCTCCGTATTAACGGCTATTTCGGCCAGACTGCAGCGCAGATCGTTAAAGATAACGCGTTCATTCAACCACGTGTAAATGGCGGCACAATTGTTCCTAATGCCTATATATACACTGAAAATGGAGCGTCTGTTACAGAGGGAACCGGCGCAGATGCCAATTCCAAATTTGCAACAGTGGCGGATGCTGGTGTGGACACCAACAATTTCTATCAGCCTAAATCCGGTTCAGCATTGCTGACCACGGGCTATAGAACAAACTAATCCGGACAATTCAGCAATATGCTATAATGAAACAGCCGCCCTGGTTATCCGGGCGGCTGTTTTCTTTTTTACCGGGCATTATTTTTTTCCTTCAAGATACTTCCACATCATTTCATTCACCTCCTGTGGTTGCTCATAATGAGGCATATGCCCGGCACTGTCTACTTCATGTACTTCTAAAGTTGGGTATAAAGCAGTATAAGAACTTAATTTTTCTTTTGAGAAAAAGGGGTCTTGTTTACCATAGATGAGTAATATTTTTCCGGCTGGTATTTTCTTCAGTAAATAAAGCTGGCTTTGATTCAGCATGTTCATCCAGGACGACAGCGTGATACGCTTATACCCCCTGAAATTTATAAAATATTTTAACCGCTCCGCGTAGCTGTTGAACAGCGGCTGATTGACGAATTCTTTCCGTTGGTTCTCCACTGAGCGGGGATACCAGTAACCACTCATTAAAATATCGCTCATAACCGGGATCCGCAACAACCTGCTGGGCTGAAGGTCGCCGCTGGCAGCTGGTCCCAGCAATATGATCTGTTTTACACGTTCCGGGTGGCCGGCGGCGTAATCCAGCCCGATAGGGGCTCCCATTGACATTGCGATCATATCAAATGACTGGCGAAGCTGTAATGTGTCCAGCAAAGCAATCAGTTGCCTCCGGTACAGGCCAAGGTCATACACCGTTTCCGGCCGGTCGGAATAGCCCCTGCCGTAAAGATCATAAGTAAGCACCCGGTAGCCTTTGGACAGGAGATAGGGGATGTTAAACTTCCATACTTCCATGCCACTGCAGCCACCTCCGTGGATCAATACCAGCAACCGGGCGGTGTCGGGGCCATACAGGCTGTAATGTACAAGTCCCTGTTCCAGGCGTATGAACTGCCCCGGTGCAGATTTGCGCGTGTGCTCATTGAGAGGCGCGGTTTCCTGCCCGTGTTTAATGAACAGGAAAGCCGCTATCAGCAGCAATAGAATGCCACCCACCAGTGATAGTATCCATTTAGCGACCCTGGGCATACGGGATTATCTTTTAAATTGCAGCAGCCACTCGTAAATATTCATACCATCTTCCCGGTAGGAAGGGTTGTAATATTGTTCCCAGCAGCAGTGTTTATGCTCCCCGATGCTTAGTTTGGTCAGCCCCGGTTTGTATTTGTTTGTACTATCCGCATAAAGTTTACAGTTGCCAAGAAACACGGGTTCTTCACGGCCACCGAAATACCATACATGAATATTGTTCTGCGCGGTTACCTGGAAACTTTTCAGGTTCTCTGCATCAATAGTGGCAGGAGACATGTTCACGGCTGCGGCCACGCGCTTTGCCGTTCTTTTATCGGTTACGGCCATCGCAACAGACCATCCGCCCGCACTGTACCCGGTGATGTAAATACGGGACGAGTCGATCGGGTATTTTTTCAATACATCCGTAATCGCCGCATCCAGGTGTTCCGGACCAAGTGACCAACTGGTGGCCAGCGGCGCCATTACAATAAACTCATATTTTTTGCCATCTACTTTATTAACGGCATCAATATTCTTTCCTTCATGCATTTGTCTCGCTACGCCCTGCCGGAAGATTTTAGTAATATCGGTACCCGCAATACTTCTGCCATGAAGACAAATAAGTAACGGGTATCTTTTGCCGCCTTTCAGATTGTCCGGTAGCTTCAGCAGCGCCGGGATGCGGTGCCATGGCGTAATCTGCACCTCAATCTGTTTGAATGGTTTCAGGTCCTGTGCAGACAGTAATGCTGTCTGCAGCATGAACGTGATAATAAGAAATACTCTCATTCTTGATTTTATTTTCGGTAATCTGCCTTGCCGGCAATCATGTTCACAAACCTCCATCTTATAAATGAAGCAATACTTCTTCCAGCGAAGTGCCGATAATTGCTTCCAGTACCAGCTTTGATTGTTTTACTTCTCTTTCAAGGTTTACCTTACGCACCATTTCTGCATTATAAATACGGTATGCATCATTCAAACCTTCCACGGCAGTGTTCTGGTCTCCTTTTGAGAAGCGCTGTTCCACCTGTTTGTAGTGATTGTAGGAATCTTCCAGCAGGGGGAGTTGCAGTTCATACAGTTGTTTGTTCGCTGCATAGTCTTCGTAGGCGCGCAATACGGCCGATTTCAAAGCCAGCTTTTCACCTTCTTTCTGTTGTTCGAATACTTTCCCGTTTGCCTTCGCAGTTTTTACTTCGTTAGGAATGCTGATCAAATGTCCGAGCGGCACATTGATACCGAAGTTGTACCTGGGGTATAGTGTATTGTTGCTGGTGGTACCGCTTCCTTTAATGGTAAATTCATTCAGGTTACCTGAAGCAACAATCATATCCAGCCAGCCGGCTTTAGCCCTGTTTTCGTCGTATTTCGTAATCTGTTTTTTTATGTCCAATGCTTTGATCTGGGGATTTTCCATTGCAAGCTCCACCAGTCTTGCTTTCAGTCTGGCCACTGTTGGCTGATCTGCAGGCAGGCGCAGCACAATGCTGGTATCGGCTCTTTGCGCCTTTGCCACTGTACCTGTTAATGCTACTAATAAAAAGAATAGTACTCGTTTCATGTTGTGATATTTGGAGATGATAATAAATATTTTAATTTTATAGAGATGCCGTTGAGGGCATAGTAAAGCAGGGCTGATTCAATAAGGCCGGATGATTCCTGTGCATAAATACTTACTACCAGGGCGAACATCACACAAAGGATGACCAGCGTAAACTGCTTTTCCATTTCTGTTCTGCTGGCAAAATAATTGGCGACCATATATTGCATCACCATGTAGATATTTACCATGATGAGCAGTAGGCCAATCCATCCCTGTTCAAGGGCGGTACGTAAATAGCCACTGTCGGGCGGAAAGCCATCCAGTTCACTGCCGGAACCAGGTTCGCAGCTGAGGAATCCGCCACCGATAGGATGGCTGTAGATGTAAGGTTGTATACGATGCCTGTTCACTTCCCGCACATTCAGGGATGCGTCTTCCGAGCCGGAGAAGGCAGTCCTCATCCTGATAACAGTGGAATTACCGTGAAACGGACCGAACATCAATACCAGGAAAGCAAATACAAATACCAGTGCGCCAATCACGGTATTCCTGTTCCGCAGGTTTACAAACAGCATCATGATCAGTCCCATTGGAACCATGATGTAAGCCGTGCGGGTACCGGAAAATCCCAGTGCCATAAACTGAAGCGCCAGTGATATCAGCAGGAACACTTTTTTTGATGCAGATATCATTTTACTGGAGCTGGTCAGCAGTACAATATTTATAATACAGCCGCAGGCCATGATAACGCCAAATACAGCGGGGTCCGACACAAAGGAGAAAATACGGATGCCGGTGAGAATAATTACTGTTTTGAATTTCTCCGGGTATTTGGCGATGTACGCTTTTTCAAACGGCATTAATCCAAACCACTGCTGAATACACGCATAAAAGGCTGCTATAGTAAGTATGATAATCCAGAATTTCAGGAATACTTTCAGGTCATTCATGTTGCGGATCATTTTCATGACCAGGTACATAAAGATCATATTGCGGACAAATACCCGCGCAAAGGTGGTCCAGCCATGCCGGTCGAAAACAAACGCGGGATTGAAAAACTGCAGCAGCACGTACCCTCCGTAGATGTAAAAGGTGATCAGCACAGGATCCCGGAGAAAGTCTACTTTCTTAATACTGTCGTCTCCTGCCTTTAGCAAACTGCCCAGTAACGTGATTAACAGGATGGCATCTATCAATACGCCCACGGGTATTTCCGTGCCGGACATTCTTTCAAGCAAGCGTACTGTCAGTGCTACCGTACAGGAAATAAAATAACCTGCGCGGTAATTCAGAATAGAAATCGCAGCAACAGTGGTTCCTATCACCAGCCCGATGAGCAGCGCAATGTATTTTATCTCCTGGGCGCTGATATAAGCTATTGCCGGAATCAGCAGTACCCAACCGATAATAATAAATATATTGAAGATATTTTTTTTCGCAATTTCCACTTAGGTCAATTTATAAGAACACTATTTTAACAGCCATAGCGATAATAGTAAGCGCTATAAAGATTAGGATCAGCATCTGATGAAGATGTTGGTCTATCGGCTTTTTCTTTGGTTGTACTTTCATATAAAACTATGTGTCATTATTTTTCCATTTGAACGGCTTATACCAAACTTTCCTGTAAAGAGGAAACTGCATCCTATTTTTACCAGTAAACGGTAAGCAATAATCGAAAGCAGGATAGCGGATGGTATACAGATCAGCAGCAATACTATTCCGTTGGTAATTCCGATACTCAGCAGCATTGCCCGCAATGCCGCAAAAACAGTAATATGCAGCAGATAGATATATAGAGAGTAATGGCCGGTTACGCTCAGGAACTGCAGCTTCTGCAGTTTTGCAAGCCAGGATGCCAGCATTATTACAAACAAACAGCCATTAAGCGCAATGAGCATTAACAGGTACAGGTTCATTTGCTGATGATAGAGGTAATACCATTGCAGGGCACAAAACACCGGTGTCAGCACGAGCAGGTTTACCGGGTTGGATAACTGCTGTTGTGTTTGCCCACGGAAAAAGTATCCCGCAGTAATATCGCCGATTGCAAAGTAGATGTAGTGCAATGCAATATCATAAAGCGCACTGTGGCTTCGCACATAAGGCGCTACGCCCAGCAGTAGCAGCCCTGTCACCAGTTGCCAGCCCTTTTTCTCTTTGATCAGCAGTGATGTCAGCAGGTACAACATAGTTACGTTGAATAACGCAAACAGGTACCACAGCTGATCCAGCGTTCTTGGCTGGAGCAGGATATTCAGAAAATCTCTTCCCGACCGTTCTGCGTTTGAGTAATCTGAAAAGAAGATCTGTAAACTGATTTGTATTATTGCCCAAAGTATATAGGGATATAATAGCGTATTGATCTTTGATATTCCAAAGCTTACGGCGCCTCTTTTAGCAACACTTCTGCTGAAAAAAAATCCGGAAAGCAGGAAAAATAATGGCATCCTGAAACTGTAAAGCATATCGTTTGTAGCCAGCACCTCTTTTGGAAGAGATACGCCCCGCGCCACCAGACCATATGCCAGATGACGGTAAACCACCAGTACAATGGCTATTCCCTTGGCGTAATCGATCCAGGCATAACGCGAATCATTTTTTTCGGGCCGCAAACTAAATATGTCTTTAAAGATCCGTTGATACATGTTTAAAAGATCAAAGCTCAATAAAATCTTCTTTTACATTATTCAAAACTACTCCCAGGAACTTATCACCAAGAGATTCCAGGAACTCGGAAGATTCTCTGTCAATCTGTTTTATTTTTAAATGAGATGAGAAAATTGCCACCACACCTTCGGCGTAAGCCGCCAGCTCGCGGCTATCTGTGAAATCGTTCAGTGGCGCGCCTTCCATCAAAATATAATCGTAATGTTTTTTCAGTTCCGGCAAATAATTGAGCAGGTGGTTCGGTGGTAAAATTTCTGACGGCGTATAGTCGCCACCTTTACATCCGATAATTTCAATACCTGGTGTTTCGTAAGTAGTAACAATCTCTTTTACCTTTTCAATGGAAAACTCTTCCGGTGGTACAGAGAAATGTTCCAGGGTTGGCTTTGCTTCCATTTGAACGCTCACATCGTTGTTACAAAAATTGGTGTCGATGATCAACACTTTCTTGTTGCTCAAACTAAGGCTGTAAGCCACTGCCTGCAGCAATGTGGTTTTGCCCTGCTGCGGTTCTGTACTGGTGAACAAAAATATTTTTTTACCGCTGCTTTCCAGTTCATACCTGAGTTTGCGTAACAGTTCACGGAAAACATTTTGTCTTTTTAACCATTGCGCTTCATCCGTTTTCCGTTGCAATATTTGCAGCAATTTATATCGTTGAAGATTGGTATGATTGATAGTGGCAATCAGTTTCAGGTTGGAGCTGCGGTTGAATACAGAAGGTGATTTCAGTGAATTATCCATAAACTCATGGAAGAGAATGCCGATGCAGGAGATCATAAAAACAGCCATGCCAGACATGCCCATAATGATCAGCCTTTTGGATGATTCGGGTGTGAAAGCCGGTTGTCCTTTTAATGTTTGACGGAAATTATCCTGTGGAACATTCCGGTTATCCAATGCGGACCCCAGTTTTTCTTTCAGCTTATTATATTCATCCTGCGCTAACTCTACTTCCTGTTGCAGGGACGTAACAGTAGCTTCCTTATTGGCGTAAGAGCCAACAGAGGAACGAAGATTACGGATCTTTCCTTCCAGGGTGCTGATATTTAACCTGGAGGCGCTTACCTGTGCTTCCAATGCGTCTCTGCTTTGGATCAGTTCTTCGCGGGTACTCACTTTACCGGTAGTAGCAGAGGCGTCCAGCAGTGCCTTTTGCAGTTTGGCGCGCTGCGTTTTTATTTTCTCTGCCAGCGCATTATCAGTGGAACCGGAATTTACGTACTGGTCATTCAGATCGTTGATCTGTTTTCTCAGGCTAACTATTTCTCCGTTTGAATTGGAATAAGTTGGTTTGCCACTGCTTGCCTGGGCCAGCTGTGCGTTTACATTACTGAGAGAAGCCTGCAGGTTATTGTAATTAGCTCTTTCATCTGATACAGATTTCTCAAACTGTTTGATCAGGTCCCATTCGTTGCCACTGGCGGTTTCCACGTTTAACACGCCCTGTTGTGTTTTGTAACCTCTGAGCGCTTCAACTTTCTGATCCAGTTCCTGTTTCTTCTGGTTCACCAGTGCTTCAAATGTCTCTACGTTTTCAACAGAACGTTCGGAACGTGAACTGCGGTAAAAACGGATAAACTCTTTGTAAAGAGTATTAACGGTGTAAGCAGATAATTCAGGATTATCTGAATAACAAATGATATTGATATAATCTGTACGGGAAAGGCGGGTAGCGTAAAGCATTTTACGGATAGACTCAAAGTCGTACCGGTAAATCTTCATGAACTCCAGTATTTTTCTTTCTTCAGGCTGAGAGGAAGAGAGTATTTGCAGCGAGTCAATTTTCTGGCGGCAGATACGTACAATTTCTTCCTTGTTAGCACTGGTATAATGAGGATCTTTTAAATCTTTTTCTGAAAGATTCCTGAATGGTTTGTTGGACGTAAGATCGTGTACCATCAGGTCGCACGCCAGCAATCCGATCACCAGCGGGGAATTCATGGTTTCGATGACGTTATCAAATTTAACGTCCGCTTCAAAAAGATTCAGATTTTCATCGCGTAGTTTAATCTGTTCATTTGTTGTAAAGCCTGTTGCCATTTGGGCAGTGGAGGCATATAACTTGGGTTTACCGATGGTAAAGGCAAATGCTGCTGCCACAGCGGCGATGGTGCTGAACAGGATCCACCATTTCTTTTTAAGCAATGCCTTTATAAAATACACAATGTCCATATAGAATTTTTCCTTTAAGCTTTAATTGATACGCAGAGTGGGATACACAGATAAGTGTATATCAGCCTTGCCCCGGCGTGGTAACTGGCATGTCAGAGGAGATGGTAAAAAATAAGATGATAATGTTTGGCAACAAGCCTTACAATATATCAGGTTTTTGGTGAGGATGAGGTTAATGGGGAGATATCCGGGGAGCATAGCTATCCAGGTATATCCGGTTATGGCTCAAAGGTAAAAGATTATATTAAAACACACTTTATTTTTAAGCGAAACATAAAAATTAGTTGGTAACCGTTGAAGTTTGGCGGGTAAAGAGAATATTTTACAAAAAAACCGTTCCGGAACATCGCCCGGAACGGTTTTACTTTTATAATAATCATTCAGTTACAACTCAGTTCTGCCTGATAAGTTTAACACTCTTTGTTTCACCGGTAGAGGAAGTGATCTTCAGGATGTACACACCCGGCAGTACTACTGTACGTTGTGTATTGATCCTTATCAGGTTTTTACCCTGTGGTACTTCTTTCCTGGTTTCACTGTAGAGACGCTTACCACTGAGGTCATTGATTTCGATGAGCATTACAGGTGCTGTTTTCTGCAGTGTCATATCAATGGCCAGGTTATCTATGTAAGGGTTTGGATAAACGTTCACCAGCATGCTGTTTTTTGCAATGTTTGTTGTCACGCTCATTGAACTGCCGGTACCCATCAGCTGGGTATTATTGCCCAGGTTTTGGATATTGGTGGTAGCAATAATTTCCATCGCATTCAGATAGCCAACCTGACCGCCCGGAGGGATGCTGAGGGTGAAGGCAATTTCACCGTTGGCGTCCGCTGTAAGGTTCAGGAAATCGGCCGTTGTGCTGGTATTGTTTTGCGCACTCAGCGTTTTACTTACACCATTGATGGTGAATTGGGTGCTGCCGTTATCCGGCTGTGGCGCCCACCATTTACTGTTGGACAGGAACTTGATGGTGTAAGTGGTATTGGCACTTAACCCGGTGAGGTGACCGTGCATTACCGGTGCGCCTGTAAAGAAGCCAGGTAATGAGCCAAAGTACAGGTATTCGGCCAGTACCGCATCCGGATACACACCACTGTTATTACCGGTGGTAGCGCCTTCAACGCCTGCTGCCCACCATGTTTCATCAAATCTCAATCCTACGGTAGTGGTTTGTCCCTGATCGTTTTTCAGGTTAGACGTAGCGCCTGTAATATTGTTCCATGGAGCCGGTACCGTGTTATTGAGCTTGAAGTTCAGTAACAGTTTGTAACTGCCGCTGGTATTCGGCGGCGGAGTTACCGTGATATTGAATGTAGTAGTATCAGCAGCGCCGTAGGTATCTTTCACAATAACTTTTACATTATTGTAGGTACCTGCATCGCTGATAGTTGGTGCAATAGAAAGCGATACGTTACCGCCTGATTGCGTCAATGTAGCAAAAGAAGGCAGGTTGACGGTACTATAAGTAATCGGGTTGTTGTCCGGATCCGTTGCCGTCACGGGAACATTCAGACTATAACCTGCCTCCACACTCTGGTTGGTAATATCTGTTATTACCGGTGCGTGATTGACTGTTGGTGCTGTGGAAGTACCCGCTACCACTTCGATGGCATTCAGGTAACCTACCTGTCCGCCCGCAGGGATACTCAGCGTAAATACTATTTCACCATTCGCGTCGGGGCTGAGGTTTGTGAAGCTCACCAAGCTAGTGGAATTATTTTGTACATACAGTGTTTGGCTAACACCGTTGATCGTAAATTTCGTGCTGCCATTATCCGGCTGCGGCGCCCACCATTTACTGCTGGAGAAGAATTTAACGGTAAACTTCTTACCGGCTTCCAGGCCAGTGATATGGCCGGTCATGCTTGGCGCTCCGGTGAAGAAGCCCGGCAATGAACCAAAGTAGAGGAAGTCGTTGATCACAGCATCAGGGTATACACCACTGTTATTGCCGGTAATAGCGCCTTCACCATTGGTAGCCCACCAGGTTTCATCAAACACAAGGCTGGATGCGGTGGTTTGTCCCTGGTCGTTTTTCAGGTTGTTGGTAACTCTGCCGGTAACATTATTCCATGGAGCTGGCGCAGTACTGTTCTGTTTAATATTGAGGAACAGTTTATAACCGCTGGTATCTCCACCTGCGGGTGCATTCACTGTGAGGTTAAATACCGCCGTGTCGCTGTTGCCATGAGTATCCGTACCAATTACGCCGATGTTGTTAAACTGACCTGCGTTGTTGGTAGCAGGGGCCACCAGGAGGTAAGGATTACTACCCTGGGACTGTACTACAGAAACAAAGGAAGGAAGGCTATAACCGGTGTAAGTAATGGCATCATTTTCAGGATCGGATCCCTGCAGCTGTACATGCAGGGTATCTCCGGCTGTCAGCGTTTTATTCGGAATAGCCGTAATTACCGGAGGCTGATTCACTACAACGGTAGTATCACCGGCTCCACCTGCATTTATTTCCATCGCATTCAGGTAACCTACCTGGCCACCGGCCGGAATGCTGAGGGTAAATTTGATTTCACCGTTAGCATCTGCTGTCAGGTTTTCAAAAATCGCAGTATTCGTAGTATTATTCTGAACGTTCAGGGCTTTGGTTACACCATTAATAGTGTACTGTGTGCTGCCGTTATCCGGCTGTGGCGCCCACCATTTACTGCTGGAGAAGAACTTAATGGAATAAGTCCTGTTTGTTTCCAGACCGGTGAGGTGTCCGTGCATAGACGGCGCACCTGTAAAGAAGCCTGGAAGCGAACCAAAGTAAAGGTACTGGCTCATCACGGCATCAGGGTATACACCGCTGTTATTGCCGGTAGTGGCGCCTTCTGTACCTGCTGCCCACCATGTTTCATCGAACGACAGACCAACACTGGTGGTTTGTCCGTTGTCATCTTTCAGGTTGGAAGTAGCCCCGGTGATATTATTCCACGGTGCAGGCGCCAGGCTGTTCAGTGTGAAGTTAAGGAGCAGTTTATAGTTAGGTGTTGGTTTATCCACCACGGTTAATACGAAGCTGCGTACATCAATACCACCCTGGTTGTCTGTTGCCTGTAATTTAATAGTATAAGTACCGGATGCGCCATAACCTGGTTGCAGGTTGATCACACAGGTATCATTATTACTGGTTATGGTGGCAAAAGGAGGAATCTGGAGTGCTGTCCAGGTGTAGGTATTACCCGGATTCAGATCATGCAGGGATACCTTTACGGTTTTCTGCGTTCCTTCATCTGCGCTCCATCCTGCAACGGAATCTATTACCGGAGGATAGTTATCATTTACGATGATATTAAACAATGCGGTATCCTTTCCGCCGTTAGCATCTGTGGCAATCACTCCAACACCGTTATAGGTGCCCTGCTGTGCCGCTGTTGGCGCCAGGATCAGGGAAGTGGTACCGGCGTTCTGCTGCAGGGAGAAGAATGCAGGTGCGTTATAAAGACTAAAGGTAATCGCGTCATTATCCGGATCGGTAGCCGACAGCGGGATACTCTGGGTGGTGCCGTAGCGGATAGTCTGACTGCTGATGTCAGCTATCACCGGCGGATTGTTCAGTGATTTTGCTATCACCGCTTTGGTAAATGCAGAGTAACCGCCTTCACCGAAAGCTCTTATCTTATAATATACTACTGTATTGGCAACGAGGGAAGAATCAGAGAATGTTCCCTGTCCGGAAGCCACAGGACCCAGGCTCTTCAGCACGCTGAAGTGCAGGCTGTCTGCCAGGGAGCGTTGAATTTCGTAACCTGTTTCAATGGTGCTGTTATCTGTCCAGGTTAATTTCACTACCTGGGTGGAAAGCGCCTGTGTAACCAGGTTGGTAGGCACTGCCGGTGGTAATGGCTTGGCTGCTGTGGTAGCATTGGCTACAGCGCTATAGGCCGACTCTCCATAAAGGCCGATAGCCCTTATCTTATAATAGTAAGCAGTGGAGGCGTTCAGCGCAGTATCTGTATAGCTTACCGCATTGGCAGCCGCAGTAGCAACGATGGTATAAGTTCCGCCGCTGCTGGTGCTTCTGTATATTTCAAAGCCTGTTTCATTATTGCTTTTATCTGCCCATGTCAGGTTTAGTTTGCTGTAATTATTTACAGCTACTGCCAGGGTAGTTGGAGCGGTAGGTGCGGTACCATCTACTACAGACGTATCAATAAAGGCTTCTGCCGGTATCAGCGTACGGGTATTGATGCCCGCAGCAGTACTGGTCCAGTATACGCCCATAGCGGAGCCGCCGCCGCCCTGGAAGTAGGTAACCGTGATAGGATACACACCCGCATTGACAATTACAGTACCTGATGCGTAAGCAGCAGCATGAGCGCCGTCGTTATTTACGGTTGCAGTTGCAGAGTTGCTGTATGCTTTATTGAAATACAGCTTGCTGCCATCATCTGAATACGTTTCAAACTTATAGGTACCGGTAACAGGGATACGGATATAACCAGTCCACATTACCGCGTAATTGGTGGTAACACCAGCTGGTACAATACTCTGGTCCGGTACATAAGCCTTACCTGTTTGGGCAGGTGTAAGGTTGGTAAAGTTGGGCAGGTTGCTGTAAGAACCGGTATAATATTTATAATTAAGATTTGCCTTTTTGGTTCTCACCGTTACCTGGTTACTTGGGGTAGATGATTTTCCCGACACATCCTTAGCCTTCACATAGAAGTTATACAAAGTACCATCTGTAAGACCTGTTACGGTTGCGGTAAGTACATTGCCTACGGATGTTCTCAACACATTGTTTGCATAAACATCATAACCGGCGATACCTGCATCATCTGTAGCAGCAGACCAGTTCAGTATTACCTGGTTATTGGTATAGCTACCGAGGGTTAAAGACGGAGGGGCAGAAGGAGCAGAACTGTCTGTGGCAGTGGTGCCTTTTACCTCAGCAGAGAGAGGTCCGGCCGCATTGTCGTTTACAGGACGTACTTTATAGAAATAGCTGGTATTTGGAATAAGATTGTTATCAGTAAAGGTAACTACGTTGGCATTGTTTTTTCCAACAAGCACATAAGGGCCACCGGCCTGGGTTGCCCGGTATATTTCAAAATACTTTTCATTATATGCCGGTGTGGCGTTTTCCACCCACGATAACACGATCTGTGTTTTGGTGAAACTGTTTACCACTAAGCTGCTGATAGGATCAGGCCCGTTCACACCGGTGCTGTTTACAACCCTGAATGTATCGGAGTAGGTGCCGATGCAGTAGTTTGGCGCTTTAACCCGTACTACATAAGCTCCCGGAGTAGAGGTTGTTAAAGTGTTGGTGGTGCTGATAATGGTGGCGCTGCCTGCGCGTATCCATTCATAACTGAGCATACCCGCAGGTACCTGCAGCGTAATACCGGTACTGCCATCCGGAGCCGGAAGCACATTGCTGACAAGGGCAGGGGAGGTGGTAATGGTTTGTGGAGGAGAAGCTGGCTTATAACTGATCACCAGCGGGGTCGGCGACCAGCCTGTCCAGCCGTTAGGCAGTTGCCCTCTTACACGATAGGCGCCCGGAGTGGTTACCGCGATGGAGTTGGATGTGCCGGTAGATATAGTGACACCATCTTTCTGCCATTCATATTGTAAAAATCCCGGCGCTATACCAACGGTGATAGTTTCGCCCGGACAAAAAGTTGCAGATCCATATAATGGATAAGGATTCAGCCTGTTGGCCCTCAGCATGAAGGGCGCAAAATCAGGCTCGTTCCAGGCGTCAGTCCAGGTATTGTGTGCGTCGTTGGGGTAAGTAGTTAGTTTAAAATTGCCACCGGCGGCATTAATCAATGCCACCACCTGGTTAGTAGTATAAGGAGCAGGGTTGCCATCCAGGCCACCCTGGAAAAGCCACATCGGCGTAAACTTGTAGGTATCAATATGATTGCCGTAATCTGTGGCCATTGCGCTCATTGGTAAAGAAGCCGCTGTTAACTGGGGATAGCGCATGGTGAATTCCCATGTGGCCCATCCACCGCCGGACAACCCGTTTACGCTCAGGCGATCGGGATCGCCCTTCGCGCTGGTAACAATGGAATCAATCACCTCTTTCAGGTTATCGTAGTCGTTGGGACCCCAGTAACCACCCTGGCTTTGAGGATAAATAAGATAACCATCGAACTGGCCGTTATCAACGCGGCTGGCCCATGTCTGGCCTCCCCATAATAACTGGTATTCGTTATCGTAGATGGTGCCTTTTTCGCCTACACCATGAAAGAACAGGTAAATGGGATATTTTTTCCCGTCGTTTACACCAGGGGCATAGGTTTTCGGGAATTTCAGGCGAAATGCCATGTTCTTATAAATGTAGCATTTATAAGAACTGGTGGTATAACTCATCCTGACTGTTCTCACCCATTTGGTGATCTTGTCGTACTGCGGATCTGCTGGGGGGGCTGCAGGATTGTAAGTGATTACAGGATCACTGGGGTTTAACGCTGTTTGGGCCTTCACTGCAGGTAGATAGCAGAGCCCTAAGAGCATTAAAAGGAGCATGCGGTGTAAAGTTCGATTCATGGAAGTATGTTATATGTTATGTTATCCGGCAGTCATTCGGCTTTAACTGCAGAAAAAAAAGTATAACAAGCACTGATCCGGAAAGCCGGACATACTTGCAATTCAAAGGAGATGGTAAAAATTAAATACACTCCGGATAGCTATTATCCAAAGTTGACGTGGCTTTATCGAAGGATGAGGTCTTTGGAAAAAAATGGCTGTAGGTAAATCATCAATTCACTGATGGTGTATTTGTATTCTCAGCTCATTTGTGACAAAAATGATTCTACAATTGGTTTTATATATTCACCACTAAAGTAAATAACTGTAGCTATATATTAAGTTTTTTTTTGCAAACGGCGTTTTTTTGCTGGTAAACGCAAATTTTTGTCGGGTGAAATAAACCGGCGCCCTCATTATTGAACAGCAATACTACGTTGTGCCCGTTCCCATACAGCGGATTGCCGTTTCCTGAAGAAGCGGATGCAACCGATGTAAACGGCCACGTTCATGAATACAAAGTAAAAAGGGATATAGAAATATTTGGCTTTGATCTGTTTTTGGGCAAGTAAGTAACCGGTAAATGCGGCCATATAGAAAAGCAGCTGTAATACGCCGGTAACTATATATATAATACCACCATTGAACAGGATAAGAAGAATATTGGAAACCAGCGCCAGTAACAGGGATAAAGGCGCAAGCGTCCAGCGGAGTACCCGGTGGGACACATACTGCCACGTAATTTTTGGGTATCTGAAAGGATTTAACAGGGGGAGCAACCGGCCCATCGACTGAAAACCACCTGCACTGATCCTTACCTTGCGCTTATACTCTTCCTGAAGGGAGGCCGACGAGGTTTCCATTGCATAAGCGGCAGGTTCATACATCACCCGGTAACCTTTCATGTTAATTTTGAATGAAATCATGAAATCATCCAGTATGGTATCTTCCAGTGGCTGTTCATAGAGTGCAGTACGGATAGCTATGAGTTCGCCGGCGGCGCCCATCACGCTATATAATTCTGCATCCCATTTTTTCAGTAATGACTCATATTTCCAGTACATGCCCTCGCCCTCGGCCTCCGCGCCACCGGTGGTAGCCATCACTTTCTTTTCGCCGGCGACCACGCCCACCTGGTCATCTGCAAAGTGTTGCATGAGCAGGGATACAGCTGCGGGGTTCAGCAGGGTATTGGCGTCAGACAGCACTACAAAAGGAGTGGTAACTGATGCCATGGCACGGTTTACTGCGGCCATTTTTCCTTTGCGCTGCGGATCATACAATAAGGTGATCCGTGGATGCTGCGAAATGATTTCATTGGTGTTATCGGAAGAACCATCTGTAACAAAAATGAACTGTATTTTCGCGGCGGGGTAATCCATCGACAGACTATTGGCTATCTTTTCCGCAATAAAATCTTCTTCATTATAAGCAGCTACCAGGAAAGTAACATCCGGTACAAAAGGCGCAGCCATTCCGGAGGTTTTGCCCTGTAATAGCCGTTTGACGCGGATTACAAGGTAAAGGAGGAAACCATATCCTACGTAACTATAGCATACTATAAAAATACTCAGCCAGAAAATCACAGACAAAATCGACATAGAGGACAATACATTTATGGGGACACGTATGTTTTCAATGCAAAAGTATCACAATTTGCATCATACGCAATTGTATTTTTATATTAGATCGTTGTTTCATATCGTTTTATTGACATCATTCCGACCGTTTACAGTAAAAATTGCAACACTTACCCACCAAATTAAGTCGTTTACCAAAAAAAGTATCTATGATATCCTGAAAATAATACTTTTGCTTCATGTTCATCAGATAACGGATCTGGTAACGAACAACAAAAATGTAAAAACCATCTTTCCTCTCTCATATCCCCATGTTAAAACCGCAGAAGGTATCTTACCTGACTAATAATTGACCACATCCCATCAAAGGCCTTCGGGAGCTTGCATAATTTTTTGCGTGTCCCATATTAACGGTTTTAATAATTGTTTGTAAAGAAGGTATAAATGAAAAAGAAAATTTTAATAATCGATGATAGTATGCCGATGCGTTATTTGCTGGAGGCAGTTTTAGGAAAAGAATATTCGGTGGTTTCCGCACAGGACGGGCTGGTAGCTATTACCTGGCTGTTGAAAGGAAACAAAGCGGATCTGATTATCACCGACCTGCAGATGCCCAATATTGACGGCTGGGAACTGCTGGATTACCTGTCAGGCAGCTATCTCTACCAGGATACGCCGGTAGTGGTGCTTTCAGGATTCTATGCCGACAAAATAAATGATCTTTCAACAAAATATAATAATGTGAGAGAAGTGCTGCAAAAGCCCTTCGACCCGATGCAATTGTTAAACAAAGTGGATTATATACTGGAGAAACAATTGAGTGCTGCTGCCGTATAAATGTTATTGTCACCTACGAATACACTACTAATTTTTAACCGATGGATACCTTTACTCACAACTTACTGCAGGTAGAAAGCATCAGAGGAGTAGATACCGGTAAAAGCTCCCTGCTTTACAAACTACCGGATGCTGAAAGTATTTTGCTTTTTGTTGGTGCTCCGCATAAGGGAATGCTGACTGAAAACAATCAGTTCAGAAGCATAGTGACAGAGAACGTAGAGGATGCGCAAAAAGTGATCAGCCAGTTGCAGCACGTTTTTAAGAAAGTGCCGGCAGCCATTATTTACCGGTTCGACAGTGCCTATGAATCGGCCCTTTCAGAGTGGGAGGCCTATTTTAAAACGCACCAGTTTCTTTGCTCCATTCCTTTTTTCGTATACACAGAAAAAGGATTTGATGAACTGAAATCACTGGTGACCAGGCATTCCTTTATTGATGATATCATCACAATGGACGCGTGGCATGTACTGGGTAACAAAATCGCCATCGTGAGCAAGTTTAAACGCATGCGCACGTTCCCGGTATATAAAAGCAGCAGTCTCCGCACCCGGTTATACAACCGTAAGTTCTACAGTAATTTCCTGAAACGTACACTCGATGTAGCATTGGCCGGCGGTGGTTTAATATTGCTGAGCCCCGTATTGCTGGCTATCGCGGTACTGATCAGGATGGAATCCAAAGGCCCGGTGTTCTACGCTGCCAAACGTGCAGGTAGAAATTACCGCGTCTTCAAATTCTATAAGTTCCGTACAATGGTGCCTGATGCGGATAAGCAGCTGGATAAAATTAAACACCTGAATCAGTACGACGGACAAACGGACGGCCCTGTTTTTATAAAAGTATCCAACGATCCGCGGGTAACCAAACTCGGCAGCTTCCTCCGTAACACCAGTCTGGATGAAATTCCGCAACTGCTGAATGTACTGAAAGGAGATATGTCGCTGGTGGGTAACCGTCCTTTGCCTTTATATGAAGCTACCACGCTCACTACAGACGAATGGGTGGAAAGATTCCTTGCTCCGGCCGGTATCACAGGTTTATGGCAGGTTAGCAAAAGAGGAAAGAAAGATATGTCGGTGAAAGAAAGGATCGACCTGGATATTAATTATGCCCATAAACGCTCGCTCAGGTATGATATGTGGCTGATGGCAAGTACGCCATTCGCGCTTGTACAAAAAGATAATGTATAATGATAACAATTATAGAAGTAATACTGTTTGTTTACCTGGCCGGTTGTGTATTGTACAATCTGTTGTTAGCCATAGCCGGTCGTTTGAGCCGGAAAAAGAAAATTGCATATGAAGAAACTGTTAACTATGCGAGGATTGCAATCCTCATCCCGGCATATAAGGAAGACAGTATTATTTTATCTACTGTAAATAGTTATAACCGCCTGCGTTATCCATTAAAGCAGTTTGAAGTAGTGGTAATTGCAGATTCACTGCAGCCACGGACGATGGAAGAGCTGGCAGCAACAGGGGTGAATGTGATAGCCGTAAAGTTTGATAAAAGTACCAAAGCTAAATCGCTGAATACCGCTTTTGAAAGGTTGGGAGATAATTATGACCTGGCCCTTATCTGTGATGCAGATAATATGCTGGAAGCAGATTTTCTTTTGAAGATTAATCATGCTTATCAGCAGGGACATTACGCCATCCAGGGACAAAGAGTCGCCAAAAATCTGAACACTCCTTTTGCCATCCTGGATGCAGCCAATGAAATCATCGCCAATCACCTTTACCGCAAAGGCGCCAATGCACTTGGATTGTCTTCTTCGGTAATCGGTTCGGGTATGGCTTTTCACTACCCGCTCATCAAACAAATTCTCAGTGAAATACAGGCTACCGGTGGATTTGATAAAGTGTTGCAATTGCTGGTGATCTCAAAAGGACACAGCATTTTATACCTGGAAGACGCCTACGTGTATGATGAAAAGATTACGCATGCGGCGGTGTTTGAAAATCAGCGGAAGCGCTGGATGTCCAGTCAGCTGGTATACCTGCGCACATTCTGGAGTAAAGGATGGTCGGCTTTATTCAAAGGCGATATCAATTACTTCAACCTTGCTGTGTGCCAGAACGCACTGTTGCCGCGGATGCTGCTATTGGCGGCATTAACGGTTTGCACAGCACTGGCCTTCCTGCTGGAACGTTTTATACCCGTTTCTGTTTACTGGTGGATAGCGTTGTTTATACTGAATATACTTAGTCTTTTGTTGCCTATTCCGGGGAAGTTCTTTACAAAATATCTTTTTACCGCTGTGCTTACCTTACCACGCGCTGTCGGCATCATGATATTATTGTTATTCCGCCTGAAAGGCGCCGATAAAACTTTTATACATACTACTCATACCCAAACAGGTATTGATAATCCTTTATTAGATGCAGCCAGAAAGTAATACATATTATCCACTGGTATCGATTATAACTGTTAATTATAACAATGCTAAGGTAACGGTGGAACTCATGGCCTCCCTTAACAGGATCAGCTATCCCAACCTGGAGATCATTGTAGTGGATAACGCCTCTGCAGAAAGCCCGGTTGCTGCGATAAAGGATGAGTACCCGTCTGCTATTGTTATCGAAAGCAAAAGTAACCTGGGTTTTGCAGGAGGAAATAATCTCGGTATCAAAGCCGCCACCGGTGAATATCTTTTCCTGGTGAATAATGATACAGAATTTACCGAAGGACTGATAGAAGGCCTGCTGGAAGTATTTGCCAAACACCCGGATGCCGGTGTGGTAAGCCCCAAGTTCCATTATTTTTTTCAGAAAGGAACAATAGAGTATGCCGGGTATAAAGCCGTGGATACACTCACCGGAAGAAACAGTATGATTGGTTGCCGGGAAGAAGATAAGGGTCAGTACGACACCGTATCAGAAACGCACTACGCACACGGAGGCGCCATGATGGTATCTGCCCGCGCCCTTGCAAAGGTGGGCCTGATGCCGGAAGTATATTTTCTGTATTATGAAGAATTCGACTGGTGCGAACAATTCAAACGCCAGGGATATAAAATATACTATCAGTACAAATCGCTGATCTATCACAAGGAGTCCATGACCACCGGTAAGAACAGCCCGTTGAAAACGTATTATATTACACGTAACAGGATATTATTCATGCGCCGGAACGTAAAGCTTCCTGCCAGGATGTTTTTCATGCTTTATTTTATTTTTCTCACCATTCCCAAAAATACCGTTCAGTTTTTATTAAAAAGGGAATCGGTTCATATGAATGCATTCTGGAAGGGAATTTTCTGGAATCTTAAACACCCTAAACCAGATAATATATGTGTGGCATAGCAGGGTTTATTGATTTTACCCAAAAATCAGACGCAGACATCCTGCGTAGCATGACAGATGTAATGGCACACCGCGGGCCAAATGACGCCGGCTATGAAGTGTACGAACATCCACAGGCTTCTGTTGGCCTCGGTCAGCGGCGTTTATCGATCCTGGATCTCTCGAAATCCGGGCACCAGCCAATGCACTTTGAACAGTATTCCATTATTTTCAATGGAGAAATATATAACTTTAAAGAGATCCGCACCGAACTGGAAAAGCTGGGTCACCACTTTCATTCCGGTGCAGATACAGAAGTGTTGCTGAAAGGCTATGCACAATGGAAGGAAAAGATCCTGGATAAATGCGTCGGTATGTTTGCCTTTGTTATTTATGACCGCACCGCAGAGGAAGTAACCCTTTTCCGCGACCGCGCCGGTGTTAAGCCTTTATACTATTACTGGCACAACCGCACCCTGCTTTTTGCCTCAGAGTTAAAAGGAATTTGTGAACACCCGGCTTTCCGGAAAGAAATTGATGAGAAGAGTTTGTCGCTGTTCCTCCAGTACAGCTACATTCCGGCGCCATACACTATTTACAGGAATACCCATAAGCTGAAACCGGGGCATCTCCTGAAGTTGTCGCTCGGGGATGCTTCAATCCGGGAAGTCCAATACTGGAACGTACTGGATGCCTATCGTCAGCCGCTTACCGGGTTGTCTGAACACGATGTGATCAAACACACGGAAGAACTGATGCACAGCGCCTACGGTTACCGTATGGTATCTGATGTGCCGGTGGGAGTTTTCTTAAGCGGAGGATACGATAGCGCCAGCGTTGCGGCACTGTTGCAGTCCGATACTTCCAGTCGCATCAAAACCTTCACCATTGGCTATAAAGAGCCGCAGTGGGACGAATCAAAGGAAGCGAAAAAGATCGCGATGCACCTGGGTACGGAACACCACGAATGGATAGTAGGTCCCAACGAAGCAAAAGAGGTACTGCATCATTTACCGGAAATATATGATGAACCATTTGCAGATAATTCTACCGTGCCTACTACGCTGGTCAGCAGGTTTGCCAGCAAGGAAGTAAAAGTAGTACTCTCTGCTGATGGGGGAGACGAGGTGTTTGCCGGATATAATAAGTTTAACCAGTCGCTCCGTTATACAGGAAGTTTTCCAAAACCTATACAGCGTACGCTTAGTGCTGCGATGTCTGTGGTATCACCGGAAATTATCCCTTACTTTAACAAGCAATATAATTTTGCTTCCCGGTACGAAAAAATGAAACTGATATGGGCCAGCGGCAAGCCGCAGCATGCGCTTAAATATATCAGCCAGTATCTCACAGAAAACGAAGTAAACTATTATACCGCAGTTCCTGCAGATGGTTATAAAACCAACTTCGATATGAACGGGGAGCTGGACAATATGAATGATCCGCTGAACAGGTTGCTGGCGGTGGATTATAAAACTTTCCTGGTAGATAATAACCTGGTAAAGGTAGACAGGGCCACCATGTCGGTGAGTATTGAAGGACGGGAACCTATGCTGGATCACCGTTTGGTGGAGTTCCTTGCAAAAGTGCCTGCGAGTCTGAAAGTAAAAGATGGCATCAATAAGTATATACTGAAAACTATTGTACATAAGTATATTCCCAAAACCTTAATGGAACGTCCGAAAAGACCTTTCATTGCTCCTTTACAGGAATGGTTTAAAGATGAGTTGAAAGAGCAGATGCAATATTATCTTTCGGGTGAGCGCCTCGCCAAATCAGGACTTTTCAATGTACCTCACGTAGAAGGATTATTGGAAACTTATTTGTCGGGTGGCAAGGTGAGTCATCAGAAACTATGGAATATGCTGGTTTTCCAGTTATGGTATAGCCGCTGGATTGAAAAATTGTAACATGGGCAAAACAAATGGTAGAACACGGGTACTTGAAACCATCCGCCAGGGTAAAATTGGCGGGGGAGAGAGTCACGTACTGGACCTGGTGGCCTCGCTGGATAAATCCGCATTTGATCCCATCGTGCTTTCTTTTACAGAAGGCCCAATGATAACGGCTTTACAGAAAATGGATATTCCTGTGTTTGTGATCGAAAGTGAGAAAGCATTTGATATCAGCGTCTGGAAAAAAGTAAAAAAATTCATGCAGGACCAACGGATAGATATTGTGCATGTGCATGGAACCCGTGCAAACACAAATGTGTTGTGGGCTGCACGCCGCCTGGGTTTACCGGTGGTATATACTATTCATGGCTGGT
Organism: Chitinophaga ginsengisegetis; assembly: GCF_900168065.1. Taxonomy (GTDB): domain Bacteria; phylum Bacteroidota; class Bacteroidia; order Chitinophagales; family Chitinophagaceae; genus Chitinophaga; species Chitinophaga ginsengisegetis. The sequence continues at coordinate 67,602 of NZ_FUZZ01000001.1, read as the reverse complement.
CTTTTCATGACGGATTACATCCGCTGGCTAAACGCCTGCGCATTGCCGCTGAAAAATTTATTACAGGTAAAACACAGGTAAATATCTGCGTGTCGGAATCCAACCGGCAAACCGGCATCAAAGCATTTAAGGACTTTACCGGTATCGTGGTACGGAACGGTGTAAACCTGCAGAAGTTCAACCCGGACCAGCAATACCCGGATCTGCGGGCGGAATATGGCATCCCGGAAAATAAACTCCTGATCTGCTTTATTGCACGCATGACCTATCAGAAGGACCCGGTGTGTATGGTAAAGGGTTTTGCAGCTGCGTTGCAACAGGCGCCGGATCTGCATTTGCTGATGATAGGAGACGGGGAGCTGATGGCTGCCGCGGTAAATGCAGCTGCTGAAGCTGGCGTGGAAAAGCAGGTAACATTTGCAGGCTTCCGCCAGGATGTACCCGCGGTGCTTCATGCAGGAGACATTTATTGTTTGCCCTCTTTATGGGAAGGCTTCCCCATCGGGGTACTGGAAGCAATGGCAATGGGGAAAGCCGTTATTGCCAGCGATGTAGACGGTACAAAAGAAGCGGTGAAAGATGGGGAGAACGGGCTGCTGGTGCCATCTGGCAATCCTGCGGCGTTGGGTGCCGCCATTGTGAGGGTGGCAAAGGATCATACATTGAGGACTACTTTGCAGAATAATGCTAAAGCTGCCATTGCAGCGAATTTCAACGTGGCTGGTATGACGGAGAAAATTGCGGCGGTATATCAACAGCTTTGTAAATAATAACATTTTATCAATTTCAATATGACAAAAACCGTAATCACCTACGAATATGATCGGATCACCGATATAAAAAGACTCAATTTTATAACGGATAGTTTGAAGAGTAATATTCCCGATGGAGGCCGGGTATTGGATGTAGGATGTGGTAATGGCGTTATCAGCCGGCATCTCGGGCAGTTTGGATATGAAGTGCTGGGGATAGATATCAGTGAGAAAACCATTGCTGTTGCCCAGCAGCGCAATACGTATCCCAACGTAAAGTTTGCGGCTATCAGCGCGGAAGCGCTTACTGCCCAGGGCGAAACCTATGATGCTGTAATATGCAGCGAAGTACTGGAGCACCTGGATCATCCGCAACTGCTGCTGAACACGATCCACGCATCATTGAAAGACGATGGCCTGCTGGTAGTAACCGTTCCGAATGGTAACGGCCCCAGGGAATTGTGTGTAACAAGACCCATGCTCAAAGCACGCAACAACCCGGTTTTGTGGAAGAACATTAATAAAGTAAAAAATGCGCTTGGCTTTAAAGGAACCACCGCACAGTCCCAGGCAGATAACCTGGATCACGTACAGTTTTTTACGCGTAAAGACTTACAGGACCTGGCGCAGGCCAGCGATTTCAAAATAGTGAGGTTTGCGAAAACGAATTTTGTAGAAGATGTATTTCCTTTTTCCCTGCTTACAAAGCGACTTAAATTCCTGCAAACGCTCGATTGCCAGGTGGCAGAAATATTGCCTTACAATTTTACCGGTGGCTTTAACACCTTATGGAGAAAAAGTGCCGGTTGATTTTTGAATGTTGGTACAAAAAAGAAGAAGGCTGCTCACGGTGACCAGCCTTCTCTTTTTTTTATCGGCGGTTAGCCGCCGCATCTATCTTATCCAGTAGCTCGGGCGTTTTATCCATATCAAATTTTCGGGCCAGTAATTTACCGGATTGCAGGATAGCAAAAAGGTCGGTCATGGCAAATGTTTTAGGATGCGCATGTCCTTCGGACCAGTCAATATACCGCTGATAGTTATTCTGCACACTGTTTTTAAACGGCCCGTTCATGATAACGGTCTGGAAAATAAATTCATCTCCTCCCCAGGTATATTTGTAAAAGCGCTCCAGTTCCGGGTGATCCTGGATATAATGCAGGCACCACTCGGCGCATTCCTGTGTGAGGCTCCACCAGAGCGATCCTCCATACACTTCCAGGTTCAGCGGGTGGCGTCTTTGAGGTAATATTTTGTTGATCCACGCAGTGATCCTGTATTTCCCCGGCAGCCGCAGATCTTCAAAATGATAAGAGGTGATTTTGGGCATCATCTTCTTCAGTTCTTCAGCAGGAAGCAGATCCAGGAATTGTTGTCCTGCCTGAGCGTTGAAAAAATCATAGTACACATTCATATCTGTAAGCGGATAATCCTGGGCACTGATGAGATGAATAAATCCATACCGGTTACCCGAACCGGCAATAAATTCAATTCCATTCAATGCTGCCTGTATAGTTCCATATCCCGCCCAGGTAACATTTACCCGTTTCTCAATAAAATATACCTGCGGCATATTCATTGCCTCCTGCCAGTCATTGATATCACATTTGGCATCGAGGTGTATATAGCAATCAATAGCAGGATGTTGCAGCCTGTTCAGCAACCGGCATAGTTGCGCCGGATTTTTATGACTCAGTATAATAAAAGCGAGTTTCATAAACTGAAGATTATTTATACTGTAAACGGAACAGTTTTATTTTTGACAATAACATTTTGCATTCAAGCCAGCCATAACGCCATATGCTTTTCAGGTTCACCGCGGGAAGATAACGCCGCAGGAAGATATATCCGAAGATTACTGCAAATAAAAGATTCAGGGAAGAAGCGATAGCTACCGCGCGGATATCTGCAAAAAGCAATACCAGTACAACGTCCAGCACAATATTCAGTATCAGTTTGATAAGATTTTTGTAGAAATTAATCAGCGGTTTATTGATCATATCCAGGGTAACCCCTATAAACCGGTCGATAGGATAGAGGATGGCCGAAAACAGGAATATCCGTACAATGTCTGTAGCCGGCAGATAAGCCTTTGCGGCGAGTAAAAGAATCAGGGGTTTGGTAAATAAAAGCAGTCCGATCACAAAAGGAAGAATCAGAATTGTAACGGTACCGGTGTACCGGCAAAAGGCACGCGATACTTCTTTCCAGTCGTTCCGGTTGGCGGCAGCAGAAATAGTGGGTTGCGAAGTAGCCACAAAACTTCTCAATATAATTTCAATCACCTCCATGAATTTCTGGGGGATGCTGTAAACCGCTACGGCAGCGGGATTAAGCATTGTTCTGAGTACCAGGTTATCGGAGTAATTCAAAAAAGCAGAAGAAACCATACTGCCTACTATCAACCGTCCGTAATGATACAATTCTATTGCCTGGGCCTTTGTTCTGGCAGCCATCGTAGTTAAGGCCGTCCACCGGAATATCATGCAGTAAATACTGGTAATCAGCAGTGACAGCGAATAAGTATACAACACGTTGTGCAATGTTACCTGTTTCATTAAGAACAGGGCGCCGAGCAAAACCATGAAAGACCCGTTCTGCAGCATACGTATCTGCACAATTTTATCAAACCTGTGCGCTGCCTGCAACACCCAGGTGGCAAAGTTAAAAGGCAGCGAAAATAAAGTCATCACTCCGAGCCAGCCCAGGAAGAAGTGCCACGTGGCGCTGAAATAGGGATAGGCAATCGCATATACCAAAAAGGAAAGCACGATAAAAGAAAAGGTGAGCAACAGGGAAATATACCAGGCGGCTCCTGTTACCTGCCTGCTGACAGCAATATCTGTTCCTGCGCTGAACTTGATAATGCCGGATTGCAGCATGGCGGTGCGTATCTGATCCAGGATATTATAAGTGGCCAGAAATAATACCCATTCCCCAAATGCGCTCAGGGAAAGCATTCTAACCAGTAATGCAAAGGAAAGTACGTTGAAAAAGGCCATTATTACATTTCCAAGAAGGGAATGGAAATGCCTGTTTCGGACAACAGCTAAAAGTCTAAATGCCATGAACCATTAATTACAGTCAAATTGTATGAAAAATAATGGTCTTTTTACAGGATGAGGTTAAAAAAGGAGGAATATTCAATGCCTGGAATAACAAAGGTAGTTTTTTTATTTAGAATTATTAGCATCGCAATGGAGGATAGATTGAAAATAAACAAATAAATATAGATATAAAATATTTATACTTTATTTATTGTAGTGATATATGTTATTTTTTTTCATTATGTGAATTAAAAAAAAGCTTTCTTTGCAATAATAAAAACCCTTTTTCCGGGAACTTTTAAGTAATGACTATGAGGATAGACTTTTAAAACCATTGCACAAGCCATATATTTATATGATAAACCATCTGCTATTGCTAAGGCAATTTTTTTGCCGCAGTATTTATAGGCTAGGCGCTGCTATATTGTTAGTATCCTGTTTTGGATTAGTCCCTGTTTCAGGCCAGGTGCAAACGGCGCGTTCTTTCAATGATCCTTCGATGTCCAATATCAAAGGCTTCTATGAATACCTTCCCGCCGGCTATACGCCCGGAAGTGGTAAGAAATATCCCCTGATCATTTTCTTTCATGGCAACGGCGAACTGGCCAGCTATGGATCTCCCTTATCTTCTGTGTTGAGAAATGGTCTTCCCCGGGTAATCAATGATGGTAGATTTCCCACCACCTTCACCGTAAACAATCAAACTTTTTCATTTATAGTAATATCCCCTCAGTTCAACACATGGCCGGGTTCCGGAGATGTGACGCTGTTTAAGAATTATCTTCTTACAAAATATGATATTGATCCTTCCCGCATTTATATCACAGGTTTAAGCATGGGAGGTGGATTAACATGGGGCGCACTCTGTGAAGATAAAACAAAAGCAAAAGCATTTGCAGCTGCAGCTCCGGTTTGCGGCATGTATCCACCCACTACCGCCTATGCCGGTGTAGTGGCCTCCAATAATACACCTGTATGGGCATTCCATAACGATGGCGATCCCACTGTACCTTCCGATTATTCAAAGAACTGGATAAAATATATCAACGCCACCGTGCCGGCTCCCAATCCGCTGGCTAAATTGTCTATTTATAGTTCCACTTCACACGATGCATGGACTAAAGCCTACGACCCCGCCACAAAGGAAGATGGTAAAAATATGTATGAGTGGATGCTCCAGTACACGCAGGGAGGAGTGGTAACACCGCCACCCGTTACAGGAGGCAAGCGTATTGTAGTGCCAATGAGCAACACCGCCAACGGACGCGCAGAAATATATTATCCGGATGCCATGAAAACATTTAACGTAAGTCCCGGTGACACGTTGTGTATTCCTGCAGGAGAATATGAGTATCTGCATCTCGGTAACCTGACCGGAACAGCCGCGAAACCCATTGTTATCATCAACTGCGGCGGACAGGTAAAGCTCGGGGTAAAGAACCAGGGTACAGCAGCCGTGTTTAATGCACCTACCTGCCGGTTTGTAGAGATAAGCGGGAGCGGGGATAAAAATTATGAATTTGGTTTCGACCTGAATGGTACAAATATCAACGGCCTTAAAATATTCGGTCTTACACTGGGTGTAGGCGCTTCCGATTTTGATGTGCATAATATTTATATCCATGACGGCAACATCCTGTTACAGGCTAAAACCCTGCAAACCTGCGCCCAGCCGCAATACCTGGAAGGCAGCTTTGTAATGAAGAATGTGAAACTCCATCACATTAAATGCCGCAACTCCACCGGCGAAGGTTTCTATATCGGTAACACACACTATTACTGGACGGAAGGTACCTGTGTTGATATGAAGTCGCACTGGATTGAAAACCTCTGGGTATACGACAACGACCTGGAAAATATTGGCAGCGACGGATTACAGATCTCCATGACTAAAAATGGTGACAACCGTGTATTCAATAACCGCCTCGTAAACTACGCCACTTCAAAGAACTCCGCACATGGTTATGGAATCCTCATTGGTTCCGGCTCCGCCCTGAAAGTGTATAACAATACCATCACTACCGGCTATATGCCTGGTGTTACGGTTTTCGGTTCAGGAGTAAGCGAGATATATAACAATGTGATCTCTGATATTTTTTATGAAGGGATTAATGTGGCAGATAAAATTCCGGATAATACCACCCCGGATGTATTTCCTCCGCCTGCCGCTATTATCTATAATAACACTATCGTTAATACAGACGCAGGTAAGAATGGTATAAAAATATTTGCTTACCAGACACCCATCGGGCACCAGGTATATAACAACCTGCTGGTGGAAACAGGAACAGCCTACGATTATCCTTCAAAGGGGATGTATATTAAAGGGGATCTGCCTATTAAATTAACTGCCAGCAATAACATCTGTTATACAGATGTTGCTTCCGCTAAATTTGTAGACGGCGCCGCGAAAAATTACCGGCTGCTATCTACTTCAACAGCGGTGAATACCGGCAGGGATATGTCTGACTTCACCCTGAAAACAGATTTTGATAATACCGCGCGGCCGCAGCAAAGTAAATATGATGTGGGCGCCTTTGAATTGAAAACCAGTACCACCTCACCGCCCGTTTCAAATGCCGGTGGCGATGTTACCATTACCTTACCCATAGATTATGTAACGCTGGATGGCGCCTCGTCTGCCGCTTCCGGTGGCAGCACCATTCAAAGCTATGCGTGGAAGAAGATCAGTGGCCCCACCGCGGGAACCATCGTGAGCCCCAATGTGGTTAAAACAAATGTAACGGGTCTAACTGCGGGAACCTACGTTTATGCCTTAACCATCACCGATGATAAAGGGCTGACTGATAGCGACAGCATCACCGTTACCGTGAAACCCGCTGCCAATAAGCCACCGGTGGCCAATGCAGGGAGCAATATCCAGGTGCAATTACCTGTAAACAGTACTTCACTGGATGGCAGCGCCTCTACTGATGCCGACGGACAAATAACCACATGGGCCTGGGCCAAAACTGCGGGTCCTTCCGGGGGAGACCTTTCCGCCGCGAATGCCGCGAAAACAAATGTAAGCAACCTGGTAGCAGGTAACTATACCTACCGCCTCATCATCACCGATAACACAGGTGCAAAGGATACCGCCTCGGTAAACATTACCGTATTGGCAGCCGCCAATAAACCGCCGGTAGCCAATGCCGGGAAAAATATACAGATCCAGTTGCCGGTAAATACTACTGCGCTTGATGGCAGCAGTTCCGCAGACACCGATGGGCAGATCGTTAGCTGGTTATGGCAAAAAACTGCCGGTCCCGCAGGTGGCGACCTGGCAAGTGCCGGAGCTGCTAAAACAACTGTGAGTAACCTGTCTGCCGGTACATATACCTATCAGCTTACAGTTACCGACAATAGTAACGCCACCGCTACCGCCACCGTAACTGTCCTGGTACTGGCCGCAGCGCCCAATCAATCGCCGGTAGCAGACGCAGGAAATGATATAGCTATTCAGCTGCCGGTAAGCAGCGCTGCATTGGATGGCAGCGCCTCCGCTGATGCCGACGGACAAATAGTTACCTGGCTATGGGAAAAAACTGCCGGTCCTGCAGGAGGAAACCTCTCCGCCGCCAACGCCGCAAAAACAAATGTTACCAATCTACAGGCAGGAACTTATACGTTCAGATTAACGGTAACCGATAACAACGGCGCCACCAGCACAGCTACTGTAAACATTACGGTAACAGCGGCTCCGGTTAATAATCCGCCCGTAGCGGTTGCAGGCAGCGACATACAGATTCAGCTGCCGGTAAGCAGCGCCGCCCTGGATGGCAGCGCCTCCAGCGATGCCGACGGACAAATAGTTACCTGGTTGTGGGAAAAGACCGCCGGTCCTGCCGGGGGCAATCTTTCCGCTGCCAATGCCGCAAAAACAAATGTTACCAATCTACAGGCAGGAACTTATACGTTCAGATTAACGGTAACTGATAACAACGGCGCCACCAGCACAGCTACTGTAAACATTACGGTAACAGCGGCTCCGGTTAATAATCCGCCTGTAGCCATTGCAGGCAGTGACATACAGATTCAGCTGCCGGTAAGCAGCGCCGCATTGGATGGCAGCGCCTCCAGCGATGCCGACGGACAAATAGTTACCTGGTTGTGGGAAAAGACCGCCGGTCCTGCCGGGGGCAATCTTTCCGCTGCCAATGCCGCAAAAACAAATGTTACCAATCTACAGGCAGGAACTTATACCTTCCGGTTAACAGTAACCGATAACAACGGCGCCACCAGCAACGCCTCCGTAAACATTACGGTAACCGCGGCCGCCGTTAATAAGCCACCAGTGGCTGTTGTAGGCAGCGACATACAGATTCAGCTGCCGGTAAGCAGCGCCGCCCTGGATGGCAGTGCCTCCAGCGATGCCGACGGACAAATAGTTACCTGGTTGTGGGAAAAGACCGCCGGTCCTGCCGGGGGCAATCTTTCCGCCGCCAACGCTTCAAAAACAAATGCAGCCAACCTGCAGACGGGAACTTATACGTTCCGGTTAACGGTAACCGATAACAACGGCGCCACTGCTACCGCTTCAGTAAACATCACTGTATTGCCCCTGGAAAATAAGGCGCCGGTAGCCCAAACGCAGGGCGACAGAAGCATTCAGCAGCCAATGAATTCATTCATCGCAGATGGCAGCTCTTCTTATGATCCAGATGGTAATATTGTGAAGTATGAATGGTCACAGGTAGAAGGACCCGCCACCGCAAATTTAAAAAGCCCGGATCAGGTGCAAACACTGATCAACAGCCTCAATGCCGGTAAATACCAGTTCAGGCTTACCGTTACGGACGACAGGGGCGCTACCGCTACCACTACCTTTAACTTAACTGTACTTGGCAACGACATCGTTAGTCATACGGAAGATTCATTAGGTATATTCCCGAATCCGGCCACGCAATACATCCGCTTACGGATTGTGAGGAGCGGCGCAACGCCTTTGCAGGTGCGGATTTTCGACATGAATGGCCGTATGCAGCAACAGATGAGGTATACTACTCCGGATTCATTCCAGACAGAAGTAAACATCAGCAATTTATCAAACGGACATTTTATAGTGGATGTGAAGTCGGAAGACAGCAGCTATAATAAGAAAGGACGTTTTATAAAAGTAACCAACTAGATTTTTTCCCAGGTACCACTGGATGGCTGATATTGACGTATAGGGCGGGCAGGGTTGCCCGCCACTATTGTAAAAGGAGGAACGTCTTTGGTAACCACACTGCCGCCTGCTACTACAGCATGGCGTCCGATGGTTACTCCTGCGGTAATAACGCTGTTGGCGCCAATCCAGCAATCTGCTTCTACAACTATTTCTCCAACGGTGCAGGGCTGCAACGCAATAGGAACATCAGGATCCTGGTATCCATGATTTAAACCGGATAACACAATGTTCTGCGCCAGTATAACATTGTCGCCTATACGAACCGGGCCAATCAACACATTACCTATCCCGATCCTTACATGGTTGCCAATAATCACCGCTCCCATACCATTATTTACCGTAGCAAAATCTTCTATCGTGGAGTAACTTCCGAGGGTAAACGTATTAAATGGCAACACGTCCATCCGTGTGCGTCTTCTTATGAGGGAACCCTTTCCCTTTTTATGGATGAAGGGGTTGATAAACAACCGCACCCACAGGCGTGGACGGGCCTGATGCTTTGGCATCAGCAGGTACAAAGCCAGTTTCTTCAAACCCGGGTGTTGTTTCAGTTTGTCTTTTATACTCATAATCAATTACCGCTGGAATTTAAAATCGCCTGATAAATGGCCGCAACGGAATTCTCCCAGGTATGTGTACCGGCAAAGCGGATACGTTCAGTGGCCAATCCCGGATCAGCATTTTCTGACAGTGCTTTTTCAATCAGTGGAACATAGTCGTCCGGTGTAGCAGCCAGGTAAACATGTTCCCTGAACAACTCCATGGTTTTAGTGGCGGTTGCTACTACCGGCTTACCCATTGCCAGGTACTCGTCAATTTTCAACGGGTAATTACCTGCCGTTACTTCATTGATCACCTGTGGATTAAGGCATACATCAAAAGACTGTACATACGAAGGAAGCTGCGACAGATCTTTATGTCCTGTAAAATAAACGTTGGGAAGGTGGTGGAGTTCGGAGGCTTTGAAGTCGTCATCTTCCGGACCAACCAGTACCAGCTGCCATCCCGGTCTTTCACTGGCTATCTTTACCAAAACGGAGATATCCAGCCGCAGCGATTTAAGCGCGCCCACATAACCAATGATGGGGCCTTTTCCTGTTGGCACATCATCCGGAACAGGATGTTTGTCGGCCGCATTGAAAAGCCGGAGGTCACATCCCTGTCCAACATAATAGCTGGAAGGATTATACTGCTGCAGCATTTCTTTGAGATATAAGGAATTGGCTACCGCGGCATCGGCCTTGGCGATGTGTTGTGGTTCAAGCCGGAGCCCGTGCTTTTTCCAGTAAGGCACGCCCAGGAGGTAGTCCCTGCTGTAGTATACATAACTGGAAGGCCGTAGCATTTCTTTGAGATAAAAGCCCCGGAAGATGTCGTTATCATTAAATAAAATGATGTCTTTGAAATTCATTTCCCGGACAGCCTCCATAATACTGTCTGCAAACTTTCTGTTATTCCGCTTGTTAAACCAGGAAAATAATGGTGTAAAAGGGAGCCAGTTAATAGACTCCAGTATGGCAGATGGATAATAGTTCCAGAGGTTGTCACTGATGGGAACAATACCCGGAACTTTTTTATGGATGGCATTCAGCTGGTATTGCACATGCGGATCTTGTCTCCCCGTCATAAGGGTATTTCTGTCCAGCGGAGCATTAACATATAATACCCTGTTATGCCGGGCAAATTCCAGCGCAATATTTTTACAGTTGCTTCCAATAGTGGTGTACCATTGTTGCAGCCCTATTACAACGATATCTCTGTTTTGAATTAAAGGCACGATAGCAAAGGTGTAGATGATGTATAACGGTTTCTTGAATTAAATGTGCAGGTCTGCCGTTGGGGATGGTTAAATATTGAAGTTGCTAACTTAAATACAAAGTAAATAAAAAAAATCGATATTATTGAAGTATTACGATAAGAATCGTTCTATAAAAAAAGAGGCTATGTCAGAAACAGTAGAAATAAGAACATTGACCGTCGAGGATTACCTGGACCTGAAAGAATCTATGGTGTCCGCTTATGCCGATATGGCTGGCAGTTACTGGCGGGAGCCAACTATACAGCGGCTCATCAAGCTTTTCCCGGAAGGGCAGATAGCGGTTACGGTCAATGATAAAGTAGTAGGTTGCGCGCTGGCTATTATAGTGGACTATGAAAAATTCGGGGATAGTCATACCTATGAGCAGATCACCGGGTACTATACTTTTAACACACACAACCCCAAAGGGGATACGTTGTATGGAATCGAAGTTTTCGTACATCCCGATTATCGGGGGAAAAGACTGGCCCGCCGGTTATACGATGCCCGTAAAAATCTCTGTGAACAATTAAACCTGCAGGGGATAGTGGCCGGTGGACGCATACCCAATTTTGAAAAGTTCTCCGACCGGATGTCGCCCAGGGAGTATATCGAGAAGGTACAGGACCGGGAAATTTATGATCCCACGCTCACTTTCCAGTTTTCGAATGATTTCACCGTAAAGAAGATCCTGAAGAACTACCTGCCCAACGACGAGGCCTCCAAAGGCTTTGCCACGCTGCTGCAGTGGTTCAATATCTATTATGAAAAGGACCAGGACACTATCCGGTACAACAAATCAACGGTACGCATAGGGCTGGTACAATGGCAGATGCGCGATTATGGCAGCCTGGATGGTTTCCTGCAACAGGTGGAGTATTTCATTGACGCGGTAAGCGACTATGGATCAGACTTTGTTGTTTTCCCGGAACTCTTCAACTCCCCGCTGATGAAAGAGTTTAACCAGATGGACCCCGCCGGGGCTATCAGGGGAGTGGCCCAATACACGGAGCAGTTAAGGGAAATATTCCAGCAGCATGCAGTAGCCTATAATGTAAATATCATTTCGGGGAGCATGCCCATTGTGATCGATGAGGTACTCTACAACATTTCCTACCTCTGCCGCCGGGATGGTACTTACGAGCAATATATCAAGATCCATCCAACTCCCGGTGAGGTAGCTGCCTGGGGAATCAAGGGGGGAAGTGATATCAAGGTGTTTGATACGGATTGCGGCAAAATAGGGATCCAGATCTGTTATGATGTGGAGTTCCCGGAGCCCTCCCGTATCCTGGCGGAACAGGGTATGCAGATCCTGTTCGTTCCTTTTATGACCGATACGCAGCATGCCTATAACCGGGTGCGGTTCTGCGCACAGGCAAGGGCCGTTGAAAATGAGTGCTATGTTGCTATAGCCGGCTGTATCGGTAATTTGCCGAAGGTAAATAATATGGACCTGCAGTATGCGCAATCCTGCGTGTTTACCCCATCGGATTTTGCGTTTCCCGTAACCGGTATAAAAGCAGAATCAACGCCAAACACCGAAATGGTGGTTATCGCTGACGTGGACCTGGTATTGCTGAAAGAATTACACGCCTTTGGAAGCGTACAAACTAAAAAGGATATCCGGCGGGATTTGTATGAAGTGAATTATAAAAAGAAGTGATAATTAGATATATAAATAAGGAGGATTTTTGAATTATAAATGGATGTAATTTGAGTCCTGAAAATAAATAGGGTAACGGCTTGCGGAGGCTTGCTGTTATCCTTTTTTAGTTTTAAATTCAGTGTAAAACCCCTAAGTTATGAAAGATCAAGCCTATTATCCTTCCTGGAAGAATGTATCCAAGTACAGGCAGTATCTTGCCTATTTTAGTGAGTATATCCGGTATAACGACTGGAAATCCCTTCAGGCGTCCCTTAAACTCGTTTTATTAAACAAACCCTCTCTGAGCGAGTGGAAGGCAAAATCAGCGATGGGACTTTTCCGGATCCGCGGAGGTACTACCGACTTTCAGTTTATTAATTACGCCTACGAGAAGCGGGTACGCGACTTCCTCAAGGAGCAGGTGGAAAACAGGAACATCGACGGGTTCATTGATATTGGCGCCTGCATCGGGGAGTATGATGTCTGGCTCGCCGGAAAAGGAATCCCCTGCGTTGCCTTTGAACCTGTAAATTATAAAGCCGTTCAGGAAAACATCGGGCTCAATCATGTGGAAGGCAAGGTGAAACTTTATGCCTGCGGTCTTGGCAGCAAGCAGGAAAAGGTGAACTTCAATATTATGAGCACCGTTACCGGGTCAAGTTATATCGACAGGGATTGTGACAAGGAAGGTAATATTCCTATCGAAAAACTCGATGACCTGATCCCCGAACTGGGATTTGACCTGCGCGGTAAGATCATTGTAAAGCTGGATGTGGAAGGAATGGAGACAGAAGTGCTGGAAGGAGCACGGAATTTTATCAGCAAAGCTGAACACCTGCGTATCATTTTTGAGCGCTATGAAGGTGACAATACTGTAAATGATAAGTTGAGCTCACTGGCCAATTTTACTTTCGACCGGATAGACCAGTTTAACTACCTGGCTACAAAAATATAATCAGTTTCTTTAGGATGATAAGGGCAATACATGTTCATTTGTGTATTGCCTTTCGTAGTTTTACCACCTTATAGGCGTTAAACAGATATTTTTTATTTGTTATGTATAATGAAACATACAATGATTTTAAATAATGAAAATCATGTAAAACATTTCTTCTTTAGTTATTGATAATTAATAAATTGAGAGATTTAATTAAATGAACGCTATAACTAAAACAACCTGTTTTCCATTGTTTGTAATAAATTACACCTGGAAAATGTAGGTTTTAATTGAACCATCACTGTAGATATATTGTTTTAATCAGCTGATAACCATAAAATTAAAAAATAGTAAAAAGATGAGCCATAAGATCAATTTAGCACTGCAAATCATTCCTTCAGTGCCTTCAGAACAGGTATACGCGGTAGTTGACGAAGCAATTGCAGTGATTAAAGATTCCGGTGTAAAATACAGGGTATGTCCTTTTGAAACGGTGATGGAAGGAACCTATGATGAGCTGATGGAAGTAGTGCGTAAAACCCAGGAAGTATGTTTTAAGGCCGGTGCATCCCAGTTATTAGTGTATATAAAAATGCAGATAAGAAAAGACGGGGATGTTACCATTGAAGAAAAAACAGGGAAGTATGACAGCATATAACCATTTTTTTTTATCTTACTCACCGAACTAAAGGAGAGCCATAATATGAGATACGCCGCCCCGTTGGATGATAACTCGAAGATTGTAACGAACCTGGTCATCATTATCACGCTAGTGTTTTTATGCAGACAGATGACGGATGTTTCGCATGATGCCGTTACCACTACCATGTTTTTGTTTATCCTGGTACCAGCCATCCTGGTGGCCTGGTGTCTGAGCCCCCGGTATTATATTCTAACGGCTACGACTATACTTATCAAGCGACCGCTGCATAGCATCACTATCCAGCTGGAAGATGTGGTAAGATTGAGAAGCGTTACGGAAGAAGATCTCGGCACAAGCTCCCGCTTACTGGGAATAGGAGGTATTTTCGGGTACCTCGGTACCTACCGTTCCAGTGAAATAGGGAAGTACCAGCGCTGGTGTACCAGCCGGGAAAACCTGGTGCTGATAGAATCACTCAACAGGAAATGGCTGATCAGCCCTACCGGTGCAGATGATTTTGTAAAGCGGGTGAATGCCACTATTAATGTACCTGCTTAAAATAGCCGGGCTGAACTGAAAAGGGTTCCGGCGCCATCACCTGGCTACCCGGGAGTGGGACCGCCCTTACTTGCCGAATGCTTCTCCAGTGCCCCGGACTTGCGTATATCATGGATCATCCATGCACTATCCATACACTCCTCATGCACTATTAATGCACTCCTCATGGACTCCTCATGCACTATCCATGCACTATCCATGCAAATAGCGTAAAAAAGAGCGGCTGACCCTCAAGCCTCATTTGACTTTTGGATCAGCCGCTGCAATACTCCTTATCATATTATTTAATGGAAGAAGAGATATCCGAGTAATATTGCGCAGAGCATGCCAAAGAAGTCGGCAATCAGCCCGGCGGCCAGGGCATAACGTGTAAGCTTGATGTTTACCGAGCCGAAGTACACTGCCAGTACATAAAAGGTGGTTTCCGTGGTACCCTGTATAATGCTGGCCAGTTTGCCCGCGAAAGAATCCGGTCCGTGCGTTTTCAGGATATCCACCATCAGCGCGCGGGCGCCTCCGCCACTCAGCGGCTTCATGAAAGCTACAGGCAGGGCAGGCACAAAATCCGTATTGAACCCCATTGCCGCAAACAGCAGCCCGATTCCGTTGGTGATATAGTCCAGGCAACCGGTGGTCCGGAATACGCTGATCGCTACCAGCATACCCACCAGGTAAGGAATGATTCTCACAGATACCTGGAATCCCTCTTTCGCCCCTTCAATAAAGGCATCATATACATTGATCTTTTTCACGATTCCCGCCACCAGGAAAATAATGACGATGCTGAAAATGATCGCGCCACCGAGGGAAGCCGTCTTTGGGCCTATCTCCGCAGGAGGTAAACTACGTACCCAAAAATATAAAGCAGCCATGATCCCCGCAAACAGGGTCAGGAATACCAGCACAGGTAATTTAAAGAGATTGATTTTTTGGTAGATG
Source organism: Chitinophaga ginsengisegetis (assembly GCF_900168065.1). Classification (GTDB taxonomy): domain Bacteria; phylum Bacteroidota; class Bacteroidia; order Chitinophagales; family Chitinophagaceae; genus Chitinophaga; species Chitinophaga ginsengisegetis. The sequence goes on along the minus strand of NZ_FUZZ01000001.1, from coordinate 52,110 downwards.
GAAACCACAAACATCCCCATGATAAAAGCCATGAACGTGGATATCAGGGTAGGGATGAAGATGTCTGCCGGGTTAGCCGCGCCTGCTGCCAGCCGTATGGCAATAACAGAAGTCGGGATCAATACCACGCCGGCAGTATTCAGTACCAGGAACATGATCTGCGGATTACTCGCTTCTTCGGGCTTAGGATTGATTTCCTGCAGCTCTTTCATGGCTTTCAGTCCCATTGGCGTGGCGGCGTTGTCCAGCCCCAGCATGGTGGCGGAGAAGTTCATCATCATGGACCCCATCGCCGGATGCCCTTTGGGCACTTCCGGGAACAACTTGGAAAAGAAAGGGTTTACCAGCCTGGAAAACCGGTTGATCATCCCGGCTACCTCGCCAACCCGCATGATGCCCAGCCACAAAGTCATGATACCAGCCAGTCCCAGTGAGATCTCCGCACCGGTTTTGGCGCTGGCAAACATGCCATTCATGATCTCCCCGAAAATAGACGCATCATGTAAAACTACTGACTTGAAAAGTGCTACAACAAATGCAATAAGAAAAAATCCCAGCCATACGTAGTTTAATGCCATTAGATTATTGGTTTATTCAATCAACAAATAAACTAAAATAAACCTATCTTTGCGCAAATTTTAAAAAATGGCTTTGCAAGTTGGAATTGTAGGATTGCCGAATGTAGGAAAATCGACTTTATTTAATGCGGTGAGCAACAGCGCTAAGGCGCAGGCCAGTAACTACCGCTTCTGTACTATAGAACCTAACGTTGGCCAGGTGGACGTACCTGACGAACGTATGCATAAACTGGCAGAGCTGGTAAAGCCTGACCGTGTGGTGCCTACTACCATCGAGTTTGTGGACATTGCCGGCCTGGTAAAAGGCGCCAGCAAAGGAGAAGGTCTGGGAAACAAGTTCCTGGCCAATATCCGTGAGGTAGATGCTATCGTGCACGTGATCCGCTGTTTTGAAGATGAAAACATTCTTCGCGAAGAAGGCGACATCAACCCTGTCAGCGATAAGGAAATCATTGACACCGAATTACAGCTGAAAGACCTCGACAGCGTGGAGCGTAAAGTAGCCCGCACCGAAAAAATGGCTAAAACCGGTGGCGATCCAAAAGCAAAGATCGAATTTGAAATACTGAAAAGATGCCAGGAACACCTGGAGAAAGGCCGTAACATCCGCGAGCTCGGTCTTAGTAAAGAAGAACGGGTAGCCATTGCCGACCTGTTCCTGCTCACCGAAAAGCCGGTACTGTACGTTGCCAACGTAGATGAAGCCTCCCTTCATACCGGTAACAAATTTTCACAGGCCCTCCAGGAATCTGTAAAAGCAGAAAATGCACAGGTAATTATCATGAACAACACCATCGAAGCACAGATCTCCGAAATGGAAGATCCGGCCGATAAAGAATTGTTCCTGGGAGAATATGGTCTCACTGAACCTGGATTGAACCGCTTAATCCGTTCTGCCTATAACCTGCTGGAACTGATCACTTACTTCACTGCCGGCGTGCAGGAAGTACGTGCCTGGACGATCCACAAAGGCTGGAAAGCACCACAGGCCGCCAGCGTAATCCACACCGATTTTGAAAAAGGCTTTATTAAAGCCGAAGTAATTGCCTACGAAGATTACGTGAAATACGGATCTGAAGCTGCTGCCCGTGATAACGGCCGCCTGCGTATTGAAGGTAAAGAATACATCGTTGCCGACGGAGATGTAATGCACTTCCGTTTCAACGTTTAAAAATACTTCTGGATAAGATCCACGAAGGTTACAACAAAAAGACGGGCCGGCCTTCCGGCCCGTTGCTATGTTATCCCTAACGTATATGCATATATTAATTATATAACCCCCGCGCTCCGAATTCAAAATTCTTTTATTAGCTTAGCCACCTATTTTTAATGTTAGCTCATGCGTATTGTCAGGAACGTAAAACTTTTTTTCCGGGAAGGAAACTCGGATAAGACCTATGAAATCGATCTTTGTGAAGTTGGCCCGGAACAGTATATTGTTAACTTCAGATATGGTAAACGCTTTGGTACGCTGAAAGACGGCACCAAAACAGTAAGCCCCGTAACACTATCTGCCGCCACCACTATATTCGATGGTCTTGAAAAAGAAAAAAGAAGTAAAGGTTATCTGGGAGAACAGGAAGCCGTTCAGGATCTGTCGTTTACACCGGTAGACACTACCCTCGTGGAAAATGTGAAGCACCGTGCCATCCTGAAAAGATTACAGGATGCGGTAGAAGGGAAAAGCAGCTTTAAAACTGCCTGGAGAACCTCCCGCGTAATATGGCGGGCCGGTGAAGAAAAGATAAAGGAAGCAGTGCCCTACCTGATCAAGCTCGTGGAAAAAGGCGACGGACTGCAACGCTATGCAGCCCTTTGGGCGCTGGGCAAGTCGGCCGATCCCGCCGCAGCACCGGTGCTCCGCTCTTATGCCGATAACAGCTCCCGCCCGCTGAACATCCGGATGCTGGCCGCCAACGGCCTGTTACTGGTACTGCCGGCGGAAGAACGCGCAGAACATGTGCGTTCCTACCTCCAACGGCTACCCGAAGTTTTCCAGCAGGCGGTTGCCAAAGGAAATACAGAAGAACTGCTGGCACTGCTGCAGCAACGGGTGATCACACAACAGGAGCAAAGTTATCCTTTGCTGGAAGACTTATACATCGTAGCCTTTGAACAGCCCGCAGTAAGGATTGCCATTGGCAATCTCCTTATGCACCTGCCTTTGAGGCCATCCTGGTTCCAGCATATCCGTCATATCTTCAAACAGGCGGAACTACGAGGCGATCAGGGAATCGTTGCCATCCTGGCCGCCCGTTTTGAAAGGGAAAACGCCATGTTTAAGAATCCGGGTACAAGAATAGATTATAACGATAAACCGTTTGTTCCTGCCACTTACATACACGAACTGGAAGAATCTGTACAGGCAGATAAGGAACTGAAAAAGCCCACCAGCAGGGTAGCATTTTCAGACAGAACCCGTAATTACCTTCACTACCGTGTATTCCGTAACCTGCGCCAGTTCGGGGAACAAAACGACGACCATTACGTTCGCCTCGCCACGGCCCTGTTGCTGCAATATGAAGAAAGCAGGGATGCAGCCAAAGAATACCAGACCCGGGAACATACCTGGGTGAATGGCCGCTACGTGAGCTTCTACCGCCAGTTCCCGGCTAACTCGAAGTTGGTATACCTCAACTATATCCTTCGCGGAAACGCCGCCAACCTGCAACTAACGCCTGATCGTAAGGAATGGGTTTTCAAAGACGAAGGAGCACCTAACGCACAGGGACAAACGAAACCGGTACTCGGTGCCAACCCCGACGCTGCGAAGGACAAAGGCGGCCTGCTGAAAAAACTCTTCGGCTGGCTGGGTGGGGAGAAGAACCTCACCGCATCCGCCGTACCGCCCGAATATAAAGCCACACAGGCATCTTCACCTGCAAAACCGGTGAGCGATGTACCTTTTCTGCCGCTATGGCAAAAGTTACCACAGGCTTTTATTCAGCTGCTGGTATCTGCCCGCATGGAAGTGATCCACATCTTTGCGATGGAGCAACTGAAAGCCCACCCGGATTACAATGCCCTGAAAGATAAAATGGATGAAGGCGTGATTGCCGGACTCCTCGCCAACGCATTCTCCATTCCATCTATGTTTGGTCTGGAACTGGCCAAAGAAAGATATGATCCCGCCAATCCGTCGTTGCGGTTATTATATATACTGGTGATGAGCCCACTGGATCTGGCCCGCCTGCAGGGTTTGCAGTGGATCAACGACAATGAAGCCGTTTGCTTTGCAGACATGGACTTCCTCATGCAGCTGGTATTCTCACCATATAAAGAGGTGCGTAATTATGTCCGTAAACAACTCAAACCGGTGCACTTGCCACTGGATAAGATGCGGGTTCTCAGCGCAAAAGCAATTACTGCACTGCTGGCGCTGAAAACATCCACACCAGCGGGTAATGAAAACCTCAACGACGGCTGCGATATCCTGGAACAATATTGCCGCGAGGCACTAACGGAAACGGGTATGCCGGATATAGAAGCATTGCTGCAAAGCCCCGTGCCAGCCGGTCAGGCTTTCGCTGCGAGGTTGCTGCTCCTGAAACAGGGACAGTTTAACTTCAGCGAAGTATCTGACGCTATGCTGAAGCGCCTCATCAGCAACGAGTTCCAGCCGGTAAGAACCGCTGGTGTGAAAGTGCTGGAAGCAATCGGCACGGATGAATTGTTGAGAAGACCGGAACTGGTACTCCATATATTATTAAGTACGTACACAGATGTACGAAACGCGGTGCGTCCCCTCATCAGCCGGTTGGTGCAGCAGGATAAACGCCTCGCTGTTTACCTGGTAAATGAACTGGTGCCGTTGCTCATGCGTAAGGAAACTGCCGAGGGCATGCATGCGGATATTGAAGCCACCCTCAGCAATGAGCTGGTAGACTATTTACAGGACATCGACACGGCTACTGCTTTACGCCTGCTGTACGCCAACTACAGGTCGGCACAGCAGTTCGGATTGCTGGTGCTGGATAAATATATCCCGGCATCGGCTTTATCCCTGAAACAGGTGATTGCCGCCGGTAACCACGAGTTGCTGAAAGTAAGGGAGTGGAGCTGGCATTTCTATTACAACAACGCGGCGCGTATCCGTTTTGAAAGGGATGCCGCCATCGGTATGCTCGATGCAAAATGGGACGACACCCGGCAGGAGGCCATGGAGTTTTTCCGGACGCAGTTTACAGATAACGACTGGTCGCCGGAAACACTGGTGGCAGTGGCGGACAGTGTACGCCCAGATATACAGGCATTTGGCAGGGAACTGCTGCTGCGCTTCTTCCGCGAACAGGACGGGCAAACTTACCTGTTGAAACTTAGCCAGCATCCAAGTGAAAGCATGCAGTTATTTGCCACCAACTACCTGCAGCAATATGCCGCCGGCAACCTGGTGTTTTTGCAGGAGCTGGAACATTATTTCCGGGTGGTACTGAGCCGGGTAAATAAGGCCCGCGCTGCAAAGGAACGGATCTTTGCATTCCTGGAGAAGGAAGCTATGAAATCCACAGAGGCAGCCACTTACATCGGTCATATTATTGCGCATATATCTGCTACAGTAGCCATTGGCGACAAAGCCCGCTGTATCGCCATCATGCGCAGTATACAGGAACGGTATGCCGTGGAGCTGCCTATTGAAATAGTGCCAACAGCGATTAGAGTATCCTAAAAAGTAATCCATTTATGTTATTCAACTACAGATACAGCGGAAACTCCAACGTGTACAGCAATGCCACTGCTGCGGGCATTTCCTTTGCACCGGATACCCGTCGTGATCCCACTTTTTTTGTGGGCAAGCTGCATAAAAAAATAGCCTTCCGGGAAGCCATTTCCGCCCTGCACGATGTAGTGGTGTCTGATCTGCGCTTTAAACCGAAAGATAAAACAGCCTATAAGGAATGGGCCGCCCAGCAGGAAACGGTGTGGCTGGCGGAATTCATGAACGGCTATGACATGCAGGCCGCTGATCAGCGGATAGAGGCCCTGAGGGGAGAGCTCAACAGTATTTACCAGGAGCAGGATAAAGTGATGGCTCCGTTTTATAAAGCCCGCAAACATTATTTCGATTATTTATACCAGAAAGACCGCGACACATGGTTTGTGCTGGACCCGGTAATCAGCGTGCATCCGGATGAACTGTTCTTTGAATGTTTCAGCCAGGATGAATCTACCTACGGAAAGCTGAGTGCCAGTTATAATGTTTTTAAAGAAGTGAACGAATTTGAATGCGGTACTACCAACATTGATTATTCCGCTTCTTTATATAACGAGTTCCAGAAGATCCGTGATTATAAGGAAACAGATTTTAAGATTGATCCGGGAGGCTTCCAGGTGCAAACCTCGCAGGAAGAACTGTATCATGAAGTAAAGATCGACTTACCCGATAGCTGGGTGAGGGGATTTCTGCAGGTAAGCTCTGCGATGACGCTGCCCGCGGCAACGTTTGACCTGCACCCGATGGATGTATATAATTTCTGTTCCTGGCTGCGGCGGTTCAAAGAAAAACGCGGTCCCCGTTCCATCCGTTTTATACTGGAACCAGGCAAGCCGGTACGTGCCGTGTTTGAACCGTGGAACCAGGAAATCGTATGTGCGAGATCGTTATACACCGGCCCGCAAAGCAGGGAAATCAGGATATGGGGGAGAAGACGGTTGCTGATCCTGGAAAGGCTGATTCCAATTGCAAAGAAATTCACGGTGCATCTTACCGGCAACGGGTTGCCATCCTTTTATGTGGCGGACCTCGGCGATATGCAGTTTACACTGGGGCTCAGCGGATGGACCGCCAACGACTGGTCGCGCGCCGGGCAGTTCGACCTCATGGCGCCGAGAGCTGATGTGAATGATCTGGCAAAGCTCACCGTTTATGAAGACCTGAAAACCAGGTGGATGGCCAAACCGGAAACAATTGTGGCCGCCACTGGTCTGGACAGGGCTACGGTATTGGGCGCACTGGGAATTTATACCCAGGCAGGCAAAGTAATTTACGATCTGCACACGGGCTTTTACCGTCTTCGTGAGCTGAGCCGTGAACCATTGCCGCTGGACCAGCTGCGCTTTGCCAATCCACAGGAGGGGGAAGCCACGAAACTGGTGCAGGCCGGAAAAGTGGAGCTAACGGCTACCGACATCCCGGGAGTAGGTTTGCAATTGAAAGGAACTATAAAAGGTGCGCAACGTATATACCATCCCGTTATTACCATTGATGCGGATGAAAGATTGAGTAATGCGCACTGCGATTGTAATTTTTATAGTACGAATAAACTATACAAGGGGCCGTGCGAACACATGCTGGCACTGCGTATAGCGCATTCGGAAAATAAAGCGGTAAAATAATTTAAGGAGGTGTTTTATTTCCGGAAATTATTTTCTACCTTGCTGACTCGTTAATAACAAAGATCTTTGTAAAGAGGAATTGATTGCACTTGCGCCCGAAAAGGGACGAATGATGTTTCGTCATTCAGGTATTCTGACTATACATGCTTCACTAAATGCAATCTTTACTTTGGGAGGGGCCTACTGTACGCATATTTCCAGTAGAAGCCCCGGGGGCTGAAATATGCGTACAGTAGGCCCCTCCCTGGAGTTGATTGATTTAGTCAATGGTTTGCACGAAGGCCTTTTCCTCTTTACAGAATTTTGTTTTCCCCTCTCAGCAGGGCTGCACCGCCGGCCATTTTCCACCTCCTTTTATTTTATACACCCGGATATTTATTACGGATATACTCCGTTATCAAAGTCATGAAACTGAATAAATACAAACATATTTATCATGTCCTTAACCCGTCAACAACTGTACGATAAGATACGTGCATCCTCTAAAGAGGAATATATATTACAGGAAATGACACGCCTGGGTTTCTGGGCCGAAAACGTTGCGCAGCCTTCACCGGCGGCTACGCTCATCCAGAAGGAAAAGGAGGTGCGCCGGCAACTGAACGATCTTCTCAGCGAGCGGCAGAAATACCGCAACAAACGGGCAATGCTGGAAGACATGCGCAAAGCCCGCATGGCAAAAGCCAAACTGAAAAGAGAAGAAACAAAACAACGCCGCGAAGCTGCCCGGAAAGAAAGAGCTGCAGCATGGGCCATTACCAAAGAGCAACAGATTGTATATCTCGGTGAAGAGGTATCTGCCGGCTTAAATAAAGTGACGCCGGATGTAGCGCAACTGCAAAAGTTCGGACTGCCTGTATGGGCCGACGCTACTGCATTAGCCACCGCAATGGGAATCACCATCGGCAAACTGAGGTATTTATCTTTTAATCGTAAAGTGGGGCACCATACCCACTACCAACGTTTTCAGATCCCCAAAAAATCCGGCGGCGCCCGCACCATTTCTGCGCCCATGCCACAGCTGAAAGCCGCACAACACTGGATCCTGGAAAATATTCTCTATAAAATAAAAAATGATGAATCTGCCCACGGCTTCGTACCGGGTAGATCCATTGTTACCAACGCGGCGCCACATACCGGTCAGGATATCGTGATCAACATCGATCTGCGCGACTTCTTCCCATCCATCGCATACAAACGTGTAAAAGGATTATTCTGTAAACTCGGATACGCTGAACAGGTAGCTACCATACTGGCGCTTATTTGTACAGAACCCGAAGTAGATGAAGTATTGCTCGATGGCCGCAAATATTATGTGGCTAAAACAGCCAGGCATCTCCCGCAGGGAGCCCCTACCAGCCCCGCTATTACAAACCTGATCTGTTATAAGCTGGACAGGCGTTTTGCAGGTTTGGCGGCAAAATACGGGTACGCCTATACGAGATATGCAGACGATATGACTTTTTCCGCCAAAGGACCCGCTGCAGATAAAGCTGGGCAGTTACTGCGCGCGGTGAAAATGTTTGTAAAGGAAGAAGGCTTTACCATCCACCCGGATAAATTAAAGGTGATGCGTAAAGGAGATAAGCACGAAGTAACAGGCATCGTGGTAAATGAAAAGCTGAGCCTGGACCGTACTACCCTGCGTAAATTCCGTGCCCTGCTGCACCAGGTTGAAAAAACAGGTTTAGCTAACAAAAGCTGGGGCAAAGGAAAAAATATTATCAGCAGTATGGAAGGCTACGCCAACTTTGTATACATGGTGAAACCCGAGCTGGGCGCAAAGCTGAAAGCCACGCTGGGCACATTGTTACAAAGGGAAGATATTAAAGCAGAAGCCCGTGGTTTGTGGACCGGAGAAAGCACCTCGAAAAAAATTACGCCATTGGTAAATATCACACCGCTCAACAATCCAACCGCCTCATCAGACAAACCCTGGTGGGATGTAGTATAGCAACTGACTAACAAACATAAAAAGCCCCGGGTATTATTTTCTGATCAGAAAACAGTATCCGGGGCTTCTTCTTTTTATAAATTTATAAATTATAACCGATAGAAATATAGCCTTGCATGCCAACAGTAGGATTACCCCACGACTGCACATATTTCTTGTTCAGGATATTGGCGGCGCCCAGTTTTACCGTGGTTTTAGCCTTCGGGAAAAACTTGCTCACCATCGCATCCAGTGTGCCATAGGCAGGAATTTCACTAAGACCTGCAGCATTTAAATTAGGTCCTACAAAAGACGATTGCCATATGAAGGACTCCTGCCATTTCCATAATATATTAAAAGCAAAATTGGAATTGGCAATGTTGCGGTTACCGAAATTCAGGCTGTAGCGCACCTTTGGTGTGTTGTACATGGTCATGAACGAACCCAGGTCCTTTTCATTGGTGAGTTCATTATAAGAGATGTTACCACCGGCGGTGAAATTAAGCGGCAGGCTGTAATCCAGTCCCAATGCCCATCCCCAGGAATGTACTACTTCTGTGGCGCTTACCGGCACAGAGAAGATATTGTTTACGGCAGGATCGTTGGTTGGTTGTACCAGCACCTGTGTACCATTCATATTTTTGAAATCATTTTTATAGATATAAGCATCCACCAGCAATTGTTTTGCGATCACTGCTTTATAACCTATTTCATATGCCTGGATCCTTTCCGGGAGGAACTCACGGAAAACATACTGTTTAGGAGCGCCCGCCTGTACTGACTGGAGGGAGAACACCGGTCCTTTATCCAATCCATAACGTTCGCGGAGGAAAGGTAATCCGCCGATGAGGTGTGCCTGCGGCGTTACGAGATCGATATACTGATCCTGGTTGTGCGGGATGCGGAAACCTGTTTGATAGGAAGCGCGGATATTGTGCGTACCGAGGAAAGTATATACTGCCGACAAACGCGGACTGAACTGGCCTTTGAAGTTCATGTTCTTGTCATAACGCAGGGAGCCGGTCAGTTTTACGTGATCGTCTATCAGCTTTTTCATGATCTGTACATAGCCGCCATATTCATTGATGCGGAATTCCTTGCCGTTGTCGTCCACTGCAAACAGTGTTTTTTCGGAGTTCAGCGCATAGCGGCGGTAGTTACCGCCTACCAGTATTTCTGCAAAGTGAATCAGGTTATGAAAGTTGTACATGAACTCTGCCTGATACAGGTTGGTTTTATCGGTAAACTTAGCGCCAACGCCGGAAGCGTCGCCGGGGATGGGTTTGTTCTTCACCTTATCTGCGGCAGCATCAAACTCCGGTGTGCCGGGAATCAGGCGGCCCTTGTCGGCGTTGGTTCTGGCAGCGCCGATGAAATTGGCCTGTTGCGACTGAACGGCGGCCTGGGCGGCAGCAAATGCGGCAGGAATTCCTTGTCCGAGGTTATTGGTAAAAGTTGTTTTAAAAAGATTGCCTGCGGCAAGGCCGTAAGTACCGAAGTATTCAGTATACCATTGCTGGCTGGTTTTCCAGGCTTCATTGATACCGGAAGCCAGCGTACCACCGGCGTAGCTGTCGCCCGCCCTTTCCTGCGTAGTATATAATCTTACATAGAAGTCAGGGCTCTTCAATTCCACTTTATACTGACCCATGTTGAAGTTTTTCAGGGAATAGCGGTCAGCTCCCGTGTACACGGTGGTACCGGAACCATAGCTGCCCTGCAAAATGGCTTCGAGATTGGTGGTTAGCCGGTAATGCAATGCTGCGTTGAGTTTCAGGTTTTTGGTGGTATAATCTACTACGTCCGCTTCATTGTAACCGGTGCGGGTTACGTTCGACATATTCTGCGGAGGCAGGATAGCGTTATATAATTGATCCGGTGTAAGGGCGCCTCCCAGTTGCTGTGATAATGCAATCATTTGTGGCATCAGGGAAGGTTTCAGGCCGGTGTACATATTTACCGTATTCTCATCTCCATACACATTCACCCCGTTATAGCCTTCATTATTGGCGCGGGTACCGTTTTCGAGGGTATGACCGTTTGCCAGGCTCTGATCCCGGTGGTCATATGCCTGCCAGTCCTTCGCCTGTAAATAGCCTACGTTCAGCTTAAAGGCCACCTTATCACTAAAGGCATGTGCGTAACGTACAGACACATCGTAATAGCCGGTAGTGGCGGTGGAGCGGCCGGCATCGTTCAGAAAGCCGGTTTTTACGAGGGCGCTTAATCCCTGGTACTGGAAAGGGTTTTTGCTGTTCATCAGCAGGATGCCGTTGAGGGCATTGGGGCCATACAGTGCGGAAGCCGCGCCGGGAATGAGTTCCATGTTGTCGAGGTCCACTTCAGGAATACCCACCATGTTGCCCACCGCGAAATTGAGGCCAGGCGCCTGGTTGTCCATTCCGTCGTTCAGTTGCAGCACGCGGGTGTTACCATTGCTGTTAAAGCCGCGGGTGTTCACTGATTTAAATGTTAAGCTCTGGGTGCTCATTTCAACGCCTTTGAGGTTAGCCAGCGCATCGTAATAAGAAGGTGCGGGAGAGGCTTTCAGGGCGCGGGTGTCCAGCTTTTCGATAGACACCGGTGATTGCAGGATGCTTTCCTGTGTACGGCTGGCAGCAACTACTACTTCCTGGCCGAGGATTTCGGTGGAGCTGAGTTCTATCGCCACTTTATCAGTAGCGGAAGAAATTTGCTGTTCCTCCGTTTTAAAGCCTACGTAGGAAAATACCAGTGTTAACGGGAACGCATGTGTGGTTCTGAGCGTGAAAGCGCCTCCGCTGCCGGTGATCGTACCGGTATTGGAGCCTTTAACTGCTACGGTTACACCAGGCATGACGTTGCCGGAACCTTTTTCGCGTACAGTACCATTAATGGAGACAGGGTTTTGGGCCGAAATTATCTGGGTTAGGGATAATAAAAGCACCAGACAGCCAATGAAGGCTTTGATTAGAATGCTTCTCATACACGATGGATTTATAAAAGGTTTAGACTCGGTTTAAATAAATATAACGAAAAAAAACCGCATATAGCCATCGGGAGTGCAGGGGATTAAAATAATAATGCAGCAGGGGCATCCTGCTGCATCTATCTTATTATAATACCTTAAAAATCAATGTGCTGTTATTGCATCCATTCCTGTAATATGTTCCCGATTTTTTCAAATTCTATCAGGAAACCATCATGCCCGTACGAAGAATCTATTTCATGATAAGTAGCATGTGGCAGATGTGCGGCCATGAACTGCTGTTCTTCCGGCGGGCACAGAATATCGCTGCTGATACCTATCAGCAGGGTAGGTTGCTGAATGTGCGAAAGGGTAGTGGTAATATCTTCATGACGGCCACGGGCAATATTATGACTGTCCATTGCTTTTGTGAGCAGCCAGTACGACTGTGCATTAAAGCGTTTCACGAGTTTGTCGCCCTGGTAAATGATATAGGAAGAAGCCCTGAAATTATCGGTCTTCTCTTTATCTTCATCGGATTGGGCGCGCACAAAGGTCCGGTAGTTGCGATAGGTGAGCATACCGATAGCCCTGGCGGCTTTCAGCCCTTTCGATCCTGCGCTGTGGCAGTTGTCTTTCCAGGTATCATCCGCTTCAATGGCCAGTCGCTGTGCCGTATGAATGGCAATACCCCAGGCGCTTTCTGCAGCTCCGGTACATAACAGGAACAGGCGATCAATAACAGCCGGCTCCTGCAACGACCATTCCAGTGCCTGGTAACCGCCCATAGAACCGCCGATCAGCAGGTGGATACGGGGAATTTCCAGGTGCTGCCTGAGCAGGATATGCGCCTGTACCATATCGCGGATAGTGATGGTAGGGAACTGCCGGTACCACGGATGGCCCGTTTCCGGGTTGATAGTATGAGGGCCGCTGCTGCCATAGCAGGAGCCAATGATATTGGCGCACACAATGAAGTGCCTGGCAGGGTCAATCGCTTTGCCGGAACCAATTAAGCCGGTCCACCAGTCAGCCACATCACTGTTGGCGGTTAAGGCATGACATACCCAAACCACGTTACTGCCATCTTCTTTCATCGTACCATATGTATGGTACGCGATATGTAATCCCGGTAATACTTCCCCGGATTCTAACCGGAATGCTGTTTGACTGTGAAATACCTTTGCCGACAATGCTTCTTCGAATTTGCGCAAAACTACAATATCAGAATTAAAAATTACAAAATACAGCCGATGAATTACGAATTAGGGAGGAATGACGGCCACTGCATAAATCCTGATGGTTTTATTTTATCTTTGTTGAAGATAACCTAATAATCATGAAGATAGCATTACAAAGAGTAGATGACGGATTTAATATGGAGGCAGTAGATGAAGGCGGCCACAAAGTACTGATGGACTCATCTCTGGAAAATGGCGGTAAGAATAACGGAGTAAGACCTATGCAAATGGTGATCATGGGCCTGGGTGGTTGCTCTGCCATTGATGTGATGATGATCCTGAAGAAACAACGCCAGGAAGTAACAGATTTCCGTATTGAAATAGACGCAGAAAGAGAAAAAGGAAAAGAACCTTCTCTCTGGGAAACAGCTCACCTGGTATTTCATCTCAAGGGTAATATTGATCCCGATAAAGCAGCACGCGCTGTAGAATTGTCTATGAACAAATATTGTTCTGTAGCGGAAACCCTGCGTCAGGGTAATACCAAACTGACCTGGGAAGTGAAACTGAACGCTTAAAATGCTGTAATTACCATATCCATGAGCAAAGATAGAAATCAATACCAACCGGATACCAATGCGGTAAGAATGCAGACGCCAAAAACGGACCAGATGGAACATTCCGTACCCATGTTCCTGACCTCCAGTTTTTGTTTTGATAACGCAGAAGAAATGCGCGCTACCTTCGCGGATGAAACAGACTTTAATATCTACAGCCGTTTCAGCAATCCCAATGTAGACGAATTTGTACAGAAGATGTGTGCCCTCGAAGGGGGAGAAGCCGGGTATGCCACCGCATCGGGGATGAGCGCTATTTTTGCCAGCTTTATGGCACTGCTCAAAGCCGGCGACCACCTGCTGTCGGCCCGCTCTATCTTTGGATCTACCCACACTGTGATCACGAAGTTCCTGCCAAAATGGGGTATTGAAACTTCTTATTTTGATATGACCGATCCCGCCGGTATTGCCGCCATGATAAAGCCCAATACCCGGATGATCTTCGTGGAAACCCCGTCCAATCCCGGTCTTGAGATCATTGACCTGGAACTGCTGGCCGGCATTGCCAACAAGCACAATATCATTCTGAACGTAGACAACTGCTTTGCAACGCCTGTATTGCAACGTCCTATTGAATACGGCGCCCACCTGGTTACCCATTCGGCTACCAAATGGATCGACGGGCAGGGACGCGTACTGGGTGGAGTAGTAGTTGGAAAGGCAGAACTGATTAAGGAAATCCATACTTTTTGCAGAAGCACCGGCCCGGCCATGTCGCCATTCAACGCCTGGGTGCTGAGTAAAAGCCTGGAAACCCTGTACGTGAGGATGGAGCGTCATTCGGCCAGCGCCCTGAAACTGGCGGAGCGCCTGCAAAGTAACCCGCACCTGCTGTCGGTGAAATATCCTTTGCTGACCAGTCACCCGCAATACAACATTGCAAAGAAGCAAATGAGCGGCGGTGGCGGTATCGTATGCTTTGAGCTGAAAGGCGGTCTGCAACAGGGCGTTCGTTTCCTGGATGCATTACAACTCCTTTCGCTTACTGCTAACCTGGGAGACAGCCGCAGTATTGCTTCCCATCCTGCCAGCACTACCCACGCAAAGCTTTCTGAGGAAGAACGGGCAATTGCCGGTATAACGCCAGGGCTGATACGCATTTCCGTGGGACTGGAAAATATTAAGGATATCGTGGAAGATATAGAACAGGCATTAGAGAAGAGTAAATAAAAATAATCACGGAGCTGGCTGAAAGGGAACACGGGATAACAATCCTGTATAACTTTTTAGTCAGCTCCGGTTGCAAAACCCCCACAGTACTGGCATGAATGTCCCGATGCACCGGCATGTGAATAAAGAGCCCCTTCAACCATTTGAATAAATAGTTTGTAGTATCACTGTGAACACAGCATCTTTCCCCACGGATTTTTAAAAGGTGCAGAAAACAATTCCTTTATTGCAACTAACCCTCCTCATTTTTGAACTTTTCTACTTATATTAGAATCATGAAATCCTTTGCCCATTTTCTCCTGATCCTTCTCCTGGCTTATGTAGCAGGTATGGTGCTGCCCTGGTGGAGCGTAGCGCTCGTGGCCTTCCTGGTAACGTTGCTGATGCCTTTATCACCGGGTAAATCATTCTTCAGCGCCTTCATGGGCATATTTGTGTTATGGATGATCCTGGCTTTTTATATGGATGTAAGAAATGATCACCTGCTGGCCAATCGGATGAGTGAAATGATATTGAAGGTACGGAGCGCGCCGCTTATGGGTGTAGTGGGTTCGTTTATCGGCGGACTCGTAGCCGGCTTTGCCGCCAGTTCTGCTGCGTTTATCCGTGCCGCAAAAAAGCCCGCCTGATTACTTATCCAGGCTGTTAAAATTCTGATAAAACAGTTTATGCAGATACCCCGTAAGCTGTTCGCCGTTACATTTGGAATATGAAGAATTACCTGTCTGCCCTGTTTTGCATTTTCATTTCCAGCTACTGCCAGGCTATTGCGGTGAAAGGCCGCGTAACGGATGATAAAGATCAACCGCTCCCATTTGCTACCGTTTTCATAAAAGGAACCACCACCGGCACTACTACCAACGCTGCCGGCCAATACCAGCTTGACCTTGCACCCGGCCAGTATACCGTGGTATGCCAGTATATCGGTTTTAAAAGAACAGAACTGCCACTTAACGTAAACGCCTCAACGCAGATACTCGACTTTCACCTGCAGCCCGTTAATATGCAGATAAAAGAAGTAGTGGTGAAAGCCAACGGAGAAGATCCCGCCTATGCCATCATCCGGCAGGCCATTAAGAAACGGCATTTCTACCAGGAACAGGTGAAAGAATATACCTGTATGTCTTATATCAAAGGCACCATCGGGATGAAAAATGTTCCGGGAAGATTCATGGGACAGAAAATAGATAAGAAAGAAATGGGGGTAGACAGTACCGGTCAAGGCATGATATTCCTGTCGGAATCTGTCACTAAAATATCGGCACGGTTGCCGGATAAAATAAAACTGGAAGTAATTTCCTCCCGCAAAAGTGGCGGCGGATTTGGTTTAAGCTTCCCTGCCATCATCAGCTTCTATGACAACAATGTTTCCGCCGTTATCACGCAAATGGGCCCCAGGGGCTACATTTCTCCCATTGCAGAAAACGCATTGGCCTATTACAAATACAGGTTGGAAGGCACTTTTACAGAAGAAGGTAAAACCGTAAATAAAATACAGGTGATTCCCCGCCGGAAGCAGGAGCCCCTGTTTTCAGGCTATATCTTTATTACAGACGACGACTGGCGCATTCACAGCACAGACCTGATCCTCACCAGCGAATACCAGCTGGAACTGATGGATACACTGGAGATCCGCCAAACCCATGTACCCGTTACTGCCGACATCTGGCGCGTAAAAGACCAGGTGATGCACATCTCATTTAATAAGTTTGGTTTCCGCATGGGTGGCAGCTTTGTAAATGTATATTCCGGTTATAACGTACATCCTGATTTTCCTCCTAAGTTTTTCGATAATACTTTCCTTAAATATGACTCCGCTTTTGATAAACAGGGACATACCTACTGGGACAGCATCCGGCCGGTGCCGCTGGAAACCGCTGAGGTAAAGGATTACCACGAAAAAGACAGCACCGCCAAAGCCGCGCGCGACTCTTCTTTTTCCCGCTATCACCTCGACTCCCTGCAACGCAAACAGAAACCGGTGAAAGCAATGGATGTACTCTGGAACGGCGTAAAACATAAATACTATTTCCGCCGCGACAGCTCCATACAATATCATTCCCTCGGCGTAAAAGGACTGCTGAAATCGCTGAAGTATAATACCGTGGAAGGACTGGTCATTGCACTGGAACCGGATCTCAACATCTATACCGGGGAAGAAAGCAGTTTACGTATCACCCCTTTTTTACGGTACGGATTGAGTAATACTCACTTCAATGCCTATACGCAAATTGACTATAGTAACAGGAGTAAAGTACAAAAGCGTTATGGCCGTAACGACTGGTCGCTGGCAGGAGGGAAGCGCGTTTCCCAATTCAACCAGGACAATCCCATCGACAATATTGCCAACGAGTTTTATACCCTGTTCCTGAAGGAAAACTATATGAAGCTGTATGAAAACTGGTTTGGTAAACTACGCTACACACGTACATTCCAGACCAATGACCGCCTGTCGCTCGGCGCTACCTATGAAAGCAGGAACCCCGTAGAAAATACCACCGACTTTGTAATCTTTAAAAACGACCGTAAACAGTTTACGCCCAATCATCCTTATGAGCTGGCCAATGTGCCCTTTGAAAAGCACCAGGCGTTGATACTGGATGTGGATTTTACCTTCCAGCCCGGTCAACAGTTTGTGGAATTGCCCGACCGCAAAATTCCCTTTGGCTCCAAATACCCCACGTTCAAAGTGGGCTATAGCAAGGGGATACCCAATGTGGCAAACAGTATTGTTGATTTCGATAAATGGAGTTTTTCCGTGCAGGATAATATGAACTTTAAGTTGCTGGGTGAATTCCGCTACCGCCTCGGAGCAGGTGGATTCCTGAACGACCGGAATGTACAAATACCCGATTACCAGCACTTCAATGGTAACCAGACCTTCTATAACATGAAGTACCTGAACAGTTTTCAGCTGGCGCCGTATTATCAGTATAGTACTACCGCTCCGTTTTATGCTACCGCCAATGTGGAACATCATTTTAATGGTTTACTCACCAATAAAATTCCATTGTTCAACCGCCTGAAATGGAACCTGGTAGCCGGCGCCAACGCATTTTATGTAAACAGCGATAATAACTATGTAGAAGTTTTCGGGGGTATTGAAAATATTCTGAAGATGATCAGGGTAGATGTGGTAGCGGGTTATCAGAGTAAAGAAGATACCCGTATAGGCGTCCGGGTTGGCTTTGGTGGTATCCTGGGTAATATGGTGAAGTTTAAAAACTAACCGGCACTGATTCCGGGGACCTGTTACCACCTGTTATTGCTTGCCAGGTAACAAAATCCCCGTATCTCATCATTCACAAGACCGGTTCTAAAATTTCTTCCTGCTCTTTATTTCTTTCTTTTCGTCAAAGAAATATGCCAGTAACCTGTAAATCCAGATACCAACAACTGCATAAATAAAGTAAGTAATGTAAATACTCATAAAATAACATTTTCGGGTTAAACAATATTGCTTCTCTTAGTCAATTTTCAAAAAGGGTGCCAATTGGGGTTGTAACGTGTCCGCAAAGATATATACAATAATTATCAAATAGTTATAAAAAGATAAATATTTTTTAGATCTCCGGTGAACCTTTGGTTGAGTTAATTCGTTAGTAAGGTAAGTATATTTTGGCCCAGCGTAGTACACATTTTACTCACACGTTGGTGCCAGAATGAAGCGTCATCCTTTGAACCATCCGGTATGAGAAAAATCGCCCTCATTGTGCTGTTGTCGGGAATTATCCTGGCGGTAGCCGCCTACATTACGGAAACAAATGACCTGCCCGGTGCGGCAGAACTGAGAACTCCCGGCTTTATCGGTTACATCTTCATTATCAGCGCAATAGCCTGGTTTTCCTTACATATTCTTTACCAGTGGGCGAAGAAATCAGATCCTTATCACTACTGATATTCAGTGAATTTTGCTACCTTTGCGGCCTAAATCAATTGTTCTTTTACGATTAAAGAGGGTTGATTGGAGTTTTGTTCGCGACGCAGGCGTCCTTAAAATTTCAAGCAATTATGGCATTACACAACAGAGTATCTGCCGCCGAACTGAAAGTACGGCTGGCCAATGAAACGTTTAAACGCGTCACTGTTTCTTTCTACCAGTACGCAAAAATCCCCGATCCACAGGCATTCCGTGATCAACTGTACGAATCGCTTTTCCAACTCGGCACTTTCGGACGTATTTATGTAGCACACGAAGGCATTAATGCCCAGGTGAGCGTTCCCGAGCATCACTTTGAGGCATTTAAGCAACAACTGTATGCTATCGACTTCCTCAATGGCATCCGGCTCAACATTGCCGTGGATGATGACGGCAAATCCTTTTTTGTGCTGAAAATCAAAGTCCGTGAAAAGATCGTGGCCGACGGCATTGAAGATCCCACCTTCGATATGGCCAACCGTGGCCGTTATGTGGATGCCGGTACCTTCAACGAACTCACCGCCGATCCGGATACCGTGATCGTGGACATGAGAAACCACTATGAGTATGAAGTCGGACATTTTGAAGGCGCCATAGAAGTGCCCTCAGATACTTTCCGTGACCAGCTGCCGATGGCGGTGGACATGCTCGCAGATAAAAAAGACAAGAATATCATCATGTACTGCACCGGGGGAATCCGCTGTGAAAAAGCATCGGCTTACATGCTGCACAACGGCTTTAAAAATGTATTCCACCTCGAAGGCGGTATCATTGAATATACTAACAAGGCCCGTCAGCAAGGACTTCCCATTAAGTTCAAAGGCAAAAACTTTGTATTCGACGACAGGCTCGGGGAACGCATCAGCGATGATATTATCAGTCAATGCCACCAGTGCGGAGCGCCCTGCGACACACATACCAACTGCCTGAATGATGGCTGCCACCTGCTGTTTATTCAATGCGAATCCTGCGCAAAAAAGTATGATGGCTGCTGCAGCGAATCCTGCCAAACCACCCACGCATTACCTCCGGAACAACAGGCGGAACTGCGCAAGGGAGTGGAAAAAGGACTGATGTTCAACAAATCCAGGAGAAGAAAAATAGAATAAAAAAATCCGCCCCGCGTTGTTTCTTCTCGGCAGGGCGGAGTAGCTGACCATAAAATTGAATCGGCCGGATCACTCCGGCCTTTTCTTTTCTATGACCATTCTATCAACCTATATGCGAACTAAAAATGTAAGCGTGTAGCCCTCTGCGTTATAAAGTACTAAATGAAACGACTACACGCCATTCAATCCATTACATCTGATCCTTCTTATTTTTATAAGCACCGTAGAAAATGATCGGGAATACCAACAGCGTAAGTACCGTTGCGGTAATAAGCCCGCCAATTACTACGATGGCCAGTGGCTTCTGTGTTTCAGATCCGATACCATGTGATATAGCTGCCGGAATCAAGCCTATGGCGGCCATCATGGCTGTCATCACCACCGGCCGTATACGGCTCTGCACACCCAGTTTAATCGATTCATTCAACGATAGTTTTGCCTCCAGGTTTTTATGGAATACGGAAATGAGGATCACTCCATTCTGAATACAGATACCAAACAATGCAATGAAACCCACACCTGCGGAGATGCCAAAGTTCATATTGGTAACATGCAATGCCAGGATACCACCTATCAGTGCAAACGGCACGTTCATTAACACCAGCCCTGCATCCTTTACACTGCCCAGCATAATAAACAACACCATAAAGATGGCAATGATACTGATAGGCACTACCTGTCCCAGTCGTTGTGTGGCGCGCACCTGGTTTTCAAATTCACCCGTCCAGCCAATGCTGTAGCCTTTCGGTAGTTTCACCACCCGGTTGATTTTCGCCTGCGCTTCAGCAATGGTGCTGCCGAGGTCGCGGTCACGAACAGAGAACTTCACGCCGATAAAACGTTTGTTACTGTCGCGGTAAATGAAAGCCGGTCCGGTAATGGTTTTGATCTCTGCGATCTCTTTCAGCGGTATTTTATTGTTGTTGATTGTAGGCACCATCAGGTTGGCCAGGTCATCTTCCGTTTTGCGATAGTTCTCATCATAACGGATACGGATATCGAATTTTTTCTCGCCTTCATACAGCTGGGTAGCCGTTTTACCGCCAATAGCCATTTCAATAACTGCCTGTGCGTCACCGGTGGCTACGCCATACTGGGCCATTTTGTTGTCGTCGAGATTGATACTCATTTCAGGCTGACCAATATTCCGGATCACCCCAAGATCTTTAATACCCTGCACTGTTTTCAATTGCGCTACTACCTGTTGTGAGAGCGATTCCAGCTTCACGAGGTCATCTCCAAAGATCTTTACACCGTTGGCGGCCTTGAATCCGGCTACTGCTTCAGAAACGTTGTCGCTGATAGGTTGTGAGAAGTTCAGGATGATACCCGGGTATTTCTTCAGGCGCTGTTCCATCTGGGAAATCAGTTCGTCCTGCGTAATCTTGCGTTTCCATTCATCCTTCGGCGCCAGGTCTACCTGGTATTGTACAAAGTAGAAACCGTTGGGATCTGTACCATCATTGGAGCGGCCTACCTGCGATAATACCCTTTTTACTTCAGGGAACCCGCCGAGGTCCTGGCGGATATCATGCGCCATTTTGGTGCTTTCTGTGAGCGACATACTCATGGGCAGTTCCGTGGTTACCCACAGGGAGCCTTCATTCAGTTGCGGAAGGAACTCTGTTCCCAGGAATTTGGCCGAAACAAAGGTGAGCACCATGAAAGCCAGTGCCAGCGTAAGACTCAGGCGTTTATTCCGGTAGGTCCATCCGAATCCTTTCATTACAAAACGGTCAAAGAAATTCACCAACGGGTTGTTTTTCTCTTTCACGTTTTTATTGAGCAGTATAGAACACAGTACAGGCACCAGTGTTAAGGTGAACAGTAATGCGCCCAGTAAAGCAAATCCCAGCGTCCAGGCCAGTGGCGAAAACATTTTACCTTCTACTTTCTGGAAAGAAAATATGGGGATCAGGGAGATGATGATAATGAGTTTAGAGAAGAAGATGGCTTTGGCCAGTTCTCCACCGGTTTGCTTGATCCAGCCCAACTTCGCCATTTTGTTGAACCGCTCCATGCCAAACTTGTGGGCCTTATGGTCCAGCATCACGAAGATGCCCTCCACCATTACCACGGCGCCATCTATGATGATACCGAAGTCGATCGCCCCCATCGACAGCAGGTTGGCGCTCATGCCTTTCAGGCGTAAGCACATAAAGGCAAACAACAGGGCCAGCGGAATAATGATGGATACAATCACGGTAGTGCGCCAGTCGGCCATGAACAGGAATACGATCACCGTTACAAAAATGATCCCTTCAGCAAGGTTGTGCATCACCGTATGGGTGCAGAACTCCATGAGGTTATCACGGTCGTAGAACGTTTCCATTTTAATATCATCGGGCAAAATGGTTTCATTCAGCTCTTTCAGCTTCTCTTTCAGGCGGGCGAGCACTTCTGTCGGATTTTCTCCTTTACGCATTACCACAATCCCTTCTACCAGGTCGTCGTTGCTGCCTATGCCTACCTGGCCTACACGCGGCGCCGAGGCTTCGTGTACGTTAGCCAGGTCCTTCACCAGGAGGGGCACGCCATTGATATTCTGAACAATGATGTTATTGATATCGGGAATACTGTTCAACAGGCCGATACCACGCACTACATATGCCTGTCCGTTCTTTTCAATTACGTCGCCGCCTACATTCACATTACTTTTGGTAACGGCCTGGTATAATTCCAGTGGCGTGATATCGTATTTGGCAAGTCTTACCGGGTCAGCGGAGATCTCATAGATCTTTTCCTGTCCGCCGAAGGCCACTACGTCGGCAACGCCGGGCACGCTGCGGATCTGCCGGTCTATCACCCAGTTTTGCCAGGTGAGCAGGTCGCGGGAGTCGCGTTTGCTGCTTTTCAGGTAGTACCGGAATATCTCACCGGTAGGGCCATAGGGGGGCTGTACTTCGGGATCGGCGCCCTCCGGCAAACTGATACTCTGCAACATGTTGTTGACCTGTTGCCGGGCGAAGAAATCTTCTACGTCATCGTCAAACATGATCTTTACTACAGATAATCCGAACATGGTAACAGAGCGTACGCTGGTTTTCTTCTGTACCGCATTCATAGATACTTCTATGGGCAGCGTTACAAAGCGTTCCACTTCCTGCGCGCTGCGGCCGTTCCATTTGGTTACAATCACGATCTGTGTATTGGTAACGTCGGGGAAGGCTTCAATGGGCGTATGCAAAAATGAGAATATGCCTGCTGCGATCAGCGTAGCCACACTGATAAAAACAAACAGTTTGTTTCTCAGCGAAAAAGCGACAATATTTCTAATGAATTTATTCATAAGTCCTGTTCTTTAGAATGCCACTCTGGTCCTTAACCCGATGATATTTACCGGTCCGCGGTCCCTGTTATAGGCAGGGTGCATCACAAACTGGTAGTCAGGGCTTAAGGCTATATGTAGCCTGGTAATGTTACATTGATAGAAAACTTCGGCGATCATTTCCGGTGCGTAGTTCAGCTGGCCGTCGCCGATCATGAAGCCGGTGCCGCCTGCCGCCAGGTAGTTGCGGTGTTCTGCTGATAATCCGTTTACCACCACCGCTACGCCGGCATTGTCTTGCGCCCGGTGCCAGCACTGGCCGTTTTGCAGCCATCCGGCGCTGATGGAACGGTCGATTTCTGTATAGGCCCAGGTTTCATTACGACCATCATTCCACGATGCTTTCAGGAAAGCGCCGCCGCTGTTGGTCAGCTCCTGGTCTATATTGATACCGAAACCATATTTGGTGCGTCCATCTCTTCTTACGGAATTGATGTCGGGTGTGTCTTTTGCCACGCTCACCGCTTCGTTATAATTGCCCATAGGGGCCTGGTTAATAAATGCCATTAACCGCACATTTCCTTCATGCTTATTTAGCGTATGCGTGTGTGTTACTTCCACTACTTCGCCGTTGGATTTACCGTAGTGGTAGTTCAGCTTCGGTCCGTTGGCTTCTTCCGGCTCCAGAGAGGTAGCTGCCTGCAACAGCCAGTTATCTTTCCGGTACTGAACGGTCAGTGCCATCGTATAACCGCGTACATCTGCGGGATAGTCCCACGCGGCGTTACTCATCAGCGACCAGTTCATAAACTGGGTGCGGGGATCATGACTATACGCATTCTGATCAAAGAAATCCGCGAGGCAGTATTTCCCGCCAATAAACCGCAGATAATGAGTAGGAGTGACGCCGCCTACATGATTCAGATCATCGCCATCCGCTTCTGTAGCAGAAGTTAACGGTAACGTATATACGCCATAAGCGCGGGCCAGGTAAATTTTTGGTTTAGGATCGCCCACACGAAAGGTTTCTCCGTTCGGGAAACCCGCAATGCCGGTGGCATGGCTGAGACCTTCACCACCGGCGAGTTCCGGGTTCACGTATAATTCAAAGTTCTTCCACGGACGGATACCGGCATAAACTGTACTGGTAATAGACGTAGCCCCTTTTTCATGGGTGCGGAAACTGTTGGCGCCTGAGTACTTCGCGGAGAAATCAGGATGCCATTGCGTTACCAGCGTTTGCTGAAAATGGAACGTGTACGGGATAATGCTATCCGTTTTCTTTTCCTGTGCCAGCAGGCGGGTACTGCCCAGTGCCAGTATTCCTATGGAGAACAACTGCTTCATTGCCGGATTAATCTTTAAGTGCATCGTAAATGAGCAATTGGTTTTTGGAGATCACTTTCTCTTCTGCTGCTAAGCCGGAGGAGATATAAGTAATATCACCAGCTGTTTTATCTACTTCCACCTCGCGTACGGCTATATTAAATTTGTCTTTAAATACCAGCACGTAATTTTTGCTGTTATCAAAGATGACGGCGGCAGAAGGGACGGCTATTTTCTGGTCGTTATCCTGGTATTTTACATATACCGTGGCAAACATTTCCGGCTTCAGCAGCATGTTTTTATTATCGATGCTGATCCTTACCTGCATGGTTTTGGTAGCGGGGTCCAGGAAGTTGTAGATCTTGTCGATTTTGCCACGGAAAGGCTGATCAGGGTAACTTACTGTTACCACGTCTGCTTCATAGCCTTCTTTGATGCGTGCGATATCTGTTTCAAAAACATTGGCCATCACCCACACATCGTCCAGCTCGGAGATGGTGAAAATATTGGAACTGTTATCGGTACGTATCTCCATGTTATTATTGATATTCTTCTCAATAATATAACCGGAAATAGGGGCGGTTACCAGGTAGGTAGCGCCTTTACCTTTACGGTATATTTTAAACAGGTCGTTGAGCCGGTTAATTTCTGCATCAGATTTCTGTACTTCTCCTTTGGCATTTACTACATCTTTATCTGTGTTCAAACGGCTGTCGAACAGGTCCTGGGCTACTTTGAGGTTTTTGTCTGCCACATTGCGGTCCGACTTAGCCTGTGCCAGCTGCTTTTCGTAATCAGCAATTTCAGCACTGTGTATAACGGCCAGTACCTGGCCTTTCTGTACATAGTCGCCCAGCTGAACTTTGATATCTTCCACATACCCGCTCACCAGTGGATATACTTTCAACACCTTACCGCCGTTGGGAGTAACCTTACCGGATAAACGAACTTCATTCACCACCGGTTGCAGATGTGCGGTATCGATACGGATATTTTTCAGCATGGTATCGCTGAGCACAAAGGTGGTTTTCTCCTGATCTTCTGCCTGGCTGTGTTTACAACCACTCCATAGAATGGTTGCCAGCAGCGAAAAGCCAATAAAAAGGAAAGGCTGTTTCATGCGCTTAATTTTTAAATAATTCTTGTCCTGTTGCATAGTTGAGTTCTTCGTAGGCATTTACCCGGTTGGATAAAAACTTGTTGATATTTTTTGCGTTATCGCTGTAACTGTTGAAGTAATCGATGAATTGAAGAAGGGAGATATTTCCTTTGCTGAAATTCTTGGCCACTTCTGCAATCAGGGTATCAAATTCTCCCTGGAACTGGTGCAGGTCAAATCCTTTGTAACGCTTTTCCAGTGCTAATATGCGCTGATAAGCATTCAGCACTTCCGATTGTGCGATGGATTGTTGCTGCAGCAGTTGCTGTTGCTCTGACCCGATCTGGAGCTGCGCCGCGCGGATATTTCCCTGGTTACGGTTCCAGGTGGGTAAGTCAATGCCCAGTGTTAAACCAACGAAATTTGGCGTGTAACTGCCTTGTTTGTCGTAGGTAGCGCCTACATGAAGGTCCGGTACTGCCATTGATTTCTGGAGGCGGTAGTTCAGCTGTGCGGTTTGATACTGCATGTCGGCCATCCGTACATCCGGCCTGTTCTGCGCTACGCTGTCGAGCAGCGGTTGCAGCTGGATTTTATCCAGGTTATATGAAGCCAGGTCCGCAGGTTGCAGCCGGGCTTCATAAAAAACACTGGTATGTAACAACTGTTGCAGGTTTTTCTGTGATTCCAATTCCTGTTGTTTCAGATCGGCAAAGTCGTTTTCAATGCCTACCTGCAATGCCTGCAGCCTTACGAGATCCGCGTGGGCCACGCTTCCTTTTTTATCTGCCGTTACATATGCATCCACAATTTTCTGCAGGTTATCCAGCTGTTCTTTCAACACGGTTTCGCTCTGTTGCTGGTAGTATACATTGTAGAAGTTTTCCCGGAGTTGTAAGCGGAGGGTACGCACGAGTTCATCGAAGTTGGCTTCGCTCATTTTAGCTGCTGCTGCCGCCAGTTGTATGGTTTTATTCCGTTTGCCTGCCAGCTGGATCAGCTGATCCAGGTTGTATTGTGTTTCGCCACCGGCGCCCACATTAAACGGCTTGAAATTATTGGTGCTGCCAAAACCCAGTACGGTGCTGAAGGAGGGGTTGTTCCACATCTTCGCCTGCCGGATCAGCGCTTTGGAAGCGTCTACCTGGTAGCGCTGCGCCAGTAATAAATAGTTTTTTGTAAGAAATGAATCTTCCACTGCCTGCAAGGTGACAGGTTGAGAAGTGATTTGCGCCTGCACATGTTGAATATAGCCCAGGCCGGAAATACACGCTGTTAGGAACAGCATCCTGATAGTTCGCATAATGCCAGATTTCATGGCACAAAGCTCAGAAAGGTGAATTAAAGCGGCCTTTAAGGAAGATTAAAAAAAACTTAAAAGAAATTTAAACATGTGGGAGGATCACGGAGAAAGTGGTGCCGCCTTCGGGATTGGAAGTAACAGTGATATGCCCGTTATGGATCTGCACAATTTTTTTACAGATAGATAAACCCAGGCCATGACCGCGGATCTGAAGGGCATTCTGACCACGGTAAAAGGGTTCAAATATTTTGTTAATGTCGTCCGGTGGAATACCGATGCCAGAATCTTTTATCTGTACGAGGATATGCTTCGTGTAAAAATCTATCGACACATGCGCCGTGTTATTTTCGGAAAACTTACACGCATTATCAATCAGGTTCAGGAAAAGTACCTTTAATAAATTCTCGTTTCCATAACAGGTTACCAGCAAATCATTATCGGGCACCTTCATAAACTGGATCTCTACTTTGCTGGAGGTTTTTTGTTTCAGCCGGATCAGGGTGGTCATCTCCATCAGTAATTCATCGATCCTTACATTACCCAATACAAATTCCTGTTGCCGCATTTCCGACTGCGCCAGTTGCAGCAGGCCATTGGAAAGGTCGGAGAGGTTTTCTGCATCTTCCAGCACGGAAGTAAGTAGTACCAGGTATTCTTCTTTGCTACGGTCTTTGGATAGTGCCACCTGTAACTGGCTGATGATGGCTGCCAGGGGAGTACGCAGCTCATGGGAGGCGTTGCTCACAAAGCTTTTTTGCAGATGGAACGACTCGCTGAGGCGTTGCAGCATGGTGTTGAAGTTGGCGCCCAGCTTAGCTATTTCATCTTTCCCTTTCACGGCTACCTGCGTATCCTGCATGTTGTTGGCATTGATACTATCTACCTGCTGTACCAGCTGATCGATAGGCTGCACCATTTTACGGGCAAAAAAGTAACCTACGCCCACCAGCACTATCACGGCGGTAATCAGCTCCAGCAGCAGGATCTGGCTGAGGTTCTGCAGGTTTTGAAAACCATATTTATCAAAGGAAGATACAATTACGATGACAGACACATTGCCTTCTGTATAATAAACGCCTACAACTTCACCGCTGCCTTTGTCGTAGCTGTACAGTTTATTTTCTTTGATGTAGTCGAGTAAACTGGGATGTGTGCGGATGGTGGTGTCTTTCAGATTGCTGTACAGCAGGTCGTAACTGGGGTTGTATACGAGGATCGTTTCTTTATAAAGATCCTGGAAGGTGGTCCGGTCCAGTTTCCGCAGCAAATCCACCTTTACGTTGCCGTCTTCAATAATCACGTTGGCAATGGAGCGGGCGCGGTATTCCAGCCTTTCCAGGTATTCCGCCTTCCGTGATTTGGCGGAGAAATAATACGCCAGCACGGCAAATGCAACGAGCATCAGCGTGGCCGAGAGGGTATAATAGAGCGCTATTTTATATTTGATTTTCAACCGGGCGTGTTATTCTTCAGAAAGATAATAACCCATACCTGTTTTGGTGTGCAGGAGTTTCTGATCAAAATCCTTGTCAATTTTTTTGCGGAGGAAGTTCATGTACACTTCAATCACGTTGGTACCGGTATCGAAGTCGATATCCCATACTTTTTCGGCGATGGTGATTTTGGAGATAACCTTGCCTTTATGCATGGCCAGAAATTCCAGCAGCTGGTATTCTTTGGCGGTGAGGGCAATTTTTTTGCCGCCACGGGTTACGTCTTTTTTCTCCCGGTCTATTTCCAGGTCGGCGATGCTGATTTTGTATTGGGTACCGTGAGTGGCATCGGAGCCGGCTCTTTTCAGGAATACCCGGATACGCGCCAGCAGTTCGCGGAAGTCGAAAGGCTTAACGAGGTAGTCGTCCGCACCCAGCTCAAAAGCCTGCATTTTGTCTTCCATGCCCCCAAGTGCAGTGAGCATGATCACGGGAACGCGGTTGTTTTTATGGCGGATTACTTCACACAGCTCGTAGCCGTTGTTGTGGGGCAGGTTGAGGTCCAGGATCACCAGGTCGTAATCGTTGCTGGTGGCCAATCCTTTGCCTATACGTCCGTCGTAGGCCACATCTACATCAAAACCGTTTTCTTCCAGTCCTTTCTTCACGGCATTGGCTACTTTAACTTCGTCTTCAACAACCAGTATTTTTTGCATACTTCAGAAAGGGTTTAAGTGTTGTTATACAGGTATCCCGAAAGATACCTGTATAACAAAATTACTAACTGATAAGGTTCGCTTCCAGCTGCATTATTTTCTCAAATAACTGCTCATATTGCTGATTGGCCCTGTCCAGGTATTTCTGAACATCCTGGTATTCGCTTTCTACCTGGGCAAATTTAGCTTTATCGTTATAGATTTCAGGAGAACCCAGGCTGGCTTCCAGGCCGGCTTTACGTTCCTTCAGGCTGGCCACCTGGCCTTCTACCTGTGAAAACTGTTTTTGTTGTTTCTGCAGTTCACGCTGTACGTCTTTGTTGATAGCGCCTTTGCCTGCATCTGCAGCAGGGGCGGAGGCTTGCTGGCGGCTTTCTTTTTTCGTATCTGCGTTATTGTTAGTGGCTTTGGCATTGCCGGGCTGTTGCTGGGCAGCCATTCTCTTTTTCCACTCTTCGTATTCGTTGTAGGTACCTTTGAACTCCTTGATTTCACCGTCAACGATTTCCCAGATCTTGTTGGCGGTCTGGCTTACGAAGTAACGGTCGTGCGATACCAGTACCAGGCTGCCGTCGTATTTGTTAAGGGCATCTATCAGCATTTGCACGGAGTTCATGTCCAGGTGGTTCGTGGGCTCATCCAGCATCAGGAAGTTGGCCTGGCTGATAATGGTTTTTGCCAGCGCCACACGGGCCTTTTCACCTCCGGACAGGATCTTGATCTTTTTAAATACATCATCGCCGGTAAAGAGGAAGCAGCCTAACAACTGGCGTAGTTCCAGCTCTGTACGGCCGCTGCCAAAGTTTTTCAGTTCATCCAGTATTTCGCTGTTCATGTCCAGTGATTCCAGCTGGTGCTGTGCATAGAAGCTGGTTACCACGTTATGACCGGGTACCCGTTCACCTTCCATCGGCTCCATACCAAAGATGATCCGCAGCAGGGTAGACTTACCCTTACCATTGGCGCCGATTAAGGCTATTTTATCACCACGGTTGATTTCAGCGCTGGTATTTTTTAAGATCTCTATCTTGCCGAAGCTTTTACTGATATTATTCAGGGTACATAAGATCTTACCAGGCGTTTTATCTACGGTGAAGTTGATTTTAATTTTAGAGGGACCGTTATCGGTTTGTTCCACACGCTCCAGTTTATCGAGCCTTTTGGCGATACTCTGTGCCTGGGCTGCTTTGGATGCTTTGGCTTTAAAGCGCTCAATAAAACGTTCCTGCTGGCGGATATAGTCCTGCTGGTTTTCGTAAGCACGTTGCTGCATTTCGCGGCGCAGTTCCTTTTCCACTTCATAGTCGGCGTAAGAACCGGCGTAGTGGTGCAGCTGCTGCTGGTATACTTCCACGATCTTGTTCACCATACGATCCAGGAAGAAACGGTCATGCGATACAATGATCACGGCGCCGTTGTACCCTACCAGGTACCTTTCCAGCCATTCGATGGAGGGAAGATCCAGGTGGTTCGTGGGCTCATCGAGCATCAGCACATCCGGTTGCTGCAGGATAAGACGGGCCAGGAGCACACGCATACGCCATCCACCGGAAAACTGGCTGTATGGCCGTTCCAGGTCGGAGGTGGTAAAACCAAGACCTTCCAGCACCTGTGCCGTTTTGTGTTTCATGTTGTAGCCGTCGAGCGCTTCAAATTCATGCAGTTTATCGCTGAATTCGTGCAACAGTTCTTCTGTCTGGCTGTCTTCCAGTTCCCGGGTAATACGCTCAATGTCTTTCTCCAGCTCCAGCGCTTTGCCAAAGGCCATCATGCCTACGGTAAGGATAGATTCATCGGTTTCAAAGCTGAGCAGGTCCTGGTTAAAGAAGCCAATCGTCAGACTTTTACTTTTATTAACACTTCCTTTGGAAATGGAATATTCCCCATTGATAATGCGCAACAGGGTAGATTTGCCGGTACCATTCAACCCGATAAGCCCCACACGGTCGCCCGGTTCTATATGCCACGAGGAATTTTCCAGAATAACCCTGGACCCAAACTCAAACGTAATGTCCTGTAATGCGATCAACATAAAAAATAAAAAAATTGGATAAAAAACGTGCAAAGTTAAGGAAAAATGCGGACTTTAACCTACTCAAATTCAGTACTCCTGAGAAACAATCCGGTCATTTTATTTAGTTTTGTTGCAAAGTGTAAGATTATGAATTTTAAAGTATGCGTTCCGGTTGGCTTACTGATGCTGAGTGCGGCCCTGTTTGCCTGCAACCAGCAGGCCGCCCCGAAGGAGGAGGCAGCAGCGGCAGGCGCTTCTACCGCGTTACAGGCGCCATATAGCCACGTATTTTACGACTCACTCGGCGCCACTATGCAATCGTATTATAAACTTTCGGATGCGCTGGTACAGGCCGATAGCACCGCTGCCAACACCGCTGCTGCGGCGCTCAAAGGGCATGTGGACAGTCTCCCGGTGAACCTTTTACAGATGGATAGCAGCCACCTGGCCAATATTACCGGCATCACCGGCAGCGTAAGCGCCGAATTAGCCGGGCTGGCAGGAGAAACGGAACTCGATGGTAAAAGAGCGGCTTTCCAGATGGTATCCGATATGCTGTTCGACCTTGTGAAGAATACAGGCCTGAAAGGTCATACTATTTATCACCAATACTGCCCGATGGCCTTTGATGACAAAGGCGCTTACTGGCTCAGCGACAAGGCAGACATACAGAATCCTTACTTCGGTCATAAGATGCTCACCTGCGGTGAAACCAAAGATAGCCTGAGCTATAAATAATAAGTAATCGTTGGATCGTGCGCAGTAAATCGTAAATTACTTTTGCATTTGCTGCTCATGATTTACGGTATGTTCACACGATATAGTCCCTTTTTATTGTTCTTCTTTTTGCTATGTTTCTTTAATGAAACAGCGGGACAACAATTTACCGTAAGCGGTTTTATTAAAGACAGTACCAATGGTGAATCACTCCCCGGCGCCACCGTGCAGGTGCTGCACTCCACCAACGGGGTACATACCAATAACTACGGATTTTATTCTATCACCCTGCCGGCCGGCAATTACATCCTGCTGTATTCTTTTCTGGGCTATGAATCCAAAGCAGTAGCGCTTACCCTGGATGGGAATACCACCCAGCACCTGCAACTGTACCCACGTTCGTACCAGGCAAAGGAAGTGGTGGTCACCGACAAAAGAAAAGACGCCAATGTAAAAAGTACCGACATGGGCAAGGCGGAGTTAACGGCGGTACAGATAAAGAAACTGCCCGCATTAATGGGAGAGGTGGACGTGCTCAAAGCCCTGCAGCTTATGCCGGGCGTACAGGCCGCCGGTGAAGGGAATGCCGGTTTTTATGTGCGTGGTGGCGGAGCCGATCAAAATCTTATCCTGCTCGATGAAGCCCCGGTGTATAATACAGGCCATCTCTTTGGCTTTTTCTCTGTCTTCAATGCAGATGCCATCCGGAGCACCACCCTCATCAAAGGTGGTATGCCAGCCAATTATGGCGGCCGGTTGTCGTCTGTGGCGGATATCGCCATGAAGGAGGGGAATAATAAAAATTTCCAGGGAGAAGGGGGAATAGGGCTGATCTCTTCCCGGCTGTCTTTCCAGGGACCGCTGAAAAAAGATAAAGCCTCCTTTATCGTCAGCGGCCGCCGAACTTATATCGACCTCGTTACAAAACCATTCATTAATAATACTTCGTATAAGGGTTCGGGTTATTACTTCTACGATCTGAATGTAAAGATGAACTACGCTATTTCTGATAAAGACCGTATTTACCTGAGCGGTTATCTTGGGAAAGATGTATTCAGCTTTAATAACCAGGACCGTTCCTTTGATGTAAAGATTCCCTGGGGCAATACCACGGCTACTTTGCGGTGGAATCATGTATTCAGTCAGAAGCTGTTTGCCAATACTTCCCTCATCTACAATGATTATAAATTTCAGTTCAGCGCGCTGCAGAATAATTTTGATATCAGGTTGTCTTCCGGCATCAGCGATATGAACCTGAAAACAGATTTCGATTACTATGCGCATGTAAAGCACCACATCCGTTTTGGCGGCAACTATATCTATCACACTTTTACGCCGTCTACCATCAGCGGGGAGCAGGATTCCACCAGGTTCTCCCCGGAGAACGTGTTTAAGAAATATGCCCATGAGGTGGCGTTGTACCTGATGGACGACTGGGAAATATCTCCCCGGCTGCAACTGAACGTGGGCGTGCGCTACAGCGGCTTTATGCAGATAGGCCCCTATACCCGCTACACCCGTGATGCCGCAGGGAATAAAACAGATAGCATCGTGTACCGGCGCTGGCAGCCGATATCCCGTCATGGTGGCTTTGAGCCGCGGGTCCTCCTGCGATGGTCGTGGAACGAGGAAAGCTCCGTAAAAGCTTCTGCCACCCGTAATTACCAGTTTATTCACCTCGTATCCAATGCCGGAACTACTTTGCCTACGGACGTTTGGGTGCCCAGCACTTACGTGGTGCAGCCGCAGATTTCCTGGCAATATTCCGCCGGGTACTTCCGCAACTTCAACAACAATATGTATGAAGCCTCTGCAGAGGTATACTACAAGAGCCTGCAAAACCAGATTGAATACCGGGAAGGATATACGCCTTCCTTGAATGATCCGGAACTGGACTTCGTTTTTGGGAAAGGCGAGGCTTACGGTATGGAATTATTTGTAAACAAAAAGAAGGGGCGGTTTACGGGCTGGCTGGGCTATACGCTGGCCTGGACGTGGCGGCAATTTCCTGCGCTGAATGATGGCAACCGTTATCCCGCAAAGTACGATCGCCGTCATGATTTGTCGCTGGTAGGCACTTACGACCTGAGTAAACGGTGGACTGTGTCGGCTGTGTTTATTTACGGCAGCGGTAATACCACTACGTTACCGGAAAAGTTCTATTTTATAGAAGGCACGCTGGTACAGGGTTACGGCAGCATTAACTCTTACAGGCTGGATGCCTATCACCGGCTGGACCTGTCGGCTATATACACGCCGGTGTCTAAAAGGCCCAATAAGCGTGTTAAAGGCAGCTGGACGTTTTCTGTGTATAATGTTTACAGCAGGAAAAATCCTTATTTCATTTACTTTGACCAGGAGGGGAGTGCGATAGATGGCACGTTGAAGGTGAGTGCGAAGCAGGTATCGTTGTTTCCGGTGTTACCGTCGGTGACGTATAATTTTAAGTTCTGATCCGGAATTCAAAGGGGTGATAGTACAGTGAATTCAGGAAGGGTGATAGTACATACAAATGGGGTGATAGTAGCGGGGCATTATCTCACCAGGCAGTACCTGATGATTCCTACCAAAGCAGCCACTATAGCAATAAACTGGGCAATGGCGGCGTAGTGTACCGATTTGTGAATCGTGTTGATCAGCTCTGCTTTGACATGGTTGATCGTGTCAGTCAATTCTGATTTAACCTTCTGGATATCCATTGTCAAGTCCGTTTTAACTTTTTGGATGTCCACAGTCAATTCTGATTTGACCTTCTGGATATCCAGCGTTAACCCTGTTTTAACAGCCGACAGCTCCTCTTTAGTGGCCATCAGATCCATGCGGGTAGCCAGCGTGTGGATTTCCTGCTTAAGTTCATTTTTAACCTCTGATAACTCCTCTTTAGTGGCCATCAGATCCATCCTGGTGGCGAGCGTGTGGATGTCCTGCTTTAGTTCGTTTTTAACGGCCAACAACTCGCCTTTATTAGCCAGTTGCTCAATTTTCGCGGATGATTTCCTCTCATAATGATCATCCATTGCGTTTACAACTTCCAGGGCTTTGTCGTCCGACAAATGCAAATCCTTGCGGAAGATGTCATACAGTTTTAAGTTTCCAATTGTCATATGTAATGTTTTTTTATTACAGGATTAAAATTAATTTATTCTTTATTCCGATATCGCAGTTATTACAGATATTTCTTTTAAATATATCAAATGCGATTTCCCATTATTATCTTCTAAGTACGAATGATATTTTGAAATAAATGAGCTAAGAACAGCACTTGGATTATTGCCTGGATTGTACTCCCGAAAGGATTTTGAGCCTCATATGCCCGATGATTCTGCAGATGTTACCCGACTATGGAACTGGTTCTACGCAGAGGAGACCTTTACAAACCTTATATTACACTTATAATACAGACACTGATAAACCATAGATAAACCGTATCTTATAGGTATGGCTTATATACGGCTTAACTACGGCTTATATACGGGTTATCTACGGCTTATCCTATAAGGACGGATGCCTGGGTATTGCGGCAGCGATAAGTAATAGTACCTTTGTTGTAATGATTTGTAATTATAAATGTATAATTCAACTGTGTTCACACCGCTGTATAAATATTTATTTTTAAAATCCTTAAGTTCAAGGACATGGTTATCTAAATGCTAACAAACTATTTCTTAACTTCGCAAACATTTTATAAAGGAAATATAGCCCATATGAAAAAGTATGGCGCTAACAGCAAAACGTATGATAAATATCACTTTTCCGGATGGCGCAGTTCGTCAGTATGAATCAGGAGTAACTGCATTGGACATTGCCAAATCCATCAGCGAAGGATTGGCACGCAAAGTATTGGCAGCAAATGTTAACGGGCAGGTAGTGGATGCTACACGCCCGATTTTGACGGATAGCACGCTGCAGCTGCTGACGTGGGTGGATAAGGATGGTAAAGCAACAATGTGGCATTCCTCGGCGCATCTGATGGCCGAAGCACTGGAAGCCCTGTACCCCGGCGTAAAACTCGGCTATGGCCCTTCAATTGAAAACGGATTCTATTACGATATTGATTTGGGCGACCGCACCATTTCTGAAGAAGATCTGAAAGCGATCGAAGCAAAAATGGTGGAGCTGTCTAAACACAACAGCGAATACGTGCGCAAAGAAGTAAGTAAGGCAGATGCACTGACTTATTTTACTGAAAAAGGCGATCCGTATAAAATAGAAACGATCAATGAATTACCTGACGGAAGCATCACTTTCTATACCCAGGGCGGATTCACAGATCTTTGCCGCGGACCGCATATTCCGAATACCGGCTTTATCAAATCCATCAAGCTTACCAGCATTGCAGGCGCTTACTGGCGCGGCAGTGAAAAAAATAAGATGCTTACCCGCATCTACGGCATTACCTTCCCTAATCAGAAAGAGCTGGATGAATACCTGGCCCTGATAGAGGAAGCCAAGAAACGTGATCACCGCAAACTGGGTAAGGAACTGGAACTGTTTGCCTTCTCTGAAAAAGTAGGTTTGGGTTTACCGATGTGGTTACCCAAAGGCGCCATGTTGCGCGAACGCCTGCAGCGTTTCCTCCAGGAAGCCCAGCTGGCCAGCGGTTACCTGCCGGTAGTAACACCGCATATCGGGAATAAAAATCTGTACGTGACTTCTGGTCACTACGAAAAATATGGTAAAGACAGTTTTCAGCCGATCCATACACCGGAAGAAGGTGAGGAGTTTATGCTGAAACCCATGAACTGCCCGCATCACTGCGAGCTGTATAAGGTATCGCCAAAGTCGTACAAAGACTTACCCGTGCGTTTTGCCGAATTCGGTACCGTATACCGTTATGAGCAGCATGGTGAACTGCATGGCCTTACCCGTGTAAGAGGATTTACCCAGGATGATGCGCATCTGTTTTGCCGTCCGGACCAGGTGAAGGAAGAATTCCAGAAAGTGATAGACCTGGTGATGTATGTATTCAACAGCCTTAGCTTTACGGATTTCACTGCCCAGATCTCGCTGCGCGATAAAGATGATCGCAGCAAGTACATCGGAACCGATGAAAACTGGGATCTGGCGGAGCAGGCCATTATTGAGTCTGCAGCAGAAAAGGGCCTTAACACCGTAGTGGAATATGGCGAAGCGGCCTTCTATGGTCCTAAGCTCGACTTCATGGTGAAGGATGCGCTGGGCCGCAAATGGCAGCTTGGTACCATCCAGGTGGATTATAACCTGCCGGAACGCTTTGAGCTGGAGTACATCGGGGCAGACAACCAGAAACACCGCCCGGTAATGATCCACCGTGCGCCATTTGGTTCACTGGAACGCTTTATTGCTGTACTGATCGAACACTGTGCCGGTAAATTCCCGTTGTGGTTAGCGCCAACACAGGTGAAGATCCTGCCTATCAGTGATAAAAGCCAGGCGTATGCAGAAAAAGTAGCAGAATTGCTAAAAAAAGCGGAAATTCGCGCTGAAATAGATGACAGAAGCGAAAAAATAGGTAAGAAGATCCGGGAAGCAGAGCTGGCAAAGATTCCGTACATGCTCGTACTCGGTGAAAAAGAAGCAGCTGATAATGTAGTAGCCGTTCGTCGTCAGTCAAAAGGTGATTTGGGAACTATGCAACTCGGGCAGTTTACCACTATGATAAACGAAGAGGTAGCAAACCGGAAGCCAATTGAATAACATCGCATAAATGTGGAAAAAAGGTATATAAAACAATGAACATTACTCGATTGAGGTATGTTAATTGCTGTAATTTTCCCCGTATTTTTGTAAAGATTGTTTTTGGTCCCTGGACGATATGTGGACCACGGACTAAATGGACAATTAATTAATTAATTTTATTTTTCTTAATGCAACAAAGACCCAGACCAAGCAGTTTTGGCGGCAACAACCGGGGAAGAAACCCCAACTTCCGCAGGGAACAACAACAAGAACATCGTACTAACAGGATGATACGCGTTCCTGAGGTACGACTTGTAGGTGAAAATATTGAGGTAGGTGTCTACAAAACAGAGGATGCGCTGCGTATGGCTGAGGAACAGGGTTTAGACCTGGTGGAGATTTCCCCTAATGCTGTGCCTCCCGTTTGTCGTATCATCGACTACAATAAATTCCTCTACGAAAAGAAAAAGAAGGAAAAGGAAATGAAGGCGAAGGCGCACAAAAGTGAAGTGAAAGAAATTCGCTTTACGCCTAACACCGACGACCATGACTTCGATTTTAAAGCGAAACATGCTGAAAGCTTCCTGAAAGACGGTAACAAGGTAAAAACCTATGTACAGTTTAAAGGACGTGCTATCATGTTTAAGGAACGTGGTGAATTGATTCTCCTGAAGTTTGCTGAAAGGCTGGCAGAAGTAGGTGGTCTGGAAAGTATGCCTACCATGGAAGGTAAGCGTATGATCGCCATCTTTGCTCCTAAAGCAGCGAAAAAGAAGGAAAAAGAACCTAAGGAACCAAGAGAACCCAAGGAACCGAGGGAGCCAAGAGAACCAAGAGAAGCAAAGGCGCCCGTTACGCCTCCAGCCGCTGACGCAGCAGGAGATGCTAACGCATAGCCGATGGTTATATCACATTAAAAAAGCAGCACAGCAGGGTATTATACCTTGTTGCGCTGCTTTTGCTTTTAGCGTGTAACCCGCTATTGTATTTCTTTCAACACTCTCCGCGCCCTGGAACGGATGCCAGGCGTGGGATTATTTTCCAGCTCTGCTGCTATCAGCAGCCGGATCTCGTTTTTGATGTCGGGATAATCTTTTGCCAGGTTAGCCAGTATCGTCATGGAAAATGCTTTCACCGCTACGGTTTCCAGCGGATCTTCCAGGAAGGCAAAACAACTGTTCATCACCGGCCCTTGCAGGGACTCAGGGATGCGCAGGTATTGCAATACCCTTAATACATTCCTCCTCACTGCTACAGGCATACCTGTTTCCTCCATCCTGGCTACCATCGCCGGCAGGTGAGGGGTAAGCAACTCCGGGTGCCTTTCTGCCACAAAGCTCACAATCCACGCCGCCCGCTGTACCACGCGGTATTCGTCGTGCAGGAATAAATGTATCAATGCGGCAAACCGCTCCGGATGAGGGCCTATCCATGCAGCAATGTGGAGTGATTGGGCACGGGAGTGCTCCGATAAAATTTCAGCGCGCAGATCCATAGACCTGCAATTTAATACACAGGTGCTAATTATTATCAGAAGTACTGTTTGCCAGCAGGTAAGCAAGCGTTTTCTCGCGCATCCGCTCTACGTCTTCGGGATTTACCGGCATATCCGTTTCCTTGCCCATATCATCCCAGATCCTGATCTGGATGTATTGATGAAATAAAGGATCACTGCGGAATGCCAGCGCCTCTTCTTCGCTCATGGGGCCACCCTGGTATTCCAGGGTTTGTTTGCTGGCTTCAGAGAGTGTGTCGTAATAGGCGCTGTCGGACCAGGTGAGGTAGCGTTTCGCTGCAACATGACTGCCTACCAGCTGTGCCATCCGCTCCGGAAAGCCGCATTCCAGCAGGAAAGCGCTGCCCAGGTCGTCGTGTGCGCGGGTACCGAGACCGCCCATCTGGGGGGCATTTTCAAAAAAGTGACCAATGTCGTGCAGGAATGCGGCGACGATCATTTCATCGTCAAAGCCGGTGCTTTCTGCTATGAGCGCCGCTTGCATCATATGCATCAGCATCGTTACCTGCTCACCGTATTCCTGGTGGCCATATGTATTATACAGGTCGAAAATTTTATTGATTACAGATTGGGCATGTGATTCACTACCGGTCATTTTCGTACGTTTATAAGGGTTAGTACAGTTTTTTCATAGTATGCCGTGGCATTATCGCAAATGTAATAGCTGCAACTGCTTTATCAGCATGCCTTATGTTATGTTTTTATTAATACCCGGAGTGGTTTTCAAACGCCAATAATCCTTTACCTTTGCCCTTTACTATTACACAAAACTGAACCTTTGCTAAAAAAAGAACTGCGCGTCATACTGGTGTCGCTGATT
Organism: Chitinophaga ginsengisegetis; assembly: GCF_900168065.1. Classification (GTDB taxonomy): domain Bacteria; phylum Bacteroidota; class Bacteroidia; order Chitinophagales; family Chitinophagaceae; genus Chitinophaga; species Chitinophaga ginsengisegetis. The sequence continues at coordinate 12,453 of NZ_FUZZ01000001.1, read as the reverse complement.
GTTAGCTTTATTCTAACGGTGGCGAAATTCTCGGCGTACTTTATGACCCATTCGGTGGCCATCCTTTCTGATGCCCTGGAATCCATTATCAACGTAGTGGCGGGAGGTTTTGCCTGCTATAGTATTTACCTCGCCAGTCAGCCGAAAGATGCCAATCATCCTTACGGGCATGGCAAAGTGGAGTTCTTTTCGATCGGCTTTGAAGGCGCTATGATCTTTATCGCCGGTGTGTTGATCCTCGTGAAAACGTTCCAGTATTTTATCCTGCCACGTGAACTGCACCGGATAGAAAGCGGTTTATGGGTATTAAGTGCTACCACTCTGGCCAACCTGCTGCTGGGACTGTATTTGGTGCGCTCCGGCAAGCAGCTTTCTTCTATTACTATTTCGGGAAATGGCCAGCATATCATGACCGATGTATACAGCAGCGCCGGGTTGATTGCAGCGTTGATTGTTATTCATTTCACCGGCTGGACCTGGCTGGACCCGGCAGTATCACTGGTGATGGGCGGATTGATCCTCGGCAAGGGATACCAGTTGTTACGCCGTTCTATTTCCGGGTTAATGGATGAAACGGATATGAAAATAGTAGACAAAGTGATCACTATTTTATCGGCCCACCGCAGGGAGAACTGGATTGATATTCATAATATGCGTGTACAGCAATATGGTAACAACTATCATATTGATTGCCATGTAACGCTGCCTTACTACCTGGAGCTGAATGATGCGCACGATGAAATGAAGAAGATTGAAAAGCTCGTGAATGAAGGGTTTGCGGGCAGCGAGGTGGAATTTTTTATTCATATGGATCCCTGTATTCCTTCCTGCTGCCACTATTGCCTGAAAGAAGCATGCCCGGTCCGGAGCCATGCATTTACCGGCGAAATAATATGGACCCGCGATAACGTGCTACCCAACAGAAAGCATGGATAGTAACACATCTCACTAAAAAAAACCAGCATAACTTATACAAGCTATGCTGGTTTTTTTATAGTAAGATGTTTAACTGTTTATTCTTCTCCCGCTTCTTCACCATCACCATGACCAATGATATCGCGTATAGGTTTTACTGCCTGGTAAATACCGCGGTTGTATTTGTTTCCTAAGATAACAAGGGTGGTAGAATCCTGTATGAAACGATAGAACACTGTATTGTTACCATGCCACCAGCCATTGTGATAAATGATATTTTTTGTACTGTCGGGATACACCATGAGCCGCCATCCCAGTCCGTAATTGCGGACACCTGGTTTTTCATTGCTGTAAGGCGTGTAGGCGGCCTTTAAGGTTGCTTCATTCAGGAACTGGCCGGAATAAAGCGCCTGGTCCCATTTGAGCATATCCCTGGCACTACTGTAAATGCCTTTATCGCCCATTACGCCGTCGAAATAAGTATCCGGTTCAAACTGTCCGTTATATTTATGGCTCTGGGTTTGATGTACGCGCACAGCAGAGGAGGGGTCGTATACAAAAGTGCTGGTCATATGCAGTGGCCCGAAAATGGTTTGCTGCATGAAGTCGGCATATTTTTGTCCACTTACCTTTTCAATAATAGAAGCAAGGAGGAGATAGTTGGTGTTGCAATACTGGAAATGCGTACCCGGCAAATGTTGCATGGCGGGCTTATGTTGTTCCATTAATTTGATCACCTCACCATTGGTAATAAAGTTGGCTTCCTCTTTCCATAAGCTATCGCAGAAATAAAGATAGTTAGGCAGGCCGCTCCGGTGGTTCAGGAGCATACGGACATTGATTCCTTTATAAGGAAATTCGGGAAAGAATTTTTGCAGGGAATCTTCCAGGCTCAGCTTCTCATTTTGTACCAGCCACATCACTGCTGCGCCGGTAAAGGTTTTTGTTACAGAAGCCAGCTGAAAAGAAGAACTATCTATCACCGGTGTTTTAGTCCGGGAGTTTTCATAGCCATGATATTTTTCAAAGATAACCACCCCTTTTCTTGCCACTATGATGGAGCCGTTAAAGCCGCTGCGTAGCAGCTTCCCGTTGTAAAACGCTTCCAGTTCCTGTTGCATTTGTTTCGTACGCGGTGATTTAAGGATGGCTTCTTTTTCCGCGGCTGATAGTCCTATAGTAAAGCGTACTGAATCTGCTGCTGCTTTCCTTTTACTTTCTTCCCTTCTTGCTGCATTGCTCTGACAGCTGGAGATAATTGCAATACCCGATATGGTTAAGATAATACTTAATGCTTTCAATCGCTTCATTAGAGGAGTTGTGACTACTTTCTTAATTCAATTTTCTACCCAAAAAATACAAAGCGCTAAATTTAGACTCAAAGTAAAAGACTGCCAAATAAAAACAGTGATTTGTGATTCTTTTAATTGATTTTTAAGCAAAAAAGCGAGAAAAACTTTAAAAATCAGCTCTGATTGTTCTGTTTTTTTGATAAAATCGAATTTGATTCCCCTGCTATTTGAATATTCCTCAACTTCGAGTAGGTTTGTGCCCTGTTTCCCCGCTATCAGCAATTATTAAGCCAATTGCAACACAGAGATACACATATAACTTAGTATAATATTATGGACCAGCAAAAGTCGACAAGTTATCCGAAAGAGAAGATCAGCATTTTATTATTAGAGAACATCAGCGATGCTGCGGTGGCAGAATTTACCACGGCAGGATACCAGGTGCGCAAACTATCGGGCGCACTGAGTGAAGAGGATCTTATCAATGAAATCAAGGACGTTCATCTACTGGGCATCCGATCCAAAACCAAAGTTACCCGTAAAGTGCTGGAATCGGCCAGAAAACTGCAGGCCATTGGTTGTTTCTGTATCGGTACCAACCAGGTTGACCTGAAAGCTGCTACAGAACATGGTGTAACCGTTTTTAACGCACCTTATTCCAATACCCGTTCAGTGGCTGAGCTGGTAATAGGCTTGTCTATTATCCTCATCCGCCGTATCGTGGATAAAAACAATGCCGCACATAACGGCATCTGGCTGAAAGAAGCCACCGGCAGCTATGAGCTAAGAGGTAAAACACTGGGGATTGTAGGTTACGGCAACATCGGTAGCCAGGTGAGCGTACTGGCAGAAGGGATGGGGATGAACGTGATCTATTACGATGCAGAAACCAAACTGCCACTCGGTAATGCAGAACAGCAACGCACCCTGAAAGAACTCTTCAACAAGGCCGATATTGTTTCCCTGCACGTACCTTCCAGCAAAACCACGGCGAATATGATCACCGCAGAAGTGCTGGCAGATGCAAAACCCGGCGCTATCTTTATTAACTATGCCCGCGGTGAAGTAGTAGACCTGGAAGCGCTGAAAGATGCACTGGAAAGTGGCCGCCTGTCCGGCGCCGCCATCGACGTATTCCCCGTAGAACCGGAGAAGAATGGCGCCGCATTCAGTACGCCGCTGCAAAAATTATCCAACGTAATCCTGACGCCGCATATCGGCGGAAGCACAGAAGAAGCGCAGCATAACATCGGCCTGGACGTGAGCAGTAAAATGCTCAACTACCTGGAGAAGGGCGCCAGCTTTGGTTCCCATACGGTGCCGGCTATCAGCGTGCCGCCTATTGAAAACACACACCGTATCCTGCATATTCATCAGAACGTGCCGGGAGTATTGTCTGCTATCAATACGGCTTTATCTGCCAACAAAATCAATATCCTGGGGCAGTACCTGAAAACCAATGACCAGATCGGTTATGTGGTACTGGATGTGGATACCAGGTTATCACAGGAAGCGTTGGCTTTGCTGAAGGAAGTAGAGCATACGATTAAAACGAGATTATTGTATTAATAAAAGCAACAACGGATTTGCGGGTGAACAGTTTCAGTTCCCCGCAAACCCGCCATGCTCACCCGCCATATCCCCCCGTTCACCGATTCTTTTTGCTCATATACATTTTTTCTGCCCGTATTTTCAAAATTCTTTGTTAACCTTGTAGTGCAACTGAAAAAAATAGCACATGAAAATGAACAGGGCACTGACGGCAGGAGCAGGGGTAATAGCCGGTCTTTTGTTGTATGTAAATGCTTCCGCACAAGATAGTGAACCAAATAAATGGGCGCCAGCCAATATTAAAATCGACGGACAGGCTACTGAATGGCCCAAACCCCTGCAGTTCTATAACAACGTAACCAAGTTATTTTACACCATAGCCAACGATCAGGAGAATTTATACGTAATCGTTAGTGTTCCTGATCTGCAGAGCCAGATGAAAATTATGCGTTCCGGCCTTACTGTTTCCATCAACGCTACCGGGAAGAAAAAAGGCGGCGCGGGGATTACATTTCCGCTCACCTATAATATAAATACCGGCGCGCCCGATGTGCCGGAAGAATCCAGGGCGCTCATCGCAGGCGAATTAAAGAAACAACTCCTGGCGAACGTAAAGGAGATTAAAGTAGAAGGATTCGACAGCATCCCGGATGGCAATATTCCGGTGAAGAATACGTTTGGTATTCAAACCACCTCTTCTTATGATGCCGCCGGTAACCTGGTATGTGAACTGGGAATCCCATTGAAAGTGCTGGGCATCCCCGCCGGAAGTGATAAGCCCATTGCCTATCATTTCAAGGTAAATGCCATGAAGAGAGAGGATAAAAAAGAACTGGAGGCTAAACGGGCCAAAGGAGAAAAGCCCCCAATGCCGGGTGAGTATGCGGATAATTTCGCCTTGTACTATTCAGCCGACTTCTGGACACGCCAAACACTGGCCACCCAAAAGTAAGCCAGTCTGACTACCATCGTCTTAACTGTTTTTATGTATAAAAAACTGTTTTCTGCGGGAACTACAACGATATTGGCGGGTGCCTTGTGTTCAGGCGCTTTTATGTCCTGTCACAAAGATAAAGCCGCCTCTCCGCCACCTGTTGACATTACAGACGCCCTGAAGAAGGATTCCCTGAAATACCTGATGTACCAGATTATGCAGGTAACCTACGGCGATGGCGGACGAACCGCCAGCAAAGGACTGCCTACTTACTATTGGTATTCCAGCGTACCGCAGCTGGATCCCCTGGCCAGCAAGTATACGGATGCAAATGCCCTGCTGACAGAGATGAAGGGGTATGCCATTAATCCGGCTACCAATGCAGCATACGATCATTACAGCTTCCTCGATGAAGATGGCACTATCACCAATCAGCTCATGAACGGTGTATCGGAACAGAATGCCGCCGCCAATCCCTCTAAACTGGGATTTGACATCGGGTTCGCCGCAGGAGCAGACGCCAGTAAAGTGAGATTGTTTGTAAAGTATGCAGATAAGAACAGCCCGGCCGGTAAAGCAGGGGTTTTAAGAGGGTGGGAGATCACTTCCGTAAACGGCAATACCAATTTCTCCAGCGCCTCATCTGCCATTAACTCGCTTTATAATACTATTTCAACGGCATCCACTATCACGCTGGGATTCAAAAAACAGGACCAGACCGCGGTTACCCTTACGCTCAATGCAGCTACCTATAACATCAACCCGGTGCTGTTTGATACGGTTTATACCGTTAAAAATACCGCCAACATAGATATCAAGGTGGGCTATTTTGTGATGTATACTTTTTCAAGTGTGACCAACGATGCGGGCAATGCTACTGCCACGAAAACGGCTTTGGATCAGACAATCGCCAAATTCAAGGCACAGGGCATAAAGCAGCTGATCGTGGATTTCCGGTATAACGGCGGTGGAGCTACGTCTACAGCGGAGTACCTCGACAATGCCTTTGCTCCTTCCGCTGCTGCGGGTAAAGTGATGTATACCTACAAGTATAACGATAAGATCATGCAGAACCTGGCCGCTACCAAACTGGATGCACAGGTGAACTATGCCGCTGCCACAGGCGGCATGGGACTGGATAATATATTTTTTATTGTATCCGGCGAAACTGCTTCTGCCAGCGAATTAACGCTGAATAATCTTAAACCCTACATGAATGTAAGGCTCATCGGCAAGAAAACATATGGGAAACCAGTTGGCTTTATTGATTTCAATATTACGATGTATGATAATGATCATAAGCCGGTATACCTCGCGGACCTGTATGCCATCAACTTTGAAACCACGAATGCCAACGGAAACGGCGGCTACTACACCGGTATCCCGGTGGATGCAGAAGCTGTTGACTATGTAAATATCGCATGGGGTAACACTACTTCAGATCAGAACCTGCAACAGGCCATGAACTATATTTCAACAGGCAGTTACCTGAACCTTCGCAGCAGCGCGAGGATCAGTGCTGCGGCCGGTAATGATTTACGTGAGGCGATTCCCAATATCACGCCCGCCAGAGGGTTTAACGGAATGGTTGACTTTAGGCTGAGCAAGAAAGTAGCAGGACTTCAATAACATATAACCTTTAGCGTTAGCTGGTTAATTAAAAGCCGCGCAGATCGAAAGATCTACGCGGCTTTTCTGTTTTTGGAGATAATAAAAAAGTCCGGGTACGTATACCCGGACCCGTTAGTTGATTAAAGAAGATGTATCAGCGGTGACCCAGTTTACGGATCATATCTTCAGCCATATCTTCTGAATAAACACCATACCCGTACATCAATACGCCTTTGAGTCCTGATTTGGTTTCAATGGCATACACTACTGCCTCATCGCCGGGGTCAGTATCTCCTTCAAAACGATAGGTTTCTGTAATTTCAAAATCCTCTGGACGCACATTCCCGCTGTTACACTGAATACTGTCGAAAACAAGATTGAAATCGGTGGTGTATCCGCGTTTGCGCAGATCTTCCATGGCCGCTGTTACGGTGTCGAACACTTTCATATAAAAACAATTTCCGGTTTGCAAATGAAACGGTACTAAGTTATAAAACAAAAAGCATAAAGCCGGGTGGCCTTATGCTTTTTGTTTTATGATTGTATCCGTTATTACCGGATAACGGTAACTTCTCCTTTCAGTACGTTGGAGGATCCGCCGGCTACTTTCTTGTAAGAAAGCCACCATACGTATGTACCAACATCCACCGGAACTCCCTTGTATTTACCATCCCATCCTTTATGGTTGTCGGACGACATAAAGATCAATTCGCCCCAGCGGTTAAAGATCCGCAATTCGTAGTCGAACATTTGTCCTCTTACTACTGGTCTGAACACATCGTTACGTCCGTCGCCGTTTGGTGAGAAGGCGTTTGGCAAGGTTGGTTTAGGTTCACATTCTATAAAGCCTACTGTGATGTCGTCGGTAGCCGATCCGCAATCGTTGAATACAGTTACGGTATAAGTACCTCCGTTGGTAACGGTGAGGGATGGTCCGCCGGAACCGTTATCCCAGCGTACACCGGTAATACCACCACCTTCAGCGCGCAGTATGAGTGTTTCACCTTTACACAGGGTAGTATCTCTTCCCAGGTTGATAACCGGCAAACCGGTGATGTTTACTTTCACGCTGTCCATGAACACACGTTGACAGTATTTATCCATCACAGCCAGTTTATAGCTGCCGGCCTGAGAAATTTGTTTAACCGGGTTAGGATCGCCGTCGTTCCAGAGATAAGAAACTGCATCCGGGTTGGTACCGTCCAGGGTAATGGTGCCACCAGGGCAGATGTTCCTGTCGGGTCCCAGCTCCATTGTGAGCGCTGGTTTCATTCTCACGTTTACGGTATCTCTTACCACACAATTATCCCTGCTTACAGCTACCCAGTATCCGCCTGGTTTGTTTACCACGATAGAGTTGCTGGTTTCACCTGTCTGCCATTTGATGCGGCCGCCGTTTGAATTAACGGTGAGCATAATGGACTGGTCAGGACAGATAGAGGTGTCGCGGCTCAGGCTAATATCCGGTGGAGGATTCACGCTCACTTTCACGGTATCGATGGTGATACATCCTGACTTCATCACTTTCACCCAGAATTGTTCCTGTGTTCCTACCAGGATAGAAGGTTCGGTAGAACCGTTACTCCAGAGATAGGAGCCACCATTTACATAAGCATCCAGTTTCACGGTTTGGCCGCGGCAGATGGTCGTATCAGGGATATCGACCAGTGGCGTTGGTACCAGACCTACATGAATGGTATCGGTAGTGGCACATTCGCCGTTGCTTACATTTACCCAGTAGGTGCCTGCCTGGTTAATATTGATCCGCTGCGTGGTTGCGCCGGTAGACCATTTAATCTGGTAGGCGAAGTTAGCAGGACCAGCATCCAGTACCAGGTTGTTGCCGCCACAGATAGTGGTATCGTTACCCAGGTTCACCATTGGTTTCTGAATGTAGTTCAGGTTATAAGTCACGGTATCGGAAGAGCAACCTGTTCTGCCATCTGTAATAATAAAGGAAGCAGAAGTAGCGCCGTTCAGGTTGAACACGTTGTTGCTTTGTGTTCTTGGTAATCCTGTTACCGCGTTGGCCGGCGTAACTGCTACCAGCGTATAGCTAGGCAGGTATACATTGCCAACTTTGCGTAAAGCGATCCTGCCGTTGTCGGAACAGTTGGATGGCAGGGTGGCTTCCAGTTGCGGTTTATCGCAAGGCTTAATAATTACACGTTGGATTACGTCGTTGGCTTTATTGCCGCAGGCATCCATGATAGTCCATCTTCTTACAATCGTATATCCGTTACAGATATCTTCCACATATGGATCTTCTGTATAGATAGCTCTTTTCGGGAAGCTGTTATCACAGTTGTCTGTTGCGGTTAATACCGGTGCTGCCGGGATTTTATCCTGACAGTAGATTTCCACATCTGCAGGTGCAGGCATGATCACAGGTCTGGTTGTATCTTTTACAGTTACCACCTGTGTAATGGTAGCGGTATTACCACAGGCATCTTTAGCAATCCAGGTTCTGATGATGCGGTAGTTACCGGCACATTCGCCTGGTGTTCTTTCTGTAGTGATCCTGCGTGATACGGTAAGACCATTTCCGATGCTGCTGCAGTTATCAGACACCTGTACATCGGTAGCAGGAGCAGGGATGTTATCACAGCTCACTGTTGTGTCGGCAGGAGGCATTACGGTGAATACCGGTTTAGTGGTATCCTGAACGGTGATGATCTGCTGCATCACTGATTTATTGCCGCATTCGTCGGTAGCGGTCCAGGTTCTGGTTTCCTGGAAGTTCCTGGCGCAGTTGCCTGGTAATTTCACGGTTTTGGTACTGGTGAATACCTGGATGCTGCCGCTGCAATTATCGGTGGCGGTGATCGCAGGCCATGCCGGTACCTTATCGCAATCTACTACGGTATCTTTTGGAGCAGGCATGCTGAATACCGGTCTGGTAGTATCCTGTACCCTGATGATCTGTTGTACTGCACGTGCATTACCACATTCATCAAAGGCGGTCCACTTACGATAGATCACGTAGTTGTTATTACAGTTGTTAGTATTGCGGGCCGCAGAGTCTTTCGGCACTACTGTAATTACGCCTGGCGTACAGTTATCGGAAGCCGTGAGATTAAATCCGGCCGGGATCTTATCGCAATCCACGGTGGTATCAGCAGGTGCTGCCATGTTGAATACCGGTGCGGTCATGTCTTTCACGGTGATCACCTGTTTCAGGGTCACGCCTGTGTTACATTCGTCTTTCGCAGTCCAGGTGCGGATCAGCAGGTAGTTGTTGGAACAGTTGCCTGGCAGATCCTGGCGAACTTCCACTACAGGGATAATGATTTCCCCTGCGCAGTCGTCGTTGGCTTTCTGATCTGTTTTAGCAGGCACTTTATCACAATCTACGGTGGTATCCGCAGGCGCCGGTGTAGTGAATACCGGTGCTTTGGTATCCTTCACGGTGATGGTTTGTGAAGCGCTTACTGAAAGACCGCATCTGTCTGTCGCTGTCCAGGTACGGGTAATGGTACTGAGGCAAGGCGAAGTAACCACGGTTACATCATTGTGAGTAATGGTCAGAGGCTCGTTGTTATAAGGCGCATGACTGAACGCCGGATCTCCGAAGAGGGTGGTGTAGTCTTTACCTCTTTCACATTCCGTTGTAATAGCCGGAGGAGTGAAAGTAACAATCGGGCTGATGGTGATAGCGGTGATTTTCACCACGTTGCTGATGTTGTTGATACAAGCTCCGGAAGCTACCACTCTTCTGTACCAGGTGTTGGCTGCAAGCAAACCAGGCTGGTAAGTAGCGCTGGTGGCGCCGGTGATGTTGGTGAATGGTCCGTTTGCACCGGCAGTGCTTTGTTGCCACTGGTAGGTGTAAGTACCATTACCACCGGTCAGTGCAATACTACGTATAGCCATTGGCGTTTCTGTTACGCAAACTGTCTGATCATCCTGGATGGTGTTACCGAGTATCGGTTTACGGTTAATCAGGGTGACACTGGAGCTGGAAGCGTCGCATACGCCGTTGCTTACTACCCACGTTAATTGGGCTGTTTCGCCGGCAGGAACCGTGATGGTAGCATCTTTCCGGTTTATATCACTGATATTGATCAGTGCCGCGTTGTTGCTGGTTACAATCCAGGTACCTTTTGCACCTGCAACACCAGGATCGCTGGCATTCATGTTAAAGGTAGCATTATCGCAATGTTCCTGATCGCTACCTGCATTGGCAGGTACCGGTAATCTGTAGTTGATGAGTGTTACATCATCCCAGGTAGCGCTGCACACACCGTTGGTCACAGTCCAGCGTAAAGTAACCGTATCACCTACGTTGATGTTTACATTGGAAGTAGGACTGTTGATAGACCTGATTGCCGCATTTCCTTTAATCACAGACCAGAAACCTTTGGCACTTGGTACAGATACCGGATCTGCTGCCAGGGTGAAGTCGCCGGTGTTGTTACACATTTCAATGTCTGTTCCTGCATTTGCAGCAGCAGCGGTTTTGTAGTTAATAAGCGTAACTGTGCTGCTGGTGCTGGTACAGCTACCGTTTGTTACGGTCCATTTCAGGATCACGGTATCGCCAACCGGAACGGTTACTGCGGTATTCGGATCATTTACCGATTTGATAACGGCATTACCGGGAACACGGCTTACATCTGTCCAGGTGCCTGTTGCACTGGAGGCTCCAGGCTGACTGGCTTTCATGATGAAGTCGGCAGCGGTGTTACATTTTTCCTGGTCAGGACCGGCATTTGCCGTGATGGCTGCTTTATAGTTGATGATCGTTACCCTGCTGAAGCTGGTATCACATACACCATTTGCGATAGCCCACTGGAGTATTACGGTATCGCCTACAGGCACTGTTACCGCGGTAGTCGGACTATTTGGTGATTTGATCTTTGCTTTTCCAGGTACCGGGCTGATATCAGTCCAGGTGCCTTTTGCAGTTGGTACGCCCGGCACATTTGCCGCCATGATGAAGTCGCCTGTATTGTTACAGAGGGCCTGGTCAGGACCGGCGTTTGCTTTATTGGCGTTCGCGTAGTTGGTAAGCATTACCGTATCATAAGTAGCGGCGCAGGTACCATTGGTGATTTTCCACACCAGTTTTACGCTAACACCCGCTGCAACAGTTACGGTTGTGTTGTATTGATTTGGAGATGAAATATTCACCCCGGCGGTACCGGCAGGATTTGTCCAGGTACCGGTTACATGTAAACCTGCAGGTTTGCTGCCATTCAGGATAAAGTTGACATCATCACATTGTTCCTGGTCGGGGCCAGCCGTGGCGGCAGCAGGTGTTTTGTAGCTGGTGATCCTTACGGTATCTGCCAGGTCTGCCGCGCATTTCGGGTTGGTGATCTTCCAGGTAAACAGGATGGAGCTGTCTGCCGGAACAGTAACGGATGTTTTAGGATCGTTGATGTTGGTAATTTTCACGGAAGCCGTAGCCGGTGAGAAGGTCCAGGTACCAATGGCGCCCAGCTCTGTAGGAGCAGTTGCGTTCATGGTGAAGCTGGTTTGCTCACATGCTATTTTATTGGTGCCGGCATCACGCATTACCGGTTTTTTCAGACTGGTGATCCTTACGGTATCGATGTTGTCGGCCGCACACTTCGCGTTGGTGATTTTCCAGGTAAACAGGATAGAGCTGTCGCCCGGAACGGTAACGGTAGTTTTAGGATCGTTGATGTTGGTAATCTTCACAGAAGCCGTAGCTGGTGAGAAGGTCCAGGTACCTTTAGCGCCCAGCTCCGTAGGGGCGGTAGCGTTGAGGGTAAAGGTAGTTTTCTCACATTCCATCTGATCGGCGCCTGCGTTGCGCATGATTGGTTTGAGCAGGCTGGTGATTGACACGGTATCCACGTTATCAGCCGCGCATTTCGCGTTGGTAATCTTCCAGATCAGCTGCACTGCGGTGTTTGCAGGAACCGTTACATTGGTTTTCGGATCATTCTTATTCACAAAGGTCACCGCGGCAGTAGCAGGGAGGAACGACCAGGTACCTTGTGCGCCCAGCTCAGTAGGAGCGGTAGCGTTGAGGGCAAAGGTAGTTTTCTCACACTCCATCTGATCGGTACCTGCGCTGCGCATAATTGGTTTGAGCAGGCTGGTGATTAATACGGTGTCCGTATTATCGGCCGCACATGTTACGTTCGTGATCTTCCAGATCAGTTGCACTGCGGTGTT
>NZ_FUZZ01000006.1 GCF_900168065.1 Chitinophaga ginsengisegetis | reverse complement strand
ACCGTTGAACGGCTCCCTGTCTTCTATCAGTACCACCGATATACCAGGCTTTACCAGGCCGGCAAATTCATTTGTTGTCAGCACCAACCGGGTCTGACTATTATCCAGCAGATAATTCCTCCTTTCTTCAGGATAGGTAATATCAACCGGCAAATAGGCGCCACCGGCTTTCAGAATACCCAGCATGCCTACTACCATCTCTATCGAACGGTCCATCAAAAGACCTACTACGGCATCCGGTTTCGCTCCACGCGCCGTTAGCTGCGCGGCCACCTGACCGGCCTGTTCATCCAGCTGTGCATAGGTAATAGCGACGCCTTCATATTGTACGGCTGTATTCCCAGGCCATTTTGTTACCTGTTCATCAAACAGGTCAAGTATCGTTTTATCTTCAGGATAGTGGCTGTTGGTATAGTCCAGGCTATCTACCAGTGCTGCTTTCTCCAATTCAGAAAGCAGCTCGATTCCGGATAGGGTTAATGCAGGCGCAGCTACCATCCGGCTAAGTACCTGTTGTAAATGGTGCAACATATTTCTGATCATCTCATCAGCATATGCGTTACTATTATAACTGATTTTCAGCAGGATGTCTTTGCCGGGATATATCGTTACCCAAAGGTCATAGTTCGTTTTCTCGTATGTTTCTACCGCTGTGATGCTGAGTCCATCACTGATATTTTTTACGTCTTCATCAAGCGGGTAATTCTCGAAGGCCATAATGTGGGTGAACAAACGGCTGCCCAATTCATTTGCGCCCTGTATTTCTGACAACGGGTAATAATGGTGCAAATTCGCCACCAGGTCCTGCTGCTGTGTATCTTTTAGTAGTTCTTCCACTACCGCTGCATTATCCAGTATGATTCGTACCGGCACAGTATTAATAAATAAACCGACCATAGATTCCACGCCGGCAATTTCACCGGGGCGGCCGGATACGACCGTACCAAATACAACATCGTCCAAATTACAATAGCGACCGAGCATTATTCCCCAGGCTACTTTAAATATGGTATTAATGGTTACCCCCATTTTTGCGGAAAGTGATTCAATGGATCTTGTCAGCTCCGCACTGATAGGCGCCTGATGTGTAACGATAGTATAGGATGAACTCTCTGAAATACGCAACGCTTTCCCAGGCAAATCCGCCTGTTGGGTATATCCCCGGAGATACTCCTTCCAATAGGCGGCCGATTCATTTTTGTTTCTCCTCTCTAACCACTCTATATACCGGGAATATGGCGTTACCATACCCATTGAGATGGATTCACCTGACAACATCCTGGTATAAACTTCTTTAAAATCCCTGACGATAATACCAATACACCAACCATCCATCAGTATGTGGTGATGACTCCATAAAAGCTCATACTCCCTGTGCCCCGTTTGGAGAACTGTCAGCCGCATTAACCTGCCTTCCTCTAACAGGAAGGGTTGGCGCCTGTCAAGATGCCGGTAAGCTTCCAGCACCTGCTTTCTGCCTGATTCCAGGCATTCTTCACGAACGTCGTGATATTGGAAGTCGGTTTTTCCACTCTTTAATACTACTTGCAGCGGGCGATGGTAACGATCATGCACAAACCGCGTCCGCAGTACAGCATAACGTGCTACCAGCACATTCATGGCCGATTCAACCGCTGCAATATCCAGTTCGCCATCCATATGGATAAGCATCTGTTCAAAGTAATGATCGGACTCTTTATCCAGCAAAGCGTGAAATAAAAGTCCCTCCTGTGTAGGAGACAGCGGGTATATGTCTTCCACCTCCTGTTGTTCCTGTAACTCATCAAGCAAACTTACCGGGATGCTTTTCCAGGTGAGATCAGAAGGGCTCAGTAACACCTTCTGTCCTGAAGTGCAGTAATCAATGACTTCACTCAAACACTCCCTGTATACATCCATGAACGCGGCTATTGTATCCGGACGATACTGTGACGTGCTATAATTCAGCTGTACCTGCAACTGACCAGAGCTGATCATTGCGATGATGTCCCAATCATACAACCGTATTTCTTCCGGCGAGATGGTTTCTCCGTGCGGATCTGAAGAGATACCATAAGATCTGCCCATCGTGTCGCTGTCGAATTGTCCCAGGTAGTTAAAGCTGATCCCGGCGTACTTGTCCTGCCTTTCCGGGGCTGAACTGCGCTGTTGCATGAGCAGGTAGTCGATGCCTCCGTTTGGAACACTACTGAGCGTTTGCCGGATATCGCGGATCAATACGCCCAGGTCATCGCTATCGCTTGTTAGCACTACGGGGTAAATAGTCGTAAACCAGCCTATGGTGCGGCTTACATTGACCATATCGCCAATATCTGAGCGGCCATGTCCTTCCATGTCAACACGTAATACCGGCATCGCATACTGCCTGCGCATACTCAGGTAAAGACCGGCTAACAACATATCATTCACCTGCATATGCTGCGCATGTTGAAGTAACTTTACAGTAGTATTACTGTCTAAGGTAAAGGCTTCACGGCGTAAGGAAGTGCGTCTCCCCGGCCCAACAGGGTGGTCCCGCTGCAGCCGGAAGACAGGCTGCTCATCGATCCGGGACCAGTACGCACTGGCCGAACGGAAGGCATCACTTTCTGCATACCGCAACAAAGTAGCAGACCATTGCTGAAAAGCATCCGTCTTCAATGGTAGCAATAGTGTTTCTCCCTGCGCGGTTTGACGATATAGCGTTTCAATATCCTCGAACAGGATCCGCCAGGAAACACCATCAATGACCAGATGATGAACAATCACCACCAGGCGGCTGCCGTCCGGCGTATAAAACAATCCAAGCTTCAACAGCGGGCCTGTGGCCAGGTTGATACCTGACTGAAGGACATTACAATGTAATATGAAATCCGCCTGCCAGTCGTCTTTTTTATATAGTTCAATTACTTCCAGGGACACCGGCACACCAATACCCAGATTACGCTGAACAATTGTTCCTCCCTGTTCTTCAAACACCATGCGTAAAGCGTCGTGATGATCAGTCAGCTTCCTGAATATGTCAAGCACACGGTTTGTCCCGATCCTGCCGGGGAAGTGAAGCACTACCGACTGGTTAAAATGATGCCGTTGCTCAAATGGATTCTGGAAGAACCATTGCTGGATGGGCGTCAGTCCAACGTCTCCCGTTACTGCTGTTTGGGAAGAGGTGGTTGATAAACGTCTCAGCTTTAACGATAATCCCCTGATGGTCTGACTGTCGAAGATATCCCTGATCGTTGTTTCATATCCTGCCGAACGAAGCCGGGACATGATTTGTATGGATTTGATAGAATCACCTCCCATTGAAAAGAAGTTCTCCGTTACACTTACCCTTGTGATTCCCAGTACGCTTAACCATATTTCTGATAACAGTTTTTCTTCCGGTGTAATAGCTGACACGAACTCTCCGGCTGAAGATATTTCAGGATCAGGTAAACCACGCCTGTTGATCTTTCCGCTCGAAGTCAAAGGCATAGATTCCAGTTGTACAAACAGGGCAGGAATCATGTAATCCGGCAGGTGCTGTTGCAGGAAAGCACGCAACGAATCTACGGGAACGGATGACGCTGATACGTAATAGGCAATCAGTGATTTTGTTCCGTTCCCGTCCCTGATGATCACCGCTGCCCCCTGAATCTCTTCGTGTTCCAGCAGGCAGTTTTCAATTTCACCCAGTTCTATTCTGAAGCCACGCAACTTTACCTGGTCATCTGTTCTGCCCAGAAATTCGATATTACCGTCAGCATCCCACATCCCAAAATCCCCTGTTCTATACATCATTTCACCGGGATAAAAAGGATTTGGCACAAACTTCTGCGACGTGAGATTTTCATTATGCAGGTACCCCTTTGCCAGTCCATACCCGGAAATGCAAAGTTCTCCCGGTACGCCAACAGGTTGCAATTCATTATTCAATCCAAGTATCAATATCCTGGTATTTGCTATCGGCTTTCCAATAGTAATCTGCGCCGGCACCTCATTTTTCATAGCAAGAACGGAAGTACAAACTGTATATTCCGTAGGTCCGTATGCATTCAGGAAAGTCCGCCCAGGAGTCCATTGCAATGCAATCTTCCTGTCACATGCCTCTCCTGCTGAAACGATGGCCCTCAGCTGGTGAAGGCCCTCAGCGGGCAGCACCCTTAAAACAGAAGGAGGAAGCGTAACAACATTAATAGCCTGTTCTTTCAGCACTGAATACAGAACATCTGTAGAAAAAGTATCAGATCTTTTGAAGATGACTAATGTAGCTCCGGAAGATAGCACCGGGAAAATTTCCGCAACCGACGCGTCAAATCCCAGGGACGAAAACTGTAGCAACCTGGTTTCGCGAGCGAGTGCCAATACGTTTGTAAAAACAGTTGCCAGGTTAGACAGGCCCTTATGCCCCAGGAGCACGCCTTTCGGCCTGCCGGTAGATCCGGATGTATAAATAATATAAGCATTATCCCTTTCCTGCACTTCCTGGCCAGGCGTACCAGAAAACAGATCTCCTTCGATGAACAAATCATCCTGTAATAAAAAATCCGGCAGGAAGCTGTCTGGCAGGCGTTCCTGGCCTGTTATAACTCCTGTGCCTCCGGATAGAAAGTCACGATATGGCCTGTCAGTAATGCAATAGCCCGGTTTACTCTCTTCCAGGATTGACCAGATCCTCCCCGCCGGCCAACGCGGATCCAGCGGCAGGTAAACGGCTGCGACCTTCATCACGCCCAGTATATTGGCAATTGTTGCAGCGGAGCATTCCTGCAGGATGCCTACAATGTCACCACGCGATACCCCTTTCTCCATCAGTACCCCGGCTACCTGATCAGACCTCTCATCCAGCCGTTTATAGGTCATGCTTTCATACAGCTTCCGGTTGCCTGTTGTTGCAACGGCGCCCTCTTCATTAAAGATTTTATGGTAGAATGGTTCACTACGGAAACGTTGCGGGAAATGAGGCAAGTCAGTATCAAAATCAATTTTCTCACCGGAGGTCCTGGTCAGACAACCTTTGATGCTAAAGTCGGGATTAACTCCGTTATCATTCAGCCGCCTGTCAATCACCATCTCAATCATATCGCCCTTGCCAACCGGAAGCCCGGGGTAAAAAACAGGCACGAATACCGGCAGCCAGCAATACTCATATTCAAGTGTATCCAGCACTTCCCCATTTGCGCCCGGCATCGTTAACCATACCAGGAATCCCTGTATAGTATCCTCCCTCCGGATATAAAATTTCACAGCATGGCTATCTTCCGGTTTTACCGCTCCTTCGTTAAAATCCAGGTCCTCAAATGTTTCAGCGCCGGATAAAAGATATTCCTTTGAAAAGTTCTTCAAACAAAGCCTTATATCTGCAGTTCTGCCAATGTAATCAAATGTTTTACGGACATAAGGAGCAGAAACATCAGAAAAACCGGGTGTATCAATAAAATATCCGGGTAAGCTAACCGGTGCAATCCTGGTCAGATTTCTGCCGGGGATCATAATACCGTCTTCCTTCAGAAAACGCCTGGCATTATTCAACACTACGGCGGCGCCTTCGCAGCCCCCTATAGGGCCTACCAACTCCGATAAACATATATCAGCTTTCTCGGGTAAGTTCACCAGCATGGCATCCCCGTGAATCAGGTGAATTTTTTGATCCAATCCGGCATCCTTTAAAAACTGTTTTGCTTTATTATAGGTTTCTTCCAGTATTTCTATTGCATACACTTTTTCCGCACCAGCTTCTATGCATAACCTCGACAATATAGCATTGGGGCCTGTTCCTATTTCCACCACCACCTTTCCTTTCACATGTCTTCTGATCTCCTTTTCATACCATGCATTTCGTCTTATATCGTTCGTCATCGCATGATACAACATGTCGTCATAAATAAAATACTCTGCCGTAGAAGGCCATAGCTCCATCGGGTTAGCTACTTCATCCCGGATGGCCACGGCATCCGGATGCTGTGCTGCCTGTTGCTTAAACCGTTCCAGCACGGTAGCCGCCGGTGTGCCGGCAGATGCAATACTGTTGAATTCGTGCAGGATCTGATGCTGCTCAACAGGATTAATCAGTTGGATCGTAGCGATACTGATGCTGCTATTGGAGGTAACCGCCGATACTACATTTGTGAAAAATTGCACAAACCTTTTTATGGTGGCTTCCTTAAACAGATCTGTCGCGTACTCAAAACTTAAGAATAGCTGATTGTCTTTCTCGTATGCCCGTAGGGTAATATCGAATTTTGAGATAGCATGTGCTGTTTTAAAAACAGAAATCTTCAGACCAGGGAGTACCAGCTCCTTTTCTCTGTAGTTCTCGTAAGAAAGTGCCACATCAAACAAGGGATTGCGGTTCGTCTTTCTTTCAATACTGAGATCATCAATTAACTGTTCATATGGATAGTCCTGGTGATCAAAGCAGGACAACATCTTGTTTTTCACTTCCAGCAAAAATCCGCTGAAAGATTTGCCGCCTGCAGGATGATTCCGTATAGGTAATGAATTAACAAACATACCTACCATCGTTTCCAGGTCTGCATGCTGTCGCCCGGCTACCCCTGTTCCGATAACAATATCCTCTTCCCCCGTTAGTTTGCACAAAAAGATGTTAAAGACGGACATTACTGCCATATACATGGTAGCGCCGGCCTTTTCTGCTATTGATTTTAGTTGCTGTGTTTCCCGGACGGGGATAGAAAAATCAACCGCATGTCCGTTAAAGCTGTTAATTACAGGTCTTGGAAAATCTGCCGGCAAATCCAGCTGCTGAGGCGGTTCTGAAAACTCCTTCAACCAGAAGTCCCGCTGGGTACGCATCTGGCGCTGTTGCACTTCGCCGGCCTGCCAAACTGCAAAATCTTTATACTGACGTTTTAGTTCGGGAAGGTGCACCCCGTTATACAAGGACATAAACTCATCAAAAAGCACCTGCTGGGAAACACCGTCACTAACAATATGATGGGTATCTACCATCAGGATATGTTCCTTCTCTGACAACTCAATAATACCCACCCTGATCAATGGTGGATTTTCAAGATCAAATGGTTTAATGAAGTCTCTTACCACCTCCTCCACATCCGGAAACCGTGCTTTATAATATACACAATTCATCGCTACATCCGGAAACACACGCTGCACCGGCTCTCCATCTCTTACAAAAAAACCGGTCCGTAAAATTTCATGACGGGATACGAGTGCTTTTAATGACTGTTCAATCCTCGGTTTGTCAAGGGACCCCTCCAGCATCATCACAATACCACCGTTGTAAGCAATGGAATGCTTATCATACTGATATAAGAAATAAAGGCGGTTTTGCCCGGATGAAAGCTTATAATATTCCTGCACTGGCGCCTTTTGAATATCTATATGCTTACGGGTTTCCGACTGTGCCAGTAATAACGCTAAGCTCCTTACTGTCTGGTGTTGGAAGAAGTCTTTTATGGAAACAGATACCTGAAATACCTTATAAACCCTGCTCGCCAGCACTATAATGTGCAGGGAGTGACCGCCAAGCTCCGTGAACGTACGATCGATACCAATCTCCTCCCTATTCCGCTTCAGAATATCAGACCAGATCTCAATCAATTTTTCTTCTGTTTCTGTGGTGGGAGCAGTATATCCAAGTTGATTTACAGACGGCACAGGCAAGGCATTCATGTTGATTTTGCCATTCGCAGTTAAAGGCCATGCTGTCAGATGAACAATAAACGCAGGAATCATATAGTCCGGCAACACATCAGCAAGAAAATCTTTGATGGCCACTTCACTCAACAGACTTTCAGAGAGATAATAGGCAACCAAAACAGTATCGTCATCCTGCGTTTCAGCCTTTACCAATACCTGGTCCACACCATCAAGCGACAGCATCGCCGTTTCAATTTCTGACAGCTCTATCCGGTATCCTCTTACTTTTACCTGGTGATCCTTTCTTCCTAAAAATTCAATATTCCCATCCGGCAGCCACCGGGCAATATCTCCTGTCATATACATTCTGGCACCGCTTTCAAAAGGATTTGCGATAAACCGCTCATCAGTTAAGTCCTGTTGCCCCAGATATCCAATGCCCACGCCTGCTCCTGCGATATACAAATCTCCTTTCATGCCGATAGGAACAGGCATAAGGTGTTGATTCAATATATAGCACCGGGCATTGCTGATTGGTTTTCCAATAGTGGGCGCTTTCTTAAAGTCCAGCAGCTGATCGCGGCGAACATATCTCGCTACAGCGCCAATAGTTGTTTCAGTTGGTCCGTAGTGATTGATAATTTCTATGGATGGATGCAGTACGGATGTTTGTTCTATTGCCCGCACCCTGATCTTTTCTCCGCCCAGTATCACCAGCCTTAAGCCGGTTGCGGTTTTAAAATCAGGATGATCTGTTACAGCGCCGTACAGGGAAGGCGTCAGCTTCAGGTAAGTAATATGGTTTTCCCGGAGGTACCGTAGAAAAAAGGCGGGCTGCATGTAAACTTCCGCAGGCAATATATGCAATTCCGCACCGGACAATATGGAGGAAAATATTCCTGTATAACCCAGATCAAATGCAAATGATGTTACCAATGCGGTTTTATCGGTATGGTTTATCTTTGCGAATTTGTTGATCCAGGTAGCATAATTAATCACATTCTCATTTGAAATCATCACGCCCTTAGGTATGCCACTGGTTCCAGAAGTATATATCACATACAGCAGATCACCAGGCGTAATGGTCACTAACGGGTTTTCCGGGGAACTGTTATCCAGGTCCGGATGATCCAGTGTCAGCTGATCAATTCCAACAGGAACATCAACCAACAGTTGTTGCTGCGTTAATATTAACCGGCAGCCTGCTTCCTCACAAATTTTCTTCAGCCTGGATACGGATGTTTCAGGGTTGACAGGCAAAAAGGCAGCCCCGGTTTTTAATATCCCGAGCATGCCGATCATCATTTCAACGGAGGGTTCTACCCGCAAACCGATGATATCCAGTCCCGGATGACTATTTAGTACCGCGGCCGCCACCTGATTGGCCTGTTTATTTAATGCGGCATAGGAAAGCCTGGTTTCTCCAAAAACTACCGCAATATTATCCGGGTAAGCAGCCACCTGCCGCTCAAACATTTCAATAACAGACTGATAAGGTGGTATACCGGACTTTGTATCGTTAAAGGCATACAGGATGACATCCTTTTCAGCCGCGTTCAACAACAATACCTCACTGACAAGCCTATCCGGGTAAGTTAGCACATCCCCGATAAGATGAATGAAGTAGCTTGAAAAGCTCTCTATATAGTCCGCTGAAAAAATACTGCTCTTATAGTTGAAGTCGATCACCAATGCCTCATCGGTAAATACCTGGATAGACAGCGGCAGGTTTGTATTCTCATAATAGCCATGCAGCATGATATCTAATCCATCTACGCTGTCGAGAATATGCTGATCAACCGGATAATTTTCAAAGCCGATACTCGACTGAAACAGGCTCTCATTTGCGGTGATGCCAACTGCCTGGTTAATTTCGTGCAAAGATGAATGATGAAATTGACTTCTCTCTATCAATCCCGTATTCACACTTTTTACCAGCTCTCCGAGCGTTATCCGCTCATCAATATGAATCCTGATTGGAATAGAATTGATAAAATTTCCCACTATCGCCTGGCTTCCCTGCACAAAGGGGTTCCTGTTAGATACGGTCGTTCCAAACACCACATCATTTGTATTACCATACTGTTGCAGCAGCAGACCATAAGCGGTATAAATAACTGCCGCTTTGGTAACTTTATTCTTTTTCACAAATTCATCAAGGCCATCCAGGTTTTTATTGATTCTCAGCTTGCTGACATCCTGCGACAGTTCTCCCTGGTTAGCAGCGTCCGACAAAGGGTGTCCAATTTCATATCCCTCCAGGTAGTTCTTCCAGTAATTTTCCGACGCCTCGTGATCCACCCGTTGCCAGCTATCCGCATAAACAGCGCCAAAGGCAGGTTTATCAGTTTGTTCAGGCGTAACCCCTTTATTAAGGCTATTATAATACCGGAGCAAATCTTTTATCACTATTGCCGTACTCCATCCATCGTATAAAATATGATGATGTGTGATGACAATGATGAAATCCTCCGCTGCTTTCTGAAATACACTAACCCGCAGGGGTAATGCTGTCAGATCAAATTTCTTCTGCTGATCGTTCAACAGTTCCCGCATGATTATACCGGCAGCTGTCTCAGGGCTCTCTTTTGAGTAGTCGTAATACTTAATGTCGAGATCACAGGACTTCAGAATTACCTGTATAGGAGCCTTTATTTCCTCCCATCT
The DNA here is from genome assembly GCF_900168065.1 of Chitinophaga ginsengisegetis. GTDB lineage: Bacteria > Bacteroidota > Bacteroidia > Chitinophagales > Chitinophagaceae > Chitinophaga > Chitinophaga ginsengisegetis. The sequence goes on along the minus strand of NZ_FUZZ01000006.1, from coordinate 489,511 downwards.
GAACACAGATCTCAATACATCATTCTCCGACTGTACCAGGGAGAATGCCCGTCTCAGGATGTTCATATCGAGCGGTCCCGATACCGCAAAGGATATCTGGACATTGTAAAGATTATAATCTGCTTCCTTCAAATAATGATACAACATGCCTTTCTGGACCATACTAAGCTCGCTGATCTCCTGCACATTTGATTTCTCAAGCTTCTTTTTCAAGGGAATAAGATTTAAGTGGGTAATATTTTTGAAGAAATAACCGGTAAGTATTAATTAAAAAGAACTGACAGCTCATCGTCGTCAAGTCCATCCGCCCGCGCGCCCAGGGAAAAGGAAGTAACTGGTAACTCTTCCCGAAATTTATTATATGCCATCATATGCAGCAGCCACTTCACCAGGTTGTCTGCAAATGACTGAATGGTAGCCTTTTCATGGGCTAAACGATTATATTGTATATCTATTTCCAGTGTATTCTTTAATACAATAACATTGAGTTCCAGCTTAGCTGTCATCACATTTTCCGGGTCTGTGTTACTTCCCCTGGCGTCATCGGAATAAGCAAACAGATCATTGTCGAATTCCTGGTCAAATTGTCCGAGGTAGTTAAACCTGATTTCAGACAATTTCTCCCTGCTAACCTGCAGGGTCTGATGCAGGTACCTGAAAATACCGTATCCCAGCCCATTGCCGGGAACATGGGTCATCTGTTCCCTGACCTCCCGTATAACAGCTTCAAGGGATCCCTCATGGAGTTGCAATTGCTGGGGATACATAGAAGTAAACCAGCCAACAGTCCTGGAGATATTCAGGCCATCGAGATATCTCCCATGATTTTCCTGCTCGATAACACATACATTCTTTCCCGTCCAGTCCCTGACAGACAGCGCTAAAGCCGCATTTAACAGGATGGTTATGTCCGATTTATATACCTGGTGTGCGAGCTTCAATAACGCCCGCGTGCCTGCTTTATCTATCGTACGTTTTTCACTTGCGGCATTCATCGTGCGCCAGTCTGCCGGACGCTTATCCAGGGGAAGTGAAAATGGAACATTGGCCACTGATTGCCAGAATGCCAGTTCCGCCGCATTGCCTTCAACATGCGGATAACGCAGCAAAGCATCGTACCACTCTCTGGCAGTTGCTGTTTTAGCGGGGAATTTTACCGGGCTATTGTTCTTCAGACTTTTGTACGTAGTATAAAGATCTTTCAACAAAATTCTCCAGGAAACACCATCAACAATTAAATGATGTGCTGTGATAAATAACATCCTGTGGTTGCCTCCCATTCTGAAAACAGCTGCTTTCAAAAGAAGATCCCTTGAAATATCAAAGCTACTTTTAAGAGACATGCATATTCCCTTCATTTCCTGACCCTGAACGTCCAGGTCATATGATGTTATGGTGAATGGATTATCGCGGTGATGCTTATTATAGAATAATGTTTCCCGCCTGGGATCATAGTTGATTCTCACTCCATCGTGTTGCCTGATGAGTGCCTGAAAAGACAACTGCAGCAAATGGAGATCGATCTCTTCATGAAACGAAAGCAACATGGAATGATTGTAGAAATCCGGACGTTGAAAATCCTGATCAAAAAACCAGGCTTCAATAGGCATCAGCTCACGGGAGCCCTCTATATATCCCTGCTCATATTCCTGACGACTCTCCGTATTCTGCAGGTTGGAGACAATCTGCCGGATCGTTTGATAGATGAGAATATCCTTTATGGTCAGCATAAAACCTTCATCAGCTAACCGGGATAATATCTGGATAGCCTTGATAGAATCTCCTCCAAGTTCAAAAAAATTATCACTGGCCGAAATATTATCTACCCCAAATACCTCATTCCATATGGCTATAAAAGTTTTATCGTGTGCATCTATCTCCCGGACATCCGAAGTTTCAGAAAATTCCACCGCCGGAAGTGCTGCATGATCTACTTTTCCATTAGAGGTAAGCGGATAAGCATCCAGTTGAATAAAATAAGCCGGCATGGCGTAGTAGGGTAGTCTATCTGACAGGTAAGACCTGAGCAACGGTTCTGATATGGTCTCCTGTCTCCCCGAAACAATGTAATAAGCTACTATAACAGGAGACTTCTTCCCGTCCCTGATAATGACTACCGAAGAAGCAATCCCCTCGTAAGTTGCCACCTGGTGTTCAATTTCAGTCAGATCAATTCTATGGCCGCTGATTTTAATTTGCTTATCTGTCCGGCCTATATACTCAATAAGGCCGGAAGGAAGGCGCTTCGCAATATCGCCTGTTTTATACATCCTTAACCCTGTCACAAAAGGGTCGTTGATGATTTTCTGCCCGGTGAGTTCCTGGCTACCCAAATATCCTCTTGCTACCCCTTCGCCGGAAATATACAATTCCCCTTTAACACCGATGGGTACCGGCTTAAGCGAATCATCCAGCACATATATGCGGGTGTTAGCGGCAGGTATGCCAATAGGCACTGCCGCGGCCTTGTCTGCCGGGTCAAATTGATGAATCATGCATCCTACAGTTGCTTCTGTCGGTCCATATTCATTATAGATCTCTATATGACTACCAAAAAGCAGGTGTATTTCCGCCGCAATGGAACGGGTCAATTCCTCACCACCAACGATAAAGCGTTTTATTTTACTGTTACGCGCAACTTCCCTGGAAATGCAGGAGGCGATCAATATCAAATGCGAGGGAGTGGCTTTAACTACTGCTACTTTATTATCAAGCACCACTCTCCGCATCAAAAACTCATCTTCCGCAGCGCTATAAATAACAATCCTGTTACCGGTTACCAACGGTAAAAATAAAGAGGTGATGGTTAAATCAAATGAAATAGAGGTATACAGCGGGAACGCAGCTTCCTCTTTTTTCACATACATGTCCGAAGCCCAGATAATATAATTGACCAATGAATGATGCTCAATCATCACGCCTTTGGGATTCCCGGTGGTACCGGAAGTGTAAATGATGTAAGCCAGGCTGTTTGGCTCAGCCGGACTATAAGTAGCAGGAACATTTTCCGGTAGTGTCAGCGAACTGATATCCAATATTTCCAACAAGGGCAGCTCAGAAAGTAGCAAAGCTACTTCCGGCAGGTCGCTTTCTTCTTTGCCTGTGATCATCATACTTGCCCTGCTGTCTGTAAGCATGTAACTGATTCTCCGGACAGGCGTTGATATATCAATGGGCAAAAAGCAGGCTCCCGTTTTCAGCACTGCCAGTATGGTCACCATCAGTTCAGGACGCCTGTCCATCAGCACGGCCACAATACTCTCCGTGTTGATACCTTTACTTCTCAGTATAAATGATAACCGGTCAGCCTGCTCATTCAATTGACGGTAAGTGATAGTATCATCCCCGTATTCTATCGCAATCGCCTCCGGCGTGGCTTCCGCCTGCCGCCTGAACTGTTCATGTATAGTGGTATGGAGCGGAAAATCTGCAGCGGTATCATTAAAATGATGAATGATATCCTGGTATTCTACTCCGCTTAGCAAATTTATTTCATGAATGCTGACGTCCGGCTTCTGCGTTATTTGTTTTACCAGGTTAGCAAAGTGACCGGAAATCCGTTCTGCCGTTTCCTTTTTGAAGAGGCTTGTGTTGTATTCGATGACGTACTTTAATGTCTGGTCATAATAAAATACTTCCATCGAAAGATCAAACTTGGCAATTCCCGGGTCGAAGAAATGGCGCTGCACCTGCAGATCGCCGGTCTTCATATGATCGTAGCCAATGTTCTGATAAACGAACATGGTATCAAAAAGACGATTACGACTGGCATCAGCAGGTGCTCCCGCCTGTTGTATCATCCTTTCAAAGGGATAATCCTGGTTATCCAACACGGCCGTTAACAGGTGATGATGTTTTTCCAGCAGGTCGGGGAAAAAAGTATTGGCGGGAATATCGCATATCAAAGGCAGGCTGTTGACGAACATGCCGACTATATTCAATAGATCCGGATGGGTTCTGCCAGCGGCGGCAATACCTATTGCAACCTGTGGCTGTCTGCTGTACTTTGACAATAGCACGCTGTATAATGTGAACAGGAGTGTATTCAGTGAGCAGGCATATTGTGTGGCTATCCGGGAAAGACCGGCGGTAATATCTTTATCCAGCAGCACTTCCAGCTTTTCGCCTTTGGGATTAAAAATAACGGGACGGTTGAAATCAATGGGCAGGTCCAGTACCGGAACGGATTGAGCTAATTGCTGTTTCCAGAATAATTCCTGCCTTTGGAGGCTGCCTGATGCAAACATACGATGCTCCCAATCCGAGTAATCACTGTAAGTAACGGGAATAGAAGGCAGCTCATCCCCCCTGTAGCATTCGAATAATTCCTGTATGAAAATATTCACGGATATACCGTCGCAGATGATATGGTGAAAATCTAAAAACAAGTAATGTTGCTGCCCCGGAATATTTACCAGGCGGATCTTGAACAGTGGTGATTGATGCAGGTCGAAAGGGGTAATCAGCTCCCGGAACAATTGATCCAGGTTCTCCGGAGTGGAAGTTATGTAATCAAACGGCAAAGCCACTGTTTCGTGAATCCTGTATACCGGCTGTTGAGGGTCTTTAAATGACATACGTAACACTTCATGCCTGGATATCAGTGTTTCTATGGCTGCCTTCAGTTTCTCCCGGTTAACAGGCCCGTCTATCTTTAATGTAACAGGTATATTGTATGCGGTAGACGTTTGATCTACTTCCCATGTATAGTACATCCGTTTTTGTGCAGCAGACAATACATACGTATCTGACGGTGCTGCACGGGGGATGGAATGATAAGGCGCCGCTTTCTCCAGGTTGGCTATTTCAGCGGCGAGTGCCGGGATGGCAGGGTAGCGGAAGAGTACTTCCAGGCCCATCTCTACTCCCAATTCCTTTTTCACCAACATGCATACTTCAGATGCCCTTAAAGAGTCCCCGCCATTTTCAAAGAAGTGACCTTTCCCATCAAAATGCGGATACTTCAGAACCCGCTGCCAGATATCAAATAGCTTTTGCTCGATAGGTGTCTCCGGGTGAAACACGTCAAAATCATTGGCCGCATCTTCCGTTAAGCGAAATAATGCATTCGTTGTTTCCCTGTACTTACCGTCGAGGTATTGCGCTATCAGTTTAAAGCGTTGCAGCTTACCACTGGTAGTTCTGGGTATATTCTTTACTGGAATCACCTGGTCAATCTCAAATCCACACCTGGTATTGATCAATTTCTTCAGCTGTGTTGCGGTTTGAATAAACGAAGAAAGCTCGCCCCGGTGAAGCACAAAAGCAATCACTTCGTCTCTCTGCGTATTCCTGTTAAAAAAACCACCAACGGCTATCTTGTTTAGTTCTATGGTATCAATTTCCTCCGCAATGCGTTCGATGTCGTGCGGGTAAAAATTCTGACCATTAATAAAGATGATATCTTTCGCTCTTCCGGTAACAAATAATGATCCCTTGTCGCTGAGGAAGCCAAGGTCACCTGTTTTCAACCATCCATCCGCACTGAATACTTGTCCGGAAGCCTGCTTATCATTGTAGTAACCCTTTGTTACATTATTTCCCTTTATCTGTATATGGCCTATTACAGCGGCATCAACCGGATGATCATCATCATCCGCTACTCTCAGTGAGCAACCATCCACCGGTTTGCCAACATCTGCAAAAGAAACTGCGTCAGCAGTCTCTTCACTAAACACTACCTTATCATTGATATTAACATGATTTCTATTAACCATTACAGCGACCACATCGCTATCAAGATCCGATATGGTAACTGCCACACTCGCTTCTGCCAGTCCATACACGGGGCGCATTGCCTGTTCCCTCAACCCAAATCTTTTCATGCTATCTGTAAACTCTTTACAGATTTTTGTAGATATGGGTTCAGCGCCGTTATAGATAATCCGCAGACTGGAGAGGTTCCAGTCGTGATGATCATTGGGTGTATAATGCTTCAGAAAATACCGGTAGCCGAAATTAGGTGAGCAGGTAATGGTGGCTCTGTGCCGGGAAAGTGCATCCAGCCACAGTGCAGGTCTGCGAACAAACAGGCTTGTTGGTATCAGGCACTGATTCATTCCATGCAGTAAAGGATTAAGATGAAAGCCGATCATACCCATATCATGGGTAAGTGGCATCCAGCTCAACGTGGAATCTGAAACCGAATATTGCGCAGCATTACTAATGCCCTGTATATTGGTAATAAGATTTTCATGAGTGAGTACAATGCCTTTGGGATTTCCGGTAGAGCCTGAAGAAAACTGGATAAACGCAATGTCCTGCGGACTTACGGTTACCGGCTCAGCAGCCGCACCGGCTGATAGCACTTCCGACTCATTAATGTAACGCTTACTGATCTCGTCACTGCTTGAAAAAAGAGAGTTTGACAGGGCATATCCGGTCATCTTTTCAAAGTGCGCTGCAGAGGAGATGAGGTGGGGCCTGTTCAATATCTTCCAGACATTAAACAGTTTTTGCCGATGCATATCCGTTCCTCCCGTTGCCAGCGGCACCGGGATCATACCTCCTAATATGCAGGCCCAGAAAGCAATAAGAAGAGATTTATTATCATCAATTTGCAGGATCACCTCGTCATTTCGGCAAACGCCCCGTTTCTGCAGCACCAGTAAGCACTGCAATGCTTTTTCATACAGATCTTTATACAACAGGAAATGTTCATCAGTATGGCTTTCAATAAAGGTGATGCCAGCATCTCCCAATGTACTTTGTGCCTGTATAAGTTGAGTGAGGTTTGTTATACGCATATCGCTTAGTTAACTCAGATCTGGCTTCCAAACTCAGCGGAATGCTCACGTGGAATTACAGGAAAATCCCGTCAGTACAATCACGTAGCGGCACAGCATAAATTTTTATCGCATAGCTTGCTCTGTTCACAGAATTATTACATTCTGAAAAAATAAGTACGCTAACGGCAAAATGAGTGTCAGGTTGAATTTGAATGGAGCAAGACACAGCTCCGCTGAGGGTTGTTACAAATCGAGGGTCAATAAAAAAAACTGAGAAATTCGGGTTTAATATTTGCAAAATAATGTTTTAAATGATAATTTCAAAATTATTAGAAGAGTCAAAACTGCTTTTCTATTTTTTGTATAATAACCCAATGTTTACTGTGCTGTATCCATATGCCTTCCTATAGTGCATCACACATTTTGAATCTTCAATTATCAATTAATTTCTGTTTATGCAATCCAACGTTACAAAACCCGGTTTATTAACGAAGCTCCAAACCTCATCAGTAGCCAGATCCTTAAAAGAAAAAATCCTGCTTAAAATAAAATCACGCTACCGGATAAGCGCAGATTTCGGAATTGTCAGCATCACCAGCATAAACAGCGTAAAAATAAAGCCTGTAAGCTTATATAATAACGCCCGGAATATGATTTGCGAAACCGGCAGTATCCAGGTTAAGTTCAGCTGGTATTCCCTTTTAAAAGGCAGGATAAAACTGATCTCTGTAAAAATATCTGATTGCAAAATTGTTATTAACAAAAGAGAAACTATACCTGCAAATACGACAGCGAAGAGTACGGTAGTTATCAGTCCCCAGGATATGATCAGAAACTTTTACAAACGCATATCCACCCGGGTAGACATTGCGTTTGAATCGATTCCTCCGCAGGTCAACATTGAGAATCTGGAAATAATTCTTTCGGGTCATAAAAATGTACAGGTAAAAATCAGTTCGTTCGCCTTGAACAAACGCTATTACAACACGGCGCCTGGCTCCCACCAGGATGGACGCTTCCAGCCAAAAGGAATAGCCAGAAAGCTGGTTGCGGAAAAACAGCTAACGGTGGATGTAGGTAATTTCACCATGGTTGCTGATCTACAGACAGATACTCCTTCCACCACGGTAACTGCCAAACAATTAACATTCAGGCTTAGCCGGGGTAAAGACGAAAACAACGGGATCTCTTATGATCTTGAAACCAATACGCACGACCTCACCTTGCACAATAGTAAGGTAAGTAATCAGCAGGCATTTACCTGTGACCTCGGCCTGATGTTGTATGCCAAACCCGACTCAGAAGGATTTCATATCGACCGTCAATCCTGTTTTCATCTGAATAACCTCAGATTCCCTTTCTACCTGGATCATTTTTACAGGGAAAATGACATTATCGAGTTAGGGGTAAACCTGGTTTCTTGTCAAATGGAGGATATATTGAAATCTTTTCAGGACTTCACTACACAAAGTTTATACAGGAGTTCATTTTCCGGTACCCTGGGCTTCTTTTCCCGCTTACGGTTTGAGTTAACCAACTCATTCAAAAGAGAATTTGAAATCAAACTGGATAACAATCTTCGCATTTTGGATCATGGTGGCGCAGACTATTCCTATTTAAAACAACCTTTTGTTCATAACGTCTATGATGGAGATATCGCTGTAAAGTCAATTAACCTTGATAGCGGTAATTCTTTTTTTCTTCCGCTGGACAAGATATCAGCAGACCTTAAAAAGGTAATTATCTGTACCGAAGATCCTCATTACTACACCCATAAAGGAATTGACTCTGAGGCTATTTTTCTTGCTATGGCATCCAATATAAAAAGCAGGAAACTAAGCCGCGGCGCCAGTACCATAACCATGCAGGTGGTCAGAAATCTTTTCCTGTACCATAGAAAAAATTTTCAAAGAAAAATAGAGGAAGTTATACTGACGTGGTACCTGGAAGAGGTGTTTTCTATTGGAAAGGACCGTATACTGGAGATATACCTCAATATCATTGAACTCGGTCCGGGTATCTATGGCGTCCAGGAAGCTGCTTACTTCTATTTTGATAAACCGGCTAATCAGCTCACCCTGACCGAATCGCTTGCCCTGGCCTATATTATACCAAGACCAAAATTCTTCCTGGAAGCCCTTAAAATGAATTCACCGAAATTAAGAAAGAACCTGACAGCACACATCCTGCACAATTCAAAAGTGATGCTTAAAAAGGACATCATCTCTTTAGAAGAATTTGAAAACATACAATACAAAATAACATTTGCACCCAGCCTGGGAGAGTTGAATCTGACAGAGGCGGAGGCTGCCATCACCGGTAGTTAACCTGACCAAACAACATACATCATTAATCAGATAAGACTTCCGTCTGGGATGCGGAAAAAATGTTTTCCGTATGCCCATCTGCGTAAGCCGGTCTTGACAATGAAAAATAGGTATGTTGCAGGAACCGGCTGTAAAGCTCACTGGACCTGAGTTCCTTAAGTATTTCGAGACATCTGATTTCATAGTCGCCGAATAGTTCCCGGAATGAAACAGTTTCGACATCTCCGCCCAGATCCAGAAATTTCAACTTTATTTTTCCTCTTGTTAAAAATTTCAACCTGAACAATCTGGTGGTTCCCGGCTGGTATCTTTTGATGGTTGTCCACATGATCTCGTCATCCTTCATAATATCCCATTTGAACCAGTTTCTGTGGAGAAATAATATTTCCCCGGCCGGGTCATGTTGTACCATTGACATACCGCAGAAGCCAACGGCAGACTCGTCCATTCCACATAGTCCTACGCCATCTGCAATCATATAATAAGGTGTATGCAATGCTTTCCAGGCAAATCTGAAGGTATCTTTATCCCCCAATAACATCCTGTAATAGTCTTTTTTATTCAGGTTAAAATGCAGACAAAGGTTAAGTTCTTTCCAGCACTTTTCTTTGTTAATCAACAGCTGCCCGCTCTCCTGCTCTATCGAACCATCCTCTTCGAAATCAATAATTTTCCAAATAGGATTATGGCGGTCAGTTGTCCAGAAGTCGGGCCAAAAAATCGTTCCATGTTCCTGGTATTCTTTACTGTCAAATAGGAATGCAGGATCTGAGATACAATTATTATCAGCATCCAGGTATAACACTTCCCTGAAATCACTTTGTAAAATGGCAAATGGCTTCATGGCGTAGCTCGTGAGTGCAGTAAGATTGGTTGTTGTGCAGTCCTTGCAATTCCTGCACCTTACATCCAATCGTTCCAATGCCGTGATGGCCTCTGCATTCAACTCTATTCCGGTATACCATACTTCTATCGGGAGTGTACAGCCATTTCTTCTCAACATATTGATGTTGATCCAGGCGCAGGTAAAATAATTCACGCCCCCTGCACAAATTACAATCCCTCTTCCTGAAAAACGGGCAGGAAAAGGTTCTATTTCAGTAACGAATTGTTTCCATTGGGTATTCAATTTCCTGATCCATTGTCTATTACCTGTGCAATGGACTTTTCTCACACAATCATCCGTAAATGTTGACTTTCCTTCTTTTAAAGATCCGGAAGTACGCCTTTTAAAAAGCTGGAGAAACTTAGTCGTGAGCATAATAGCGATGTCGGGTTTAAACAAATTAACGAATCCGTGGCATCAGACTAATATAAGAAAAAATTTTAAAATTATTTTCTAAATACAATCAAACGAAATAAGAAATTTAAATTATTGCGCAAGAGTTGGCAAGATTTGTCCCCCTCTTCCTCATTTCCGGGTTTGTCTTTCTTTTCATTTATAACGTAGTTTTTCGATCAGTCGTCCGGCTCATTCCTGAAAGCGGCTCAATTACATACAATTTAGAATTACAAGACTATATGCTTACTGACGGCACTTGCTTTTTGCAATGCCCAATCAGATTTTTACGCCACCTGCTAAAACAGACAATATCAAATACTTCAAATTGCTGTTTGATGAAAATACATTGGCCTTGTTGCCACAACTATTCCCTTTTTTAGTCAACCCTTTAAACGAACCAACTATAGCTCTTGACAGTGCTGCAAAAGAAAGAGTAATAAAGGTTTTTGGAATTTTAAACCAGATACTGTACTTAGATAATATACAAAGACAGATTTCAATGGACATCGTGGTCTCTGAACGGTTAAAGATACCGGAAAACGGATCGTAAAATATGCGCTGATTGACGATGATGGCCCAACAGGGAAATTTTTCAGTGAGGAAAATAATCCTGAAACAGGAGAAATACCCTGGTAGTGCAGATAGGTTAACCCAAATGAAACCCCGTAATCAAGAACTGCGAATCCACCCTTTTGATCGACTAAAAACAGATCAAATAACAAAGCTCGCGCTGGTGTAGTGCCCCCAAGAAGTGTCTAACTTTTTGGGGGCACTACACCAGCGCGAGCTTCGAGAATTTCCAGTGATCCCTGTGGTACAAATCCCGAACCAATTTATAAGAGATTTACATAAAATGGCATTTTGGGGTTGTGGCTAAGCCAACGCCGCTGCTGCCTCCGATAATTACTGCTATTTTGTTTTTTAACTTTTGCATCTTTATTTTTTTCCATGTCGAAATTGACCATACAAAATTGAAACATTGGGCTATGGCAAAAAATGAAGTTGATTAGGAAATGAAGTTGAACTATTTCAACTTTTCTTTGGTTGAATGTTTATAATTTTGAGGACTGTAAGCAAATCGTATAAAATGAAGGGGGAAAAAGATTTACATACGCTCTTAAGAACGATGAAACCAAAGCATAATATTGGCGACTATGTTTTTTGTGTCATTCATGACTTCACAGGAATCAATATGGACGATATTGTCTTGTTTTTTAAAGAGCAAGAGGGAACCACTATCATTATAAAAAAGGAGCTGGCTGACCATTTAAAACTTGACTACTCTTTTGTTTCGGGTTGGATCACTTTAACCGTTCATTCATCACTGGAGGCCATTGGCTTGACTGCTGCCTTTTCGGCAGCCCTTTCAGAAGCGGGCATCAGTTGCAATGTGGTGGCCGCATTTTACCACGACCATATTTTTGTGCCCAAGGAGGATACCCCAAAAGCAATTGAAGTGCTAAACAGATTTTCTGCGTAGGATTTATTGAGAATCACCTTCTATGGGATAATTATGAGAAATTCAAAAATCTACAGTTCTGTTTTGAAGAAAATCCTAAGTTGAGAATTGAGGGAATGTTGGCAGCCATCGAAGTTTGTATAAGCAAAGAAAGGTTTGAGATAATTTCCTTTAAGGCTGACGAGAATAATGCACAACTCATTATAAAAGATACTATTAACGGAATGGAGTTTCAATGAGCAATCCATTCTTCTCAATTTCTGTATAATCTCTGGTGGTACACTAGCAAAAATAAATTAACAGTTGAATACCAGGGTATCAGTGGTAAAACGAGATTAAAATCATCTACAAATTCAGGTATTTGCGAGCAAATTGGTCGAGAGGAGAAAGCACTCTCATTTCCTGCAGAAAATGTAGATTTCTCTAATATAGAAATATAAAGAGTGATCGTTAATGTCCCATCTAACTGCAAAGAACGACAGACACCAATTAGTTTAAAAATAAGTAAATTAGTATTGATAAGTCAACCCACATAAAACTAAGTAAACCGAAACAGCGAATCCGCACTTTGATAGACTACCAAATAGGCCAAAACAACAAAGCCCGCGACTAGCGCAGGCTTTGAAACTCTCCAGTGATCCCCTTGGGACTCGAACCCAAGACCCATACATTAAAAGTGTATTGCTCTACCAACTGAGCTAGGGAATCTTTTACCCCGTCTTTTTGTTTAACGGAGTGCAAAGATAGGAATTATTTATTTCCAGCCAAATTTTATTGAAATTATTTTATCACTTCCCCGTAAACACAAGCTTGTAGCGGATTACAGGATCATCTTTTTCTTCCGCACTGAAAATATGCAGCATATAATATTTGCCCGATACCCAGTCATTTACACTGTTATCATAAAACGGACTGCCCGGATTTCCGCTCTGTCCGCCGGGATAAATACCATATGCTTCTGTTTTGTCTGATAGCTGCACCACCATACGCCAGGAAGGTCCATGCGTTTGCTTGGTGGCATTCACAATATGCTGGCCGCCGCCTGTATTCAGGTGTAAAGCACTGAAGGCAGGAATGCCGCGGGAAAGGTGATTGATATCTGTACCACGTGCTTTTCCCAGCTCGAGCCTGCCCGCTTTGTTCAACTCCGACAACTCCGTTACTGTTTGCGCAAATGCGCCTTGCAGCAATTGTGATAAGGTTTCTTTTTGTGGCGTGTTAATGTTATCTATAAAATGGAAGGCGGTATCGCGCAGCAGTAATTGCAATGTGGTGATGGATTGCGGATAAGTCAGGATGGTAGTGTCTTTGGGATGCAGTTCATCGTGCCAGATGGTGTCTTCCAGGTGTGCCCATAGTGCGTTGAAGATGCTGGCTGCTTTGCTGTCGGGTGTGGCCATAAAATCCCAGGAGGTTAACAGCTGCCAGTAGGGCTGCTGTTGCGCAGTGAGTGAGCTGGTATCAATGTGTTTCCTGATCATGGGCATGGCTGCGGCGGCGAACAGGTTTTTGTCGTCATTTTGCAGCTGCATCATATCCTGTGTGGTGATGGCGCTCATGGCAGATAATCTTTCATTGATACGCTTGCCACGGAAAAGATCATATTCACCGTACAGGGCATATGGATAGGTGCTGTCGGTGGGACGTTGATTGGCGGAGCTCACAAATCCTCTTTCAGGATTTTTTATGTGCGGCAATTCCTCATGAGGAATAAATCCCTGCCAGGCATAGGTGCTGTCACTGCCGGGCATGATCCATTTACCCTGATCTTTCCAGCGCAGCGGGTACTGACCATTATGCCAGATGGCGATATCGCCCGCTTTATCGGCGAATACAAAGTTTTGCGCAGGACAGGTATACCTGTTAAGCGCATTGAGATAATCGTCGTAATTACGGGCTTTATTGAGCTTGTTAAAGGTGGCCAGTTCGTTGGATGGGTCCAGCGCTTTCCAGCGCATGGCCAGGAAGGTTTGTCCGGCTGTTTTATCCGGGAAGGTGTTATCAAACATAACGGGCCCAAATACGGTGTAGGCAACGGTATCACGAACGGTGGCGCCGCCCCGTACTTTTATTTCTTCTATGCGCAGATCTGCTTTACGATAGCTGCCATTATACAGGTATTCGGAGCGACCGTTGCGGAATTGCATGCTGTAATAATCTTTCACATCTTCTTCTCCGTTGGTAACCCCCCAGGCGATGTGGTCGTTGAAGCCGATGATCACGCCGGGTGCGCCCGGAAGAGAAGCGCCGTATACATTCATATCGGGTGTATGGATCTGTACTTCGTACCAGAGTGAAGGCAGCGACAGGCTGAGATGCGGATCGCTGCAAAGAATGGGCGCACCGGAGCGGGTTTTGCTGCCGCCCACGGCCCAGTTGTTGCTGCCGTTGTCCGGATCGGGCTTGTCCGTTTTAAACTTCATGTATGCTGCGGCCGCGGCCAGCACGCTGTCTGGTGGCGCAGTGGGTTTTATCGTAGCCGCCGGATAAGGAGTGCCTTTCGGTATGATGGGATCAGTGGCTTCGTGGAAGTCAGGATACATCAGGTCAAAGTCCTGCAGGGAAAACAAACGGCGCGCGTTGGTGAATTCAAGGTCATTGGCAAATCCCGCGAGGTCGTGCGCCATGTATTTCAGCAATAAGGCCGACTTGATAATATCCCATCTCTCCGGTTTATAATCCAGTATTTTATATTCTACGGGATAAGTGGCAGGGGTAAGCGTGGCAATATAAGCGTTAACGCCGGCGGCGTAAGAAGTTACGGCTACTTTGGTAGCCGGATCTGCCAGCATCTCTTTTACAGTGCCTTCTGCAGCGTATACCATGCCGAGGCGGCGTTGCTTACGGTCGTACTGTACCAGTTTAGGGCCCAGTATTTCCGATAAGCGGCCGGCGGCGGCGTAGGTCTGCAACTCCATCTGCCAGAGGCGGTCGCGTGCAGTTACATATCCCTGTACATAATAGGCATCTCCTTCGTTTTCTGCAAAAATATGCGGTACCATACGGTCGTCATACCAAACTTCTGTTTTGCCGGACAGTCCGGGTAACACCAGTTGTTCACGGGGGAATTCTCCAATAGGTTCTGCATTTTGCCAGAAGCCCGTTTGCGGACTTAACAGCTTTCCCAGTGGCGGTATCTGTCCCAGTTTATGACTGAAAGCGTATGTAAGCGATAAGGTAATTGCTGCGGTGATAACTGCGGGGATGATTCTCATATTACATATCGGATGTAATATGTAAAATACATCAAATTTGATTCATAACCGCTTATGCCTGTAATACTTTTGTAAGATGGGCCACCTCTTCCGGCGTATTAAAACTATGCAATACGATGCGAAGGCGCTCCGCTCCTTTTGGCACCGTAGGATGCAGGATAGGCCGCACATCCAGGCCGGCAGCCTGCATCCGTTGGGCAATACCGCGGGTATGCTCATTACCGCGTGTAAGCACCGCCTGTATGGGTGTAGTACCGGGCAACAGCTCTGCATTAACAATGCCTGCGCGGAATTGCGCAATCAACTCCGACAGCTTTTTTCTTTCTGCCTGCATATAGGGAAATGCGGCATACCCGGCCTCTATAGCTGCCAGAGCAGCGGGTGGTAAAGCGGTAGTATAGATAAAGGACCGGGAGAAGTTGATCAGGTAATCACGTAATATCCCGGAACCCAGCACCACGGCGCCATGACAGCCAACTGCCTTTCCGAAAGTATGAATACGTGCAAAGCAGGCGCCTGTCAATTGCAGGTGCTGCACCAGCCCTTCTCCCCTGTTGCCGATGATGCCGGTAGCATGCGCTTCATCCACTATCAGGTGCGCGTTATACTGTTCGCAAATGGCTGCTATACCGGCCAGCGGAGCCAGATCACCATCCATGGAATACACCGATTCTATGGCAACAAAAATATTCCCGGTAGCATTTTTCAGCTTCTTCTCCAGGTCAGCAACATCGTTATGCACAAATGAAAACGCCTGTGCGGCCGATAAACGCACGCCATCACGGATAGACGCATGGATCAGCTGATCGTAGATGATAGTATCTCCTTTGCGGCCTAAACAGGAAAATACGCCGAGGTTGGCGTCGTAACCGGAGTTATAAAGCAACCCGGCTGCTGCGCCATGAAAATCTGCCAGGTCCTGTTCCACAGAAACAATCCATTCATAATTACCTGCCAGCAGCCTTGATCCGGTGCTGCCGTGGGCCGGATGCCTTTCCTCCATCAGCGTATGGATATATTCCCTCACTTCCGCATTCCTGGCCAGCCCGAGGTAATCGTTGGAACAAAAATCTATTTTATCTCCCGGCAGCCGCAATTCGCGGAACGACTGCTGTTCCCTGCGCTCATCAAGCAACCGCGTTAAAAAAGAAGTACTGTCTTTACTCATTGATCTGTCTTTATCGATGCACAATTTAAACTTTGCCGTTATCTTCGCAAAAAAGCCGCAGGCTAACCGCTATTTTCATATGAGCAAAGTATCAATACTCGGACTAAAACTGCCTACCGATCCACGATGGGTGAATCTGGCAGCCATTTCATTACAGGACATTCTTACGGATCACGCCTATTGCGAACAAAAAGCGGCATCTTCCGCCATTTCACTGATCCAGCGCAACCCGGAAAGAACACGACTGGTAGAGGAACTGGCGCCCATCGTTACAGAAGAATGGGGACACTTCCGGCAGGTACTTGCTGAAATGAAAAAACGCGGCCTCTCTTTAGGACGGCAACGGAAAGATGATTATGTAAATGCACTGATGGATAACCGGGTGAAAGGTGGTCATGCCGACGACAGCTTCCTCGATGCCCTGCTGATCTTTGCATTGATCGAAGCCCGCAGCTGTGAACGTTTCCGTTTATTGAGTGAAGGTTTGGAAGATGAATACATGCGCGAATTCTACCGCAAATTCATGATCTCCGAAGCAGGACACTACCGCCTTTTTATTGACCTCGCCAATGAATATTTCCCGGAAGAAAAAGTGCGGGACCGCTGGCAGGAATGGCTAAAAATGGAAGCAGAAATATTGCAGAATATTGATGTCCGTGGTGACAGAATGCACTAAGCGGACGTTGTCTTTTTCAGGATTACACTGAAAAAGACAACATCCCTGTTAGAAGTTAAACCCGAGGTTCACATAAAACTTCAGCCGGCCCGACTGATCATTATACATCACTGTGGCCTCTACTGGTCCCAGGCGGCTGCTGTAGCCCCCGCCCAAACCGTAACCGGCCAGGTACTCGTATTTTCCGCCACCGGAAATTTCCCCGTCATATACCGCCGCGCCAACCCGTGGGATAGCAAAAATATTCCGGAGCACTTCGTACTGCCAGGCCACCTGCACCGCACTGATTTTTGGCGTAATCACTTCTCCCTCGTATATCCCCACAAAAGGCACCTGGTTGCGGGTGATATTGGTCATACCACCCACTACAAACGCGTTCACCACCGACTCTTTATAGTTAAGATTATACCCAATGTTGCCATCCAGCTCTATGGCCGACTTGCGGCCCACCGGGATATAATATTTCAGGTTCAGTGCCAGGCGCTGATAATCGTGGAAGTTTACGCCAAGCGTATCATAGTCCTGCTCTACTCCCTGCGAACTTACTTTAATGCCCGGGTGCTGATTGTAGATATGCCCCGCTTCCAGGTCCAGCAACAATCCTCTGGTAGGATATATTTTCTGGTTGAGGGAATTGATACCGAAATTAATATAGGTATTCAGCTGGTTGGTACTTCCCCGCACCTCCATAAAATTAGACAGCTGCGGCTTGTATTTGATATACTCCCAGCGTGTTCCCGCACCTATAGACATATTCCGGGTAAAGGTATACTGCATGTCCACATTTACGTTGGCATACTTGCTGCGATATGGTTGTAGCTTATTAAAATCAATATCATAAAAAGTAAGACCGTTATTTTCATAATACGTGCTCAAGCCAAACCCGAAGTTACGGCTGCGTCCCAGGTACTTGAAATACTCTGCTTCCAGTCGCGGGTTTTCGCTGATCACCGCCGTTACAAACGACCGGGAGTTGGGCACAATGAAATTCCGCTGTGTTAAGTTGATGATCGCATTTGCGCCGGTAAACGTGTTATAGTTCAGGGCAAACTTCACATAGGTAAGCGGGTTTTCTTCTACCTGTATATCCATCCGGCTTTTACCATATCCTTCCGGCACCAGGTTATAGGTAATGAGTTTATAGAAGCGGGTGCCGTATACATTCAGGATGGCATTTCGTAGCTGCGATGGCGTATAACAACCGCCGGGTTTGAGATGCAGCCGTTGTAAAAAGAATTTCTGATCGGAGTGAATCAGGCCGTTCACATGTATGCTGCTCAATTCTATATCTGTAGCAAATGGCAGACGGTCCGCCACAAAAGGAGGCTGTGGATATAACGCATTCAATGAATCTGCGAGATGCTTAAAAACCGGGTACATCTCCCTTCCTTTCCTGCGCCCGGCTTCAATAATAGAGTCCACGCTGCCAAAGCTGGCGGCGGAATAGTTCTCCAGCTCCTTATTCATCGGCACATAAATATCACAGTGTTTAATGG
This sequence comes from Chitinophaga ginsengisegetis, assembly GCF_900168065.1. Taxonomy (GTDB): domain Bacteria; phylum Bacteroidota; class Bacteroidia; order Chitinophagales; family Chitinophagaceae; genus Chitinophaga; species Chitinophaga ginsengisegetis. The sequence goes on along the minus strand of NZ_FUZZ01000006.1, from coordinate 471,160 downwards.
CTTTGGTAAAATCGTCCGCATCTTTATAAAATCCCAGCTGGTAAAGGATATCAAAAGGAGTAACCAGCTGATCTGCTTTACGCAGACCGCCGCTCACATTGGCGCCAATCACGATATCTGCGCCCATTTCCTTCGCGGTGATCACAGGGAAGTTACGGACTACCCCTCCGTCCACCAGCTTGCGGTCGCCGATTTTTACGGCGGTGAAAACAGAAGGGATGGCCATGCTGGCACGCAGACTGGTCACAATTTCACCGCTGTCGAGCGTTACAATAGCACCGGTAGCTACATCGGTAGCAATACATTTAAAAGGGATATTAAAGTCTTCAAAGTTTTTGATATCCTTTACGGGCCAGCACAGCTTGGCCAGCTCCAGCCACAACGCTTCCCCGGAAATTACGCCGGAAGCCAGTTTGGGCTTGCCATATTCAAAAGGAATTTCGATGATGTATTTGTTATACTCCCGTTTTTCTTCATAGGAAATATCAGTAAGAACGGGCTGGTTGGAGAACAAACTGTTCCAGTTCAGTTTACGGGCGGCTTCTTCAATTTTATTCCCGGAATACCCCATTGCATACAGGGAGCCCACGATGCTTCCCATGCTGGTGCCGGTTACCAGGTCTACTTTCAGCCCGGCGCTGTCTATCGCTTCGAGGATGCCGATGTGCGCAAGGCCCCGGGCTCCGCCGCCGCTGAGCGTTAATCCTATTTTTGGTCTGTTGCTGATCGTTTGCTGAGCCTTCACGGTATAGTGACACGTAATACAAGCTAACAACAATAAACTGATAACACGCCAGATATGAGCTTTTGATCCCTGCTTCATTGTAAATAATTGGCCCTTATTAAAGATAAGGCTTTATAAACATTCCCGGATGTTAAGCACAAGAGATTTTTAGTTAGACATTTGCTCTCATAGTAAATATTCATTATCTTATTCCCCGCAAAAAGCTCACTACTAAAAGCTAGCGTTTACAATTAACACGTATGAAGAACTCGCTCCCCTCGCAAAACATCTGGCAGGTTATCATGGCCTCGTCGGCTGGTACGCTCATTGAATGGTACGACTTTTACATTTTTGGCAGCTTATCCGCCATCATTGCTGAAAAGTTTTTCCCGCCCAGTAATCCGCAGCTGGCCTACATTGCCACGCTGGCCACCTTTGCCGTAGGCTTTATTGTGCGCCCCTTTGGCGCTATTGTATTTGGCCGCCTCGGCGATATGGTAGGACGTAAATATACCTTCCTGCTCACGCTGCTCATCATGGGCGGCTCCACCTTCGCTATCGGCCTTATTCCCAGCTACCATACCATTGGTATACTGGCGCCCATACTGGTACTGATCCTCCGCCTGGCGCAGGGCCTGGCCCTGGGTGGCGAATATGGCGGCGCCGCTACCTATGTGGCAGAACATTCGCCCGACAACCGGCGCGGCTACTACACCAGCTTCATACAAACCACCGCCACACTGGGCCTGTTTGTATCGCTGGGTGTAATCCTCGTTACCCGCATGCTCATGACACCCGATGATTTCAACAACTACGGCTGGAGGATACCTTTCCTTTTGTCGGTGTTGCTGGTCATTATGTCCTATTACATACGGATACGCCTGCACGAATCCCCGCTGTTTGCGCAGATGAAAAAGGAAGGTAAAACCTCCACCAACCCCATCAAGGAAAGCTTTGCCAATAAGGAAAACCTGAAACTGGTAATGATAGCGCTGTTTGGCGCCGCGATGGGTCAGGGCGTGGTTTGGTACACCGGACAGTTCTATGCGCTTTCTTTTCTCCAGAAAACTATGAACATAGAATTTGTGCAATCCAATATCATCATTGCCATTGCACTGCTGCTGGGTACGCCGTTCTTTATTTACTTCGGCTCCCTGTCCGACCGCATCGGCCGTAAAAAGATCATGCTAACAGGCATGCTGCTGGCGGCTCTCGCCTACTATCCGATCTATAAAGCGATGGATAATATCGGGAATGTGCAACTGAAGCAGGAACAAACTGAGCTTTTCAGGATAGAAAGTAATTCTGCCAAAAGTGAATCCGGGGAACTGGTACTCAAAACCACCCGCGTACACAGCTATACGGATGGCAGCATCCTGAAGGAAACAGCGGATAAAAAGGAACTAACCGTAAGCCGTATGAATATCCTGTGGCTGGTGATCCTGATATTCATCCAGGTACTGTTTGTAACAATGGTATATGCGCCTATTGCGGCTTTCCTCGTGGAACTGTTCCCCACACGCATCCGGTATACGTCCATGTCGCTCCCCTACCATATTGGTAACGGCGTTTTCGGCGGACTGCTACCCACCATTTCCACCATCCTGGTTACCAATACCGGCAACCACCTGGCAGGATTGATCTACCCGATTGGTATTGCTGTGATCTGTTTTGTAGTTGGTATTATTTATCTGAAAGATAAAAGAGGTATTCCGTTGTAAACGGGGTAAAGCGGAGGGATATTCCCTCCGCTTTACTATTGAAAACGTTGCAGCAGATCATCCAGCTTCAGTTGCGGATGAGCCGCCATCAGCTGTTGTACCTTTGCCGCATAATGCTGTAGAAACTGCCGGTGCTGGGCACTTTCCGGGTTAAAGGGCCGGTGATTGGCCGCCCGGTTTATTTCTGCAATGCTGTGCAGCAGTTCCTGGCTGGCCGGACTGATACCCGCCTTCACCACCTGCTCCCAAACATAGTTCACCGCCAGTTCATTGGGATGCACCATATCTTCTTTATAAAAACGGTAATCGCGCAAATCATCTATCACCAGCTCATATGCCGGGAAATAAAACAGCCGGTTAAACTTATTCACCAGGTGATGAACCGCCTGCAGTAGTATGGCTTTGCTGAGATTATTTTCCACCACCCCATCACGGATGTAGCGCACCGGGCTAACGGTGAAGAGTATATTAATTTTCTTGTTACGGAAAAATAGCCGATGCATCACATTATCCAGCGCCGTCACTATTTCATCTACGGTGAGCAGGCGTTTGTAGAAGTTTCCGGCCGGCACCTTATGACAGTTACCCACCAGGCGGTTATTTTCTTTTAAGATGTATGCATGCGCGGACCCCAGCGTAATCACGAGCCAATCGGCGTTTTCAATAGCATGCGTGGCGGCCGCCTGCATCCGGGAAATGTTGTCCAGCGTGGCTTCCGGCGTAAGGCCGGAGAAACGGCTGTGATGATCCCAGCTGTTCCAGAGGTCATTGTGCTGGAAAAGATCTCCGGGCGTATATACTTTCCCGTCGAGATAGGAAGTAAGGGCTTTGGTAATGCTAAGCGGATTGTATAAAATACCATGAGGGTTCACCACGGTATTAAAGCGGTGCTCCTGCAGCTTTTCACCGATTTCTTCTGCAAAACAGGACCCCATCAGCAATAGCTCATGATCGTACTGGATAGCTGCAGACAATGGCGCTACCGGAAAGCTTAAATGAAATTGCATGTAATACAGTTAATCTTTAAAAACAGCATCTGCCAGTCGCTGTGTGCCCCTCAATGCCGTCATATCCAGTGTGAGCGGCTCTTTCCGCTGATGGCAGAAAGCAATCATGTTTTCCGTAGCCAGGTTGCCTACCAGCTCATCTTTAGCCATGGGGCAACCGCCGATTCCTTTAATTGCGCTGTCAAACCGTTTGCAGCCCTGCTCATAGGCGGCCAGCACCTTATCTTCCCAGTTATGCGGTGCTGCGTGAAAATGTGCGCCGAACTCCACATCCGGGTACGCGGGGATGAGGTGTTTGAACAGGCCGGTAATAGTAGCGGCATCTGCAACACCTACTGTATCAGCGAGGGAAATAACGCCGATTTCCATCTTCACCATTTCTTCTACCCACTGTAATACAATTTCCGGGCTGTAAGGGTCTCCGTAAGGATTACCAAAGCCCATAGAAATATAGATTACCAGTTCTTTCCTGTTCTTAATGCACAGTTCCTGCATGGAATGTACCTGTTCCAGGGATTCGGCAATTGTTTTATTGGTATTTCTTAACTGGAAAGTTTCTGATATGGAGAAGGGAAAACCCAGGTAATTTATTTCATCAAATACCACCGCTTCTTCTGCTCCCCGCAGGTTGGCCACAATGGCCAGCAGCTTACTTTTGGAGCCAGACAGCTGCAGTCGGGGGATCACGTCTTTGGTGTCTGCCATCTGTGGGATGGCTTTGGGAGATACAAAGCTGCCAAAATCGATCGTATCAAAGCCTACTTTTAACAGGGAATTCAGATACTGCACTTTTTCATCCGTACTGATCATTCTGTGCCAACCCTGCATGGCATCACGAGGGCATTCAACTAGTTTTAGCATAGTAAACCATTTTCTTTGCGGGTTCCCGCGGGTCCGCTTAAATATTTACCGTTCTTTGTTTCAGCGCTTCATATAAAATGATGCCGGCTGCCACAGATACGTTGAAGGATTCGAAGTTGCCAGCCATCGGAATACGGAATAACACATCAGAAGCCTTTATCAGCGCGGGGTACACGCCTTTGTCTTCCGAACCCATGATCACCGCCACCGGCTCCCGGAGATCGCAATCGTACAACTTTATTTCCGTTTCCATTTCACTCGCCATTACCTTGATACCGTTGAGATGCAGGGTATCAATGGCTTTGTTCAGGCTGTTGACCCGGCAAACCGCGATACTTTCCAATGCACCGGCAGACGATTTCACGGCCTCTTCATTCAGTGCGGCAATGCCTTTATCAGGAATAATGATGGCCTGTGCGCCGCAACACACCGCACTGCGGGCAATTGCGCCTATATTACGTACATCTGTAATACCATCCAGTATGAGGAACAGCGGGGTTTCGCCCTTTTCTGTAACATGCGAAATCACATCCTGCAGATCCAGGTAGGTTACGTTGCCGGCAATGGCTACCACTCCCTGGTGATTGGCCTGGGTAAGCCCATTAAGCTTCTCCACCGGAACATAGTTGATGGGGATATTGTTGGTTTGGGCCAGCTCCCTTATTTGCGGAATGATGTCGCCGGTAGCGGTGCGCAGCATGAAGATGCGCTCAATCGACTTCCCGGTGCTCAGGGCTTCCAATAACGGCTGACGGCCAATAATCATGGTAGATTGCTTTGCCCGCTGCGTTGCATATTTTTTCGGGCCTCGTTGCCCGTCTCTTCTTTCACCTTTGAAAGCGTTAAATTTCCTTTCCATTTGCTGCAAAGGTAACGGGTTTATTTGTTTAATAAGCCTTCATAGCCCATTAGCTTTACTTTTTGTATGGCCGCTACCGATAAGGAATCCGTGATCTCAAAGTCATTTACCATCCGGTAGGCTTCTTCAAAAGGCACTTTTTTAACAATCAGCTGCTCGGTTTCTTCGGGTTCAGCCTCCCGTTGCTCCAGTCCCCGCGCCAGGAACACCACACCTTCTTCATCAGAAACAGAATTGGACAGCGCCATGCGCGTAATCACTTCCCAATGAGATGCCACCAGGCCGGTTTCTTCCAGTAATTCCCTTTTGGCGGTATCCAGCGCAGTTTCTTTTCCCAGCGGAGCGCCGCCCTCAGGGATTTCCCAGCAAAACTGCTTTAACGGGAAACGGTATTGCCCTACGAGGTAAATATTCATATCATCGTCCAGCGCCACTACTCCCACCGCGAGGTTCTTAAAATGTACCACGCCGTAAATACCGGCGCTACCGGCAGGATTTAATCCCTCGTGATGCCATATACTGATCCAGTTATTGTCATATCGCATTTCCCGGGAGTGAATGGTCCAGGGATTCTTTGTTGTGTCCATCGTTTTTTACGGAGCAGCGCGCGGAAAGTTTCCTTCGCGCCCTGTTTTTTAAAGTGACTTATAATAGTAGTAGGAGTTCGTATCTTTTATGAACCCTTCTTTTTCGTAGAGTTTTTGTGCCCCGGTGTTGGCAATATAGGTTTGCAACATCAGCCAGGCAGCATGGGTAGACTTACCATATTCCGTCGCTTTATCCAGCAGGGCTTTGCCGGCGCCCATACCGCGGTGTTCTTCCAATACATACAGGTCGTTCAGCAACCAGCCTCTTTTCATTCCCAGGGAAGTGAAGATGGGATAAAGTTGTGTGAAACCAATAATTTCGGCATTCAGCATCACCACAAATATTACACTGTCTTTTTTCGCAATCCTTTCTGTAATAAAACCCAGTGCCCCTTTGAAATCGGGCGCCTGATCATAGTAGCCGCGGTAGGCATCAAACAATACCGCCACCTCATTCGTATGTAACTCCGTTGCCTGAATAACGTCCATAAGATAACAGATTTAAGAATCCATCTCAATTTAATTCATTTCCATAACAAAAGAAAAGATGCTCGTCCGGTAAACACCGGGGTGAGCATCTGTCTATTAACTTCTACCTTAAAAAATTATAGCTATTACTATTTTGCAGCCGCTGCAAGGCTTTTCTTACTTTTATTCACCGCACTGTTCACCAGGTATACGCCACCGATGGTGACCAGTGAACATACACCGGTTAACCAGGTGAGATTCTCGTGCAGGATGAGCCATCCCAGCAATACCGCCACCACCGGGTTGATGTAAGCATAAATGGATACCTGTGCAGGCGGAAGATTATTCAACGCAAACACATAAGCGGAATATGAAAACACCGAACCTACCAACACCAGGTACAACAGGCTTTCCCATAATTCAGTAGTAAAACTCTGCACTTCCACATGCTGTCCCAGGAACAAAGTAGCTACCAGCAACATGATGATGCCGCTAAAAAACATCTGGAATCCTGCGCCATACAGGTAATTCACACCCAGCGACCACTTCGCCGTAAGTACAGAACCCAGTGCCCAGAATATACAGGAGATAAAACCGATGATGATTCCGAACTGGAAATCCGGGTTCATGAGGCTTGATAAATAATTATAAAAGATACCTGCCACGCCGCCAAAGCCCAGGATCATACCAATGATCAGCTGTAAACTAAGCCGGGTACGTTGTACCAGGAAATAGCTGGTGATGGTGATCCAGATGGGAATGGTAGCTGCAATGATCGCTCCCAGTCCGCTGGGAATATATCTCAGCGCCCAGGTAAGCAAACCGTTACCACCACATAGCATGAGTGTACCAATGACAAATAATTTCGACAACACTATCTTCCCCGGTAATTTATATCCCTTCAGTAAAAAAAATCCGGTGATCAGAAATCCGGCTGTTGCCTGTCTTATGCCTGCCAGCATCACTCCGTGCATGTGTCTTACGCCCACACTGGATGCCAGGTAAGTGGTTCCCCAAAAAATACTTACAATGGCAAGCGCGATGTAAGCATTTGTATTTGATTTACGCATAAGCATATTTATTCACTATTTTTTCTGCCAGTACCTTCATGGTATCGTAGGCCAACAAAACATCTTTCCCGCTGGTGCGCCAGTTCACCAATGCCGCGCGGATGGCCGGCCGGCCGGCATAAGTGGTAGCAGTCATACATACCACGCCGCTGTCGTTCAGTGCATCCAGGTATTCCTGCACGGCTTCTGCCGCTGCTTCCGGCGCTACTTCCAGTGTGAAGCAAACCACGCAGAGCCTTACCGGTGATAGCACCACAAAATTCGGATCTGTGTCCAGCAGGCTGCCCAGTTGTTTGGCCAGTGAAATATTATTTTCAACGAGCCAGCGATATCCTTCTTTGCCGTATGCCATCAAAGAAAACCATGCCGGCAAAGCGCGTTGGCGGCGCGAGTTTTCGGGTATATAATTTATAAAATTAAATTGCGTTGCCGGGTCGCCCAGGTATGCAGCGCCTGCATTCTGGAATACGGCCGATTGTAACTCCGGGTGTCTGCAAAAGATCATCGCGGCATCATAAGGTACATTCAGCCATTTATGTGCATCGATGGTGATACTATCGGCCTGTTCCCATCCGTTCAGCAGGTGTTTCCACTGATCGCTGCAGGCGGCGAATCCGCCGAAAGCGGCATCTACATGCAGCCAGAAACCATATTCCTTTTTCAGTTGTACCAATGCGGCGATGTCATCAAAATCAACAGTGTTCACGGTGCCTGCATTGGCCACATAAATAATGGGAGTTCCCTTGTTCGCTTCGAGGTATTCTTTCAACGCGGCGATGTCCACACTTTCACGACCGGGCAATACCGGAACACGCACCAGGTTATTTCGGCCTATTCCCATCATTGAAATGGCTTTACCGATGCTGGAATGCGGCACGGCAGATACTACTTTCAGTCCTGGCAGTGCGGCAACACCATCGGCTGCAATGTCCACCCCATGCTGCAATCCCACCCATTGCCGGCCGGTAGCCAGGCCGGTGAAGTTGGACATGGTAGCGCCGGAAACAAAGCATCCTAAAAATGCTTCCGGCAGTCCGAATAATTCTTTCAGTAAAGCAATGGTTTCCGTTTCAACATAATATGCGGCTGAACTTTTATCAGAAGAATTGAGGTCCATTGCAGATGCGAGCCAGTCGCCCATCAGGGCGGCAGGCGTAACGCCGCCGGTTACAAAGCCCCAGTAGCGCGGCCCTGCGGCGGCGGTAATGCTGTTGCCATATTGTTGCCGGAAAGCTTCCAATGTAGCTGCACCTCCTATCCCGGTACCGGGAATGGATACACGGCTATTGATCTGCACCTTTTTATCGGCTGCCAGTTTATCTATTGCCGATAAAAACCTGCTGCTGAAATCCTTGGTTAACTGTAATAACTGATCTGTATGTTTCAGGTCTTCCTGCAATTTCAATTCCATGATTACTCGTTGTTGATGAGAATTTTCGGGTGGTAATGCAGGAACAAAATTGAGATAATTTATTATCTGAAAACAGATTCAGTTTTTGAAATATTGACCAGATCAGATTTTTCAGAACAAACCGGTAAATAAATCTGTGCGTTCATGTTCCAGGAGCCAGCGTTTACGCCAGAGACCACCGGCATAGCCGGTGAGCGTGCCATTGCTGCCAATTACGCGGTGACAGGGCACAATGATGGCCAGTTTATTTTTACCATTGGTAGTGCCTACTGCGCGGATGCTTTTGGGATTATGGATCCGGCGGGCGAGTTGCTGGTAAGAAATGGTTTGTCCGAATGGAATAACAGTTAGTTGTTGCCACACCGTTTGTTGAAACTCCGTTCCTTCCTGGGAAATGGGCAGGTCAAAAGTTTTGCGGTCGCCCGCAAAATATTCATACAGCTGCTGCGCGCAATCCAGCAGTAGTGCAGGCGCCTGAGGGAAATCCACTGCGGGTTTATCTGTAAAAGAAACAGCGTTTATAAAATGTGCTGTACCACTGATCAGCAGCGGTCCAACGGGGGTGTCTATACGTAGATGATACAATCCGTCTTCCATAAATTTAATCTATTGGGGTAATAGTGACCTCCACAAATAAAACGTGGCGTATGCTGCATGCTCCTTCCACGGCCTCGTATACTCCTGCAATGCTGGCATAGAAGGCTTCGCTTCCAAATTTAATCTATTTTTTATTGCATTCTGCAAACCAACATCTTCCAGTAAAACGGATTGCGGAAAACGGCGGTACTTCATCAGCGCATAGTTGGCCGACCAGTTACCGATTCCTTTCATGGCTACCAGGCTTTCACGCGCGGCTTCATAACTCATAGTATCCAGCGTAGCCTCGCTGAGCGCACCACTGGCCATTTGCCGGGCGGTTTCCACGAGGTACAATGCTTTACTGCGGGAAAACTGCATCGGCGTAAGCTGATCCGGTGTTAACGCGGCTATCACCTTTGGATGGGGGTATAAATAAAAATCGGTGTTGTCTACCACTACGTGATACCCAAACTGCCGGATAAACCGCTGCCGCAATGTATAGGCGAAGGCGAGGTTTATTTGCTGGCCTATCACGGGCCAGGTGATGGCCTCAAAAAGATCAGGCATACCTATCAGGCGAAGACCGTTATATTTTTCTGCCAGTCCTTTTAAGAGCGGGTCTGTTTGTGTATACTGATAGAATGGTTGCAGGTTCGCGTCCAGGTGCCACCAATGCGTGATATACCTGATAATGGGCGCTTCTGCCACCGCCTCCCCGGCGGGCGCCAGGACGGTTACTTCCAGGAAGTTGTTTTTTGAGCCGGGCGCAATTTCCACTACCACCGGTTCACCTTCCGACAACAGCATGCGCCGCACTTTTCCATGGTGTATATAATGCAAACATTCTTTATCCGATCTCCCGAGGAAACGCAGGCATTCTTCAAAGGAGAAATGCGCCGGGTCGTTGATGGGGATCTTTATTTTCTGCAAAGCCATGTTGCGAAAATACGGAAAGCGGGGATTTTTGATTTACGGTTTCTTGCGGATTTGCCCGGTTAAGCAAACATCCATTGGTATACCAGCGCTCCCGGTAACATGCCGGTAATACCGCCGATAATACTGGCCACGGCGTCCATTACATCGTGGTGTCCTTTGCCGGTGATTAATGAAAACAACTCAAAGCCATAACTGATAACGATGACCACTGCCAGGGCCACAAGGGCGGCCAGTAACGGGCGGCCGGGAAACGTTAATGCTGAAACCACTTCGAGTACCGCCCCCATGAGGATGCCTGCGAAAAAATGCTTCCATTTATCAGGCGCTATCTTATTAAACATATCCGATATAAAATTACCTGCGGGGAAGATAATATATATTCCGGAAGGCGTCTCCAACTAATCATTCAGCCGGAGACACCCTTATGATATTATCCCTGCGGCAATGTTCTTGATGTAATCGCAATGCGGTTCCATGAATTAATGGCGACAATGGCCATTGTGATAATTGCTATTTCCTGTTGCGTAAAAACGGCCTGTGCGGCTTTGTACACCTCATCCGGCACGCGGGTAGCGCTTACCAGCGTAACGGCTTCTGTAAGCGCGAGGGCAGCACGCTCCTTGTCGGTATAATAAGGCGCCTCTTCCCAGGCCGGCAGCCCGTAGATGCGTTGCTCCGTTTCTCCCATCTGGCGGGCTTCTTTGGTGTGCATATTCAGGCAGAAAGCGCAGCCATTGATCTGTGAGGCGCGGATCTTTATAAGTTCCGTGAGGGTTTTATCAAGGCCGCATTCGTTAACAAAAGCCTGCAATCCCATCATGGCTTTATATGCGCCGGGCAGGAGTTTGTAGATGTCCATTCTTGCTTCCATAATTATATTTTTTTAAGATGATTAGTAGAAAAACTGTTCACTGATAATTTTACCGTCGCATACTTTATAGATGCAAAGTTCATTTCTCGTCCGGCGGCCGACGCCGTTGACCGTTACATCCATCAGCAGCTGCACCGCGAAATAATCGTCGGCTACTACGGGCTCTGAGATCTCCAGCAGGTGTCTTTCCGAGATGCTGTCGAGGAATGCCTGCTCCTTTGCCATGATGGCTGTTAACCCGGTAGTGGTGCGGCCGTCCGGCTCCAGGTTTACCGCATCTTCATGGAACAGCGTGGCCTGTGCCTCCGGAAATTTCCACGCTCTGCAAAGTTGTACCAGCGTTTGTGCAATTCGTTTAACAGCAGTCATGATTGTGGGTTTAGGATTACAAAATAACGGCAAAAAACGCCACCAAAACAGATACAGAATTATCGATATTAAACCATAACAGATTAACTTTGGGAAGATGAAAAAGAATAACGGGTTTATCTATCTTCAGCTGGCGGAGAAGATCCAGCATATGATCAGTGAGGGCGTGTATGCGGTGGGCGACAAGCTGCCCTCTGTACGATCCCTGCACCAGGAGCACGGCATCAGCATCAGCACGGCGCTGCAGGTATACACCCACCTGGAAAAAAAAGGCTGGGTGGCCTCCCGGGAAAAATCAGGATACTTTGTACACTATTCAAAAAAATTACGCCCCGATCTGCCGCCGGTAACAAACCCTTTGCCTACTCCACTGAAAGTACAGATCAATGAAAAGCTGGCCATGTTCCGGAAAACCAGCGGATCACATAAAACCATTTCACTGATAGGCGCATCGCCGGATGTGGCGCTGCTACCGGATGTGAAGCTGAAGAAAGCGCTGCAGCTGGTAGCGCGTGAACTGGATACTTCGTATATCCCTTACGGTGATATTTACGGCCATGAACCTTTCCGGAAACACATTGCCAGGCATTGTCTTAACTGGGGCCGGGCGGTATCGCCGCAGGATATTATTGTTACCCACGGCGCTATTGAGGCTGCAGGTCTTTGCCTCCGCGCGGTAGCCAAAGCCGGCGATACCATTGCCATTGAGTCACCTACTTTTTTTGGGCTGCTGATGGCCATTGAGAGCCTGGGCATGAAAGCGCTGGAAATCCCCACCGACCCGGTAACCGGCGTGAGCCTGGATAAACTGGAAGACGCTTTTAAGCAAAAGAAAGTACAGGCTTGTCTTTTTGTAAGCAACTACAACAACCCGATGGGCTGTTGCATCCCCGACAACAGCAAGGAACAACTGGCGAAGCTGTTGAAAAAATACCAGGTGCCGCTGATAGAAGATGACGTGTACGGCGATCTGCATTTCGCACCAGAAAGACCCAGAACGGTGAAATCATATGACGAAGAAGGACTGGTACTTTACTGTTCGTCTTTCTCAAAGTCCATTGCCGCGGGGCTGCGCACGGGCTGGGTGATTGGCGGCCGTTACAGGGAAAAAATTGCGCAGTTGAAATTTATGGCCTCCGGCGCCACCGGGATGTTGCCGCAATTAGTACTGAGCAAATTCCTCGATCAGCAGCGGCTGGACCTGCACCTGAAATCGCTGCGGCAATCGCTGAGTATGCAAACCATGCAGATCACGAAAGCGATACAGGAGTATTTTCCGGAAGATACACAACTGACGCGCCCCAACGGCGGCATCAGTTTATGGGTAGTACTTTCGCCAAAAATAAACACCTGGAAGCTGCATGAAGAAGCGGTGGAGCAAGGGATCACGTTTACGCCCGGCGCACTGTTCTCCAGCCAGGACCGCTACCAGAACTGCATCCGGCTTACCAATGCCAACCCCTGGAGCGACGACCAGGACTGGGCCATTCAAACGCTGGGCAGGCTGATAGGGAAACAACTGCGATAGGCACGGGTGGCCGGCGGATGAACTACCGCATTCCTCTCTCCCGAAAAAATTAAAATAAAACAGATGCTATTTTTGTATTTTTGACCAGATCAGATTAGCAATGCCATGATAAAAACCGCCGATCACCTGTACCTGCAGGTAGCTGATAATATTGAACAGCTGATAGAAAAAGACGTGATGAAAATCGGGGAGAAACTGCCGTCTGTGCGCATGCTCAGCAAGCAACAAGGGATCAGTTTAACCACTGCCTTCCAGGCGTATTATCACCTGGAATCAAAAGGACTGATTGAGTCCAGGCCCAAATCCGGTTATTACATCCGCTTTAATTCCAGGCGCATGCCTGCCATGCCGGGTACCTGTGCGCCGGTAAAGAAAGCCAGTGAAGCCACGGTGAGCGATATGGTGATGGAAGTGTTCAGTCATATGAGGAACCCGAACATCCTGAACTTCTCTGTGGCTACGCCTCCGCCGGGACTAATGCCTGCCGCTAAAATGGCGAAGGCCGTGGTGCATGCGCTGCGTGACCTGCCCAACAATGGCATCGGCTATGAGGAGTTACAGGGCAACAAGCTGCTGCGCGGACAAATAGCCCGGATGTCGCTTGCCTGGGGCGGCGCCTATACGGAAGATGATATTATTACTACGAGTGGTTGCATGGATGCGCTGACGCTGTGCCTGTCGGCGGTAACACGCCCCGGCGACACCATTGCCATTGAAAGCCCCGCGTATTATGGCTCTATGCAGCTGGCGGAAAGTCTTGGCTTAAAAGTGCTGGAAGTGCCTACCCACCCGGTTTCCGGCATTGATCTCGATTATCTCGACAAAGCCATTCCGCGTCATAAAATCAAAGCCTGTTTATTTGTTACCAACTACAACAACCCGTTGGGTTCCTGTATGCCGGATAAAAATAAAAAGGCGCTGGTAGACATGATGGTGAAGTATGATATAGCGTTGATAGAAGATGATATTTACGGCGATCTGTATTTTACAAAACAACGTCCTGCCAATTGCAAAACGTTTGATAAATACGGTCATGTGTTGTTATGTAATTCCTTTTCCAAATCGCTGGCGCCCGGCTACCGCGTTGGCTGGACGTTACCGGGAAAATATAAGGAAAAGGTGCTGATGATGAAACAGAACCACTCTATTGCCTGTGCATCGCTGCCACAGGCGGCGGTAGGGCATTTCCTGGAAATAGGCCGGTACGAATTTCACCTGCGCAATTTGCGGAAGGTGCTGCACACCCAGAGTTTACGGTATTCACAGGCCATCAGCGAATATTTCCCGGAGAGCACCAGGATATCACGGCCGCAGGGAGGTTGCGTGCTTTGGGTGGAACTCGACGAATCCATCAATACATTTGAACTGTTCCAGCAGGCGCTGAAACATAAGATCAGCTTCTGTCCCGGCAGGATTTTTTCTTTGCAGAATAAATACAACAACTGTTTACGTATCAGTTTTGGCCCGGTATGGAGCAAGCAGGTGGATGACGGGTTGAAAACGCTGGGGAAACTGATCCGGAAGATGGGCTAAAAAAGCGAAGACCGGAATAAGATTATTCCGGCCGCTGTTAAACCTACAACTTAAAATTTTTAAAGTTGCTGCCAGATACCCGTATAGCAAGCGGCATCCGGCAGGCAACCAATGGGGTTTGCAAACATCCTAAACAACCGTTAACTGTAAATCAACAAAGAATTTTTTAAAGTCCCTGCTGCCGGTGCAGCATTTGCACAATGCTGCACACTGCAACGCCAGGATCATTTATTAAGCGATCAACGGGTGCACCATAAGGCCGCCGTCTACATTATATTCTGCACCTGTAATAAACGAAGCATCATCGGATGCCAGGAAAGTGACCAGGCTGGCAATATCTTCCGGTTGTCCTAACCTGCCCAGGGGCGTGATATTGCTCAGGTGTGTCCTGGCTTCATCCGGCAATCCTGCTTTCTCCAGTAGTGGCGTGCTGATAATACCGGGGTTCACTATGTTTACCCGTATTTTCCTTTCCGCCAGTTCCCTCGATAATGTTCTGCCCAATGAATTCAGTGCTGCTTTACTGGCAGACAGTACTGTGGCATTGGGTGTTCCTGAATATGCGTTCAGGGCCGACAGCAGCGTGATAGAGCCGCCATCGCTGATGAGGGGAAGTAATTGCTGGATGGTGAAATAAGCACCTTTGAAGTTAATGTTCATTAATTCATCGTATTGTGCCTCTGTTACCGTTTCAAACGGCGCTAATTTCGCCACGCCAGCATTTACAAATAAGGAATCTATTTTCCCGAAACGGCCCTGCAGGTATTCATACAGGCGCCGTATATCATTCATGTCTGACTGATCTGCTTTAAAACCTTCTGCAGGGTGGCCCAGTGCGTGTACGGCCTTTTGTACCGCACCAGGCTGACGACCTGTTATCAAAACCTTTGCTCCTTTTGCTAAAAATGCCTTTGCTGTTGTGTATCCAATTCCACTGTTACCGCCTGTGATAACAACTATTTTGTCTTTCAGAGATGACATGAATGATGTTTGTTTGAGATTAACCGATTAATGGATGAACACTGATACCTCCGTCGATATTGTACTCTGCACCTGTGATAAAGGATGCGTCGTCTGATGCGAGGAAAGAAACCAGTTTGGCAATTTCTTCCGGTTGTCCTATTCTGCCTATCGGTAATGCTTTGGCCAATTGTTCTTCACTGATCGCTTCTTTTGGAATACCTGCCTTTTCAAGGATAGGTGTGGCTACCGGTCCGGGGTTTACAATATTTACCCGGATTTTCCTGGAGGCCAGCTCCCTTGATAAGGTGCGTCCCAGCGAGTTGAGTCCTGCTTTGCTGGCGCTGTATACTACTGCTCCCGGCATACCTGCGAGTGCATTTACGGAAGACAATAAAATAATGGTACCACCCTCGTTGATCAGCGGCAGCAGATGCTGCACGGTGAAGAAGGCGCCCTTCAGGTTAATGTCCATTACCGTATCAAAGGAAGCTTCTGTTACATCAGCAAATGATGCAAACGCTGCTACTCCCGCATTCACAAACAGGATGTCTATTTTGCCATAACGGTCACGCACATACTCCGCTAGTTTCTGTGAGTCATTTATTTTTCCCTGGTCTGCGATAAAACTATCTATCTCTCCTCCTAACGCTGCCACAGCCTGCTGTACGGCTTCCGGCTTGCGTCCTGTAATCAATACCTTTGCTCCTTTCGCCAAAAAATCTGCTGCTGTTGCATATCCTATACCGCTGTTACCGCCCGTGATGACAGCTGTTTTATTCTGTAACTGGTCCATTCTATTGATTTATTTAAGTTTATCAATGTGTCATGTCTAAAAAAAAGAGAAAATCTTTCTCTATCAATCCATTAATTTAAAAGTATCAATATATATAAGTATAAAAAAAGCTGTTGGTTACCCGCCCGGTAGCACCTCAGCCCCTTTTTGTACCTAACTTAATTGTAAAAAGAACATAGACAACTGTTTCATCATCTCCTTATTGAGCGTCAGCTCCAGAGATCTCCCATTTTTCACAGAATGCAGTACGCCACTATCTACCAGGATCTTTACGTGATGCGACACCGTAGGCTGCGACAAACACGTAAACCCGCACACATCACCACAAACCAGCTTTCCCTTCTTAACAACCTCCATTATAATAGATAATCGATGTTTGTCGGCGATGGCATTTGCTGCTTTTTCTATAACTGCTAAATCCATAAAGCAAAAGTAAGACTATTTTTGAAATATCGAAATATTTCGATGAATATTTTTTTCCGCCCCCTCTTTTTTGGCCTGAACCTGCTCCTTCCGGTAAGCGGCCGGGGTAAGGCCGTAATACTTTTTAAAGAGCCGGCTCATATGACTTTCGTCTGTAAACCCCAGCTCATCGGCGATTTCCGAAATGGTGAGGTCGCTATAGCTCACCCTGAGCTGCACCAGGTTGAGTTTGTGATGAATAATGAATTGCTGCAGGCTCTCGTTCGTTTGCTTCTTGAAAAACTCCCCGATATAGTGCGGGGAAAGATTGAATTGTTTCGCCAGGTGCTCCTGCTTCAGCATATCGGGGCAATAAATATATTGCCGGATATACCCGATCATCCGGCTGATCAACGGAGCGGCGTTGTCTGTTCCATCTACATTTATATCCTGCGCCACATTCCGCGCTACTATATTCAACAGCAAACTTACATAGTGCTGCAGGTTTTGCTGGTAATAGGGCGGCTTCTTCTCATATTCATCCATCATATTGCAGATGAGCACCATGATCATGTCACAATCGTTCTCCTGGCTGATCAATAACTGTTCCTGCCGGTTGTGGTAAAAGAACAGGTACTCCAGTTGCCGGAGCCACTCGCCCAGCCTCGCCTTTTCGGACGCAGAATGAGACATGCCCACAAACATTTCAGAAAAGCGGATCGATACAAACTTTGTAGGCGTTTCTTCTTCAAACCCGCGGCAGTCGCGCGGCGTAAATAAAAACAGGCTGCCTTTATGATAAGGGAACCGGTTATTATTTACCGTCCGGAACCCGCTACCTTCGCGGATATGGATGATCTCAAAAAAGAAATACACCTTCGGCTGCGGATCCCAATCCGACATATCTGCCTGTAACAACTCAAACGGCGTATATAAATTTCTTTCTCCCATAACCTGTAAAATTACAATAATCACCCCGGATTCTACCTGTTCCATGTCTGCACACCTGTCTAATTTTGTGATATAAAAAAGATGAAAATGAAATTACTGGAACCGGTTGCCTCAAACACATTCACATTAAACAACAGGATCGTGATGGCGCCCATGAGCAGAAGAAGAGCTACCAACGGCGTACCCGATGATATGGTGGCCACGTATTACAGTCAGCGTGCAGGCGCAGGATTGATCATAGCAGAAAGCACCGCCATAAGCCCTAATGGCGTAGGCTACTACCGCCTGCCTGGCATTTACAACAACGAACAAATAGCCGCATGGAAAAAAGTAACAGATGCTGTTCATGAAAAAGGCGGTACCATATTCCTCCAGCTTTTACATAGCGGAAGAATTGGCCATCCGCTGAACCTCCCCGGTGGCGGGCCTTTGCTGGCGCCATCAGCAATAGCTGCCAATGGCAGTATCACTACGGTACAAGGCCCTATGCCCATGCCCGTACCTGAAGCAATGAGCACCACCGCAGTAGAAGAAATGATCGGGCTGCATCTCAAAGCAGCGGAAAATACTATTGCCGCAGGTTTCGACGGCATAGAAGTACATGCTGCACATGGTTACCTTATTGAACAATTTATGCATCCGCATACCAACAGGCGTACGGATAAATATGGCGGTAACATTGAAAACAGGAACCGCTTTTTACTGGAGATCGTACAAGGCACCATTGATATTGCCGGAGCACATAGGGTAGGCATCCGCTTCTCTCCTTTTGCAGCACACAATAGCTTGCCATTATACGATGAAGAAATAGCTACTCACCTGTACCTGATCCCGAAACTAAACCAGATGGATATACGCTATATTCATCTCTCTGATCAATCTACCAACGGCAGTTTACCGATCCCTTCAAATTACATTGGTTTATTACGGCAGCAGTTTAAAAACTGGCTGATCCTGGCAGGTGGTTTTACAGCAGACAGTGCAGAAAAAACACTGCAACGAAATGAAGCAGATCTTATTGCATTCGGACGCCCCTTTATCTCTAATCCTGATCTGCCAGAGCGTTTCAGACATCAGCATCCACTGGCGCCGGGCGATAAAAGCACCTTCTATCAAGGTGGCGCAGCAGGGCTGATAGATTATCCATGTATGAACATATTGCAATAGTTGCATGGGGTATATTTTATATTATCTTTACGCCATTACGCTGTAGTAAAGTGTAACGAATATGCCAAACAACTATTGCTATGAAAACCATGAAAAAGCACCTTATCTTACCTTTAGCGCTCATTACTTTCTATGCATGCCAGGAAAGAAAAATTCCGGAGGAAAAAATTCCGACAGATGCAGCTCCACCTGTGCAGGCTGTAACCGAAAGCGCCAGCCAGATTACACGTCCCTGCGCAATACTTCATACGCCCGACAGTATTCAACTGGAACATCTGAAAAAAGATAACGGGGAAGAAGCATTTTATACTATCAATGAAGATTACCAGAACTACATGACAGATGCCCGCGCCTTCCTGGAGGAAAAGGGCATAAAGATTATTGAACCTGCCGGTGGCAACATCAGTTTTCATTCGGCCAAAGGAAGTGCCGCTACGCTCAATTTAAGTGATGTTAAATACAATTGGGAGATGTGGTTATTTGATGGGGACAAACTCCACAAAATAGATATCATGGATATTGAAAACGAGTATAAGAAATACATGAAATAATTTTCAGCAGGCAGTTTCAAAAATGAAACTGCCTGTTTTTTTATTTGCTCCAGTGGTCGTATGCTGCTTTCGCAATTTTAGCAATGGCTCCCTCCCGCTCTTCCTCACTTGCTTTTGCATCAGACACAAATACCGTAATAGCCAGGTGATGTCCGTTTGGCAAAGTAATAATACCAACGTCATTGGTGGCACGGGTTAACCCGTCTGTGGTCCACGAGGTGCCTGTTTTATGCGCTACCACTGTGCCGGCCGGCAGTAATCCTTTTAATCTTTTTGCACCGGGTCTTGAAGTCACCATCAGATGCATCAGGTAATTTTTGCTGCTGTCCGACAACACCGGTTCCTGGTAAAATATTTTCAGCAGCTGTGTCATGGCCATTGGGGTAGACCAGTTCTTATACTGGATCATTTCGCTGGGCACCTGCACTTTTTCCGTGGTGGAAATGGCCAGCTGTTTTACGCCCAGGCTGTGTACATAAGCATTTGCTTTGGCGGTGCCGCCCAGTAAGCGCAACAGCACATCACAGGCGCTGCCATCGCTGGCGCGGATATTATAATCGATCAGTTCTCCCAGTGGCATATCAAAATTTCCCTCCGGATGCTGGTCCCGTACCGGGCTTACCCCTCTCGGCCCTATCAGATCGTCTTTTGTTACGTGTATGGGTTGATCCAGCCGGAATTTGTGCTGGTCCACCTGGTGGAGCATGGCCATGGCAATCGGGAATTTATACACGCTCTGCATCGGGAAATGCTGGTCGCGGTTAAAGGAAACGGTGTCCTTTGTTTCCAGGATTTCCGCATATACCCCAACTTTCCCAGATATATTTCCGGCGATACCTGCAATTTGCTGACGAAGTGTTTGCTGGCCTTTGGCCGTTGGGAGACAGGCAACAGAAACGGCCATAGTGGCTGTTATAAACATGGCAACAGGCTTTCTCATATAGCTGGTTAAATCAATATAAGAAGTTAAAATAGGGCTTTCCCGGCAACCGGAACAAATTATGCATTTAGAATTTCGCCGTGTTAATATTATTTTAGGCTCCAAATAGAGCAGAAATTGAGTAAACCGATATTAGTTATAAAATTTGGAACAGCGTCGATCACCCATCAGAACGGTGACCTCGACGAAACCGTGATTGCCGGTATAGCACGGCAGGTAGCAGAGTTACATGCCGATTATCATATTGTGCTGGTGTCGTCCGGGGCGGTAGCCGCCGGCAAACAGTTTTTACGTCATTACAACGGCACCATCAGCGAGCGCAAAGCCGCGGCAGCCGTGGGTAATCCGTTGTTATTGAATAAATACAGCCGTTATTTTGCCCCTTATAGTATTGCAGTAGCGCAGAGCCTTTGTGAACGCCAGCATTTCTCCGACAGGAACCAGTTCCTCCAGTTAAAACGTACTTATGAGGAACTGTGGGCCAGCAACATTATCCCCATTGCCAACGAAAATGACGTGGTGAGCAGCCTGGAGCTGAAATTTTCCGACAACGACGAGCTGGCCACGCTGATAGCCGTGGGCTTTGGTGCACAGCTACTGTTGTTCAGCACCTCCGTAGCCGGCGTACTGGACAGGGAGGGGCAGGTGGTGCCACAGATAGACGTTATTGACAAGGCAGCCCTGGGACTGGCAGATAAAGAGAAATCCGCTCTCGGCTTGGGCGGCATGGTATCCAAGCTCACCTTCGCCCGCCTGGCCACCAGGATGGGCATCAGGGTCGTTATTTTCGGTATCCGCACAGAAGATGGCATCCTCAATGCCATTGCGGGCAAAACAGGTACCTTGTGCCTGCCGCAGCCCTGCAGCATGCCCGCCCGCAAAAAGTGGCTGGCCAGCGGCAGCCTGGTTACCGGCAGGATCCAAATTGACGCCGGCGCACAAAAAGCCCTGGAAAAGCGTCACAGTCTCCTCGCCGTAGGCGTGCAGGCTGTACTCGAAAAATTTGAATGCGGGGAAGTCATTGAAATTGTGAACGAAGACAATATCGCCATCGCCGTAGGCAGGACGAAAATTGCTTCAGACACTCTCGACACCCAACACAAAGCACAGAACATTGAAGTGGCCCACGCCGATGACATCGTGCTGTTATAAAGAAAAACAATCATGCAAACGATACAACCATTACTGGAAAAAGCGCAACAGGCAGGCGTTTCCATACGTACCCTCGCCGATGCACAGAAACAGGCATTGCTGCGCAAACTGGCATCGGTGATCCTGATCCGGTCGGAAGATATTATCACAGAAAATAAGAAGGACCTCGACCGCATGCCGGACGAAGACCCGAAAAAAGACCGGCTGCTGCTGACAGATGCGCGCATCCGCGATCTCGCCTCCAGCCTGGAAGATATTGCCGGCCTGCCTGATCCCGCCAATGTACTGGTGCTGGAAAGAACCCTCGGTAACGGCCTGCTGGTACAAAAGAAAACCGTGCCCCTCGGCGTGGTAGGCGTGATCTATGAATCGAGGCCCAATGTAACCGTGGACGTAGCCGCGCTCTGTATCCGCTCCGGCAACGTATGCGTGCTGCGTGGCGGCACGGATGCCTTCTATACCAACACCATCCTCGTAGCGCTGATCCAGGCCGTATTAACGCAGTTCGGGGTAGATGAACATGCCGTGCAGCTGCTGCCGGTTGACCGCAGCTTTGTAATGGAAATGCTGACTGCCGTAAAGTATATCGATATCATTATACCACGTGGCTCTGAACAACTGATCGAATTTGTGCGCACCAACTCCAGGGTACCGGTCATTGAAACCGGCGCGGGAGTATGCCATACCTACGTGGAAAAAACTGCCGACCTGCAACAGGCTGCGGCCATTGTTACCAATGCGAAAGTTTCCCGCCCGTCGGTATGCAATTCGCTCGACACCGTGCTGGTGGACGAAGCCGTGGCAGCAGATTTCCTCGCGTTACTCGCGCCGCAGCTGCAGCATTATGCAGTAGACGTATATGCGGACCCGTTAGCATTCGATATCCTGCAGAAAAATAATTATCCGCATCTCTTCGCTGCGCAGCCGGAAGATTTTGGCCGGGAATTCCTTTCGCTCAAATGTTCCGTAAAAGTTGTGCCCGACACCAACGCAGCGCTGTCGCATATTCAAAAATATTCTTCCCGTCACTCAGAAGCGATTATTTCCAGCGATACCGCCATCAGTGAGCGTTTCCTCAATGAAGTAGACGCCGCAGCGGTATACGTGAACGCCTCTACGCGATTCACCGACGGCGGCGTATTTGGTTTAGGTGCAGAAATAGGCATCTCCACGCAGAAACTGCACGCGCGGGGACCTTTTGCACTGGAAAAGCTGGTAACTGAAAAATGGTTTGTCCGTGGCAACGGCCAGATAAGATGAGTGGAGGGACTCCCCTCCACTCCCTTCGCTACGCGATCGTGATCTGTTCATTCAGGTATACATCCTGGATGGCATTCAGCAATGCTGCTCCTTCCACCATCGGGCGTTGAAAGGCTTTACGCCCGGAGATCAGTCCTACGCCGCCGGCCCTTTTATTAATCACCGCGGTGCGTACTGCCTCTGCCAGATCGGCCTCTCCTTCGGAGGCGCCGCCGGAATTGATCAGTCCCATGCGCCCCATATAGCAATTAGCTACCTGGTAGCGGCACAGGTCAATGGGGTTATCTGAGGTAAGTTCTGTATAAATACGCTCATCCAGTTTACCATACGAAGACGTTCCGGTATTCAATGCTTTATAGCCACCGTTTACCACCGGCAATTTCTGCTTGATGATATCCGCCTGGATAGTTACACCGAGGTGATTGGCTTGCCCGGTAAGATCGGCTGAGAGGTGATAATCCACATCTTTCTTAAAAGCATCATTCCGCAGGTAACACCAGAGAATAGTAGCCATGCCCAGTTCATGCGCCCTTGCAAAGGCCCGCGATACTTCCACAATCTGGCGGTCGGATTGCTCAGAGCCGAAATAGATGGTGGCGCCAACCGCTACTGCGCCGAGGTTCCAGGCTTCTTCCACGGTGCCGTACATTACCTGGTCCGCCCGGTTGGGATAAGTGAGCAGTTCATTATGATTGAGCTTGACAATAAAAGGAATGCGGTGCGCATAGTTACGCGACACCGACGATAACACGCCAAAGGTGGAAGCCACTGCATTACAGCCGCCTTCTATCGCCAGCTTCACAATATTTTCCGGATCAAAATAAGCCGGGTATTTGGCAAAAGATGCGCCGGCGCTGTGTTCCACGCCCTGGTCTACAGGAAGAATGGACATATAGCCGGTGCCTCCGAGACGGCCATGCTGAAACAATTGCCCCAAACTGCGCAACACCTGAGGGTTACGGCTGGAAGGTTGGTAAATTTTATTGACGGTATCCGGTCCGGGCAGGTGCAGCAGGTCTTTACTGATAGTTTTGCTTTGATGCTGCAACAGGGTATCGCTTTCTTTGCCTAATAATTCGCTGATTTTTTCCAAGGATAACATAAGCATGACTTTTTTTGATACACCTAATTTAAGGATTTAATACCGCACCGGTATGCGGCAGTTATTCAGTAAGGGGTTGGGCCTTTCGGGCGGGGCTGGTCTTCCCGCTCTTCCGTTACCATTTCCGTACCTTCAAATGCGCCTCCGGAGCCGTCATGAATAATAGGTTCCGGCTTTACTTCGTCTTCCTTTTTGACTGGTTTTTCTTCGTTGGGATTGATACTCATTTCCATAATAACAAATGTACTGATTACTTATAAATCGTTATTTGGGTAGGACATGAAAAAAATGAAATGAATTTAACTTTAGGAATAAATACTATAACTTTGGTTGCCAGCGTTCATACCCCTTAAAAAGGATGCCGGAAGAATTATCAATAGGATAATAACCCTCAGAAGATCATTAGGTTTCTATGAAAAGATTTTTTTGCCTGCAACACAAACTGTCATAGCCCTTTATTTAAGGCTATCCCGAGCTTAACTTACTTAAACCCTACGATGCTTAACATGACTATTAAAATCATTAACCAGATCAAACAAACTGTAAAATCAATTACAAGAGCAGGTACGCAGGGGCAAACAGACGATGAATTGGTATCCAGGATTATACTTGTGAACACACTCAGCCTGGTGCTGGCTTCCTTAATCCTCGTTGTGGGCGCCATATTTATGGTATTCACAAGAGAATTATCTATACTCATACCTGCTTCCATAGAATTCCTCCTTACGGTTTCGGCCATTTATATGAATCACAGGGGATACTACAGAGTGGCGGCTGCCAGTACTTTTTTGGTGCAGTGTTTTGCGTCTATTTATTTTGGCATACTACTCAGTAACCTTATTGAGCTGCAGGCAATGATCATCTTCCTGATCTCTATTATATACCTGATATTTCCAGACAGAATATCGAGAAGAATATCGCTGGTGGTGGCTGTAGGCATTCTTTTGCTGCTTGAAACCTATTACCATTATCATTTTGTGGAAGTGATACATCTTCAGCAAGATGTGGCATTTATTTTTCGCATCTCAGCGATGGCGGGTGTTTTAACACTTATCATCGTGGTAAGCAAACCATATGTTCACAGTAATGATTTCAATAAACAGTTAAAGAGAAGTAATCACTTTAAAAAGATATTTGTATACCAGGTATCACATGAGCTGAGAACGCCGCTGAATGCAATCTTTGGCGTAGGACAGTTGTTAAAGCGGGAGATAAAATTAAATGAACAACTCAGGGGGATAGAACCATTGGTAGATCAACTTTTATTGGCAAGCAACCATACCCGCAATATCGTAAATGACGTGCTGGATATGGCACAGATAGAATCAGGAAATTCGGAAGTGCTGAACAGCGAAGCTTTTGAAATAAAACCCTTCATTGAAAAATTAGTGGACATAAACAGGATAATAGCAAAAACCAGGAATATTAAGATTAAACTAAGCATAGGTGAAATACCTCCTGTGATTATTGCTGATACCTTAAAACTCAACCAGGTTATAACAAATTTGTTGGGGAATGCCATTAAATACTCCCACAAAGGAACTACCATCAACTGTTACATTGCCGCTGCCAAAAATACCTGGTCGCTGCATATTGTTAATATGGGTAATCACATTACAGAAGATAAGTTGAAAACAATATTTGATCCGTTCATTACAGATAAAAGAAAGTACACAGAAGGTGCAGGGCTGGGACTTTATATTGTTCAGAATAAAGTCAATTCCATGAACGGCACTATTACTGCAGAAAGCAGCCCTACCGGGATAAACAGTTTCAAAGTAGTGCTTCCCCTGGTACCGGGCAGATATGATGATCTCAAAACGGAAAACAATGAGGAAGATGAAATTACTGACCTGAGCGACATTCATGTAGTGGTTGCTGAAGACAACGAAATGAGCGCCCTGCTGATATCCAGGTTCCTTACCCAAACCGGCTGCTCTATTTGCCTGACTACAAACGGGGCTGAAGTTCTGGAGGAAAGCAGGAAACGCACACCCGATATCATCATCATGGATTACCATATGGACATTATGGATGGGAAAGATGCCCTGGTTAGTCTGAAAAAAGATCCGTTATTGAAACATATCCCTGTTATTATCGCCACCGGGGATGCCTTTTTAGAGTCGCGCGAGCTAATGATGAAAGCCGGCGCCAGTGCCTTTATTGAAAAACCAATTGACTATAAATTCCTGATAAAAGTACTTAGTCAGCAACTGCATCCACTCAGTGGCGAATTACAATAAGAAATGAATATGCTTAAACTGCGGCAGCAATAGCTGGTACTAATTGCGTTTCTTTCCAGATAGAATTTGACCGTTTATAACGTTTGGTATAAACCTGCCATACCCAACTGGCTTGTACGCATCTTTCCAGGCCGCCAATATGTGCATCCAGCTTATCCACCATTTCTGAACCAGCAGGTAATTGCTGGTAACTCCTGTTTCTTACCCTGGTCACCAGCAATGCAAATTCCAGTAAAAACTGCTGTACAATGGCAGCAGCCTTCCTGATAATTTCCTCCAGTGAAAGGCCCGGATCATTTAACGCAAGGATCATCAGCAGGTTTGAATCTGAACTGTTGTCGATCACCTCCTTCTCAAAAGAAAAAAGATCATTCATCAAACAGCCAATAGCAGCGGTAACATATTGAAGGCGCTGCATATCAGTTTTGATACCTGCTGTTTCCATCCATTTCCAGTCAAGAAACTGCCCGTCACTATACTCAATGAGCTGTATGGTATGATGCATGCCGGAAATATGCCCCCGCATGTCAATATACTCTTCCACCGTAGGAATATGTCCGAGGGAATTGGTGTTGCAATCCAGGTGTGTTACATCAATGTGATAGTTATACATCTTTTTAAATTCCCGGAACCAATGGGCTGGCGAAGTATTATAAATATCCAGCAGCATCTCTGCATTGGCAGTTTCCACGCCATGAGCCTCCGGTATGCTTTCGAAAGGATAATCCATTCTTCCGATACGCTGCCTGACCACATTGCAGCGTTCCTGTTCACCGGCACTCAGGTGCGTAAAAACTTCCCGTCCCATTGTGTCATTCAGAAAAAAGTCTACAGTGCAGTTTTTAAGAATATTATTCATACGATACAAATTGGCGGTAGGGAACAGGTATATGGCACAGGTGACGTAATGCTCCGCATTTTCAAGCCAGATACCATAACGCTCGCAAAACTCCTGGGCCACCCGTTTCAGCTGGCGGGAATAAGGATGAGGTCTGAATGACTGGCAAAATTCATCCAGCCTGAATTCTTCATGATTAAATAGTTGAAATAAAGAAAAGGGTTCCACCCCCTCCCTCATCATGGCAGCGTATTCTTTTTGCATTTTTTGCATTCTGGCATGAGCCAGCATCTGAACATTGTGTTTCATAAATGTTAATTTTTGAATAAGAAATGAAGAAAACTGTATTAATTGGATCCGGTTATAGGGCATGCTGATTTTCACAGGAACAAAACAGCCGCGGATGAAAGTAAGTATGGGCGACACTCCGAACAAATATATTATACTTTTAATATACAAAACGCCGCTGAATTCTGCCTGCGCCGGGAATTTTAACTATTAACCCCGGGGTGTTTTATATATATTTGTTCCCCGGAATGACTAAAAGACCCAATATGACCCAGATCGCTATTATTCGTCACGGTACCACTTCCTGGAATAAAGCAGGCAAACTGCAAGGCCATTCAGACATCCCGCTGGATGAAGAAGGCATTACGCAGGCCCTGAAACTGGGACAACGGCTCACCGGCGAAACCTGGGACCTCATTTATTCCAGTCACCTGCTCCGGGCCCGGCAAACAGCGGCCATCATTGCACAGGAGCTTAATATAGAAAGTGTAATTGAAGACCAACGTATCGGGGAAGCCGGCGGCGGCCTCATTGAAGGTACCACCGAGGAAGAACGCATCCTCCGGTGGGGCGCCAACTGGAAACTGATGGACCTCGGTATGGAAAGCAACAATGCCGTGGTAACAAGAGGACTCTCCTTTATGCAGGACCTCCTCTCCGAAAATAGTGGCAAAAAGATACTGCTGGTAAGTCATGGCAGCTTTATCCGGCAAATGCTGGACGCCCTCCTGCCACAAATGCATCCTACTCCCGCCATGAAAAATACTTCCATCACGAGGCTCCAGTTCTCCGACGAAAACTGGAAATGCGAACTGTTTAATTGCGTGAGCCACCTCGAATAGAATTATATTTGTTGTTCATGAAACTATTACTGATAGAAGATGAACCTGCTGTAGTATCTGTTATTACCCGCGGCCTCTCGGAAGCCGGCTACGAAGTAAGCGTGGCCCCCGATGGTACCAGCGGACTGCAAATGGCACTCAATAACCCATCATTCCGGCTGATCATACTGGATGTAATGCTGCCCGGTATGAACGGCATAGAAGTATGCCGCTCCATCCGCAAAGCCCGGCTGGATGTGCCCATACTCATGCTCACCGCACTGGGTACAACAGAAAATATAGTAATGGGCCTCGACAGCGGCGCCGATGATTACCTGGTGAAACCATTTAAGCTACAGGAGCTGGAAGCCCGCATCCGTAGCCTGATGCGGAGAAAAACCCCGGTAGATACACCCGTTCCCGTTACCTCCGCCGCTATACTCAGCATGGCGGACCTGGAACTGGATACCGATACCAAATCCGCCAGCAGAAACGGAAAAAATATCCAGCTCACCGCCACAGAATACCGGCTGCTGGAATATTTACTTAAAAATCCGAGAAAAGTGCTCTCCCGCCTGGAAATACTGGAACAGGTATGGGGCATCGAATTTAATATGAATACCAAAGTGGTAGATGTTTATATTAACTATCTCCGGAAAAAAATTAATAAATATAACCCCACAGAACTGATACATACTGTAGTGGGACTGGGTTATATGATCAGGGAAAATAAGGCCGATGAAGATACGCACTAAGATATTACTGCTATTTGCCGGGTTAACGATTTCTACAATCCTCGTGATGAGTGGACTGGTGTATTATTTCGCCAATCAACACTCCTTTGAAGACTTCTATAAACGGCTGGAAATACGCGCCTATCTTACTGCAAAAGCCACCCTTCCCTATTATGAATCCGACTCCGTGATCTATAACGAGATCCGGGAGGAACACCTGGAAAAACTGCCGGCCGAAAAGGAATACTTCCTGAAAGTGGCCGCCGATGGCACCGTTCATAAAGATGAACAACTCACCCTTCCCAACTCCTTCTACGAACAGGTGTACCGCGAAAGCAAGGCTACCTACCGCGAAGGCGACCGCTTCTACGAAGGCGTGTTGTATAAAAGCAAACAGGGACTGTATATCGTGATTGTATCGGCCATTAACCAATACAGTGTGGAATACCTGGGATGGCTGCGCAAAATCCTGATCATCTGCTCCGTGGCCTCCAGCGTCATCCTGGTTGGCGCCGGCATTTTCTTCTCCAAATATATTCTAAAACCTATCCGGCACATGATGGTGCAGGTAAAAAGCATCAGCTCCCGCAACCTGCACCTGCGGCTGAATGTAGACGACAGCGGCGATGAAATCAACGACCTGGCAGGTACCTTTAACAATATGCTGGACCGGCTGGAAACCGCGTTTGAAACACAAAATAATTTTGTCAGCAACGCCTCCCATGAGCTGAGTACCCCTCTCACCGCCATCATCGGCGAAGCAGAACTGGCACTTAATAAAGAACGTACCCAGGATAAATATATCTACTCCCTGAAGAATATCCTTCATGAAGCAGGGCGACTGGAACACATCACCAAAAGCCTGCTGCACCTGGCCCAAACCGGCTTTGACGGCAAGAAACAGGAATGGGGACAAATCCGCAGCGATGAACTGCTGTTCACCGTAAAAAACACTATCGATAAACTGCACCCGGGTAACCAGGTGGAAATAGATTACAGCCTGTTCCCGGAAGAAGAAGAAAAATTAGTGATCCCCGGCAACGAACAACTGCTGGAACTGGCGCTCAGCAACATTGTAATGAATGCGGTGAAATATTCCAACAACGAACCCGTGTCTATTGCACTGGCCGCTACAGAAAAGAAAAATATTATTATCGTAAAAGACCAGGGCATCGGCATCCCCCCGGAAGATCTGCCCTATATCTTCTCCCCCTTCTTCCGCGCCTCCAATACCGGCCGTTTCAAAGGGTATGGTATCGGGCTGCCACTGGCTATGAATATTATTCGTATGCATAAAGGAGACATCATTGTAAACAGCCGTGTAAACCACGGAACCGAGATCAGGGTGGAACTTCCACTGTAGCGGCTGCTTTTCTTACCGGATTCTTACCACATTCTTACTATCTTTTAACGCGGCTCTTACTGGTTACTTATTTCACAGCAATAATTTTGTTGTTATAAAAGCTACCAGATATGAAAAATATACTCATACCCACAGATTTCTCTATCCGCTCACTCAGTTATGTACACAACATCGTAGCGCAGCATCCAGGCGAGCAGGTAAATATTATATTAATGCACGCACTGGAAATGCCGGACTCTTTGTTTGACCTGATGACCTACACCCGCAACAGCAGGCACGTGGAACTTATTTCGTCCGACTTCCAGGATGGTTGTGAAATAATCCGTAACAAATATTCATCTGCCATTAACCAGCTGAAGATAGAATTCTTTCATGGCAACACCCGCGCAGCATTACGCAATTTCCTGCTGGCACAAAACATTGACCTGATCATTCAACCGACCGATCATGAATTTAATGCGCCTTCCAAAAGAAGCTATGATCCGGAAAAACTGATCAGCAAATGCAATTATCCAAAGATGAAGATCCAACTCCAGAAACGGAAGTATGTGGTAGACAGGTCTACCATCTCAGCACTTTTGCTGGCAACAGAATAAAAAGCTAGGTTATGTTACTGAAAAATAATATCCCCTTAAATTATGTTTTTGGTAAAATAAAGATAGAAATCCTGCTGGTGACCATCTACTCACTGGCTATTAATATCCTTTATTACCAATATGATTTCACCAACCTGGTTATTCCTATAGCTGTGCCAATGGTGCTGGGAACGGTGTTATCGTTACTACTCGCATTCCGCTCCAACCAGGCCTACGACCGATGGTGGGAAGCCAGGACAATATGGGGCGCAATTGTAAATGATTCACGCTCGCTGACAAGACAGGTACTAAGCCTGATGGATACTACGTATCAATCGGAAGACCTTACCCTTTTCCAGGAGCGTTTTGTAAAGCGACAGGCAGCATGGTGCTATAGTTTGGGACAATCGTTACGTAAGACAGATCCGCTCAAAGGTGTAGACAGATTATTATCAAGACGGGAATTAAACTATGTGATGAGATATGATAATGTGCCGGCTGCCTTGTTGCTTTTACATGGAAGAGATCTGAAACATGCGATGGACCAGGGTTGGATAAACCAATACCAGCAAATTGCCCTGGACCAGACGCTGACCAGGCTCTGCGACGCAATGGGTAAATGTGAACGTATTAAAAATACCGTGTTCCCGGCTACTTATAGTCTTTATACACACTTCACCGTTATCTTCTTTATACTGTTATTGCCGTTTGCCTTGATAGATGTGCTGGGCTTTATGGAAATACCCCTCGTGGTAGCCATTGCCTCATCTTTCCTGCTGATCGAAAAAATGGCGATCAACCTGCAGGACCCGTTTGAAAATAAACCTACAGATACACCGGTAACAACTATTGCCAGGAAAATTGAAAATGATCTCCGGCAAATGTTGCACGAACAGGAAGCTGCACCGGAAGAGCAGGTGGAAACACCCGCTTACTACGTACTTTAAAGCTGATTTGTGTTTAAGGCGCCCTCTCCAAAAGGGCCGTAATTTATAGCGTTAAGACAAAGGCTCCGGTATCCACCGGAGCCTCTTCTTTATAAAGTAGCCAATTCTTTTTTTGATAACCATACCCACTTGCGGATCGTTCGCCTCACATAGCGGGGATGCAGATCAATTTCCTGCCCCGTTTTTTCGAACTGTGCCCGCGCTTCGTCTGTCCGGCCCTGCTTCTTCAGCAGCAATCCATAATAATACATTGCCTCCAGTGAGTGATGCACCCGGATAATTTTCTGGTACTCTTCTTCCGCCCTGCCGGTTTCCATTGTTTGTTCCAATGCGCGCGCGTACATCAGCTCATCTTCTGCCTTACTCATCCGCACTCCCTTGAAAGTATTTACTTTATCAAAGCTCACAATACTCGCCGCATACTGCCCGTTCAGGAATTGGAGCCGGGCCAGTTGCAGGATAATACCCGGATCTTTGGTAAAAGTATTGGCGCACTCCAGGGTCAGCGCAATGGCTTTGTCGTATTGCTTTTGCTGTGCATAAGCATCTGCCAGCTGCATTTTGTTGGTAACTGTATCGGATATACGTACCTTCTTCTCCCACTCCTGGATACGCCCGTTGGGCCACAACGTACGCAACAGGTTTTCACCAAAGCTGCCATTGGTAATATCCGGCAATATTTCGCGGATAAAATAAACGACTACGCCTATCACCGGGATAAACAGGATAAAAAATAACCACTCCCTGCTTCTCCCCGATTTCAGGACATGCACCACACATATAATCTGCAGAATGATAACCAGGTAATAATAGTCACTCCAAAATGGGAACATAGCAATTTCAACAACCAGGGTTAAGAAAAACTGATTCCCGGCAAAAATAATAAAATATGCTAATTTGTAGCTTTGAACCAAATGGATATTCTTGAAGAAGATGTTAAAAATTACCGGCTACTCCCTGTTAACCCTGGTGCTGCTGATCAGCGTTTACCTGTTATCGGCCTACACGCTTTCACGCATGAGCACCAGCAGGGAAATAGTGCCGGATGCGGACATCCCCATTTATATCCTCACCAACGGCGTACACACCGACCTGGTACTGCCTGTACGCACGGAACAAATAGACTGGAGCACCCGCATCCCCTTCAGCAATACCACTGGCAAAGACACCACCGCACAATGGCTGGCCTTTGGCTGGGGCGACAAAGGCTTTTACCTGGAAACCCCTACCTGGGCAGATCTTAAAGCCAGCACCGCTTTTAAGGCAGCATTCAGTCTTAGCACCGCTGCCATCCATGCCACTTACTACCGCCATCTCAGCGAAGATGAAAGCTGCCGCAGGATTATGGTCAACAAGCAACAATATGCCCGGCTGGTTCATTATATCAACAACAGCTTCCGCACGCTCCCCGGCGAAATGCCCGTGTACATTGCCACCAATGCCAACTACGACCGGAACGATGCCTTTTATGAAGCCAAAGGCAGCTATCATCTCTTCTATACCTGTAACACCTGGGCCAATAACGGGCTAAAAAGCTGCGGCCAAAAAGCCTGCCGGTGGACTATCTTCGATACGGGCATCTTTTATCATTACCGCTGATAAAAATGCGGACACATATTGTAAATTTGAACCGGGCTATGAAAGATTTTATTCCGCGGCAGTTATTGCTGGAAACCAATCCGGTTCAACTCATCAGCATGAACCAATATGTACATGAGCTATCTACGGTAGCGCACCGGCACGATCATTACATGATCATGTGGATCACTAAAGGCCACGGTACGCAAATGATCGACGGATACGAACATCAGATGCTGACCAACAGGGTGTTTTTCTTTCATCCCGGGCAGGTGCATAAAATGAACGATTTTGAGCGTGACGGCTGGATGGTGATCTTTGATGAACCTATCTATAAACTGTTCACCCGCTTTCATCCGCAGGAAGAGCTAAACGGCATGATGCAGCAGGGCGGCCACGAACCCTTTGTAGACCTGGACGAGGATACTGCAGTACTTTATGAGCATATTACCACGATGATTCAAAAAGAGCTGTTGAAATCGCCGAAAGATTTTAATATGCTCATCCACTTTGTATCCCTGTTGCTGTTGGCTGGTAATAAACTGCACGAACTGAAAAACACACTGGAACTGAAAAATAAAAACAGCTCCAAACACCTGGTACGCAACCTCACCCTGTTGATTGAGCAACATTTTAAAAAGGGTAAGCCGGTTTCCTTTTACGCCAATGCACTG
The DNA here is from genome assembly GCF_900168065.1 of Chitinophaga ginsengisegetis. Taxonomy (GTDB): domain Bacteria; phylum Bacteroidota; class Bacteroidia; order Chitinophagales; family Chitinophagaceae; genus Chitinophaga; species Chitinophaga ginsengisegetis. The sequence continues at coordinate 437,294 of NZ_FUZZ01000006.1, read as the reverse complement.
AACCTGCAGCCCAGGAATCTTAACCGGTTAGTCAAATCAAAATTAGGCTATACCGTGCACGATCTGCTACAGGAAAGACTTCTCACGGAAAGCAAGATCCTGCTGGCCTCTTCTCCGCTTACTATTAAAGAGATCAGCTATAGTCTTGGCTTTGCCGATCCTTCCTATTTTAACCGTTTTTTTAAAAAGAATACCCGCCTCACCCCGGCTGCCTTCAGAACAAAAGGCGTTTAACCTGCTGCACAAAAGTGCAATTGTACTACCAGAAAGTACAATTAACCCTTCTTCCTGGTAGCTAGCTTTGCTGTTATTATGATCAATTTTATAATGATAGCATTCTGTATAATGACTGGTATGGTAATGAAGTCCGCACGCATCATTCATCCGGATGCGCACAAAGGCATCAACACCTGGATATTATACATCGCATTGCCCGCAGTATCTTTCAAATATCTCCCAAAAGTAACCTGGTCGCCCGCCATGATCCTGCCGGTGTTAAGCGCCGTGATAGTGGTGGCCGGAAGCTGGTGCTTTATGAATATCTACTGCCGGTACAAACAATATTCAAAACGCACCCACGCTACCCTGGAGCTGGCAGGCGGATACAGTAACACGTCTTTCATTGGCTTCCCGCTGATCATCGCTTACTTTGGCGAGCAGTTTATAAGTATCGCTATCATCTGTGATCAGATGACGTTCCTGATCTTATCTACCATCGGTATTATTACGGCGCTGAAGGGTGGCGCCTCCGGCAACTCCCCTGCCAGTGCAGGATTCCTTCTGAAAAAACTCCTCACCTTTCCTCCTTTCCTGGGTTGCGTGCTGGCGCTTTTGCTCAGCAGGGTAACCGATCTTTCTGTAGCGGAACCATTCTTCGATAAACTGGTAGCCACCGTAGCGCCGCTGGCATTATTTTCTATCGGCCTCCAGTTAAAATTCAGCGGCTGGAGAAAAGAGATCTCCCAGGTATCGGTGGTGCTGTTATACAAACTTCTGCTGGCGCCCGCGTTGGTAGTGGTGGCGGCACTGTTGCTTAAAGAACGCAGCGATATAGCCAGGATCAGTATTTTTGAGGCTGCCATGCCCACCTTAGTAACCTCCGGCGTAATAGCGGAACAATTCAGGCTGAATACCAGGGTCATAAATTTAATTATTGGTATCAGCATCCTGGTGAGCTTTCTGACCACTGCCGCCTGGTTTGAAATACTTAAACATGTCTTTTAACTATTCCGCTATTTTAACAAGATAAGATTCAACCCCATAATGAGACTTTACAATGAAGGAATGAGATGTTTTAGTGAAAAAACATCCACATAACCTTCTATTTTTGTTCCCACCGGTTTCTAATCCACCTTACCCGGCTATTCCATAAATGATTATAAAGATGAGATTTAAACTCCCGGTACTGGCTATCTGCGCACTTCTGACAGGTACTCATGCTTCAATAGCCCAGCAGGCAAATATCCCCGGCGACTTTGCGGATCCTTCCATTATCCGGAAGGGCAGCAGCTTCTATGCCATCGGCACGTCCAGCGAATGGGGACCACACTTTCCGATCTTCCGTTCAAATAACCTGCAACAATGGGAACAGACAGGTTTCTTATTTGATAAAGCGCCTTCCTGGACTTCTTCTTCGTTCTGGGCGCCGGAATATTTCTTTCATCACAATACCTATTACGTTTATTATACAGCGAAAAGAAAGAGCGATGGCGTTTCCTGCATAGGCGTGGCCACCTCGGCATTTCCGGATCATGGCTTCAAAGATCATGGCATTATCATAGAACATGGCAAGGAAGCCATCGACGCATTTGTATTTAACGACAACGGGCAATTATACATCACCTGGAAAGCCTACGGCCTGGATGACCGGCCTATTGAGATCCTCGGGAGTAAACTCTCCGGTGATGGACTTTCACTGACAGGCAAGCCTTTCACCCTGTTAAAAGATAATGCCCGTTCAGGTATGGAAGGACAAAGCATCATAAAAAAAGGCAACTACTATTACCTCTTTTATTCCGCAGGTAATTGCTGTGGCGTGTCATGCAGCTACCTGGTTAACGTAGCCCGCGCAACCGCCATCACCGGGCCTTACGAAGAAGATACCAATAATCCCGCGCTGACTGACAACGGGAACTGGAAATGCCCCGGACATGGCACCTTTGTACAGGATACTGCGGGCAACGACTTTTATATTTACCATGCCTATAACAAAGCCAGCAATGTGTTTACCGGCAGGGAAGCATTAATTTCGTCTTTGTCGTGGAAGCCCGACCAGTGGCCTGCGCTCAGGCCCGTCCCTGTGGCGTCAAACAGCAAAGAGAACACTCATCTTCATTATAACTTTGCGCAACCAACAAAGAAAATATTCTGGCAGTGGGATTTTAGAAATATGAAGCCGGTGTTCAGTCAAACGGGGGGAAAGTTGCAGCTGTCGGGGTTATACAACAGCAATCATCCGGCTGGCATAGCGCTCACCCTCAGACCTTATGCAGCGGCTTATGAAATCAGTACTGCCGTATTGAATAATAACAAGGCCGGCAAAGGATTAATTATTTATGGAGATGTATCCGCCGCCGTTGGCATTGCTGTACGCCAGGATAAAGTGGAATTCTGGGTAATAAAGGATGGAAAGAGAAATGTACTCAGCGAACAGAAAGTACCTGATACCGGTAAGCCTGTACACCTGAAAATGGTGATGCTGCCTGATTTTACCTGTAAGGTGTATTGGAAACAACAGGCAACCTGGGAAGAGCTTACACCGGATAAGAAAGCATATCCTGTAGGGTTCCTGCCACCGTGGGACCGTAGTCCGCGGCCGGGATTGAACTTCCAGGGCAACCCGGATGAAAACGCCGCATTCGGCTTCTTTGATATCAGGTACACCGGTGAAATACCGCAATAAAATAAATCACACAGGAATGAGAAAGCAAACTTTAGGCGCGTTATTGATTCTGCTGTTTACTTCCGTTGCGGGTAGCAGTCAAACCTATACAAAATATGTAAATACTTTCATCGGTACTGCACCGATGACGGATCCTAAAATCCTGGGCTATGAGCTGCCACGCGGCTGGAGATCATGGGCCGGGCTTACCTTCCCCGGCAGCTCCCTCCCAAATGCAATGGTGCAGTTAAGCCCTATGACGGAATACGGTTCCGGCGCTGGCTATGAGTATGAAGACTCCGTAATTTACGGCTTTACCCATACCAATAAGGGACACTGGAACCTCTGTAATATCCCCGTGTTACCGGTTTCAAATCCTGGGGAAAAATTCGGCTCTCACTTCTCCCATAAAAAAGAAAGTGCAGCTCCCGGGTTCTACCAGGTATACCTGGACGACTATGAGGTGAATGTTAGTCTTACTTCCACTTTAAGGTGCGGCTACCACCGGTATGAATATAAGAATAACACCAACCGGCAAATCCTCTTCGACCTGGCAAAGGCCAATAATAAAGTAAACGGCTGGAACATCGAACAGGTGGGTGCTTCCGCGTTGCAGGGATATCAGCAGGCAGGCGGAAAAATCTACTTCTATGCCATCCTCAATACCAATATTGAAAAACTGGAAAAGAAAGAAGAAGGTAAAAGCAACGGCTTTGCGATGGTGCATTTAGTCAACGGCAGCACCACGCCGGTTGAACTGAAAATAGGAATATCGTTTGTCAGTACAGAGAACGCCAAAGAAAACCTGGAGAAAGAAATTGGTCATAAATCCTATAATGACATCCGGAAAGAAGCCACCCAAAAATGGGAAACGCTCTTGTCTGCTATCCAGGTAAAAGGCGGCACTGCCAAACAAAAGGAAATGTTTTATTCCTGCCTGTACCGCTCCTTCCTGTGGCCAGCCTTGCGCAGCGATGTAAACGGACAATTCACAGATGCAAAACACCAGGTGACAAAAGCTGATTTCAATTATTATACCGAGCCTTCTTTGTGGGATACCTACCGGAATAAAGATGTGCTGCTGGGGCTTATTTCCCCGCAGGTAACGCTGGATGTAATTAAATCTATGAAAGATGTGGGAGATAAAACCGGTTTTATACCTACCTTTTTTCATGGCGATCACGGGTCCTCATCAATTGCAGGAGCTTACCTGCGAGGCATTGACGATTTCGATATCAAAGGCACGTATCAGATACTGTTGAAAAACGCCACCGTAGAAGGCGGAGCGCGGCCGTTTATCAAAGAGTATATGGAGAAAGGATTTATCAGCGATCCTGCTGTAACTAACCCTCACGTAGAAACGAAAGGGAAGGCGGGCGTGTCTAAAACACTGGAGTATTCCTACGACGACTACTCAGTGGCGCAGATTGCAAAAAAACTTGGCGACACGGCTAATTACAACATGCTGATGACAAGGTCCAAGAACTACAAAAATATGTTTGATCCGTCTACCCGGTTTATGAGAGGGAAACTGGAAAACGGAGAATGGATTAAGGATTTTAATCCGCAATATCCTTATTACGAATACATGTACAGGGAGGCCAATGCATGGCAGGTATCTTTTTTTGCACCGCACGATATGCCCGGCCTGATAGCGCTATATGGCGGTGCCAAAGGGTTTGAATCCAAACTGGATTCGCTGTTCACCATTCCCTGGAATCCCAGCTATATTGCGAGAAATGTAGAAACGATGATAGGCCAGTATTGCCACGGCAACCAACCGGATCATGAAGCGCCTTTTGCTTACTACTTTATCGGAAAACCGGAAAAATCACAAAAGATCATCGACACTATTTTGAATACTTTATACGGCATCGGCGACGAAGGACTGGCGCTTTGCGGAATGGATGATGCGGGCGAAATGTCGTCCTGGTATGTATTCAGTGCGTTGGGGCTTTACACTTTTTCCGCTACCGATCCGGAATACCTTGTTACCGTTCCGTTGTTTGATGAAATAAAATGGAGAACCAGCAACGGTAAACTGCTCACTATTTCCAAACCGGGTAAAGGCAGGAACTTAACCGCCATTAAAGTAAATGGCAGGGAGAACAAAGGATATTTTGTATCACACGATTTATTTAAACAGGGTGGGAAGATAGAGATACTTACGAAGTAAGTGACTCACATAGCGATTATCTTCGCTTTATTAAATCCTTTCCCTTCCTGGTATACAACACCACCGCCGGACACGGGGGATGTAAATCCTGGAAAATTTTAGCATAGGAAAAATCTGACAACGGGCGGCTGGCTACTATTCCATAGCTAACCTCCACTTCGTCTATATAATATTGTATACCGGAAGAACAGGAAAGAATACTATTGGTGGCCCATCCCCGTGGCAGTTCTTTATTCAAAAAGTCTAAAACAAAATATTCCCTTCCGGGATTTATCGGATCCCGTAAATCGAAGGTATAATGTTCAATAGGTTTAAATTCATCTTTAATAACATACTGTTTGTTTAACGCAAGGTGCCTGTCTTTCCAACGTGCTCTTACAGTTACCTCCTTCAACTTTTTGGTTTTAGGAATGGTATCAGATGTACGTTCCTGCGCCATTACAACAAAAGGCAACAAGAATAAAACAACTGTAAATATTACACGTATCATGATGTCCAACCCGTTTTCATGTTTAAAACATATAGTGTTCCTATATAATTACACATGAAAACAGGATAGCGTACGTGTTTCTTTAAAAAAACACAAACCTGTGATTATAATGAATGTATAAACTTGTCGCTTCTGTACTATTGTTTAATAGTAAGGATAGCTAATTTCATTTCCTAAATACTATTTTATGGAAAATAAAATAAAACGACGTTTAAAATGGAATACAGTGACTAAAACAATGGCTGTACTTTTAATTGGGTTATTGGGTTCATTATCAATTCATGCCCAAACGCTTCCTCCACCGCGACCTAATCCCCCTGGGCCAGTACTGTCTGTGTATGAGCGGGAATTTAATTACGGTTACGAGGAAGGTGCAAAATTTGCCGGCAGAAAGGACCGTGCGAATTACGAGTATTTCCTCAGGAGATATTATGATGGCATAAGAATGTATCCGGAAAACGATGATTTTTATCGTGGAAGGTTCGAGGGGCTTACCTATGGCTGGATGGAAAATCAGCCGGAGCCTGATTTGACCCTGTATAGAAAATTGAAGGAAGCATTGGAGCGTGACCGCACAGATCCTTGAGCAGGTTGAAGCTGACGAAAGATTATCTAATTATCAAAATGAGTTAAAAGATATCTGATTTGATATTTTTAGCTCATTTTTATTTTACCAGTAGTTGTAAAACTGATTTTTAATATAAGGCAAAATGCAGTAACAAAAAGAAGAGGCTGCATCATTTATTTATGATACAGCCTCTACGTTATTTATTTTTTTTTAAAAGAATTTTAATACCCCGGGTTGGGTACCAGGTTCGGATTCAGTGCCAGCTCTATTGCAGGAATAGGAAACACACGGCGGAAAACATCGTTATCAACCGGTTTGAAACCCCATTTGCCTTCAAATTTACCAAAGCGGATCAGGTCATTTCTTCTCCAGGCTTCCCAGGCAAATTCGCGGGCGCGCTCTTCCAGGATCATAGGCAGCGTAGTACCCACCAATGGAGTGGTACCTGCACGGCTGCGGATCTTATTCACCAATACATCGGCGGTTTGCAGCTCTCCTTTCACCACTGTAGGCGTGGCGCCGCGGAGAATCGCTTCTGCTTTCATCATGATCACATCAGCCAGGCGTAACACGGGAATATCTGTGTTCTGGAAACGGGTGGCTGTATTCACGTTTTTATCAGGGTAATACTTGATGGAACGCACACCTTTTAATTGTCCCTTCAAATCGTTACCTACATCCAGCTTGGCTTCTCCACCGGCTTTCAGCGTTAAAGCTGGTGAAATTTCCACCCACCAGTCGATAGGGGTATCAGCACCGGTAGATGAAGCGTCCAACGTTTTGGTAGTGGTATGAACAATGTTGGGAGTACCATCTTTGTTATACTGTTTACCGGATAACCAGGTATTGTTACGGACATCGTTCGGCTGGTTAAAATAAGCATAGAAGTCGGGAATAGTACTCAGCGCCACGCTGGGACCAAATGCTGCCGGCAGGTCGAAACGTTCCTTCAGGAAAGGGTGCAGACAGAAACGTGTAAAGTGGCAACCGGGGATAAGATTGGCGTCATAAGGAATGGCAAAAATGGTTTCTTTGATCTGCGGGCCATTATCCGGTTTAAAGATCGATGCAAAATCGGCATCCAATGAATAAGGCGCATTCAGGAGGATGCTGTCTGCCATTGCTACCGCCTCAGTATAACGCGGTGTGCCGGTATAGTATTCTGCATTGAGATACATTTTTTCCAGCAATGCAAAAGCCAGCCATTTGGTGGCACGTCCATAGGTGCTGCCATCCACTTTGGTGGTAAGATTGGGCAATGCTGACTTCAATGTGTTCTCGATAAAGGCAAATACTTCCTTACGCGGTTTCGTGGCCGGGAGCGTGTTTATCGGGAAACTATCCAGTACGGGAATATTACCATACAGGTCCATCATAAAAAAGTAGAAAAGCGAACGCATGGTCTTCAGTTCCGCAAGAGAAGCGGATTTATAATCCCCCGCAGGTAACCCGTTTACCAGGTTGATGGCGTTGTTGGCGATATTAATGCCGCCAAAACCCCACTGCCAGGAACTAATCACGTATGGATGACTGCTGCCCCATGTATGCAGGTGCATAAAACGGTATTTTCCGCCATCATCGTAGTTACCATCGCGGGCCGGAATAATGGCCTCGTCGGTAGAGAACTCCTGTAACATCCAGTAGTCCACTCCGTAACTAAAGCCGGTGCCATTCATCCAGTAGGTGGCATCCCCTGATTTAGTATTCGCCAGCTGTGAATACACGGCTCCAATGGCAGCTGCATAAGAAGCGTTGTTGGAGGGAAAGTTGGAAGGCGTATATTTCGACTCAACATCTACATCCAGCTTACTGCAGGCTGTAAGCACCATTGTGGCAAGCAGGAAAATACCGATGATTTTTTTATAGCGCATATTTTTATTTTTAAATAGTCAGATGGATTAAAAAATGGCATTCAGACCAAAAATGAATGACCGGGTTTTAGGATAATAGTTCCTGGCGTCAATACCTGGTGTAAGGCCACCAAGATCAATTTCAGGGTCTATGCCTGTATAATCTGTAATAGTAAATACATTGTTAACGTTACCGTATATACGTAGTTTACTGATGTAGTTACTTTTAATCTTGAAAGTATACCCCAGTGTCAGGTTGTCCAAACGCAGATAGGAACCATTTTCCAGGAACCTGTCGGAGATCAGGAAAGAGTTCTTGTCGTTATAGGATTCCCCTGTTGTAAATTTCAGGATGTTGGTCATTTTCGCATCTGTTGGCGTGTTCAATGCCGCGGTGGTAGCATTGAGTATCTTATTGCCGGATACCCCGCGGATAAAGATATTCAGGTCAAATCCCTTATAGGTGAAGGTGTTGCTCCATCCGTAGTTAATGCTGGGTTGCGCATTGCCCGCCTGCATCAGGTCGCCGATGCTTGGCGAGGTAGTAACTGTACCATCTGCCTTCTGATAGGTAGATACGCCATCTTTATCTTTCCCCAGGTAATGGAACAGCGTGAATGTACCAATGGGTTGTCCTTCCAGGATTTTCTGGCTCCAGTTACCGGACTGTCCTTTACCACCAAGTATGGCAGTAGGAATGTCCTTCAGTGTAAACCGTCCGCTGGAAAGTGCGCTGATGCTATTGGTATTATGTGATACGTTGACGGAAGTTTTCCACGAGAAATTTTTATTGCTTACCGGTTCTGCATTCAGTACTACTTCCACGCCCTTGTTACTTACTTTACCAACGTTTGCCAGCAGCGTGGTGGTAATGTATTGAGTGGTAGATACCGGGTAGTTCCAGATAAGATCTGAAGTTTGTTTATCGTAGTAGTCCACTGCACCGCTCAGTCGTCCTTTAAAGATGGCAAAGTCGATACCGGCATTGAACATAGCGGTACGTTCCCATTTCAGATCGGGGTTAGGATTTTGCACAGGAGCGATGGCATTGATCAGGTTACCATTATCATAATAACGGCCTGTGTTGCTGTATTGTAGCTGCGCCGCCAACGGATCAAAGCCCAGCGAGTTACCGGACACACCATAACTCACCCTGAGTTTGAGGTCATCAAAAAGGTCGTTCTTTTTCATAAACGGTTCCTGGCTGATACGCCATCCTGCTGATACTGCCGGGAAATAACCCCAGCGGTTGTTTTTACCAAAAGCAGAGGAACCATCATTACGCAGCGATGCCTGGAAATAATATTTGTCTGCATACTGGTAATTGATCCTGCCATAGTAAGAAATCAAACGCAGGGTGGTAAGCGTACTGGTAGCAGAGTTATCGAATACTACGGTGCCCGGAGGCGGGTTGCTCAGGCTAAGATTATTCCAGGAAAGTGCATCACTGCCAAATCCCTGTGTGCTTACGCCAAAGCCATCTCCATTATGGTCTTCCTGCCAGGAGTAACCAGCCAATACCTTAAAGTTATGTTTGCCAACCGTTTTATCATAGTTAAAATAAGATTCAATGATGTTACGGGTGTTGGTCCAGGCCAGGCGGGTAGCTTTACCGTTGAGTCCTTTCGCGAGTACGGACAAACTGTTGTAATACACATTTCTGGTTACCTGCTCACGCTGGGTGGAAAGGCTCAGTGTATAAGTAAGACCGGGGAGTATTTTCACTTCAGCAAGACCATTACCCAGGAACTTGTTGATTTTTGTTTCGTCGCTGTTGTTGGCGATGAGTGCTACCGGGTTATTACTACCGCGGATATTACCGGCATAGTCTTCCGTAAAACTTCCGTCAGGTTGTTTTACCAATACGGTAGGCAGGTAGTTAAGCATATTCGACAATACTGCGTCGGGCACATTGTTTTGTGTGGTAGACGAGTTGAAAATGTTCACTCCAAGCCGCAAACGGTCGTTAAATGCTCGCTGATCGATGTTGGCACGTAACCCCATTCTCTTCAGCGATGAACCCTCGATGATACCGGGGTTGTCGAGATAGTTGACGCTAAAACCATAGGTAGTACTTTTTGATCCACCCATGAGCGACAGGTTATGATTATGAGAAACGGCATCGCGTTGTACTTCCTTTTGCCAGTCGGTATTTACCGGTGTAGTGGTACCGGGATATACATTGTTGTTAACAGCGGCAAGTGCCTGGCCATTATCTGCCAGGTATTTCCGCAATTCATCACCGGTAAGTACTTCAAGTCGTTTGGATACTTTTTCAAGGCCAACATAAGCGTTATAGGCAATACGCAGCTGATCCGCTTTGGGCCGGCGGGTAGTCACCATGATTACGCCGTTGGCGGCCCTGGCGCCATAGATAGCAGTGGAAGCGCCATCCTTGAGAACGTCGATGCTTGCGATATCATCCGGCGCCACCATATCGATAGGCGCACCCGGCACACCATCAATCACGTAAAACGGTTCCTGGGCCCCACTGCGCAAGGTCGATGGCCCTCTCAGTATTACGCTGGGATTCTGGTTGGGGTTACCACTTTTTGTAATCGTTAAACCAGGTACTTTACCCTGCAGTAACATCGACGGAGAGGCAATTACACCCTGTGTAAATTCTCCTGAACTGACGGAGCTGATAGCGCCGATCACATTCTTTTTACTGGTTTTACCATAACCTGTGATTACCACATCATTCAGCTGTTTTAGCTGCGCCTGCAAAGATACATGGAGGCTGTGCACTCCATTTACATTTACATCCTTGCTTTCGTACCCAACAAATGCAATATGCAGGGTACTGTTACCATTGGTAACTTCTAAACGATAATTTCCCTCTACATCCGATACCACACCATTGCGCGTACCTGCTTCAGAAATACTTACACCCGGGAGGGGCTGATTTTTGTCATCTGTAATCCTGCCCTGAACCCTGAATTTGTCCTGCGCTACCGCCGGTAAAAAGGCGATGCACAGGCATACTACCCAGCATAGGGAGGCAGTCAAGAGTTTCACAGGAAATCGTAATGAAAACCTACGATAATAGATTTTGTTCATAAAGCAATCTTTAAGTGATTTGTTTGTTTAATTAGTGATAATTGGTCGTTATTATTGATTAAAAGACGGGCTACACTAAGCCGGTGGCATTAGCATTCGTTAAAGTGATGTTTTAAAATAAATTTATGGCAGCTCCTCAAAAGCAAATCAGGCCATAAAACTAAAAATGTTGTTATTGAATTAACAGAAGATCATGTTATCAGATTGTTACATTAGATTTTGGTTGCTTACTACATTGTCACTAAAGGTTTTCAAATAATCGTGGATCGGGTCTTCAGGAATTCCAGGCTAAAGTTGCTGAACAAACCGTAATTAATATACAATAAAATTAGTATTGCCGGGGTAAAATAAGCGGTCAAAACAAAAAATATTTAAGCCCCAATGGTATTTGTGTGTAGGTTACAACATCTAAAACTACCTTTTCCTGTATACGCAATAGACGACCAGCGTGCTATCAAAGCAGTAGACGGCACAACCGAGGCCGTGTCCGGGGAACATTGGAAGCTGTTTAAGCCTGATGCCTTATCCCAATAAAAAACTTCACTGATCGAGTGGTTCGATTTTGTGCCGTGAGGCGGAGAGAGCGAGTTATTACAGTTTCAAAAATGGATTCCTTCAGGCCTTGAAGTAAAAACTGTTTTAAATTGATAATTGAACTTATAGTTTTCCGTGGAGCTTTTTCCGATGGGTTTTGCCCCATTTTTCTAATGGAGCTGCCACTTCTTCTGTAGTTAAACAGTAATCCGTAATAGTATACTCGATCCTTACGGGATAGTCGTTTATCACGTCTCTTCTAATCAGTAAATTTTCCTCCAGGTGCTTTAGCTCTTTAGATAACACACGATTGGTGATGCCGGGAATAGACCCCGCTATGTCATTGAAACGCTTGTTACCACTGTAAATCGAAAGGATAACCGGTAACTTCCATTTGCCGCCTAGTACAAACATGGTGTCCTGTATGGCTTTGATCTTTTCTTTAAAATGCTTTTCATTGTCTTTTTGTGTCATAGGAGTACTAAAAAAGGATTAAGTATCCTTTTGGATACAGGTATCAAATATATACTTTCTCAGGTCTATTTTTGATACTCACGAAAAATCAAGAATATGAAAACAATATTTATTACAGGTGCTTCATCAGGCATCGGCAAAGCAACTGCAAGATTATTTCAGGCTAAAGGCTGGAAGGTATTAGCCACCATGAGAACACCGGAAAAGGAAACGGAGCTGACAATGCTTGAAAATGTGACCATTCTCCCTTTAGACGTTACTAACAATGCACAAATTCAGTCAACGGTTCAATCGGCAATTTCGTCAGGCAACATTGACGTTGTATTAAATAATGCCGGTCATGGCTTGTTTGGCCCTGTGGAAGCTGTTAATGAAGAACAGGTATTAAAGCAGGTTAACATTAATTTTTTGGGGCCATTGAAAGTCATACAGGCATTTATACCTTATTTCAGGGAGAAGAAAGCGGGATTGTTTATCAATACCACATCTACGGCCGGACTTACAGGCTTTCCGCTAAGCAGTATCTACAACGCCACCAAATGGGCGTTAGAAGGTTTAAGCGAATGCTTATCCATTGAATTATCAATGTTTGGTATAGGTGTTAAAACAGTTTCACCGGATGCAACGAAAACTAATTTATTTACCGCTGCCGATGTAGTTTCGCATTCTTTATACGATGGCGTAATACAGAAGATGCTCGGCAGCATACAGCAATCCAGTGAACCCATAAACATCGCGGAAGTTATTTTTAGTGCTGCAACTGACGGAAAGGACCAGCTGCGCTATCCTGCCGGCAAAGCGGCACAGCAAATCTATTCAAGGCGTCTTGAGATTGGCCCGGAAGCTTCAAGGATTGAAACTACTAAATGGTTCCTGAGTTTGTAAAAAAAGGCATTTCGACCTATTGAAACTCAGAGGGATTCGACACATTTTCTATGAACAAATAGAAAAAAACAGACGCATTAATGCAAAAAGAGGAAGAATTATTACTAATTCTTCCTCTTTTTGCTGGCGGAGAGTCAGGGATTCGAACCCCGGGACCTGTTACAGTCAACAGTTTTCAAGACTGCCGCAATCGACCGCTCTGCCAACTCTCCAGGCTGCGAAAGTATAAAACGAATTGATTCTAAAAAAATTTGTTTTGCTTTTTTTATTAGAAAAATTTCGTTAAGAAGTAGCCCCCTGGCAGACATCCGGCTACCAGCACAATTTACGTATAGCCGTTACAGGTATAATTCCTGCCTGTTTGGACCGGCTTTTTTACACCACTTTTCCGTAAATTTAAGTATGAACATATTCTTTGAAGGACCAGTACTATGGTCACAGATAGACGCTAATATGCACCTGCGCCACTCGGCCTATGCCGACTTTGCCGCACAGGCCAGGCTTAGTCTCCTTGAACAGGTAGGACTTACCGCGGTTCATTTTATACAGCAACAGCTGGGGCCCATTCTTTTCCGGGAAGAGCTGTTCTACCACCGGGAAATCAGCCCTAACGACAAAGTGCGCGTGAGCTGTGAAATGACCAAATGCCGGGCCGATGGCTCCCGCTGGTCCATTAAACATGAAATTTTCCGGGGCGATGGCACCAAATCCGCTACTGTATTGGTAGACGGCGCATGGATAGATACCCGTAAGCGCAAGCTTACAGGACTTCCCCCTGAACTCATGGAGAAATTCAAAGCCATACCGCGTAGTGAAGATTTTGTAGAAGAACCATAGATTGTTATACCCGGGATTAAAACAGAAACAGGTTAATCCCGGGTAAAACATCATCCGCTACCTCGCCGTAAGTGGTTTTGCCAGTTTATCAGATTCCAGCTCTTTTATAAAAGGCAGCTGGTTCTGCAGGTATACCCTCGTCGATTGCTCCAGGTAATTGTCCAGCTGAAAGAACTTGGCCGCCCTGGTGGCGCCCAGCAGCTTGTTGAACTTCCGGAAATAACGCATTTGCAAACGTCCGAATTCCAGGTCATTGTTAATAAACTGCCTGGTAAGAGAATTCATCTTCTTCTCATCAATAGAAGAAAATTCCTCGTTGTACATCTTCAGTAAAGCAATACGCTCCGTCAACCACGGACTCTTCTCCGTTTCATACTCAAGGAATGCAGATTGAAACGCCCGTTCTTCCAAAGGGGAAATCTTTAAAAAGTCATTCAACAACGACTCTTTGTTTTTGCCAAAGATTTGTGTTACAAGATCCTCAGTTGGCAATACAGCTACAGCTGGCGTAATTTGGGCGGTTAACCGCCAGGCTGCACCCAGGATCATGAACAAACAGATAAGCTTTTTCATGCACTGAAAATTTAGGATTAATGGCAGGTTCAGCCACAAGCCTATGTATTCAGGGGGTTACGAACACCAGCTCGGAACGGTGTAGTAAAATAAGAAGCAGGTGTAGTGCCCACTACATTTATGGCAGTGAATCCACCGTCTTATATAAACAATATTCAGGGAGAAATGGTTGCAGTAAGCATTAAATAATAAAAAAGGCAGCCAGAAAACGGTTACTTTCAGGCTGCCTTTTTTGAAAAAACGGTGAATGGTCTAGTTCATGGACTGTTGATTGGATTTCATAAATGCATCATATGCTTCTTTTGTCCAATGCTGATAATCTTCCAAATGGATGCCCAGTCGCTCATCCCGCTCTACTTCTTTATATTCCCGGCTGTCCCAATAACCCTTCGCCAATGACTGAATATTCTGGGAAACCGTGGCAGGTGCTACTTCGTAATCATCAGGATAACTTTTGTAGTTGCCAATTGCCAATACCTGGATTTCTTGTTTTACTGTGTCCTTGCTTTGCTTTGCCATGGTTAAAATTTTTTGGTTAACCCTGGTAAAACAAAAATGGTTCCTGTATAGTGCCAGTCGGGGATCCTTTAAGATTATATTAACTTAAAATTATGTTAACGGCGTCAGGGGTGCGAATAAGTTACCACGTCAATACCCACGCCATTAGGGTCTTGTATGGCAAAATGCCGGTCGCCCCACGGCTCATTACGGATCGCTATCTTAATGTCCACTCCTTTAGCTTTAATGGCTTCATACACCTTGTCCACATCCTCCACCTCAATGGTCAGGTACACGCCCTTACCATTAAAAGCCGTTTTAAACAAAGGCTGCTGCGACGCATGCTCCGGCAATAAAAAGCTGATTTCCGCCTGCTTATCCGGTGTATGCAGCAACAGGTAAAATTCGTTCTCAAAGGACACTCCAAATCCCAATATCTCTGTATAAAATTTTTTACTCTCCGCTAGTTTAGCTGTAATAATTCCTGCATTCAGTTTCATTTTACCGGGTTTTGCCTGTGAATAAATATTGGATATAAAGAAGAAGAAAATAAACAATAACAGCCATCTTTTCATACACTTTTCAATTTTATAACAGCAAAACTAAGACAGCCGGGAGAACAAAAATTGTAAAAAACGGACAACTTATTTACCAAACACCTTAGCCGGGGTAAGGCCATAAAGCGTTTTAAATTCCCTGATAAAATGGGCCTGGTCGTAATACCCGGCATCGAGGTAAGCTCTGTTCCTGCGGATATGATGGGGATAATGGGTAGATTGTAATATCTTCTGAAAACGCACCACTTTACTAAATGCCTTGGGTGTATCTCCAATATAAAATTCAAACAGGCGCCTCAACTGGCGGGAGCTGATCCCTGGCGGCAGTTCCTTTTCAATACTGATAACACCCGAATGCTGAATGATCAGATCCACGGCTTCCAGCAGGCGATTATCCGCCGGCAATACTTTTTTGGCGATATGATCCAGCAAAAAGGCATCCAGCAGGGGGCGCAACTCTTCTTCCTTCATTTCTTCATGAAAGCGACCTGTCAAAAAACAGGTAATAGCCGGCGCCACCTCTTCCAGCGTGGTGGTCTGTTTACTTAACTCAGCAGCATTCAATGGAAACAACCGGGGAAACATGCCCGGCAAAAAACGGATACCTACATAATTAAAATCCCCTTCCAGCGGGAAACAGGTATAAGCGTCGCTGAATCCCATAATGAAGCTCTGCCTGGGATCGTGTAGTTCAAAAAAAATATCCATACAGCCATCGGCCACCACCCGGTAATGAAAAGGCGCTGTGAGCGGGCAGGTGGTTTTAAGCTGCCAATAGCAGTAAATGTATTCCCGCAACCGCAGATCCGGTAAAAACTCCCGGTAAACGACTCCTCCCTCCGGCTGCACTGCAAACGGCTGTACTGGTGTATATATGTGGGAACTGTTTTTCATCATCTGCCCGGATCATTCTGCAATTATAACATAATTGCCCTGATATACGCGCTTCCATAATTCCCCCACTTGCCCAGTATTTTTGAAACGGATTCGCGGATCCCTTTATTGTCCACCGGCTTTCCTTTTACGGGAGGTTTCAGCGCTTCTTCTTTTATATCGTCTATCAGCACTTTGGTGGCAAACCAGGTAACATGCTCGTGTGGCAGGGCCACTCCCAGGATCATACCGGGTAAACCACTGAACGACTCCGGTCCGCCGGGCGTAACAATAGCATCGGTATAAAAGGCCACCACGTAAATAGAGTCCATGATCACCGCATTGGCACGGCGGCAATCAAACCCGGCGATTTTACGGGTTTCATCCGTGATCTTCCAGCGGATCTGCCGCATAGAATCCTTTACAAGAAACATCTGCTCAAATACCTGCTTCTGTGAAATACTCTGCATACTATCCAGCCGGGAATATACCACGTTCACTTCGGCCGGGGCCGATTCCCATATCGGTTTCTTATTGTCAGGATTGTCCCTTCCAGGTTTATACAGGGAAGTTTGATGTGAAAATGAATAATCGAAATAAGTGACCTGGTATTGCGACATCCCCTTTTTCAACATATCGGTCCACGAATTATCCTCTCCCTTACTCATTTCATCCATGCGGGCAAACAGGTTTACCCGTTTCTCAAATTCTATCCGCCCCTGTTGCAAAAAAGTGGTATGCTGTGCCTGTGCTGATAAAACAACAACAGCGCACAGTATAACGGTCAGGAGTACACGAATTTTCATTATGATATTTTTCATAACACTATTCTTTTGGAGCGGCCGCGCCTAATTTGTTAAAGTTCCAGATAAAAGACAACAGTCCGTACCGGCCAATGGTGCTGTATGTCCGCTGACTGATCGTATTGGTTGCCACCGATCTGTTGAAGCCGATATTCTGATTCAGGATATCACTCATGGAAAAATTGATCTGCACCAGCTCCTTCTTTCCAAACTTCTTTGCAACATAGGCATTCAGGATAGCGGCATTGTTGTTGGTAGCAAACACCGGTGTTTTCTGCCGGATATTATAGTTCAGATCCGCATGCAGCACAAATTTAAGCGGCAGGAAAAAACTCAGGTTAGGCGAAATATTATATGTCCAGTATTGTGTCCGTAAAGTTTTATCCACAGAAGATACGCTGTTGTTAAAGTTCGCCTCTGTTTCCAGGGAGTATTCATACTTTTTGTCTTTGTACTTTCCCAGGTTGATGCCTAATCCTAAATTGGAAGAATTAGTAGTATTCAATAGGCCGTTCACATAATTTACATTCCTGTTTAACCCCCCGTTGGCCCTGCCTCCTACTCTCATATCCCATGGATTAATTTTCCAACCTATATACAGGTTGAAATTCGCGTTCCGGTTTCCATTCACGTTCACAGCCTGACTGGTACTTACCCCCGAAGTATCAATCACGCTCCGGTCGCTGATGGCATTAGTGGTAGATTCATACCTTACAGAGGCCCAGATACTCCTGTTAGTCATTACCTTATAATCATTAAAATTAATGCTGAAATTATTATTAAAAGATGGCTTCAGGGCAGGGTTGCCAATCTGCAGGTGGAGCGGATCATCATTCACGCGGATAGGCTGCAGCTGACCGATGCCCGGCTGACTGGTATAACCGTTATACTCAAAGGTAAGGCGCCGCTGCTGCGAAAAACTATACCGGAACATTGCCCGGGGATACCAGTTAACGAAATCACGTTCTACCTTGCTCTTCCGGAACATATCCTGCTGGCTGAAGCTGGTAAGGCCTACATTACTACCTATGTTAATGCGGATCTTCTTTTTCGTATATCCGTAACTGATACCACCCTTATGTGTTAATATATTAAATGCATAATCATTACTGTATAAAGAATCCAGGGCGGTATACTTCCCATCGGTCTGCTGGTTATAAGAGTTCCGGTTAGAATGATTATTATCTATATTAATACCATAGTTGAACAACAGCGAAGAGGCTACAGACAATGGTTCCGTGTAAGTAAGATTACTCACAATGCTGATGCTCTCGTTATTAGTGGTTTTTAGCTGATCTGTATTTTGTACAGAATCTATCTTACCCTGTTTGTAATATTCTGTATAGGCGTCCAGCATTCCTTCCCCGGTGGTTCGTGAATAATTCTCCGCGAGACTCAGCGATAGGGTGCGTCCTTTCTTCTTTAGTTTTTTACGCCACAACAGGTTGGCGTTCATGCTGCCAATGTCCGATATATTGGAGGTTTTACGCTCTCCCCGGTTCACGATCATATCATTCATTTCCATTCCGCTGTTGCTGAACCTATTGGATATTTTGTGATCCAGGCCGCCATCTACCTGTAGTTTGATAGAAGAACTGGAATCAAGTTGCCGCTCATAGCTGCCATTAACGCGGTTCCGGAGGATACTGTTGTTGAAATATTCTTTAGAATGATTATAGTAAATGGTATCAGGTAAGATATTCTGTGACATGCTTTCACTGTTCCCGTCAATATATAATTTCATCAGCTTGTAGTTGGCGTTCAGGTTTTGCCGGTCCCTGTCCCACTTATCCGAATAGTGTAATCCCCCGGTTTGCACCAGTGGGTAGCCATCGCCACCATAGCGGCCATCCCAGCTGTCCAGGTCATCGCCCTGGAAACTAAGCTCTACATCGCCATCGTCGTTAAAGGAGATATCACCGTTGCCGGAGCCGAATTTTTCCCGGTCGCCCCAGTCGAGTCCTACTTTGCCGGTGTTGGACACGATGCCAAAAGCAGCCAGTTTCTTCTTGCCGCGGAATACATTCAACATCGCCTGGCTATCGTGAAAACCGTTATCCCCGGCGCCTACGGCTACTTTGCCAAAGTAACCGCGTTTCTTATCTTCCTTCAGCTGGATGTTAATCGTTTTCGATCGTTCTCCATCATCGATACCTGTAAAGGCGGCCTGGTCGCTTTTCTTATCGTATAGCTGTACTTTATCCACCATATCCGCCCGCAGGTTTTTGGTGACCAGTGTAGGATCATCTCCAAAAAATTCTTCCCCGTCTACCAACACTTTCTTTACCGTTTCACCCTGCGCCGTAATCTGTCCTTTGCCATTTACCTGTATACCCGGCAGTTTTTTCAGCAGCTCTTCCACAGAGGCATTGGCAGCCGTTTTATAGCTGTCTGCATTAAATTCCGTGGTATCCCCTTTCATTTTTATAGCGGCTACCTTTTGCTGTATCACTACTTCCTGCAGTAAACGGGATTTCAGTGTGAGCATAATATTATTAAGCTGCACAGCGGAGGTATCTGATAACGTTAAAGGCTCTACGTAATCTGCAAAGGCGGGATAGGTGATCAATAGTAAATACTTTCCTGGGTGCAGGTGCTTTAATTCAAAATGTCCTTTTTCATCACTCCGGGTAAATTTATATAAGATGGAATCCTTTGCCTGAAGCAGTGCCACTACGGTATTGGATAGCTGCACATGATTAAGTGTGTCTGATACATTTCCCTTAACAGTGGCTTGCTGCGCCAGGCAGCAATGGGCAATGACCATACCGAGAATCAATCCGGATAGTTTCTTCATTTGTGGATTATACAGGTTATGTGTACAGATGCTATGAAATTAAAATTCCATAATAAAAATTGAACTTTTGTTGCCATGTGTGATAAACATCTGTTAAATGGATAACCTACTTATCATGTAGAGAAAGAATATTAATAAAAAGATAACCCGTCATATGATAACAAAATCTGGCAATGTTCATTTTTGAAATCCATAATTTATTGTATCTTTTAAAATATCCACTCCCGTTATGAAGCACGAAAACTCACTAAGAAGCGCTAATTGGTTTGCCCGTGATGGCAAAGATGGTTTTATTTACCGTGCCTGGTTAAAGAAGCAGGGCATCCCTTCACATGAGCTGGAAGGCAAGCCTGTAATAGGAATTTGCAACACCTGGTCGGAACTTACGCCCTGCAACTCCCATTTCAGGGAACTGGCAGAAGCCGTGAAACGCGGTGTACTGGAAGCCGGTGGTTATCCATTGGAGTTCCCGGTAATGTCGTTAGGAGAAACACTCATCAAGCCCACTGCTATGCTGTACCGTAACCTGGTTAGCATGGACGTGGAAGAATCTATCCGCGCCAATCCTATAGATGGCGTAGTGCTGCTATGCGGTTGCGATAAAACCACACCGGCGCTGGTGATGGGCGCCTGCAGCGTAAATATTCCCACCATTGTGGTATCGGGCGGCGCTATGCTCACGGGTAGGCACCGCGGCCATAGTATTGGTACCAGCGATATCTGGCGGTTTAGTGATGATGTAAGGGCTGGCAGGATGACCAATGAAGAACTCGCTATGGCAGAAGCAGGTATGTGCCGCAGTGATGGCCACTGCGCCGTAATGGGCACTGCCTCTACAATGGCCTGTATGGTGGAATCCCTGGGACTGTCCCTTCCGCAAAACGCCGCTATTCCCGCGCCGGATGCCGCCCGCAAAGTGCTGGCACAGCTGTCGGGCAGCGAGATCGTAAAAATGGTACGGGAAAACAGGCGCTTAACGGATATCCTTACAAGAGAAGCTTTTGAAAATGCCATCCGGGTGAATGCTGCTATCGGCGGCTCCACCAATTTTGTGATCCATTTGCTGGCCATCGCAGGCCGGATAGGCATAGAGCTGAACCTGCAGGACATGGATACCTTTTCTGCCAACATCCCGCTGATTGCCAATTTACAGCCCTCCGGCAGTTATTTTATGGAAGATCTTTACTACGCCGGCGGACTGCCAGCTGTGATCAACGCCCTGCTGGAACATCTTCACAAAGATTGTATTACTGCCAATGGCAAAACTATCGGCGCTAACTACGCCAATGCTGTCAGCTATAATAAAGAAGTAATTTCATCACTGGATGATCCCTTCAATGCAGTATCAGGCATCGTGGTATTGAAAGGAAATATTTGCGAGCAGGGCGCAGTGATCAAACCATCTGCCGCAAGTCCGCACCTGATGCAGCATACCGGCAAAGCAATCGTATTTGAGGATATCGACGATTACAAAAAACGGATCGATGATCCCGCACTGGATGTGGATGAAAACAGTGTGCTGGTACTTAAAAACGTAGGGCCCAAAGGCTATCCAGGCATGCCTGAAGTAGGCAACCTCGGCTTGCCCGCAAAGCTGCTGGCCAAAGGGATTACAGACATGGTACGCATTTCCGACGGGCGGATGAGTGGTACCGGCTTTGGCACCGTAGTATTGCATATATCGCCGGAAGCCGCTGCCGGCGGGAACCTCGCCATTCTCCGCGATGGCGATGTTATTACGCTGGATGTACACCAGCGCCGGCTGGAAGCAGCTATTTCTCCCGAAGAAATTGCCCGCAGGAAAGCCGCGTGGAAACCGCTTTATCCACAGTCCACAAGAGGGTATGTACAACTGTACCAGCAACACGTAGAGCAGGCGCATCTTGGCGCTGACCTCGACTTTCTCAAAGGCAGCTCCGGCAGCGAAGTTACCAGGGACTCACACTAAAAAACGGCTTATGACATTTGAAAATAAAGTAGCGATTGTTACCGGCGCCGGACAAGGCATCGGCTTTGAGATAAGCAAACAACTGGCTTTACAAGGTGCTATTGTTATCCTGAATGATATTGATGCCCAGCTGGCACAACAGGCTACCAGCGCCATTACTGCCGCAAAGGGGCAATGTATAGCCATGCCCGGCGACTCTGGTGATATTGCCTTTATCCGGCAAATGGTAAACACGGCTGTTACGCAATTCGGCCGGCTGGACATTGTAATTGCCAACGCCGGCATCACTTTATTCGGCAACTTCTTTACCTATACGCCTGAAGCATTTAACCGCGTGATGCAGGTGAACCTGGGTGGTACTTTTTTCCTGGCGCAAACCGCTGCCAACCAAATGAAACAACAGCCACAGGGCGGCGCTATTTTGTTCACGTCCTCGGTAACCGGCCACCAGGCGCACAAAGATCTCGCCGCCTATGGTATGAGCAAAGCAGCGCTGGAAATGCTGGCAAAAAATTTAGTGATTGAATTATCTCCTTTTAAAATTACGGTGAACACCATTGCTCCCGGCGCTACCCTCACGGAACGCACGCTGGACGATCCTTCCTATGAACAGATCTGGTCCAGTCTCACGCCTATGGGACGCCCTGCTTATACGCAGGACATTGCCCATGCTGCGCTGTTCCTGGTATCCGACCAGGCGAGGCATATTACCGGGCAAAGCCTCATCATTGATGGCGGCTGGACCAGTATCAGTCCTTCGCCGTTCTGAACTATCTTTCTGCGATCAGCTCCAGCAATTCTTTAGCGTTGAGCTTACCAGCCTGGTCGCTGCCTTCCAGCAGCTGATCGGCCAGATCCCGTTTGCTGTTATGCAAAGCAATGATCTTTTCTTCAATAGTATATTGCGCTACCAGCCGGTAAATGGTTACCGGCCTGGTTTGCCCGATGCGGTGCGCCCTGTCAGATGCCTGCTCTTCAATAGCCGGGTTCCACCACGGGTCCATATGAATCACATAATCGGCGGCAGTTAAATTAAGTCCCAGTCCGCCCGCCTTCAGGCTGATCAGGAACAACTGCCCCGTGCCTGCCTGGAAATCTTTTACCAGCTTATCCCGTTGCGATATCGGCGTACTGCCATCGAGATAGAGATAAGTAATCCCCAGTTGATGCAGCGCTTCCCTTACCAGGTCGAGATGCTTTACAAACTGGCTGAATACCAGTGCCCGGTGATTGTTGGATACCAGTTCTTCCACAATTTCCCGGAATACCATTAATTTGGAAGATGGAATATCGGTTTCAACATCCACCAGCCGCGGATTACAGGCCGCCATCCTCAACCGGCTGATTTCTGCCAGTGCCCGGATATGCTGCTGCGCCATACTACCCTCCTGCGCTTTGATATTCTCCAGCGCCTTCCTCCGCAATGCTTCATAAAACGACGCTTCATCCGGTGATAAGCTCACCAGCTTTACAATTTCGGTTTTAGGCGGCAATTCATCCAGCACGCCTGTTTTGGTACGCCGCAATATAAAAGGCGCGATCAGTTTTTTCAGGTGTTGCTTTACTGTGCTCTCCGGGTTCCTTACAGACGGGAAAACAAATTGCTTGTTGAAGTGATCCAGTGTGCCCAGCAGCCCGGGATTGAGGAAGTTAAACAGGTTCCAGATCTCGCCCATATGATTTTGTATAGGCGTTCCCGTTAGCATGAGTTTAAATCCTGCCTGCAGCGACATCGCCGCTTTGGATGTTTTTGTCTGGAAGTTCTTGATGGTATGTGCCTCGTCGAGTACCAGTGTAGGCCATTTCACAGCGGCCAGCAATGTTTCTTCTGTTTGAAGTAAACCGTAAGTGGTGATCACCACATCAAAAGCGCCGGCGCCTTTAATCAGGCTTGCGCGGTGACCGTTATGCAGGAATACCACATTCAGGGAAGGCGCAAAGCGGCTGATCTCATTGCTCCAGTTGCTCACCACGGAGGCCGGGCAAATAACCAGTGCCGGGCCATCCGGTGCGCGGTGCAGCAGCAACGCAATAGCCTGGATGGTTTTCCCCAGTCCCATGTCGTCCGCGAGGCAGGCGCCGGCTCCCCACGCGGCCAGGTGTGTCATCCACCGGAAGCCTTCTTCCTGGTACGGGCGTAAAGTGGTTTGGAGTGTAACCGGCACCGTTACGGCCAGTTCCATCGCAGTAGTGCGTTTACGGGAGAAGGCTTTCCATGCCGCATCTGTGGTTACACTGCCTGCCTGTTCCAGTAATTCATCCAGCACCGGCGCGGCATACGGCTGAATGGTTATATTATTGCGATCGATATTAGCTACGCTGGCCATTTCGTTTAGCCGGCGGCGTAAGTCGCCGGTTAATGCGAGATATTCCCCGTTTTGCAGAGCAATAAACCGCTTCTTCACGGTGCGGGTGGTATCCAGCAGGTCTTTCAGCGCCAGCACGGTGATTTCATCCACTTTTAATTCACCGGTACACATAAACCAGTGGTCTTTTTCTTTCAGTGAAATGCTCAGCTGTGCAAAGCCTGCCTGTTGTTTCACTTTATAGCGCTCGCCTTCCGGCCACTCCGCCCGCACCAGTTCGGGATGGTGATGAATAATTTCAAGTAGTTGCAGGCAGTCGAGCGGATCTTCAAAAATGATGGTATCATCCGAAAGATCCTGTTCTATTGCCCCCTGGATGAGGTTCAGCAGGGTAGTTACATTACTCTTTTCTTTTGCCAGGTCACGGATGGCCTGCCAGCGTTCCCCGTTGCTGATACCGATAATATTATGCGCGCCAATGCCCGGCTTGCAATACGGCGGATCGCTGGTAAATGGCTTCACGTAAATACCGGCCTTCAGTCCGTCTCCCAATGGAAGCAGCTGTATCACAATACGGCTGTCGGCCGGGCGACGGCTGATATTGGTGGCAATGTCTCCCATATCCGCGTGGATGGTTAGGTGCGCGCCGAGGCTCTTCAGCACCTGGATCAGTTTATCCTTACCGGCTGCCGGCACTACCGGGATCTGCTGTAATGTTTGCAACAGGCGTCGCTGCTGGGCGGTGAGGTGGATGATCTTCAGGCGGGTGTTGGTTTCTTTTACAAAAACGGTTTCACTGATATAGTCGTCTACGTTAGCACTGAAAGTATACCCCTGTCCGGACCTGTTAACGCTCAGCTCCGGTTGGGCTTTTATAATTTCTACAGAAATAGTGATATCATCTGCAGAAAATAACAACGGATGCCCGGCAATTTCTTCCCATACCGTTTCCGCAAAAGAATAAGACTCTCCGTCGTAATTATAATAATGATCTTTCTGTACAGTGGCGCCTATCCTGAAATCCTGTTCTGTCATGGCTTCCGCCTTTCCTTCCTTTAGTTTTTTTAATGCCACATTCCGGCCGCTGCTCCAGGTGTTATTGCCCTGGGATGTTTGCAACACCGGCTGAATCTTATACCGGTCGAAGTCTATCAGGTAAATTAACCGGGAAGCAACTACATTTTTTTCTTTTTTTGTGAGATGTGTATCAGCACCCAGCAACGTGTTTAATAACCGCTCCCAGTCGGGCGTTTGCTCCATCTGGGAAAATACCGGCGGGTGCATGGCAATGGCGCCGGCTTCCAGGAACATGCTTTCATATCCCTGGTAATCATCTCCCTTAAATAAATATAAATATTCGTAGGTCAGTAACCGGTAGTGACGCTCCATGCCCAGCGCCAGCAATCTCGCAGTGGTGGTACTAAACGTGCGTAACAATTTACTTTTGGGATGCAACAGCTGCAAACATAATACCGACAGGTAACTCAGCAGGTTGCTTTCGTTGCCTTCCAGTATCAGCAGCAACAGCTGCTCTCCTTTCTCCTTACGGCCCGCATGAAAATGCAGCAAACAAACGGCCGGGGTGATGGCAGGGAACAGCTTGCGTTCATAGGCAGTCACAATTTTAGTGATCAGCGGATTCGTTTGCTCACCGGGCAATACAGCCAGCGTGAATGCGTAATAAAAAGCAAACAACGGCGACAGCGGCATCGTATTCTTTTTATCGTACTGCCGTTGACGTTTGATCCCCTTTTCAAATGTTGTCAGTGCTTTTGCCGGTTGTCCGCTATACAATAATATCACGGCCTGTGCATAAAGGTCATCTGCAGTTTTATCTGCCGGAGGCAAATCGAGATGGCCCTGTAACAGCGACAGCTCAGGAAAATCCGCGCCATATTGCTTGCGAAAACTCTCCAGTTCTTCCACCGCCGGCATTTTCAGCAGGTTATATTTTAAGGCAAAAGATACCATCCGGTCGAGGCTCTCCTGGCTGAAAAAAGGCAACAGTTCTGCGTAGGCGGGGAAATACAACAGGTAAGGCAAATAAGGCTGATATTCATCCAGCTCCATTTCCAGTTTCCTTACCGGCGGCGACAACAGGAAACGGTCGCCTGTAAAATAAGCAGTGAGCAGTTGTTGCAGATCCTGCAAACGGGCGCTCATGCTGTAAAATGCATGTACGGCGTGCCTTGTCCTTTCCATCAACGCCGAATAAGCCGGCTGTTTTATATTTACCGGGAACAACAGAAAATTCATTTCCGGTACCAGGGAATAATTGCCTGTTACATTTTTAATGGCCAGTCCTGCAGCTACCAGGTGCTTCAATATTTCACTGACCCTGGTGCCCTTCATTTCTTCCACGCGGTTCACAGCGTCTGTAATGGTAAATGTTTCCAGTGGGTACAGGTACACAGACATTACGTCCATTACCAGCCGGGTATCCCTTTCCTGTGATTCATATTGTTCTGAATAGAAACTTTCATTGACCATAGCAGCAAAAGTAGCTGAAAATATTTTGCGGGGCAGACAACCTTTTTCCTGTTTTTAACGAATACGCATAAGTATGGATTGCCCAACCAGGTTGTTACGGATCAACAACCTGCAATTACGTATTGATTATTTCAAATTTCTAAAAATTTTAACAGCATGAACTGCGTAAAAAATTCCCTGCTTTCATTGATAGCCTTGTCTGGTATCGTTTTCTTCAGCGCCTGCGGCGGAAACGATAATAACCCCGACACTCCTGCGCCTAAACCTTTGGTACAACTCAGTGCCAGCGCTACTTTGGGAAATCACCTGACAGATGTGGACGGTAATTCTCTCTATTATTTCTCCAACGACTTTAATGGCCAAAATAACTGCGCCGGCGGATGCGCAGCGGTATGGCCTATTTATTATGCCGGTGATAACCTTGCCCAAACGGCACTTGGAACCGGTCTGGACATCAAAGACTTCACCACTATCACTACTACTGAAGGCAAAAAACAAACTGCCTACAAAGGATGGCCACTGTACTACTTCGCACCTGCCGTAGGCGGCGTTAATGTACGTGAAGCCCCCGGTAAAACAGATGGGGAAGGCGTTGGTAATATATGGTATGTAGCGAAACCCGATTACACCATACAACTGATCAATGCCCAGCTGGTGGGCGCCGATGGTAAAAACTACCTGGAAAACCATACCGAGGGTACCGCCAAAACCACATACTTCACTGATGGGAAGGGCGTTACGCTCTACTCTTTTGCTAAAGACAGCTTTAATATCAACAAGTTCACCAAACCTGATTTTTCCAATAATGCGGTATGGCCAATCTACGAAACAGATCAGATCGTAGTGCCTTCTACTCTTGATAAAACATTATTTGGCAGCATCACCGTTGCCGGTAAAAAACAATTAACCTACAAAGGCTGGCCGCTGTATTACTTCGGACAGGATGCAGGCGTAAGAGGCTCCAACAAAGGCGTTAGCGTGCCTGCACCAGGTGTATGGCCGGTAGTTACCAAAAACGTGGCAGCCGCTCCTAAGCTATAAACAGTGCCCGTAACCGTAAAACGAAACGGCTCAGTATTAATACCTGTGTATTAATGCTGAGCCGTTGTATTTATATGAAATAAAATTATTCCCTTCTGCTTTCCACCGTGTACACGAAGCTATCCGCGCGGTAGTACCCCAGGTTATATTCGATAGGGCGTTCGCCCTGATCGTATACAAACCGTTTCCTTACAAGGATAGGATGGCCAGGTTCCAGTTCCAGCTTAGCCGCAATAAACTTGTCGGCCGACCTGGCGCTGATTTCTTCTTTCGATAAAGTTGCTACCGTCATGTAATCCTTCTCCAGGATATCGTACAAAGGACGTTTAAAATCCTCTTCCCCGGTTAATCCCACGCGTGGATGGAAATAGGAAATGAAATATACAAAAGGGCCTTCCGCCTTGCCTCTCAGGCGCTCCAGTTTGAGCACTTTTTTGGTTGGACTGATTTCGAAAAAGTTGGCAATGGTTTCATCGGGCAATACCCAGGTAACATGCAGCTCAAAGTTTTTGATGATGATACCGCGCGCTGTCATTTCCTGCGTAAAGCTCAGCCAGTTCTTGGATTTAGAGCTGATGGCCGCTTCCGCTACTTTGGTACCTACCCCTTTTTTACGGGTCAGCAATCCTTCGTATACAAGTTTGTTTAAAGCATGACGTAATGTAGATCGGGAGATAGCGAGTTGTTTCGCTAACTGAACTTCGTTGGGTAAAAATTTTCCACCGGCGTACTGTGGATCTTTTATCATATTCCTCAACAGGTTTTCCGCCTGTATATGAAGTGGTAAAGGATTTTTATGATCTATACTCAAATTCATGCCTGCAAAGCAACTGGAAATAAACAAGAAAAACAATTTTAGGCGACCTTATTTTGGGCGTATGTATGCTCCGGTTGAAAAAACAGGATTCGTGCAAGGTATCCACATCTTACAATCCATCATCATATAGACAACAGATAATCAATTACTTACAAGATAAATTACGCGTTAAGGTAATGTTAAAAACTTTTCTTGCATTAATTAATTTATGTTTATATGTTTGTACATAATATCCAGGGCCACATTATGAAAAAAACCCTTTCTATAATTCCCATTATTGCTGGTATCACCGCTCCTGTATTCCTTTCAGGAAACGTGACTGCCCAGAATAATACCAGGACCCTGGCGACGGCTGTATTGGCAGACAGCCGGCTGGATACAGTACAAGCCCGCGCATTAAGATTACTCACCGGTTTCTCTGCCGGCACTTCCTACGGAGAAGTATGGATCAGGGATTTCAACACTTTCATCAATGGTTCCCTGCAAGTATTGCCGCACGACCAGGTAAAGGAAATGCTGCTGTTGTTTTTCCGGATGCAGGGCGCAGATGGAAATATTCCTGATGGCGTTATTCCGCGCGAGAAGGCCAATGTAGGCTACCAATACAGGTATTCCGACCTGGCTCCTCAATGGGCGGCTCATAAAAATACAGTGGAAACCGATCAGGAATCCTCCCTGATCCAGGCAGTAAGGAAATATATCGCTGTTACAGGCGACGAAGCCTTCCTTTTTTTGGCCATAAATGATAAAACGATTTTGCAACGGATGGAAGCCTCTATGGCCTATCTGCTAAAGGAGCGTTGGTCAGAAAAATACGGGCTGATTAAAGGCGCTACCACCATCGACTGGGGCGATGTGCAACCGGAAACCGGGTGGGGCGTGGCGATCAATGAAAAAACGAAATGGGCGGTTGATATATACGATAACGCCATGTTTGTGATCGCTATACAGGATTTCCTGGCGATCAAACCAAAAGACTATCAGGCACAGAGAGACTGGCACAAAATAGCAACGGATATCCGGAAAAATGTACGCAAACATTTATGGGATAACAGGGCACAGAAATACATACCACATCTTTATTTGAACGGAAGCCCGTTTTCCCCCTCATTCAACGAAAAAGAAATCCTCTACACAGGAGGCACTGCCTGCGCAATACTGGCAGGATTTCATACATCAAAAGAAATAGCGGCCATTAACCGGCAAATGATACAGGCCGCCGCCAAAGAAAAATTCGCCACCATAGGGATCACGGTGTATCCTCCTTACCCGGCAAAGGAGTTCCCGAATATGCATCCTTATGTGTATCAGAACGCGGGCGACTGGACCTGGTTTGGTGGACGCATGATCCAGGCCCTCATCATAAACGGATTTATACAGGAAGCCATCGCGGAGCTTAAACCCATGACGGATCGCGTCATTGCTCAAAACGGATTCTTTGAATGGTACGACGTTCAGACTGGCACGCCAAAAGGATCAGGAAATTTTCGGGGCGAAGCAGGTGTTTTATCGGATGCCATTACGCTTTTGAAGAAGTGGGCAATTAATCAGCAGTAGAATAAACAATTGGGCCTGCTCATTCATTATTTATTCGTCAACCGGATCTTATTAAAAAACATATCATTACCATGATCTTAAAACCTAATCTCACTTGTTATCACGGGGACTTCCACGTACAGATCCTGTGATCACTATCAACTGAAACACACCGGCTAATATTACCTCATCTCTAAAGACTTGTTATGAAAGCAAAACTTTTTTATGTGCTTGCATGCCTGCTACTCTCTATGCATGCAATGGCCCAGATTAAAATAAGCGGTAAAGTCACCAGCGCCGCCGATGGATCCGTAATTCCAAATACTACGGTGGCCATTAAAGGTACTTCCAGCGGAACCATCGCCAACGTAGACGGCGTATATTCCCTGTCGGTGCCCAACGAAAACGCCGTGCTGGTATTCTCGTTCACCGGATTCGCCACCAAAGAGGTCAGGGTGGGGAGTCAAACCAACATCAATGTATCACTGGAAGTACAGGTGAATACCTTAAGCGACCTCGTGGTAATTGGTTATGGTTCGGTAAAAAAGTCTGATCTCACCGGCGCAGTAGCGTCTCTCAAAGGTGAGCAGGTGATGGACAAACCCGTTCCAAATATCTCGCAGGCCTTACAGGGCAAGGTGGCCGGCGTGGACGTAAACATCAACAGCAGCGCCCCCGGCCAGGCAGCGAAGGTACGTATCCGCGGTATCGGTTCTATCAACTCTTTCGTGGATCCTTTGTATGTAGTAGATGGTGTGGCGGGTGTTGATGCCAATGCGCTCAACCCAAATGATATCGCCTCCATTGAAGTACTGAAAGACGCTTCCTCTACTGCTATTTATGGTGCGAGAGGCGCCAACGGTGTAATTATGATCACTACCAAACGTGGTAAAGCCGGTCCTACCCAGGTAAGCTACCAGGGTGATGTAAACGTAAGTACACTGGCCAGTCATCTCCCCACCTTAAATTCAGAGCAATTTGTAAAAGTATACAACGAAGCATTTGCCAATGCCACCAAGTTTGATCCGGATCATGGCACCTGGACGCCAACCGCTATACTGGATCACGAACATTTTCCATTGCTGTTTGACGAGAACGACAAACCGCTGTACAACACCAACTGGGAAAAAGAAACCTACAAACCGGCAGTGTCTACCAGCCACCAGGTGAACTTCCAGGGCGGTACGGATAAATTACTCTATAGCGCCTCACTCGGTTACCTGGATCAGAATGGTTTGATGATAGAATCATGGTTCAGAAGATACTCTGCCAGGGCCACTTTCGATGACCAGGTAAAAGACTGGCTGAAAATTGGCGGTAGCCTGAACATTGTATCCAGCACACAAAGAGTAGTATCTGATGGTAATGGTTCCTTAAACGTACCAAGAATGGTTACGGAAGAAGTACCTATTGTACCGGTAAGGTATCCTGACGGTAAGTGGGCCGGCAACTACGATATACCCGGACTGGAAGGTGGTCCAAACCCAGTACAGATTGCGCAGAACAGGTATACCCTCAATAACCAGGTGCATACGCTGGGCAATTTCTATATGCAGTTTCAGATCAACAAGGATCTGAACTTTAAAACTGACTTTGGTTACGACCAGATCAGCAATAAAGCCAATTTCTATTCCGCCGGCAACCTGCCTCACCTGTCGCAGGATCAGGGCGGTGTAGCCAGGATCACCAATAACTATGGTAAATACTGGCAGTCGGAAAACTATCTTACCTATAACAAGCAGTTCAAAAATAACAACAGCCTGAATGCGGTAGTAGGTATTTCCTTCCTGCAATACACCAATGAAAATGCGCTGGCGGAAACACAGAATTTCCTGTCTGATTACTTCCAGTGGAATTCGCTGGCCGCAGGATCTGTACGTAACAACATTACTTCAGAAACCCAGCCCTGGTCGATGAACTCCTACTATGGCCGTGTTAATTATAACCTGAAGAATAAATACCTCTTTACTGCTACCGCGAGATATGATGGTTCTTCCAAATTCAGTAAAGACAACCAGTTCGCGTTCTTCCCATCTGTTGCGGCAGCATGGCGTGTTTCTGAGGAAGACTTCCTGAAGGGCAGTAAAACCATCAACAACCTGAAGATCCGCGCCAGCTACGGTACTTCCGGTAACCAGGAAATTGGTCAGTTCCAGTACTCTCCACAGTATCGTCCCGATCAAACCGTAATTGGCGGCGCCAATCAGCCTACCCTGGTACCTGGGTATATAGGTAACCCGGATCTTAAATGGGAACGTTCCAACCAGATAGATGCCGGCGTGGAACTGGTGATGTTAGACAACCGCATTAACCTGAACGTGGATTATTATAACCGTAAAACATCGGACCTCCTGCTGGCAACACCTATTCCATGGTCTGCCGGTATGTTCACGTCCAATGTGTATAAAAACGTAGGTGAAGTAAGAAACACCGGTCTGGAAGTAAACCTGAATACGGTGAACATCCAGAAACCAAACTTCACCTGGTCCACTACTTTCGTTTTTGCTACCAATAAAAATAAGATCCTCACCCTCAACGATGGTAACGCGGATATCTTCCCTGGCCCCAACTTCCTGGGTCAAACCAATATCCTGCGCGTAGGTGAGCCTATCGGTTCTTTTTATGGAATGAAAAGGTTAGGTACCTATGGTAGTGACGAAGCCGCAGAAGCAGCCAAACATTCCCTGTTGCCCGGCGACAGAAAATACGAATACGATTCTGCCGGTAATGCAGTGTATGATATCATTGGCCGCGCCTATCCAAAATGGACCGGTACTTTCAGCAGCACCATTAAATACAAAGGATGGGACTTTACTTTTGACATCCGTTTTGTACAGGGCGTGAATACAGCTGCTGCTTTCAAACACTCTGTGGAAGATCGTCAAACACTGGCTAACAGCCTGGCTACCGTATTGAATGCATGGACACCTGAAAATCAGAATACACATATTGCACAGGTGCGCAGCTATAAATTTACACAGGATTCCCATTTTGATACCTGGTGGGTAGAAGATGGTTCCTATATCAGGGGACAAAACTTCACACTGGGTTATACCTTCCCCGAATCCTGGATGCAGAGAAGCCATATCCGCAGGTTCCGTATTTATGGCAGTGTGCAAAATCTTTTCCTCATTACCAAATACACCGGTTATGACCCTGAAGTAGACACTTTCAATTTTGGTTATGGCTCTAACACCGGCTTCTCCCAGAACATCGACTTCTTCCCTTATCCCCGCCCGCGCGTGTGGAACCTGGGTGTGAATCTTGATTTCTGATGAAATCGTATACCCGTTGATGTGATAACCTTTTTAGTGATTAAAAAAATATGAAAATGAAAACGACTAAACATATCATACTCGCGTTGCTGGTGTTGCTCAGTTGCTCCTGCAAAAAATTCCTGGAACAAAAACCCACGAATTTTCTGCCGCCGGATGCCGACCTCTCCGATCCTAAAGTAGCACGCGCGCTGGCAAACGGTTCTTACCAGTACCTGCAGGGTTTCTTACAGGGACAACCATCTTCCTATGGCGGTAACGTCTACAACCTGATGGAGTTCATGACCGGCAAGGCCAACAGTGATCTCGGGCAAACCGGGTTTGCTTCTTTTCAGAATCTCAGCTATAACGCCACCTCCTTTTATGTGGATACCTGGTGGCAACGTTTATACCTGGGCGTAGGCGCCTGTAACCTGGCCCTCGAAAAGCTGCCGCAGGCAGCCGTGTCTGATGCGGATAAAACCAATATGCTGGCAGAAGCGCATACCCTGCGGGCACTTTATTATTTTCACCTGGTAAGATTGTACGGTGCAGTGCCAAAAGTAACCGAGGTGCCTAAAGACCTGAACCTGAATCTGCCCCGTACAGAGGCAAAGGCGATTTATGATGAGATCATTATCCCGGATCTGCTCACTGCGGCAAAATCAACATTGCCCTGGTCAGATAAAACCGGTAAAGTATCGATGGGACTCGTTCAATCGCTTCTCGCGGATGTATACCTGACCTACGCCGGTGCTGCTATTAACGGAGGTAACCAGTACTATGCGCTGTCTGCCGCTGCTTCCAAGTCAGTAATTGACAACGGCGGTTATACGCTGTTCCCGGAATACACAGACATGATCAACCCGGCTAATAAAAACCTTGGGGAGTTCATTTTCCAGGTACAGTACGCGGCTGCCGTACCAAGCCTTAATCCGCTTACGCCGCTTACCATTCCCAACTACGCAGGTATTTCACAATATTCTGATGAGTATGGATCCGTATACCCTACCCCGCAGTTTATTGCATCGTTCCCTGCCGGTGATAAAAGGATACAGGAAAGACAATTCTTTTACACCAAGTACAAGAAGAAAGCGCCCAGTACTGATACCATTACCTTTAAAGGCCGGTATATTTACAAATGGTTTGATGTTTTAGCGGTGACAAGCACTGCAAAATCAGATCTCAACTATACCCTTTACCGCCTGGCAGATGTATACCTGATGTATGCTGAAGCTTCCAACCGCGCAGGAGGTGGTCCGAATGCAAGTGCCATCAGTTATGTAAATGCGATTCGCGCCCGCGCTAAACTGGCGCCGCTATCTACTATGTCACAAGCCGCTTTTGAACAGGAAGTATGGCTGCAGCGTTATTTTGAACTTTGCTTTGAAAATAAAATGTGGTTCGATATGATCCGGACCCGGAAAGTGCATAACGATGTGACCGGCAACTGGGATAATTTTGTTGGACATAGAACCGTATTCGGCGCTACGTTCGCAGCAAAACAATTGCTGTTTCCTGTTCCGAAACAGGAAAGTGATGTGAACCCGAAGTTGTTACCTAACAACCCGGGATTCTAACAGCGGATATTATTTTATTATCCGGAGATGGGAAGATGCGTGCATCTTCCCATTTTCTTTTACCGGGAACGATCCTAACGCTCAGCGACCAATTCCAGATTCCTTTCAGAATATTGAAATATGTATGTATGTTTGTACATATGAAGCATATAATAGCAAAACTCCTGTTATGTAGCTGCTTTCTGGCCGCCGGCGTAAGCGCACGGGGCCTGAAATTTCCCGGTACATACAACAGGGATTTAGCCCTTTACCAGGCCGGCGCTGATTTATCACAGCAGCAGGCGCCCTTTACCAGCATAGAACTGCAACCCACCATCGCTTACCTGAATCATCATGGCGCTCCCGCCCGAATGGTACGCATGCACTTCCACGGCGGCAAAAGCTACCAGTCGGCAATGGTGTATATGTATTTTAATGGGCATGAGGATAGTCTTGCGCTGCCGGCCAACCCGGATGGCATCCAGGATTATGAACTGCCGCTGCCCGGCGAAGCCGTAGACAAAGACACCCAGCTGTTTGTTCGCCTGCAAAGCGGCGGACAAACCTATACCGCCCGGTGTATTGTTTCACCCACCCGGCAATGGAATGTATACCTCATGCCCCACTCGCATGTGGATGTAGGGTATACCAACGTACAGGCGAAAGTGCTGGCCATTCATATGAACAACATCGATGAAGCCATTAAAATAGCCGCCCGTACGGCCGGCTATCCGCCGGAAGCCCGCTTCAAATGGAACACGGAAGCCCTTTGGGTGGTAGATAAATACCTTGCCGCCGCCAGCGATGAAAAGAAACAGGCATTCCGCGAAGCCGTTAAAAAAGGATGGATCAATCTCGACGGCGCTTACGCCAATACCAATACCAGCGCCACTTCTCCTGCACAACTGCTGCAACTGTTTGCTACAGGCGCGCGGCTTGCAAAAGACTATGGCATTACCATCAACACCATGTTCCAGGGAGATGTTCCCGGCGCCTCATGGGGACTGATCAGCCAGTCGGCCATTACCGGTATGAAATACTTCCTCAGCGCGCCCAACGCCAACGACCGCATCGGCAGCTCCGGGCAATGGCGCGATAAACCCTTCTACTGGCAGGATGCCTCCGGCAAGCAACAGGTTCTCTTCTGGCAGTCGTCGCCCTACTCTATCGGCTATACGCTGAAAGGAAGCAAAATACCCAACTTCTTTACCATAGAAGATCCCAAGCCGTATTACACCGGCAAACCCAGTGAAAATTTTCTCAACCCCTATCTTTTTGACTATCTCTCCCAGCTGGAACATAACCACTTCCCCTATAACATGACGCTCCTCACCTGGGCCATGAGCGATAATGCACCCATAGACCCTGAGCTGCCGGACGCTGTAAAAGCATGGAATGAGCGGTATACATCTCCCAAACTTATTATCACCTCGGTAAAGCAATTCTTTCACGACTTTGAAGCCGGATGGAAAGACAAAATCCCGGTGCTCAGCGGCGACTACACCGAATACTGGACAGATGGCATCGCCTCAGCTGCGAAAGAAACCGCCATCAACCGGAACGCATCTGACCGGTTGCAACAGGCCGGCGCCATCTGGGCTATCAGGGGGAAATCCGGCTACCCTGCGGACTCTTTCCGTAATACCTGGACGGACCTCATCATGTTCAATGAACATACCTGGGGCGCTTTCAACAGCGTATCTAACCCGCAGGATCCCAAAGCCGTAGCCCAGTGGCAGTTTAAACAAGCCTTTGCACTGGATGCCCGGGCCCGGTCGGAAGCGCTGCTGCGCAGCAGTACTAACGGCAACGGATATACCGGCAGTGCCACAGGCGTACAAGCCATAGACGTTTACAATACCCTCGGTCATTCCCGCACCGCATTGGTGCGCATACCTGCCGCCCTCAGCACTTCGGGCGATCTCGTGAAAGACCTCAACGGCAGAAAATTACCATCGCAAAGGCTCAGCACCGGTGAATTGGCCTTCCTGGCAACAGCGCTCCCTCCTTTCTCCAAACAGCGTTTTACTATTCACGCAGGCAATGGAGCCTCGCTTAAAAAAGCAACTGTTACGGATTACAGCCTCGATAACGGCATTTATTCCGTCCGGGTAGACCCAAAGACCGGCAACATCACCCAGCTTCTTAAAAAGGGCTATAGCGGCAACTTTGCCGACTCCGCCGGATTGAACCAATACACTTATATGCCCGGCGACTCCGCGGAAAAAATACAATACAGCGGACCGGCGGATATTCATATCAAAGAAAAAGGCCCGCTGGTAGTAAGCCTGGTGATCAACACACCGGCACCCGGCGCGCGCTCACTCAGCCGCGAAATACAACTCACCGCAGGCACCGACCAGGTTACACTCATTAACACCATCGATAAAACTGCCATTGGCAGTAAAGAAAGCGTACACTTTGTATTTCCCTTCCGTATTCCCGGCGCACAGGTGCGTTACAGCATCCCGTGGGGAAGTATCGCTGCCGAAGCAGACCAGTTACCCCATACTAACAGGAACTGGTATACGCAGCAACGTTGGGTAGATGTATCCGGGAAAAATACGGGCGTTACCTGGTCGAGCCCCGATGCGCCCCTGTTTGAAATCGGGCAGTACCCCACCGCGGGGCTGCTCGGCGGGTTACATAGCTCTCCCCGCTGGATTTCGTTTACAGAGCAGCAACCCCTTATCTCTTCCTGGGTAATGAACAACCTGTGGCACACCAATTTCCGTAGAGACCAGGAAGGGATCACTACCTTTCATTATTACCTGCAGGTACACGGCCCGTTTGATGCCGCAGACGTTAACAATAACGGGCTGGAAAATCATCTGCCACCGGTTGTTACAGCTGCAGATGGCGCTCCTTCGGAGAGCCTGTTCTTTAACATCAGCGGGAAAAATATATATGTGGAAAACCTCTACCCCGCAGCAGATGGCAATGGTGTATTGCTGCAACTGGTAAATACTTCCGGTCATACGGCCACGGTTACACTAACATCAAAAAATAAATCCACCGCTTTAAATATTTCAGAAAGCGACATACTGGAAACAAACAAGCACACACTTCCGGATAGTTTCACCATTCCCGGTAAAGGAATAATAATGGTCCGTGTGGCAAAAAAATAAGATTATGATCTGGCGAGAATCAGCACAACCCTTGCTGCCGGAACATGCAGCAACCCCACCACCCGGTACCTATAACAGGTACCCGGCCCATCCGCTCGGCCATGGAAAGATACAGACAGGCTATGAATCACTGGCCAGGTGGATGGTACAGCATCCGCTGGTACTGATAGACGGCTATGCAGGCATTTTCTGGGATAAGATCCATACAGCACTGAAACTGGAATTTGCACGTATAGGCATTAACGTTAAGTGGCATGATACGCAGGGCCTGCTAAAAAGCAACGATTGTATACAGGAACTGGTCGGCCCTTTTATTGGCAATGAAGGCGATGTGTGGGGTACAAAAACTTCTTTACAGATCACTGATTTCTTTGATGATGAAAAACTGGCAGCGTTATCTTTCGATGGTCCTTATGATCTTCATATCGTATCAGGCAGTGGCGCCGCGCTCACTCACGCCACTGCCCCGGTGATATACCTGGATCTTCCAAAAAACGAACTCCAGTACCGCATGCGCGCCGGCACTATCACTAACTTCGGCAGCAATACTGCCGGTGGCAGCGCTGAAATGTATAAACGGTTTTACTTTGTGGATTGGGTGGTGCTCAATAACTACAAACAAACCCTGCTGCCACGCATTCACATCATAGCCGATACCCAATGGCCGGATCATATTGCCTGGGCATTTAATAAAGATCTACAGGCAGGCATTTACCAGCTGGTCCATTCTACTTTCCGGGTGCGGCCATGGTTTGAAGCCGGCGCCTGGGGCGGCCAGTGGCTGAAAACACATATCAATGGCATTAACACGGAAGAGATAAATTACGCCTGGTCATTTGAATTGATTGTTCCGGAAAACGGGGTGCTCTTTGAAAGCGATGGCTCCCTGATGGAAATTCCCTTTGAATGGCTGATGTATGCACAACACACCGCCATCCTGGGCAATCATGCCGGTATCTTTAAATATGAATTCCCTATCCGCTTCGACTTCCTCGATACATTTGACGGCGGCAACCTCTCCATTCAATGCCACCCTTCAATGGATTATATCCGTACGCATTTCGGTGAAACATTCACACAGGATGAAACCTACTATATCCTGGATTGTAAAGCCGGCGCCACCGTGTACCTCGGCTTCCAGGATGAGATTAATCCGGGAGTGTTCAGAACCAAACTTGAAAACAGCCGGGATCTTGGTATTCCCATAGAAATAACGGATTTTGTACAGCAACATACGGCAGATAAACATACCTTGTTCCTGGTGCCTAACGGAACGGTACACAGCGCCGGCGCCAATAACCTGGTACTGGAGATCAGCGCCACTCCATACATTTTTACGTTTAAAATGTACGACTGGCTGCGGCCCGGTCTGGATGGGAAACCCAGGGCCATCAATATCGATCACGCCTTTTATAACCTGGATTTCAGCAGGCAGGGCAAAGCCGTAAAAGAACAACTGATTGCTGCACCGGTGATAATAGAGCAGGAGGCAGATTACCAACTGGTGCATCTGCCTACACATGCAGCGCATTTTTATGATGTACACCGGCTGGAATTCAGCACCAGCGTAAATATCACCACCAACGGCAACTGCCTGGTGATGATGCTGGTAGAAGGCAGTTCCGTAACGGTTACTACCGCCAACGGGCATACGATAATATATCATTATGCTGAAACTTTTGTGATACCGGCAGCGGCGGTAGCCTGCCGGATCACCAGCAATAACGGGGAACAGGTGAAACTGATCAAAGCATTTTTAAAGCCATCGCATCCGGTTTATCAACAAATAGCATCCACCTGAACATGCAGCAACAAGGCCAACATCTCACCTTCATTACACTGGTAGCCTCCCTGGGCGGCTTCCTCTTTGGTTTTGATATGGCCGTGGTATCCGGCATCCTGCCCTTTGTGGAGCACCGGTTTTCCTTATCGCCTGCACAACTGGGTTGGTTTGTTTCATCGGCGCTGGCGGGTTGTATTGTTGGGGTAATTTTTGCCGGCGACATCAGCGACCGCCTCGGCAGGAAAAAACTATTGTTCCTGTCGGCAGTACTGTTTGTACTCACGGCGCTGGGCTGCACTTTTATCCCGGTATTCTCCTGGCTCATTGCAGCACGCATCCTCGGCGGTATGGCGGTAGGCATCGCCTCCAGCGTAGTGCCGCTCTATCTTTCTGAAATTGCCCCCGATCACCTGCGGGGCCGGTTAGTTACCTATTATCAGCTGGCCGTTACCATTGGTATTTTCAGCGCTTATGGCAGCAATGCCCTGCTGCTGAAGTACGCCGCTACCCCGTCTCAAAACGGCTGGGGGCTGATCACCGGCCTGGAAGTATGGCGCAAAATGTTTGGGGTAGGTATTTTCCCGGCACTGCTTTTTTTACTAGGCATTACTTTTATCCCGGAAAGTCCGCGGTGGCTGAAGCAACAGTACATCACCACAACAGCTAACGCCACCGGGTATACGCAGTTATTAGCGCCACGTTTCCGCCGGGCTTTATTGATTGCTATCCTGCTGCCGTTGTTTTCGCAGTTCAGTGGCATTAATGCTATTATTTATTATGGGCCTACTATCCTGCACCAGTCGGGCCTTACACTGAACAGCTCTCTTATCAGCCAGTTGTTTTTCGGCGCGGCAAATGTGCTCTTTACTTTTATTGCTATCTGGAAAGTGGATAGTCTTGGCCGGCGCCCCTTATACCTGTGGGGTACCGCCGGAGCTGCGGTGAGCCTGCTGCTGACAGGCATCTGCTTTTACGCAGGCGCCGTGAACGGCATCTATCTCCTGCTTTGTGTATTGGCTTTCCTGGCTTGTTTTGCTTTTTCCATCGGGCCGTTGAAGTTTGTGATTGCTGCGGAAATATTCCCCGACAGCATCCGCGCAAAAGCACTGTCACTCAGCATTATGGTGATGTGGACGGCCGACGCTATCATGGGACAGCTAACGCCCATCATGCTGGCATCTATAGGAACACCTCAAACATTCTGGTGCTTTTCCTTATGCTGTGTATTTGCTTTTATAACGGTATACAAACTGGTACCGGAAACCAAGGGCCAGTCGATGGAAGCCATCCAGCAACACTGGCACTAAGATCCTCACCTGATATCAAATACCGTTAATACTGCCGCATGATCAGATGCCCACACATCATCTATCTCCGGCGCTGTTCTGATAATTTTGGAAGACACCGCTTTAATGCCCGGGCCTTTATAATAAATAAAATCTATCCGCGACGTTTGCAGATGCCCGTAAATAGCGGCGAAAGTACCTCCCTGGTGCGTTACTTCATTGGGCTGCAATTCCCGGTAACTATCGCGGTAGCCCCGTTCCAGCATGAACCTGGAAGCCGGCAATAACACCGGACCATATCCATAGTGTAAAAATGCTGCTCTCTCCGTCCAGTCGAGGTGGCTCCCTGAATTAAAGTCACCGGCCAGTATCACCGGCAATGATGTATCTTCCGTTACCACCGGGTCAATATCCTGCTCCAGGTTTTTTCGTGCATCCGTTACCGCTAGTTCACTGTCTTCCTTCACCCAGTCGTTAGTGTTTAAGCCCGGAATAGGATAAAAGTCGGTGTACTCATGTTTATAGGCATATCTCAGCCACCAGTTGCCGATAAGTACTTTACGGTTACCTGGCAGCTGAACCACAGCCGTGTTGGATTTGAAATTATCATTAGAGGAATGCTTCTCCAGCGGATACCTGCTGAACAACGCCAGGTTAGCGCCCGGAGCAGATGTTTGCAAGTGGAACTCCAGCGTATCATTCAGAAACTGTTGCGTACCATAGGCTTCCTGCATACTGATAATATCGGCATTGGTTCGCAGCAATAATTCCTTTATCCGGTTGGGACCGTTGTTGCCCACATGCACGCCGCCATGCCAGATGTTCCACTGCAGCAGCTTTACCGTATACGGACTGGTAGCGGAAGAAGACACCACCGTTTTTACAATATTGGAGTGTGCAGCCTGCGGCGTGTAGGCCACACCGTTTAAGGCAAAGGAAGCAACATCTGCATACAAAGTATCTCCTGCCACTGCTTCTTTCTTTACATCAAAAGTTACCAGGAAATAATTTACCCCGTCTTGTAAGGTATATCCATCTGCCGGAGGCAAAATTATTTGCATGCGCTGCTGCGGTACTTTTCCGGACCCGGACAATTCCTTCCTGGTAGCGGAACGCGGCGATTTGCCGGCATAATATACATGCACCGCTGCAATATCAGATAAGTTGGTGTTACGCGACAGATCCAGTTGCAAAGCGGTTAACTTCAGCGGATCCTTACTACCGTTGGCGACTATACGCAATTTAAGTACCTGGTCGTTAGTGCTGCCCTGATCCGCATCCCATTCGCTTTGTATAGTAACTGCGTTAAACAATTGTTGTTTGCCGGTGGGCGTTTTAAACAAAGGGTTATCATTTTTCACCAACGTGGCTAAAGGTAATTTCCCTTTATAGTTCTTCCGGGTATTCCTCATATGATACGCCTGGTGGCCTTTCCCAACCAGGTTAAGGCTTACATCATCCTGCATATCATCAAAAGTATAATAGCCTTTCAACGCTTTGAAACCAGGATGACGGGCACTCAGCGGCTGATACATCCATTGGCGGATGGCAGCCGGCGATAACGCCACTGTCCATATCCTCACTTCATCTATGCAGCCGCCAAAGGTGCTGGAATCCATATCATTGGTGCCTATGGCCCCGGGCAATATATCTACGGCGCCTTTTGCGCGACCCACTTCCCTCCCATCGAGATACAGTTTGGTTTCCGCCCCATTGCAGGTAGCGGCCACATGATGCCAGTTGCTATCC
This sequence comes from Chitinophaga ginsengisegetis, assembly GCF_900168065.1. GTDB lineage: Bacteria > Bacteroidota > Bacteroidia > Chitinophagales > Chitinophagaceae > Chitinophaga > Chitinophaga ginsengisegetis. The sequence continues at coordinate 394,541 of NZ_FUZZ01000006.1, read as the reverse complement.
AGTATACCCGTTGCAGTTATATGTGCTTTTTCGCTGTGCAGATGACCGTTTTGGATCATTAACGGGCGATTGTCAACATGAGGATACTCCGAATATTCGCCTCCGCCAATAATCACCTCTTTCGCCTTCCAAATGTTATCATTCCCTTTAATCCAGGCTTCCACCGTCCATTGTTTCCGGATGATATCCATACCGATACAGGGATTATTGTCGTTGCCATCCAGCAGGAGCGCCTGGTTGCCGGTTTGTGCGCGGGATACCAGCACTCCCGCTATTATACATATGCCGGTGAGGCTCACCTTTTTCCAGTAACGGAAGCACAGGTCGATTTTCATTGTTGTTTTTTTATTGTTCACTTCTTCTGCAAAATAAAAAACCGGTTTGAGATAAACCGGTTTTTTATTTTTTCTTCGGGAGATATCAGAAGCGGTAAGCCACGTTAAACCTGAAATTACGCCCGGCCTCTGTTTGCCAGGAGTAGTACCCTCCCCAGTCTTCATAAGTACCGGAATAAAGATATTTATCAAGTATATTATAAATATTGGCGGTTACCCGGATCTTACCCTTCTCCCAGAAAACACTGCCATCCAGCCGGAAGTAATCCGGTAAACCAATCAAATTAGCAGCGCTTGTTGCGGTCCAGGTATCGCGGTCCTTCATATAACTGAAGCCTCCGGAAAAGCCGAGTCCTTTTAACACGCCCTGTTCCAGCTTATAACTCAGCCAGGCGTTCACGTTATGCGTTGCATAACCCGGAACACGGTCGCCTACCTTCAGATCTGGTATTGCTTTGGTAGCTTCATCGATTTTAGAATCGGTATAGGCGTAATTGACCAGGAGATTTAATCCCGGCAACAATTCTCCTTTCATATCGAATTCTATTCCCTGTGTTTTGGTTTGCCCCAACACCACGGAGAACTGTTCGTTCTGCTGATTATCAGGATCTGATCTTAATTCATCCTTCCGGATAATGCGATAAACGGATAAAGTGGTACTCCACTTACTATCCATCCAGTCTCTTTTTAATCCAACCTCCAGGTTGTTGCCTGTTTTAGGTTTGATCTTGCTGCTGTCTCTCATGAAACCGGTTTGCGGAATAAACGACTGATCGTACAGTGCATATGCGGATGTCTGTTTATCGATAGAAACGCTCAATCCCACGCGCGGTGTGAATTTCTTTGCATCATAGGAAGGGCCACCTTCATTTTGCTTTACATAGGTATAGCGGCCTGCCAGCGTTAACCGGATCCTGTTTTCCAGGAAGCCCAGTTCGTCCTGCAAATACAATCCTGTATAAGACTGGTCGTTAATGTTGGGATTACGCTGTTCCAATGGTGTACTCCAGTCCCAAACAGGATACCCGTTATTAGGCGGACCATAATTGGGATGGTGTGAATCAAATTCCCCTCCCACAGAATCGAGCAGGAAATACTGACCGAAATCGGCCATGAAATTTTTGATCCCCATATCCAGTCCCCCGAGAATACGGTGGCGTATTTTACCGGTTTGTACGTCGCCATTTACATATGCCTGTCCGAATTTATATTCGCTTTTGGCATCCCAGCTGCCTATTCCCCGGATCATGGTACCATCGGGGTTCACGGCATCCGGCCATACGTTGGCGCCGCGTTGTGTATAGTTAAAATAAGACAACTGCGTAGTAAGTTTCCATTGATTGCTGATCTGGTGCTGTAAGTTAACAAAGACGCTGTGATCATCGATATTGGTGGGGGTAAGACCGGCGCTTACCAGGGTAAAATCCCGCGGGAGCACACCATATCCTTCCTTCGCAAAGGAATAAGCGCTTCCCGGATCAGACATCTTCACATGCTGGTAGGTATATTCCGCGGTAAGGGTGGTTTGATCGCTGATCTTATAGGTGATAGCCGGCGCTACCACGTAGCGGTTGTTGTATTCATAAGGACGGAAAGAGTTTTTATTCTGCCCCATTACATTCAAACGATAAAGCAGCTTCCCGGTTTTTTCCAGTTTCCCGTCCAGGTCCAGTGAAGCGCGGTACAGGTCGAAGCTGCCGAGGGTAAAGGAAGCTTCTCCGTTAAAACCCGCACCGGTAGGCTTTTTTGTTACCACATTATAAATTCCGCTGGGTTCGCCATTGCTCATCATAAAACCGGCGGGGCCTTTTACAAATTCAATATGGTCCACCATGCTCATATCTTCATTGAGTGGGCCCCAGCTGGAGGTAACGTTCACGCCATTACGAAAAGCGCTGGCACGGGACCCGCGGGTATTGATACGGGTGTACAGATCTGCCCAGTGTTCTACGCGGGTGGCGCCGCTCACCAGTCTATTCACACCATCTGCCATTGTCAGCATTTGCTGATCGGCCATTACGCGGGAAGTGATAATCTGTACATTCTGTGGAATTTCTTTCAAAGGTTCATTCAGCCGTAGCGAAGAAGAAGGAACATCTGCCTTATAACGGTTTTTCTTCTCGGTTACAGACACCTCTAACAGTTCGCCGGCAATTTGTACCAGGGTAAAATCGGCCACGGTGGTTCTTCCGTTGCGTACCGTTACTTTCCGTTCCTCTTGTTTAACGCCCACGCCTGAAACGCGGAGCAGGTAGCTACCTGCAGGAATATCTGACAACAGGAAACGTCCTTCCGTATCAGTAGTGGTTCCTTTATTCAATGCAGGAACCGCCACCGTAACCGCCTCGGCAGGTTTCCCTTCCTGGCTGAGGATAATCCCGGTTACTGCGCCCGGACCCTGTTTTTGCGCCTGCGCAATAACGGGTACAAACAGGCAAAGTATCAATAGAACTGAATTCAAATGCCGGCGGACAATACCTTTCAGCATATCTCTCATTACGTAAAAATGGTTCATCGTAGTAGTTGTGTTTAAGCGAAACAAAACTACCGTCAGCGTGAATAGCGGGGTTACGCAATTGGGAAAATTACTTACGCAATGAGGAAAAATAAAGTAATAGCGTGGAACTGCCACGCTATTACCGGGAAACTATTTCGCCGTCTCAAACAGTGGCCGTGGGTCAAACACCACCTGGAACGAGCGGATACGTCCCTGCTCCAGCTGGTACCAGCCGCAGCTTAATATGGGTTTATTATCCATGATCACGTCGTACCAGAGGCACACGTCGTTGCCATCGGCAAATACCTTCCTGATGTTGTATTTCAGTTTCATCCGTTCCATATCGGTGAAATAGGCATCAGCGCCATGACGGGTTCCCAGCACGCCGGTAAACGTAAGATCGTCTGTTACACATTCGCGCGCGGTGGCGAAATCTTCTTCATTTAACGAATTGATAAAGCGCAATACTGTTTCTGTTGTATTCATATACACTGCTGTTAAATAGTTAAAAATGATGGCGTAAAGGTCCGCAGATCCAGCCATTTTAACCTGTGACAATCGTCACAAACAGTGTACCTATCTCCTGCTGCGGATGCGGCTTAATGTTTCCCGCGCCACGCCGAGGTAAGAAGATAGCTGTGTAAGCGACACCCGCTGCAACAAACCGGGGTCATGCTCTTCAAGAAATTCGTACCGCTCCTGCGGACTCATTAATTTAAACATAGCCGCATGCTTTTCCTGCTTTGCGGCAATCTGCTGAAGACATTTCCGGCCCAGCGCTTCTATGGCAGGGTCCAGCAGGGATACTTCGCGCAGCTTCTTTATATCAAACCGTATAGCAGTCAGCGGCTCCGATGCCTGGATGGAGAAATCCGACTTTTCGCCAGTAGCCAGACTATTGATATTGGTAGCGATGTCATTTTCAAAAAAGAAGGCCGTGTTGATATCCTGCCCGTCTTTGTTGTAGAAGGCCCTGCAGTAGCCGCTGCTCACAAAAAACAACGCATCACATACTTTCCCTGCCTGCAAAAGGTATTCATCTTTGGAGAATACAATTGTTGTTAATGCTGGCTCAAGTGCCCGCCAGTTGCCTGGTGAGAAGCCGGTTAGAGAATGGATATATCTCAATAAATTTTCCATACCCAAACTTATAACAATCTAAAAAGAAAAGCGACTGTTTCCACAGCCGCTTTTCTTTTTATCAAGGAAGCATTACAGCAGTAATTCCCATTGACTACTATAAAGTTTTGTAACGGAAATGATAATATGGGAAAGTACCACCTGTAACCTGGTTCTGGTAGATAGAGATGATCTCAAATGCTACCACAGTGGTACCGGATTTGAATAACAGCGTACGACCGCTAACAGGTGTAACGGTATGTCCTGCACTCCAGTTGTAAATATACCAGCCCTTGCCGTTGGCGAGCGCTGATACTGCAGGAGGTATACCTGTACCTACTACGGTATTCATACCAATTGTATTGGCAACAGGTACGGTAGCGGTAGTCCAGTCGGCGGCTACCACACTTGAAAATGCTTTGTCTACAAAACGCAGCTCGTCTGTGCCGCCGGCGGTAATATCACCTGTAGCGACGCCAGAGAATTTGATATTGTAGCTGGCGGGAGTTCCGGCATCGTTATCTGAAAAACGCCAGAAGAAAGTGCCATTGGCTGGCTGACCCGGATCGGTTGAATAAATTTGCTTAAAATTTTCAACGCGGTAAACAGTACCAGTGCGGTACACTTTACCCTGGCCATTGTTATTGGTAATATCAACGCTGCCGCCATCAGGAACAACAACATCTGCCTGTACACGGCCATTCACTGACTGCAGGCCGGGAGCGGCAACATCATTGTTTTTGGAGCAGGATGCGAGGAACATGGCTCCTGTTCCCAACAACACCCATGATAATTTTGAAAGGTTTCTGGTTAATCTGGTCATTACGATAGGGTTTAAATTAATAATGATTAAAAAAGGAATACTGCTATAATAAGTTTATGGTTAATCGGTAATCGTGATCGTCACAGATCCGGTTACTTCCACATAGTTTTTCCGGGTGTTCATCCAGCTCCAGAAGGAGAAGAAATCGCTGGTACGAAGTTGTATCCCCATACCTTTATCATCAAAGCCACCCAATTCGTAGGTGCCTTTGGGGAAATCGGCCGGCACCTTGTAAGTGGCTGTTGTTTCTGTAAAACTTTCCAGCGTAAACGTACCGATCTCGCGTTCGGACCAGTCGGCCTTATAGCCGTACACCCTGGCATCTTTCATATCCACAAAGCTGGTTCCGGAGAAAGTAATGTTGCCGCTTCGTTTTACAGTAATGGAGGTGGTTAAAGGAGCGGCTTTAGGACGCCTGCTTTCAGGATAGATGATTCCCACCAATGCTTCACCGGTGACAGCCGATACCTGGCCGCTGGTAAACTTCAGTTTATACGCCCCTTCGCTGAAGCTGATATTTTCAGGAATAGTGACATCCACATAGTGAATATTATTTCTTACCTGGAATACTATATTCAATGCTTCTTCTTTACCGGCTGTATTCACCAGCCAGGCTTTTGTACTGGCAACATCTTCTACCAGGTATTTTACATCCCTGTTAGTGCTGATGGAGAATGTACCGCCTTTCGGTGCCGTGTAAGAAATGTTTTCATTAAACTGAATACCGGGTTGATTAAGCACCAGCTTCAGGAAATAATCTTTGACGGCGCCGCTTTGCGATTTAACAGTAAACTTTGTGCCTGTAACCAGGTTCACCGGAGTACCGGAAGCAGGAGTAATGGTAGCATTATCCGAAACACGGATCACCGGGGATACCGTTGCGGGAAGTGCTGCATAGGCAGGCCAGTAAACCAGGATGCTGTCGCCGTTTATAGCCGCGTTGATCAAGCCAGTACCGCTGGTGGTTATAGCGAAGTTTTCTATCTTATTATAGGGAGAATCAGCATATGCTGTTTCCTTTTTGCAGGATGTTATCAGCGCTATGCCGGCAGTGAGTAATCCCCAATATATAAGTCTGGTAATACGGTTCATGTCGTTGATTAATTATTTCTTGTTGAGCAGATTAATACGGATTGGATTTTTTGTGGTGGCCACCTTTGCGTAGGAATACACCCTGATCCTGTAAAGACCTTCTGCTGGTAGCATAGCAAGGATCGGGTCCGACTGCTCCTTGTAGCGTATAACGGTGAAGTCTAAACGTGTCAGGTCGGTTGTATTGAATGTGCTGATATTGAGCGGGCCGTATTCCTTGTTCTGTTCATCCACCAGCATCACCCTGATCATGTCCAGGTCGGCCGCAAAGCCGGCGCCATCCAGTCCAAAGGAGAAAGAATCAAAATCAAGATTCATGTTAAGGGAATAGGTATTCGGATTGTCGGCATCCGTGCTTACTTCCTGCAGGATGAGGTCCGGTTGTTGTACCTGGACGTGCAGCGTATAGGTTTTCACTTTTCCATCTTTCCCTTTCACATTGTATTTTATCTCGCGTCCTTTGTGGAAGAGATCCAGCAAGTCTTCAATCATGGTACCGGAGACCGGTGTAACGGTGGCGCCGTCGCTTACTTTCATCTCAGGTTCCAAAGTAATCAGCTGCAGGTAAAATGGCAGATAAACGGTAATGGAGCTGTCTTGCTGATTGATAGCACCATAAATAGGACTTCCCTGCACATTCACAATTTTGTATTCCAGCAACTGGTTGTCCGTTTCCGGTGTGAATGGAACTATGTCTGTTTTGGTACAGGCCGGCAGCATAAAAAATAATGCCAGCAGTGTGTAGTAAAATTTCTTCATCTCTGTATTATTGAATGTCCAGGTTTTTGCTACCGTCCATCTGGATGGCGTAACGGAAGGTTACATATCCGGGCTTATTGTCCCTGTTGGGATCCAGCGGATTATCTTTATAAATATTTTCGATGATCACTTTGGCGTAGTGCCCTTTGGTGGTTTTTACCACGATCACTCTTGGCATGGCATACACCACGTGTGCTTTTTTGGGATTATCGGGGAAAAGGCTGCCATAGAAATCGTAATATCCCCATCCGTCGAAATTATTCTGGAAATGATCCAGTCCGGCGTCTCTCATCACCATTTGTTCGTCTGTAACAGGTACGGTTTTAACGGATTTGAATGCGGTTGTCCAGAGATCGCGGGCGATAGGCAGTATCTTTGGTTTGAAGTTGATGGTATCATAATACTGCGCATCAAATTTACGGTCGGTGATCACATAGAGTTTAGCATTACCGGGGCCACCATATCCCGGAGAGCCAGCAGCAGCGCCGTTATTGGGATAGATGCTGCTGTTGTAGATACCATAAAAAACGATGTCCCATTTATTGGTTTGCTTCAATGATGCAGGGATCACTTTGTTTTCTTCCAGGCTGTAATAAAGTGATTCGGCATTGCCGCCGGAAGTTGCACTGGTGTCGGCCACCAGGTTTACCACCTGGTAAACGCCCGTTTTTACTGAGCCGGTATCGCCGTCACCGGGATCAACGGTGTCGTTATTATCGCTCTTTGAGCAGGCTGCCATAGAGCAGGCAAATAATAGCATAGCAATAGCTGTTCGCCATGAAGATTGCGAAATCATAATGATTGGAATTTCTGAAGATGATTACCTGTTTTTAAGATTCCGGCTACCGTCTGTTTGTACGAAATAGCGGAAGGTAAGGTAAGGCGCCGGCCAGAACAGATCTGTTACCACCGGTGGATTACCTTTATAGATATTTAGTATTTCCAGTTTTGCAAAATTGCCGGTCGCCGTTTTCAGCACGAAAGTCCGGTTTCTAACTGGAACGCATATATGATTATTCAGTGAATAGAAAAACCATCCCAGGCCATTGCCGTTGTCCCAACCAACACCCGCCAGTCCCTGGCTCTGAAACACTTCATCGGACGGCGCTGTGGTAACGTTATCAAATGGCTGTTCCACAATTACCAGGTTGCCCACTCCGGGGCCTTTATAACCAGGCGTGCCGGCTATCTTACCATTATTAATCACCACAAAAGAGTTATACTCTTTTGAGAAGGCAATGTCCCAGTCGGCATTCTGCAGATAGCTGGCAGAATCTGCTGCATTACGTATCACATGCGTTTGCTGGTTCTTGAAACTAAAAGTCGTCGTATAAAAAGGACGCTTTTCTTTTCCGTCTACTCCTTCTCCCATGGAGGCTGCAGTATCTGCAGGCAGGTCACGTATAGTAATAGCCGCATCTGCCGGTTGCAGGGCATCATTGTCTTTGCCGGAGCAGGAAGCCATCAGCAGCGCAGCAGCAAATGACACAGACATCTTCCAAAAAAAATTCTTAAACAGCATAACAATAATTGATGACGCAAAGGTGAATAATACCAATGACCATGACCGGAGAAAAAGCAACCACGAAAGGAAAAAACCGCGTCAGCACTTATTTTCCGGATATGGTAAGTGATATTCCCGAATAGGCGCATGACATAATCGTGACACAATTACTTTTGGTGTATCAAAAAATAAACTGACTATGAACAAGCATTTTGTGGCTATCAATTACATACAATGTAACAGCGATTACGCCGAAAGATTTGAGCAACTGTTTTCCTCCAGGGCACATGCCATTGACTCCATGCCCGGTTTTATCAACATGCATGTATTGCGGCCAGCCAAACCGGAAGATGATTACCTGATTGTCAGCTATTGGGAGCATGAACAGGCATTTAAAGACTGGACGAAATCAGAAGCCTTTATCGCCGGCCACAGGCGCGGCTTTGAAGACCTGGCAAAAGCAAAGGCGGAAGGAAAACCCGCACCAATGCGCAGCGATTTTAAAATCTACCAGATAATCAGTGAATAATGGAAACAACATCCAGAAAACAAAAACTGATTAAATGGCTGAAACGCCTCGGCTTTTGGGGATTTATATTCTTCCTCCTGAAGGGCCTTTTCTGGCTGTATCTGATATACTGGGTTGCCAGGTAAGTCTGGCAATAAAAATGAAAAGGTAAGTCTGCGCGACTTACCTTTTCATTATACCCGGAGAAAATCCGAAATGCTTTTTGAAAGCCCTGGTAAAGTGGGCGGTATGTTTGTACCCGGAGAGATAAGCCACTTCCGACACACTCTTTCCTTCCGCCAACAATTCCCTCGCATGTGTCATTTTAATATTCTGCAGATAGCCATATACGGTAGTGCCGAATACCTGTTTGAAATGACTTTTAAGATAAGCATCATTGGTTCCCACCTGGTGGGAAAGATCAATCAGTGTACATGGACTGTTAATGTTTTTCGTAATAATATCCCTGGCCAGGTACATTCTGTCTACATCTTCTTTTTTTAGCTTTCTGAGAGATGAATCCTTTGCAGAAATACCTGCCATCTGCTCATAATGAGTAAGCTGTATGGCCAGCAGCTCAATGGTTTTAGCTTTTATAAACAGCTGCATATAACGCCCTTCCAGCGGGCAGTTCAGCATATCAAAAAGAATGGTGCTGATATTTGCCTGTAAGGGGAAGTTGTTTTTACTGAGCGGAACCGGCGCATTGTCTTTCACACTTTTCTGGAAAACATCAAACAAGGGATGTTCTTCCGGCAGAAAGTTAAGTAATAGCTCAGGACTTACACCCAGTTCAAAAATTTCCAATGGCTCTTCCGGCTCCCAGCTGAGTTGAATTTCCTGTTCAGGGAAAAACAGGTAGTTGTATTGCTGCTTCCCCATACTGGCCAGTATTGTTTTGCCGCTGTTTACATGATAACTTTTACTACCGCTGAGCGTATAGCTCAATTGAAGAAAAGGCTGTTGATTACTGAAAACTATACTGCCGCCTTTTTCAGATTTCAGGCTGTAGTAACCCAGCGTAATACCGTCGGGGCTGTACATTTCCTGGATAGTACCGATATGTCCGTGTTGACTTAGTGCACGCTTCCGTTGCCTGAGCGTTTCCTCTCCGAGGATGTTGAACGGGCAGGGATTGAATAGTTTGTTATGGGTATTGGCTGGTGCAGACAATGGGACTGTTATTAATTTCAGAATACAAGAACAAAGCAATATTAAACCATTGGCCATTCAAAGCATTTGCGCAAAGAGGAACTTATTTTACGAATACGGGAAGATCCTTTGTCATACCCTATCTGACAATTCACCTTTTCCGTTTATGGTAACTTTTTTTCCCTTGCAGATGGCTGCGCGGGAAGGGCGCCTTCCGCAACTGGTAATATTTTCTCCATCTATGGCTGATGGAATATTGCATCTTGCCTGATCTTAAATGCGCCAGAGAACCCATGTGTACCAGATTCATTTTTCCCGCTTTCCTGCTGCTGACAGGAAATACCTATGCTTCCGCCCCGGTTGCCGACACGGCAGGCTTACAAAAAGTGCAGCAGTTGAACAGCATCGATGTACATGCCCACTACTACAAAAAAACGGATGATCTTATTGATATAAAGAAAATTGCAGCTCCCACCCTCGTCATAGATGCCAAAACCATTCAGCGGATGGGCAGCAGACGCCTGGATGAGGTACTGCGTGAACAGGCTGGAATGGCCGTTGTAAGCGATCTCGGAGCCGGTAACCGGAGCATTGGGATCCAGATGCAGGGCTTCAGCTCGGCCTATGTGCTGGTACTGCTCAATGGCTTACCCCTCTCCGGGCGCTTCAACGAAAACTTCGATATCAGCCGTATCAGTGTACAGCATATTGAACGCATCGAAATTATTAAAGGCGCTTCCAGCAGCCTCTATGGCAGTGAAGCATTGGGCGGGGTGATCAACATCATCACCCGGCAGCATGTACACAAGCCAGGGGCGGGCCTCTCTGCTTTGTATGGCACTTATAATACAGCTGATATCAGCGCCTTTGCGGAAACACCTTTTGCGCATAAAAAAGGAACCGTTCACTTATCGGCCGACTACTACCGGACAGATGGATTTAATGTCAATACCGAATATCTGAAAGATGGCCAAACGGCCCCGCCGTATCACAGCTTCAGTGGTCAAACCCGTGCATCCCTGCAATTAAATGACCGCAACACATTACAGCTGAGTGCAAGAGCCGCCAGCCGCAATTCAACCATGACGCGTTCTTATGGCACACAACCCTTCCGCGATCAACTCGATGAAACAGATGTAAACGCGGCGTTATCTTTACGTACTAACCTGAACGAATACACGCGTTTACTAACCCGGTATTATTTCACTCACTATGGCACCGACCAGGATGTACAGATAATAGAAACCGGGAAGTTATTACAGGAAAACAAATTCTCCCAACAGATTCAACGCCTGGAAATACAGGGCAACAGGTTATTTCATGATGGCCGCCTGAACCTGACCGGCGGTATGGGCGGAGAATTGCTGCATATGCGCAACAGCACAATGGCCGGCACTCCCGATCAGCAGAACTATTTCGGCTACATGCAGGCTAACTTCACTCCCAACCGGAAATACGGACTGATAGCAGGCTTACGCTATGATGGTAACAGCCTGTATGGCGGCAAACTGAATCCGACTGCCGGCGTGGAATATACCCCATTCAGATGGTGGCAGTTAAAAGGTTCGGTCGGACAAGGATTTAAAGCGCCTACCTATGCACAGTCTTACCAGGTGTTCACCAACATCACACAAGGCTATACCGTGGTAGGCGCCAATACTTTCCATACCGCTGTGGAAGACCTGAAGAAAGCAGGGCTGGTACAATCAGTATGGAGCAACGCTGCTTCCGTTAAAGCCCTGGAAGCGGAAACAGCTGTATCATGGAACCTGGGCAGCAGGTTCACCATCAAAGAGGGCTATACGCTTTCCGTGAATGGCTTTTACAACAACATCCGGCACCTGATCAATACAGAGCAGGTAGGTATTATGCGGAACGGCCAGCAACTGTTTTCCTATCTCAATCTGGGGAAAGCTTATACAACAGGTTTGGAAGCATCGCTGGAACTGAATCCCCTGCCAGGATTAAAGCTAACCGGTGGCTATCAGTACCTGGTGGCTAAAAGCCGTGATGTGGAGGACAGCATCCGTAATAGTGCCGGAGCGTACGGTAAAGTGCGCTCCGATCAGGGTATCCGTTCTGCCACTACCAGCGATTACTTCGGCCTGCCTAACAGAAGCAGGCATATGGCCACTATGCAGGTATATTACACGTTCCGGCCGTGGGCACTGCAAACTTCCCTCCGGGCCAGCTATCGCAGCAAATATGGCTTCCTGGACATCGACAATAACGGATACATCGACAACTACGACATATTTGTGAAGGGATACACATTATTATATCTCTCTATTCAAAAATCCCTGCTGAAAGAAAAACTGATGGTTAAATTTTCCATTGATAACATCAGTAATTATACCGACTACCTGATGCCGGCCCAACCCGGCAGGGTGTTTATGGGAGGTGTCTCGTACAGATTCGGGGCAAGAGAAAAATAACGTCACAGCACCTGATTCAAGGGGGGGGTAACATTTTTTCAGATCAGTTGATATATCCATAGTTAATCTTCATTAAATGATTAGTTATGAGAAACTCACTCCTACCCCTCCTGGTCCTTCTGCTGTTGTTAGCCATCAGCTGTAAGAAAAATAACAGCGATCATCCGCACCCTCCCATAAAAGATTCGGTTTCTGCAAGTGATTTTGCCCGGAATTTTGGAAATGAAGTTTCCAGGGATTTCATAGTGCAATTGGTGGATGTCAGCAATAATCCCGTTCCTGGCGCTACTGTTACAATTGGAACGTCTACCACCCAAACAAATCCGGGCGGGATTGCAATCATCAAAAATGCCGGTGTATATGAACGGTTTGCTTACATCCGGGCGGCGAAAACCGGGTTTATGGAAGGTTCCAGGGCATTGATGCCATCAACAAGCACCAATGTCATTAAAATTATGATGCTGCCCAGTCATATTACCGCTACGGTAAATTCCGGTGTCACCAGTGATGTGAGCTTGTCGAATGGTACCAGAATCACATTTGACGGTAACTTTAAAACACTTACAGGTACCACATATACCGGCGCTGTAAGTGTGATTGTCAATTCACTGGAGGCTTCAGATAACAACCTGTTTGCCAAAATGCCCGGTATGCTATACGCACAAAATGCAGCCGACGATGCTAAATTACTGGAAACCTATGGGATGATGAATGTAGAATTATTAGGTAGCGCGGGGCAGAAATTACAAATAAGCAATAAAGCGCAGATTGAGATGAACATCACGGCTGCACAACTCAGCGTGGCGCCCGCAACAATTCCTCTTTGGCATTTTGATGAAACATTGGGCTATTGGAAAGAAGCAGGCGTGGCAAACAAAGTTGGTAATAAATACATTGGAGAAGTTGCCCATTTTAGCTGGTGGAATTTTGATATACCGCTGGCCACCTCCCCGGTACAGCTTCAGATTAAAGTAGTCGATCTGGCCAATAACCCACTTGCCAATGTCAAAACCGTATTGTTTAGAACCGGAGGAGCTTATGCCTCATATGCAGACTATACCTTGTTCAATGGCACAGTAACCGGCACCGTTCCGCAAAATGAAGTGTTAACCTTAAAGCTTTATGACATTTGTGGCAATGTGATTTACACACAGAACATTGGCCCTTTTACCGCCAATAGTAATGTATTGCCCGATATCGTTCTAAATCTTCCGGCTACACAAGTTGCCACGATAAACGGCTCACTGAAAAAATGTAATAATACCAATGTAACCAATGGCTATGTTTCCATTAATTACGGACAGCAAACTTTTTTAACCCTGATCAATAACGGCGGCTTTAGCTTCCAGACCATTGTATGCAGTACTGATCCGGTGACGGTTTTCGGCGAAGATGCAGATAACCACCAAAATACAGGAACGTTGAATTACAGCATAACCTCCCCAACAACCAATATAGGTAATATACCGGCCTGTAATACCAGCGCGGAATCCATTACTTACGCCATAGATGGAGGTGTAACTAAAATCATTGCCGCAAACATTACCGCTTCTGCAACAGGGAATTCATTCTCAATTACCGGCAATACACCCGGACATATGGATGCTATTGATATCCAGGGCAATAGTATAACCCCGGGTACCTATAGTACATTATCGGGATTCCAGATATATGGAAACGGCTTAAGCACCAATATTAACCCTGTATTCAATACGTTCAATATCACTTATAACCTGGTAAATGTGGGGGCCGTTGGCCAGTATATTGATGTTAGTTTTAGCGGAACCTACAACGAAATAGTCATGACTGGTATGAATATGGGATACAACCTTTCACATAGTATATCTGGCACTGCACACGTTATCCGAGATAATTAAAAATAAAACACCCACTTAAAAATGGCAAAGCGATACAAAGTCCAATTATGGATTTTGTATCGCTTTTTGGCGGGTGTCAGGAACCACCGCTGACACCTTATTTCATTATTAGTTTTATTTAATAATTTATTTTTAAATCAATTACTTGTTATTTTCGCTTTTTAAATCCCCGCCAGCGGGTGTTTAAAAATTCAGGAAAAGGGAGTTAGAAAGATAGTTTGGATTACCGGGAACAAACCGTAGTAACAAAATTTACCTTGCTGACCAACAGAAAAACATAGAAAAAATATTTATCTGTTATCGAAAACTGATAACGTAAGTGAAGAATGAAACCAATCTGAACAGACAAAATCCATCGGGAGAGCTCAGTCATGCTGTTGAAAACAACCACAACTGCAGGATTGAAACTACTCACAAACCACCATCCGTAAAGGGATTTGCAACACAAACATAACTGCCAGAAATTTTAAACAAGCATTAAGTGCCGCCAGAACCTTTACATACTAATGAAACTGCGCTCCTGCAACGCATAGCGGAAGGTGACGAGCAGGCTTTTTCCACTTTATTCGCTGCATGGGCCACCCCGCTCGCTGCTATTGCCATGAAGATATTGAAGAATGGGTATGCGCGGCAGGAAGTTGTGCAGGAAGTATTTATTAAGGTATGGCTTTACCGGGACAAGCTGGACAAAGTGGAGAACCTGGGCGCGTGGCTCCGGAAAATCACTGTTAACCAGAGCCTGCTTGCCCTTCAGCGGCATGCGGCAAATGATAAACGGCTCGAGGCTATTCAAATAACACAGCATCCTCCCATTGATAATACCAGCGCCATTGAACTGAAAGAAATCCGCCGGCTTGTACATGAAGCCATTGAATCCCTTCCCCAGCAAAGGAAAATCATATACCACCTGAACCGTGTGGAAGGAAAAACCACGCGGGAGATCGCAGAAGAACTTCAGTTGTCCCACGGTTATGTGCGCAATGCGCTCAGCGCGGCCCTGGCAAGTATCAGGGAACGGCTCACCGCATCCGGGATGCTGATCCTTATGTTTTTGCTGCACCTGTAATTTTTTTTCTGTCCGATAATGACAAAACCACGTTTACCCTGATCTTATACTATGAACACCATGAAAAATACCCGGTTACATAATCTGACGCAGGATTTCCTTGACAACAAACTGGATGCAGAAGGCCAGCAGGAATTCTATGCACTCCTGCGGGATCCCGGCCAACGGGAAGCCCTTACGGAAAAATTCATGGAGCTTACCGGGCTGCCTGATATGGACCTGGAATTTGATCCGTCCCTGCAACCTTTGCTGGACAATGTGAAGTCGGTAGACCTGCCCCGTAAAACGCCTGTGAAGCGGATGCGTTACTGGCGCTGGGCGGCAGCTATCGGGCTGCTGGTAATTGCAGGCAGCATATACCGGCTGACGGAAGAGCATGGAAGCACGCCACCTCCCATTACGCAGCGTAAGCCTGTTGCACCAGGAAAACAAGGCGCAGTACTCACCCTGGCAGACGGCTCCGTAGTACTGCTTGATAGTATGAAAAACGGCGTGGTGGCAAACCAGGCAGGAACCAATATAGTACTAAACAACGGGCAGGTAGTATACAATGCTGAAGAATCCGGCGCAGCTGCTACCGCATACAATACGATCTCCACGCCGAGAGGCAGGCAGTTCAGCGTAGTACTGCCAGATGGTACGAAAGTATGGTTGAATGCCGCATCATCCCTGCGGTACCCGGTGGCTTTCTCCGGCAATACGCGCGAGGTGCGGATCACCGGCGAAGCCTATTTTGAAGTAGCCGCAGACGCAGCCAGGCCATTCTCGGTACGCTTCAATGAAAAGGGTGTGGTGGAAGTACTGGGCACGGCCTTTAACATCAACGCCTATACGGATGAACCGCTGGTAAAAACTACCCTGCTGAGTGGCAGCATCAGGGTGAATAAACAACAGCTGCTCCGGCCGGGAGAACAGGCGAATATTGACAATAATAATGGCATCACCATAGAAAGCAGCGCCGAAACAGAAAATGCAATAGCATGGAAGAAGGGTCTGTTCATGATGAGCAGTACGGATCTGCCCGCATTATTCCGGCAAATATCAAGATGGTATGATATAGAAGTGAACATGAAAGGAGAACTACCTAAACGCTCATTCGGCGGTACTATCGGCAGGGATGTAAACCTTGCGGATATTATCGAGGCACTGAATATCTATGGCGTGAATTGCAGATTGGAAAACAATAA
This sequence comes from Chitinophaga ginsengisegetis, assembly GCF_900168065.1. Taxonomy (GTDB): domain Bacteria; phylum Bacteroidota; class Bacteroidia; order Chitinophagales; family Chitinophagaceae; genus Chitinophaga; species Chitinophaga ginsengisegetis. Next base: position 378,187 of record NZ_FUZZ01000006.1, on the reverse strand, counting down.
ACTGATCGTACAACCATAAAGACATTGGCCTGAAAAAAAAAGAGAACCGCCCCGTCTGACTCACGGAGCGGCTATTAAGGTCGGGCTAATAAACCAAACACAGGTTCTGTTTTATTTTATCAACCAAAACCAACCAAATGTATGCAATTAATTGCGTTTTTGGTCCGGCATTTCTATGCTCCTGCCGGACTATGTATGAAATTGTTATGGCGTTCAAAAACTGCCACCATTCTTTTCCTGATCTTAAGCCTCCAGGCAGCTACAGCCTCTGCACAAAAGATTAACCTTAACCTGAAACGCGCTTCCCTGAAGGAAATATTCGGGAAACTGGAAGCACAAACAGGTTTGTCCTTTATGTGGGACGAGCAGGTACTAAGCGTATCCTCTCCACAGGACATACAGGTAAACAATGCCACCCTGCAGGAAGCAATGGATATCCTGTTGAGCAATCAGCCGCTCACATACCGGATCGTAAACAAAATGGTAGTGATCAATGAAAAGACTACCGCCTCCGTCAAAATGGTTTTGCAGGAAATATCCGGCGCCGTGACCGATGAAGCCGGCAAGGCTGTTCCCTTTGCCAGTGTGCGTATAAAAGGCAGCACCACTGGTACCATAACTTTACCGGATGGGAGATTCAGGTTAGGGGTAAGGGCGTTTCCCGTCACTTTGCAGGTAAGCTGCCAGGGGTATGCGCCACAGGAAATAAAAGTAGCAGGCCCCGGCACCATGAACATCATGTTGAGCAGATCGCAGCAGCAGATCAATGAAGTAGTAGTGACCACCGGTATCTTCAACCGGAAAAAAGAAAGCTTTACCGGCGCTGTAACTACCGTTACGGCTGAACAACTGGCTGCATTCGGTAACCGCAACCTGATCACTTCCCTCCGCAACATTGACCCTTCCTTTAACATTGTGGAGAGTAATGCGTTCGGCTCTAATCCCAACCGGCTGCCGGAAATACAGATCCGCGGCAACTCCAGCCTGCCCAATGTGAATGAGCTGCAGGATGAAACACGCGTGGGCATGAATACGCCGCTGGTGATCCTCGACGGGTTTGAATCCTCGCTGCAAAAGCTGCTGGACATCAATCAGAATGAAGTGGAGTCCATCACCATGCTGAAAGATGCATCTGCCACCGCCATCTATGGCTCCCGTGGCGCTAACGGCGTGATCGTGATCAAAACCAGGGCGCCACAACCAGGGAGACTACGTTTGTCGTACCGCGGCGATGTCAATGTTGAAATGCCGGACCTGAAGGCATATCACGTACTGAACGCCCGCGAAAAACTGGAGCTGGAATACAAAGTAGGACTGTACGACAATGCCCGTGCGGAAAATGATGTGCCACTTAAACAATATTACAACTACCTGATGAGTGAAGTGAACCGGGGTGTGGAAACAGACTGGCTTTCCAAGCCAGTGCGCAGCGGCATCGGCCAACGTCATAATGTGAAAATGGAAGGCGGCGACAACGCATTCCGTTACTCCATTTCCGCCCAGGTGAACGATATACAGGGCGTAATGAAAGGCTCTTCCCGGCGGACGTTCAATGGCACCATCAACCTCAGTTACTATTACCGGAATATCCGCTTCACGAACAACCTGCTCATCGGGTTGGGTGAGAGTGAAGAATCTCCCTATGGCTCATTTTCCGATTACGTAAAGATGAATCCCTACTGGTCTCCTTATGAGGAAAATGGCCGTGTAAGAAAATTGCTGGGCAATCCGGGTTCCAGTATTTATTCAGGCCGCTGGAGCCCCTTGCCTACCAACCCGCTGTACGATGCTACCCTGAATACTTTCCAGAATTATAAAACCACGGACATCACCAACAACCTTTCCGTGGAATGGCGTATACATCCTGATCTCCTCTTCCGGGCAAGACTGGGCCTTACCAAGATGAACTCTGATTCAGATTATTTCCGGCCCGCGGACCATACAGCGTTTGCCGCTACGGAAGACATTCTCCGCAGAGGCTCTTACCGGTACGGTGTGAACAAAGGCTTCCGCTACGACGCAAGCGCCAACCTCAGTTATACCCGTCAGCTCGGCGCCCATGCACTGTTTGCCGGGTTGGACTATAATATCCGTCAGTCCAAAACTTCCGGCTATAGCTTCCTTGCGGAAGGTTTTACCAATCCTAAGTTCGACTTTATTTCAATGGCGCTGCAATATGCGCAAGGTGGTAAACCCGGCGGTGCTGAAAGTCTTACCCGTTCTGTGGGAGTTACCGGAAGTGTGAACTATACCTATGATGAACGATATTTCATGGACCTCTCCCTTCGCTCGGATGGCGCTTCCCAGTTTGGAGCACTTAACCGTTTTGCTCCTTTCTGGTCGGCAGGTGTTGGCTGGAACCTGCATAAGGAGGCCATGTTCAGGCACCTGCCGTTCATCAACCGGTTGAAATTGCGCGGTTCCGTGGGCGTTACCGGTTCGCAGAACTTCAACGCTTACCAGGCCCTGTCTACCTATGGATATTATACAGACGACCGTTATTACAGCTGGACAGGCGCTTATCTGATGGGGCTCGGCAACGAATCGCTGAAATGGCAGCAGAAAATGAACTACGACGTTGGTCTTGAAGCAGACCTTTTCAACCGCCGTCTGAGTCTTGTAGCAGACTATTACATCGAAACCACCAACGGCCTTATATCCTCTGTAGATCTTCCCGCATCCAACGGCTTCCCCAACTATATCGAAAACATCGGCAAACTGGAGAACCGCGGAATTGAGCTGAAAGCTACTGCCTTTGTTGTACGCAATCTGCGGAAAGGCTTTACCTGGAGCATCAGCGGCGCATTGGTACATAATGTAAACAAGATCCTGCAAATCTCCGATGCCCTGAAAGCCGCACAGAAAAGCAGTGAAAATGCAACCGGCGCTGTACCCGGCGTGCTTTACAAAGAAGGGTATTCCACCAACACTATCTGGGTAGTTCCTTCACTGGGTATTGATCCCAGCACCGGCAAGGAATTATACCTGGACAGGAACGGGCAGCCTACCTACATCTGGAACTCGCTGGACCTGCGTGCCAGCGGCATCAGCGAACCCGCGTACTTCGGCAACTTCAGCACACTGGTGCGGTATAAGAATTTCTCCATGAACCTGTCTTTCGGCTACCGCTTTGGCGGGCAACTGTATAACCAAACGCTGATCAACAAAGTGGAGAATGCAGATTACCGTTACAATGTGGATGCCCGCGTATACGACAGTCGCTGGCAAAAGCCGGGAGATAATGCCGCCTTCAAAGGATTGCTGGTAACAGCGCCAACAAACAGGACCTCCCGCTTTGTGCAGGACGAAAAGACGCTCACCATGCAGAACGCCAATTTTCAGTATGACGTAAACAGCTTATTTGCGAAAAAGCTGAAAATGCAGGCGCTGTCTTTCTCCGCCAACATGGCCGATCTCTTTTACCTGTCCACTGTACGCCGTGAAAGAGGAACTACCTATCCTTTTTCCAGACAGATGTCGCTTACTGTAAACGCTCTCTTCTAACAAAAAAAAATAGTGTTCCATGACACCGGTTAAATATATTATCACGGGGCTGTTGGGGATAGCCATATGTACTGCCTCCTGCAAAAAATGGCTCACCGTTCAGCCTAAAACCCAGATGCCTTCAGATGTGCTTTTCACCACGGAAAGCGGCTTCCAGGATGCGCTTACCGGGGTATACATCCAGATGAAATCCGGGAACGCCTATGGCCAGCAGATGATCTTTGGTACCATAGAAAGATTGACATCTTCCTGGGATGTAACCACCAACACCACAGAACAGCGCCTCGGCTTGTTCAACTATTCCGATGAAGGCGTGCAGGGCGCGCTGTCTTCCATATATGCACAGGAATACAAGATCATTTCCAGCATCAATGCGATACTCGCCGAAGTGGACACGCGCAAAGAAGTGTTTCTTTCTGCCGGGTCTTACGAGATGATGAAGGGTGAGTGTCTTGCGCTGCGTGCCTATTGCCACCTGGACCTGTTGCGGCTTTTTGGGCCGATACCGGGCAATATACAGGGCGGCACGGTGTTACCGTATGTGAAAAAGATCTCCCGGGAACCGAATCAGCATCTCACCTACGATCAGTATAAAACAGAATTGCTGAATGATCTTAGCGGGGCAGCCGCTTTACTGAAGGATACAGATCCTTTCACCCGGTACTCCCAGGCTGATCTCTCTAATCCAGGCAGTGTTAATTCTCCTTTCAAACCGGAAAATACTTACTCCGCTTTCCGTTTCCTCCGCATGAATTACTATGCGGTGAAGGCGCTGCAGGCCCGCGCATATCTCTGGTTCCGGGATAATGGATCCGCTTATGCGTGCGCCAAAGAAGTGATCAATGCGCAGAACCCGGATGGTGGTGCCAAGTTCCGCCTCGGAACACTAAGCGATGTTTCCGGCGGGAATTTCAATCTTTCTATGGAACATATTTTCGGTCTTTATGATTTCCAACTGGCAACAAAATTCGAGCAACAGTTCACATCCGGCGTACTAAAAAAAGGCAGTGGCACCACCACCGTAAACAACCAGTTGTATGGCAACACGGGAACGGATATACGGGAAACTAACCTCTGGGCGCTGATCACGCTGGGCAACGGTTCCAAATGCTACATCATGAAAAAATACACGGCGGCTATGGAAAGTGCTGCCATAGCGCCTTTCCAGATACCTATGCTGCGTGTCAGCGAAATGTACCTGATAGCTGCCGAAACGGCGCCGGCGGGTGAAGGCCAGCAGTACTGGGCTGCTTTCCGCACCGCCCGCAATATCACCGTTTCCACGCTGCCCGCCGATCTTGCGCAGGTACAGTTGGAACTGGTGAAGGAATACAGGAAGGAATTCTTTGCGGAAGGACAGGCATTTTTTGCCTATAAACGCATCAACGCGCCCAAAGCCAGCTTCCTCTGGGCGCCTTCCGCAGCAACCATCAATTACCTGGTACCACTGCCTTTAAATGAATTTGTTCAATAACACAAGCGTAAAGAATGAAACAGATACTCACTGTAGCCCTGCTGACCACTTTACTGGCTGCCTGCAAAAAAGATCAGTACTACCTCTATAACGATATCGCCCGGCTCCAGTTTGGCCCGGCGCCCGAGCGGATCTATACCACCTCCTTCGAAATGGCTGATACGGTGAAGCCGTACACCTTTTATTACGAACCGGCTACTACTACACAGGACACCGTGTTCTTCGACATCTATGCTATCGGAGGCGTGAGTGGCAACGACCGGCCTTTTATCCTTGAACAGGTAACACTCAACGGGGAAGAAAATGCGATACCGGGCACTCATTACAAAGCCTTTTCCGATCCGTCACTGAAAGAGGTGTATGTGATCAAAGCAGGCGAAGTGCATGCCTCTGTACCGGTGATCCTGCTGCGCGACGCTTCGCTGAAAACGAAAAACGTGAAGCTGCAGATACAGGTAAAAGCTAACGACCAGTTCCAGCCAGGAGAGATCAGAAAACTGTGGAGAAGGGTAAACTTCACGGACATGCTTAGTCAGCCTGCAGCCTGGAATGCCTCTGCGGTGCAATACTATTGGGGCAAATACAGCCAGGTGAAACACTCCTTCATGATCAACCAGACAGGCGAAAAGTGGGATGAAGAATTCCTGACCTACGTGAACACCGATTATGCACTGCTCACCTTCTGGAGACTGAAGCTGAGAACCCTGCTGACAGATTACAATAACGCCCATCCCGGTGAGCCGCTGACGGACGAGACGGGTGAAACAGTCGTATTTCCTTAACCTGCAAAACAGCCTTTCATGAAATTGAAATATCAAATCCTGGCTACCTGCTGCATCCTCCTGATCAGCTCCTGTTATAAAGACCAGGGCAATTATATCTACAAGGTCCCGGAAGAGATCAACATCAACGGCATAGAAGCCTCTTATAATAAAGTGTCGCTGGTGGATAAGATCACGATCAATCCTACAGTCACCTCTACTGACCCCGATGCGAAGTTCTCTTACTGGTGGGGAATTTATGAAACAAATGTACAGGGCTCCGCGCCTAAAGTAGATACGATAGGCCGCACCAAAGCACTGGATTACCTGGTAACACAGCCGGCCAAAGGCTGGGTGCTGGTGTTCGGCGCAAAGAATGAACATACAGGACTCAGTAAGATAATGACCTCCAATATTAACGTGGTTACCCAGTTCACCCGTGGCTGGTATATCATGAAGAACGATGGCGGTAAAACTGATGTAGACCTCTTCTTAACACCTTCAGCTATTACCCCCGGATCAAGGATGGAAAATGTATTCTCATTGGTGAATGGGAAAAAACTGGATGGAGAAGCAAATCTTTTCGGATTCTATACAAATTATAAATCCAATGTAACAGGTGCTTACGCCAATACCAGGGCGTTGTTCATTTTGTCGGACAAAGATGCCAGCGTGGTAAACATCAATACTTTCAAAGAAATACACAGTATTAACAACCTTTTCTACGAAACACCTTCGGTGAACAAACCAGGCAGCATCAGCGAATCTTCACAGGCCAACTATTTTGTAAACAACGGGCGTCTGCACAGTATTTATTCCATGTCGGCCAACGTCGGCCTGTTCGGCGGTCAGCAGCTGCGCGACGATAACAACAGCCCGTATAATCTTTCAAGATATTTCCTGGCATATCCCTTCGACAACCCGTTCTTTTTTGATGAAACGAGTACTTCGTTTGTTTCCGCTACAGGCACAGGTTCCGTTCTTTCTGCCGTAACAGATGTATCCGGAACAGAAATGCCTGCCAACAGGAACAACAAAACACTGCTGTTCATGGGAGTAAAATCCACCAACCCATACGTTGGCATAGCCCTGTTCCAGGATAAAACAGATCCTTCATTAAAGATACTTTCCACCATCACACCGTCCAATTATGCGTTGAAGATGGTGAATGATACACTGGCGCCAACGGACAAGCTTTACCAGGCAGAACGTTTCGGGCTGATCGTAGCGGATGAGAATATCCTGTACTTCTCTGCCGGACAGGAAGTATGGTCGCGGAACCTGAGCAATGGCGCTGAACAGCTACAATTCACCGCGCCGGCAGGAGAGAAAATAACGTGTATCCGTCACCGTAAATATACCGGCGGCACTGCCACAGAGCAGGCTTTTTATTACAACTATATGCTGATAGGTACAACCGGTGGTGGCAATTATAAAGTGCGTGCATTTCAGAAAACATCCGGCAACCTGGCTACAGCTCCCGATTTCACGATGGAAGGAAAGGGAAGCGCGGGAGATGTGATCTACATTGCGCCGCCGATTAACAACTATACATATCCAAACAGTTATTAACCATTATTATCTGAATACAAATGAAAAAATTACACCTGGGTTTAATAGCCCTGCTTTGCCTGCCCGCATTTCTGAAAGCACAGGTAACCATCTCCGGCGAGTGGATGCGCCGCCACGACGGTAATGTACACCTCTATCGCGTAGAGCACGGAAGACTGGAAGAAGTGGCCGCGTCCAAACCTGGCGCCGATTCATCTTTCGGATTTTATTTCCGCCCGGAGCGCGAAGGGTTTTATGTGATCGGCACTGGTAATAGTCAGTCTCCTATAGACAAATACAGCTTCTATTTCAAACAAAAAGATCAGCTGAACGTAAAGATCACAGATACCTCCTATGTGCTCACGGGCAAGAACTCTCCCGAGAACCTGGCCGTGGCGAAATGGCACAATACTATCCTGCCGCTGGAAAGGAAAGGCGTTTATTTCAATTTGTCCAGAAGTACCTATGCAGATTTCTTCCCACTGCTGGAAACACTTCACAAGCAGGTGCAGGAAACGAAATTCGCTTCGGCTGGCAACAAGCAGTTTGACAGTGAGTTTGCGAAGTTCCGTGAGCTGGATATACTCCACTGCACCGCTGAGTTGCTGAGTACTCCCCGTTCTGCCCATCCGTCAGCAAACGACTATACGCCGTATTTCAAAAGCATAGATGTTCCGTATTTCACTAAGGACACCCGCCTGCTTCGCTATCCTTACGGCATGCGTATGATGCGTACACTGCAAATGATGCCAGCCCGGCTGGGTAACGGGGATGTAAAGGACTACAGCATCGAAGCCAGGATGAAAGGTATTGAAAACGATACACTGAAAGGTGAAGTGGTGCTGCAACAGGCAGCTTCGCTTAAAACATACCTGGGCTACACCGACCTGGACAAACAATATGGCAAATACCTGCTCACTTCCGACCAGGTTAACCGCGCCGGCAGCATAAAAACTGAACTGGCGAAGAAAGCCACTGCCGCCGGCGGCCAGGCGGTGAACTTCACCTACCCGGATAAGAACGGCAAACAAACATCTTTGAGTGATTTCAAAGGTAAGGTGGTATTAGTAGACGTTTGGGCTACCTGGTGCGGTCCGTGTAAAGGAGAAATACCCCATCTCAAAAAATTGGAGGAAGAGATGCACGGACAGGATGTACTGTTCCTGAGCGTATCTGTAGATGAGCAAAAAGATCATCAGAAATGGAAAGATTTTATTGCCAGCGAAAAACTGGGTGGCGTACAACTGTTTGCCAGCGGATGGAGCGATATCGCCAAATTCTATAACATTAAAGGGATTCCGCGGTTTATGGTGTTTGATAAGAATGGAAATATCGTTTCAACAGATGCGCCAAGACCATCAAATAAAGAGTTGAAGTTATTGCTGGAGAGTGAAGTGAAGAAATAATTTTTTCAAAAACCAATCATTAATGCGAAGAGGCTGCCACTGGGCAGCCTCTTCTGTTTGTTGTACCATAATTTAAATTTTATCCTGCCTGGACGATTCGTTCAGCAGCATTGCTTTTTCTATACCGGGTTAAGCTCAGGTTTTTGTATTTTTTGAAGAATTTATTCAGATGGCTTTCATCGGAAAAGCCAAACTCATACGCTATTTCATTGATGCGCCGGTCACTGAATTTCAGGCGGTGTTCGATGAGACGGATCTTGTAGGTGGCGATAAAATGCTGAAGGGTTTCGCCACACTGATTTTTGAAATAACTACCGAGATAGGTATCCGAAATGTCAAAAGCTTCAGCAATAACAGCAGCCTTCAGTTTTTGAGGCGAAAAGATATTGTTTTGAATGTAGGTAATGATGTCCTGGATGCGCTGATCGGCATTTACTTTCAACTGGGCCGGCTTGATCCTGGCAATGTTCCTGGCAGCAATAACGATCAATGCATTGACAAGGTGCATTTGTAAATCCTCCTCATAGAGATCGCTGTGGCGAACGCCCTGCAGCAAAGATTGAGTAATCGACCTCACCAGCGGATAATCAGATTCATTACGTAAGATACAACCCGTGAGGTGGGTGGAGTAATACAATAAACATTCAATCTCACAAATATTCTTCCACCGGTATTTTTTTACATAATCGCTGGTGAACTTAATGAGAAGAAATTCTGTGGTTTCTTCAATATCAAAATTGTAGCAGTCATTAGGAGTCAGCAACATCAGGTTGCCCGTCTTGTAAGCAATCCGGTGACCATTGATACTTAAAAAACCATTGCCTGAAATAATGTAAGCCATCTGAAAAAAAGTAAGCCGTAAATCTTTCAGGGGACAATCATCCACCTTTCTGTACAAGACTTCCAGGGACTGACGGATATTTTCTTTTTTGAATTCACACATGCTGCAAAAATACCTTTTTATAGTAGAATTATACCGATTTCATGATCATTAACGGTATAATTTTACAAAAGAATAAAATAAAAATACCCATGATAAAAGTTACGCAGACAGGAAAAAATACGGTCGCTTTGGTAGCAGTATGTTTAGCAGCCCTGATGTTTGGCCTGGAGATCTCCAGTGTACCGGTGATACTTCCTACACTCGAAACAGCTTTACACAGTGATTTCAAAGAAGTTCAATGGATCATGAACGCCTATACGATTGCCTGCACTACAGTACTGATGGCCACAGGTACCCTGGCCGACCGGTTTGGCAGGAAACGGGTTTTTATTATCAGCATTTTATTATTCGGCATCACGTCTTTGTTTTGCGGCCTGGCACGCAACACACTTGTGTTAATCATCAGCCGGTTCCTGCAGGGAATAGGCGGCGGCGCGATGCTGATCTGCTCTATCGCTATCCTTTCACACCAGTTCCGGGAAGGACGCGAACGGGGAAAAGCATTTGCTATCTGGGGTATCATTTCCGGCGTGGGATTGGGTTTTGGCCCTATCATCGGCGGAGCTATTGTAACGGTATCCAACTGGCAGTGGGTGTTCCTGGTGCATGTGGGCATTGCGATAATTACTATGCTTCTTGTACTCAGAGGGGTACAGGAATCACGGGACCCGCAGGCAAAAAAACTGGATGTAGCAGGGATTATCTCTTTATCACTGGCGGTATTTGGCCTCGTATATTATATTACGCAGGGACAGACTATCGGATTCAGGAGCATCGCAGGGTTAAGCATTCTTGGGGCTGCTGTATTGAGCTTTATTATTTTTTTGAGGGTAGAAAAGAAGCATGCCAACCCGATGTTCGATTTTTCCGTGTTCAGTATCCGTCGCTTCTCCGGTGCTATCATTGGCTGTATCGGCATGAATTTTAGTTTCTGGCCATTCATGGTTTACCTCCCGATCTATTTCCAAAGCGCACTCGGCTACGATATCATCACGGCTGGATTATCTTTACTGGCTTACACACTTCCCACCCTGGTGGTGCCACCTTTGGCAGAACGACTTACGCTCCGCTATCAGCCCCGTATTATTATTCCTTCGGGATTGCTGATGATCGGGCTCGGCTTTCTGCTGATGCGCTACGGCAGTAGCGTAGCGCATGCCAGCTGGTTGACCATGCTGCCCGGTTCACTATTGGCGGGTATCGGGCTGAGTCTTACAAATACGCCCGTTACAAATACCACCACCGGGGCTGTTACACCAGATCGTGCCGGCATGGCATCGGGTATTGATATGAGTGCACGCCTGATCACTTTAGCCATCAATATTGCACTGATGGGATTTATCCTTGTGGAGGGAATCTATTCCTACCTGGAAAGCATTCTTCCCGGGTCCGTTGCCCCTTCCCAATTACATACAGCTGCGGAAAAAATCGCCGCAGGGCTTTCTGCACCCGGCCTGCCTGATGCTACCGCGCATGCTGCGCTGGTGCATGGATTTGGCTGGGTCATGCTTTTTGGCGGAGTCGGCGTATGTATCCTGGCCCTGGTCAGCTTCCTGATCTTTGGTCCGAAAGAAAAAACTGTTGTCCGGGTTACTGCATAATACTCTTCATTGTTTTATCCTTCTGGTTCATAGGTAAGCTGCACCACACCCGATTTGAAAACATTGGTTTCAGTCAACCTTAAACCAATTCTCTCTTTTAAATCTTCAAACAACGGTTTACCAGTTCCCAAAACAACCGGGTGCACGGATACTTTATAGACGTCAATAAGACCTGCATTTATAAATGTTTTGATAAGACTTGCCCCACCATATAACCAGATATCTCTACCGTGTTGCTGTTTAATTTCAGCAACGCGGTTAGCTATGTCGGAATTGATGAATGTAGCCTTTTCATCCTGCCTGTTCTGACCCGAAAAAACAAATTTATTTTTTGAATGTATTCCCTCCCACATCTCTTTTTCTGCATGGCTGGTGGTTGCATCAGGTTGAAAATTTCCCCAGGCATCATAGCTTACCCTGCCATAAAATATGGTGTCGATACTTGAAATAAAACTGCCGAAATCCATATCATCATCCATAATGCACCAATCCACTTCCCCATTTGGACCTTCAATAAACCCATCCAGGGTTACTGCTAAATTCAAAATTACTTTTCTCATTTAAATTGCTTTTAGCAAAAGTAAATACCAGGCCTGTTTATCTTTTGGAAAAAAGCGACAAAATTAAAACTGGGAAGGAGTAAGCCCCGTGTGTCGCTTTATTTCATTGGAGAGATGTGCATGGTCATAAAAACCGCATTCAAAAGCTATATCTGATAAGCTTTTCTTTTGCCTTACATCGCTCATCATAGAAAGAGCTGACTGGAAGCGAATAATATTTACATATTCCTTAGGTGTTAAACCAATATGAGTTTTAAAAGCCCGTTCTAATTGCCTGACAGTTATAAAATTCTTTTTAGAAATTTCATAGATGTTTACGTTTCCTTTAGAAATATGAATATCATTTAAAACGGACTGAAGTGACTCGTTGAGACTTCTTTTTCTATCCAAAAAATATCTATTGAGATAAGCAGCAGAGTCATTATTTATCTTTCCAATATCAAATGAATGCGGTGAATCAAATTCAAAAGTATGATTAGTCAATTCATTTTGTGGAGCATAGTTGTAAAAAGACGAAAACACCGCTGGTTTCAGACATACGCCTAACAGATGGGTATTCCTGTCAATAAAACTATCCTTAAAAGAACTCATTGCTCCCACTACGTATGTTTTCCCATGATCCATAGTAGCTAAGCCATTATCCGTTTTGCAGGGTTCTCCCAAATTTATCACTATTCCAGGACAGCCATCAGGAAATATCCGTTCCCATTGGCTGTCGCTGTCATCACCTTTCAATTCCCAAAAAGAATGGATATACGCCGCTAACGTTATGCAAGGTTTGGTCTCAGTATGTTTCATTTAATGGTTTCAGTCAATGCTTTGTCTTCAGGGATTATTAAAATTTAACGCCATCCTAATCCGGGCGCCACATGCTCTAAAATAGAAGACAATACATGCACATTATAGTCAACTCCTAATGTATTGGGTATCGTTAAAAGAATGGTATCTGCCTCCTGGATAGCTTCGTCCTCCGCTAACTCCTTTATGAGTTGATCCGGCTCTGCGGCATAGCTTCTTCCGAAAATAGCACGTTTGTCCGGTTCAATCATCCCGATTTTATCAACCCGGTTGGTTTCCTGCCCAAAGAAATAGCGATCCTGATCGTTTACCAGTGCAAAAATAGACCGGCTCACAGAAACCCTCGGTTCCCGATTGTGTCCCGCTTTTTTCCAGGCATCTTTGTACAATCTGATTTGCTCGGCTTGTTGTATATGGAAAGGTTTGCCGCTTTCATCGTACTTCAGGGTAGAACTTTGCAGATACATTCCGTTTTCAGCCGCCCAAACAGCGGTCGCATTAGACGCGGCTCCCCACCAGATACGTTCCCGCAATCCTTCCGAATATGGCTCCAGACGCAGCAAGCCCGGTGGGTTCGGAAACATGGGTGACGGATTAGGCTGTGCAAATCCAACACCTTTTAACTTATCCAGGAATTCCAACGCTTTACGGCGTCCCATATCTGCATCCGTTTCTCCTTTCGCCGGTTCATATCCAAAATAACGCCACCCATCGATTACCTGTTCCGGCGAACCTCTGCTGATTCCCAATTGTAATCGCCCTTCCGAAATTAAATCCGCCGCTCCGGCATCTTCCACCATATACATTGGATTCTCATAACGCATATCAATTACCCCTGTCCCAATCTCTATTTTGCTTGTTTTGGCGCCGATAGCCGACAGTAAAGGAAATGGTGATCCTAACTGGGCTGCAAAATGATGCACACGAAAATAGGCGCCATCTAAACCAATTTCTTCGGCAGCAACGGCCAGATCAATTGACTGAAGCAATGTGTCACTCGCTGTACGGGTTTTATAGGCCGGGTGGTTAGACCAATGCCCAAACGATAAAAATCCTATCTTCTTCATAATTTCTTTTTCGTGCTGAAAAATAAACCTTTATTATCTATTTTTTGCACGCCTTTACTATTTCGTAATCATACCCGTGAGGATGTACTTATCAATAATATAGATGGTAATTGGCTTCAGCTGATGGTCAAAGACCACCGGATGCTCTCCCCCATATGTATAGTATTCGAATTTACCATTGATTTTAGAATACCAAACCTTTCCCAGGGCCTGGTAGGTGATGGTGTCGGGCCTGGTTATTTTCCTGAAATTTTTCAACTTCATGGTATCTAATGCTATGACCCTTGCATTGGGTATTTTCTGGTTACAGGCTACAGGCTCATAATGATCTTCATGCCAATACATGCAGTTACCACCGGGGCCCGTCTTATCTTTCCACCACCACATGCCGCCTGTTCCCAGTGCCAGCGATAACATAACCGCAGCTGCCAGCGTTTTCGCCGATCTCCCGCTTATTTTTTTTTGATTAACGGTTTCCGCGGTTTTAACACCCCCACTTTCCTTTCCCTTTGAGCTACCCATCAGGGTTAGCATTCCTGGAATTTCCGGAATTACCGGATTTCCTGTTGGTTTATCACTTTCCATGGCGGGCAGGGTGGCCGGGGAATCAGTTACCGGGTTCACCTCATTTAACGCAGGGGCTCCACTTTCCTCATCATCGCCTGTAACCGTTTTCCCTATTTCCCAGGGCCGGCCGGCAAAATCAATTAGCCAGGCCAGGAGCTCGATATTCTTCTCATCTGTGTTTTCAGTCTTCTCTTTCAGATAATTCACCAACGGCCGGAATTTATCCGTGTCGCATCGCTGCATAATTGCATGGCAGCTTCTCCCTTTATTCAAATCTCCACAGAAATCCCTGATAATCTTTTCGTCCCGCCTGTTTACATCTGTTGTGCATTTCTTCACGCATTCCTCTTTGAGTTTCGCAGGGGTGAGGTACATCAGGCCGTGGGGTAGCGTATTGTTTGCCTTCTTTCGTTCATACGCCCGCATGACGAGTTGCTGGTAGTCAGGATAAGATGTCGCCATAAGTAAAATTATAGAACTGAATAATCGGAATTAAACCCGCATTCCCGGAATTACAGGTGGAATACCAGGAATTAAAGGAATTATTGGAATTGTTTGTAAATCAACCACTTACCTCGATCTATCTTTGTTTTGCAATCGGGTAATACCTCCTTAGCTAAGAGGTTCTCTGTACAGAACCGATTCAACCCCGGGCAAAGAAAGCGGGAGCCGGTTACCGGCTTGGGAAGCGATCATCAGCTTCCGTAATCCACGCCCACACTTCCCTAAAAAAGCAAGAAGCGCTTCTTCACTGATTCTAACTCAGCTGCCGGCTGCCCGGCAACCGGCAGCCTATTTCTAAAACATTCAAAAAATTAAAACTATGTTTCACATCATATTTAGCTTTCTCATGGCATTCTTATGCCCCAGCCATTCCAATAACAGCAATCCTAACAATGGCGAACAGGTGACTACTCTGGATGATACCGGTGGCGAAACCGGAACAATTCCTCCAAGAAAACCCTGATATATAATCTACGTGAGGCAAGAAGGTTCTTGCCTCACTTTTTTTGGTTACCTGTCAATTAATAATTCCTCAAAATTGAGAAATTCGATACTTTTAAGAGAAATAATCCCCAGTGCGTCCCTCAAGCATCATCCTGCCCATACTCCTTGGAAGTCTTTTAGCCTGTACATCCAACCGGGAATCCCCGCAACTGATTTCTGCACCTACGCTGGAAAAAGGGGAATCATTCTTCAATAAGAATAACGACTCTGCCTTTTATTATTTCAACCTCGTTGCAACGGGTGCCACAGACAGTTTGGAAATTGCAATGGCCTATACTTATATGGGTATCATCCAGGCATATGAGGGAGACCATTACGGAGGACAGGAGAGCCTTTTGAAATCCCTTACTTATCTCGATGAGCACAAAAAAGAAGACCAGGAATGCCTGGGTTCCAACTACCATGAGTTGGGGAATATCTGTCTTAATCTTAAAAACTATGAAGCAGCTATCGATTACTATAATAAAGCGCTAAAATATATAACCCATCCTAAGGCCGAGGCCATTGCCTTAAACAGTATAGCCCTTACTTACCAGAAGAAAGGCGACTATGATCAGGCTATCGGTTTATACAAATCCCTGCTGGTTAAGAGTAAGGACAAGAAAAAAGAATATGCCCGGGTGCTTTCCAACTATGCCAAAACCAAATGGCTGAAAGATTCCACCTATCCCGCCGGGCCTGAGCTGCAACAGGCGCTGCAAATCCGTAAGGATTCAAACGACATCAGGGGCCTCAATGCCAGTTATGCGCATCTCTCGGACTATTATTCGCTATCCTCACCAGATTCAGCATTGTATTATGCTGTGAAAAGATACGAAATCGCCCGGGAAATGAATAGCCCGGACGACGAAGTCGAAGCGCTTTCAAAATTTATTACACTTAGCCCTACCAATCTGCTGAAACCTTATTTTGTCCGCTACCAATACCTGACGGATAGTATCCAAACGGCAAAGAACGCAGCCAAGAACCAATTCGCATTAATCCGGTACGAAGCCGCTAAAAATAAAGCCGACAATCTTCAGCTGCAAAAAGATAATGCACAAAAGAAAACCCAGCTGGTGGTACAGCGGTTCTTATTGGCGCTAACCATCCTCTTCTTCATTACCGCCGGAATTATTTTAATCCTCCGGTACCGCAGGCGCCGGCAACAGATAGAATTTGCATCCCGGCAGGCGATACAGGAACATCAGCTTAAAACCTCCCAGAAAGTGCATGACGTGGTAGCAAATGGTTTGTACCGCATCATGACAGACCTTGAGTATAAAGCATCCTTAGACAAGGAGGAGCTGATAGATAAGATTGAGGTACTGTATGAACGATCCCGCGATATCTCGTACGAAAATCCCACTGTTTCAAAGGTTCCATTTCACGTTAAAATCGACGATTTGCTGGAATCCTTTGGGGCTGACCATATCAAGGTCCTGATCTTCGGCAACGGTCCGATGCTCTGGAGCCGGACCAATGCGCAGATACAACATGAAGTTGAACATATCCTGCAGGAATTGATGATCAATATGAAAAAACATAGCCAGGCTAATTCCGTGATGATAAAGTTCGAGTGTCAAAACGGCCAGGTTCAAATTCATTATACCGATGATGGCATCGGTATTTCCCCGCAAGTTAAGCATGGGAACGGATTGCAAAATACGGGAAACCGTATTAAAAGCATTGGCGGACAATATACATTTGAACATCCTGTTAAAGGATTAAAAATTCACATTTCCTTTCCAATAGCTCAATCCTCATGATTACAAAGGTACTTATTGCTGAAGATCACGAAAGCGTAAATATTTCCCTTCAGAAAACACTGGAAGAACTGGCCATCACGGATATAGCACACGCCTATTATTGCGATGATGCTTTGTATAGGATCACACAGGCAGTTAAAGCCGAAAGATCTTTCGATCTCCTGATTACAGATTTATCATTCACTCAGGATGATCATAAGCAGCTATTATCTGGTGGTACGGAGCTAATTGCCGCTGCCCGGGAAGTACAGCCCGACCTGAAAATCCTGGTTTTCTCATTGGAAAGCAGGCAGGTTGTTATTGACCTGCTTTACAACAAGTATGATATAGACGGTTTTGTCCTCAAAGCCCGGAATGATGTCCAATCACTTAAAGAAGCCATCAATGAAATAGCCAGACACCGGCGCTATTATCCGAATCATATCAGGCAGCTGAACAACAAAAAGAACGCCTACTCATTTTCGGAATTTGATATCACGATCATAACGCTGCTTGCACAGGGGATGCTGCAGAAAGACATACCTGCGCACCTTCAACGTAACGGAATAAAACCATCTGGCTTAAGTAGTATAGAGAAAAGGCTCAATCAGATGAAAGATGCACTTGGCTTTACCAAGAATGAGCAACTGGTGGCTCACTGCAAGGATTTAGGCGCTATATAAGCATCTTAAAAAAAATTGCCGGAAAATATCTAATTACGGTTTCCCATAAAAAAAGAAGGTTAATGGAATATACTTTTGTTTCATAAATTAAAAACACTATGAAAAAGAAGTATTATGTAAACAATAACGCCCAGCTAAACGGCGATCATGAGGTTCACGTTCCTACCTGTGAATATTATCCGATGATGTATAGCCAGACTTACTTGGGAGAATTTGAAACTTGCCAGGCGGCCGTTCGTGAAGCAAAGAAACGTTATCAAAAGTCAAATGGCTGTTTATATTGTTGTGCCCCCTGCCATACAAGTTAAACAATAATGCCAGTTCTTTTGTAACCCCCTTGTCCCCTGAATCAATTGAGCCATGAAACTCCTATATGTATGGCTACTTACCAGCTATAGTTACTGCAGTCAAACAACGGTGTATGTCTGCGACAGCAAAAATGCTACGAAGTATCATTATAAACAGAATTGCCGTGGACTAAGTAATTGTAAGCATCGAATCATCAGCATGTCCCTTGAAAAAGCAATGGCAACCAGAACCCTTTGTAAGTGGGAGCAATAAAATTGGCTGCGACCGGAACTATATTTCAATAACTCTAACCTGTGTTGTTATGACAACTCCAAACGACGCGCCCTATAAATACCTGCAGTTTAAGGGAGATCAATCTTATCGCAGATATATCCAGGAAGATATTCCTGCGAAATCTCTTCCTGCAAAACCGCAGGAGCAGCACCTCCTGAACGTTAAATCTCATGGCAGTTATGGCGCACTTCTATTTCACCCTAACTGGAAAGCGAAACGAAAGGAAATACTGCACCGCGACATGCATCGTTGTGTGCATTGCCGCAGCGACAAAGACTTGCAGGTGCATCACCGGCAATACCACTTTATAGCAAACGAGCAAAGGTTCCGGCTACCCTGGGATTACCCGGGCCATTTACTCATCACGCTTTGCGAATCCTGTCATAACAAAGGGCATAATAAATATAAAGTGCCCACAATCACTATTTAATAAAACACGTATGAGCTTATTCAATATTTTCAACCGGCAACGCCACAATGGGCATACCCACACCATGGCAATTGAAACCACAATACCCGATATTCCGGAAACTACTTTCATTGAAAAGGACGCACCGGAGAAAGAACAGCCTGACGAAAAAGCGGTTACCCCACTCAATGGTGGGATACATTTTCTATACGATTTCCTCGACAAGAATTATGAATCCAAAGGGTATAATGATGCATTGATAAATCCGGACACAACCCATCTCGACCAAAATGTGATCGCGTTGAAGAATGACCTGGAAAGATCTATCCGGAAAGTAAAAACGTTTTACGAAGACTTTATCCGGCAAATCAATTTCCACATCACCAGCAGGAGCAGAAGTGGAATGATAGATACGGTAGAAGAGCTTACCGTCAAAAAGGAAATTGCAGAGGGGCATATCAAACAGGTCAAAGAGATCGAAGAGCAGGCAAAGGTTAATGAGGGTGTCGGGCATGGCATCATTATCAGCTATACACGGGGATTCAGGAATGGTCTTGCGGCAATTTCCAGTCACATTATTCTAAACAAAAACTTTTAAACCAATCGTTATGAAACATCTCTGGGTCCGTTTCGGCTGCTTCATGACCGGATACAACTACAGCATCCTGCGCAACTGCAGCGAAGCCGCTTTTAAATCCGTGAAGAAGTATACCGCAGCCATGCTGATCGTTTGCATACTGTGGTTTTTTATTGGTTTTACCTTTGCGCATCGCTACCTGTCGCTTGGCCTGCCGGGTTGCATGCTGGCAGGAATGCTCTCAATCGTAATCATTGTACAGGTAGAAAAACAGATTGTCTTATCCATCAATCCCGGCCGGCTGCTGCTTATTTTCAGGGGTTGCCTGGCTTTCATGATGTCTATCCTGGGCGCGGTAATCATCGACCAGATATTGTTTGAGAAAGATATTGAGATCGAGAAGATTTCCTACGTCTCAGAAAAAGTAGACAGATTATTACCCTCGAAAACGGAAGAATTAAGAAAGCAGATTGCAGCCCTGGATACAACGATTAGTAAAAAAGAACAGGAGAGAGATAATTACGTGGAGGATATCAGTAAACATCCAACCACAACTGCCATAACTACAACAACGGCAACAAAAAGAATGCCTGTGCAAACAGTAACATCTTCCGGAAAAGACACCACTATCTGGAAAACGACAAGTGACCGTACTGTAGGAACCGTGCTGGTATCAAATCCCAAAATAGCATTGCTGACGCCCCTTGACTCTACCATTGGCGTTATGCGGCAACAAAGAACCCTAAAAGAAAACGATTTGCTCCACATCAAGCCTGCGCTTGAAAAGGAAATGAAAGCAAGTACAGGATTTCTGGATGAGTTAACGATTATGACGCGGATGTTATCCGCATCTTACGTTGCATTGGCTTTCTGGCTGCTGTGGGTGCTGTTTTTCCTGTTTATAGAGATGCTGGTACTATTCAGTAAAATGGGCGACAGGTCTAATGATTATGAAAAGGTTGTGCTGCATCACATGAACTTACAGATGCGACGGCTCGATGCCCTTGGAAAAGGATTTGAAGGATAAAGTTTCTGTCAACACTAATATCGAAAAAAAACTCCTATGGATTTTAAAGATGAAATTAAGCTCTTCGGCGACAAAGTAGAAAAGCTTAAAAACCAGATTCAAACAGAAGAAGCAACCAAGAATGCTTTTATCATGCCCTTCATTAAAGTGCTGGGCTACGATGTATTTGACCCTTTTGAGGTAATGCCGGAATTCATTGCGGATATCGGGATCAAGAAAGGCGAAAAAGTCGATTATGCGATCCTGAAAGAAGGCAAGCCTTCCATACTCATTGAATGCAAACATTGGGGAGAAAGCCTGGATCCGCATAACTCCCAGCTTTTCCGGTATTTCCATACTACCACCGCTAAATTCGGCCTGTTATCCAACGGAATCATTTACCGGTTTTATACAGATCTTGCAGAGCAGAATAAAATGGATGAAAAGCCATTCTTCGAATTCAATGTTACGGATATAAAAGATAACCAGATCGAAGAACTAAAGAAATTTCACAAGTCCTATTTCAATATAGAAAGCATTCAAACTACCGCGAGCGATCTAAAATATATGAATGAGCTCAAAACGTTGATAAATGTTGAGTTTCAAAATCCCTCTGAAGGATTGATTAAACTCTTCTCCAAACAGATATACAGGGGAATGTTAACTTCAAAAATTGTTGAGCAATTCGGTGCGCTGATTAAGAAGTCGATACAACAATACATCAATGATCTGATAACTGAAAGGCTTAAATCCGCGCTGAAAAAAGAAAATGATACTGAGCAATCTGATCCTGAAAAGGAATTAGTAGCAACAAATACTGAAGAAAAGGGTTCAGTGATTGAAACTACTGAGGAAGAAAAGGAAGGCTACATGATTGTAAAAACAATTCTCCGCCAAAAGATAAAGCCCGCCAGGATAGTATATCGGGATGCGCAATCCTATTTCGCAATACTACTGGATGACAATAATCGAAAAACGATATGCAGATTGTATTTTAACGGTTCACGAAAATATATTGGCACTTTCGATGAGCAAAAAAAGGAAACGAGGACAGAGATTCTAACTATCGATGACATCTTTAGATTTGCAGAAATACTTCATAAGACTGTTGATTGGTATGATTCAGAAAAAGTTCAGGCAAAAGTTCCGGACTCGTCGCTTTCGTAACTAATGTTCCCACCCCGGTTATTAATTATATTCTAGTAAACCTCCATCAATTATGAAAAAAGTAATTTTTATTTTGATAATTATTGCCCCATTTTATCCGGCCTGTTCCCAAACGGCGAAACCGGATACAGATCTAAAAGAACAAAAAAGCAAAGCAGAGCTTTTTTCAAACAAATCGGGTTCTCTGATACAAAAACAATTTATGGATATTGGCTCGCTGAGGGGCTGCCTGATTCAAGTTGCCCAATTTACAGACCTGATTGGCGGAGAAACCACCAAGGCAGTGCGTTTTGAATATGCTTATTCCGGGGCATATTCATCTGATACAAAAATAGGTTTGCTTGATATGGATGAGGTTGATGCACTAATTAAATCTTTGAACATTATAAAAGATAAGATAATGCCGACCACGCCGGAAGTATATACCGAAATTGAATATAAAAGCCGCGGCGGCTTAGAAGCAGGCTGCTTTTATTCAAAAAAACAATGGTCCACCTTTTTAAAACTGGCGCGATTTGATGACAAGTCCTTTGTCATTATGAAGGATGGGGATATTATTCAATTGTTGTCACTGTTGAATGATGCAAAGGCAAAACTCTGATTAATATAAGCAGGGATATTGCCCCGGTAAACACTTCCTGAAAATGAAAAAGCGACACAAAATCCAATCATGAATTTTGTGTCGTTTTTTTGCGGAGAGTCAGGGATTACAGTCGAACCCGGATCGGGATTCTGTGAAGATCTTAATCAATTCTTATACTATCAATTGCTTTCTCCATAGCATACTCCTTCACTCCCGGCACTTTTAATCCTTCAGCACGGAATACCGTCAAATCTGTCATACCTAAAAAGCCGAGAAAAGCATTCAAATAAGGAGCAACAAAGTCGTTGGCCTTACCAGGGCCTTCAGAATAAACACCTCCTGAAGACATTGCAACATAAACTTTTTTTCCTGTTACCTTTCCAACAGGACCATTTTCACCATACCCAAAAGTTATTCCCGCCCTCGTAATGTGATCAATCCAGGCCTTTAAAGATGTGTGAATAGTAAAGTTGTAAAGCGGTGCGCCAATCACAATGATATCTGCAGCTAATAACTGTTTAACCATCTCGTCAGAAAAACGGATGGACTCCTTTTCTTCTTCAGTCAGCTGCTCTCCGGGAAGAAAGAATGTACGAAGAACAGCAGGGCTAAGATGTGGTATTTCAATATCGACCAGGTTTAATTCTTCAAGTGTACTGCCTGGATATTTTTCCTGAATTTTTTCAACGATAGCTTGACCCAGCTGAATGCTATGCGATCCTTTCCCTTGTAAACTTGAAATTAAATGAAGGATATGTTTCATAAAAATTTACCTGTTAATAATATAATCAATTCTAAATTCCGGGAATGAAAGAATCCTTTCACCCGAATTATCAAAGGCAAAACTATGGTTACCAGCTGGTCAAAAGGAGGTACTTACCCAAAGGGAAGCGCTTACACTTAGGTAATGTAATTACATTTGTATCTATGAAGATGATTATAAATGAGCCCCTGCCAGACAATGAGGCATGCGCAGGCTCGCTCAAAAACGTCCTTGATGCACTATCTGTTATTAATGGAAGGTGGAAACTGGCCCTGATCCTTTGCCTGGTGCAATCATCAAAGCGCTTTAATGAAATTCAGCATGAAGTCACTGGCATATCATCCAGGATATTAGCCAAAGAGTTAAAAGATCTGGAATTGAACGACTTTATCAAACGTACGGTATATCCGACTACGCCGGTAACTATTATTTATGAAGCAACCGAATATAGCCGGACCTTAAAAACCCTGATAGGTGAACTAAGTGCCTGGGGAGGGCAACACAGGGAAAAGATCAGGCAAAGCATGCGGAAACAATCCTGAGCAGGTGCCCCGCACCTGCAAACTGAAAACGGAAGAAAGGGGATCCAGGATGATTCTTTTATAGTGCTTTTTTTAATCCTTCCCATTTTACAACCCATGAACCATCTTTAGGAAAGCCCGGAGCATTACCTGCAGGTGCACCATCCCAACCGGCAGTCATCATGGCTATAGCATAGAGCAAACCGCCATTGCCTGGGAAATAAGGGAAAGGGCCACCCCCATCAACCAAACCATGTTCTTCCAAACGAAAGCCGGGGTAGTTGAGCAAATAATCTATTGCTTTCCCGCCTTGTCCAAGTTTTGCGGCACACATAGCGAGCATAGGAAAGTCCCATCCCCAGGTATGACTGAACTTCCAGGTTTCACCAACTTTTTTAAATGTCCTTTCCATCGTGGGTACATCTACGCCATCACCTGGCAACATGCCGTATGCACCAATCAAGGCCGGATGTTCAAAGGTGTAGTTCTTCCACATGTCATTGATGTTTTCCCAGGAAACATACAGCCCATCCTTAACGGGGAGTGGAGAAAGTTTCGCAAGTACATCAGCATATTTTGTGCTTACAGGCATTTTCAATCTTTTACGCCATTCTTGTGCAATTTTTAACCCTGTGCGCCAATAGCTAAGTTCAAATGTAGGGTTGATGGTCGTGCGAGGATCCGCATTTTCCGATACTACCTGTAATGGGTAACCTAGTATATACCGGTTTTGATCTTTATTGTAATGCGCATATGAAGCCATAAAATCAGCAGATTGCAACACCACATCCTTCCATTTATTGAGGGTTTTTGCATTGGGATGAGACCTGTAATCCAGTTCGGCAAAGAATATGGGATGTGGTTGCTGCCAGATCAACAAGGCAGTGATTTCCAATGGCCATTCCCAACGAGCCTGATCACCAATGGTTTTGGGCCATCTGGCACCATCGTAACCTTGTTTTTTTGCCCTCGCTACAGATGATTCCAGATGATCTCCGTATGCCTTCATACCTGGATCAAGCAGCGGCCATCTGTCCCAAAGAGCATAATGCGTACCGTGCCACCAGATCATTTCATAATGATATTTACCATACCAGCCATTATTTACCAGGCCACTTTCCTGTGGTGGCAGAGAACCTGCTTCATTAATTGCCATAACATATTGTGAGAGCACGATACGTCTTTCCAGCTCTTTCCACCTCGGATCCCTACTTTCAGAAAGGTCTATTGCTCCACCACTTTTCCAGAATTTCTCCCATTTTTTAATACTCTCATTATTGGTTTGCTGGAAAGTTGGTAAGTCAGATTTTATAGGCTTTTTGGAAAAAGAAAGGCTGATTTCTGCCTGGTCTTTACCTGCGAATTGAAGTTCATATCTGTGCGCTTTCGTCTCTTTTATCGTTCCTCCATTTTTCCATTGCAGCCGTACATCGTATTCTGTATCGTCCAGCTTTCTATGGAAATCTGTATGCCCACTGGAAAATACGGCTTCTGTAGTATGTTTACCTGGATTGTTCCAGTCAGCACCATTTCCAAATTCAGCCATCGAAGCATAAGGAAATTCAAGAAACGCACCAATCAGACCATCATTCAGATTGTCTGCTTCAATTTTGATGGCTATGGCGTCTTGTGTAGGATGGCCAACGGTTGTTACTTTTATCTTCCGCCCTTCGAGTTCAAATGTACTCGTGGCTATTCCTGTCCAGAGATCTATTTTTTGAACTGGATTTTGCAGATCGTTTAGCACGGCCATGGTTCCATCTTTTCTTTTTAGGATGAGGCCTAATCTTCCCAGATGGATACGTTGCGGGTTGCCCCTCATCCAGTCAGACAGTTTTTCCTGCTCCTTGTTTTGGATGTCGTACCTGACCATACGACCTTGTGTATTCCATTCCTGTCCTTTAAAGTCGGCAGGGGTTTCGGAGGTGGGTAAGGGAAACTTGTGCCAGCCCCAGTTAGACATCGTATTGCCGGATTGCGTAAAGGTTTGCATACCGGTAATATCGAAACCATAAGCGAATTCACCATTACCCACCTGACCCGGACCCTTTAAGTCTCTATCAGTGATCGTTATGTTATGTCTGGTTACGACAGCTTTACGGTCAATTTTTGAAGGTTGTGACTGGAAGGCATAGGAATTTTGAATGACAAAAATTGAAAAAGCAAAAATCCGGACTGCTATCAATAATCTGAATTTGTTCATGGCTGGGTTGTCGTATGTGGTTAGATGCTAAAAATAGACATATTGATTTGGATTTGCATCCTGTACTAACCTGAGTCTGTGACTGAACGCGGTGATGCGAAGCAGGTGGCCACATATCGAATAATCCCAACTTCAAGCACCAACTGGCAACGAGGTCATATTTATTACGGTTTAACTAATGTTGTTTCTCCAAATTGGACAAGAAATGTCCTATCGGTTCAGCTTTTTGCCTGCATCCAGTACAGCCTGATTCACTTCTCTGACCCTTTCCACGTCCATCTTTTCGACAGCACGATCGTAGGTCAGCAGTCCGTTCACTTCATGTTCCACATCGGTGGTTTGCGTATACACCGCAACGCTCAGCCCCTTATACTTCATCAGCTGCTCGACCTGGTCCATCAGGAGTACATACTTGTCGGTCAATGCGTTTTTTGTCGGTTGGTAATCATAAGCATTATTTTCTACTGGCCACATATGTCCCCTTACAAACAAACCTACTCCTCCAAATTCACCTAAGGATGCTGCCCGCTTCTCATCGGGTTGTGAAGCGTCGTTGGGTCCGATGTAAATATGTGTATCTACAAAATCTCCGTTGCCTGGATCTCCTGCCGCTTTCTGGTAACCGGGATTGTTATTAAAGCCAGAGTTGCCGTTTACCAGCCTCGATGGATCATATTGCTTTACCCAATCGGTAATTTCCTTAACATCAAATGCGCCCCAGTTTTCATTGAACGGAACCCAGGTAATAATGGACGGAGAATTGTATTGGTCGTCTATCATGGCTTTGAGTTCTTTGCGAAAGGTCGTCCTGTTTTTAGCTGTGTCTTCGTGCTGGTACCAGATGGCCGGCATGTCCTGCCATACCATTATACCGAGCTTGTCTGCCCAGTAATAGAAACGTTTAGGCTCGGTTTTCATGTGTTTCCTGATGAGGTTAAATCCGGCCTTTTTGGTAAACTCTACATCATATTTTAAGGCTTCTT
This sequence comes from Chitinophaga ginsengisegetis, assembly GCF_900168065.1. Classification (GTDB taxonomy): domain Bacteria; phylum Bacteroidota; class Bacteroidia; order Chitinophagales; family Chitinophagaceae; genus Chitinophaga; species Chitinophaga ginsengisegetis. Next base: position 351,743 of record NZ_FUZZ01000006.1, on the reverse strand, counting down.
CAGTTGGTGCGGTCGAAATACCATCTGGCCAGTAGCCCTGATCGAGCAGACCAACCTGCATAACGAATTTTCCGTTTAATAAGGGCCTCACTACACCATCAACTTTACCCAGTTTGATGTCGCGCATGCCAAAGTAGCTGTTAACTTCGTCGGTAACATTGCCGCTTTTATCCTTCAGGGTAAGTTTCAGATCATATAGAAAAGGATCTTCAGGGCTCCATAACTTAGGGTTTTTAATGGGAATATAAAATGCAGTTCCGGATGAACCTGTCGCTTCAGCTACTACTTTTTTTCCATCAAGCGCAACTGCTGATACCTGAGAAGTGCCTGCGTTTACCAACAGTTTGAGGCGGCTGTTTGCCAGATCGGGCGTTATCCGGATGTTTTTGATATAGTTTTTGTTGACGGGTTCCATCCATACCGTCTGCCAGATTCCCGATGTGAAGGTATAATCCCCGCGCGGGCCGTTTTTACCTGAAGGCGTCCGTCCGTCATTTGGATCATGGGCCGCAACAATTAGGGTATTATTGCCCTGTTTTAAAAATGGCGTAATATCCAGGCTGAAGGCGTCATAACCACCGGCATGACTTCCTGCTTTTTCTCCGTTGACAAATATAGTGGCATCATGGTCGACCGCATCAAAATGAAGCAGTACCTGCTTGTCTTTCCAGGTCGACGGGATCTCAAAACTCTTTTTGTACCACATATTGACTTCCTGTTTTCGCCCGATGCCTGAGAGCAGAGCCTCAGGACAATAGGGCACAAGGATTTGTTCCGTCTTTCCTCCAAAACTGATTGGCTTTGAAGGGTTCAATGCGTTTGCCGTTGCTTCGCCTCCAATATAATCCCATTTACCGTTCAGACACAGCCAGTCTTTGCGCTCCAATTGCGGGCGTGGATATTCCGGAAAAGGAATTGGGGCTTCTATAGCAGCTTTTGTCCACCTGGTTGGTAACTTGATAACCTGGGCTATTGAAATCTGAGCAGAAAGACAAAATAATAGAATGGAATAAGCAGTGCGTTTAATGGCGGCCATCATTATCGGTTTTGAGAAATTGAGTAAGGTAAGGTTAGTTTTGACCAATATAGTAAAATCAAGCAGCCAAAGCAAATCAACAAAATTCTTCTTGCAGGTTTTCATCCCGGGGAAATAGGGCACTAAGGGAATTGGTTAACATGGTTAATTATACACGAATCGGTTCTTCTCTTTTTACAATTTCGTTTACAGTTCGTAAAATATCGTCCATCATAATTTCTTCAATCAAAAACTAATTGTCATTGTCGAATAAAAAACCGAAACTGTTGAGCGTCCTGTTTCAAAAAACTTTCCGGATAATCAGCACTGACAATCATACAAACAGCTTTTATGTGCGAATTCTTCTTGAAAATACTTTTGTGTGAAAACGCATTCGGAAACACGTGCACATATGACATTTCTTCCCGTGTTTTGCCTCTTTTTTTCCCACTGGTTTGCCCCCATCATCAAACATATTGGCGAATAAAAAACAAAAGCCGCCTTTGATAAGTTAGACGGTGTTGATTGGTATGTGAACCTTTACTACATAAGAAGCAATGAGTATAGCTAATTCGGGCAAAAAACCGAAGCCCTAAACGTTCATATAAAAGCAAGTCCCGGCTTAAGGATGTTTGACTTGCCGCCCTGGCTTTCAAATCTAAAACACCTGATAAACACCTTTCTTAAAAATGAAAAAGCGACACAAAATCCAATCATGAATTTTGTGTCGCTTTTTGCGGAGAGTCAGGGATTCGAACCCCGGGACCTGTTACAGTCAACAGTTTTCAAGACTGCCGCAATCGACCGCTCTGCCAACTCTCCAGGGACGCAAAAGTATAAAAGAAATTGAAAATAAAAAAAAATTCGTTGATTATTTTTAAAATCCGCCAGCAGCAAGGGTTCCCGAAATAAAAATCCCGGCTTACAACACGTAAACCGGGATGATATGATGAAAATGACGGACCTAAGCGATCTGTTTCTTGTAGTGATTCAAAAGCTCTGCTGATGGTCTTTCGCTTTGATCCGTCATTTGCTGCGACTATTTCCAGCCACCGCCCAGGGAGCGGTACAGGTCTACCATCGCGCTGAGGCGCTGGCGGTCTATGTCGGCCTGGGCCAGTTCGGCCTGCAGGGAACGCGACTGTGCGGTGATTACTTCGAGGTAGTTAGCCATACCACTGCGGAACAGCAGTTGGGCCTGTTGCACGGCCAGCTGGGAAGTATTTACCTGGCGAACCGCAATTTCCTGCTGCACCTTTACTTTGTCCAGCTTTACCAATGCGTCACTTACCTCTCCTACTGCTATGAGGGCCGATTGTTTAAATTGGATCACGGCCTGTTCACGCTGGATTTTAGCTACTTCCAGTTGCGTTTTTAACTGACGGCGCTGGAAGATAGGCTGTGCCACGCTTCCGGCCACTGTACCAAACAGGGAAGCAGGAAGATTAAACCAGGTGCTGGCTTTGAAGGCATTCAATCCACCGCTGCCGGTGATGGTGAGCGTAGGATACATGCTACCCTGCGCCACGCCTACCTGTGCATTGGCGGCTACCAGTCCCATTTCGCTGGCGCGTACATCCGGGCGGCGGCTGATCATGGCGGCGGGAATACCTGCCGGCAATGATTCCGTTACCTGGAAGTCGCTCAGTTTACTGCTACGTGTAATCGTTGACGGTAGCTCACCGGTTAAAATGCGCAACGCATTTTCCTGGATGGCAATACCTTGTTCCAGCTGTGGTATCAGCAGTTCCGCAGTTTGCTGCTGCGAAATGGCCTGTTGTACACCCAGCTCGGTTACTTCACCGGCGTTTTTCTGCAGGCGGATCATCTTTACGATGGTGTCGCTGAGCGCCAGGTTTCTGCGGGCCACACTGAGCTGGTTGTCCAGCATCAGCAGGTTGAAGTAACTGTTGGCTATTGCTGCTACCAGCCCGGTTTGCACGGCGTGCTCACCTTCGTATGATTGCAGATAGCTGGCCAGTGCAGCTTCTTTCTGACGTTTTATTTTACCCCAGATATCAATTTCCCACGACATACCTACACCGATGTTAAAATCTTCGATATGGTCGCCGAGGTTATTAACAGAAAGGTTCAATCCATTGAAACTATTCTTGGAAGGGAAGTTGGTACTACCCGATGCAGTAGCCGTAAAAGCCGGTAACCAGGCTACTTTGGCCTGTTTCAGATAGGCCTGTGCCGTTTCTACTTTTTTCACCGCCAGCTGCAGATCATAGTTGCCGGTGAGGGCCTGGCTGATCAGCTGCTGCAAGGTGGCATCTGTAAAAAATTTCTTCCATTCTATTTCTGCTATACTGCTGGTGTCTGAAGGCGCAGTGTCATTATTGAACTGCTGTGGCAGCGCCACCGGGGGCCGCTCGTAATTGCGGCCTACCCGGCAAGCTGCTAATCCTACAACTAAGGACAACAGAATTAAAAATGAGCTATAACTTGTTTTCATTTGTCTTTTTTCTGATTCTGATAATAGATAATGGTAATCTTTTAGTGTACCAGTTTTGCCTCATGTCCTTCTTCCACTTCCACTATCGGCTTGCGGCTGATTTTCTCTTGCAGGAACTGGAAAATTACAAACAGCACAGGTATGATGAATACCCCCAGGACCACCCCGGTAAGCATACCACCTACAGTACTCCAACCGATCGAATGATTTCCTTTGGCAGATGCACCTTGTGTAAAGATTAATGGCAACATACCAACAATAAAGGCAAAGGAAGTCATCAATATTGGACGAAGACGAAGCTGTGCTGCTTCCAAAGCCGCATCAACAAGCTTATAACCCGCCCTTCGCCGTTGTATGGCAAACTCCACGATCAGGATCGCATTTTTTGCCAATAATCCTATCAACATGATCATACCTATTTGTACATAGATATTGCCTTCTATGCCGCTAAGGCCAATGAAACTATATACGCCTAATATACCCGTAGGTACGGTAAGGATTACTGCCAGTGGCAGGATATAGCTTTCATACTGTGCAGCCAGCAGGAAGAATACGAACAATACACTCAATAAAAACACGAACGCAGTTTGGTTCCCTGCTCTTATCTCTTCCCTGGTAATACCTGTAAACTCATAGGCATATCCTTGTGGCAATGCCTTTTTCGATACTTCTCCGATGGCTGTAATTACATCACCGGTACTATAACCTGGCTTAGGTGTAGCATTAATGGTAACAGCACTATACAGGTTGTTTCGTGTAACCGTTTCCGGGCCATATACACGTGTGAATTTGGCCACTGTACTTACCGGTACCATCGTACCCAGGTTATTCTTTACGTAAATAGCATCCAACGAACTTTTATCCATCCGGTATGAAACATCGGCCTGCGCCATTACGCGGCTATATTTCCCGAAGCGGTTAAAGTCTGAAACGAAACTACTACCATAATATGTTTGCAGCGTATTCAACAAATCACCAACAGATACACCCAATTGTTTCACTTTTATATCATCTATATCAATGGTGTATTGTGGATTACCCGTATTAAAAGTAGTGAACGCACTTGCCACTTCCGGCCGCTGACTTAATGCACCAATAAAACCCCATGCCGTTCCCGCTAATTTCTCCAGCGATCCGTTTGTTCTGTCCTGCAACATCATTTCTACCCCGCTCACATTACCGAAACCCTGTATTGTTGGAAAACCAACAAAGAAAGTTAAGGCATCATGTACTTGCATTGATTTGCCTAACAAACCGCCGGCAATAGCAGTAGGGTCTTTTACAGCACCTCTCTCCTTACGATCTTTTAACCGCACAAATATCGCAGCATTAGGGGAAGCGTTCGCATTTGTTACGAAGTTCATCCCATTTGCAGCCCATACATCGCTCACGCCCTCATCTTTCATCGTAATTTTACTGATCTGGCTCGTTGCATTCTCCGTTCTGCTAAGTGAACTACCGGGAGGTGTTTGGGTAATACCAACTACAAATCCCTGATCCTCATCCGGAATAAACCCGGTAGGTGTTCTTTTGATCAGCAAAACTGTAGCAACCACCACAAGCAATAATCCGGTAATCGCCACCCATCTGTTCTTCAGCAGGAATTTGATGCTCCGTATATATCTTGCCGTCATTGCATTAAAAGCGGTATTAAACGCATGGAAGAAGCGGGCACCAAAACCTTTTTTCTCTCCACCTTCGCCTATATGCTGATTCTTTAAGAATAAAGCACACAACGCCGGGCTTAGCGTTAACGCATTCACCGCAGAAATAACGATAGCAATGGCCAGTGTAAAGGCGAATTGTTTATAGAATACCCCTGCTGGACCTTGTACAAAGCTCACTGGTACAAACACTGCTGCCATTACCAATGTGATCGAAACAATCGCACCGGATATCTCACTCATCGTTTTAACTGTTGCCTCTCTTGCCGGTAAATGCTCACGTTCCATCGTTGAGTGTACGGCCTCTACCACCACAATCGCATCATCCACCACAATACCGATGGCCAGTACCAATGCGAACAATGTAAGCAGGTTAATACTAAAGCCGAATAACTGTAAGAAGAAGAAAGTACCTATAATCGAAACAGGAACAGCAATAACCGGGATCAATGTAGAGCGCAGATCTTGCAGGAAAACGAAAACCACGATGGCCACCAGGATGAACGCAATGATCAGTGTTTCTTTTACCTGGTCGATAGATGCATCCAAAAACTCCTTCGAGTTGTACATGATCTTAAACTTCATACCATCGGGTAACGCCTTTTCAAATTCTCCAATCTGGCGTTCCAGTTCGGTAAGAATTTCATTGGCATTGGAACCCGGTGTCTGCACAATACCAAAACCAGTAGCCGGTTTGCCATCAAGCAAATTCGAGGCAGTATAAGTATAGCCTCCAAGTTCAACCCTGGCCAAATCTTTAAGGCGAAGAACAGAACCATCGTTATTTGCCTTAATCACCATGTTTTCATACTCTTCAGGCTTGTTCGACTTTCCCTTGTACTTAATAATATACTCGAAAGATTCTTTACTACTTTGTCCCAAACGCCCTGGTGCAGCTTCTACGTTCTGATCTTTGATCGCATTCATCACCTCTGTTGTAGAAAGATTATTAGCAACAAGCCTGTCGGGTTTCAACCAGATACGCATCGAATAATCCTTTGAACCAAATGGCTGTACCTGTGCTACCCCCGGTATACGTTGTAACTGAGGGATGATATTAATTCTTGCATAGTTATTTAAGAACAGTTCGTTATACTTAACGCTGTCCTCGCTGTATATCGCCACAAACATCAGGAAGCTGCTCTGTACTTTCTGTGTAGAAAGCCCGGCTTGCAATACTTCGGGAGGCAGCTGGCTATTGGCCTTAGATACGCGGTTTTGTACGTTTACCGCCGCAATATCAGGATCCGTTCCTTGTCTAAAAAAAACTGTCAGGACGTAGCTACCATCGTTATTGGAATTGGAGGTCATGTACGTCATGTTCTCCACACCATTTACCGATTCTTCTATCGGGGTAGCAACTGTACGGGCTATCACCTCCCCGTTGGCGCCAGGGTAATTGGCGATAACCTGTACAGATGGCGGCGCAATCTCAGGGAATAAAGCCGTGGGCAGGGAAAATAAAGACAACCCTCCCAGTATAACCAATATGATAGAAATAACCGTTGATAACACCGGCCTTTCAATAAATCGTTTTAACATAAATAACAATTATGGGTTGCGGTATGTCCGCACGAGCACAAACAGTGCATGTGTATAACAACACTGCCTGCGTCGCAATTTGAATAATGTTTTGTGTAAACGTTCTTAACACTGGCGTGTTTTCACGCTTAATTTTAAAGTAGTGGCTTTGCTTTCAATAAGCTATCTGTAGATACCATCTGTGGTTGAATAACAACGCCATCTTTTAAACCGCCCATCATCATGGTAGATTGAGAAGATAATACAATTTTCTCTCCTTCTTTTACGCCACCAGTAACAAAATAATAGTTAGACGTTTTGCCAGAAATGGTGAGTGGTTTTGTAACGATTTTATTACTATCGGCCACGGTATAAACGAACACTTTGTCTTGCAGTTCAAATGTGGCTTCCTGGGGAATTACCAGTGCAGAAGCATGTAAAGTAGGTACTCTTACTTTACCGGTACTACCACTTCTAAGTACTCCCTGTGCATTAGGAAAGCTGGCACGTAAACTAATTGCACCAATAGTTTTGTCAAACTGCCCTTCCACTATTTCAACTTTTCCTTTTTCAGGATAAACACTGCCATCTGCCAGGATTAATTCTACTGCCGGCATTCCTTTTACTTTTTCAGCAATACTATTACCTGGATATTTTTCCTTGAATTTGAGGAAATCGGTTTCACTCAAAGAGAAATAAACACGCATATCCTTTACTTCAGAAATAGTAGTCAATGCGCCTGCCATTCCTCTGCTAACAAGGCTTCCTGTTTTAAAAGGAATACTGCCTACGTAACCATCGCTGGGTGCGCTAATATTTGTGAACCCAAGATTGATACGGGCGGTTTCTACCTGGGCCTGTGCCTGGGCAACATTAGCTTTCGCTGAATTGTAACTTGCTTCGGCCGATTTTAATTGAACATCCGATACCACATTATTACTAAGTAACGGTTTCAATTTATCAACGTTGATTTGTGCATTCTCTAATGCCGCGGTTGCAGCTTGTAAATTTGCAGTGGCATTGTTGAGTTGTTCTACATAAGGTCTTCTGTCGATCGTGAAAAGTGTTTGACCTTTTCTAACGTAAGCACCTTCATCTACTGAAATATTCGTTAGATAGCCGTCTACCTGTGGTCTTATTTCGACATCACGGGTTCCTTCTACCGAAGCAGAGAAATCCTGAAATGTTGTAGCAGGTAATGTAACTGCTTTAATTACAGGTAAAGATGCTGGTGGCGGTGCTTCATTCTTTGCCTGCGATGTGCTGCAGGCAGACAGTACCGAAAGAACAAAAAAACTATAAAGTAAGCCTGCTGGCAATGTGGTTAATGTTGATTTCAATGGTTTCATACTACTTTGTTTTAAACGACTAACAATAAAAATCCCCGGTACGATCAAGGCCAATAAACAGCAGCCTTGCTTCGCAGCAATCAATATAGTGACAGCAATCGGGTTGTGAAATACATGTAGGTAGTCCCGCAACACTCAGACACCTATAACGTTACAGCACATTATACGTCTGAGCACAGCAATTTGTTACTACTGTAAAAAAGAAATTGAAGGTTTGCGGTCGGCCGCTAAAAAATTCTCATCGGTTTTCAAAATTTAGAATGATGCACGGGCGACATCATTATTTTAAACACAATGCAAAAATAGATATTTAAAGTTAACGCACGTTTAAATTATTACGGGTTTAATTGTACTTTTCACGGATACTCTTTTGAAACGATGCAGGAGTGAATCCGGAATGCTTCTTAAAGAAACGGTTAAAATAGGCATCATCTTCAAAATTCAACTGCGCCGCAATCTGCTTAATGGAGTGCTCACCCCAGTACAGCAGGCGTTTTGCTTCCATAATCCGTTTCTCGTCAATAATAAATTTGGCATTCCTTCCCAGCAACGCCTTCACCGTGTCATTTAAATGTCCCGGTGAAACGTACAACATTTCCGCGTAATCCGAAACCTGTGCTTTCTCATGAAAATGCTGGTCTACCAGCATTTTAAACTGCCTAGCCATATTATATTGCGAACTCTCTGCATTCATCCAGTTACCGGAAGGTTCAGAAATACGTCCGCACGCAATAACAAAAGCATTCAGCAGGTTACGGATGATAGCATCCTTGCGCAGTTTGTCGCCGTTATACTCTTTCCTGATCAAATCTGCATAAGACAATACTTCCTCCAGCTGCTCCTGATTCAGCGGAATCATACCGGAACTGAATACACAGCGCCAGCAACTCACCACTCCCTGCATTTCGGGCACCAGGAAGTCGTTGGTGAAGTAAAGATTAATGAGTTCCGCGTCAGGATCCATCTCATGCTGATGCACCTGGTTAGGTTCCATCAGCATGAGCGCCGGCGCTTCCATCTCGTATTTCTTAAAATCAATAATCTGCGTTATGCGACCCTTGATCAATATATCTATACTATATCCATTATGACGATGCGGTATGTTCAGATCACCTGCGCACTCATAACCATTCCACTCTCCCATGAAAAAATTGGCCCCTTCTGCATAATCACAGTTATAAACCTGTACATCCGAATTCCGTGTTACAACACGTTCTAATACTTCCATATTGGTTTAATACTTTATCGGGTAAATGATTTTTTGAATTAATTATTAAAGGTAGATGATTAAGTTTTGTTACACCATCTATACAGGTATAGATATTATATATATCATTTCCCCTCCTCTACCTTTTCGGCAGGTTTTTCCTGCACCAGCACAAGATCACTCAGTTTCACATTGATAGGAATGTTACCAATTTTTACAATGGCACGCTTATCACGGATCTCCAGCACTTTACCTACCTGCCTGTTGGTAACTATTTTCACCTGGGTGCCTACCTCAATCTGGCCCTTGATCTCCTCAAATTTGTCCTGTACTTTTTTATTGAGCTGTTCGGTATGCTGTTTCTCCCGGCGACGGAACAACAGGATCTCTGCCTGCTTCATTACTTTCTCCTTATCATCGGCACGCTTCCACTCTATCACGATCTGCTTCAGCTTCCGCTCCATATCTTTCAGGTACTGCAGGTCATCTTCCTTGATCTGGTTCTGTAATTTCAGCAAAGTATACTGTTGCTGCTTGCGTTCTTTGTCGGCCAGTACTTCATATTCCTTCTTCAAACGCTCGTTTTCCTTCAGTAATTTCTGCAGCTCCTTTTCTTTGCTTTCTACTTTCTGCAGATCCTGTTCGGCTTTGTTCAGCAGCTTATCCAGCTGGAAATGCCCCTCATCCACCAGCTTCTTGGCGCGCGCAATGAGCGACGGGTTCAGCCCGATCCGCTCCGCAATGGAAAAAGTATACGAGCTGCCGGGTTTCCCCACCATCAGCTTATACATGGGCATCAGGGTTTGTTCATCGAAGCCCATTGCCCCGTTAACGATCCCTTTTACCTTGTTGGCCATTACCTTCAGGTTCAGATAGTGCGTGGTAACTACGCCGTAGGCATGTTTCTTGGCCAGTTCCTCCATGATCACTTCCGCAAAAGCGCCGCCCAGGTTGGGGTCCGACCCACTTCCCAGTTCATCTATAAAGAACAGCGTTCTGCCATTGGCGTTTTCCATGAAATATTTCATGTTTTTGAGATGCGAACTGTACGTACTCAGCTCAAACTCCAGCGATTGCGTATCCCCGATATGGATCATCAGCTGTTTGAAGATCCCGATCTGGGAAGAAGGGTGTACCGGCACCAGCAGCCCGGATTGCAACATCAGCTGAATAAGCCCGATGGTTTTCAGGGTCACCGTTTTACCCCCGGCATTAGGTCCGCTGATCACAAGGATATGCGCGTCTTTATCCAGGTTAATGCTTACCGGGATGGTAGGCTTCTGGTTTTTCCGGTTATAAAGCAGCAATAGCGGGTGATACGCCTGTATGAGGTTCAGCTGCGCATGCGGCAGCAGCATGGGGTAGTTCGCATCCATATCCAGCGCCAGTTTGGCTTTTGCCCGGATAAAATCGAACGTGCCCAGTATTTCATGATAGCCGTTCAGCAAAAAGGAAAACCCGCTTAATGCGGCCGTCATGGCTTTGAGAATGCGGTATACCTCGCGTCCTTCCTCTCTTTCGAGGGACTGGATATCATTATTCAGCTCTATGGTTTCTTCCGGTTCCAGGAAGGAAGTCTTCCGTGTATCGGATTCACCATGAATAATACCCTTTACCATGCGTTTATTCTCCGCATAAATGGCTACTACCCTGCGGCCGTTGAGGAAAGCCTCTTCCTGGTCGGCCAGGTAGTTGAGCTTTTGCAGCTTCTGCAGGATGCGGTCAAACACGCGGCGCAACTCTGTACGTTTGCGGTACAGCGAAATACGGATCCGGGCCAGTTCCGGGGAAGCATTGTCCCTTACCTGTCCCAGTTCATCCAGCACTTCATCAATGGTAGCGGTGATCTTTTTTTCGTAATGGGTTTCTTTGATCACTTCATACAATGCGGAGTACTGGGCACGGCGGTCGTGATCAAAGAACCGGACGATGCTGTGCATGCTTTCTGCCAGTTTACGCAGCAGCATGGCCTGTTCCCCGGTGAGTACGGCGCCTTCAATAGACAGCAGGCGCAGTTCCCTTTTGAGGTTCAGGATGAAATCATTCGGGAAATTTTCCTGTAACAGGGTGAGTTGTTTATATTCATGTGCCTGTTGCAGGGCAGTTTTTACGTAATCTATATGCGTGTGCAGGCGGAGTGCTGCGGCCATTTCCTTGCCGAGCTCTGTTTTGCAATGCTCTTGCAGCAATGCCTGTACTTTGTCGAATTCCAACTGCATTAACGCAGATTCAGGAAAATATTTCAAGTGTTAATTTATTTAAAGTAAGAAGGCACCAACAATCAGGTATTGTTCGTGTCTGCGTAAAAGGTTTACGTTCAAGTGCGCGTAAAAGCGCTGCCAACATGGTGGCGGAGAAAGCTGATCCGGGAAAATTATTAATTCTTGTTCATCTTTGTTGTCATTATGCTATCAAACGTTATCCGGCAATTCCGGCTTATACTATCGGTTCCTGCTGCTGCTGACGTATGCTTTTGGGAGGTTTTCAGGGCGCTCCTGGGTTCCTGGAAACTGCAAAAGAATGTTAAAGTTACTTAACTTGTCGGTCTCCTCCATCATATATTACGTAAATTATAGAAAGGAATGCCACTTTAAAGATGCCGGGAATGGCTGCAATCCCTTAACAGCATTACGTTCCCGACATATAAAAAAAAGCTGCATCCTTGAAATTTTTATTTTATGAGAAAATATTCAATATTCATTTGCCTGATTGCAATGGCGTTTTCCGCCTGTGCCCAGCAAAAAAAAGACAAAGTGCCTGGAGATATGGAAGTAACCAATAAGGAAAAAACGGCTACCGCCACCTTTGGAGGCGGCTGCTTCTGGTGTACAGAAGCGCAATTTCAGTACCTGGACGGTGTAACAAAAGTAGAATCCGGCTATGCCGGCGGTGATGTACCCAATCCCACCTACGAACAGGTATGTACCGGCACTACCGGCCATGCGGAAGTAATCCGCGTTACTTACGACACGGCAAAGATCAGCTATGAAGAACTACTGCAGGCGTTCTGGCTGAGCCACGACCCTACCCAGCTGAACAGGCAGGGCAACGACGTAGGTACCCAGTACCGCAGCGTAATCTTCTATAATAACGAGGCCCAGAAAGAGAAAGCGGAGTTTTATAAGAAGAAACTGCAGGAATCCGGCGCGTACGACAAACCTATTGTGACAGAAATTGCACCGCTCACCACCTTTTATGAGGCGGAAGATTACCACCAGAACTATTATAACCAGAACGGATCACAGCCGTATTGCACTTTTGTGATCAAACCCAAACTGGAAAAGTTCAAAAAAGCGTTTGCAGGGCACCTGAAAAAGCAACTTTAAGGGACGATAGTGCATGGGGAGTGCATGGGGAGTGCATCAATAGTGCATGAGGAGTGCATGCTAACAGTATACATAGTGCATGGATAGTGCAATGCCTATCCATGTCCTATGTATCCCAGAGGCATCCGGGAAGTATTCACCTTACATCGGCAACCTCCCCCCTCCTGCATTTATCGCTGAAACCTAAAAAACTTTTATTAACTTATGCAGCAGTTAATAAAAAGTTCCACCATTAATGAGCACTGTACAAGTATGTCCCTGGTGTGGGAGCACGGATCTTATCCGTACCATACCGGAAAAAGACCCATTTCACGTACTGTTTATCTGCCAAAACTGTCAAAAGGTAGTTAACGATCAAACAACCCCGGAAAACCGGAAAAACGCCGTTTCTAAACGTACCATCGAGGAAAAAGCCATACAACTGAGCATGCATTCCGGGAAATTGCACGCCGTTAAATACTACCTCACAGAAATGAACAAGCTCCCCGGCACCAATATTGGCCTGCTGGAAGCCAAAGAAGCCGTGGAAGCCCTCATCGGCGCCCGCGGAGTGGCCAGTGCAGTGAAACAGCCCAGCCGGAATGGTTGTGTTATTGCCCTTATCGTATTGGTGCTCATCATTGCCAGCGTGGTTTACTTCTACACCCACAGATAAATTTTTCCATTCTCCCCTATTATTGTATTTTTGTACTGTAATAAAGTCGATTACAGAATGAACAACGGAAGATTTCCCATATCACTGCATATCCTCACGCTGATGGCCAGCGCGGAAGGGGAACTGTTGTCGTCCGACTTTATTGCCGGCAGCATCAACATCAACCCGGTACTGGTACGCAAGGAAATCAGCAACCTCCGCAACCATGGGCTCATAGAAAGTAAAGAAGGTAAAAACGGAGGCGCCACCCTGGCTAAACCGGCCGACAAGATCCGGCTCTCAGAAGTATACCACGCCGTACAACAGGCTTCCCTGCTGGGAAATAGCAAAAATAAGCCCAACCCCGACTGCCTCGTAGGGAAACAGATCAACCAGCATCTGGACAACCTCTACCAGGAAATTGAAGGCGCACTGCTGCATAAACTGGACAAAACAAGCCTGGCGGACTTCTTACGCCAGTTCGCATAAATTTTATCACTAAAGGCAATGCTGCCATCAGGAGGAATAGCATGCAACTCAGCGATCTCAGGAATATTACCGGCGAATTCAACAACAGCGCCCGCATGCCCGTGATGTTTATCGGGCACGGCAACCCCATGAACGGTATCATGGACAATCCTTTTACACGTGCCCTCAGCAGTATGGGGCAGGATTTACCTCAAAAGCCCTGCGCTATCCTGGTAATATCTGCCCACTGGCTCACCAAAGGCACCCACGTACTGGTAGCCCCGCAACCGGAAACCATCCACGACTTCGGCGGATTCCCGGAAGCACTGTACGCAGTACAATATCCCGCACCCGGCGCACCGGAACTGGCCCGGGAAACCAAACAACTCATCACTTCCACCAATGTTATAGAAGATGACCACTGGGGCCTGGATCACGGCTCATGGACGGTACTGAAACACATGTACCCGATGGCCGATATCCCCGTATTCCAGCTGAGCATCGATTATCACCAGCCACCGGAATACCATTTCAAACTGGCAGCAGAACTGAAAGCCTTACGGGATAAAGGCGTGCTCATTATGGGCAGCGGTAACATTGTGCATAATCTCCGGCAGGTGGTGTTTACGGATAACGCCAAACCATTCGACTGGGCCATTGCCTTCGACGAAACGGTTAAACAAAAACTGGAACAGGGCGCCTTCACCGACCTGGTAAATTATCATACCCTCGGCAGGGACGCACAATTGTCCATCCCTACCAATGATCACTATCTCCCCATGATCTATACACTGGGACTGGTAAATAAAAACGAGGAAATAAAGTTTACCTACGAAGAAATACAGAACGGAAGTATCAGTATGCGGTGTTTTAAAACCGCTTAATATTATACGGAGCGTGTCTGTTACCGCCAAACAAAATCACCCACTATGGCTACGCCAAGTCCCCTGGAATCAGGGCTGGCCCCCTTTACCGTGGGGTGTATAACCCGGTTATCTTCGCCTGGATACACTTTGTAAACCTGCCCATCAGCTGGAATCAGGCAAAGATGAGGGGCTGTTGTACCACTGCCGGGAACACCCGCCCGCGAATTGGCCTTCATGGCTATATACCTGCTATCGGGGGAAAAAGAGGGCGCCACCTCCTGCTGGCTGCTCTGCGTGACCTGGTGCAGATCGCTGCCATCAGCATTCATCAACCAGATATGACCATTGAGGCTCATCGCTATTTTTTGCCCGTCGGGACTGGCAACAGCATCCCCCTTCCAGTCAGCAAAAGGAATGTCTTTGATTTTAAAGGCACGGCTGAAATCAACGGATGTGCGATACAGGCTGCTGTTCTTTTTAAACAGTATAGAACCATCCGGAGCCCAGTTAATGGGGTCTAAATATTCAAAAGTATGATCAGCTCCGTACCCGGCAATACTTTTGAGCACATTACCTGCCATATCAAGGATGACAAGTCCCTCCCGGAGTGTTGGACGCAAAGCCAGTTTGGTACCATCGGGAGAAATACAAGGCAGCCCGCCATGATTATCGGCGGGTTCATAGCTGACCTCTTTAAGCGTGGAGCCATCACCCGTATTGAAAATGATATATTTGGTCTCATCATAGGATACATCAACCTGCTTTACTCCCTTTTTTCCATCCCAGCTAATATCCCAGCCTGCATCTAACCAATTTTTCATCACCAGTGATAATTCCCCGGTGGACATATCAATTTTTGTAATCCCTTCGGTGCCCTGTTTGATAAAGATAGCCCCGGGACCATAATTGTAAGAGCCGTTGTCTCCACCAGGACCCTGCTGGTCATCTTTCTTACAGGCATTGAACAGCATCATTGCAACGAGGACCGGAAGTAGTAATATTCTTGCTTTCATATACGCTAATTAAATGGGGAATGGCATTGCTAAATTGCGATGAAATGCAGCTCAAAACAATCCGTAAAATCCTTCATTTTTCTTCTCCATGAAAACCCTTAGATGAAATCAGGCAAAACCGGTATTGCCCCCAACACCAATAACCCCGATTTTTGGGTTATTAAAAAAATAGGTAGCTTACTATCATTATTTGTTAATGCCTTGTCGACCGGATGAAGAAAACCTGTTTACTTACCATCTTTCTGTTTAGCACCCTGGGTACATATGCGCAGTTTGGAAGCCTTGAAGACAGTTTGCTACGCTCAATCCAGGTAGCAAGCACTGATACTGCAAAGGCCATTTTGCTTTATGAGCTGGGGGATCAATGGTCTGTTTCGGATACTGGCAGAGCTGCTGCTTACATCCGGGAAGGGCTCCGGCGGTCCGGAAAATTTCCCTTTTACCAGGGGGTAGGTTTCTTTTATCTGGGCAGGGCTTATATGGATACAGATGGAAATAAAGCAATCATCGCCTTTGATAAAGCCCTTGACTATCTTCATAAATACCAGACAACGGAATCCTATCGGTTACAAAGCCGGACATGGGCCAACAAAGCTGTTATTGCACAACGCAACAACGATAACAAACAATACCTGGATATTTTTCTGAACCATGCTATTCCTTTGGCGGCCAAAGCAAGAGATAGTATACGTGTTGCAGAAGGGTACACCAACATTGCCCTTCCTTTTATGAATTATGAAGAGTATGATAAAGCCATTTTTTATTTTCATAAATCAATAGAAATATTCCGCAGACACGCCCCCTTAGATCCGCGGCAGGCAGATAACTTCACCAATCTCGCAAATATCTATATACACAGGCAGATGCTTCCAGAGGCTAAAACAAGCCTTGACAGTGCTTTCGCTATTCTTGAAAAAGACCCCCATTCTCTTTATTTTCCCTATTACTATACAACAGAAGGTATGTATTACAGGGCAAAGGAAGACTGGAAAAAGGCAGAAAACAGCCTGGAGAAAGGATTGGTCATTGCTGAAAAAATCAAGAGCAGGTTTGATATCCGTTCACTGCTTTTTCAAAAAGCAAAACTATACAATAGTAAACACGACCTTTTAGCCTCCAGGAATGTATTGTTGAAAATTTATAACGAAGGCTATGCAGAGATAGATAGCGATAAAAGGAATATTTTACAGGAGCTTGCCTTTGTTGAAGCAGAACTCGGAAATATGGGAGCAGCCTATCGATGGCAGACGATGTACAGTGAATTATCAGACAGCTTTTATAAAAAACAGTCCAGTCTTCAGATCGCAGATCTGGAAGGCAGGTATAATTACGTGCAAAAAGAAAAAGAATTGTTGAAAGCCAACAACAAAGAGAGAAAGCAACGGATGATCATGTGGGGAAGTATTGGTGGTATGTTGCTTACCGGCGGTTTGTTCTATTACTTATTCCGGCTCCGGAAAGATAAGGCTGAACAGGAGCTGGTGTACGTGAAACAGCAACAACAGATAGCGGTGGCCCAGGCATTGCTTGAAGGAGAAGAAAAAGAACGGACCCGTTTGGCAAGGGACCTGCACGACGGCCTGGGAGGCATGCTGGCCGGCGTAAAAATCAATCTGACAAGCGCGCTTCAGGATACTCCTTCTGCTGAAATGAACAGGGTAATCGCACAACTGGATAACTCGGTGACTGAACTGCGGCGCATTGCACGGAACATGATGCCGGAAGCATTGTTGCGCTCCGGGTTGGAATCAGCACTGGCTGAGTTATGCCAATCCTGCCATACCGATCGGCTTCATGTTTATTCCAGTTTTCTCAACATAAAAGCCGGAATGCCAAAGCAAATTGAGATTATTATTTACCGTATTGTGCAGGAGCTGCTTGCCAATGTAGTGAGGCACGCGGAAGCTACAGAAGCTTTTGTGCAATGCAGTCAGGACGGGAATACTTTCTACATAACAACAGAAGACAATGGTAAAGGTTTTGACCAGGCAAGCGGAAAATCCTCCAAAGGGTTGGGACTGGGAAATATCCGGAGCCGGGTGGAATTTTTAAAAGGGAAACTGGACATTTATACAAAAGCCGGGAAAGGCACAATTGTAAATATAGAATTGCCAACAGATGAAAGAGCATAAGCTTTCCATTATTATCGTAGAAGATCACTCCATCGTTGTTGAGGGGTTGAGCAGCATCCTGCGAAACGAGGAAAGGATGAACCTGAAAGGAAGCTTTTCAAATGCTGAAGATGCCTTACAATTCCTGGCGTCCAATACAACTGATGTAGTACTGCTTGATATCGGGCTTCCGGAAATGCCGGGTACGGAAGTTTGCCGCATCATAAAAAACCAGTACCGGTCAACAAAGGTGATCGCACTTACCAATCACACAGAAAAAAGCGTAATACAGGAAATGCTGGAAAATGGCGCCGATGGCTACCTGTTAAAGAATACCTCAAAGCAGGACCTTGTCAATGCGATTTTCCAGGTGATGAACAATACGTTCATCATGCAGGCAGAGCTGCAAAAAGTGCTTTTTGCACCAGCAGCTATGAAGGAGAGCGTACCGCGGCTTACCACAAGGGAAAAGGAAATCCTGTTGCTTGTGAGCGAAGGCGCCACCACAGCTGTCATTTCCAGGCAGCTTTTTATAAGTACCCAAACAGTGGAAACGCACCGGAGGAACCTGATGCAAAAATTTGAAGTAAACAATTCTGCGGCGCTGATCCGCAAGGCAACAGAAAAAGGCTTGTTATAAAGTTCACTCCTTATTAATTTTGCCAGCTGCATCCTTTTTTTGAAAGTGTAAACATATTAACCCAAATGAAATGGCAGTTATAAAAAGAATACAATCAAATTACAACAGCATTCTCCGGGCTAAAATCCATTTCTTCCTGAAAAAAAGCCTCTGGATGTACTTAATAAGCATGTTCCTTATTGGTTATGCTATTCCTATCGCTTCATTGGGCATTTTTCTTTCATCATTAATTTACTTTTTTTGCCTGATAATTATTCTGATTCCAATATATCATTTCAGCGCAAAAGCTATCGCAGATAAAAATAGTTTCGATGCGGACATAGAATTTAACGAACAGCACATTATCATCAGGCATCGAAACAAGGCAGTGGTAGAAACAAAGGAATGGGACTGGGTCAAGAAACTGGATATAACTGACAGGGACGTTTTTCTTGTTGTTTATAACCCCAATCGCTTTTTGATCTCACTTAGTAAAAACAGCTTGTCTGAAAGTGAGCTACAATTTTTTGAGAAGAAAAAAGGAAATATTTAACTACTGTTTGTAATAAAATATTTCCCGTTTAGCCGCCCCACTTCTTTAATCAGCCCGCAAACTCTTAACAGGATTGGCCAGTGCAGCTTTTACTGCATGGAAACTTACGGTAGCCAAAGCAATTACCACCACTGCACTACCTGTAAGCACAAACACCCAGATACTGATGCCTGCATGATAAGCGAAATTGTTCAGCCAGCGGTCCATAATCCACCAGGTAACAGGGAATGCCACTGCAGCAGCAATAAGCAGTAACTGCAGAAAATCTTTCGATAATAATTTTACAATATTCCCGGTAGAAGCGCCCAGTGTTTTACGCACACCTATTTCCTTGGTTCGCTGCACGGCCGTGAAAGCCGCCAGCCCAAAGAGTCCCAGGCAGGCAATAAACAACGCCAGCACCGCAAACAACATAAAAATCGTTTCCTGCTTCTGCTCACCGGCATACTGCCTGGCAAAATTCTGATCAATAAAACTATAATCAAACTGATGGGCCGGATCAAAGGAATGAAACACCTTTTCAATATAGGCAACTGCAGCCGGCACGTTTGATTTGCTCACTTTTACGTATACATTATCCTGTACACCCGGGAATGGCGGCATTTCCAGCACCAGCGGCGCTATTTTATGCTGCAGGGAATAAATGTGAAAATCTTTCATAACGCCAATCACTACACGCTCCGCACGATGCCCCTCCTGGTCAATCTTAAACTGTACCCGCTTTCCCAGCGGCTGATCCCAGTTCAGCATTTTCACAAGCGTTTCATTGATCAGCACCGAATGATGCATATCCGATTCGCCGGTATCTGAAAAATTGCGGCCGCTTTGCAGCGTGATGCCCATTGTTTTCAGGTAATCGGCGTCCACCATATAATTCTGCGCAACTACCGATGCGTCGGAAATACTGCCGTTCTGCTCAAAGAAAAAGCCGTGCCCGCCAATATTGTTCCGGCCTATAGGGTTGCTGGCCGCAGCCACATGCTGCACCAGCGGGTTACGCAACAACTGATCTTTCAGCACCGGCATTTTACTCCGCATCTGCTGGTCCGGTATATGGAAAGACAATACCTGGTCTTTGTCGAAACCCAGGTTCTTATGCATCATGTACTGCAGCTGATCATACGCCACCATCGTGCTTCCTGTTAAAATGATCGCAACAATAAACTGGAAGGTAACAAGCCCCTTCCGGAAACCGGCGTGGCCGCTGTTTCCCAGCTTTCCTTTCAACGAATTGATCACTTTAAAACCAGACATAAACACTGCCGGGTAAATCCCGGCAAACAGCCCCGTAAGTAAAGCCAGCATCGCAATAACGATGATGGTTTTTACCAGTCCAAACTGCCACAACTGTACCTGCGAACCGGTAAACGTATTGAACCAGGGCAGCAATATAGCCACCAGTCCCATTGCAACGAAGGCTGCCAGGAAGGTGAGCAGCATGGATTCTGTGAGGAACAGGCGCGCAATTTCTTCCCTGCCCGATCCCATACTTTTCCTTACGCCCACTTCTTTTATGCGCGCACTGGCGCGGGCGGTAGCCAGGTTCATATAGTTGATACAGGCAATCAGCAGCGTGAGCAAACCAATACAAAGAAAAATGTAGATATACAGGATGTTGCCGTTGGGTGATATTTCATAATCGAGGTGGGAATGCAGGTGGATATCCCGCACGGGCTGTAGCTCCATTTTGTACGTCACCTCACCCATCCGCGGTTTTAAATACCGCTCAAAAAATGCCGGCAGCTTGCTTTCCAGCGCTTTAGCGTCTGCATCTTTCTGCAATAACAGGTAAGTATATACGTCGAAATTCTGCCAGCCGTTGGCGTTGTAGTCCGGCGGTAATAAGCGCAATGCGCTGAAAGAGAAATGAGAATTGGAGGGCACATCTTCCATTACAGCGCTCACGGTATAAGCGGTGCTGTCGTCGGTGAGGATTGTTTTTCCGATTGCCTCTTCGGGGCTGCCAATCAGCTTCTGAGCAAGACTCCGGGTCAGCACCAGCGAATTAGGCTGAGCCAGGGCGGAAATAGCATCGCCTGCGGCCATCGGGAAATTGAACACATCAAAAAAGGTGCTGTCCACAAAAAACATATCCCCTACTTCCAGTTTCTTTTCACCATATTTCAATGCGGCGCCACCATCAGCTTCTACTCTTGTAATCTGTTCTATTTCCGGGTAATCCTTTTTTAACACGGCGGCAAATGGTGCGGAAGTGGAGGCCAGGTGCAAATTACCACCTGTCCATGTAGCATGATTAACGGCCCGGTATATACGATCCGCCTGCGGATAAAAATTATCATAACTGGTTTCCCTGTGCACATAAAGTAACAACAGCCAGCAGGCAGCAAGGCCAATAGACA
This sequence comes from Chitinophaga ginsengisegetis, assembly GCF_900168065.1. Lineage (GTDB taxonomy): Bacteria > Bacteroidota > Bacteroidia > Chitinophagales > Chitinophagaceae > Chitinophaga > Chitinophaga ginsengisegetis. The sequence goes on along the minus strand of NZ_FUZZ01000006.1, from coordinate 330,579 downwards.
ATCCGGCAATATTGATCAGGGAATAATATTTAAACCGGACCAGGTTACGCCATGCTATCAGGAGATGATTTCGAAACATCGGGAGAAATTTAAAGTTGATAACTATCTCACACTATTCTCTTCTCCATACCTGAAAAGCAAAAACATGCCATCCCGGATGTATCCTAAATACCAGCATCAAACAGATATTATTAATTTAAATTTGTCCGGTTTCAGCACAATGCCTGTACGATATTATGCCTTCAGCAATTCTCCTTCCCGTTGCACCAGGTTATTTTGAATACTGATATCGATGGCTTTCAGGATCTCTTCTTTCATTTCTTCGGTTACGCGGCTGTAGCCGAACATCCTGGCGATGAAAGGCACAGCGTCCTCGCGTTGAATAGCTACGGCATCTTTCACTACTTTTTCCAGGGCCACGCCTATTTCTTCAGTGGCGATATAGTTGATTTTCCTTGCAGTAGCCGGCAACTGGCTGCGGTTGCGCACTACCGGTGTTGGGAGTGAAGTATCCCAGAGGAATTGTCCTTTGATCTTGATCCGTTTGCTGGCATCGGAATGACGAACAGCATGACGCAGTATTTCCCGGATACGGGGTCCCACCCTGGTAATGCCTGCTGCTTCTACCATTCGCCGCGCCAGCTCGTCGAAATGAACCGGGCTTTCCACTACTACTACCTGTTCTATCCAGTTACATAGTTTACCAATGGGAGAAAGATGAAATTCCTGCGCCCGGATCTCATCGGGCAGCACTGCGGTTTCATATACCGGCACTTCTTCTTCCTTTTCTTCTACTGCTTCGCGGGTCAATACCTGCAGGGTTTCTTTTTTCGCATCTTCGGCTACCTGGTCGTCGATAGCCACAGCGGCTTTTGCTTTTTCAATAGCCGCCACCAGGCGGTTCAGTTCCCGCTCGGGATTACGGAACCAATCGGTGCTCCACACGCGGTGGATTTTCCAGCCAACTGCTTCCAGTACCTGCTGCCGCAAGCGGTCGCGGTCGCGGGCGGAACGGGCAGAATGATAAGCCGCCCCGTCGCACTCGATCCCCAATATATAACGACCCGGATTTTCCGCATCTACAATAGCCAGGTCAATATAAAATCCTTTTGAACCCACCTGCTTACGCACAATATATCCCAGCGCTTCCAGTTTCGATGCTACATTTTCCTCAAACGGACTATCCGCCGGAAGCCCTGTTTCCGCGGTCATATACAGCTTACCATGCTGCGCGAAATACAGGAAGTTTTTCAGCGATTGTATGCCATAACTCTTTGTTCTGTTCACATCAATATCGTCGGCGGTGATGTTGGTAAATACTTCGCAACGCGTTTTCGCGCGTGTGATCAGTACATTCAGTCTTCTTTCCCCGCCTTCATTATTCAGCGGGCCAAAAGACATGGCCACATATCCTTCCTCCGTACGTCCGTAACCAATAGAAATAAAGATCACGTCCCTTTCATCGCCCTGCACGTTTTCCAGGTTCTTTACAAAGAAAGGTTCGTCCTGGTGCGCCATGAAGTATGATTCCAGCTCGGGCGACTTACGCCGGCGCAATTCCAGCGCATCACTGATCGCCTGCCGCTGCGAGGTACTAAACGCCACCACGCCCAAACTCATTCCCGGATTTTTACGCGCATGTTCCATCACCGCATCAGCTACAATCTCCGCTTCCTTTGGATTGGTGCGGGTTTTACCACGGTCGTAGGCTGTATCTTTCAGGTGGTGGAATACCAGTCCTTTTCTTTCTTTATCACCCGGACTGGGGAATATTACCAGTTTATTTTCATAAAATTCATGATTCGACAAGGTGATCAGCGATTCGTGCCGGCTCCTGTAATGCCAGCGCAGCATACGTTGTGGCGCACCCTGTGCATCACACAAACCAAGAATGCTCTGCATATCTGCCGTAACATTTTCTTCATCATCTGTTTCCCGGGTAAGGGAATCGAAGAAACTGGTGGGTGGCAATTGTTTATTATCTCCCACTACTACCAGTTGCTTACCGCGCAAAATAGCGCCCAGCGCCTCTACCGGCTTCACCTGGCTGGCTTCATCAAAAATAACCAGGTCAAACTCCAGTGTGGCAGGCGGTAAAAAATTGGCAATAGATAATGGGCTCATCATAAATACCGGCTTGATCGCCTGTATTGCCAGCCCCGCTTCCTGCATCAGTTTACGGATAGGCATATGACGCGCCTTTTTGTTAAACTCCGTGCGCAGGATGTTTACCTGTCCGCCGGCATCTGCACGGGGCATTTGCTCCCAGTGCTGTAACGCTGCACGGGCGCGGTTATACTGAAGGTTCAGTACATCCAGTTTACGGAACTGCTGTACCATTTCTTCATGACCGGCACGTTCAAATTTACGCAGCGCAGGCTGCGACTTCACGGCTGTTTCCACCAGGTATTCGTACCATGTTTTCTCCAGTGCGGTTCTCAGTAGTCTTGCGCCGCCTTCCCAATCCTGCACCGGCGTAAGCAGGCATCCCAGTTGTTCCTGTATAGCCGTTTCCGTTATATTATTCCACGCAATGAGATGATGTATTTCCGGTAGTTTATCTGTCCATGTTTGTAACTGCCATTGCTGTGCATCCAGCAGCACAGGGAATTGTGCCGGCGGCATTTCCAGCTTTTCCAGCACCGCGGTGTTGCATTGCTGCTGCTCCTGCAGCAGTTGCGCAATCCGCTGCTGATCGGCCAGGGCATCGGCGGCGCTGCGATGACTGTGCAACCATGTTGCCACCTGCGCAGGGCAGCTACCTGCTGAAATTCGTGTATGCAGTTCCGTTAGATAGGCCGTTGCTTCTTCCAGTGCAGCCCAGTCGGTATGTGATTTCTGCCAGCGGCTGCCGAACAGGGTACTGGCTAAAGCAGCGTGTTCTTTCAGCAGGGTATCCTGCCGCCTGAACTCCATGATCGCATCCACGTATTGCAGCTTTTCTTCTTTGTCGTCCGGCAAGGCATGTTTGCACAACGCTGCCAGCTGACGGTTGCTTTTTTTGTATGCGCCAATCAGGAACTTATACCATTTGTGGCCATGTGCCAGCAGGTTTTCCCGGATCTCCATTACATTCTGTTCCCATGCTTCGGGAATAAAGATCTCCTGGTATTGCTGCTGAACAGCAGTAGCCGCAACGCCTGCAGTCAGCCATTCCGCGATATCCTGTTTTTGCAGCAACCATGCTTTATTGGCCACATCTATTTCCTGCAGGTCCGGTTGACGGGCCAGCAACGCACAAATATCAATAAGCGTGTGTATAGCGGTAATATCTTTGGGAGATGGGATACTCATTTTTCCTGCGATCGCGGAAGTCGTTTGCATCAATGCCGCCTGTGCAGCCAATGCTTCTTTCAGCAGCTGGGCAAAAGCAGTTTGTTCATGCGGCAACAACACCGTGAGCCGGCTGCCGCGGAAAGCGAGATTGGCCGGTACGCCTGTTTCCTGCAAACATGCCTGTATCCGCAATGCCATTGCAGTGGCTTTGTTCATCGCAGCAGCATCCCACCGCGTAATATCCGGCAATTGTATATGCGGCAAGGTGATACCCGCAGTTTCTTCGTTTAGCCGCAACAGGTAGCCTATTACCTGGTGGGCGGTTAAACCGCTTTTTTCGATAGCGCCATTTACCGAAAGACAATAATCATTTAATTCTTTCTTATAACCATCCAGGAGTAATACTTCTTCCTGTAACTTCTGGATAGACGGGCGCCCCAGTTCCAGCACCTTTCTCAGTTCCTGGTGCAGTTCTTTTTTATTGGCTTTGTGGCTGTGTAATTCAAGACAGGCTTCTCCCAGCTGGATATTATCCAGCCGGCGTTTCACCACTTCCAGTGCTGCCATTTTCTCCGCTACAAACAATACTTTTTTTCCGCGGCCAATAGCGTCTGCAATGATGTTGGTAATCGTTTGCGATTTACCCGTTCCCGGCGGGCCCTGTATCACGAGGTTACGGCCTTCCTGCACACTCAGCATGGCCATGATCTGGGAGCTGTCGGCATCCACTACCTGGAACAGTTCGTGCGCATTGGTATCGTTGTCGATAAACACATCGTCCGGCAGCTGTGGGGCAGTGTCTGAAAACCCGCCGCCAAAAAGGCTTTGAATTACCGGGTGCGTAAGGATATCATCTTCCTGCTGCCATTTGGTAGCATCCAGGTCGTTATAGATCATGAATTTGCCAAAAGAGAAAAAGCCCAGTTCCACGGTATCAGCGGCCACTTTCCATCCCGGCATGGGTTCCACTGCTGCGGCCACTTCTGCCAGGTAAGCATTTACATCAAAGTCTTCCACATCCGGCAGGTCGGGGATACTAATATTAAAGTCGGCTTTCATTTTTGCCTGCAGCGAAATATTGGCGCCTACTTCCTCGAGGGAATATTTCAACCGGAAACGTTCTCTCGCACTGGAGCGGTCCAGCAGCACCGGCACCATGATCAGCGGGGCAAACCGTGCTTCTTCGCTGCCTGCGGCTTCGTACCACTGCAACATTCCCAGGGAAATATAGAGAATGTTCACCCCCTGCTCTTCCATGCTCATCCGTGCGGCATAGTAGGTGTTGAGCAACCGGGAATGCAGGGTTACCTGGTTTTCATTGGTTTGTAAACGGGTATCGGTTAACGCATCTTTCGATACCGGTTCATTATACTGCACTACTTCTTCTTCCTGCTTTTTTTCGGGACGGCCGAGGAACGACATGGTTTTACCTTCCCGCACCAGTATATCATAAATGGCAGCAGATTGTTCTTCTACAATATGTAAACCTTTGCCGGCCGGCAACTTGTAATTCAACAATGGATTTCTGAGGCCTAAATCCAGCAACTCCTTCCGGGAAGATTCAAGCCTGGTTAATATGGATGCGATCATAATGGCAAAATAAAACGCTACAAATATAATTTTAATAAACGGTGAAGAAGGAGAAGAAGTATACAAAAGAAGAAAATCCTGTGTTACCGGATAGGCGTCACCGTGCCATATACGATATATAACTATATTTGAACCTGAAACCAAACCCCGTCCTGCGGTGCAGGACATTACCTCTATGAATACAAAATCCATTATTTCACTCACCACTTTTGCTCTTTTAGTATTTACCGGCCTGATTATACTTGGATTGTGGGGTTGTCCGCAATACAAAGTATACTCCCAGCGCATGGAAGGGGAAGCGCTGCTGGCGCACGCGCAGGCATCCAAAGAAGTAGCTGTGGCGGAAGCCCGCGCCAAAATGGAAAGCGCCGCAATGCTGGCCGCTGCAGATACCATCCGGGCGCATGGCGTAGCCCGCTCCAACCAGATCATCGGGGAGTCGCTGCGTAACAATGAAGCCTACCTCCACTGGCTGTGGATCGATAACATTGAGAAAAACCCGCAGGCGGTGATTTATGTACCTACAGAAGCTAACCTGCCTATACTGGAAGCTGGTCGCCGGCCCTGGCTGAAGGATACCGCCAGGTAATATATCTCTAACGGATATACGAAAATGTATGGTTACAAACAGGCTAAAAAAGAAAATGGTTGCATCGTTAAATGCAACCATCAATTCTTTTTTTTGTGTCCTGGATTGGATTCGAACCAATGGCCTACTGCTTAGAAGGCAGTTGCTCTATCCAGCTGAGCTACCAAGACTTATGTGTTTGTTTTCCCTTAAAATGTGAAATAAATTACTATATTTAACTCGCATTTTGGGAGTGCAAATTTATGTAAATTTCTCCCAATAAATCAAATTTAATTTATTTTTCTCTAAATATTGATGTGAACACTATGGATGTACAAATAGAATCAAGCTGGAAGGAAGCGCTGAAAGATGAATTTCATAAGTCTTATTTCGATCAGATCGTGATGTTTCTTAAACATGAAAAGGCATTGGGTAAAGTGATTTATCCTGCCGGAAACCTGATCTTTAATGCCTTTGACAAAACGCCTATAGATAAAGTAAAAGTAGTGATTCTCGGGCAGGATCCCTATCACGGTGCAGGACAGGCGCATGGACTCAGCTTTTCCGTACCGGATGGCGTAAAACCTCCTCCCTCGCTTGTGAATATTTACAAAGAAATGAAAACAGATCTCGGGCTGGAAATACCTACCAGCGGCAATCTTACCAAATGGGCAGAACATGGCGTACTGTTGTTAAATGCCTTTCTTACCGTAAGGGCCGGTGAACCAGCCTCCCATAGCAAAATAGGTTGGGGCGATTTTACAGATGCTGTGATCCGCAAAATTTCAGATCAGCGGAGCGATGTGGTATTCCTGCTCTGGGGCCGCTTTGCACAGGATAAACAATACCTGATAGACGCTACAAAACATCATATATTGCAGGCAGCACACCCCTCTCCTTTCAGTGCCGATAAAGGATTTTTTGGATGCAGACATTTTTCAAGAACAAATGAAATACTCGGAAAGGCAGGCATAGCACCGGTAGACTGGAGACTGTAAAAAAACAACCCCTATGTTTAAAAATATCTTCGGCAGAATATTCGCAGCATGGATGTTGGTGATGTTCGCACTAACAATGCTGGTAGTATTCATTCCCATATGGATCATTTCTTACATGCCGGAACCACGTAGAACAAAAGGATTTCTTTTCTTTGGAAGAATATGGATGAAGGTATATCAGCCACTGATCGGCTGCCCTGTACGCAAAAAAGGATTGGAATATTTTGCACCCGGACAAACCTATGTAGTAGTATGTAATCACAATTCATTGATCGATGTGCCGGTTACATCTGCAGAAATTCCCGGTATCAATAAAACACTCGCAAAAGCATCTCTCGGCAAAGTACCGCTGTTTGGTGTGCTGTACCGCATAGGTGGTATCCTGGTAGACCGCAGCAGTGAAGCCAGCCGCAAACAAAGCATTGTTGAAATGAAACATGCCCTCAGTTTAGGCATACACATCCTGCTTTACCCGGAAGGCACACGCAACCGCACGGATCAGCCTTTAAAAGATTTCTATGACGGCGCCTTTGCATTAGCGATAGACACACAGGTGCCACTGATGCCGTCGTTGCTTTTTCACACTAAAAAAATATTACCGGTAGGAAAGAAATTTTTCGCATGGCCGCATCGCATCGATTATCATTTCCTGCCGCCTTTGCCTACTACGGGAATGACAAGAGATGACCTTCCGGCTTTTAAGGAAAAAGTATTCCGCCTGATGTGGGATTATTACCTGGCCAACAATACAAAATAATATAACGAAAGCGGGGATTGCCTAAGGCAATCCCCGCTTTCGTTTGTTAGAGATCCTGGAACTGTCTCGATCGGTTTATCCGCAGATCACGCAAAATACCGGCTTTCGGATTAATGGTGATACTAAACTGCCGGAAAGTACCAAACGGAATAAGGTTGATAGACATCTGCCAGCAGTGCAGGTCGCGTGAGATATACATATTCGTATAGGCGATCTGCATATTGGTAAAGTCGAAACCACTGTTCAAACCAATCTTCCATTTTGGCGTGAGACTAAAGTCGCCGTTAAAACTTACATATTGGGTAATACGCTTTACCACACCGCCGGAATCGGGGATAATGGTGTTGGTATAAGATAAGCTATAAGAAAGATCCACACGCCAGGGGATATCGAAATCCACGTATTCGCCCGGATTATTACGCACCATCTGCAGCTGTCGCTGTTGCGCAGCAAAAGCGGCGTCTGCGCCCTGTACATTCTCCAAAGAGTCGATCTTCTGTTCCTTTTCCTTGCTCTTTGCATCCTTCGACTGGAACGAAGTGCTCAGGGAAACGCTCGCGTTAGTTAAACGCCCCAGGCTGATTTTACCCTGCTGCCATACGTATTTATCGAGGCGGCGGCCACGGGCATCTACCTGGTATGGGTCGATGTTACCGCTGGCGGAAATATTCAGTTTATCGAACAGGTTGGTGCGGGCGTACAGGCTGAAAGTAGACAACTTAAATGAATCGGCCACCAGGTTGTAGCTGCCGTTGATCCCAAAACCATCCAATAGTTTTATTTTCTTTTCATGGTTCCCCGTGGTATCTTTTTTCGAGAATACCTTCATCTCCAGGTTATTATCCAGTCCGAAGTTCAAACCACCGAATGCGCCGGGAGATGGCACCCCGATGATAGCCCCGTCGAAGTCGGATACAATTTGTTTATCGCCTTCCTTGTTGTACTGCAGTTCATGATAGTACTTACTGGAAAGGTCCGGACGGTAACTGGCGCTCAGCGTGGGCCTCATCACATGGCGGATGGCTTTCACCTTTGAATTCTTGTTAAATGTGTACATACCGTATATGGCGGTAGACAACGACATGCTGGCGCTGATGTCGCGCGCACTGTAGAAACCGGGAATATAAGTAGTATCAATAGCACCGAAAGTATCGAGTCCGGGATTCCACTTTTTGGGATCCCATTTACGGGCAAATTTCTTGGTATACCAGTATTCTGTATAGTTGATCCCTGGTGATAAGGTAAAGGTCTTAAACACCGGGATAGAGAATGAGATCGGGATATTGTGCTGCATACCTGTTTGCATGGCGTCAAACATCGCTTGCTTTCCAAACAGGGAATCCTTGAAATTAGCCTGGTTACGCAGGATGGTATTGTAGGAAACCCCGATTTTTTCGTACCACTTTGGCGTACCCACCATTTCCTTTGGCTGGAAAGGGTAGATCGTGTTCACCGTGAAGGTTGCATCCGGGAAAGAGATGGACACATCGCGGGTGCTTAAGTTCTGGGAGTGGTTCAACCCCATTGTAAGGTTATAGGGTTTCCCCTGCCAGGTTTTAGAGAACGTGATAGACGATCCGATGTTATTATTTACACGGGTATTGTAATCATACACGTTGTATCTGTTATAAGACGAGGTTCCGAAGTTCACCGCGGCGCCAAAGTTCACGCCGGGGCGTGCCTTGCTGTCCATGCTGTGGTTCCAGGTTACGCGGAAGTCTTTGGATGTGCTGAACTCTGATTTTACGGCCGGATCCCCGAAGCGGGTATTGGCAAAGCTCAGGTTAAGCCCTCCGTTGTACTTATAGCGTTTCCGGTAGGTAGGACTGGCCGTGAGGCTCCAGCTGCCGTAGGAATACACATCCCCCCGCATGGTAAGGTCAAAATGATCGCCCAGCCCGATATAGTACCCGCCGTTTTCCAGGCCGATCCCTTTCTGCTGGTTCACCACGTACTGTGGCGGCAGGATCCCGGAGCGTTGTCCCTGGGTGATGGGGAAAATGGCAAAAGGTATATACAAAGGTGTAGGAATGCCTTCAATTTCCAGGTTAGCCGGTCCGGAGATCACCAGTTTATCAGGGATTACCTTTATTTTACGGGCTCTGAAGCTAAAGTGCGGGGTATCCAGGTTACAGGTGGTATACCCGTTTTTAAAGCCGAAAATGGTATTATCCGCCGCTTTTTTGGTTTGCTGGCTGTGAATGTAGCCTTCTCCGTACTGGGAGCGGGTATTATAGATCTTTGCTTTCTGGGAGGTAAAGTTATACTTGAGAGTATCCGATTCAAAGCTTTGTCCGCCGTCGTTCATCACCGGGCCGCCAAACAGCTTGCCGGCGGTGTCTTTGGCGTTGGTAGCCTCCAAAATGCCGGTTTCCTGGTCGAAATTCATTTTTTCGGCAGAAAGGTCAATCGTTTTGTATTTTGTGTTGGCCGTGCCATATAAATAGAAGCGTTTATCGGGTACCATCAGGATGATGGAATCCTTTGCCTTATAATTTACCGGCGCATCCAGCGTGTCTTTCGATATCTTTGGTACGAACAAGGTATCAACTGTCGTTTCACCGCTGGTGTCCACGCCTTTGGTTAATTGGGTGGAATCGGCTGTGACAGGGGGAACAGCTGCCGGTTTAGGTATTTTACCGGTATCTTTCCGTATCAGCGGGGTCGTATCTGCCAAACTTTTGTTAAAAAACGTAACAACTTGTGGCCTTTCACACGCAACTGCATCTATAATAAAGGGAATGGCGATGAACATACCGGCAAAAACCAGGTATGTATGCCGAAAAAACTTTTTATAATTATTTTTGTAGCTAGCGTTCATGTGTTATGGCGGCAAACCTACAAGATTTTATACAATTTATTACAAATGGTAACTTGTAATGTTTGTAAGGTAATATAACGAAAGGTAGCGGAAACTCACGTGGAACAAGCGGATTATTAATTTAACAGATAAACTTATTTTTTTATTTTTTGTGAAAAACAGCACCCATTAAAATGAGAATCATGCGCTGGAACCGATTTTGGATTTTAGGACTGGGAACACTACTCACCTGTACCTTATTTATTCAGGCCAAAACAAATCCCGTTTCCGATAAACAGGACAAGCCTATACGAACTATTGTTATTGATGCCGGCCACGGCGGTGAAGATCCCGGCGCAAAAGGCAGCTATTCTACCGAAAAACAGGTAACACTGGAAGTGGCACTGAAACTGGGAAAGATCCTGGAAGAAAATATGCCCGATGTAAAGGTAGTGTATACACGAAAAACTGACCGTTTTGATGATCCCCGCAAAAAAGCACAGATTGCCAACGACAACAAAGGGGAACTTTTTGTGTCTATCCACTGTAATTCTACCGGGAAAATCCGTAAAGTAGTAGACTATAAAACCGTTTACCGTAAAAAAGGGAAAAAGAAAATAGCGGTTAAACAACCCATATACGCTTACTACCCCAGCAACGCCAAAGGCACGGAAACGTATATATGGGCTACCAGCAAAAACAACGCAAAGATGGAGTCACTGAAACAAAACTCCGTTATCGTACTTGATGCCAACTCAGAAGAAACCCAGCAGCTGATGAGCGACGATCCCGAAACCTTCATCCTGCTCAATACCCTGAGAAACGCCTACTTCGACCAGAGCCTCCGCCTCTCTACCCTTATTGAAGATGAATTTACCCGGGTAGGACGCATCAGCCGCGGCGCCAGGCAAAGAAATGAAAAAGGGATCTGGGTACTGTCTGCCACCGCCATGCCAAGCGTGTTAGTGGAACTGGGCTTTATCAGCAACCCCGAAGAAGAAGACTACCTCAACTCCAACAACGGACAACAGGAACTGGCCAATTGCATTTATAAAGCCATTAAGCGTTACCGTGAGGAACTCGACAGGTTTACCAATAACCGCAATACCCAAACATCTACCACCAAAGCATCTTCCAAAAGCAATAACACCACCGCTTACTTAAACACCAGCAACAGGAGCAGCAATAATAAGTCCGCACCTGTACCCGGCGACAGCTATTGCGTACAACTCATGATCACTGACAAATTTTATAAACCGGGAGCTTCCATTTTCAGGAAGCTCCACGGCGATGTGAACCGCCAACCCATCGTGATGAATAAAAAAAAACTGAACAAATATATCCTGGGCCGGTTCAGGACCGATGAACAAGCCTCCGGCGCCATGCGCAAAGCCCGCAAGCTGGGTTTTAAAGACGCTTTCGTAACTTCCTGCTAATCATACCACCTCCCCGATCCCCTCTTCTTATTACCCCGCTTTCCTCTTTTTTATTACTAACATTTTCGTACGACCACTTCCGTGCATGCTTTTTGATTATTTTTGCGTGAACGTATACGAATCTCATGCTCAAATTATCTAACGAAACCAAAGTAGGTGTATTAACTGTGCTGGGTATAACCTTACTTGTGCTGGGCTTTAATCTGCTGAAAGGAAAAAGCCTGTTTTCTCATAATAAAACCATTTACGCGGTATACCACCAGGTAAACGGTTTACAACCAGCCAATGCAGTACAGGTAAATGGCCTGGTGGTTGGTAATGTAGCTAACCTGGAAGTAATGGGCAAAGATGCTTCCCGCATCCTGGTTGCCATCACCATTACCAAAAAAATTGACATCCCCCGTAACTCTGTGGCACGTATCAGCAGCGACCTGCTGGGTACCAAAACAGTACAGCTCGACCTGGGTAACGCCGGCGAATACCTGCAAAGTGGCGATACCATCTACGCAGCCGTGGATGGCTCTATGACCGATGCCCTGAAAGAACAGCTTAACCCGCTGGTAAAAAAACTGGAAGGCACCCTGTCTAATATCGACTCCGTACTGATGTCGGTAAACGCCATTCTCGATACCACCGCTAAAGGCAACCTCCAGGACGCCATCCGCAACCTGAATACCACCATGCGTAACTTTACGCATACTTCCGCATCCCTCAACGGTATGCTGGATCCCAACAACGGCAACATCCAGAAAACATTCGACAACCTGGCCGCCGTTACCGGTAACCTGAAAGATAATAACGGTAAAATTACCGGTATACTGGATAATGCCCAGAAAGCCACCGATGCGCTGGCTAAAGGTAACATCGACAAAACACTGCTACAACTGCAGCAAACTGTCACCGGCCTTAACCAGACCCTCAACAAACTGAATACGACCGATGGCACTGCGGGCATGCTGCTGAACGATAAAAAAGCGTACAACAACCTTCAGTACTCATTGGGTAACCTGAATAAACTGCTGGAAGACCTTCGGGTTAATCCAAAACGTTATGTACACTTCTCCCTGTTTGGCAAAAAAGATAAAACGAAACCGTTACCTTCTGACACAATAGCGGTACAATAAAAAGAATCAATGCATCGATACATAAAATCAGGGATTTTTCTGGCCGTCATCTGCCTGCTGGCAGCTACGGCCAGCGCCCAGTTTCCGGCCCAACCAGCGCCGAAAACCGGGTCGGTAATTGAAATTATTCACGCGGATACACTGATCATGAATGAAAAAGATTCTATCAGCGTAACCCGCTTCATCGGCAACGCCGTATTTAAACAAGGTACTACCCTGTTTAACTGCGACAGCGCCGTGAAAAATAATAAAACCAATATCATCGACGCATACGGCCATATACATATTAACCAGGCCGACAGCGTGCATATCTACGGTAATTACCTGAATTACGATGCCAATACCCGCATTGCACTCCTCAGGGAAAATGCAAAACTCACAGACGGGAAAGTTACCATCACCGGACCAGAGCTGCAGTACGACATGAACGCCAAGATAGGCTCCTATGTTAAAACCGGTAAACTCGTAAATGGTAAAAGTGTACTCACCAGCGATGAAGGATACTATTATACCGATACCAAAGAAATGCATTTCATGCGGAATGTATTGCTGGTAGATCCGGAATACACCCTCAGCACCGATGAACTGCTCTATAATACCGATACCAAAATAGCCACCATCGTAGCGCCTACCACCATCAACAATAACGACAAAAGCGTGATGTACGCCACCAGTGGTTATTATGATACGGAAAAAGGATACGGTAACTTTGGTAACCGGCCTACCATCGAAGACAGCACCGGCACTATTACCGCCGATAATATAGAAATGGATAAACTCACCGGCATGGCCTATGCCACCGGTAACATGGTGTATAAAGATACCGCCCGCAAAATGTCGCTGCTGGCAAACAGGGGCATCGTAAACCAACGCGAAAAAACGGTGCTCGCCACCCAGAAGCCGCTGCTCATCATGGAAAAAAATAAAGATACCCTGTATATGGCCGCCGACACCCTGTTTTCAGGCGTGATCAGGCCAGACGACAGCTTATCTATTCCCTCTGTAGCCGGCCTGAAACGCATTCCGGATTCTCCTACAAAGAATCTGAAAACAATCAAAAACATACGACCGCCGGAGAAATTTACCGCTACCATATCCCCCATCACACGCGGCGATTCCATCGCCCGGAAACAACAGGATAGTGTAGCCGCCAACGTTATGATGTTCATCGCCGACAGCACTCTTGCCAAAACCAGGCAGAAACTGGATTCCGCGGTAACAAACATAAAAGTGGCGCCCATACCGGATGTAGTGATGCACGATTCCCTGCCCGGTATCAAACACCACGCAGACAGTATGGCCCTCACGGCGCCCAAAGACACCAGCGAGCAACGGTATATCCTCGCTTACCATCATGTAAAAATATTCTCCGACTCCCTCCAGGGCGTGGCAGACAGCGTATACTATTCGTCAAAGGATTCTATCTTCCGCTTCTATGGTACCCCCGTGCTGTGGTCTAATAACACCACCCAGCTAAGCGGCGATACCATCCTCATGTTCACCAAAAACCAGACAGCAGATAAAATGCTGCTCAAAAACAACGGCTTTATTATTAATGAAGCCGGACCAGGCATGTTTAACCAGATCAAAGGCAACGTGATTACCGGCTATGTGCTGGGTGAAACCCTCGACTGGATGCATGTGGAAGGGAACGCGGAAACGATTAACTATATTAAGGATAAGGCCGGCGCTTATATGAGCGTCAACAAAGCCCAGTGCGCCATTATCAACATCTTTTTTAAGAAAGGAGAAGTAGATAAGGTAGTACTGATCAAAGATCCGGAAGGAACCGTGTATCCGTTTACCCAACGACCTAAAGAACAGCTCCTGCTGGAAAACTTTAAGTGGGACATTAAACGGCAGCCGAAAACGAAATACGAGCTAATGCAATAATTTTCGTTGGAACGATACCTGGAAATGGCTGCTTCACCGCAGCCATTTGCAATATCATCTCTCCCGGAAATATTTTTTTACCCAAAAGAAATGCTGTGATCAAGACCTCTATTAACATCATCCGGAAAACACTGATATCCCCTATCCACACCTTTCTGAAAGATAGTCGCGCGGTAGGAATAGTACTCATTGTATGCACCATCATATCAATGATACTGGCTAACTCCGGTGTGCAGGAAGATTATATAGGGTTCTGGAATACTTTATTTGATCCCGCAGGCGGTCACCATTATCAATACAGGTCTTTACACCTGCCCAATTCCTACCTGTTATGGATAAACGACGGTATGATGGTACTGTTCTTTTTCCTCGTAGGAATGGAAATAAAAAGAGAACTTACCGTGGGAGAATTATCTTCTGTGCGCAAATCCATTTTGCCGGTATTGGCTGCCATCGGCGGAATGCTGTTCCCCGCGCTGATCTTCGCCCTCTTCAATAAAAATACGCCGTATGCACATGGCTGGGGTATTCCTATGGCTACCGATATTGCTTTCTCACTGGGCATTTTGTCACTGCTGGGCAGAAGAGTGCCGGTAACGCTCAAAATTTTCCTGATGGCGCTGGCCATTATCGACGACCTGGGCGCCATATTAACCATTGCCATCTTTTATACCCCACACCTGGATGTAAAATATTTACTGATCGGCGGCGGTGTGTTGCTCATCCCGCTGTTATTGAACTTCCTGAAAGTACAACGCCTGATCTTTTATTACATCCCCGGTATTGTACTCTGGTATTGCGTCTTCAATTCCGGCGTGCATGCCACTATTGCAGGGGTATTACTGGCGTTCTGTATTCCGCAGGACCGTATAGCCGGACTGGTGCATAGTTTACATGACCCCGTGAATTTTGTTATCATGCCTGTGTTTGCCCTCGCCAATACTGCCATCCTTTTACCCACAGATATCAGCGGCGCGCTGCACAATAAAATCAGTTACGGCATCATTGCCGGATTGGTATTGGGAAAACCACTGGGTATTTTTACCCTTTCCTTTGCGGCCGTAAAACTCAAGCTGGCTACCCTGCCTTCAAAATCAGGCTGGTTACAGCTTGCCGGCGTTGGACTTATTGCCGGTATTGGTTTTACCATGTCTATTTTTATTTCTTCACTGGCCTACCAGGAAAGGGAAATGCAGATTATAGCTATCATGTCAGTAATTGTTGCCTCCCTTGCAGCAGGCATCGCCGGATTTATTTTTCTGCGACTGATCAAACCGGTTGGCACTGTTCTTGCAAAGCAACCCTGAAATTAATTTCGTCGTGTATATACTTTAGAGAACATGCCAACGTTTCTGAACGTATATTTTTAAGTTTCATTCAAACAACACATCTATGAAAAAAGTCGTGTTACTTTTCAGCCTTATTGCTGTACTTGCAATCCAGGCAAACGCGCAGAAGAAAAAAAGTTATCAGAGCAGCGATCCATCCAACTACGAAACCGCACTGGGTATCCGTCTGAATCCGTGGGTAGTAGGGTTTACCATCAAGCATTTCATTAAGGGTCCTCACGCAATAGAAGGACTGGTAACCACCAACCACTCGCACAAAACAAATGTTACTTTTACCGGGTTGTATGAATACAACTGGAATATAGGTGTACCTGGATTGAACATGTATGCCGGTGGTGGTGCGCACGTAGGCTTCTACGACCGTCGTGATTACGACTGGGACCGTTATATAGATAAAGGCAAAGGTACTTATGTGTCTCCGGGTCTGGATGGCATCATCGGTGTCGAATATACTTTCAAGAAAATTCCTTTAAACATCAGTGCTGATCTGAAACCTTACGTACAGTTTGTTGGACCCACCAACTATCTTGGTGAGGAGATCGGCGGTGTGTCTGCCAGATATACTTTTTAATCCAGGCGACCACTTCATTACAAACGGATCATGAGGCAAGCATGGTCCGTTTTTTTATGTTCCTTATTTTGGAGTAATTTTAATGTTTAACATCCCGACATGAAAATCTTCTCCGCTGCACAGATCCGGGAGGCAGATGCCTTCACCATCGCTCATGAACCTATCAGCAGTACGCACCTGATGGAAAGAGCCGCCGGACAATGTGCCGCCTGGCTGGAAGATCATTATTCCCCCTCACACCCGGTTTATATTTTTTGCGGAAAAGGAAATAACGGGGGAGATGGACTGGTCATAGCCCGCTTAATGCTCGGTCATGGTTACGATGTGCATACCTGTATATTGCAACATAGCAGCAAAGCAAGCCCCGACCATGAACACCAGCTCCGCACCCTGCAACAGCTGCATCCCACAGGGATCTATACCATCGGCGATGTATCCGATTTTCCGGAACTCCCTCCCAACGCCATCATCATAGATGCTATTTTTGGTACCGGTATGAGCCGCCCGGTGGACGGCTGGGTAGCAGGTATTATACACCTCATCAACGACCAGCGCCACAAACATCCCATTATAGCCATCGACATGCCCTCCGGCCTGATGGCTGATGAAAGCAGTGTGCATAACCCTGTGGTACAGGCCCACACCACCCTGAGCTTTGAATTTTATAAACTGGCTTTCCTGCTCCCGGAAAATGCACCTTACGCAGGAGATGTACACATTTTGCCGATAGGGCTACACCCGGACTATATAACGCAAACGCCTGCACGATATCACCTGTCCGACCGCGAAATGATGCGCACTATTTACCGGCCCCGCGATCCCTTTGCCCATAAAGGCACCTACGGCCACGCACTGCTCATTGCCGGCAGCTATGGAAAAATGGGCGCAGCGGTTTTAAGCGCGCGCGCCTGCCTCCGCGCCGGAGTGGGCCTGCTTACCTGTCATGTTCCCCAATGCGGTACCCAGATCATGCAGATCAGCGAACCGGCCGCCATGTGCATCACCGACGAAGACGCCCACTACAGCACCCATTTTCATAAAGGAATCAGTTCTGCCGGTTACAAGGCCATCGGCATTGGTCCTGGCATCGACAAACAACCCGGAACAGCCAAATCGCTCGAAATGCTGATGGACGCCTGGCAACGCCCGATGGTGATAGATGCCGACGCCCTCAACCTGCTTTCCGTATATCCCTACCTGTTATACAAAGTGCCGAAAGGATCCCTGCTCACCCCGCATCCGAAAGAGTTTGAGCGGTTATTCGGCAAAACTGCCAACGATATAGCGCGACTGGAATTATTATCAAAAAAAGCAGTGGAACTGCAACTGTATATTTTACTGAAAGGACGGTACACCGCCATTGCCTGCCCGGATGGCGCCGTATATTTCAACCACACCGGCAACCCCGGTATGGCTACCGGTGGCAGCGGGGATGTACTCACGGGGATCCTGACCGGTTTGCTGGCGCAGGAGTATACCCCAAAGGCCGCCATGCTGCTGGGCGTGTGGCTGCACGGCTATGCCGGCGACCTGGCAGCGGCGCAGCTCTCACAGGAAGCCATGACCGCATCTGACATTATCTCTTCACTGGGCAACGCCTTCCGGGAAGGCATCTGAGCGCTTTATTTTTTTTCGCCTGAAATACTTACTCATGGCCCATGTGTACAATAATTTTATTTACCGCGTACACAATTAATAATTTATGTTTTATATTCATTTGAATATTTTTTTTGGAATCCTATTTTTTTTAATTAATAAACTTTTTTGTCAACCACGTATTTATAAATTTCGCTTACATGAATATAGTTTACCTCGTTCCATGTTTTGGATTATTGGCTTTGTTGTATACGGCTGTTAAAAGCTCCTGGGTTACACGCCAGGATGCAGGTAACGACAAGATGAAAGAGATAGCCCAGCATATTGCTGAAGGCGCTATGGCATTTCTGAAAGCTGAGTATAAAGTCCTTATTTACTTTGTGATTATTGCCGCCCTGCTGTTGGGATACATGGGAGCTACACATGAAAACTCCCACTGGTCTATCGCACTGGCTTTTGTGATTGGTGCGGTATTTTCCGCCACTGCGGGTTTCATCGGCATGAAAATAGCCACCAAAGCCAATGTGCGTACCGCGCATGCAGCGCGTACCAGTCTCGCTAAAGCGCTGCAGGTATCTTTTACCGGCGGTTCTGTAATGGGAATGGGTGTTGCCGGTCTGGCAGTTCTCGGATTAGGCTCCTTATTTATTATACTGAAATCATATTTCGGGGCGGAAGCCAATACCGCTGAAATGATTAAAACCATTGAAGTGCTTACCGGCTTTTCTTTGGGTGCAGAAAGTATTGCGCTGTTTGCCCGTGTGGGTGGCGGTATTTACACCAAAGCAGCGGATGTGGGCGCCGACCTGGTAGGTAAAGTGGAAGCCGGCATCCCGGAAGATGATCCCCGGAATCCCGCTACCATCGCGGATAACGTGGGTGATAACGTAGGTGACGTAGCCGGTATGGGCGCCGATCTGTTCGGTTCATACGTAGCCACCGTATTGGCCACTATGGTGCTGGGTTCTGAAACCGTTTCGCATGACGCATTCGGCGGCATCGCCCCTATCCTGCTGCCAATGATCATCGCCGGCGCAGGTATCATCTTTTCCATGATCGGAACCCTCTTTGTTCGCATCGGCGAAGGCTCCGGGCTGAATACCGGCGTAGTGCAAAAAGCGCTGAACATGGGAAACTGGGGTTCTATTATATTAACAGCCGTTGTTTCCTATTTCCTGGTAAACTGGATCCTCCCGGAAAGCGCCATGACCTTACGCGGTCATGAATTTACCCGCGGACAGGTATTCGGCGCCATCATGGTAGGACTGGCAGTGGGTACGCTGATCAGTATCATCACAGAATACTATACTGCAATGGGTAAACGCCCGGTAAAATCAATTATCCGTCAATCTGCTACCGGGGCGGCTACCAATATTATTGGTGGTTTGTCTGTTGGTATGGAATCCACTACCCTGCCCATCCTGGTGCTGGCCGCCGGTATTGCCGGTTCCTTCCACCTGGCTGGCTTGTATGGTGTTGCCATTGCCGCAGCCGGTATGATGGCCACTACAGCCATGCAGCTGGCTATCGACGCCTTTGGCCCTATTGCCGATAACGCCGGTGGTATTGCGGAAATGAGTGAACTCCCTAAAGAAGTAAGAGAAAAAACAGATATCCTCGATGCAGTAGGTAACACCACTGCCGCTACCGGTAAGGGTTTTGCCATTGCGTCCGCTGCTTTAACCGCACTGGCGCTGTTTGCTGCCTTTGTGGGTGTGGCTGGTATCCAGGGTATCGACATTTATAAAGCCAACGTACTGGCAGGTTTGTTTGTGGGCGGTATGATCCCGTTCATCTTCTCCTCCCTTGCTATTGCGGCGGTAGGCCGTGCAGCAATGGCGATGGTGGAAGAAGTACGTCGCCAGTTCCGCGAAATACCCGGCATCATGGAAGGTACCGGCAAACCGGAGTACGATAAATGTGTGGCTATTTCCACGCAGGCATCTATCCGTGAAATGATGCTGCCAGGCGCTATTGCCCTGATCTCTCCTTTGCTGGTAGGCTTTATAGCCGGTCCGGAAGTATTGGGCGGGTTCCTCGCCGGTGCTACCGTTAGTGGTGTGCTGATGGGAATTTTCCAGAACAACGCCGGTGGCGCCTGGGATAACGCAAAGAAATCTTTCGAGAAAGGTGTGGAAATCAACGGCGAAACTTACTACAAAAAATCTGAGCCGCATAAAGCATCTGTAACCGGCGATACCGTAGGTGATCCGTTTAAAGATACTTCCGGCCCGAGTATGAACATCCTCATCAAACTGATGTCTATCGTGTCATTGGTGATTGCGCCTACCCTGGCGGAGATGTTTCATACCAAACAACCACCGGTTCCTCCTACTGTTAAAACAGAAACGGTAAAACCGGCCACCAAAACGGTAAGCAGCAAGGTGACTGCTTATCTTGTAGAAAAGAAATAACATTCGCGGATGTTGTCTTTCTCAGGATTAACCCTGATTAAGGTGATTTACT
Organism: Chitinophaga ginsengisegetis; assembly: GCF_900168065.1. Classification (GTDB taxonomy): domain Bacteria; phylum Bacteroidota; class Bacteroidia; order Chitinophagales; family Chitinophagaceae; genus Chitinophaga; species Chitinophaga ginsengisegetis. The sequence continues at coordinate 310,155 of NZ_FUZZ01000006.1, read as the reverse complement.
TGATTTAACTTTTTGGATTTTGTATATGATTTGGGGAGATGTAAGCGGGTATAACCACTTATATCTCCCCAAATCTTTTTAAATCAAAAGTGATCAAATCCCTAAATCAGCTTAATCAGGGTTAATCCTGAGAAAGACAACATCCGCAAAAAACAATTGGTAATTAAAATATCTTCCCTATCTTTGTACTGTAATTATTTTTATTACAGATCAAGGGATCTGTTTTTTTATCCCCTAAACTGTAATATTTTTTCTAACAATTAGAACAATCAGCACGGGCAGGCTGTATTATTTAGTCACTACAAAAAAATAAAAATCATGAAAGTTGCCATCATCGGAGCATCCGGATTTATAGGATCAGCCATTTTAAATGAAGCGCTGAGCAGAGGACATGAAGTTACCGCTATCGTTCGTCACCCGGAAAAGATAACCGTTACCAACGCACATCTTACTGTAAAAAAGGGAGACGCCACCAACGAAGCAGAGTTAACACCACTGCTGGCTGGCAATGAAGCCGTGATCAGCTCCTACAGCGCCCACGACTCCGCCACCTACGTAAAAGCTATCAACGCCATTATTAATGCTACCAAAAAATCCGGTATCAAAAGGCTGATCGCTGTTAGTGGTGCAGGCAGCCTGGAAATCGCCCCGGGCGTACAATTGCTGGATACACCGGAATTTCCTGCAGAATGGAAAGGCGGCGCCACTGCCACCCGCGACGCATTCAATGTGATTAAACAATCTACAGATCTCGACTGGACCGTGATAAGCCCGGCTATGATGATAGAACCAGGTGAACGTACCGGAAAATTCCGTTTGGGCACCAACCAGGTAGTATTCAATGATAAAGGAGAGAGTAAAATTTCTTCAGCCGACTACGCCGTAGCCCTGCTGGATGAACTGGAACAGCCGCAACATATCAAACAACGCTTTACATTGGCGTATTAATAAAAAGGGACAGGAGAAACGAATCGTTTCTCCTGTCCCTTTTATTTTTAACCCCTGACTTTCCCGGGACTTATCCCGAATTTCTTACGGAAAGCAGTACTGAAGTGCTGCGGAGATGAATACCCTGCCTGTTCCGCAATGAGCGACATGGGCAGATCTCCTCCCTGTATCAGTTCCCTGGCCAGTTCCAGGCGGTGGTCGTTCAAGTAACCAAATACCGTATTATCAAAAATGGCTTTAAAGCCTGATTTCAGCTTAAATTCATTCAATCCCGCTTTGCGCGATAACTCCTCCAGGCTCAGTGGCTGTTGCACATGCTGTATCACCAGGTCCCTCGCGTAATACAGCTTCTCAACATCCTGCGGAGTGATTTTACTGCGTAAAGGCGTGCCGGACGATTGGGTCGCTTCCATCTGCTCACATTGCAAAGCCAGTAACTCCATAGCTTTCGACTGTAAGAACAGCTTTTTCAAACCTCCCTGGAATTTACACTGACGCACCTCCTCCATCACCATCTTCATACGGGGAGTAATCCGGGGATTATACTTATCCGCCAGCGTAACGGATTTATTCCCGGCCACGTTATTGGCCAATCCATCCAGCACCCGCCCATTATTCTCCGCCAGCTCCAGGAAACGCGCCGGTGTAAAGCTCAGGCCCAAAAAGTGAATGTCCCGCTGCTTCTTTACCGCTATCGTCTCCGTTTGCGCCGGGCTAAACATAAGATTATGCTCCTGTGTGGAAAACCTGAAATTGTCTGAAATGCCACCCAGTGTGGTAGTAATATCTCCCTGTTCCATGAACAGGAGCATCACCAGGGGTTCCATAAAATCCGAAGAAATATGGATATTCTCGTAAACCTGTGCCTCGCAACAGGCAATACTGGTGCCTTCGAAGTTATATTCGTGCACAGTTGCAGAGCCAAAATCCTTTTGCAGTTCCTGGGTTTCTTCAATCATTCCCCTGGAACGGATCTTATGGTAATCGAAAGGAATTTCTTCCGTTAGCAATACCTGGTTGGCATCATCTGTAATAACTACGCCCATAAAAAAATCCGTTTCGTATAATTGATAATCCGTCTCGTGTAACAGTTATATGGGATAACAGTAGCAAATTTGCATAAAAATATTCCGAATACTCAAAAAAATTATCATCTATGTTGGGAATATTCCGTACCAATATTACAACTGTTCAGGATAGAAACAATGTGATTGACGCCATTTCAGCACAATTTACCGTAAATGCCTGTAGCGTAGACCTGGAAGACTGTGACAAAGTACTACGCATTGTAAGCCCTCAATCATTGGCAGAACAAACTATTATAGATTTTGTAACCCGGCTCGGGTTTAACTGTGCCATCCTGGATTAACAGGGGCTTGCATTTTATTGAAAAAGGAAGGCATGAGCCTTCCTTTTTTCGTTAAATCATGTTATAACACAATTATGATTTAAAAAAATAATTTATCGCCGTAGGGGTAACATATTTTTGCAACGTCTTATATGCATGCAACAAAAATGCAACAGACATAATATAAAACTGCATCTGACTTTTATGAAAACTAAGGCAACCATGTTGCTGTCTCTGCTCATTTTGATCCTCGCAGGACAATCAGCAACCGCACAGCAGCAACGATATACCGTAAGCGGCTATGTAAAAGACAAGAAAAACGGGGAAAGCCTGGTAGGCATTTCCATTGGCAAAAGCGGCACCAGTCTGGGTACCGTGAGTAACCAATACGGATTTTATTCCCTTACGCTTCCGGCCGGAGAACACGAACTGCAGTTCTCTTATATGGGCTACGGTACCTATAAAACAACCGTTAACCTGAGAAAGAACGTTACACTCGATGTAAGCATGGAAGCCACCAGCAGCCAGCTGAACGTAGTAACCGTTAACGGCCAGAAACAGGAACGGACCGTTAATACCCTGAATACCAGCATCAACAAACTGGATATACAGCAAATGAAAAAGATGCCCACCTTCATGGGTGAGGTAGATGTACTGCGGGCCATCCAGACCCTCCCCGGTGTTAACACCGTTGGTGAAGGCGCTTCCGGCTTTAACGTACGCGGTGGCAACAGCGATGAAAACCTCATCCTCCTGGATGAAGCGCCTGTATACAACTCCACCCACATGCTTGGCTTCTTCTCTGTATTCAACCCGGATGCCGTTAAAAGCCTCAACCTCATCAAAGGTGGCTTCCCCGCTGAATACGGTGGCAGAACTTCTTCCGTATTGGATATCCGTATGAAAGATGGTAACAACCAGGACTTCAACGTAAACGGCGGTATCGGTAACATCTTCAGCCGCCTGTCGGTGGAAGGCCCGCTGGTAAAGGATAAATCCTCCTTTATAGTGGCCGCCAGAAGATCTTACATAGATATCCTGATGAAACCTTTTGTAAAGGGAGATATGAAAGATACCAAGCTCAATTTCTACGATCTCACCGCCAAAGCCAACTACAAATTCAATAAAAATAACTCCTTGTTTGTAAGCGGTTATTTTGGCAGAGACGTTTTTGGTTTTGGAAAAGATATAAACATGAACTGGGGCAACACTACTGCCACCGTAAGATGGAACCACGTATTCACCAACCGCCTGTTCATGAACTTTACTACTTATTATAGTAAGTATGATTACAGCCTGAAGTTCAGCAACGATTCCAAGAAAGCAACCAATGAAGATTCACAGGGATACGACTGGACATCTAACATTATCAACTACGGTGTAAAACCTTCCTTCACCTATTACATCAATGCCGCCAACAGCCTGCATTTCGGGGTACAAGGCATCTATTACACCTTTAAACCAGGTACAGGTACCAGCACGGAAGGATCACTTAAACACGTTAAACAAATTAATGATCAGCACGCACTGGAATCAGCCGTATACCTGGATCATGAATTTAAACCAACAAAGAAATTCGGGATTCAGTACGGAGGCCGTTTATCTGCCTATCAGTTCATCGGTAAAGGAACTGCCTACTATTTTAATGATACCACACCAGGCATCCGTAAGCGGTTAATAGGCAGCAAAGACTACAATGGCAATGACCTGATCAAAGGCTACTATTACTTCGAACCCAGGATCAGTGCCCGATATGCGTTTACAGACGAACACGCCGTGAAGCTGGCCTATAGCAGAACTACACAGTTCATGCACCAGCTGTCCAACACCGCATCCCCTACTCCCCTGGATATCTGGACGCCCAGCACCAACAATATCAAACCAATGGTGTCTGACCAGTATACCGCAGGCTACTTTTACAATGCGCCTAATGATGCCTACGAACTGTCGGCCGAAGTGTTTTATAAAACCACCGACAACCAGCTGGATTACATCGACAACGCCAACCTGCAGCTGAACCCTCTTATCGAAGCAGATCTGCTGCCTTCCCAGGGACGTGCATATGGACTGGAACTCTATGCGAAAAAAGATATCGGCAAAACTACCGGTTGGGTAAGCTATACGCTGTCACGCACAGAAAGAAAAACCATCGGTATCAGTATGGATGAATGGTTCCTGAACCGTTACGACCGCACCCACAACCTGAACCTGGTGTTAACACATACTTTCACGAAACGTACCTCCCTGTCGGCCAACTGGGTATTCGCCTCCGGCACACCGGGAACTTTCGCGGATAACAGGCTGGAATTCCAGGACTGGGACATTCCTTACAACAGTACCGAGAAACGCAACAACTACCGACTGCCGGCATATCACAGACTGGATCTGTCTATGACACTGAAAGGCAAACAGCTGAAACGCTGGAAAGGAGAATGGGTATTCTCACTGTATAACGTATATGGCCGCAGAAATGCCTACACCATCTACTTTAAACAAAACGACGATGATCCTACCAAACGGGAAGCAGTACGCCTGTCTATCATAGGCTCTATTATCCCTGGTATCACATATAACTTCAAGTTCTAATTGTCCAAAATTCAAGATCAGATGAAAAAGTCATTATTCCTCATATTGTTTGCTGTTGCTGCAGGTTTCACCGCCTGCGAAGACAAGATTGACCTGGACATTACGAAAGGAATATCCTACCCGGTACTGGATGCATGGATTACCAATGAAGCCGGTATACAAACCATCAAGTTTACCATGTCGGTTCCTTATACGGATAACAGCCCGGCTCCCATCATCGATGATGCGAAGATCACCCTGTTTGACCTAACCACCGGCGAGTCTTATCCGTTCCTGTTCAAAGACAACAAATACACCTACAACGCTTCCAACAAAGCTATCGGTGTTATAGGCCACGGATACAAGCTGCATGTGGAATTCAAAGGTGAAATATTTGAAGCGTTCGACAGTATCAAAAGAGTAACAACCATAGATTCTATCTCTTATGAATTCAAAACAAAAGAGGAATCTATCAGCAACAAAGAAGGCTACTACGCCAAGTTCCACGCCAGGGACCTGGCCGGTGCAACAGATTATTACTGGATCCGCTCCTACCGTAATGATACGCTCAGGCGCCTGGAGGATAACTTCTCCATTGATGGTTCCTACGATGAAGGCGTTTCCGATGGCAACACATTCATTTTACCGATAAGAGAAGGCATCACTGACTATGATAAACCTTTCCAGGCAAATGAAAAGGCCATTGTAAGAATGCTTTCCCTCACCCACCCAAGCTACGATTTCCTTACCCAGGTAAATAACCAGGTAAATTCCGGCGGATTATTTGCCAAAGTGTTGGAAAACGTAAAAAGCAATGTACATAATACCACTCCTTCCGGTAAAACGAGGATCCTGGGCTGGTTTGGTACGTCTGCCGTGAGCCGCGCAGAGAGAACATTTAAATAGTGCCTGTTTTTTAATACTACAATGCAGCGGGGAAACTTTTTCTCCGCTGCATTTTTGCTTTCATCACCGCGGGAAGCCCGGCAAAAAATCGTTAACTTCCGTAACAGAAAGTTTCCACATATGCCTCCCGACCTGATAACATATGCCATTCCCGGATTTGTGCTGTTGATACTGCTGGAAATCGTTTTTACGGCCATCGATAAAAAAAATATGTATGAGCCCAAAGATGCCCTCAGCAGCATTGCAATGGGCCTGGGCAATGTGTTTATCGGGATCTTCACCAAAGCTGTTATTTTTGGTATCTATCTTTTTCTTTACCAGTTCCGGCTGTTTACGTTGGGCTTTACCTGGTGGGCATGGGTATTATGTTTTTTTGCAGATGATTTCAGTTACTACTGGTTCCATCGCAGCAGTCATAGTATCCGTTTCTTCTGGGCCTCACATGTCATCCATCATTCGTCTGAAAAATACAACCTCGCCACCGCCCTGCGTCAAACCTGGACCGGCAATTTAACCGGCACCTTTACTTTCTGGCTCTGGATGCCGCTCGTTGGGTTCCATCCGGTGATGGTAATGAGCATGCAGGCCATCAGCCTGATTTACCAGTTCTGGATTCATACAGAAGTGATCCATAAATTACCGGCGCCCATAGAGTACGTGTTCAACACGCCCTCCCATCACCGCGTGCATCATGGCTCTGATATCGATTACCTGGACCGGAACCATGCGGGGATCCTCATTATCTGGGATCGCATGTTTGGTACCTTCACCCCGGAGAAGCAACGACCGGTATATGGTCTCACTAAAAATATACACACCTATAATCCCTTCCGTATTGCCACCCATGAATGGCTGGATATCTGGCGGGACGTGCGGCACGCCCGTTCTTTACGTGAGGCCGCGCACTATATTTTTGACGCCCCCGGCTGGAGTGCAGATGGCAGCCGGAAAACCACGCGGCAGCTGCGAAGGGAACAGGCCCTGCCTGCCAGGGATTGAACGTTGGCAAGCCTCATTTCCTCCCCTCTCTTTTTGTTAAAGAAAATGCAATTTTAAAAAAATCTTCCCCGATATTTTGCAATTACGAAAACTATCGTACATTTGTTTACGAAGATATTCGTACAACAATAATCATCATCCATAAATCATTGCTTTGAAACAGATCCGGCCTACAGAAAGTGAATTGGAAATTTTGGGCGTTCTCTGGGAAAAGGGCCCCAGCACCGTTCGTGAGATACATGATATCTTATCTCAGACGAAAGATGCCGGCTACACCACTACCCTCAAACTGATGCAGATCATGCATGAAAAAGAGCTGTTGCAGCGCGATACCAGCAGCAAAACTCATGTATACACTGCCGCCATTTCACAGCAGAAAACACAGCAACAATTACTGGATAAAATGATAGATACCGTTTTTGGCGGTTCGGCTTCACAACTGGTTATGCAGGCCCTCGGCCATCATCAGTCGTCGGGAGAAGAACTGGAAAAGATCCGGCAATATCTTACTGCAATAGAAAAAGAACAAAAGGAAAACAGGTAAATCTAGTACTATGAATGTATTACCTATTACGGGCGACTTCGTGCGCGCCCTGGGTTGGACCATCCTTCATTCCATGTGGCAGGCGTTCTTCATCTATGCCTGCTTACGGATAGTATTAAAACTCTGGCCACAGGCAGGCGCACGGATAAAATACAATCTGTCGCTGCTCTCGCTCTCGGGCATTTTTACCTGGTTCCTCGCTACGTTGTATATGCATGTGCAACGACTGCAGGAAGCAAGAGAAGCAGTACTACACTTCAGTGGCACCCTTACTCCGCAGGAAACGGTTCATCTCACTGCCGTGTATCCCAGCCAGGACCCGCTGATATGGCTGTTTCCCAACCTTGAACTTTGTTTTCCTTTCCTGGTAGCACTATACATTACCGGTATGGCCGGCATGATCGTCAAACTATTATCCGATCTGTTTCAACTCCGTAAAATCCGTACCACCCGGATAGAGCCTATGGGAGAAGCATGGGATAAACACCTGGATAAACTGGCCGCCAGATTACAGATTCCCCGCAAGGTGAAACTCCTCATCTCCAGGCATGTACAGGTCCCCGTGATGCTGGGATTTTTAAAACCCCTCATCCTCTTACCGGTAGCAATGGTGAATAACCTTACGGAAGCCCAGCTGGAAGCAGTACTGCTACACGAACTGGCGCATATTAAACGCAACGATTATCTGTTGAATATCTTCCAATCAATTGTTGAAACAATTCTTTTCTTCAATCCTTTTGTATGGCTGATTTCCAAAATCATCCGTATGGAAAGGGAACATTGTTGCGACGACCTGGTTATAGCCAGCACCGTACAACCACTGCAATATGCGCATGCACTGGTAGCGTTGGAGGAATACCGCCTTACCGCCAACCGGCTTACTATGGCTGCTGCAGACAGTAAACAACATCTGTTTCACCGCATTAAACGCATCATGGAAATGAAAACTAAACACCTTAATTATAGCCAGAAATTTTTAGCCGTACTCATCATCGCCACTGGCCTTATCTCTATTGCATGGCTAAACCCTGCTAAAGGAAAAGATCATAACGACCAGCAGCAACCGGCAAAAGCAAAAATTGTAAAAGACAGCGCTCCGCAGAAAAAGCTGGCCGCCGTTGAACCGGATGAAACTACCCACAAATTCCGGGAACAACTGGAAATTGCTACCACAGATACCGTTCTTCCGGCGCCACCACCAACACCTGCTCCTGAACCGGTAACTGCTCCTGTTCCAGAGCCTGCGCCTGCACCATTACCCCCAGTGGCACCACTGGCGCCATTAAAAGAGGACCTGTCAGTAGACCTTTCAGATATCCAGGTAACAGACCAGAGCAACGTTTCCACCAATGTAAATACACAGGTAAACGTAAATAAGAATAATAAACGCACTGCAACAACCAACAAAGCGCAGGCATTTAATTACAACTATAAATTCGACTACCAGGTCAACAAAGATGAAGTACGCCAGCAGATCCGGGAAGCACAAAAAAGCATCCAGCAGGCCATGCAGCAGCTGAACCAGGTAGATATGAAAAAAGTACAGGCGGATATAGCCGAAGCCACCAAAAATATTAAATGGGATGAAGTATCTGCCGAAACCCGTAAGGCACAGGAAGAAAGCGTGAAAGCCCTGAAAAATATTGACTGGAGCAAAATCAGCGCCGCACAGAAAGAGGCCGCTGAAGCACTGAAGAACATTGATTTTGCAGCGCTCAACAAAAATCTCCAGGCTGCATACGCTGGCATCAACACAAAGGAATTCTACGATAAGGTAAGCAAGGAAACTAAGGCGGGTCTTAAAGCAGCCAGCCAGGCCACTCAACATGCTGCCTCCTCCCTGGAAGAAGCCCGCAAAAACAGGGCGGAAGCACTCGCCAATGCCGCAAGAGTACGGGAAAATATCGCCAGGGAAAGAGAAGTTACCCAGAAAAACAGGGATGGAGAACTGAGAGCGAGGGAAGGCGATGAAAGAGCAAAAGAAGGAGAAAGAAGAGCGAAAGAAGGAGCTGAAAGAGCGAAAGAAGGAGAAAGGAGAGCGAAAGAAGGGGCTGAAAGAGCGAAAGAAGGTGAAAAAAGAGCCGCCTTTTATAAAGAAATGATCTCCCAAATGGAGGCAGATAAGCTCCTGGACGCCAAAAAAGGTTATAAAGTAGAAAAAAATGAAAACGGGCTGTTCATCAATGATGTTAAACAACCGGACAACGTGGTAAACAAATACCAGAAATACCTGCAAACAAAACAGGTTATCATAAAAGGTTCTGCAAACTCATATCATTCCGATATACAAAACTGATTTACTGCCATTCTATTGCAGATTACATCCGTACCATTACCGTTCATACGGTAATGGTATTTTTTATTATACGGGTTCGCTTATCTTTAGGTTAATAATTTAATGAAATCGCATATGAAAACATTTTGTTTAACCCTTGCCATGTTCACCGCCTTAGCAGCAGGTGCGCAGGAAAAGGGCGTTGTAATCAGCAATCTGGAAAACGGTAAAATCAATGCAGCCACCCCGGTTAAAAACCAGGGCATGACCGGCACCTGCTGGTCATTCTCCTCTACTTCTATGGTAGAATCGGAGTGTTTACGAAAAGGACTGCCGGAACTGGATCTGTCTGAAATGTTTACCGCCCGCAATATCTATATAGAAAAAGCCAAAAATTATGTTCGCCGCCAGGGCTTCGCCCGTTTCGATGAAGGCGGACTGGCACACGATGTAATCCATTCCATAGCTGCCTATGGCATAGAACCGGAAAGCGTTTACAGCGGTTTAAAAGGCAATGCCACCGTCCACAACCACTCAGAAATGGTGGTGACCATGAAAAAATACCTCGACAGTATCATCAAAGTATCGCCTGTACCGGATAACTGGATATCCCAGTTTACAGGGATCCTCGATCAATACATGGGAGCGCCTCCTGCCACTTTTGAATATAACGGCAAAACATATACTCCGCAAAGCTTTGCAAAGGAAGTGGTTAAGTTCAATGAAGACGATTATGTTTTCCTGACTTCCTTTACACACCATCCTTTCTACAAGTCCTTTATCATTGAAGTACCGGATAATTTCTCCAACGGCGCTTATTTCAATGTGCCCGTAAAAGAACTGACCGGTATTACGGAATCCGCCTTGCAAAAAGGCTATACGGTATTATGGGATGCAGACGTAAGCAACCGCGGGTTCGCCAGCAGCAAAGGATTTGCATTACTCACCTCACCGGAAATCACGCTGAAAAAAGATAGTATCGATCCTGATATGACTGAACCCCTATATACACAGGATTCACGTCAAAAGCTATACGAAGAGTTGATTACACAGGATGATCACCTGATGCACATTACCGGGATCGAAAAATCACCAAAGGGTAAAACATTCTTCCTGGTAAAAAATTCATGGGGTAAAAACTCCAGTCCGTTTGGGGGCTACGTAAATGTATCCGAAGCTTACTTCGCAGTAAACACCATCACGATTGTTGTTCCAAAAGCCGCACTGGATAAATCTTTCCAAAAGAAATACACCAGTACTAACTAAATAAACATGCATGACAAAAGCGCAAAGAAATTTTCACGGTTGTATTCAGTTGCGTTGCTCCGTAAAATTTCTTTGCGCCCGTTGTCTGCCGGTCACGGATAGCTTTATCTGCGATTGATTGGCATAGGTAACGAAGCACCTGCTGTTACCGGACCAGGGATTTATGAATAAAGGATAGTAAACCCTTTGATATGTTGTACATCACCGTCGGTGATTTCCAGTTCCTTCACTGCAGCCATAGCAGGCCCCGACCTGCACCATGCAATAAAATCTTCCATTTCTTCCGCTGTTCCCTCTGCCAGTATCCATACACTTCCGTCCAGCAGATTTTTAACTTGTCCTTGTATATGCATTGAATCGGCTACACGCTTTGCATTAGCTCTGAATCCTACTCCCTGCACACGGCCCTTCACAATAATTTCTTTGTGTACAACTGTCCTGGTTGCCATAAATTTATAACGATTTTCCCTGTAATGGTCTTCTTCGGATGGGGTTATATCACATGAATACAGCTCCCACTCAAAACATACTAAATATTCGTCAAAGATACAAACAACCGGAAAACTAATTACAGACAGGAACCTTCAGGGCATACCAGAAAAAGAAGAATTGGTTAAACAAACAACTATCTGAACCAGGATTTACCGGATTTATGGATACGCAGCAACCTATGAAAATGCTTGCCTACGGATCTAATAACCACTACAGTTCTATAGCCAGCCTGCAACAGCGGCCGAAAAACTGCAATAGCAACAGTATGAAAGGATGGTTAACTTGAGGGAAACAAACATTGATGAAAATTGATATAGGGGATAACAAATTATTTTATCCGTAACATTTCACCAATCCTGCGAATCTACCATCCGGTAATTCCTGAATCAGACTATAGTTCACTGCTTATGCAGCAGCATAATTAAATAATGAACCTACCATGTGCTCAATATCTCCAAAAACAAAGTCTTTCACCCGCTCATACTTACCACCGGACGCCGGTCTTTTCAACAGGCTAAAACAATGGCAGTTAAAGCTGCGCACAAAAATCTGCTGCGCCAGCAATGGCATGATCATATTTACCTCCGCATCCTGCAAACCTCTCGCCAGCATAATATGCGGCTTGAATGTTTGTGGTTTCAACTCAAAAGTTTGCATAATGCTGCGGTGTAAATCGATCAGTGGCTTGGGATTGGCTACATTGATGAAAACACTGTTGTGCCCGTCCGCATGCCTCAGGGCATCAATCTTTGCCGTATAGATGGCAAAGCCAGCCTGTTTACGCGCTACCTCTTCCAGCATATCAACAAAATCGTCCTGGAAACGCTCAGGGAAAGCAGACCTGAACAAGGCCACATGAACCGGTGCAGCAGACATCATCGTATCGCTTAACTCAGTTGCTACAAACTGACGGATACGGGTCACATCTTTCGCAACCAATGCATCCGGATTCACTACCACCAAATAATCAAATACCTCTTCCGAAATTTCATAATTCGTATTCATAACCTGATATTTTAATTCTTCCTGTTAGAATGACAATACGAATATACAACCTTTTTTCAGAAATACTAATATTTTTAGCATTATTTACTAAAAAAATACGCAGTTATTATAACTGCGTATTTCTCAATTACTTAAGATAACTTCTCAATAATCGCCACAAAGTCGGCTGCTACCAGGGAAGCGCCACCAATCAAACCACCATCTACATCCGGGCTGGCAAAGAGTTCTGCCGCATTGCCGGGTTTCGCGCTGCCACCATATAAAATGGAAGTATGCAAGGCTGCCTCACGGCCAAATTTATTAGCAATCTGCGAACGGATAAACGCATGCATGTCCTGCGCCTGTGCGGAACTGGCTGTTAAACCGGTACCAATAGCCCAGATCGGCTCGTAAGCAATCACCACATTCTTCAACTGCTCTTCTGTAAGGTGAAACAAACTTTCTTCCAGTTGTTTTGCCACATACGCATTCTGCGTTTCCGCCTGTCTTATTTCCAGCGGCTCACCACAGCAGAAAATAGGTTTCAAACCGTTAGCCAGCGCCTGGTCTATCTTCTTAGCCAGCATAGCATTGCTTTCCTGGAAATATTCCCTTCTTTCAGAATGACCCAGAATAACATAATCAACACCTATTGATTGCAGCATTTCAGCAGATACCTCACCGGTATAGGCGCCGGATTTTTCACTGTAGCAGTTCTGCGCTGCCACATAAAAACCAGGATAGTTTTTCAGCAACGATTTTGCTTTCTGCAGATAAGGAAACGGAGTAGCGACTATTACTTCCTGTCCTTCTTTCAGTTTCAGTCCTGCCTGCAGGATATCGTTGATCAACTGCTCGCCCTGTGCCAGCGTAAGGTTCATTTTCCAGTTACCTGCAACAATTTTCTTTCTCATACTGTGATATTAAGTTTTAAGGTCTTTCTGATTTATTTGTGCATATAATGCTTCCAATACCTGCTTATCCTTTTCTGTAAGCTCTTTCCCCTTCAACGCCATCCAGCTACCGGCATCCTTCAGGGCTTCTGCCAAACGGTAAGTGGCCTGATCCCCCCAGCTGAATGAACCCACAAATTTCGGCGGAAAATGCCCGCCAAACACATTGCACGATACCCCGATCACAGTACCCGTATTCAGCATTGTATTAATGCCGCACCTGCTGTAATCACCCATCAGCACACCGCATTTTTTACCCGCGGATACGGCCTCTCCCTGCGCCTCCATCCATACCTTCACGTCAGATACATTATTCTTCAGGTTGGAACCCGATGTATTGGCCCCGAGGTTACACCATTCCCCTATCACTGCATCTCCCAGGTAACCATCATGCCCCTTATTGGAATACCCAAACATTACGCTGTTCTTGATCTCGCCTCCACCGGTACAATACGGCCCCAATGTAGTAGCGCCATATATTTTAGTCCCCATTTTCAATACGGCCCCTTCGCCCATCGCAAAAGGTCCCCTGATCATACAGCCTTCCATCACTTCCGCATCCTTCCCGATATAAACCGGCCCTGTAGCGGCGTTCAGCACACTGTACTCTACCTTCGCGCCTGGCTCCACGAAAATGTCCGTATGATTGATCTGTTGATTGGTGTGTGATAAGATAGCAGATTCCCTGCCCTTTGTAAGCAGCTGATAATCTTCCCTGATTGCTTTATCGTTGAGCGCAAAGATATCCCAAGGCTTATAAATTCCCAGTACTTCCCCCGGATAATTTTTCCGGGCGCCCGGAGCCAGCAATGGCGCCCCCTCCCCCTGCACCGCTTTCGCCAGCAACTCGTTGTCTTTATACAACTCCTCTTCCGGTTGTAACTCACGGATAGCGGCTACCAGTCCGGCGTCCGGCAGTATATGTCCACTCAGTAAGATGTTAACGGTTTGGTTGCCTTTGTATAGCAGGGGAAATTTGTCCTGCAGATGCGGTACGGTGAAATGACTAATACCTGTACCCAGCCAGTGCTCCCACTTCTCCTGTATGGTGAGTATTCCTACTCTGCAGGCAGCAATGGGTCTTGTATGCGTAAAGGGGTATAACAGTTCACGTACGGGCGTGTCAAAAAGAATATAGTTACGCTCCATAGGGGGCTAAAATAAAAAATCCCATCGATAAGCCGATGGGATTTTTCTAAAAAATATTTTACTTAGAAACTATGCTTTCTTAGCGTAGCGCTTGTTGAATTTGTCAATACGTCCTGCAGTATCCACCAACACATTCTTACCAGTATAAAAAGGGTGAGAAGTATTGGAAATTTCCAACTTAATCAACGGATACTCATTACCATCTTCCCACTTTGCAGTTTCTTTGGAAGGAGCGGTAGAGCGGCTTAAAAAGCTCTCGCCGTTTGACATATCTTTAAATATCACAAATCTGTAACTTTCTGGATGGATTCCCTGTTTCATATCAAAATTATTGTAAATACAGGGTGCAAAGTTAACTAATTTTCTTTAACACCCAAAGATTATTCGTAAAAAAATCAGGATTTCATGTTAATATACTGCAAAGGTATACCCAGATTGGATTCCTTCGCCTTTTGTATAACCTCCTGTAAGTCATCGATCTTCTTCCCGGTTACCCGTACAATATCGTCCATAATGGCCGCCTGTACCTTTAAACCGGCATCCTTGATCATCTTTACTATCTTCTTGGCATCTTCCTGCTTAATACCATTACGCACCGGTATTTCTTTCTTAAATACCTTCCCGCTCTGGTAAGGCTCCTTACTCAGATCGTAAATACTGGCGTCCAGCCCCTGGCGCATCGTCCGGCTTACCAGCACATCCAGCACCTGGCCCAGTTTCATATCACTTTCTACCTCTATATTCAGCACCAGTTCTTTCTTATTCAGCTCAATCTCCACATGTGAACCCTTGAAATCAAACCTGTTGGTGATCTCTTTCTTCACCGTGTTAATAGCATTATCCAGTGTCTGTAAATCTACTTTGCTAACAATATCAAAGGACGGCATAATTAAAATTTTTATATTCGAACAACAAATATAAAAAAGAAAAAGCAGGTAGAGAACTACCTGCACGTTATATACTCTAAATCTAACTTGTTATTATATCTTGCTGATCTTACCCATGCCGGACACAGACTGGGTAATACTCGGTTCTCCTTTATATTTTACCTTTCCCATACCGGAAATGCCTACGTCCAGTTTCTTCTGCACAAATACATCTGCCTTACCGGTACCGGAAATACCAATCTTCGCATTTTCAGTGGACAGATCCAGCGCTGAAATATCAGCAGAACCGGAAATACTATAATCGGCCTTATCCGTATTGCCCTTCAGGGTAAGGTTACTGGCTCCTGCAACGCCCACTTTCAGTTCATGGGTACGGATATCGAGGTCGGCATCAGCCGCACCACTGAACCGCAGCTCTATACGGTCGCTGGTAAGCTTTCCCTTGCTGGTAAAACCACCGGCGCCACTGGCCGATAATTTATCTACCTTCTGCAGGGTGATGTATACTTTGATTTCTTTGGTAGGCTGAATATTGTACCCTTTCTTTGAATGGATTCTTAATTCGCCACCGGCAATATCTGTCAGGATATATGGCAGCAGGTTATCTTCTGCCTCTACCCGGATAGAATGGGTATTCCCCTGTTCAATCACCACCTTATAAACACCGGAAGTACTGATATCTGTAAAGGCAGACGCATCCCGGGATTCCTGTTTCACATTTCCGTTTCCCTTTATTCTTTCATCGCTCTGACGCGTAAAGGAAACAAGTACACTGGCCGTAAGCAGCAATGGCAAAGCAACCAGGAAGTAAGCAGCGATTCGTTTCATAGTGTAACTTTATTTTAAAAAGATTTTAGAATGGCGTTCTGATCTGTTTAATTAATAGGTGCCCAGTTTTACATCGGTGTTTGTACCACGTATTTTTATATAAGGAGATGATTCACTTCCTCCCCCCGCCAGCGCCTTAAAACGCAGGTTCGAATTCATCTTGTTGGAGATCACATTCTTCAGCTCCAGCCCACCGGTATCCAGATCCCCGTTTACCAGGTTCGCTTCTATCGATAATGGCTGCCTGGAACCAAAACTGATATTCAGATCTGAATACGTGAGTTGAAAATCGGCCTGCTTAAATCCGTTGCCCACTTTCTCTATCTTCACATCTCCATAGGTCATATTCAAATCAACAGACTGCTGCAGTTCTCTTAACCGCACATCAGAATAAGTACCCCGGCCAGACACGGCACCTGTTACATCCATTTTATAATCATCGTAATTGGAAGAAATTCTCAGGCTGCCCACGCGGTTAAACGCATACTCACTATAGTTGGAATTGGCATCCAGCGATTCCAGCTGTCCGCCACGGATAGCAGAATAATTCCCCCTCACCCTTACATTGGCCGCTTTGCCAACCTTGCCCTTATCACAATAATTTATTTTGAAGACAAGATCCTGCGCCTCACGGATATCAAATGTGCAATAGTTCATTTCCAGGGTGACAGGGAAACTGAACTTATCCGCTATCACATCGCCAAACTGGTTCTTCACCATTAAGTTCTGCAGGCTTTGCGGAATATAAATATCGTAGTCAATGTTCACGTAATCTTTCGAATCCATTTTACCACCCCATGAAAACCAACCGGAATTGTTCTTCGACGGGTTGTAATAAGTAGTCAGCGACACACCGTTGTTACCCTGGTTGGTGTTCACTTCCACCAGCTCCGCAATGGCTTTCGCCTGCTCGTCATTTTTACCGAAACCGGTAACAGTGATGGTTGCTTTGATTTCGTTTTTGTTCCACGCATGAAAAATGATTTTGCCGTACTTATTGGAAAGGTTTAACGTGGCGTTATCATTTACGGTGAACTCCTTTACAATGGTTCTTTTATAAGTAGTAGATCCGTTGTGGGCCTGCGCCAGTAAAGGCAGCAGCAGGAATAACAAGCACTTAAATTTCAGCTTCATAATGTTTTTTTGTTTGACCGGGAGCTACATGTTTATCGTGTAACTCTTCCAAAATTTTATCCAACAGATCCAGCTTCAGCTGGTAGTAGCGCACCATAGCAGCGCGGATTCTTTCATTGCCCGGATTATTTTTTAATTCTTTCTCCAGTGCTTTATAAGTATCGTTGCGAAGTTCCAGTTCCTTACGGGCAGCGCTATCCAGCCCCAGTGCTGAATCGGGATAAGCATCAATCAGCTGCAGTTTTTCGTTTATGCGCGACGTATAGTAAACGCCCGCTTCCTGTATATCAGGCGCTAACACAGCAAGTTCCTGCTGCTGCGGCTGACGGTGTTTGGTGAAGTAAAAAAGAGCGCCTGCATTGGCCAGCAATACTGCGATCACGGCTGCTTTAAACCAGTTTTTCTGTAAAAGGGAAATCACCTTTCCTTTGCGCCTGCCCGTCAGCTCCTGCTCCAGTGCGCTCCAAACCCTCGGTGAAGGGCCCTCTTCCTCAAATTCGTTCCGGTGCTGGCGGATAAAACCTTCAAAATTGTCTGGCATTAACGAGTTACATTTTGCTGTTTTACAATTTGTCTTACTTTCTCCTTTGCACGCATGTACTGCGTTTTTACAGTAGATTCGGTAATACCCAGCATTTCTGCTATTTCCCGGTGTGAATACTCTTCAAAAAGATAGAGATTCAATACCGTCCGGTATCCCTGTGGTAAACCATGTATGGCAGATTTCACGGCGGCAACGGTCCAGGTAAACTGGGCCTCATCAATGCCCTCTTCTGCCAATACTTCCACTTCATCCACTTCTTCAAAATACACCTTCTTCTTACGCAGTGTATTCAAACAGTGGTTTACCACAATCCGCTTGATCCAGGCGCTGATACTGGCCTCACGTTCCAGCTTATGAATGCTTTTGTGCACCTGGATAAAAGCCTCCTGCAAAGTGTCTTCCGCATCATTCACATTATTGGTCATACGCAGGCAGATGTTATACATCGCAGCCGAATAGGCTTCGTACAATTCACGAAATGCACGGACATCTCCTTTTTTGCAGCGTTCTACTATATGTGCTGCGAGTGGCGTCTGATTCAAGTTAGTGGCTGATGCTTTCATTATAAAGACAGTAATTGTAGAAAAGGTTGCATGATGCTGACGGGGAAATTTCCGGTTTAGTGAGACTTTATCCGTTTAATTAACAGCAAAAATTTGTTATCTTATTAATTATTAATTATTTATATAGAATGGATGAAAGTAATGCCCGGCAAAAAATTTCTTCAAAATTATTTCTAAACCCCCTCTCTCCAATATCAAATTATACCAAACCGCCGTTTCCTGTGATGAAACCACTTGTTAAAGTGGTAAGGAAAACGCAGCCCGGTAAAGGGCCACGTTTTTCCATCCTTATATACCTAAAAAACCATCTTCCCCAACAGGCCCGGCTTAGTTACCGCCCTGTTTTACACGATTTTGTTCCGCTTCCAGTCCGGTTTGACGGCTACGTGCTGCTTTTACATTAGTGTTTCCGAAGCGATAATTAAAGGTCAACCGGAACTGCCGTGCATCCCACTTGCTGGCAACAGAAGTATATCTGCCGGCATTATCAAAGTCGCCACGGAAATAATTGGTTTTAAACACATCCGTTACATTGAGTTTCACAGATCCCTTTCCTTTCAATACTTTCTGCGAAACACCCAGATCCAGGGAGGACATAGATTTCATTTTGAACAGGCCATTCTCTGTTACCTGCGGAGATACATAGAAGAATACTACCTCTGCAGACAAGTCCTTGCTCAGTGTGAATGTTTGCTGGGTGCGTCCAAAGAACCCGGCGGATGACAGTTTCACCTGGTTATCGTTTACCACGGTTTCAAACATTGCGTAAGACACCGACATCGTGGTAAGGCTCATCCACCATTTGGTAATTGGCATCGGTACGGTTACGTTCAGGTTAAAGTTGTCGGCCTTAGCCACGTTCAGGTATTTGTACCGCAGAATGGACGTATCACCGGTAGACTTATCCACATCAGATTCCAGTATCTGGGTCATCATATCTTTTGTATGGGAATATCCTACGGAGGTGATCAGGAAATCCTTAAAAGTATGTGTGATCTCAAAGTTGTTGGAATACTGTGGCTTCAGGTTTGGATTACCAGATTCCTTTGTATACCTGTCCAGGTAAAATTCAAACGGATTCAGATCTTCATAGCTCGGACGCTGGATGCGGCGGCTGTAAGTCAGTCCCAGCGTGTTGTCTTTATTCAGTTTATACGTCAGCGCCATGCTGGGGAACAGGTTGAAGTAAGTAGAATCGTTCTTCACTTCTATCTCCTGCTGATTCTTCGTGGATACCGATGTACCGGTGATGTGCGTTTGTTCTCCACGTAATCCCAGCTGTACATTTACTTTTTTGAATTGCTTGTTGAAGTTGATATATGCCGCATTCACATTTTCCTTATAAATAAAGTGGTTGGAACGGTTTTCATCCAGCACCCAGTTGCCCATTCTCAGGGAATCAAAGCGCGCATCGTTATCTGTTTTCACAAAGCTCACCTTAACGCCGGCTTCAAATTTTGCCTGGTTTTTCAGCGGGTGTATGTAATCAATTTTTGCAGTTTTAATGTCGATGCTGGAAGGCTGATTGTTACGGGAAGTATCGCTGCCCAGGAAACCTTTTTCAGCGCCATCGCGGGACATTGCGTATATAGTAGCATGTTGCGCATCTTTATTTTTTGCGTAATCCAGGTCAATATTCAGTTCCTTGCCAGTGGTATCCAGGATACCGCGGTAGTTTAAATTGAAGGCATTCCTGTTCCAGTTTTTAGCATCGTTGGTGTTGGTTTTCAGGATAGAATCCACCCTGTTGCCATTGCCTATACGGGTGGTGGCAAAGCTGGGAACGTTACGGTCGCCACCGGATAAATCCGCCATTACACCAATCGTATGTCCTTTACTGATAAAATAGTCCGCTCCTATTTTACCGGCTTTGTAATTGGATTTTGTATGCATATTGTTTACCTGGTCGTATACGCTGAGCTGGTTCTTTTCTGAGATAGAGCGGTAAATGCCCAGGTCCTGCTGTTGTTCGCGGTGGCTGTAATTACCGGAACCATATATATTGAACTTTTCGTTGCGGTGGTTCAGGTTCAGCGCACCGTTCCAGCGGGGCCAGAAACCATAGCCGGCGCCCACAGTTACATTACCATTGGTACCGTAGCTGGTGTTCTTCTTCAGTTTAAGGTTAATGATTCCCGCGTTGCCGGCTGCATCATACTTGGCGGAAGGATTAGCTATCAGCTCAATCTGATCAACATTGGTGGCTGGCATGCTTTTCAGCAGCTCGGCAACATCCTGGGAACTCATATTGGTTGGTTTGCCATCTATCATGATCTGTACGCCGCTCTTGCCTTTCATGGAAATGTTACCGTCTTTATCTACTGTTACGGTAGGCGATTTTTCCAGTACTTCCATAGCAGAACCGCCGGATGCGGTGATGCTGCTTTCCACATTCACCACCATTTTATCAGCTTTCTGTTCCACAAAGGGTTTGCGGGCGGTTACGTCTACTCCTTTTAAGGTTTTGGAAGCGGCTTCCAGTGTTACAGCCGGCACTTTTATGGAGCTGGCGGCTACTTCAAAAGCGGGGCTGTAACGTTTGGTCATACCAACTGAAACCGCAGCAACCAGGTATTTACCCTGCTTTACCTGCTCAAATTCATATTTACCGTCTATATCTGCGATGGCTCCCTTTACTAAAGAGGAGTCTTTTGCTTTTAATAAGGTTACAGTAGCAAACTCTACAGGTTTGTTGCCAGACTGTGTTATTTGTCCGGCTACTTTTGGGGCATTCTGCGCAAATGAGGTCAAAGCAGTAACTAACATGCTCATTGTTAATGTTATAGCTTTAAAACTTGCTTTCATATAAGGGTGATTTAGAGTTTAAATTGTTGTCGATTAGATTTTTAGTTCCTTAGCTTGTATACTACAGTAGTTAAACCACTACATTAGATTAACTACTACGATGTAAAAGTAGGTATTATGTATTACACAGTACATAGCATTACACAAACGGTTTATAAGCAGTGATGAATGGTAAAAAGCTATGGAACGATTAAAAAGACGACTGGGGGAAAGGAATGTTGCACAGGGATAGACGCTATTTAAAATAGCGGTGTTAATGGAGGATGACCGGTATTATATAAGGACGGAGGCGGGTATTTACAAACAGGTCTTTTCAGTGTTAGTGATATTTTTTCAGGGAGATGGAAAACGGCGCCGGCCCTTATTAATTCAGGCGCTCATCCACTTTGATGATTTTCCGGTAACCGGACCTCCGGCGGTGGTGATAATAGTTCATACCATAAACAAACAATGCCATACACAACATTACCAGCAGCATGGAAAGGGTGCTTCTTACTCCAAGTAACAGGTTATCAATCGATAGCATTCTGCTGGCCACGGATTCGGTGGCAGGTATCCAACGGGAAGACTGATCAGTACGGGGATTATAGTCGGCATAACCGTTTCCCGGCGCGAAACGCGCCGCAGTAGCTACAATGGCTAATTGTTGCTTCATCTGCTCCAGCTCCGTTACCTTACCAATAGCCGTAAAACAGAGTACCCCCCTTCTTCCTAATAATCTTAATTCATAATTCAGCATGGATGGCTCGTTCTTACCAAAATGTAAAATGCGGGCCCAGTGTAAGGAGTGATTGTCTTTATTATAATAAGGAGCAAAGGCCCAGTCCATACCGGAAATCTGGCCGGTTCCTTTACCGCTGCGTAACAGGTTATCGTTTTTCAGCTCTTCTTTCATCTCCGCCAGCAACTTCGTGTAATCAATTTTGCGGATCTCTGATTCTTCCATATAACCCGAAGGCTCAAAAGAAATCACGAAACCGTGGAAATCTTTATCCATCGGTCCTACCCGGGCGGGCAACAATACACCGAGCGTATTCGGATTTTCCGGGTTGCCCCACAAACGCTCCACCAGCACACGGCTCTGCGCAGCATCGAGCAGGCGGTAACCTTCCGGTACATTTAATATAGTACCCTGACCTAACTCTTGTTCACCTGCTTTATAATAAAAAGAAGCAGCCACTATTTCAGACGAATCCAGCTTATCATACCGGCTAAGACTGTCCTCCCTGGATAGGCCCAGGGTTTTGAGGCTGACAGTGAAGCAACTAAACACAACTAAGCTGTAAAAAAACGTACGCATAACTCAAATTGAATAGCCCCAGGTAAATTTACCAGCCTAACAAACAAGGATAAATCGCTATAAGATATACAGATAATTATTGAGACAATATTACAGATACATAATGCTGCTATAACTCCGGTGAAAAATTAGTGCTTAAATTAAAAACCGGCAATAACACGTTAAATACATTTATGGGTTTTCCAGTTTGAGGTGATCGAGGATATCCGGAAGCTCCAGTTGCAGCAGTTCAAAAAACTCCCGCTCTTCCTTGCGGATATGCGCTTCCAGGCTGCATGCCAGCACATCCATCGCCGCATCCATATCGTTGCTGTCTGTGAGGGTACTATACATACGGGAAATAATCAGGTGTTCTTCCTGCAGCTCCCGGATCATGGCATCAATCGCTTTGTTTTTTCCGGCACACTTCTCAAAAAGATATTCTTCCTTTTGAATATGCGGAACCATCAGCTCCTGGAATACTTTTATGATATACTCAAATCTTGCCTGTGTTTCCAGTGGGAAGCCCTCGTATGGTGCAGCATCTTTTTTCAGGTAGCGGCATACAAATAAAAGGCGCTTGTGCTCGTGCGACAAGGGCACTAATGAAGAGTGACGTTGCATATACTATAATCAGGAAAGCTTATTTGCAGCAGTATTATTTTTACGATAGATGCCAATCAGTATAATACCACCAATTACCAGGAGCGTGGAAATGATTTCTGCCTGGGTGGGATGAAAGCCAAAAATATCATACCTCGTATCTACCCTGATCTTCTCTATAAAGAATCTTTCCACACCATTTAATATCAGGTAGATACCAAAAATTACGCCCGGAATCTTTATTCTTTTGCGGATAGCCCAGAGAACGCCGAACAAAGCCAGGCAAACGATAATTTCATATAACGGTGTAGGATATACGGCAATAGGTAATACTTTACAATAGGGACCATCACAACCGGCAATCTGTACGCCTTCTTTAATAACGTTATGCGGGTAGCCATAGGCAAACAGCCAATCTGGTAAAAAGCCCAGTGCAGCCGGTTTTTCAAACGCTGCATGCGGGATCTTCTCTACGGTAGCGTATTGTTGCTGAAAGAACCCTGCGTTTTTCTGAACCATGTCCTGGAATACAGCAGGCGCCATTTTCACGGTGTGGCCGGTATTGGTATCCACCGCATAAGCGCTGTTGTAAATGCCCCAGTCGCCATCCCCGGAAAAATGACAACCCATTCTTCCGATAGCGTAAGCCAGCATCAGCGCAGGCGCGGCGCTGTCGATCAACGCACGGATATTGAACTGTTTTTTACGCGCATAACTGATGATCACGATAGCTGCTACAATCAGCCCGCCGTAAAAGGTAAGTCCGCTGAAAGACAATAAAGCCCCGATGGGGTCCTGTACAAAGTCGTTCCAGTTTTCAAGATTGTGAAATATTTTAGCGCCGAGCAATCCGGCAATAGCTGCCATCACAATGATATCCGGCACGCGGTGGTGTGGCATTACCAGCACCGTTTCTTCTTTAGGTTTAGGGAGCGCCTGTTTCTTTTTGGTGTAATATTTATATCCGGCCATCGCTGCAGCTACCAGGATACCGGCAAAAAAACTGCCCTGTCCTGAAAACACAAACGACTGTAAATCCTGCGAAGCGGTGTCCCACTGAAAAAAGATCCCGAGGATTTTGTATCCTATAATAAACCCTACCACGGCGTTTCCTATCAGTTCTCCCTGGGAAGCCGGCAGCCCTGTTACTACTTTTTCAGGCACACCTTTCAGCAACCCAAGTGCTTCATAGCGTTTCAATTCACGCGTTAAAATATAGGCGCCGGCCAGAAAGGCTATTGCCACAAAAAAGCCAAACGTCTGGAAAATCTTTAAAAACGGAATCTCTAAGCCAAGCAGATCTCTGAACGCGTAATATAAATTAGGATACATAGCCGAAAAAAAATTGGTGATCTGAATCTTCCTATGAACAAAGCCGAATTTAATCAAAAGGAAAATCAAACCACCAAAGTACGATGCAATTTCGAATTTCTAAATTGGAATTTAGAAAATTTGAAATATTTAGCAATGCTGCTCAAAAGCGTCAGCCAGGTTCGCAGCAATCATTTGCGCAGAACGGCCTTCGATCATGTGGCGCTCAATAAAATGCACCAATTCACCATTTTTAAACAGTGCTATCGCCGGAGAAGAAGGAGGATAAGGCATCAGATGCGAACGGATCTGTCTTACTGCTTCGCCATCAAAACCTGCAAAGCTGGTAGTCAGCCTGTCTGGTTTCTTTTCGCTGTGTGCTACCGCCAGCAATACACCCGGACGGGCAGTACCTGCAGAGCAACCACATACAGAATTGATTACTACCAGGGTAGTTCCTTCTTTCTGCAATGTGTTATCAACGCTTTCAGGTGTCAGTAATTCTTCAAATCCGTTATCTGTTAATTCCGCCTTCATAGGCATTACTAGTTCCGCTGGATACATATAATAAGAGTTTTTTCTGTTTATATTTTTTACAAAGTTAGTTATATGTACCCAGAAAGTAAAAAAATGGATATAGATATAGACTTTTTGACACAAAACATACAATCAAAGTGACACTATGTCATAATCTGTAACCTTTTTACTAACAAAATAGCAGTTTTTATGGCATGGTATCCCATTTGATCTGTACCAGCTATCAAACAATAAAAATTGATTTCACACTAAAAAAATTTATAGCAACTATGACACACATTAAATTTAACCACAGCCCGCTTCCCAAATCATTTGGTGGATTAGTAGAAGATATTCTCAATGGAGGATTGAATAAGTATGTAAAAGATGATTTTCTGACCAACGATTACTTTACCACCCATCCTCCGGTAAACATCGTGGAAACACCCGAAGCTTTCTTACTCGACGTAGTAGCTCCAGGCTTTTCTAAAGAAGATTTCAAGATCAGTGCAGATGATAAAGCAATTACCATCAGCGCAGAAAAGAAAGCAGAAACAAAGAATGAAGGTGACAAACAGGTACGCCGTGAATTCAGCTTCAAATCTTTCAAACGCTCCTTCACTATCAGCGAACTGGTAGATGCAGGCAAGATCAACGCGAAATACGATAATGGAGTCCTGAAAGTAACCCTGGGTAAAAAGGAAAACAAACAGGATGCCCCTAAAGAAATAGTAGTGGAATAAGGGAAGCAGGGCTTCCTGTAAAAAGGAGGCCCGCTGTGTAACAGGAGGGTTTAAAAAAGGGATGCCTGCAAAGGCGTCCCTTTTTTTGTGTATAATTCACACGAACGTTGAATCTGCCGTTGTTTATTATACGATAATTTGCCTCCCTAAGCACGCACTCATGGCAAAGCTCTTCCCGAAAAGCTGGTTACTCATAAAAAGCATTTACCTGAACACTGAAAAAACAGTGATAGGCAACCTGCTTCTTCATACAGAAAATACATACGAACAGGCGAAAATCAAACTGATCTTTGATTATGCCTTCTTCTATATTATGCTGCTCCTGAGCTTCCTTTTTGTAAATATGCTCAGCCAGAACGCGGTGAATATGATCATCATTCCCATGATCATCCTCGATCTGGTCGTTTGCCTTTTACTGCTGAAGAAAGGCATAAGTGCCAGAACGGTTGGCTTGTTTGCTTCCTTTTCCACCCTGATCCTTCCAATCCTTTCCTCCTTACTGAACAACCAGGACCTCGGCCCCAAATACGTACTCATATGGGTAATGAGCATCCTGGTCTGCTATATTACCGTGAACCTGTCCACCGCCCTCATCTGGAGCCTGATCCTCTGCGCCTATCTCATAGCCGTTGCCTGGATCAAGATCAATAATGTGGTCATATTCGTTACTCCGGGTTATTCATCTGCTTTCCAATACCTGGCTAATCCGTTTACAGTAGGCATGTACCTGCTGTTCTTTATCAGGGCGCTGGGTCAATACTATCGTAACCTTATTTCTATGGAACAAATGAGAACTGCCGAAAAACAAAAACAACATCTATCATTGATCAATCAACACCTGACCAAGCAGTTTTTACTGGTAAAAGGATTTTCGGCCTCCGGGAAGACAGCTATTTTGAAAGGAGAAACCGAGTTGCTGGAAAGCTGTTTCATCGAAATTGAAAAACACTGCGGCTCCGCTATTGACTACCTCAATGATTCTCAGGCGAAATAGTACCTACACATCTGTGTTATAAAAGAATGCCGGCATATTGATACTATTCCAGCTATACTAATATGTAAATATTACCATTTGCTGCGTTTCCCGACATTATGATAATAAATTCATCATTCTTCATCAAATCGGGTTAAAAACAGATTAGAAAAAATTACAACTTTTAGGTCTTACTGATACCTGCCTATAACGCTATCTTTGTAAGATCAAATATTCATCTCCTATTTTCCTTATGCCGGATGAATATCATCTAACCTATGCCATGATAGGGCTTTCAGTAAAATGAAAGCCTTTTTTTATCAAACTGAGAGAAAAAAAAATGAAAAAAATAAGCCCCCCGAATAATCGGGGGGCTTTCAGTAGGATTACTAACCCATTTTTTTAATAACCCAAAATCTTCAGCATGCTCTGGGCGGTTTGCTCCTTGGCATATAACCAATCTTTCAACTGCCCGTTCTTGTCGTATCCCACAATCACATGTTTGGGTGAAGGAATAAGACAGTGTTTGATGCCTCCGTATCCGCTCAGCTGGTCCTGGTAGGCCCCTGTATGGAAAAATCCGATGTACAGCGGCTCTCCGGATGCCTGTTGCTTTGGCAGGAATACAGCGTTAATATGTTCTTCAGATGTATAAAAATCGTAGCCGTCACAGGTAAGTCCACCGAGATGTACCTCCTGGTATTCCTGGTCCCATTTATTAATAGGCAACATCAGGAACTTCTCTCCAATACCCCACGTATCAGGTAAGGTAGTAATGAAAGAACTATCGATCATGTACCAGGACTCCCTGTCATTCTGCATTTTCTCACCTATCACACTATAGATCACCGCGCCGCTTTCGCCTACGGTAAAGGAACCAAACTCTGTGTAAATATTCGGTACAGGTACCTTATTCTTTTTACACATGCTCTTAATGTTGGCCACAATTTCGTTTACGATATAGTTGTAATCATAATCGAAGCCCAAAGAGTGCTTGATCGGGAATCCGCCTCCAATATTGATGCTGTCCAGTTCAGGGCAGATCTTCTTCAGCTGGCAATAGAGATTTATTACGCGGTTAAACTGGCTCCAGTAATAAATATCATCCTTAATCCCTTTATTCATGAAGAAGTGCAGCATTTTCAGCTCAAACTTCTCATTACCCTTTATTTTATCTACATAATATTCAAGGATGTCGCGCGGAGGAATACCCAGCCTGGAGGTATAAAAGTCGAAACTTGGCTCCTCTTCTGCAGCTACCCTCAATCCCAGCTTCACCTTATCCTTACTCCTGATGTTCCGCTTATAATCTTCCAGCTCTTCCTTGTTATCCAGGATCGGCAGCACATTTTTAAATCCGCTGTTGATCAGTCGCGCTATTGCCCTGGTATAAGCTTTGGTTTTAAAACCATTACAAATAACATAGGTTTCCTTATTTATCTTCTTACGCTCATATAATTTATTGACGATATCAATATCATAAGCAAAAGAAGTTTCAATATGTACCCCATGCTTCAAGGTTTCCTCCATAATAAAGGAGAAATGCGAACTTTTGGTACAGTAGCAGTAAAAATACTCACCGTCGTACCTGTTCTTCTTAATGGCGTCATGGAACATTTTCTTCGCCTTGTTAATCTGCATCCCGATTTTAGGCAGGAAGGTCAGTTTAAAGGGTGTTCCATATTTGTCTATCAATGCCTTTATATCCAAACCATTAAATTCCAGGTAGTTATCTTTTACTTCAAAGCCCTCCTGGGGAAATTCAAAGGTCTGTTTTACCAGGTCTGTGTAGGTGTTGTTCATTTAGTACTGCAAATGAATTTTAGGAATTAGTAATAGAAAAAAATAACAGGATAACAATCCTTTTTTCCCTCACTGGGAAACTCCTGGTTTACACACCTACGTCAGTTCGAACCCCAGCAAAATAGGTTGCAAATCTAAAGATTTTGTTGATTGCCACCTTAATTTTTTTCGGGAGGTATTCATGGAAAAAGCACAATTACCCGGGCAAATATACAAACAATTACAGGCCAACAAGTTAAATAATATTATTCACTATTTTATTTAGCCCTTTTTCAGTACTTCCAGGGACTGTTTTCCTTCGCAGAAAAGCAGGTCCAGGATACTGAGCCCGGGTATGAAGCCGGTACGCTCCTGGAACACCTGTGTATAGCCGGGCTCGCCTGCCGTAACCGGTCCCGGCAGTATGCTTTCCCGGGCATCCGTTACACCGGACACTTCCTTTTCATAACTTTCGGTATAGATAATTGGCACCTCAATGCCGAGCTTGCTATTCATCCATTCGAAACATGCCAGGTTCCAATCCATTAAAAATTGAAAGGGGGTTTCAAACAAACCCTGCAGATCTGCCTCGTAATATTCAAACCACGGAGACCGCCTGTAAGCAGACACCAGCGTTTTCCAATGCAAGCCCTGCCATTTCTCCTCATTACTGATCCTTACATCCTTCATCACCGTCCGCTGATTCTTTCCTCTTGCCAAAGGCACACTTAAAATCATCCGGCCATTTGGTCCGGCAACGTAACAACGGTTCCTGTAACTGAGCTTTTGATAGTGCTCATATTTCTCAATCTTTAATATGTCGTGCTTTACTAAAGTCTTATATGAATCAATTGGTGGAAAATATTGAGATTCAATCAATAATACCTTCCCTTTTGCATTCTCTGTCATAATGTCAAAATTTTAGGCGCAGGTGTTGGAATTCCGTTAGTTTCACCTGACAATCACTTATACATAAATACTTAACAATTAACTTTAAGTAGATGATAAACAATTCATAGAATTATTAATCATATGCTAAATAAATTAGCATACACCACTTTCAGCAAATGATCACCGAAATGCAAAAATACTAAAGAAATTAGTGGCTTTTTTGTTCAATTTTAGCGAACTCAGGAAGGATCACGAAGATAGCATATTTCTTTAAACCAAAGCTTTATTTATATGTGTTTTATGCATTAATTATTTAAGCGGTCTCCCCCGTTTTTAAAATTGGGTCCGTTAAAAGTTTCCCAATTCCCCGCCGATTTTTTGATAACTAAAAGCTTTGCAGTAGGTTTACAAAAATTAAAATACCTGGTCAACTGATGAAAGTGTTCCGATTATTAGCCGCTGTTTTTCTTATCTGGGGAGTAGCAAGCTCCTGCGAAAAAAACAAGGATATTCAGTTTGTGAGAGTAGCCGGTATCAGTATGGATGAGCTGGGCATGTCCAAAAGTATTGTACGGATGACTCTGGCATATTATAATCCGAACAACTATCGACTTCAGTTAAAAGATGCCAATTTCGACCTGTTTTTTGATGACACCCAGGTAGGTCACTCCCTCCAGGATACCACCATTTCCATCCCGGCAAGGGATACTTTTTACTTCCCCGTAAAACTGGAAGTAAACATGGCCAACGTATTCAAAAATGCATTAAGCGCTTTCGCCAATAAAGAAGTAACCATCAAAGCCACTGGAAATTGTAAAGTAGGTAAGGCTGGTATTTTTCTTCCTTTCCCGATAAAATGCGAAACCAAACAAGCCCTGAATTTCTTCTAATCCGGCCGGCCCGGTTTATTAGCCGCGTTTCAATAAGGCAATAATTTCCAGAATATGCCCGCTTTCGTCCGTACTCCTGAGCGGAGACAGCCGTAAGCCTTTTCTTAATCCGTTCAGATCCTCCAACAGGTTTCCCGTTAATAAATGATGTTGCGAAGCTATCCAATAAGCCAGCGCCGTTTTAAGCGCCGAAGCCTTTACCCGGAAAGTATGCGGACTGTAACGCCCCGGATGCACATGGATATAATTAGCCTTATCTCCTGCCAACCGCAATATCCACACGGAAGTATCGGATAAAACCACGGTGGCATAACCATCACTTTTCGCCAGTAATACCTCATATGCTTCTCTCGTATCTACCCCGGCCCGTTTTAACTGCGTCCTTATTTCATCAAAAATAGCCTCCATCGCCAGCGGACCTGCATACATATCCATCTGCGAGCCTCCCAGCGAAAGCAGGCGCGTATTTATTTCGGCAGGATCTGATTGGGAAAGTGTTTGCTGAAGTGCGGAAAGATGATGCTTCAGCGGATTAAACAGTATCGGAATAACGGAATGCTTTAGGGAGTGAGCTTTTCAGGTAAGGCGGGTACAGCCGGCACCTGCTTCCGGCTACGTCAGAAAACAGTTCAGCCTTTAGTAACCCGGCAAACCACCGGACGCCAAAGGCTGAAACAGGCTGATTAATGCTTTTTCTTCGGATCCATACCGCCACCATCTTCCGGCTTCTTGCAGCAGGTAGGTAATTTGGCGTAAGATTCCGGGTTGGCAGTTACATTATCCGCATCATACCCTGCATTGGCAATACCCGTTTTGATATTCTCAATGTTGGTACGGTCGGTATAGTACTTCACCGTGGTAATATGCTTCTTGAAATCCACTTTCACGGACTGTACGCCCTCTTCGTGCGACATATACCGCTCAATACGGTTTTTGCACGACTCACACTGCACAGTAGGTGTGCTGATCTTCGCTGTTTCCACAGCCTTCTGCTTTTGCTGCGCTATTGCCACGCCTACGCCGGCAAACAGGAACAACACTACTAATTTTAGGATACGCATAGTTGTAATATTAATACCCGAATATACAAAAAAAGTGATATACAATTTTCAGCTACCTGCCCCACTGATCCGGCGCGGTTCTCCATGCCTGCAGCGTAGCTATTTCGTCGGCAGATACAATACCTTTTTCCTCTGCAAGCGCAATCATCGCGGAATAGTTGCTCAGCGAATAAAATGGTACACCGGCTGCTTCAAAAGCTTTTACCGCCACATCAAAACCATAGTTGAATATTGACACCATGCCGATCACTTCCCCGCCAGCTGCACGAATGGCCTGCACCGCTTCCAGGCTGCTTTTACCTGTAGAAATCAGGTCTTCAATTACCACCACAGGCTGACCGGGTTGCAATACCCCTTCAATCTGGTTACCCATACCATGCTCTTTCGGCTTGGACCTTACATAAATAAACGGCAGCTTCAGCTGATCCGCTATCAGCGCTCCGTGTGGAATACCTGCGGTAGCCACCCCTGCAATCACGGCTGCATCAGGGAAGGTTTCAAACACCAGGTTGCACAACTCTGATTTAATATAGTCGCGCACATAAGGGAAAGATAAGATCTTCCTGTTATCGCAATAGATCGGTGATTTCCAGCCGGAAGCCCATGTAAAAGGCTGTGCAGGGCTTAACTTCACGGCCTGCACCTGCAGTAACTTTTCTGCAACTTGTTTTTCGCTTACTTTATTCATACAACCGCCAAAAGTACTATCATTTTATTCAATTTACGAATTACAATAAACGAATTTACAGAGAGCGCCGGCAATACGTTTCCATCTCCCTAAATTCTCAATTCGTAATTCATAATTCATAATTACATTTGCGGCATGCAAGCAAATATTACGATCTATCTCAACGAGCGCCCACTCCTGCTGAGTGCCGATACCACTACCATCCCGGCCCACTTTAACGGCGCCAAAGTATACGATAACCCGGATACCAAAAAGATGGAAAATGTATTGCAGAAACTGGAAGATGGGAAAAAAAACGCGGCAGTGTTTATTGCACCGGATGTAAAACAACTTTTTAAGAAAGTATCGCTGCATTTTACTACCCTTGTAGCTGCCGGTGGACTGATTACCAATCCCGCCGGTGAAGTGCTCATGATGTTCCGCCGCGGCAAATGGGACCTGCCAAAAGGGAAACGGGATCCGGGAGAAGACCTCGAAACCTGCGCCTTACGGGAAGTAGCGGAAGAAACCGGCCTGCACAACGTTTCGCTGGAACACAAAATCACAGAAACGTTTCACTACTATCCCATGAAAAATAAAAAAGTATTAAAACATACCTACTGGTACCGGATGTTGTTCACCGGAACAGAACTAACAGTGCCGCAAATAGAAGAAGATATCCAGGACCTGCAATGGATCAAACCGGAAAACGTGGATAAATACCTGAAATATTCCTACGAAAATATCAGGGAAGTTTTCAGGGCTGCAGACATGTAACATTACTTAGTTCCGCTTCACAGCGGAACTAAGCATTCCTTTATCGTTTAGCCAGTATGGCTACGGTAAGCCGGCTTACACATACCAGCTTATGGTGATCATCGGTAATGCGGATGTCCCACACATGACTGGTGCTTCCGATATGCAATGGCCGCGCACACGCATGCACATAGCCTTCTTTCACCCCCCTTATATGGTTAGCATTGATTTCCATCCCTACACAGATCTGCTTCTCAGGATCTATGATCAGTCCGGATGCCATACTGCCCACCGTTTCCGCCAGCGCCGCAGATGCGCCGCCATGCAGTAACCCATAGGGTTGTATAGTCCTGTGATCTACCGGCATCATCATTTTAAGATAGTCCGGACCAATTTCCGTAAACTCCATGCCCAAACAGGTAGCCATAGTGGAGCCTCCCATTTCATTCAAATCGTCCAGTGAAATCTTAGTATTGTGCCAGATCGTTTTCATATTATCTGCTTTATAAAATTATTTCTTCGTGCGTTTGATGCCTTCCAGCACTGCCGCCGGCAGGAAAGGCGACACATCTCCTCCATATTTATAAATATCCCTCACCAGGGTTGATGCAATACTGGAATACTGTGGAACAGTGGTTAAAAAGATGGTTTCAATGCCCGGCGCCACCGTACGGTTCACATCTGCAATGGCCTTTTCATATTCAAAATCGCTCACGTAACGGATCCCCCGCAAAATAAAACGGGCGTCTAACTGCTTGCAGAAATCAATGGTCAGTCCTGAGTAAGAAGCCACTTCTACCCGCGGATCATCTTTATAGATCTCCCTGATCCAGCTCATCCGCTCTTCCAGTGCAAACATAGGGGTTTTACTGCTGTTAACCCCGATGCCAATCACAAGGCGGTCAAACAGATCAAGCCCACGGTTAATTACA
Source organism: Chitinophaga ginsengisegetis (assembly GCF_900168065.1). Classification (GTDB taxonomy): domain Bacteria; phylum Bacteroidota; class Bacteroidia; order Chitinophagales; family Chitinophagaceae; genus Chitinophaga; species Chitinophaga ginsengisegetis. Next base: position 276,561 of record NZ_FUZZ01000006.1, on the reverse strand, counting down.
TCCGTATGTCCCAGCGTAATTGGGTCAAATGTACCCGGGAATAAACAAGTCCTCATAAGGGTGCGATTGATTTATAAACGTTTTAATTCCTCCCGGTTAATAAATATGGAGAACACGGTTGCGCCATAGTTCCTTTCAGAACGGTAGTAAGAATAATCCTGGAACTTCTTATGCTGCGTATGTTCCACCACCAGCCAGCCTTCCGGGTTCAGCAACTCTTTTTCAAATACCAGTACCGGTAGCTGATCCAGTGTTTCCATCATATATGGCGGATCGGCAAAAATGAAGTCAAATTTCTCCGTGCATTGCTGGAGGTATTTGAAAACATCCATTTTTACCGTTTTCAGGTTTTCAATGCCCAGCGACAAAGCAGTTTTACTGATAAAAGCAGCCATTGCCGGGTCTTTCTCCACAACAGTCATGTCGGTTGCGCCCCTGGAAGCCAGCTCAAAGCTGATACTGCCGGTGCCGCCAAAAATATCAAGTGTTTTTAAAGATGGAATATCCAGGTTGTTTTCAATGATATTAAACAACCCTCCTTTTGCAATATCTGTAGTAGGCCGGGTATGCGGCATTTTTGCAGGCGGTTGTATCTTTCGTCCCCCACTCGTTCCTCCGATTATACGCATAGCGCTAACGCATATAAGTTATGAAAATAATAGCCCGGTATTTCCTGCATTTTTGTAATGTAGCTGAAACCCGGGATTCGTTGTATCCATTCCAGATGTGGTATAAATTTGTACATCTCCTGATATACACCAGCGTCTGTAGCCACTACTCCTCCCAGCTTTACCTTCACCAGCTGCTCATTCAGCTCCAGCTGACGAAGCAGGTTTACCAGGGTATACACCACATCCAGCCCGGTCTGGTAATCGCCTTCCTGTTGAATCAGGAGCTTGCCACCGGCATAAATGGTCATTGTAAACCTGTGCTGGTCCACTTCCACAAAAGCCACTCCATCCTTTGCCTGGAAATCCAGGTCCATCGGGTAGGATTGCAGCAGGGCCGAATTGGCATGTATCACCAGGTCCGTGGAAAATTCCTTGCGTAAAAAACCAAGCAGGTCTTTATCCACGCTGTAAACATTCACCATCGGCAGGGACGGCAGTAAATCCGACAGGATCGCTTCCTGTATTTTCTCCGGCGCCCCCAGGTGCAGAAAATCTTTCTTCAGAGCGGGTGTATAGTACGTATGCGGTACCAGCACACCTCCGCCGGTGTTAAAAGCCAGCAATATAGATTTAAAGGCAGTAAACAACAGTTTGTCGGTGTCAAATACCTGTTCTATCATCTCCAGATCGGCCAGGGCCAGCTTCCGGGGGGTAAAATGATAGGACTTCAACGCCAGGAATTTCTTCGCAACCGGATCAAACACTACATAGCTGAATGTTCCGCTTCCTACCAGTACCAGTAAATTACAGGCAGTGAGATCAGTTTCCAGCAGGGTTTCATCGTCTACTGTAAATGCAGGATGGATGTTATAAGCCACGGGCATATTTAACCTTTCAAATGAATTACAATAATACTCTTTTTAGTTAATTGGTGAGGGCGTTTTGTTGTTTTATATAAGGGAGATGATCAGCAGATAGCTATATCTTTGTCCCTATACCCACAATCAGCTAAAGATTCATGCAACTGGAAGTCACCACCCGGCAAATTATCAAAATAGCAGGACCTATATGCCTGGCGCTCATCATTCCGCAGATCAATCACATTACCAACACTGCCTTCGTAGGGCGACTGGGTGAATTTGAACTGGCTGCCAACGGGATCGCCGGGATCTATTACCTGGTGATGTACATGATAGCCTACGGCCTGAACAACGGCATGCAGGTACTCATCGCCCGCAGGGCCGGCCAGCAGCAGTTCTCCGGCATCGGGCAGCTGTTTTCCAATGGCATACAGGTAGGGCTTTTTTTCTCCGGGCTCGCCATTTTGCTTACCCTGCTGGCAGCGCCCTGGTTCTTTTCCAAAAGCCTGCACGATAACCACATCATTGCTGCAGCCGTTTCGTTTATCCGTATCCGTATATGGGGACTTCCTTTTCTCATGATGCTGAATATGGCCAATGCCTTTTATATCGGCAGCGGACATTCCAAAGTACTGGCAGTTACCTCCCTCTTCCAGGAAATGATGAACATCTTCTTTGACTACACACTCATCTTTGGTAAACTGGGTTTCCCGGCTATGGGACTCAACGGCGCCGCCACGGCCTCCGTGATTGCCGAGGTTACCGGTTGCGGGGTCGCTTTCAGCATCCTGTTTCTGAAGCGTTATCACCTGCAATACAGCCTGTTCAGCTATCTGCGGCTCAACTGGAGCATTGTCCGCAACATCCTCAATGTATCCGCACCACTGATTGTACAGTTCCTGTTCAGCATCGGCGGGTGGTTTGTATTCTTTATTTTCATTGAGCACCTGGGCGAACGGCCACTCGCCGTATCCAATATGCTCCGCAGCATTTTTGGCTTCTTTGGTATTTTCACCTGGGCGCTGGCTGCCGCCTGTAATACAATGGTGAGCAATATCATCGGGCAGGGACGGCCCGAACAGGTTTTTCCCATCATCCGGAAAATTGTGGGGCTCAGCGCAGGATGCGCCATTGCCATGTGTGTGGTGGTTAACCTCTTCCCCTATACGTTATTGCACATCTACACCAACAGTGCCGATCTGATTACGATGGCCATCCCCTCTATCCGGGTCATAACGCTGAGCACCATCCTGATGGCGATAGCAGCGGTGGTGATGAGTGGCGTGGTGGGTACCGGCAATACGCGAATTAACCTGGTAACGGAAATTATCGCCGTTATCGGCTACCTGGTGTATTGCGATATTGTGATTGAAAGAATGCGCAGTGAGCTGCACTGGGCGTGGGGAGCAGATTTTATCTACTGGATCATTATTTTCGGAATAAGTTACTGGTACCTGCGCAGCGGCAGGTGGAAAGGGAAAGAAATATAGCTTCTTCTTTATTGCAGATCATCCAGCATTTTCTTACAATCCGCTTTGATGCTGGCGTCATCCTGGGTGATGCTGCGAAGCGTCAGCGCTTTCTTTAATACTTCTATAGCCTTTTCCTGCTGATCGTCTGCTTTGTAGGCACGGGCCAGTTCGTAGTAGTTGAGGATAAAAGCAGGATCCAGCTGCCGGCACTTTTCATAGTTGCTGATAGCATTGGCCAGCGAACCATCCGGTAAACCGCCAAAGAGCATTTTTGCCGCGCCTCTTTCAAAGGCATTCAGGTTGGCCACTTCGTAGTTCCATTTACCTAAAACATGATAGCCCTGCGCCAGGGAGGGGTTGAACTTGATAGACAGTTCTGCATATTTCTTCACTTCTTTGGAAGCGGCTACTTTATCTTTTGCACCGGAAATCAGCGCCATGCGGCCCATTGCAATAGCCATCGACAAATTGGATTCCGGGCTGTTCGGATTTACTTTAAGCGCTTGCTCCGCATAGCTTTTAGCGAGATTGAAATAACTGATCTTATCATCTTTGCTTTTCTGCCGGTTGCCGATGCGGGAACATAATTGGCTGGCCTGGTTCAATGCGTCCAGTTCGGAAGGCTGTATTTTGAGGATTTCCTTATCTTTTTCAAATGCTTCGCTTTCTTTCATCTGTTTCTCCAGCTGCCTGGCTTCTGCTACCATTTCACTGGCACTCTGGGCCTGTACATACAGTACCGCTGATAATAAAAAGCAAACTGCCATGATCCGTTTCAACATAGGACAGGTTTTTACAGCGTAAGAATTTGTTGATTAACTTATAGCTATAAATTTACGGAAACATCATACATATCCCAAAAAATAGTGCCTTAGTAGTCCTTCTCCAAAGAAACAAGTGAGTTGCGGACAGTAGCGCCCATAGGCGGATTCATTTTGCGGAGGGTCACAGTACTGTGCTGGATACCGGGATACCGTTGCTTGAGTGCATCGGTTAATTCATACACCACTTCTTCCAGTAAAGGGCGCGGAACGGCCATCACGGCCTTTGCTATTTCATAGATGCCCTGGTAGTTAACCGTTTCAGACAAATCATCTACGGGCACGGTACCGGGTATACGAACTGCCACATCCAGTACAAAGTGATTACCGATGATGGTTTCTTCCGGGTATAAGCCGTGGTAAGCGTAGAAGGTAGCCTGTTCGAGGGCGATAGTAAGCATAAAAGGAAATTACGGATAACAAATAATGGATTTACAGGAATGATTTCCCTGTAAATCCATTACTCATTACCTTGTTTATTATTGGTGGTGTTCTTTTGCTGATAAGTATCTTTCTGCATCCAGTGCGGCCATACATCCGCTGCCGGCGGCAGTTACCGCCTGACGGTAAATTTTATCCTGTACGTCGCCGCAGGCAAACACTCCTTCCACGCTGGTACGGCTGGTGCCTGGTTCTGTAACAATATATTCCTGGTCGTCCAGTGTCAGGTAGTCTTTAAAGATACCGGAGTTAGGCTGGTGACCAATCGCTACGAAGAACGCGCTTACAGGTATTTCTTTCTTTTCGCCTGTTTTGTTATTGAGGATACGCAGTGCTTCTACTTTTTTATCTCCCAGTACTTCATCTGTTTCAGAATTCCAGTATACAATGATATTGGAAGTTTTCAGCACACGGTCCTGCATCACTTTAGAAGCACGCATTTCATGGCGGCGCACCAGCATATGCACGGTGCTGCACATTTTAGAGAGATAAAGCGCTTCTTCAGCAGCGGTATCACCGGCGCCTACGATAGCCACTTCTTTACCACGGAAGAAGAATCCGTCGCAAACAGCGCAGGCACTTACGCCGCTACCATTTAAACGTTGCTCGGAAGGAAGTCCCAGCCATTTGGCAGAGGCGCCGGTAGCGATAATGATCGCATCGGCAGTAATTTCCTTCTCTTCGTCGATAGTTACTTTATAAGGTTGTTTACTGAAATCCACGGAAGTAGCCATACCATAACGGATGTCGGCCCCCATGCGGGCAGCCTGTTTTTCAAAATCCACCATCATTTCCGGACCCTGAATGCCTTCCGGGTAACCGGGATAGTTTTCAACTTCAGTGGTGATGGTTAATTGTCCGCCGGGCTGAATGCCCTGGTATAGTACTGGTTTAAGATTGGCTCTTGCAGCATAAATAGCAGCGGTATAACCGGCGGGGCCGGAACCGATGATCAATAAATGCACATGCTCTTGTTGCTTGTTTTCCATTTTGTTTGCTGTATGTATAATTACCTGCTAATAATAATTGTTTTATAGGTTACTGTATAGCCGCCCCAGTAGCCTAATGCGCCGGGTACATTCCCGAGTATTTTTGTGGGCGATGAAAATGGATTGCCATTACTGTTGTAGGCAAAATCCAGTGTTCGCCAGAAATCCCAGGTTGCTTTGTCAATATTACAAAACTTCAGGGTAACGGTATCCCCTGGTTCAAAGAACTCATCGGGCCTGTCATCCGGGTTCAGATTTTTATTCACGCCGGCGTCCACAGGAATTTCAAATGTTGTGCCGTTCACCAGCTGGTCATCTACCACAGAATTCAGTCCGGGTAAGTATGGCTCACTGTTGCGCTTTGTAAAATACCTTCCATAGTTGCCAAATGCGGGAGCATCCGTGATCTTCACCCATAAGCGGGCTTTCGTGGAGTCATCAACTGTTACTAATGTCCACCAGATGGAGTCCAGTTGCATTCCGCGCGGCGGTATAGTTGTCACAGATTCATATGCCTTATTGTCAGCGTTGATGCGTAAGGTATAGGTGCCCGGCACTTTTCCGGTGAAGTTGTTCGCCGGCTGGGTGAGGTCTGGCAGATATACAAAGAACTTCATGTTGCCGGTATCTATCACCCGTTCCTTTAGTGTCATGGTTTTGCTGCCATCAGAAACGGTGACGGTGGCGTTGTGAACGAAGGCATTCGTTAATACTGCCGGATCTATCTGTGAAAAATAGTTAAGGCTGTGTGTGAGAATTACCAGCGGATAGGACCCATTTTCAAATCTGCCTTCCACTACCAGTTGTGGTTCCTGTTGTGGCAGGTTAACACTTACATCTTTCTCGCAGGCGGCAAAGAGCAGTGTAACCAGGATTAAGAAAAGCGGCATACGCATGAGTGCAAAAATAAGGGGTGTTTACTAAATAAGAACACCGGCCATGTATTTACAAGGCCGGTGTTCTTATAGAATAAAGAGGATTAGTAGATTTATCCTTTCGTTAATGTTAACTCAATGAATAAAGGTATTTTATCCCAGGTATGATTTCAGGGCGCCACTATAGCGGGCTTTCTGCAGCCTTTTGATAGCACGTTCTTTAATCTGCCTGATTCTTTCTTTAGTCAGATCGTATTTCTGACCGATTTGTTCGATTGTTGCGCCATTTTCACCATCCAGACCAAAATAAGCATTCACAATTTCAGCTTCGCGTGGGCTCAGGGATTTTAATACCCGGCGTATTTCCTCGCGGAGTGAATCTCTCATCACGTCATCATCAGTAATATCTCCACCTTCCAGCAGGTCGCCCATTGCTACGTCTTCTGCCTCGTGCACAGGTGCATCCAATGACATGTGGCGGGTGTTGCTCTGGAAGATATTGTTAATTTCTGATTCAGACATCTCCAGGATTTCTGCGAGTTCCTCGGTAGAAGGTTCACGCTCGTTTTCCTGTTCAAATGCCATGTAAGCTTTGTTAGCTTTATTATAGGTGCCAATTTTGTTTTGCGGAAGACGAACAAGACGACCCTGTTCAGCCAGCGCCTGCAGAATGGATTGGCGAATCCACCATACTGCATAAGAGATAAATTTGAAACCTTTGGTTTCGTCGAAACGTTGTGCCGCCTTGATCAAGCCGAGATTACCTTCATTAATCAAATCACTCAGGCTAAGGCCCTGGTGCTGATACTGCTTCGCAACAGAAACAACGAAACGTAAGTTTCCTGTAGTCAATCTTTCAAGAGCCTTTTGATCGCCCATTTTAATGCGTTGCGCCAAAACGGTCTCTTCCTCAGGTGTTAACAAAGGGATCTTCGAGATTTCCTGCAGGTACTTTTCTACCGCCTGCGAATCACGATTGGTGATCTGGGTGGCAATTTTAAGTTGCCTCATATGAAAAATTGTATTGGTTTATAAATAAATAACAGCGAAAGAAATTTTTTGTTCGGAACTTTTAAAATTATTAACTTACAAAGTTTCCCGCGCTTTATTGTTTTGTTTCAAAATAAGTCTGCAAAGATCGTGCTAACCAACCACTCTACCAAATCCTTCTTATATTTGCCAGCCATATAACAAAGTACAGTTTTATAACGGAATTTTATAGTGCTTTAGTCCCTGTACAGCGTTGGTTTATACAAATTTTAACAATTGATAAAGAATCATATTTAAATTAACATCTTAACTAATTTAATTGTTAAGCCGTTGCAAATTTTTCAATAAAATGATTGACTTTAGAAGCGACACTTTTACACGTCCCGGCCCTGGCATGTTACAGGCTATGCTGCAGGCAGAAACCGGTGATGACGTTTTCGGTGAAGATCCCAGCATCAACAAACTGGAAGCCATGATGGCAGAATACTTTGGCAAACCGGCAGCCTTGTACTGCCCTTCCGGCACAATGAGTAACCAGATCGCCATTAAAGTACATACGTTGCCGGGGGATGAAGTGGTTTGCAGTAATCTGGCTCACGTATATATTTATGAAGGAGGCGGCATCGCCTTCAACTCCGGCGCCCAGGTACACGCCCTCATCGGCGACCGGGGCATGATCCGCGCCACCCAGGTGGAAGCGGCCATTAACCCCGACGATGTGCATAAAGCCCGCACCAGCCTCGTTTGCCTCGAAAATACCTCCAACCGCGGCGGCGGATGCTGCTACGACTGGGAAGAAATGGTGAAAATAGGCGACGTCTGTAAACAACATGGCCTCGCACTGCACCTCGATGGCGCACGCCTCTTCAATGCACTCGTAGCCACCGGCCAGGATCCCAAAACATACGGACAACTGTTCGACAGCATCTCCGTTTGCCTTAATAAAGGAATGGGATGCCCGATGGGCTCCGTACTGCTCGGCAGCGAAACATTTATCAAAGCCGCCAGGCGTATCCGTAAAAAACTCGGCGGCGGCCTCCGGCAAGCCGGCTTCATGGCCGCTACCGGTATCTATGCGATGGAAAACAATATCGCCCGGCTGGCAGAAGATCACCTCCACGCCAAACAACTGGCGCAGGCCCTGCTGGAAAAATCCTTCACCGGCCACATGCTCCCCGTAGAAACCAATATCCTCATCTTTGAAGTAACGGGCGACTGGACGCCGCAGCTCTTCGCAGATTACCTCAAAAAACAGGGAATCCTCGTAATGCCCATTTCTCCAACACAGGTCAGAATAGTCACCCACCTCGATGTTACACCGGAAATGATTGCACAAACCTGCGAAATCATCGCAGAGATGGCATAAGCTAAAGGGCAACTATTCCTGCCCTTTAAATTTCCATCTCTCCTTAATCTCCGTTATTTTTGCAACCTTATATTATGAATAGCATGGAACTTTCGAAAAATTACCTGCCTGCAACGGTTGAAGAAAAATGGTACCAACAATGGATGGATAAAGGCTACTTCCGCTCTAAACCGGACGGACGCCAACCCTTTACTGTCGTCATCCCTCCTCCAAACGTCACCGGGGTCCTCCATCTTGGCCATACCCTCAATGAAACCGTACAGGATATCCTGGTACGCCGGGCTCGTATGAGCGGCTTCAACGCCTGCTGGGTTCCAGGCTCCGACCACGCCTCCATTGCCACAGAAGCAAAAGTGGTAAATATGCTCAAACAGGAGAAAGGCATCGAAAAATCCCAGCTCACCCGCGAAGAATTTCTCAAATATGCCTTTGAATGGAAAGATAAATATGGAGATATCATCTATCACCAGATAAAAAAACTCGGCTGCAGCTGCGATTGGGACCGCGTTACTTTTACAATGGACGATCACTACTATAAAGCAGTGATCACCGTTTTCATAGACCTTTATAAGAAAGGTGTAATTTATCGCGGCGCCCGCATGATCAACTGGGACCCCAAAGCCAAAACAGCTTTGAGCGACGAGGAAGTAGAATATAAAGACCTCCAGGGTAAGCTCTATCATGTGAAATACGCCATCACGGATGCTAACGGCACGCCAACCGGCGAATATATCACCATCGCCACACAGCGTCCGGAAACCATCATGGGCGACACCGCCATCTGCGTAAACCCGGAAGATGAAAGATACGCCCACCTGAAAGGTCACTTTGCTACCGTACCGCTGGTAAACCGCCGCGTTCCGGTAATATTTGATACCTACGTAGATAAAGAATTCGGTACCGGCGCCCTGAAAGTAACGCCTGCACACGATATCAACGACTATAACCTGGGCCTGAAACATAACCTGGAAATTGTGGATACCCTCAACGATGATGGCACACTCAGCGCCGCCGCCGTTGTATTTGTAGGGGAAGACCGCTTCGTGGCCCGCAAAAAAGTAGTAGCCGCCCTCGCGGAAGAAGGACTGCTCGTAAAAGAACAGGAATATACCACCCGCCTCGGTTACAGTCAGCGTAACCCCGACACGGTAGTGGAACCACGCATCTCCACCCAATGGTTTGTAAAAATGGCAGAAATGGCCAAACCCGCCCTGGACGCAGTAGTGAACGGTGATGTAAAAATCCATCCCGGCGACCGCTTCCTGGCTACCTACAAATACTGGATGGAAAATGTAAAGGACTGGTGCATCTCCCGCCAACTCTGGTGGGGACAACAAATTCCTGCCTGGTACGCGCCGGACGGCTCTTTTGAAGTAGCCGCCACCGCCGCTGAAGCAGTACAGCAGTTTGCCGCCCGCAGCATTACCATCACCGCAGCCGAACTCACACAGGACCAGGATTGCCTGGATACCTGGTTCAGCTCCTGGCTCTGGCCAATGGAAGTGTTCAACGGCATCTCCCAACCCAATAATGAAGATATCAATTACTATTACCCTACTTCGGTGCTGGTAACCGGACAGGATATCATCTTCTTCTGGGTAGCCCGTATGATCATGGCCGGACTGGAATTCAAAGAAGTGAAACCCTTCAGCGACGTATATTTCACCGGAATGGTACGCGACAAGCAAGGCCGTAAAATGAGTAAGCAACTCGGCAACTCCCCCGATCTGCTGGAACTTATCCACGCCTATGGCGCCGATGCGGTACGCTTTGGTATCATGATCTCTTCACCGGCAGGTAACGATCTCCTGTACGATGACTCCAGCTGTGAACAGGGCCGTAACTTCTGTAATAAAATATGGAATGCCCTCAAACTGGTGAAAATGTGGGAACAACGCCAGGAAGATGACAGCGCTACCAATGCCGCTGCAGATAACTTCGCTGTGAAATGGTTTGAAAGCAGGTTAAATGAAGTACAGCTCGAAGTGGCTTCCCTGCATAAAGACTTCCGCCTCAGCGAAGGGCTCAAAGCCATATACAGCCTGGTATGGGACGATTTCTGCAGCTGGTACCTCGAATGGGCAAAACCAGGTTTTGAACAACCCATCCCTGCTTCCATCTACCGCAAAACCGTTTACTTCTTCGAACAACTGATGCAGCTGCTGCACCCGTATATGCCTTTTATTACAGAAGAAATATACCAGCAACTCACCACACGCGCAGAAGACGATTCCCTGATGATGAAACAGTTTACCACACCGCAGGCGCCGGTACACGCCACCCTGCTGGAAGGTTTGCTGGCGAAAGAAGTAATCAGCAGCATCCGCGATGCACGTAACAAACACCAGATAAAACCAAAAGATCCGATCGTACTGCACATAGAAACCAAACACGATAACGCATTCAAACAAATTGAAGGCATGCTCGCCAAACAGGTGAATGCAAAAGCAATTCACTATGTACAGGAACCCGTGCCAGGTTGCATTACCCTCGTGATCCAGAAAGATAAATTCTACCTGGGTACAGAAACCGCGCTGGACACCACCGCACAAAAAGCAGCACTCACAAAAGACCTCGAATACCTGAAAGGATTCCTGGTGTCTGTAGAAAAGAAACTCAGTAATGAGCGCTTCGTACAAAACGCAAAAGCAGAAGCCGTAGACGCAGAACGTCAGAAAAAAGCAGATGCCGAAGCAAAGATTGCTGTCATCGAGGAAAGTTTAAAGTCCTTATAATTTTTAGGATCGCCCGGTCGTTACTATACCGGGCGATTTTTTTTTACATCCCGGTACTATCATGCAAAAACATCTGTTACTTAGTTTCTTATTAGCCACTGCTGTTACACCGGTGATTGCGCAATCCGCAAAAAAGCCGGCTACTGCCGTAACCAGCAAAAGACCCATGAAACTCCGCAGCAGCTGGGGCATCTACCTGAGCGATACGCTACCAAAAAGTGAAGTCATCAAATTACTGGACTCCGCATTGATCGTGCGGGACGAAAAGAATATTAAATACCCGGTGCTCTCTTTTGCTTTTACTTATGAAAGACATGAACCCTATCTTAACGATACCACCGGGCAACCCGCTATATACAAAGATTTTACAGGAGATAATTTCAAAGCAGCTGCCCTCCCCGCCGCCTGGAGCAAAAACCTGAAGGAAACCCTGCAAACCGGCGATGTATTGTACTTCGACGAAATCATCATCAAATATGCAGAAGAGAAATTCTACAAAGCCCCTGCCCTTCAGATCAACGTTAAGTAATCCATCTTCCTAATAATTAAACAACTGCTGGATCGGTATAATAAAATCAACCCGGTTCTGTGCATTGTCTACCGGGTCCTGGTCAAACAAATGACTGAAACGCACGCCAAACGTAAAGGGCAGTGCATTACCTATACGCGTATCAAAAAATAATTCGGTACCGGCAGAAGTATAGCGCATATTCATATCCACATTGTTACGGGAGAAATTAGCCATACTGTAATCGTAGAACAAATTAGCGCGGATACGGTTAAAATACAGGATCTGCGCAAAGCCCCAGTCGGGATACACCAAAGGCAAATGATAATTGGCTCCCAGCTTATAAATACTCGTATACAACGGCGTATTATACCCTCTCGCATATACGAAATTATCTGTGAAAGTATAATTGAACGCATTATCACGCTGCTGATAAGCGCCCTGCAACACCAGGTTGTGATTTTGCCATAACCCCGGTAAATACTGATCCAGCCGCGCATACAGCTGCTCTGCATATAAACCCGACACAGAACTGTTGTACTGCACCGCCACATACTGCCCGAAATGCGTGTAAATATTTTGTACCGCTTTGGTCCGCTGGTTATTAAAGATGATGGTGTTAGTCAGGAACTGCAGGTCATTTCCTTTATACTTACTATCCAGGTAACGGTGACGGATATTGTAATTACTACCGAAAGATAAACTACGGCTGTAAAGCCCTGCCGACAGGTTCAGTGGTATACTGACACCCACATGCGCAGTGGCCTCATTCCAGTACACCCGCTGCCGGTTCTGATCCAGCCCGTTACGGTTAATGGTATAGTCGGCCCCAACAGATAACACCGGGAGCCATCCCGCGAAAGTAAAGCCTGCCGCGATGTCTGAACTACCTTCATTCCTGTTGTACGTATAGCCGATACTGGTAGATGTAGTACTCAATATATTTTCCCCGATCAGTGAAATACTGTAATCCGGATCATTAAAAGATGGCACCCAGCTGTGGAAGTTAAACGGACGGGTAAACTGCGGATATTTTTTCACCGGCAGGGAATCATGCGTCAGATCCAGGATATTGCCGCCTTCTTTAAAATGAGGCTGCAGCCAGGCGCTGCGCCCGTCTTTACTCACATCTGCAGGTTCCCACCCAGCCTTATTCAATGCAGCGTGATACAGCTTGTATCCCTTTACGGTAAATTCACTGAAAACAAGACTGTCGCCCGCCGGATCCACGGCCATATGCAGCGCACTGTTTCCCCTGTCGGTAACTTCATACGTTTTTTTATCAGCTAACGTAATCGCATATACGTTGTTCACATCTTTCAGGCCACTGGTGAAATAGACTGTATCTCCGCTCACTACCGGTATTCCCATCACGGTATAACTGAAAGGCGTGAGCATCGTGCTTTCGCCTGTAGCGAGCGACTGCTGCACCAGCGCCATCTCTCCCTTATTATTTCTTACTGCACTGATCACGGCCTGTTCTCCGGCAGCAAAACGGGGATAAGTATAGTACCAGTTTTCCGGGTTGGGCAACTGCTTTTCTACCGCCGCTGTACGTGTGTTGATCAACTGCAGGCTGTATTTCATTTCTGTAGTGGTAGCCACTGCTATTACCCGCTCACCATTTTCGCTGATATCCGGGGAGAAGAATTTCCCCTTCGGGGAGACAGTTTTCGTATGCCCGGTAGCGTTATCCCACACCCGGATCACGGAAAAGTTCTTCCAGCCCCACCGCGCGTCAAAACGGGCGGCAGCCCATACCACGCGGCCATTGCGGTAACTGAAAAAATCATCGTATACGATGCCGGGACGTACCAGCAAACGCTCTTCACCGGAAGCATTTAACCGGTAAATACCGGGCACTTTATTCCAGGCATTTTTTAATATCACCCATTCATTATTACCTGCACTATATACGTAATTGTAGTTGGTTACCGGTTTGGCTACCGGCAGTAAAGGCTGCGCCGGTGTAGTGTCGGGCCGGGCAGCATAGTTATTCCACAGCGGCTGGTACTCTTTCAGCACCGCATTATAAAAGCCGGTTACATTCATCCCTGTTCTCTTCTTCAGGCTATGCGACAACGGGTAAAACACGCCACGGAAACGAACCGCGTCACTGGTAACATCTTTCCAGAATGTTTGTCCGTAGTGTTCCCGGCCGTAAGTAGTCATCATATATCCCAACGGATAATGGTCGGGTACATAATCAACATACGAGCCATTGCGGATTTTCATATAGGCGTAATGTTTACCTGCCAGGGAAAGGCCACGGAAGCCATCAAAGAAGCCCGGGAGCCGGCCGCGTCCCTGCGGCGTTAGCGCCGTTTCCATCACCACGGCATCGCCTTCCCAAAACCAGTTGGGCACTGCTATATTGGTAACCGCCGCTTGTCCGAGTTGCCCGCCGAGGATAGAAAACACTTTGGATACTCCCTGGCGGAAGTTCATATTTTGCAATACGTGCCGGTACTCATGCACAGCCAGCTGGTCTACCCAGTTAAGGGAGCCCAGGTCCAGCGAATTAGGGGGTGGTGTCAGGTAAAATTCAGAGCGGAAGGGGCCTAATTGTACATAGCCATTGGATTGCAGCGTTTGATTCTGCAATACAATATTTACTTTTTTTTCAAGCCCACCAATAGAAGACCGGGTATAACGGTTAAGATAGTGAACCAGGTTGGCGACCCGTTCTCCCTGCGCAGTCATACCATGGGGGAAAATTACCCGCACCGTATCCGTGTTGATCTGTTGCCATTTCAGCGAAGGCGGATTACCTCCGAATTGCTGCGCCGATAAAGAAAAGGAAAAAGAAAGAAGAGTAATGGCCAGGATAACACGCATAAAAAATAACGAATTACGGATCTAAGCAGATGATGATAACGTATAAACGAAAATATGGTTCTTTCCTTATATTATAACCGATATTCGCCGTAATCTGCTTTTAAATCTGTAATTCGTTATCTGATATCTTTTAACATTCCGGCAAGCTGATAGGAATATTCACGGCCAGTCCTCCATCGGAAGTTTCCTTATATTTTGAATTCATATCCTGTGCTGTTTCCCACATGGTTTTTACCACGGCGTCAAGGGAAACCTTTGCCAGCTCAGGATTGCTTTGCAGCGCCAGTTGTGATGCGGTGATCGCCTTGATGGCGCCCATTGTATTCCGCTCAATGCAGGGAATTTGCACCAGTCCGCCGATAGGGTCGCAGGTGAGGCCCAGGTGGTGTTCCATCGCTATTTCCGCCGCCATCAGCACCTGGCGCTGGGAGCCTCCCATGCACTCGGTGAGGGCTGCCGCCGCCATCGCGGAAGATACGCCTATCTCTGCCTGGCAACCGCCCATTGCTGCGGAAATGGTGGAGCGCTTTTTAAAGATGCTGCCTATTTCAGAAGCCGTGAGCAGGAACTGCTGGATCTTTTCTTCATGGAAACCATCGCAGAAAGCGATGAAATATTGCAAAACTGCCGGAATTACGCCTGCAGCGCCATTAGTAGGCGCCGTTACCACTCTTCCGAACGACGCATTTTCTTCATTTACAGCCAGTGCAAAACAGCTTACCCAGTCGAGCGTATAGCTGAAATGCTCTCCTCCCGCCCTGATGGCGTCAATCCAGGACGCATAATCAGTATAGGTACGGCCTTTCAGTAATTTTTTATTGAGCACTGCCGCACGGCGGCCAACTTTTAGTCCGCCGGGCAACTCCCCGCCGGTATGGCATCCGCGGAAGGTACATTCCTGCATTACGCGCCAGATATTTAACAGCCCTTGCCGGGTTTCTTCTTCCGGGCGCCAGGCGTGTTCATTTTCCATCACCAGCTCAGAAATGCTATACCCGGTTTTAATGCACCACTGCAGTAGCTGGCGGGCAGTATCTATCGGGAAAGGCAGGTCTACCTGCTGGGCGCTGCCGCCGGCATCTCCTTCCTGCACTACAAAACCGCCACCGATAGAATACCAGGTGGAAGCCAGCTGTTCACCATCCAGTAAAGTAACCAGGAAAGTAAGCGCATTGGGATGAAACGGAAGGGATTCTTCAAAAAGGAAATCAATGTCTTCCACGGGGTCAAAATCTATTTCATATTTACCCGCAATTTTCATCCTGCGGCTGCGGCGGATATCATCCATTTTAGGATTGATCTGGTTCACATCAAAAGTTACCGGATCATCGCCGCAAAGGCCCAGTTGAACAGCAATGTCGGTGCCATGCCCATGACCTGTTTTGGCAAGGGAGCCATATAATAATACCTGTACTTTACTAACAGCCGCCAGTTTGCCATCCTGCTCCAGCTGATCCAGGAAACGCAGTGCTGCGCGCCACGGACCTAAGGTATGTGAACTGGAAGGACCAACGCCTATCTTGAAAATGTCAAATACGGAAATACATTCGTGTGCCACTAATTTTTTATTTATCTGTAAAATTAACGGAAAGCAGGGGAATAATACAAATGCAAAAGCGGTACCGGCAGAACCGGTACCGCTTCATGTTATATCTTCTTCAATTATTTATTCACAAAGTCTTTCAGTTTCACGTTGAATACCAACACAGAATTCGCCGGAATCTTAGGATAAGCGGAAGGGCCGTATGCATAAATGGAAGGAATAATCAGGTTAATCTCTCCACCCTTGCGGATTTTAGGAATACCAATCGTCCATCCGGTGATCACTTTATCGAGGTCAAATCTGGCGCTGTCGCTGCTGTCAAAAACCGTTTTATCCAGCAACTGGCCTTTGTAGGATACCCATACATTGGCGGCAGCATTCACAGAATCACTGCTTCCTTTGGTTACAATCTGGTAAAAAAGACCACGCGGATCGTGTTGTACATTGGTGATATTATTGGCAGCGATATAGGCTACAATTTTTGCGGAGTCAGCATCATACTGTGCGATAGCGTCGTAGGCAGGTGCATCATCTTTTTTTGAACAGGCGGCAAGCACTAACAGGAATAATCCTCCCAACAGAAAAACTTTCTTCATACAGTTTGGTTTCAGTTTTAGTATAATTAAAAGGTGAAAATACAATTGGCATAAGATAATACATCTACCGGATACTTACCAGTTCCAGGTCAGAAATGAGGATGGCGTTAGGCGGAATAATACCGTTAACCCCCACGGAGCCGTAGGCCAGGGCAGACGGGATATATAACCGGATCTTACCCCCCTGGGAAATTTTCTGCAGCCCTATCTGCCAGCCCGGGATATGGTTTTTAAGCATCCTGTGATCAAAATCGGTGGGGCCTAATGAGGTGCCTACTACTTCACCCGTAACTAAATAATTGGTATAAATAACGGTGGGAATGGAAGTCGCTTTCACGAAATGGGTACTGTCTCCCGGGACATCTACCCGGTAATAAAGCCCCGAAACGTCCCTGATGGCGGTTTCATTGTGCTCATGCAGGTACCGCTGGATGGCGTTTTCTGTTACCCCGTCCATTCTGAGCTCGTCCGAACTGCTTTTCTTTGAACAGGCGCCCAGGATTAAAAGCAGGCTTGCGCAAATTATTTTTACAACTGTGTTCATCCGCTGCTGTTTACTATCTCGTTGTTAAACGGAAATCTTATGATAAAGTTACAGCGGAAAGGTGATCCGCATAAAAAAACTCCTGCAGAACCAGGTCCGCAGGAGTTTTTATGATTATCATGAATATTAGTAGTCCATGCCCATACCGTGGCCACCACCGCCCATAGCCGGAGCAGCAGATTTAGGTTCCGGTTTGTCTGCGATTACACATTCGGTAGTCAGCAGCATAGAAGCGATAGACGCAGCATTTTCCAGTGCAATACGGGTAACTTTAGTTGGATCGATAACACCGGCAGCCAGTAAGTTTTCGAAAACTTCTGTACGTGCGTTGAAACCGAAATCAGCTTTACCTTCTTTCACTTTCTGTACTACGATAGAACCTTCGATACCTGCGTTGGCAGTGATCTGACGTAATGGTTCTTCGATAGCGCGTTTAACGATGGAGATACCAGTCTGTTCGTCGTTGTTAGCACCTTTCAGTGATTCCAGGGCTTCGATAGCGCGGATGTAAGCCACACCACCACCAGGAACGATACCTTCTTCAACGGCAGCGCGGGTAGCGTGTAAAGCATCGTCTACGCGATCTTTCTTTTCTTTCATTTCTACTTCAGTAGCAGCACCAACGTACAGTACAGCCACACCACCGCTTAATTTAGCCAGGCGTTCCTGTAATTTTTCGCGGTCGTAGTCGGAAGTAGTTACTTCGATCTGCGCTTTGATCTGTCCGATGCGGGACTGGATCGCGTCTTTTTCACCTTTACCACCTACAACAGTAGTATTGTCTTTATCGATAGTGATGGATTCAGCTTTACCGAGGTAAGTCAGGTCAGCATTTTCCAGTTTGTAACCTTGTTCTTCGCTGATAACGATACCACCGGTGAGGGTAGCAATATCCTGCAGCATATCCTTTCTTCTGTCGCCAAAGCCAGGAGCTTTAACAGCAGCAACTTTCAGGGTACCACGCAGTTTGTTTACCACCAGGGTAGCCAGTGCTTCACCTTCCAGATCTTCGGAGATGATTACCAGCGGAGCGCCCTGCTGAGCCACTTTTTCCAGGATGTGCAGGATATCCTTCATGGTGCTGATCTTCTTATCGTAGATCAGGATATAAGGGTTAGCCAGTTCAGCCTGCATTTTTTCGCTGTTGGTAATGAAGTAAGGAGACAGGTAACCGCGGTCGAACTGCATACCTTCTACTACTTCAACAGTAGTATCGGTACCTTTTGCTTCTTCTACAGTGATAACACCGTCTTTGGTTACTTTCTGCATTGCCTGGGCAATCAGTTTACCAATTTCGCTGTCGTTGTTGGCAGAGATAGAAGCAACCTGCTCGATCTTCTGTGTATCGTTACCAACTTTTTCGGATTGTTTTTTCAGGTTTTCAACAACTGCTTTCACAGCTTTGTCGATACCACGTTTCAGATCCATTGGGTTAGCACCGGCAGCTACGTTTTTCAAACCATCGCCGATGATAGCCTGTGCCAGAACGGTAGCAGTAGTAGTACCATCACCTGCCAGGTCAGCAGTTTTGGAAGCTACTTCTTTCACCATCTGCGCACCCATATTTTCGATTGCGTCTTCGAGTTCAATTTCTTTTGCAACGGTAACACCATCTTTAGTTACACCCGGAGCGCCGAATTTTTTCTCGATCACTACGTTACGGCCTTTAGGGCCCAGGGTTACTTTAACGGCATCAGCCAGGGTGTCAACGCCTTTCTTCATCTTGTTGCGGGCGTCTATATTGAAGAAAATTTGTTTTGCCATAATACTTTGAGATTTTTCTTTTAGGAATTAATTCATATCCGCAGACAGCTCTTAAACGATCGCCAGGATATCAGATTCACGCATGATTAAGTAATCTTCGCCTTCGATAGGGAGTTCCTGACCAGAATATTTACCATACAGTACAGTATCACCTACCTTTACAGTGATCGGTTCATCTTTTTTACCAGGTCCGGCAGCCACCACGGTGCCTCTCACAGGTTTTTCTTTTGCAGTATCGGGGATAATGATACCACCAGCTGTCTTCTCTTCTGCTGCTGCAGGTTTCACGATTACCCTGTCAGCTAAAGGTTTAATACTTAATTGTTTAGCCATAGTAGTTTTTATTTAAAAAAGATGTTTGTGATTTTGTTTCTTCCGTCCACGAGAATTGTGCCAACGCGGTTTTCGGGTCAAATTTACAGGTCACGAAGGTATCGACTTGCTTTGATACTGACAAATCATGACAAGCAACCCGAAAAAATGACAGAACAGGTAGGCCCGGGAACACCAACACCCCTTCCGGGGCCGGTTTGTTTTCCCCCTGCACGGTACCCGTGCCAACACCTTTGCGATCAAAATCCATGAATATGAAAATTTTTCTCTAGTTTTGCGCCCTTATACCAGTTCTTTTTTATAAGATGATCAGTAGAAGAAACATCCGGGTAAAAGTAATGCAAACACTTTACGCCCTGGAAACGATGGAGCAAAGCAGTATTAAGCCAGGCACGGCCACCAGACTTTTAAACGAAAAGCTGGACCAAACCTGTCAGATCTTTACCTACTTACTTAACTCAGTGGTACAGGTAGCACAATACGCCGAAATTGATGCGCACGCCCGTGCTTCCAAACACTTACCCTCTGCCGAGGACCTGCAGGTGAACACCAAAATTGCAGGAAATGAGTTTATTTACCAGATAACCAGCGACAAAGGGTTCCAGGTAAACCTGGAACAATGGAAAATGAAGCTGCAAACAGATGATGATCTGCTCAGAAAGCTTTATAACCAATTGGTGCTTACAGATACCTACAAAGCCTACGCAGCAGAAGGTAGCCGTACCAAAGCAGGTGAAAAGGAAATACTGGAATTCATCTATAAAGAAATACTGGCGAAAAGCGAGCCGTTCCTCCAACACATGGAAGATACCTTCCTCCATTGGGGCGACGACGAAGAAATGATGGGCATTCTGATCAATAACTATTTCAATAAGCCGCATCTCTTCAATTTCCTGCAGCTGATCAGTAAAGAAAAACTTGATTATGCAAAGGAACTCCTGCTCACCGTAATCGACAAAAAAGAATACTGCCTCGAACTGATCAAGCCCAAACTGCAAAACTGGGATTCTGAACGTATCGCTGCAGTAGATATGTTACTGATGGAAATGGGTGTATGCGAGTTCCTCTACTTCCCTACCATTCCTACCAAAGTAACCATCAACGAATATATAGACCTGGCGAAAGCCTACAGCACACCTCAGAGTGGCCAGTTTATCAACGGTATCCTGGATAACATTCTGAAAGACCTGGAAAAAGAACAACTGGTACTGAAACAGGACCGTCCGAAAAAGTAAGTGGGAAAAGTTATTTTTACGGTAAAATAGCAATGCCATGAAAAAACTGTTCTGTTTACTCGCCTGTGGAAGCCTGCTGGTAGCGGCTTGTAACAATAGTGCCAAAAATAATACCGCTGCAGAGGCAGCCGGTAACGGACAAAAAAACGAAGCTGGCCAGTCCTCCGCGCTCACCTTTGAAGAAAAGGTGCATAACTTTGGAGAGATTGTAGCAGGTGAAAAAGTAGAGTACTCCTTTAAATTCACCAATACAGGCACCAGTCCGCTGCTTATCGAAGATGCCATTTCCAGCTGCGGTTGTACCGTACCGGAATGGCCAAAAGAACCCATCAAACCCGGTCAGTCCGGCTATATGAAGGTTATTTTCGACAGCCACGGAAAATCAGGCTATACCGAGAAAGAAATTTCTGTTAAAATCAACAATAAAGACGGTTATGTGGTAGGACCTAAGATCCAATGCAATATCATTACCAAGTAGTCCGGACTAAACTATTAAATCAATTATAGAGATGAACATCCTGAACATTTTATTAATGGCGCCTCAGGGCGGTGCCCAAGGCGGTGGTAACTCCTGGGTTTCTTTCCTGTTTTTTGGCGGTATGATTGTCGTTATGTGGCTTTTCATGATTAGGCCTCAAACTAAAAAAGCAAAACTGCAGAAACAATTTATCGATAACCTGAAAGAAGGTGATAAAATCGTCACTATCGCCGGTATTCACGGTAAAGTGAAGAAAATGAACGACAATAACACCGTTCTGATGGAAGTGAGCCCAGGCACCAGCTTTACCATCGAACGCTCTGCTATCAGCATGGAATACACCACCGCTCAGCAAAAAGCGGCTGAAACCAAATAAGAATTACGAATCAAAGTAATTACTGTTTACGGAGTTACAGACAGATGATATTCGCGGATCTATTCCCCGGCATCTGCCCGTAACTCCGTAATTCATATGGGTAGTTCGTATTTTTTTATAAATTGGGGCTATGTTAAAGATTGGAATTACCGGGGGCATTGGCTCCGGCAAAAGCACCGTTAGTAGAATATTCGAATTATTGGGCGTTCCCGTATATTACGCGGACGACCGGGCCAAAGATATTATGGTCCGCGACCCCGAACTGGCCGCACAGGTAAAACACCACTTCGGCGAAGAAATATATAATGCCGACGGCACACTGAACCGCAAACTCCTGGGAAATATCGTTTTCAACGACAAAGACAAACTCGCCCTCCTCAATTCCCTCGTACATCCGGCTACCATCCGGGATTCAGACAACTGGGCGCAACAACAAACCACGCCCTACGTACTGAAAGAGGCCGCTCTCCTCTTCGAAACAGAATCCTTCCACCACCTCGATAAGGTAATCGCCGTTTTTGCCCCCCAGCCACTGCGCATACACCGCGTAATGAAACGCGACAACGTAACCCGCAATGAAGTGCTGGCACGCATGTACAAGCAAATCGACGAAACCATTAAAATGCGCCTGAGCGACTACGTGATCCATAACGACGAACAACATATGGTGATCCCGCAGGTGCTCGCCCTTCATAAAAAGTTCCTGGAACTGGCCACAGCAAAGTAATTGCGCTTCAAGTCCACGTCAAAGGCGTGTATACGGCATGAATACCCTCGGTTTACCCCGTGTATACCGCATCTTTGCGTGAATTGCACTCCTCACTTACCTCGGGTATACCGGGTAGCAAAACCGCCCCCGGTTTTCCCTAACTTTGAAAAAAATACGGATAATGGATAGCGCGAACAGATCTCCCATTCAACTTACGGCCAGTGCTGCTGAAGTAGTGAAACAATTGTTACAGGGCAATACAGAAGCCCCCTACCTCCGGGTAGGCGTAAAGGGCGGAGGTTGTTCGGGTGTTGCCTATATGCTAGGCTTTGATGCCCTCATGGAAGACGACGACCTGTTTGATATATCAGGTATCCCCGTGATTATGAAAAAAGCACATGGTATGTACCTCATGGGTATGGAAATAGATTATCAGCAGGGAAGCGATGCCGCCGGGTTTGTATTCAGGCAGCCGGCCAGCTGATCAACATCTCCCTGAAATATACTTCACAAAAAAACCTCCTGGCAAGCCAGGAGGTTTTTATTATCAAACATTATTTCAGTAAGATCTTACTTATTTGGTAGCAGAAGCCGTTTTCTTGGCAACTACTTCTACTGACTCACTTTCGTTGGCCAGCTGATTCTTCTTGTCGAAGTCAACCAGTACAGGCGCCGCAACAAAGATAGAAGAGTAAGTACCGGTGATCACACCAATCAGCATCGCAAAGGCGAAGCCACGGGTTACTTCACCACCAAATACAAACAGGATCAGGATCGTCAGGAACACTGTCAGCGACGTCATAATGGTACGGCTCAGGGTATCGTTGATCGCTTTATTGATCACGGTATCCCTGTCGCGGCCATGAGCGCCGGTCCTGAAGTATTCACGGATACGGTCAAATACAATCACGGTATCGTTCATGGAGAAACCAATCACCGTCAGGATCGCAGCAATAAAGTGCTGGTCAATTTCCAGTGTGAATGGTACAAAAGATCTGCACCAGGAGAATACTGCCAGGGTAACCAGTACGTCATGCAGCAAAGAGAAGATAGTACCGATAGAGTACTGCCACTTGCTGAAACGTAACAGGATGTACAGGAAGATCACCACAATAGACAGGATCGTTGCCTTTACCGCACCTGCACGCAGGTCATCGGAAATGGTAGGCGATACCGTCTGGGAACCCACGATGTAGCGGGAAGTAAATACATCAGGCGTTACAGAAGCATCATAGAATTTCTTCAGGCCGTTGTATAATTTATCAGCCACTTCTTTATCAACCGCCAGGCTCTGCTGCTCAATTTTGTAAGCAGTAGTGATGCTCAGCTGGTTGGTGCTGCCAATTGTTTTAACGAATACTTCTGAGTTAAATTCTTTCTTCAGTACGTCTGCCACTTCTTCGCGGTTCATTGGATGCTCAAAGCGAACGGTATAGCTACGGCCACCGGAGAAATCAATACCGTGGTCGAAACCATGGAAGAAGGAAGAAACACCTGCCACCATTACAACAGCAGAGATGATATAAGCATATTTACGTTTACCTACAAAATCAAAAGCAGCATGTTTAAATACTTTACGGGAAATAGGTGTGAAGTATTCAAAATGTCTTTTTCTCTTCATCCAGAAATCAGTTACCATACGGGAAACCAGGATACCGCAGAACAGGGACAGGAACAAACCTATGATCTGTGTGGTAGCGAAGCCCAGTACCGGACCTAAACCGAAGTAGAACAGGATGAAGGCGGTGAGCAGGGAGGTAACGTGACCATCGAGTACCGGTGCATAGGAACGTTTGTAACCGTCTGCCACCGCATCGTGGTAAGATTTACCATGCGTCAGTTCGTCCTTGATCCTTTCAAAGATGATTACGTTGGTATCCACCGCCATACCGATGGTGAGTACCATACCGGCAATACCGGCCATTGTTAACGTAGCACCCATAGAAGCCAGGATACCGAAGGTAAACAGCAGGTTCAGTACCAGTGCAATATTAGCTACCCAGCCGGCTGAGTTGTAATACACCAGCATAAGTACGAAGATGATTCCGAAGGAGATCATAAAGGATTTAGCACCGGCAGCAATAGATTCAGCGCCGAGGGTAGGTCCTACGATCTGTTCCTGTACAATTTGTGCAGGAGCCGGCATTTTACCGGATTTCAGGATGTTGGCGAGGTCATTCGCTTCTTCAATGGTAAAGCTACCGCTGATAGAGGAACGGCCACCGGCAATTTCACCCTGTATGGAAGGAGCAGAGTAAACGATGTTATCGAGCACTACTGCCACGTAGTTAAATGTAGCGGGATCTTTTGGATTGGCAGGAGCCAGTTCACCGGTCAGTTTCTTCCACTGGTGGGCGCCTTCGTTATCCATTGTCATGCTGATTTCGGGCTGGTTGTTCTGGTCCATATCCTGACGGGCATCAACGATGCTTGCGCCACCAACACGGGGTTCAGGGCTGGCCGGATTTACTTTCAGCGCGTATACTGCTAAAGGACCGTGTTTATCTTCTTTATTTTCAGCACCAAACGCAAACACCAGGTCCTTAGGCAGGATCGATTTTACAGCAGGCAGTTCCACGTAACGGTTAAAGGTAGCCGTATCTTTTGGTAAGATTCTTCCGATAGACGGACCCGGATAAACTGAACCGGATTGCGGGTCTACGTTAGGGAATAATACCATGAACAGCGGGTTCTGTGCCTGTTGTTCTTTCAGCTGCAGTTCTTTGCTGGCATTTTTGCTGGTATCTTTTTTAGACAGGTAGTCTGTCAGGCTGGCATCTTTACTGGTATCCTTCGCAGTAGCGGCGGTAGCAGCAGCAGCTGAATCCGGCGTAGCGGCAGGAGCGGCAGTAACAGCGGCCTTAGCGTTCCTGATGGCGTCGTTCATCGGGGATAATACATTCTGGATAAACTCCGGAGAGTTTTTGTATACTTCCCTGAATTCGAGGTTCGCAGTTGCCTGCAGGTATTTGTGTACACGGGCGGCGTTATCAACACCGGCGAGTTCCACGGAGATCAGTCCTTTATTTTCATCCAGGCTGATATTAGGTTGTGCCACCCCAAATTTATCAATACGTTTTTGCAGTACGATATAGGTATTCTTAATGGCAACACGTGATTCCTTGCGGATCATGTCCAGCACCTGCTGATTGGAAGAATTGAAGGTAATATCCTTCTGGTAGGCATTCGCAAAAATAGAAGCCAGTTTACCCTGTGGTGCTACCTCGGCGTATGCTTGTCCGAACAAAGTAACAAAATCGGCCTGGTTAGTTTTCTTCAGCTCATTTGCCCTTTCCAGCGCTTTGTTAAAAGCAGCATCCTTGGATTGACCGGATAATGCGCGGATTACATCTTCCACGCTTACTTCCAGTACTACGTTCATACCACCTACCAGGTCCAGACCGAGATTCAGTTCTTTCTCTTTGGCCTTGGTATAGGTGACATTCCATGGAAAGCCTGCAATTTTTGTGCTGCTGGTACTGTCCACAATCTCTTGTCTCCTCTGTTTAATAAACCCTTTGAGGGTATCTGAGTAGAAGCCCTGCAGTTCCGAACTGCCTGGATATTTCTTTTCAGGTGTAGGGTATTGCTTGGCCACATCGTTCTCGGCCTGCTGCTCTATCTTCTTCTCATAGTTCCGCACCAAAAACGTGAAGGACAATTGGTACAAAGAGATAAGGATCAGTGCGATGGCAAAAAATCTTACCAGTCCTTTAAGTTGCATACTGTTTGTTTCGGGTTTATAAAAAAAAATTTTAAGAGTTGCAAAGATAGAATTTAAATCGATATATTAAAGTCCTTGTTAAAAGACACGCAAAATCAATATGCGCCTGACTTTACAGGTTGGTTGGCACACTTTTTTTAAATCTGCAGCTCCCGGATTCTGGTCTTTTTAAATATATTCCTTTGCTTTACAATCCATAACAACGACAAATATATGCAAACCCAACATTATCCGGCAACAGATAATTTTCTGGAAGCTTTGCTGAAAAGTCAAAAAAGCCGGTTAGGCGCCGTATTCAGCGATCCTTCCTCTTACCGTTTACAGGTGATTTTTACCCGCATAGACCGGGATGAACAGCAGCAGCCGCACTTCTCGGACCATTACTATGGTGTATCACCGGAAACCTACTTCTACCCTGCCTCCACGGTAAAACTGCCGGCAGTGGCCCTGGCACTGGAAAAGCTGAACGATCTGCAGATCCCCGGCCTCGACTGCAACACGCCTTTCTTTACGGCGCCGCTCCCGGATGTCAATACCGGCGTGCGCCACGACCATTCCGCCGCTTCCGGCCTCCCGTCTGTAGCCCATTATATAAAAAAAATATTCCTTATCAGCGATAACGATGCCTATAACCGCCTCTACGAGTTTATAGGGCAGGAGCCTTTTAACCGCCGGCTATGGGAAATGGGATATACCCAGGCCCAGATCCGCCACCGGGTGGGGCTTCCCCTGTATGAAGAAGCCAACAGGCACACCAATGCCGTCAGCTTCCGGGAAGGGAACAGGATCCTCTACCAGCAACCCGCGGGCTACAGCCGCCTGGAGTTTTCCCCGCGTGAAGACTTTGCCGGGAAAGCCTGGTATAATCACCTCGACCACCTCGAGCACCAGCCCATGAACTTCTCCCACCGCAATAAACTGCCCCTTTCCAGCTTACATGATATCATGCGCAGCATAATTTTTCCAGGGGCTGTAACAAATCGTCAACGTTTCCGTTTAACAGGGAACGATTACCTTTTTTTGTACAGATGTATGTCCCAGCACCCGGAAGAATCAACAGATCCGGTTTATGACCCGGAACAATACTATCAGGCATATACCAGGTTTTTGCTTTTTGGAGGTGACCGGAATAGCCGGATACCGGAACACATCAGGATTTTCAACAAACCAGGATGGGCATACGGATTTCTGACCGATACAGCATATATTGTAGATTTTGCCAGTAAAACAGAGTTCCTGCTGTCTGCCAGTGTTTTTGTAAATACTACTGGTGTATTGGGAGATGATCAACCGGCTTTTGAAAAAACAGGCAAACCTTTTCTCAAAGCACTGGGCGAAGTAATTTATGAATCGGAGGTACAACGTAAAAAGCGCATTTTACCTGACCTGGCCCGTTTTGAACCAAATGATAAAAAAACAACCGATCAATAACACAATTTAAAAACTGAGAGCAAAATGCTAACCAAGAAAAATCGCGTATGGGCAGTTGTGGCCCTGTTAACAGGAATCATCGGACTATCTTCCTGCCTGAAGAACGATAATAATTACACACCACCAAGACCACAGGCACAGATTTCAATACTGGGCAGTTCCACCAGCATGATTCCAGGTATTTTCTATGATAACGATCAGAAAGTAACTGAAACTGAATTCAACTTCAATTTCTACGCCCGGTACGCTGTTTACGGTGGCCTGCACAAATTTGATCTGAAGAAGAAAGGAGGCGACAGCCTGATGACCACCACTACTTACAATTTCGACTCTACACAATACTATACTTACCTGATCTGGGATAAAGCCCCAATAAGATCTGCCATTATCAAAACAGATCAATCCAACTACAGCCGCGATAAAATCGGTATCCGTTTCTTCAACCTGAGCGCAAACGCAGGCCCGGTAGATGTATACATCGGTACTGAAAAAATCGACAGCAACCGCGTATACTTTAACGGCGATGTATCTTCTGCCAGCGCTTTCAAACTGTTCAACAGCTTCAGCGTAAACAATGCGATCAGCATCAAGGAAGCTGGCACCAACACTGTACTTGCCACTGCAAGCAGTACTGACCTCCGTGTTGGTAGTTTCAACGCAGGTAACTTCTATACCATTTACATCGTGGGTGTTAAAGGAAGTACCGGTACCGACAAACTGGTTACCAACGCTATCTTCAGTTTATACTGACAATAATACACTTCTGTAAAAAGAAGCAACATAAAACGCAGAACGGGCCGGTTATCCGGCCCGTTCTGCGTTTGTACAGCAGCCTGGAACGATCTTTCCATGTATTATCTGGTTTTTTTCTGTACGTTTGTTCCGGTCAATTCAATGTAATGATATGAATCAACTAGCAGACAGGCTGTCACGGATTTCCGAGCCGCAAACAATTAAAATGGCTAAACTCGGCCGCGAGTTGAAAGCCCAGGGTATAGATATTGTAGACCTCAGCATCGGAGAACCGGACTTTGACACCCCGGCACATATCCGCGAAGCCGCCAAAAAAGCGATCGATGAAGGATTTACACACTATACACCCGTGGCTGGCTATGCAGACGTAAGACAGGCAGTAGTACACAAATTAAAGAGAGATAACGGTCTTGACTATACGCCGGAGCAGATAGTAGTGTCCACAGGCGCCAAGCAATGCCTGGCCAATGCAGTGCTCAGTATCGTAAACCCCGGCGATGAAGTGATCATCCCCACTCCTTACTGGGTTACGTATTCCGAACAGGTGAGCCTCTGCCAGGGGGAAGTGGTATTTGTTCCCTGCAGTATCGAAAACAATTATAAAATTACACCGGAGCAACTGGAAGCAGCCATCACACCAAAAACAAAGCTGTTCATGTTCTCCTCTCCCTGCAATCCCACCGGCTCCGTATATTCCAAAAAAGAACTGGAAGGACTCGCCGCCGTATTTGCCAAACACCCGGAGATCTTCATCATCTCCGATGAAATATATGAGTACATCAATTACGAAGGCAAACATGAAAGCATCGCGCAGTTTGGTGATCTGATCAACCGCACCATCATCATCAATGGCCTGAGTAAAGGTTTTGCCATGACCGGCTGGCGTTTGGGCTACCTCGCCGCACCACTGGACATTGCCAAAGCCTGTGATAAAATCCAGAGCCAGTTCACTTCTGCTACCTGCTCTATCACCCAGCGCGCCGCCATCACCGCCCTCACCGGCGAACTGACCACCGCAGTGGAAATGGTCGCTGAATTCAAAAAACGCCGCGCCTATATTCATGAAGCCCTGAAAACCATTCCCGGTTTAAAGGTAAATGACCCGGAAGGCGCATTCTATATGTTTCCCGATGTCAGCGCATTCTTCAACAAATCATTTGAAGATTCGTACATCAAAAACGCAGACGACCTTTGCATGTATCTCCTGCACAAGGCACACGTGTCAACCGTTACAGGCAGCGCTTTCCAGCAACCCAACTGTATCCGCCTGTCATACGCTACCAGCATGGACAAACTGGAGAAAGGGGTAGAAAGAATGAAAACCTGGCTGGGGAAACTCGCTTAACAAACGATCATCTTTGTGATTAATACGATTACCGGCGGATGTTATAAAGTTCACATCTCCCGGTAATCCTTTTTATTTTAAACCGGTATCCTACAATATATAAATATCTTTATATATATTTGTGCACATAAAGTAATAAGATGGGCAGCCTTGACATGAATACACTACTATACATAGCACTTGCCATTGGGGCAGTTGCTATTGTATATCCTACGATAAAAGATCTTTTTAAGAAAAATAAAACGGCGGATACCGCAACAGACAGCAAAGAACAGCCGGTAAATGCAGCCGTGCTTCCTTTACAGCTGCAGGCATATGAAAGAATGGCGCTTTATGTAGACCGGATCACGCCGCAAAGCCTGATTGGACGTATCTATCAGCCAGGCTTAACTGCGGTGGACATGCAGATTGCGATGGTACAGCAAATCAAAGCAGAATACGAACATAACGTTACCCAACAGATCTATGTATCGGCCATGACCTGGGAAGCAGTGAAAACACTAAAAGAACAAACGATCTCTGTTATTAACCAGGTAGCCGTGCAACTCCCACCGGACGCCTCCGCAATGGAACTGAACAAACAGATACTGGAAGTATTTTTACAGGCCGGCGAATCTCCCGCCGAACTCACTTCCCAGATCATTAATGCGGAAGCCAAAAGACTGATGCGGTAATCACTTCGCATTGATCACTTCATTCAGCAGGTAACTTTTTCCATTAAATAAGATATACAACGGCTTTCCCTGATACCAGGGAACGCCGGCCTTTTTGGTATGTACCTGGATATGCAGGTGAGGTTCAGTGCTAAAGCCCGAATTACCCACACAGCCGAGCGGATCTCCCTGTTTTACATACTGCCCTTCCCTTACCACTACGCTTCCCATTTTCAGATGCGCCATAAACACATAGTACCCGGGCGTTTCCAGTACTACCTGGTTGGTATTTTTGGGGCCGCGGTTCATGGCAGGCGGTATATTATCCGGGTTGTTGCTGTACGCCCTCGTCACAAGGCCGTCGCATGGCGCATATACCGTATCGCCATAAATCACATAATCTTCCAGCTTACGGGAAAATATTTTCCCCGCCCGCCCGCCATAGCTGTTCAGTTTCACGATATCCATCGCGTAAATAGCCCCCCGCAAACTAAAGTGGAAAACATTGGTAGGCAACCCCTTGCCACCCTGCAGTACAAAGTATTTGCCCGGCTTAAAGGGAAATGCCAGCGCTACCCGCTGCGGTTTCCCGGTAGTACCCGTAAAGTACAGCACAGACATGACGATGAAAATAAAGGTAAAAATGCCATTGCTGACCCGTTTCCACCGCGGCGTGGGTTTAGCCGCATGATCGTGCTTACGCGCTGCATAAGCGGCCATGTTCAGCAATAAGAGTCCGCCAAAAACGTACTTGGAATAAATAGACAGGTATACCCAGGTGCCATACAAATACAGGAACCAACCCAGCGAAAGCCCCAGCAGCAAATAGCTGTAAGTAGCGGCCAGCGGGCGGCTTCCTGCTTTCCAGACAAGATATAAACTATATAACGCCAGTGCGATCGTTATGCATAATAAACAGTAGATGATCATAGTATCCTGCCAAACTTTCACACAAAATATCAATATTTTTCTCAGCGGCGAAGTACCATAATAATTATGTAACATTGCAACGCTAGTTTTAGATACTATGGAAAAAACCATTCAAACCGATTCAGGCATTGTAATAGCACCGGTATACACACAACCGGTGCCTATGGACGAACAGCCCGGCGCCTTTCCTTACACCCGTGGCATACACGCCACCATGTACCGCGATAAACTGTGGACCATGCGGCAATACGCGGGTTTCAGCACGGCAGAAGAATCGAATAAAAGGTATCACTATCTGCTGGGCCAGGGCGTTATGGGACTGAGCGTAGCCTTCGACCTGCCTACACAAATTGGTTATGATTCAGACCACCCGATGTCGGAAGGAGAAGTGGGAAAAGTAGGCGTAGCCATCGATTCCCTGGAAGATATGGAAATACTGTTCAAAGATATTTCACTGGAACAGATCTCCACCTCTATGACGATCAACGCCACAGGCTTCATCCTGCTGGCCTTTTATATAGCGCTCGCCAAACGGCAGGGCGCCGACCTGAAAAAGATTTCAGGCACCATACAGAACGATATCCTGAAAGAATATGCTGCCAGGGGCACCTTCATTTATCCGCCGAAGCCTTCCATGCGGCTCATCACGGATATTTTTGCCTATTGCAGCAAAGAAGTACCCAAGTGGAATACCATCTCTATTTCCGGTTATCACATCCGGGAAGCCGGCGCTAATGCTGTGCAGGAACTGGCTTTCACGCTGGCTAACGGGAAAGCCTATCTGAAAGCAGCACTGGACACCGGGCTGGATATCAATGTATTTGCCAAGCGGTTGTCTTTCTTCTTCAATGCACACAATCACCTCTTTGAAGAAGTAGCCAAATTCCGCGCCGCACGCCGCATGTGGGCGCATATCACCCAATCGCTGGGCGCTACCGATCCCAAAGCACAGATGCTGCGGTTCCATACGCAAACAGGCGGCAGCACTCTCACCGCACAGCAACCACAAAATAATATTGTACGTGTAGCCATTCAAACACTGGCGGCTACAATGGGCGGTACGCAATCACTGCACACCAACGGCTACGATGAAGCGTTATCATTACCCACAGAAGCGGCGGCACGCATCGCCCTCCGCACCCAACAGATTGTTGGCTACGAAAGCGGCGTGGCAGATACCGTAGATCCGCTGGCCGGCTCTTTTTACGTGGAAGCGCTCACCAACGAAGTGGAAGAAAAAGCCTGGGAACTGATTCATAAAATTGATGCGATGGGTGGCGCTGTAAGCGCCATAGAACAGGGTTTCATCCAGGATGAAATAGCAAAGAGCGCATACAGATACCAGCAGGAAATTGAAAATAATGAGAAAATAATCATCGGTGTCAATAAATTTACAGCGTCAGACCAGGTAACGCCGGAAGTATTCCGTATCGACGACAGCATCCGTACGTTACAGTCGGAACGCCTGAAATCCTTACGGGAACGCCGCGACAACGCAGCCGTACAAAACGCGCTGGCACAAATCCGGCAGGCAGCCGGCACCGATGAAAACCTGATGCCCCTTGTAGTAGCAGCAGTGGAGCATTTATGTACCCTGGGCGAAATAGCAGATGTACTGAGGGAAGTATGGGGAGAGTATAAATAATTACATAAGCGTATTCAATAGTCCAATGAGTTTAATCTATTACAACAACTGCCCGCTTTGTGGTTCGTCGCAAATACATGAAGCGCTTACTGCCAAAGACTACACCGTATCCAAAGAAGCATTCAACATCTTCCATTGCGGAGGCTGTGGCGGCCGATTTACACAAAATGTGCCCGATAGTGCACACATAGGCCGCTACTACCAGTCGCAGGAATATATTTCCCACTCTGAAACAAAGCAGGGACTCATTAACCGCTTGTATCACAGTGTCAGGAAAATTACGCTGCGCTCCAAACAAAACTGGGTACGCAATGCCTGCGGTAAAAAAACAGGCGCCCTGCTGGATATCGGCAGCGGCACCGGCGCATTCCTGCATTATATGCAAACCGGCGGCTGGACTGTTACCGGCCTGGAACCCGATGAAAATGCACGCCGCAACGCCAAAGAAATTTATAATGTTGATGCACTGCCCATTGAACAGCTGTACGCTTTACCTGCGCAGCAATTTGATGCAATCACCATGTGGCACGTACTGGAGCATGTACACGACCTGCACCGCTACCTGGATCACATCCGCACCTTGCTGAAACCCGGCGGTTCTTTACTGATCGCCGTTCCCAACTACACCTCTTCCGACGCCGACTACTATAAAGAATACTGGGCCGCTTATGATGTGCCCCGGCATCTTTATCATTTTTCGCCCGGCTCAATGGAAAAACTATTAACACAGCATCATATCACGCTGGCAAAAAAACACCCGATGGTGTTCGATGGCTTCTATGTAAGCCTGCTCAGCGAAAAATATAAAACCGGTAAAAGCCGCCTGCTGCAGGGATTTTTCCACGGCTTCCGCTCTTATCGCAAAGGATTGAAAAACGTGGACCGGTGCAGCTCTATTGTATACGAATGCAAGATTTAGCGCGGAGGTTGTCTTTTTCAGGATTAAACTGATTATACTGATTTCAGGATTTTACTTTTTGGATTTTATAAATGATTTTAAAGGATTTGGGGAGATATAAGCGGTATTCGCTTATATCTCCCCAAATCCTTTAAAATCAAAAGTGATCAAATCCCTAAATCAGTATAATCAGTTTAATCCTGAAAAAGACAACATCCGCTACAATAATTTCATCTCGTCGATCAGTCGCGTACAGCCTGCATATTTATCCACAATAAACAGCACATAGCGGATATCCACCATGATGTTACGGCAAATGGAAGGATCGAAATTAATATCGCTCATGGTGCCTTCCCAGGTACGGTCAAAGTTCAACCCGATCAGGTGGCCGTAAGCATCCAGCGCAGGGCTGCCGGAGTTACCGCCGGTAGTATGATTAGAGGCAATGAAACAAACGGGCATCTTACCATTGACGCCATAGCGGCCGTAGTCTTTCTTCTTATATAATTCTATCAGTCGTGCCGGTACATCAAATTCATAATCGCCCGGAACATATTTTTCCATGACGCCATCCAGGTAGGTGTAGAAATCATAGTGAATAGCATCCCGTGGATTGTAGCCATCTACTTTTCCGTAGGTAACACGCAGCGTGCTGTTGGCATCCGGGTAGAAACTTTTTTTATTGCCCATTACATCCATCTGTGCCTGCATGTAAGTGCGTTGCAGGTTATTGATGTTGGATTGCAGATCGGCCAGCGGACGACTCACATTATCCACGTAACCTTTGCGCATGGCCATTACCAGCCGGGTGGCCGGATCTTTCCACATTTGCGCCACCACGGTATTATAAGGTTGCTGTACAAAAGCGGTTAGTTTATCCATAGATGTTAATCCGGATACTGCATATAATTTGTCGGTCAATACGCGGCTGTCTTTGTTGTTTTCCTGCCAGATCTGTGTAAACTCTGCCCCTGCAAATTGTGCCGGAACGCCTTTGGCATACAGTGCAATCAGGCTTACTGCCACATCATGATCAACCTTCGCGTTATAGTTCTGGTAAAATCCCTGCATAGATGCAAGGAACTGCTGCCGCATGGTTTCATATTGCGCTTCTCCCCTTTCATGCACGTCGTTGAGGAAGGTAATGAGGCGGTCGCCCACGGTAAACAACTCCACATTTTTTACGAGTTCACTGTAATAATCGCGGGCCTGTGCATAAGGCTGCACCTGCTGGTAGTAGCCGTTGAGCGAATCCAGTACGCCGTTGTACTTTTGCTTCCATACGGGGTTGGCTTCCATCTGCTGACGGTAAGCAGCTTCATACTGCAGTTTTTTACCTACGCCGTTGGTTTGTTTTACGCCCTGCATCTCTCCCATCCACTTCTTCCAGTAGTTGGCAGTGCCGGCAAATTTAGCCGCATACTGAATTTTTATCTGCGGGTCTTTCCGCATGTAGCCATCCATAATTTTGAGGGCGGCATCGCGCATTTCCACTTTGGCGGCATCCAGTACGTCTACCGTTTGCTTTACCCCTTCGGAGGGCAGGTATTCGGTAGTGCGGCCGGGAAAACCCATCACCATTGTGAAATCGTTTTGTTTCACCCCTTTCAGTGAAATGGTGAGTGCGTATTTAGGCTTTAAAGGCACGTTATCCTTCGAGTAAGGCGCCGGGCGGCCATCCTTACCCGCGTAGATGCGAAACATCGAGAAATCGCCTGTATGACGCGGCCAAACCCAGTTATCCGTATCTGAACCGAACTTCCCGATGGAAGAAGGCGGCGCGCCTACCAGGCGTACATCCCGGTAGGTTTCCGTTACAAACAGGAAATACTGGTTGCCTTCATAAAAAGGCTTTATCATGGTTTCCTGCCAGCTTTCCCTGCGGGCATTCTGGCGTATTTCGTTCAAACGTTTGTCGATAGCCGACTGCCGCTCCCTTTCGCTCATACCGGGCGTCACATCCTGCAGGGCGGCTTTGGTTACATCATCAATGCGTACAATGAAGGTGGCGAATAAACCGGGGTTAGGCAATTCTTCTACCGCAGACTTTGCCCAAAATCCATTTTCCAGGAAATTATTCTGCAGGGAAGAATGCTTCTGGATAGCATCATAACCGCAGTGGTGATTGGTGAGCAGCAATCCCTGCTCAGAAATCACTTCCGCCGTACAGAAACCGCCAAAGCTTACGATGGCATCTTTCAGGCTACCTTTGTTAATATTGTAAATATCCGCGGCAGTGATTTTCATGCCCATTCCTTTCATCTCTTTCTCATTAAGACCGGAAAGCAGCTGTGGCAGCCACATTCCCTCTGTGGCATAAGTGTGCTTGGTAAGTACCAGGAGTACCAATAACAGCACCGGTTTCACGATTCGTTGCAACATATCTGATATTCTTTTTATAAAAGAGGCAATTTACTATAATTCGGGGAGCAGCGAAAAGATAACCCCATGTTTCCGATCATTCATCGACATAAACCAGCGATTTACAGAGAAGGCAGTTATTATCCGGCGGGAAATTCAGAATTTCAATCTTATATCTATCTGTCGCAAATGTTCCGGTTAAAATCTTCGGTAGTAATAGCACACATTACGGGGTGGCTGATATGCCTGAGTTTACCCCTGCTGTTTGTCAGCGGGCAAACGGGCGACCGCAAAGCGCTCTCCATCCTGTTCTCAACAGATTACCTGGTATTCCTGGTAACGTACGTAGCACTGTTCTATTTTCACACCACTTTCCTGTTTCCCCGGCTGTACTTCCGGAAGCAGTATGTTCTTTACTTCCTGTCTGTTTTACTGTTGCTGATCATGGTAAATTATATGCAGCCCTATGATCACCTGTTTTCCAGGCTGCCACATCCACCCGGGGAGATGCCGTGGCATCAGCCAATGCCGCCGGGAACGGAACAGGGCCCGCGGCCGGAAGGTATGCGGCCACCCGGCAAACCTCCCAGGCAAATCGATATTGTGAGCGACTTCCTTTTCCTGCTCACCATTGCACTGAGTATCGCCATAGAAACCACGCACCGCTGGCGGCAAACCGAAAAAAGAGCACTGTACGCAGAAACCCGCAAAACCCAGGCAGAACTATCTTTCCTGAAAGCCCAGATCAATCCGCACTTCCTGTTTAATACCCTTAACAATATTTACTCCCTCGCTATCACGCGCAGCGATAACACCGCCATGAGCATCATGAAGCTGTCGAATATGCTGCGTTATGTTACCGAGGATACGAGAGATGATTATGTGTTGCTGGAAAGTGAAATCGACTGCCTGCGGGACTATATAGATCTGCAGAAACTCCGGCTCACCACTAAAACAAAAGTCAATTTCGCGGTTACCGGCAGTCCGGGTATTAAGTGCATCGCCCCGCTGGTGCTGCTCCCGTTCCTTGAAAATGCGTTTAAGTATGGCGTCAGTAATCATGAACCGTCGGAAATTACCATCCTGCTGCAAACGTCCGAAAACAGGATCCATTTCTATTGCAGTAACAAATTATTCAGGGTAACGCAGGATACAAGCCGCACCGGTATTGGCATTGCCAACACGCGGCAACGGCTGGAACATCTGTACCCCGATAAATATGAACTGCAGATCAGTGAAGATAACGGCGCCTATTCTATTTCTTTACAATTACAGGTATAAGTTATGGAGATTAAATTTATTGTGATAGATGACGAACCGCCCGCCTTACAGGTGATCAAAACCTATGCACAGGAATTTCCCTGGCTGAAGTTGCAGCATACTTTTACAGATGCTGTTTCTGCGGCGGAATACCTGCGGCATAGCCAGGCAGATCTTATTTTTCTCGATATCCATATGCCGGACATCAACGGGCTGGATCTGGCCAGGGGACTCACTAACCGGCCGATGATCATTTTTACCACGGCGTATAAACAATATGCATTCGATGGGTTTGAATTGGAAGCCATTGATTACCTGTTGAAACCCATTCCGTTTCAGCGTTTTGAAAAAGCAGTGCAGAAAGCACAACTGCATCAGCAGCAGCAACTGCTGCCGACTGCCACCGAAAGCCTGCTGGTACATTCTTCCTATCACATGGTGAAAATACCCTTACACGAAATTATTTATATAGAAAGCCTGGAGGATTACATCCGGATACACCTCACCAAACAGGCGCCGGTGCTTACGTTGATGACACTGAAAAAGATGCAGGAAAAACTGCCGGCAGCCCGCTTCCGGAGGATCCACCGCAGTTATATTGTGTCTGTAGATAAAGTGAGGTCGGTGATTAACCGGAAAGTGAAGCTCAGCTCATCAGCGGAATTGCCGGTGAGCGATAGTTACAGCGATTTTATCCGCGACTGGAAAGGTAACAGCTGATCATTTTATTTTTTCGGGAGATGTAAATATTCAGGATTCCTCACTGAAATTACAGATCGATACATCATCGTTCAGTTTCAAAGTGAACGTATCTGTGGTATCATTGAACCCCAGCAAAAGATACTCCCCTATTACTTTATGCAGCAGCAAAGGTGCAGTATAATACAGCACGGCTACTTTATGCAGTTGCCGGTCGTGAATCCCTGAACTCATTATTTTGAACTGGTGCCGTTCAAACGACAGCTGGATATTACCCAACGTATCCCAGGTGCCGGGGATCAGGTTAGCGAGGGATTGAATATACAATCCCACCGCAAAACCTGTTTTATAATGCAGGGAGTTGGCTTTGGGCTGGTGTTCCACCATTTCGGCAAAAGTGGAAAATGCTTCGTCCGGGTTATATGCCTGTGATTGCAGCAGGAATTCCGCATAAGAATCGCGGAATACATTTTTGGCAAATGTGCCGGTGGAAGATGCGTCTATCACCTGCCGCACTGCCAGTTTTATCATCGTTCCGCCCATATCAACCCGCGATATAAATATTGTGAACAAGATCATAGCCACTGGTTGCGCTGGCGGTTACCGTAGCCAGTTCGGCTGATAATGAATCGCTGAAAACCATATCTGCGCTGTTTTTGGCCACACTGGTATTTTGTCCGTGGGCGCTATACAACGCCGTGTTATATACAGCCGTATTAATATCGTCGGGAAAAGCAATCTGCGTGGTTGTTTTCAGTTTATCGTTCACGTATACCTGTGCATGAATATGCGTTACCCTGCCTTCATACCAGCCGGGATAAATGGACGTGAATTTAACCTGTCCGGCTGTATCTGAATACTGCAGTCCCCTGCAGAAAACCAGGGCGGTGTTATCTTGCGTACCGAGGTATCCCCGGTTGCTGTAGCCGGAATAGTAGCCATCCTTATCACAATGCCAGATATCCACCCTGGCGTTGGCAAGCGGTTTACAACTGTTGTTGGTGTTGAGAATGTTGATGGTGATGTGTAAGGGTGTACCTGTTTTGCCGTCGGTGATATCTACCCGCTGGATAGAAGAGCCCCTGCTGTTGTACAATGGATAAGGGCCATCTGTTTCTTCCGGAGAAACGGTGCAGGCGCCGTTGCTGCTATCTGTTTCAGGATCAGCAGCGTCACTTTTTTTACAGGCTTCAATCAGCACCGGCACGGCGGTTGCGCTGATAAACAGTTGCTTCAGGAATTGTTTACGGGAGTGTTCCATCTCATCATTTTTGATCTGTTATAAAGGTTTTGATTAAATAACAGATTTACAAAAAGGATAGATGAACCGGCAGGATGTACCGGAGAATAGCATTTCCGGAGTGGAATAATTTGCTACAGGAAATTTAATTCAGCAAAGAATAAGGAGGAAATCCTTTTCCCGCATCAAAAAATCCCGGCCCCGGAAATGCTTGACAGATCAGCTCATGCAGCGATTAGTGATACAGATAGTTAAGCGCAATAACGTCATTGGCGTTAAATGTACGGTTGCCGCCGTTGGAGCAGGCCAGCATCCAGGAGTTGGCATCCGGTGCAGAAGGCGTGCCCGGAATATACACCGCACCTACGTTGCTCGCGCCTTCGTTGGTGGCAGTACCGCCGCAGCTGTAGGAACGATCCATGTAATCGGTATGACGCATACCAATGCAGTGACCAATTTCATGCTGAATTACAGAACCCACATACAGTACGTTCGGATTAGATCCGTAAGCGTATTGGTTGGTGTTCATTTTGATAGTACCATACGGATCGCCGCCGCTGGTGGGGAATCCGGAAGAACCGAGCGTGATATAACCACCGCTTGGTCCCTGGTTAAATCCTCTGATGGTAATTTCAGCCGCGCCGCTGGTAACACGCTGAAAAGTCATGCGCAGGCCAAGTCTGTTGTAGCGTGCAATAGCGGTATCTGTGCCTGCGATGAAGGCAGTACCTAAACTGGTTACCTTAATTCTGATAACGCGGGGTAATGCCGTTACCAGGTAATTAGTGCGGTACTGTTCTGTTTTAGCCACTCTTAAAACAGGACTCGTAACGGTTTCTTTCAGCTGTGCAGCTGTAAGGAGGATGTCACCTTCCACGAGGTAGCCATCTTCGGTTTTCACCACGTTCTCTGTGCTAAAGCCATTTGCTTTGATCTGGGCTAACACTTCTGCTGACACGGGGTCGGGCTGCGCTTCTTTTTGTGCGCCGTTCTTCTGACAGGACGCAAAGAGGAAAGCCGCTGCCATGCAGCAGAGCACAGGAATTGATTGTGTTCTCATAGTTCAGATTTTTGGTTTTGTTTAGAAAAAAAAGTGTTCAGATTTTTGGTTTAGATTTAAAAAAAGATATCCCTGCCGCCTGTTTCTTCAAACAGGCAACTGTTAACAACACTAAATGCCCGCACTGATCTGTGGCTGAATAAGACGTGAAATAAAACAACGATCCGCACTAAAAGTACAGCGGTGTTTTTCTTCTTATTGCCGCAAACGCGATCGCCTAGCTTTGATTATCTTCCTGAAAACTGCAGTTATTACTGTGCTCTCGTTTTCGGGTACATACAATAGCTAATATGCCCTGTTATGGCATAGCATCGGATTTTAATGGGTTGGTGATGATTCAGTAGTACCGGCTATTTCCGGCGACAAAGATTTGCTCTATAAATTTAATAATTGTGTAACAAGTCCCAGATCGTTGCTCAGATTTTGTTGAATTTTATATTACGGATTTCCTCTTTCAATATTACAACATTCGTTTAATTTAAAAAAAATATTTTGTTTTAAGATAGATAAAAAATTGTGTCGAAAACCTAAATACAGTAGCTTTAGGTGGCAACACTAAACCAAAATCACTTACCCGTTGCCAACGCCCCCATGCGGATAATATCCTCTAAAATATGGCCCTTGCTGTTTTTGCAGCTCTTTTTATATTACTATACTGCTGCTCAGCAGCCACACTATCCGGATAGCCTGGTGCAACGGTATGCCACAGATACTTTTTCATTACAGCGGAAAAGCGGACCATTCCTGGTGAAGTTTGCAAAGCTGCCGGATGAATCAAAGCTGCAGCAATGGGGACTTGTACAGCCTCTCTCCCGCTACCATTACATTTTACAACACGCACCGGAAGATAGTATGCTCATATATTGTTACAGCGCCGGCTATAATTTTAAAGCAAGTATTCCGCTGCTGCAACAACTGGAAAAAATACCCGCACAGGATAGTATCACCATGCAGGTGTCGTGCAACACGGAAAAGAAGTCATTGATGTATGCCAGGGTGCAGTCGTACTCCACGCAATACCACGTAGCCATCGCAAAGGTTAAAAAGCAGGACTGGCCCCTGTTTATCAGTCAGCCCGCCATA
Organism: Chitinophaga ginsengisegetis; assembly: GCF_900168065.1. Taxonomy (GTDB): domain Bacteria; phylum Bacteroidota; class Bacteroidia; order Chitinophagales; family Chitinophagaceae; genus Chitinophaga; species Chitinophaga ginsengisegetis. Next base: position 235,395 of record NZ_FUZZ01000006.1, on the reverse strand, counting down.
CAGTTTGCGGATCTCATCCGGCGGCCGGCTCCGGAAATTATTATCAATACCGGCAACCTGGCGGTGAACCGGATCACTTTTGCACAACAACAGTTTCCACTTATTACAGGAAAACGTGTAGCCGTTTCCGTTAAAGAGGATTTATTTGATACAACAGACATCGACTTACAAGGGCGGTATATCTCTTCTTCCTATAATTCTACGCTCAATACTGCCCATGCTTTGATAATGGCTACGCTGATTGGCGGCGCCGGCAACAGCGGCGCAGGCGGTAAAGGCGTAGCGCCTGAAGTGAAGCTGAGTTCCGCCGATTATAACAGCAGCTTATTCCCCGACGAAGACGCATATTATCAGCAATCCGGCATCACGGTGCAAAACCATTCCTATGGTACCGGCATCGAAAATTATTATGGTGCGGAAGCAGTAGCCTATGATCAGCAGATCTATGCAACAGATACGCTGGTGCATGTATATTCTTCCGGTAACGTTGGTACATCGCCGGCGGCCGGCGGGCGTTACCAGGGCATTGTGGGATATGCCAATTTATCCGGCAATTTCAAACAGGCTAAAAATATTATTGTCAGCGGCGGTACAGATGGCGCCACACAAGTCATGGCGCTCAGCTCCAAAGGGCCGGCTTACGATGGCCGTATCCTGCCACATGTAACTGCCTACGGCGAAGATGGCACCTCCGGCGCCGCAGCGCTTACCAGCGGCGTAGTGGCATTGCTCCAGGACACCTGGCGCATGCTGCATAACACGTCCGCTTCCGCTGCCCTCATCAAAGCCGTTGTCATTAACAGCGCCTTCCGGTCCACAGGCATACGCCCTTCTTTTGGCGGCGGATATGGCAACCTGCATGCTTATGGCGCCATTAAAACCATACAGGACAACCGCCTCTTGCAGGGAAATGCAGGCAACCACACAGTTACCTCCTTCGATATCGCCATTCCGGAGGGCATACAGGAGGTGAAAGTAACCCTGTGCTGGAATGATCCGCCGGCAACGGTTAATGCCGTTAAAGCGCTTATAAACGACCTTGATGTAACAGCCACCACCGCTGATGGTAAAACATGGCTGCCCTGGACATTAAGCACTTATCCATTAATTGATTCACTATTGCTACCCGCAAAACGCGGCAGGGATAGTATCAACAATACAGAACAGATCAGTATTGAACACCCGGTGGCGGGCACTATGCGGCTCCGGGTAACCGGTGCGCAGGTAGCCGCCGGTACACAACCTTTTTACCTGGCCTATGAACTGGTGCCCGCAAAAAGTTTCCAGTGGCAAAATCCCGCAGCCGGCGCTACTGCAGCCGCAGGCCAGGCGTTGCCGCTGCAATGGCAAACTACGTATAGTGGTAACAGTGAGCTTTCCTATAGCAGCGACAGTGGCCATACCTGGCAACCTATTGCGCAGAACACCCCGGTGGAAAACGCGTTGTATAACTGGGTTACACCAAACATTTTCCGGCCGGTAATGCTCAAACTAACGTTAACGGATACCTCGTTTATCAGTGATCCTTTTTATGTTTCGCCGGTGCTCACCATGCGGGCAGGATTCAACTGCACTGATACAACATTGCTGTACTGGAACAGGCAGGCGGGCGCCACAGCGTACCAGTTGTACACCATGAGTAATACAGCGCTGATTCCGTATAGCCAGGTACGTGATACTTTTATTTTTATCCCCAAAGCAACGGCGGCATCGTTGTACTTTGCGGTAAGCCCTGTTGCCGCCGGCGGGTGGACGGGCATCCGCAGCTATGCGATTGACTATACGCAACAGGGCGTAGGTTGCTATGTACAAAACCTGCTGGCTGATCCTACCACTGATAATAAAGTGGCGTTGTCGCTCACACTCGGCAGCACCTGGCAACTGCAAACGGTTTACTGGGAGCGGCTGACACGCGAAGGCTGGATAACGCTGCAGCAGCAGCCCGTAGGCGACGCCATGAATTTTAATTACCTCGACAACAGCGCGCCGGAAGGATTACTGCGTTACCGGGTAAAGCTACTCACCGTCAACGGGCAATATATTTACGCCGATCCGGTTACAGTTACTATTATTGCCGGCAATCACATCTTACTTTTCCCCAACCCGGTAAGCAGCCAGTTCACTGTTTTAGATGGTACGCCGCGCAGCCGCAAACTCGTAATCACTGATATGAGCGGGCGGATCGTATTGCAGCGGAACCTCGAAGATATCCAGGAAACAGTGGAGGTGCAGCGTTTGGCAAACGGTATTTATAACTGCAGTATTTATGCAGATAATAAACGGATTTACTCTACACAGTTTGTGAAACAGTATTAGTCGTTGCGCAATGCGGGGCTACAATTATAGCTCCATTTGCGATTTGATGAGATTAGTTGTTGCGCTGCACAGGGTTATCACCGTAGTTTCATTTATGGTTTCAATGAGGTAAGTTGTTACACTGCCCCGGATTACTACATAGCTGCCTTATAAACTCACAATAAATACATATCCTCCCGATAGGGTAAAATTCATCAATAACCGGTTAAGATCTTAGCTGAAATAATCCATATATCTTTTTAACTTTAAATGTCAGTAAGACAATTAAAATATTAATATGCAGATGTAGTTATTCCACTGTAGAAAACCTTATAAGAAACATCAGCCCATCAACCGGCAAAAAACGAATCAACAGCCCTGTAGTCAACAAACACCGGCCCCTGTGAAACAGTATCCCTCTTTGCTGTAGTAAATTTCTGTGCGCGTACTTCAACCAAAAATTTTCTGAATCATACCCTTTCATTAATTCAAATCCATTATTTATGAAGAAAGCTCTATTCGTTTTTGTATCCCTGTTTATCACCACGCTGGTATCCGCACAAAAAACAGTGTATATACCACCTGAATTCAGCACAGATCCCTATCTCTCTACCTGGTCGTACAGCCGCAGTTACCAGTCGGCCAACTTCGTGGTATTCTGGGGTTCCGTAGTAGGTACCAATCCTGCTACCTACAGCGATCCCAACCTGGCCTTTAATCCGCAGGCAGTATGCGATACCCTGGAAAAGATCTATATAAAGTTTATCACCGACATTGGTTTCTGCTCGGATGCTGCCACAAAAAACCTGGGCAAATACAAACTCATTATTGTAATGAACGACACCTGGGGCACGGGAGGCCCCAGCGGATGGGCATTCGGAGGCACCTATGGCAACACCATCGGCGCCATGTGGGTACATCCCAACGCTACAAGAGACGGCGGCGTAACCAGTCATGAGCTCACGCACAGTTTGCAGGGCATGATTGCCATCCAGGAAAACGCCAATTGCGGATTCAATGATTATGAGCCCGCCGGGTTCTTCTGGGAAACACATGCCAACTTCATGCGCACACAAATGTATCCCCGTTTCGCCAGCGATGACCTTCCCCGGTGGATGGCCACCAGTATGTTTCATTTCAGCTCCACCCGTCATCACTACGATGCTTTTAAAATGCTGTGGTACATGCAGCAAACAGATGGGATTACAATGGTGAACAGGCTTTGGAAAGAATCTATCCGCACCAGCAGCACAGCCGGCGAGCATCCGCTCATGACTTACCGGCGACTGAAAAGCTGGACACAATCGCAGCTCAACAACTTCATGTACGATTATGTAAAAAGAGAAGTAGCCTGCGATTATACCGTTAACAACTTCGGGGCTATCTATAAAGCGGAACGCGACAGGTTGAAAGTGCAGGAGCCGCATTACATCTGGCGGTTGTATACCAATCTCCAACAGATCAGCGCCACCACCGGCCGGTATAAAATAGATAATGCCAGCGCACCGCAGGATTATGGCTACAACATCATCCCGTTGTATACCACGTGCAGCGCCCGGAATGTAACGGTTAAATTTAAAGGCCATACAGAAGTTAACACCACCGCCGGCTGGAGATACGGCTTCGTAGCCACGCTGGCCAACGGCAACATTTCCCGCTATGGCGCCACCGCTACAGCCAATGAAGGCGAAATCAGTTTCACGATGAACAGCAATGAAACGCAGCTTTACCTGGTAGTAATGGGCGCACCTACCACGCATACCACTTATGTATGGGAACCCGGCTGGCCAAAAATTAAACGGTACCCTTATGAACTTCGTATAGCCAACGCCGTACCTGAAGGTTACCAGAGCACCTACCGGGCCGCCTATAAAACTAACGGGCACACCCATACGAATGGAGGCGGCTGGGTAGCCAACAGCGCTACCGTGGCATCCACTGCCTATGTAGGCCCCAAAGCCATTGTACTGGGCAATTCCGTGATTACCGGCACCGCGCAGATCACCGGTAACGCCTGGGTGGAAAATGCAACGGTTGGGAACACCGTCACCATCAGCGGCAACGCCAGCGTTTACGGCGGCTCCTATACCGGCAGTGCGGTGATTACAGAAAACGCAGTATTAACCAATTGTACCGTATCCGGCAGTGCTAATGTAAAGGGAGATGCATTGGAATGGGGCGTTACTTTTGGCAACGGCGTGGTGGTAGGTGGAGACGCAGAAATAGGCAGTTGCGCTACCAACGGTACTTATCTGCAGGTGCCACATCCAAATAATGGTCGTGCTGATTGCGACGGCCAGCCGGCGGGGCATACTTCCAATATTGATGTGAACAGCAGTTGGTCGCAGTTCACCGATGCACAGATGGCATGGAGCAGCACGCCTACCTGCAGCGGCACTATTACGCCTGCGGCTGTGGATACCGCTGCATTGGCCACTACGGTACTGAAAACAGGAACCGGCGATGCAGATATCCGCATTTACCCAAACCCGGTGAACAACCAGTTTACCATTACCTTACAGGGATTCCGCAGCAATACCAATGTACAGGTGGTGATCTATAATAACCAGGGAGCCCCGGTGCATCTCCGGGATCTGCAAAAAACCAGGACTGCCACGCTGAGAGCGAAGGACTGGAGCACGTCTCCCGGGGTTTACTACCTGAGAGCGAGTGGCAGTAATCAAACCGCTACGCGGAAGCTGGTGATCACAGAATGATGTATCTATAAAACAAAACAGCTGCTCCGGTAAACCGGAACAGCTGTTATTATACTTACAATAAGATAAGACTACAGGTGAATTGCTTCGCCATAAGCTACTTCTATGGCATCTTTCACAGATTCGCTCATAGTTGGATGCGGGTGGATGGAATCCAGCACTTCCTGGTAAGTAGTTTCCAGTTTACGCGCTACTACTGTTTCTGCGATGATTTCAGTCACATTGGCGCCGATCATATGTGTGCCTAACCATTCGCCGTATTTGGCATCGAAGATCACTTTTACGAAACCTTCAGTTGCACCGGCTGCGGAAGCTTTACCGGAAGCAGAGAATGGGAATTTACCCACTTTCACTTCGTAACCGGCTTCTTTGGCGGCCTTTTCAGTATAACCTACAGAAGCAATTTCAGGCGCGCAATAAGTACAACCCGGGATGTTCATGTAGTCGATTGGTTCTGGTTTGTGCGCATATTTCTTTTCGTTGTATGCGATAGCTTCCACGCAGATGATACCTTCTTTAGAAGCAACGTGTGCGAGTGCCTGACCTGGAACCATATCACCGATAGCGTAAACGCCGGGGATATTTGTCTGATAATATTTATCTACCAGTACACGGCCCTTGTCGGTTTTGATACCCATTCCTTCCAGACCGATGTTTTCGATATTAGCAGCGATACCTACCGCGCTCAGTACCACATCTGCTTCCAGGGTGATTTCGCCGGTTTGGGTTTTCACTTTTGCTTTCACACCGTTACCACTTGCTTCAACAGCTTCTACAGAAGCGTTGGTCATGATTTCGATGCCTTTCTTTTTGTAGATTTTTTCCAGTTCTTTGGAGATGTCTTCATCTTCCACTGGTACGATGCGCGGGAGGAACTCAACGATGGTTACTTTAGTACCCAGGGTTGCGTAGAAATAGGCAAATTCAACGCCGATAGCACCGGAACCCACAACAATCATGGATTTAGGCTGCTGAGGGAGTGTCATTGCTTCACGGTAGCCGATTACATTTTTACCATCAATCTTCAGGTTTGGCAGTTCACGTGCACGTGCGCCGGTAGCCAGAATGATATGTTTTGCGTCGTGTACAGTGGCTTTACCGTCTTTATCGGTTACTTCCACCTGGCCTTTGGATTTTACCTTTCCATTGCCCATTAACACGTCGATCTTATTTTTCTTCATGAGGAACTGAACGCCCCTGCTCATTTTATCAGCAACACCGCGACTACGCTTGATCACCGCATCAAAGTCCACTTTTGCATCACCGATCGTGATACCATAGTCTTTTGAGTGCTGTGTATATTCAAAAACCTGTGCAGTTTTTAACAAAGCCTTCGTTGGAATACAGCCCCAGTTTAAACAGATACCACCCAGACTCTCTCTTTCCACTACTGCAGTTTTAAATCCCAGCTGAGAAGCACGGATAGCAGCCACATATCCGCCGGGCCCACTACCAATTACGATTACGTCGTATGCCATATTGTTTAATTTTTAAATTGAACTTGCCAAAGGTAAATAAATAAGCAGAAAGCACAAAGCCTCTTGCAAAAAGCCACCGGAGCGGAGATTACGGGATGTTTTGCAACATTTACCGCTGTAATCTGCGCTCCGGTGGCTTTTATACTAAAATCTTATACTATCGGAGATCTACTACTTCCACGCCAGGATATTTTTTGGCGTCGAAGGTAAAGGTAGCATCGCTCAGGTTGGTATTAGGTGTAAAATTGGTGATTTCGTAAGTATAATGGTTACCATTCTTCTCAAACACCTTCATCTTTGCAATACTCTGGTTCTTCTTATCTACCGAAACAATCACCTTAAAAATAGTCTTCGATTTATCTGTAGGTGTCAGTTCCACGTTCTGGTATACTTTACCTTTTTCCTGGGTTTCTGCTTCCAGTTTGTACAAATAATCTTTATCGTAGAAGTTGGTGAACAGTTTGGCCGGTGTCATGGCGCCGCTGCTCTGATCCACGTTATTGATAGTTACTTCATTCACATCTTTGGCGTACGTCCAGGAAGTTTTGTTATCACTGATAATTTCCTGTCCGGGCAGCGTTACTTTATATTTAGCTCCCTTCAGGTAAACAGTACCTTTTTTGGAATCGGATACGCTGTTATTAGCGCCTTCTACTTTCAATATAAAATTAGCGACTACAGTTTTTAATGATTTGAATTTATTACTAACACCATCCAGAACGGTTTTTGCCTTTGGGTCTGACGCGCCCTTAGATTGTGCCATGCCGCTGAAAATGATACCACTCAACAACATTCCGGTTAATACAAATTTCTTCATCGTAGTTTTTTTTAGTTTGTGCTACCCAACAAAGACAAATGCCATGCCGGTATAGCCGTGTAGGTTTTTACAGGGTGCAAAATTCATTATATTTCCTGAGAAAGGGTAATAAATTCCAACCGCTTTAACATATTATAACAAATTATTAAGGATTTCATTCAGCTCGCTTTCTGTTTTCACCAGCACATCCCTGGCTTTGCTTCCCATATTGGGGCCTACGATATTGGCAGCCTCCAGCTGATCCATGAGGCGCCCGGCGCGGTTGTATCCCAGCTTCATCCTGCGTTGCAGGAGGGAGGTGGATCCCTGCTGGGTGGTAACAATCACCTGTGCAGCCTCTTCAAACAGCGGGTCCCGGTCGGCGATGCTGAGTTCGCGGCCATCCGGATCCTTATCGTCTACATATTCCGGTAGCAGGAAAGCATCGGGGTAACCCTTCTGGTTACCAATGAATTCGGCCACATTTTCCACTTCCGGCGTATCCACAAAGGCGCACTGCAGGCGTACCAGTTCCCCGTTGAAGGAAACCAGCATATCCCCCTGTCCTATCAGCTGCTCGGCGCCGCCGATATCCAGGATGGTACGGGAATCTATTTTGGAAGACACCTTAAAGGCCACGCGGGCCGGGAAGTTTGCCTTGATGGTACCGGTAATAATGTTTACAGAAGGGCGCTGCGTGGCAATGATCAGGTGGATACCCACTGCACGGGCCAGCTGGGCCAAACGGGCAATCGGCATTTCCACTTCCTTACCGGCTGTCATGATCAGATCCGCAAACTCATCTACCACCAGCACGATGAACGGCAGGTAGCGGTGGCCTTTCAGCGGATTGAGACGACGCTGGGTGAATTTACCATTGTACTCACGGATGTTACGGGTACCGGCCTCTTTGAGCAGGTCGTACCGCAGGTCCATCTCAATACACAGGGCATTGAGCGTGTGGATCACCTTTTTGGTATCGGTAATGATCGCATCATCTTCACCGGGTAATTTGGCCAGGAAGTGTTTCTCAATGAGCTTGTACAACGACAGCTCCACTTTTTTGGGATCTACCAATACAAACTTCAGCTGGGAAGGATGTTTTTTGTACAGCAATGATACCAGCAAAGTGTTGATACCAACGGATTTACCCTGACCGGTAGCACCTGCCATCAGCAGGTGGGGCATCTTGGCCAGATCGGCAATAAAGTTTTCGTTGTCGATCTTTTTACCAATGGCAATGGGCAGATCCATTGTGCTGGTCTGGAATTTCTCCGAGGCCAGCATATTTTTGAGAGATACGATGGTTTTCTTTACGTTGGGCACTTCAATACCAATGGTACCCTTGCCCGGAATAGGCGCAATGATACGGATACCGAGAGCCGACAGGCTCAGCGCAATGTCATCTTCCAGGTTTTTAATACGGGAGATACGAACGCCGGCAGCCGGCACAATTTCGTACAGGGTGACCGTTGGTCCTACTGTGGCACTGATCTTCTGGATCGAAATATCATAGTTCTTGAGTGTGTCAATGATCTGGTTCTTATTCTTTTCCAGTTCGGCAGTGTCCTGCACAATCACTTTATCAGCGTTGTGATTTTCCAGCAGATCCAGGGTCGGGAACTTATAATCTCTCAGATCCAGCGACGGATCGTAAGGATCCACGGGTTCCACCGGCCGGGTGGGCGCTATTTCTTCCACTTCGTCTTCCTCGTCCTGGTAAGTGGGTTTTATTTCGAAGGCCACTTCTACCGGCTCCCCTTTCTTTTTGCTGACAGGGGCAAGCGGTTGTTCGGGCATTTCTTCTATATACAATAATGGTCCCGGGTCTTCTTCTTCCTCCTCTTCTTCTTCCTCAACAGGCGGCTCGTTTTCGTAAGCCGGTTCGGGAGGTAAATAAGCTGCGTGGGCAGAAGGGATCACGGTGATGTCTTCTCTTTCTACCAGCTGCATCGGTGGCAGGTCTTCCTCGTCTTCTTCCGGTTCTGCATGTGGCGGAATTACCATTACGCCGCCTTCTTCGCGGAGACCATTTTTACGTGCGTCTTCTTTTGCAGTGGCAGCGGGTGTTGCCGCTGTTGTTTGCATCACTGGAGCTACCGGAGCTGCAGCGGGTACCGGTTTTGGCAGTTTTATCTTTTTCTCCGGCCATTTGAAGTCGAAGTTAAATTTCCAGATGAGCCAGGAGAAGCCCACTACCAGTAGCAGCAGGGCGGTTCCTGTTTTACCTACAAAGCCGGTGGTCCATTTATTCAGGGCATCGCCCAGGGCGCCGCCCCAGGGGAAATCGCCGCCGCCAATGGCGAAGGCCATTGTCATGCTGATAAAGAGCACACCAAACAGGATATATTTTATACTGCGCCAGATACGGAATACCCGGCGGCCAACGATGAAATTTACACCGATGATAAAAAAGAAGTAGCAGAACAAATAGGCTGCGATACCTACGCCATAAAAGAAGAAGTTATGCGATACGTAAGCACCCAGGCGGCCGAGCAGGTTATCTACTTTTACATCTCCAAAAAATAATTCCCTGGTAGAATAATGGAAAATTTTATCCTGGTCATCTTCCCAGGTAAAAAGATAGGAAGTGAAAGCAATAAAGCAATAAACAGACAGCAAAAGAAAGAACACGCCCAGTACTTTGTGGGTGCGCTCATCTTTTACCAGCTCTTTTACCTTCACCTCAGGCTCCTTGTCTTTCTTCAATACATCCGGGTTCGGTGCGGGGCTTTTCGGTGGTTTCTTGCTTTCCGGTTTTTCGGTTTTCAGTTTATTCTTGGACATATTATAATTTCAGATTTGGGACTACCTGCCCTCCGACGGCGGCAACTGTAAGATCCAGTGTGCCATAAACTCGGGAACCAGGGGATCAATGGTTTGCTCCAGCTCACCGTATTCGCTCACATCACATGTTTTGCAGCGCTGAAACAAATGGTTTAATCCATCAAACTTACGGATTGTTGTGAGCAGATTACCATTTTCGTTCAATGCGCGTTCAATTTCTTTCAGATTGGTGGTGGCGTCCACCTGTATGTCTGCGGTGCCGTTGATAGCCATAACCGGGCATTTGATCTGTTTCAGGTATGTCAGCGGCTTATATCTTAATAACGAAATTGTTTCCCGACTCATATTGGCCCTCCGTATCAATTCATCTTCTGTTTGTCCTTTCTTAACGTCTTCACTTGAATTACGGTATATATTCCGGAGAATTTCCTGGGCCCGTGGCGTGATAGCGGCAATGTTGCTGTCGCTTGCCAGGAGATCCCAGTAAGGCTTCATGCGCACCTGGTCGGCCAGGATCAGGCTATCCGGTTTACCGGCCATTTTCCCTTTGGCGGCCGATTGCTGATCGATCAGTTCGCGGCCGCTTACGCCCACCCCTGCCATTGATATTACAAAAGCCACCCCTGGATTGTTTGCGGCCACTATCTGCGCTACGATAGCGCCTTCGCTGTGTCCGAGTACGCCGGTACGGAAGATATCCACATCCTTTCTTGCTTTCAGGTATTTCAGCGCGGTAAGCGCATCATGCGAAAAATCGTAGATATCGGATGTATCAAAATCGCCGGTAGAGGCGCCAAAGCCCCGGTCGTCGTAACGCAGGGTAGCGATGCCGTTACGGGCGAAATAATCGGCCAGCACCAGGAAAAGTTTATGCCCTGCAATTTCCTCGTTCCTGTCCTGCGGACCTGAGCCGGAAAGCAGTAACACCACGGGGTATTTGCCCTGGGCCGCCGGACGGGTGAACGTTCCGGCGAGTGTAACACTATCTTTTACATTATTAAACCTCACCTGTTCCGTATAATACGGGAAAGGCGGTTTTGGTTCCTGTGGTCTTTTGTATACCTCTCCGACTGTAATTTCTTTCCGCCCGAGGTCTGTATCACTTTGATCATCGCCCAGGCCGGTAATACCCCTGAACTGCTTTGCAGCCGGATCCCATACGCCGGTGAAGGCGAACCGCATTCCGTCGATACGCAGCAGCAGGGTATCCCTTCGATACACCACTGTTTCTATCTCAAACTGGTCGTTGTCCGACATTTCGGGTAGCTCAAGTGTTCCTTTATAGCCTGCGCCATCCTTCTCCAGGTTTACGATCATCCGGTATTTATCTCCGTAATAAAGTTTAAAGGTGCCGTACCATTTACCGGCAATATTTACATTATCCTGCGCCATTCCCACTGACCCGGTCAGTAAACTCACTATCAACACCCAAAAACCTCTGTACATATACGAGAATGCTTTATGCTTTTAATTTTAAAATCCCTGCCAGCAGGCAGATCCAGCCGGCAATAAAAAATACCCCTCCAATAGGCGTAATGATGCCAATGCCTTTCAAACCTACGCTGCCGGTGGTTTTGAGCATCGTGAGCAAATACAGCGAACCGGAAAACAGGATGATCCCGATAATGAAGCACCTGCCTGCCCAGATTAACTGGTTGCCGGGCACATGAGCAAATAAGATGCCGGTAGCAATTAATGCGAATACGTGATAGAACTGATAAGTAACGCCTGTCTGAAAAGTAGATACGGTTTCAGGGGGCACCAGCTCTTTCAGTTTATGCGCACCGAATGCGCCTAAAATTACTGCCAATGCGCCTAATACCGCCGCCCAAACTAAAAAACTCTTATGCATATCAGAAATTTTGCGTAAAGGTATCCAATGAAATATTATCAGATGTAATTATGTGCTTTGATTGCTGGTAAAAAGGGAGGCGTTCTGCCATTTTCTTCTCCACAAATCCGATCAGGTCTTCATCTTCCAGACCGGCAATCAGCGGCCGTTTGGATTTCTTGCGTTGCAGGCGTTCCACCATTGCTTCCACGGAAGGATTAATCCAGATGGTGGTGCCATGATCGTTCATAAAATCCATATTCTCCTGGAAACAGGGCGTTCCGCCGCCGCAGGAGATAAGGAAGTTTTCCTGTTGGGATAATTCCCGGAGCAGCTGACTTTCCTTTTCACGGAAATAATCTTCGCCCTTGCTGGAAAAGATATCAGCGATGGCCATCTCCTCTGCTTCCACAATCACTTCATCCAGATCGTAGTAAGGCAGTTGCCAGTGATCCGCCAGTTGTTTACCCCAATAGGATTTTCCGGCACCCATAAAACCGAGTAAATAAATCTTCATAAATAACGCGACAGTGCTTAATAAATTCTTTCCTCACGCAGGATGAGTCCATGCCAGGCATAGGTCATTTTCCATAATATATTGCAAATATAACCGGGTATTTGTATCCTGTTTGTTAAAATCGGCAGTAATGAAACCGGCCTGTTGAAAAACAAAGGGATGCAATTTCATATTCTCCTTAAAATCAACACTTCCCCGGCCATACCATTTAAACATGGCTTCTTTGGCGCTCCAGCAGATTGTTTTATGCGACAGTTCATGTTTTGGATCGATAAACGACCGTTCTGAAGGCGACAGGAACTTGTGCGACACCAGTTCTACTTTAGGTTTTACTTCTTCAATGTCTATGCCCACCGCTGCCTTGGTGCTTACGATAGCGGCTGCATAATCGCCACAATGTGAAATGGAAAAATGATAGCTATCACATGCCAGCACCGGTTTACGGGTATGGGTAACCGTAATTTCCTGAATGGGGAATTCCGGAAAAAGCGTTACCAGCAGGTACCTGCCCGCAAAATGCTGTAAGCGTTTATGCGGATGGTGAATAGCCCGGCTGATGCTTACCTTCTCCTGGAAAAAATTCTCCGTTTCTGTTATCTTCCATACACCCAGCTTCGTTTCCGGATCAATTTGTATCGTTCGTATTAATGGCATATCTTGCCAAATTAAAGCAAAAAAGCAGAAAAAACAGCTTTTGGCAGCAGGTCTTTCACTAAATGCCAACAGCTGAAAACTAAAAGCTAACAATACAGCTCACTAAAACTAAACGAACCTAAGCATGATTCTGTCAGACAAACGGATATTGGAGGAAATTGAAAAAGGCACTATCGTTATTGCTCCCTATGACCGGAAATACCTGGGTACCAATTCTTATGACGTGCACCTGGGTAAATACCTGGCCACCTACAAAGACCGTGTACTGGATGCGCGCAAACACAATGAAATTGATCATTTTGAAATTCCGGAGGAAGGGTTTGTGTTACAACCCGGCACCCTTTACCTCGGCGTAACAGAAGAGTATACCGAAACGCATGCACATGTGCCATTCCTGGAAGGCAAGTCCAGCACGGGCCGCCTCGGGATCGACATCCACGCTACCGCCGGTAAAGGCGATGTAGGATTCTGCAACACCTGGACCCTGGAAATTTCCTGTGCACAACCTGTACGCATATACGCAGGCATGCCCATTGGTCAGCTGATCTACTTTGTGGTAGAAGGCGAAGTAGAAACACTCTATAATAAAAAAGGAAATGCCAAATATAATGGTCGCACCATTAAACCGGTGGAGAGCATGATGTGGCGGAATGAATTCTAAATAAGAAGCAGTCAGCAGTAGCCAATGGCTAACTGCTGACTGCTATTTTCAACTCATGCGCTTCTGCACTGGTAGGCACTTCCAGTTTCCCGATCAACCGCTCCATTGCTGCCGCCGGCACCACTTCTTCCCGCTGCCGGTTTTGCTGTAACAGCTTCGCTGCCGGCACTTCCACATACACAATAGTTACCGCTGCTTCATACGTTGTAAAAAGACTGATCAACTGTTCCCTCATTTGCCGGGTGATGTTGGTGGCATTCCATACAAAGGATTTTTTTTCCCGGAGATAGATCCTGGCTTGTTCCTTCGCGGCCTGGATCACTACGCCATTGCCACTTTTATCAGTAGGGCTTATTTTCATGGTTTGCCGGATATGATCCAGGGAGATGACCGGCAGTTGTTTATAATGCCGCTGTATGTACGTGTCTTTCCCGGCGCCCGGCAGTCCGCTCATCAGTATGACCGGCGTTTGCGGCGTTTCAAACGGCACATAGTCCGGCGAGCTGCCGGTTTTGAACAGGTATTCCATGCGCGCCTGCGGTGTGGCAAACGGGCGTGGTTGTCCCCAGCAATTATTTTCCCTGCACAATTCTTCAAAGCAATCCAGCCGGTAGAGCAGGTCTGCCTGATCGGTACAGATACGGCCGAGCGCATCGGCACGGGCCAGCAACGCCAGCAGCCGGGTGTTTACTTCCAGGCTGGCGGTGATCAGTGCTTTCTGCGGATCGGGCTTTTCAAAGATCCACAACGGCAGGCCGTGGTACCTCACCAGTTTGGCGATCTGCTCGCGGACGAGGAAGGGCGCGGGTACTTCCCTGTAAAGGATTTGCCGGGCGCGCGCTTCGCCTTTGCGGGCATGGCCTGCGGACGTGATGCGTCCATCCGGTTCAATAACCGTAGTGCTGTACTTTTCCACGTCGTGCAGCAGTGCGGCGGCCCACAACAGTTCCTGATCGGCCGGCGGCAACTCCCGGTAAGCAGGTAGTTGCTGCAAGGCCGCCAGCACCATCTGCGTATGTACGGCCACGTTACCTTCTGCATGGTACCGCGCGTCCTGCGGAACTTCCTGCATTACACGCACCCATTCAAATGTATGTTCCAGGTGGGACCAGTCTTTATTTTCACTGAGCTGCCACATAGTTACCTCCTTCATTATTTAACCTTGCACGGCGCCAATGGCGGGTCCAGTGCTGGTCTGTTTTCACATGTCCTTTGCGGACATACTTAAACACGTTTTCTGCAAAATCGCTCACCGCATAGCCGTTGGCGTTGCGGGATACAATGCCTTCCATTGTTGCCGGCTGACCGGTATGCACATCATGCGGATCAAAGGCGCCGGGACCGTTGACCAGCCCCAGTATATCGCGCTCAAACTCCTGGCGTGTAGCCGGCGGCGTTATACGCTTCACTTCCGGTACTACCGGCAGGTCCAGCATCGCTGCATAGAATTGGGTTTCCTCCCAACTAAGCCACCGCTGGCCTTCCCGGATACCGAATATATAAAAGTGATGATCCAGGTTGCGGTATTCAATAGAATGTACCGCGTAGAGATTTTCGAGGAAGATCTCCAGGTCGCCCAGGTCATTCTTTATGCTTTGCCAGTAACGGCGGATGCTTTCTGTCCACGGCGAGGTAGTGGGCGCTGCATGTGAGCGCGCAAATACCCCATACCGGGATAAGCAGTTATTTTCTCCGTCCAGCTTTTCCGTATGAATCAACACGGGATCTGCTGCAGCGAATGCCAGTATTCGTATTGAATACGGTCGTCGCTTGTAGTGCCGGGTGAAAACGGATAATGCCAGGTACGGCCATATTTCTGAGAAATTGCCATGTCATCAGGGTTTAAATTAAACAATAGTTTCACAGGCCGGTTCCGGGATGGAACGGCGAAAGGAATAAATTAATATGCCTGTGACATTACATGGCGCAAGTGTTTGCAGTTTTTAATTAAGTACGCAGCAAAAGTAAAGAAAATAATTAAATAGTATATTACACAGGCTTTTGAAAACAACAACAATCATCTTCTGCAATGAAAAAATTCCTTCTTTGCGCAACCGCCGCAGCTGCCCTGGCAGCCTGTAACAACGGCAACAGCAGCAACCAAACTAACGGTACCGACAGTACGCTGAATCATGCTTTCAGCGCATACCAGGCACGTTTTATTGACGCCCTCTGGAAAGAAAACCCCGACTGGGCCACCGGTGTAGGCTATCATAAATATGACTCAGTGCTGGTAGTACCGGATAGCACCGCGGCCGCAGCGCGACTCGCATTTGCGCAGCAACAACTGGATTCACTTAAATCCTATGATCTTACTGCGTTGAATGACGCCAATAAAATTGATTACCAGCTGATACAGAACTACCTGGAATCAGTGCAATGGGGTATTAAGGAGCAGAAGAGCAACGAATGGGATCCATCTTCCTATAACGTTAGTAACACGTTTGCCTTTATCTTAAATGAAAACTACGCACCGCTGGAAACCAGGCTGCGCAGCTTTGGCAGCAGGTTGCAGAATATCCCGGCTTATTACGAAGCCGCAAAAAAGCAGATCAAAGATCCGGTACCGGAACTTACTTCGCTGGCCATAGATCAGAACAATGGCGGCTTATCGGTATTTGAAAAAGACTTTGCAGATTCACTGAAGAAAACCGGTATCCCTGCAGCAGAGCAGGCCACCATGCTGGCCAGCGCCAAAACCGCCGCCAAAGCGATCCGCGATTACGCCGCATGGCTAAAGGCATTGAAGCCCGAGCATCCACGCAGTTTCCGTTTAGGCAAAGCGTTGTACGATCAGAAGTTTAAATTTGATATCCAGTCATCTTTTACCGCTGCACAGATCTATGATTCCGCGATAGCGCGTAAAGCATTTGTACATGGTGAAATGACAAAGATCAGCCGCCAATTGTGGCCGAAATATTTTGGCAATACACCCATGCCATCTGATTCGCTGGAGCTGATAGGCCGCATGATCGATACGCTTTCTGTGAAGCATGTGAAGCCGGAGGAATTCCAGTCGGCCATAGAAAAGCAGCTGCCTTCGCTGATTGCGTTTATCAAGAAAAAGGACCTGTTGTATATTGATCCGTCCAAACCGTTGGTGGTGCGTAAAGAACCGGCTTATATGGCAGGTGTGGCAGGTGCTTCCATCAGCGCGCCCGGCCCCTATGATAAAGGCGGCAACACCTATTACAACGTGGGCAGCCTGGAGGGATGGCCAAAAGATAAAGCAGAAAGTTATTTGCGTGAATACAATCAGTATATCCTCCAGATCCTGGATATTCATGAAGCGATTCCGGGTCATTACACCCAGCTGGTGTATGCCAATCAATCACCCAGCCTGATTAAATCGCTCATGAGCAATGGCGCCATGATTGAAGGATGGGCCGTATATACGGAGCAGATGATGCTGGAAAACGGTTATGGCAACAACGAGCCGGAAATGTGGCTGATGTGGTACAAGTGGAACCTGCGTACAGTATGCAATACCATCCTGGATTACAGTGTACATGTGAAAGATATGAGTAAGGAAGATGCCATTCATTTGCTGACCAAAGAAGCGTTCCAGCAAGCCGCAGAAGCGGAAGGAAAATGGAAGCGGGTGAGTGTATCCAGCGTGCAGCTGACCAGCTATTTCACTGGTTACAAAGAGATCATTGATCTCCGGGAGGCTTACAAACAGCAGCAGGGTAAGGATTACAGCCTGAAAGCATTTAATGAAAAGTTTCTCAGTTACGGCAGTGCGCCGGTGAAGTATATTCGCCAGCTGATGATCACTTCAGGTAAATAATATCGTAATAAAATAAAAGCGCCGCGGAGATAATGTCTCCGCGGCGCTTTTATTTTATCAGGTATCGCAGGTAACATCATCCCAGTATTGGTTCCTGTAGTTGGTGAGCCAGTTGAGGGCATAATGTCTTTCATATACAATTCCGGGATGCAGCGGTTCCTTTTCTCCTTTTATGCGTGCGTCTACACAGGCCCAGTTGGCGCGGTAGTAGAGGTCGTTGGCATCGAGTATTTCTGTAACGCTGCGCAATTCGGTGGCGCCGGCGAGGAATGCGGCGGGATCAGAAGCGGGGCCCCGGAAAGGGAAAGCTTCTTCCGGCACCATATCGAGGTTGCAGAGTGCGTCCATTTCCCCGAGGGAGGGTACTTTTTTTAATGCCCACAGCAATACCCATATGTCTTCACACTTCCAGGTTTCCCGTGTTTTTGCGTCTTCCTGCGGATCTTCCAGGAAAGCTCTTTCGGCGGGTGTGGTTTTATCCCAGAGCTGATGTTGTTGCAGGTAGCTGATTACTGCGGGGCTTTCCAGGTATCCGAAGGCCACAGTGTTTACGGCGGCGAGTACGGCTACCCTCTCGGCTGTCTCTGCAGCGGTGCGCAGCACTACTTCGTTTTCATCCCTGATAACAGGAAGGTTGGCGGTTGTTTTCACCTGCATTTCCTGCAGGAGCTGTATGTTCCGTTGTTTTCTTTCTGTTGCTGCGGAGGAAGGCGCGTCCTGGCTATCGAAATACCGTGCGTTGATATTTACCGTGAGATTGGTAGCGGTAGAATGGCCGTTTACATCGAGCAGCAGTGCGCCGGTTTTATCCCAGAAGCCTTGTACTTCGGTGTTGAAGATGAAATTATTTTCGCAGAAGAAGATACCATCCAGTTCATCGGCCAGGTCCATGATGGCGGCACGAAGGTCGCCGTTGAATGAAGGGCTGGCGAGGATAACGATTTCGGTATTAAGTGTGGCCACTTTTGCGAGTAATAGTTCCTTCAGGGCGGAGTTGTCTGCCGGCAGTTGTTGTACAAAGCCGTACATGCCGATCAGGTTGGTGGTTACCGGGTCATCGCTGCGTACCAGCTGGTAGCCGGGTGTGGCGCGCTGGCGGTAGTTGATGGTGAGAGTATGGCCTTTTCGCAGCAGTTTTTTTCCTGATGTGATGGTCAGTTGTTCCCAACGGTTTGCCGGTCCGTTTACTTTTACTGCCTGTTCTCCAAAATGCGCCCTCATACGGGTCAGCACTTTCTCCATTTCCACTTCGTGTGTATAGAGCGTACAATTTTCCATGCTATTTCTTTCGAGGGGGCAAAGGTAGCCTAAAGCGGTTAAAGATGGTACCGGATTTTCCACCCCGCCCCCGTCATCATGTTATTTTGCTTTTTTCGCTCCCGGCCGGTTCTGCAGCAGGTGGAGGATTTTATTCAGCTTAACCGGGTCGTTGATGTAGGGAGACAGGTCGAACAATTCTACTTTCCGGAAGGCCACCGGGTGGCTTTCGCTTTGCAGGGAAATGGAGCCTTCGGATAGGAGTTTACCTTCCTGCAGCAGCCCCGGTTTAGGGTGCGACACGTTGCCGCCGCCCATCTGCGGCTTATTGTATACAATAACGGTATCCCCTTCTACAATGTGTTTGATAACGGAGTCCCGCAGTACAAGGGCTTCCGCGCGTACCCATACATCACCATGATAGGTTTTGGAGGTGGAGCTGATGCAATGGTCTTTAATGAGTTTTCCATTCATCACCACGTTGGTGCCGGGTGTGCAGAGGTTTGCTGTAGAGCGGGGGTCTTTACCATTGCCGCCCAGCAGCTGTTCTTCCAGTGAAATGGGGAAGTCCTGGTCTTTGGTCATACTGGCAGCAGTTTGTCCGTGCAGCATGATGCCGCTGTTACGAAAGGCCCAACCCGGGCCGCCTTTCACCTGGTCGCCGGTAAATTTATATTCCACTACCACCAGGTAGGCGGAAAAATTCTTTTTATAGAAGATATGTCCGTATTGTTCCCTGAATTCATCATAGTTTTCGTAGCTCACTTTCAGCATGCCGCTGTCTACCCGGAAGGTATTTCCAAAATTATCATTCAGGTCATGCCCGGTTATTTTAATGTCCCAGTCTTTCAGATCCTTGCCATTAAAGAGTTTCAGCCATTTGTTGGGGGCTATTTCCTTCTGTGCCGAGCTTTGGAGGCCAGCCAGCAGTAATAACGCGGTCAGTACTTTTTTCATGTAGTCTTTTATTTACCGGGTTAAGATAACCCATCGCGGAGAGAAATGCAAGATACGGTTGGCATATAATTGGTGAAGACTATAGCTTCCTACCGGTAAAGTATATATGTTTCCCCTTGTGAGCGGTAGTGTGTAAGAAATTACGCACCGTATCTGATGTGCCACAGGAACATGGTGGGCGTCATCATATCTATCTTATTAAATATCAACAACTTAACTCATTCCCAACAAAAGTGCAGGGTTTTAGCTGTAGGTTCCCCAAACTGTATATATGAGTTCCTTAACACAACAACTTAATCTTCAAGATCCACAACAACCAAAAGCAGGGTCCTTATATGATAGCTCTAATATCATCAATGTTACACCCGAAGGCAGAATTGTTTCCATTTTTACCGGTGCCTGGCTGCTCGGCAGTGCCATCAGCAAAGTAGATAAATCGCCTGTATCAAGCCTTTTTAAACTCCTGGGAGCTGGTTACCTGTTATACAGAGGTATCAGTGGCAACGACCTGGTGAATGGATTTCTGGGCAGACGGAAACCGGACAAACATACTGCGTCTGTAAATATCAGGACTACTATCTCTATTGACAATCCGAAGGAGGAGGTATATTATTTCTGGCGTCAGTTGAATAACCTGCCGGTGTTTATGAAGCATTTGCAGTCGGTGGAAGAAACGGATCCTTTCCATTCGCATTGGGTGGTAAAGGGGCCTGGCGGCATTGGTACATTGGAATGGGATGCTGAAATTGTAAAGGAGGTGCCGGGAGAATTGATTGGCTGGAGATCATTACCGGGGTCCTCTATTGCTACCGCGGGCAGGGTTACTTTCCGGGAAACCTTTAACGGCGGAACGGAAATTGATGTGATGATCACTTACCGGCCACCGGCCGGATATGTAGGCTCAGGGCTGGCCTGGCTGTTAAATCCTGCATTTGAAAATATGCTGGTAAAAGATATCAAACGTTTCAAAAATTATATGGAAACCGGCGAAATTCTGAAGTAAGATTTACACAATAAAAAAGCGGAGATAATGAACCATCTGTTTGTTATCTCCGCTTTTTTTTATGTAAACTATCATTATGACAATGCTTCTCTTCTGAACCTGTTGTAAACGCCCTGACTTTTATTAATCAGCTTCAGCACTCTTTGGCGAACATCATCCTGCAGGCCGGTTATTTCATGTTCGAATACTTCTTTCAGATCAGACAGGTCCTCTCCTCCTTTTCCTACCAGGCCATTGATTTTATGACGCCAATCATCTGCTGTTGTTTTAATTTTTTTACGGGTTTTATCACCGCTATCAGGGGCTGTTAATAATCCAATTACTAAACCGGTAGTAAGGCCGGCTATAGCACCTGCGAGAAATTTCGTTGTAGACATAATTTCTGGATTTTTATGGTTTAACAAATGATTTGTGTGCATGGTTCATTCACACTGTAACCAGAAATTTTCAAATATCAGGCCAGTAAAAGTGTGTGGAGAAGATCCGATCTTAAAGAAATGTTATTGTATAGGAAAAGGGAAGAAAAACCACCTGCTAAGAGAGAGTAAATGTACCAGTATCAATATCGTGAAAATTCGAAGGGAACGCTATCCAGGACAACATCAGAATTGACATTGTCCCGGCAGGTGGATAAGATAAGCGTATTAGATAATGGAATTTATAAAAGTCAAACGGAGCAGTAAAATAATCAGATTCTGGTATTTTTCAAACCTTTTTGAAAGAAATGAAATAATAAATTTTATTAAAAAGTAAATCCTCCCCGGAAAGCAAATACCAGAGAGGATTTATGTGTTTCGGCACAATATTATACAATAGTCTTATATATTGGTTATAATACCTTTTTAGCCCGAATATCTGAAAAGCACCAGTTATGAAAACGGATTGTTAACAGGAAGATAACCGATCCGATGCCTCATGCATGCTTAGGACATGCTTTAACTATGCTTTATCCATGCTTCATCCATGCCTTTGACGTGGACTTGATGTGGACCTGAGGTGGACTTGATCTGTATCTACTCAGCTTCCAACATACTGGAAACCAGTCGGTTAAAGTCAGCCTGGAACTGTTCGTAGTGTTCTCCTGTACCGGGGCCGGAAAAGCCGGTATGCACTTCCTGTACGTTCCCTTTTTTATCGATAAAGATAGTGGTGGGGAAACCTTTGATGCCGGTGAGCTGCGGGAGGGTCTTCTCTCCTTTTGCAGGATCGGCGGGCGTTACGCCGGTAATCAGTACCGGGTAGCTTACATTAAAGCGTTTCAGGAAGCCTTCGAGGGCATGTTTCGATTTTTCGAAGTCGGTGGTGCGTTCATAAGCCAGCCCGATTACTTCCACGCCACGGTCTTTATTCTTCTCATACCATTTGCTGAGGAAGCCGGTTTCGTCCATACAGTTAGGGCACCAGGAGCCCATGAGGGTAATGATTGTCACTTTGTTTTTGAAGCGGTCGTCTTTGATGTTCACCTTGTTGCCGTTGAGATCAGGGAAGGTGAAATCAAGTTGTTGCTGACCGGGTTTCATGGTGACGATGGTTCTTTCGTCGGCGAGTTTGGCGGTATCATTTTTCACGGCCGACCAGTATTCGAGTCCGTCGCCGATACCGGCAAAGAAGCGGCCGTCTGTGATGCTGTCTTTCCCAACGCGGGCCGTAAACAGGTACGCATGGGAGCCATCGAAGGTGGAGAGGCGCAGGGTATCGCCATCAACCACGCCATCCAGGAAGCGATAATCGCCGGTGGTGGTGAGGAAGGTGCCGTGTACGATGTTACCGGATTGTTTAAACTCTCCAATGGCGGTAGAAGGGGCTTTGTCCTTATCTTTTGAAGATACGAACTGTGTTACCCAACGGCCGGACACGTTGGCGACAGCGGGTGTGTTTACGGCGAAGCGTTCTGCCTTGCCTGCTACGGCAGAGAAAGGAATGCTTACGTCTTTATCCGCCAGGTGCCTGATCCAGAGGCCCTCTGCGGCGCTGTCGGAGGTAAGCTTTGCCTTGAATTCCGAGTCGAAGAAGGGCATTTTAATCAGCAGGGAATCGCCGGTTACGGTGACTTCATCTACCAGTAATTTATCTGCTGCGTTCAGTACATACAGTACTTTTTTACCGGCGGTATCTTTTACTTCAAAGTTGAAAACGATGTCTGCCCCATCGGTGCGGTGCAGTTTTGCCTGCCACACACCATTGGCAGGGGTTTTAGCGGATTGACCGGTATTGCAGGCGGTAAAAGCCAGGCCGATACCTGCCAGGAGGATGCTTAGTTTTTTCATAAGACTACATTTGTGAATAGTTCCTTTCGCCAAAGAGCAGGCTACCTATACGCACCAGGGTACTCCCTTCCTGCAGGGCGAGGTGATAGTCGGCGCTCATGCCAATGGACAGTTCTTTAAAGTACGCTTCGTTGTTAAAGTAAGTGGTTTTAACGGATCCAAACAATTTGTGGAGCTGGTGGAACTCTTCACGGATCTGTGTTTCGTTGGAAGTGTTGGTAGCCATGCCCATCATGCCGGCAATGCGTACCTGTGAAAAAGCGGATGGACCGGCGTGGTATGTTTGCAGCAGTTGCTGTAACTCCTGCGCATCCATACCAAACTTTGTTTCTTCTGCTGCAATGTGTACCTGTAACAGGCAATGAATAACACGCTGATGTTTAGCAGCCTGTTTATTGATTTCCTGCAGCAATTTAAGACTATCCACTGCATGAATAGTATGAACAAATGGCGCAATGAATTTTACCTTATTGGATTGCAGGTGCCCAATAAAATGCCATTCTATGTCTGCCGGTAAAAGTGCCTGTTTCTCTGTTAGTTCCTGTACGTAGTTTTCGCCGAAGATCCTTTGCCCTGCTGCATAGAACGCAGCGATATCTTCCACTGGTTTCGTTTTGGAAACGGCTACCAGCCGGGCGTGATATGGATGGAGCCGGTCGAGCACTTCGTGGTATGCTTCTAAATTAATTGCCATCGGGCAAAGATAAGCGGATTTTGTCTTTTTCAGGATTAGGCTGATTATACTGATTTCATTGATTTTACTTTTTGATTTTATAAGGATTTTAAATGATTAAGGGAGATATAAGCGATTTTCGCTTATATCTCCCTTAATCATTTAAAATCAAAAGTGATCAAATCCCTGAATCAGCATAATCAGCCTAATCCTGAAAAAGACAAAATCCGCGTTACGAGAGAATGCTCCTGCTGATAACGATGCGTTGTACCTCTGAGGTACCTTCATAGATCTGAGTGATCTTGGCATCGCGCATGAGGCGTTCTACGTGATATTCTTTTACATAGCCGTAGCCGCCGTGTACCTGCACTGCCTCGGTGGTTACCCACATAGCGGTTTCGGAGGCAAATACTTTGGCCATAGAGCTGCTGAGGGTATAGTCCTGGTGCTGATCTTTATCCCATGCGGCTTTGAGGCATAACAGGCGGGCGCCTTCTATGCGGGTGGCCATATCTGCCAGTTTAAACTGGATGGCCTGGTGTTGGGCTATTTCTTTACCGAATGCTTTTCTTTCTTTAGAATACTTCAGGGCCAGTTCATACGCGCCACTGGCGATGCCGAGTGCCTGGGATGCGATGCCGATACGGCCGCCAGCGAGGGTTTTCATGGCAAATTTAAACCCGAAGCCGTCCTCTCCTATCCTGTTTTCCTTTGGCACTTTTACATCCTGGAACATCACGCTGTGGGTATCGCTGCCGCGGATGCCGAGTTTGTTTTCTTTGGCGCCGATGGTGATACCGGGCATTTCTTTTTCCACGATGAGGGCGTTGATGCCTTTACTTCCTTTTTCAGGGTGGGTTTGCGCCATTACCAGGTATACGCTGGCGGAGTTACCGTTGGTGATCCAGTTTTTGGTACCATTGAGCAGGTAATGATCTCCTTTATCTTCTGCGATCGTACGCTGGGAAGTAGCATCAGAACCGGCTTCAGGCTCACTTAACATAAATGCGCCAATTATCTGCCCGGAAGCCAGGGGTACCAGGTATTTCTGTTTTTGTTCTTCTGTACCAAATGTTTCGAGCCCCCAGCAAACGAGGGAGTTATTAACACTCATGACCACAGAGGCGGAGGCATCAATTTTTGAGATTTCTTCCATTGCCAGCACATAAGAGATCGCGTCCAGTCCTGCTCCCCCATACTTCGGGCTCACCATCATACCCAGGAAGCCGAGTTCTCCCAGTTTTTTGATCTGTTCTGTGGGGAACTTCTGGTGTTCATCCCTTTCTATTACACCTGGCAGTAATTCAGTAACAGCAAAATCGCGTGCTGCCTTTTGTATCATCAGATGCTCTTCCGTCAATTGAAAGTCCATGATTTTAATTTTATAATATGGTAATAGACTCAAATTATTTATAAATCAGCAGCTAAAAAAATAGCCCGGTTAAAATTCAACGTTGTCAACCAGAACCGGGGAAATATTGAACAAATCGCTACAATAACGCTACTGTATTGGATTTGATTCATGTATTATATACAAGTTTTTCACCATCACACGTTCCGTTGCTTTGGGCGTTCACATAAAATCCTGTAGCTTGCCTTTAATGCTATTTTTATGAAGAATATTAAAATAATAGAAGTAAAATCAGAAATAGGAGCAGGTACGCGTGGCGCCAGTTTGGGTGTAGATGCTATTAAGATTGCCGCGCTGGACTTTATGAGCAACTTTTTTGTACACTTCCCCACCGAAGCAATTGAAACGGAAAATAAGCTGTTGTTTGAACCTATCGAATCGCCCTATGCCAAAAGGATCAAAGGTACTTTTAATATGTACGAGCGTATCAGCAAAAGTGTGTGCGAAACAGTGAAGGCCAACTGGTTCCCGGTGTTGCTTTCCGGTGACCACAGTACTGCCGGCGCAACGATTGCAGGTTTAAAGATGGCCCATCCCAAAGCCAAGCTGGGCGTGATCTGGATAGATGCGCATGCCGATCTGCATACACCTTATACCACCCCTTCCGGTAATATGCATGGTATGCCGCTGGCTACCGCCATTGCGGAAGACAATATGGACTGCAAGGTGCACGACCTGGATGAGAATACCGCTAAAATGTGGAATGCCCTGAAAAATATCGGTAAAATAGCGCCGAAGGTGCTTCCGGAAGATATTGTGTTTATTTCCCTGCGGGATTATGAGAAGGAAGAAGATTACCTGATCAAGCAATATGGTATGAAGGTGATCACCACCAGTGAAGTACGCAGGAAAGGGCCGGAGAACATTTCCCGTTCTGTGTTCCGTTACCTGAGTGATTGTGAGTACATCTATGTTTCTTTTGATGTGGACAGCCTGGACGCTTCTATTTCCAAAGGTACCGGCACACCGGTAAGTAATGGATTGAGAGAGCGGGAAGCTGAGGACCTGATTGCCAAGTTCATGCAACACCGTAAGATTTGTTGTTTTGAGATCACCGAAGTAAACCCTACGCTTGACCGTGAAAACCTGATGGCAGAAATTGCCTTTAATATTTTGCAGCGCAGCGTGAATGTGCTGATGATGAACTGACGCCTGTTATAGTTTGAAATAGGCGATGAGCCAGCCGGTTACTTCGCTGTAGCTGCGGATACCTTTATCCTGTTTATTGGCTTTGAGGTAGCGGTCGTACAGCAGGGAGGAATAGGCATCTACTTTTCCCGTATAAGGTTCATAAAAATCCATGATGGCTTTATAGTCGGCTTTTACACCGGGGAGCGCCCTTTTCCAGATGTTGCGGGCGAGGGTGGTATCGCGGCGGGCAAGCTGGCGAACGCTGTAAAGGAACATATCAAAATTGGCGGCATAACGGAAATGGCTATCCGGAATGCTGGTAGCCGCCAGGTAACCTACAAAGTTGGCTTCTTCTTCCGGCGCATACCCTATCTGGTGTGCAATTTCATGACAGGAAACAAATGGCAGCAATACATCGGGAACGGTGGTATTTACCTGCGCTTCGTTGGTAAACGGGTTGAGGTAACCGGTAACACCGGGGTAGTTAAGCCAGTGGCCGAACATAGCCGGTTTTATACTGGGCGCTTTATAACGCAGGGCCGGCCAGGTTTTGGCAGCAGCATCATAAGCAGCGATGGCCCTTTCAAAAATGGGTTTGCCGGTGGTATCCGTTTTCATGACACCGGTGGTATCGCCCGTGTTGGCCTTTTCCAGGTTGACTAACTGCAGTAATGTATCCGATAAATGGTAAAGTTGCTGCGTGTTATAAGTGCCCGTAACGATACGGGTATCGCTGGTGAGGGAGTTGCGTTCGTAGTTAAAGCCCCATAATACGAGGAAGGCAAGATATGCCCCAAGCAGGAATTGAACACCGCGAAGCAGTTGAAAACCCAGGGCTTCCCAACGTGCGCGGATGAGTTTATAACATAGTTTTAACAAATAGAGTATTCCTCCGATAATCCAGGCAGTATATATTACATCGCCAATACTGAATGGAACTATACCTGTTACTTGTCTGAACGCCAAACTACTCCAATCGTACCACCTATGGAAGTAGAAATCGCCGAAGCGGTTACTCCAGGCGAATAATCCTTTTAACAACAGTATAGCCGTAAGTGTTAGTACAATACGGACGATTTTCTTTTTAATCCGGACTTTTGTCTCCATATAATGTGGCGGAACATGATAGATGAAATTCTACAAAAACAGTTAAGCACAGCACTTTCCGAACATTTGAAAGTAAAAATACATATTAATGATGCAAAAAGCGTGCATGGTGGTGATATTAACGAATCTTTTCGTATAGGCACCAACGAAGGATATTTTTTTATTAAGATGAATGATGCCGGGAAGTACCCTGATATGTTTAAACAGGAGTACGCGGGATTGCTGGAGTTGCAGGCTGCCAAAGCATTGCAGACGCCCAAACCATTGGCATACGGGAGTGTGAACGGACGGGCTTACCTGTTGCAGGAATTCCTGACGAAGGGGCAGGCAGTGGCTGATTTCTGGGATGACTTTGCTGTTTCGCTGGCGAAGCAGCATCGCGTAACGCAGCCCCATTATGGGTATGCGGGAACCAATTATGTGGGAAGTTTGAAGCAGTATAATACGCCTTATAGCAGCTGGCCGGTGTTTTATGCGTTTAACCGTTTATTGCCGCTGATCAGGATGGCTTATGACCAGCAGCTGGTAGACAGGCAGCTGGTGCAGCAGGTAGAGCGGTTGTGCCGGCAGTTGCCGCAGATTTTCCCGGTGGAAGCGCCGGCATTGCTGCATGGTGATTTGTGGTCCGGTAATTTTATGGTGGGAAGTAACGGGCGGGCCTGTGTTTTTGATCCGGCGGTGTATTATGGCCACCGGGAAATAGACCTGGCCATGGCGCGGCTTTTTGGTGGTTTTGACACGCGGTTTTATTATGCGTACCAGGCTGCCTATCCATTACAGCCGGGGTGGCAACAGCGGATAGGCATCTGCCAGTTATACCCGTTGATGGTACATTTCATTTTATTTGGCGGTAATTATTACAACAGCATGAAAGAGGTGCTGCAATCGTACTGATTATTCGCCGGGGGAGTCGATAAAATCGCGCATCTTGCCATATTCTTCTTCCACGAGTGGATAGTAGCGGTTTACATCCTGCGTAATTTCATCAAAAAGCCGGCAGATTTCTGTACTATGCAGTTCCTGGTTGATACGGAGATAATTTTCCAGTTCCTGCATTTTAGCGCTGATCCAGGTGAGGCCCACCATGGCGAAATTCGGTTTCAGTTTATGTACCTGGAATTTCATGGCTTCCCATTCGTGGTTATCTACCATTGTTTGCAGTTTGGCGATTTCATCCCGGATAGTTCTGATAAAAATTTCAAAGAGATCGGCGGCATAGGAAATATTGCTCTCATAGAGATCTGTGAGATATTTGACATCCAAATCGTTATTAAACTCAAATCCGCTTAAGTTCTGCACTTCTTCCATTATTAATTCTGTTTCGTCTTCGTTGAGATATTTATTAAAAATCTGTAATAGCTGGTCTGGTGTATAGGGTTTAGTGAGTATATCTGTTATTCCGGCGGCCCTCGCCATGGTGGCGGTGCTTTCCATTGCTACGGCGGTGGTGGCGATTACCGGCGTGGCCACATTCGGCTGTTCTTCATCTGCCCTTATTTTTTGAGCCAGTTCCATGCCATTCATGCCAGGGATACGGATATCCATGAGGATAAGGTCGTATTGCCGGGATTCGAGGAACCAGGTAGCATCCGGGCCATTGGTAGCCAGCTGATAGTTGATTTTGTATTTTTCCAGCAGGCTCATGATATAGCGCAGGTTCATCTGGTTATCTTCCACCACAAGGACCCTTGCGTCTTCAAATGACCGTTGCAGTAATTTCCTGCTTAGCTTATCTGTATTGACCGTGAGTGGCCGGCGGCTATCCAGGAAGGGGATATTAAAGCTAAAGCAGGTATTAAAGCCGGAGAGTTCTTCCACGGTGATGTTGCCACCCTGGATTTCCACAAGTTGTTTAACGATGGCGAGTCCCAGACCTGTACCACCGTATTTTTCACGGATATCGTCTTCTGCCTGTTTGTAGTTCCGGAAAATGAGTTCCAGTTTATCCTTTTTGATGCCTATGCCCGTATCGCTTACCCGGAAGCGTATCCAGAGCTTATTTTCCTGCCAGCTTTCCTGGGTGGCAGTGATGGCAATTTCGCCTTCGTTGGTGAACTTCTCTGCATTACCTAACAAATTGATTAGTATTTGGTTCAGTAGTACATCGTCGCCAATCAGCCAGGTGTTGAGGGCAGCGTCCAGTTCTGCGGTTATTTTTACGGGGCGGCGCCCCAGTTTGAGTTCAAAGGTATTGCGTAGTGACTGGATCAGTTCGCGGAGGTTGAATTCGCGTTGGTTAACCTGTATTTCCCGGGCTTCAATGCGTGAAATATCGAGAATATCACTGACTATGCCCAGCAGTATGCCGGAGGAGTTTTTCAGGATGTTAACGTATTCCTGCTGTTGCGGGTCCAGGTGGGTTTCTTCGAGCAGGTGGGCCATGCCGATGATGGCATTGAGCGGCGTACGGATTTCGTGGCTCATGCTGGCGAGGAAGTCTTTCTGGGCGCGCTGGGCTTCTTCTGCCTGGCGGCGGGCTGTTTCCAGTTCCTGTTGCAGTTTTTTCTGATCTGTAATATCTATGTGGATCCCTGCTCCGCCGGTAATGTTACCGTGGCGGTCGTATATATTGGCCGAGCTGGCGAGGATCCACCGGTTGGAGCCGTCTTTCAGCTTTATTTCCATGTCGTATACGAGGGGCACGTTTTCATCGAGCCGTTTTTTGCGGAGGGCGCGGGCGTAGGCCCGGTTATCTTCCGGTACAAAAACGTCGGTGATGTTCCGGCCGATGAGTTCCTGTTCGTTATAGCCGGAGAGGCGGCAGAAGCTTTCGTATACGCGGGTGATATTGCCTTTTACGTCTGTTTCGCACATGGCAGCGTTGAGGTTATTGAGGATAACCCTGAATTTTTCCTCATTGCGTTTTATTTCCTCCTGTACGTTGTGCCTGCGGGTGATATCGACGGCCTGCCAGATGCTGCCGCTGAATATTTCGCCGTTGAATACGGGGAGGTAATTAATTTCCCAGATATGACCGTTGCGGAAGGGCACTTCCCAACCGAACCAGGGCTTTTTTTCCTTGCGGAGGGATTTCATTTTGGCTTCCAGCGGCACATAATCGGCTACCATTGGTTTCAGATAGCGGATCAGTTCCGGATACGAGCAGTTCAGGGGGGTATTCCCATTCATATACCGGCTGAAAATGTCATTTACCCATATGCAGCGGTGTTTTTCATTGGTCACCAGCAGGCCGGCGCTGGTACTGTTGAGCCAGGCCGTTATGGGCAGGGAAAAGAGGTCCGGAGCACCGTTTAAAGGCATGCCGGCACTACCAGTAGTGTTTATTTTCTTACTGTATTTTCCTGTGGCCTTCATCGTTTTGATGGAATGGGGATACGGGTTTTCAATAAAATCGTTGAATTGTGAAAATCAGGTATAAGATAAAAGCTAATTACGTACCTTTGCGCCTCACGCCTGGATGCCACAACATCAATATGGCTGATATTTTATGATATAAATATATATATAAATAAGATATCGTTGGTGAACAAATTTATGAAATTTTTGCAATTGCAAATATTTAATTACCTTTGCATCCCTCTAAAAGTGAGGATATTGATATGAAACCACTCCGCGAATTTGATATAGCCTTTGTTGGATTAAACCCAGGGGAACATTCATTTCATTATGCTATCGGGGAGCGTTTCTTTGATAATTTCGAGGAGCCGAGGGATTTCAGTAATTGCGAGGTGAGTGTAAATCTCACTTTGGACAAGAAGAGTAACTTCTTCTTACTGAAATTTGCGATAGGTGGTAAGGTAACAGTTACCTGCGACCGGTGCGGAGAGCCCTTCGAAATGCAGCTATGGGATGATTTTAACCAGATAGTAAAGCTGGTAGAGAATCCGGAAGAGCTGGCAAGTGGAGAAGAAGATCCGGATGTATCGTATATACTGAAGACAGAGAGCCATTTGAACGTGGCAGAATTTATATACGAGTTCATCCATCTGAGCATTCCAATGCAACGTATACATCCTGACAATGCCGACGGCAAAAGCGGGTGTAATCCGAAAGTGATTGAAATGCTGGAGCAAATGAACCAGCAGGCAAAAGAAAACGATAACCCAATCTGGAAAGGATTGGATAAATTTAAGGACAATTAAAAATTAAATAAAATGCCAAATCCTAAACGCAGACATTCTCAGCAAAGATCAGCAAAGAGAAGAACGCATTATAAGGCGGTAGCGGATACATTAAGCACAGACAGCGCAACCGGTGAAGTGCACCTGAGACACCGTGCTCATTGGGTGGAAAACAAACTGTACTACAGAGGAAAAGTAGTGTTGGAAAAACAGAGCGCAGCTAAATAATAAATTATTTTACTATTTTTACCCGAGCTAACAAGAACAAACCTTGAGTTACATGAGAATCGGGCTTGATATGATGGGTGGCGATTTCGCGCCCACCGAAGCAGTAAAAGGAGTAAAATTATATTTAGACACTGTTGCATCTGAGGTGCATCTGGTTTTAATTGGAGACGAACAACAGTTAGCTCCTTTAATTGCAGCAGCACAGCTGGACCAATCAAAATATTCAGTTGTTCATTCATCCCAGGTAATCGGGATGGATGAACACCCTACCAAGGCGCTGAAAGAGAAGCCACAATCCTCCATCTCTATCGGTTTTCATTTACTGAAAAATGAAAAAATAGATGCTTTCATCAGCGCAGGTAATACCGGCGCCATGATGGTGGGCACCTATTATTCCATTAAAGCCATAGAGGGAGTGCAACGTCCTACTATATCTACTCTGGTACCCCGTGAAAACGGCACGTACGGCCTCTTGCTCGACGTAGGTATCAACGCCGACTGCAAACCTGAAAACCTGGCACAATTTGCCCTTCTCGGATCCCTATATTCCAAACATATTCTTCAGGTACCCAATCCTAAAGTTGGTTTACTGAATATCGGCGAAGAAGAAGGCAAAGGCAACCTGCTTGCGCAGGCAACTTACCCGCTGTTAAAAGAAAGCAAACAAATTAATTTCGTCGGCAACATTGAAGGAAGAGATATCCTCTCCGAAAAAGCAGATGTAATTGTATGCGAAGGCTTTACCGGAAACATCGTACTTAAGATGGCCGAATCATTCCATGAAATTGCGTTAAGACGTAATATTCAGGATGACTACATGAAAAAATTTGATTCTGAATCATATGGCGGTACTCCTGTTTTAGGCGTTTCCAAACCAGTAATTATTGGTCACGGTATTTCCCAGGAAACTGCATTTAAAAACATGATACAGCTGTCGCAGCAAATGATCGAAAGCAAACTGCTGGAAAAAATTAAAGAAAGCTTTGTAGCTAAAGACGATACACAACAGCAGTAAACGCAAAAAAATTATTTAAACGACGCTCTGGAATCCAGAGCGTCGTTTTTTTTGTGGAGGATTGCCGTATTAATGTCCCTGCAGCGGCAACTTCACATAGAACGTAGTGCCTTCGTTCAGCTTTGTTTCAAACCAGATCTCCCCTCTCGCCTGCTCGGCAATGTTTTTACACATGGCCAGTCCGAGGCCGGTACCGGAAGACTTGGTAGTGAAGTTGGGAACGAAAATGCGGGATTGTATTTCCGTGGAAATGCCTTCGCCGTTATCGGATACACTCACAATCACGTGACTATCAGAAGTCATTTGCAACCGTACCACGATCTGTCCTTTACGGTCGTCGGGGATGGCCTGTATAGCGTTCAGCAACAGGTTGGTGAACAGCCTGTTCATCTGGGTTTTATCTGCAAATACATAAAAATCGTGTGTGGGCTGCACGTAGGTAACTTCACAATCCTCATGTCCCTGGTACAAGGAGGTGAGGGAATACAATACTTCATTGAGCAGGAACTCTTCGTTGTTTGGTTCGCCAATGCGGGCAAAGGCGGAGAAGTCGGACGCAATATTGGAGAGGTGTTCGATCTGTTCCACGAGGGTGCCGGCCACTTTGCGCGACAGCTCCTTCACATTGGGTGAATCGCCGGCGATAGCGCGTTGCAGGTATTGGATGCTCAGCTTCATAGGCGTAAGCGGGTTCTTGATTTCATGGGCCACCTGCCGCGCCATTTCACGCCATGCCCCCTCCCTTTCACTTTTAGCCAGTCGCACCGCACTCACTTCCAGCTTGCGTACCATTTTATTGTATTCCTTTACCAGTGCGCCGATCTCATCATCTTTATCCCATTCTATTTCATCGTTGCGCTGACCCAGGTTTACGTGCCGGAGCTTTTCCGTTACCAGCGAGAACGAGCGGGTGATGGAATTGGTGATCAGCAGCGCCACCATTCCCGCGATGAGGAAAATGAAGGCGTTGAAATTGATGAGGGCCACGAGGAAGTTGGAGATCTGCTGGTTCAGTTCTGTTTGCGTGGCGAAATAAGGAACGTTCAGGTATGCAATCACTTCATGTGTATCATGATTACGCAGCGGCATGTAACCCGACAGGAACGGCATTACCCCGATATATTCCGTATGGATAAACTGGATCTGCTCCAGCCGGTATAAACTGTAGAATGCCTGCGGGTCTATTTTTGCAGAGATCAGCCCTTTGTCCGTCATCATTGGCTGGGTGGTTTGCTGCAGGTTGCCATCGCGGTCGTAGATATTGATATCCAGGGCCCGTTCATTAGCGATATCCGACAGGGAGCCAGCCAGCTTTTTCATCAGTTCTGAATCATACATATCCCCTACCTGGTCCAGGTCACGCTGATTTTCCAATACCTTTTCCACGTCTTTGGCTACCTCTCTCATGGTTTTGCTGAGCCGTTCGCGGTTCTGCATTTCAGAGCGGTAGATAAAGAATTTAATAGTGGTGATACCCAATATCAGGAAAGAGAAAATAACAACAAAGATGATGGTACCATGTACTTTTTTGCGGATGCTGATATTGATCAGTGCGCGCAGGTTGCTGATCCGCATCCTTGCTTTGATGAGCAGGTCGAATGCCTTGTATACAGCAATGATGAGCAGGAACAAACAGAACATGTAAGCAAACAGGGTGATGAATTCCACGAACATCCTGTTTTCCTTTACCACTATCACTACTTTTTCAGGGGTAGCGCGGTAGATCAGTTCTGAATAACCTTTGATGGATTTTACGGTAACATCTGCCGCAGGCAGTTCATGTGCATATAACCGGATGGGGAAAGGAAAATCGTTGTTATTGCTTACGAGAATGCCTTTATCGTATACAGCAAAAGAATAGGCGCCGGCGTATTCACGGCCCGGATCACTCATATCGCCTTCCACCAGCAGTTCAGGATAAAGCCGTTCGCTGCTTACAGGTTTTGGCGCCAGGGTGTATACCAGCCAGCCGGTTACTTCCCCGCCGGCGTTGTGAAATTCTTTTTTGGCGATATAGCTGTAGTCGTTGAAGCTGCGCTCATAATAATACAGGTCGTTGCCGGGCACCAGTGATGGAGAGGCTTCCGACTCGGTAAATATCTGCCGGTTAAAAGTTAATAAGCTGGCGGTATCTGCGGCAAACAGGGAGGCGCCGTTTTCATCATAGGCATACAGGTTTACCCGGAACCTGCTCAGGTAGCCCTGGAAATATTTTGGCAGGAGCAGGCTGTCGAACGCCGATTTACGGTGGGTTCTGCCGTTATGGTCCTGGAAAAAAAACTGGAGGGCTTCATCGTGTTCTATCTTTTTACCGATATCATTCAACAGCATCTCCAGGTAAGGATCCTTTTGTTTGGACAGGTCTTCCGCGAGTTTCTGACGGGCATACAGCTCCTTATGGTTGTTATAATGTACCAGTGCGCCGGAGGTGGTGATGGTGAGCAGGAAGAGCCAGAACAGAAACGGTACGGTGGCCATACTGCTTTCAAAGCGATCGGCGAGGAAGTCGAGCAGCACGATGTAGATCAGCAGCCAGATCACCATTGTAACGGAGAATGGCAGTTCCGGGTTGTGGATACGGAACAGCAGCCAGATGATGCCTACCGCTGCCAGCCAGATATATTTGGTACGGTATTGAAAATTAGTGAGTTCATTCAGCAGGTAGTTGATGATCTGGGAGAAGAACAAAAAGCTGAAAGATATGAAGCCCAGTACCATAAAGCCGATGATGCTGTAGATGATACTGTATTCCGTAAGACTGAAGGGGTTGGTTACATCAAAAGAGATCTTGGAATCTATTACCAGGCTCTGGATGAGGTCTGCCAGGAATTGTTCCACGATATAGAGGATCAGGCTGGCGATGATGATCACCACGCTCTGCGCCCATCTTTTTTTGAGTACCGGCGGGTTGATGGTTTTTACGTGTTCCCGGAAGAAGAGGATCATCCAGAAGGTGAGTAATACGTTGATCAGCAGATCGCCGAGCGAGTAGAAGATTTCATCCTTTGCATAGATCCTGGGATCGAAGATATTGAGTTCCTTGAGGTTGAACGGGAACGGGTATACGTAACTGAGTACCCGCATACCGAATACGATGAGGAACAGGAACAGGAAGCCATACAGCGGGTTGGTGGTTTTGGCCAGCAGGGTGGCAAAGAGGTTGAGGAATATAAGTACGCAGATACAACCCAGCACCCGCAGCAGTATGCTGAGGTTATTGGAGGGATGTACATGCATGCCGGTGTTGTAATCGAGGAAGAACAGCGTTTGTCCCTGTCCGTTATTTACCGGCAGGATGGTATGTTCCGGTACTACCAGGGCGGGTTGTTCCCGGAGGATGCTGTACTCCTCTCCCAGTTCTTCCTTATCGTAAAAGTGATTGACCAGGTAGTTGTTTTTAATGGCATATTCCATGCGGATGGGAATAGCCGCCACCAGGTATTGTGCGTGCCCCCGGATTGATTTTACTTTCCGGGTGATGACTTCATAATAGCCATTTTTCAGCTTCATGAACCGCTGGCCGTTTTCCAGTGTGGTTTGCAGTTCATCCGGCTGTACCTGGCTGGTATTCCAGAAGGTGAGCCAGATGCCGGTGTTATTGGAATCGTAGGCAAAGAGGTAATACTCCATGCCGGTGAGTTTGTCCAGTGTTTGCTGGTCGTAGCTGCGCTGGAAGAGGGAGGCAGTGAGGGCCGTATCTTTAGCGAGTTTTTCGAATGTTTTTTCCCGTTGATGGATACTCTTTTCCATGCTGCGTTTCACGCCCTGCGGGGACGAGTAGTACGACCAGTAGTTACTGAACAGGAAAGCGAAGGTGAACAACCAGGCTGCAATGATCAGGAGATAGCCATGTCGCAGGAAAAAAAGCCGTATTTCTTTAGAATCGATCAATGCGGGTGTATTAAAGAACGATTTACAATTGCTCTGTGGCTTTCACCTTATTCCAGAGTGTATCCATTTCCGTTAAGCTCATATCGTTGAGGGTGCGGCCCTGTTCCAGTGCCAGTACTTCCATTGCCTGGAACCGGCGCTGGAATTTTTTATTGGTACGTTCGAGGGCATTTTCCGCATCGATGTTAAGGAACCTGGAATAGTTCACCAAAGAGAACATCACGTCGCCGAATTCATCTTCCATATCATTTATATTCCCGCTGTTCACTGCTTCTTCCAGTTCATTCACTTCTTCCTTTACTTTCTCCCATACCTGTTCTGTATTATCCCATTCGAAGCCGGTTTGTTTGGCTTTTTCCTGGAGGCGCATCGCTTTTACGAGGGCGGGCAGCGACAGGGGCACGCCACTGAGTACGGATTTCTTTCCTTCTTTCAGTTTAAGTTTTTCCCAGTTTTGTTTTACCTCCTCTTCTGTATCGGCTTTTACATCGCCGTAAATATGCGGGTGGCGGTGGATGAGTTTATCGCATACGCCGTTTATAACGTCGTTTATATCAAATTTCTGCTGTTCCGAGCCTATTTTGGCGTAGAACACGATGTGCAGGAGGATATCCCCCAATTCTTCTTTGATGGACTTCCAGTCTTCATCGGTGATGGCATCCGCCAGCTCATAGGTTTCCTCGATGGTGAGCTGACGAAGCGTTTGAATGGTTTGCTTGCGGTCCCAGGGGCACTTTTCCCTTAAATCGTCCATGATCTGCAGGAGGCGATCAAATGTAGCTGTCTTTTCCATATTTTGTAAAAATAGGGATCATTTGGGGATTTTGATATTCATAGATGATTCCGGGTAAGAACAGGTACGGAGAACCAAATGCGGACGTGTAAAAATGGGGAATACTTTTTCTTGGTAAAAAGGCCATTTTAGTTACATTTGCGAGCTATTAAATGGTAGCGATTTCATGGTTTGGAGATGGTAATTTTTGTAATTATTGTGGTTACAAAACCTGGCATCTGGCAATCAAAAAATCCCAAAATGTATTGATTTATGAATCCGAAACACATTGCGCTTATTTCATCGGAGTTGGGTATTTCCGGTAAACAGGCAGAAAACACCATGACCCTGTTATCTGAAGGCTCTACGGTTCCATTCATCAGTCGTTACCGTAAAGAGGTAACGGGAAGTCTGGATGAGGTGCAGATAGGCCGTATTGAAGACCTGCAGAAGCGTTACAAGGAGGTGGATGACCGTCGTGATTTTATTATCAAAACGATCACTGAGCAGGAAAAAATGACGCCTGAGTTATTATCCAAAATAGAGAACACCTGGGTACTGGCGGAGCTGGAAGATATTTACCTGCCTTATAAGCCTAAGCGTAAAACCCGTGCTACCGTGGCCATTGAGAAAGGGCTGGAACCATTGGCTACCCTGTTGTTTGAGCAGCAGGACGGTGATATTTCAGCGGCAGAAACATTTATCAATGAGCAGGTGGCAACGTCTGAAGAGGCGTTGAAAGGTGCGCGTGATATTATTGCGGAGTGGATCAATGAAAATGCGGAGTGCCGTGATAAGCTGCGTAAATTATTTGCCAATACCGGCAAGCTCACATCTAAAGTGGTAGAAGGAAAAGAAGCCGAAGGCGATAAATATAAAGACTATTTCGAGTTTTCAGAGGATCTGCGGGAGATGCCATCCCACCGGGTGCTGGCGATATTACGGGCAGAGCACGAGGGTATCCTGTTCAGCTCTATTGCACCGGTAGAGGAAGATGCCAATGCGCTGATCAACAAACAATTTGTGACCGGTAAAGGCAAGGCGGCAGAACAGGTAACCA
Organism: Chitinophaga ginsengisegetis; assembly: GCF_900168065.1. Taxonomy (GTDB): domain Bacteria; phylum Bacteroidota; class Bacteroidia; order Chitinophagales; family Chitinophagaceae; genus Chitinophaga; species Chitinophaga ginsengisegetis. The sequence goes on along the minus strand of NZ_FUZZ01000006.1, from coordinate 197,015 downwards.
AAGCTGCCGCAGATGCATACAAGCGTTTGCTGCGTCCTTCCCTGGAGAATGAATTCCGGGCATCGGCAAAAGAAAAAGCGGATCAGGAAGCGATCGAAGTATTTGCGGAAAACCTGCGCCAGCTGCTGCTGGCAGCACCGCTGGGGCCTAAGGGCGTTATTGCCATTGACCCGGGTTACAGAACAGGTTGCAAAGTAGTAGCGCTGGATAACCAGGGCAATATGCTGGATAACGATGTTATTTTCCCGCTGGAAAAAAATTACAAGAGAGATGATGCAGAAGCCCTGCTGAAGAAGTGGGCGGCAAAATATGATACCGAAGCCATTGCCGTGGGTAATGGTACCGCGGGTCGGGAAACAGAGGAGTTTGTAAAGAAGATTGATTTTGGCAAAAAGATCAATGTGTTTATGGTGAATGAAAGCGGCGCGTCTGTATATTCTGCTTCAGAAGTGGCCCGTGAAGAGTTTCCGGACCATGATGTAACGGTGCGTGGCGCTATTTCTATTGGCCGCAGGCTGATAGATCCGCTGGCCGAGCTGGTGAAGATAGATCCGAAAGCTATTGGTGTAGGACAGTACCAGCATGATGTGAGCCAGTCGTCGTTGAAACAAAGCCTGGATCGCGTGGTGGTGAGCTGTGTGAACAATGTGGGTGTGAACCTGAACACTGCTTCCAAGCACCTGCTGGCGTACATTTCCGGTTTGGGCCCTTCCCTTGCGGAGAACATTGTAAAGTACCGTAAAGAAAATGGCGCATTCAGCAACCGTATGCAGCTGAAGAAAGTGCATCGTTTGGGCGATAAAGCATTTGAGCAGTGCGCGGGCTTTTTGCGTATTGAAAACGGTGATAATCCACTGGATAATTCCGCGGTGCATCCGGAGCGTTATGACCTGATCAAAGAAATGGCGGCCAAACAACACAGCACTGTACAGGACCTGATGGGTAAGGAAGAACTGCGTAAGCAAATTAATCCGAAGGATTATGTGAGCGCCGAAGTAGGTTTGCTTACTTTGGAAGATATATTGAAGGAGCTGGCCAAGCCTAGCCGTGATCCGCGTGACGAGATCTCTATTTTTGAATATGCCGAAGGCATTCATAAAATGGAGGATGTAAAGCCGGGGATGGTATTGCCGGGCGTGGTAACCAACATCACTGCATTTGGTGCATTTGTGGATATTGGTGTAAAGCAGGATGGACTGGTGCACATTTCCCATCTCTCTAATAAATTTATCAGCAATCCTAATGAAGCCGTAAAGCTGAATCAGAAGGTGCAGGTAACTGTGTTGGAAATTGATGTGGCGCGTAAGCGTATTTCATTATCGATGAAAGACAATGAGAAAGGCGGTGGCGGCGGTTCCCAGCAACAGGGAACCAGAAGGGAGCCTCGTGGCGATCAGCAGCATCAGCAGAAGAAGGTGAATAAGCCGGCGGCTAAAGAGGCGCCGCTGAACGACTTCCAGGCAAAGCTGGCCGCGTTGAAGAATAAGTTTGATAATTAAAAGAAATAGGAAAAAGGAAGGCCATACCGGTCTTCCTTTTTCTTTCAGCGTTCAAATTTCTGCATCCATTGCAGGAATTTTTCCGGGTAGTCGGTATCTCCTTTTTCGCTGAAGAGCATAAGACTTCTGTTCACTGTGAAGCCGATGTAAATGATATCCCGGTCCATATCTATGGCAATAACGGCTTCATCGTAGCCTGATTTTCCGGGCATGTATCCTTCATTAAAAAGTATTTTGTTTTCCACTTCTATGGGTGGTGTCACTTTTAATCTTTCAAAAAAAGATTTACGGGCCTTACCTATCAGTACGTTAAGCCTGTTTTTCAGCGGTTCGGTTTCAAAAAGACTGCTTTCCGCGGCGTATTTACCGTTGAATTGCAGGAAACTGTTCCAGGAAGCTACCATGTCTGTTTGAATAGTATCGCCACCAGCGATCATGGTATCGGTAGGTGGCAGGTTAGTCTGGTCGGCCAGTACAACCGCCCTTACTTTCTGGGCGGGGCTATTACATGCAAACGCGCAGATAGTGAGCGACAAAAGTGATGCAACAGGAATCCTTCTCGCACTCATGGTTAAATTTTTTTTATTTGATACTAAGGGGGCTACAACAACTATCGGGCACCACTTTCCCGGCAGTTAACAACATAATTTTTTTATCAGTGGAAGGTTAACAAGTCAAATAATAAAATAGTTTAATGGTTTTCAATAAAGTTCCGGGCTATTTTCCTTTGAATACAGGAGGTCTTTTTTCAATAAACGCCTGCATGCCTTCCTTCTGATCTTCAGATGCAAAGAGAAGATAAAAATTTTTACGTTCAAAATGTAATCCTTCTTCCAGGCTGGTATCAAAAGCTTTCAAAACGGCTTCTTTAGCCATTTTAAGCGCTACAGGGCTCATGGCAGCCGTTGCTGCGGCCAATTTTATAGCTTCCTGCAGGAAGAGTTCCACGGGCACAATACGGTTAATTAATCCGGCCCGGAGTGCTTCTTCTGCGGTGATAAAGCGGCCGGTAAGCACCATTTCCATAGCGAGGGCTTTCCCCACTGCGCGGGTAAGGCGCTGGGTGCCGCCGGCGCCGGGCATTACGCCCAGTTTTATTTCCGGTTGTCCGAAGCGGGCGGTTTCGCTGGCCACGATCATATCGCAGAGCATCATGAGTTCGCAGCCGCCGCCGAGGGCGAAGCCGCTAACCGCTGCTATAATAGGTTTCTTTATTTTTTTGATGGTGTCCCAGGTGCTGAACTGATCGATATTATACATATCTATGGCAGATTTCCCTGCCATTTGTTTTATATCGGCGCCGGCGGCGAAAGCTTTTTCGTTGCCGCTGAGGACAATTACCCGCACCTCGTCGTCCGCATCAAGGATTTTCAGGGCGTCTCTCAGTTCGCCCATGAGTTGCAGGTTTAATGCATTCAGTTCTTTTGGGCGGTTCAATTGGATGTGGGCAACATAGGGCGCCACTTGCTGGTGTATGATAATAAATTCCGGTTGCATCTTTTAAAGTTAAAGAAATATCATAAACATCAGTAAAATGTAGACCAGGAATACAATAGCGGTTGACATGATATAAGCCACGCTCAGCACAATGCCTTTTAACAGGGATTTCCGAAAGCTTTGCTGGTAGTTATTCCAGAGCGCCAGCACCAGGTAAATGAAGATGATCCACCAGCCTATGGTCATGAAGATATCGTTATGGAAAATAAATTCCAGGAGAAGACCGGCCAGCCCGGTAATAAAGGCAAAAGAATGCAGGTGGATGGCAAAGATGGCGTGATCGGCGTACAACCACTTTTTCTTTTTGCGGTACATCCATTTCATGAACAGGGCAAAAAGCGGCAGCAGGATAAACATCAGTTTGGGCACATTATGATTGAACATTTCTATAATGGCCTTTTTTGAGTCTTCTCCGTATTTCTGCCGGACGCCGATGATCCGCCGGTACACCATCTTCTCTGCGCCATGAAGGCGTGCTGAGTCTGGCAATTGCCGTTGTACCGCATCAAATTCTTCCACGGTCTGATAGTGGTTAATACTCCTCTTTTTGCCGGTGGAAGAGCTATCCTGAGAAAGGACCAGGTCCAGCGCTTCAACGCCTGTTTTCACGGAATCGCTGATCCGGGACCTTTCCGTCACAAATTCACCGGAGTCATCTTCGCTGCCGTGTTGCAGGGTAAACAGGCCGAAAAAGAAAACGAAGGATATAAAGACGTATAATTTTATTGGATTAACGTAACGTACTCTTTTGCCGGCCATATACTCCCGGGAAAGGAATCCTGGTCTGAAAAGGAGGTATTTCAGGGTGGTCAGGAACTGGGAATCGTAGTGAAAGATATCTGCCACGAAGTGTTTAACCAGGTGGGTGAATGTTTCATGTGGTACGGTATTTTCCTGTCCGCAGTGTGTACAGTACCTTTCAGGCACTTCTGTACCACAGTTAAGACAGTTTTTCTCCTTACGTAAGGGTTGTGATTTCAAGAGATTTAGATATTTTTGGTTGTAACAGCCGGCAAGATAAAAAAGAAATGACGAATTATACCCGGATAAAGTCCGGTTAAAAAATTTTAATATGATTTTTGCGTTTTACCTTTGAACATTCAAAATCAGCGATTTTACGGGCATGAAGAAAACGATCCTACTGGCACTGAGTATACTGGCATTTGCAGCCAGGGGTTTTAGTCAATATTACTTCCAGGACATTTACAATACCCAGCAAACGGTGGCGACGATGGCGCTGCTAAAGGAAAACAAGGTAAAAACGCAGCAGGTGCTGACGCTGGATGCCGACATGCAACCGGACCGGGACTTTCGTTGTGAGCGCAACCTGAACCCCACCTACCGGCAAATGAAGGCGCAAACACAGTCCAGCTCCACCGGTTATTCTGCCATGACCTCCACTTTTTCCGCCAAGGGGCAGCTGATCAGAACGGTAGACAGTTCCGGTGCAAGTATAACTACTACGCAATACCGCTACGACGAAGGCGGGCGGTTGCAATATATCAGCAGCACCTCCATTGCGCGCGACAGCAAGCTTCGTTTTGATGAAAGCCGGACGTACCGTTATGATACGGCGGGACGGTTGCAGCAGCTGATACAGCGTAAAGGCGGCGATTCCACCGTGGTAGCTTTTAAAACCGACAGTGCGGGGAATGTGATTGAGGAGCAGGATACGCGTCGTGGCACACGGATTTATTACAACTACGACAAGGCGGGCCGGCTAACGGATGTATACCGTTATCAGCCTGCGAAGAAGCGTATGTTGCCGGACTATATCTTTGAGTATAATGCACAGGGAAAGCTGGTGAAGATGACTACCGTTAACGCACAAACGTCGTCGTATACGATCTGGCAATACGAATATCAGCCGAATGGATTACCTTTGAGTGAAACCTGCTATGGTAAAGGAAAGGAGTTGTTAGGGATGGTGAAATACGGCTATGAGCTGAATCCTTAGATGCAGTTAAAAAAAAAGGAATTCGTAAAATATTTTAATTCAGCGTTAAAAAAATTTTGCAGCTTCAAAAAGATTCCTATCTTTGCAATCCCAACAAAAAAAGTTCTTATAATAAATGCGAAAGTAGCTCATTTGGTAGAGCACGACCTTGCCAAGGTCGGGGTGGCCGGTTCGAGCCCGGTCTTTCGCTCCAGTTTTTTATAAAGTTCTTAATACATCTGCGAAAGTAGCTCATTTGGTAGAGCACGACCTTGCCAAGGTCGGGGTGGCCGGTTCGAGCCCGGTCTTTCGCTCTGATTATTCCCTACAAACCCTGGTGGTGGAATTGGTAGACACGCGGGACTTAAAATCCCGTTCGCAGCAATGCGAGTGTGGGTTCAACTCCCATCTGGGGTACAATGGAGAGCAGTGCTGGCGCAGGCTCTCCATTTTCATTTAAATTTTCTGCCACAAAAAAGGCCAGGCATACAACACCCCAAACGCTTGCTGATCTGAAAAAAATCATCAGAAAAAGCGAGAATATGTTAACTCAAGAACTTCCTTACACTTTACCTGAGCTATATAGAGGTCCAAACGAATGGTATGTCCATTACAGCTACTTGAATCCGGAAACTCTCAAATTTGAACGTTTCAAGGAGTCATGGGGATTAAACAAGAAGAAAAATCTTGCCATCCGTGAAAAGATAGCTCAAGAAATTATCGATGTTATTACTAACGCCTTAAAATCCGGATTCAACCCTATTGAAGGAATAAAAAAGCCTGTAAATCCGGAAACTGAAATTGCTAACCTACAATCAACATCCGCTCTTACTCACATTCAAGGAATTGTAAATGATTGGGCTAAAACTGAATCCAAGAGTGCAAATACAACATATAGGACCATGTTAAGCCGATTCAGAAAATATCTCAATCACAGCAATCAGACTTATATCCAGATTGATGAAGTAACAGTCGATGTCGCTGAAAGTTTCCGAGATTATCTTATGCAAATAAAAAAAAATGGCCCCAAAACGGTGAACACCTCCATTTCCCATATTGGCCTGTTTTGGGATGAATTGAAGAAACGAAAATTAACAAAAGAAAATCCCTTTAGGTTAGTAAAGTATGTTACTGATAAGGATTACAAGGGAATCGAAATTGATTTAGATTCGGAGGAATACGACTTCATACCACTGACTACAGAAGAGTTTGAAAAAGTACTGACGCACTTTGCTAGCTTCAAAAGGCATTACCTCCGTTTTTTTGGTATGATATATTGGGAATTTATGCGTCCGGTAGAAATAACAAGGTTACGAGTAAAAGACATTGATCTGAAAGGAGGACTAGTACGGATAAGCAAGCCCGATGCAAAAAATAAATCAGCAGCCTTTATTCAGATACTGGCACCAATGGCAACGCTTCTTCATGAAATGGAGCTTCACAAATATCCACCTGACTATTTTCTTTTTACGGGAAAGCGGCTGCTACCTGGCAGTAAGCAAAAAGATCCGGAAGAAGCACGTTTTAGCTGGAATAGGGTTGTTAAAGAAGGCTTAGGAATTGACAAAAAACCATATGCGTTAAAGCATACAGGTAATATTGCATACATAATTAACAATAAAGGAAATGTAGATAGGGAGTGGATGCAAAGACAGAATAGGCATAAAACAAGGGCGCAGACAGACAAATATATCGAACGATTGAATATTTATACCATTGACGAAACACAATATAATTTTACACAATTACCTACACTACTTGAATCAAATAAGAAAGCCGGATAGTTATATCCGGCTTTCCTGAAGCTAATCCCGCCTGGGAACCGACGCTACAACAACCTTAGCGAACTCGATAATTTGATTACTCGTAGGGCTTTCATACTGGTTCATCAACACAGCTTTTGATGCTTCAAAGTACATCGTTAGTTCATCCAAATTGATTGGTGCGTCGGGGTAATTTTTCCGGAACTCTAACAAAACAACACTATTCATATTTTGAGGGTTTTTAATCCCTGTGTATGGACCAGAGAAGGTTAACAACTCCATCAAAATATCGATTGAAAACGCAGTCTATTTGCGGAGCATGAAATTCGTAATATGAAAAAGTAGTTTTTACAAAATTAAAGGTAACAGCCATACGAGTCTACATCTCTAGATTGATAGTTGAAGCCTATTATGATACATTGCAGCCTCTAAAAAGAGGCTGCATATAATAGACCTATACCTAATTGAAATTTTAGGTTGTTACTCTTTATGGTACACAAACAATAATTGCTAGGTACTACTGAAAGCAATGCATTTCTCAGTTTTTTTAGGGATTCTAGCATTTGGGGATTCTACCAATTATCATTTCCTGAGAAAGCTTTCTTCCCCGCCATTGTTTGTTTTAGTTCATTAATAAACAGGTTTATATTTTGGTCTGTCTGTACCTTTAGTCGCTTCCATGATTTCAGTGGAAGATTAAGGCGCCCACAGTCCGGCACTTCATTTGTCAATAAGCCGCCGGAATCATGAATAGTACTGTTTGCTGATTGCTTATGAATCAAATCCGTTACAGAATACTTATATCTCCCTTCACGACACTGAACAGTGAATTTGAAAGCGACAAAGCCTCCCTGTGTTTTATTAAAGGGATTCGAGTAAAAACGTGGGAGATTGCCCTTCGTTACCACGGTAAAGGTTGTAGGATCTTCCAGCTGAGTCACGTCTGTCGCCGACTTGAATGCGTTCGCAACAAATAATCGGGCGCGGCTGTACAGTTGTTGTTCAGATGCCGAATCTACCGCAATCACGTTTGTGTATTCTATATTTCCTGCGTCATTTTTAGGAAACGTAATCTCCTGGGCTTTCACTGATAATGACGCAGCGGCTAACAATACAAATATCAAATATTTCATATGTAAATAGGTTATACGCTAAAATAATAAAGTTGGTCCTAATTTTAGCACTATGAAAAAAGTGTGTTTTGAAGCAGTTGTTGGTGAGCAACGCTATGATGTTGAACTATCCGAGGTAAGCGGTACAGCGGGTTTAGTACATTTAACTATAAACGGACACTGGCTAGGCCAATTTGACAAAAGGGCCGCAGGGTGGGTATATCTTCCCCAAAAGCGGACTGCGCTAACCACTGATGATATCCAAATCCTTATCCGGGTGATCGAAGAAATGGCCACTCCTGGATAAAAGCGGCATTCATTTATCCCTATACCTTCCCAAAATACACAAAGCCGATAAGGAAGGTACTATCATAAAAAAAGTGCAGGTGAATCACCTGCACTTTCATAATAGAATAAACAAACGATGTAATCTCAAATAATGCCTTTGTCCTTCATTCGCATTTGATGTTTTGCTAACAATTTTTCAGCAGAATCCTTATCATATTCATTAGAGAGACTTTGCCAATCTTGTCTAAGTACCAATGCTATTCTGGCAAGCTCTTCGGATTTAGTTAAAATTTCATCCAACTCTTTTTTCTCCGGCTCTGAGATTCTACCAGATAATTCAAGTGCCATCAAATTATAAAATCTCTCCATAGAACATTAATTTGAAAATTTAAAAAATAGTGGCAATCTACTAATTATTATCCTCCTATAGGATTTGAGTGCCAATCAACCCTGACACTGACAGAATGATTGAGTCCCCATTGAACTTGAACATCTCCATTCCATCCCCCGCCAGAAACACTAAAAGTTAGCTGTTTCCAAATTGGACTATTTTCATAAAACGTCCAAACACCGGTGGTGTGAGTTGTAGTAACTAAACCAGCACCGCTACCAGCATATATTTGGTAACAGCCAGGAAAATCAAAATTGGGACTAATTTGTAATTGTGCTGATGATGGACCTCCAGGGAAAGATGCAAATGAAGTCATAAATGTACCATCGAACTCGTCATTAAAAACATTGACAGTCGTCACAGTTGCCTGGGCACTTGCAGAAATAGAAAATGTCAACAAGCAAAATAAAGTTGAAAATAAAAGGGCTAATTTTTTCATTGGACTTAATTTTATTGTTTAAAAAAAATCTTAATGTAAAACAAGAAACTCGGGCGTAGATTACCACTATTTCACATTTGTTGAATAAAAGTATATTTTAAAATTTGTATCTGTGATTAACTTGTTGTTAAGGTCCAGTCATGATTACTTCATTGCTTTATCATAAGATAAGTTTGCGGCCCCAAATAGCCCTACCATGGATTTAATCTGAACAAAGCATATATTCAGTGCATAGTATGAATACAATATGTATCCATATGATTATCATAAACATATGGGTAAGTTTCAAGTAAACATAGAGACAAAGAGCCAACGGTACCGCGGCTTCCCTAACGGTGATATGCTACGTTATTGCCATTTTTCAAGCTCTAATGACAGGGCGCACCTCGGTGCGCTATACACTACGATCCACAGCGCGCTATACACAGAAGCGCCCCGAAAGTCATACAGGAGCCATCGGGGCGCATACAACGGTGATAAGGTAGGTACTATAGGTATCCGGATGAAAACTCACCGGTACCAGTATGCAGGGGGATTAAGTTCAACTCCATGACGGCCCACAGAATCATATCAGCGCAATCGCTGAAATGTGTAGCATATTGTTGGGGATACTTGGGGTATCGGCTAACATCTTCGTGCTTCTTATCCTTCTTTGTTTTCCCCCTCTCTGTGATGGCTTTCGCCCGCTCCATACTTACGATACATTCGTTACCTGCGAGGCTGTTATGCCGTATGGCCAGCCGATCAGCTGACGGCTGCACCTCGTACATTGCTTTAATCTTCTCGTACTTAATATCATGCTCCGGAGCCTTACCCATATAAATATCGAATACTATCCAGCCCTCGCTTTCCAGTACCTCTTTCACAACGGTATAGAATGGCTTCTGTAGCGCATTCCGACCGATGGCTGTATGATCATACACATAATAGACAACCTTATTCTTAAAATGTTTGTGTCTTTCTGCCCATAACTTACAGGCATCAATCAGGCTTAAAGGTTGTAGTACAAACGTACTGCGTGCCATGTTAAGTGTTAGGTATTGTTCAGTAGGCAGTTGTGCTATCTGTGCTGTTACGATAGGGGAAATACTGGCCTGATAATCAGGGGCAATTATAAGCGGTTTAAATATATCAAGATCTTTGGTAGACGCATACTTATGCCCGTCAGTGAGTGTAGGATAAAAACAGTTTTTCGTTTTCTTAGGATCATGGTTGCGAATAGCTACATCGAACTCCTCTGGCTCCAGCTCCGCCTTTTGTGATGAAATATAATCCGGTCCGAGAATATCCACGTTATCTTCTGCGCTGGCTTCAGAGTAGAAGAACAATTTTTTCCTGATAGGATTGATTACCTTTTCAATATCCCGGATATCCCTATTGGCTTTTTCCTGCTCTGCTTCCGTAAGATCGGCGTATGTTGTACGTATCCGGTTTATTTCCAGCTGCAGATCTAACACCAGGTTAACCGCTTCTGGATTCATCTTCTGTTTTTCGTCCAGTATCCATTGTACGTCTGCGATATCTTCCATCCATTTATCGGTGGCAAACAGATACCCGCAATATTCTGGCAGATGGCCGAACTCCTGCGCCAGGCCGCGTAGGGTTTTCAGTATTTCGTTCAACTGCTCCTTCTTCCAAAATTTGGATTCATCACCCATCAGCCATTGGAGTGATAAACCGTTACCAGCTGCCTTTACAGCCAATGAAAGCAAATGGATAGCCGTACCATTATACCAGCTGATAATGTTATCCCATTTCATCGGTGGAATTATTGGCGTATCCCATCCAGATAGAGGTTTGCCAAGCCGCCAGTGCTTTTCCTGATAATATCCAAGCTGCTCCCAAACGCTCACAACACCCGGTAAGGTTCTGTCAAATATTTGCTCATAGTCCTTTCCAATAAAACCACCTTTCGCCCGTGGCATCTTATGTACCAGGTCTAACGATTTTGGGCCGATCACACCGGTAGTCTTACCTGTGCCTCGCGCCCAAACAAGATGCGTTTTATTCGCGTTTACCGCCGCAACAATAGCCTGCGGGGTGTTGAGGCTAAAGTTTTTCTCTATCATCTAATTCGGGAATTTGAAGGTCAGGGGCTTCCATTTGCTGAAGGAATTGTCTACCCTTTAGCAGGGCTGCTTTAAGGTCTATGGCTGGCCTATTTATAGTAGTGGCAACTATGTTATAGTTAATAACTGCGGGTGCAATATCTTTAATAGAACTCTCCGTGGGCAGTAAATCAATGGCCTTGTTTTTCAGCTTGTGAAGTTCCATCAACATGCTGTCGTTACCCGATTCCCTTGCCTTTACCATGTCGGCTATTATCTCATCCAAGTGCAAGGAAGCCATGTAGGTACGATCATACACCTTTATGGCTCCAAAAACAATTTGGGCATCGTGCATTATTACCTGTGCGCTGGCTTCTGAAATGCTGTAACACTTTGCCAGCAGACGTATCATTTGGAACGTACCATACTTACGTGACTGGAAAAGGTGATGGGCCATGATTACCTTATTGAGCAGATCTTCTTCCTTATCATTTAGGTAAACAGTACCTTCCTGGGAGGTTAGGTATGATTTTATTTTTTCCAGCGTTTGGTCGCCATGTCGCTTACTCATTTTCTGTGTTTTTCTGGTCCTTAATTGATTGTTTCGTCTGCTGCCATTCAGCCTCCCATTTTGCAAGTAGCTGCTGATATTTAACGTTGCCGGGGTATTTATTAAGCAGGCTCCTGTAGCGCCGGGCATTACCATTGGCTTTAGATCGGTGATACTTTAAATCATGTTCGCTGTTTATCTGGCTGCTGCCATCATCGGGCAAATGCCCATGTTGCCTATAGTACTGCTCCCGCTCCCACACGGCTGATATTTCCCGCCGATATTGCAAAATCCGATGCGCAGCAATGCCTCTTTCCCGGTCGCTTGTATACCGGGAAAGATTATAACGCAGGGCGTCTTTCTGCTTATGTAAAAGCACTTTTTCCTCATGTATTTTTGATAGAACGGGATCCGTTATCTCTACAGCGGCGGGTGGTTCAGCTGTGGTCATTTCCGTATCAACCGGATCTTCTTTTTCCGATGGTGTAACCATGTCGGTCAGCTCTTTAAGCAGTCGAGTTTCCCGGTACGGTGTACACCCGGATGAAAAAAACGACTTTAAATCATCGCTGGTGCCGTACCTACTATAAAGCGCTACCCCTGCTTGGTAGTTTTTTGCACCGTTTAGCCAAATGCGTATCACTTCATTCATGCTACGAATTTGGTGCAAAGCGTAGCCGTGGAAAAGGACAGGACACGGAAAAGCCCCGCAAAGCGAGGCTTTAAATTATAAATAAAATAATATGTTTTAATTGTACGACAATGCCCAGGTTTGACCTGGTGCTTTGACAAACTCCAGCTGTGCCACCGGTGAAGATACCCCCCATATTCGTATGGTTGTAATATAGCCAAAACTGGAACCGGGCGTATCATCTGAAGATTGCTGTGTAACACTGGTGGTACCGGGAGGAAAGGTCATGTTTGTTGATCCACCAGGATATGGTATAAAGCCTCTGCAGGTTTCTTCCCCTATACTGGTATTAACCGTACACTGGCCAAATTCAAAGCTCCATGCTTCCATAAAATCTGCTGGCGCCTGATCAGCCACGGCTGTAAGTACCATTTTGTTATGCGGCGCGTTTCCATCCGTTAACGTTGCGCTTAAAGTTATCGTTACCTTTTTAACCGGTATTAAATAGCTTGCGGATGCAGCACCACTTGCATTAGGATAAATGCCACATAATGGCGTTATTACAATGGTATGGTTACCTGGTGGCGCCGCGATGATGAATGGATGGCTATAAATAGTTATTGGCGCCGCGCCATCAATAGAATACTGCCAGCTATTTGCGCCTGGTGTTGACTCCACAAAGTTCACATTTGCAATTCCGCCACTAGCATAGTTTACTGTAACATTTTCGACTGCGGCCACACATTGCCAAACTGCGGGTTTTTCTGTTGTTACCCGGAGCGCTTTTACCGTTACGGCGCCAGCATCATCTCCACTGTATGTGAGGAAAGGGCTACCAGTATTTAATTGCGTTGGCAAATAAATAACACTGCGAATGAGAATTATATCAGTCCAGCTTAGGCTCATGTATTCCACCATCGACAAATTGAGTACGAATGTAACCACTTCAAACGATCCTAACGTTTTTAACCAGCGCTCCCAAAATCTGCTGATAACACCATCGGAAGCGTTTGGAGATAAGCTATAGTTGCCTACTTTTTGGCCTCTGCTGTTGTAGTTGTGGCTGCTGGCAAAAGGATACAGTTTATCTGATGCGGCAACATCTGGTTGCATTCCATGATAAAAAAGTATTCGCATCTCCCAGGTGCTGTACTCTCCAGTTTTTCCATACCAGTTACCGGTTTGGTTAACGGTGGGGAGTAGTGCCTGTATGTATGAGCCGTCCGGCATTCGCCGCCAATCCTTTAATCGTTGGCTCACGGGTGTAATTGCGGTTTCTATACTTTCAGTAACACCGGACGGCTCATAATCGTAAATGTTATCTCCTAAAAATTCCCACCGGTAAACCTTATCATCTTCATTATATCGGCAAATGTACCACCAGTTCAAAGTGCTAACCAGAGCAGCTTTGCCATTATTAAAAAGGGATGCAGGTTCCAGATCAGCAACAGTTGGTACATCCGGCCTACGTTCGATCTTTGACAAATCCGGCTTGCTTATGGTAGTATCGGCGCCATCAAAATTAAGTTTAAGACCATACACCTTTTGCTGCTTTGCAAATTCTGATTTCAATACAGGACCACACTTGTTTGTAAAATCCTTTCTTGAAGATTGAGCCAGCAACCTCGCCAAAGGCACAAGCGTGCAGTGCTTCCGGATAACATCAAACTGGTATGACCATCCAAAGAAATTGGCTGCGGCTATCAAAAAACGTGTTACCGAATAGTCTTTAGGTACATGGTTTTTCAGATCGAATTGCACAGGATCAAACACCACGGCCTGCGTGTTATCGGTATTCCAGACGCCCCAATAAATGGACTGATAGTTAAGCAATATGATCTTGTTAAAATCCGGGTCATCTAATATTTCACCGGAAATTGTAAAGCCAAAATGACTAAAGCATTTTACCAGCAGAAATTTAAAATACATAAAGGGTACAAGCCGCAGCTCGGACCATGAAAAAAAACTCAGCGTCAACGTACCATCTATGACCTGTATAGGGTTCATGCAGTTGTATAACGGATCATATATAGGAAATTCCTGATCAGGATTAGGCGGTAAAAAATTATCGTTGGATACTGGTGCAAACACATAATCAAAACCCGCCTGCGTACCACTCCACGTGGCCTTAACATGATCAACAAAATTGCTTATCTGCCTAAGACCGCCCAGGTTCAGGTCCGATAATCTTACTTTCGCAGCTCTCGTATAAAAATCAGATATCGATAATAGAAAATAAATGCTGATATTTCCGCGTTCCGTGCTGATAAGATTGGTCTGCGTGTTCTCAACAACTAAGGTGCCACGATACATGAAAATTCCATGTTCATAATATTGTGCTTCTACCTTTACATCGGTCGCCGTCTTTTCCTTTCCTGGCTCTGTAATAAACCCCAGGGCAATTATATTGTTCTCTGTAGGAGGAATTGTTAGCGGTAGCATGAGTTCTCCTAATACGGTGTCACCTAAAAGCAGTGGAGTATTCCGTTCCATGCTCGTAGTAGCACCTGGTGGAATATCCAAAAAACGTCCATTAACGAAGATTCCTATCATACTAAAAATTTTGGCCGTCCGGCGTCCAGCTGATATTATTAAATCCTGTTTGAAATTCTATGGTTAGTGAGAATAGGTCATCACTGGATTTCGGTAACGGGATTTTCCCGGAAGTCAAAACCAGCGGTAACCATCTACCTGATAACACCCTATAGATACCACGCGAAGCAAAAATGTCGAGGTAACCATCATACTCTCTTCTACTTACAAAACCACTATTTCCGGTCCAGATACCCGTTAGGTTGATACTGCTGTTAAGCAGTCGGGGCATCACCTGGCTGTTATTAGTACCATTTGTGACTCTTTCCGTTATGACTGCCTCCCGTGATAGTCCTGGTTCACTTACGCCCAACAGCCGGATACTATCCATTCCGCCCAGACTATTGATATAGTTTAACTGAATGGGATTATAAGATGGTCGATTATCTATTTCATAACGAAAAGGCGCCGCAAGTATGGTACTTCCAGCCATTACAGATACTTCGTAATAATAGATTGTTTTCCCTGTAGGTGCTGTTAATGCCAGTTGCTCCACTCCTGTTGGTATCTGGTACACATGATATTTTTTCCCAATAGGGAAAACTAAAGGCTGTGAAGTTGTTTCCGTGGCATCAGTATAAACTACACGTACCTTTAGGCTGATGCCACTGGTAGCAGCTACCATGTGGAGGTAATACAGGTACATCCGCTCACCTGAACCACAAAGCCGTCCGGACACCTGCCAGGTTAAAAACGCTTTTGTAGTCGTCAGATAGCCAGAAAAAAAATTACTGCCGCTCCAGCGTTCGTATGTAGTTCCTCCCTTTATAACATTGCGAATATTACCATTATCGCTTAACCATGCCGGAGCAGGCGTCGCGGTGGTAATTTCCCGGTAGTCCACATAAAAACGCCCTACCTGACTGTCCATATCGGTAATGGCCTCCGCCGCAAGGGATGGAAGCGAGTACGTAAGCAGGCTGTTGATGATATCCCCTGCATACAATGACATGTTCCCAGAGGCATCGGGATAAAGGGGCTGCGTGTAGATTTTTGTAAAATCAGACCCCGCGCCAGAACAAAAATAAATGGCTACTTCGATCATTAAACCTTCCGTGGTTAGCGGTTGGTCGGTATGAAAGGTATATATGATCGGATCACGCGAAAAACAAATTTCGCCGGGCCGGCTTGTTACCAAAAGCATCTTATTTCCATTTTACAGGGTTATAATTTAAATCCGCGGCGCTTACCACAAATTCCAGTTCCACCTTCCAGCCGTGAAAATTATTCAACATCGGCCCTGCCTGATCCCACACAGCTTTGCCTATATCAAAATCTTTAAATGGCCCGCATGTTCCGGTGGAAAGAAAGTCCTCCTGATATTTAGATAAAAAATCCATCATCACGCCGCCCGTTAATTCCAGCGTATCTTCCAGATCATCATAAGTTTCCCGTACGCTGGACAGGAAATACACCGCCGTCTTGATGCTTTTACGAAATGCCAGATCTTGCCCGATCAGTTTTCCGCGCAGCCCGGAAAGTACTACACAAGGGCTGTGTAAATTATACTGCTGTGCGCCTTCTGCTTCCTCCTGGTTGTTATCCCGGAAAAATGATTTTCGGCGCAGCCCTGACTGTTGCTGGCTTAACCCATTATGTAATACCAGATAATGGCGCTCTGCCAGCTGCTGGTTATACTCTCTCCACGCTTTCACCATAATGACTGAAATTTACTTTTTGAAAATATTCTCCTGTTGGGCTTTCAGCGCAGCCGCTTCCTCCAGCAAAAATTCTAATTCCAGCAGCAGGGTATGGATTGGGATCTGTTCCACTTTCTCCATATCACCGTACTTGCCATCACCTGCAACGCCGCGGAAAACGCCGAACCATCCCGCAGAAATATTGGAAACATGATCCGACTGGTGATTAAATACATTTTTGTAATCTTTCTCCAGCCGCCTGCGCCATGA
Organism: Chitinophaga ginsengisegetis; assembly: GCF_900168065.1. Taxonomy (GTDB): domain Bacteria; phylum Bacteroidota; class Bacteroidia; order Chitinophagales; family Chitinophagaceae; genus Chitinophaga; species Chitinophaga ginsengisegetis. The sequence continues at coordinate 180,359 of NZ_FUZZ01000006.1, read as the reverse complement.
TTCGTACTGAAAAATAATTGCCAGCATGGCCCCGCGGGATAGCCTGCTGATATAACGACAATAAAACGCCGTGGTATTGGCATTGAACTTTTCCCTGCGGTCACCATCAGGATCTTTTTCAACATCATACTTTTGCTTCACGGGCCTGTAGAGTACTGCCAAAAACATAAACAGCACCTCGTCTGCTCCTGTATCTTTCCACTCCTGGTAGTGCATATCTGCAAAATGGAACTCGGCTGCTGTCATATTCTCAAAACCCGCCGCGGGGCCGTAGAGCTTCTTTCCCACCTTGATGAACGGAACAAGTTGGCGGGTAAGCTGCATATCTTCCTGAAAGTCGCGTACCAGGTGCATGATACCGGTGAGCTGATCAGCGGGAATTTTACAGATAAAGCGGGCAGATACCTGCAGCAATACCTGCAGGATTTTTAAATCCGAAAGATCCTGCGGCTGGCTAACAAGCAAAATCTCAATGATATCTAAAAACTGCCTGCTGGTTAGCTCATCCCAACTTTCGGCAACATCATAGCTGCGACCTTTGTAAATAACTGTTACCATATGTTTAAAAAGAAAAAAAGCTGTTATAGGTTTCGTTGTCCGGTATTTCTATCTTATTTGGATCGGCATAGTAGCTGCTATTGTAATACAATGGAAACAATACTGGTGAGGCATTTTTATTGAGAAGCGCCTGCAAGTCACTAAGGTATTTTTGCCCAATAAGCTCAACATGATCCCGCATCATTTCCAGCCGCTTTAATTCTGCGGTTTGCTGGTTACCCTGGTATTTTTCCGGATCGGATAACAATACCGTAAAGCCCAGGTTAGTGAAACTTACACCCATCCTGGAACATGCCTGAAATACCGAAAAATGACAGATAGCTGTTTTAACTAACCGCAACGCTTCTTTCTCCAGTTCCGTTGGTGCCGTTAATCCCTTTAAATAAGCCGCAAAAATCGCCCCGATGGTACTATGGACATAAAGGTCCTCCACAGTAGAAATAACGGGTAATAGGTACAGGAAAATCGCGCGAGGATGGTGTAACCGGTAATACTCGCTGAACTCTTTTCCCGTTTTTATAAAATACCGGGAATAGGATTCATAGGCCGTACTATTTTTCCACAGTGGGTAATCATCCGCCCGCGTTTCCAAAAACTCCAGCAGGCTATCTATGGCCTCCATACCGTTATCTTCCAGCGTCTGCTTAACTTCCTGATAATCCCATTTAAAAACAGGGCTTTCAGGTGATCCCTGTTTACGTAAACCGGTATCCGTTATGCGGGTGTTTATCAGGGGAAGTTCTAGCAGATAAGCAAGCGGGGTAAGTGCTGCCTGTACATAATCCAGTAATGCTTTATTTGCTTCCGTTAAACTATCTCCGTTGTACTCATCAGCCAGCTGCTGGTATAGCTCTTTTCCTAAAACCGGAGCTATATATCGCTTCTCCGCTTTCATTACATTGGGTATTGCCATTTCTTCCCTGTCTGAAAAGTCAACCCGTAGCCATTGTTTCACTTCGGTAATAGTGCGTAAAAGTGCCATCAGTTAAGCGTTTATTGGTGCAGCATTTTTACCGCTGTCCAGTGTGGTTAAATAATGATTGGGGAAACGGAAGGTTAAGCCAGGCCATTTTTTTGCCCAACCGTTGATCGTTGCAACAACCATCAGCGGTTTAACTACAAAACTGCGTTCCAGTTCCCTGATAAGCAGCTGTGCTAAAAATGCCTCCCTGATATTTGATCCGCCCTTCCCACCGGAATACATGCCACCGGGCATGTCCACGCCCAACAGGGAGGGGTTAAGTATAAGCGTAAACAGCAATTCAGAATTGGCAGCAGCGGAGTCCGGCAGCAACTTTCCGTCTTTTATTTTATCGTCTAGGGCGGTTACCTGTATGAACGGAATGGTTTTATCGCTGTCAGGTACGGAGCGGCTACCACTGATAAGACTCTTATATGCGTTCTGATTACCAGATAAGAAGTCGTCCAGCTCTCGCATAGCCTGCTTTCGGTAAGCTGCTTTTTGAGCATCCGTAAAACCGCCCCAACCCGGCCAACGGGTAGACCAGTACTGATTGTCAATTGTGATAAAATACTTAATGGTCATTTGGTTATTGAACATAACGGCTTTCATCTCCGGTACCTTCATCGCAATATTGGCCCACTGCCGACCACTCCACCACGGAGCATCTACATAGTAGTCCGAATCGAAAAGCGGGTAATTGCTGCTGATGGCAAATTCGACGGGGAGCGTTTTTAACGTACCATCATCCTCTAATAAATCCAGCAATGGCGCGTCACGATCCATCAGCGGAATACGTTTTACAATATCATTATCCCAGGAGGTAGCGCCAGATCCCCAGCGGTTGCTCAGGTACAGATATTCAATCTTTCCGTTTGTGTCATATCTGCCAAACCTGCATTTGGATGGATCTGTTCTTTTCAGGCGGTTAATCTTACTCTTGTCGCCGTTGGTTATCAGCTGGCTAAAACAGTGTCCGGATTTGATTACATCCATAATCGTAGCATAACAGAAAGCACCAATGTTGTTGTTCGTTAACCAGGTAGTTATCTCCGGATCATCCACGGTTTTTAGTTCCTCTTTCCCTTCTCCATCTCTGGAAATTACCTGCATAGGTAAAACACCCTGACCCATCGCAATTCGGGCAATAATATCTATGCCGCCGCTCAATACACCGGTGTTTTTGAAATATGCTGCATACTCTGAAGGACGGCGGTTACTCTCTCCCCAACTTGCCCATACTTTGCCCGCGCCATTGTTTTTATCTTTCGGGGCTGGCTCTGTAAACTTCTTTGCCGAATCCGTTTTTATAGCTACTACAGACCCCGACCGGCTTAATACAGCTGTGCTTTCGTGTGAGAATACTTTCATAAAACTTTTTTTCCGTTGTATTCTGTTACCAGATCAATATGCACCTTACGCAGGGTGCTGTCTTTTAATAAAATGTTGCGGGTAAAATGGGCGCTGTGGTTGGGTCTTTTAGAGGACTTGCCTGTAAGACTGGCATTGTTCATAACGCTGGCGGTAACCCGCGAACCGTCGGCAAGGTTGTAACCGGAAAGAATGGCACTGGCGATTTTCACTAATTTTCCGCCAGTGCCTTTCTTCGTATCTGCTGTAACATACGTAAGCGAAAATGGGCGGCCTTTTCCCATATCCTCCAGCATTTGTTTTATGGTGATGCTTTCTGCTGTCATGACACAAAAATGCCTGGTAAATACCGGGCATTAAAGGACAGGCTAAGGCTGAAATGTCGAATTGCTACGGATTGTTTCCAGCCGCTGTTGTTCGTTATTTATCTGATTGACGGAAGCAATAGCAGTAATACCATTTGCTAACTGATCTTTAAGTTGCAATAGTACCTGCATGTTCTGTGTTAGCAAGATTTGTAGCTGTGGATCAGTACTTACCCCGTTGGCATCGTTATGCCTGGGTTTCTGCCTGGTGTCATTTGCGAACACCCCACCAGTGGCATATGTCCGCAAGTTGGATATAGTGGAGGTAACCGCACCAAAATTAACCGGCTTTGGTGTAAAACTCATCCACGAAGGCTTCACACTGGCACCACGTTCCCAATTAACACCACCGTGCATAGAATTAAACATGCTCGCAATCTGTGAGATTGTACCAGTAGCGGTGTACTGTGTGCCATCTGACATGGCAGACCGTTTCAATATCCCCTCACCACCTTCTACATAAGCAACAGGATGACCGGTTTCAGGGTTATAAACAGGAAGGCCGTTAGAAGGGCTGTCATGAGTAGGACCGGTCAACTTACCACCCTTACCATATTCCGGAGCTTTCTGTGCGGCGATGATCCCAATCTGTGCAGCACCCATCGCAGCGGCTGCTGCAGCTAATATCTGACCAATGATCGGCCCTGCGGTTAGCATTTGTACAACCGCCTGGGCTGTACCCATTATCGCCTTTGTGATATTGGCTACCTTGTCTCGCTCAAATTGCTTCTTTTTAAGGGCGCGTTCCTTTGCCTGTTGGGCATTATCCAGCGCCTCTACTTTTCGCGCATAATCCTCCTGTGAAATGATCTTAGCATCCAGCTGACGTTTATATTCCTGCTTCTTCTTATCGTTAAGTTCCTTATCAGCGGCTAGTTCTGCGTCCTCCCTCATCTTTTGAACGCTGGACCATTGCTCATAAACAGATAATACACTGCTTAGGTATTGCGTGTATTGCTCAACTTTCTGCGCATAATAGTCCGTCGTGGCATCCCAATCCTTTTGTTGGTAATCAGCTTCTATTTTGGCCCGCTCATTTGTTGTAAGGTTAATATTGTCCAGTTCCTGCTTACGCTGGGCTGCCAGTAAGGCTTTACGGGCTTCATACTGCTTTCTTCCACGTACATTCATTGCAGCTAGTTCCGCAGCAGCTACATCATCCTGATTTCTGCGGGCGTTGTCTTTTGCAAACTTGTCGATATCTGCCATCAACCGGGCTGTGGTGTCGGACTGCCCCCTTTTAATCCGTGCTTGTGGGGTATCTGACAAAAGATCACGACTCCTCCCATACTGTGATGCCAGATCCGCAAAGTGTTTTTGATAAATCAGGGATCGTTCTTGCAGCTGCGTTTCATCCAGCTTTTTTGTGTCAAGACCGTACATGACCAACTGAGCATACAATTCCTTGTACCGAGTTTCTGATTCAAAGATTTCCCGCTCGTATCCGGAGAGCTTTTGTGCGGTCACTTTGTTAACGTATTCTTCCAGCTGTTTTGCCGCACGTTTCCTCGACTCATCCGTTTTCTTATCGGTGGTAACAGCTGATTCTGCAACTTTCTTATCGCCGTCAATCAGTTTAGTTTGTTCTTTCAGATACTCGCCCGTATCCAGTTCCAGTTGGCGTTTCAGCCCCATCTGCTGGCCTCTTAGCTCCTTGAATCTTGCAATCACTTTATTTACTTCTTCCTCGGTTGCTTTATACTCACTAACGGATGCAGTGCCACCAATACCAACAGATAAAGATGTAGTCTTAAAAGTGCCAGTTTTATTTATCTGATCAATGCGCTCCTGCATAGAAGCCAGTTCCTTTTCGTTTTCTGCAATAGATTTCTTGGTGGCCTCTATACGATCCTTATTTATGATTTTTAGCCGCTCCTTCTCTGCTGCAATATGTTCCCGGACGCGATCAGTAGAAATTTTAATAGCATTACCGTAGTTATCAAATTCAGTAGTGGCGCTGGGCATCTGCTGGGTGATGCTGTCGATAATGGTTTTTAATTCTGACTGTTCCTTCTTTGATAATTTTGTTTCACCACCCAGCTTCGTTGCTTTGGCTGTAAGTTCATCATAACGATTAAGAAGCGGCACCATACCACTTTCAAGGCTTTCAATGGTGCGGTTTAGCTCAACCATTTCGATGCTTATTTCATCGAGTCCGCGTGGCTTTGTAAGTTCAACCAGGGAAGCGATAAAACTGGTAAGTGCGGATTTTGCAGAGAGCCATGCAGGCGCCAGGAGACGGCCAACATTGGTGGCCAGCTGCTTAATGGTATCGCTCATGTTGGAATTAACACCATCCATCGTTTTACTAACACCGATCATGGTTCCTGCTACTCCTTCCATAGCACCATAGGCCAATATAACATCCCGCACCGCTTTCTCATTCTCTTTAACCGTAACGGTTTGTCCTTTAAAAGACAATGTAACTTCCCCATTGGCCTTTGATGCGCGGATACCAAATTCCTTCAATCGTTCATACTCACCGCTTTGGGCATCAAGCAATGCTTCCACCAGCTGGTCAAGGCTTTTGCCCTGGCTGTATGCAAGATCACCGAGTTTCGTTAATTCTTCGTTGGTTGGCTTAAATCCACGATTAACAAGTTTAATAAAGCTCTCCGTCAACTCATTCAGTTCCAGAGGAGTATTGGAAGAAAAATTTGTTAATTGGCTGATGGCGGCCTTTGCAGCAAGGTCATTACCCAGGCCAACCTTCAGGACTGCCAAGAATTTTTGATACTCACTGATCGCCGGGCCAATCTGCCCGATAAACTCCATAACAGCGTCGGCGGCTCTCGTAAAAAAGGTAGCGACTACATTTCCCGCAAATGAAGCAAGAAAAGTGGTCATAAACTGACCCATCGTGCGATTTTGGGCGTTAAGTTGCCGCTGCGCTCTTTCTACATTCAAAACTTCCGCCTCGTAACGTAGCAGATTCTGTCGAGCTGTATTCAACTGGTTACTTAACTGCTCAATCTGTGCCGGGTCGGTAGCCCGGTGTAAAAGGTTTTCAAATCGGCGTACCTCGTTCTGCAAGTCCCGGAATGATCGGGTAAGACCCTGGCTGATTGATGTTTCCAGCGCGTGAATATTCTGATTGGTAGCGGCCAGTTGCTGGATTTGCCTCGTAGCATTTCCACCAGCTGCCTGTATTCTGGATATTTCGGCGGTCAAATCCCTGGCGCGATCCCGCATTTTGGTAAGCTCGCGCTGTGCTTCCGTATTATCAATGTAAATCGTGTACCGCCTGCTCTGTGAACTCGCCATAGTTAATCGCTGTTAAATGCCTGGTTAAAAATTTCATCCATTGTTGCCAGCGCCACCTGATCAATCATTGCCTGGCTGCTCTCTTCCACGTCCTTCAGAAAATCCTTTTCTACTCGTGGTGTACTGCCCGCTTTTCCCAAACTGGATGGATCGGTGCGCTTACGTTCTCCTGCAGCGTTTGTCCAGGTGCTACCCTTTGCACCACCATACCCACGCCCGGCGCCTGCTCGCACATAGAACAGTGAGCGCTTCAGGTTAAACACAACAGCGGTGATCATATCAGCGGCTCTTTTCTTATAGCTGATGGTCATAGCCTCAAGGCTATCAGATTCTGAAGGAGATCCTGACCGATGCCGTATACCTTTGGAGCGGCCTTCGTTCTTTGCTTTATGCAGGGCTTGATTTCCCCAATCTTTTATAAGGTTATTGATGCGTTCAAATCCCATAGTTGTATGTATTAAAAAAAGCCCGTCACCTGGCAAGCGGCGGCGGGCTTTGAGTTATAAAAAATGGATACGGTTAGCCTTTGTCGGTGCCGGTTGACTGTTTACCGGTGACACGGGTTAAAAGGTTGCACCCTTGCGAATACATGCTTTGTGCTACTTCCGGTGGAACAAGCGACAAAGGCCCGTCATATTCACCATGTTTCTCTGATGCTGGTTGAAGTACCCTTTGGTCCTTATCGCCCGTTGGCTTAAACAGCTTTCCGGTTTCTTCATTTTTAAATTCCATATTATAGATGCAGATTTAGAGGTGAAAAATTAGGCGGCGGGTTTCTCTGCTATAGTAGAGTTATAGAAGTATTTGCAGTACGATGTGAGGGTTAAGGCATAACCTTTTTGGCCTGTTTCATCGCCGGTGTTACTACTGGTAAATGTACCCGCGCTCACCTGTGAAGGGGTGCAAGAACAACCAAATTGCAAAATCTGTCCACCTGGGCAGGTGGCGTCTTTAAGCAATAAGATTAAATCATCGTTAGCCAGTAAAAGTATTTGGGCTAACAGTGCAGCGCTGTCACCAAGCAACAGGATCTTAGGTTCCCATTTGAACCTTTTGGAGCCATCTGCGCCTATTAATGTAGCTGGTGCCTCAACGCTCTTTGGTGCGCAATACACCTGGATAAAGCCCTCTCCTACGGGAAAGGTATGAGCAACTTTAATAGTAACTTCTTCTCCCAGGGCAGCGCCCGCCGCTGGTGCAGGTTCCTGCAAGAGAGTAAAAGCACTCTTTGGTGCCAACCATGCCTGATTGGTATAGCCAGGCATGGTATTCTTAACGTCGGCCCTGGTAATCGATATATATCGTGATACAGCCATATTTGAAAAATTGAATGTTAAAAATGTGGTTAAGGAAAATGTGGTTTATGTCTGTTAGGAAATTTTCCTAACGGTCATAGATCCCACATCAATGAGCGCCTTTTGCGCTTCTTCATCCATCAAAATATCCTCGGCTGTACGATAACCGATGCCGGGGATATGGCACGACGGAACCAAAATCTGATACTTGGTTTTGTTCAGTTTAAAAGTCGGATCGTCTGGCAGTTTTGGTAATACCGGTGCTGAAGTCGTGATAGAACTGGCCGACTTGTTTTCGATAAGTTTAGATACAGCTTCTTTCAGACCGTCATTTTGGAATGCCAGGCTTTCATTCTGCTTTTTCAGCTGCTCATTCTGTTCCTGATATAATGCAAGCAGCCCGTCGGAGGCTGTTTTATCTGCTTTAAGCTCCTGCAGCTGCGCTGCCAGGTTTTCCAGAGTTAATTCTTTTCCTTCCATAGTATTTTAGTGTTTAAGAAGTTTGTGAAATTTAAAGCAGCTCCCTCACAGGCGTGAGGGGGCTGTATTATGCGGCATCGTTTACTGCCAGCGGGCGGTGATTTGCGGTACCATCACCAACATCGCGGAAGTTCAAGCCGATCTTACCGTCCATCATCAGCTTGATGGTACGCTCAAACTTTTCAACGTCTACATTGGTATATTCATCGCGGCTATCCATACCAAACACCATGTTTGCAACAGGTGTGCAGATAACACGCTGTGAAGCTCCTGCGCCTGGCTCCCGCTTTAATTCGCAGTTCGTACCATAGAGATACATTCTACCCATACCTGGCTGCTGACCAGGAATACCGGGATCTTTTACGATGGTGGGTTTATTTTTACGGGCGTACCAGTCAAAAATGGTAGCGTTAACCAGCATCTGCGTTTCATCAGCTTTAAACTCCTCGCTCAAAGAATCGTAAACCATAAGCAGTTTATCTTCCACATTTGCGGAGGTGATGGCACCAGTAACAGTTGGAGCCAGCTCTCCTGCGGTGATAGCATCGGCAGTTAGTTTAAACCACCCGTTTACGATATCAGCGGATGCATTTCCTGCAGCGTTGTATACGCCGCCAAAAAGTGCCTTCATACGGATATCCCGGTGTGCAGCTTTTATCACTGCCTTAATCATAAATTCTTCTGGCTGAATGTTTCCAAATGCTGGCGCTTTGGTAAACTTACCCGCCCAGCTGCCCAGCTGCTTATTCATAGCCAGCCAGGTTTTTTCCAGATACTTAGGATCCAGCACCAGATCAACCGACCAGTCACGAACTTTCAGCACACGGGCGGCAAATTTTATTTTATCCGGTGATCCGGTAAAGGTGGCATCACCTGGTTGATGGCCCGGCTTTACGATCTCGGAAACATCCATGCGAGGTAACGGCACTTCATCGGTCACACCTTCCATGAAGGTGAAACGGTCCAGTATACCATGCCCCGCAACGTTGTTCTTCATCCAGGGTACATCATCGAAAAGACCCAACACAATGCGGGTATATAATTCTTCTTTGTTGTCACGGCAATAAGCGCCGAGTAATGCTGCCAGTGCAGTTGTATTAAATGCGGACATTTGTTATTTTTTATGGGTTAATTGTTGCGGTTGTTGCGTTTATCCTTGCCAGTTAGGAAAAGCGGCTTTGCGGAGGTCTGCATAGCGATCCTCCTTCACTTCTGCATCATCCTCTACTCCCACTTCAGGGTTAGTAAAAGTGACAGCATCTCTTTTACCCTTGTTTTTAAGTTCAGTCTGTAAACGCTGGATCGTAGACTCAGAAGCTGTTGCAGCTGTCTGGAGCTGCTCTATCTGCTGGCCTTGTGCTGTCACTGTTTCCTGGCTTGCTGATAATTGGGATTGTAGCCCGGTGATGTGTGCTTCCACATTGTTAAGCTGATCTTCGGTGGCAAGGAATCCCCCCTCCACCACTTCAAATTCCTCAGCCTGGGCGGCGGAAAGTGTTTGTTCAAATGCCATAGTTGTATGTTTTGTGTTTGATGAAATTGTTGGAGTGGAGTTTTTATTGAGGGCAACTACACGTTGAATGGCGCCCCGCATAGGTAGGACGCCTTCATGCAGGCCGTACTTTTTGGCATCGGCAGCGTGGAACATTTTACCAGTACTCCATTTGTCGATGGAAGCACGGGCACGGGGAGAACGGTCGGCTACGAAATTGATGAAACCGTCAACAACAACGCTTAGATCCTGTTTAATAAGATCCTCATTACCTTCAATGGCAGCGCGATAACTACCGTTTTTATCAGTAGACTGTGGAGCATAGATCTCCTGGATCTTAATGCCCAATTTCTCAAAGTATCCGGAAAAATTTACAAGGGAAGTGTAGGCGCCAATACTGCCTACCTGATCAGTTTTTTGGCTAACGTATGCCTCTGCTGATGCCGACAAAAACCACATACCAGCACTGGCTGCGATGCCGTCGTCAACGTATGCTACTGACCTTTTTTTTGCATTGCGGATTGCATTTGCCAGGGATGAAGTACCGCTTACCTGACCACCGGGCGTATCGTACAGATAGAGCGCGCCCACTATCTCGGAGCGTGCATCAACTTCTGCGACAAGTGATTGCCGCTGGATAGATCCGGGTTCACCACAACCACCGTTATATTTGGTGATCGGCCCGGTGATGGGAATAACTGCAACAGATCCTTCCGGTGGTGTATCATTCCATTCGTACCGCTTACCGGTACGCGGTGCCACGATAAAAGGACGCTCACTGGAATACCCAGAACGGGGAACAGCGGCAACAGATCCGGAGCCGGAATATAAACTGGCAACCCACGGTAACATGGCCTGCGCGTAGTCCGGAGTAATTAACCACGGACCGTTCAGTATGGCAGATAGAATATGAAAATTGCTCGTCATGGCACAAAAGTGCCGCGAGAGCATTAAGAGAAAAAGGACAGGGCGAACACATTAAGTGACTATCCTTAGCGCATTACTTGTTGGGTTCAACCAATTTTTTTAAATGGTTTATGATGAGAACAGGGTGGTCGTATTCAGGCGCTGGTTCTATAACTTCCCCGGATGGAATAGCAATACCAAAGTAACTGTCTCTCGGTAAATGTGGCTTTCCTTCCCGTGCTTCTTCCAACGATGTACAGGGAACATATACCAATTTCCCATTCGGTGCAAAAAATATTAGCTTATACATTTACTGCTTTTATTTTAAATGAGAAAATACTACCCTTATCAGTGCTTTGAACGGCAATATCACCGCCAAGCAACTGCGTAAATTGTCTACATATTGCGAGACCCAAACCGGTACCAAGTTTACTTTCATCGAGTTTAACGTATGGACGGAAAATTTCCCGGCGTCTTTCTGCAGGTATTCCTGGCCCTTTATCCTCAACTTGAAAGAGTAGGTATTTGTGTTCCCCGTAAACCCTCACAATAATTTTTTCCCCTGGTGGCGAAAACTTAATCGCATTCGATAGAAGGTTGCCCAATATTCGTTGAATCATTAATTCATCGCTATAAATATTTACAGGTGCGCTTCCCTCCAGTTGTAAGACGATATTAACATGATTAAACTGCGCCAAACCCGTATAAAGCTGAACAACATTTCCCAATATTTTCACAAGGTCAACAAACTGGTTTTTGGTAGTGGGCTTTTCCTTGAGAAGATCTATGAGGTTACTTGATCCATCCCTCAATAACTGGATACCAGTCTTTAATAATTCCAAATCACTTTGGGTAATAGTCCCTCTATCTTCGATAAAATGAACTGCGGCATTGATTGCATTTGTAGCCGTGCCTTGATCATGTGCCCAGGAGCGAATAAACCGCGTATTGTTGCGGATAAGCTTTTCTTTTTCTTCAAGTTGCCGAAGTAGGGATGCTTTGGTGGTAAAAACGAGGTTAAATAAACGAAACATAGCGGTCTTTTTGAGGCGCAACAAAAAAGCGCGGGCCTCTACTTACCGCCCCTGGGTCTGGAATACCGGGAAGACGGAAGCGAGCGCCCACGCTGTAGCGTGGACACTGCCGTCTCTGATGGTATCCCTAATAGTTTTCCAGACCCAGGACCATAGATAAGCAAATGCCTCAATTTCTTTGAAGCTGCAAATTAGTAATTATTTATATAAGAGCTTGGCTTTCCTAAAATAATGAAAATTTCGTTTGCTGTGCTAAAGCACAGCAACATTTATATATAATATCCTCATTTTGCGGGTAATGGATAAAAATGCGGATAATATAATATTAGTTGATATCGGAAAGCGAATTGCAGCTTTACGACATAAGAAAGGTATCACTTTGCGAGCGCTCGCGGATGAAATTGATTCCGATAATGCACATGTTTCGAGAATTGAAACCGGGAAAATAAACCTAACAATATTATCTCTGTACAAAATTTCTAATGCCCTCGGAGTGGACATTTCAGAGCTTTTACCTGAGTATAAAGTATAGGCTTGTTTCCTTTTATATAAAAGGCCGCCCGGAACGTATCTGTTCCGGGCGGCCCTTTTTACATATTGAAAACCCGCTTTTGAGCAATTTTGAAATTTTTTATATCTAGCTCATAGCCCACGAAGTTCCGTTGCAATTCCATGCAAGCTATTGCGGTGGTGCCACTACCCATAAAAGTATCTAATACCGTATCACCCACTTCGGAATGCGCCTCTACAAGTTGCCTTATAAGTGCCAACGGCTTCTGTGTTGGATGCACTTTCTCCCCTTCCACTTTCTTGGCACCGGAACTAAAGCCTGGTACCCTAAAGATCGACGAGCCTCCCTTATTTACGCTTGCAGGCGCGTGAAATATAAGCAGCTCATGGGAGTAGCTATATTTACTGCCTGGTGCGCTGATCTTATCCCATACCAAAAGGTTACTGGCTCCCAGGATAGCATCAAAGATTGGGTAGTAAAACGCATATCCCCTCCAATCGCAGAAAAAGAAAACACAGGCATCGGGTTTTAACACGCGCTTATATTCCTGAAAAAGTGCATCAAAGAATGGCCGGCTGATAGCCAAATCTATAAATGATCCTTTTTGTCCGTTGTGGGTTAGTCCTAAAAAATATGGAGGATCAGTAACAATTAAATCGATGCTGGCATCGGGAATGCGTTTCATCCCATGTAGACAGTCCTCGTTGTAAATTTTGTTTAATTCCATTATAAAAGGGTTTTGATTGTGAGTTTGTTGCTTGTTCCCCCTTTATAAATGTTAAGTAGTTCAATAAAAAATCCGCTCTGGTAGCGGATTTTAAAACAAAAAATCTAAGATGAAAGTGATGGAGACTATTTCATATTACCTGGATTTGATTACGAATCGAAATTATTTCTCCTATGCGCATTGTATTTGCGTAATTGAATAACGAAAGGATTTGTAACAATCTCATTGAAGAATAATCGGTGGCAAATCAATTTCATCGACGTGCTCAATAACACTTTCATCATCGGGATGTGCTTTCCGGACCGAGTTGACTGGCCAATATTCAAGATCAATGGATGGCATAGAAAAGCTTAATATATCTTTAATCTGATCATCATTTAATTCCGGCTTTACCCACATTTCTGCCAGCTCATTTGTAAGCATCATCGGCATTCGACCAGCATTATTCCCACCATTGTGAATCTGCTTCATAACTGAGTTCGCCTCTCTGGTTACAATTGTGAAGGTTGTTATCTTCTCTGGTTTTTCTATGTCCCAACTATTGGATAAGGTCCATAAACCAGCGATAAAGAAAATCTTCTGTCCTTTTACCCGTATAAAATATGCCTGCTTATTTTTTTGTCCTGGTATCTCTCTATATTCATAGAACCCCGTCACTGGTACCAGGCAACGCTGGTGCCTGATAGCTGTCCACATAGTTTTTGGTTCCAAAATTTTTTCACTGCGGGCATTTAAAAACATTTGTCGCTGCTTCTTTACTTTATCAGGAGTGTTTAACATTTTAGGAATCGGTCCCCAAACAAATGGATGAAGTTCCAAACGATTGTTTGTATTTACCACTATCGGCCATGTTGGGAATGACATTCCTAACTTATGAAACGTAGGGTCAAATCGTAGCTCACCCTGAATTTGAATTGCTGGTAGAATATCGTGGATACTCTCAATATCTGAAGCAAATGAAATATCATAACACATAGCTCATAAATTGAAGTATAATATACTGATTTTTTTTATGATTTAGAGCCGCTCCACGTCACTTAGTTTCACTTTTATTTCCTCAGCGCCATTAGATAACCTCAGCATCAATTCACCATAGTGCAAAAATAAATTAACAGATATGGAACCTTCTCGCGCCTTCCACTTTGTATGTGCGCGGACATAGTTGCCTATCTTAGTTCCCATTTGAGCCGATGGACGCCATTGCTTGGCGGCGAGTTTGTCAACATAATTCTTATACCCTTCGGGCTGCGCTGCTGCGATCTTCAATCGCTCAAACTCCTCTACACGTTGCACCTGATAGACATATTTTCTTACATCGTAACGGATGTACTGAAAATGTTGGTTTGCCTCGCCGATGTCTTTGTATGGGGTAAACAAAAATGCTTCTTTAATGTTTGAATCAAAATGATCCTTGCCTCTCGGATATGACTGCCTTACAAATATTGTAAAGCCATGTGTCAGAAGCGCATTCAAAACTTCAGTGGTAAAAAGCGCAAGAGGGTTATGCATGACTAAATTTTTATCGTAAGAATATCTGAAATCTTTGTTGTATAACAGGGGGACAACCGTTCCTGTCTTAATCTCCACTTTCGATCATAACCTTGTACAGCAAATTTAACTAATTCTTTACCTCCCCAATGCCTATTGATCGAATCCATAGCCTTACTTAACCTATTATCTTTGGGGCGATCTATTTTGTCAAACATGCCATATTGGACTTGATCAGCAGGGATAAGATCCAACAGCAGAATACCGACCTTTTTAAAATTATACCCATTTTGCCAAATGCGGTCTAAACCAATACCCGAATAGTGTAGTATTTCTTTTGTACTATTGCTTGCAACAGGCAATTGTACAGTGGCGGATCTATAGTACTGTCGATCTTGCTCCCGGAATACATTTGTTTGAAGGAACACCTGCAAAACCGTGACACAACTATTCTGTTGACGGAGCTTAGACGCGGCTATGGCTGCATAGTTCGCTAATGCCTCTCGAACATCCTCTTTTTCTGAAAGTAATTGACCAAATGATCTTGCGACACAAATATTCTTTTTCGCGGGTGGCTCTTCTTCCATCTCAATACACGACATGCCGTGAAGCTCGTTCCATAGGCGCTGGCCAACTACTGACATTTCTTTTCTGATCCATTCCTGCGGAGCCAATGATAATTCATATGCAGTATTAAATCCGTGAGCTTTTAACACGGCGGCATACTGTTTCCCTACTCCCCAAATATCTGCGACTTCAGTGAAGCGCAGAACTTCATTAACCTTATCGCTACTGTCCAAAATATGAACACCAATGTCCTTCTTAGTTTTCTTTGCAAAACGATTCGCCATCTTTGCCAGGGTTTTGCTTGTGGCGATGCCGATTGTTACCGGAATCCCAACATCGTTAACCTTTGACCGCAATTCACCTGCATATTTTTCAAGATCAATATGTTTTAGGTCGCCGAGATAAAGGAAGGCTTCGTCTATGCTGTACTGTTCAGTTTTTTCACAATTTGCCTGCAATACTGCCATGACGCGGTTAGAAAGGGAGCCGTACAATGTGTAATTGCTAGAAAACACAAAAACACCGTGACGGGAAATTTGATCCTGCATTAGAAATGCTGGTGCTCCCATCTTTATTCCAATCGCCTTTGCTTCGTCGTTGCGGGCAATAACACACCCATCATTGTTAGACAGCACGACTATTGGCTTGCCTCGCAAAGCAGGCTGAAACAGTCTTTCGCAGGAGGCGTAAAAATTATTGCAATCAACAAGTGCTATCATTTTGCTGAAATTACGATGTTAGTAACGACGCCCCACACCTGGAAATCTGCATCTTCTGTAATAACTATGGGTTTGTAAAAAGGATTTTCCGGATGCAGTACCCAATTGCGGCCAGCTTTAACCAAACGCTTAATCGTAAACTCCCCATCCAATATCGCCACAACGATACTTCCACTTTGGGCTTTGAGTGAACGATCTACAACCACCAGGCAGCCATCGGGCATATTGGCCTGTTCCATGCTGTTTCCCTTTACTCGTATTATGAAAGTGGTGGTAGGATTGGGTTGCAAGATCTTACTTAGATCAATTTCTTCCTCGCTGTAGTCCTGAGCCGGGCTGGGGAAGCCTGCGGGTATAGTCGTATTAAAAAACGGCATCAACAAAACTTCCGGGTTCAACTTCATTGCTATCATATATCGCTGTTTAAATACTAATTTTTTTAGTAATATAAGACACAAAAAAACCCCTAGAAATGCTTTAAGCAGAACAATTTCTAAGGGTATTCATTATATGTCTCTGACAAAAATACTAATTTTTTTAGTATTTCAAAGAAAATATGATTCTATGGCCTTTCCGATCTGAGCCAACGTCTCTATTGGTTCAGCTTCCTCTAACGGTACTATTTCACCAGACTGATTTGCCTGGAAAATGATGTCTTGCCCGTTAACTGGAATGACAAACTGAATATAGGCTCCACATTCCCGCGGATACACCATGTACGTGCTACCTAAAACTGTGACAGAAAATGCTTCCATAATCCGAATTTTAACTAATACCTCCAATTTAATCAATTAATCAACCACTTGTACAGAGAACATTAAAGTACATTTTCCTCTTTCAGCCAGGAACGAACATCAAATGAAGGACATGCTTTCGGTACATTAGGAAAGTCCCGGTGTCCAAGAATGATAGCCGTGGGATATCTCTGATGTAGTTTTTGTACCAAACCTTTCATTGCAATACGCTGTTCACTGGAGCGGGTATCCTCTGGTTTTCCTTCACGGTCAATACCGCCAATATACGACACGTGAATACTATCCAAATTATGGCCAGCTACGCCATTTGAGGGTTTTTCTTCAGGTTGCAGGTTACGAACATTTCCATTGAACTCAATTATGTAATGGTATCCAGGATCTCGCCATTTTCGACTGGTTCTCCAAAATCGCAAAATTGACTCCACCGTAGCCGTTGGTTGTGTAGCAGTACAATGCAGGACAATATTTTTTATTTCTCTCATACTTTAAAACAGTTGTAAAAATTACAAATTATAATAAGTCAGAAATTCAAAAGTCGATACTGGATCGAGATTCCGAAGGAAGGCCCAATACCATTACCAGTAAATCCATAACCCAAATATGGCCCGATTCCCAACCGCCCGACAGGTGCAGAGGCTACCTTTATACCGGTAATATTCTGCAAACGCACGTTGGGATTAAGGGAGTAACCATCTACATAAATGTCACTGCGCAAAAGGTTACGCCGTTTTCTATAGGTGGTTAAAACCAGCGAATCAGTAAACCGGTAGGTTATAGTAGGGGAAGGCGCTATAAGCCCATCCAGTGTAAGCCACTGATCGGAAAAATGAAACTTGTACAGCGCAATGGAATCCTTACGGATAGTATCAATAGTTGGTTTAACTGTTCCCTGGCTGGTGGTGCGAGCGGTTAACGCCGACTGTAGATCATTGCTCTTAATTTGCAGAGCAGAAGTAATACTATCAATCCGGTCACGATAAACCGCCCGTAGGCTGCTCATATCTGCCTCTATCAGCTTTTTTTGTGCGTGGATTCTTCCCAGGGAATCCTTCCAAAAGGAAGTACTATCTTCCTTTATCTGTACAGCTTCTTTCAGTATAATATTTTCCTTCTCTTTACGAAAGCAGGAGCGCAAAGAAAGTCCGGTGACGACTATAAGTAAGAAGAAAATAACAATCCGTTCCGTTTGTAATTTCATGGCTTCATTTTTAATTGGTTTGATAATCCCTCAACCGCGTCGGCGAGGCGTTCATTACTATTGCTCACATTATTGAGCGCCTCCTGGCTTTTCCTATCCATTTCTGCGACACGCTCAAACATCGCTTGCCACCGGGCATCGTAATCCTGTCGCTGTTTCTCCTGTGACTCTCTCACTTGTTTCAGTTCCTTCATGAAATAATATAGGAAATAGGCAAGGCTGACGACCGTCGTTAATTTTTCTCCCAGGTCCGGGAGGAATGATTCTAAAGTGTTACTGGCTTCTAAAAAGGGTGTAAACATTATCCTACTTTTTCTACGATGATTGCGTTTAAAAATGCCACTCCCCAAACGTTGTTGGGCATATAGATACCGCCGCGAATGGTTTCTCCATCCTTTAGGTATCCCTTGTATTGGAGACGATTAATCATATTATTTTTTGTAACGATTGTATTATCCTCCAAACCATTGCTACTACCCATTTTACACACTACGCGAGTGGGTGAAAAATCAGCACTGGTAGAACAATAAATCGTTATTATATATAGACCTTCCTGATATCCCATACCGGGGGTGCCTTCACAGATGAAATTGAAATTTTCAGCATCCCGGTTGAAATTCTGATTGTAGTTAAGCATGGCAGATTCAGCCACTGTTGCTGGCAATACGCCTGCAAAAGCGCCTACTGGAGCTTCATGATCATTGCCTGATGCGCTCCCAAAATTGGCCCACAATGAAGGCGACACCGTGCTGATAGTGCGCCCGGTTATAGGATCAGCCACCCGCAATACAGCGGCCGACGGGTTACCAAACATGGTAGCGAAGTCGGGATCAGCGGCGGCGTTGCTGGCTGCGAAACTGTACTTGTCAAAGTTGCTGCGAGGTGGCGCGACAGCTGTCTTTTCCCGCAACATTATTGCTACGGTATTACCCTGGTAGATATGATTGGCGTTGAACTGGTAGTTATCCAACGCGGAAAGATCCAGCACTATTTCACCGCCCGCAGTTGGCTTCACATTGTAATGATCTGTGGTAAACATGGTATTGTAAGACTCATACTTACTTTGCGCCATACTACCATTTACCAGACTACGCGAGCCGGATTTGTTGTTGCTCTGAAACATCTGCTTTGACACATTGCTGTGGTACAGACTAACATCATAATGCTGTGCAGGATTCAGTCCGGTAAATTTCCATTGTGCGGGGTTAGCTTCGTTGTACATAAATGAGCTGTTAAACATATCATCGCCCATGCCCATATAGAAATGCTTCAAACCAGCAACACCTGGGCCAGCTGCATTACTTACCACAGTAAAACCAATTCCGCTGGATGTATTGTCAATATCAGCCAGGTTATTTACCGTTGTTCCTGCCGCTGTAGAAACGACGTTATTAATTTTGTACTGATTAAAAACGGAAGGGCTGCCCAAATTCAGCATAAACATGCGATGCCCTACCGAAGTAGTCATTGCATCTTTGACAGCAGTTAAACGGGCCAATAAAGCAGTTTTAGGAGCGCCCGCAGAAAGTTTGTTAACGATTAGCAAAGCTCTGCTGTAATCATAGAATGTTTTCAACCGTTCGGCGCGACTGGTGTAATTGCCAGCCGTTTCTACCAGATCTTTGGTGTGGAAAAGAAAAAAATCTTCCTCAAAATCAAATGGCGCCCACCGTTTATCGTATAACATATCATTCCATGTACCACCATCATGCTCACTTGCCCAATTCATCAGGATTAACGGTGGATATATGCCCAGCGGATCTGCGGCAAGGATGCTGTTCAAATCGTCAAGCGTACTGTATTCAGAAGCCGGTGGAACACGGGTATCGTTCCAGCTGTGGATGTACAGCAGTGGAACATTTTTAACGATATCCCCATTACCTGGCAATGCTACATCGTTAAACGTGGTATTAGATGCGATACCACCAGCTAACAAGGTATTGTTGGCAAGGATAATCGCGTTTGTACCTGCACCACCAGAAGAAAGACCAGTTGCAAATACCATGTTAGTATTTACATTCCATGCTGCCGCGGCCCATGTTAATACCTTCTGTACCGTTTCAAGTGTCCAATATCCTGTATGTAACTGTGCTGATGCCACGTTACATTTCATCGGGAACAGCTTATTATACAGGTAGTATGGCAGCCCTTCAGCTTTCAGCAGCAGCTGGTTGATATCATCGCCGTTCTGATCGCCATTGACGCCTACACCGTGGAAGAATAATATAAGTGGGTATCCACCTTCCCGGAGTGGATCGTATCCCTCACATTCGTAAGCCCAAACACGCAACAGTAAATTTGCTGGATCGTATTTATTATCCAGGTAACCACCGGACGAATACATACGGGCAGGGGCCGCGGAGCTAACAACAATTTCGTCATAACTGCTACGCCCGGAATTATCAATTACCGTGCATCGGAAGGTGGTACGTAATGCGGTTACCGTAGCAACAGGAATACCTGTAACACCCGTACTCAAACCATTCACATTGGAAAATTCTACGCCTGTAACGCCAGCTGTTACAACAGACCAGGTGATGCTTTGGACTGTAACTTCTGGCGGTATGGTGAGGTTTGCATAGAAATTTGTATTGGAAACACCCGCGTGTATAAACTGGTCTGGTCCGGCGAATACTTCAATTTCTCCGCCTGATGGTATAGCAATACTACAATCAATACTATCATTTGCAGTGGTTCCTATGGTGTCTACAGCAGTAAGCCGGAAAGAATATGCACCCGGTTTAACACCTGTTACAGTGGTCGCTGCGGCGGATGGAGTAGTTATTACTGCACCCGATGGGCCGCTAATGATCTCCCATAAATAGCTCACTATATCTCCGGAGGTGGAGAGCGCAACACCTGAAAGATTAATGACGTTTGTAGCCGATGATAAATCCAGCTGATCCGGTCCGGCATTAACTAAAACCAGCGGGCCACCGGGTCCACCTGGACCGGGGCTACCTGCGTCAACAGGGGTTAAGTATATCCGTGGTGAGATCGGTGTACGCCATGAGAAAAGCATTTTACAACCGCGTGTACCTTCCGCATCTTCGCTGTCATAGTTCCCTGTGTATGTCACACCAACATCAGCGCTGCCTATTAAACGTTGGATACCGGTACGCTCCTTCACAACAAGTACATACCGACCAAATACCATAGCGGCGAGGGTGAGAGAATTAGTGGTGCTGTCGCCCGGCATGAAGCCCTGCACGGTGATTTCCGAGTACGGCCCGGCAGGATCAATCTTTGTAACTTCCTGGTAGCTTCGATCAGTTTCCAAGACCTTACAACGCATCCATCCCTTACCTGCTTTCAGCTGTAAACCATTGGTAATAGTACCCGTTTGAGGATCAACAGTCGGCCAAATAGCCACATCTTCATGCCGGGCAAAATAAAACTCACATAGGCCAGCAGTGTGAACTGCTGGCCTATCTAAGTGGGAAACTTGTTTATAGACGTTGTGCATATCACGGCGAAAGTGCGCCAATATGCAGCCGTGGGAAAGGACAGGTTAGAAGTCCAAAGAAAGTTGATTTACTGGATTCAATGCAGGGAATAAACTATTGTTGGTTGGAAATGGAATAATCAAATTTTCCGTGACATTTTTATTCACACAATGTGGCTCCATTTTATCCAGACGCCGACGCCATATCTTCAGTAGGTTATCCATAGTTATGTCCTCATCAATTTCAAGCCCGTACACCTCACAGAATCTCTCCAGTGATTGTTGCAACGGTATTTTCTTTACGCTGTGAAGATTGGATATCATCAAAGAAAGCGTGACAGAAAACTCGTAAGCCATCATCCGATTAATATGCATTGCCTTTTCAAAAGTAATGGTATGACCAATATGGGTAAACGTCCGATTACTTATCAGCATCGTTAACGTATCGTTGTGGCCTGTCTCGGAAAGGTTCTTCGGCTTATACTCCTTATCTCTGATGGTATTAAAAGATAGCATTGAAAGGGCGTAAGCCTTAAACTGGGTACTATTATCCAGTAAAGGCTGCTCACCATTATAGTATTGAATAAATTTCTTTAGGTGCTTTTTGGTAGGAATCGTGACACGCCAGTAACGTTTCTCTGCCCTCTTTTTCCTCAACGGTTTATTTTTCTTCATTTCCCACATTAAAAGTTAAATTAATAAAAGCCAATCCTTGTAATGCCGTCGTTAAGATGCTCAACAAAACTGCTATTCGGAACTTGTGCTTTTAAAGCAGCGAATAGCTGGAGATGTCCAGACGTAACATTTCGGATATGGATGCAGATTCCCTCATAGCCGCCATCTCTTTTTTTGTCGTGACCCAAAATCAGTCCGGTGATATAATCAGTGCTGTAAATATCAATCGGATATATATGTTGGGGGAGATTTGGAACAATTTGTTTAAAGACATTGCAAGCCAGTGCCACTGATTTTTTTGAAAGTGCCATACCCAAATTAGTTTATGCGTTTATAAAAATAGATAGTGATATCATTCTTGCCTGGGTACTTCTCATTCCACCAAGCCTGAAAAAATTCCCGTGACATATTATGCGACAACTGCGTAAAGTATTCACGTATATCCACCAGTTTACAATGCAGGGCGTTTATTAGAATTGCCGTGACACTTAAATCCGGATTATCCTTTACGGTAATCATATACAGTGATTCACCGAGGTTAACAGAGGTACCGGACGGCGGCGCCATAGAGATGTGACAAAAGTTTTCACATTGCAATTTTTTATTATAGTTAGTGTCAAATACTATTGTTTTCATATCATAATCTTTAAAATGCGGTGTAAGTAAAGTTGCTGTTACAGTTACATTGACCATTAAAAAACTTCGCAATAAATTGATTATCAATTCATATAAACGTAACAGTTAATTTATCTGTTGTTACAACTGTTACAATACGCTACTGTAGTGGACTTCTTTTTAAATCCCTTTATGGCATTGGATTGTAACAGTTTGTAACAGTTTGTAACAGTAGAGATAAGTTTATCAATTACTGTTACATCAGTAAAATCCTTTACAGCATTAGCTTTTATGTACTTTATCTTTTTGATTGTAACAGTTGTAACAGTAGAAATAATCAATTTAAAAAAGCGAAAAACGATAGCTCCCACCCCTATGATGCGAGATTTTCCCCTTGCCTTTCTGGCTTTATGCGGCATAAATCCGGTCAAACAGCCGCTCAAATAGGCCCAAAAACATACTACATTGGCTATAGTAGCGCGTTGTAACAGTTTGTAACAGTTCATAAAAGAGATAATTTTGTGATTAAAATGGTAAATCTGATGGAAGTTCTGTCGTAACCTCTGCAACTGAAGGCGCTGGCTCGTTCTCAAAAAACTGGCTTTCGTAGGCGACCTTTGGATCACCGGAGCCAAGTTCTTCTTCCTGCAGGTAATCCTCCCGCTTGAAAATATAAGGCCGTCCAACATCAGCCACCTCTATCTTAACCCGTTCTTTTGTTCCTGCTGATGTTTGCCGCGTTTCCCATCTCGGGAACCGGTAACGCTGTACTACTGTAACCTGTTCAGGCTTTATATTATCCTTTAACACTCGTTCCAGGTAGGTAGCCTCATAACGACCATTGAAAAATTCCTCTTGGATGTTCTTACGGCTCATACGGATTTCCTGCACTCCAAATTCGATGAACAGGTCATGCAGTTTCAAGTGTATTTCTTTCTCAATTGTAGGGCGACTATAGCTAACAACCTTTTTCAATGCCTCGGTTTTCAGTATCTCCGGATTAAACCACATACGGCTCTCTCTGGTGGTAACCAGTTGACGGCGGTTTAAAAAGCTGATAAATGCGGGAATCTCATCCTTAAAAGCATCTTCCATACCTGGTACTTTCTCCAGCAGCTTTGGAACCTTAATAATCCAGTACCGCAGATCCTCATCACTGGCGTAAATGAAATTATCCTCATTGTTGGTGATGAAAATAAACTTCAAGAAACAATCCATTTCAACCTGATCCCGCCCCTTGGCGTTCATCATGATCTTATCCGCTGTAGACAAGCTTTTAACCTTCTCCACCACGCTTTGTTTATCTATTTTCGTTTCATCACAGATAACCAATAATTTGCTGGCCCAATGCGAGTTAAAGTCGGCAGCCAAATCCTGATTACCTACGATGGCCACGTTGGCCGTAAAAATTTGCTTCAGAAATTTGGCAAAGGTAGATTTACCGGTTTCATTCTCCTTACTCACCAGACACATGATAGGCAGTATATGCGTTGGCCGTTGATAGAGCAGCTGGATGTAATCATAAGCCAGCTGTAAATACGGCATTTCCACCTTCTGGCCATCCGCTGTTTTAATGGTAACGGGGCGAACACCAAAAATGTGCTTCAGGAACTTGAATATCGTTGGGAAGTCCTCCTCTGCACATTCAACCGGCTCCGGTTCATGCTCAAATGGCGAGTAGGTGTTAAAATTCCCGTAGATAACCTGCTGATAGTTCACGTGGTCGGGAACGTTGCAGAACGCTTTATATTTCGGGATATGGTTAATAAAATTTTTTCCGTGGTCATCGATGATTGTAGTTTTTAAACGGCGGTGGAAAGTCTGTTCCAGCTGCTCATACTTGTTTGGGATTTTTACGAACTCAAAGTAGTGATCCCCAACACGGAAGTAATTCTTACTTTCCCTCGGAACCTCAATTTTACATTCACCCTTACTATCATCATAGCGGTACTTCGTTCCATTGAAAACAAAGGAAATGTTCTGCATCTCTTTCCTTCGTTGGGCGTGGTATTCATAGAACTCGTTGACGTTGGTAAGCATAAAATGCTTTTGCAACCGTGATAAACCAAACGTAATATTACATTTCCAGAAGTACGACCCGCCTTCCCGCGTAATATTTAGCAACTCTTTGACGATCTCCGGAGCTTTATCAACATGCTCTATCAACAAATCATCCAGCCCTTTTGGATGGCCAGGCACATTCTCTGAATCTATATGCACAAAAAACTTTTCCAAATCATCATTATGCAGTTGCTTATCCTCCATGAGGGATTTAAAAGCCACCGCGGATTTGAAAAAACCAGACGGCCTACGGTAAAGGTCTACTCCATCGTCCAATTCCTTTTTTGTAATATCAAGGCAATCACCATCAGTAAGCCAAACAACCTTCTTCACGTTACATGTTCGTATCAGATGGATAATATCGCTGTGGAGTGCGTTTTTATCCTTTTCTTTTAGGTGTGTTATACTGGATAGGCCAACTATATCAAGGCCGTGCATCGCTCCCTTAAACGCCTTAAAATACCCTTCCGTAAGGAATAGTGTATCTATCTGTGATTTGTCGTCAAACTTCTTTACCAATGATGGCGGGAAAAAAGGATAAGTACCAACCCCTTTGGGAATTTGGTACTTCATAACATCGCCATTGCTTTTTACTACTGGTTCCTTTAGCCGGACAATACAGAAGTCGTTTTTCTTCCAACGGCTCCCTTCTTTGGCGTAGGGGATCTTCATCCGATCTATACCGTACACCAGTATTTCTATACCTCGCTCGGTTTCCCGGAAGATAGGGAACGGCTCCAGCACATTTTCATTATTGACATTTTGCCATAATTCAATAGTGTTCAGTTCCTCCGTGACGCCAAGCTGTTCCATCCGCGCCTGGTAGTATGATAATTCCTCTGACATGCTTCTAACAATTTATCGTTTCTATAACCTGACATTGAGCCAGTATTTCTTCCGGCAGATCCGGCCTTTCCTGAAATGTGAAAATGAAAAGAAACTTATCCAACAGCTCGTTCCCAAGAAAAGGCAATTCATACAACCTTATTAAATAGTCGGGGTCGGTATCCTCAAAAACAATGGCCTTTGTAAATTTTGTGACGGACTCACACAAGTCACCTTTGCATTCCCTCTCAAAGAATAGAATTTCAGATTGGTGGCAATTCTCAACGAGCATTCTTGCCAGTCTGGTTTTTCCGGTGCTTTGCTCTCCATATATGATGATGTTCTTCTTCATTTAAAAATGATTTAAAATATTAGTGAATACATCTGCAGTAATAACGTTTTCCTGTTCCGCCTTTTAGTTTAAAAAAGTTGAGGTATATCCAGCTTACCTATCAAGTCATAAACTATAAATTCTGTCTTTCCTTTAAAATCCTTTTGGAGATAAATAACACACGTTTGAATACGAGCAAATTGAAAAGTTTTCCGTGGTAAAGCTGTCACTGATACCAATCCATAATTTTTCAACATGCGTAACCGAACATCAGAATCAGAAATTGTAAACCACGGCATTAACGCTACTATGATATCACTCATTATCATACACTGTTTTAAAATCTCATATCCCAAACGCATACCATGCTTCGAGTAATCTTCCTTTGCATTATTCAGGAAAGCATACTTGGATGAAAAAGGTGGATTCATAACGCAGGCGGGAAAACTCCGATGTTCCAGCAGGAAAAAATCATCGGCAGCGCAAACCTGGTATCCAGCCCTTTGCAACTCCCTAACTATATTCCCAATTCCTGGTGTAGGTTCCAATACCTCACCATTAATCCCTGCAGGCAAGAGAGATACCATATATCTCGCTACCTCCACCGGTGTCTGGTAATCGGTTAAGTGCATATCTTTTTCATTAATCATCACCCTCGGCCTCCTGATCCGGTTCTTTCCTTTGGTAATTTCATTTCTCCGACGACTTCCTGCGCCTTATTCAGAGATTCATAACGGCGGGCATGGCCTGGGGTTATGCCATAATCTTTTGTCTTTGGATCGTAGTCAATCCAATATCCCAGATAATAGTTGCATGTACCTAAATCAATTATTCTCATATAGATGAATATTTTTCGTTAAGTACCGTCTGTTCACAGGCGATATTCCTTAGTTCCTGCAATCCGTCCAGCGCGGCTTTCATATCTTTTTTGTAAATACCATCCTTCGCGGCTTCGTAAATACGGCTGATGTGATCAATCTGTATTGCTATCCGGGATTCCGGTTTAGGTTTCTTGAATAACAGATAAATCTTGTGTACTGATATGCTTAAAAGGAAGCCTACAAGGCAAACAGCCAATACTGCAATAAGCAGTACGCCAATGCTGATGTAATCGGGGATTTCGATGTAGTCCATTTTGGATAAAAGTTAAGATGTGATAAAAAACTACCGGGAGACTCCTGCTTATACTGTGTCATTTTTCATCTTTGTTAAAAAATGAAGTGTATAAATCCTCCCGGTAGATGAGAGTTGATTACTGCATAGGTGTTGCTGTCCGGGTAACCCGCCGAACGCGGTCTACTAATGTGAAAGTTGTTTGGAAATATTTTTAAACAACAGTGTGCTGCTGAATCTTACACCGAGCAACACAGTGAACCATGTAAAGCCATCGGTGGTGATGTTCTCTACCTTTGCGATTATATCGTCTTTCTTATCGGCAACATAGTAACGATCACCACCGCTTACGTTGTCGATTTCTTTTTTAAGGCAGTATTGTACATGCCCTACTACAAATGGTTTGTCTACGTAGTTATCAATTTTCCTCATTGTGAAAGTATTTTAGGAGTGATTGTATGTATGGAATGATTATGATGGCGGTGGCTGCTGCAACAAAGGCTACAAGTGGGAGAGCGCAGGTAATAAGCGCTAACCATTGGTAATAGCTATACTGTTCCATGCCCAGAAGGGTTATTTAACAATACATCATATACCTGTTGAACTGAATCCGGTGCTGCTAATTCAATGAGGTTGTTATACATTTCCGTGAGCGTATCCAGCATAAGGTCTACCTCGCTCTTTCTAAACAATGGCATGGAAAAGTTAGTGGTTCGTATCTCCTGTAAGCGGTAGATCATCAAGCTAACCTTATGAACGGTTATCCGCGCAAATACACGCAGATATCTTTCGGGACGTTCATTGAGTATATAAACCCACATAGGATATACAAACTGTGCCGCCTGTACATATCTTCTGTATTCCGCCTCGCGGAAACTGGTAACAGTTAGGAGCTTTATTTTGCTTGCTTTGCCTTTTTGGGTAAAGTCAATGGCAGTGTTAAGGGAATTGAATACACTTATCATCTGGTATACTTTTTTTGGAAATGCGTTTTAAATTGGCTTTGTATATCAACTTTCCGGGGACGCCCCTTTTTAGTTTTTAGAGTCGAGGCAGATGTCGATTGCGGAGCTATTAAATTGGTTTTCCCCATGTTCTCACCAATTGTTTCTAGCGCGGCGATCAATCTCTCTATTTGGTCTTTGGTGAACATAAAATAGATAATGTTATCCATTTAATTAGAAAAAAAAGGTTACCACATACGGTTTATACGTTCGTCACTATACCCCAAATCTCTCAAAATTGAGTTTATGCCGTCTTTAACTTTGGCTACATATGCGGGATTTTTGCATTCGCCGGATTTAACGAGGCTAATTTGACGCAAAGTAATACCGTCGGCCTTTTGCAAAATTAATTCCCTGTAGTTTTTAGGTAGTTTGCTTTTAATCAACTTCCATTTTCTTTTACTAACGTTCACCATTTTTAATATGTGAGTTACGAATTGATAAAGTGAGTACATTTACGTAATTATTGCGAAAAAAAGGCGTAATAATTACGATAACAACACGAAAGTAAAAGTAAATCTTTAGTTATCCAAATTTTATCCAAATAATTATTATGGCACGTCCCAAAGGAGATGGTTATACCCCAGATTTATTTGATCAACAATTTGTAAAAGTTCTCTTTGACCTTCAAACACGTGGAATTTCACTGGCTAGAAACGAGCGCAGGCTTGAAACTTTAATTGGTGTAACGAAGGGGGCAATTTGGAAAGTCAAAAAATCTGAAACAGGTATATCAAAGAATAAAAGGGATAATGTGGTGAAAGCTATGCAGAATATTTTTGGTGTAAATCCTTTGTTTTTTGGGAAACAAGAAGCAGAAATGTATAATAATGGCAGTCCCAAAATTGAATATGAAGACATTAGTGAGTCTCCTGTTAAAAACATTCTGACCGCTGGTGATCATTTGGAACTTCAGCGCCTACGAATAATAAACGAGACACTACGCGATCAAATAAAATCCAAAGATCAGCAGATCAAGGCTTTACAGGAACAGATATCAACCCTTCAAAAATTGATCGATTTGTATGAAAATTCTGCCAAATTTTCTGCCAAATGAATTGAATATTTTATAGAAACCCTTATTACTAGGGCGATTTGTTCTTTTAAAATAAATTAATTATGAGCGGTACTAAATCGGGTTCAACTCCCATCTGGGGTACAACTTAGGAGTGACGCTCCGAAAAGAAAGGTCTCATCGATATCGATGAGACCTTTTTATTTTAAAATCAATGAATTATACCTGACGACTCCTTCGATAGAAGCGGTTCGATATAGCCCCTCTTTAAACACCAGATTATGTTTGAACGCCCTCTTGATTAAAGATGGTATACGGCACGTTTGATGGTTCTACAAATAAACCGGCTCCGTGTATAGATGCCGGTCTATGGCCTTTTGCAGATTTACTTTATTTACTTCTCCCGAAATATCAACCATTTAAGGATAAAGATTATCTCACCGGCTTGGTGGCGCTGTATCCGCCTTCTCCGTGGAACCAGCGGCCAGCCTGCCCGGTGAGCCATAAATAATAGTCAGAAGAAAGGTCATCTTCTATGCCCACAAACCGTTTGTCTGCATGCAAAGGCAATTCACTTTCCCTGGCGCATTTATAGATGGCCGTGCCCTCATCGATCTCATCAAACATTGCTACATATAAAGATGATGCCCCCGACAAACGGGCACCGGCGATCTGCTTCCATAGGAAATCGCCCTTGAGACGCGGAATGGAATTATAAGAGGCTGGATCGTTTTTTAAGTTTCCCCAACTGAAACCAGGGAACACCAAGGGCACATAATCTACTTTGTTAGTATTGCACCATTGGATGTCTGCCGCCAGTTCCACACCCGCTACATTGGAGTAGTTGTTGTTATCATAACGCCCCACTGCCCACGGCATAATGATATCGGAACGTTTAATGAGAGCATGCAGCTGCGCAGAATTTTCGGTATCATTTTTCAGTGAGCGCCAATAATAAGGCACACCCAGCATCACAGATACTTTGTTGCCTTTACCTTTTAGCTTTGTTACCAGCTGATCTACATTGGCAATGGTGTATTTCCTGTTATCATTAAATCCAACACCCCATATAGACAACAACGGTTTTCCGTTATGCCGCACATAGGTAGGATGCTTTTTATTATCAAACAGGGAGAATAAAGTCTGTAGTTCATTCCAGTCTTCTTCAAGGTAAGCCACATCTTCGCTGGTACAGCCGCTGAGGTCATACATGATACAAATGGCGCGCTGGTATTTTTCGGCTGCTTTCAGCGCATTCTCCAGCACTTTGTTGAAATGTCTTTTCCCTTTTACATTCGACGATTTTATTTCCCCTACAAAGCGTTGCATAAAAACGCCATCGATGCCGTAATCTTTCATCCATTTGAAATGGAGGTCTACGCTTTCTTCATCATAAGGACTATACAAATAAGCATCTGTACCACCGGGAAACTGAAAAGGAGATTTATACTTTTTGACGTATTCGCTCATGTCCGGCCAGAAATCTACCGCGGAGCAGCCGGGTAAGAATCCACCACAACTACCGTTCTGATAGTGATACCAGCCTCTTTCGGAAGCATCGCCTTGCGCAGCAAACCAGCCCTGGTAGCCTGCCATCACGAGGTTTTTATAGCTCTTGTATAAACAACCTGTTTCGTCGTACACCACTTCTTCGCTTCCCGGAGGATTCTCCGGTGGCGCCGTATTATCGTTGCTTGTTTTGGAGTTCTTTGAACAGGCGGTTACCGCGCAAATCATCCATATGCAAAAAAGCCAACTCATTTTTTTCATAACATTATTTTTTAGGGAGATGGAAAGAAGTCCCGCCTCGCAGCGGGACACGCTTTATTATTGGGGATGAATCAGATATCCAGTCTTACCGCCGGCCGGTAGTTAGGCTTGGCCTCACCGGCATCGATGAGGGCGCCTACACGGAAGTAGTATTTGTTACCGGGTTTCAGGATAGAACTATTCGCTGCCAGATCAATCTCCAGGGTATACACCTGCGAAGGGTCACTCACAGCGTTGAGTTGTATTTCGGATGCTACCAGCCGCATCGGCTCTCCCACTCTCGCGTCTGAGTGGGCATACAGCCCGATCTTTTTCACGTTGTTGGTAACATTCTGTTCCAGCTTAAACGTGGCGACCACCTTCGTACCCGTTTTCAGAATACTCACATCGTTTACGCGGATATAGGGTGTCACAGAAAAGTCGAGCGTGGTTTGTCCGCTGATGTTCACCACCTGAGAATCAACCGGAAGAAAATTACCACGTACGGGCGTTACCGTGTACGTGTTGGCAAACAGCATACTGTTGGCGTAAGTACCGTCTGTTTTAACGATCAGCGCCTGCGGAGTGCGGGAAGCATATCCATGTTCTATAATTTCAATAGTAGTTCCAAGTATGATGTCCTGCTCAATCAGCTCCTGGGTTTTCACATCCACGAAGCGGCCGGAGAGTCCTGCCGTAGGTCCGTCATAGTTATCTTTTTCACAGGAAGCCAATCCTGCTGCCAGTGCAACGATGAAGAAAATATATCTTAGCTTTTTCATAATATCTTTTTTAGAATCACACATTAATACTGCGGGTTTTGTACCAGGCCGTTGGAGCCGATGCCCGGAATAGGCCGGTAGTAAGACTTAGGCTGGAACGTTTGGGTATTTGAATTAGGCACATTCACCCTTACGAAGATGTACTTGGTAGCGGGCAAAGCGCGGAGGTCCTGTAATGGCAGCAGGGAGTGCTTCAGGCGGTTATTGAATTCAGTATGATATTCTCTTCTGCGGATCAGGTCCCAGAAACGCTTGTTTTCAAAGGCCAGCTCCACTCTGCGTTCCCGTTGTACGTTATCTGATGTTAATGGAATATCGGTGGTATGCGCCGCTCTTTTACGGATATCATTCAATGCTTTGGCAGCGAGGGCGGCATCACCGGTGCCGCTTTCCACTACTGCTTCTGCGTAGTTGAGCAATATTTCCGCTAACCGGAAATCTATAAAATCGGTGGTACTTTGGTTCCATCCCGGAACGATCGGCGCCGTTTGATTCATGAATTTCTTGAAAGAGAAACCGGTACGTGTGTTGTTACCACCGTAGGTGTCAAAGCCGGAGTACATGCTGGTACTGGCTGCACCATAGGTATAATAGGTAGTACCGTTGATCACCATATGTTCATTGGTTCGGATCACCGCGTTGCCATCGGGTTTTACGTAACCTGCCTGGATGATGATAGGAATACTTTTCCAGAGCGTAGACGGTAAGATCGCGGTTCCCCACAAACGTGCATCTTTCTTTTTGAAGATGTCGTTGGGAGAATCAAACTGAATATAAGTGCGGCCGGCATTAAAACCGTTATAGTCTGTTATATTTCCATCGGTGGAAGTAACTATCGGCGCAGAATGACCGGGATTATCATAACTCTCATAGGTATCCACCAGGTCGAGGGTCGGATTCATTCTACCAGGGTGGGGCCAGCCATTGGCCACCTGTGCTGGCTGATACCAGATATCATAGTTGTGGCCCAGGAATGCGCCGGGTAAGGTATATCCTTTTGCAAAGATCACTTCTTTATTACCGGGGTCCTGGAACAGCAGGCGGTAGTTTTCTGCCGCAGCTTCCGCGTTAGCAGGATTGGGCATAAACAGTTCAAATTTACCGGCATTCATCAGCGCCAGGGAAGCGGTTTTGCAAGCTTCATAGTAGCCGTTGGCCAGCGATGCATCGAGTCCTATCAGTTTGTCGTTTACCGCTTGTCCGGACATCGGCGCACGGTTGCCGAATTTCGCCAGTGATGCAGCGTGTAAAGCGGCTCTTGACTTCAGCGCATAGGCTGTCCATTTGGAAGCCCTTCTGCTAACCCCATCTCCCAGGTTATTGATAGCCTGATCACACAGTTCCAATACATAATCCCAGGTTTGCTGTTCGGTGCTTCTGGCTACTCTCAGGCTGGCGGCATCGCCGGTGTATTGCTGGGATGCTTTGATAAGGGATACGCCCCCGTATCTTTTGGCGAGTGCAAAATAGGCATAGGCTTTAATAAAGGCGCTTTCGCCCGTTAATGCAGCCTTTTCATCCTCCCGGATTTTCAACGTAGGAATGGCGTCTATCAACAGGTTTACGTCGCGGATCAGTTTATAGGAGCCTTCCCAGCAATTAAAATCGCCATCTCCCACAAAATCACCAAACTCTGAATGTACCGCTTCATCTGTTGCCATGGCAGGCGCAAACCCACCGTTGTTGGGATCTCCGCTGTTCCAGTTAAACCCGTTCCGGAAATAGGTAAAATCCTCTACCGGTAGTTGGTAATAGAGATTTGCCATGTATAATTTCACGCCTTCCGGATCGCCAAACAGGGCTTCCGCCTGGATTTTGTCGGTAGGCTTCAGATCCAGGACTTTGTTACAGCCGGAAAAGAGGATGCCTGTCAACAGTATAATAAAGGAAAATTTATTGGTAGTCATATTGCGAGCTTTTAGAAGTTGACGTTGATCCCGAAATTGTAATTCTTCGTGAGGGGATAGTTGAAACCGGCGTTGAAGAGGCCTTCCAGTCTTTCCGGATCAAACGCTTTTACAAATGGATCTGCGATTGTGAAGAGATTAAAGCCGTTGGCAAAAACGCGGATCTTTTGAATACCGCTGCCACGCAGCAACTGCGGACCAAAAGTATAACCCAGTTCCAGGCTTTTTAATCTCACATAGGAAGCGTCTTTTCTCCATACGGAGCTTTCTGCATACATCTTACCTACGTCGCCATTGAAGCGGGAAGCCGGCCATTTGCCAGGGATCCATTCGCTCTTGGGATCGTAGGGGTCTGCTTTATGCCATCTGTCGAAGAAGTAGGCGGGCGTGTTACCCCGGAAGGCCAGGATTTCTGCATATACTTCACTAAAGCGTACGGTGTACATCGCTGAACCCTGAAACAGCAGGTTCAGGTCGAAGCCTTTGTAGGCAGCGCCAATAGAAAGACCGTAGTTAATTTTCGGATTCTTGCCGCTTGGGTTCTGGTTATCGTTGTCACCTACGGCGCCGGTAAACATCGGTGTCATATCCTTATCATCCACTACCCCATCGTTGTTGAGATCGGCGTATTTAAAATCGCCGGGCAGCTCGCGGATGTTGGCCTGACCACCATTCTGCAGGGGCCAGTTGGCAATTTCGTCGGTATTCTGGAATTGTCCCTGGTAGGTATATCCCCAGATCACATCGTTGTAGCGATAGTCTCTGGCATTTCTCCATTTATCATAGCTGTTCTGGTATTCGCCTCTTTCCACATACAGGTTTTGTGCGCGGTAGAAGTTGAAGTTGGCAGAGATATTATAGGAGAATTCCCCTATACGGTTGTTGTGCGTAATGGTAAATTCCACGCCCTGTACCCGGTCGCTGTTCAGGTTTTCTTCCGGTAGGCCGGCGCCGAAGGTATTTGGTAAAGAAACATTTCTTCTGGCAGGTAATCCGGTCCTGGTTTTACGGTATACATCCGCTTCGAGGCCCAGTTTGTTATTCCAAAGACCGATGTCTATCCCCAGATCTGTAGTGGTATTCACTGCCCAGGTGAGGTTGGGGTTGGTGATACCGGGAGCCGCTGCGCCGTTGGTCAGACTACCATTTACAAATTCATACCGTCCGCCGCCGGTGGTGGAAAAACCTGGAATCCATTGGAAAGGACCGCCGATATCTTCTCCCATTTTACCGTGGGAAGCACGCAGTTTCAGGTTAGACAACGCGGGGATTTTGCTTTTCAGGAAGGGCTCTTCTGATATTCTCCAGCCGCCGGAGATCACCGGGAAAAAGCCCCATCTGCTGTTAGCAGGATAGGCATAGTTACCCATATAACGGAAGGCAAATTCCACCAGGTATTTGGAATTATAGTCGTAATTAAAACGGCCCAGCAGGGATTGGTAGGCCGACTGTCCTTCGTTACCGCCATTGGTCATACCGGCTTCGCTGGCGCCGCCGATCTGATCGGTGGTGTAGAAAGTATATAATCTTCTCAGGTCTCCATTGCGGTTCCAGGATTGCTGTTGTTCAAATACCAGGGAGCTTCCGATATTATGCTTACGGGCAATACTGGTGTTGTAATTCAACTGTGTTTGCAGGGTCAGGCGGTTACCATTGCCAAAGCCATTGCTGATAGCGCCAGTACCGACACGCTGCGGTGACACGATGTATTCCTCATTCACATAAGTATAGAGATTATAAGGCCTGGACACATCTTTTCCCTGATAGCTGTTCATATCGTAGGCTGCCAGTCCTTTTATGGACAGTCCCTTTACAAAAGGAACGGTGTACGTCAGTGCCAGGGAAGATTGTATGCTCCTGTTTACCGCTTCGCTATAGCCGGTAGCATTTCTTTGCGACAGCAGCAGCGGGTTCTGATTAGAAGGTGTTACCACAGCAGGGTATTCCGGGTTGCCGTTGGCATAAGGCTGCTCAGTAGGCAGGGTTACACGGGTACCTTTAAAGATGTTGAAGAAATTCTCTCCGGGGGCTGTTTTCTTGTCATAGCGGCCACCGATGAGTACTTCTGCTTTCAGGTTTTTCGTAAGCTCCGTGGTGATATTGGAGCGCAGGTTGAAGCGTTGATAGTTCAGGTCGTTGCTACGCAATAACCCACCTTCACCAAAATAACCGAGGCTCACGAAGTATTGGGTTTTGTCGGTGCCGCCAGTGGCCGACAGATTATGCTGGTGCTGGGTAGCGGCTTTCTTCATGGTTACGTCGTACCAGTCGGTGCTGCCGTAGCCGGGAGCGCCATCGATGTATTTCTGCAATTCTTCTTGAGAGAGGAAAGGGGCGCCGGTGCCGAGTACGGCCGCATCGTTGCGCATCTGCATCCATTCGGATGCGTTGGCCATGCGGGGAACATCTGTTGGTTTCATCATACCAACGGTACCTGAATAGTTGAAAGCCGTTTTTCCTTTCGCGC
Organism: Chitinophaga ginsengisegetis; assembly: GCF_900168065.1. Taxonomy (GTDB): domain Bacteria; phylum Bacteroidota; class Bacteroidia; order Chitinophagales; family Chitinophagaceae; genus Chitinophaga; species Chitinophaga ginsengisegetis. The sequence continues at coordinate 144,679 of NZ_FUZZ01000006.1, read as the reverse complement.
CTTTCTTTGTGGTGACGATCACCACCCCATTACCTGCATTAAATCCGTAGATGGCGGCAGAAGCATCCTTCAGGAAGGAAATGCTTTCTACGTCGTCGGGATTGAGTCGCTGGAATTCGGCAGACCCATCTCTCACAATACCATCTATCACGTACAGGGGTGTTCCGAAGCCGCGTATATTAATCATATTATCGAAGTTGCCCGGTTCACCGCCCAACTGCCGTACCATGAGGCCGGCCACCTTACCCTGTATTTTCTGGGCGAGGCTCACGTTGGTGGAGGTTTGTATTTCACGGGCGGTGATGTTGGATACAGCGCCGGTGAGAGTTTCTTTTCGTTTGGTACCATACCCTACTACCACAACTTCCCCGAGCTGGTCTTCTCCGGCAGTCAGACTAACGTTGATGGTGGTACGGCCATTAATTTTCTCGATGGCGCCTTTCATCCCCATGAAAGAGAAGGCGAGTTCAGTGGCGCGGGCATCTACTGTGATACGGTATACGCCATCGGCGTTGGTAGTAACGCCGGAACGGACAGGTGCATTATCAATCACCGTTACGCTCACTCCCGGTATGGGAGCGCCGCCGTTGGTATCGGTGACTTTACCGGTAATAGTCCTTTGCTGGGCAAGTACACCCAGTGGACAGATACATATTAAAAGGAATAGGTAATAGATTTTTTTCATAACGTTACGATTGCATTGGAGAAATTTGTTTTTGCACAACAGTCAACCCATGGTTCTTTACCTGGGTGATCATCACCCGGTATTACGGTGGAAAAAAATGGGCACAGTACATCATATTCATGCTCGATTTTGGTGACTAAGTATAAAGGGTAATATCAACACATATTTTACGCAGCCATCAGGGGTGCATATCAGCAAAACGTTTTAATAAGGAGGTTGTCTGATGGATGCATGACATCCGGGATATGCCTGTCCGAAGGAATAAAAGTTGCTTCATGATCGTGGAATCTTTTACTAAAATATGCTGCCGCAATAAATTAACGAGCTTCTAATAAACCGGCTAATGAATCGACTAATTGGGAAATTAATTTTTAAAAATCAATACAAACAACTGATTATCAATATATTAAATTCAATTAAACATGCATGTAAAATGTCCGTTATGAGCAATATTTAAAAAAGTGGAATAATTAATTATTCTTTGGAATAATTTTATAATATTGCTCCGGGGATAATCAGATGTAGCATGTAGCGCTAAAAAGTACTCTACAAGAGAAGTAAATAGATGATTACCCTGATCAACCAAATTTTAAAAACCTACTGGCATAAAACAGGGCAGACACAGTTCATGTGTTAATTATCTATTGTTACTGTTCACGTTGATAGAAATTCCGATATTAATTACGCCAGCGTATTAGCCGGGAAATTATTTTATACTCCTTATTAGAATGGATCGAATGATTAGATATATCTTGTGCGTATGCTTTTTTCTTGCTGGCCACGAGGGGTATTGCCAATCACATGGATTGCAGTTCCTGAGCCATGAGGTGGTACAGGAAAAACGAACTTCCCTCCATCTCACCCCCAACACACCTATTTGTTTACAGCCCAACACGGAAATATCTTTTGATCTTACCTTTCTTCCGCATCACGAAACCTATTTCGGGTATATTATGCGGTTGATCACCAGTACCCACCAGAGTATTGACCTGGTATATAACCAGCGGCTGGCCCGGCTCAATTTTGTTATCGGGGAGAATTATATCGGAGGATATGATATTGATTCGGCCAGGCTTTTTGGCAACTGGAGCCAGGTACGTATTACATTCGATACGCAGCTGCGGGAAGCGTCATTTTATATGAATGACCGTTTGATCAGCAAGGGGAGGGGCAACTTTACAAGTGGCACCTGTTGCAATATCTATTTTGGCGCCAACGACTTCGAAGGATTCCAGACACTGGATGTTCCTCCTATGAATATCAAGGATATCCGGATCCGGGAAAACGGACAACTGAAACATTATTTTCCTTTATCCGAAAGCAAGGGAAACGAAGCCATTGATGAAATAGGAAAGAAAGTGGCCCAGGTCAGGAACCCTTTATGGATCCAGCCCAAACACCGGAGATGGGAAAAAGCCGTCGACTTCGACACCAAAGGGGCTGCCAGTATAGCATTCGACAGCAAGCGCGAAGTACTGTATGTGGTATCAGTGGATTCCATTTACGAATTATCTTTCAGCAACATGTGGCTCAAAGGGGAAAAACTCTCCCGCAGCCGGCAACGGTTGCCTTCCGGTAATCAGTCTGTTTTTGATCCGGTTAATAATAAACTGTATAATTTTTATGTAGATGAAAAACGGGTCAGTACCTTCGATCCTGCTTCAAAAGAATGGGACGTTAACTTTACCACGGATTCACTTACCGTATTCTGGCAGGTGAATAAATGCTATTCTCCGTCCGACTCTTCCCTGTATATACTGGGTGGCTATGGGCAACTACAATATAAGAACCTCTTGCAACGCTATCACTTCCCTACCAAAACCTGGGAAATAGTCCCTTATAGTGGGGATAGGCCCATGCCACGCTATCTGAACGCACTGGGTATGAATGCTACCAGGGATACCATTTATATTATTGGAGGTTATGGCAGCAAATCGGGCGACCAGGGCATTAACCCGCAGTACAGCTACGACCTGATGGCGTACAGCGTTAAAGACCGCCGTTTTCACACAGTGCTGGAATACCCGAAACCGGCCAAACAATTCTGTTTTGCCAACAGCATGGTCACCATACCGGGTAGCAGCGATTTCTATGCACTCATTTATCCGACTGATAAATTCAACACCACCCTGCAACTGATCAAAGGTAACTTCTCTTCTTCCGAATATAAGTTGATGGGAGATGCCATTCCCTATTCATTTTACGATATCGCCTCTTTTGCAGATCTGTATTATTGTCCACTTAGTAAAAAACTGGTGGCGGTCACCCTATACAATTCCAAAGAAAATATTACCAACGTTAAAGTACATACGATATTTTTCCCCCCAGATCCGGCAGACTCCCGGATGACCACCTCTATGGAAAAAAAAGAATACTGGTGGTACCTGCTGGCGATGGCAGCGGTGGCAGGATTGGGTGGCTGGTACTACTACCGCAGAGGAAAATCTCCCATCAAAAATACAGCGCGGGTGGCAGTGCCACCGCCGGCTATCACCCATCCGTTTGCTGACAACGGAATACCCACGCCACCCACCACCATTCCCCCTGTGACAGAGAGCCGCGAAATTGCTGCGGTGTTTCTCTTTGGTCCGTTTGAAGTATTTGACGCACAGGGCCAGGATATCACACAACATTTCACGCCGCTGCTGAAGGAGTTATTCCTGCTGCTATTGATCTATTCATTGAAAGATGGCAAAGGCATTTCTCCCGAAAAAATGTATACGACCCTATGGCCGGATAAATTGCAGAAAGATGCCAAGAATAACTACTCCGTCAATATCTTAAAACTGAAAAACCTGCTGGAAAAAGTAGGCAATTACCAGTTGATAAAAGAAGCGGGTAAATGGCGGCTGGACATACTAAACGAATCTATCTACGTAGACTATCAGCAATATATCAGGCTGGTAGCCGCCCGTGTGCCGGCAGACCGTACCCGGATGCTGGAACTACTGCATATCGCCGGCAGGGGCGCTTTCCTGAAAACCAGTCAATACGAATGGCTGGATCATATTAAAGCCGATATATCCAACTATATTACAGATGCCATCCTCTCTTTTATGACCGCAACCGATATGAGCCACGATGCGGAATTGATGGTACGGCTCAGCAACTGTCTGTTCTTTTTTGACACCCTGAATGAAGAGGCATTGGTATACAAGAGCAAAGCATTGATCCTGCTGGGAAGACATGGCATGGCAAAAGAAGTGTATCAGCGGTTTACAAAGGAATACAAGGAAAGCTATGGACAGGATTTTGAAAGGTCATTCCAGGAGATTACGGGGCATGCACATTAAGATAAGCAGATGGTTGCTGGGGTTACCTTGTACACAACCACCTGCTGCCGACATCTTACTTAGAATCAAATACATGTTCTACCGTCACCTGCTGTTTTTCCAGCTGTAACAACACCTCACTCAACATGGGCACCGGCGTGGCAACAGCCACCCGCTTTATGGAAGGGAAGGAAGATACTGGTTGTACAAACACGGTTTGCGCAGTACCGGCAAACTGGTGATAGCGGGGCAGCTCAGAATGGTAATGATCCCGCTGTCGGAAAGACAGGCTTTCCGGTTTCTCAACCTATATAGTTAAATATATAAAAATATTAATCAAATTTCTCTCTCTTATCCCGAACTCACGTTAATTAAGCTTTATAAGTTCCAAACATTCGGTCCCAAATAGAGGTATAAAAACCAAAGTTTCTTTGTTCGTTTAAATGGTGTTGGTTATGAAATTTTGTAGTCCCTAAAAATAATTTTTCCGTCCATTTTGGAAAGAATTCTCGGTTTAGGTGACCGATAGTTCCCCAAATCAAATTGATGAACAGATAAATCGTAATGGAAAAAATAGAAAAATCATGCAACATAAAAACAGAGATCATCATCAATCCAAAACCTAAGGTTTCAAACGGATGTAGCACAAAAAGGCTCAAGAAATTAGTACTCGTATGTTCGTGATGTTTCCGGTGTAAAATTTTATAAATAAACGGATGATGCACCATGTAATGAAAAATATACATCATCAGGTCCATCACCAAGATAATGGTTACAATTTCAATAAGAACTGTCAAGATAGTTTTAGATTCATTTAATGTAATCCATTCCGATTTCCATAAATAAACACCAATCAACATCACAACAATATTGAGAGATAAAGTTAAAAAACTTACATACAAATCAGATTTTAGAAAAGGATGATCAATCATTTGAATCTTATTTTTCGAACAGGTTTTATCAACAAAAAGATAAAATCCAATAGAAAACAAATACAAAAATGTATTGGATATCAAACTGAAAATAATCCATTCCAACCAAGATAGATTTTCAAAAAATAATAGAAAATTCAAAGCGCAGGTGATTTAAAATTTGAATTTTTAAAAGCTCGATGTAAGCTGTTGGTAATTTACACTCCAAATTTTTCTCTGCATTTCGTAAAACATCATCAGCTAACATTGCTTGAGTGTAGGGCAAATATTTTGGGATACTCCAAATGTTTTTTAAGTTCTCGTTTTTTCATTTAATTTCATTCTTCCATTCTGCAGCCAAAGTTTCTACATAGTCCACAAAATTTGTAATGTTGTTTATTTTATAAAATGTATATTCCGGTTGGTTTTCTAAAGCTTCAACATTGTCAAAACAATGGTCACCGGCAAAAAGCAATACTTCCTTGTTTTTCGGGTTATATAAGGTCATATTTCCGTTCGCCTCCTCAACAAAACAAATCAAATCCTTAAAATCTATTGGTTGTTTGTTTTCCCCGTTACAAATTTCTTCATAAGTTTCCTCACAACCTCCAATTCCGGTGAAACATCCAGATTGGGTAAACATGAAGTTTTGGTTGTTAGAAAGGCTCGGTTCAGGCTGGTTGTAAGACTCATGAATTCCCCCTATTTCACTTAGTAAAAGCTCATGTTCTTCGATTAACTTAAATGTTGTGCTGGCATTTTCTTCAACTTTATTTAACCAACCACAACTTGAATCATCTTTATTTGTCCACGAAAAAAGTTTGTATGGTTGGTCGTTTATTTTCAACTTTAAAATTCTTGCCTGATGCAATAGCTCAGTTAATAAAGGAAAGGTACTGTTAAAAGTTTCCGATAATTGAAGTTCATTTTCAGTATATAAGAATTCAACTTTATCGGATGCCTCGAAAAACCACTTTTTATTGTTCTTAAATGTTTCAAAGTCTTTGTTCATTCATGTGTTCTTTTTGTGATGATCTTTGCAATAAGAACAATTGACAGTTCTCCGTATATTGCTAAATTAAAGATTTTATCAACTAATTTCTCTTTCGTTACTCCAGGAATTTCCGAAATTGTAGATGTATATATCCAAAGTAGCATTAACAGTCACCATTTTTCTGGCACACTCGCACCCACTTTTCCCGGCCTGGCTATTGTTGATCTCCTTTACCTTTAATGTTAGTGGCGATTTACAGGTTCCTTAAAGTGGTCTCTGAAAGGCAGTCGACAGAAGTTGTTTCGCTAAGTAAAGAAGGCTTTACCAGCTTCTATTTCGGTTCTGCTTTATTTTCAGAAATACGCTCCATTCGGGTTCCTGTAAGAGAAATAGGACTATTGGGGGGAACACAGTGCGACTATTACAAAAAAACTGATGCTGATTTTCCTTACCTGGAGTTTTCGATCACCACTCAGGATGGAAAAATGTTAAATTGGATATTGAATGAGTGGGGTGGGCTTTATAACTCAAAAGAAGACTTTTCAACTTTCTTTAACTTTCTCACAGCAGTAACTGATCAGCCGTATCAACTTTATGAGTAAAACGGACCCAGACTTTATTGATTTGAAATCTGTCTCAATTAAAACCGGTGATTTCAAGGGCTTTTTGCTAAATTTCAGATAAGTAACAATGACTTTCGATCCTGTTTTGTGACGATTGCCACGACGCTTGCAGAGATCAGGACAGTACAGGAAAGTTAAACGAAAAAAAGAATTTAAATTGGCTGTTTTACAGCTATGCATCTATCCAGAAAAAATTTTCTACGAATATCTTCCGTATTTGCCGCAGGTACACTGGCAGGAACACCCGGCCGCGTACTATCTTCTATACTTGCACCCGGAGCCGGTAACCTGATGGGCAATCGCTTCCTGACCTTCAACTGTGTTATCCGTGTTAACCAGATAGAAGTTGCAAGAGACAAAAATGTTGGGATGGACGAACGGGAAATGCACACTCCCGAACGTTTAAAGGCTTTCCGTGAAGCAGTGGAAGCAGGCTTCCCCGGCGCAAAAATGACATGGGCGTTCAGCTGGCTGGCATTGAACGACATGACCGACAATTACGTGAAGATAAGGGAACAAGTCAGGGAATGCCACCATCGCTATGGCGATGACGTTACTTTTATACCCGGAGCATATTTTGCCAACGCCTATAATTCAATAGAGCAGGTGAACAAAGACCTGCATGATGGTATAGCCCTTGCATCGGGAATAGTGGGCAACGGCTATCGCCCCAAAAGCATAGTGGCCGGGTTCCTGGCTGCAAAAAATATGCAGTACCTGGCAGAAACGGAAAACATTCATGTGTGCCAGGGCAATATCTGGAGTCAATTCTCTATCGACAATCAGGACGGAGATGGCTCCGTATGTTATCCTTACTATCCCTCCAAAGAACATTTCTGCAAACCGGCTCAGGGCAAATCTGACTTCATCGACTGTGTGAACCTGGACGGCTGGACGGTGGATTTCATGGCAGCGAGAAGAGCTGGCTTTGCAGAGCATTTTAACAGCAGAATGGGTGTAGGGCCGATAGAGACTATCGGGGCATTCGGAGCAAGCACTGGTCTCAAAGAAATGATGCACAGTACTGCTATACACTTCGATACCGGCTACCAGCTGAATGGCTTTGCATGGGTAACCAATTGCTGGGAACTAAGCCTGCCTATCGATGTTTCAGGCTTGAGGGACTGGCTGAGCGCCATCAAAACCCGCTGGCCCGCTACACGGGTAATCACGCAGGGTGAATTCGGGCTGATCTGGAGAAAACATTTTACATCCAATAATTTCAATTACCGGTTTACAGAAAGAGGGTCCGGCATTGGTGGATCAGATGCAGACAAAGAGATACGCTGGTTCATGAACAAGGATTTCCGGCTGGCGCTGTTACGCAACTGGCAGGAATCCGCACCGGAAAAAGTGGTCGACTTTACCCGTTATGATGTTCCTGCAAAAGAGCCGGATACCCTTACCCGTAAATGGAGTCTTCTGGGTGAGATAAACCAGAAAGGAACACGGCCACAGGACACGCCGATACCGTTAGACCAATTGAGCGCAAATGACAGGGCGCTGATCCGCCGCCGGGTGCCAGATCTCCGCTAGATACCTTTTTTTATGGCGTTGCCGGAATGTTACCTCCTTCAGCTTTTTGGGGTTAGGAAACTGGCAAAAAGTACAAATAAAAAACGCTTTCATATAAAAACGCTCTTAATATTCGGACGTAAATTAGCTGGTGCAGGCAGGCCAACCTGAGGATATTATTGATTTTATAAACAATCTTTACCAGCACTGTTATGCCAGTGGGCTCCCGGTGTTCAATTCCATCCCGTTTATGACGCGAATATTAGCAATTATTATCAGTTTCATTTTGATCCCCGATCTATGTTTTTCGCAAAATGGTATTCTACACAACCGGGCTGCCAAAATAATTACAATTACCACTCCTGATCAAAAGCTTTCCATCAGAATTGACTATTCAAAGGGATGCATTATTAAACAGGTAAACCTGCAAAATAAAAATACGATATCATCTTCGGGTGTATACACCGGTGTCACTGCAGGAAGTGGAACCGCCTCATCTGCTGATCAAACAGGCGATATTAAAATAACAAATACCCCGAAAGGCATATCGCTAAGTGGTATCACCTACGGAACCAGGGCGCTTCAAATTAAAGAAACATGGGACTTTACTATCAAAGGAGATAAAATAACCTGGGATATTACCCGCAACTATAGCACAACAACCGACCTGGAAGACATGGCCTTTCCAAAATGGAATTTTACAGATCTATCCGTTTGGAAAGGAGGAATTATTGATAACGGTGGGATGGTTTGGTGCAAATACCTAAAGCAAATTAACGATACCTATGGCGTTCATACCGGTGGCGTAACATTCTGGAATGCTGATTCGGGAGATGCGTTAAGGATATCGCCTCAACCAGGAAGCGCAAATAAAATGGCTTCAAAATATTCCCACAGCGAAAATGGCGAGTTCACTTTTACACAATTGCTAACTGACTCCAAATTGCAGCAACGCCATCACCTGAGCCGCTTCGTATCACAAAAGTACGATGTATTTGCTCCCTTCCAGGTAAAAAAAGGACGCGTAAAGCTAAGCCTGGAACTACAATACATTGATTACAATAAGGAATATGCAAGAGGAACGCTTCCCGGTATTGATGCAACAGCAGTACGCGAGCTTTTAAATACAACCGGGCGGTATGGTGTGGTAGACAACAATATAGTAGGCGCAAATGGCTGGCTCACCAACTGGAAATGTTTGCATGAGCCATTTTTTGCACAGATCGGGATGGCATTGAATGATCCGCACTATATAAAAAACCTGGCGGCAACATTGGACCAGGAAAGAGATCAGGCGATGCTCAACGATGGTCGTGTGTTATCCCGCTGGCATAATGTACCCGGCGATGAAATTCCCGGCACATATAACCCGCAAACAGGCTATTATGAAGCCATGTGGGGATATACCATTGATTCACAAACGGGCTATGTGATCAATACAAGCGAACTGTTTGAGTTGAATGGTGACCTGCAATGGCTGCGAGCACATCAGGCAAGCTGTGAAAAGGCGCTGGACTGGCTGATAAAACGGGATTCCAACAACAACGGGATCTATGAAATGATGAATAACAGCGTAGCGGAAAAAAAGGCAAGCGACTGGTTAGACATTGTTTGGGCAAGCTTTGAAAACGCTTTTGTAAATGCGCAATTATACGAAGCATTAACGCTATGGGCCAAATGTGAAACGATTTTAGGCAATCCTAAAATGGCCGGCCATTATTCAGCGATAGCTGCCCGTCTTAAAAGTGCATTTAACAGGCCGGTTGATGAAGGTGGCTTCTGGTCGCCGGCCAAACAGCAGTATGTGTACTGGCGTGATAAAGACAACACCATTCATGGCGACAACCTGGTTACTCCTGTAAATTTTGCTGCCATTGCCTTTGGATTGTGTGACGACAAGGAACGCATAAAACTCATTCTTGATCAAATAGAACAAAGAACAACGGCAGAACACCTGTTTCACTGGCCGCTTTGCTTCGATTCCTTTAAAAGAGAAGAGGTAAGCGATGGCAACTGGCCTTTCCCTAAATATGAAAACGGAGATATATTTCCCACATGGGGATATCTTGGTATCAACGCCTATGTGAAATATGATAAGCACATTGCGCTTAAATTCATTAATCATCTCCTTGATCAGTATAAAAAAGACGGACTCTCTTCGCAGCGCTACAGCAGAACAACCCAGCTTGGACTGGGGGATGATATCCTGGCTGGCATCTGTACCAGCATTACAGCGTTATACAAGGATATTTACGGCCTTCGTCCAAAATGGAACAGGATGGGGCTGGAACCCAATATGCCTGAAACCCTGAACGGAACGAAGTTTTCATATATCCACAGGCATACCGTTTATCACCTTGAATTGAGCGTTAATGATTATTTAATGAGCACCGGTAGCTTTTCTGTAAAAAGTAACGAATCTTTTGGTGCAGATAAAAGCGGGAACACGCTTAAGTTCTACCCTGGTAATAAAGATACTGCGCAACTCCTGGTTCGTGCAGATCCGGGCAATCGTATTGACATGAAAATTACTTCGTGGAAGAATGATGTATTTGCATGGACTATTTCATCACACGGCAACTATCAATTCACCATTAATGGATTGCAACCAGGCTCAAAATATGAAGTAGTAACAAACAAAGATATTACCCGGCTTCAGGCAAATAACAATGGCAGCATTTCCCTGAATAAACATTGTAGTACGCCTGTTAACTTTTCCGTCAGGGAAATATCTCATTAAGCTCCTCCTTTCAATCAAACATAAACATATAAAACCGGGGCCCTGAAAGAACCCCGGTTTTATATGTTTTACACAGTTTATGGAATTTACTTTGAATCAGCATTACCTGGTGGGCCTATTGAATCCCGGCTGTATAAATCAGCGGGTTCTGTGCATCATCATCCAGCAGATCCCCGACTTTCAACCTGGTTACCTGCGCATCACTTAATATATTCTTTATGCCGTTAAATCTGGCGCCATCAGGCATATAAGCGCAGGTCATCGCCCTGCGGAAGCCATTGGTCATATTGGCCCCGGCGCCGTGTATTGTTAAACCATTATGAAAAGAACAGCTACCCGCCTTCATGGGCGCGGCAACAGCGCTTTTAGTTACAAGCTGTGGGTAAACCTGGAATATTGCATCCATATTTTTCCCGATAGCCTGGTTTTCAAAACCGGTTTCATGATAAGATCCGGGAATAAAATACAGACACCCGTTTTCATTTGTAGCGTCGTCTAAAGCTACCCATATTGATAGTGCCCGCTTATCGGTGAACGACCAGAAAGGCGTATCCAGGTGCCACGAAGTAGGATTGGCCCAGGGACGTTTTATGAGCACCTGGTCATGCCAGATCCGGGTACCCTCCCACCCTGCTAATTCTGCGGCCATTTTGCCCAATCTCTCATCAAGCATAATCTGCCTTGCCGCATCGTTTGTTTGCCAGATATTAATCATCTGGTCAAACACCTTTCCAAAATATTCACTTTCCGTATTGATCCCGTCGTCTTCGCCCATTTTTTTATCACTACCGGGCATTTTCCTGCCATCTCTCTGTTCAACGGCCTCCGTAATAACCTGCCGCCAATGGGAAAGTTCTTCCTGGTTAAGAAAGTTCTCAATTAATAAAAATCCATCTTCCCTATAAGATTGAATCTGCTTTTGCGTGAGTAACGTGTTCATATATATGCAGCTTTTTTTAAAAAATATCAGGCACGCCAGGCAAATGCCTGTAAGCCCATAGTATTATTATTTTGCCTGTATTAACTTAACGGGGCCTAACAAACCAGCGTCATATTTACTAAAATCGGGCACACCTACCCAGCCCCAGGTGCGGAGCTTGCCCAGATCCGATTTCATCCACATTTCATTAACCATCAGGTTCCCGACCCGTATTCTTATTTTATTTTCTCCCTCCTGCAGGTATTTGGATATATCAAATACAAAGGGCGCCCATAGCCGGTCTCCAACGGGTTTATCATTTACAAATACTTCCGCCATATACTTTACATCACCAAGATCTATTGTAGTCCTGGTATTTACATCTTTCAGCACAACAGGTATTTCATAATCAATATATCCTGAATACTGCTGAAGTCCATAGGCATACCAGGATTGCAGGGGGCAGTTTGCTTTACTGCCAACAATAAATTTCAACGGGGCAGTCAGCGTCTGCTCACTTTTGACGGACCTTGCAAACGACAGCAACCGTGCATCAGCAGGCAAGTCAATTGACGCCGCCGCCACGTCTGTTTTTACGCCATCCATCCAAACCGTTGTGCCAATCATATTATCAGGGAACACTACTGTTTTTGCACCAACTGGTATATTGACCCTCCAGTAGCGGTAACCAGTGGCATCATTATCCTTTATTTCATCTTTCTGCCCATCCCCGTTCCGTTTTTGCGCTGTCATAAAACTGGTATACTTCCATTTTGAATCATTATATGCCAACAACATAAGATCTTCGCTTAACCCGTTGCCGGCTAACGTGAATGAAGTGGCCGTAGTTTTATAAACAGTGTCTTTCCCCGGATAACTGATGGTCCATTTATCATCGAGCTTAATTTCTTTTAAATCAGATTCATGCTGTACCAATGGATTCATATCGCTTGTTCCGGGCTCAAATACAAGCCAATAACCTTCGTAAGGTTGTAAAGTCATTTTTACCTTGTTATATCCCTTCTCCTTCACGTATGCAACGGGTGTACGTTCACCGGTTTCGCAATTCCATATCTGCGCCATGCCATCGCCATCCCTGAACCAGGCTGAAAAATTTCTCACGGTATCGGAGTTATTGGCAAGCCAGTAAAAGTGGTTATTGGAAATAGTTCTGTGAGCAGTGTAGAGCCGGCCTGAGTTTTCCAACCGGATCTGTGGCCGGACCCTTTCATTCAAAGCAGTAACCATTTTACTCAGCCTGTCTTTATCTCCCGACAGATCAATAACATTGGGCAACCGCTTTAATGCATTCATCTGGCTAATGATCAATGCATCCTTCATGCCTTTCTCCGGCGATCCTTCGGGTGTTGTACCCAAGAGCAGCACAACGCCACCCTTTTTAGCAAATTCAAGTATCTTACCTGATACGGCATGAGAAATAACACAAGCCGGTGGAAGAACGATCGCCGAAAAGTTGTGGTCATTAATAGTGATCTTTGCACCGCTATTATTGGCTCCTGTTTTTCCTTTATCCAGGTAATATTTATCAGCGATTAAAAAGTCGATGTTATTTTTATTTAATTCTCTCATAGCATCGGAGTACACCTGGTTGATCTCGAGTGAAAGCGTATCCCAGATTTCTTTGCCTTCCAGCAGGCCAAAATTTTCCTCATGCGTAAAAAAGCCTTCAGCGTTTGCCCAAATACTTTCAAGCGGGTTTACCAGGAGAACATCCGCCACAAGCTTACTTTGCCTGTTTACAAAAGCAGCCCGCCTCGAAAAGTCCGTCCAGTTATGCAGATAAGGCCAATATGGATTTTCGGTAAACCAATCCGGCGGATACGGATCCTGTTCAATTTTCCGGTTAACGTTAATTCCATGTGGCACCACGTGGTTAATACCAAATGATGTAATAGAATTAATAGTCATTTTCATCATAGCGGGTGTTTGCTCCCATCCTGCAACGCCCATAATTTCACTCATAAAAGGACGATCTTCCAATTCGGCTACTGTTTGCACTTCCTTAAAATCATGAACATCCTGCGATTTCATTAAAAGACAATCCGTTCCGGGCATAGTTGCTGTTCTTGTAACGCGCATAAAATCGCCCATGGCGGCAGTTTGTAACAACAATGATTCTTCCCACAGATTGGAGATGTAATACATATTGTATTGTTTGAGCCAGTTCACCAAAGGCTCAAAGTAACATTTGTTATATACGTCTGAAACAACATCAAACCAATCACAACGGGCTTTTGCAAACAAACCGTTGTTGTCCTTTTCTGTTAAAAGTGGAAGCCATAAACGGATATCCTGTTTTTTCATTTCCTTATACCGTTTGGCAAGATATTCTGACCACGCCATCCGCCAGCCATAGTCGCCTTCATTGTCAACAAAAACGCCAGGAATTGTTTTCCCCATATCATTTGCAAATTTTTTGGCGTACTGCGCGTGAACAAGCGGGATGAAAACTTCCATTAATCCGGGATCGAGATAGTTAACTTTCCCACCATCAATTCCGGGATGGAATCTTTTTGTGTAAGTATACACCACCCATTCGCCCGGTGGCGCCGTCCATTTGAAATGGCTTCCTTCTCCAATGATCCGCAGCGATGCAGCATCAATGGCATTGCCGGCTATTTTACCTGCCACGGCAAAATCTGTTGAATCATAATAAACGGTCGATTTCTCCGTTACCTTATACCGTTTCCAATCCAGGTATTTTGCCTCCAGTTCAGGATGCTGCGCTAATACCCGTCCTGCTGCCTGCCCGCTTGGCCAGTCATATTCATCACAATACCCCAGGGTAAATCCTTTGTTCTTTGCTGCCTGCATGGCATTCCCGAAACTGTTGAACCAGGGTTTTTCCAGGTATTGCTTATATGGTAATGAAGAAAATGCCGGATTTAAGCGATCCATTGAACCCCGGGGATGTGCATATCCGGGGTTCAGTCCCTGCTTCATCATTTCCTCTGCCATAGCAGCCGTAAAATGCTCATCCCTGATGGTATCATCCCAGAACCAGAAAGTATGGGGAGCATAGAACATTGGAGGGCTAACAAACATTTGTTGAACCGTTTTGGGGTCGCTATACTTTTTTTGCCATTCAGATTGCCCGGATATATTCAAAGTAATTGTCAGCAGGCAACCGGTAAAAAGGATGTTCAGATATGTATATTTCATTACTGTTTTGAGTTAATAACTGGTATGAATATTATTTTCAATAAAAATCCATCAATGCTACACGCGATATTAATTATAGCCGGGGTTCTGCACTAACTTATCGTTCTTATTCATTTCACTCCTTGCGATTGGTAAAAAGTAGGCCTTATTATCCCACTTTCCACTTGTGATCTGCACCGGGGTAACAGTGGGAATGGTGGCAGTTGTATGATCGGGATTCAGTTTGTACACAACATTAACCCCATGCATTGGGTGATAGGCTTCCGGCCCGATCATCCAGCGGCGCACATCAAAAAAGCGGTGGTTTTCGTACACCAGTTCAATACGCCTTTCATTCCGGTATCTTGCTGACAGGGCCGCGCCGGCGTCCATTACATCAGGCATGGCCGCTTTTTTCCTGATCATATTAATGTAGGTGCGTGCTTCCGCCTCCTCTCCTAATCCAATACAGGCCTCTGCATAATTGAGTATGATTTCGCTGTAACGGATGAAGCGCCAGGTGAGGTCATCCTGGTGATTTACATACATATCGGTTTTGCGGTTTATAAATTTGAGCATACAGGTACCGGTATTATTATAACCGCCTCCATAAACCACGCTGTTCCTGCTATCTAACCCATACGTATACACGATTTTATTAGCGGTAGCATCCCACTTTTCCCAGGTACCTACCTGCAAAACTCCTACGGGGTCGGCTGTCAGTAAGTTGGATGGCCTTGACCTGAACGTGGCACCCTCGTATAAAATGGAAGCATAAAAACGCGGGTCCCTGTTTTTATATGGTTCAAGATTCTGTGCAGGGTTGGTTCTGGAGAATTTAGTGCCATCACTCATTTCATAAGCGTCTACCAATTCGCTGGGGGCGCCGTTTGTTTCAATACCGCCATATCCATTTGGGAAAACCTGCCAGTAGTCAGCTCCCTGGTTTACGGAGGCATTGTAATAACGGATAAAGATGTCTTCTATACTATTTTTTGAGATAAACAGGTTCTCATAATTCTGAACGGCCTCCTCTGTTGATGCAGGACCGGGCTGATACAAACCGTATATGCCCAGGTCTATTACAGCCTTAGCGGCGGCTTTGGCCGCCTGCCAGCGTTGCTTCCTGTCGCCATCTACATATCCCAGGAGCTCAGGGTTGGAAAACCCGGAAAATGTTGTATTATGAAGATCGCTGGCTGCATAAAGCAATACTCTTGATTTAAGCGCCAAAGCGGCGCCTTTTGTTACTCTTCCTTTGTTGGCACCTGTATTCACCAGGGGTAATAATGCAGCCGCCTTATCACATTCGCCGGAAATAAACTGCACGCACTCTGCATAACTGTTCCGCGCGGCGGAGAAATCGTCTGTTAATTTATAGGATTTCGTAACCAGGGGTACACCGCCAAAATAACTGATGAGCAACTGATAATACCATGCCCTGAAAAAAGTGGCTTCGCCCTTCAACCTGTCTTTCAGTGTAACGCCATCAATCAGCGCCGGATCATCCGGCAATTTGTCTATATTTTCCAGGAATATATTGCAGTCCCGGATAGCGCTGTACCTGCCGTTCCAGTCGCCCCAGCCTGCATTATCAGGCGACATCAGCATGTTGCTCATATTATAATCATTTCCCCCATCATAGCACCTGGCCTCATCTACAGCCAGCGAAGTCATGAAGAACGACCAGGGGTTCTGGTTATAAATGCTGTTCATGTTCAGTTGTATCAGGTTGGGATCAGACCAGACATCCACTTCTGTAAATTGTGTGGAAGGTTTTGTATCAAGGAAACTTTTGCCACATGATGTTAGCAGCAGTGATATAAACCCGGTAGCGATATATATTAAGTTTGAGTTTCTGTAATTCATACACTTTTGATTTTAGAATGTTGCCGTTAATCCAACGTTAGTGGTTTTGTTCAATGGATATACTTCACTGTTCACCCAAATGGAGCCCGGAGCGTCGTCAGGAGATTCAGGATCGAAATCCTTCATCTTTGTAAACGTTAAAAAGTTCAGGGCGCTGACATAGATCCTCAGCGATTGTATGCCTATTTTTTGCGCGATGCCGGATGACAGGTTATAACCAACCTCAAAGTTTTTCAATCTTAAATAATCACTGCTTCTAACGAAATAGGTGTTATTAGGTTCTCCATCTGTCATCCAATATGCGCCTCCACGCTCCCATACTCTCGGGTTAACAGTACTTGGATGTTCCGGTGTCCAGCGGTCTTTTACAAGGTTGTACATAAAATTCCCGACACCTGGCCCGCCGGAAAAAGTCCGGTAGGATCTTTCCGCACCGGCTGCTCCCTGGAATAATACATTTGCGTAGAAGTTCCTATACTGTAAATCGATACTGAGCCCGCCGGTAAATGTTGGTATGGTAGTTTTGTTGCTTCTAACCTGGTCCTGGCCATCAATCTGTCCATCGTTATTTACATCTTTGAATATAATATCTCCGGGGCGGGCGCCTGTCCAATGAGGGTATTTATCAATCGCTGCCTGGTCTGCGAATACACCTGTTGCCTGGTAATACAATCTTGCGTTCATCTGGTTGCCGGTAGACTTCTGATAGTCGGGCACGCCGGGTGTTTCATCCCAGAACCTGATATGATTCTTTGCCCAGGCGCCGTTGGCAGACACCTGGTATTTGAAATCGCCGGCACTACCGCGATATGATGCCTGCAATTCAAAACCCTTGTTAACCACTTCCCCGATATTTTCCTGCGGCAGGCTTAATCCGGCAGAACCCGGCACAGAAGCGTTTCTGTAGGCCAGGATATTGGTACGCAGGTTGTAGAAATAATCAGCGCTTACCGCTAATTTATTATTGAGCAGCTCCACATCAGCGCCGATATTGGATTGATTGGCTATTTCCCAGGTAACCCCGGCGTTTGGAATACGTAATGCTTTCAACGCCTGTTGCGGAACATTTTCATTAAATACATAACCACCATTGTAGCCATAGGTTGTAAGGTATTGATAGGGCCCTATCCGGTCGTTACCAGTTTTTCCCCAGGAGCCTCTTATTTTCATTTCATTGATAAAAGCGATATTATCTTTCCAGAATTTTTCATTAGAGATCCTGTATCCCAGGGATATCCCTGGAAAAAATCCAAATTGCTTACCGGCCGGATCAAAAATATAAGAGCCGTCGTACCTCCACACAAATTCAGCGAGGTACTTTGCGTCATAGGCATAGCTTAGTCTTCCGAAATAATCTAACCTGCGGGCCACACCGGATGATCCTCCATTATCTTTTAATTCATTACTTCCTAAATCCAGTTCGTCAAGAATATCGCTGGTATAGTTTCTCCTGAAAGCCCAGAAATTCATGTTATCACCGGCAATACGTTCCGCCGCAAAAAGAACTTTAATATCATGCTTATCAAAAACCCTGTCATAATTTAACAGCGCATTGAGGGTTACATTAGAATTGTTATCCATCCACTGTTGCAGCCGCGGATCAGTATTTCCTTTCTTTGATGCTACCAGCAGCGGAGTTCCATTGGCATCTAAACTTGTTTTATCCCAGGTATAGAGGAACCATGGCTTTCTGAATTGTTTGGTACTGACAATAGTTCTGTCCATTGCTGCATTACCCGTTAACGACAGTCCTTTTACCCATGGAATAGTAACCACGAGCCTTACATTACTCTGAAAAATATAACTTCTTGATTTGGTATAACCCGTGGCATCTGTAACCAGCACTACCGGGTTAGCGCCATATTCAATATCCGGCCCGGGCAAGCCATTAGGCCATCTCGCCGGCCAGGTAGGAAAAGACCTGTTTAATGCCCAGAAAACATTTTGTGCCTGATCGGCGCTTCCTCCATTGGCGCCTCCGCCTGAATAGTTCCTGTTTTCCTGCCGCCCAACCACATCAAAACTCAAACGGATGTTGTTGGTAACTTTTGCGTCAATATTACTTTGAAAATTAGTCTGCGAATAGTTAGTAGCTCCGTCCCTGAAAATCCCGTCGGTAAAATTCGATCCAAGTGAAATGAAATACTTTATGGCCTCAGCGCCGCCTGACAACGTTAAGTTGCCGTAGCGTTGCGGGGAATTTTTCCTGATTGTTTCTTTAAACCAATCCGTATTGGGATGCCCCCAGGGATCAGAGCCATCTTTATACTTCTGGATATCTTCTGCCGAATAAGGTAATGGGTCGCCGGGATGATAAGCAGCGGAAATTTCATTCTGTAACTGTGCATAAAGAGGCGCATCCGCCATTTTGGGAAGAACGGTAGGTGTATTCCATCCCTGGTTCAGGGAGAATTGAATGGTGGGCTTACCGGATGCGCCGCGTTTGGTGGTGACAAGGATAACGCCATTGGCCGCCTGTGATCCGTATATCGCTGCAGACGCATCTTTTAAGATCGTAACAGATTCAATGGTGGCGGGGTCCAGCCGTTCCAGGCTTCTGCCGGCAATGCCGTCAACAACCACAAGCGGGGAATTATCGCCAAGTGTATTGGCCCCGCGTATCCGTAAGGTGGATCCGTCATTTCCAGGCTCGCCTGTTCTGGTAATAGCCACCAAACCAGGTAATCGGCCTGCTAACGAATTGGAGAAATTACCCGCCGGTGATTTAACCAGGTCGCTTCCTTTAACAGAAGCAATGGAACCTGTCAGCGTTTCTTTTTTGCGGGTCCCGTATCCAACCACCACAATGTCATTTAACCTGGCATTGCTTGGGGTAAGCATCACCGTTAGTACCGCTCCATCTTTCATGGCTGTTACCTGTTTCTCTTCATATCCTATAGAAGAAAAAAGCAGGACTGCACCCTTAGCAACGCTAATCTTAAAGGAGCCGTTTTCATCAGTGGTTCCACCGGCAGTCCCGCCTTTTATTCTTATAGTTACATTGGAAACGGGTTGACTGCTGTCTGATACAACATTACCGCTTACCGTTATTTTTTGCTGAGCAAAGGAAATTTGTGAGATGCCCAAAAGGAATAGCAATAAAAATGATGCTTTGATAGGCAATAGAGAATCAAATTGCTTGTTTAACATAACATGAGATTTTGGTTTTAAACATCGCTGGTAGTGGAATTATTTACAATTTAGAAATGACGGTTACTTCTGTGCGGCGGCAGGCCGACAGGTGGTTGATGCATTCATAAAGATTAATTTTTCAAACGTGAATTTAACCTCCGGTTGCTGATCTGCAGCCGGAATGAAACGTTGATATCATCACAAAAAGCGCTACTTTTATATGAAAACTTTCTATCAAAAATTTTTCGCCATAAAACAATTTAAAGTCAGCCGGAACTTTAATATTTCAGTAGTCATCTATCCTGTTTTTCAATTAAGTTGGTAATGCAAAGTAACCTGAATCTAAAAGGTGCATTGATAAATTCTGATGGAATCATTTAACTTTTTGACACACCAATGAAAAATAAAAGGAATCAAAACGTCAATTATCTGACAGTAAATGAAACAGACGAACTGTGGGGATTATACACCACTACTATTGGTTTCCAGGTTATATCGCCCAATAGTGACTACCCTCCTAAAAGCCATCCATCGGCATATTGGTTCAGCCCCAATACCGGAAGGGTATTGCAGGAATACATCCTGCTGTACATTACAGAAGGAGAAGGTTCATTTGAATCGGCGAGCTGCAAGCTAACTAAAGTCGTTGCCGGTACTATCCTGTTGCTATTTCCCGGCGAATGGCATACCTACCGGCCGCTTAAAGGCAAAGGATGGAATGAATACTGGGTAGGTTTTAATGGCAGTTATATGAAACAGTTAACTGATAATCTTTTCTTCTCCAGGAAAAGCCCGGTCTATAATGTGGGGTTTAATGAACAGATTGTGGCTTTGTTCAACCAGGGTATTGAAACAGCCAATTACCAGAAAATGGCCTACCAACAGGTACTTTCCGGTATTACCAGCCTGCTGCTGGGCTTCATCTTTTACGCTGAGAAAAATAACTCTTTCAGAGATAAAGCCATCATCGCTCAGATTGATAAAGCAAGAATGATGATGCGCGAAAAAACCGGTGATGATGTTACTCCCGAATCCATCGCTAAAACGCTAAACATTGGCTATTCCTGGTTCAGAAGAGTATTTAAACAGTATACAGGGTTTTCACCCGCACAATATCAACTTGAAATAAAATTGCAGAAATCAAAAGAATTGCTGGCCAGTACGATATTACCGGTAAAGGAAATTGCCTTTCACCTGAACTTTGAGTCTGCCAGTTATTTTGTAACGTTCTTTAAATCAAAAACGGGATTATCGCCCGGTGAATACCGCGATAAGATAAAAGGCAAATAAAGCGATGAAACATAATTACCTGCAACGGAGTTTCATTCAACGGCAAATGTTTTACGATAAGTATTAGGAGAAAGGCCAACTTTCTTCTTAAAGATCCTGGAGAAATAATAAATGCTGTCGAACCCTGTTTGATCTGCGATTTCCTCCACGTTAAGCAATGTTGATTCAAGCAGTTCTTTTGCCCGCTCTATGCGTAAATTTAAATGGTATTGATTAGGCGACAGCCCCGTTACTGCCTTAAAATTCTTCCTGAATGCAGAATATCCCATAGGCAATTGCCGGGCAAGTTCCGGGATATCTACAGGGTGCTCCAGTGATTCCTGTAGCAGGAACTTTGCTTTCGTTATTGCCTTTTCCAGCGGGCTATGATCATATTGTTTACTGAGCGATATGGTATTGACCAAACCGAGTATCTCAAGCGTTAAACCCGCAATCTGTTGTGAGTAACCTACAAGCGAGGCATTTACAACATCAATCATCTTTTTAAATAATACCAGCATATCTCTATCCAGCCCTGTTTTGATACATGGCTGATTGGGATCAAAAAAGCCTTGTTTCATCAGTTGATCAACATAGTACCCGTGAAAGCCAACCCAATATTCTTCCCATCCCGAGCGGATATCCGGCCTGTAACGATGCCATACTCCCGGGAAAAGAAAAAAACAGGTTCCCTCCTCAATTTCCACCGGCTCGGTTAATGCCGAACAGAATGTTCCCTTTCCTTTTGAAATAAATATCATGTAATAGTCCGTCAGCATCCTTCCCCTGTTCCATGTAAGCTGATGGCTTTGGGGATGTTCTTCTTTGGGATAACGTTCATTCGGTGTTACTTTTGAATACCCCACCGTAGTTACATAAATTCCCCATTTCTCCTCGATTGGACCTGTATTCAGATATTTAAAAAAGTTATTACCCATTGAATTATCTTTTCTCTTAAATATTGTTGGCAACCGGCGTTATTAAAGGTGGGAAATATTTCCGCCCATCAACACAGCATAACGTGTTAAGAGATAAAGTTAGCAAAAATGAATTAGCAGGTAAAATAATGTGAAGCTGAATACATGAGGGTTATTGTTGTGGAGCAATGATATCTCTCAGCAGATGCATCATAAATAAATTCACTTCCCATTGCGAAGCTACCGGGGTATTACCCGGTGAAGTAGTCCACATATAAGGCGGTGGCCCAAACTCCGTTGTAATGGTAAGCAGGGATATGCCTTCGGCTTTCTTTCCCCGGATGATCCCGGACCACAGGCCGGTAAAGTAGTTCAGCGGCTCCGCCCATTCCGGCAGTCGCGGATCAGGTATCTGCGGTCCTTCAGGAAAACCCACACGGGCATGTATATGTACGGTGCGCCTGATTGCTTCGTTAACCGTTTCTTTGAATCCTTCAAGATAGCTTTCTGTAACACAAACCCAGTGTGAGAAATCGGCGGTTACTTTCATGGAAGGTCTTAGCTTAAACAGTTCTTTTGCATTGCCCGGGCTGAATCCAATTCTTCCCCGGTGCGTTTCATGCGCAATAACAATATTATTCTCCGCTGAAAAATTTTCCGCCGCATCAATAATGGCAAGTTGTTCATTGATCGTAAAGAAATCTCTTCCTGAATGCGAATTAATAATTACCGGTTCACATTCCATTGCCGCATTCAGATGATATTCAAAGCTCCTGCAAAAGGTTCGTATATCCGCACCTTTCGCCTGATGCTGTTGCACAACTATTGGTAATCCCAGTTCTTTGCTACGTTTGATAAATACCTTCCTGTCATTTTTATTTTCGGGTAGCCAGGAATCCACGCCGTCATATCCTGCGGATATTACCTTTTCAAGAAAAGCTTCTATGGGGATGTTTTCGTGGCCCCATCGTGTACAAAGGATTTTTATCTGCATGTTATCAGCTAAAGGCTTTGGATTTATAAGAAATTGCTCCTATAAGGTAGAACTTTAGCTTACAAAAATAGGTGGTGGAGTCACCGGTGAAGAAACATAAATGAGATTTTCTTTGTGTTTTCTGACATTTTTGGGGATCAGTTAATAAATTATGGTCATATTTTACACTGATCAAATAAAGCATATTATACCCTAATATATAAACCAATGTTTGTCATTTTAAAAATATCAATATTCCTTTGTGGCATCAGGTTCTTCGAGATCGGTATCCCGAGATCGGTACAACTTAGGAGTGACGCTCCGGAAAGAAAGGTCTCATCGATATCGATGAGACCTTTTTCTTTTAAACTCAATGAGTTATGCCTGAAGCCCCCTTCGATAGAAGCGGTTCAATACCCCTCTCTTTAAACACCAGATTATGTTTGAACCGCCTCTCAGGTAAATGACTTGAGGACACATAGTCCTGGCCTAAGCAATCATATGTCTTTCTGCTACACCTTCGCGACTTTTGGATACATTCCATGACTGGTTGTGACTGAACTTTGCATCAACAAAATGTAAAGTAATATGGATTTAAAGAGCAGTACCATCCTGATTACAGGAGGAACCAGCGGAATAGGTCTGGAATTTGTGAAACAGCTTACCGACCGGGGAGCTAAGGTCATTGTTACAGGTCGCAACCAGGAAACCTTAGATAATACCAAAAAGCTTTTCCCGAAAATACACATTTTCCAAAGCGATGTGAGTAACCCGCGGGACATTGAGCGTCTTTATGCTCAGGTGACACAACAATTCTCCGAATTGAATATGATCATCAATAATGCGGGCGAGATGCGGCTCATCGATGTACAGGACAGCAGCAAAGACCTGGAAAACATCACGCGTGAGATCGACATTAATCTTTCAGGCACGATTCGCATGGTACATCAGTTCCTGCCACATCTGATTAAAAAAAGGTCGGCTGCGATTGTCAATGTTTCTTCAGCAATTGCATTTATGGCCTATTCATCGGCACCTGTTTATAGTGCATCAAAGGCGGGAGCCCACGCTTACACGATGGCACTGAGGTTACAGCTTAGCAAAACCAATGTAAAAGTTTTCGAAGTGATCCCCCCGGGCGTTAACACCAATCTCCAAAATGATTGGGTACTGCAGCCCAATCCAAACCAAATGATGGACGTGGATAAAATGGTAAATGTTGCCATTAATGGGCTTATAAAAAATACACCGGAGATCAAGCCATTTTTAGTTAAGATAGTTAAGCTACTTAGCAGGATCATGCCAGGTCAATTGATGAGATTCGGACACAGGGAGTTCGAAAAATTTAAACAACTAAATACCAGCAAATAAATATTTCAAAAATGAAAAAATCAATTTTAGCGGTGATCATACTCCTGCTGTCTATTTCATCTTTCGCTCAGAAATTATCACCAGACCAAATCATAGGTGTTTGGCAATGCGAAGATTATAAAATAGAGGTCTTTAAAGCAGGTAACACCTACGCGGCCAAACTGTTATGGGCAAAGGATATGTTTGAAGCTGATGGTAAAACGCCGAAGAAGGACGTCAAAAATCCCAACGGGAAACTGAGAAGCAGGTCCGTGCAAGGCCTTACCCATATCACTGAGCTTGTTTACAAAGATGGTGAATATCGTGATGGTAAACTGTATAGCGTGCAGGATGGCAATACTTATAGTTTGAAAGGCCAGCTGAAAAACGCAAACAGCCTTGAAATACGCGGCTACAAAGGTGTTCCTATGTTGGGTAAAACCTACAAGTGGAAACGTGTAGAATAACTGTGCGCCGACAATTAATATTTCTACTGTCAAGGTTCGGGTTCATGGTTTCCATTGCCATTCCGCTAATAGGATTTTTCCTGTATCTTAAATACCTAATTAATTATGATAAAGAACTTAATTTCGTTGTTGTTATTGATTGTGTCCGTATCACTCAGTTTCAAACATGCCTGGGACACATCGCACTTTAGAAACAATCCCGAAACAATTAAAATGATGGCGGACTTAGGAATAAGTGAACCGGCGATCCCGATCTTTGTTTTTTTGACTATCGCAATCGGTGTGCTCTTACTGATCCCTGGAACGTTCTTTTTGGGTAATTTGCTGAATGCAATATCAATTGTTGTGATCATGGCGTTTGCAATACGGGCCGGGAATGTGAAGATGGCATTGATAGAAATCCCGTTCTTAGCCATGCCTTTAATTATGATATGGCTGAAGTATCCGTTCAAAGATTAAATTACTCATAGATATGCCAAATGCAAAGCCATACAGGATAAAGTCTATAACGGAGATACACCGTTTGATGGGGCTTCCCAAACCGCATCACCCGCTGATCAGTATTCTCGATCTTAAAGGCCTGAAAAGTGATCCGGATATCCACGCTGTTATATTTGACTTATATGTAATATCCATGAAAAGGGGTTGCGACAATCTTTTCTACGGACAGCAGAAGTACGATTTTGACGAAGGGCTCATGGCTTTTATGTCTCCTGGCCAGGTATTGCGTGGTGAAGAGAACGGCGTGCCACCAAATCTCGAAGGCTGGATGCTGTTCATACACCCGGACTTTTTATGGAACACATCACTTGCCACAAAGATCAGGAAATACGAATACTTCGGCTATTCCACAAATGAAGCGCTTTTCCTTTCTGATAAGGAAGAAATGGTTATCAATGACCTGGTAAAGAATATCAGAACTGAATATCATTCTAACATTGATAAGTTCAGCCAGGACATTATCATCTCAAACCTGGAAACGCTGCTGAACTATGCAGAACGCTTTTACCAGCGCCAGTTCATCACCCGGAAGATCACCAACCATAAGATCTTAGATCGGTTTGAAGAGATGGTAAACGAATATTTAAGCAACGAAGCCTTACTTTCGAAAGGCTTACCCTCTGTACAATACTTCGCCGACGCGCTTAACATTTCCTCTAAATATTTGAGTAGCCTGCTGAAACAACTGACCGGGCAGACCACCCGGCAGATCATTCACAATAAACTGATCGATAAGGCCAAAGAAAAACTGTCCACAACCGAATTATCCGTAAGTGAAATCGCATACGAGCTCGGCTTTGAACATCCACAATCCTTTAATAAATTATTTAAAAGTAAAACCAGGCAAAGCCCTTTAGATTTCCGGCAAAGTTTTAACTGATCGGAGAAAAAGCGTTCTGATGCTATCAGCACTTGCTATTATGTTTCTGTAAAGTCATTTAATTAAAGTTCCTACATACCTTACAATACATTTTTTAAATTTACTGAATATGCAGAACAGTGCTTCCTTTCTTTACAAACTCAGGCAAAACGACAAGCTTCCGATCCGGATCGTTTCTCCTGATTTCGGCCACCTATCACAATTGGAGGCAGCTGACTACAATGCTCCGCAGGTCACGCCATACTACCTTTTCTTGTTTATGCTGGATGGGTGTAGTTGGCACAACATAGACTTGCAGCAGTATGAAGCGGGCGACAACGAGTTGATATTTGTTATGCCATACCAGATCCATGATCAGCCGGTACTGGAGCAAGGCGCGAATTTCATCAAACTGGGTTTTGACGAAAGCTGTCTGTCCTTATTGCCGAAACAATATCCTTTTCTGATCAATCCGCTGAATTATCAGAAGGTGAGTTTTAAACGATCTGCGGCAATGCGTATGAAAGCCATCTTCACTATGCTGCTCGATCTGTTAAAGTGTTGGCATACTGAGGCGGAACTGATCCTGGCACACCTAAACAGTTTGCTTACAGAAATCAATACCGCTTATTTCAGGTTGCAGGGAAATCCTGTGGACAGCAAGCTTTCTACGTTTATAGCTTTTAAAGTATTCATAGAACATAACCTGACGAATCATTACAGTATCAGCAGGATCGCCCGGCAATTGGGTGTCAATACCAATGGCTTATATCAGATCGTTAAACACTGTTCCGGGCTTTCACCAAAAGAGTTCATCAACAAGCGGCTGATCCTGGAAGCAAGGCGACGTATCAGCTATGCCGAAAAAACAACGATCAAGGAGCTGGCTTATGGACTGGGGTTTAACGATCCGGAATACTTTTCCCGCCTTTTTAAAAAAGTCACGGGGCAAACAATTGCCCAATTTTCTAAGGATTTGTCAGGGAACTAATACTATTTGTCCGGCATGTTTAAAAGAGCAGCTCCGACCTTTGTTCAGGATAAAATTCAAAAAATGAAAGAACAAAAAGGAACAATATTAGTAACCGGTGGGAGCGGTCTGGTTGGTGCGCGCCTGTTGCCGCGACTTATTAATGCTGGCTTTGATTGCCGCGCACTGATGCGCGGTAAGAAAGAAGCTCCACCCGGAACAATGGTTGTGGAAGGTGATCTGTTAGACCCTGCATCACTGGCCAAAGCTGTAAAAGAGGCTTCAGCTATCATTCATTTGGCAGCCGTATTCCGATCACCCGATACAGATTTGATCTGGAAGAGTAACCTGGAGGGGACCCGCAACCTGATCGCTGCAGCGAAAGCACATGCACCTGATGCACGTTTCATTTTTGCCAGTACCAGCCATGTCTATAACATAAATAACCCGCATCCCGGCCGTGAGGATGATGAAGTTACCCCCCAACATGCTTATCCGGCCAGTAAAGTTGCGGCAGAAAATGAACTGCGGGGGAGCGGGCTTAACTGGTCAATCCTTCGGTTCCCATTTGTGTACGGAGATGGTGACGGGCATCTCGACACATTACCTCAACATGTGGCCGCTGCAAAGTTTCACCCTGCCATGAGAATGAGTACCATTCACCACCACGATATCTATACCGCTATCAGCATGGCGTTGGATGGCATTATGGACAACCACATAGTGAACATTGCTGATGAGGCCCCGACATCGCTCTACGAGTTATTGCAGCTTGCAGGCAACACGATGGAGTCGTCGTCAGAACCTTTGGTTAACCCCTGGTATCTCCATTCCGATAGTTCGCTTGCCAGAAGCCTGGGCTTTCAACCAGTGATCAGAACAGTTTATCAGGCCGCACAAGAACATCTGCTTTAATGCTATTAGAAAATGCCTAAGTGCCTGATCAATATCATGGACAATGTCTTTTATAAACGATATAAACCGGAGTAGTGGTTCAATATCATTCCCGAGATCGGTACAACTGGAGCAGGACGCTCTGAAATTAGTAAAGGCATCGCTCTCGCGGTGCCTTTTTGTTTTTAATCAATTAGTTATAAGAATTACTCAGAGTTCCAACATCACAGGTGGTAGTGTTACTATTAACTTGTAGTAGATAAAGCTAAAGCCTGGTAGTGGCATCAACCTTCTTTGCATGTTAGGTGTATTGTTGATGCTACTCCGTTTTCCGGAGAATACTCTGCCTGAGAAAAAGAAAAGGATAGCAAGTACGCCTGGCTATGCCTGATTATCGCAGTAACTTTTGTAGCTGTTGATATAACGCTAACGGCTATTGTGCCTTACAAATAATAATACTATCAGTGCCGGCAAATACCAGGTTGGGATGCCGATTCACCAACAAAAACACTTCATTATTATGATCAATTACCCGGTAATCCGAAAGCGCTTTCGGAAGTTCCAGGTCTATAAGCTGTTTACTCTCCAGCTCTAATAACTTCTGTTTGTTTTTCCAATCGTCTGATTTAAATGCCGGCGTCAGTATGGCATACTTGCCCGATGAGGAGAATGTGCATTCTTTACCTCCCTTTTTACTCTCTTTGTACAATCTTCCCAGAGAAAATAATGTCTCTTTTACCGTTCCTTTTTCATCTACCGTACTTAATTCCGAGAACTCCATCCCCGGCTTTAAATAACCGCCATCCCTGTCGCCGATCCCGTACAGGAAAGTAACGTTCTTTTTATTCAGTGCATGCAAGATTGTAAATGGTTTTTGCGGCTTATCGAAACTCTCGTTTTCCAGGGCGATCGGTTGTTTGTTGTTCCAGTATTTTAAATCCAGCCAACTGGCAGTTCCCTTTTCTACATCAACCTGAAGGTTGGCTGCATATACAGGTAACATGCCTCCATTGGTGAAAAGTATAGGCATTATGTTGGTATCAGTGTTACCTGCCGAATGGTAATTCGACAGGGGTCTATCGAAATTTGGATACTTTGTTTCAGGAAGATGATTCGTGATAGAAATCCTGGTGGGAGTGTTTTTATTGCTTTCACTATATAGAATGACGAAGTCATTTTTGGAAGAATAAAGTCCTACGTAGTTTTGAAAATGGAAGAAAGCCGGGGTTTCGAAAACATCACAGGCTATTTCATCTACCTTTGTTTCCACGATTTCATTTCCTTTAAACCACTCTAAAAAGCAGGTCTCGTCCTGCGAATAATATCCCACAACGGTTCCTGTATTTAAGAGTACGATCCTGTGAAATTGTTTTTGTCCGGCATCCTGGATTTCAAACGTCTGGATAGGTGCTAATTTCATTATACTTTATTTGGGCCTTAGGGCTGGTTAGTACAGTGATTGAACTAATATAAGTAAACCTTTAAACAGGGGCAAATTTTCTTCGTAGCTGCCACTCCGATTTGATTATTACATTGACTCAGGTATTTATGAGGGAGAATATTATTGGGATGGTTTTGAAGAAGCGGAGTAACTATTTTGAACACGTACAGGAATATGCCCTAATTTCCCTGATGGTATGATGGTTTTTAATTTGATCCCGTCCCGCCATTCCAAAAAGCGTTTTTACCAGACATCGTTATATCTTCTTTTGGGATTATGTTTGATTTTTATAATTTTGTATCATGAAAACGACAGAAAGTGTTGAGGATTTTTACAAAAGACTGCCCAGGCAGGTTACCTCGCTGCAATCAACAAATAATGCGGGGATAGGTCATTTCAATGTCTTCAGCCGGGAGTCTTGTTCTGTTGTTTCACCCTATAGTCGCAGGGATTTTTACAAGGCATCTCTGATCATTGGGAGGGGCAAGCTCTATTATGCAGACAAGTGGGTACAGATAGACCGCCCTGCAATGCTTTTCTCAAATCCGGTAGTCCCCTATTCCTGGGAACCGGAGTCCGAGAACCAATCCGGATGGTACTGTCTATTTACTGAAGGCTTTATCCAGCACACTGAACGCGTAGAAAGCCTACGGGATTCCCCACTCTTTAAAATAGGGAGCAATCCCATTTTCTTTCCCGAAGAAGCACAGCTGCAGGAAATTTCTGTCATCTTTCAAAAGATGATGGCGGAAATGGCTTCCAGCTACGCTCAGAAATATGACGTGTTGCGTAGTTATCTGCACTTGCTGATCCATGAGGCTATGAAATCCAATCCAGCCGAAAATTTTGGAGCATATGCCAATGCCTCGGCGCGGGTTTCGGGGCTATTCCTGGAGTTGCTGGAGCGACAATTTCCTATAGATTCGCCATTAGCAAGTCTGTCACTGAAAACGCCTGCTGATTACGCTCATGCGCTATCAGTGCATATTAATCATCTGAACCGCTCTGTAAAGGAAGCCACGGGAAAAACGACTTCCGAACAGATCGCTGCCCGGATAACTAAAGAAGCGGGCGCCCTTTTGCAACATACGGACTGGAATATTGCGGACATCGCATACAGCCTGGGGTTCGAGTACCCGTCGTATTTTACCAATTTCTTCAAAAAACACACCGGCATGTCGCCCAACCAACTTCGTAATATGGTTGTTTGAATAGTGTAAGAATCCGTTTGATTGTTATAAACAGGAGGCTTTTCCTATTTCTACTTTTGCATAGAATAAAATTTAAGGATTATGCAATACAGAAATCTGGGAAAAACCAATGAACGGCTGTCAGCTATCGGTCTTGGCTGCATGGGTATGAACTTTGCTTATGGCCCGGCAGATGATAAAGAAAACATAGCCACACTTGAAAAGGCATTAGATCTGGGCATCAACTTTTGGGATACGGCTGATATGTACGGCAATGGAGCGAATGAGGAGCTAATCTCAAAAGTATTGGTCCCTAACCGCGAAAAAATATTCATCGCGACAAAGTTTGGTTTTCGGTTTAAAGATGGTGTAGCAGGGCATAGCGGAGCAGCAAATACATTTTTCGATGGTTCGCCTGCCTGGATTAAAATTGCCGTGGAGCAAAGCCTGAGACGCCTGAGAATTGACACCATTGATTTGTACTATGCTCACCGGGTTGATCCGAATGTACCGATTGAAGAAACGGTAGGTGCAATGGCCGATCTGGTCAAAGAAGGCAAGGTCCGTTATATCGGCTTGAGCGAAGCATCACCCGCTTCCATTATAAAGGCAAATACGATCCACCCGATTGCAGCCCTGCAAAGCGAATATTCATTGCTGGCCCGTGATGTAGAAGGCGAAGTCCTGAAAACTACAAGGGAGTTACAAATCAGTCTGATTCCCTATGCTCCCCTGGCAAGAGGGCTATTTTCCAATGTACTCGATCTCAATAGTCTCGCCGAAGATGATTTCAGGCGAACATTGCCACGCTCTCATGGCGAGCATGCAGAAAATAATGCCCGGCTTGTTGCTGATTTCGCCCTATTGGCAAAAGATAAAAACTGCACTCCCGCCCAGTTGGCGTTAACCTGGGTACTTGCGCAAGGCGACGATATCATCCCGATCCCCGGAACCAAAAGGAGAAAATATCTCGAAGAAAATGCCGGTGCGGTTGAGATTAAATTGACCGATCAGGAGCTGGCACTGATTGATGCAATAGCTGCGAAATATCCGAATATTGGCGCCCGTTACAGCGAAGGTGCTATGGCAATGGTTAATCACTGATAACCTGATTTTCAAATAATATATTAATTAATGACAAAAAGATTTATCGCCAGTTTACTGCCGGTGATTACACTCCTGCTAATAGCGGGTTCCTGGCAAAAACTGATGGCCCAGGATCAACCAGAGCGATTTCTGACCGGCGTACAAAACCCGGAGGATCTGCTCCAATTACCAGGGACTCATTGGATCATTGTCAGTTGCTACAGTTCATCGACGACTAAATCCGGGAAGCTTATGGCTATTGATCTGGATAAACAGGGTACCGCGCCACTAGAAGTTTTTCCAGGCCCGACACCTCTCAAAAACGGCAATCTACCTGATAATAATCCTATCAATAAACTATTCAGACCGCATGGAATAAATTGTCTTCAAACCGGAATCAATCAGTACCGGCTATTTGTTATAAGTCATGGAAGCGAAGAGACAATTGAGATTTTTGATGTTGATTTACGGTCCGAAGACCTGCAGATTACCTGGAGCAAAAGTATCGGGCTTCCAACAACAGTATGGGCCAATGGCATTGTGGTATCTCCGGACGAAACGGTTTTCGTGACCAGTATGTATGACCCGGCAGATAAAAAGTTCATTGACGAATTCGAAAAGGGCAAGCCTACCGGGCAGGTTTGGAAATGGACCTCTGGCCAAGGATGGCAAACGCTTAATGGCAAATTGCTATCAGGGGCCAATGGCATTGAAATATCCAGGGATGGACAAATTCTTTATGTTTCAGAATGGGCAACGCGCCGATTATGGAGGTTTTCACTGAATAGAGCCATCGTTGATTCCTATATCCAGTTGGATTTTCTCACCGACAATTTACGCTGGACGGAAAAAGGGAATCTGCTTCTGGCCGGTCAAAAAGCAAGTCCCGCTATTCTTTTTAAAGCGCATTCGCTCCAACAGGCAGTAGGCGGTAATCAATTTTCAGTTGCGGAAATTAATCCAGTAACATTTACCGCTAATTCCCTGATTGATGGAGGTGACCGGGACTTTGGATGGGGAACAGTGGCAATCGCCGTTGGAGCCGAAATTTGGGTAGGGAGCTCTCTTACCAGCAGGATAGCATGTTACAAAAGTTTTAAAACGAAATCAACAAGATGAAAACATTTTATGATGTTGTAAAACTTAACACATACATGACGGATTCATGTACACCGGAGTGACGTTCCAAAATTCAAAAAGGCATCGTTAAAAACGATGCCTTTTTATCAGTTATCAAGCACACCTCTCAAATTTTATCAATCATTTTCCCATGATCAAAAAATGGTGTTCCCCATTTTTATAGTAGCTCCATTCTTCCTTTTGCTTGCATCCGCCGCTTCCATAAATGCGATTATTTCCAGCGTCTCTTCTGGTTTTACCGGTACTATACCGGTGTCAAAAAAGGCGGCAATCTGGTATACCAGTGGTTTATAAGAATCGAAGTCGCTGACAGGAGCAATGGCCTTTTCTCCGAATACATGGCCTCCGAAGCCATAGGGGCCTTTTTTTATGGCGCGGAGCACACCTATACGACCATCTTCCCATACACCAGTTACCACATCAATGTCTGGTCCGGAGATGCGGGTTACCTTGCGGCAGCCGGTGCCCATAAGGGTGAATAATACTTCTACTCCATGTATAGCATACCAAAAAAGATCAGGATGTGTTTTCTCCAGGAAAGCCGGTGTATATACATCCGCTCCGGTTACTTTACCAATTTTACCTTTCAGCACCTGCTGCACGCTATCCATGTAACGCAGGGCTGAGGAGGAGAAAACGGGCACCTTATATTGCCGGGCTGTTTTAAAAATGACCCCGGTATCAGCGAGTGAAGCGGCAACCGGTTTATCGATGAACATAGGCTTACCGGCTTTCAACACAGGCAAGGCCTGTTCCAGGTGCACTCGTCCATCGTTGGACTCCAACAATATCATATCCGTTTTTTCGAGCAACGCAGAAATGGAATCAACTATTTCAATGCCCATTTCTTTTATCTCTTTGAGATAACCAGGTACCATATCCAGGCTGGATTTGATATCCCTGCTTCCCTGAGGGTATACTGCGGTTACACGAAAACCTTTTAATGCAGGGTCAGCATCGGGCGAGTTGAACATTTTAGTAAACTCAACACTGTGTGAGGTGTCGAGCCCAATAATGCCAATCCTTCTTCCAACAGATACTGGTGTTTGAGCAAAAACACGGCTTAAGGTTCCACCGAAACCAAGTCCTATTCCTGCAATGGTTGCCGTCCTGATAAATTGTCTGCGGCTATTCCCTGACGTTTCCATGATGCTGTTATTTTACAATTTCAATGATCTTCCCACTGTTTTTTTCTTTCAGAATTAACTTGGTGCTGCCAAAATGTGTCATCTCTTCTTTTATCAGAAAATGATGATCATCATAATCAATCAGTGTATTGGCCTTACCCGTTCCCATGAGTCCCCGCCAGACCTCTAGTTTAACCGGCTCCCAGCGGGCGCTGGCTGCTGAAGCATAAGCCGCA
The DNA here is from genome assembly GCF_900168065.1 of Chitinophaga ginsengisegetis. Lineage (GTDB taxonomy): Bacteria > Bacteroidota > Bacteroidia > Chitinophagales > Chitinophagaceae > Chitinophaga > Chitinophaga ginsengisegetis. The sequence continues at coordinate 110,437 of NZ_FUZZ01000006.1, read as the reverse complement.
TCTAATATTGCATTTACTACATACCCGTCATAAAAGGTCTCTCTTGGCTCCCTTTCTTCTTCCAATGCGTTAAACATGTCAGCAAACATATGGTTGTAGCCCAGATCATTCAGCTCATCGCCTACCGGGAATACCCATCCACTGTTACTTTCTGCCTTTTCCGCCACATAATCAGCTCCCTTCCCGGTGGTAAACATGTCAAAGCCGGTGCGTAAAAAATTGTTGATCCAGATGGTGCCTTCCGTGCCCATTACCTCATCGCGCAGATCGAGGCCGCCCCGAAAGGTCCAGCTTACCTCAAACTGTCCGATAGCGCCGTTCTCATACTTTATCAATGCAATGGCGTGATCTTCCGCATCAATCGGTTTTACCTGTGTATCCGCCCAGCACATTACTTCCATCGGCCTGATATTTTTGCCGATAAAACTACGGGTAATTTCCACACAATGACAGCCCAGATCCAGTATACAACCACCGCCGGCCAGCTCTTTATTCCAGAACCATTCGCTGTGCGGACCAGGATGCGTTTCACGCGACTTTGCCCAAAGAATACGGCCCAGCGCTCCCGCTGTCACACTTTGTAATGCCTTTGAAAACTTGGGCGTATATACCAGATCTTCCATGTAAGCATGAAAAACGCCAGCTGCTTCTACCGCTTCCAGCATTCGTTTGGCCTCTGCGGCATTACGGCCGAGCGGCTTGGTGCAGATTACTGCCTTACCTGCCATACAGCAGGCAAGTACCGCTGTTACATGCAGGTGGTTAGGCAGCGCAATACATACCACGTCCACATCCGGATGATTTACTGCTGCCTCCAGACTGGTGGAATAATGAGGTACATTATAATCTGCGGCAAATTTCCCGGCGCTCTCTTCTTTGCGGGAATACACAGTTGTGATACGGTCCCTGCTTCTCTGCCCCTGGATGGCATCTGCATAAAAACGAGCAATGAATCCAGCTCCAAGCATAGCTATTCTTTTTCCCATAAATATTCTGTTTAGATGTTAGATTAATTATTTGTGTTGGTTATCTCTGAATAAAAAAGTAAAAAACAGGATGCACACAGCAGTGATGCCCGCAGGCACCAGCCATATATTGCGCCATTGATACAGCAACGCACCGTTGATGTTCGTACTGTAGGCGCCTGTTGTAAAACCTGATACAAAAGAGCCAATAAGCATGCCCACACCATAGGTGGCAAAGGTGATCAGCCCTTGTGCCGAATTTTTAACTGCAAGGCCTGCCTGTTTGTCTGTGTATATCTGTCCGGTTACAAAAAAGAAATCATAGCAGATGCCATGCAGTAATATGCCCGCATACAGCATCCAGGCCTCGTGGTTATTGTTGCCCCATGCAAAAGCAAGGTATCGTAGCACCCAGCACAACATGCTTAGCAGAAGCATCTTCTTTACACCCAGGCGTGCAAACATCAATGGTATCAATAGCATAAACAGCAGTTCCGACAACTGCCCCATCGTCATTTTACCTGCGGCATTCCGCACACCCATATCGTTCAGGAAAGGGTTTGCAAAGCTATAGTAGAAAGCCAGGGGAATACAGATGGCAACAGCAGTGATGAAGAATACCGTGTAGGAACGGTTGTTGAAAAGCTTCAAGGCATCCACTCCCAATATTCCCCGCAGATCCGCCTGTTGTTTTACAGGAGGGGTATCCGGTAACCAAAAGCTGTAGATGCCTAATAAGAAAGCACTGGCGGCGGCTATACGAAAAGTCAGCATACTGTTTTCGATATGCAGGCCACCGACCAGCAAACCTGCTATTATCCAGCCCACCGTGCCCCAAACCCGTATAGCCGGAAACTCCCTGCCTGCATTTGCCATCTGCCGGAAGGCAACAGCATTTGTTAAAGAAATGGTGGGCATATATAACAAAGTATACAACAGTATCAGCCACCAGAAGACATTAAATTCATGCACATAGCTGATACAGAAGAGGACCGCTGCCCCCAGCAGGTGCAGTGTGCCAAGCAGCCGCTGTGCAGAAAAAAAACGGTCGGCTACCAGGCCTATAAACAAGGGTGAAATTATGGCTGCGATAGAAAGGTTGGCATATGCCGCACCTACCTGCACAGCACCCGTTTTCAGCGTCACCAGCAGGTAGGTTCCCATAGTTACATACCATGCGCCCCACACAAAATATTCCAGCAGCATCATTACCGACAATCGGTATCTCACGGATAGTGGCATAAGGATCTTTATTTGTTTTTTGTGAAATAAATCCAATCAATATTGAAAAGATATCCTTTGTCGCCGTGCGGACTTTTAAATTCAAAGTACAAGTCATGTAATCCGCTGATCTCATCCAATGTTGCTGTCACCTGTTTCCAGCCCGATTTCCAGTCGGGCGTATTTCCGGGAGGTATAGTGATCCTGCTTGCTACCGGTCCATTCTTTCTATCGATATGTAACAGGATTTCACCACCACTGCCCCTGTATTGCACATTGTACTTTATACTGCTGATGCCTGCCAGGTCAAGTTGTTTGTAGGCTACAAAATCCCCATCCTTTACATAGGCATAGGTAAGACCGGCGGTGGCGATGGGTTGTAAGCTCACCTTGCTGTCATCAAAATCTTCCACCTCCAGTAACGGGTTTCTTAATACAACGATAGCCTGCGATGTGAGAGGTGCTATATTATTGGCTCCTTTGTCGGCATAAGAAGCGGTAAGCAGATAAACACCATTGTTTCCTTTTCCTTCATGAGCTTTCAACGCTAATGATCCCCGCAAGGGTAATGACGGCGTGGTGGCTCCCAGCGAGATAATGTACTTCACTATTTCCCTGGCATCCTTAGGTAGCAGATCGGGATGGGAAGACATTGTGCGCGTGCCCCAGTTGCCACTGCCGCCGGCAATGATCTTAGCCGCCAGCTTGCCGATGTTATCTTCCTTACCAGCATAACGGTGTGAGATGTCCAGCAGGCTTGGCCCTACGGAGGCTGTGTTTTCTGTGTGACAGGCCTTACAGTCCAATGAATAAAACAGTTCATGGCCTCTTGCGTACTGTGGACTGGCACTGCTGTTGCTACCGTTTAATACCACCGCTAAGTCGCGGCCCGAGGCCAGATAATCAAAACTCACCCTGATGGCGGAAGAATCGATCTGCGGATCTTCATGATCGGTAACGCTTACCTGGTAATCGAGTGAGGTATTATCCCAATAAAAGCTACGGTTATTTTTGGTCTGTATCCGGACAACCGGCGGCGTGTTGCCTACTTCGAGCGTCAATGAGGCGGTGTCTGTGGCGCCGTGATTATCCGTTACTGTTAAGTATATCCTGTATTTACCCGGCTGGTTAAATGTATGCGCCAGCGTTGGTCCGCTATAATTTTTGCCCTCCAGCTCCCAGTTGTATTGCAGCACATCTCCCTTATCGAAGTCGCCGGATGTTGCCGCTGAAAGGTGTGCGGTAAAAGGCACGGCACCATAGTTGTTATCAGACCGGATGCTGGCAAATGGCTTACGGTTACCTTCTGCATAGGTAATACGTACCAGTCTCGCATCCATATTTTTTGCGAACCAGTTGGTGCCGTATTCCAGTAAATAAATCGCACCATCCTCACCAAACTTCATATCTATAGGCGCGGACGGCTCCAGGTTTTCAAGAAATGGCTCCATGCGGAGATAATGATAATCTTTGTCAAATGTAACTGCCATGATCCAACGGCGCACCCAATCGTAAATAAACAGTTTGCCATCATAATACGACGATAACCTGTATTTAGCATTTTTGAACTGATCGCTGTAAAAAACGGGACCTGTCATTACGGATTCACCGCCTTTGCCGACCAACGGGAATATGGGTGAACTGCCATCGGCATACCAAATTATTGCCGGTTGAGCGGGCGGGAGGTTGCGCACTCCTGTATTATTCCGTGAGTTGTTGACCGGATGCTGCGGGTTCTGACGGGGGCGTTCTTTTTTTCCGGCGAAGTCCCATAGAGGATATGCTTCATTGTTGCCATTAAAATAAGGCCAGCCAAAGTATCCGGGCTTCCTGGCCTGATTCACTTCATCAAAGCTCAGGGTACCGCCTTCAGCAGCGGGCACCTTAGTATCCGGCCCTATATCTCCCCAATAAAGAAAGTTGTTGTGCGGATCTACTGTGATGCGGAAAGGATTGCGGCATCCCATTACGTAAATTTCAGGTCTGCCCGCGGAGCCATCTTTAGGAAAGAGGTTGCCGTCTGGTATTTCGTAGGTTCCATCCGGCTTTGGCTTTATACGCAGTATCTTGCCCCGCAGATCATTGCTGTTGGCAGACGTGCCCTGGTCGTCGGCCAGTTCATGTCCTGGTCTTTCATCTACCGGTGTATAACCTTCGGTAGCCTCCGCGTTTGTATTATCCCCGGTTGAAAGGTATAACAGGCCGCCAGGGCCAAATTCCAGGTATCCTGCAGAATGACAGCAATACTGCCGTTGTGAAGGAATTTCCATCATGATCTTTTCTGTTTGCATCAACAGCTGCCCCTTCTTCAGCTCCAGTCTGGATAAACGGCTCACTGCCTTGCTGCCTGCCACCCCATAGTAAAAATACACCCAGTTATTTTTTTCATAATCCGGGTCCAGGGCCACGCCCAGCAAGCCATCTTCTATGCCACTGAAAACGTCGAAATGCCCAATGGTTTTTATCTCCCTGCTGTCGTGCTCATACAATTTTACGCCACCTTTGCGTTCTACAAACAATACGTCGTTGCCCGGCATGATGGCCATTTCCATAGGTTCATCCAGTCCCTGACCCAACATCGTATAGGCGTACCGGTTATTTTCAGGTATAGGAAGTGTGGCACAAAGTTTATAATCCGGCGCGGTATTATCCCCGATCGCATATTTCACACCTTTTTCCAATACCCCTGCTGCTAATGGTGCCGGCGTCATAAAGATCCTGGCAGGCTTCTCTTCCGTAAATTCCCTCCGCCCGTTCAATGAATCGAGCCAGGGCCAACCTGTTGGGTGATGCAGTGTATCGGCTACTAACATCCAGCCTCCGCCTGCTTCCAGGTAGCGCCGCAACGATACCACTTCGCGGTGGCCCATGCTATCGACATCCGACAGCATGGATACCACGGCGCTGCATCCGGCCAGGGAATCTTCCTGGAAAAAGTGCCGGTCTGTGGTAACCTGCAGCAGCCAGCCATTGCTGGCTGCTGCTCTTTCCAGTTGTTGCTTCAGACTGTCGGTAACAGCCGGAGTGGCAAACAATACAATCTTCTTACTACCCCTGCTTCCCGAACAGGCATATAAGCCCATTAAACAGCAGCATACATATGTCAGGTACGATCTCATATCACTTGAATAAATAAATCATCTAAGGTGCCGGGTTCCGGCAATTATATCTATAAAAAAATCAGTTCTCAGCGGTTGCGCGTTTTCATTGGCGGATAGGCTTTATTTTTTCTGCATACACAAAAAAAGTATTTTTGTATACAAAACTACAATATATTTGTAATCAAATAACATTTTATTCAACCAAACCAGGACGCATGTCATCAAAACTAAAAGATTGGAGCGGCTCCCTTATTCCAGGCATCATTACGCTGGCCGTTGTTTTTGGGCCAAGTAAAATGACTATTACCACTAAACTCGGGGCTGAATTTGGATATAGTTTACTATGGATTGTGGCAGTTGCCATATTCTTTATGGCCATTTACACATCTATGGCGGCCAGGATAGGCATGGCCACCAAACAATCGTTGTTAAATACTATTCAAATGAAGTGGGGCAGCAAATTTTCTGCGATCATAGGTATAGGAATTTTCCTGGTTACCGTTTCATTTCAGGCTGGCAACGCAATCGGATCCGGTGTAGCATTGGCCGAACTAACGAATACGTCCACCGGCTTCTGGGTGGTCCTTTCCAGCGCGATAGGCATAAGCCTGTTATTCTTTCGCCGTTTCTACAAGATCCTTGAAACAGTGATGATAGGCATTGTAATATCCATGCTGCTTTCGTTCCTGGTCACCTGCATCGTAGCGCGTCCTTCCTTGTCAGAGAGTCTGGCCGGTTTACGCCCGCAGGTCCTGATGGGATCCCAGGGCCTGATCATTGCGTTTATCGCTTCCTGTTTTTCACTGGTGGGCGCATTTTATCAGTCTTATCTTGTACAGGAAAGGGCAAGAAATAACAAAAGCGGAAATGAGATCAGGGATAGAAGCCTTACAGGTATCCTTTTGCTTGGGTTAATGAGTGTCATTGTGATGGTCTGCGCTGCCTCCGTTCTTCATGTTAACCATATAAAGGTGAATACAGCCGCAGATATGGGCCGGGCGCTTACGCCCCTTTTCGGCAAGAAGGCTACTATGTTTTTCCTGATAGGCCTTTATGGCGCATCCTTCTCTTCCCTTATCGGCAATGCCACACTTGGCGGAACGCTGCTGGCAGATTCCCTCGGCTTCGGCAGCAGCATGGATTCTCCAAAAGCAAAAAGCTTCATTGCCCTGATCATTATTATCGGCGCAACAATAGCTATCCTTTTCGGGCATATTCCACTTGAACTGATCGTTTTTGCACAAAGCATCACCGTATTGATCGTACCACTGATCGGAATAGCATTATTTGCGGTTAGTAATGATGCAACGATCATGGGCAAATATAAAAATTCAACGGCCGTCAACATAGCAGCTATAGCGGGGCTTCTTCTCGTATTTATCCTGGCCGGTCTGAATATTCAAAAACTCTTCTTTTAACTATCTCTATAAATTTCACAACATGACCGATATCAATGATATTTACAGTCGTCTTCTAACGCCTTCAGATGCGCTTATCGAAGACATTGCAAAAATTGACGGGGACATTCTCTTACTTGGTGTTGGAGGGAAAATGGGGCCCTCTATGGCCAAATTAGCAATGGACGCTATTGCCATTGCAGGTTTGAAAAAGAAAGTACTGGGCGCGTCCAGATTCTCCCAACCCGGCCTTCAGTCTGAGCTGGAACAGTATGGCGTTGAAACCTACCCGGTCGACTTACTGGAGCCTGAGCAACTGGCTTCTTTACCGGAAGTGCCTAATGTGATATACCTGGCAGGAACAAAATTTGGGACTACAGGTAATGAATCATTAACATGGGCGATGAACAGCTTCCTTCCCGGGCTGGTAGCGGAAAAATTCAAAAACTCAAAAATCGTTGTTTTCTCTACGGGTAACGTATATCCGCTGACTCCTGTTATTGCAGGCGGCGCCACAGAAGAAATGGCGGCAGCACCTGTTGGAGAATATGCACAGTCCTGTCTTGGGCGGGAACGGATTTTTCAATACCAGTCGTCGAAGTATGGCACTCCATTGCTGATTTACAGATTGAATTATGCGAATGATGTCAGCTATGGCGTGTTGCTTGAAATTGCTAAATGTGTGAAAGAAGGCATTAGCATTGATCTTCGTATGGGTCATGTAAATGTGATATGGCAAAAAGATGCGGACGAAATTGCTATCCGCTCATTACTACATTGCAGCACACCTGCAAAGTTCTTAAATGTTTCAGGTCCGGAAACCGCTTCTGTAAGATGGATTGCGGGAGAATTTGGCAAGCTGTTCAACCTGCCACCGGTATTCAGCGGAGAAGAACAAGCCACTGCCCTGTTGAGCAATTCAGCGGAGGCATTTAATTTATTTGGCTATCCATCGGTGTCACTCAAGGAAATGATTTATATGATTGCCGAATGGCTGAAATACGGCGGAAAAATCTCCAATAAGCCTACTCATTTTCAGGAACGGGAAGGAAAATTTTAAAGATATGGCTGCAAAAATATTGAGCCCGGCAGTTAAAACGTTGCTGCACCAGGGTACTTTCATACCTGCACATCCACTTGCGCTTACCAGCGAATTAAGGATAGATGAAAAACGGCAAAGAGCGCTGACCAGATATTACCTCGAAAGCGGATCGGGAGGTATTGCTATTGGTGTGCATACTACGCAATTTGAAATCAGGGACCCGAAATTTAACCTGCTGGAACGGGTACTGGAGTTAACAGCTGATGAGATACAGCGTTCAGCAGGTGGAAAAACACTTGTCAAAGTTGCCGGCATTTGCGGCTCTACCAGCCAGGCAGTTAAAGAGGCTGAACTGGCAGTTAAATATGGCTATGACATCGGTTTATTAAGTCTTGGCGGGCTAAACGACTGGACGGACGAAGCCCTGATAAAACATGTCAGGACAATTGCAGATATCCTGCCTGTATTTGGCTTTTATCTGCAACCTGCTGTGGGAGGCCGGATCCTTAGTTACGAATTCTGGAAAGCCTTCGCCGGAATTCCAAATGTGGAGGCGATAAAAGTTGCTGCATTCAACCGTTACCAAACGCTGGATGTGGTAAGAGCAGTGTGCGACTCCACCCGGATGCAAGAAGTTGCCCTGTATACAGGCAATGACGACAACCTGGTAGCAGACCTCCTTACCCCTTTCAGATTTGTAGTGAATGGGGCAACGGTTGAAAAAAGATTTGTTGGCGGGTTGCTGGGTCATTGGTCTGTTTGGACAAAACCGGCGGTTGAGCTGTTTAATAAAATAAAGCACTCCATCGCCAACAATAATGAAGGGATAGCAGACTTACTGGCTACCGGCGTCATGATCACCGATATGAATGCGGCCATCTTTGATCCTTCGAACCAGTTTCACGGATGTATTTCCGGGATACATGAAGTGCTCCGCCGCGAGCAACTTCTTGAAGGCATCTGGTGTCTCAATCCACATGAAAGTCTTTCCCCGGGACAGTCTTCCGAAATAGACCGTGTATTGCAGGCTTATCCATCATTAACCAAGCACTCACGCTGATGCTCATAGACAAAATTAAAATACTATGCCACCAATTTTCCGGTGAAATCATTGCAGACAGACACTATCTGCACCGGCATCCGGAACTTTCATTTCACGAACAGGGAACAGCTGACTATATTAAAAAGCGGTTAACCCAAATGAATATTCCCTGGCAGACATCTGCCGGCAACGGCGTTATCGGCACCATAACCGGAAACAAACCATCTTCAATAGCAGTTGCATTACGGGCAGATATTGATGCACTTCCCATTAATGAAGAAAATAATGTACCGTATAAATCTGAGAATGAAGGTATCATGCATGCCTGCGGACACGATGTACACACCGCATCATTGCTGGGCGTAGCGCGCATTGCACAGGCCCTGAAAGATGATTTTGGAGGACAGATCAAACTTATTTTCCAGCCGGCAGAAGAAAAATATCCCGGAGGCGCCAAAGCCATGGTGGAAGAAGGATTATTAAATCACCCGGGACTGGTCGCTGTTATCGGTCAGCATACTATGCCAGAACTGGAAGCAGGAAAGGTGGGATTGAAACCCGGAAGATATATGGCCTCAAATGACGAGCTGTATATTACCATCAAAGGCCGGGGAGGACACGGCGCGCAACCGCATTTAAATATAGATCCGGTGGTAATCGCCGGTCATGTAATTATTGCCCTGCAGCAAATTGTAAGCAGAATGGCTAACCCAGCGATGCCAACTGTTCTTTCAATAGGGAAGCTGACCGCCGCCGGATCTACTAATATTATCCCGGAAGAAGTATACCTGGAAGGTACGCTCAGAACACTTGATGAAACATGGAGAAAAGAAGTACACGCCCATATCAATAAAATAGTCAAAGGCATTTCAGAAAGTATGGGCGCCACTTCTGATGTGAAAATACAGGGATTTCCGGGAGTAGAAAATAATGAGGACCTAACAGCCCAGGTATTTCAATATGCCATTGAATACCTGGGAAAGGAAAATGTTTCTACCTTGAATATCTGGATGGCCGGGGAAGATTTCGGAGAATTTTCCCGGCTGGCCGATAGTTGCTACTATAGATTAGGCGTAGGAAACACCGCCCGGGGAATAAACTCTTCCCTTCATACACCCACTTTTGATGTTGACGAGCAAAACGTATTCAATATGAGCAGCGGCCTTATGGCTTACATTGCTCTGAGACGGCTTGCGAATAAATAAATAACTACAGGATGAAAAACAAATCGAATATTAACCGTCGTAATTTCCTGCAAACAGCAGCAACGCTGGGCATAGGCATAAGTTTATACCCCCGTTCAGCCTATGCAGCGTTCCCGGTACCACAGAAAGGGAAAAGAGTTGGTATCATTGGCCTGGATACTTCTCATTCCATTGAATTTGTAAAAACATTAAATGCAACGGAAGCTAACGATACTTATGGGGGGTACAGGGTAACAGCCGCCTACCCTTATGGAAGCCGCGAAATAAAAAGCAGCTACAGCAGAATCTCCGGATATACAGAACAGGTAAAAGCGTATGGCGTCACCATATCATCCTCCATCGCTGAACTTTTAAAGGTAACTGACGTAATAATGCTGGAAACAAATGATGGCAGATTACGATTGGAACAGGCAAAAATGATATTTGAAGCAGGCAAACCTGTATTCATTGATAAGCCGGTAGCAGCATCTTACCGGGATGTGGTCCGTATTTATGAATTAGCGGAACGCCACAAAGTGCCGGTTTTCTCTTCGTCTACTTTACGTTATGTTGAGAATATGGAAAAGCTGCAGAATGGCTCCCTAATTGGCAAAATACTCGGTGCAGAAACCTTTAGTCCCTGTGAAATTGAACCATCCCATACTGATTTGTACTGGTATGGCGTGCATGGAGTGGAAATGCTGTTTGCGGTAATGGGACTGGGGTGCAGCACAGTACAAAGAACCCATACTGCATCTACGGATATTGTTACAGGTGTATGGGAAGACGGAAGGGTAGGTATTTTCCGGGGAACCAGAAGCGGTGTTTATGCCTATGGAGGAATGGCCTTCGGCGAAAAAGGAAATGTGCCTATCACAGGATATCATGGCTACGAGCCATTGCTTCAAAAGATAATAGATTTCTACAGGACAGGCATATCTCCGGTCAATTCAAAAGAAACAATAGAATTGTATGCCTTTATGGAAGCTGCGGACGTAAGTAAAAGGCAACACGGGAGAGAGATATCACTGGCGGAACTGAAGTTCTGACCGGCAGCGTACATTACCCTGCAACGGTGTTGTTTTCCGGAACCATTCCAAGCATGGCTTTCTCTCCACGGTCCAGATGCATAATCAGCGTTTCCCTTGCCGTCTCATAGTCCTTCTTTTTTAAAGCCTTCACAATTTTTCTATGCTCTACATCCGTCAATTCATAGTCATTCATTTCAGACTGCGTACTGCCAAGTTTGAAATGAAACAAGGGAATATTGCTACTTTTATAAATATGTAAAAGGCGGGCATTTTTTGACCCCTCAATGATAGCCTCGTGGAATTTCACATCCGCTTCGCAGGCACCACTCAAATATCCGCCACTGACCATCAGTGAGAAATCTTCACAGATTCTTTCCAACTTTGCTATTACTTCTTTGTCATACCTTTCCGATAACAATTTTAATGCACCCAGTTCCAATACTTCCCGCAACTCCTTTATTTCCACAACGTCTTCTGCCGTAATGGATTTCACAAAACATCCACCTTTTTCACCAAATTCAACCAGACTTTCGCCTGACAACCTGATCAGAGCTTCCCTAACAGCTACACGGCTTACATTCAATTTCTGCGCCCACCAACTTTCCACAAGTCTGGATCCCCTGGTTAACTGATTAGACAGGATCATTTTCCTGAATTCAGCATATGCCATATTTGCTAACGAACCTTCTTTCATAAAAATAGTAATTTGTATACAAAAATATCCTAAAAATGCCTATTAAACAAATCAACCATCGTTCCCCGGATAATTTGTATTGAACATCAATTCGGCCCAGTTATTAATATTGTTCCAGTCGCTTCCGTTAAAAAGCAGGGTAACAGACCAATAGCAGACATTATCATTCTCCTTGATAACTCCTTTCATTGTATATGTTTGTCTGCCGGTAATTTTGAAATGATATATGCTTTCCAAACCAATGGTAACACCCAGGTGTTTTTTCACAAAACTGCAGGCCACTATCCTGGCCTTGTATTCCTCCTGTTCTTTTGCAGATGTAACTGCTTTTGCAGATGTAACTGCTTTGGCAGTTACATCTGGCTTTCCGGCACTGCTGCAGGGCATACAGGCGCCATAAAAAATAACCGGCAGGAACACTAACAGGAATACATACCCGCGTACTTTACGTTTTTCTAAACATTTCAACATAATGATCCGAAGGCCGGAATATTCCTCCGGCGGTTTGATAAAAACTATCATCGAGTTCAAACACTCCCTGTTTTGCATTAACCCATGATGCATCTCTTGCCGGAAGATATTGCTTCATGGTTTCCCAGCCCATGTAGTTCTCCTTTCCATTAGTCTCCATCATGCCAATTCCCAATTCCGGAAAAGGAAGCAGTCTTGCCGCCAGGTTCTTATGCCAGTCTACCAATATAGGGTTTACCGTTAAGTCCGAGCAGAAACAGGGTATATGATGCGCATGCGCCACCTTCACGATCCTGAAGGTAAGACTTAACGTTTTGGCCACTGCCTTCAATACAATCGCTTTATATCCCTGCCGGATACGTTTCAGTGTATTTTCTTCATTGTTCGCACTTTCATCAGCTGCAATGCGCACACCGAGGTCACCTACATATTCATCGTTTGTTTCCGGAAAAGGCTCTTCAATCAGTAATAAGTGATCCATCAGGCCGTTCCCTTTAATCTGTTCTATTAACTGTTGCAGGGTCGATTTCTTTTCGTATCTGCCATTACAATCCAGCGTATACAGAATTCTGTTATGTTTTGTATGAGGTGTACTTTTCAACCGGAGGGCATCATGAATGGCTTTGATACGGGCGGCATCTTTTTCCACCATTTCCTGTTGCGTTCCCGGCTGCCCTGTTTTTATCTTAATGATAAAGTACCCTTCGTCTGCAGCCTTCACGATATCCTGTACAGGCATCTTATAAGATACCTGGAACATTACGCCTATTTTGCTATTATGTGTGCTTAGTGCCGGTCTGTATATTTCCGGGATCATCTGTTCATAATCCTTAAAACCATTCTCAGCAGCATACACCAACCAGGCTGCGTTATCAAGGCTCACTAATGCGTTCAGAACAAAGTTTGGATTGATATCCTTCTTACCGGTTAATGATACTGCTTCATTTGTTACAGCCGGAAGCAGTCTTTCAAATAAGTCGACCGGTGTCCTGAAAGGGATATCTTTTGCCAGATGTAAGGCTTTTTCCGTCAATGCAAACATCAATGAGTTGGCAGCTGCTTCAGAATAGGCCGCAAACAGATCAGCATCTCCATACAATACGCTCTGTGTGGCTAACCCAATTCCGCTAACCCGGTCTGTTTTCAGTTGCACAGCTGTTTGCCAAAGCTCCGTTAGGTAGCCTCCTTTAAACCCGAATGGTATCCTTAATTTTTCTCTTTCAAAATTTGAAGCGGTTGCCGTTAACCGGATAAGGTCTGCAACGGAGGGGGCACTTTTTCCCATACCTAGTGTTTTATAAACGCGGCTTCCAATGGTGAGGATAGCCGAATTTGCCAGAAATTTTCTCCGGTCCATATGCTCATCATTTTAGCACGGTACGAATGGCATTTAACAGCACAGATTCCGCATCAGGAGAAACACCGGAAACAATATCGCTGGTTTCATATCCGCCTTTCTGAAAATAAGATGCCTTTGTTCCTATATAACCCGGCCCATATTCTTCATATGCAGCAGTGCAAACAACATCCTGAGGCCGCATTTTTTGTGCTGCCAGCTGGTACTCCACAAATGCCTCACCCGGGATGTTCAGCAACCAGATATTGCCCAATTTCAGTGAGGAAATATTAACCTTGTGCCCTTCGGTGCTACGCTGATACCAGGCCAGTTTTTCTGCCGCCCTGAATTTTTCATGAATATTGAGACTGTCGTTGGTCATACGGTGGCGAAGATCTGCTTCAATGATGTTTGCGCCAAGTGGCAGTGCCACTTCTACGTTACTCCAGGCAACGGAAGCATTCCGGAGCGGATACTTTTTGGTATTCAGCCATGCTTTCTTCATACCCTCCTCTACGTGACGGGCAAGGACAATACGCTGCGGGGCAGACCCATCATTATATTTTCCTGCAGCAATATTGCCGCTTGCGCCGTTAAAATGAATAGAGGGTATTCCCAGCTGCTTTTCTATGGCATTCCTCGCGATACCTACAAACTCACAGGTTACATCACCTGTACCATAATAACTTTGTGGATGTGTTGTGTAATAAGTTAACAGCGCAATTGCTTTATTCCCATTCCAGAAACTGATGCATTTCAGCCAGGGATCTATCAATCCTTCCGGTGCTGCACGCATGGCACTATCCTTTGTGCTGCTCCAGCGCGTGGTAATGTTACCATCCGCGTCCATTATCCTGCGATTGGAAGCTACACTATCCACTTTAGCCTGCCCCCACCCAACAGCTGTTACAACCTGTGCATTACTGATTGCCTTCTTTACAGCTGCAGCTGTTCTTTGGATCACGTCTGTAGTGAAAGTATTGTCAATGCTTCTTCCTCCCAGGCCATATTCCTCCATAATTCTTTCAATCGTAAAATCACAACGGGGGGCATCATGTTGATGCAGGGTATGTATAGAAACCCTGTCTATAGTTGTTCCGGCTGCGGCTGCCACCTGCCGGCGCCATCGATCCTGCCCCTCATTGGAAATGCCAATCCAGTCCACCACACACAGTACCACGGGCTTGTCTGCCGACAACACTACAATACCCCGCGCACTTAAGGAATCAGTAATGGAACGTGTAACCGCATAAGCAACCGGGCTGCCTATCGGCGGGGAAGCATTTACCTCAAAAACACCCACGCGTATTTTCTGGGAAAATGCCGTTACCGAAAAGCAAATTAATAGTAACAGGCATTTGCTGAATCTGAAAAAAATATGATGACTCACGGTTGATGCTTTATGTTTGAAAAATCAGATGCCTTTGGGCGCCCAGTAGGTGCAATATCCTTTAGGTGAAACCGGACCTTTGAATAAAGGGCAGGTATTACATGACTTCTCTCCCTGCGCCGGTACAAACAGCTTACAATTTCCACAACGTTTTTCTTTCATGGGCGTTTGATCCACATATCCCAATGCCTTCCGGGCTTTCAGGTCTTCGGCAGACAGTGCCGATGCATCACAGGGATCCTTTGCAGGAGCGTCATTCTTTTCTTCTTTTGCTTTCCTGTCCCCCGTCGCATTTTCTTTCTGACTATTTCCGCAACCCAATAACAGTAAGCCTCCTGCTAAAAAGCTGGCTGAAAAAAGTATCCCGTTTTTGATGAACTGTCTTCTCTCGATTTCATTCATGATAGTTCTTTTTAAATTAGTTAGAAGAAGTTACCGGTTGTAATAGTTTTGCTACCGTATTTTTTATGCCCGGATCAGTTATGTTCGCTTCGTATTTTTTCAAGGCTTTCAACGCGTCTGCGGATAATGTTTTTTCCTCAGCGGTAAGACCTTCCAACAATCCTGTAGTAACCGCATCCGCCCATCCCGGATTTTTTACAATAACCGGATCCTGTAAGAATCCTGCCAGTGCAGCAATTTCTGCACCGTTGTTCCTCACTCCATTGATATAGCCAAATGACTTTAAAAACTGTAGTTTGTATTTGCCGGGTGTTTCAAAATAATTCCCGCTATTTTTCAATGCCTGCAAAAACTTCAAAGATGTGCAGGGTTCGGCGCTCAACACAGCAATATTCAGTATTGAATCTGCGCTGTGTTTGGTCAGTGTCAGGCTTAATGCCTGTATTGCTTTATCAGCCGGCGCATTCCCTGCGCTCAGGGCTGCCTGAAATACAACATATGCCACGCTATCATTTGTAAGTTTCAACAGTTCGGGCAGTAGTTCCGGAAACCTTTCAGACAAGATGGCGCCATGCTCTCTCACACCGGCGTCCGCATCATTCATGGCCCCCCTTACATCAGCTGCTGTGAGTGCCTGAAGGCCCTCCAGCGTATATAATGCCCGTAAACGATACCTGGCATCTGTATTGGAAACCAAAATAGCTCTGACAGCCGGCACTATGGATTGATCCTGGCGGTCAATTAACAGGCGTTGTGCCTGGGTACGCCACCAGGCAGCGGGATGTGTCAGCAGTTTCACCAGTTCCCCACTACTCAAGGCGTTCATCTGTGGTTTAACTACTTTCTTTCCCCCTTTTGGATAAATCAGGTGGATCCTGCCTTTGTCATTACCTGCATGGAAATCCATATCAGCTTTCAGGTCGTCAGGTATAGAAACCGGTGTTTCAATATGTTGACGGTACATATCAATCACATACAGGTTACCATCCGGGCCGGAATAAAACGAAGTGGGACGAAACCAGGAATCTTTGGATGCCAGAAATTCTTTCTTTTTTTCAAGTGGTCCGCGGCTGGCGGTATATAACGATTGATTTGGTGTACGTGTTAAAACATCTCTGTGCACAAGATTTCCGGAAACTTCTCCCGTAAAAATGGAACCATAATACTCTTTAGGGAAATTGTCTCCACCATAAAATGTGGCGCCCGAGGCACCTGTAAAATGTCCTGAAATCCACTCCACCTGGTCTAATTTCAGCGAATCATACTGGCGCTGGCGTCTTTCGCTCCGTTCTTTCCTCCAGTAAGGGGGTGGCGTTAACTGGAACATTTCAATCTCATGGTCAGATGGATTGTAGTCGCCGCTATAGGATGGCATATAGGCATGCCTGTGAAGATATCTCCAGGCAATTGGATTCGTTTGTATATGCAGTGTATTCTGCGTATAAAAACGATGATTCCAGTCATTGATGGCCAGGCCATACTGCCCCGTTCCGGACTCCGCTTCAAACTGCTCTTTATCAAGTCTGAACCTGAAATCGTGACCACCCATTGATACCGGCGCCAGGTCAGGCCTTTTCAAAAATTTCACCTGTCCTGCCTGACCATGATTATTGGCGTAGATCCAGTTGTCGATCCCATATGTGAGACTGGTGATCTGTGCTTCTGAGTTTCCGGTAAAGAAGCCGGTGAATATGGTATCAATAACATCCGCTCTATGATCGCCGGTGGTATCCTTCATAAATAGAATGTTCGGGGCAGCCGTAACAAGGATACCCTTTTTGTAGGGAAGTACAGATGTGGCATCGGGAATCCGCTGTGCAAATACGTAAGCAGAATCGAACTTACCATCGCCGTCAACATCCAGCAGCATTTTTATATTTCCTTTTCCGGCTGCTGCATCAGCTACGAAAGGATAATCCTCCATTTCTACCACATATGTATTACCATCCTCATCAATTGCCATGGAAACAGGCATAACCACCTGTGGTTCAGCGGCGACATTCTCAATCTCAAACCCATCTTCCAAAACAAAACTTTTCAGTTCATTTTCCACGGTTTTCGCCTCTGCATATCGCTTCTGCTTACATCCGGTAAAAAGTATACCGGCGGAGAAAATAATAAGCAATGCACCTGACTTTAAATTATCCATTTTTAGTATAACTTTTATGTGTACGGGAATTAGTTTGCTATGATGATGCGCTACTGCATGGATTTAAGCCATGCTTCAAGTTTTACATTCATTTTCAATTCAAAAAGGTACATCCAGTCTGAGCTTGTCTGTGTGGCATTTGCCAGCATTGTGTCGTAATTATCATCCATCAGGTACCCCGGTGGCCTTTCTAAAAACCTTGTTTCCGAAAACACCTGCTCATATTCTTTTCTCAAGTCTGCAAATCCGTCCGCTGCAGACCTGATCTTTAATACCGCACGCTGTCGGCCGTCTGGTGTAGTTTCTCCTGCATAGTCATCGAGCAGATCCAGTATTTTTGCATTATAGATCTGTAATTCATTTATCCTTTCAAAAAGGCGCAAGGCATAGTGATTACGTCTTGCCAATTTTATATTGTCTTTAATAATGCCGCGGGTTGTTTCATACCGTTTAATTTCTTTACGGGCAAGGTTAACCCGGTTCCTGTAAACGGTCCGCCATACATCTGCGGGAAGTTCTGAACCGGGAAGTTCTATGAGGTCAATTTTTTCCGGTACCGTGATCCTGGTGCTGTTTTTCACAAATGCGGTGTCCTGGAAATTCATTAAAAATTCCAGTGAATCCTGAAATTCAAATCTCTCATTACTTAAAGCCGGTCCATAGAAACGATGGCGGAATGCGGCATGTGCTTCATCCGGCCCGATATCAGTATATTTCCAGCTCAACCACGCATAATCATATATCCCACGCCAGAATGTTTCGAAGTGAGGGGATGAATCATCCCAGGCAGTTGCCAGCATGCCCTCTAATCCGTGCGTAACAGCTACCCAGCTAAAATCTTTTATGGGGTTAAAAAGTGACTGGTTACGCGGCATCATGGGATGCATCTCCTGTACTGCACTGGCGCCCATTACTTTCAGCTGGTGGGATTTAAGCCAGTTTACGGCGTTCTGATTACCCTGCAACCGCGGGTATGTATAGTGCCAACGCATGTATATGCAGTCTTTAGGAAAGAGATGCAGATATTGTTCAATTTTCGGTGCATTCTTTTCCCATAATAAATTGACGGAATCGGCTGGTGTATGGGTATCGTGCATAGACATATAAAGTCCTGAAAGGGAAAAGATCATATCATCCCAGAAAACAGGGATCCTGTTATGTTCCCGTGCATAGGCGCAAACTTTGTTCAGCCAGTACATTTGTAACTGGAAGGTAGTCATGCCCGACTTTCTGCTGGCTGCCGACCGTCCCAGATTATACACTTCATCCCCGCCTACATGCAGGTATTTGCCATTGGGAGTTGCGGCAATCGCCTCATCGTATAACCTGAATTGCAAAGCATAAGTACCGGAATCCAACGGATCAAACACCCAGTCTTTCCGCGGATCATCCCTCAAACCTACATATTCATCATGTTTCAGGATGAAGGCCACATGTCCTAAACCCTGTACCAACGGGCTGATCTCAATGTGTCTTTCATTGGCATATCTGCTGAGCGCCGCAAATTCATCTATTGAAATGGAATTCTCCGCTCCGATAACCGGCGCTGAACGATACCTTAACTTATCCTCAAATTCCAGGATAACTGCATTCACTTTAACGGCCGCCAGGCGGTCCATCATCCGGTAATAATAGTCAAGGTTATCCAGGTGGTACTTCAGGTCAAGGTGTACAGCCCTGTACGGTATCT
The DNA here is from genome assembly GCF_900168065.1 of Chitinophaga ginsengisegetis. Lineage (GTDB taxonomy): Bacteria > Bacteroidota > Bacteroidia > Chitinophagales > Chitinophagaceae > Chitinophaga > Chitinophaga ginsengisegetis. The sequence goes on along the minus strand of NZ_FUZZ01000006.1, from coordinate 91,322 downwards.
CCGGAAAATCAGTTATAGTACATGCAGGAATCAGCAGTGACTGATCCCTGGCATCTTCCAGCAATTGCTGCAACGTCTGGCAACCATAAAAAATACCGGCCTCGCTTTTTGCTGTTATCACAACCTGCCTGGCAGTAACTTCCAGTTTATATCCTTCCCGGGAAGCCGGTAATGACGGATCGTTCTTTAATCGTAAAGTGAGCACTCCTTCCCCTGGCCTCTCCGCATCTGGTAGCGTTGACAAGGGCGCCTGCAATACAGGCCGGCGCGCGATGCCTTCCAGAAATATACTTCCCAGCGCATTGCAGGCTAGCCCTGCCCCTTTGGCGAGGACTATTTTTTGCGGCAACGGAACCAACCTGAAATGTTTAAGGAGATTTGCCTCATCGCCACCCGGAGGTCCTCCTGGCAGCGATGAAAATGCCGGCACAGGCACTATCAGCAAAATCTCAAAAAAAACAAACAGAAGTTTAGCTATGTTATTTTTCATTCAACCACTTTAACAATTTATCATTGAAGGCAAGTTCAAAAACATGCATCCAGTCGCTGTTATTTGTTCCATTCCCCAACATGGGATCATTGTTCTGATCTAATATATATCCGGGAGGGTTTGAGAGGAACCGCTGTTCTGAAAACACATCTTCATATTGCTTTCTCAATGCCGGGAAGGAATTAACCAGGCTGCCGATTTCTTTCTTTATCCTGTCCTTGTCCTTCGCCTGATCATAGTTTTGCAACAGCAATAATAGTCTGGATGGATAGATCTGTAACTCATTCATCACTGTTAATAACTCCAACGAATACCTGTTCCTGCGTACTCTTTTTTTATTTTCAGCTATCACAGTCCTGATATTTGAATATCGTTTTAATTCCAGCTGCGCACGTTCCACTTTATCTGCATATTTTTTGCTCCAGATGCCTGCACTGTCGCGATGCGGCAGAGAAATGAGATCCATTTTATACGGATAATGTCTCCGGTGTCCCTGATTGATCAATGCCACGTCCCAGAAATCCAGTGCCAGTTCCAGAGAGTCCTGGAATTCAAATTGCGGGGCGGCCAGTTCGGGTGCATAAAACCGATGACGGAATATTTTATGAGCAGCAGCGGCATCCATATCCTGGTAGTTCCACGATAAACCTGCATAATCGTAGAAGCCGCGCCAGAAAGTTTCCATATGCGGAGAGGAGTCATCCCAGGCAGTTAATAACATGCCGGGCAATTTTTTCTCTACGGCAATCTCACAGAAATCTTTTGTTGGCTGATAAATAGAATTTTGTCTTGGCAACATAGCCGACATGTCCTGCGCGGCTGGTGCGCCCCACACCTGCATGCCATTGGCCATAAACCAGTCAATGGCTTTAGTGTTTCCCTGTATTTTCGGGAAGTTATAATTCCATCGCATGTAAATACAATTCTTAGGGAATAGGCCTACATTCTCATCCAGCAGATGTTGTTTCTCTGCCCATTCCTTTTCCACCCAGGCAGAATCAAGCATTTTGTCATTACGCATGGTTCCGTACAAATCGGAGAGTGAAAATACCATGTCGTCCCAGAAAATAGGCGTACGGCCATGATCGGTTACGTATTTACAAACTTTATTTAACCAGTACATCTGCAATTCAAAGGGCTTCATGCCGGAACGTTTGCATAACTCCGAAGCGCCCAGGTTATACACCTCATCTCCTCCTATATGCAAATATTTGCTACCGGGTGTTGCCTCCATGGCATCATCATACATTTTGAAATGCAGGTCATAAGTTTCCGGGTTGAGGGGATCAATTACCCAGTCTATCTTCCTGTCATCGCGCAAATGTGTATAAATATCGTGCTTAAGAATAAAGGACACATGCCCCAGGCCCTGCACCAACGGGCTGATTTCAATGTGCCGTTCCTTTGCGTAACGGGATAATGCCGCAAATTCGTCTATTGACACCGCATTTCCCGATCCCACCTTATCTGCTTTTCTATACCTGAGCTTATCTTCAAATTCAATGATCACCGCATTTACTTTTATGCCCGCCAACCGGTCCATCATCCTGTAGTAATATTCCATTTTTTCAAGATGGTACTTCAGATCCAGGTGCACGGCTCTGTACGGGATATCCGGGAAATCTGTAATCCTGCACGCAGGTATGTCTATGCGCTGATCCGTTGCATCTTCCAGCATCTGCAACAAGGTTTGACATCCGTAAAATACCCCCGCATCGTCTTTACCGGAAATAGTTACTTCGCCGTTCTGTATCTGAAGAATATAGGATTCATTGGAAGCCGGCAGCTCTTTGTTGTTTGAGATTTCCAATGTGAGTATCCCTTTGCCCGGATGATCTGCCAGCGGCAGGTTGTCTAAGGGATAAACCAATGCGGGTCGTTTCAAATCACCTTTCAGAAAAATCCCCTTCAGTTCATTGCTTTTCAAGCCTGTACCATTATTCCATTCCACTTTCTGTGGCGCCGGCAACAGACGGAACTTACCGGCATTCCCGTTATCGCCGGCCTGTGCGCCATAGCAAAAAATAACAGGCATGCATATAACCAGGATGGTGAAAATTCTTTTCATTATATGTGATTATCTGAAAGCAAAAATTTATTGCATAACTCCTTCCCCTACCAGTTCCAGGATGTTTTGATTCAATTCCCTGATATAGCTTGCAGTAGAAGCATCCGGTGTGTAAGATGCCTTGCGGACATGGCTGTTTCTCAATATTCCCCGTGCCATTAATAATTCTTTTTCCGCATAGTGGAACAATTCCATGTTCTGCAGAGAAAAGAATATCTGGGGCATTACCTTCTCGAAAAGCCGCATTGCCTTATCATTATCCCCTCCTTTTCTCAACAGAAAAACCTTCTGCAATATATCGGATACTCCTAAGCCAGGCATCACGCCGGTAATACCGGTAGGTATCAGCTCCAGCATATATAAGCCTCCCCAGCCTTCAAATAGCCCGATATTTCCATTTGTAGCATCAATGATTTCTTTAAACTTGGGCGCACAAAGGGGTTCTTCCAGTTTGAGGTATTTGAAGTTGCTATGTTCTTTCATCAGGTTGCAAATCATTTCCACACTGATAGACTGGCCACCGGGATTAAAATCCTGCACCAGTACCGGCGTATTGGGAATAGATTGCATAAATTCACCCAGGTATTCCTCAATGGAAGATTCCGGCAGGTTAAAAATACGCGGTACCGCCAATGAAATTACATCTGCGCCGGCTTCCACGTTCGCCTGTGCTAATTTAATTGCCAGTTTCAGTGATGCATGATTGGACTGGCCGATGATCTTAATCCTTCCCGCTGCCTGATTCACAGCTATCTTTACGACCCTTAGTTTTTCATCATCTGTCAATTTATAAAATTCGCTTGCATAAGCGGGCAAACACGCCGCTTCCACACCTGCGTTAACAGCAAAATCCACGAGATTCCGTAAACTTTCTTCATCGATCTCTTCTTCTTTTGTAAACGGGGTTGGTATAATTGGTACTACACCTTTCAAGGGTTTAAAATTTTCCATTTTTTAGTTTTTTATGATGGCTGTATGATTACTCATTCGATAATCTACAATAGTGACGATTAATGTACCTGCCAATACCAGCATACCACCGGCAATAGCATAACCACTGAGTGCTTCCCCCAGCCAGATAGCTGCAATTGGTAATCCCATGAAAGTGATCATATAATTGGAGAGGGCCACCTGCATGGCATCCAGCGTTTTGAGTGCTTTGAAAAAGAGCACCATGGATAAGAAATTATGAAAGAGTGTAAGCAATGCTAACCCCGTCCATGTTTGCACAGTGAATACACTAATTCTTCCGAACACTTCCGGCTCATAAAACAGTACAAGCGGTGTCAGAAAAATGATCATGACAACATATGTGTAGAATACCATTTCTATTTCAGAATAGCGTGAGGCTATGGCCTTACAACCGGTATTATAATATGCATTTCCCACGATTGCCAGGAAAATGAGCAGGTTCCCCACTGTATAGCCAGCCGTAAAATCAGCCTGTCTTATATCCCCGAACGTGCATAGTACGACACCTATAATGGCTACCGCAAAACTGATCCACCTTACCGGGTTCATTTTCTCCTTCAGCATGAGAAAAGCAAAGAGCGTCGATATTACCGGCAGGCTGAGTGTTAATACAGCGGCATTGGTGGCGGTAGAATATTGTGTTCCCCAGGTCATCAGTACCTGTGCGGGGAAAGCCCCCAACAGGCCCAGTCTCACAAAAACAAGCAAATCAGATACAGATCTCTTCTGATCATTACGTTCACGGAGAATAAAAGGCAGCAGCAATAAAACGGCCATTGTCATAGGCGCCCATACAGTAAAATAGGGTCCAACCTGATCCTGCACCAACTTAATGCAGGTAAACTGTAAAGCCCACATCAGGTTACAAAGCAACAGTAACCCCCATGATATGATGATCCTTTTCATTATTCTTCTGCGGAGTTATCTGCGTTATTAATCCGGTCACCAATATTGCCCGGGTATTTTTCAGCGAGCTTGCGTATATCAAAACTAAAGCGGGTGAAACATCTTTCCCACTCTTCCGCAGATGCTTTGGAATAAGGATAAAAACCGTGTGCATTTCTTACGCCCTGTGCCCCGGCATCTGCCAGTTTACGCATCGATACGGGCATTTCGGCAGAATTGTCCAGTTCGGGAAACAGTTCTTCCATTACAGTTGCATAAGCCTGTATCCCGGTCAGATCCATAAAACGGAACGGTCCCGCAAAAGTAATCCACGCGCCAAGATCGTTGCGGAGAGAACGATCTACATCTTCATAAGTAGCGTATCCCTTGTCCACCAGGTGAAACGCTTCCCTGATCATAGCATACATGATCCTGTTTGTAATAAATCCACGGATATCCTTCCGGAGAACAGAAGGTTCCTTCCCCCAGTGTTCAGCCAGTATTTTAATTCTTTCCGCGTTTGCCGGATCTGTTTTATCGCCACAGATAATTTCCATGAAACGGGTGATATGAGCGGGTTCCGCCCAATGTATACCTAAAAACCGCCCGGGATGATTTAAACCTGCCTGTAATATGGAAACCGGTATAGCAGAAGTGTTGCTGCCTATGATGGCATCCGGTTGTATGTACTTCTCCAGTTCAGCATAAATCTGTTTCTTGGCATACGCATCTTCATATACAGATTCAATGACCACCGGCATTGCAGATAAATCTTTCAGTGAGTCAGTGATGGTCAGATTATCGGCCAGTTCAGCTGGTGACGCCGATAAAAGGCCTTCCTGCTGCATTTCATTCAGATACCCCAGGACTCTTTCCCTGGCGGGGCCTGCCTCATCAATGCTTTTCACAACGGAAATTACCTGGTGTCCTGCCGCCAGCAGACACGTAACGATACTGCTGCCCATTAGTCCCAGACCTACTGTACCTATCTTTATTTTTCCGTCCATTGGAAGATATTTATTTTAGCCAATAAATGCTACCGCATCGATTTCAATCTTTATCCCATCTGACAAAACAGATTGTACGGTTGTTCTTGCAGGTTTTATCCCCGGAAAAATAGCGGCATAAGTTTTATCGAAACGATCAAAATCATTGATATCACTGAGATGAACCGTACACTTTACAATATTTTGCATGGTCCCTCCTGCCGCCTGCACAATTTCACGTATATGGGATAACGTTAACGCTGTTTCTTCTTCAATTGAACCGCTTATAACCGCTCCGCTTTTAAGATCAAGCGGTCCCTGACCACTTATGTAAAGCCAGCCATTTACCAGGACAGCTGCTGAATATGCTCCTGTATCAGCCGTTTTAACAGTGCTTTTTACTTCGACGATATTCATTAAATACTATTTAAAATTGTATACAAAAACATTGGTTGATCTGGCGGGTGTGAGGTATACTCTAAGCTTCTACCTTCTGACTTCTTACAAAAGTAAACAAACATTTCTAATTTTGTATACAATTTAAAGTGTTTTTTGTAGATAATATTTCAAAATCATGGCAAATTGGCCTCCATAAAACGCATCCAGTTACCATAGCATATATTATCAACGTCTTCTTCACTATAGCCACGCTGTAGTAACAGACTGCTTATTTTTTGCAGGTCTGCAATCGTATCAAGGTCGTAAGGACTTTGTTCTGTTCCATACATACCATCGAGATCACTGCCTATGGCGCAATGCAAACTATTGCCGGCCAACTGGCAGATATGGTCGTAATGGTCTATTAATTTCTCCAGCCCAACCTGACGTTTTAACGGATCATCGACCCCACGCACCCAGTTTTCAGCCAGCATCCAGTTATCCAATGCACCGCCGATTACAGCCCCTCTGTCTATCAGTATCCGTAACTGATCATCAGATAGTTGTCGCTGACCACTGATAACGGCCCTGCAATTATGATGACTGGCCCAAACAGGGCCTTTGTACCATTCAACCGCTTCCATAAAACCCTGGTCCGTTAAATGCGTTACGTCGAGGATCATATGCAGTCTATCCATTTCACGAAGTAATTCGCGGCCGATGCCGGTAAATCCGGATTCCGTTCCGCTTCCCCCGGCATACCTTCCCTGACCATAGTGAGACACCCCAATGGCACGGAGTCCATAAGCATATGCTTTTTCGAGGAAACTCAGGTTTACCAGGGAATCGGCCCCTTCCAGGCTAAGAATATATCCTACCGGCTTATGGTTATTGTCCGCACTATCTCCTTTCAGCCAGGTGTCCAGATGGGCGCGCAACTCTTTCTTACCGGTGATCTGTACCATTTCTCCCAGATCTTCCATTGCTTTATAGTAGCTACGCTGTGCCTGTGTGATACTCCAGCATATTTCCGGCGAATTCCAATACGGGTCCCCATCATCGGGCCGTCCTGATGGGATATATCTTGCCAGTTGAGTGGCTACCACCAGTCCAACATTGCCTTCCCGCAACGCAGGCAGGGATACGGTATTCTTCCCCCTGTCCAGTTTATCAGTCATACCGGATTCCCGTTTACGAATCTCCTGCACAGATAACCGGAGGTCACGATTCCATTCCACTGCATTCATGCCCAGGTCCAGGTGGGCATCGATAATTAACTTTCGCTTATGTTCCATAGCCTGCTTAATAATTAATCATTCTGTCTCTTGCCACCACCTTCCATGTGGTGGCCATTCTTTTCTTCTTCACCACGTGTACTCTTTCATAGAGCGCCAATGTTGGACAAATATGCCAGGGCACACCATATAGCGTATCTCCGACATTAAATTTTTTTGTATCAGGAACGGAAATCACCATATGTTCCTCACTCTGGGAAACAGGCACAACTTCCGGCGCCCACGGAAACACTACGCGCTTATCCAACGGGTTCTCTGCCGAAACCGATTTATACCCCAGGTCAATGCATAGCAGGTTGTTATTAATAATGGATACTACCCGGCAAAGCAATACCGCTGCTACCTTAAAAGGTAAATCCGGCAACAGCTTATGATACCCGGCATCCCATAAGGTAAATGTACCGGGACTAACCTGTATGGACTTATCATCTTTCTTTCCTGCCATCTCACTATAAACGGCAAAGGTGGGAGAACCACCGATTACCAGTTCCAAAGTTTCCTTTTCTTTCCATTCTATGTCTCCTTTAAGTGCCATTACGGCTGCAAAAATAGCCTTCGCCCGTTCTGTTCTTGTTATTGGATCTGCATCATCTACATGCCCGTCGTAAGCGTGTAATCCGGCAATCTCAATATTCTGAAGTTTACTGATCTTCATATACAACATAAAAGCGCCCCCTACCGGAATACCGGTTCTGTTCATCCCTACATTCAGGTCTATATACACAGTCAGCTTCTTTTCACCAACCAGGAAAGAAAGCATTTCTGCCGATCTGAGATTATCTACGAGACAGGAAAATCTGGTTCCCGGATATGCCCGCATCAATGCAAAGAGCCGCTGCGCTTTAACGATAGTAGGCTGATAGGCAAGCAATACATCTTTAACACCCATCATAGCCAACATCTCTGCCTCGGCAATAGTTGCACATTTGTATTTATTAATACCTGCATCCCGCATCAATTGAATAATCTCGGGTGTTTTATCAGTTTTTACGTGTGGCCTCAGCGTACTTAAATCACCGGTAAGTTCTATGATTGCTGATATATTCCTGCTGATATATTCGGGAAAAACCAGCAATGCCGGTGAGTCTATCTTTGATTCGTTCTCTACCACGAACCATTCCTGTTGATCTGTCATTTTATTCTGCTTTTCTAAATAACACATTCACTAAGAAAACCGGGGGTATAGTTGTGCATCTGCGCCCATTCAATAGCAGCAGTCAGTTTCTCCCGGTAATCCTTTTGATAATTTTTATAATCCGGATAAAAATATTGTTCGTGAACAAGCAAATCCACATATGGCGGGATAATATTGTTTTCGCCGTAGCTATCCAGGAAGCCCTTAATATGTTGCAACTTAACGGTATCAATGATAATGCTGCTTTTCACGAAAATAATTTTCTCCTTATTATCTCTCCAGATGAATCTCTTATTGATATGCCGGCGGTGAGGAACATCGAGATAATAAGAACATGGCGGCAGATCATTGTCTACATTGAAGTCACATACCTGGATCTTATATCCCTCATCTCTTAAAGCCCGGCACACTTCTACCGGCACCTGTCCCCAATGAAGCGTTGTTGTATTATCCATTACCTCTTTCCCGGCGAAACGTTGTATCTGGGTCCTGATGGCATGGCAGTCGCGGTACATTTCCCCATAGCCTGCATGAATATATGGGTCATCCGGAAACTCGGCTTTTGCATGCACACTCAGTCTTATCCAATCTGCATTCCGTGCCCATTCCTTTTTGAACTTATCTGTCATCTGCGACAGATTAAAGCCGTCCGTTTCATAAAACAGGTTAATATGCACCTTTGTGCCATATGCTTCATGAAGACTTCGCAGCAAACCCATAAACGGGTTATCAAAAACCGATGTGTATACAGCTGCGTTAATGTGAATGTCTTTCAGGAACCAAATAGCATCATCTACAGACAGCCTGTACTGATTATTCAGTTTACTCAGGTAGAAAACGGTGATAGTGCTTTTGCGGCCGGTAAGCGTGTCGCACACGCTGATCTTATTCTCAAAACCCTTCAGTATAATATCAGCTGTATAATTACCACTCTCTTCTTTGGCTTGTATATTATTAATGGTAAGGTTTATTTTTCCCGGAGCGACAGGTTTAATTTTCACCTTAACCCCAACACCGTTTTTCAACTGTTTGCCGTCCCGGACATGCAGCATATCTCCATCAATCGGGGATATGAATTCTACAAAATCGCCGCTACCGGGCGCTTTCCATGATATTAAAGGCAACATACCCAACCCCGCGCCCAATATTGCGCCCTGCTGAATAAAAGACCGCCTGCTCCAATTTGTGTTACTCATGTTTTCATTTTAATGCATACAAGGGAATCGTAAAATGACTCCGTCACTGAATTTTATATTCATATAAAGCATAGCTATCAGGAGCGGGAAGGGAAAATTTAATCCGCCCATCATCTCCTGCCACTGCAACAAACGCCTTCCCTTTGCCTGTCAGCGGCTTAAAACTTATGCGACTCCCCATGCTAAAGAAAGTTTTAAGAAATGCAGCGTTCCTGCTGTTATCTTCCCTGTATACAATAATATAGCCCCGTCCCTTCTGAATAGATTGAAACCCGGTCCAGGAGCGTCCATCAGGCTCCTCACCAATGGGAAAAATGTTGCCTGCGTGAATGTCGTGCTGGTACTTCCTGTACTTTGCCACTACAGGAGCTATAGCTGCCAGCTGTCCGGCGGAAAGACGATGGGCTTCCAGCCACGCCAGCGGTTGAGCCATCATGGTAATCGCAAAAGTATATTCAAATGGAATATGCCCTGGCGCAAAAACATCATCAGCAGAATACTTATCCTTGTTCCTTTCTGTATTCAGAAATTCTATCAATAACTTCTGCAAAGGGAAATACCGTGAGAGATTCCAGGCATTGCGTAACGTCTGATAAGGATAATAGTTACCCCAATCGGTATACCGGTTCTCGAGGAAAAAATTGCCATACTCATTGAAATAATGATAGCCATTCCTTCTTCCTGCTGTGATATCAATATTAAAAAATGCTTTGTTACCGGTGGCAGTCACTACGGAGTCGAGCAACTTCCTGAAATTGATCTCTCCTTTTTTTGAAGTTATCTGAACGCCGTCTATCTTATAGATTTTAATCCCGTATTTATTATAAATCCGTGTGAGTATCCCGGCATCCCTTTTCCAGTGGGCATAATCATCTTCCGGATCCGGTTCATACCAAAGACTGATTTCCACATGATTTTTTTTGCCAGCTTCAATCAGGGGCGCCAGTCCGTTTGGAAATTTTTGTTTGTGGGGAAGCCAGAAAGAGTCCATATTTTTAGTTCCCGCCTGATACCACCCCGCATCCAGCTGGAATACATTTACCCCTAACCTGGCGGCGGTACGGATTTCATTCAATGCAAAAGCTTCATTTAAATTTTCCCCCTCTCCCCTTTCTCCCCATGTATTCATCATCACCATATCATCCCTGGCGGGAACATACTTCCTGATATGCCGCTGATATTCCCTCAATGAAGTCAGCTGGCCAATTTCCGAACCGTCGCTCACCCCAAAAACAAAGCCGTAGCCCCTTATCCATTCGAGCGTATCTATGTCTTTTCCTTCGACACCTGCTCCGGTCATTTGAAATGAACCCGTTTTTACTGAGAAATCAAATCCGGGATATGCATGCTGAACGGAAGGCGAGGGCCCCTCCTTTAACCAGAAGAGCCCTTCCTTACCTATTCCACTGTTCATCAATAACAGATTACCTACCAGCTGGTTTCCAAAAATATAGGCCAGCTGATCTGTGAATTTTACGGTCGTTGTATGCCGGTCAGTGATATCAAAAAACTGCACAGCCCTTACCTTCCAGTGATTACCGGATAACCCCATTCTATCCAATCGCATTACCGGAAGCTGTTCTTTGTTGACTTCAGAAATATTCTCCACGTTCACCAGATCTCCCGGGCTGGACAAGCGGAGCTGAACCGTGCTATCCATGGTACCTTTGAAATAATAATCGCATGCAATGGCGGGTGTTTCCGGATAAATCCGAAACACCCGTTTTACTTCAAGATCATTCACCTTTGTAAGTACTATTGCTTCCAGCCGGCGTTCCCGGAAATCTTCTTCCCTGCCGATCTTCGTTTCCAGCGAGCCTGCTCCATCCCTGGCGTGCATCTTACCGGGTAATGAGAAATCAGTATCCCTGTTCCCGAACACCGTTCTCCGTCCTGTTTGCCGGTTCGTAATATCCAGGGAGATCAGGTTGCCATTATTCCAGAGAAATCTTCTTTCTATTTTTGAGTTCCCTATTGTTAGTGTATCCGAAACCAGCAATACGCTGCAATCTTCAAACCTCGTCTTATCCTGTGCGAAGCTGTTATTTACGATTGGCTTAGAGAACAAAAGCACTGGCAACAGTATCAAACGTCGGGTTATGGATCTCATCATCATCAGTTTTCAATTTCTTCTTATCGATAAAATACTTTCTAACGTTCCTGTGCCTTGAGTGCACATTTGAGATCGCCCGTAGGACCAGTCATCGAAATGATCTTGATTAGTCCTTTCTTACCCCACCTGGTTTTGAACAATACCACATCATTAAGTGCAAACCTGATAGAATCATTGGCAGCAGTTGGTTCCAGGAGTCTAAAATCCCTATCATCCGCCATCGCATCAAATTGTGCCGGAGTAAAGTTCGTAGCAGCGAATCTTGTTCCCACGTCCGGCAGCTCATTCCCATCTGCATCGTAGCTAAAAAACGCCGAGCGGTCAAAGAACAGATCTACATAACGACTGGCGCCGCTCAAGGAGCCATACCCATATACTTGTCCGTTATCAGCATCCAAACCGCTGCCATTGGCCCCATCCCATCCTCCAAGCCATACTTCATCATATGAGTCCAGCAGGATCAGATCTTCCGATTTATCCTTTTTACATCCTGGTAACGCAAACCAGGCAAATGCAGTAGCGATAGCCAACGTAAATACTTTCCTATTCATAGTGAGTAAGTTAAAATGAAACTGTTTTTTTGAGAATCTCATAGCACTGCGATCTTGTAATCAAAAGTGACGCTGCCTGATGGCGGGAAAAGCGTTATGATCTTAACCAGGCAATCATAGCCCTCTTTTGTGTGAACAAATATCACTTTGCCTGCAGACAGCGGAACTGCATCCTGCGTAGCTTTGAACCCGTAAGCTTCCAGCGCGCTTTTTGAATTGAGGGCATCAAATGCTGCCGGCGTAAGATCAGTGACGAGGAATTTACCTCCGGTAAAAGCATTACCGGTAAGAGGGTCTGTATTCCAGAATTTCCCCTGATCAAATATCAGATCTATACTGGATGATCCACCCGCCAGGTTCTTGTATGCATAGGATACAGCTGCTGCCAGCCCCCGGCCACGGGCGAGTGTAACACTGTCACTTCCTCCCAGTTTAACCCTGGTATATGTGATGAGCGTAATATTATTAACACTATCTACCTTGGGCTGGAGACTGCTGTGAATATCAGTTTTTTTGCAACCCACGATGCATGCTATCGCGAGCAATAGCGCTACTGATAATAGAAAGCCTGATTTTTTCATCTCTTAAAATTTTATTAGTTCCAGTTAGGATTTTGCACAAGATTTGGATTCATACTGATCTCAGTGAGCGGCAAGGGCCACAGGTAATCTCTTTGCGGAAGGAAAGTGCGCATGTTACCGGATTCCGGCATAATGTAGTTATCCGGATTCAAATTCGGCGTCAGGGAATATCCCAGCGCCAGGAATTCATCTTTAAAAAAATAAGCGCCCAATACGGGTTTCGGCAGTTCAGTTTCTGCCGTCTTCCAGCGTAACAGATCCCAATAGCGGAAGCCTTCCATAGACAGTTCTACTCTGCGTTCCCGCCTGATCTCTTCACGGATATTCAATCCATGGGCAGTTGCAAATGCGTTGGTCAGGTGGGCTACTTCACCGCGGTCACGCAACTGGTTTATTGTGCGGTCAAGATCGGCGTCTGTAATACCGGCATCCAGCTCATATTTGGCCTCAGCGTAATTCAGCAGCACCTCTGCATAGCGGATAATGGCATAATCTATATAAGATCTGGATTTACCCATGTCTTCCTGAATAACATACTTCCTGTAATTATACCCGGTAGAACTGGTAGAAACCACAAATTTTCCTGTAAGACTAAAATTATCACCTCTTTTCATTACCGTTTCACTCAGTCTTTTATCCCGGTTATTGAACACATGGTTCGCTGAATCCGGTGTATTATAGAGGGGCGATTTATCAATTGGTAATCCATCTTTCATTAAATAAGCATCAACAAGGTATTTGGTGGGATTTACCACACCGCCGGAAATTATTGCCATGGGAATATTGTGATAACTGATAATATTGGCATCGTTTGCCCCATAGCGTCTTACCATAACATTCTCTTTATTACCCATGCCTTCCGCCTGGTATTGATACAGGTTGAAATAGCCTCCTGTATACAAGCTATGCTCGCCGGACTGGATCACTTTTTCGGCTGCATTCTTTGCCCTTTCCAGGTGGGTACGCCATTCGCCTGCATTGTGAAATTTATTCCAGGTGCCTTCAAAAAGCGCCGCCCTGGATTCAACAGCCCACACTGCAGTACGTGAAATCCTTCCGTAGTTCGATTCTCCCATAGCAGAGGGCAGTTGTAGTTTGGCCGCTGCAAATTCAAGATCTGCATAGATCGTATCATATACTATTTCGCGGTTTGTTCTGGCCGCTGTCAATTCTTTGGCATCACTGGCAAGCGGGGTTGTTACGAGGATAACATCTCCATACCGCTTTACAAGATTGTAATATGCCCAGGCCCTGAAAAATCTCGCTTCCGCTACATATTTTTCTACAATCCCCGGATCCACCCCCGCCGATGTAGCCCTGGGTGCTTTGGCAATAATGTTGCAGGCAGCCCTGATCAGCTTGTAAGCGTTTGCATAATCATCGTCCCAGTTAGGTACGGTCCTTGTTCCGTTACTAACTTCGTTCGGATAAACTGCAAAACCATCTATAGACATATTATCGTCATATACAGGAAGTGAAGGAAGGAACGTATACAGGTAATTGGCTGCCGAATTCAGATCCCCTTCGCTTCGCCAGAAAGTAGCATCACTTAACTGCGTTTCCGGAACACGGTCTACTGAACAAGATCCCGCACCCGTTAGCATAACTGCAAGAATCAGATATTTAATGTATTTCATCTCTTGAATTTTTACTGGATTAAAAAGAAAGATTCACCCCAAAGGAATAGGTACCGAATAAAGGATAATTGTGTCCTACACTGTTCATACTTTCAGGATTGAAAGTATTTGAGAAAATACCCAGCTTATCCCAGGTCAGGATATCCTGTGCGCTGAAAAATAAACGAAGCCGGCTAACATGTACTTTCTCCAGTAGCTGCTTAGGCAAACTATATCCTACCTGGATGTTCTTCAGGCGCATATACGCTCCGTTCATTGTCCATTTATCAGAAGTCAGGTAGCTGGCAGTGCCGGTTCTGGGGCGGGGGAACGCCGCATTCCTGTTATCTTCCGTCCAGTAATCAAGATGCATTTTCAGCGGAATTATCCAACTGCCGGTAGAGGGATGTATAGCATCTGTTTCAGCCAGGAAAGTATTCTGCAGCACTCCCTGCAAGAATACCTGGAGATCAATTCCTTTCCAGCCAACAGAGCCTGTCCAGCCAAATGTATAACGTGGTTGGTTGGTACCAAGATACACCAGGTCGCCCCGTTTGTTAACGGTTCCTGCGCCGTTATTAAGGATACCATTACGGTCTTTGTCTACATATTTCACATCGCCGATGCCAATCAGGCTGCTGTAGAAAGGTGAATTATCGAGATCTTTTTGATTCTGAATATATCCATCGGTCTGATATCCCCAGATAGTATTTAAAGGATACCCTTCCAGTAACGAAACTGTTCCCAGCCACACGCTATTGTTATTGTTGTATTTAAGCAGCTTGTTCTGGTTGTCGGATAAGTTGAAAGAGACGCCGTAATCGATACCACTTTCTGTCCTGTCTGCATAGGTCAACTGCACTTCCCAGCCCCAGGAACGGAGCCGGCCTCCGTTGATAACGGGGGCATCGATTCCTAATATCACCGGTAATTGCTGGGGCACCAGCATGTTGTTATTATGTTTCACATAATAATCAAAGCTGACATTCAGTTTGCTCCTGAGCAATCCCAGATCAACTCCTATATTGGAAGTTTCCAGTGTTTCCCAGGTTAATGTTGCCGACGGAATGGCGCCATTATAGAAATAAGTGGACTTTGTTTCTGTGTTTCCTAAAACAACATTGGAGCCCTGAGACAATTTATCAATAAAATCGTACTGTCCGATGATGCCACCTTCAGCGCTTCCGAGACGGCCCCAGGAACCCCTGATTTTAAATTCCGAGAACACGGACTTCATCGTTGCGAACCAGGGTTCATTCTGTAACTTCCATCCGGCAGATACTGCAGGGAATACCTTTGTTCTTCGTCCAGGAGAGAGGCGGGAGCTTTCGTCTGACCGAAGCGTAGCTTCCACCAGGAATTTGTCCCTGAACACATAATTAAACCTGCCAAATACAGACTGAAAGGCGGAGGTGCTGATATAATCCGAATTACCCCTGGTGAGACTATTTCCCAGGTTGAGGGTACCCAGATCATTGCTCACCAGGCTGCTGGCCGAAGCGCCCAGATATTGATACCGGTTATCATTCCACTGGTAGCCTCCCAACAGATGAAAACTATGATCCTTTCCAAATGACCAGTCGTAATCAGCCAAAAACTGCACATTACTATTCCAGTTACTTGAAACGCTTCGGTCAAATGAATTGGGGTCCTGGAGTTTTTCTCCCGGCACAGATCTGAACCAGGTTTGTACTGTTTTATAGAAACTTGCCGTTTCGTTATTGTAATATTGTCCGCCATATTTCACCGTAAGGTCCAGGCCTTTAACCAGCCAGTCTTTTGACTGCATCGTAAAAACCCCATCCAGGTTCCTGCCCAGTGATTTAATCTGTCCGCCTGCATCCAGGATAGCATAGGAGGTGATACCCGAAGCAGAATTGTCGTGATAACGGCCTTCAGGTGTCCGTAAAGGATTACGGTTGCGGAACCGGTAAATTACGTTTAACAGGCTGGTGCTCCAGGTGCCATCAGGTGTAATCGTAGGTTGCAACATATCCGTAACATTAAAACCCACCCTTGCATCAAAAGTTATTTTATCGGTGATCTGGGTGCCAACGTTTATGCGCGCATTATACCGCTTAAACTTATCGGGACCTATTTTAAAGAGCCCATTTTGATTAAATAACCCGAGAGACATCAGATAATGTGTTTTCTCTGTTCCTCCTCTTACGGAAAAATTATGGGTAGACATAGCACTGTTATCACGAAGTATCTGACCTATCTGGCTTTTGGAATTATAATAAACATACCGGGTGGTGTCATTGGGGTCTACATAATTCTGTAAGCCTAAACGGACGCGGTTAATATCGGTGGAGGAATAGCCAGGGCTTCCGCCTGAATTGGCGGCAGAAACGTTCACATATAACATTTCTTCCAGCAGACTTAATTTTTCCGGAACGTTCTGTGGCTTCTGGGCGGAGAGCAGATTGGAATATTCAAACACAGGTTTCCCGGCTTTCCCTTTTTTTGTAGTAATGATCATAACACCGCCGGCTGCCTGTGCGCCATAAATGGATGCAGCTGCGGCATCTTTCAGCATGGTGACACTCTCAACATCATTAGGGTTCAGTGTAAGTAATACGGTAGTTGATGCTGCGATTCCATCCAATATTACCAGGGGGCTTACGCCTCCATTTGCTGAGGTGGCTCCCCGGATCTGAATCCCAAAATTTTCTGCGCCGGGCTGTCCTGAAGTCCTGGTAATCACCAATCCTGCAGCAGATCCCTGTAATGCGCCTGCCAGTGTTGTGATGGGCCTGTCTTCAATCATTTTAGCGTTAACTGTAGATACGGCGCCTGTCATATTGATTTTTTTCTGCGTGCCATAGCCTACAACTACCACATCATTCAGGGTGGATTTAGAGGCGCCTAGTTTAGCAGCAATAAAAGTCTGGTCTTTAACGGGGATCAATAAGACTTCGTACCCGATAGAGGTGAACTGCAATATATCAGAAGACAATGCTTCAATTGTGAACATCCCTTCCTGATTAGTTGCAGCACCGGTCTTTTTATTTTGCAGACGCACGGTTACGCCGATTACAGGCTGGCCGGTTTGAGCATCTACTACTTTCCCCCGGATGGTGTGAGGGACATCCTGTGCTATTACATAGCCTCCAAGAAATTGAAAGAATACGAGCATCGGCATAAACGCCAACAGGCGGAATAGATGTTTTTTCATGATCTATTTATTGTTGAATAAATACTAGGTATTGAAGAACAGTGCTTGCTGTTAAAATTCTGGCCGTTTTTTTTCTGCCGGACATACTATTCCCGCAGGCCTGATTACAGGTTTTAAATTGTACTTGAGACGTTGGTTGATGCTTTTAATTACAAACGGATCGCGATCCTCTTTTGTCTAACATTCATCTATTGCTTACAAATATAATTTACTTTTGAATACATTTTTAGTTTTTTATAAATAAATCACATTATTTTTTACGTTATATATTCTCCGGTACAGAAAGACCTAAAAAGCCATTAAAATTGGCTACACGCCTGCTATAGTCCATAGCACAATCATAACAGCCGGTGCTTTTGTGCTATAAAACAATACTTGCCATCTATGGAAAAACAACACTTTTAATTTGTTTGGCCATTAATTGTATTCATAGTAAATTTATTTTTGTATACATTTATAGTCAATAATCACATACACAATAAAAGCCATCCACATTACAGTTACCTGGGAGGCATTAATAATTTATCAACCATAATATTTTATATGAAACTTATCCGCTTTGGGGAAGCCGGTAAAGAGAAACCCGGCATACTAGACGAGAAAAACATCAGGCGGGACCTGTCAGCCATATTCGAAGACTGGAACCATTCCTTTTTCCAGCACGAGGGCATACGTGAATTGATGGCGATACAACAGAAAGACAATTTCCTTTCTTTCCCCGTGGTACCTGATAGTGAACGGTGGGGAGCCTGTATTGCACGTCCCGGCAAGGTGATATGTATTGGGCTTAATTACTCGGATCACGCCATGGAATCAGGTATGCCCATTCCGGATGAACCCATCGTTTTCCTGAAAGCAGCCAACACCGTGGTGGGGCCCTATGACCCGGTTTTCATCCCACGGAACAGTAATAAAACAGACTGGGAAATAGAAATCGGGATCGTCATCGGCAAAAACGCCACCTATCTTGAAAACGAAGAAGATGCAAAATCACATATTGCCGGATACTGCATCTCCCACGATGTGTCTGAACGGGCATTTCAACTGGAACGGGGCGGACAGTGGACAAAAGGGAAGTCCTGCGACACCTTCAACCCAACAGGCCCTTTCCTGGTTACTCCACACGAAATAACGGACCCTCAATCCATATCCATGCGCCTTACTGTTAACGGAGAACAAATGCAGTCAGGAAATACGTCCAGAATGATTTTTTCCATGAATCATATCGTCCACTATCTCTCTCAATTCATGACACTGGAAGCAGGAGATCTTATTTCCACAGGTACACCTCCCGGCGTGGGACTTGGACTTAAGCCCCAGCGGTTCCTTAAAGCCGGGGATATTGTTGAGTTATGGGCAGAGGGGCTCGGATATCAGAAACAAACACTCATTCAATCATAATATATGAACACAAGATTTAACAACCAGGTAGCATTAATTACCGGTGCTGCAGACGGCATTGGCAAAGCAATTGCAGCACGTATAGCATCAGAAGGCGCCACCGTTGTGCTGCTGGACATTAACAGATCCCTGCTGGAAAAAACGGCAGCGGAATTTCGTGAGGCGGGTTATCGTGTAACTACACAAATCGCGGATATTGCCAATGAAAATGAAGTGAGTGATGCCATTAACAAGGTACTACAGGATCATGGAAAACTGGATATCATGGTGAATTCCGCCGGTATCGTTGGTCCAACCTCTACTCCTATTGCAGACTATCCTGCAGATGCATTTGACAAGATATATAACATTAATCTCCGTGGCAGTTTCCTCATGACGAAATATGCAGTCCAGGCAATGGAAAAAAACGGGTATGGCAGGATATTGCTCATGGCGTCTATCGGTGGAAAAGACGGAAATCCTAACATGTGCGGCTACTCTTCCATGAAGTCAGGTGTAATTGGCCTTGTAAAAGGTGTCGGCAAAGAATATGCAACCCGTAACATTACCGTAAACGGATTAGCGCCTGCAGTGATTAAAACTGCCATGAACGAAAACACCTCCCCTGAACAACTTGCTTATATGACCGCTAAAATACCCATGAACAGACTGGGCACAGTGGAGGAAGTAGCCGCCATTGCAGCGTGGATCATTTCGCCGGAAGCCAGTTTCAACACGGGGTTCATCTTCGATATTTCAGGAGGCAGAGCTACCTATTAGTCGTACTCCCCTGAGATCGATTCATCTTCAAAAAGGAAAAATATGTCAGAAAACAATTTGTCCAGACGGAACTTTCTCCGGATCAACTCTCTTGCGGGCGTCGGCTTAGCACTCAGTCAGGCAATACCATTCTCTGCACTGGCTAACAACCTGCAAACAAATGCCGGCCACAAACCAGTACGTTATTTTGATGCCTTTACGTGCATTGGTCCCCGTAAATACAAACATCTTGCTGAGCCCTGGAAACTTTCCGAACTTATTTCGGAAATGGAACACTGTTCGGTATCGGGCGCACTGGTGTCGTATACCATGAGTACTTTTTACGATGCCATGTACTCCAACCTGGAGCTGAGCAATATGCTAAAGCCATACTCCCATCTATTTGCTGTATGGAATGTTATGCCCGCTCTTACCAATGAATTCCCTTCTGCGGAGGAACTCGGCCGCAAAATGCAGGAACATAATGTCCGCGCCGTTTCCATTCATCCGGCTACAAATGGCTGGAACTGGAAAGCAACCTATCAACAGGATATTCTTCGTTGGCTGAATGAGCAACAGGTACTGACCATTATACAGCTATCTGAAATTGGTGACTGGCAAGACCTGGAGGAACTGCTTCTGCAATTCCCAAAAATACCGGTACTGATAACGGGCGTTTACTGGAGTGACCAGCGGAACCTCATTCCGATGATGGAAAACCATTCTAATCTGCATTGCACATTTGATTGTTTGCAGAACATGTACGGAATCGAATACATGTATAGTAAAGGACTGGTAAAGCAGATGGTGTTCGGCACCAATGCCCCTATCATGTCTGTTGGCGCCCACAGGACATTTATCGACTATGCAGAAATTCCGGAAGACGCGAGAGCCCTGATCGCAGGAGGCAATCTTACCAGGTTACTGAAAGGCCAGCAGCCTGAAAAAGAATATGTGAACAAACAGGAAGATGAACTGATGGCCGCCATCAGGCATGGCAGGCCAGTGCCTTCACCTATCATAGACATGCATATGCATATGCTCCATGAAGGAATGAATGGCGCAGGCTGGAGCTATACAATGGAAAACGGGGACCCTAAAGGAGTTTTCGCCCTTACCAAAAAACTGGGTTATGCGGGCGGAGGATTCATGAGCTGGAACGGCGTGGTAAGCGTAGATACACCAGCCGGAAATATCACTACCGGCAAAGCATTGGACATAGCTCCCCCGGGATACTGGGGACTGGCGAACTTTGACCCCACGCATTATACGCAGAATGAATTAAGTAAAATGATCCCGGCCTTGTATGAAAAGGACGCACGTTTCATTGGCATGAAGCCCTATCACTATATTGGTGTAAACTATGACGATCCTTCCTGGGAGCAGTGGTGGAAATATGGTAATGATCATCATTTCTATGCCCTGCTGCATTCCCAACGCGGTGACATGGGAGAATATGAAACCCTGGCGGCCAAATATAAGAACGTCAGGTGGCTCGTCGCACATTCCGGGCAAAGCTATGACTATGCAGATAAAGTAATTGCCGCGATCAAAAAATTCCCGAACATCTATGCGGAGATCACGCTAACCTCTGTTCCTTCGGGCATCATCGATTACCTCGTTGCGGGCGCCGGAGCAGACAAGGTATTATATGGCTCAGATCTGCCCATGAGAGATCCAAGACCACAACTGGGATGGGTTGTTTTTTCCCGCTTGCCTGTTGCCATCAAACGCAAGGTACTTGGCGAAAATGCCATGCAGGTCATAAAACCATGTATGGACAGACTTCCAAAATACAACAGACCGGTTATAAATAACAAGTAAACCTTCCACACAACATGAACAGAAGAAACTTCTTAAACCAGACCGGAAAAGCAGGCCTTTCTATAATGGTTTTATCCCTGGCCGGCGACCTTGCTTTTGCCGCTGAACCACAAACAGGAAAACCTGTGCTGGCTGGCCAACCATGCCGCAACTTCAATATCCTGGCCCGGACTTCCGTGATAGATCCCAAAGACAACCGGGAGAAATTCCTGCTTTCCAACTTTGCGGATGGTGAAACAGGCAACATTATCCTCATAGATGTTAAAACCGGAAAGGGTGAAAATTTCCCGTTACCTGTAGGAGCTGGCGCCTGGGGACTTGTTAACTGGCATGATAATAAAATCATTGTCGGCACCTGCACCGAACAGGCATATCTTCACGTATTTGATCTGAAGAAAAGAAAATGGGCAGAGCCGATTATTTCAAAGGGAGAATCATACTTCTGGCAAATGGGCCTGGCATCAGATGACAAAGTTTATGGCGGCACCTATCCTGGTTGCACACTAACGCAATATGATCCTGCTACCAACGAATTCAGGAACCTGGGTAAGGTCAGTAACAATCCTGAAAACCAATACAGCCGGCCGGTGTATTGCCAGGCGCCCGGATATGTGTTTGTCTGGTATGGTTTCAATACGAAAGGCATAAAAGTATATCACATCAATTCGGGGAAAATAGAAGACTTCGGCGAACCGGATGATACGATCAAGGAAGTGAACACTGAGTTCATCTGTGTTGAGAGAAAGGCAGGGTTGGCATTTTATGATGCAAAAACGCTACAACCTTTACCAACAGAAGGCTACGAAGAAAAAATGGAAAAAACACATATAAAGATTCAGAATGGTGAATGGTGTTCTTTCATTACTTTGAAAAATGGCCGGCTGGCGGGGGTTCGCGGGCAGGACTATTTCATTACCGATGCTCCGAAAAATAATGCAGACTATTCCACTCCGGTTAATGTAGCATTAAAACGCATACCAGTAGAAGCTCCCCCCACAACCATCATGTCTCTGACACATGACGAAGACGGCAAAATATGGGGCTCCTGCGGTTTTGGCCAAACCATTTTTTCCTTTGACCCTAAAACAAAAAAATACTGGAACTCAGCGGCAGTTTGCAAAAATGGAGGGGAAGTCTATGGAATGGTTTTCGCCAACAAACAACTGCACTTATCCGCTTACGTAGGAGGCGACCTGATGATTTATGATCCCAAACAACCGTGGGATCAACTGGGTAATAAAAACCCAAAGCTGGTTGGAAGCGTGGCGCCTGATCTCATAAGACCTGAAGCCAAAAGTATCCTCGGGCCGGATGGAAATGTCTGGACCGGCTGGTCGGCCAAATATGGCGTATACGGAGGAGGCTTGTCCAGCGTAAATCCCGTTACACAGGAAGTAAAATCATGGTACGACCCTATTCCGGAACAACAGATAACCGGCATCGCTGCTGATAATGAAAATATCTATTTCACCACTAACGGACATGCCAGCGGATTGCCTTATAACGAAGGTATACAATGTCATTTTGTAGTTTGGAAACCAGGTACCGGTATTGTAAAAGACATCCCTTTTGAAAAAGGTGTTGCCTTAAACAGGGCACTGCTGGCTATTGATGGATTGGTGGTCTTTTCACATAAAAAGGAATTAAGTATTTATGATCCGGGCAAAAAAGAGATCATGAAAACAATCCCGATTGAAGACTATACAGATCTGCTGATCAGATTAAGCAAAGACACCGTGGGTATTTTCACGAATGATGCACTTATTTCCTTAAATGTAAGAACCGGCGCAATGGCAGAGATATGTAAAGTTCCCGGCGAAGTAGGAGCTGCTACAGTATTACCGGATGGAACCGTATACTACTCTGCTAAATCAAAGCTGTATTGCCTGAAACAAGGATAAAAAATTCAGTTAAAATTCAATCTGCCTATTCAAAAAATGTTTTTATGAAATATAATTCTGACAGAAGAGATTTTATTGCAAAAGTTTCTGCCGGCACACTGGCTTACCTGGCAGCATATAGCATTCCTTCTTTTGCGCGTACCTCCAATGATCCGGACAAACTTGCCATACTGGGAGGCGTGCCGGTGAGGGATAATATGACCTGGCCACAGTGGCCATACCGGAACCAGAAAATGATAGATAACCTGACAGAAACCACCAAAAGTGGCATCTGGAGCCGTATTGACGCAGACAAAACAAGGGTATCCCAATGGGAATTAGATTTTGCTGCCATGACAGGTGCCCAATATGCTGTTGCTACCGGCTCCGGTACACAGTCTCTCAGTACCAGCCTCTTTGCCTTAGGCATTGGGCCAGGGGACGAAGTAATCACCTCTCCATACACGGATATGGGCACCGTTTCAGCCATCATTACCTGTCACGCCCTCCCTGTATTTGTGGATCTTGATCCCCTGTCTTTTCAACTGAATGCAAAAGATGTAGAAAATAAAATAACAGCGCGGACGAAAGCAATTATACCGGTGCATATGTTAGGCGCACCTTGTGAAATGGAACCAATTATGGCCATTGCAAAAAAACACCGGCTTTATATAGTAGAAGATGCTGCGCAGGCGCACCTGGCGTCTTACAAAGGTCAAAAGGTGGGAAATATCGGTAACCTTGGCTGCTTCAGCTTTCAGGGGAGCAAGCAGGTATCCTGTGGCGAGGGCGGAGCTGTTATCGGCAGCGACAAACAACTGATGGACAAAGTATATACCGTGATGAATCACGGTACTGCCAGAACCCCGATGGTGGACGCTAATGGGAAAATTCTCGGTGATCATGTGCGTATCGGTCCAAAATACAGGATGAATGAATTTCAGGCCTCCGTATTGAATGGCCAGCAGGACACCATCCAGCAACGCTTTGACACACGAAATAATAACGCCATCTATCTCCGTGAGCAATTAAAGGATTTCCCGGGGCTGAAAGTGCAAAAAATGTTTGAAGGAACAGATAGTGCCTCTTATTACCTGTTTGGCATGAGTTATCAGAAAGAGCATTTTAATAATGCAGACAGGAGCCTCTTCCTGAAAGCCATTGGAGCAGAAGGCGTAGGTCTCTCAGGATATATTTCCCAGGGATTACACAGAGAACCCTGGACCGGCTACATTATGGAGCAACAGGGATATAAATCAATGTTTGGAAAAAAGAGGCTGCAGCAATGGAAGGAAAGCCTGTATCTGCCGGAATGCGATAAAGCATGTGGGCAGATGGCAGGGCTTTATGCTGTTGGCACATTGCTGGGAACAAGAAAAGACATGGATTCCATAATAGCAGCGATCATGAAGGTACATAAGAATCGTGATCAGCTGGCCAAACTGGCCTGAATTAACGCAATGCCGTACCAAGTCTTGCGTACAATTACGGGCTTTACATCCATAATAATTAACAATGCTCTAAAACAGCTTTCACATGTCAAGTCAAAAATATTCCAGGCGGGCATTCATCAGGAAAAATGGCCTGGGGGGATTGGGCTTATTAGCTGCTTCCAGTTTGCTCTCCAATACAATTATCGATTGCACAAATATTAAAGGAAGGCCAGCAATACTGGACGGCAGCGCAATAAGAAAAGGCAAAACCTGGCCCGACTGGCCTATCTGGAACCCGGAAACAGACAGCAGCCGTATTGATGCAGTTTTAAAAAGTGGGGTATGGTCGCGCGCAACTGTGGTGAGTGAATTTGAAAAAAAATGGGCGGAAACAGTAGGCGCCAGAAGATGTGTAACCGTTGTAAACGGAACAAATGCTTTAACAGTAGCACTTAATCAGCTTGGTGTTACTGTGGGAGATGAAGTATTGGTTCCACCCTATACTTTTATAGGCACTATCGTTGCCATTATTAACAATGGCGCAATGCCCGTATTTGTAGATACCAACAGGGAAACCTTTCAGATAGATGTCAGCAAAATTGAAGCAAAAATCACCTCCCGGACCAAAGCTATTCTGCCTGTACATGTACTGGGATTACCGGCCGATATGAATGCGATAATGACTATTGCACGAAAACATAACCTGTTTGTAATTGAAGACGCCTGCCAGGCGCCATTGGCAGAAATCAATAACCAGCAGGTAGGTACATTTGGAAATGCAGGCTGTTATAGTTTTCAAAATTCTAAAAATCTGCCCGTGGGGGAAGGTGGCGCTATTGTGAGCAATAACGAAAACTTCATCGACAGATGTTATTCGTACCACAATTTCGGCTATCCGTATGGTTCGGTTACCGGGGCACCGGACGCCGGCGCCCTGAGACAGGGGAACAAATTGAGATGGACCGAATACCAGGCAGCCATCGGGCTGGCACAACTGGTCCGCTTCCAGGAACAAACCAATCTCCGCAACACAAATGCGGCCTATCTGCGTTCAAAAATTGAGTCCCTCCCTGGTATTATCCCTTATAAGCTTTCACCTGGTGTTACGCGTCCTACTTTTCACCTGTTTGCGTTCCGGTACCAAAAAGAAGCCTTTGGTGGTTTATCGCGGACCGGCTTTATCAATGCGCTGAATGCAGAAGGCATACCTGCTTCCGCCGGCTATACACCGTTGAATACACAACCTTATCTAAGCGAGGTATTTCAATCGTCGCTTTATAAAAAAGTATATCCGAAAAAAATGCTGAACATTCAATCATATAACAGCAACAACCATTGCCCGGAAAATGATATACTATGTAATGAAGAGGCGGTATGGCTGTTTCAAAACCTGTTGCTGGGAAACAGGTCAGATATGGACGATATTGCAGCAGCTATTGAGAAAACGCATGCCAATGCTGAGCAAATAAAAAAAAGTATTGGTTAACAGATGGAGTAATTCCCTGAATTTCCTTCAGAAGTATGTTAAGATGGATGAGTAACGTATTATCCATCTTAACATAAATTTCCGAGATTCACTTCGCCGCAACTACACTACTTTTCCACCCATGAAAACATGGGGTGTATAATAATTTTTTCGCCTGTTCCCACATTGCTGATCCATAGATCATTCCCTTTACGTATAGTCAGTTTCCCCGTCGTTTCAATTTCTCCGTCTTCTGTTAACCGCGTAATTACACCCTGCGGCTGAAAGCCGGCATCCAGCAGTGTAGCGCCTTTATACAAAGCTGCAAAGGGAAGCGTAGTTTCCGTATAAATCTTCCTGTTATCTATGCTGTCAGCGGTTAATCTGCCAATTAACAGATCATCTGAAGTTTTAATCTTCAATATACCGTTCCTGTATTCAGCGATGGCTACAGGATGTACTGTTTTTCTATAAGTATTATAAACGTGCACAATTTGCTGCTCATATTTCGCGGCATCTGTAACGGGCCTGCCGGGCATAATACTGATAGTATTATTTTTAACGTCTACAGCAGATATAATACCTTCCACTACAGATGATCTGAACACCCGGTTTTTCCATTTAAGGAAAGTACCGTTTGTATAATATACCCGGTGTAGTTTTTTCCCGGCGCCCAGTGTTACTACTGCAGTAGTAGCATCTGTTTCTATGTCTAACGCAGGAATATACTTCACAGCATTACCGGTATCGTTTATAACAATTTCAACAAAATGATCTCTGCTTATTTTCACAGCACGGGCATCTCCGCCCCGAATGGGCAGTTTCTCCAAATGGCTGATAAAGGGAACAGCAGCAAATGGCTCCCATACGCTTGTAAAAATACTTTTTAAAGTGTCCTGTTCGCCAGCGGATTTACCTTGTACCAGCAGGTATTTAATAATATAATCTTTCGCACGTGGTTTGTTAAAAGCGTCCGCTTTAAAAACCCTTTGTTCTTTGTCGGGCAATACATGTATACGTAACCTGGCGCTGCTATCGTTGATATGTGCAAATTCTGTAACAGAATAGTTACTTTTCAGCTGCTGCACATTAAACAAGTGCTGATAGCCAGATCCCCGGTATGACCCATAACTGCCGGTGTATCCCGGCGCATTCATTTTTTGATTGTCATATATTTCACCAGGCTTTATATCTGGTCCGGCAAAAGTTCCCGGCTGTATTCCACTCCATTTTCCCTGAATGGCTTTCTCCGTCCCGGGAGGTCCGTGTAAGGAGTAATCGTGCTGATGCCCTCCGGTTACTCTGAAAAAATCAACAAAATAACTCCTTCCGGTATCGGCATCCACCATAACAACATTTCTACGGTACTCGCTGACCTGGCCGTAAGGTAATGTTGATGCATCCATACTTCTTGCAAAAGTACCATCAGAAAAACTATGCAGGTTTCCCGCTGTGTTAAGGTATTGCTCCTGTGCATCTACCACCACAGTACTATGAGAAACGGTATTCGTGGACCAGGTATAAACTTCCTTTACAAATTCATTCATCGCATCCGGATAACCCAAATCAGGCATCATTTTCTGGCCATTTGCAAACAATTCCACATTTAAAAAATCCCAATGATAATGCGTTCCTTTATACCCATAATTAAATGAAACACCTATGTTATCATTTTTATTATTAAGAATCCCCATGCCATATCCTGCCAGCAAACGGGTATTCTCCGGAGCAAGCGCTATTTTTTCCCGAAGCGTATCTTTAATTACATGTCTGAATAATGACTGGTAGGAATTAAAAGAGTTATCACCGGTTTTATCCATGAACTTCAACCAGTTTAAAAATTCAGATGTTCCGTAATTTTCATAAGCTACCTGGTAAATGTTGCTGTTTAATCCTACAATGCCACCCAGGGTACTGCCGGAATCGCCGATATCGGGCGTATATTTTTTTGCGACCACCATCTGCAAAGGGCTTTCAAACATCATTCTCATCCTGGTTTCTCCAAACAGGTCTTTCCCGGCCCTTTTTAACAATGCGCCCAGCACAGCAAGTTTCTCCACTGTTAGAATATTATAACCGGGAGATTCGAGTGGCGTACCATCCCTGAAAATCATATTGTACAAAGCATATCGAATACCGGTTTGTACCCGGCTTACGCCTGGCTCGTCGACCATTTTATGGATATACTTTCCGGTTTCCATAAACTGCCGGGCAAGCAACACATATAATAATGCCGCCTGATGCATACCATAATTACCCTGTATCTTAAATTCCTGGTATGCGTCCACCGCTTCTTCCAGCACATTAGCTTCAACAGCGGCCCTTATTTGCCTGCCCGATTTACCATACAGCTTTTGCAGGGCAACATCGTCATCAATACTATCCCATACGGCATCATAGGCTTCTGCAATATTTTGTATAAACCCGGTTTCCCAAATGAGGTTAAAAATTTTTCCGTTATATACTCCTCCCTGCTGCTTTAATATGTAACCATACCTGGATTGATTCGCGTGGTCCATCGAAGGATACACTTCTGCCAGTCTGTATAACATTACGGCGGCTTTATGTGCATATCTTTTATCTCCGGTAAGCAGGTATGCCCGGCCCAGGTTTAATATTGCCGGTTCAATGTAACTTTTCCATAACCAATGATTGGCATATGCTACAAACCAATAGCGTTCACCATCCGGCGCTATCCAGCCCCAGCCACTGTCGGTATAGTCGCCATCCCATCCTTTCTTCTGAGTAAAACCGCTTTTATAATATGCTCCGTAGTCGTTAGACGGATAGGTTTCACCGCCAACAGGACATTTAACCTTAAAGGGCTCGCGGGGATCAATTATCCACGGGTATGTGCCTCCCTTTTTGAATACGGCATCGCCATGCTGCGGACAGCCCAGGGGATTTAAATCAAAAGCACGGGGAACCACTGCATCTGTCAGCAGCGACCTTAAATCTTCATCCTTCCATCCTAGCCATTGATTTGCCTCCTGTACAATTCCATCTCTTATATTACCAGCTTTAACATAATGCTGTATGTTGTTCAAAGCTACCTGCACATCTTTCTCTGTGTAAATCATCCGGTTTTGCTTCAACGGGTATCCGGGCTCACGTTCAGGCTTTGCAACATAGGCAGGAATCTCCGCCGGTTTTCCTTTCTCCTGCGCCAACACACAGGTTGGTATCAATATATGCAGTCCAATAAGAACACTATAAAAAAAACCGGACTTAATCATTATGCTTATTTTTTTTGCGATATGTTTAATAAGAATACCTGGCATAAAACTAATTATGCCAGGCGCTGATAAGAGAAAAATTATACAATAACTACCAATTCGGATTTTGTACCAGGTTAGGATTAAGCGCAAGTTCATTTACAGGAAAAGGCCACAAATAATCTCTCTGAGAGTTAAATGAACGGGATGCTCCGCTTTGTGCCAGAATATAATTGTCGGCCGTAAGTTGTGGAGTGGCTGTTCCAAATCCTCCCGGAAAAAAGTAGCAACCTAATATTGGTTTTGGCAGTACAGTTTCTGCAATTTTCCAACGGATAATATCCCAATACCGGAAGCCTTCCATAGCCAGTTCCACTCTGCGTTCCCTTCTTATTTCTTCCCGCATACTGAGGCTATGGTCAGCCACAAAGGCATTTGTAAGATCAGGCAGGCTTGCCCTGGCTCTTAACAAGTTGATGGAAATTTTCAAATCGGCATCAGTAATATTTCCATTCAATTCATAGGTTGCTTCTGCATAGGTCAACAGTACTTCCGCATACCTGATAACAGGCAGGTCGATAAAAGACTGGTTGTTATTAGGCGGCAGCTGATCTGCTGCATTTACGAATTTGCGATAGCAGAAACCGGTAGTTTGATACACCAGCTGTGGAAAAGTATATGGCGTATTTTGAAAATACTGGTCTCCTTCCTTCATAACAGACGCAGCTAAACGTGCATCGCGATTTACGAATATTTCGGAGTGACGGGTTGGCGCCACGTATAAAGGAGATTTATCTATAGGCAAACCGTCTTTCATAAGGTAAGCATCCACAAGCGACCTGGTTGGATTACAGGCGCCATTGATAATAACACCGATATTGTGACTGAGGATCTGGTCGGTCATGGAGCTACCATATTGTCTTACCAGAATATTCTCGCGATTCTGTCTTCCTTTTCCCGCGTATTGAAACAAATCAAAATAATTGGAAAATAAATCGTGCTCCCCACTTTCCATTACGGCTTTTGCTGCCTGCACGGCAATGGTAAGATGAGCGGTTGGATTACCATAGCTATGAAATTTAGCACGGGTACCTTCATACAATGCCACCCTTGCTTTAAAAGCCAAAGCAGCCGTTTTTGAGATGCGGCCATAGTTAGATCCGGCGCCCAGCGCAGTGGGAGTAGGAAGTATTGCGGCGGCCTCGCTCAGGTCTGAATAAATCAGGCTCACAACTTCTTCACGCGGGGATTTGGCGGCCGTAAGTTCCGCTGCATCCTCTTTCAACGTAGTTTTTATCAGGGGAACATCTCCATATCTTTGTACCAGCGAAAAATATCCCCATGCCCTAAAGAACTTTGCTTCAGCTATATACCTGTCAACCGTTTCCGGTACCACGCCGGCAGCAACAGCATTAACCGATTTTTCTATGATGTTATTAGCTGCCCTGATTAACTGATATGGTGTGGTAAAATCTGATGACGTAGCCGGGGGTTGCCATGTTCCTGAACTGATTTCGTTGGCAACCATTGCAAATCCGTCGTCGGACATATTATCCGCCGTAAGTGGCATGGTGGGCAGAAAAGTATACAGATAGTTGGCTGCCGCTTTGAGATCACTTTCACTTTTCCAAAATGACGCATCACTCACCACATTTTCCGGCATTCTATCAATATTGCATGATGAGAGCAACGCCAAAATGAAAAGTATATTTCGAAATTTAAGTAGTTTCATCTTAATGATTGTTTGCTTAAGGAAATACATAACCAATGATCCTAAAAGGTGATATTTAAACCTATAGACATATTTGAGTACAAAGGATATTGGTATCCTTCCTCATTGCTATATTCAGGGCTGAATGCACCTTTGAAAACTCCAAGATCTGACCAGGTGAGCAAATCCTGACCTGTTACAAATACTCTGGCATTGGATATTTTTATTCTCTGAATAAATGTAGTTGGCAGGGAGTATCCGATCTGCAGGTTTTTCAGGCGGACATATCTTCCGTTTAACACCCATTTATCCGATTTCAGGTAGTTATGTCCTCCACCCAGGAACGGCCGTGGAAATGCAGCATTCCTGTTATCCTCTGTCCAGTAGTCCTTTTGAAAAGACATTGGATTATTCCATTGTGCATCCTGGGGGTTGATGTATTCGGAACTGGGATAAAAGGTCCTTGAGCCTACTCCCTGGAAGAAAAAGGAGAAGTCAATTCCTTTCCAGGCAAATCCACCGGTAATACCAAAAGTGTATCTCGGCTGGTCTGTTCCCAAATAAACCAGGTCGCCATGATCTTCCGGGGTTGCCTTTCCTACATTAATTAATTTATCACCATTGATATCTACATATTTAACATCTCCCGGACCTGTTAAAGCATTTTGAAATGCAGCGTTGTGCACTTCGTCAGCAGACTGGAAATAACCGTTGGTTCTATATCCCCAGATAGAGTTAAGCGGATATCCTTCCAGAATATTTACAATGCCGGCTGATATTACTTTCTGCCCTGCATAGTGTAACAGCTTGTTTCTATTGTCTGACAGGTTAAATCCAATATTGTAACTGAAATTTTCATTAAGCTTATTCTTATGCTGAACTTCTAATTCCCAGCCCCATGATTTTAATTCGCCGTTATTTTTCCTGGGCGTGTTTACTCCAAATGTAGAAGGCAGCAATTGTGGGGTAAGCATGTTACGATTGTACTTAACGTAGTAGTCAGCTGAAACGGTCAATTTGCTTCCAAACAAACCCAGATCCAGACCGCCATTGGTCGTTTCCACGGTTTCCCATGCCAGGCTGGAAGAAGGGACTACATTTTGATAAAAGTACATAGCCCTGGTGCCGCCTAAAACAAGCGAGTTGGCCCTGGCGAGCATATTCAGGTAATCGTAGTTGCCAATAATACTGGCCAACGCGCTTCCCAGCTGCCCCCATGATGCTCTTAACTTAAGTGCCGAAATCAGTTCTGATTGTGGAAACCAGTTTTCTTTGTTAATGTTCCAGCCTGCGGAAACGGCGGGAAATGCTTTTGTTCTTAATCCGGGCGCCAGTCTTGAGCTTTCATCCACCCTCATTGTAGCCTCAAAAAGATATCTGCTGAAATAGCTATAATTCAGTCTGCCGAAATAAGACTGATTCGCGTAAGTACTTATAGACTGACTATTGGTTTTGGTAGCGTCATCTCCGAGGTTTAGTGCCGGAATATCATTGCTCGCGAGGCTTCTGGCAGTTGAATATACCTGTGAATACCTGTAATCTTCAAACTGATAACCACCCATTATATGAAAATCATGATTTTTCCCGAGGTGTAAATCATAATCCAATATCAGCTGCACGTTCTTATTCGTAGTTAAGTCATTTGTTACTTCATATGAGTTGGGGGTATTCAAATAATAGGTAGGCGTGTAACGCTGCCAGGTGGTTACAGTTCTATTAAACAAGTCCCTGTCTCCCCTTACATATTGTCCGCCTAATACAGCCCTGGCTTGCAGCCCCTTTACTAAATTAGCCAGCTTAAAGGTTACAACCCCGTCAAAGTTGTTGTTCTTATAGTTATTATAGCCACCTTCTTTCAAATACGCATAAGCCATGTTGGCGGATCCGCCACCAGCGCCACTAAGCTTTCCGTCCGGAGTAAATATAGGCCACCGCTGCCTATAACGTAATGTCATATTCATTAAGTAA
Source organism: Chitinophaga ginsengisegetis (assembly GCF_900168065.1). Taxonomy (GTDB): domain Bacteria; phylum Bacteroidota; class Bacteroidia; order Chitinophagales; family Chitinophagaceae; genus Chitinophaga; species Chitinophaga ginsengisegetis. Next base: position 58,243 of record NZ_FUZZ01000006.1, on the reverse strand, counting down.
GAAGCGGGTTGCGAAGAAGCTTCCTGATCTGAGTTTGAATAAGCCATCCTCGCGTCCATGGAAAGATAATCGGATAATTGCGCGCCAATATTGATACGTGCATTATATCGTTTCAGCTTATCGGGGCCAATTTTAAAAGCGCCATTCTGATCCATAAAACCAAAAGAAGCCATGTAGTTTATCTTATCCGAACCCCCACGGGCAGAAATGTTGTGTGTTTGCATAGTGGTAAAGTCGCGGATTAACTGATCCACAAAGCTCTTCTGATTGAGATAGATATATTGACTCGTATCTGCCGGGTTAACGAAATATTCAATACCCTTCCTGATATATTCCAGTGTAGCTGAATCGTAAGAAGGTCCGATACCAGCATTTTTGTTAGACAGGTTTGCAAAAGTAGCTTCATCCAGCAAAGACATTCTTTGCGGAACATCCTGCATCCAGCTTTTCCCATATCTGCCGGAATATTCAAAAACTGTTTTCCCTGATTTCCCTTTCTTGGTGGTAATCAATATAACGCCACCGGCAGCCTGCGCTCCATATATGGCGGCGGCGGCGGCATCCTTCAGCACACTCATGGTTTCAACATCTTCAGGATTCATGGTTTGCAATGTGCTTATAGGAACTGTTACTCCATCCAGGAGTACCAGTGGGTCAACATTACCATTGGCAGAAGTAGCGCCTCTGATCTGCAGAGCAACGTTTTCGCTTCCGGGCTGTCCTGACGTTCGTGTAACAATCAATCCGGGCGAAGTTCCCTGCAACGCACTGGCAAGGTTACTTACGGGCCTGCCTTCAATAGCTTTAGCATCTATGGTGGAAACAGCGCCGGTAAGGTTCACCTTTTTTTGTGTACCATAGCCGACTACTACTACCTCTCCTAAAGCAGATTCTTTGGAAGACAGCACAACATCGATTACGTTTCTTCCACCAACCGTTTCCTGTGCGGTGCCATAACCGGTAAAAGAAACAACTAATACGTCGTTCTCCTTCAGTTTTAATTTTAACTGTCCTTCCGCATTGGTGGTACCACCCGATTTTGTACCCTTTACGATAATGTTCACGCCCAAAAGTGGGCTCCGGTTGGCTCCATCTGTTACCCTCACGGTGACTTCTCTTGAAGTTTGTGCAAACGTGTGGAACGGACTACAGATTGCCGCAAGGGCAATAATGATTCGAAATAAACATCTTTTTGACTTCATCATAAGTCATTGGTTTGGTTGATAAAAAAATAATTACAGATCTCGACTCACAACATTTTACTTAGGAATGCAGGCGCATAAATAATTAGACGGAATTAGTTTAGTCTGGCGAGATTAAATGTAGTCAATTTTTGCTTACAAATATCATTGTATTTAGTATGCAAAATGTGTTATTTACATTAACTTATTCACACATGCGTTTAAAACGAAAAATCAAACGGCTATTGAAATACAAAGCAAAAAGGCAGATTCGACTAAGACATCTCATGACTTTTTCATGACATATATTCACTGAAAAATACCTCCTTATTAATTCATAAGGCTATATTACTGTACTCATTTCTAAATTATTTTTGTATACTTTATTAGACTGTTTAGCCAAATGGGGAGTGAAGATGACCCAGTAAAGAAATGCAGGAGTATAACCAGCAGTTAAAAGCCGCGATAAAAAAAGTGCGCTATTTCCTCAGAATAATAGCGACTGGCAGGGATTCAGTAAATACCAGCATGAGCTATGTAACTCTATACCACAAAGGGTTAGAAGATCTAACCGGAAAACTTATCTTTAAGTTAGATATCTGATCTCAAATACAATGGAAGAGTTCTTTCTAAAAGTAAATAACTATCACAAGTTAACTCCCGGGGCAGAATCTGCATGGGCACAAATTCTTAAACGGAAAGAATACAAAAAAGGTAGCTTCCTGGTTAAAGCTGGTGATATTGCAAGAAATGTTTCTTTCGTTTCCCGGGGTTTGTTTTCCCAATACTGGTCAGATGAGAATGGAAACATTTATATCAAACGTTTCTTTTCTGAAGGTTATTTCGCAGCGTCTACAACATCACTTTTAAGCAAAACCCCAAGCGCAACCACCATCCAGGCATTAGAAAACTCAACAGTCTGGGAATATGATTTTGGATTGTTTAAAGCACTTACGCAGCAATATCAGGATATCGCGGGATTTTATATCCATTACATGGAACGTCATTGGATCATTGAAAAAGAACCAGAGGAAATTAGTTTCAGACAAGATACTTCACAAGACCGGTATGAAGACTTCATTAAAAAATACCCTCACCTGGCTAAGCGCATAAAAAAACACCACATTGCTTCCTACCTGGGAATTACTCCAACCCAGGTGAGCCGGATATTTTCAGCCAAAAAATAATTCTTGTTATAATCTTTTTTGTTTTCTCAACAAATGTAAATGTTTTAAAAAAACAGATCCCTCATATTTGTGTCACAAGGAGAACATATCAAATCACCAAATCAAAAAACAAATAATCATGAGCAAAACAAATAAAATTGATGAGTTTTTAAGTAAGCTTAAGCATCCCCTAAAAACCGAAATGGAATCGGTCATAAAAATAATCCGTGAAGCCAGTCCGCAAATGGAAGAAGACGTAAAATGGGGCGGCCCTAGTTTCGACTACAAAGAACCAATGGCTACATTAAATCCACGAATGACTGATTTTGTAGCCGTAATTTTTCACAAAGGTGAGCTGTTAAATGACAATACCGGGCTTCTCGAACCCGGGCCGAAAGGCAAAGCATATGCTAAATTCCGGTCAATGGAGGAGGTAAAAAAGCACAAAGCTAATCTTCAGAAAATAGTAAAAGACTGGATAAAGATAATGAACAGTTAAATGCGCTTTTACCTTAGTATATTGCCGTATGTATGAACAGCTGACTAAATATATTACAGACAGGGTTCAATTAAGTGAAGCCAATTTGCAGAAGGTGCTATCCTGTTTTAACCTCCTGAAAGCAAAAAAGAATGAGCTGGTAGGAAGAACTGGAGAACCATCGAGACGTATGTTTTTCGTAAACAAAGGATGCTTACGGGTATATTTTATAAAACCCGACGGAAGAGAAGCCACACGCCGGTTTGCTTTCGAAAACTCCTTCTCTACTTCGCTGACATCTTTTATTGATGGTACATTGCTCAAAGAAGATACACAAGCTATTGAGCAATCGGAATTGCTGTATATCCACCGCGAGGATTTTTACTCCCTCCTGGATACTATTCCCGGTTGGGAAATATTTTATCGCGGTTTTCTTGAATCTGCCTATTTAACCAATACCAGGAGACTGGAAGATCTTATTACACTAAATCCACGGGAGCGCTATCAATTGCTGCTGAAAGAAAATCCCCAGATGGTGCTCCGTTTACCTAATAAGCTGGTGGCAAATTATCTCAATATTACCCAGGAGGCCCTCAGCAGAATAAAATCCGGCATACGATTATTTGATCAGGATCAATAATATACCTACTGAATAGCTGGACTTTTGTAGCTCAATTCAATCAGCTATGCGTATTATATCATTAGAAGAACACATTGCCTTACCTGAGTTTGCCCATGAGATACAGCAATGGCCGCTACCTAAGCAGGCAGTGGAGCAACTCGCCGACATCAGTGACACCCGCTTAAAATCGATGGACGATAACGGTATTGACATGCAGGTATTGTCTGTAGTAGGCAGGGGCGCAGAAAGTTTACCAACACGGGAAGCGCTGAGCTTTGCCTCCAGGTACAATGATATCCTTGCCGCAAGAATTGCCGCCCATCCTACCCGGTTTAAGGCATTCGCACATCTGCCGATGTCTTCCCCGGAGGCGGCGGCAAACGAGCTGGAAAGAGCAAAAGAGGAACATCATTTCTGTGGCGCCCTGATCAACGGGCTTACAAATGGTAAATTCCTGGACCTCCCGGAATTCAGGCCATTGCTGCAAAAAGCGGAACAATTACAAATGCCTCTCTACCTGCATCCCGGCATGCCGCCTGAAACGGTGGCCGAAGCCTATTACAACGATCTGCCGGGATCAACAGGGGTTATGCTTGCATGCGGCGGTTGGGGATGGCATGCTGAAACAGCCCTGCAGGTACTGCGTTTAATTATCACCGGAACATTAGACCGGTATCCCCGGTTAAAGATCATCATTGGGCATATGGGAGAAATGATACCGATGATGATGTCCCGGCTAGATGAAAAATTCAATGTTAGCAGCACAGGTTATCACCAGCGTTCTGTCAGTCAAACCCTACGCGACCAGGTACATATTACCACCAGTGGGATTTTTACATTACCTCCACTGATGGCTGCACTGGGAACTTTTGGTATCGATAATGTCATGTTTTCAGTAGATTATCCTTTCAGCACAAACGAAGCAGGAAAGCAACTGCTGGAAAGCATTCCGCTGCCTCCTGAAGAGGTAGCGAAGATAGCGGGCGGAAATGCGGAGAGATTGCTGGGGCTGTAGATTATTTCGCCTGCCCGGGTATCACCATCAGTGAATCGAATCTTTCGGCAATCGCCATGGGATCAATTCCCCCGGCGAATTCACTGACCAGGAAATGCCGCTCATCGTTTGGCGCGAAACGCCACAAATTCGTTCCGTCTTCGAAAATATGGTTATACCCCCGTTCTTCCAGCCTGAAATAAGGCCGGGGGCCTTTAACCGCTACATAAACAGCAATGAGATCGGCGCTGTGATGCCAGTTTCTTTTCCAGCTTTCAAGGAACAGTTTATACGCATGAGCCATCGGGGTGTGCTTATATTTTTCATTGAAAAAAACTTTCCCGGTAGGCACGCTGTCGGCGAAAGCGCCACCGCCGGTGAAGTATATGCGGGTGGGCCATGCTGCAGCAACATGTTGGGTAGAACGCGGATCGGACTTGAAATTCCCCCAGGGTCTCGGGTCCTGGTCTGCGGGGTATCTGCCTCCCATACATACCAGGTGCTTCACTTTCTTTCTTACCAGGTCAATTCCCTTCAGGCTGCTAAACTGGTCTGCTTCCGTTTCCAGCAGTTTGGAAAGATTGGTCAGATCGCCCACCGTCACTACCACCACACTTGTATCCGGTTGTGATGCGAGGACCTTCCGGTACAGCGTGGTGGCTTCCGGCATATCCTCGCCCAATTTGGCGTTTGGCTTAAATTCTTCGCAAAGCCGGCGTGCATATTTTGATTTATGGTACACGCCAAACCGCTGCACAGCACCGATTGGAATCTCCGGCCTGCCGTAATAAGTGTTGATCACATCCACTGCTCCCGGCGACCACGGATTGAGACTGGACACCATCACCGCCAGTATTTCCGCTTCCCTGAGATTGGCGAAACCGTGGAGCATCGCCAGGGCACCCACATCATCCACATCGGAATCCATATCAGTATCGAAAATAATTTTTACGCGTTGCGCTGAAGCGAGGAGGCATAGCAGCAGGCTAAGGATCAGCAATCCAATATGTTTCATTTGTTTCATCTTTTCAAACGTGGCATTTTCGTAAAAACAGACGTGTAACCGGGCATTTAGGACCTATCAGCAGAAAAAATATTCAATTCAGTAAAAATGAGCGGCTTTTGTCAGGAATGGATTGTTTAATTATCTTCCATGTTTGAAACAAAACACAATGGTATCATATCAGCATTAAGCGAATGAATAAAAGAGCGTTGCTTTCTATCTGTCTTCTCCTGGTTTCTATTTCCTGCCTGGCGCAAAACCAGGGAGCCTTTGTGGGGTTTGGTAATCTTCCGGTAAAAACCCCTGACTCGTTATTGCGGCATCTGAAGCAGGCCGGTGATATTAAAGCCAGAATGCTTGCCACACAGTCTTTAACGGCATTCCATGCTGCTCACGGCACAACAGACTCGGTTATCTTTTATTCCCGGCAGATGATCGATGCGGTAAACAATAGTGCGGTGAAGGATCACGACAAGCTTTCCTATCAATCCACACTATATCATACTTTAGCGAAAGCTTATAGCGAACAGGGCTTGCATGATGAAGCGCTGCGTTATTACCTGGAAGGGATCAGGTGTGCAGAAGCGCTGAACGATAATGCGGCTGTTAACGAAAATAAACTGGGCATAGCAAATGTATATTTTGCGCGGAACGAATACAACAAAGCGATTGAAGCATACAACGATCTGCTGAATACCTCCCACGATGAGCAACTGATACATATTGCGTATCAGCAACTGGGTATAATTTATCTGGAGAAAAAAGACCTGGCCACGGCGAAAGCGTATACTGAAAAGGCGCTCTTATTTTTCCGGCAGGAACACCAGCTAAAAAACGAGCTTCAGACAAAATTGGCTCTGGGCATTATCGCTGAACTTAATCAGCATACGGAAGAAGCATTTTCCATATACAACGAAGTAAAAAATAATGCAGAAGCCCAACAGTTTTTTGATATCTATATTAACGCAGGACAACGACTGGGTGATCTGCTTATTATCAACAAGGAATATGAAGATGCCAAACGCTTACTTTCGCTGGTATATACAAATGCTATCCAGTGGAACGACATGAAAGCACAGCTGAAGGCATTGAACAGCCTGCGAACCGTGCATGCAGCCACCGGCGACTATGAAAATGCCTATGCCATCATGACGCAGTATATGGGCATCTCCAGGGAAATGTTAAACCTGCAAAATAAAAAAGAGATCAATGAGCTGGAAATAAAATACCACACTGTCCAGAAAGAAAAAGAGATATTAAATAAAGAAAACGAACTGCAACACCAGAAAACAATAAAATATAGCCTGTTAATTGGATTCCTGGTGATCCTGTTACCCGTTATCGGCCTGCTGTATATGTATTATCAGAAGTTGCAGGCACAAAGCAAGCTGAATGCAACAATGGATGAAATGAATCAGCAAAAAATTGCGGTGCTGTTAAAAGATAAAGAACTGGCACTGCTGAAAGCTTCTGTGAGCGGACAGGAAAAAGAACGAAAGCGGATAGCGGAAGAATTGCATGACAGTATTGGCGGGAACCTGGCCGCCATTAAGCTTCGCCTTTCGAACCAGGATAGTGTGAATGGATTAAAAGAAGTAATAAAACAGATTGATGACACCTACATCCAGGTGCGTGATCTTTCGCATGATCTCATTCCGCAGAAATTCAACAATACAGGATTTACAGAACTGATTGCCGGCTATCTGAGGCAATTTGATGTTCCGGGGAACGCCAAGATATCTTTCCAGGCTTATCCCAGGGAAGAAATAGACCTGATTGGCACTACGCTGAAAGTGGAGATCTATAAGATAATACAGGAACTGATCACCAATACACAAAAGCACAGCCAGGCATCAAAAGTTGAAATACAACTAACGAAGATCGATGGCTTGCTAAAGCTGCTGTTTGAAGACAATGGCAAAGGTTTTTCTGTGGAAACAACCAAACATGGTATTGGATTCCAGAATATACGGGAGCGGTTAAAATTATTCGATGGGGCACTTTCTATTGACTCATTCCCATCGAAAGGCACGGTAATAGATATTGAAATATCCTTAAAACCAGAATGGTATGAAGCATAATATTATTCTAGCAGATGATCACAAATTATTCCTGGAAGGTCTTATCAGGCTCATAGAAAAAGAGAGCGACCTGCATGTTCTGTATTATGCACACAATGGCAAACTGGTGATGAATTACCTGGATCAGCATCCGGAGGAGCAGGTAGACCTGGTAATCACGGATATCAGTATGCCGGATGTGGATGGCATAACGCTTAATAATCACATCAAAGAAAAAAGACCGGAAATCAGCACACTGGTGGTAAGCATGCATACGGACAATAACATGATTGATGCCCTTATTCAGCACCAGGTAGATGGCTTTTTATCAAAAAACGCAGATTCAGACGAATTTCTTAAAGCGATTAAAATGATCCTGAAAGGTGAAAAATACTTTTCAGACGCCGTAAAACAGAGTTACCTCAACAGTGCTTTCTATAAGGAAAAAGAAACCCTTGAAATGCTTACCTCGCGGGAAAAGGATGTACTGAAATTAATTGCAGAAGAATACACCACCCAGGAAATTGCCGATAAACTCTTTTTAAGCAAACACACCATTGAAAGCTACCGCAAAACACTTATCCTCAAATTAAAAGTACGCAACCTGGCAGGACTCACCCGGTATGCCGTCAAGCTGGGACTACTCAACTAACCCCCTGAAAACAGGGTATTGATTTTCACTGGAAACCATGTTGTTGCCCACAACGTGCAGGTCTACCTTTGTTTCAAATAAAACAGCATGATAGTTTTTTTTGGAATAAGGGAAAAGAAGATCAGCCTGGAGCCTGTGCACCAGCACTCCTGCAATCATTGTTCACAAAGGAAAAGTTTGTACATACAAACGAGCTGCGTTTACTTCCATGTGTTCTGGATCCCTGCATTCCCCGTTTATAAAAAAACTTACAGCATTTGCAGCAATTGCCGGCAGGCCCTAACCAGCAACGAAATGCCGCCTGACTTACATGCAAAAGCCGGCGACCTTAAAAAACAGGCAAAGATCCCCTGGTACCTGTTTACCGGTTCCGGCCTGGTAATGCTGTTCATCATTTTCGCAATTTTCATTTCTAATACTAAAAAATAATAACTATGATTTACGGAATCTCATTGATCTTATTAAGCATCATCGCTGTCCCTTCCCTGTTACTGTCAAGAAAGCCCAACGCAAAGGAACTGCTGGAAAAAGTGGAACCATACCAGGGATGGATAGGAATTATTTTCTGTTTCTGGGGAATCTGGGGCATAGTAACCGCCGTACTGCATATGGGCTGGCTTACAGCAGCGCCCATCTGGTGGGGAACGTTAGTGGCGGGCAGCCTGGTAGAAGCCTGCCTGGGTTTTTTACTCGGATATCCGCTCATCACCAAATTATTCCTTTCCAAAAGTGAAAAAGCCATGGAAAAGGCAGTACAGATCAGGGCGAAAATTGCTCCAAAACAAGGGAAGCTCGGAATACTGGGCATTATCGTAGGCGTATGGATGATCGCAGCTTCTTTAATATTTACGATCGCATAAGTATATATTTTCCAGTAAGTCAAAAATAAACCAATGAAAAAAATACTACTGGCTGCAATGATATTGTTTGCAGCATTAAATGGCTACTCCCAGGAAAAGGAAAGCTCTATCGAAGTGAGGGGTATTGCCAAAATAGACCGGGAAGTTGAATCCTACCTGATAGATTTTGCCATAATAGACGAACTGAGAGAAGATGATGGAAAAAAAACTTATGAAGATATTAAGAAGGCATTCTTTGCCCAGGCTAAAGCAGCAGGTTTTGAGGAAAGCCGGTTTAAAGAAGATAAAATGGGTTATCAGACGTTGCAATATTACAGGGAAGGCAGCTTATACACATTTGAAACCCGCTCCAAAGATGAACTTTTAAAAGTTGCAAAATTAGCAAACGGAGTTGTAGTTAATATAATAAGCACGAGGTCAAAATTTAAGCCTGTTAAAGACAGTAAAAAACTGTATGAGACCGCATTTAGCGACAGCAAAGAAAAGGCCGCCAGCATTGCAAAGGCAATCAATAGAAAACTAGGCGCGGCTATTACGGTGACAGATCTTAGTTCTCCTGAACCAGGATCTGAAGAAAACCTCACTTACAGGCCGATTACAGATCAATACTACTATCTGTCTGTTAAATTCCTGATAGAGTAGCCGGCCTGTCATTCATTGTTATCCCAAATAACTAAAGCAAACATAAAGAAAGAAGCTACCTCATTTATTAACGAGGTAGCTTCTTTTTGCTTACTTATTTAAAGATTCCTGCCAACCCTGCTTCGCTAGAAAATAAACCGCAACCCCAGCTGCGTTTGCCAGCGGCTTAACAAATCCGGGCTGGCAATGAAGGTTTCTTTCAAGGAAGGATCGAACTGGTAAGTGGGTACTCCATTGGTTACGCCGGTCACAGATATCGGCTGGAAATACCCCGAGTTGCTCGCATACTTCCGGACTCCCCATTTACTGCTGATCAGGTTACCGAGGTTAACTACATCCAGGCTGATTTGCACCGTCCTGATTTTCTCCCCGGTTTTAAAATAAAAGTCCTGTAATACGCGCATATCCACCTGGCTGAACCAGGGACTTACTCCTGCATATTTTTCGGTATACATCCCCCGCCGGCTTCTCAGGTAATGATCCTGTTCGATGAATGCTTTATACGCTGCTTTCTGGGCTGCGGCATTCTGCACTACACCGTTTACGTCAGTAAGGGGTGCAAACTGCATTAAGTCGATTTCGCTATTCTTTGGAACGTAGAGCAGGTCGTTGCTGGTAGTACCATCGTTGTTGATGTCTCCTCCATAGATATAGGCGAAGCGGTTGCCACTGCTCCAGTTACCGAAGAGGGAAACGGTGGTGGCATATTTACCTTTTCCGTAGTTGAACTTTTTGCTGGCGGCTACTACGAAGCGGTGCGTGTTTCCATAGAGGGAAGGCGTATTCCTGGCCTCGTTGGCGTTATTGAGAATAGGGTTCCGGTCGAATGCGTCGCCGCTGATCTCTGCTGAAATAGAGCTTGCATCGCGCGACACCAGGTAATTATAGGCGCCGTATAAAAACAGGTTGTTGCTGAACGTTTTCTGAACGGTGAAGCTGGTATTGAACTGGTCGCCTGTTTTTGTATTGGTGAAAATATACGCATTCACAGCGCCTTTGTCGGTGTCTTTATAAATGCTTCGTGTATCACCGATGCCGCTGTTCAATGACCCGGTAGGCGTACCCAGTTTGTAGTTTCTTACCATCATGGCGTTTACATCTTTCGAGTAGGCTACATCCACACTGAAAATAGTTCCCAGTCCGGCTCTGATATCGGCGCCTATGTTGGTCCGCCAGATCTGCGGCCATTTAAAATCGCGGTCGGTGGCACAATAAAAACCGGAAGTGGGGTTACCGATCTGGTTACCAATCCAAACAAACGGAAAGCGGCCGGTAAAGAGACCGGAACCGCCTCTTAACTGCAGGCTCTTGTCGGCTTTTACATCCCAGTTGAAACCAACCCTCGGGGATAACAGGGGCTTGGACGAAGGAAGCCTGGTATTATCCAGTTGTTTCCCCTGGCCGTTTGTAACCGGTTCTCCGTGTTCATCAAAGAGGGTCAGGTTATCATTATTAGGAATGGTTGGCGAAGTTTTTTTGCCGTCCGGCGATTGAAAAGAGGAATTCATATAAAGCGGAATGTCCATCCGGAGACCGAAGGTAACGCGCAGGTTATCGGACGCTTTCCATTCATCCTGCAAATAGGCTGATAACTGTGCCACAGTGATGTAATACCAGTTCCATTTATCGGCGGCGCCTGCGGCTCTTGCGGCCGCTACATCAACATCCAGGGGATATGCGCCAAAAACATATTTGCCGCTCACCGGAACGCTGTCTTTGAAAACCTGGATATCCGCATCACTGAAAAGGGTGGCGCCATAACCGGTGAGGTTAAACGAGTTCCCGAATTTAAAGGACTCATAAGATCCTCCAACCGTAATAGTATGTTTTGGAAGAATGATATTGAAATTATCTGTTACCTGGAAGGCGTCCTGGTTCAGCCGGTTGTTGATGGAAAACGGTTCATGCCCGGCTACGATGTACATGGTACCATACTTGGTAATATTCAGTACCGGAAAGGGTTCCGAGAAAGGCGTTCTCTTATCCTTGAAGGTGGTATACACCGCTCTCAGCTTATTGGCGTAGTGGTTGCCGAAGTTGGACTTCAACTCGGCACCGAACGACTGCAATCTATTTTCGATTTCATAACCGGAATTCCTGAATTGCAAGGTTTGGTAATCGGGGCCACGATCGCGGATGGCGTTGGGATGGGCTGGTTTTTCTTTCGTTGCCTGCAAACCGTTATAGGTAAAAGCGAGGCTATGATTTTCGTTGATTACCCAATCCAGTTTTGCCAGCCACTTATAATTTTTTTGCTTGAGATTAAAACCTTGCCAGGGACCGGTTTCATAGTCGAATTTATCCCGCAGGATATCGCTTACGGCTATCAGGTCTGATTCCAGCACACGGGAAGTATTGTTATTGTTGCCGTTGCTGGCAGTGCGGGCCACATAGCTGCTGGCGGCATCTTCCCGTTGTTCCGTTTCAAAATTGGCGAAATAGTAAAGTTTATTTTTGACAATGGCGCCTCCCACTGCAAAGCCGGCCTGTAGCTGTGTGAGGTCGGGTACCGCGATTTTGTTGCCGTCCACTTTTTTGCCGGTCATGCCCTGGTTGCGATAAAAACCATAAACGGTACCGCCGAAAGTATTGGTACCTGATTTGGTAACGGTATTAACGCCGGCGCCGGTGAAGCCCGCCTGGGTTACATCATAGGGCGCCAGGTTCACCTGTATCTGGTCGATAGCGTCCAGGGAAATGGGTTGAGCGCCTGTTTGTCCGCCGGGTGTAGGCGCATCCAGGCCAAAGGGATTATTGAATACGGCGCCATCGAGTGAATAGTTGTTGTATTGCCCGTTGCGGCCGGCGAAAGAGGTACCGTTGATCGTTGCGGAAGCGGAGGGAGTGAGCCTCGTAAAATCGTCCGCAGAGCGGGAAATGGTTGGCAATTGACGCAATTGCCGTGAACTGATATTGGAAGAGGCGCCTGTACGCTGGTTGTCAAAAATTTTGGAACGGCCGGTAACAGTGATGGCCGACAGGTTAGCAGAGCTGAGTTCCAGTTGTAAGTCCAGCGCTGTGTTTTGCCCCAGTTCAAGGAAAATATTCTCTTCCGATTTTTCTGAATAACCCACGAAAGAAGCGGTCACTTTGTAAGGCCCGCCTACCCGGAGGTTAGGTACCTGGAAGGAGCCATTATTCTGGGTAATAATGACTTTGCTGATGCCCGCTTCGCGGTATTCAATTTTTACGGTGGCGCCGGCCAGTGGTTTGCCTTCCTTACTTTGAATAGTACCACTCAGGGTGGCAGTGGTTACCTGCGCATGGGTTAGTATGCTTATAAACAGGCATAACAGAATAAGGCATCCGGTAAGAACTGGATTTCTCATAGCAGCAGTTGATTTTGGTTGACTATGAATGTATCGTTTTTTCGTAACCTTTTATTAACAAATTTTACACAGGATAGCTATGGGTACTCATCTTAGTAGTAAAATAAAACGTTAGGCAGATGCAGTATACATATATATAATTAACGGGAATTACACGCTGAACAGAGCGTGCTTAAACATTGGCTGCAAGGTGCTTCATGGTTACTTTGCATACGCTTAGCATATACTTAGTACATGCTTAATACATGGAGATAACCCAGAGGGGACGTGGAGGGGACGTGGACTTGATCACAGGACCCTTTACCACAGGGCTTTACAGACGAAAAAATATCCGGCGTTGTAGACTATACGACCCTATAAGTGAAACAGGGGTGCTAAAAGTGAGTGAACGGCATTCAATACATCATTGTATAAATGCCGCTCACCTTTTTAAATTATTTAAGGAATAGCAATGGTAAAAAGCCTTTTAATTTCACTCTATTTTCCGGAATTCATATAAAAGAGCGAAAATAAAGCCAATTTTCCAGGGAAATACTATTGCCAGTTAAACACCCGTACAAAATACGGCCGGTACCTGTCTGCACTACCAGGACTGTTGAAGTTGGTAGAAAAATCAGTAGGATTGATATTGTAAGAAATCACCAACTCCCCTTCCCTGCTTAATGCATGATGCACAAACGAATTATAACTGATGAAACCTACGCTGTATTGATCCGGGATATGGTATAGTGTCCGCTTATTCGTCCACGGCCCTACCGGCGTATTTGATTCAAGAATATAGATATCCAGTCCGAAGATAATTTGCTGTGATACGAGGTAATACTTCCCATTTTTATAAAACACATTCGGCTGGCTGATGTCATTACAAACATTGTACTTTACCGGGGTGGTACTCCATCCGGTTCCGTTGTAATATTCCCAGGTTCCTGTCAGATCATGATTAGCGGCGCGTGCTACGTACATAGAGGAGGTGAGAAAACCATTTTCGGTGCTGTACATATACGTATAGCCGTCGGGGGCTTTCATGCTGCCGGCGCTGTAGTTACTGAGTACATCTTTATCCTGGATCAACTGGTTCAGCTGCATGGAAGGCAAATCGAAAATAGCGAGATCTGTGCTTACGTGTGCAAAATCCCAGGTGCCGCTGCCGGTTTTCTTAACATGACTTAACAGCATCTGCACTTTATTATTATATACCTGTCCGGCGCCGGGCCAGTACCAGTCCTGGTCTTCAGGAGCGGTGCCATATTTGATCCAGGTTTGACTGGCATTGCCTGAACCGGGGTTAAGCTGAACAAAGCTTTGCAATGAGGTATCCAGTTGCAGGTGTGCAGCGTTGCGGAGCATCACGTTGTTGGTGCGGTTACGGTCGGCGCTTACCTGTCCGAAGAAGCTATCCTGGAATGACCATAAGAGGCGGCCATCCGGCAGTAATACCGAGTAGCAGCCATCGCCGCCGTTCCAGCCCTGGTAGCGCGTGAGATAATCGTTGTAATCAAGATCGCTGTATACCGTTACCGCCGGGTTCCACTTACCATTGTTCTGCAGCAGTTGCAAACGCGGGCCGGTTGTGGCCTGGTTCTTTTTCAGGATGCGCACATACCAGTATTTTTGCTCCCCTGATTCGGAAGTAACCCGGTAAGCATAACGGTTATTGTTGGCAGAAAAATCCACCTTCACGCCCGGCGCCGGCAGTACCGTAGCGTTTTTAGACACCATTACCAAAGGACTGACGGCGCTCAGGTCCGCATCATCTTCTACCCAAACGGTAACGGTAGCAGAATCTGCTCCGTTTACTATCTCTGAAGTACCCACCTGGCCTTCCGGCAGCCGGAAAGAGATGATGGCGCGTTCCTGGCTTTGATAACCACTGAGCGGGTTCTTCACACAGGAAGTGAAAATGCCGCCGGTGATCAATAGCAATAGCATTTTGTTCATAAGATTATTTATTTAAAGCTGATTTGGAGACCCAGGTTTATTACGCGCTGATTGATGTAGGCATCACCGGCGGAATTGCTTGCCACTTCGGGATCCTGCTGGTATTTATCGTAGTTGGTCCATGTAAACAGGTTATACGCACTCAGGTACACACGCGCATTATTCAACCGGCCCGGCAGCCAGCGGCTGGGCAGCTGATAGCCCAGGTCTACCGTTTTCAGCCTTACATAGCGCGCATCTATCAGCCAGAAATCAGACATATATGTACGCGCACTGTTTACCGTAGTAGGGTTACTGGTGAGTCGCGGGAACTGCGCTTTATCTGCATTTTCCGGTGTCCATCGCTGCTGGTGAATTGGCTGGAACTGGCTCTGGAAAGTTTCAATACCAGTGCCTACAACACTAAAGCTGTATCCGAAAGAACCCTGGAACAGCAGGTTAATGCTGAAGCCTTTGTAATTGGCGCCAAGCGTAAGGCCCAGCACCGTGCTGGCCAGATTGGGTTTGCCAATAGGCCCCTGGTCGTTGTTATCAATTATGCCGTCGCCGTTAATGTCTTTGTATTTGAGATCGCCCGCCTGGATGGGATATTCGCTGAGTGGTGTGGCGGGTTTATCATGCGTATTGGCCTGGATCTTCTGAACATCTTCGGGTGTGTAGAAACCAATAAAGGTGTAGCCGAATGGCTGATCGATAGGTAGTCCTGTTTGCCGCAGCCAGGGATAGGCGGGCTGTGCTTCATCTTTAAACAGTACTTTATTTTTGAAGTATTGGAATACGAGGCTGGTATTAAAGTTCACCTGGCGGATATTTCCCCGGTAGTTGATCTGCCCGTCGAAGCCCTGGTTGCTGGTTCTGGCCACGTTGGTGGGACTGTAGCCAATGCCTATCATGTTGGGCACAGAGCCTTTACGTACCAGCTGATCGAAGCGGATATCGTGAAAATAATCTACCGTAAAAGATAGTTTGTCTTTAAAAAGATTTACATCGATCCCTACGTCTGCTTTTTTTGCTTTTTCCCAGCTCACGTCCATATTGCCAAGATCGCCTTCATAGATGGAGCCGGATTGTGTATCATTCTCCCCGAAAGAATAACCGCCGCCATTGATATATTCCTGGCGGTACAGGTAACGGTTACCGGAGGTAACATCGGAACCAACCACACCGTATGAGCCGCGCACTTTCAGGAGACTTACAAAGCTGTTGTTACGTTTGAAGAAGGGTTCTTCCGAAATGCTCCAACCCACGCCCACAGCGGGGAAGAAGCCGTTGCGTTTCTTCGCCTGGAACCTGTCGGACCCATTGTAGGCGCCATTAAAATCGAGCAGGTATTTCTGTTTGTAGTTGTAGCCTGCCTTAAAGGAGAAACCCCTGAAGTTGGCAGGAATATCTGCCTTCGACGTATAGCTTTGCCTGTTATACAGCGCTAATGCGTTAAAAGTATGATCGCCGAAAATACGGTTGTAGCTAAGGAAAGCCTGTGTATTCACATTCCGGCTGTAGAGGTCTGTGTTCCCTGTTACCCTGTATTTCTGCAGGCGGTAGTTACCGCGGGGGTCGAGAGTATACGACTGATCGGCCGGGTTATAATAATACGAAGGCGGTTCTGCTTCGCGGAATAAATTTCTTGCATACTGTTCGATGCCGCCGTATGCCACACGACCTGTGAGCGACAATCCTTTCGTCAGGAAATCGAGTTGCTGCGTGATGTCGTACAGCACATCGAAGTCCGTTCTTTTGGTGCGGCTGTAGCCGCCGTTGGCCAGCCGCGCGTTGAGTGTGGGCAACGCATCCTTTGTATCCACGGCATAAGCGTAGCTGCCGTTGGGGTTCATTAACGGCGCCGAGTAGGGATGTATTTTTTCAAAGTTGTATACTTCCGATACCACGTTGGCCGACCGCGGCTGGTTAATATCACCGAAACGGGTGGTGAGATTGAGCCGCATGGTTAACGTTTTGGTAGCGCGCATATCGAGATTGGAGCGGAAATTATACCTGCGGAAGAAGTAGTTTGTATTCACTTCGTTTCTTGGATCAGAGAAATCTTTTACCAGTCCGTTTTGTGTAAGGAACCCGCCGGAGATAAAGTATTTCACCGCTTCCGTTCCGCCGGAAATATCTACGTTGGTATTAGCCTGGTAAGCGTGTTTTTTGAATACGGCATCATACCAGTTGATGTCCGGGTGACCGTAGGGATCGGCGCCGGTTTTGAATAATTCAAGGTCCTGGGCGGTAAACTTCGGCGCTAATCCGTCGTTTTTGTAAGCTTCATTTACCAGCGTAGCCGCATCATAGGAATTCAAAAACCTGGGCGTTTTAACCGGCGACTGCTGCCCTGATTCCACGCGGAGATTTACCTGCGGAAGTCCCACTTTACCGCGGCGGGTAGCCACCACCAGTACGCCGTTGGCGCCTTTGATACCATATATCGCCGTGGTGGAAGCATCTTTCAGGATAGAGATACTTTCAATCTCATTCACGTTGATCTGTTGCAACTGATCGTAAGAATATTCGATATCATCTACAATAATCAGCGGTTTATTACCATCGCTGTTAAGCGAGCTAACGCCACGGATAAAAAAATCGGAAGCATCTTTTCCCGGCTGACCGGAACGTTGTTGCGAAACAAATCCCGGCAGCTTCCCCATCAGTGCATTCTGCACATTGGCGGTAGGTACGTTCCTGATTTCAGCACCGGTAATAGCGCTTACCGCGCCGGTGCTGGTGATACGTTTAGCGGTATTGAACCCTACCACCACTACTTCATCGATGCCTTGCGTGGAAGACTGCAGCACTACATCCACCGCATCGCGGCCGGCTATGTCCACTTCCTGGGCAGAAAACCCGATCAGTTTTACGATCAATGTGTGAGAACTACCTTTCAGGGCGAGTTTGAACCGGCCATTGGCATCCGCTATCACGCCGTTAGTGGGTACGCCTTTTTCCGAAACAGAAGCGCCGGGCAGTACCCCATTCACATCTTTCACGGTACCACTTATATTTTTTTGCTGGGCCATTGCGAAGAATGGTGCAACAACCAGCAGCAGGAGAAACAGTATAATATTTTTCATCTTCAGTCAGTTAAATTTCTTGTAAGGAATATGACTTTACCAGCCCGGATTCTGACGCATGTTATCATTCTTCACCACTTCATCGTATGGAATGGGATACAGATACATTTTAGGCGCTATAAACACGGGTTTGAATACTGCTGCCACGTTGTAGTTAAAGGCTGGTCCATCCTTGATGATGTTCATGCCGTGCAGTGATTTTCCATACATCTGCTGCGCAATTTTCCAGCGGCGGATATCCCAGAAGCGGTGTTCTTCAAAGGCCAGTTCTATCCTTCTTTCGTTGCGCACGATGTTGCGCATTTCATCTGCTGTCATATTTTCTTTAAGTCCGTACATACCATTACTGCCGGCTGCGATACCTGCACGTGCGCGCAGGTCTTTCAGCACCTGGTATACTTCTGCCGTGGGGCCGTTGGACTCATTTTCTGCTTCGGCAAAATTGAGCAATACTTCCGTGTAGCGCAGGATGATCCAGTCGTGGCTGGTGTTGCTGTATTGCGTGGCATTTTCAAAGTTGCCCATGAACTTGCGCATGTAATAAGATGTTTGTGTGCCGGGTTCTGCGCCGCCCGGTCTGTGCTGACCGCCCTGAAATGTTTGCAGTTCTGTATTGAGCCAGCGGGCGCCATTGTACAGGATACTCATGGCCAGGCGCGGATCGCGGCGGGCATAGGGATCATTGGAGTTGTAGCCGGATGCAGGATCAGTGATGGGCAACCCGGCATTGGTAGGGAAGGCATCTACCAGTTCCTGCGTGGGATTGGTGCGCCCTCTCGCTACCGCGGCAAAACCTACCGGTCCGTTGGTACTTTCAATTTCCGTAGTGTTTCCCCCCTGGCGGAAGAAGATAACCTCACTGTTGTTTTGGGTGATGAATACGTCTTTGAAATTGGGCACCAACGCAAAAGTTCTTTCATTGATCAGTTCACGGGCGGCATCTGCCGCCTGTTTCCAGCGTGCTTTATCATAACTGTTGTAACCTGTCAGCGGATTACTGGCCTCAATATTTTGTCCATTGAACAAGGGACTGGCCGCGTATAGCAACACGCGCGCTTTTAAAGCCAGTGCAGCGCCCCTCGTAGCGCGGTGGCTGTTCAGCTCCGGCGCCACAACAGGATTGGGTCGCAGGCTGTCTTTGATAGCATTGCATTCGCTTACAATATAGTTTACACAGTCTGAAAAAGAGCTGCGTGGTATCTGTACATCATCTCCCAATTCTCTTACTTTATCTCCCATCAATGGTATACCACCATAGCGTTTCAGCAGTTCAAAATAAAACAGGGCCCTGATAAAGCGGGCTTCTGCTTTCCATGCGTAGCGAATAGAGGCGCCGTTGGGTAATTTTTCTTTTACCGGCGATACATCGATGTTGGATACAAAAAGACTGGCAGCACGGATGGCCGCGTAGCAATTGTTCCAGGGCGATTCATCGGCGATAGGCGCATAGGAAGTGTACGCGCCTGTTGCGAGCTGCGATACCGCGGAGGTACCCACCAAACCGGAGATAGCATCGTCCGATGCGGCGTCGAGCAAATCGCCGCCCACGCGGTTGTAGCCACCGGGAAGTTTAGAATAGATGCTGTTGAGAAATTTGTTGGCATAGGTACCCAGTGAATCATCCTGGTCAAATACATACTCGATGGTTACCTTTTCGAGTGGAATAACTTCGTAATCTTTTCTGCAGCTGATGACAACTGTCATACAGCCGGCCAGGAAGATCAATATGCGGAAATGTTTCATGGTGCGTTGTTTAGATGGCTGACTAGAATTTTATGTTGATACCGGTGTTCAGTACCCGCTGGATGGGATAGGCTCCCACGCCTACTTCGGGGTCAACGAAATCGTATGCAGCATGTGTAAACAGATTTTGCGCATTGGCAAACACCTTTACGCTGCCGAGCCGCACGCGGCTTGTCCAGCTGTAAGGGAGATTGTAAGCGATGTTTATATTTTTCAGACGGAAGTAATTACCATTGCGTACCCAAAAAGAGGAGCTGAATTTATTGTAGTTATTATTCGCGTCGGCAGTTAACCGCGGATAGGTTGCGGTACCTGCTGTTTCTGGTGTCCACCGGCCGGTGATCTGCTCATATGCCTGTCCGTACGTAAAGTTCTGGAACTGGAAACCTGCTTCGGTGGCAAAATTATCTACATAATTAATCCTGTTGGCAACGCCCTGTAACAGTACGCTTGCTTCTATTCCTTTCCACGAAAAGCCGATGTTAACGCCATAATAAATACGTGGCTTATAAGTACCTATGGGCGCTTCATCAAACTGGTTGATGACGCCATCGCCATTGAGGTCTTTGTAGCGTATGTCGCCCGGCAATGGCTTGTAACCGGCGATGGTAGCGCTGCCGGCGGCTTCTTCTGCTGACGCAAAAAAGCCGTCCGCTACATATCCGAAGCGCATGCCTACCGGCTGACCGGTTCTTTTGTTCCAGTCGTAATCGCGGCGCTGTTCATCCATAAATATCACTTTGGTTCCTTCAATACTTCCGTTGGCAGTAACAAAAAAGTTAAGCTGCTTTATCCTGCCCTGGTAAGTGGCGGTGAGTTCTCCGCCCTGGTAAAGGTTAATGCCGATATTCTCCGGGGGATAAGCGGCGCCGGAGAGTGCAATACTTTTTCCACGTATCTGCAGGAGGTTTTCGTAGCGGTCGTGGTAGTAATCGCCTGTTATCTGCAACCTGTTATTGAAGAGTGACAGGTCCATTCCCACATCCAGTTTGCGTGCTGTTTCCCAGGAGATATTCACATTGGCCAGGCCGTTCTCTTTGAAGCCGGAAGCCGGGGAGCGCGCCGTTCCCTGGGAGTATATGCCGCCACCAATGCCATTGTCTTCGCTAAAATCCTGGCGCCAGATGTAATAGCCGGAATTATCGATACCGTTGCCGGTGTGTGCATAAGTACCTCTTAGTTTCAACTGGTTTAACCAACCGTTGTTTTCTTTAAGAAAACTTTCCTGCGCAAGATCCCAGCCAATACCACCGCCAAAGAAGGTACCGTATTGTTTACCGGGCAGATACCGGTTAAAGCCGCTCCTGTTGAGGGCGCCCTCTATGAAATATTTATTGGCGTAGTTGTAAGCTACTTTACCTGATATGTTGGTAGACTTACCTGGCAGATCATAATTAAAGATGGTTTGCCTGGTATCGGCCAGTACTACGGCATTCACGCCGTGGGGACCAAACTGCCTGTCGTAGTTCAGTGATACCTGTCCAAAGAAATACTGCGCGTTAAAAACGGAGATGAAATTATTCTGCTGCGCCACGGCATTACCTGCCTTCGTATACAGGGTGTCTTCATCTGTTATGGTTACCCGGTATACCAGGTCATTTTTACTGCGGTCTATTGCATTTGCTGATTGTATAGACAGGTTGCCTTTCCCTTTCACGGACAGTCCGGGCAGCCAGTCGCCGAGGTTGTAGCGCAGATCCACATTTGCCATTACATCTTTGCTGTTGTCCTGTATATAGCCGCTGTTGATGGTTTGCGACAGGAGGTTGCTGGTGAGGTTACTGGTACCGCCCCAGCTGCCATTAGGATTGTAAACAGGATATGCGCCATTGGGTGTTCCCAGGAGTGTTTTCAATATATTATTCGCTCCTGCGCCCGGCTGTGTTCCTTCCTGGAGGCGGCCAAAGAGCTGCATGCCTACATTGAAGTTACGGGTAACGTCGATGTTCACATCGGTATTGATCAGGTAACGCTTTAATCCTGCGTTGGTGTTATAGTTATTATCGGAAGAAGTTTTGAAGATACCCTGCTGACCGGTGTAATTGAGTGACACAGAATACCGGGCCACATTACCACCGCCGTTGATGTTGAGGTTGTAGCGGGACATTGGCACGTTATCTTTCAGGATGGTGTTGTACCAATTCACATCCGGGTTGGTATAAGGTTTTGTATGATCACGGAATGCGAGGAAGTCGGCTTCCTTGTACAGTGGCGCTTTACCATCATTCTGCAGCGCTTCATTCAGCAGGTAGGCATACTGCCATGCGGGTAATGGCTTTGGCAGGCTAAGCGACTGCTGGATACCTGTTTGTGCAGTAAAGGATACACGCGGCTTGCCGGCGCGGGCCCGTTTGGTGGTAACCAGCAATACGCCGCGGGAGCTGCGTTGGCCGAGCATGATAGTAGACAATCCATCTTTCAGTACTGAAATCGATTCTATATTTTCAGGATCGATGGAAAACACATCCCGCTGGATTCCGTCTATAATCGTTACCGGTACCTGTCCACGTAATGATAAATTCATTTCGGTGTTATCGTTGGGTTCCGACGCACCTGGTTTAGGAATATTCCCGATGAAGATGTCTACATCGAAATTATTACCCGTACCCGGATTCCGGAATCCGCTTACCTGTTGGGTGTAGAGTCCTGCCAAACGGCCCGGTAACGCATAGGCATACAGTGTAGCCGGTGTAGTGGACAGTTGATTGGTGTATACCGTAGCGATGGAGCCTACTGAACTTTTGGGGGAGGCTTCTCCATAGAGTACGGGAATACGTGGTGGTAAAGGAATAAACAGTTCATCCATGCGCAGTGTGAGCGCTGCGGTGTCGCGTATTTTTTGTTCTATTGCCTTGTAGCCGGGATATTGAATAACAAGGGTGCTGTTCAGTGCCGCATGGATACTGAATGTACCGTTGGTACTGCTGCTGGTGGTATCGCCGGTATTTTTTACGGAGATGGCTGCCCCCACAAGTGGCTGGCCATAGTTATCAATCAGCCGGCCGGAAATGATACCGGTTTGCTGTGCCTGTGCATTTGCGCAAAGCGTAAGTACACCACAGGCAAGGGCTGAAATATATTTTTTGATGTAGCTGTGAGCCATTGTTATTGACATTTGAATGTGTACACAAAAGGAGCAGCAGTATTGCTAAATCCTACTTTCACCGTGCCGGTGGCATCTGTAAAAAAGTATTCGATCTTCTCCAGCGTTTGTCCTTCCTGCATGTTGAAATATGAGCGGGGCCAGATAGTGATAGCAGATTTATTGCCGGTATAACTTTTCAGTTTTGAGGTTTCCGTTTGCGTGCAAACTTCGAGGATATGTCCATCGCTGGTATATCCTTTTGCGCAGAGGTAAATATTGCCTACGCCATTGAGCGCTGTGGGCACTACGTCCGGGTCGAAGCTCAGGGTGAGGAAATCATTGTCGGTGGCTACCCCGGGGCTTACTGCCGCTATCTGCGGATTACAGAAGTCGATGATATCGCCCTGACCATCTGTAATGGAGAAGCAATCTTTGAACATGCATTTGTATACGTT
This sequence comes from Chitinophaga ginsengisegetis, assembly GCF_900168065.1. Classification (GTDB taxonomy): domain Bacteria; phylum Bacteroidota; class Bacteroidia; order Chitinophagales; family Chitinophagaceae; genus Chitinophaga; species Chitinophaga ginsengisegetis. The sequence continues at coordinate 34,964 of NZ_FUZZ01000006.1, read as the reverse complement.
GTTGGAACCGAATACATCGTTAAGTCCATCGCTGCTGGTGCCGAGGAAATAGCCCGTTTTAAACTGTATATTATCCGGACCGGGTTTGATCACCATTGTTACATCGATCTTATCTTTTACGCCTTGTGGTACATTATATGCCTGATCTGTCCAGAACACCACCCATTCGAGGTTATCTGTCATGTAGTTGCCGCCCATGCCGAACCTGTTTTTCAATGCAGCGGGCCAGGGCAAGCCCCCAACAAGAACAGACGAAGGCACGGGCACCATTTTACCGTTGCCATATGAAGTGGTGGTATAGGTGATGGTAGAATTAGCTGCGGCGGCCCAGCTTTTGGGCGCCAGGAAGCCGATGATCAGTCTTACGCCGGTGCGGCCACCATCCGCCACATCGATCCGGTTGTGCATGGTGATGGTCATTTCCTCGCCTGCTTTCGCCGCGGAGGGCTCGTCTACCCCATCGAGGAATACGCAGCCAGCCAGCAGCAGCAGGAACAGGACGATACCGTATGTATAATTTTTCATAACGTGTTGTATTGTGTTGGATCAGGGATTCAATCTTTCAAGTGTGTAGTCGTATGTGTTGGCGGCGCAGCCGGGACTGAACGTAAAATTGATGTTCCGTTTCCCGTTCACCACCGGGTAGGTGAAGGTGGTGCTGACCGGGTTGCTGATACCTGTTTGACTGAAGCTGATCCGGAAAGGATACTTAGGATCATCCAGTGCATAGCTGCCGTTTTTGCTGACTATAAAGGGCAATGGATTTTCAATGGTGTATTGAAGATCTGTGGTGAACCGTATCCTGAACTTTGTGAAGTCCGTGAGTGTAGTGATATCTACGCCATTGCGCACTGCTTTCACGATGCGCCATTCGCCGGCAATATCTTTTACCGGCTCTGGCACCAGTATTTCATTGCGGTGGCAGGAGTTGATAAAGAGTACCAGTATTGGCATCAGTAAACATATGTGGAATCTTGATTTCATCATGTTGCTTTTTACCAGGATGGATTTTGTTTTAACTCAGGCGATTTCGCGGTTTCTCCCTGGGGGATGGCCCACAGGTACATGGCCTCGCGGAAATTGTGTTTGCGTACGGGGAAGATGGTATAGGTAACGTTAGCGCCATTGCGTTTTACTTCCATGCCGGTCATCTGTTTATTCTCCGTTTGCGCTGCTATCTTCCATCTTCTTACATCCCAGAAGCGGTGGCCTTCAAAAGCCAGCTCCACTCTCCTTTCCGCACGGATGGCCTCTCTCATCTGTTCTTTTGTAAGCGCTGCGGGCAATTCATACGGCGACAGCCCTGCGCGTTTACGCACCAGCTCCACCGCATTGTATACTTCCTGCACCGGGCCGGCGTATTCGTTCTGCGCTTCTGCAAAGTTTAGCAGGACTTCTGCATAGCGCATCAGCGGAAAGCAGCGTTGCGAGCCGTGGATAAAGTTGGCCGCAATATTTTCATCGAGCATTTTATTAGTGTAATAACCGGTGGGGGTTCCGGCGTGGACTGCATCCTGACTGATACCTTTGCCATCGGGGCCGAGATAAATATTGACAGGTTCTTTCAGGCCGGTGTTCTGGATCAGCAGCGTTTGATCACGGATCACTGAATAGGCCAGCCGCGGATCGCGGTGGCTGTATGGATCGGCTGCATTGTAGCCTGATGAGGGGTCCGTAATAGATTTGCCGTTTGCCATGCCGAAGGCGTCTACAAAGCCCTGGTAAGGAAAGCCTCCCTGGGCGCCGTTCCGCGATGGTGGTTGCCAGGCGCTTTCGAGTTCACGGTTGCCGCCCTGCATCCTGGCGAAGATATATTCCGGGTTCACCCGCAGGGTAAATAATTTGTAAAAGCCATAACCGGGTGCGGTAGTATTGTCTTCATTCAAAGAATAAGCGGCGGTATTCATTACGGCAGCAGCAGCATCGGCAGCCAGTTTCCAGCGTTCCGGAACATTGTCGGGGTACCCGGTAGGGGCATCCTGCGGGTTGATGCCGCCACCATTAAAGAGTGGACTGGCAGCGTATAGCAGCACCCTGGCTTTCAGCGCCAGGGCTGCTCCTCCGCTGGCGCGGCCATAGTCTTCGCGGATCCGCACCAGCGGTAATACGGCGGCTGCGGCATCGCATTCCGATATGATGTAGTCCACACACTCCTTATAGGAATTGCGCACTGCGGGGATCTTGTCTTCTACCTTATATACAGAATCGCCGAGTAGCGGAACGCCTCCGTAGTGTTTCAGCAGATCGGCATAATACCATGCTCGCAGGAAGCGTGCTTCCGCGGCCATCACGTTGCGGATAAACGACGGGATGGGTGAGCCGGGCAGGTGTTTCAGCAACTGGTTCACCCTGCGGATATTGGTATAGGGCAGGTTCCAGGCATCGGCGCTGATGATGGAAGGATTGACGGTACCGGTAGCAAATTGTATGGAGGTGGTGACGGTGGCGGATTTCTGTGGTTCCGCCTCATCGCAGGAGGCGTCGAGGCCGCCGTTGCCGAAGCGGGTGGCGCTTTCTGCAAAGCCAATGTCTACGTAAATGTTGGTGAGGAAAGCGACGGTGCGGGCGCTGTCGGCAAATACCGTTTGCTCGTTCAGGTTAGTCGTTTCCGTCTGATCCAGGAAGTTTTTTTTACCGCAGGAAGCAAGGGTAAAAATTCCTATGCACAGGCATACAGGAGCAGTGAACGCGAATTTCATTTTCATAACGTTAATACGTGTTAGCATCCAGCTTTTGGTGATAAAAATTTACATACGTGGCATGACATCGCCTGTCTGTAAAAGCAGTCTTCTACAGTGGCTTGTGCTGCGGGATCTTTTTTTGATTGGTTACTGTTTGTCCCTATGGTATGACACCTTAAAAAGACAGTACCGCCATTCTTCCGTTAAATTTTATTTAATTCCCCAGTTTTGTGCCGGTTGGTTACCCATTTCCAGCACCAGTGTACCGCCGGCGGTGATATCGGCATGGTTGATATAACAGTGTTGGTATGGTTTCCCGTTTAACCAGGCACGCTGAATATAGCGGTTGGCAGGCGTGTTATTACGGGCGCTGATGGTAAACGTTTTGCCTTTGGCGTAGGCAGGATCGAGGGCGATGGTAATGTTATCAAACACCGGGCTGGTGATCTCGTACCGCGTACTTCCGGGACATACAGGATGCAGTCCGCTGGCGGCCAGTACATACCAGGCCGACATCTGTCCTACATCTTCATTCCCTACCAATCCTTCTACAGAATTATGATAGGCACGGGCGCAGATTTCACGGGTCCATTGCTGGGTAAGCCAGGGGGCGCCCAGGCGGTTAAATAAAAACGGTACATGATGTACCGGTTCGTTGGCGTGGTTGTAATAATCGTTCCACATCATGTTTTGCGGTACTTTGTCGAAGAATGTAGTCAGATCTGCCAATACCTTTTCCTTTCCGCCCATGAGCGCCACCATGCCTGGTACATCGTGCGGCACAAACCAACCCTGCTGGTAAGGACTACTTTCAATAGTGCCGTATCCCTGCTGCATGCGGCCCTGCTCCGGCCAGGGTTGCCAGGTGCCGTCGTCGTTGCGGGGACGGAACCACGCTTTGCCCGTATCAAATACATTTTTATAATTGGCGCCACGGGCCAGGTATTTTTTTGCGTCCTCCTTTTTGCCCAGTGCGCCGGCCAGTTTGCCGAGGCACCAGTCGAAATAGGCGTATTCCAAAGTCAGCGATACGCTTAACCCGCCGGTGGAATATCCTTTGCTGCCATTGCCGAATTTCTCTACAGAATTTTTGGCGAAGGCGTATCCTTTGTTAATATCAAAATTACGGATCCCTTTTGCCCACGCGTCGGCCATCACCGACACTGCGGGGTTGCCGATCATACAACCGCTGTATGCGTTCAGGAATTCCCAGCGTTCCAGGTAATGGTTACCGCTTTCATCTGCCAGCGTTACCAGCGAATTTACCATATCGTTTACCACGCGGGGATTGATGATGCTTTGCAGGGGCATCTGGCTGCGGAATACGTCCCAGCCGCTGAAGATGGTGCGTTTGGTGAAGTTTTTCACGGCATGAACTTTTCCATCTCCCCCTATATATTTTCCATCCGCATCAGAAAAATTGCGGGGATCTATCATGGTATGATACAGTGCCGTATAGAATATTTTCTTCTCCTCTTCTGTGCCTCCTGCTACGGTTATTTTGCCGAGGGCTTTGTTCCATGCGTCGAATGACTGTTGCCTGATGGCATCAAAGTTCCAGTTCCTGATCTCTGATTCCAGGTTATTTTTTGCGCCGTCGATGCTCACGAAAGAGATGCCAGCTTTCATCAGTACCGCTTCCTGTGCGTTGGTAGCAAATTCCGTGTAGAAGCCAAGATGCTTACCTGCTTTTTCTTTAACGCCGGGTATTACCGTTGCCTTTGCGATCTGTTGCTGATAGCGGGCGCTTTCAACATCTTCGCGTTTCCGTGACCAACCGTCGGGGATGTCTGCACTCCACACGCCATATTTAGAAAGCGGCTTGCTGAACTGCGCATAGAAGTATACGGTGTAATTGCCTTTCCCATCGCCGTTTCCCCAACCGCCGCCTTCCGGCGTACACTGCATGTACCCGGCAATGGTGCTGTCGTTGATCACTTTTACCTCCTGCCAGGTGGAAGTACCTCCTACCCTGCGGGCCAGATCGATTTGTATACGTGATTGCTGATTGGCGGGAAATGTAAAGCGCATGATGCCGCTGTGTGGAGCAGCGGTCATTTCTGCGGTGATATTATTTTCAGTGAGCTTAACAGTGTAATAACCTGCGGTAGCCTTCTCTTCTTTTTTTGAGTAGGTAGAACGATACCCTTCCTCCGGATGTTGCCGGCTACCCGCAGCGGTTTGCAGCGGGCCGGTGGCAGGCATTACCAGGAAATTACCAAGATCACCATACCAGCCGATGCCGCTCATTTGCGTAAAAGCAAAGCCTTCGATAGTGGTATGTTCATAACTGTACCCGGAGCCGTTGTCGCCGCCGGTAATGGTATTGGGACTCAGCTGCACCATGCCGAAAGGCGTGGCGGCGCCGGGAAATGTTTTACCAAGACCGTGATAGCTGCCGGCCGCATCTTCACTGGTGCTGGCGCCTATAAAAGGATTTACATAAGCGGCGGGACCTTGCGCCTTGCCGGTAGTTGCAACAAAGAAGAGTGCCGAAACGAATATGGAAGCAGTGGTTTTCATCTTTAAATTTTAACGATCTCTATTTTATGAATCACCGGTTTGTTGATAGTGTAGATCAGTTTAACGATGGTATCGATCTCCTGCAGCCAGGCGGTACGCAGTTCTTTGTACATGGCTGTTTCATAATTTTCTTCGTGGTAACGCAGCATACCATCTGTTTTTGCATAGGTGCGTACACTATCCAGTGCAGCTGCGTCATCATGCAATAATAAATTCTTTTTATCAAAAAAGTTGCCCTGTATCCAGTAGTAACGGCGTAAACGGCTCTCCAGCTCTGCCCGGCGGAGGTTGAGCTGCATGATGGAAAATGCCTGTTTGTACTGCGGCGTTTCGGTTAATGTGGCGAGGTTAATACCTTCTGCAAATGCAGCCGCGGACCATTTCCCCATAGCATGACCATCTATCAGCAGTGTATAATCTCCGGAGGATAGTCCTGCTACCTGTAACATTTCCCGGTTAAAATCTTCCGTAAAAGGAATCCAGTTCAGTGCGTCAGATTGTTTCTGCGTATTGCCCCAAACGCGGGCCACCGTATCTATAGGGAAAGGTAATGATGCGGCCAGGTAACCGAAACTTACTTTGTTGTTAGAAGCCGTGAGCTGACTGATACTGCAATTCACTGCCTGCTGCAATTTACCGGCGCCTGCGTTGATGCTTACCTCCGCAACCGGTTTGCCGTTCAGTCCCTGGCTTTTCAGGAAGAGGGATGCCATTACCAGGTGTCCTGCGTTGCCGGGATGGATTCTGTCCGGGCCAATCATGGTGAAAGTAGAATCCTTTTGCTGTAGTTGTTCATTCAGTGCTTTCATGGGCCGGAACAGGTCAGTGAAAGGCCAGTTGTTTTTCTGTGCGGCCTCTTCCTGGAACTTTATTATTTCCAGCATCGCCTGCTGTTTTCCAGGGAAATAATTTCCCGGGATCTTCGCGGTTTCATCGTATGGCGGCGACGACATCATTATTTTTTGTATCGCCGGTAATTTGAGGAGCCGTTGCTCTATTTGCCCGTAACTGCGGCGGGAAGCGGCTATGCGCTCAGCGGCGGTTTTAGCGGCATCGCTGTTGTTAAACTCGTAATAGCCGGTATCGTTCATGCCAAAAGTAAGCACCAGTACCGTTGGCTTTTTCGCCAGGATATCGTAATCCAGGCGACGGTATATATCCGAGGCTTTGTCGCCGCCAATTCCACCATTGAGGATCACCAGTTTTTTTCCGGGGAAATGGGTCATGTAGTAGAGATAAATATACGAGACATAGGCGCCTGCTTCGGTGATGCTGTTGCCTACAAAAATCACGCGATCATTTTGCTGAAAGGGCTTTACCTGTGCCTGCGCGAACAAGGTGGCAAGGCATAACCCGATAGAATACACGAACTTTTTCATATAGTGGTTTAATTATTTACAATTACATTTTTTAGCCGGATGGTGCGGATACCGAAACGGGGTATTGCCAGGCGGATGATTGTTTTACCGGCCACCAGCCGGCGTTGCAGGGTTTCCACAGCCTGGCCATCCAGTTGTTCTATCACAGCCTGCGTGGCTTTACCGTTGAAAGACAGTTGCTGTTGCCCGCTGTTTCCACCGGCGTTATACAACCTGATAAGCAAATCTTTTCCATCCATGAGCAGGGTGGATACCTGCCAATGATTGTCCTGCAAGGCGAGCAATGAAAAATCTTTTCCTCCGGTGGCAGACAGTACCTGCAACGGTTCGCACCAGCGCGTTTCTTCGTTGCTGATGCTTCCTGATTCCCAGTTACCATTATGCGGTACGATGGCATAATTCACTTCCGTAGGTCCGGTAATATCGTAATTACGCCCCCAGAGCGCACGGCCTGCATATTGCAGCGTAAGGCCCAATGGATAATCTTTCCCATGCACGTAGCTGGTAGTATGATCGGTAAACAGGGCCAGCCCGGTATTGCCGTCGGTTACATCCGCCCAGTGAAGGATCACATTATTTTTGATGCTGTCCCAGCTGCTGAAGAAAGTATTCTCCAGGCGGCTGTCTGTTACATCAAATGGTGCGTCTTTACTGAGTTTTTGCGGAGAGAGAGAAAGCGGGAACAGTACCTGCAGTTTGCAGCTATCGTTATAAAATGCTTTGCGATATGCTTCCGTGCTATAATTATCTGCCTGTGAATATGCGCCGATACCGGGGTTCCCTTTCCAGTTTATTTTCACTTTCAGATCTATTCTACGCTGGCCATTGGTGAGTGTAACCTGTTGCGTAAATGGATGACCGGCAATAAAGCCGTTGATTTCCACCGACACGCGGGCTTTGCTATTTTCCGTGATGCGGATCCTCGCTGCAGTGTCCATACTGGAGCGCCAGGCGCCTTCCTGGTAAAAGTATCCCCGGAGTTCATTGAAGCCGCGGTTGTTTTTTGTGTCCACCATTTCTTTGCCGGTGGCTTTCACAATCAAACTGCTGATAACGCCACCCCTGGCGGGATCTATCGTTATGCGGTATAAGTCTGTTTCCAGGGTTTCCGGCGTGATGTAATTTTCCCCGCCTGTTACCGGCTGCAACCTGTAAACACTGAATCCCATTGGTGGCACCGAAACTTTAACGGCTCCCGGCACTGTAGGCACCTGTCTTCCTTTACTATCTATTACTTTCCAATTACCCTGCAAATCAATCCACTCCTCACGGGGAAGTGCCGTGGTGTTCAATACGCGTATATAAGTGGCGCTATTATTTTTTTGTAAGATGCTGTCGCTTACGGCGATGGTGTTATCTGTCCAATGCTGCACTTTATCGATCCAGGTATCATTGTAAGGCACAATCCAGCAGTCGTGGTGCTGGGCCAGCAGCAGCGATTTCCAGGCGGTATCCAGTTTTTGCTGCGGCCACGGAACATGATCATATAAAGCGGTGATAGCGGCATATTTCTCGGCGGCTATCAATTTATTTTCCGCGGCTCTAACCTGCTGCGCAATGCGTTGCAATACCTGAGCGCCCCACACCAGGCTTACCTGGATATCTTCCTGGCTCACCCTCCACGATGGCACATTTGTTTTGTTTGCCACGTTGCCGATATAATTCCGCCACGTTTCATACTGTGCATTACGTTTCAGCCAGGGGCCGTTGTGCCAGCCGGCATCCTGCAGGCACATACCAATGGGATTGGCAATGCCGGCTGCGCGGGCGGATGCTAAATATTCTTTGCTGTTATTCCACGCAGTAGTTTGCCAGGTAGAATTGGGTAATAAGGCTTCTGAACTATATCGGGGTACGGTTAACAACCGGCTGCCATCGGGGCCTTCCCATTGTACCAGTTCACCGCCAAATGCGCGGGTATAGCCGCCCCAGCAGGTATTGGGATTTTTCAGGGAAGCGTATTTAAATCCGAACGAGCGGAGCACCTGCGGCAATGCGCTGGTAAAACAGGGTTCTTCACTTGAATAGGTGGTGAATACGGCGCCGGGGAAATGTTCCCTTACTTTTTGCATGCCGTAGCTGAACTGGCGGATCATGCTTTCGCCGGAGCCGGTGTAAAGATAACTCTGGCCATATCCCGGGTTCACATATTCTATGCGGCCGTTGCCGGATTGATCGGCAAACAGTTGTTGGAAAACACCATACGCCTGCGGTTCGCGGACCTTCACCATATCCCAGGTTTCGGGTTCTATTTCCAGGTTAATTTTCCAGTATGGATTCGCCTGCAGCTGGCCGGTGATAAACCGGGTGTATCCTGCGGGATAATGTCCGTAAACGCCGCCGTGATAGCCATCGATAAAGTGAGGCTGCTGGGCAAAAGATTCCTGTGCCGCAGCGGTGAGTAAAACCGCCAGGCAAATATTCATTCGTTTCATGCTGTTGTTAAAGGGCCAAGTCCGGGTTTTTCTGAACTTCAGCTAATGGTAATGGAAATTGAAAATCAGTTTCTTCGAAGCTCCGCAGGTGATTGGGGGCTTTGTATCCAACCAGGTTGATCATGCTGCCATGCGCCACATCAAAGGCTTTGCGGGTGCGCAGCATATCGTACCAGGTCTGGAATTCAAAACACAGTTCCCAATATCGTTCCTTCAGGATATCATCTGTTGTTAAAGTTGCTGGTTTTGGCGCCGCGGGAAAGGCCCGGTGGCGCACCGAATAATACGCGTCGATAGCGGCGGCATCCGAAGTAGTACCACCGTCGATCATGCTTTTTGCTTCTGCACATAAAAGCAGTACATCTGCATAACGTATCAGCGGAAAGTTAGCTCCTGAGCGGCCGGTTTTCTCTGCTTCTTCATCCCAGAATTTGAAGATGTAGGGTTCGGAGAAAAAGATGGTTTCGGCCGGATTGCCATAACGCGGATATTTTGTGTAGAAAAAAGCCTTTTCCTGTTTGCGTCCATCATCTGCTGCATATGAATTATAGAATGCAGGGGCCGGCGCCATTGCCCCGCCATAGGCCGGTTGAATAGAAACCGGCTGACCGGGATATGGAAGATACGCCCAGTGAATATTACTCACTGCCACCGTAGGATGACGTTGCAGCATAAAAATATGCTCCCTCGTATTTTGCACGGCGGGGTTGCGCAGATCGCTGTATTGCTCAAACAGGGAAAACTGGTGGCTGTCGATCACTTCCATCGCTTTATCATATGCCATCCGGTAATAGGGCATTCCTTTCTGCAAAGGATAGCCTGCCATGGTGATGTATACTTTCGCCAGCAAAGATTTTACAGCGCCCAGGCTTACATGCCCGCTCTGATCCGTCCAGGAGAGGCCAGCGTTTTCTGCTGCTGTAAGGTCTTTCACAATCTGTTCATACACGGCTTCTTTTGGCGAGCGGCGAATCTTCACATCATTAATATCTTTCGTAGTGGTCAGCTTCAGGGGGATATCACCAAAAAGCCGTACTGCCTGGAAGTAATACCATGCCCGCAGGAAATGCGCTTCACCGAGATAACGCTGCTTTGTTAATTCGTCTACCACCAATGTTACGCTCACGTTTTCAATAACGCTGTTGCAGTTTTCCACCGGGTAATAAGTAGCATTCCACCATGCCTGTAATTTTGAATTGGCATTATCGAGCCTGTCTAACCGCAGGAACTGGTCGTCCTCAAAACCTGATGGCCGTGGCCGGCGGCTGTAGCCGGTGATATATTCCAGTGAATACACAGGGCTTACGGCTACGCCGATGTTTACTACGAAAGGAGTAGCAAGACCATCGTATGTACCGTTTACCGCGGCGCTCACCTGCTCCCGTGTTTTGTAGTAATGTGTGAGGCTGAGAGAACCTGAGGGTTCCTCTTCCAGGAATTTGTTGCAGGAAGTAATCAATATGATCATCCCCAACAGGACCAGTTGTTTCATATTTCAATTCCTTTATTCAGAATGTAACATTTAATGTGAACGCCAGTGTTTTCGCTTTCGGGTACTGATACATATCCACTCCCTGGTTAAAGTCGCCATCGAATGAGGAGGCTTCAGGATCATACCCTTTGTACTTTGTGAACAGGAAATAATTTTCTGCGCTGACACTGATGGCGGCGGACTTTATATGATACCGTGCGAGCCAGTCTTCCTTCAGCCGGTACGCCAGCGCGATATTGCGTATACGCAGGAACGTGCCTTTCTCTATGTAGTAACTGTCCATCTCATTATCCAGTCCGTCCTGTGGCAGCCGCAGCGCCGGGTTCATGCCACCCTGCTGTTGCGGCGTCCAGGCGTTGAGGAGGTTGCGGTAGCTGTTGGTGGTGGGCGCTGCATTTTCCATGAGCATCCTGGTAAAATTTGCCAGGCTGTGTCCATAAATCGTTTGCACATCTACCAACAGCGAAAAATTTTTATAGGTAAACGTATTACTCAGGCTTGCTTCAAAACCGGGCATGCCGTTGCCCAGTACCGTACGGTCGTTGGCATCTTTCACTTTATTATTGTTTCCATCTGCATATTTCACATCGCCTGGCTTTTTGCCATAGGCAGCTGCTTCGGGCGCTTCAGCTGTGCCCCAGGTGCCCAGCCGGCGGTAGCCATAAAATTCGTTTAACGGGCGTCCTTCCATGATGCGGCCACCCCAGGGATACATGATATCGCCATTCAGTTCCAGCACGCGGGAGCGGTTCATGGAATAGATCAGGGAAGTGTTCCATGAAAACTGTTTGCGCCGGATGTTGTTGGTGACCAGCGACAGTTCAACGCCCCTGTTGCGGATAGAACCGATATTGTCAAACACGCCCTCGTAGCCGGTAGTAGCAGGCATCAACCTGTAATACAACAGGTCTTTTGTTACGCGGTTATAAACGTCGCCGGTAAATTGTATCCTGTTATCCAGCAGTGAAACATCGACGCCGATATTCAGCTGGTGGGCTTTTTCCCATTTAAGATTTTTGTTGCCCAATGCTTCCAGCATCACGGCCGGTGCGGCCTGACCATTGAATGCTACCTGGCCGCTCCTCAGCCTGTCCTGCGTTACATAATCGCCGATGTCCGCATTGCCTACAATGCCATAGCTGCCGCGTATCTTCAGGTCGTTGATGCTGCGCACGTGCCGGAGGAAAGGCTCCGACGACAACCGCCACGCGCCTGAGAAACTGGGGAAATAGCCGTACACGTTATTGGCGCCGAAACGCGAAGACCCATCTGCGCGGAAAGAAAACCCAAACAGGTAGCGGCTGTCGTAGTCGTAATTAAACCGCATATAATAGGAGTTCATCGCTGTATTGCTTGTTCCCGACTGTGGCCGTTGCGGCACCAGCCCTGTTTGCAGGCTGTTGTAGGAAAAGAAATCATCGAAGAAGCCTTCGCTTCCTGCCTGGGTGCTCATGTTCCCGAAATAGTACCAGCTGGCGCCAGCCACGGCGGTGACTTTATGTTTGCCAAACTGGTTGTTCCAGGTCAGGTAATCTTCCGAAGTCCACGAACCGGAATTTCCATTTGCACGGGTGGCCACGCCCTGTTGTGTATCAGAATAGCCACGGATATCCCGGCCGGAATAATACAGGTTGTAGGTGGCGCCTGTTTGCCCGCTCAAACCTGCTGTGATATGCAGTTTACTGTTCAGGCGGATGGTAGTGATCAGGTTGCCCATCGTGTACGTGCGGCCGGCCACCGACTTCACTTCCCGCATGAGTCTTACCGGGTTTTCAGAATCCTCTGCACCCGGGTAATCCCCTTTGCGCGAATACGTGCCATCGGCATAACGTACCGGCAGGAAGGGCAGAAACTCATAGATCTGGCGCACAGCATTCAGTCCGAATGTATTGATGTCGACATTATTTTGTTTCGCGGCGCCGCTGTTGATCACTGCCTGTACGTGCAGCCATTTTGTAACATCCCAGCCGAGGTTGATAAAGCCGTTGATTTGCCGGGAGTAGCTATTGATCAGGATTCCCTGCTGGTCGTTGTAAGAAAGATTGACAAGGGCAGAGAAGCCATCCTTTCCCGCAGACAGCGACAACGAATGTTCGTGGGACACTGCGAGGCGACTTGCTTCCTTTTGCCAGTCCGTATGATATTTAGGCGTACCATCCGCATTGAAAAGTTCTTCCTTCCGCGGAAACTGCCAGGAGGCATCGAGATGCGGCGCTGTGCGGCCGGGAAGATATTCATACTCCCGTTTAAACATCTCCAGTGCTTCTTCTGCATTCATCAGCTTTACTTTGCGGGCCAGTGAGCCAAAGCTGAGGGTGTTGCGGAACGAAATAGCCGGGCTGCTTTTTGTTCCTTTCCTGGTGGTGATCACGATCACGCCATTGGATCCCCTTGCGCCATAAATTGCCGAGGCAGCCGCATCTTTCAGCACGTCTACCGAAGCCACAATATTCGGATCAAGGATCAGCGGATCGGCGCCCACAATCCCGTCTACCACATACAGCGGGCCGTTGTAAGCGTTGATGGAACCCGTGCCCCTGATTTTTACGATCGGGTTACCGCCGGGTTTTCCGGAATTCATCATCACGCTTACGCCGGCAACTTTTCCTGCCAGTCCCTGCATGAGGTTCATGGTAGTAGCGCGTTCCTTTAATACATCGCCGCTTACGGTGCCCACGGCCGTAGTGAGCATTTCCTTGCTGGAAGTGCCGTAGCCGATCACCACTACTTCTTTGAGAGAGGCATATTTTGCCAGCAGGGAAACGTACAGCATATTCACTCTTTCCACCGGCACTTCCTGTTCGCCAAAGCCCGGAAGACTGAAGCGCAGGGTATCGCCCGGATCGGCATGGATGCTGAAGGAGCCGTCCGGATCTGTTACGATGCGGGGCTGCAAACCTTTCTTCATCACATATACACCCGGCAGTGGGTTGCCGTTGGTATCCGTTACCTTTCCTGTTAATACCGAAGCCTGGTTCAAAGGCGGCGGTTCCTTCCGGGTGATGAGGAGGTTCCTGCCACGCAGTTCATATTGTAATACAGCTGGCAATAATTTCAGCACCTGTTCCACCGGAATATTCTTTTTATTGATCGTTACTTTTCCGCTTTTTGCTATTTCCGACGGGTTATATACAAACCGGAATGTGGTGGCTGCTTCCACCTGTTCAAACACTTTATCGAGTGTTTCATTCACAACGTATATATCTACCGTAGTCCGTTTCAGTTCTGTTGTTCCCGGTTGGGCCGTGATCCGCGGCGGGTACAGGCAACACAATGCCAGCACCAGGCAGGCGAGCCACCTGGGCGTCATGTGCAAGCACTCCGCTGTTTTCACTTTCATAACTTGAAATTATCACGCCTCGTGGCTGATCCTTCCGGATTATTTATTTGGTTGACTTTTTTTGTAAACCAGGTATTCGTTTTTGCCCGGCGTTTGCCGGTAGCTAAACCCATAGATATCACACAGCATACCCAGTACGTTTTTAAACGGCACGTTGGCATCGAACCGGGCGGTGAGCAATGAGTTGGCAATTTGTTCGCTGGCAAACAGGATACGTACATCGTACCTGCGTTCCAGTTTTTGTGCAATATCGCGGAACAAAGCTTTCTTAAAGATCAGCTGCCCCTGTGTCCAGGCGCTGATGTCGGCGGCAGCGATGTTGTTTGTTTCCAGCTGATCTTTTGCAGCGTGGTAAATAGCCTGCTGATTGGCGGCCAATGTAGTATGGCTACGCTGATCATTGCCAATGGCTACTTTTCCGCTGGCTACCGTTACGGTTACTTTTGCATCCGGCGTATAGGCGTCGATGTTAAAGCTGGTTCCGAGTACGTTAATATTGAGTGTACCGGCATGTACCAAAAAGGGAGCGCCTTGTTTGGGTGCTACTTCAAAGTAGGCTTCTCCATCCAGCCAGATCTCCCGGCCTTTAGCTTCTTCATACCGGATCTTACTGTCTATATTCAACCACACGATACTGCTATCCGGCAGGCTGATCTTTTTTATACCTTTTTTAGTTGTTTGTTCTGTTACGCTTGCTATCGTTTTTCCCGGTTGAACCGGTTGTTTACGAATCAGGAAGAATGCGCCTGCGGTAATGAGCAAAGCCACAGCAGCAGCGGCAGCCCACCAACGAACAGACCGGTAGCTCACCCGTGGTTCCGCTGCGTCTACCTGGCGACTGATACGCAGGAAGATCAGCTGTTCCAACGCAGCGCGTTGCTCCGGGCTGAATTGCGCGGTGAAGGCCGGATCATTTTCGAAAGACCTGTACCAATTGTCCACCTCACTGATTTCAACTTCAGTGGCTGTACCGTCCAGGTATTTATCCAATAATTCTTTTAACCGGGTGTTGTTCATATCCATAGTCTCTCTAACATTAGACACCTGAAAAATGGCTTACCGCCATCACGATTCAAAATAGTTTGACATTTGCCCCCACAGCAGCAACAGGGATACCACGCACCAGAACACGATGTAGTGGTATTGTTTCAGGTGAGAGCGCAGTATTTTCAGCGCTTTCACCATATGTTTCTCTACGGTGTTCACCGAAATATTCAGTTGCCGCGCGATGTGCTGGTACGACAACTGCTCTCTCCTGCTCAGGTAAAATACTTCCCTACATTTTTCGGGCATGCTGGCGCAGGACTCATCTATATGCCGCTGCAATTCCTTTAATTGCAGGGTGCTGGCGGCATCGGACGCATAGTGGCTGTTGTCGTTCAATACGTGTTGCTGATAGGTGTTACGCACCAATTGTGAACGGATGGTATTCAGTACCCTGTTTTTCAGTGACGTGTGCAGGTAATTGCGGAGCGAGGTGTTCAGAGAAATGGTTTCCCTTTTCAGGTACAGGTCTACCAGCAGGCTTTGCACCAGCTCCATGGCGGATTCCTGCACTTTTACGCGCCGGTAAGCGGCATCCAGTAACTCCTGCCAGAAGCGCCTGTAGATATCCTCAAACGCATCCTTATGCCCCTGCTTTACAAACAGGAACAACTCTTCATCTGTATACGTGGAAAAATCTTTTCGCATCGACATGAATTCGAACTACGGGCTAATTTAATCGTTTCAGTACGAAATTCTTAATGTCGGTACGAAATTACCTGCAGCCGTGTTATTACCGGCTGCTTAACGAAAAAGGTTTATCCTCGTTTGTGATGCCCCGGCCGGTAGCCGGTTTATTGCCCATTTCCAGCAGCAGCACGCCGCCATTAACGATATCCGCATGCCGGAGCCAGTTATGCGGCCAGGGTTTGCCGTTGAGCACCGCCGACTGGATATATACATTTTCCGGGCTGTTGTTGCGGGCTTCCACTACAAACCGCTTCCCGTTTTCCAGTGTTACCGTCATTTTCGGAAACAGCGGGCTGCCGATCACGTATTGATCCGTGCCGGGGCACACGCTGTAAAAGCCCATAGCGCTCATCACGTACCAGGACGACATCTGCCCCTGGTCTTCATCACCGGGGTACCCGTTTTCGCCTGCATTGTAAAGTCTGGTCATTACATTCCGTACGTGCGCCTGTGTTTTCCAGGGTTGACCGGCATAGTTATAAAGATAGATCATGTGTTGCACGGGCTGGTTGCCGTGTGCATATTGTCCCATGTTGGCATTTACCATTTCCGTCATTTCGTGGATCGTTTGTTTGTAAGCGCCAACATTTACTTTATTGGGGGCGCTGAAAACCGAATCCAGTTTTGTGATGAAGGGTGTATTTCCTCCCATCAGGTTAATCAGGCCCTGTACATCGTGGAATACCGACCATTGCCAGTGCCAGGCATTTCCTTCTGTGTAGGGGCCGCCCCATTCATACGGATCAAAGTTTTCCAGCCAGGCGCCATCCAGCTTACGGCCACGCATAAACCCGGTGAGACTGTCGTACTGGTTTTTATAATTATACATGGTGCGACCAAAAACGTACTGATAGAAATCGTTGCCGGTGAGCTTCGCCAGTTGATAACCGCAGAAATCATCGTATGCGTATTCCAATGTTTGCGAGGTGCTGCCGTGCGACTCCGGGAAACTTACATAGCCCAGCTGATAATATTCTTTCCAACCTGCGCGGCCATTGGCGCCGCCCCAGGGGCCTTTGTTCATGGCTTCGTGGAAATAGGCGTCCAGCGCCTGTTTGGGATTGAAGGTGCGGATACCTTTCACCCAGGCATCGGCCAGCAGGGAAATGGCGTGATTGCCGAGCATACCGCCTGTTTCGCCGGGAAACGACCAGGCAGGGAGCCAGCCGCATTGTTGTTGTGCATCCAGCAGCGCCTGCATATAGCGCCCTTCCATAGTGGGGTGCAGGATGGTGTTTAGCGGGAACTGTGCGCGAAAGGTATCCCAGAAGCCGTTGTCGGTGTACATGTACCCATTGTGTATCTTACCGTCGTATGGACTGAAGTAATAAGGTTCTCCTTTGCTGTTGTATTCAAAGAATGTATGTGAGAAAAGATTGGCGCGAAAAAGACAGGAATAAAAAGTGGCTTTATCTTTTTCCGTTCCACCTTCCACCAGCACCCTGCCAAAGAGGGTGTTCCAGATTCTGGCGGCAGCCGCCCTTGTTTGTTCCAGCCTGGTGAAGGATTTGAGTTCCTGTTGCCAGGTAAGTTCCGCCTGTTGGGCACTGATATAGGAAGAAGCAACCCTGGCCTGTACCACAGCGCCGTTTTTAAAACGTATAAATGCACCTACGCCTTTTCCTTCGGCGGATAGCGTATCTGCAAAGATCCGGTTGTTTGTATTTTCCCAGGCGCCGCTGGCTTCAAAGGGCTGGTCGAACACGATCACAAAATAGTTCCTGAAGCCTTTGGGAATAAAGCGGCCATTGGTGACGTAGCCGGTAATTTTTCTTTCTGACGGAAATATTTGTACACCACTCAGGGCATCATAGCCGTCCAGCACAATGTAGGCTGGTTGCTTTGCCGGGAAAGAAAAACGCAGGTGTGCACCTCTTTCCGTAGGCGATAATTCGGTGGTGATTTTATTGGCGAAAGTTACCTTGTAGTAGTCCGGGCGGGCTATTTCATCCGCATGACTGAAAGCCGTAGCGCGCTCCTCTTCTCCAACGGTGAGCTTTCCCGTTACCGGCATCAGGCTGAATACGGCATAGTCGCCCACCCAGGGGCTGCACTGGTGCGTTTGCTGGAAGCCGCGGATGGTAGTGGCTTTATATTGATATTTCCAGCCGTCGCCGTTTTTGCCTGTTTGTGCAGACCAGGCATGCATGCCAAAAGGCAGTGCTGTAGAAGGATGCGTATTGCCATTACTAAGTGAAAATTCGGAATTGGTGCCCTGTAATGTATTGGCATAGGCGACCAGCTCTTTTTGTTGCGCAGCTGTGGCGAGGGAGAAGCTGCAAAGTAAGCCGGTAAAAAACCGGCGGGCGTTTCTTATACGTGGTATCTGCATTGCGTGATGACGGCTTTTAGAGTAGACACCCTGCAAGGCGGTTACCGCCATTTGCCGCTTGTTTTTTTTGATGACTGCTGCTTCAGATACGCCAATGCTGACATTCAGGAGCCATTTCCGGCGATTGGGCAATAAAGTGGACACTTTCAGCGGGTAAAATGCAACATTTGCCGGATTGAACAGGGACTCCTGCCGGCCGGAGATAAGCCGTCAGGAATTTATTCGATGTACCTTTACCGCGTTTAACTTTTGATAAAGGACCACATCTTTCTACAAAATTTAAAGAACATATGACTAAGAGGGAAACATTTTTAAGTAACAAAGGGAAGCGGATTTTATTCGTTTTTTTTGCTTTCATATTAATGTACCTCGTTTCCTATGTGATAGATCCTTATGCATCTTTCTGGAAGAGTTACTTCGACAGAAATATTTTCACGCTGTTGGCAGAGTGGCTGGTTTCTCTCATTTCCTGCCTGCTGATTTCTGAGTCTGGTATTGCTATTCATGCCAAACTCAATAAACTCCTGCCGTGGCCCGAACATCCCGGAAAGCGGCTGGCAATAGAAACCAGTCTTAATATGGTGAGTGTACTGTTGATCATCATGGCGAATTTACTCTGCTATAGCCTGGTAAACGGCGAGTCTGTTACAAGATATGTTGACTGGCCTATTGAAGAAATCAGGGGGCTTATTCAATGGGTTGTCACCAGCGTTATTATTTCATTTGTGATCATTGCCATCCATACGGGCGATTTCTTAATTTTAAACTGGAAAAATGCGGCGATGGAGGCGGCAGAATATAAATTCAGTGCTGCCACACATAAACAGGCGGCCACAGAGGCCGAGCTCCAGGCGTTGAAGCTTCAAATTGATCCTCATTTTGTTTTTAACAACCTGAGTGTACTGTCTGAACTCATTCTCGAAAACCAGCAACTGGGTTATCAGTACGCGGAGAATTTCTCCAAAGTGTATCGCTATTTATTGGTAAATTCCAGGAAAGACGTTATTCTTCTTTCAGATGAACTAAAATTTTTAACTGCCTATATTTTCCTGATTGAGCACCGGGTAGGCAGCGGTGTACACTTTGAAATTAATGTGGATACCAACAACAATAATTTACATGTACCGCCCCTCACCCTGCAGTTGCTGGTTGAAAACGCCCTTAAACATAATAAGACCGTAAAAAATAATCCGCTCATCATCAAAGTATATCTTGATAATGAAAATTTAGTGGTGGAGAATATCCTGATCCCCATTGAGAAACAGGTAAGTTCTTCCGGTATCGGTATACATAATATCATCAGCAGGTACCAGCTGCTTTCCGACAGGCTGCCGGAAATTGTGCATGATGCAGATTCATTTAAAGTAATTATTCCCTTGATAAAATTATGATCGAAAAAGTATTAATTATAGAAGATGAGAAGCCCAATGCCGACAGGCTAAAGCGGCTGATAGGCAACATCCGGCCGAAGGCCTCTGTTTTGGCGGTGCTGGAAAGTATTACCGACAGCATCAAGTGGTTTGAAGAAAACGATGCACCGGATCTGGTGATGATGGACGTAAGACTCTCTGACGGGTTAAGTTTTGACATTTTTGATGCCGTAAAAATAAATTGCGCCATCATCTTCACCACAGCCTATGATGAATATGCCGTGCGTGCTTTTAAATTTGACAGTGTTGATTACCTGTTAAAACCTGTGGAAGAAGAAGAGTTGGAAGCGGCTTTTTCGAAACTGGAGCGCTACACACAGGTAGATCTCAATAAATCAATAGCCGGAATTGCCAATTTCCTTCGCCCCAAAGATTACAGAAGCCGCTTTTTGTTACCGTACCGCGACGGCTATAAGACAGTGCTGGTAGAGGAAGTGGTATATTTCTATTCCGCACTAAAGATCACCAGGGCCAGGCTGAAAAATGGAATGGAAGAAATTCTTCCACAGAGTATGGAAGAACTGGAGCTGCAGCTGGACCCTAAATTATTCTTCCGGGCCAACCGGCAATTCATTCTTCATATCGATTCCATCCAGCATGTGCATAACTACTTCCACGGGAAATTAAAAATCATGATTAAGAAACATCCTGATGTGGAAGTGATTGTGAGCCGGGATAAAGCGCATTTAATAAAAGCCTGGTTAGATTCCTGATCAGGTGTATCAGTTTCCGTATTCTTCCTTCAGTTTCTTTTCAAATATAAAGGGTACAAACGGCAGCAGCGATCCCACGAAAAAGCCGGCCACCCTAACTATGCTCCACCTGTATTTAATCCAGCAGGAAAGCAGGAGCGCAATAAATGCGATAAATAATACACCATGCAGCCACCCAAAATACTTTACCGGTTCGGGAACAGAGAAGATGTATTTCATGGGCATCGCCACAAATAATAATATCAGATAAGATACTGCTTCGATCAATGCTGTTTTACGATATAGATTTATCATCTCAAAAGATCAATTTATCACTTGTTAGAATAATGAGGGCAAAGATAAGTGAAGATCAGCTCTTTCATCGATAAGGATGATACTGATTTGTAAAACCCTGCGCCTGAACCGTTAAAACAGGCGCCCAACCCACCTGTATCTCCCCCGGATCAGGTAATACCGTCATCGGTTCAGCTGTCAAAATTCACGGTTCAGTTGATTTCAACCATCATCCCCCCTTATTAACAGCTTCCTTTGCTCCGGAAATTAATTTTTTATGAAGATGACACATCAAATTATAAAGCCTTTCAATGCGGTGAAATTCAGGGTGCTACCCGGTATAATAGCGCTCGGCCTACTTGCTTCCTGTGGCTCCGGCGGGCAACAATCAGGGGCCTGGCAGCAGGGTGCGCCTGAAGTTGCCTTTATCCAGACTTCTGCAACCGATGCTACTGTGGAGAAGAAATACCCGGGGCTCATAGAAGGAAGTGTGAATGTGGATATCAAAGCCCAGGTGTCTGGTTACCTGGAAGCCATCTATGTAAAAGAAGGGGATTTTGTAAACAAGGGGCAGTCGCTGTTCAGGATCAAAGGCGATGTATTTAATGAACAGGTGAACAGCAGCCAGGCTGCGCTGAAATCGGCGCTGGCCGCCCAGGCGAATGCCAGCCTGGAGATAGAAAAACTAAAACCACTGGTAGCCGGCAAAGTAGTATCCGAAATGCAGCTAAAAACTGCGCAGTCGGCCTACGATGCAGCCACTGCGCAGGTGGCACAAGCCGCGGCTACGTTAGGTTCTTCCCGGATCAATGCAGCATTTGCCATCATAAAGGCACCCGTGAGCGGTTACATTGGAAGAATCCCCAACCGTACCGGCAACCTGGTTACACCTGCGGATGCCGTGCCGCTGACATCCCTTTCTGAAATCGACCAGGTGTTTGTTTATTTCTCTATGAGTGAAGCGGAATACTTGTCCTATGTGAAAGAGCAGCAAACCGCTGCCCGCAACACCGTGGAACTGATCATGGCAGACGGCAGTGTTTACAACCACAAAGGCACACTGGAAACCGCCAGCGGGAACATCGACCGGTCTACCGGGAGCATTTCCCTTAAAGCCGTTTTCCCAAACCCGGATAAACTGCTCCGTTCCGGTGGTTCAGCAAGGATTGTAGTGAATAAAACCCTCTCCTCCGTGCTGAAGGTTCCAATGGCCAGCGTAAAGGATATCCAGGACAAATTTTTTGTTTTCGTGCTGGCAGACAGCAACAAGGTTACGATGCAGCCCATTGAAATATCCGGAAGAGTGGGTGAAAATTACCTGGTGCGTAATGGCATCAGGCCCGGTAGCAGGATTGCCGTAAACAATATAGAAACACTGGGCGACGGCATGCCGGTGGTGCCTAAAATTGTTGCGCCAGCCGTTGCCAAACAAACCTCCGCTCATTCTTCTCAAAACTAATCAGGATGTTAAAAAAGATAATAGACAGGCCCGTATTGGCCACCGTGATTTCCGTGGTACTGCTCATACTGGGTATCATCGGGATTACGCGGCTTTCCGTAACAAGGTTTCCCGATATTTCGCCACCTACCGTAATGGTAAGCGGCTCCTACCCCGGCGGTAATAGCCAGGCTGTGATCCGTTCCGTGGTTACACCACTGGAAGAACTGATCAACGGCGTGGAAGACATGCAGTATATCAAATCCACTGCAAGTAACGATGGCTCCTTTTCCATCAGCGTGGTATTTAAACAGGGCGTGAATGCCGACCAGGCAGCCGTGAACGTGCAGAACAGGGTGCAACAGGCCACGCCACGACTGCCGCAGGAAGTAGTACAAATGGGGCTTACTACTTCCAAGCAGCAGAACAGCATGATCATGATCTTTAATCTTTATACCGATGATAATACGCGGTATGACGAACTGTTTCTCCAGAACTATGCGAACATCAGCCTGATACCACAGATCAAACGGATCCCCGGTGTGGGACAGGCGCAGGTATTTGGCTCTAAGGATTATTCCATGCGCATTTGGCTGGACCCGAGAAAAATGGCCAATGCCGGGCTGGTGCCCGACGACATCAGGTTGGCCATAGCAGATCAGAGCCTGGAATCCGCCCCCGGCAAACTGGGAGAGGAATCCAATGCAGCACTGGAGTATGTAATGCGCTACCAGGGCAAAAAAGATCTTCCTGAACAATATGAAAATATAGTGGTAAAAAGAAATGGTGGTAACCTGTTACGTTTAAAAGATGTAGCCAGGGTAGAATTTGGGGCCATCACTTATAGCGGCGATAATAAATCGAACGGTAAAAATGCGGTTACGCTTGCCATCATCCAAACTACCGGCTCCAATGCCAATGAAATTGAAACCGGTGTGCGGAATGAACTTAAAAAACTGTCGAAAGCATTTCCGCCGGGCATAAAATACATCAGCCTGATGAGTACCAAAGAACGGTTGGATGAAGCCACCAACCAGGTAAAATCAACTTTAATAGAGGCATTTGTACTGGTGTTTATTGTGGTGTTCCTGTTCCTGCAGGATTTCCGTTCCACCATTATCCCGGCTATTGCCGTACCGGTTGCCATTGTAGGTACCTTTTTCTTTTTGCTTGTATTTGGATTCACCATTAATATCCTGACGCTATTTGCATTGGTACTGGCCATCGGTATTGTGGTAGATGATGCTATTGTGGTAGTGGAGGCCGTACACAGTAAAATGGAAG
This sequence comes from Chitinophaga ginsengisegetis, assembly GCF_900168065.1. Classification (GTDB taxonomy): domain Bacteria; phylum Bacteroidota; class Bacteroidia; order Chitinophagales; family Chitinophagaceae; genus Chitinophaga; species Chitinophaga ginsengisegetis. The sequence continues at coordinate 11,910 of NZ_FUZZ01000006.1, read as the reverse complement.
GCACTCATCTTTCCGGGAGGGAAGCCACCCACAGCGCTATGAGCGAGATCACCGGGGCTGTTATTGCCATTACACTGGTAATGTCGGCAGTGTTTATCCCTATTGGGTTTATGACAGGTTCCTCCGGTATTTTCTATAAGCAGTTTGCCTACACATTGGCGATTGCGATTATTATATCTGCGTTGAACGCATTAACACTCACGCCTGCACTATGCGCTTTGTTCCTCAAAAATAATCATGCCGGGGATACGAAAGCCAAAACAACTTTCCGTCAGCGTTTCTTTACCGGGTTTAATTCCGGCTTTACCAACCTGACCGGCAAATATGTAAATGGCGTTAGGTTTCTTGCCCGGAGAAAGGGGCTGGCAATTGGTTTCGTGGTGCTGATCAGCGGGGTAGCTATCTGGCTGATGATTTCCACGCCCAAAAGTTTTGTGCCGATGGAAGACGATAATTTTATTGTTTACAGTGTTTCCATGCCGGCAGGTACTGCGCTTGACCGCACTACAAAGGTGGTGCGGGAAATTGATACCCTGCTGAGTGATATCCCTGCGATTGAAAATAATACAACCATCACCGGTTTTAATATCCTGAGTAACAGTGCCAGTCCGGCTTACGCGATGGGATTCATTAAACTGAAAACTAAAAAAGAAAGGGGTGCTGTTAAAGATATTGACCAGGTAATGGGTATTATCAGTGGTAAACTGGCCGCTATCAAAGAGGGATCGGTGATGGCTTTAAGAATGCCACCGGTAGAAGGATTTGGTGTGAGCAGTGGTGCGGAGATCGTATTGCAGGACAAAGCCGGTCGTGACCTCGGCGCTTTAAAAGCAACCGCCGACAAACTGATTGGTGAAATCATGCAACAGCCCGGCGTTCAATACGCATACACGTTGTTCCGCGCCGATTATCCGCAACTGGAACTGGAAGTGGATGAAGACAAAGCAAAGCAAATGGGTGTGAGCGTGAGAAATCTGCTGAGTACCGTGCAGACTTATTTCGCCGGCGACCAGTCGGCCAACTTCACGCGGTTTGGCAAATTCTACCGGGTAAATGTAAAGGCTGATGGCGTGTTCAGAATGGACGAAGATGCCTTTAGTGAAATATTTGTGAGAACCGACGACGGGCAGATGGTACCAGCCAAATCGCTCATCACCTTAAAGAAAGTGTATGGCCCTGAAACGGTAGACCGTTATAATCTTTACAATTCCGTGAGCATTACTGCTGTTGGTCTTCCTGGTTACAGCAACGGGCAGATCATGGAAAACATTGAAAAGGTATTAGGTAAACTACCCGCTGATTATGGTTATGAATGGACCGGGTTAAGCCTGGAAGAAAAGGCTGCCGGTAACCAAACCTTTATCATCTTCAGCCTGGTGCTGCTTTTTGTTTACTTCCTGCTGGCAGCGCAGTATGAAAGCTACCTGTTGCCGTTGTCGGTGATTCTATCTATTCCCACCGGTTTACTCGGCGCCTTTTTAGGCATTAAGCTCGCGGGGCTGGACAATAACATTTATGTGCAGGTGGGGCTGATCATGCTGGTAGGCTTACTCGCAAAGAATGCAATCCTGATTGTGGAGTTTGCGGTGCAGCGGCGTAAATCCGGGTGGAGTATCATCGACGCTGCGCTCGATGGCGCCAAAGCGAGGCTGCGGCCTATCATCATGACTTCCCTGGCCTTTATTGCAGGGATGATTCCTTTGATGATTGCGCAGGGCGGCACCGCTGCGGGCAATAAATCGATCAGCACCGGGGCGGCTTTCGGGATGCTATCGGGCGTAGTATTCGGAATATTTGTGATCCCGTTGTTGTTTATGCTTTTCCAATACTTACAGGAACGTATCTCTCCAAAAACCGGGAATGTTCATGCTATAAATCATGCGTAATGAAATTTAATATCAAAACCATAGCGATTAGCCTGGTAGTTGCGTCGCCGATCTTTTCATGTACGGTCAGTAAAAAATATACCCGGGCATCGCTCAACATGCCTGCTACCTTCCGCCAGGAAGTAGCAGTAACAGGCGATACCATCATACTGCCATGGCGTACTTTCTTCAAAGATCCGCAACTGACCGGCCTGATAGAAAAAGCGCTGGACAAAAATAACGAGGTGGCTATTGCCATGATGAATATGGAGCAGTTAAACCTGGCCTATAAACAGGCTATGCTGGGATTACTGCCTGTAGCCGATCTTAATGTTGGTGCAACCAGAAATTATCTCTCAAAAAATTCATTAAATGGTTCCCTTACCGACCAGATTTTAGGGACCAACTATATGGATGATTTCAGCGCAACACTCCGGCTCTCGTGGGAAGCGGACATCTGGGGAAAAGCAAAAATGCAAAAAAGCGCTGCCAGGGCTGATTTTTTTGCACAGAAAGAAAATCTGTCGGCTTTAAAAACCGGCATCATCGTGCAGGTTGCGCAGGCCTACTATAACCTCCTCACCCTTGATGAACAGTTAAGGATTGCGAAGAATAACATTCAGCTCAGCGACAGTACCTTGTCTATGATGCAGCTGCAATTCAATTCAGGACTGATCAGTTCTTTAGCGATAGAACAGGCGGAGGCGCAGAAAAAAACCGCCGAACTGTTGGTGCCGCTTGCCTTACAGCAAATTGCCGTTCAGGAAAATGCGCTGAGTATTTTATGCGGCAGTTATCCCGGCAGTATTGAGCGCACCGGAAATTTTGCGAACCTGGTTAGCGACGAGGCATTTTCTTCGGGTGTTCCCGCACAGCTGCTGAGTCGCCGGCCAGATGTAAAGGCCGCTGAATATGCGGTGATGTCAGCCAACTCAAAAACGGGCTTAGCCAAAGCAGCCATGTATCCCACATTTAGCTTAACTCCTTCCATAGGCGCTAATTCATTCAAGTTTAACACGTGGTTCAACTTGCCGGGTTCGTTGGTGAAGAACATCAGCGCCAACATTGCGCAGCCTGTTTTTCAGAAACGCGCATTAAGAACCTCGTATGAAGTAGCTGCTATTGAGCAGGAAAAGATGGTGGCACAATTTAAACAGCGGGTATTAACGGCTGTTGCCGAAGTATCCGATGCAATGGCGAAATCGAAATATGCGGACGAGCGGCTGGAACTGGTCAATCAGCAATCTGCTTCACTCCGCAAAGGAACAAGGGATGCCATACTATTGTACCAAAGCGGCAAGGCCACCTATCTTGAAGTAATTACAGCCCAGAACAACTCCCTTCAAAATGAGCTGGAAACGATTGCTATCAGGCGGGAAAAATTAAATGCAGTAACGGATCTCTATAGGGCGTTAGGTGGCGGAATAAACTAAAAACAATAACTCATGATATTAATTACAGGAGCCACCGGCCATTTAGGCACAGCGGTGATGGAACATTTGTTGAAATCCGTTAATCCGGATGAAATAATTGCACTGGCCAGGGATGAAAGCAAAGCGGCAAAATGGAAAGAAAAAGGAATAAATGTGCGAATTGGTGATTACACCAATATAGATTCATTGATCAGCGCTTTCCGGGGTGTGGATAAATTACTGTTGATATCTACCAATAGCCATGATGGATTAAGAGAGCATAGTAATGTTGTAGAAGCAGCGAAAATCGCTGACGTACTGCACATCTTCTATACAAGTGGGGCATTGAACCAACAGGTGAACCCCGTTAACCCTGGTCAGATGCAGGATTCTTACCGGTTAACGGAAGATATCATCACCGGCAGCGGCTTAACTTACACTATATTCCAGAACTGCCTGTATGCGGAAACTATTCCATTTTTTATTGGGGAACAGGTACTTGACAACGGTATTTTTTTTCCTGCGGGAGAAGGAAAGTCTGCTTTTGCGAAACGGGCCGAAATGGGAGAAGCGATTGCCAATGTGCTCACATCAGCGGGTCATGAAGGCCAAACCTATCTTATTACAGGAAGCAAGTCCTACTCTTTCAGGGAAATAGCCCAGCTGCTCTCCGAAGTTTCAGGAAAAGGAATTACCTATGCCAGTCCTGACCCTTTGGTGTTTAAACTGCAGCTGAAGGAATATGGTGTTAGCGAGGAGGATATCTATTATTCCACGATGTTTGCTGCGGGGATAAAGAATAACGAATATGACGTGTATGATGCTACACTTGAACAGCTTTTGGGTCGGGCGCCTGTTTCGTTAAAGGATTATTTGAAAGAAGTGTATCTGAAGTAGATTACCTGGGCTTGTTATAAAAAAGGCACCGGCTGCGCTGGTGCCTTTTTTATAATGCGTTTATTCTATCTCCATCTCACTATCATGATCAAAATAACTTTCATCAATACTATAATATTCCAGATGTTTCTTCTTTATAATAAGATTATTAGCAATCAGCATATCAATTAGTTTCTCCCCGTTGATGAGCGTTATGGGTGCAGCCCCTTTCTCATAAGCCGCATCCCTGGCTCCTTTGGCAAAATCTGACAGCGTAATAATTGTTCCCTGGAAAGCATCAAACCGGTGGAGACTTCCTCTCAGGCTATCCAGCACCGGCCTTTGCACGTTGGCTTTAGTAAATCTTTTCACCTGGATAACTTCCTTCACCGTGGTGATGCCCTGCTGACTTACGGCGGTAACATCCACCCCTTTGTCGTTTGTTATAGCGGTGACTTTAATATCTTCATAACCCATTGCATTGAGCAAATCCCTTACCAGTCGCTCGAACTGCGCAGGAGTGGTTTTCTCCAGGTAGGTACGAAACAGGTCACGCTGTTCTTTATTAAATTTTTCCACATCCCTGCTCAGTACCGTTAATCGTGATAATGTAGTATCCTGGTTATTTTCATTGACAGCTTTAAGATATGCCAGTCCTTCGCCGGTGATCGCATAGCTATTACCTTCACGGCTCAGGTAAGCCCTGCTTTTCAGGTTAATCAACCTTCTGCGCAGGTATTCCTTCACTACATTATCTTCTCTCACGTTACTATTGGTATCGAGGTAACTCTTCCACTCCCCGAGGAAGTCGGCCCTTTTCCCTTTATCCAGTGCAGCTGCCTGTAGTAATAATTGAATCAGCCCTTCCTCCTTGTCAATTTCCCGGGCAATTGCATTATCCTTTTTGCTGATAAAAACCTTACCTCTGTCGGTGAGACTATACAACCCCGACACTTCTTCAATAAGTTTATAACCATTAATGAGAAACTGATCGCCACGGATCCAGCGGGGGTTTACGGTTTTGTTACTACCTAACCAGATGTTAAGCGCGGTTGCTTTATCGGTTCCGCTCAGGCGTTCCTCGATCCAGGCATCGGGATCAGTCCAGGTTACGGAGTTTTGAGGTGTGCCGGTCAATTCCCATATGGCGTTCCACATGGATTTAAATGAGGCAACGGTGGTTCCGTTCAAGAGTTTGAGCAATGCTGCTACGGTTGCGTATTCAGGGAAAAGAGGGATCTTCAACATGCCCTAAATTAATATATTTTAAAAACATTTGAGCCGTTTACGGCGTTAAAATTGTTTGTATGGAACCATAACAATATTTATCTTCGCGCCGTAACCTTGAATGCAGTCATTAAGTATTTAACCCTTTTCAACAATAAAAACCTTTATTATGTCTGTTTACGCACGATTCGGTTTCGTATGCGCTTTGACTATGTCATTTGCGTTAGCCTCAAATGCACAATTGAAATTAAACGCAAAAACACTGGGCGCCGGCGCCAAAGCAGTGAAAGCAGCCACCCTCACAGATGATGATGTGATCAGGTATACCAAAGAGTATATCCAGTGGATGGATGAGCACAACCCCGTTGCACCGGCTGATGATCCGATGGCACAGCGGCTGAAAAAGCTCACCGACCATGTAACCAGCTATGAGGGCATGAACCTTAACTTTAAAGTGTACCTGGTAAGGGATATCAACGCTTTTGCCTGTGCAGATGGCAGCGTGCGTGTATGCGCCGGGTTATTACAAACCATGACAGATGATGAAGTGATGGGTGTAATAGGACATGAAATCGGACATGTAAAAAACAAGGATTCCAAAGATGCGTTCAAAACAGCGCTGATGACCTCCGCACTGAAAGATGGCGTTTCTTCACAGGGCGGTACTGCCGGTACCCTGAGCGATTCACAGCTCGGCGAATTGGGAGAAGCAGTTGCTAACTCCGCGTATTCCCGCAACCAGGAAAGCCAGGCCGACAACTACGGTTATGAATTTCTGAAAGCAGCAAAGCTCAATCCGTGGGGCATGTCTATGGCTTTTGAAAAATTGTGGAAGGCCTCACAGGAAAGCAGTGGTGATAAAAAGAAAGGTTCCCAGTTATTCTCTTCTCACCCTGATACAGAAAAAAGAATGAATACAATGGCGGAGAAAGCGAAGAAAGATGGGTATGAGAAACCTGTTGTAGCAGCGAAATAATTATTTTTTCAGGAAGATGTAAGCCAGAAAGGATGAATGTGATCCTTTCTGGCTATACTAAAACGCCTGCCAGGTTAAGCCCCCGGACGTTTTAACTCCTGCTGCATGGCTCTTTTGGTTGCGCTATCGATCAGCTTTTCAGGCAGCAGGGATATCAGAAAAGTTTGTATGGCATGAGGCCAATAGGGCATAATACTCTTTCTGCCACAACCCACAATGGCCAGCACATGTTTTGCATAGGTGGCCGCGGCCGGCCTCATAAAGGTGACAGGCTTTTTATTTGTCCCGGTGTTTACACTACCGGTTATTATTGAAATCACTTCCACATTTTCTAATTCACGGGCCAGCGAAATGGAAAAGGCATTGTTATATGCCTTTGAGCCTGCATAAACCGCTAAATAGGGCGGTGGGAACAGGCCCGCATACGACGAAATATTTAATATAAGCGCCTGTTTTCCCAGTTGTGGCAGCAAACTACGGGTCAGCTGTGATGGGAAGGCCATGTTAAGCGTAATTGTTTCATCAATTTCGTCAGCAGAAAAATCCGCGAGTGCATTCATCGGCCCTATCCCTACGTTATTAACCAGTACCGTCACAGGTAAATGCTCAATTTCTTCCACATTCACCCGGCTTTTCCTGCTTCCATCATGTAACAGGAGAACTACCCTGCACTGCGGGTTATCCGTTTCAATTTCCAGTTTCACCGCCTGTAATTTATCTTCGTTCCGGCCATGTAAAACGATATTAAAGCCTTTCTTTGCCAGTGCCATAGCGATAGCCTTCCCGATTCCGTCGGTTGCGCCGGTAACAACAGCAAAGGCTCCCGGCGTCAGGTACTTTTTAAGATCTGTGCGACGGATATAAGGATAAACAAACTTTATCCCTCTGAATAAAAGCCATAACAGGCATATTACCCCGACTGTAAGAATGATGTGGGTTCCCATTTGTTATTTTCCTGCAAAGTTATCAGCAGCTATTCACCCGTAAAATGGACGGATAAGGGGAACTATTGGATTATTTGCGGCAATTGTGGCGGAATTGCAGTGGCGGCTGGCCTTCGGCATTAGAAAAATAGCGGGTAAAATAAGCGTGATCAGTAAAACCCAACTGCCAGGCTATTTCCTTAACAGATGCATTTGTTGCATACAATAGTCTTTTTGCCTCCACGATAATAGTTTGTTGTATCCAGAAACTTACTGTGAATCCTGTTGTCTGTTTTACGGCATCGTTCAGGTATGCAGGGGTTATATTTAACAGGGTAGCGTAAGCAGAAGTAGTTTTATGTGTTTTAAACTGTTGCAAAAGTAGCCGTTTAAATTGCTGTGTTAAAAGATGCGTGCGTGATAAAGATGCGTCCTTATTCTCCTGCCGGCGATAAGCAGAAGCGAACATTCCAATACCGGTGCTGATCAATGAATACATTACCTGGGGCATAAAATTCAATTGCCGGCGGTTTTGCGCTATGGACGCCATCAATTCAATACAATCATTCAGAGAAGCACTTTCTAAGCCGGATAAGGCTACTGGTGTGTTTTGAAAATAGTAATCATCAAAAATTCTCCTGTAATCTTCCTCTACAAAATTAGTATCCAGTGTGATCAGCCATGCTTCAGTATTATTATCTGCTGCAATGCCATAATGAATTTGTCCGGGTAACACGCACAACACCATACTTTCAATTAATTCCACCTCTTTAAAATCAATAACGATCGTACTTCTGCCTTTTTTTTGAAAGATAAACAGGTAATGGTCATCCCTGCGATGTGCTGCTTTTTTGTAAAAATCTTCTTTATTCTGCGTTCCAATAAATTTGTTGATACTTATCTCCTGGTCCGTAATGTCTTTTAACGATTGTGTAAGAATATTATCCGTCATCAGCAGCTTTTTAAACGATTAAAGCTATGATAAAAAGCTCAACCGGTATGCTAAAAATAATGATGAAAGAAGACAAGCCCTGCCCTGCTGCCGCAGCAGGTAAATACCCACTTCAGGGAAAAAATACTGCAATCTGATCACCCTCCTCCACAGCGCTGGCGCTCCTGCTTTCGCCGGTACCGGCGAAAAAGCTGATCATCAAAATACAGGTATCATTTATGCAGTGACCTCAAAAAAGCCACGAAGTATGTTTATAAAAGCAGCATTAAATGGTTCCAGGTCCAAAGCCGATCATCCGGATATTCCGGTTACCACAGCAGAACTGGTGGCAGCCGCCACAAGCGCTGTTCTTGCCGGTGCGGGCGCTATTCATTTTCATGTACGTGACCACAACGGTAAAGAAACCCTGGAACCACAGTTTGTAAATGAACAGGTAAAAGCCGTAAAGGCAGCTGTGCCGGAAATCCCGGTAGGCATCAGCACCGGCGCCTGGATAGTACCCGATATCAGCCAGCGGCTTGCATATATCCGCGAGTGGGAAGTACTGCCCAACTTTGTGTCTGTAAACGGGCATGAAGCTGGTTTTGAACGCATCATACAGGCAATACTCGATAAGAAGATAGGTGTGGAAGCGGGTCTCAACTCCGCACAGGCAGCCACTAATTTCAGTAGCAGCGGGTTACTGAAGGAATGTTTCCGGCTGTTAATTGAACCGGAAGAGCAGGAGCTTACGGCAGCACTGGCAACGGTGAAAGCCATTGAAGATAAGCTTACCGATAAGCAGCCGCATCAAACCGTGGTGTTGCATGGTTTTGACAGCACCTGCTGGGAAATACTGAAAGTGGCTAAATATAAGGGCTACGACCTGAGAATAGGATTTGAAGATACCTTGCTGGACCCATCCGGCGCCATTGCAGAAAGCAACGAAGCGCTGGTGAAAGCAGCCTTTCACTGGAGTTGATTATTTCTTTTCCAGGCTGAGCCTATTACTTTCATAATAACAGGCACTGCATTTAATATGCCATCTGTACTCCTTCGGAGGTCATGATAACCCGTTTCATGGTATCGTCGGAATTGTAATGCAGATAGTCGATACACACCGAGCGCCTGTGACTTCCTCCATTTTTCAGTCCGCCGTTGTGATAAATAAAATAAGACCTTCCTTTGAAATCCAGTATCGCCGGCCTGTTTGTTTCGCAATTTCCTGCCAGCTCACTTAATATTCCCTTAAACTCCCACGGGCCTTCCATACTCCGGCTCATGGCATAAGCCACTCTTTCGGGCATCTGGTAGCCATAGGAAAGATAGTACCAGCCGTTGCGTTTATGCAGGTGTGTGCCTTCTTCAAACCCCGGCAGGTCCAGTGTGTTTACCGGCCCGTCCAGTTCAGTGAGATTGGGTTTCAACTTCGCATAAAAACACTGTCCGTTCCCCCAGAAAATATATGCCTGCCCGTTGTCGTCGATCATCACGGTTGGATCCAGGTTAGCTTTTTCATGAACGCCTGATGGCAGCATATCAAGGGTAATCAATGCCGATCCACGGGCATCTTTAAACGGACCAGCCGGATTGGTGGCCTCTGCCACACCAATGGCCGAACCTTTAATGGTAGCATGGGCTACGGCCACATACCAATAAAACTTATCGTTGTGCGCGATTACCTTTGATGCGTAAGCATTACCGCTGGCCCATGAAAAGTCTGTTGCTTTTAATGGAACAGGATGTTCCGTCCATTCCGTGAGGTTGGTGGATGAGAAGCACAACCACTCGTTCATTACATAAGCTTCCGTTCCTACGGGAGCTTCGTCGTGGCCGGTGTATAGGTATATGGTATTATTGTGGACTATTGCGGTGGGATCGGCAGTGAATTTATGCCGGATTATTGGATTTTGATGAGATAGCATGATCTGTGGGTTTGGTTTTCAGCAGGTAGGTTATCGAGAATTGTGCCATGTGACGCAAATTAGTCTATTACACCTTTTTCCTTTGCCTGCCTAAGCCAAATGCCAGCAATTCTTTCATTTCTAGGTATCCCTATTCCATAGTAGTAACATCTCCCAACCTCATATATTGCCTGATTATTCCCAAGTAATGCAGCATTTAAATAACAATCAAATACCTTCTTATAGTTTTTCTTAACTCCTGTTCCGCTTTCATAACAAATGCCTAAATCAAAATATGCATTACTGTGATTCCCTTCTACAGAACTCATAAAATATTCAACAGCTAAAGAAGGATTTTTTTTCACAAATGTTCCATATAAGTACCAAGTGCCTATAGCGTAAAGTGCCTCTGCATTTCCCTTATTTGCAGATTGTTCCAAAAGATTAAATGCAACCCCTAAATCGGGGGATTCTTTTTGCATTTCAACAAAAGCTTTTCGAAGTAAAACATTTCCTTTTGCCATTTATTTAATTTTTATCTAATATAACACATATCACTCAGCGTTGATGGCTTCGGTGGTGTTTCCGCCGGAGGTGCCGGTGTTGGTGCAGGAGGCTTTACTAGCTTCACTGGCTTTGCGGGCTTTGATGTAAATGGTAATATGATCTCTGATAAGAATAAGGTGAGTACCAATACCTACCGGTCCGGTTGACAGAAAGATGTTCTGGGAATAGGTAAAAGGACTTGCAAGAAAAGCACAGAAAAATAAAAAACAATACTTCATAGTCAAGGCTATTACGGTACAGGGTCGATAAATAAAAATGATAATCAAGACTAATGCTGCAGTCCATCGATTACATCATTATCTGTTGATCAGGGCTAACGTTTATAAAAAAATGATTTAAAATTGGCTAACTATTCTCTTTCACATAAAAATCTGGGTAACACTTTCAATTCATTCACTAAATTATGATAAAAAATTAAACCTCAAAATCTTTTTAAACATTCCATATCTACAAGCCGTATTCTAAATATTACTAACATGTTTTTGACCCGTCCTGAAAAAACTATACACTAAAAAAAGTGTTATGTTAGTAGAACAAGGTCTTAAAAGTTCAGATTTAAGGACAAATCGTCGTCAAAAGTGTAGTAAACAATTAATAAAAGAGGCCGTGGCAAGCGTAGAATCAGGAGTAAGTTGGCAGGCCGTATGCGAACACTATGGGATATCAATGTCCAGTCTGGCCAACTGGATGCGTTTGTATGGCTCAGAAAAATATCAGCAAAAGAAACACCGCTCTTTTACAGTCCAGCAGAAGAGAAGTATTCTCCGACATATTGAACAGGGGGAAATGACGATCCGGCAAGCCATGTCCGTATATAACATTTCAGGACCCTACACTATCTATAATTGGCAGCATAAGTACCGGCAGGAGGATACAGCTTTAATCGCTACAAATCCATCTATTATGCAACAATTGCCGACCAGCGCAAACTTACCGGACCCCAGATCCCAGGAATTAGAAAAAGCTTTGGCAGAGGCAAAGTTAAAAATAGCAGCTTTGGAAACGATGATTGACCTGGCTGAACAGCATTTTAAAATTAAGATTAGAAAAAAATCTGGCGCCAAACAGTCACCCAAATGAGACAGGATTATTCCAGAGTGGCATTGGCCACTCTATGCGGATTGTTTGGCAAAACCAGGCATAGCTGGTATGAATACAGCTGGCATAATAAACAAGTACTGCTTACAGATGAACTGGTTTTATATTACGTAAATCAGATCCGCGCACAA